>JADJMV010000007.1 GCA_016709445.1 Phycisphaerales bacterium
CGCCAATACCTGTTCCTCAATGCTCCAACTCCGTGGAACTCCGTGTCCTCCGTGGTGATCCGCAGCCGCCGCAATGCACGTGGAGCTTCGCGGTGGGCATCAGAACTGACTCGCGGTGAAGCTCTTGCCGACCTCGTCGCGGTCCCAGTTGTGGGAGTAGCCGCGTTTGGCCTCGTAGAAGTCCCAGAGCTCGAACCAGTAGCTCTTGAACTTGAGGGGGCCGAAGGGCTCGTAGTGGGCGGCGAGCTTCTTCATGATGGCGGCGTCGGAGCCCTTCATGGCGAGGATGGCCTTGCCGTGGCGGAGGCTCTCGGTGTCGAGGGCGAGGCGCGAGTAGCGTCCGAGGAGCTGCATGATGTTGCCGGCGGCGTAGGGGCCGATGCCGGGGAGGCTCTTCAAAAACTTGAAGACGTCGTCGTCGGGGGTGGCGGGGTCGGTGAGCCAGGCTTCGTCCACGTGGGCGGGGCTGCGGCCGCGGGGGAGGAAGAGGCCGGCGAGTTCGACGAGGCGCTGGTCGCGGTAGCCGACGCGGCAGCGTGCGCGGAGCGTGGCGGGGCGGGCGCGGGCCATGCGGCGAGCGGTGGGGAATGCGCCGGCCTTGCCGAGGACCTCGCAGAGGCGGCGGTTCATGTTGACGGTCGAGGGCCAGGTGACGTTGCAGCTGGTGACGGTCTTGATAACGTCTTCGAAGAGCGTGGGGGATCGGAAGAGGCGCGAGCGGCCGGAGGCCTTCCATCGGGGGTCGAGGGCGTGGAAGGCGGCGGAGTGCGAAGCGTCCTCGTCGAGGCGGAGCATGCGGCCGATCTGGACGCGGGCCTCGGCCTGCTCGGGGCGGGAGAGGGCGCGGTCGAACGCGGCCGCGAGGGGAGCGCCGGGCTTGTGGGGGAAGAAGAGGTGTTGGGCGCCGCGGAGGTGTGCCGGGCGGGGTGCGCTTGGCTGGGTGAGCATGACCTTGGCGGGGCCTTCGGCGAGGTGGAGGACGCGGGAGAGGGACTGGGTCTTGACGTGCCAGTGGTTGGGGGCGAGGAGGAAGTAGCCGTAGGAGCAGACGTCGCGGGAGAGGACGAAGTCGTCGGGGACACGGATGGTGAGGCATGTGGGCACGGGGCGGAGTGTAGGGGTGGGGTCAGGCGTTGGACTGCGCCGCCTGGTCGTCCGCGGCGGTCGGCTCGGTGACGCCCCAGAGTTCGTCGAGTTCGGCGGCGCGCTCGGGATGGCCGCTCCGCCGGTAGGTGTCTCGCAGCAGCGCCGCGCCCGGGGCGTAGTTAGCGCAATCGGCGAGCGCCTCCTCGAGGTGCAGGATCGCGCCTTCGGCGTCACCGGCCCTGAGCGAGGTGAGCGCGAGGTTGTACCGTACGCCGGGGGCGGGCGACGTCTGCTCGAGGATCTTGTGGTAGATCGCCTGGCCCCGGGCGAGTTTGCCGGCCCTGGCGGCGGCGTTGCCCGATTCGAGCAGCGGGAACAGTGGGCTCGAGCGAGAGCCGCCGAAGTACGCCCGCCAGAGCTGGGTCAGGGCGACGGGCACGCCGACCAGGAAAGGGGCGTTGAAGGCGAGCATGCGCCAGGCCACCCCCCGCATGCAACTGCTGCAGAACTCTTGCTGCCGAATCCGGTAGCCATAGACGACGAGGAGGAAGTAGAAGTAGAGCTCTGTAAACATGCGGGGCTGGCCGAAGTACCCGCATTTGGCGCACAGGCGGAACTTGCGGAGTTCGGGGTCGGCATAACCGTTGGCGCTGAGGGTGTCGCAGTAGGGGCAGTAGAGTTGGGGTGCATCAGGCTGGCGTGTGAGATCGACCGTGGCCCCGCAGTGGGGGCACATGGCCGATCGGAACTCGGGCTCGAGGCCCTTGGAGGCGAGGAGCAGCTTGTGGGCCTGGGCATGTCTCGCCGAGGCGAGGGCGTTGAGCGCGCTTGCGACGCGGCGGGCTCGCCCACGGTAGATCTCCATCGGGATTGCACCATCGGCCCACTCGATGAGCACCCTCGAGCCGCGGAACACCCTGGCCCTGGCGATGGCTTGGGGGGGGACGACGGAGTTCTTCAGGGTCAGGCCGCTCTCGGGGTCGATGCTCCCCCGGCGGGCCCAGAAGCCCTTGGGGCTGCCTTTCGAGTCGAGAAGCCGGTACTTAAAGTTGTTGCTTCCAAGTGGCGTCCTCCCGGCTCCGCAGCATACCGCACGGGACGGCGTTCGCAGGGTGGCGGGCGGGTGCGGCCGGTCGAGACTCGGGGGGGGGCGGGGCCCGCTGGGGGGGGAGGGGGGGGGGGCGGCGGGGCGGGGGGGAGGGGGGGGGGGGGGGCGGGGCGTCGACTAGGATCCGCCTCGGAGCTGAAACGCCATGACCGACGAACGACCCCGCCATTTCATCCAGCAGATCATCGACGAGGACACCCGGACCGGGAAGTGGGGTGGGCGGGTGCATACCCGGTTCCCGCCCGAGCCCAACGGCTACCTGCACATCGGGCACGCGATGAGCATCTGCCTGAACTCCGGTCTGGCGCGGGAATTTGGGGGGAAGTTCAATCTGCGATTCGACGACACCAACCCGGTCAAAGAGGAGTCGGAGTACGTCGAGAGCATCAAGCGGGACGTGCGGTGGCTGGGGGGCGCGTGGGACGGGCCGAATGGGGGCGGGCTGTTCTTCGCGAGCGACTACTTCGCGCGGATGTACGACTTCGCGGTGGAGCTGATCAAGAAGGGCAGGGCCTACGTCTGCGACCTGACGGCCGACGAGACGCGCGAGTATCGCGGCACGCTGACCGAGCCGGGAAGGCCGAGCCCCTACCGGGAGCGGAGCGTCGAGGAGAGCCTCGACCTCTTCGAGCGGATGAAGCAGGGGGAGTTCCCCGACGGCTCGAAGACGCTGCGGGCGAAGATCGACATGGCCTCGCCCAACATGAACCTGCGCGACCCGGTGATGTACCGTGTCCTGCACGCGAGCCACCACAACACGGGCGACGAGTGGTCGATCTACCCGATGTACGACTGGGCGCACGGGCTGGAGGACTCGATCGAGGGGATCACCCACTCGATCTGCACGCTGGAGTTCGAGGACCACCGGCCGCTCTACGACTGGTACATCGACGCGATCAACGAGGGACGGACCGGGGACGGGAGTGGGCCCTGGGGGAAGCGGGTCCACCACCCGCAGCAGATCGAGTTCGCCAAGTTCATCCTGAACTACGTGGTGCTGAGCAAGCGGAACCTGATCCGGCTGGTCAAGGAGGGGCACGTCCGGGGCTGGGACGACCCGCGGATGGTAACGATCAGCGGGCTGCGTCGGCGCGGGGTGACGCCGGAGTCTTTGCGCAACCTCTGCGCCGAGGTCGGTGTGACCAAGTTCAACAGCGTGCGCGACATGGTGCTGCTGGAGAACGCGGTGCGGGAGCATCTGAACAAGGTTGCTCCGCGACGGATGGCGGTGCTGCGACCGCTCAGGGTGGTGATCGAGAACTACCCCGAGGGCGGGACCGAGGCGTTCGAGATCCCCAACAACCCCGAGGATCCCGCGGCGGGAACGCGGAGGGTCGAGTTCTCGCGGGAGCTCTTTATCGAGCAGGATGATTTCATGGAGGACCCGCCGAAGAAGTTCTTCCGCCTCGGGCCGGGGCGCGAGGTGCGCCTGCGGGGGGCGTACTGGATCCGCTGCGAGAGGTTTGTGAAGAACGATGCCGGGGAGGTGGTCGAGCTGCGCTGCACCTACGACCCGCAGACGCGCGGCGGAGAGAACCCGCCGCCGGACGCGGAGGGGAACGTGCGCAAAGTGAAGGGCACCCTGCACTGGGTGAGCGCGGCGCACGCGATCGGGGCAAAGGTGCGACTGATCGACCGGCTGTTCACCGTCGAGAGCCCGGGCAAGGCGACGGGGGATTTCCTCGACGACCTGAACCGCGAATCGATGCAGGTGCTGAGCGGGTGCAGGATCGAGCCGGCGCTCGCAGAACGCACGGCGGACGAGCCGGAGTGGCCGGACGGGATCCGCAGGTTCCAGTTCGAGCGGCTCGGGTATTTCTGCGTGGACGCGGAGTCGAAGCCCGGGGCGCTCGTGTTCAACCGGACGGTGACGCTGAAGGACAGTTGGGCGAGGCAGGCGGGGAAGGAGTAGCGTTGCTGGACCTGCTCGGTCGGCTGTCCATGGCGATCGACGCGGGTGGTGGCGTGGGGTTGAGCCGGGCACGACGAGGGGGACCCCTCCGGGGTTCCGTGTGTTGGTGCGGGTGGTCCGGGCGTGTCGCCGCGATCCACACCCGGCTACTGAAGAGAACCCCCTTTGGGGTTCCTTGCGCGTCCCTGGGATCTGACCTACGGGTACCATGCTCGAATGCCGGAGCTCCCCGATGTCACCATCTATGTCGAGGCGCTTCGGCAGCGCGTCATCGGGGGGGTCGTCGGCCGCGTCCGGGTGGTGAGCCCATTCGTGCTGCGCACATTCGAGCCGCCGGTGGAAGCGATCGAGGGGCGGCGGGTGGTGGGGGTGTCGCGGATTGGCAAGCGGATCGTGGTCGAGGCCGACGGCGAATTGTTCGTCGTCGTGCACCTGATGATCGCGGGGCGGCTCAGGTGGGCCGACGGTGCGGGGGCGGAGCCTCCCGGCGGCAAGATCGTGCTGGCGAGCCTCCATCTCGAGTCCGGCGTGCTCTCGATCACCGAGGCGAGCAAACAGAAGCGGGCGTCGCTGCATGTGGTCGCCGGCCGCGACGCGCTGGGACAATTCTCGCGTGGTGGCATCGATGTGCTCGGCGCGAGCGACGAGCAATTCGCGGCCGCACTGACGCGCGAGCGGCGCACGCTCAAGCGGGCCCTCACCGACCCGACTGTCTTCGATGGCATCGGCAATGCCTATTCCGACGAGATCCTCCATGCAGCGCGGCTCTCGCCCTTCCGGCGTACCGATTCGCTCGATGCCGGAGAGATCGCCGGGCTCCGGGTCGTCTCGAGGGACACGCTGCTTTCCTGGACCTCGAAGCTCCGCGCAGAGTTCGGGGACGGACGCGGCGGGCTGCGTTTCCCTGACGCCGGCGAGATCACCGCGTTCCGGCCCGACTTTGCGGTGCATGGCCGATTCGGGCACGCTTGCCCGGCGTGCGGGCGGACGGTGCACCGCGTGGTGTTTGCCGATCGCGAGTTCAACTACTGCCCGGGGTGCCAGACCGGCGGAAAGATCCTCGCGGACCGGTCACTCTCGCGGCTGCTTGGTGACGATTGGGCCCGCGTTGCCGACGAATTCGCCGGATCCGAGCGATGACGAGGGATCGGCGTCGGGGTGCGGCGCGCCGCCGTACTCGAGCGCACGCTCGTCGAGCACGGTGGGGACCTCGCGGATCGTTTCGGGGTCGTCGGGCAGGGATCCGAGCCGCTTGACGCGGTCGAGCGCGCCCAGGAACGGCATGTGGGTCTGCTCGGCGGTCTCGGCGTTGCGCGTGAGGGCGCCTCTGGTGAGGTGGATGGTATTGCGCCGACGCACCTCGCCCTTCGGCGTTGCGAACTTGACGAGTTCCGTCGGGGTGCTCCGTGTCGGTGGTGGGCTCATCGGCCGGTGCGGGGGCGTCGGCGAATCCGGGGGCCCGGCCCCGATGCTCGGACCGCGCGGCCGCCCCCGGCCAAACCACCGGGCGGGGGGAGCGGCCGCGCCGGTTGGCGTACACTCGGGCATGAATCTGACAGTCACCGGAACGGTCGGGATCGACACGGTCTTCACACCCGATGGGGAGCATCGGGAGGGGATCCTGGGCGGTTCGAGCATCTATTTCGCCGCGGCCGCGAGCTTTTTCTCGCCGGTCGGGATCGTGGCCGCGGTGGGTGACGACTTCCCCGACGAATTCCGGGGTCAGATCGCCCACTTCGGCGCCATCGACACCGCGGGTCTGGAGACCCGGGCGGGCTCGAAGACATTCCGATGGGGGGGGAAGTATCTCGCCGACATGGACCATCGCGAGACGCTGTTCACCGAGCTGAACGTGGTGATCGAGGAGCCGCCGAGTGTCCCGGCGGCGTATGCGAACTGCCCTGTGGTGTTCCTCGCGAACATGCATCCCGGCGTGCAGCACCGGCTCGCGGGGCAGTTCACGAAGCGGCGGCTGATGGTCGCTGACACCATGGATCTCTGGATCAACACGGCCCGGGCGGAACTCGAGGTGATGCTCGGCGAGGTCGATGGTCTGGTGCTGAACTACGACGAGGCGGAGCAATTCACCGGGCATCGGAACACCGTGACCGCCGGGAAGCACCTGCTCGAGTTCGGGCTCCGGTTCGTCGTGATCAAGAAGGGGGAGCACGGCGCGATCCTGGTGCACCGCGACGGGCTCGCGGCCCTGCCGGCCTTTCCCTCCGAGCGGGTCGTGGACCCGACCGGGGCGGGGGACAGCTTCGCGGGCGGCATGATGGGCTCGATCGCTGCGGCGCTAGCCCGCGGCGGCAAGGGGGCGGAGGACCCCGGCTCGTTTGAGAGCCTGCGGCGCGCGATGGCACACGGCACCGTGGTCGCGAGCTTCACGATCGAGCAGTTCAGTCTGGGACGGCTCCGCCAGCTCACCAAGCAGGAGTTGGAAGTCCGGAGCCATCAGTACATGCACATGCTGCGTTTGGAGTAGTCGCCATGTCGCGCATTCTGGTGGTGCAGCACAGCGACCTGTGCTCGCCCGGCCGTCTCGGACGCGTGCTCGGATCACGGGGGCACATCCTGGAGATCGTCCGTCCCGATCGGGGTGGGGCCGCGGCGCTCCCGGCCGATCTGCGCGAGATCTCCGGTGTGATCAGCCTGGGCGGGCCGCAGAACGTCACCGACGGCCTCGCGTGGATGCCCGCGGAGCGGTCGCTGCTGGCTGAGGCTCACAAGGCGGGCCTGCCGGTCGTCGGGATCTGCCTCGGGCACCAGATGATCGCGGCGGCACTGGGGGGCGAGGTGCGAGCGATGGGGAGGCCGGAGGTCGGGTTCCACCCGGTGGACCTCGCCGGGCCGGGGCGCGATGACCCGGTATTCGGGGGCGTGCCCTGGTCGAGCATGCAGTTCTGCTCGCACGGCCAGGAGGTCGCGAAGGCTCCACCAGGTGCGGCGGTTCTGGCCAGCTCTCAGGCCTGCAGCGTGCAGGCATATCGCGTCGGTCAGCGGACCTACGGCTTCCAGTACCACTTCGAATGGACCCGGGAGATGATCCAGGCGACGAGCGAGCACGAGGGTTCGTTGCTCTCGTGCTGCGGGCTGAGAGTCACCGACATTGACGAGCAGTGCGCGACGCACTACGCGAGGTTCGCGGAGGTCAGCGAACGGCTGTGCTCGAGCCTCGCGATGCTCGTGTTTGCGGGGTGAGGCGCTGGCGACGGACTCGCTCGCGACCGGGGCTAGGCGGGCGTGGGCAGCAAGCCCGGCGAGGGCTCAGGCCCTTCGTCGTCGCCACGCTTGGGTGTGGTGGGCGTCGAGGGCGGGGTCCGCCTCTGGGCTGCGAGGAGTTCGGCGAGCGAGGAGCGGCCGATGGACTCGCCCCGCATGACCTTGTGGACCTCATCGCCGGAGAGCGTCTCGTACTTGAGCAGGGCCTCGGCGACAGCCTCGACCTTGGCCCAGTTCTCTTCGAGCATCTGCCCGGCGTCGCGGTAGGCCTCGTCGACAAGGCGGCGGACCTCCTCGTCGATGATCCGCGCGGTCTCCTCGGAATAGGCCTTTTCGGGGATGAACCGGTTGCGGGTGTCTTCGCCCGTGTAGCGGACAAAGCCGAGCCGGTCGCTCATGCCCCATTCCTCGATCATGACGCGGGCCATGGACGTGACCTGCGAGATATCCTGGGCGGCCCCGGATGAGATATCGCCGACGGCGCGCTGCTCGGCGATCCGACCGCCGCAGGCGATGCGCATGAATGCCTTGAGCCAGCGCTGGCCGAAGCCCATGCGGTCCTTCTCGGGCAGGCTGAACGTGGCGCCGAGCGACTGGCCACGCGGGATGATGGTGACCTTGTGGAGCGGGTCGGCGTCCTTGATGAGGGCCTGGACGACGGCGTGGCCGGCCTCGTGGTAGGCGGTCGCCCGGTTCTCCTCGGCCTCGCGGACGCGGCTCTTGCGGGCCCGTCCGTACTTGACCTTGTCCCGGGCCTCTTCGAGGTCTTCCTGCTCGATGAAATCCTTGTTGTGCATGGTGGCGCTGATGGCGCCCTCGTTGATGATCGCGGCCAGGTCGGCGCCGCTGAACATCGGGGTCATGCGGGCGACGCGCTCGAGGTCGACGTCGGGGCCGAGCTTGACCTTGTTGGCGTGGACCTTGAGGATCTCGAGGCGTCCCTTGACATCGGGCAGGGGGACGACGATCTGGCGGTCGAAGCGTCCGGGGCGGATGAGGGCGGGGTCGAGTACATCGGCGCGGTTGGTGGCCGCGATAACGATGACACCATCGGCGGGTGTGAAGCCGTCCATCTCGACGAGGATGGCGTTGAGGGTCTGCTCGCGCTCGTCGTGGCCGCCGGAGGAGAATCCGGAGCCGCGCCGGCGTCCGACGGCGTCGATCTCATCCAGGAAGATGATGCAGGGGGCGTTCTCCTTGGCGTTCTTGAAGAGGTCGCGGACGCGGGACGCGCCCACGCCGACGAACATCTCGACGAAGTCCGAGCCGGAGATCGAGAAGAAGGGCACATCGGCCTCTCCGGCGATGGCCTTGGCCAGCAGGGTCTTGCCGCAGCCGGGTTCGCCGATGAGGAGCACGCCGCGGGGGATGCGCCCGCCGAGCTTGGTGAACTTCTTGGGATTCTTGAGGAACTCGATGATCTCACCGACCTCGTCCTTGGCCTCATCGATGCCAGCGACGTCGGCGAAGTTGACACCGGTCATCTCCTTGTTGAGGAGGCGGTGGCGGCTTTTGCCAAAGTTCCCAAGCATGCCACCGGGACCGGCGCCGGCGTTGCGCAGCCCGCGGGACACAAAGAACCACAGCACGGCGAGCAGGAGGAGGAAGGGGCCGAAGGTGAGCAGGAAGGGCGTGAGGGTTGAGGGCTCCTTGCTCTTGGCCTCGCCCTTCGTCAGCTCCATCACCCGCTCGGCGACCCACTTCTCCGTGGCACGGTTGAACGGGACGATGACGGTCGTGGACTTGCCGGTCACCTGATCGGGTTTGCGTTCAGCGACCACCGACGAATCGCGGATGACGACCGAGCCGGGCTCGATCTGCTCGTTCCGGTAGAGCGTCTCGAACTCGTTCGGGTCGATCCGGTTCCCGCTGTTGGCCCCGTTGAAGAGCATCAGCACCATGAAGAAGACCACCGTGAAGGCCACCAGCCACCAGATGTTCCGGTTGGCGGGAGGCGCGGTCCCCACCTGACGCCCGGCCTGGTCGGGGCCGCCCTGCGGGGGAGTTTTCCCCGGCCCTGGCTCCGAGGCTCGGTGCTCGTTCCGGGGGGCTCTCAGGCGGCGGGACGGGTTTTTGCGGCTGGGCTTGGGCATCTGTGGTGCTATTTCGGCTCTCGGGGGGCTCGGATTCCGTCAGGGACGCGCCTGCCGACAAAGACTAGGCTCGCGACGGGGTTGGTGCCTAAGAGTTCAACGTCTCGGGGCCGGGGTTTGTTCACCAATCCGAGCGGAGTTCGGCGACGATATCCCGCGCCAGTTCGCCGATGGCCGCGGATTCGCCCACCTCGATGGTCTCGCCGACGCCCCGGTGGGGGATGAAGGTGGAGATCGCGGAAAAGCCCCGACGTGTCACGGTGGTCTTCCCGTTGCGGTTGTCGATCCAATCAAAGCTGACGGTGAGTTTGACCGCCTGCTCCTGGGCGAGCCCCGTCGTCCGTTGATGGGAGAGTCTGATGAGATCAACCGTGTCGATCGTGCCACGGAGCGTCGTGGCGGCGGTGTCGGAGGCGACGACCCGCCAGGGAGTCGAACGCTGGATCTCACGGATGATCGCCTCGGTGAGCTGGACCTCGAGCCCGGAGTAATACGTCTCGTTGCCGAAGATCGGGACGGCGATCGTCCGCACCTGCGCGTCGTAGGTCGAGCTGAACGAATAGCCCCGCGTCGGATCCGCGGAGCAGCCCGCCAGGCCCAGCGAGAGGGCGCCGGCGGCCAGGAGCATGCCGGAGCGACGGTTCACGGGCGACCCTCCGAGGGCTGTTCCGGCGTTGTCGGTGGTTCAGAGGCGTCCGCGGGGGCCGAACTCTCCGGGCGTTGCATGGCGTTGAGGAGATCGGGAGGCAGGGCATTCGGTCTCGCTGGCGTGGGCCAGTCGTGCTCCGCGAGGGAGTCGGCGGCACGGGCCGCGGCGACCGTCCCATCGTGGCGGACTACGAGGCGCTGCAGGATGAACCGGGCGGAGACCTCGTCGCCGCGTCGGAGGTACCAGTCGGCCGAGGCGAGCATCTGCGCCGCCGCGGACTCGTCGAGACGGGCGATGAGGGCGTCGGTGATCCCCAGTTGTTCGGCCTGCTCCGGGTACTCCCCCTCGAACTGCCGGATGAGGGCGCGGGCCTCGACGAGCGTCGAGGAGTCGTATCGGGGCCCCTTGAATCGGGCGACGTTGGCATAGATCTGGCGCAGCATCGCGTGCATGCGGTGGTCGCTCTGCGGGTAGTTGACGATGAAGATCGAGTACATCTCCGCGGCCAGCTCGAGCTCGCGGACGCGGTAGAAGTAGTCGGCGAGCTCGATCGCGGCGGTCTCAGCGATCTGACTGCCCGGGGCTCGTTCCTGGGTCCGCATCAGCAGTTCGATGCCGATCGAAGATCCGTCTTCGAGCCGGATGCCGAGGAACTTCTTCCGCAGGCCGTTCAGATACATCCGCGCGACCCGCATCTCCCGCTCGAGCGTGGGGAGGAACACATCGGCGGACGCAAAGTCTTTCGCGACCGTCTCGTAGTCGTAGAGCGCGTTGTATTCATTGCCCCGGGCGACTCGGGCGTCGCCGCGCAGCATGTAGGCCTCGGCGAGGAAGGGGTTATCGGTGCGGGAATAGGTCTCGAGCCACTTCGTGAGCGTCCGTTCCGCCCGGCCGGCCTCGCCCGCGGCGAGGGCCTTTCGGGCGTCGGCGATGGTCCATGCGTCGGTGCCGGGCTCCGGCGAGGCCGTCTCGACCCAGACTCCCTGATCGGGGTCGAGTTCGTAGGTGGTTTGCTGGGCGAGCGTCGCCGGGGCGAGCGTGAGCAACGCGGCGAGCATGGGGGCGCGGAGCGGTGGACGGGGCATGTCCCCAGCGTAGCCGATGGGAGCGGGTCCGTCCCGGGCAGCCGCGACGAGCCCGTGCGGGGCCGGCCTCTCCTGGACCATACAAAGCGGGCCCGCGAGGGATCGCGGGCCCGTGAGGAAAGCGGGTGATTCGGTTTGCCGCGCCGGCGGTCAGCGGCGACGGCGATAGGCGCCCAGGGCCGGCAGGAGCAGTGCCAGCGCCGACGCTGGGGCGGGCACCGGACTGATCTTGTAGCTGGCCTGGATCCAGTTCACCCCGTCGCCGGGAAAGGCGAGGCCCAGGTGCATGTTGTCCGTGCCGTTCCAAGCGGCGTCCTCGCCGATGGGGTTGTAGATTGTGGGGTCGCTGAAGACTGTTTGGCCCCCGTCGTAGCTATAGGAGATATCGAGCTCCTGCCAGTCGACGTGGGTGACCCAGTTGTAGAAATCGACGCCATTGCCATCGGCGCCCATCTGGTAGGCGTAGGCCTGGATGAGCTTGCCACCCTTCTTCGCGCCGAAAGGCACGAAGTCGTGGCCACCCTGGGTGCGGTAGACGAACTGGAGGTACTGCCCGGTTGGCAGGATGCTCTCCCACCAGGCGGCCTCGACGACATCGGTCTGGGCCGAGGTCTCGACGTCGATCTTCCCCAACTCGACAAACATCGGGTTCGAGCGGTCGCTGATGGGCACGCCGACATCGCCCCCCGCGTTGAGCACCTGCCAGTTGCCATTGGCGAACCCGCCGATGGTCAGCGAGGCCTCGCTGGTTGGCTTGACGGAGTACTCGCTATTGCGATCGCCGTAATCCTGCGCGGCCGCGAGGGACGCGAGGGCTCCAACGGTGATCAGGACAGCGACTGCATTCTCTCTGCGCATGACACAACTCCTCTGGCCTGCAACACACCCAGCGCGGACGGGCGGCATGATCGCGCTCGGACGAGGCAATCGCCCCGTCCCCGCTTGTGTCGCCGCTTCTGCTGCTGGAGACAGCCTTCGAACTCGAAAGTACACCAGCGGCGGGCGGAGACCACCAAAGCGTGAGGCTTTTTCGGCCCGCGAGGCGTGTGCGGGCCTGGGGGCGTGTATCGCGCAGCTATCGGGTCCGGTCGGGATTCTCGCCGGGAATCCCTCCCGTGTCGGGGGCCCGGACATCATGGAGCGTCAGGCCGCTGCGCCATTGGCCGCAATCAGGGCATCGGACGCGATCGCCGTGCACGAGGGGGAGGCCCCGGAGGGGGCGCTTGCAGCCCCAGCAGGTGGCCGTCTCGTCCGCCGTGTCGGCTTGGGGTGAGGGCGGCATCAACTCAGGCATGGCGTTGGCATGGGCGCACTCGGGGCACCGGGCATGGAAGTCTGCTCCGATCGGGAGGCCCTCGAGGGAGTAGCCGCACTTCTTGCAGTGCGTCGGGTTCGAGGCGGTCCCTCCGGTGCATCGCTCCCAGACGCCGCCGCATCCGGAGCAGAGGCGACGGGAGGGCGGATCGCCGGGCCGGCGCTCGAGGCGTGTGGCACAGGAGGGGCATCGATCGATCGCGAGCAATGCGCGACCGACTCGCCCGGGCACAAGGTCCAACGCGGGGCTCCGTTGCTGATTTCTGGCGGGGTGCGACTTGCAATAGATCCTGACCCCGAGTGAGGCCAGCACCCCGACAAGGAATCCAGCCATCAACGATCGTGGTGGCCGCCAAACAGCGAATGTGTAGATGCAGAGTGCCGTGATGAGTCCGGCGCCAAGGAGGGCGACCGCGACGGAGGTTGGCCGGCCGGGCCCAGAAGGCGAGGCCCACCTTCCTGGTCGAATCCAGGGCACTGCGCCCAGGGCAAGCAGGAGACCCGCGGCGGCGCTTCCGACGGGGCCGCCAATCTGTCCGACCACGATTGCCGCACCAATGAGGAGTTGGGATCTGCCGACCCAGCTCCAGGCGGTCACGAGTTCCGTCGGAGTTCGGTGCTTCAGGGCGACGCCCAGCGAGTTCTCGACGCTGTCCTGTTCCCGTGCGGAGATCGGACAGCCCTCGGGGACACCGCTCGCTGTTTGCGGGAAGTGCCACAGCGGGCGTGTGACGCCTCGGGCCTCCGTGATCGTGGGCATGTGATCGGTCCGGGGCGCCACAACCCCACCAGGATACAGGCGGGACCGGCCGGTTCCCCGCGGGCCCGGGCCGCCGTGTTTGCACTCGGGGCCGTCGATGCGGGGGCTTTGGAGTCGTCCAGAATGCGGTCTATTTCGCCAGCTTCGCGATCAGACGCCACACGTCGTGGGGGGGGAGGTCGCGCCCGGTCGAGCGGTTGAATTCCAGGGCGAGGCGGTCGAACTCGGGCGTGAAGGGGAGCTGGTCGCGCTGGCCAAGCGTGCCGACGGCGGCGGTCACCATCGAGGCGAGTTGCTGTTCTTCGGCGCCCTCGATCTGCGGTGGGCTCGAGGTCGCGCGGCCCATCCGGGGGAGCTTGCCGGCCTTGCGGAGGTTGTGAAGCCTGTGGAAGGCCTCGCGCTCGCGCAGGCCCGATGCACCCCCAATCTCGGCGTAGAACGCCGCCCACTCGCTGGTATAGGGGAGGTCGTCCAGCGTGCGCCCGGCGCGGGCGTAGGCGGCGACGAGCAACGCATCCGTCCCATCGCGCGTGGGTGGAGGCGACGTTGCAAAGAGCGCGCCCTGCTCGCCGGTGATCGGGGCCTCCAGCTCCCGGGGCGGGCGTTCACCGCCCGACATCAGCCCCTCCCACGGCTCCATCGCCTCGGCCGGTGGTCGCGAGGGATCGAGGAAGTCAACGAGGCAGCGCTCGAAGAGGGCCAGACGCCGGGCACCGCGGATCGAGGGCTCCGCGTGGCCCTCGGGCACGACGAACCGCCATTTCATGCCGGGGTCGGAGCCGAGGGCGTTGAAGACCGCGGCGGCCGAGGGCGCGGGCACCACCTCGTCGCGCTCGGCGAGCCTGCAGAGCACCGGGCAGCGGATGCGGGTCGCGTGGACGGCGGTGTCGCAGAGGCGGAGCACCTGGGCGGCCTCGCCGCCCGGCTCCGTGTTCGCGATCGAACGCAGGAGCGCATGAAGGTGGGCGCCGGCGCCGAAGGCCATGCGGCGCGGGTCGGCGAGCCGCCAAGACCAGTCGCCGAACGTGGGAACGGCGAGCGCGAGGCGCGCGTATGCCGCGCCCTCGGGCGGCGTCTGGGCGGCGCAGATCACGGCGAGCCCTGCGCCGAAGCTCTCGCCGTGCAGGCTGACCGGAATGGGACCGGACGGCTGCCGCGCACGCGACCCGAGCCAATCCCGGAGCGCCCGGGCCGCGAGCGCGACATCGGCGGCCGCGAGCGGCAGCGACCATTGCAGCGCATCCTCGGGCTTCTGGATCTGGGCGCGGAAGCCGTGCGCAATCCAACCTGCGTCCGTCCCTTGCTTGCTCGCGGCCCAGTTGCCTGTATCGAGTGTCGAGCCGGGGTATCCCCGGACCCGAACCAGCAGGACGGCCACGCCCCGTGCGGCGAGGGCCCGCCATCGTCGGGCCTCTTCCGCGAGCGGGCGGGTGACGCCGTAGCCGTGGGTCGTCACCAGTGCGGCGCGCACGAGCGTGCCCTTGGGCGGCAACTCGAGCACGCACCCGATCCGGACCGATCCGACAGACTCGAAGCGGTGGGTGGCCGTGGGGTCGGCGGGGTCCGCCGTCTCGGCGGGGACGAGCTGAGGGTGGTGGGATGCGAGGGCCTCGCGCCAGCGGTTCCAGACCGGCTGGTGCATCGGCGCAGGGGTCAACTCGCTGACATGGGCCAGGGTGGCGACGGGCGAGAGGCCGAAGTCGTCCGGCTCGGGCATGGGTTCAGGATACCGCGGGTGCGGGGGCGGAACTGGCTGGCGGCGTGCTCCCGAGTTCGAGGGCGGCCCGTTCGGCGTTGCGGCGGCGCTGTTCGATCGTTCCGATGACAACAGCCACGACCACCCAAAGAAGGCTCGCGGGGACCGCGATGAAGCCGAGCGGAATCGACAGGGCCGCGATCCACTTGGGCACCCACGCGCCGATCTGGTCGCCGCCCCGGTAGACGAAGGTGTCGATGAAGGTCTTGGACTTGTACTTTTCGTCGGGTGACAGGGGAGCGAACAGGGTCTCGCGGACGGGTCGGGACACCGCGTAGTTCAGGCCGCGCCGAGAGACCTGGATCGCGGCGATGACGAGGAGCGTCGGCGTCGTCCAGAACAGCCCGAAGCCCGCGGCGGTGAGGAGGGGGAGCAGGGCGAGGGTCATCCCGACGCCGAGCCAGCGGACGAGGCGTCCGGTGAGAAAGGTCTGGATGATGAGCGTGACGACGTTGGTCCAGATATCCAGGTTGGCGAACATCTTCGTCCTCGCCGCCGAGTCGGCGAAGTGGGCCTCGACGATCCGGCCCTGCTCCATGTAGAGAAACGTCGAGGTCATGGTGTAGAGCAGGAGGTAGGAACAGACGAGGAGCAGGTAGGGTGAGCGGAGGGTGATCGTGAGGCCCCTCCAGATGCCGGGACCCGGCTCGCGCGAGAGCGGTCCGGTCCGTTCAACGCCGGGCGGGGACACGAGCCCGCACTCGGGGCACCGCTTGCGGCCGGCATCCTCGGGTACCGATCGAAGGTCATACGCACAGGACGGGCAGGCCTCTGGCGGCGGACCGCTTGGTATCGAGGCTTCGCGAACTTCCTCGCCGCCAGCGCGTTGTTCTTCCAGCTTGGATCGGTTGGTCCGGGCGAGGCCGATCATGGCCCAGGTCGCGACCTCGAGCGTGGCCGCGGCGCAGAGCAGCATCCTCGGCTCGTGCAGCCACTCGATGAGTTGGCGAGCGAGAGTGGCGCCGGTGATCGCGCCGAGTGTGCCGCCGATGCCCACCACGCCGAAGAGCCGGCGGGCGTCACTCGTTCGGAAGATATCGCCCAGGAAGGCCCAGAAGACCGAGATGACGAATAGGTTGAAGACGCTGAGCCAGATATAGAACGCGTAGCCGACCCAGGCCTTGTGCTTCTCGTCGGTGGCGAGCAGGAGGCCGAAAAAGATCACGAGATTGACGGCGAAGAACCGGTTGACGAGCGGGATGAACTTCCGGCGCGGCATGCGCGAGGCGAGCCAGGCGAAGGCGGGATTGGTGAGCGCCATCACGACGAGCGTGCCGGTCATGAGCCAGGTGAGGTTGTCCCAACCGCGGGCGATACCCATGGTTTCGCGGATGGGGCGGAGCATGTAGTACGAGGCGAGCAGGCAGAAGAAGTAGATCCAGGCCAGGACCATCGGCTTCCACTCCTCGGGCTCGACGGCGAGCACGCGGTAGGAGAGTCGTCCGATCAGGCCGCGGGGGGGGGCCACTTTCTGCGGTTCGGGAACGCTCATCCGGCCTCCTGGGTTGCCAGAGCCTACCGGCTCGGGGCGTTCGGGTTGCGTTCCCACCCGATCGGGTGGATCTCTGCAACCTTCGCTGGTCGCTGGCGGTACACCGTGCCAACGATCCGATTCGAACCCCTCACGGAGACGCATCCCATGACACAGTCCCGACGCGAGTTCCTCTCGACCGCCGCCGCAGGGGCTGCCGGGGTGATGCTGTCGCCCTACGCCGCGTACGGTGCGCTCGGGCGGTCCCAAGCCCCCCTCCGGATCCTGATTCTGGGTGGCACGGGCTTTCTCGGGCCGCACTGCGTCGAGGCCTGCCGAGCCCGCGGGCACGCACTCACCCTCTTCAATCGGGGCCGCACCGAGAACGTCACCGGCCACAAGTTCGAGGGTGAGGATGGGATCGAGATCCGCCACGGCAACCGCGACCCGCTCAAGCTCGCCGCCGACGACCAGCCCGAGGGGCCGGACAACCCCAAGGGCCTCGCCTCGCTGGCAGAGGGGGAGTGGGACGGTGTGATCGATACCTCCGGGTACTGGCCCCGGATCGTCGGGGCGTCGGCCGAGCTGCTGGCTCCGCGCGTCCAGCAGTATCTCTTCATCTCGACGGTCTCGGTGTACGCCAGCAACGAGGAGGTCGGGGCGGACGTGACGGCGCCGCTGGGCACGATGGCCGACCCGACGGTCGAGGAGTTTGGCCAGCAGTTCGAGAACTATGGGCCGGCCAAGGTGCTGTGCGAGCAGGCGTGCGAGAAGGCTCTGCCGGGGCGGGTCACGGTGCTGCGCCCCGGGCTCATCGTGGGGCCCGGCGACACGACCGGACGCTTTACGTCCTGGCCCGTGCGTGTGGCCAAGGGTGGAGAAGTCCTGGCGCCCGGCACGCCCAGCGATCCCATCCAGTTGATCGATGTGCGTGACCTGGCGGCCTGGGTGGTCCACTGCCTCGAACAGAAGGTCATGGGCACGTACGACGCGGTAGGTCCGCTCGACGGCGAGTTGAACATGGGCGGTGTGCTCGAGGGCTGCAAGACCGCGGCCGCGAGCGATGCGACGTTCACGTGGGCGGACGCGGATTTTCTCGATGCCCACGGCGTTTCCGCGTGGGGCGACATGCCGCTCTGGGTCCCGCCGCGGGGCGACAGCGCGGGCTTCCACCGCCGGAACGTCAAGCGCTCCTATGAGGCTGGTATGAAGCTCAGATCCGTAGATGAGACCGCCAAAGCCACGCTCGACTGGTACAACGAACTTCCCGCCGACAGCCGGTTCAAGCGGCTCGCGGGGATCGATGCCGAGCGTGAAGCGGAAGTGCTCAAGGCCTGGCACGAGGCGAATGGCTGATCACTGCGACGCGCTGACCGTCGGGTTGTTGTCGAGCGCGGCCTGGAGCGCGAGGACGCCATAGGCTGTGACGAGGACGGGGTCCTTCTCCAGCCAGCGGTTTGCGAGGATCGCGAAGGATCCGTCCTCCTGCTGCAGCGACGCGAGCTTGGTGACCAGGTCTTCCGCCCAGCGATGCTCGACGGTATCGGTGCCCTCGTGGCCTGCGGACTTGATCACAGGGTGATCCCACGCGTCGAGTGCGCGCGAGAAGGCGACCAGGTAGTAGTAGTAGCCGTCCTGGCCGATGCCGGGGTTCTCGTCGAGCGTGTAGTTCTCGCCGATCCACTGCAGGGCCGCCTGCACACGTGGGTCGTCGCGGGGCAGATCGGCATAGAGGTAGCTCTTGAAGCCCGAGTAGGTCATCGAGCCGTAGCAGCGCAGACGGCTGATGACCGAGCCGTCGTCAAGCGTCTCTTCATAGGAGCCTGCCTCCGAGTCGCCGATGGCGGGCTTCTCCGGGCTGGGGCCGGTGGCGTAGATGAAGCCACCATCGCGACGCCCCGCGGCGTACGGCATGCTGTTGACCCGGTCGTCCATCTGGAGGCGTTCCAGGAAGACGACGGCTCGCTGGAAGGGTGGCGACTCGGCCTCGTAGCCCGAGTCGTGCAGCGCCTGGAGCATGAACGCAAGGTTGGACAGGTCCGGGCGCCCATGGCTGCCGTAGCCCACGCCTCCGTAAAACGGGTCCGAGCGGTCGACCTTGCCGACGCCGAGCTCCTTCGACACTTCCGCGCTCAGCGAGTCCTCAGACCACTGCAGGCCCATTAGGAAGCGCTGCGCCGGAGGCACGGCGGCCCGGGCGTCCTTGGTCCCCGCGCGGGCCAGCGCCGAGAGTGCGATGGCCGTGTTGTAGCTCGGCAGCACCCGATCGTAGATGCCGCCATCGGGTTGGCGTTTCGAGAGCAGGTAGGCGAGTCCTGCGGCCACGTCCGGGTCGGCCGCGTCGATGGCGGGGTGCTGGAGCATGCCGTCGATGACAAGGGCGGTGATCGCGGGGAATGTGACCCCCTGCGGATTCACGCCCCAGCCTCCGCTGGAGGCGTCGCGGTGGGCGCGGAGATACTCGATCGCTCGGTTGAGGGTTCGGTAGGCCGCCTCGTGTGCCGGCGGTGAGAGGCGGCTCGGCATCGCCGGTGTTGTTGTGGTCTGAGCAAAGGCGGCAGACGCGATGCCGGCGAGGAGGATCAGGCCGGCGCCGGCTGTGATTCGGAGTCTCATATCGGGAATCTCCTTGGTTCGCCTCTCATGTTGTACCATGTTGCGCCCCGAAGCGGGGCGGGCCCACGCCGAGAGACCCGTTGTCCATACGCTTCAGCCATGAGCCACGAGCGTGACTACGCCAGCGTCCCAATTCCCGTATGCGGTCCGCGGGAAGCGCGCATGAAAGCGATCGTGGACGCGCTCTGGGATCGTTTCTCCGGGCGGGGCTATTCGTGGGTCGGGTTTTACACCAAGGCCGACGGCCGGGACGAGATGCTTCTGTCGGAGCGGCGAGACAAACCGGCGTGCTCCCCCATCGGCCTGCACGGCATGTGCGGGCTCGCTTGGAAGGCACGCCGGAGTGTGGTGGTGCACGATGTGCGGGAGCTCGGGGACAACTACGTCGCGTGCGATCCCCGCGACATGGCCGAGGTCGTCGTGCCGCTCCTCGACGCCGAGGGGCGGTGCTGGGGCGTGCTGGATGTGGACTCGTTCGAGGTCGGGGCGTTCGATCGGCGGGACGCCCTGGGACTGGCGGCGCTGCTCGAGCGGTGCGGCCTGACCGAACCGCTCGGGCCGAATGCGTGGCCGATTCTCGCCGGGGGCTAGCGGTGGCGCTCCCCGAGCGGCTTGACCACCAGACTGAGCACCCGGCGTGCGCCGAGGGCGTCGGCGAGCACGGGCAGGGTCTGCAGCCCGGCTGGCCGCCGCGATTTCGCTCCTCCCGAGAGCGACCGCATGGCGGAGGCGCTGGATCGAAGCACCGCGTCGACGGGGAGCGAGACCGCGGTCACGGACGTCATCCGTTCGATCATGTGGAGATCATTCCGATCGCCGGCGAAGACCGCGTCGCGCTCACAATCAAATGCGTGGGCGAACGCCCGTGACGCGTGCTCGACCCGCGCGAGCATGCCGGGGTCGTCCGCCGGGTCGTCGCCGCTCGAAACCAACTGCGCGATCTCGTTGATTGCATCGGCCAGCTCTTCGAGTTCGTCGGCAAGGAGGGAACGGATCTCGAGCAGCTTCGAGGCCGAGGCCTGTGCCAGAATCGGGAGGGCCACAGCAAAGACCCGTCGGCCAAGCTGCGCCTCGGCTTTCTGGGCCAGGCTGCTCGCGCTCGAACGCATGACGACCAGCCCCCGCCTCGCGGCGAACCGGTCGATCCCCGCGGCGAGCGGGAGGCTGATTCCCGGATCGGGGCCCCCCTTGAGCAGGTCGCGGCTGATGGCGTCGAGGAACTCCCGCTGGGTTTCAAAGAGCCCCGTGCGGGCGAGAGGTCGGAGGGCGGCGTACCGCTCGTCGTCGGAGAGTTGCCGCCAGGCCGTGTGGAGGTCGCCGAGCGCGTCGTCGCCATCGAGTGCCGTGCCGAGCACGCCATGCTCCCACAGTGGCATCGACCACTCCCAGGTCTGCATGAACCGGAGGTACTCGGGCGATTCCGCAGCGGCCTGCTCGATGGCCTCGCGGCTGCCCCGCGGCGCGGGCATGAACGTGACCGTACGCTCGGCCAGGAGGAGTGCCGCCATCGCTGGCGGCTCGCGGGTGGTCAGGTGGTAGGGGCTCAGGGCCGCGTCCATCCGGGATGGTAGGGAAAGGCCTTGCCCGGGCGAGGGGGTCGGGCCTAACGTCCCCGCCACAAGAGGGCGTGGGAGGGGATTGCCCCGTTCTCTGGAGCGAATTTCCGATGTCACAAACCGGGTCTCGTTGGATGCTCGCGGCCCTCGCTGCGCTGGGTGCCGGGTCTCTGCTCCTGTCCCTTCTGCCCGCCGGATGCGGCGAGAAGTCCGATGCCGCGGGGATGCAGCCGGCCGCGGCGGGTGCGCAGATCGAGCGAGGACGCTATTTGGTCGAGGCGATGGGCTGCACCGATTGCCACTCGCCGCACGACCAGACGGGCCAGCCCATCCCGGGACGAGAACTGACCGGCCACCCGGCGGGCGCACCGCTTCCGCAATGGGATCCCGCGATGCTGGAGAAGGGTGTCGCTGTTACGATCGCGCCGACGCTCACGGCCTTCTCCGGTCCATTCGGCACGAGCATCGCGTCGAACCTGACTCCCGACCCCGCGACGGGAATCGGCAACATGAAAGTTGGGGATCTCGTCAAGAGTTGGCGGATGGGCACGCACTGGCAGACGGGGCAGGCGATCAAGCCGCCCATGCCGTGGCCGGGCCTCGGCAAGCTCACCGATGAGGACATCCATGCGATCTTCGCCTACCTCATGAGCCTTCCGGCACGCTCGAACGGCCCCCTGTCCACCCCGCCGGGCTGAGCCGCCACTCGCCGGACCCGGGCGGAATCCGTCGCGCCGAACCCCTGGGAACCGCCCACGGCGGAGGGGCGCGGACCAAAACCTGACCACGCGCAACTCCCGTGCAAGATCCGAGGGCACGACACCGCCATGCTGGGTCGGGAGAAAGGAGTGGCCCTTGAGGAAGTCTGTATGGATGGTCGCCGCCTGCGCGGCGCCGGCAGTGGCCCGGGGCGTGCTGGTCTATGGCCAGCCGACTACGGCCGATGACACGAAGGTCGGTCTCGGGTGGTACAGCCAGAGCGAGCCCAGAGTCCGCAAGAATTACAAGCATGCCGACGACCTCATGGTCGCGGCCGATGCCGAGATCGGTCGGATCGTCTGGTGGGGTCAGAGTTCGCTCCACACCTACCCCGACCTGACCAATTTCGACTCCTTCCAGATCGAGTTCTTCGCGGGCGAGTTGGTGGGGGGGCAGTGGTTGCCGGGCCCCCTTGTGGCGAGCGAGGTGCTCGATCTCGGAGCGACCAACCCTACCGAGACCGGCCGCAAGACGTCGGCGGGTGCATTCGAGTATCGCCACGACGCCGAGCTTGCCAACCCCGTGGCGTTGCAGGGCGGGCAGCGGTACTTCCTCGCCATCAGCGCGGGGATGATCAAGAACGACTTCTCGTCTGACGCGTGGCAGTGGCAGGACGCCGACCTGCACGACGGCTGGTCGGGTGTGTATTCCTGGGCGACGGGCGAATGGTCCGGCTTTCAGGACAGCGACAGCGCGTTCGAACTTTACAGTGTCCCGACACCGGGGCCCGTCCTCCCGCTGCTCGGCGGCATCGCCATGCTGCTCGGCCGCCGGAGGTGAGGACTAGCCGACGCCCCCCGCGCTGAGCACGCGGCGAAACTCGGCAGGCGTGCACCCGTGGGCCGCCCTGAAGCTCCGCGTGAAGTGCGCTTGGTCGGCATAGCCGAGGTCGAGCGCGATCGCGGCGATCGAGCGCGGGGGCGACGCTGCCATTGCTCGGGCCGCCCGGGCGAGACGCACCCGTCTCCCGAATTCGCCGACGCTGACACCGACCGACCGCTGGAAGTGGCGGGCAACGTGCGAGGGGTGACGCCCGACATGTTCGGCGATGGCGCCGAGGCTCTTGGCCCGTTCCGGTTCGGAGAGCAACAACTCTCGCACCTGAGCGATCCAGGCGCCTTCGTCCGGCGGTTCGAGGGCTGCACCGCCGACCTCCTCGAGCATCCGCATCGCGAGCGATTCGAGAAGCAGAGTGTCGGGCTCGCCCGCGGCCGAGAGTTCGCAGAGCAGCGCAACGGCCAGCGAGGACACGGACGATCCGTCGAGCGCCCTGACGAGCACCTGTGCGCAGATCCCGGATTCCCGGACCTGCGAGCTCGGGATGACCACGTGGAGGGTTCGGATGCCCCGGGGCCCGCTCCGGAATCGGTGGCGGATGCCCGGCGCGAAGTACTCGACCGCTCCGGCGCGCGAAGCGACGCACCGCCCGGCGTACGTTCCTTCCCCCTCGCCGTCGAGAACGAAGTCAATCGCGGCCTCTTCGTGCTCGTGCCAGTCCTGGGCGAACGCCTCGCTGTAGGACTTGTGGCTGATCCGGAACGGCCCGGCCTGGATGCGGGCATGAGTCCGCACGGGGGCCTGGCGTTCGGCGTCCGACTCGGGCATGCCTGTGGTACGGCCTGCTCCGACGTCCGGTTGCAGACCCATCGGGCCCCGTGGGGGTCCGCTACCCTTGTCCGCTCATGCCACCCCCCGCACGCCTCGCCACGAACCTCGCCGGCATGCCCCTCGCCTCGCCCGTCCTGTTGGCTGCCGGCACGGCGGGCACCCTGGACGAGATGGGGGATGTCCTAGACCTCTCCGCCATCGGCGGCATCGTGACCAAGTCGATCACGGCGCAACCCCGGGAAGGCAACGCCACCTGGCGCATCCTCGAGTGCAAGGTGGGCATGCTCAATGCGATCGGGCTCGCCAATGTGGGGGTGGAGCACTTCGAGACGCACATCGCCCCGCGTGTGCCCGGGGTCCCGACGACGGTGATCGGCTCCATTGCCGGGTTCTCCATCGACGACTATGTCCGCGTCGCTGCGGCGATGGACGCCGTCGAGGCCATGCCCGCTGTCGAATTGAACGTCTCGTGCCCGAACGTGCGGGGCGGAACCGAGTTTGGCTCCGAGCCGGGATTGCTCCGCGAGTTGGTCGCCGCCGTGCGGCCGGCGCTCCCAGGCACACGGCTGTTCGTCAAGCTCAGCCCAGTCGCCGTGGCCTCTCCCCACGGAATCGCGGATTTCGCCAGGGCCGCGATCGATGCCGGGGCGCGGCCCGAGGGGCCCAACCAGCGTCCGGGCGCCGACGGGCTCTGCATCGCCAACACCCTCCCTGCGATGGCGATCGATGTGCGCACCCGACGCCCCCGCCTGGCGAACACGACCGGAGGCCTCTCCGGCCCCGCCGTCCACCCGGTCGCGGTGAAGCTGGTATACGACGCCTACCGGCATGTCTGCCGCGACACGGGAACGCCCATCGTCGGGATCGGCGGGATTCTGAGGTGGGACGACGCGGCCGAGTTCATCCTCGCGGGGGCGACCGCTGTCCAGATCGGGACCGGGCTGTTCGCCGATCCGCACATCCCGCTCAAAGTGCAGCGGGGGCTCGAGCGATGGGTCCGATCGCAGGGGGCGGCGAACATCTCTGAGCTTGTCGGCATGGTCCAGATCGGCTGAGGATCGGAGGCCTCGCCGGCTATCGGAGCAAGTTGGCGTAGTTCCGCATCACGTGCAGCACCGTCCTCGCGAGAATGTCGGTCTCGATATTGACCCTGGAGCCCGTCCGCAGCTCGCGCATGGTGGTCCGTTCAAGGGTTGTGGGGATTAGTGCCACCTCGAACCACCCGGCTCCCGGATCGACGGAGGCGACGGTGAGCGAAACGCCGTCCACCGCGACCGAGCCTTTGGGGATGATGCAGGGCATCAGCTCGCTGGGGGGCTCGATCCGGACCCGCCACTCGCCCTCTGTCGCCACGCCCACGACCCGGCCCACCCCCTCCACGTGTCCCTGCACGGTGTGGCCATCCATCGAATCGGCTGCGGTGAGCGAAGGCTCGAGATTCACGCCCGCGCCCGGGATGAGCCCGCCCAGAGAGGTCCTCCCGAGCGTTTCTGGGATCACGTCAAACTCCAGGAGCCCGCCGGGCCCCACCGGGGCGGCCAGGGTGAGGCAGACGCCGGAGACGCACACCGAGTCGCCGGGCCTCGGCCTGAGGGGCCAGCCGCCGAGATCGATCTGGAGTCGGACGCCCGAGGAGGTCGGGTTGATGGCGACCACCCGGCCGACGGTTTGGACAATGCCGCTGAACATGCGGGATCCTTGGAGGGCTCGGGGGCGGATTGGAGGTCGAACCATGCATCCCCCCTGCTTGACGGCACCGCCGGGGGCCTCGATACTCCTCAACCGTTGCCGGACACGCGGCGACCCCACTGCGCGACCCAAGGAAAGCTCGGGGGATCAGGCAGCGATCGCCCCGGCGCCAGGAGTGATGTTCCCATGACCAAGGTCGAGCCGGACCACAGGCGTTTGTGTCGAGTCCGTCGGGCCGCCCTCCTCGCCGCGGGCGCGGCGAGTGTGCTGCTGGGCGGCTGCGTGTTCGAGACCGCTCCCGCCTCGACGCGGCCATCGTCGGCCTCGCCGGGAAGTGCGGCCCAGGCCAGGGCGATGATCGATGCGAGGCAGGCGGCGTTCAAGATCGACCACGACGGATGGGCCGGGTTGGGCTATCGGCTGGATTGGCGGGGCTTCCCGGTGGTCGCGAAGGGGCAGCACATCACGTTCCTCAACGTGTATGACGATCTGATCGTGGCTCAGGAGTCTGCGGCCACGGTGAGCGTGCTGGAGGCCTCAACCGGCGCGCTGCGCAATTCGAGCCAGGTGGCCAGCCCGCTCACGCGGTTCGAGGGCAATTTCCGGGACGGGAATCGGCTGGTGGTCTCGAGCGACACCGAGGTGTTCATCGTGGATCTGCAGACCGGCGGGGTGGTCGAGCGCCACCCGCTGAGCCGCGTGGTCTCGACGCGCCCGGTGTTCTTCGGCGGCGAGAAGATCTACGGCACCGCCATCGGGCACATCTACTCCCACATGATGAATCCGCCGGTCGATGCCTGGGCATTCGACCTGGGCGCTCCGATCGACGCGGCGCCTGTGCTGCTCGGCAGCGAGGTGGTTGCGGTTTCGCGGCGCGGCGACATCGCGATGCTCGACGCATCGAGCGGCACGCTCGTCGGTCGCGCTTCGATTTTTGGCTCTTGCCAGGCCGATCCGGTCGCCGGTGACGGGGCCGTCTTCTTTGCGAGCATGGACCAGTCCATCTACAGCTTCGACGGTGCGGGGCGGCCTCAGTGGCGGATCCGGACCGAGCACCCCCTCCGGATCACCCCGACATACGCCGCCGGCGTGTTGTACGTCCCGACGAGCGACAAGGGTCTGCGGGCGCTCGACGCCGCGACCGGGGCGGAGTTGTGGTCGCAGAAGGATGTCTCCGGCCGGGTCGTCGCGATCCGCGCCGGGCACTTGATCACGTGGGACGGCGCGGTGGCATCGAGCCTCGATGCGGCGACGGGCGAGGTTCTGGCCTCGCTGGCCCTGCCCGAGGTGCAGATCCTCCAGCCTGATCGGTTCGAGGACGGCAACCTCTATGCGGTAAGCAAGGGTGGCGTCATCGCGAAGTTTCAGACCCGCGACTGACCGGCGCATCTCGCGAACTATCATCGCGGCATGCAGCAGCACAACTCCCCGTCCCGCGTTGCGCCGGTTCGCCGGGCCCTGATCTCCGTCAGCGAGAAGCGGGGCATCGTCGATTTCGCTCGGGCCCTTGCGGGGCTCGGCGCGGAGATCCTCTCGACCGGTGGGACGGCCCGGACGCTTCGGGATGCGGGGTTGCTGGTCACACTCGTGGAGGAGCACACGGGCTTCCCCGAGATGCTTGACGGGCGAGTCAAAACGCTGCACCCGAAGATCCACGGCGGGATCCTCGGCGTGCGCGGCAACGCCGAGCATCGGGCCAAGATGGCCGAGCACGGGATCGAGCCGATCGACCTTGTGTGTGTCGACCTCTACAAGTTCGAGGACACAGTCGCCAGGCCCGGTATCACGCTCGACGAGGCGGTGGAGCAGATCGATATCGGCGGGCCCTCCATGCTCCGGTCGGCGGCGAAGAACTTCCATGACGTGACGGTCATTTCCGATCCATCGCAATACGAACGCGTGCTGGCCGAGTTGCGTGAGCACGGAGGGACAACGCTCGAGACACGGATGGACCTGGCTGCGAGCGCCTACGAGCGGACATGCACGTTTGACGCGGCGATCAGCGCCTATCTGCGCGGGCGGCAGGGGGAGACGTTCCCGCGGGTGCTCGTCGCCACGGGCGCCCGGGCGGGAACGCTGAGATACGGCGAGAACCCCCACCAGCCCGCGGCCCTCTATGTCGACTCCGGCGCAAGGGGCGCGGTGGTCGCGGGGGCCGAACAGCTCCACGGCAAGGAGCTGAGCTACAACAACCTGCTGGACGCCTCCGCGGCTCTCGAACTCGCGCTGGCCCTTGCGGCGCTCGAGCCGGGCTCTGCCGGGGCGTGCGTCATCAAGCACACCAACCCGTGCGGGGCTGCGTTGGCCGGCTCGCCGGGCGAGGCGTTCGACCTCGCCATCGCGGGCGACCCTCTCGCGGCCTACGGCGGCATCGCCTCGTGCAGCACGACAATCGACCTGGCCGGCGCCGAGCGGATCTGCGGCCCGGACCGCTTCTTCGAGGTCGTCATCGCGCCGGACTTTGCGCCCGATGCGCTCGCCCTGCTCCGCGACCGCTGGAAGAACGTGCGGCTGCTCCGCACCGGGCCGCTCGCGAGGACCGGCGTTCGGCGGGACATCCGGTCGATCCCCGGCGGGTATCTCGTGCAGGAGCACGACGACACGCCGCCGGCACCCGCAGGCTGGACACACGCGGCGGGGCCAAAGCCTGAGGCGGCGATGCTCCGAGCCGGGGGCGTGATCGAGGCCGCGGTGCGGGCCCTCTCCTCCAATGCCGTGGCGATCGGTGGGCCTGCGGGGCACGGCTGTGCGCTCTTCGGCGGCGGGGCGGGCCAGATGGACCGGGTGGCCTCGTGCCGCCTCGCCGTCGCCAAGGCCGGGGAGCGGGCGCGGGGGGCGGTCGCGGTGAGCGACGCGTTCTTCCCGTTCGCCGATGGGCCCGAAATCCTGATCGGGGCGGGCGTCAGGATGATCGTGCACCCGGGCGGCTCGAAGCGCGATCCGGACACCTTTGCCCTCTGCGAGCAGCACGGCGTGACGTGCATGACCACGGGCGTGCGGCGGTTCAGGCACTGAGCGGACTGGGTCGTCGGGCGGCATTGTGGTGCAGGCATCCTGCCTGCACGGATCCTCGCTCGGCGCAGGCCGGATGTCTGCACCACACTGGGCCGGTACACTCGGGCCATGCGCAACCTCAAGCACCCCCGTGGCCTTCTCGTCGTCGTTCTCGGCGCCGTCGCGCTCGCGTGTGGCCCCGCGCAAGCCCAGGTTCTGGACCTCGCTTCGCGTCTCGAGCCGATCCGCGCGAAGCACGATCTGCCCGCGCTGACCGCCCTCGTGACCACCTCGGACGAGACGGTGGCCATCGGCGCCGTCGGCGTGCGGCAGATCGGTGACGACACCCCGGTGACCACCGATGACCTCTGGCACCTCGGCTCGTGCACCAAGAGCATGACCGGCACCCTCGCGGCCATCATGGTGGCGGAGGGCAAGATCCGCTGGGACTCGACGGTGGGGGAGGTATTCGGCGCGGAATGCCCCGACATGGATCCGGGGTACAAGGGAGTGACGCTCGAGGAGCTGATGTGCCACCGTGCCGGCGTGCCAAACTCGCCGCCCGCCACGGCGTGGGCGGATGCGTGGAAGCAGCAGGGGACGGTGCGCGAGCAGCGGGCGGCGTTTGTGCGAGCGGTGTTGGCGGCGCCGCCATCGCATGAACCGGGCAAGGAGTTTGAGTATTCGAACCAGGGCGTGACCATCGCGGGCGCCATGCTCGAACGGGCCGCGGGGGGCGAGGACGCCACCTGGGAACAGCTCGTCACCGAGAAGCTGTTCAAGCCGCTGGGCATGGCGACGGCGGGGTTCGGAGCACCGGGCACGGCCGCGTCCGTCGACGAGCCTCGGGGCCATGTGGGGCCGGCTGTTCCCGGCGGGGCGCGCAGGTCGGTGCCGCCGGGTCGGGGTGCGGACAACCCTCCGGCGATCAGCCCGGCTGGGCGGGCGCACATGTCGATGGAGGACTGGGCCAAGTACGTTCGCGAACACCTCAAGGGCCGCGAGGGCCGGTCGGAACTCCTCGGCAAGGAGGCCTTTGAGCACCTGCATACCGACCCCTTCGGCGGGAGCTACGGGATGGGGTGGGGACTGGCCGAGCGACCCTGGGGCGGGCACGTGATCACGCACAACGGGAGCAACACGATGTGGTTCTGCGTGGTGTGGGCCGCGCCGGAGAAGGGGTTCGCGGTGCTGGTGGCGACGAACTGCGCCGGCGACGAGGCCGCGAAGGCGACCGACGAGGCGGCGGGGGCGTTGATCCGGGCGTATCAGGCGGGGAGCTGCCATAGGGTCGGGCGCGCCCGGTGGGTCACCCGTCGATCGGCTCGACGAGGCTGGTGCCGAGGAACCCGAGCAGGTCCTGGTCCTGCTGTTGTGCGCCACGCGCGGTGAACAGACGCGAGAGTACCGGCGGGTTGATCTGGTCGGCGGCAAGCCCGCGGAGGTCGAAGCCCGCGGCCAGGCTCTGACGGCCGACGGAAATCGACGCGGGGTCGGGCACGGCGAAACCGGTCATCTTGAGATCGCCGATGACCGTGAAGCGCTCCCAGTCGCCGCCGGGTGTCCATCGGAATACGACGACGTCCGAGCCGTCGGCGAGCATCGCGAAATCGAAGAGAGTGTCGGCGCCCGAATCGAAGAACATGCCGGTGAAATCGTCGCGGAGACCGGAGCCTCCCGGGCCGATGATGTCCGCGAAGCTGGAATCGACCCAGTCGCCGCCGAAGGAGCGGTTCCACCAGACGTTGTGCAGCGTTCCCCCGACCGTTACCGCGACATGCATCGAGCCCCAGTCGGCGACGGTCGCCTGGATCAAGTGCCGTCGATCCCACCGAGCCCGGCTCGTTGCGAGAGGTTGTTGTCATAGAATCCGATGGTGCGCGGGAAGACCATGCGACGCGGAGGTCCATCGCCGAGTCGATGTAGAACAGATTCCAACCGTCCCACGGTGTGACCAGCAGGCTCACGACCGAGCCGGGTGCTCCCGGCTCACCGTCCGGCACGGCGATGTCGCGGAACGAGTTCACCCACCACACGGTGTAGTTGTTGGCGTATTCGAGCTTCTGGTACTGGAGCAGCTCACCCGCGTCGTTGAACGCGCCGGCGGTGAACCGGCCGCCGTAGCGACCGCCCGCGGGGAAGCGGCCGATCCCGATATTGGTCGCGGGAACCTGGGACTGCAGCGCGGTCAGGAGCGTGAAGCTCCAGTGGCCTTCGGCACATCGCGCGACGTGGTAGAGGCTGTGCCCGTCGATCTCGAGGGCCTCGATCTGCCGACCGTCCGGCGAGATCCAGGTCGCGCCGACGTCACCCCGGAAGTTCCGCCCGGTCGCCGCGCGGAGATCGAACCGGTACTCTGTCCCGGCCTCGGTCTTGGCGATGATGTAGGGTGCGCCGGCCCCGTCGGACACCTGGGTCGCGTTGGTGAACTGGAGCGCGCCGTCGACGCCCGCGTCGTTGCAGGGCGGCGGAAAGTCGCCCGGGCTCCCGTCCATGATGCGGGGCCCGCCGCCGAGCACAAAGCCCTCGGCCCCACCCACCTCGTACTTCACACCGAGGCACGCGCTCAGTTCGGCGTTGAACTTGAGGTCGAGCGTGCCGGCGCCGTTCTGCCGCGTGAGTCGGACCTGGTCGCCGATGACTTCGTACGCGCCCGACATGATCACGGCCGCGTTGGTGCGGCCGTCCGTGAAATAGTCGTGGAGTGCGTACATGCGGAACTGGCCGTCGTCCTCGAACTCAAGGGCACCGGGGAGGGTGACCGCAGCGGGGACGGCGGACCCGCCGACCGACGCGATCAGCTGGCGGAGGCCGGGCCCGCCGGCGAGCTCTATCGCGTAGGTATCGCCTGCGAAGTCGGCGCTCGTGAAGGTCGTCCCCGGCGTTGTCCTCATGCCGAGCGATTGGCTCGTCGTGCCGTCCGCGCTCTCGAGCGTGGTCTGCAGCCAGAGTCCCAGGCCGTCCCCGAAGAAGGAGACGGCATGGCTGCCCAGAAACGACGTGTACCCATTCGCGAGCAGCCCGTCGGGGTCGAGCATCAGCTCGAACGACGACGATCCGGACTCGCCGACCTGGGTTCCGCTCACGGTCAGCCCGGAGATCGTTGTGTCGCCCTTTCGGAAGCTCCACCTGCCCGTGTCGGCGTCGAAGTCGCCTCCGTTGAAGAAGTACGTTCCGTCCCGGCTGCCGCTGGTCTCGCCGAGGTTCGTGGCCTGCTGGAGGAAGAAACTGACCTGTGCCGGGAGTTCGAAGTAGTATCCGGTGGAGTCTGACGGGTTGGCCATCGTGAGGCCCAGCGACGTGCCGACGAAGCCAACCGTGGCGCGTCGGTCCAGCGGGTCGGTCCCCGGGAAGCGGATATCACTCCGGTAGAGCTCATCGCCCCCGCGCAGGTCAAACCCCGCCCATGGCGACCCGCCTGAACCGCTGAGTGTGTCCTCGCGGCTTGCCGAGACTATGTCGCCGGTGCCGGCATCGTAAGTTCCGAACTCTCTGAAGATAGACAGCGTGTCGCCATACTCGAACCCGGCGGCGAAATACCCGGAACTGAGCACGAGGCGCGGCTCGAGCATCTCCACGAAAGACGCGTGTCGGTTGCGTTGCCCGGGCCGGGTGGCGCGTCCTAGGTGCGGCATGTTGATTCTTCCCTTCGGGTGCGTCGCCGGGCGCTGCGTTGCCGGCGACTGCGATGGGGCTCCACACATATTAGGCTCAGCCGCGGAAGACAGAGCCCCCGTTGGGGGCGTTCCGGTCTGTGTGTCCTCTTCAGAGCCCACTCACCAGTCGAGTGTTCCCAGCCAGGCGCTCGTCAGATCGTCCACCGAGAGGTCCAGTTCGAGTTCCTCGCAGCGCAGACGCCCGGTGTTGCCGAGGACGCCGATCTGGCGGACGCCCACGCCCCGGGCGTGTTTGGCGATGGTGTCTCGCACCTGCTCGACCTTGAGCGCGGAGACCTCGAGCACATAGCGGCCCGGATTCTCGGCGAAGAGCCAGGCGGTCGCGTGGATGGTGGTGGGGGGGCCGACCAGTTCGGCGCCGATCTTCGCGCCCGACGACCCGGCGGGCGGCTGTCCGCCGATGAGCATCTCGGCGACGGCGACCGCGAGGCCGCCGTCGGAGCAGTCGTGGGCGCTGGCGACGAGGCCGGCGGCGATGCACGCCGCAACGCCCCGGGCCGTCGCGGCGCCGGTGGCGGGGTCGAACGAGGGCGTGCGGCCGGAGAGGCCCTGCGCCTCGGCCGCCGCGGCGACGATGCGGAGGATCTCCTGCACCTGTTCTGGGCCGGACTCGGCCACGAGCTTCTCGATGGCGGGGTTGCCGAGCCGGGCAGCCAGGCGCTTGGCCGTATCGCTGGCCCTGGGACCGAACGAGGCGACCAATTGATCGAGCTTGCTCACCGCGACCGGTGTCAGGGCGCGGATGAAGCCCTCGGCCTGCTTGCGGGCGGCGGCGGGGGCGCTGGCGAGCAGCCCCGCGGCCCGGCGCTCGACCTCCGCGGCGAGGGAGTCGGAGTCGGGGGCGAGCTTGCCCGCGGGAATGCCGAACAGATCCGCGTAGTGCGAGCCGCCCATGCACCCGGTGGTCTCGCCGACGAGCAGCAGCACGTTGCCGGCGCGCTTGGCGTCCATCGTGACGCAGCGATTGATGTCGGTCACGATCCCCATGCCGGAGATCAGGAGCGTCGGCGGGATCTCGATGGTGCGTCCGTCGTCGGTCGTGAACTGGTTGTTCAGCGAGTCCTTGCCGCTGACGAAGGGTGTGCGGTAGGCCTTGGCCCCGACGTAGCAGCCCTCCGCGGCCCGCACCAGCGAGCCGAGGTTCTCCGGCTTGGTGCAGCTGGGCCAGCAGAAGTTGTCGAGGATCGCGATCCGCTCTGGGTCGGCCCCGACGCAGACGAGGTTGCGCACGCACTCGTCGATGCCGGCGATCGCGAGCATGTAGGGGTCGCCGCCGATCGCCGGATCGCCCATGCCGGTCGCCAGCCCGCAGGCGATGGCCAGGCCCCGCCCCGAGCCGGGCACCGGTTCGAGCACGCTGGCATCCCCCGGCCCGCGCCCCGCGGCCCCGACGAGCGGCTTGAGCACCGTGTTGCCCTGCACCTCGTGGTCGTATTGGCGGATGATCCAGTGCTTGCTGGCGATGTTGGGGTGGGAGAGGAGGCCGAGCAGAGATGAAGAGACGGAGAGACGGAGGGACGAAGTGGCGGGGGTGGCGGGGGTGGCAGGAGCGTCCGAGATGGAGCGCACTCCGTCTCTCCGTCTCTCCGTCTCTCCGTCGCTTGCCTTCCAAACCGCTTCCCTCGTCGGCTGCGGCAGCCCCTCATGCAGGAAGTGCATGGGCATGCGGCCGACCTCCGTTCCCTGGTAGCGGAGGATGAGTTCGGCTCCGGGCGTGCCGAAGGTGCCGAGCACGGCGAGCTCCACATGCTCCTCGTCGCAGATCTGTTGCAGGGCGGGCAGGTTGGTTCCGGGCACCGCGAGCACCATGCGCTCCTGGGCCTCGCTGATCCAGATCTCGGTGTAGGTGAGGCCCTCGTATTTGAGGGGGGCGCGCTCGAGGTGGACCTCGGCCCCGATCTCGGCGCCCATCTCGCCGACGGCGGAGCTGAAGCCGCCGGCCCCGCAATCCGTGATGGCGCGGAACAGTGGAGCCGTCCCCGCATCGCGGGCGCGCAGGATGGCGTCGAGCGTCCGCTTCTCCTCGATCGCGTTGCCGATCTGCACCGCGTGGCTGAATTCGTCGGCGTGGGTATCCGTGAGTTCGGCGGAGCTGAAGGTCGCGCCGTGGATCCCGTCGCCCCTGTCCGCCCGCCAAGGGCGACGATCAGATCCCCGGGCTCGGCTGCGCCGTGGGTCTTGTCGCGGGGCATCACGCCGATGCAGCCGCAGAAGACCAGCGGGTTGCCGACATAGCGGTCGTCGAAATAGACGGCCCCGTTCAGCGTCGGGATCCCCATGCGGTTGCCGTAGTCACGCACACCGGCGACCACCTCGGACAAGATCCGCTTCGGAGGCAGGCACCCGGCCGGGAGCCGCTGAGGCGCCGCGGAGAGCGCGGACCCTGCGGGGTCCGAAGCCGGTCGCCGCGCCGAATCCTCCGCGCCGAAATGGCCCGGGTGGGCGACGCAGAAAACATCCATGTTGGCGATCGGCTTCGCCGCCAGCCCGGTCCCGATCACATCGCGGATGCACCCGCCCACGCCCGTCGCCGAGCCGCCGTAGGGCTCGAGTGCGCTGGGGTGGTTGTGCGTCTCCACCTTGATGCACACCGCGGTCTGGTCGTCGAAGGCGATGATGCCCGCGTTGTCCTTGAAGACGCTGAGGGTCCAGTCGATCCCCTCCTCGATCAGCTCGAACGTCGCGGCCGCGACGGTGCGTTTGAGCAGGTTATCGATCTCGACGGAGCCGTCCTCGTGCACGATGTGTCCCGGGCGGTCGGCCCAGTCGATCGTCTCTTCCTGGCCGCCCTCGCTCCGGTACCGGATCCGGCTCTTGAGCGTCTTGTGGACGCAGTGCTCGCTCCAGGTCTGGGCGAGGGTCTCCAACTCGATATCGGTGGGCTCGCGTTCCAGGCGCCGGAACTCGTCTCGGATCGCCCGCATCTCGTCGAGGCTCAGGAAGAGGTGCGCCTCCCGGGAGAGCCTCGTGAGCTGCGCGTCGTCCAGGTCTCGGACCGGGACGTGGCGGAGCCGGAACGCTGGGGCCTGCCCCCGGGGAAGGCTGGCGGGCAAGAAGGGTGACGTGTGGATCGCCTGGACCACGGGGTTGGCGAGCAGGCGCCGAGCGAGCTCCTCGCCCCGACCCGCGTCCGGGCCGTGCAGATCGTACCGCCAGCCCGTCGAGACCCGGATCGCGTCGGGCTCCAGCCCGAGCAGATCTGCCGCGGCGGCCCGGACCGACTGGGCGACCGGATCCATCACGCCCGGCAGGGGATGGACCTCCACGCTCGCTCCCCCCGGGCCGACAACGCCGGCGCCAACCCGCCACGCATCCACGACCGTGTCGGCGAGCAGGCCGCACCCGAGCGTCCGTACCGCTTCGGCATCCAGATCGCCCTCCACCAGATACACCCGGACCGCGTCGATCCTGTCGAGCCGGAGCGGGATGGCCGCGGCCTCGGCGCGGACCCTCTCGCCTCTGGGGTCGGCGCGACCCGGGGCGGGGAACACTTCGAAACGGTGGACCTTTGGCGCAGCGGCGGGGGCGGTCGGCATGGGCGATCATACGACCGAGAACCAGCGCAACCGGCGGGGTGCGAACCCCTGGCGTGCCGGGTACAGTCCGTCCCATGTCGGCCCGCCCCCATGTCGAGTTGTTCACCGATGGCGCCTGCTCGGGCAACCCCGGACCGGGCGGGTGGGCCTACATATTGAGGCACGCCGCCAGCGGCCAGGAACGGGAGCGTTCGGGCGGCGAGGCGCAGACGACCAATAACCGGATGGAGCTGACGGCGGTGATCCGGGGGCTGGAGGCGTTGACGCGCGCCAGCGTGGTTGAGTTGTACTCGGACTCTCAGTATGTGCTCAAGGGCCTCGCGGAGTGGATGGCCTCGTGGAAACAGCGCGGATGGAAGACGGCCGATAAGAAGCCGGTGAAGAACCAGGATCTGTGGGTCCGACTCGACGAACTGCGGACCGGGCACGAGGTGCGGTTCCACTGGGTCCGGGGGCACAACGACCATCCGGAGAACGAACGCTGCGACGCCCTGGCCGTCGCGGCGCGGGACAAGGCCGCGGGCCGTTGAGCTGTGCCGGATATGACGGTCGTTCCGGAGGGGCAAGTGGTGACGGTCCCGCCGGAGCGGCAAGCCGCGGCAGATTTGCCGTGCGGACGCGGGCTTGAACGACCCCGCTCGACCGACCGATGATCGATCCGGCTCGCGGACCAACGGTCCAGGGATCCGTGGCCGGTTCGGACGGGAGGTCATCCGGTGGAACTCGACAGAATTCTCCAGTGCGCTCACGAGGCCGAGGCGTCGGACATCCACATCGTGGCCGGCCATCAGCCCGCGATGCGTGTCCACCAGATCATCCGGAGGATGGACCTCCCCGAGGTCTCCGCGGAGGATGTGGCGGCGTATTTCAAGGAGATCGCCTCCGACGAGGCCCAGTCGATCTTCGAGCGGCAGAAGGACGCGGACTTTTCCTTCGCGAAGGAGAAGTTCGGACGTTACCGCGTGAACGCCCACATGCAGCGGGGCGCGGTCGCGATGGCGCTGCGAACGATCAAGACCAAGGTGCCCCCGCTGGCGGCTCTGAGCCTGCCCGAGGTCATCGCCCGTCTGACCTACCTTCCCCGCGGGCTTGTGCTGGTGACGGGAGATACCGGCTCGGGCAAGTCGACAACGCTGGCGGCCATGATCCAGGCGATGAATGACCGCTACGCCAAGCACATCATCACGCTCGAAGACCCCGTCGAATACGCGTTCGAGAGCAACAAGTGCCTGATCGAACAGCGCGAGCTGGGTCAGGACATGCCGACGTTCTCGTCGGGCCTCAAGCACGCCCTGCGCCAGGACCCCGACATCGTGCTGGTCGGCGAAATGCGAGACCTCGAGACGACCGCGCTGGCGATCTCGGCCGCCGAAACGGGCCACCTGGTGCTCTCGACCCTGCACACCGTGAACGCCTCGCAGACGGTCGAACGAATCATCGACATGTACCCGGCCGGCCAGCAGAACCAGATCCGCGCGATGCTGGCGGGCACGCTGCAGGCGGTCGTCAGCCAGACGCTGTTCACGCGGCAGGACAAGCCGGGGATGTGCCCCGCGGTCGAGGTCCTCCTGTGCACGCCCGCGGTGCGAAACCTGATCCGCGAGAGCCGGACCTTCGAAATCCCGAACGTGATCGAGACCAACCGAGCGATCGGCATGTGCAGCCTCGACACGGCGATCGCCGAGCTCTATTTCAACGGGCTGATCAGCAAGGAGGACGCCATCGCGCAGGCCGTCCACCCCGACAAGCTCGCACGCCAGCTGGCCGCCTAGGGAGACTGACCGATGCCCAACTACCGGTTCCAGGCCCGCAATACCGCGGGGCAGATCCAGGCAGGCGTGCTCTCGGCGGACACCGCCACCAGCGCCGCCGCCGTGCTGCGCAACCAGGGACTGCACGTGGTCTCGCTCTCCCCGGCAGGGACCGAGGTCGCGGCGGGCGTCGGAGAGTTCATCAAGAGGATGAACGCCCGGAAGCCGACGACCAAGAATGTCCTCGACTTCACGACGCAGCTCGCGGTCATGATCCGGGCGGGCATCAACCTCCGGGCGGCGCTCGACGGCATCGCCGATCAGACCACCCACGCGACATTCCGCAAGGTCGTGATGCAGCTGAAGGAGGACGTCGAGAGCGGCAAGCAGTTCTCCGAGGCCATCGGCAAGTTTCCGAAGCTGTTCGGGCCGCTCTACGTCTCGATGGTGCGTGCGTCCGAGATGTCCGGGTCGTTCTCCCAGATGCTCGACCGGATCGCCGGCTACATCGGTCAGCAGATCGAGACCCGCAAGATGGTGGTGGGCGCCTCTATCTACCCCGGCATCATCGGCAGCCTTGCCGTGAGCGTGACGGTCTTCCTCCTGACGTTCGTGCTCCCCCGCTTCTACACCATCTTCGAGGGCAAGGAGGATGTTCTGCCCTGGGCGACCAGGTTCCTGATGAACGTCAGCCACTTTATGACAGCCGAGTGGCCCTTCGTGATCGGTGGCGTCGTCGCCCTCGTGGGCCTGCTGATCGTCGTTATCAAGACCGACGTGGGCTCGTTCTGGGTCGACAAGCTCAAGATCACCCTCCCGATCATCAAGGGCATGTTCCAGTCGCTCTACATCAGCCGCTCGCTGCAGACCATGGGCCAGCTGATCAACGCGGGTGTCCCGATGCTCGACACCCTCATGATCACGGGCGACATCTCGGGCAACCAGCTCTACAAGGGCATGTGGCACCGGGTCCATTCCAGCGTGAAGCAGGGACGCAAGATCTCGGCGCCGCTCATCAAGGACGGGCTGCTCCCCAAGAGCGTGGTCCAGATGGTCTCCGCGGGCGAGGAGTCCGGTAAGCTCGGTGAGGTGCTCGACGAGATCAGCGGCTACTACGCCAAGCAGTTAAAGGACCAGATCAAGGCCGTCACGAGCATGATCGAGCCCATCATGATCGTTGTAATGGGTTCAGTCGTCGGATTCATCGCCATGGCGATCATCCTGCCGATCTTCAAGATGAGCCAGCTCGTGAAATAACCGATGACTACCCGGGGTCGGGCCGCGCCCGCCCGCGCCGGGCCGCGGCCCCGATCCGGAGGCCGCCGATGCACCACGCCCGAACCACGCAACTCCGAACACCGCCACGTCGGCTCGCCTGTTCCGGCGCCCGCCGCTCCGGCGCGTTCACCCTGCTCGAGGCGGCGCTGGCCATGGTGATCCTCGGTGTGGGTGTTCTGGCGATGGTGGATGCTCAGAGCGCCTTCATCCAGAGCAATCTGTGGTCGAGCCACGCCGCGACCGCGACCTTCCTGGCCGGCGAGATCCGGGAGTTCGCCCGCCCGCTCGCGCGGCACGATCCGGTTCGCGGGCTCGATCCCAACGCCGACTACGCCTTCGGCATGGAGGCCGGCGAGGTGACGCTCGACGACATCGACGACATCGATGACCTCGATGGGCTGGTCTTTGGCGAGGGCGGCGACATGGCGGGCCCGATCAGCGCGCTGGGGGAGGTCATCCCCGAGATCGCGATCGACGGTTCCATCGTGCTCGATAGCGAGGGCAAGCCTGTGCCGATGGTGGGGTGGACGCAGGAGGTGGTCGTCGAGAAGGTCGAGCCCTACGACACAAGCATCACCCGCGCGGACGACTACTGGCGGGAGACCGAGCAGGACGGCCTGCCGCCCCTGGGCCGGGAATCGTTCCCGCTCCGCGTCACCGTGATCGTCCGCTACAGCCCCGCGATCGGGCCCACGCTCGAGCTCGCCCGCGTGAGCTGGATCGTTCCGTAGTAGCCGGGGTCAGGAGGAGGAGTCCAGTGCCCACGCGCCGATCCAACGCACGCCGCCGTGCAGCCCGCCGAACCCACACCCGCCGGGGCGTGGTCTCGGTGCTGGCCATGATGTTCCTGGTGCTCTTCGGCTCGCTGGTCGCCGCCATGGCGATCGCCAGCCGCGGCAATATCCGGACCGCGAGCACCCAGCTGCAGGTGATGCAGGCGCTCGGGGCGGCCGAGACCGGTCTGATCGTGGCGCAGAACCGTCTGGCCATGAGCACCTCGCGATTCGTGGTGGAAGAGTCGGACATGACCCCCGACTTCGTGCAAGCGCTGTGGCTCGGATCCATGGGCGGGCACGGCACGTACACCGTGCTCCCCGACCCCGAGGGCTACGACGACTCGCCGGACGGCGTCGCCGAGGCCCTGCTGTTCCTCCACTCGCTGGACGCCAACATCATCGTCGAATCCGAGTCCGATCTCTCGGCCCCGGCCATGACGGCCGCATGGCCCGACGCCGATCCCGATGTCTACAAGAGTGAGGACTGGGTCGTCACGCCGATCGTCGCGATCGATGCGCCCAGCGAGAGCGGCCCGCCCCCGGCGGGCTACCAGGTGATCTACGCGCCGCTTCAGAACGGTACCGACATCCGTGTCATCGTGATCGGCTACGACTTCCAGGAGAACCGCCCCCCGATGACTCGCACGATCATGCAGGACTTCCGCATCGCCAAGCAGCTCAACCAGGCGGTCGTGAGTCCGAGCAGGATCCTCATCGGCAAGAACGTGCAGGTCGTCGGAGACCTCGGCGCACGCTTCGACGCCGTCGACTTCGCCCACGGCGATCCGCTGCTGACCAAGTCCGACTTCGCCAACATCAGCCAGGTCCTGGACTCAAAGCTCGAGGCCTTCTACGCCGTCGCCGGCGATCCGGCCATCGACGTGGACGGCGACAACCGCCTCCGGCCCGACCACCCGATCGAGGGGCCGAACATCCCGGAGTCCTACGGCCTCGACGGCGGCGACCCGGACCCATCCTCGGCCTTCGCCGACGCGACGGGAGACGGCTATGTCGACGAGTTCGACATCTTCATCAACAACTTCGACGAGAACGGCGACAAGCGCGTCGAGATCGATACCGAGTTCGTCGACGGCGAAGGCAAGGTCATCGACGCCGACCTGGCGTACCTCATCGACTCGGGCACGCCCGACCGCAATCGCAACGGCGTCTACGGATTCAACGATATCAACAAGAACGGTCGGTACGACCCCGACATCGGCGAGGAATTCCTCGACTGGTTCTGGTACACCGATTCGTCCGGCAACACCACCAAGCACTTCCCCGACCACGAGCTCGGCTATCTCGACGGGTATCTCGATCTCATGGACCGGTACGTGAAGCTCAACGGGCGCCTGGTCTTCGGGGTGAGCGAGTCGGCCTGGGCGGCCGCCAACCCCGACTACAACGAGGCGATCTCCGGCGCGATCCGCCCGTCCAACGGCGACGCCCCGCGTCTGTTCGAGGCGACCGAGCAGGATCTTCCGCTGATCACCGCCGACAGCTTCAGCGCTTCGGAAAACGAGATCCAGATCGCCGCCGACGGCGACGACTTCTGGCAACAGGTCGCGGATAATCTCGGCCTCGGCGTCGGCGATCTCGTCGCCTACGACGAGCCCCACGATTCGGGAGACTACTACCTCGACGAGAAGGGTAACGAGATCTTCTATCCCCGCTACCTGCGCCTCGATCCCGACGCAAATCTGGACGGGCTGCCGGACAACTGGGACTCCGCGTACTTCGAGGCCATGCCCTTCAATTCACCGTCGCCGGTGGACTGGTACTACCGCCCGGTGTTCGAGCACATGGTGTTCCGAGACGCCGTAATCCCCGAGGGGCTCAACGGCCTGTTCATCGACTGCACGTTCGTCGGCGCGACCTATGTCAGGGCCCACGTCGACAACTTCAACGTCCTCGACCCCGACAAGGCACAGATCTCCTGGAACGAATACGGCAAGCTGGTCTTCGACACATCCAGCGGCCGTCCCAAGCCCGCCCGATCGCGCTTCATCTTCGGCGACGACTCCAGCGAATACAACGTGGCAACGGGCGATTGCGATTGCCCCCCCCTCGACGACTCCGTGCTCCCGCCCGAGGCCCGGCCCCCGAACCAACTGCTCCTGATGGCCGATACGCCGATGGACAAGGGCGACATCCCCGCCAGCCAGGTCGGCAGCTTTGCGGCCGCGGACTACGACGCCCTGCCCGACCCGCTCATCATCGAGGCGGTCCGCGATATCGGGAGCGGCCCGGAACTGGTCCCGACCCGCGTCTCCGACACACGCGAGTACTCCAACAACGACCGCTTCCACGACTGCCTGTTCGTGGGTTCGATCGTCAGCGACGTCCCCCAGCAATATACGCACGTGCGGAACAAGATGCAGTTCACGGGCAAGACCAGGTTCCTGAGCGAGCATCCGACCGACGAGTCGCTGAATCCCGACGAAGAGGACATGGCGGCCCTCGCGAAGAGCTCGATGATGCTCCCCAACTTCTCCGTCGATGTCGGCACCTTCAACAGCCCGCCCGAGCAGGAAGTCAAGCTCCACGGCACGATCGTGGCCGGCGTTCTCGACGTCCGCGGCAACGCCGAGATCGAGGGATCGCTCTTGCTCACGTTCCAGCCGGTTTACGGCGAGGGGCCGCTCAAGGATCTCAGCGGCAACGCGATCGGCAATCCCGCCGATTTCAACGCCTCGCTCGGCTACTTTGGCCCCGAAGACGGCGACGAGGAGTCCTTTGACCCCTGGACCCTGCCCGTCGTGGACGGCGTCCGCATCGTGGGCTGGGATCTGGATGGGGATGGCATCGCCGATCTCGGTCCCGACGAAAGCCCCACGCAGGAGCAGCTCGACGCCGGCGCCGAGGTCGTGCCCTTCAATGGCTTTGGGCGCATCCGGCTCAACTTCAACCCCGAAACCGCACTGCCCGACGGGCTCATGCTCCCGGTGCAGATCGTGCCGCTGCACGCGACCTACAAGGAGGGCAAGCTTTGAAGCCCAGAAACCACCGCGCCCGGAGTGCCTTCAGCATCGTGGAACTGCTCGTCGCGATGACGATCAGCTCCCTCCTCCTCACGGCCACCCTCGCGGCACTCGACGCGAGCTTTAAGAGCTACAAGGTGACGACCGAATCGGCCTCGAGCCACGTCGTAGCGAGGATGGTGATGCACCGGCTCACCACCATGATCCGGACCGGGGAGGATTTCGGCCCGTACCCACTCAACCCCATCCTCGACCCCGTACTCGTCCCCGATCCGCCCGCAATCGAATTTGTCACACGACGCGACGAGGACGCCGGCACCGAGACGATCGCCAGGGTCGAGCGCCGAGATGCCCCCGACGGATCCGCAGCCAGGTTCGAGCTCTGGTACGTTGAGACCGTCATGCTCGATGGCGAACCGGTCGGGGAGCCGAAGGAGTACCCGCTCCTGAACAACGTCCAGAACATCACCTTCACGCTCTACTACGACGTCGGCCCTCGCCTCCGCGAGGCCACCGTCGACCTGACGATCCGGCCCGACGACCTGAAGGACGCCGCGATCGCCGCGGGCCTCGATTCGGCGAGCCTGCGCCTGGTCTCCACGATCTCGCCCCGTCGCGTGGACTGAGCGGCCTACTCGGTCGGCTGTTCCGCGGGCGCCTCACCCGGAGGCGGCCCGTGACCGGCCGACCGCTGCACGAGGTAGACGCCGCCGACCAGCATGGCCATAAAGGCCAGCGTCAGCCAGTTGAAGTAGCGATCGACGAACCGCTTGGCCGGTTCGCCGAACTTCCAGATGAAAGCGCCGACCAGGAAGAAGCGCCCCGCCCTTCCGAGCAGCGAGCCCAGCACGAGCGCCCAGAGGGGCACCCCGAACACCCCCGCCGTGATCGTGAACACCTTGTACGGGATCGGCGTGAACGCCGCCGTCACGATCGCGAGGAACGCATGCGCCGCGTACTGCTGTTGCACGTAGTCGAAGTGCGCGTGCGTGAAGCCGGGGACGTGCTCAAAGAAGAAGCCCCCGACCGCCTGCCACAGCAACGCCCCGATCGCGTACCCCGCCAAGCCGCCGAGCACCGACCCGACGGTGCTCACGAAGGCGAACCACCACGCCCGGTCCCGCCGCTCCAGCGTGAGCGCGATCTGGAGCACGTCCGGCGGCACCGGGAAAAAGCTCGACTCAGCGAAGCTCAGCGCAAAGAGCGACGTCGTCGCGTGCTTGTGGTGTGCCAGAGACAGCACCCAGTCGTACAGCCGGCGGTGCAAGTGCCACGCCGGGACCCTCCGGGGGGTCGGCATCGGGGCGGGCGTTGTTGCGGGGGTCTCGCTCATCTGGCCCGGACTGTATCGGTCAAACACCGCCCGCGCGTGAACCCCGACCCCTCCACCCCCCGATCGCCCTCGCAGACGATCGCGAGATCAGCGTCAGGGCGACGAGCCCCGCCGCCACCATCATCACGCTGAACCACTGCCCCCGGCTCAGCCCGAGCACCCGCTGGACCGTGAGCTGCGCATCGGGCAGGCGAACGAACTCCGTCAGCACCCTCAGCACCCCGTACACAATCAGGAACCAGGAGCCCACGATGCCCGGCTTGCGGGGGCGTGCCCAGACGAGCCAGAGCGCCGCCGCCAGCACCAAACCCTCCGCCGCGGCCTGCATCAGCTGCGATGGGTAGCGGGCGCTCAGGAGCGGGTAGAGTTCCTCGGCGAGGCGCTTGCCTTCGGCCCCACCGTGCTGGATCGTTGCCAGGATCCGTTCGTAGGCATGCGTCCAGGATTCCCCGGGGGCACTGTTCCGAAAGACGAGCGCATCGAGCTGCGTGTCCTGCGCACTCGTGCGGAAGCACTCCTGGCCGCTGAGCACCTCCTGCGGGAATTTGACGCTCCACCACGGCGAGGCTTCGCCGGGCCGGGCCGCGATCTTCCCGAGCAGTTCGCCGTTCACAAAATTGGCAACCCGCCCGAAGCACAGACCCGCCGGGGCGAGCAGGGCGAAGACGTCCATCACGTGCAGCGGCGGACACCGGCCCTCGACCGTGCCGTCGGGCAGTTTCCAGCCCCGGCTGATGCGCCACGCGGCGATGATCACCCCGATCATGCCGCCGTGGCTGGCCATCCCCCCCTTCTGGGTCATCAGCACGCCCCACCACGGGGCGCTGCCGGAGAACTGCCACAGCAGCCAGGGCTCATAGAACAGCACGTACCCGAGCCGACCCCCAACGACCACGCCCACGATCACGCTGAGCATCGCATCGCCGCAGCGATGAGGCGGGATCAAGATCAACCCCCGCCTCGCGAGCCAACGCATCGCGGCATACCCCACCAGAAAGCCGAGCGCGTAGGAGATCCCGTACCAGCGGACGCCGAACGACTCGGTGAATCGCCATGCGAACGGGCTCAGATCGTGCAGCCAGGCTTCGGCGAGGGTCGGGGTCATTGGGGCGGATTGTACGGGTCGGCCGGCGCCCCCGCCGGTCCGGAAGTCAGAACAGCCCGTATCCGCGGAGCGCCCGCTCGATCTGGCTCGCCGTGTCGCCCTCGTGATCGATGCGCCGGGCCTCCCATCCCGCACGGGCCGCGCCCTCCACATTGTCGAGCAGGTCGTCAAAGAAGAGGATCTCCGAAGGCCGGAATCCTGTCTCGCGCTCAAAGGCTCGGTAGATTGCTTCCCCGGGCTTGATGAGCCCCAGCAGGTGGCTGGCATGCGGATGCCGCACGCTCCCCACGGCCGAGCTCTCGCCCCCGCCGAACATCAGCCGCTGACTCCAGTGCGAGGCGCTCGTGTTGCTCAGCAGGCCCGTCGTGAGACCATCGCGAGTGTGCAGCGCAAGGATCAACTCGTGCACGCCCGGGTATTCGCCGATGATCCATGCATCGTGGACCCGCCGGATCTCTTCGGCGTTGTAGAGCCCACCGGTGAGACCGGCCATCTGCTCGAAGAAGTCCGCGCAGCCCACGACGCCGCGCTGATAATCGTCGCTCAGTTCCCGCCGCTCCCGTTCCCTCGCATCGGCCTCCGGGTTCCGGCGGAAGGGCACCCCAGACCGGACGCACCCCTCTCGCCAAGAGCGACAGATCCGCACGAGCACACCGCCGGCGTCGAAGCACACCATCCTGATCCCATCACGCCCCATGCCCGCCTACTCCTCCAGGGGGCCGGCTTCGGCCGGCCCGTCCGGTCCCATGATCTCGCGCATGACCGCCGTGGCGAAACATCCCCGCGGCAGCTCGAACGCGCACCGCACAAAGGCGCCGTGCTCGTCCATCCCGCCCTCCACCTCCGGGTCGATCACCGGCACGCGCAGCGGGCGTCTCGCACCCTCGACCGGCCCGCCGTCGCGCTCGAAACGCACCAGCGCCGCCTCGTCCACGCCCGATGCGAGCAGCGCATCGAGCTCACACTCGCCCGGCAGCCCGCCCGCCCGGCGCATCGAAACCCCCCATATCGGCCCCGAAGGGCTCACCTCGAATCGCGCAATGCGACCGGGCATCTCCGGATCAGCCAACTCGGGTGCCGCGACCATAAACGTCGCAAGACTGGCGTGCATGAAGGCCACATCGCCTTCGAGTAGCGCATCGAGCGTGCCTGCATCCTCGCGCCGGGCCAGCACCGCGTTGAATACCGCCGACTGGAACGCGGTCACAAAGTAGGCCAGGGCCGAGGGGTCCATCGAGCGGACCGCCTCCTCCGGGGTTGCGCCCGAGGCCAGTGCGTGCAGTGTCGTCCGCTCCGTCCGCAGCGATCCGTGGAATTCGCCGATCGCCTCGGCAAACCTGCCCTCGGCGTACATCCGACGCCCCGCCACCTGAGCGTCGGGGCGCGATGCGCTCGGCCCCAGCAAGTGGTCCAATGCCGAAGACCAACGCTCGAGAACGATCGCTCGGCCCACCAGGTGGTTATTGCCCAAGAACCCGAACCGTTGGGGGCCGATGCGGTTGGCCAGCCCCTCTCGCGACAGCCGATCCATGACCCGCTGCGCCACGAGCGTGGCCTGGATCCCCACCCCCCTCACGCGGATGCTGAACCGGTTGCCCTTGAGGTGCCCGGGCCGCAGTTTGTTGGCGTGCCGATCAGCCCACAGCACCCCAACCCGATCGTGCCGCAGCATCGGGAAGTCCTCGATCTTCCGCCCCGGCGTCCAGACCGACACCATCTGCCTCGTGATCGCGGCCTTGTCCTTGAGCCCCGCGTAGCCCACATCGCGCCGACGCACACCAAAGTGCTTCGAGATCACACCCACCATCTCGAGCGTGGAGAGGCCCCTCTTCTCCACGAAAAGGTAGATGTGCTCCCCCTCCCCGCTGGGCTGATAGAGCGGGATCTCCTCGACGAGGAAATCCTCCGGGCGGTCCCGCAACCGCCCGCCAATCCCCGCCTGGCCCCCTGCCGGAGCGAAACCGGGGTCAAAGTTCTTGTCAACGTCGATCATGTGGTGCGCGCCCTCCCCGGGCTCAGCCGGGCTCCTGGGCCGCCTCGATCACGCTGTCCTCGACGTAGATGGGAACCCCCTGCGCGATGCCCAGCGCAATCGCATCGCTCGGGCGCGAATCCACGTGCAGCGACTCGCCCTCCCGGGTGCGAACGTCGAGCGTGGCGTAGTACGTCTGTTCGGACAAGTCCGTGATCGAGATGGATTCAAGCTTGGCCCCCAACGCCTCGACGACATTGGCAAGCAGGTCATGGGTCTGCGGCCGCTTGATCGGTACCCCCTTGAGCCGGCGCTCGATGGCGTGGGCCTCGGGCAGCCCGATCACGATGGGGAACGACCTCGGCTCGCTCAGGGGTTGGGGGCCGCTCCCGGCATCCTCACGCACCTCCCGCAACTCGATGACCTGCAGGTCATTGAGCTCGCGGATCAGAATCCGGGACAGTTCCATCCGAACGAGCATCGCGGCCTCCTCCCTGTTCATCGTCGCCGACGACGAGGGCCGAGTCAAACCTCGCCGGGACCCGGGCCCCCGCGGGCGTGCGAACTCGGCGGCCCCGACGCAGGCCCCTGCCCAGGTTCGCCCGCCGTTCGTTCCGAGCCCACCGGCCCGCGCCGCGAATCCGCCGCGGGTTGCCCCAGCGACTCGATGAGTTCCCGCGGCACCCCGATGCCGACGACGGTCACATCGCCGGTCCACCGCTGCGCCGCCAGACGCAGGAAGCCCGGCTTGAGGCCCACAAACGTCACGGTTTCATCGGCTTCAACGGCCTCGCCGCCGCCCGCGGGCTCGCCCGTGTCACAGTCCAGCCCACTGGGGACGTCGACCGCCAGCACCCGGGCGCCGGCTTCTCTTCGGTTGATCTGGAGAATCACGTCCCGAACAACACCCCGAGCCGCATCACGAAGCCCGGTGCCGAGCAGCGCATCCACCACCAGTGTCCGCTCCCGCAGCGCAAGCTCAAGTGCCTCCGCCCCGCCCGCTCGGTCCAGCCGATCCATCCCGATCCCCATCGCCCGGACCACCCCGACCTGGACCCCGGCGTCGCCGCCGATCGCGCCCGGGTCGGTGGTCATGAGGACCCGGACAGGCCAGCCGGCGTTGTGGAGATGCCTCGCGAGGGCCAGGCCGTCGCCTCCGTTGTTGCCCGGGCCCGCCACGATGACCGCCGATTGGAGGCCGTCCGCCCGCAGCCTCGCGAGAGCCCGCCCTCGCAGGCCGATGGCGGCGTTCTCCATCAGCACGATCGTCGGTAGGCCGAATCGCTCGGCCGCGAGCCGATCGATGCGGCGCACCGCATCCCTGGAGAGCACCCAACCCCCTCCGCCCTCCCCGTTCGGCCCGAGCCCGCCTTCCTTGCGCATGCCCGAACTCTAGCTCCACGCTACCCTAGCACTCCCCGCATGGAGGTCTTCGCAACCACGATCCTCGCCCTTGGGACCGCCGCGGCCGCGGTGCTCGCAGTCTATTGGAGCGTCGGAGTCTTCCGTGTGCTCAAGACGATGATCCTTCTCCCCTCCGCCCGCTCGGGGCTGGCCCTCCCGCCCCCGGATGTCTCGGTGTGTGTGGTGATCCCCGCGCACAACGAGGCCAAGGTCCTGGGCAACTTGGTCCATTCCCTCCGGCAGCAGGATCATCCTCGGACCCGGTTCGTGCTCGCTCTGGACCGTTGCACGGACGAGTCTGCGGCCATCGCCAAAGCCGCAATCGGCCCCGACCCGCGGTTCGAGGTCTTCGAGATCGAGTCCTGTCCGGAAGACTGGGCCGGCAAGGTCAACGCGGTCTGGACCGCGCTGCACCGCTCCGCACACGCCCCCCATGCCGATCTCCTGCTCTTCTCCGACGCCGACACGACGTTCCATCCGGGCTGCGTGCGCGCAACCGCCGGACTCCTGCACGCCAGGAATCTCGATCTGCTCAGCCTCATGAGCACGCTGACCAGCGACACGTGGTACGAGCGACTCGTGCAGCCCGCGGCCGCGCTCGAACTCATGCAGCAATACCCGCCCCTTCGCGCCAGCCGCGCCGAGCGCCGCCGGGCCTTCGCCAACGGGCAGTTCATGCTCTTCCGAGCCCCGCGATACTGGGAGTTTGGGGGCCACGAGCGCGTCAAGGACCACCTGCTTGAGGACCTCGGCCTCGCCCGGGTCGCGGCCGACGAAGGACTCGCCGCGGCACTGCTCAACGCCGACGGCGTGCTCATCTGTCGTATGTACCACTCCTGGGCTGCTTTCCGCAAGGGCTGGAAGCGCATCTATACCGAATGCGCCAACCGCAAATCGGAGCGGCTCTCCCGGTTTGCCTGGCGAGCCCGTCTCGTCGGGGGCGCTCTGCCGCCCATGACGGCCGCGGGCCTCGTCCTCGGCCTGCTCCATGCTTCGTCCACACCCTGGGTCAACGGGCTGGCGCTTTGGTTGGGGGCGTATGCCCTCGGAGCGTGGGCGTTGGCGATGGTTCTGATCTACCACCTCAGCCGCGCCCCTCTCTGGTTGGCGTTGTTCCACCCCATCGGGGCGTGGAAGGTCGCCGGCGTTCTGGCCGAGGCGGCGAGCGATCTGGTGCACGATCGGCCCACCGAGTGGGGGGGACGGGCCTACAGCCGCGTGTCGAGGTAGGCCCGGCGCCTCTATCCTCTCCCCATGTACAAGGTCCGCCGCACCACGCCAGAAGTCCGGGTCGAGATGGCGCCGCTGATCGACGTTGTGTTTTTGCTGCTGACCTTCTTTGTCTTCGCGATGCTGATGATGGTCCGGGCGCAGGTGCTGGATATCACCCTGCCGTCCCTGGGCGCGGGCCGCCCGGCGGAGAACGCGACCGCTGTCACTATCTCCATCGCCGCCGATGGCGGCACATTTGTGGACGGTGATGCCGTCGACCGCGACTCGCTCATCGGGGCGATCCGTGCCAAGATCGAACAGGCGCCTGGTGCAAAGATCAATCTGGCCGCGGATACCGCCAGCAGCGCGGGAGACCTACTCAAGATCGTGGACCTGCTCAGCAAGAACGGGTACGGAAACTTCCAGCTCTTTGGCACGCCGGAAGCCCCCGCAGGCACAGCGGGGGATCAACCCGTCGCGCCCGCCGCCGGTGGGGAATAGCCCGCCGGGTTAGCCCGGTGCGTCGTACTCCTTGTCAAGCTTGTAGAACTCCAATTCGTTCGACAGGTAGTCCTTGACCGCCGGCGTCGGCGCAATATCGATGGCCCGCTGCATGGCCGCGATCGCCTCGTCGTACTCCTTGCGGTGCATGCGGACCATCGCCAATCCCTGCAGCATCCGGTGGTCCTGGCCCTCCGTAATCTCTACGGCCCGCTGGGCCAGATGCAGCGCCAAGTCCATGTCGGCGTCGTCAATGCCCAGCGAGTCGGCGATGCCATACGTGAACTGCAGCAGCATGTCCGCATTGTCCTTGTACGGACCCGCCAGCATCGAGCGGACATAGGCATACGCCTCGGCATGGCGAGCCCCATCGCTCATCAATGTCTCAAATTTCCACCATGCCCACCGCCGCATCGCATCCGGGTTGCTCGCCACGATCGAGTCAACCAAGTCGAGCGCCCGGCCCGTCTCCCCTGCCGACCACGCCGCGTGCAACTCGGCCTGCGTCCGGGCGATCTGCTCCTCTTGGGCCGCCGCCTCCGCCGCAGCCTTCTGGGCCGCTTCGAAGTCGTACCGGTCCTCGACAATCTCCTTGAGCACCTCCGCAAACTGGGGCTGGGCCGGGTGACCAATCCACGCCACCCGCGACTGCTTGTCGATGATGAACGCGCACGGGATGCCATGCTGGCCCGCCGCCTCCATGTACGTGCTCCAGGTCGTCGTCCCGTTGTCGAATGCCACGCGGTAGTCCATCGCGTCGCCCTTGGCCGCGACGAACTGGCGCACCACGTCGAGCGTGTTGCTCTCGTCCTCCGCCGTCAGCCCGATGAAGTCCGCGTGCTCACGAAGCTCGTGCTGGAGTTCCGTGAGGTGGGGAATCCCGGCCACGCACGGCCCGCACCATGTCGCCCAGAACTCCACCGCGTACACCCGCCCCGGCGCGAAAGCACTGATCGGTTCTCCCTTGACCCAGGCCGCCACCCGGAGCGGCGGTGCCGGATCGCCGACATGCAGCGCGGGAAGGGCAGCCTCCGGCTGAGCCAGCGCAGGTCTTCCCAAGCCGATCGCCAACCCGATCGCGAACAGGGATCTCCACATGACGCGCCTCCCCGAGGGTCCCGAGCGCCTGAACCGCGGCGGCGCCCGGGGCGTACCCTTGTACCTGACCATACCACTCCGAAGTCCACCGGATTCAGGTCAGACCATGGACTTGGCGATCACGACATACGACTCCGGTCTGCGGGGCAGGCTGGCAACCGCCTTGGCGGTGAGCGTCGCGGCTCACCTCGCCCTCGCTGTCCTCGTCATTGGGCGATCGAATTGGGGGAAAGCACCGGAAGTCTTCTCCGCCGCCCTGCCGGTTCCAAAAACTGAACAAAACGCTATCAAACCCGGGATCGAGCAGTCCCAGGCAGTGACGATTAACTGGCTCGGGTTTGCCGAGCCGACCGAGCACCGGGCCCAGCCGAGCGATGCCGAGCAGGCCGCCTTCGCCCCAGAGCCGGTCGGCGACCCGACCCGAACCGAGGCGCCAGCCCCACAGGCCCAAGCCCAAGCCCAAGCCCAAGCTCAGGCTGATCCAACCTCTCCGCCGGAGGAAATCGCCGCGCTCCCCCAACCCCAGCCCGATCTCCAGCCCGATCCAAGCCCCGCCCAACCTGCAGGCATCGAGGTCCCGGCCATCGACCCCTCGGAGCCCGCGATGCTCGCCTCACCCGCGGAGCTCGACGCACCGGCGCCTCCCCTGCTGGCGCTCCGATCAGCATCACCGGAGTTGCCCTCCAGCCCCCTCATCAAGATCGTCTCGCGTGCCTCTGCCCCAGCCTCGTCCGAGCCCCGGGCTCAAGCCGATACCAATCCGGAGAACTCCCCCGAAGCCGGACCACCCGCCCCCCCGGCGGCTCAGCCCGCGGAGGCGGCTCCCGCCGCACCCGCAAGTCCCTCGCCCGGCGAACCCAACGACGCGATCCCGTCGGACAAGGAGTCCGCGGCGACCTCCCGAGACCAGACCATCGACTGGCATCCGGGGCGGCCCCCGGCGACCGAGGGCCTCGACATCACGACGGTGAATCCCAAGTTCGCCATCACGACGCGTCTGGCGGCCGTGCCCCGCAACCCCGTGGTGCGGATCGACTTCCGTAAGTCCGGCCGCGTCGCCAAGGCCGAGTTCTTGCCCGGACTTGCGACCGGCTACGCGGATGTGGACGGCCCGCTCCTCGACGCCCTTTACCGTTGGACCGCCAAAGGGAAGGCCCTCGATGCCCTCGCCAAGGACGATGCGGATGCCGTGGTCTCCTTCCGAATGCGCATCGTGCTGATTCCGAGCGCCGGCCCCGTACGCAAGGGCACCTCTGACCGATAGGAACTCCCATGCGGCCAGTCTCCGCCGTCATCCTGAGTCTGGCGCTCTCCGCAGTGGCATCTGCGCAGTCGGTGGATGACGACCGCTTCCGGGAGATCGAGGCCGGCTTTGAAGACCTCAGCCCAAACGCGGTGAGCAACCGCTTCATGCCGGTGGATCTGCGCGCCCCCACGGGCTTTGACCGGCTGTATGAGCTGGTGGACGCCCCCGGCCTGCTCGCCCGGCGAGCAGGGGCAATTACAGCCGTATTCGATCGCAGTGTCTACGCGGGCGACGCCACCCCGCTCGTGCCCCCCGGGACAGTGTTCTACGTGGGCAGCCTGCCGATCCGCCTCGGGGAGCCCGGGGTGCTGACGCCGCGCCAGCGCCCGCTCGCACCGGGCTCGAAATGGAACCAGGAACAGGCCGGTTCGGCCTCGCCCGTTCCCGCCGATTTGGCGGTCCAGCCCCTCGATCTTCGGGTCCGTCCGGACTCTCCGACCGGGGCTGCGGCCCAGACCGTGGCGGGCTCGATGTGGTCGGACGAGATCTACCGCCAACGCCGACTCGGGGAATTGCTCCGCCGGGCCGAGTGGACAATGAGAGAGGTTCAAACACGATCAGTGCGCGAGGAGGCGTCAAGCTCCAGCGAGAGTCCATCCCCGGCCCGCGGCGGGCCGGATCGCTGAACGAGACTCACCTCAGGACTGGGGCTTCGGCCGATCACCCGAGCCGTCCCCGGCAATAGACGCGCGCATGCTGGTGTCGGCCTGGATGTTCTGGAGCCTGTAGTAGTCCATCACCCCCAGCCGCCCCGCCCGGAACGCATCGGCGATCGCCCTGGGTACCTCGGCCTGCGAGAGCGTGACCAGGGCCTGATTCTCCTGGATCTTCGCCTTGTTCTCCTGCTCGAGGGCGACAGCCATGGCTCGCCGCTTCTCGGCCTCGGCCTGGAATCGACGCTTGTCGGCCTCGGCCTGGTCGGCCTGGAGCTTGGCGCCGATGTTCTCACCGACGTCGATATCGGCAATGTCGATGGAGAGGATCTCGAAGGCGGTGCCGGCGTCGAGCCCCTTGGCCATCACCGCCTTGGAGATGCGGTCGGGGTTCTCCAGCACCTGCTTATGGGAGTCGGCCGAACCGATCGCCGAGACGATGCCCTCGCCGACGCGAGCGACAATCGTGTCCTCGGTAGCGCCGCCGATCAGGCGGGCAAGATTGGTGCGGACCGTCACGCGAGCGCGGGCCTTGAGCTGGATACCGTCCTTGGCGACCGCGTCGATCGTGGAGCGTCCCTGGGCGGGGTTCGGGCAATCGATGACCTTCGGATTCACGCTCGTATTGACGGCGTCGAGGATGTCGCGTCCCGCCAGGTCGATCGCCGTGGAGACGTTCCAGGGCAGCTCGATCCTCGCATTCCGCGCGGCGATCATGGCCGAGATCACGTTCGGCACCCGGCCGCCGGAGAGGTAGTGCGTCTCGAGCTGTGCCGTTGAGATCTCGAGCCCAGCCTTGACCGCCCGGATCCGTGAGAAGACGACAGTCCGGATATCGACCTTGCGGAGCCGCATGCCGATCAGGTCGAGCAGCCGGACGCGGGCGTTCGAAAGCAGGGCCTGGACATAGAGGTTGATGAACTGCCCCACCAGGAACAGCACGACCACGAAAAAGAGCGCGACGACGATGATCCCGACCAGCAGCGCCTTGTCCCCGGCGGTGGATTGGGCGAGGACCGGGCGGAGCGGTGCCGCGTCACCGCCCGCGGCGAAAGCCCGGCCGGTCATGGCGAAGATCGAGCCGATGGCCGAGAGCTTCAGGACGGAAGGTCGTTGCGTGCGCATGAGTCGTTTCCCCTGCCGGTGAGGTAGGCCCCGAGTCGATGGGGCAGTATATCGGCCCGCGGACCCGGAGCGGTGGGCAGTCCACGTTGCGCAGGCTCTGGTTCGGGGGTGCCGGAGTGCCTGGCGGGAGACGGGCGGACGGGCCCCTCCTCGCCTGCATCCGACCTCAGCAAGAGCGTCACGAAGCGGGGATGGGGAGTACACCTGCCGACGCCGGGCCGTCGCCGCGACGTCTGACGGGCCGGGCCGGCGGCGCATGGAACGTCAAATCGCCCGGACCTTGATCTCGTTGTCGTGCACCGCGGTGACGCGGACCCGGGCGCCCGCCTCGATCATGCTGGTCTCTGCGAGTGCTTCGTAGCGTTCCCCCGCAATGCGGACAACGCCCACAGGGCGCAGCGTCGCGATCACCTCTCCCTCGGCCCCGACGAGGGCTTGCCGCCGGTCCCGCTCGGCCTTCTCGGCCTGACGCTGGTTGGCGAGTTCTTCCTCGCTGATATTGCCGAGCAGCATCTGCCGCCCGATCGGCGTGTTCGGCCACACCTTGATCGCGAAGCCGAAGGCCAGCGGGCCCATCACGAGGACCGTGAGCACCCCGACCAGGCCCCACGTCTTGTCCACCTGGAAGAGCACGATCACCCCCGCCAACGTCGCGACCCCCGCCGAGATCGCGAGCAGCCCGCCGCTGGGAATGAACACCTCGGCCACGACCAGCAGCACCGCGGCCGCCAGAAGACCAAGGCCCAGCATCAATAATCCCTGGTCGCTCACGCGTTCCCCTCACGCCCGGGTGCGGGCTCCGGATCCTCCGACACGACGATACGGAAGTCGCTCGCCGAGACGACGCGAACCCTGCTCCCGGCCTCGATGATCCCAAAGTCCGCGACGGCGTCGACCACCGCGTTGCCGATCTCGACCCGCCCGGAAGGCCGCAGAGTGGAGACCGCGACGCCCAGGGCGCCGGTCTTGGGAAGTTGTTTCCCGCCAACCGGAATCTCCGCCAAAAACTCGCCATCCTCCCCGGACTCGCCGGAGACCGACTTGAGCACCAGCCCGCCGAGGAGCGGTATCGATCCGAAGTGCTTGCCGATGAAGTACATGCCGACGAGCGCCGTCGCGGTGCTGAGCATAATGGTCACCAGCCCATAGAGCATGTCCGAGTGTGCGCCCGAGCTGTCCGGGAAGAGGCTCCCCGGGCTATCAGCGACAAAGGTTCCGAGCAGGCCCCCGAAGAGCAGCAAGAGCCCAAGGATTCCCGGCACTCCGAATCCCGGGATGACGAACAGCTCGAGCCCGATCAGGATGATCCCGACCACGATCGCGCCGATCTCCCACCAATTCGCGAGCCCGACCAGCGCGGGGGGAGCAAGCAGGGCGACCAGCGCGATGGCCGCGATCGCCCCGGGCAGCCCGATCCCTGGGTGCGAGAGCTCCATAAAGAGCGCGATGAGGAACACGACGATGAGAATGCCCCGCACCCAGTTGTGCGTCATGGCTCGAACGACCCACTCCGACCAGCTCGGCTCCAGACGCCGGATGTTCTTCGCCCCCATGAACTTCATCAAATCCGCGTCGGTCTGGATTGGCTCCACGGCCCCGGTCGGGCCCTTGTTGGAAGCAAAGCCGAGCATCGCCAGCTCGCCGGCGTTGAGAATGAGAGGTCCATCGCCCGAGCAGAGATACCCCACAAGTTCGAACCGGTCCCTGTCCGCCTCCGAGATTGTTCTGCGTGTGCTCTCATGGCCGATCTCCAGCGGATCGACGGCCAGGGCGGCGAGGGCCGGGCCCGCGGGGTGGAAATTGTCCGGGCCACTTCCCTTGCCGCCCGCCGCCGAGCCGTGATCGGGGCCGACCGGCGTGGTCGGGACTCCGGACGAGCCCGGGGCCGCCATGAGCAGCGGGCGCGTCCGGGGCGGATTCCCGTCGAAGAGCATTCGGTATTCAGCCTCGTTGACCGCCATTTCCTGGCCCGTGGCCTTGTCCCGCACCCACCACAGCTCGACGCCGAGCGCGACGAATCCCTGGACGACGTACTCGTCCCACCCCCGAAGCCTCGCCGAGCCCACGACCTCGGCGAGCAGTGGGGCAGTGATCTTCTGCCGTTCGGCGGGCGGCAATTCTCGCAGACGGGAGAGCTGGTCGATGGAGATCGGCAGCGCGTCCCCCATGACCGCGGAACTCGACGCGACGATCTCGCGGCAGGCGAGCGCGATGATGGCGCCGCCGGAGTAGGCCCGTGGGTGCACCCAGGCGATCGAGTTGGCGATCGGCGACTCCCGGATCGCGTTGCAGATCTCCTGCACCGCCAGCACCTCGCCGCCCGGCGTGTCGAGCTCGATCACCACCGCGTCCGCACCGCCCTGCTCCGCCAAGTGCAGCCGACGCAGGAAGCTTGAGACTGTCAGCGCGGAGATCTCTTCCTTGATGGGAATGACCGCCAGGTTGCTGGCCTGACGCTCATCCGGCACCGCGGTTGGACCGGGCGGGCCCCCCCCGCCGGATCCACGCTGCGCCGCGGGCTGGGCCATCGCCCCGGCGCCACACACCGCGGTCGCGAGGAACGCCACACAGCAGACCAAGAACCGACCCGCGGCTCCTGGGCGCGAAGCATGAAAGAAGGGTTGCATCGAGAGAAGTATACGGAACAGACCGCAAACCGATTCGCGACGCGGTCAAACTCCGTCCTGCTGCTCGACGCTCCAGACCATCTCGGGCCCGGTGCAGTCGATATGCACCGCAAAGAACCCGGGCAGTTCCCCCTCCCGACGCGGCTCGTGAAGCCGGATCAGGGGCCAGATGATCTTCCGGTCGGTCTCCGGCAGGTTGAGCCCATCGATCGCCTCGGGCCGATGCCACTCCAGGTGGCCCTCGCACATGGCCCCGGTCCGCACCTCCACGGGACCCAGAACCCGGTAGTAGAAGAGCAGCCAGTGGCCGCTCCCCTCGTACCCGGCCTCCGAGATGAGCCCCCCGAGGTGCAGTCGCGAGAGCGGTACCTCGATCGACGCCTCCTCGCGGATCTCCCGCTGCGCACACTGAGCCGGAGATTCACCCGTCTGCATGTCCAGCTTGCCCCCGATCGGCGAGTACAGGTCCTTGTTGGGGGCCTTCACCCGATGCAGCAGCAACACCCGCCCGGAGGCGTCGCGGAGGTCGCACAGGCATGCGATCCGGTAGGGCAAAGCCGGCGGCTTTTGGGGGGGCTCGGGCGGGGGCATCGCCCGCGAGCATAGGTCGCCCCGCCCTGCTCACGCTCGGACCGCCCCGCGGCCGATACCCTTGGTTATGCACGAGAGTGACCGTCCGCGCACGCAGCCCGCCCATGCGCACGCCGAGGCCTTCGAGGTGGCCGGCAAACGCCTTGCCCTCATCGGCATCGGCGGGTGCGGCATGTCCGGGCTCGCGCGGATGCTCAAGGCCCGGGGGGCAATCGTCGCCGGTTCCGACTCTGCCCCCAGCGAGACCACCGAAAGGCTCCGCACCGAGGGCATCGAGGTGCACTTCCAACAGACCCAGGGGCTCCTCCCCGAGGCCTGCGACATGGTCATCGCCTCCGCGGCCATCCCGCACGACCATCCAGAACTTCTCGCGGCCACGACCCGGGGCCTGCCCATCCTGACCTACGCCGAGGCGCTCGGGCGGTGCATGCTCGGGCGGACGGGTGTCTGCCTGGCCGGCACCCACGGCAAGAGCACCACGACCGCCATGCTCGGAGCCGCACTCACCGACGCCGGCCTCGATCCGACAGTCATCGTCGGCGCGACGAGCACCCAGTTGACCCTCGGAGCCCTCCACGCCCAGTCGGGCCCAGGGCTCTCGGCGCCCGTCGGCTTCCGCCTCGGCGCTGCCCGGGTGCCGGCCGGCCCCATGGCCGGGGCGCCCGGCCTCCTCCTCGCCGAGTCCTGCGAGTTCAATCGCTCGTTCCACAACCACCGGCCCACCCTCGCCAGCATCTCCTCCGTGGAGGCCGATCACCTCGATATCTACGGATCGCTCGATGCCGTCGTACAGAGCTTTGCCGAGTTCGCCCGCCTGATCCCCCCCGCCGAAGACGGCGGATACCTCTTGATCGCCGACGAGGGCGCCCACCGTCGCCAGATCACCGCCGGCCTCCGCTGCCGTGTCGAGACGATCGGCTTCAGCCCCGCGGCCGATTGGGTCGTCTGGGTGGACTCCCGCACGCGTCAGGTCGCTCTGACACACCGGCGTGAGCTCGTCGCCAGCTGGACCATGCAACTCCCGGGCGTGCACAACGCCATGAATGCCGCGACAGCCTGCGTCCTGGCGCTCCGGCTCGGGGCCGACCCCTCCCGCGTCGCCGCGAGCCTCACCGCCTTCCGTGGCATCGACAGGCGCACGCAGTACCTCGGCGACCGTCCCGTCCCCGGCGGGGCCGTCCGGGTGTACGACGACTACGGGCACCATCCCACCGAGATCGACGCCACGCTCCGCGCGCTCCGCGACTTCGAACGCCCTCAGGACCGCGGCGGCCGGCTGATCTGCGTCTTCCAACCCCATCAGCACTCGCGGACGCGCTTCCTGCTCGAAGAGTTTGCCCAGGCTTTCAGCCAGGCCGACGTCGTGATCGTGCCGCATATCTACTTCGTCCGCGACAGCGAGATCGAGAAGACCAAGGTCTCGGCCGCGGACCTCGTCGACCGCCTCCGCAAGCGCGGTGTGCGTGCGATGCATCTCTACCCATTCGAGGCGATCGTCGAGCAGCTTGAGAACCTCTGCCAGCCCAACGACCTGCTCGTCGTGATGGGTGCGGGGCCGGTGTGGCAGGTCGCCCACGGCTACATGGGGCTCGCCTCGGGCCGAACGGAGAAGGCGTGAACCCGCCCCGGGACGAATCGCTCGGTTCCCGGCGCAACGCGTTGTAGGCTCGGGCTGCCATGGGAATCAGCGTGACCTCCATCACGGTCCAGCGAGACGCCGCGATCCCGACCTGGTTCGGAATCGGTGGCCGTGCCGAGACGTTCGCCGTGCCCTCCAGCGCCGACGAGCTCCGCGCCTGCCTCGAGATCGACCCAACCCTCCGGGTCCTGGGCGACGGGGCCAATCTCCTGGTCCACGACGCCGGCGTCTCCGAATTGGTCGTCTCGCTCGCTCAGGGTGAGTTCGCGGCCGTTCGCCCCCTCCCCGGATCCGATGGCGCCCCCGACCGCGAGACCGTGGTGATCCGTGCCGGCGCGGGAGCCAATCTCCCGAAGGCGATCGTCGAGGCCGTTCGCCTCGGTCTTGCCGGGCTCGAGGGTCTCGGCGGCATCCCCGCCTCGATCGGCGGCGCCCTCGTCATGAATGCCGGCGGCGCTTTCGGGCAGATCGCCGACTCGGTCCAACGCGTCCATGCCCTCGATCGCGGCGGCCGCCACGTCAGCCTCGAGCGCGACCAGATCGCCTTCAGCTACCGGCATAGCGGCCTCCAGGATCTCATCATCACCTCGTGCGATCTCGTCCTTCGCCGGGCCGATCCAGGCCCCCTGCGCGAGCGGCTCAAGCAGGTGATGGCCTACAAGAAGGCCTCACAGCCGATGGCCGACCGCAGCGCGGGGTGCTGCTACAAGAACCCCACGCTCGGCGCGGCGATCCCCGAGGTCGGTGGTGCGGGCGAACGCGTCAGCGCAGGGCTCCTCATCGACCGGTCCGGCTGCAAGGGGCTGCGCGTCGGGGGAGCCGTCGTGAGTGATCGCCACGCCAACTTCATCACCGTTGCCGACGGCGCCCAGGCCTCCCATGTCATCGAACTCATGGAGGCGATCGAACGCCGCGTTCTCGATCGTTTCGGCCTGAGGCTCGAGCGCGAGGTCGTCGTCTGGACGAGGGACGGGCTGTGAACGCGAATCTCCCGAGCGTGCTCGTCCTCGCCGGCGGCCCGGACTTGGAGCACCCCGTCAGCCTGCAGAGCGCCGCCGGGATCGCCGCCGCGCTCCGCCGTGCCGGCGCCGAGGTCCACGAGCTCGTCATCGATCGTCCCACGATCGAGACCCTCCGAGCGACGCCCGGAGAGGTTGTCTGGCCGGCCCTCCACGGCGCATTCGGTGAGGGCGGCCCGCTCCAGGACCTGCTCGAGGCGCTCGGCCGGCCCTACGTCGGGTGCCGGCCCGCCGCCGCAAGAGCCGCCATGGACAAGCTCGCGACCAAACTCGCGGCCGCGCGCCTCGGGACCGCCACCAAGCCCGCGTGCATCCTCAACGCCCGCGACCCCCAGTGCCCCCTCCCGCTCCCCGTCGTGGTCAAGCCTGTCCACGATGGATCGAGCGTCGGGCTGCATATGTGTCCCGACGCCGAGGCGTGGTGCTGTGCCCATGCCGCCGCGAACGCCGATATCCACGCCCGACCGGGGCGCGTTTACATGATCGAGTCGATGGTCCGGGGGCGCGAGCTGACGGTCGGTGTGCTGGACGAGGGTGGGCATCTCCGGGCCCTGCCCTTGATCGAGATCGCCCCGGCCTCCGGGGTCTACGACTACGCCGCCAAGTACGAGCGCGACGACACACGCTACCTCATCGAGCCCGCCCTGCCCGCCGGCGTCAGCGAGCGCTGCCGCGTCGCCGCTGTCGCCCTCGCCCGGGATCTGGGCGTCCGACACCTCTGCCGGGTCGATTTCCTGCTCGATGACGAGGGTCAGCCCTGGCTCCTCGAGGTCAATACGATGCCCGGGTTCACGTCGCACTCCCTGCTGCCCATGGCGGCGGCGAGCGCGGGTCTGGATATGCCGGCCTTGTGCGCCCGCTTGGTGCGTGCCGCCGCGGGAAACCCGGTGGCCTGTGGTGGTTCCTGACACGGAGGTTCGCATGGCCAGGAAGGCTCGTGCTCGGGTGGCGGAGCAGACAGAGGAAGGTCGGTTCGGGGGGATGAACCTCCGCGTGGCCGCCGCGGCGCTGCTCGCCCTCATCGGCGTCAGCGCGCTCGGATATGGCTCGGTCGTGGTGCACGCCCGCGCCACAGAGATCCTTGCCGCCGAGCCGATCCGCGTGGTGATCGAGTGGCCGACCCAGCCCGGGTCGGATCAGACCTGGCTCGATGAGGGTCTGCGAGATCAGATCACCAGCCGCGTCGAGGCACAACTCACCGGCCGCCGGCTCGACGCAACCCTTATGGATCAGCTCGGCAACGCGCTCGCGTCCAGCGGATGGTTCGACGGGGCGCCGCGCCTGGACCGTACCGCCGATGATGTTGTCCGCGTCCGTGGCCAATGGCGAGCGCCGGCCTGTGCGCTGCGCAGCGGGCCCCGTGATTACGCCCTCGACTGGAAGGGGCGGCCCTTCCCGGTCGACTACCCCGCCGGGGCCTCGGGACTCCGGGTCATCCTCGGCGCGGCGAGCCCCGTCCCACTGAGCCCGAGCGGCAATCTGGATGTCCTCGACCCTTGGCCGGGCGACGATGTCGCCGCCGCGCTCGGCCTCCTCGCACCCCTCCTCCGCGAGGGCTTCGCCTCGCAGATCATGGGTATCGACGTCTCGGACTACCTCTCGCGCGGGAAGCTCTCGATCGTCACGGATACCGGCTCGCAAGTCGTGTGGGGCGGGCGCTACGGGGAGTACATCCCCGGCGAGGCCTCCAGCGAGGCCAAGATCGCGCGCCTGCGCTCCCTGGCATCGAATCCCCAATTCCACCACCGGATCGACGTCGGCCAGAACCGCATCGAGATCTTCGATGAGCGCTATTTCGCGTACGATCTGACCCAGCACCAGTGAACGAGCCCGCCGACGAACCCCAACCACCCCTTGGCGGTACAAACGCCGAAGTGGCCCCCGACCTGCCCAACCCGCTCCCCGCCTCCCCGCTGCCCGACCTCGACATCTTCGGGCGACCGGCGCCCAGTGATCGGGGGTGGGCCCACCGCCGCGGCGAGCCGCGCGTCTTTGCATTCTTCTGGACGCTCTACCTCTTGCTCGCCACCATCTCGGCGTTCTGGCGCGTGGGCGCCCCCGGGGCGCACGACCCCTCCGCGCTCCGTCCCGCGGCCCGGGCCGTGCTCGCCGCAACGGCCGTTGGCGTCGCGCTGCTCTGGCCGATGGCGCGTCTGAGCCAGCTCCGCCCGAGCGTGCGATTCCGAGCCGTGATGCGCGCCGTCTGGCAGGATATGGTCGTCGTTCTCGTCCCCGCACAGGCAGTCATCTGGCCCCAGATCGCCATGGCCGCCTGGCCCGTCTCCGTCGTCGGAGCGCTCGCCGCGTCGATCTGCGCGTGGGGCTTGCTCGGCGGAGCCCTGCTCACCCTCGCACTCTGGACGCGGCGTCCCGCTCGCGGGTGGTGGATGTTGGCCTTCGTGACGATCGCCGGTATCGGCCCCCTCATCGCGCTCGGCCCGGCCGGCGCGTCTCCACACAGCGCTGATTTCGATTGGTGGTGGATGACCAGCCCGATCACCTCGGGATTCGAAATCTCGCGCGATCGCCCCTGGACAGGCTCCGCCGCCGCCGTCGGACCGGGCCATTGGAGGGCGATCGGGGCCGTGTTCGGGGTCGCGGCGGGACTCTGGGCGATCCTGGGGGTACTCGGCTTGTTTCGCAGGCCCCGGTCTGCTTGAATAGGGCAGCCGCCGTGGGCCACCCTGTGGTCCCCGGCGGTCAGTGTTTGATTGTGGTCAGATTGAGGAAGGTGCGGCATGGAAATGATCACCCCCGAGGACAAGGTTCGGCTCGAAACGCGGCTCACGGAGCTGCGCGCCAACCGTCCGCGAATCACGGAGCGCATCGCCGAGGCGAGAGCATTGGGCGATCTGAAGGAAAACGCCGAGTATCACTCCGCCCGCGAGCAGCAGGGCATGGAGGAGGCGGAGATCAAGCGCCTCGAGGACCGGCTCGCGACGGCGCACGTCGTGGACGACTCGAAGCCGCAGGCCGACGGCGTCGTCTTCCTCGGCTCGACCGTCAAGCTCCGCGAGGTCGGTTCCGGCGACGAGGACCTCTACCGCCTCGTCGGCGAGGCCACCGGCGACCTCTCGCTCGACTACATCGAGGTCACCGTCACCAGCCCCATGGGCGAGGCGCTCATGAAGTCTCGGATCGGGGAGACCGTCAGCGTCCGCGCGCCCCGCGGCGTGAAGGAATTCCTCATCGTCGAGGTGAACTGACTCTCCACCGGGTCAGTCGAGCACGACCGTCCGGACTGCACCCTCTCGCGGCCCCCACCCGCCCTCGACCACGCTCGAGTCGAGAGCGATGCGTCCGTGGTGCACCGTCGCCTCGTACCGTGTCAGCCGGAACTCACCCCGCTCGTAGCCGAATCCATCGCCCGCGTCCTCGTACAGCAGCCCGCTCGCCCGGCCGTGCTCGTCGGGGTGGATGACAAGTGTGAGTGGGTCGAGCGCCCGCTCGCCGACGTGCTGCATCACCGGGCCCAGCGGCACGATGGCCCCGGCCCGCAGGCGGAGCTCCGGGAGTTCGTGCTCGACCTCGCCTGCCGGCTCGAACCGCGCCCACCGCCCGCGGGGCATGGGCGCCCTGCAGAGGCCGCTGGGGCGCACCTGCGCACGCACCATCACGTCGTCGCCGAGCATGAACGCGTCGTCGGCGCCCCGCAGCGAGGCGTCGGCCGGATCGGCGAAAAAGAGCGGCCGCGCCACCGGGAGGCCCGAGACCGAGGCCTCGCGGAAAAGCGTGTAGAAATACGGGAGCAGACGGTAGCGTCGCTCGAGCGCGAGCCTGCAGATCCGTTCGCTGAGTGCGCCGAACGACCAGGGCTCGTGGTCCTTCGAGCCCTTGATCGAGTGGCCCCGGGCGAAGGGCAGGAGTGTGCCGATCCCCATCCACCGGGCAAAGAGATGCCCCGTTGCGTCGCCGGCGAAGCCCCCGATGTCGGGCCCCACAAAGGGCTGGCCGGACAGCCCAAGGTTGAGCGCCATGGTGATCGACCAGTGCAGGTGCCCCCAGTCGCTCGTGTTGTCGCCCGTCCATGTCGCGGCGTACCGGTGCCCTCCAAGGAAATTCGACCTGGTCAGCACAAAGGGCCGGTGCCCCGGCCTCGCGGCCCGGACGCCCTCCCTTGTCGCACGGACCATCTGCATCCCGTAGAGATTGTGGTACCGCGCATGGCTGTCGGGACCGCCCAATCCGGCATCGGCCTCGTGCCGGTTCGTCTCGGGCATCGTCTTCCCCGGCAGTCCGAACACGGCCGGCTCGTTCATGTCATTCCACACGCCGTCGATCCCGTGCGAGAGATAGCCGGCATAGAGCCCTGCCCACCACTCGCGAGTGCGTTCGCGAGTGAAGTCCGGGAACGCGCATGGGCCCGGCCACACGCTCCCGTGGAATTCGTTCCCGTCGAGGTCCTTCACGAAGTGTTCACCTTCGTGCCCCGACTTGTACACGTCGTAGCCCGCGTCGACCTTGATCCCGGGGTCCACCATCCAGACCGCCTTGAAACCCCGCGAGTGCAGCTCCCGGTTGAGCGCCGCAGGGTCGGGGAACTTCTCACCATCGAACGTGAATACCCGGAAGCCGTCCATGTAGTCGATGTCGAGCCAGAGCACGTCGCACGGTAGACGCCGCGAACGGAAGCCCGACGCGATCTCCAGCACGTGCGACTGCGGCTCATACGACCAGCGGCACTGGTGATATCCCAACGCCCACGCCGGCGGGAGCGGGGCCCGGCCCGTCAGATCGGTCAGCGCGCGCACCACATCCGCCGGATGGTCCCTCTCGATGACATAGGCCGCGAATGGCTCGCCCTCGAACGCCATCAGCAGGTCGGCGCCCGCCGAGATGACCCCCCGTCGGGGGCTGTCGGCGAGCAGCCCGAACGCGGTGCCGTCCGCCCGCACGCCGAGCACCCACGGGTGCGCCTGGTACAGGGCCTCGGTCGTGTCGTCGTACCCGAACGCGTCGGTGGTCCATACCGAGACCGTCCGACCGTTCCGCCGGAGGGGGCCCGCAACCTCGCCCGTCCCGTAGACGTCCGTCCCCCGGGCCAATGCGAGACGCAGCCCGTACCAGCCGCCAGACTCGAAGAACTCCGGAGCGGCCCCGGCCCCCGCGCCGCTCCCGATCTCCTCCAGTTGATGCACGAGCGCCGGCGAGGGTCGCAGCCGGTGCGTCCGGTACGCGGGATCGCGGAACCGGCGCACGCCATCTCCCACGAGGCGTGGCTCGAGGTCGGTGCGGCCGGCGCCCGTCCGGCGGAGGGTTTGAGCGAATCGCGCTGCCGAGGTGGTCATCTGGGCCTCCGAGTAGAGTCCCAGAGCGTAGCCGCCGACCGTGGACGCAAGCCCCGCGTGCGAATCCCAATCAGGAGCTACGCTCCGGTCTTGGGCGTCCGCCCAGACGAGGCAAGCGGATCGGGAGAACGACGATGCGAAGGCGCGACGCGGCGATGCTCATCCTGTCAGTTGGCGCGGCCACCCTCGGAGCCGGATGCGGCTCGTCGTGGGGGCAGGCCCGATTCAAGCGGGACGTGGAGGTCACCTTTCTGCTCCCCTCCGGCGCCGGGATCGCGGCCGTGGCGGAGAACGGCTCGCTGACCCTCGCCGAAGCCCCACGGGACGACGTGTGGGTGCGGGCGCACATCCGAGCGACCACCCAGGAGCGGGCCGACGCCGTTCAGATCACCGCCGACCCCTCCGGCGCCGACTACCTCACCATAGAGGCCGCCTGGCCGACGCCGCGAGCCGCCAACGAGGGTGTCTCGTTCGAGATCGCCGGCCCGAGCGACCGCCCCATCCGGGGCAGATCCAGCAACGGCCACATCGAACTCTCCGGATTCGCTGGCGGGGCGGCCCTGCGGACCTCCAACGGCTCCGTGACGGTCAGCAACCACGACGGACCGGTCTCGTGCGAAACCTCGAACGGGAGCGTCAAGATCGTGGGCGCCTCGGGGCCGCTCGATGTGCACACGAGCAACGGCTCGGTGCGGGCCGAACTCGTCGGGCCGGGGCCGATCGAAATCGAGACCTCCAACGGTTCGGTCGCGATCACGGTCGGACCCGACTTTGCCGGGCAGATCGATGCGAATACCAGCAGCGGGAAGATCACCGCCACCGATGATGCCGGTGAGGGACGGATCAGCGTCTCCGGCGGCGCCACCACCAAGCGGTTCGTGATCGGAGCGGGAGGAGCCAACTCCACCATCTCGACCAGCAACGGCAGCGTGTCCGTGCGCGTCCGCCATTGACACGCCGGCGGGTTCCAACGCAAGACGCCCGCGCTGCGGAGCGCGGGCGTCTCGAGTTCGGAATCTCGGTGGCCGCCTCAGCAGCCGGCGGTCCAGAGGTTCAGATAGGCGATCACGTCCTGGGTATTGACCGAGCCGTCGCCGTTGATATCGGCGGATCCGTCGGCCGCGACCCACGCGTTCAGGAACGAGAGGACGTCCTGGGTGTTGACCGAGCCGTCGCCGTTGAAGTCGGCCTGGCACCCGTTGCAGTCGTATTCGAAGATGCTGAACTCATCAACAGCGGCCTCGACGATCGATCCGCTCGCGGCGTCCTCCGCGACGAAGCGGGCGCGGAAGTTTGCCCCGGGCGTCACCTTGTCGGCCACGCGGATCTCGTGGTAGTACCAGCCACCGCCGCTGAACTCGTCGGCCGGCCCGAGCGTCTTGGCGTTCACCCAAGTGGAGCCGCCGTTGGCCGAGAAATCGATGCGAAAGGTGTCGTTGTTCGGGTCCGCGCCCTTGTCGTTCGAGTACCACACCCAGACGCCCACCAAGGGGTCGGACATCGAGGAGAGGTCGAAGACCGGGGTCTTGAGCGTGGTCTTGCCGCCGTCGACGTCGTAGTCGCCGACCGCGCCGCCGCGCCCATCGGTCACCCAGCAGTTCACGCCGTCGCTCGAAACGTCGTCACCCGGCTGGGCGTCGGTCGCGACAGGGTCCGTGCGGTTCCAGATGCCTGTCGTCGCGCCGTCGCCGGTGTCACCGACCGTCCACCCCCCGGCCGTCTCCCCGTCGTAGTCCACGGCGATGATCTGGTCGCCGGCGACCAGGGCGTGGACCGTGTCGGAAGTAATCACCGATCCGCTGTCAGTCGTCGCGCTTACGAAGTAGTCGTAGGTCTGGAAGCAGTTGGCCCCAGGCAGGTCGGCGCGAAAGAAGCCGCTGCCCAGATCGGCCATCGCGACCGCCTGGCTCGCGCCGCCGTCGAGCGAGTAGTTCAACTCGACGGTGCCGTGGTCGAAAGTCCCGAACGACTCGACGAACTCCGCCGTGATCGGCGTCGGGGTGTTGGGGTCCAGCTTGGTCGGGGGCGTGACAAGGCTGACCGATACCCCGTCGAGACGCACCACGAAGAGACCCCGCTCGATATCGGAGATGATAATCGTCCCGCTCGGGAAGAAGGGGTAGTTGCTCCACGTTCCGTTGAACTGCGCGGCGTCGTCGGAGGGGTAGGTATCGAAGTGCGCGATCTCGACCGGTGAGATGGGGTTCGACGCGTCGAAGACCCGCAGCCCGGAGCGGTAGTTCGACTGGTAGATCCGCCCATTGTGCACGTACTGGTTGTGGTCGATCGCCGGGAGATTCGTCGTGAACGTGCCCTTGAACACGGGGTTCGTCAGGTCCTCCACATCGAACACGCGGCTGGTCGTCACACCGACCGAATCGCCCTCGTCCAGCTCGTCGTCCACATACAGGTACTTGCGGTCCTCGCTGAGCCACCCCTGATGGGAGTAGCGGGCGCCGGCCCACGACACCGTCGCGATCGTGAACATGTTGCCCTTGTCGGTCACGTCCACGATGCGGAGCCCCGTCTGGCTGTAGCCGCCGCTGAACCCGGACAGGCAGAAGGCGATCTCCCGGCCCGCGTAGGGCCCGCTGGTGTAGCTCACCACCTGGGCGTCGTGCACATACATCTGGCCCCATGCCCCGACGATGGTCGGATCGCTGGGGTTGGCGGTGCTCACCGCGACAAGCCCGCCGTTCTGGATATTCGCCCCGCACAGGTAGAGGTACCCCGAGTCGGGGTTGCTGACGATGTTGTGCGTGCTCGAGTGGCCCTGCTGCGTCTTGTTCTTGACGAGCGTCACGGTGCCGGCGTCGATGTTGGTCATGTCCATGACCTGGATGCCCGCGCCGCCCTCGCTCACGCCGTACGCGTACGAGCCGATGACTTTCACGTCGTGCCACAGGCTCGAGGGCCCGGTGATGCCCGCCACGATGACCGGGTTTGCGGGGTCGGTCACCTCGACGAACGCGAAGCCCTTCTCGAGCCCGACGATCGCGTACTCGCGGCCGCTCGGCGAGACGTACCCCCAGCAGTCGTTCCCGCTCGTCGAGCCCGTCGGCAGGTCCGACAGCGAGAGCCACGCCAGGAGTGTCATGTTCTGGCTGTCAAAGCCCGCACGCTCGCCGCCGCCGGGCTGATCCACCCGGGCGACCGGAGCCTCCCGGCTCTCGAGCTTGAACACGTCCTCGTCTCCGGCGGTCACGGGTGGGCCGCCCGGACCCGCCGCTGCGGCACTGGCCAGCAGGAGCAGAACGGTGGCGGGGAGATTCCGTCGACGAGTTATCGGCATCAGACATCCTTTCAGACTGGAGAGACGGAGGCGGCGCGCAACCGGCCTGTCCCGAGCCGGGCCCGGCTCGGGCGCTCAAACTAGCAGCGCGACCGCTCGGGCACAAGCCCAATCGCGGGGTCCGCGGCAAGCCCGAGGATCCAAGTTCCGGATCCGGATATCACCTTCCCCGACGGGCGCGGCCCGGGGCGCCAAGTGCCCGCCCAGCAAACTAGCAGCCGCTCGTCCAGGCGTTCAGGAAGGCGAGCACATCCATCGTGTTGATCGTCCCGTCCCCGTTGGTGTCTGCGGCACTGTCTCCGGCCGTCCAAGCGTTCAAGAACGCCAGCACATCCAGCGTGTCGACGGCGCCGTCATGATTGAAGTCTGCGAGACACAGGTCGAGCCGCACAACGAAGAGGCCACTCTCGATGTCGGAGATGATGATGGTGCCGCTGGGGAAATAGGGGTAGTTGCTCCAGCTCCCGTTGAACGCGGGGTCGTTGTTGGCCGGGAATGTGTCAAAGTAGGCAACCTCGGTCGGGTGGGTCGGATCAGCCGCATCGAACACGCGCAGGCCGGACCGGTAGTCGGACTGGAAGATCATGCCGTTGTGCGTGTACTGGTTGTGATCGATCGAGTCGAGACCGGTCGTGAACGTGCCCATGAATGTGGGGTTCAGCAGGTCCTGCACGTCGAAGATGCGTGTGGTCGTCTGGCTCACATCGCCGTAGTACTCGTCGAGCTCGTCATCGACGTAGATGTATCGCCGGTCCTCGCTCAACCACCCCTGGTGGGAGTACTCGGCGCCGGACCAGGAGACTGTGGCGAGCGTGTGCATGTTGCTCTTGTCAGTCACATCGACGATGCGCAGGCCCGTCTGATTCCAGCCCCCGCTGAACCCCGAGAAGCAGAACGCGATCTCGCGCCCGGCGTAGGGCCCGCTGGTGTAGCTCACGACCTGGGCGTCGTGCACGTACATATCGCCCCACGCCCCGACGATCGTCGGATCCGTTGGATTCGCCGTGCTCACCGCGACAAGCCCGCCGTTCTGGATGTTCGCCCCGCACAGGTAGAGGTACCCCGAGTCGGGGTTGCTCACGATATTGTGCGTGCTTGAGTGGCCCTGCTGCGTCTTGTTCTTGACGAGCGTCACGGTGCCGGCGTCGATGTTGGTCAGGTCCATCACCTGGATGCCCGACCCGGCCTCGCTCACGCCGTAGGCGTACTGCCCGATCACCTTGACGTCGTGCCACACGCTCGCCGGACCCGAGATGGTCGTGAGAATGACCGGATTCGCCGGATCGGTGATCTCGACGAACCCGTATCCCCGCTCGAGGCCCATGATCGCGTACTCGCGACCGCTCGGCGAGACATACCCCCAGCAATCGTTGCCACTCGACGAGTTGCCCGGGAAGTCGCCCAGCGAAAGCCACGCCAAGAGCGTCATGTTCTTGCTGTCGAACGCCCTCGATCCGTCGTGCCCGTCGCTTCGGGACACCGGGGCCCGGCGGTCGAGCAGCTTCAGCACGTCCTCATCCCCCGCCGTGGATGGCGGGCCAGCCAGCGCCGACTGCGCCACACCCGCGGCCAGTGTGATCGCGGACAGCAGGAGAACGGAGTTTCGGGCTCGAGTCATGGGGCACCCCTCAATGGTGAAATCTCCGGACACGTGCCGGGTCGTTCGACTTTCGCGCGCGAGATCGATGACGGCCAAGCTATATTCATGCGGCAGAAAGCACAAGCGCGCTGTCGTGCCTTTCGACGACGATTTTGGCGGAGTTCCCCATCTCGAACTGGTGAGATCACCCCATGCGTGGATACGGGATAATTTGGTCTTGTATTGCCGCCGCCGCGTCGGGCGCCTCGCTGCACGCACACGGGCCGATGCTGCTCGCCGACGACAGCCGCATGCCCGTGGTGAAGGTCGCCTGGACCAAGGCGGACGGCTCGCCCGTCTCTCTCGAGGCGCGACTGCCCTACGCGAGCCCCGAAGAGCGCGTCCCGCTCGGCGAGAATCTCGAGGTGTTCGCGGGGCTCGGCGGCGCCCGGCTCGAAAAGGGTGCGGGCCATTCCGAGGGAGCCATCGTCCGTGTCGGGCTCTACAAGGCCGATCCGGACCGACTCTTTTTCACCGATATCGCCAACGAGAGTTCGATCACCATCGATCTCACCAACGTCGCATTCAACCAGACGGCCTGGCCAGAGTTCGACACCCTGATCCAGCGCCTGCAATACAAGGCCGACGACGTCCAAGCCTGCGGCCTGACCGTCGACCAGACCGAGATGTACAACATCGCCAGCGGCGACGACACGATGGGGGGCACGATCCTGCCCTCCCAGGTGCGGTTCGCTTGCCTCGATGGTTCGAACCCGGAAGAAGCCCGAGCGAAACTCAGCCTCGCCGAGGACGGCACCCTCTCACTCCACGTGGTGATCCCATACGCCATGCTCCGGCACAAGGGCGATCCATGGTCGCTCGTCGTCCCGGGGACATTCTTCGAGCCCTTCCACTTCGACTTCGAGTACGAGGTCCTGCCCCAAGCCATCGCCGAGGCCGAGGGGGTCGCGCCCCCTGAACGCCTGCCCGCGGCCCAGCCATAGCGACCCCAACGTCGGCAGATCTCCCCAATCTCGCTACCGGCCGCTGACCGGGCTGGACTGTCCCTCCACCGCCTCTACCATTATTGAGACTGAGTCTCAGTCTCAAGTATATGAACAATTCATCCTGGAGGGTGCCATGCGGAGATTCGCCGGCAGCGCTGGAATCCTGATCTGCGTCAACATGACCACATCGGAGCAGCTTTGGCTCACCATCCCCCTGGTCGTCGCGGCGGGGGCGGCGCGATGACGAGCACGCCAAGCGCCACGGAAATCGGGCTCCACGAGCGGCTCCGAGTGGCCACGCAAGCCCTCCACACGATGGCCGAGAAGCACCCTGTCCAGGCGCGGCTCGTCCGGGGAGAAGTGGATCGCTCGAGTTACGCCGAATACCTCCGCCTGATGCTCGGCGTGCACCGGGCGGTCGAATCGGCCCTCGAAACGCACCTTCATGATCCGGTCCTGGCGCCCGTCGAGCGAGCCCAGTTCCGGGCCGGGCTGCTCGAGCAGGACCTCGACGCCCTCGAGGCAACAAGCCCGGGCAAGCCGACTCCGGTCCAGAGGATGTTCAGTCTCGCGGTCCGCGGGGCCGGGCCCCTGGAACTGCTCGGCATGCAGTATGTGCTCGAGGGGAGCACCAACGGCGGGCGCTTCATCGCTCGGGCGGTTTCGGCGCCATTGGGGCTTCGGCCGGGGGATGGAACCGCCTACCTCAACCCGTATGGAGCCGACCAGCAGGCGCGCTGGAAGGAGTTCTGTGGAGCCCTGGGTGCGGTGGACTGCACGTGGGACGAGGGGGAGCGGGTGGTCGATGGGGCGTTGGTGATGTTCGGCAGCCTGATCCAGCTCTTCAATGAGGCGGAAGCGGCGCCGAGGCATGCCAACTAAAATACGATCATCGGGTATTCTCGCTCATGCTTCAATGCGGGCAAGACCGGTAATTCATTAAAAGAGGATATACAACTCTTCAACTCGTGGACTCGGCCGCGAGTTGCTTCTACTGTAAACGCAGTTGGATATCTGCAATTGTCCAACGGCCATTTCCTGACGGAAGGAGCTTCAAAATGGACGGTGCGGTGCTTCGCGTAGCGGCCGGGCTGGTGCTCGGCGTGGCTGGTTCTCAGGCTCTGGCCGATTTCACGGGCCCCGGCGACTATGGCTGGTCGCGAGGCGACGCGAACTCGACCTACTTCGAGTGGGATTACTTCTCCAGCAGTTCGGGCGGGAATGTGCCGGACGTGGGGCAGTTCCCCGACCCGCTCCCGGAGGGTTGGACCGCTCCGGATGTGGTCGAGACGACCGGGAACGGCTTCGTGACCGGCTCGGGCAACATCTACTCCCCGTTCGGTCCCACCAGCTTTGATATCACGGTGCCGAACTACAACCTGGGCTCGGGGAGCACCACGGTGCTGCTCCAGATCCGGACGCAGGGGACCGAGCTGGACTACCCGATGGTCAACCTCGGCGGCGACGCGCCGGTGGACACGGTCGAGTTGTACCGGGAGGACCTTGGCGACTTCGGCTTCCTCGTCGACACGCTGTTCGTCTTCGAGGTCAGCGGGAACGCGTCGGAGTATCTCATCACCGCGCCGAGCGTCGAGAGTTCGATGAGTCTCGACAAGATCGCCGTCGACACGTTCGTCGACACCGCCTGCGCGGCGGACTTTAACGGGGACGGGTCCGTCGATACACGCGACGTGATCTCCTACCTCAACGCCTGGAGCATCAAGGACGGCTCCGCCGATACCAACGGCGACGGCGTCGTGGACACCCGCGACTTCATCGCGTACCTGAACCTCTGGACCACGGGCTGCTGACCGCCCGAGGAGGTGTGTCATGAGACGGCATGCGACACCTGTCCGCCCGGCTTTCACGCTCATCGAGCTGCTCGTCGTCATCGCGATCATCGCGCTGCTCATGGGTGTGCTGCTCCCGGCGCTGGCCAAGGCCCGCACGCAGGCGAGGGCGACCAACGCGGCCATCGCCTCGCGCTCGCTCATCGGCGCCTACACGCTCTACGCCGGCGATCACCAGGACTGGGTGATGCCGGGCTACCTCGAGAACGGCACGAAGGAAACGATCCTCGACGAGTTCGGGATCGAGCGGGACTGGCTGATCTCCCAGCGGTGGGTGTACCGGCTCGCGCCCTACTTCGACTACGCCTTCATGGGCACGACGCTCGTGAATGGCGAGAGCGACTTCTACAAGAACCGCGACGAGATCCTCTCGATGCAGGACGGGCAGTTCGAGTGGGTCTACCGGATGAGCGTCTATCCTGCGTTCGGGCTCAACATCAACTACGTCGGCGGCAACTACACCCTCAAGGACCCGCACACCAGGCCGAACCTCTTCGACAGGATGGGGCCGGTGCGCCGCCTCGGCGACGCGTTCCAGCCGACGGACCTCATCGCGTTTATCAGCGCCCGGGGTCCCGCGCGAAGCGGCCTCGGCTCCGAGAAGGGCTTCCACCGCGTGGACACGCCCCCGCTCGGTTCGCAGTTCGATCAGAACGACCCGCCGGACAAGTTCGGCTTTGTCGACCCGCGGTACAACGGGCGGGCCCTGATCAGCTTCCTTGATGGTCACGCCGGCGGGCTCACGCCCGAAGAGTTGCTCGACCGACGCCACTGGTCGGACAAGGCGGCACGAGCGGACGACCCAAACTGGAAGCCCTAACGCGGTTCATACCACCCGGATTCTCCCTCATCCCTCGCTCCCCGGCGGCGCTGACGCGTCGCCGGGGAGTTTGTCTTGGCTGGGGAGATCAGGCCCCACGCTCGTCGGCAAACCGCCGGAACAGGCGCAGCGTGTGCGCGCTCACGTGGTGTTCGATCCCCTCGGCGTCGGTCTCGGCGGTCGCCCGGTCGAGGCCCAGGGCGATCAGGAATCGCACGCAGGTCTGGTGCCGGGTCTTGGCCCGGGCGGCGAGGCGGCGACCCGCGATCGTCAGCTCGACCGGCTTGTGGCGCTCGGTCCGGACCAGCGGCGGCTGCCGGTCGGCGAGGCGGCCGATCGTCCGGCTGACGGTGACGTGGCTCACACCGAACCAGGCCGCCAGATCCGTCACGCGGCACTGGCCACGCTCGGCGATCAGATCCGCGATGGCCTCCACGTAGTCCTCCGCGGTCTCGGCCGATCGGGCGTCGCGAACGCGGGCGAAGCGAGCGGCCTCCATGTTGTCCGGGCGGCTGGAGCGAGGCATGGGGCGATGGTAGCGAGGGGCCCGCGCCGTCGGGCGGGTCGCTCGCCTCCGCACTCGGTACACTCCCGCACGCCTCGGGAGCACCCGGGCGACGGAGGAATCGGATGTACCTTGCCATGCACACGTGGATGCGGGCCGAGCCGATCGAGGCGGCCGTGCGCCGGCTGCCGGGCCTGGGCTACCGGGCGATCGAGATCGGGGGCGAGCCGGACCGGCACGATCCCCGCACGGTCCGGCGGCTGCTGGAGCAGTCGGGCATCCGCTGTTTCGGCGCCGTGTCGCTGATGACGCCCGAGCGGAGCCTGCTGGCCAAGGACCCGGCCCGAAGGGCGGCGTCGGTCGGCTACATCAAGGCTTGTATCACGATGGTGCAGGAACTCGGCGGCGAGGAGATGTCGGTGGTGCCGGGGTCGGTGGGGCAGGTAGTCAGCGAGGCAACGCCGGAGGAGGAGTGGGGGTGGGCGGTCGAGTCGCTCAAGGAGTGCAACGACCATGCCCAGCGTTGCGGGGTCCGCATCGGCGTCGAGCCGATCAATCGATTCGAGACGTTCTTCATCAACCGTGCGGCGCAGGCGTTGGCGCTGGCCGAGGCGGTCGGCCCGGCCTGCGGCGTCTGCCTCGACTCCTTCCACATGGCGCTCGAGGAGGGCGACATGTTCGGGGCGATCCGGCTGGCCGGCGACCGGCTGGTCGACTTTCATATCGGCGAGAACAACCGGTTCGCGCCGGGACTGGGCTCGCTCGATTGGGCGAGGATCGTCCAGACACTGCGGGAGATCCGGTACGACGGGCCCCTGAGCGTCGAGTTCTGCCCGCCCTTCGATCGGACTCCGGCGAACCCCTACCCGCACCAGGCCGAGACGGATTTCACCGGGGTTTCGGCGGAGCAGCGCAAGTTCCTCGAGGACCACGGCTCGAACCTCATGAGCGAGCGATTCTACGTGGAGCAGATTCGCCAGACGGCGGATGTGCTCTTGCCGCTGATCGGCTAAGCCCGGAGCCACCAGATGAAGATCGCCAAGATCGACGCCTTCTGGCTCCGGTGCCCGCTGCCGCCGGCGCAGCAGCATGTTTCCGACTTCGGTCGGCAGCGCAGCTTCGACACGACCATCGTCCGTGTCGAGGAGGCCGGCGGCCAGGTCGGCTGGGGGGAGGCCAAGCCGGCGGTCGGGAGTTCGGGCGGGTGCGCGGCGATCGTGGCCAGCATCGAGCAGGATCTGGCCCCCGCGCTCGTGGGGCTGGACCCGCGTCGGATCACCCTCCTCTGGGAGACGATGTACTGCGGCGCGCGCGCGGGGCTCTCGATCGAGCGGGGGCGGTCCTTCCCCGCCCTGGGCCGGCGCGGACTCTCCATCGCCGCCATGAGCGGCGTGGACACCGCGCTCTGGGATCTCCTCGGCAAGTCCCTCGGTGTGCCGGTCGTGCAACTGTTGGGTGGAGCCTGCCGCGACAGCATGCCCGCGTACGCGTCCGGAGGCTGGGCCGACGCCGCGGGGATCGGCGCCGAACTCGGCACGTATGTGGCCAAGGGATTCACCGCTGTGAAGATGCGCGTGGGCGCGATGGATGGGCGCGTCGAGACGAGCATCGAGCGGGCGAGGGCGGCTCGCGCGGCCGTGGGGCCGGGCGTGCGGCTGATGTGCGACGCCCACGGGACGATGAGCGTGCCCGAGGCCAAGCGGTTCTGTCGGGGGGTCGAGGAGATCGGGCTCGGGTGGTTCGAGGAACCCTGCGCCATGGACGATCTCGGGGCGACGGCCGAGGTCCGGGCGACGACAAGCGTGCCGATCGCCCTGGGCGAGAGCTGCTTCACCCGGTTCGAGATTCGCGACGCGATCGACCGGCGGGCGCTGGACGTCGTCCAGCCCGACGCGGCCATCATCGGGGGCGTGACCGAGTGCGCCCGGATCGCGCGGCTGTGCGAGACCTACCAACTGGAGCTTGCGCCGCACATGTGGGGCTCGGCCATCTCGTTCATGGCGGGCATGCACGTGGCCTTCGCCAGCCCGTCGGCGCGCATCCTCGAATACTCACTCGGCGGCAATCCCTTGCTCCGCGAGATGCCGCTGGAGACCATCACCCCCGAGCAGGGCCGGTTCGCCGTGCCCACGCGCCCGGGCTGGGGGTCACACCGCGGCCCGAGTTCATCGCGGAGTTCGACGCGTCCAAACGCCCCGCGGCGGGCTGACGGCTCTACGGAGGATTACCATGCCCCGCGCTCTGTACATCAACCACATCACGCTGATCGTGGACAACCTGGAGAAGGCCTCGGCGTTCTACGAGAAGGAGCTGGGCCTCGAGCCCCTCCCGGCCTACAAGTTCGACTACCCGGCCGCCTTCTTCAAGATCAACGAGACCCAGCAACTCCACGTGACCGAGTGGAAAGACACCCCGTCGTTCCGGGGGCACGTGTGCCTGCGGATCGATGACTTCGCGGCGGCGTTCCGCCGGTTCAAGACGCTCGGCATCATCGATGTCGCGCCCTGGGGCAAGGTCCGCAAGCTGCCCGACGGCACGTTCCAGATGTTCATCCGCGATCCGGCGGGCAACCTCGTCGAGATCTCGGCGCCGCCCGGCGCGGGTGTCGATGAATCGATCCTCGCGGACGCTGCACTGTGCCAGCAGGGTGTGGGGGCGTATGTCTCCGGGCGCGGCGACGCGAGGGGCCTCCAGGCCGAGGACGCCTCGCTCTACCACTCCGACAAGGCCCGGCAATGAGCGCGGCGCTCCCGCGGGTCCTGCTCCTCGAATCGCTGCACGCCGATGCCGAGGCGATGCTCGGGTCTGCCGCGACCGTCGCGCGCGCGGCCTCGACCGACGAGGCGTCCGGGCTGGCCGGTGCGGGCTCGGGGCCGGTGGACGCGGTCATCACGCGGGGCAAGGCGAGGGTGACGCCCGCGCTGATGGACGCGGCGCGGGGGCTCCGGGTGATCGCGCGGGCCGGTGTCGGGCTCGACAATGTCGACGTGGCGGGGCGTCGGCGCGGCGCATCCCGGTGCTGAACCTGCCCGGTTCAAACGCCGCCACCGTGGCCGAGCACACGCTGATGCTCATCCTGGCCGTGACGCGTGGGCTCGTCGAATATGCCAACGCGGTCCGGGCGGGCGATTGGGAACGGAGGTCGAGCTACGACCGTGACGAGGCCCGCGGCAAGACGGTGGGGGTGGTGGGGCTGGGCAACGTCGGGCGGCGGGTCGCCGCGATGTGCGAGGCGTGCGGCATGCAGGTTGTCTACGCCGATCCGGCCGCGTCGGACCCGTCGCGGGAACGCCTCGATCTCGACGGGCTCCTCGCACGCGCGGACATCGTCACGCTCCACTGCCAGCTCGACCCCACGACACGCAATCTCATCGACTCGACGCGCATCGGCCGGATGAAGCCGGGCGCTGTGCTCATCAATACGGCCCGCGGCGAGCTCGTCGATCAGCCCGCCGTGGCGAGCGCGGTCGTCAGCGGGCGCCTCGGCGGATACGGCGCGGACCTGGTGAACCGTGAGCGTCCGGAGGAGTACGCGATGCTGCGGGCGATCCCGAACGTCGTCATCACGCCGCATGTCAGCAGTCTGACGCAGACGACGTACCGCGACATGTGCGTGCGGTCGGTGCGGAACGTGCTGGCGGTGTTGCGCGGCGAATCTCCCGAGGCCGGGAGCATCTTCAACGCCGCCGCGATCGGTTAGCCCGCAGGGGAGAGGCTCAGGCGTCCGCGACCCGCCAGACCTGGCAGGCCCAGGTGAGCCCGGCGCCGAAGGCGAGCATCAGGATCGTCTGACCCGGCGCGAGCTGGCCGCTGTCGCGGGCCCGACCGAGCGTGATCGGGATCGAGGCGGCCGAGGTGTTCCCCGTCTCGGCCATGTCGAGCATGGCGCGGGCCGGGGCGATGCCGGTCTGCTCGGCGACAGCCACGACGATGCGGGCGTTTGCCTGGTGGGGGAGGAGCCAGTCGATATCGCCTGGGGCGAGCCCTGTCGCCTCGAGGGCCTGCTCCGCGGCCTCGGCCATCCGGCGCACGGCCTGACGGAAGACCGCCTGCCCGTCGAGTCGCAGGAAATGGCCTCCCTCACGCACCGTCGTCTCGCTCGCCGGATGGCGGCTCCCGCCGGCGGGGATCTCGATGAGCTTGGCCATGGAGCCGTCGGTCCCGAGAGAGGAATAGAGCAACTCGAGCCGGCCGCACGCCGCGGAACCTCGCGGGGATGCATCGGCGGCGGCGACGACCGCGGCCCCTGCTCCGTCCCCAAAGAGGATGCAGGATCGGCGGTCGGAATAGTCGGTGACCCGTGTGAGGGTTTCCGCACCGACCACCAGGACGCGCCGCGCGGCGCCGGAGCGGACGAAGCAGGCGCCGGTGTGGAGGGCAAAGAGAAAGCCCGAGCAGCCGGCGCCGAGATCCATGGCGGCGGCCCGGTTGGCGCCCAGGCCGGTCTGGACGAGGCACGAGGCGGCGGGCACCGGCGAATCGGGCGTCGCGGTCGCGACGATGATCATGTCCAGGTCGCCGGCGATGATGCCGGCCTGCTCGAGGGCGCGCCGGCCGGCGGTGATGGCCAGGTCGCTGGTGGCCTCCTCCGTTGCGGCGCGGTGACGGGAACGGATGCCCGTTCGTTCCAGGATCCACTCGTCAGAGGTGTCCACCATGCGCGAGAGGTCCGCGTTGGTGATGACGTGTTCTGGCAGGTAGTAGGCAAACCCGGCGATATCGACGCCGAGTGTGGCGCCTGGTGTGGGTCCGACCAGATGTACCGGCGATGCTGAGGTGCCCTCGACCTCCCGCATACCCGCCTCCTGCGCCGTGATGCCCACCGGGGGGCTTTGTAGACAGTCTGCTTGGCCGGGACTCGCCCGACGCCGGCGATCCCACCAGGGTTCGCGCAACGAATCGTAGCCCCGCGGAGCACCCCGACGAGTCATTGGGAACTCTCCGGCGGACCTACCAGAGATTCTGGTAGCATCGTCGCCATGGAGCGACAGCGTCTTTCCCCGGTTCTGGCTTCGATCGGTATCGGTCTGCTGGCCTCTGGCAGCTTCGCGCAGGTGCCCCCCGAGGAGCGTTCCCAGGTGGCCGTCTACACGGGGGCGGAGGGTCCTGGCGTGGGCCGGCACATCGTGCTCGTGAGCGGGGACGAGGAGTATCGCTCCGAGGAAGCGCTGCCGGAATTGGGCAAGATCCTCGCCCTCCACCACGGTTTCACCTGCACGGTCTTGTTCGCCGTCGATCCCGCAACGGGAGAGATCAATCCCGACGTCCGGACAAACATCCCCGGCCTCGCGGCGCTCGACGAAGCCGACCTCATGATCATCTCGACCCGCTTCCGGGATCTCCCGGACGAGCAGATGGAACACATCGATCGCTATCTCAAGGCCGGCGGGCCGGTGATCGGGCTCCGCACCGCGACCCATGCCTTCGCCATGGATTCCAGCCCGACCTACGCCTCCTACACCTGGAATTCCCCGAGCGGCGGCTTTGGGAGGGAGATCCTCGGTGAGACCTGGGTGGCCCACCACGGGGATCATGGCCACCAGAGCACACGCGGCGTCCTGGCGCCCGAAGCCTCGGCGCTGCCCCTGGCCCGCGGGCTCGCGCCCGGTTCGGTCTGGGCCAAGACCGATGTCTATGCCGTACGGTTGCCCCTCCCCGAGGGCTGCCGGCCCTTCATGCTGGGTCAGGTGCTCGCCGGTATGGCGATCGACGACGAGCCCGTGGCGGGGGAGAAGAACGACCCGATGATGCCCGTCGCCTGGACGCGGGAATTCCCTGAGGGTTCGGGCAAGCCCCGGCGCGTCTTCGCCACGACCATGGGGGCGGCCGTCGATCTCGAGACCGAGGGTACCCGCCGGATGCTCGTCAACGCGGTGTACTGGACGCTCGGCATGGAAGACCAGATCCCCCCGGATGGCACCGCCGTGGATCTCGTCGGGGAGTACCAGCCCTCGCCCTTCGCGTTCGGCGGGTACAAGAAGGGTGTCAAGCCGACGGACCATGCACTGCGCCAAGACGCTGCCCCCCTCCAGAAGTAGAGGCGGGCTGGGGCCCGGCCCCGCGAATCCAATCCACGGAGCATGACAGCGATGCACGACCGACTCAGCTCAGCCGTCCGGGTGTGGTGCGCCCTGATCCTGACCCTCGCAGCTGGCCGTGGCTGGGGGCAGCAGGCCGACCGGTTTGAACTCGCGGCCGACGAGTCTGTCGCGCTGGTGGGCAACAGCTTCGCCGAGCGATTGGCGATGAGCGGGTACCTCGAGGCGCTCCTCCAGAGCGCATTCCCGGGTCAACACATCCGCTTCTGCGCTGCGCCGTGGTCTGGCGATGAGGTGGGGGAGCAGGACCGCGAGCTGAATGTGCCCGACACCGACGCCCGACTCCACGAGTGTGGGGCCGATGTCGTCTTCGCGTGCTTCGGGATGAGCGAGTCTTTCCGGGGCGTCGAGGCGTTGCCCCGGTTCGAAGCCGATCTTCGTTCGCTGCTTCGGCACTATCGCGAGGCGGGGTACGGCGACAGGGGGCCGACGCGGGTGGTGCTGGTCTCGCCCATCAGCCACGAGTGGACGGGCGCCGCCGCCCCCGGCCGCGCCGAGATCGATGCGCACAACGGGGTGATCACCGAATACGAACGGGTGATGCGTCGGGTCGCGGGCGAGGAGGGGGCGAGGTTTGTCGGCCTGTCGTCGCCGTCGGCGGTGCTCTCCTCCACCGGGACACGCCTGACGACCGACGGCATCCTGCCCAGCGAGGTGGGCTGCTGGGCGATGGCACGGGAGATCGGCTCGCAGCTCGGGTGGGTCGATGCGGCCCCCGCCGACGCGGAGCACACCCCAGAAGCGGCGGCGAGGTTGCGGACCCTGGCATGGGACAAGTTCTACCACTACCGCGAGCTCTACCGCCCGACGAATACGGAGTACATCTGGGGCCGGCGAGCCGAACCCTTCGGCGTCGTGAGCTTCCCCCCCGAGCAGGAGCAGCTCCGTCGCATGGTCGACGCGAGGCAGCGGGCGATCTGGGATCTCCCGAAGCCGACGCCCGAGCAGCTCTTCGCGGCCGCGCCGACAGGGGGGCCGGTGTGGGAGACGACGCCGAGTTCCCACGACTTTCCCGAAGACGATTGGACCCCACCGCCCGTCGACGCGAAGGGCACCGAGACCTCGGTCGGTGACACGACCATCAAGCCGTCCGCGGATTTCGCCAGAGCCTTCAAGGTCGCGGATGGCTACGCGGTGGAGTGCTTCGCTTCGGAGGAGGAGTTCCCCGAGCTGCAGAATCCGCTCGCGATCGCCTTCGACGACCGCCACCGGTTGTGGGTGCTCTGCTCGCCGACATACCCCCACGTCCTGCCGGGGGAACGGCCCCACGACCGCCTGATCGTCCTGAGCGACGAGGATCATGACGGACGCGCGGATCGCTGCGAGACGTTTGCCGATGGCTTCGGCGTGGCGACCGGGTTTGCGATCGACTCCGACGGGGTCTATCTGGCGGTGTCGCCCGACCTCTTCAAGCTTCGCGACACCGACGGCGACGGGAAGGCCGATCGGCGCGAGGTCGTGCTCACGGGCTTCTGCATGCCCGACTCCCACCACCAGATCAGCGCGTTGGAGTGGGCGCCGGACGGCGGCTTCTATCTGCACGAGGGCACGTTCGGCCGGGCGGCGGTCGAGACGCCCTTCGGCACGGTCCGCGCACGCGACGCGGCGGTCTGGCGGTTCGAACCCACGACCGGGCGGCTCCAGGTGCTCTCGCACTGCGGGTTTCCAAACCCCTGGGGGCACGCGTTCGACGACTTTGGGGCGAGCGTGCTCGACTCGACCTCTGGGGGCGAGCACTTCTACTTCTCCCATGTCTCGACGGCCTTCGACTACCCCAGCAAGCCCGCGGGGGTGCCTTCCTTCCTGACCCGGGGCCGGCCGACCGCGGGCAACGAGATCATCGCGAGCCGCGCATTCCCCCCAGAGGTGCAGGGCTCGCACCTGGTCAACCAGATGATCGGCTTCCACGGCACGCGTTGGGACATGCTCTCGCCGGCGGGCTCGGGCTGGAGGGCCGAGGCGATGCCGCAGGACCTCATCCAGTCCTCGGACGAGAACTTCAGGCCCGTGGCCCTCAAGATCGGCCCGGATGGCACGCTCTTCATCTGCGACTGGTGCAACCCGCTGATCGGGCACATGCAGTATTCCGTCCGCGACCCCAGGCGGGACCACACCCATGGACGCATCTGGCGCGTCAGATCGACCACGATCGAGCCGCTCACGCCCCCGGAGATCCACTCCGCGTCCGCGGCACAGCTTCTCGAATTGCTCCGCCTTCCCGAGCGCAACACGCGGCAGCTCGTGCGCCGACGGCTCCAGACCATGCCCGCGGCCGCGGTGCAACCCGTCCTCGACGGGTGGCTCGGCGCCCTCGACGCGGCGGACCCGTTGCACGACCGTCTCGTGCTCGAGGCGCTCTGGATCGAGCACGGGCTCGGCAGATTCGATACCGCCCTCCTCGGACGCGTGATCGGGCTCGCCTCGCCGGACGCCCGTGCCGCCGGGCTCCGGATGCTCCGGATCTGGCTCATGTCCGGCGAGATCGACGGCCGAGAGGCCCTGCTCCTGATCGAGCCGGCGGTCCGTGATGCCGACGAGCGCGTGCGGCTCGAGGCGGTGATCGATTGCGGCTTTGCCGGTGGGCCGGAGGCCGGAGCGATCGCGCAGGCAGCCGCGGAGCTCGAGATGGACGAGTCATTCCAGATCGTGCTGACGGAAACACTCAAGCACCTGGCTAAGTATGGCGAAACCGATTCCCTCGCGGTGCGGCGTCTCAAGCTGCGCGCGATGGGCGCGGCCGACCTGGCGTCCGAGCCGTGGGACGACGCGGTCGCGACCGTGGTGCTCGAACGGGCCGATGTCTCGCCGGAAGCGAGGCTCCGGGCGCTCGAGACGCTCGCGCCCGACGTGCCGGACCGGGCGGCGGCACTGGTGGCGGCCGTGCTGCGGGCACGCGAGCCGGGGCCCGCGGCCGCGGGGCTGTTGCCGCTGCTGCGGGGCGCGATCGTGGATCGCACCGACGTCGCGGTGCTCCTCGCGCCCATGCTGGAGCACCCCGGGCGCGAGGTTCGCGCCGCGGGGACGGCGTGCCTGCTCGGTGCGGGCGACAGCCTGGAGAACAGGCTCGGGGCCGATCCGCAGGCGACGGTGGACGCGTTCGCGCTGTTGCCGGAGCGACAGATCTCGGAGGGCGAGGCGTCCCGCCTGCGGAACGCGGTTGATGCGGGGAACGTGGAGCCGGGCGGAGCCGTCGCGATCCTCATCGATCGGGCCGAGATGGCCCCGGCCACTGAGGCTTGGCTCCAGGCGCGGATCGGCGAGGGCGCGTCGCTGCCCTTCGACCGGTGGGGGCGCGAGCACGAGGTCGCAATGGCCGTGCTGCGCGCCGTGAGCTTGGCGCCGAGCGATCGTCTCCCCGAGGGACTCCTGTCGCGCCGGATCGGGGTCGATGCGGCCCGCTTGGAGGCAGGCCGGGCCGTCTATACCGACGAGGCCCTCGGGTGCGTGCGCTGCCACGGCGCCCGTGGCCAGGGCGAGCCGGGGTTCCCGCCGCTCGACCGCTCGCCGTATGTGCTCGGCGACCCGCGCCGGGCCGCGGCCATCGTCGTGCATGGGCTCCAGGGCGAGGTGCGCGTCCGAGGAGTGACCATCCAATCGGTGATGCCGCCCCTCGGTGCGGTGCTCACAGACCAGCAGATCGCCGACGCGCTGACTTTCGTGCGCCAGAGTTGGGGAAACTTCGCCGCGCCCGTGCACGCGTCGGACGTTGCCACGGTCCGGGCCAGGCCGATGGGTGGAACCAGCCCGATGGCCGCCACCGCACTCCTCGTCGGCTATCCCTTGGATGCCGACCGACTCATCCCGACGCATGCCGTGCCCCCACCGAATCTGCCCGGCGGCGGGGCCTCGGTCTCCGTGAGCCCATTGGCCGTCGTCATCCTGCTGCTTGTTGCCGTGGCTGTCGTAGCGCTGGTGCTGCAGCGGTGGGAGCATTGAGCCGGACTGGCCGAGGTCGTTTCAGCCCGGGCCTCAGCCCTCTTCGCGCGGCGCGACCACCACGCGACGCTTGAGGTCGGGGACCCATGTGCCGCCCGGATTCTCGACCGTCACGGCGAAGAGCGCGACGCGCCCGACGTCGATGCCGGGCCTGACCGGCACGATGACCTCTCCCGCGGCCGTGGCGTTGAAGACGCCCCCGCTGACCTTCTGCTCCATGCCGCGATCGTCGATCACCCACACCTGGTACTGCTGCACCTTTGGGTCATTGACCGGCAGGCCCACGAACCGCAGGTAGCCCTCCTGCAGCTTGTCGTTCCACACTACGTCGCCCTGCACGCCGCCGATCGGGGCAGGCGCGTTGTCCAGGTTGAAGGGCTGCCAGGCCAAACGCACGGTGTCCGGGACGCGGAGCAGGAGCTCGCGATTCTCCGCAAGCTCGGCGGGGTCGGCCGGCTCCTCGTACTTAGCGATTTCCAGGCGAGAGCGGTCGAGCTCGGCGCGGGTCGAACTCAGGTCGGCCGAGGCGCTGGCCAGCCGCTGGGCCAGATCGACCTCCCGCGCGGCCGCCGCGGCGAGTGCCTTCGCCTGCGATTCGGTGAGGTCAGACTTCTCCGCCGCGGTCCGGGCCAGCTCCTCGGCGTGTGCGCGAGCGTCGGCGAGGAGGCGATCGTTGGCGCCGAGCTGCTGCTGCGCCGCGGCGAGCTGCTGACGCCACGATGCTTCAGACCGGGACCGCTCCTGCACCGACCGGACGGCGACGCCGACGGAGACCGCCACCGCGACCGCGGCCGCCACGAGCGACAGCCACATCAGGCCGCGGCGCGGTCTTCCGATGCGCCCCGCCGGCTCGCCTGCGACGATCGTGTGGCCACGGCCGGTGAGCGCGGCGGCGAGTGCCGCCGGCATCTTCTCGGCGTTGCGATCGACCGAATCGAAGGCCACGAGCAGTTCGCCCAGCACGTTTGTTCCAGTGGGCCCGAACTTCTCGCGGAGCACTTCGAGTTCGGCACGGTCTTCCAGTGAGAGCTGGCCCAACTCCTCGTCGGCGAGCAACTCAAGCAGGCGGTCGTGTTCAGAGAGCGCGTGACTCATGATGCCGCCTCCCCCACGCCGGGCTGCGAGGCCATGCTCGGACCGGTGCCGGCGACGACCGCCGACAGACGCACCATGGCCCGGCGGAGACGCGACTTCACCGTGCCGACAGGGCTCTCGGTAGCAAGCCCGATCTCACGATGGCTGAGCCCGCCATACACGGACATCCACAGCGCCTCGCGTTCCCCGGCCGGCAACCCGTCGAATGCTCCGACCAGTCGGGCCGCGACCTCGCGGCCCTCGAGAGCGCCGGTCAGGGCGCCGGCGGCCGGCGGCTTCATCGAGGCCGCACGCGCATTCCGCCTCGTGCGGGCGGTGTGCTCGCGACGCCGGTCGATCAGCCGCCGGTGCGCCAGGGTGGCGACAAACGCCGCCTCGCCCCCGCGCTCCCGGTCGTACCTCCCGGCGCTCATCCAAATCTCCACAAAGACATCCTGAACAGCGTCCTCGACCTCGCCCGGCGCATGATCGAGGTGGCGGCGCGCCAGACGCCACACCAGATCGCCATACTCGCGGACGCAGTCGTCCACGGCGCTTCTTTCGCCGGCAGCGATGCGCTCGAGGATGGTGGTCACGGACAAAGTCCTCACTTCGGGGGCCCGGTGCGCCGGTGGAATGGCCGCGGGCCGATGGTAGCATGGATTCGTCGGGATGCCCCGGTCGGATGCACCCGATCGACACGGTTGGAACCGGCGCGTCGGCATGCGCCGGGCCGTCGGGACAGCCGGGCGGCGGGGTGCGCGAGATCGCCGGGGCGAATGCCCGCGCCGAAGCCCGCCCGCGCCGCGCACCAACCGTCCTACTTCTCGGCGTGGCGGGTGGACTCGCCGGCAGGCAGCGAGAAGGTCAGGGATGCCCAATAGCTCTTCCAATCCACATCTTCCCGTGTGTTGTCGCGGACCATCTGCAACGACGTCAGCATCCATGGCCCACCCTCTTCGGGCGTGAAGGCCACGTGGCCCTCGGCGTCGCTGGTCAATGCAATGAGCTTGTCCGGGTGGGCAGCGCTGACGGCGACCACCTGCATCCCCTCCAGCGGCGCGCCCTCGAACAGCACTCGCGCACCCACCGGGCTCCCGCTCGCACCGTCTCCCAGATCGTCGAGAAGGATCTCGTAGGGGAGATTCATGCACATGTCGTGCGGCACGGCGGTGGGCGCGTCGGTGACATTCACCAGCGCCTTGGCGCAGCGCATGTACGCCTCGCGTCCCTCCTTGCCGGTCTCACCGAGCCGCGCGCGCTGCTGGCTGATCCAGTCGAGGCCCTCCTCGGAGAGATAGACCTCGAATCGTTCGGCGGGAAGCACGTTGACGTGCTCGTGCGTCGTGTAGACGAGGACGCCGCTGCCCGGGGTCTGGGGCCGCAGGAACCCCTGCGAGGCGCCGTACATCCCGCGGACCGGGGTCGCCTCGCCGCCCATCACCAGGTCGTACCGGTCGATCTGCGAATCGTCGCGGCCCACATTCTGGCCGGCGAATCGGGGCCCGTGGAAGAGCTCGACCCGGATCAGCGAGTCGGGCGGTGCGATATAGGCGGAGGGGGAGATCCAGAACTGGTGGCCCTGCGCCGCGGCCGCGGCGAGGACCGGGACCATCGTCGCCAGGAGCCTGGCCGGATTGCGTTGTGCGTGCTTGTGCATGGCGTTCCTTCTTGTGCGGGGGGGAGAGAACACGCCCGGCGACGCGCCGGGCCCAATGCCCCGGCGGGCCTTTCGGCCGGCCGGGACACTCACCAGAGGCCCGTCAGATCTCGGTTAGCGGTCCGCGTTCCACGCGTTCAAGAACGCCAGGATGTCGCGGGTGTCGATGACGCCATCGTCGTTGAAGTCGGCGCGGAGGATCTTGGGCGGATCCTTGCGGTTGAACGTGCCGGAGTGCGGCGTCGCGCCGTAGGGGAACACCGCGTTGTAGTCCACATCGTTCTGCGGCACGTTGTCGCCGACGATCGTAATGGTCTGATAGGTCGGCCCGCTGGCGATCGCCGTCAACGCGATATCGACCACGTCATCTCCGAGACGCCTGCCGTTCGGCCAGCCGCTCGAGACGCCATCGGTCGTGTCGCCGCCGATGAAGCCCAGCCGGCTGAACGCCGGGGCGCCGTTGAGCGGGACCGGGCCTGTCGTGGTGCAGACGCGGAGGACGTCCGGGATGAAGACGGCGACCAGGTCGGCGCGGTTCGACGTCTCGAATTCGGTGCCGAAAACCAGGTTGATGAGGCCCGCAAGCTCCGGGTCCGACGCGTAGTGGGCGTACTGCACGTCGTCGACCGGATCTGTCGCGTTGTAGTGGTCCTTGTCGGCGAACGCGACGAGGGCCTCGTTGAACAGCGGGTTGCCAAGCCGATTGACCTGCACCCAGTCGCCGGAATTCTGCACGTCGTCGCCGGCGTTCCGCACGGTCATGTGGGGGCGGCTCACCGAGGCGTACACGCCAACCCCGGTCTCCGGACCGAAGAATGGATCGCTGTACTGATATTCCGGGAGCTCCTCGACCGGGATCTGCAGCGAGAAGCTCAGCACGTTGTAGCCCTTGAAGCCGTCCTTGCCCCGGCCGTCCTGCCCGAGCCCGTCGCCGAGGTCGCCGTCGTTGTCGAGGATGCGGATATTCAGCAGATCGAAGATCCCGGGAACGTCGGCAAAGAAGCTGTCGTCGCGGGGCCCGGCAAAGATCGACTCCCCGTTCGCGCCGTCGGCGATCGCCTCCTTGGTGTACCGGTCCAGCTCGTCGTACGTGCGGAATCCGGTCACGGCCTGGCCCTGCTCGTCGTTGTAGTAGGGCGTCACGTTCAGGCCGACGTTCGGCAGCCCGACGAGCAGGCTGGAGCCGATCTCCTCCGACTGGCCGTCGACCGTTCGCGTCACGGAATACGTCTGCGTGTAGTTCTGGCGGGCGTCGCCGATGTGCTCGATCGGGCCCGCCTCCGTGCCGAGGCCGTACGACAGGATCGTGTTCTCGTTCTTGTAGCCGGCGTCGACCCCGGAGAACCGAAAATCGTACCGCATCGCCTCCTCACCGGTCATCGGGTCGGTGATGTGCACGCTATAGAGGGCGTCGGGAGCGAACCGCTCGAAGTGCGGACCGTCGCCGGGCTCGCTGAATGGTCGCACGTTCACCACCACATTGAGCACCCGCCGGGAAGGATCGTCATAGCGTGTGCCGATGAACGCATACACATCGGTGAGGTTCGCCTGCGGATCCTGCTTGATCAGGGCGCGTCGTTGTGGCTCGAGCGGCGCATCATCGCCGCGTGGGCGGTGACCGATCCCTCGGCCGCCATCGTCGCGGTGGCGCCGCAGGCCAGCAGCATCGCGCTGATCGTGGCGGTCCTGGTCATGAATTGTCGCATCGTCGGGTCCTTTCTGCAGGCTCCGGGCGGAGCCGCCAATGGTGCGTGTCTCGATTCCCTGGTGGGCCGCTCGCGAGTCCGGCCTCCCGCATGCTTTCGGACCCGATCGCCCGGGTGATGTCGGGATCGCAGAAGTTCTGCGAGGGGGATGCGGACCAAAAAAGAGGGCGGCCCGCGAGGAACGCGGGCCGCCCGGCACAGAACCGCCCTGCAGGGGGACAAGCAGGGCGGCTCCCCTCTCCTGGGCACGCGCGAGTCAACGCCGGCGGCGGAACGCCGCGAGCGCCAACGCGCCCCACGCCACGCCGAGCGCCGAAGGCGCCGGCACCACGGTCATCGCCGTGATCACCGCGCCGCCTCCCACTTCGCCCACCATCGTGCCCGTCCCGGTCGTCAGATCGATCGTCCAGAATGTCGAGCGGCTCAGGTTGGTATCGCCCACCACGGCGTAGGCGATCCCCGAGGTGCCCGAGATGTCGAACCCGACAAGATCGGTGATGTCGGTGCCGATGGAGCCGACGGTCGTCAGCGTGCCCGCGCTGTTCGCCTGCTTCACCAGGATGTCCAGCCCCGAATCCAAACCGTAGAGCTGCGTCTCCATCGCGCCCTTATAGCTGTTGGTGTACGCCGAACCCACGACATTGGGATCCGCGCCCTCGTTGGAGTCCCCGACACCGTAGAAGAGGCTCGTCACCGCCGTAGAAGTGCCGTCATTGGGATTCAGCACCAGGTTCTGGTTGGCGTCGCTGACGTTGCGGATCCGGTCGATCGTCGGGTTGAAATCAAAGCCAAAGCTCGACCCGCTCAGGCCCGGGCTGAAGGGCCCGCCGCCGACCATCGTGGCCACACCCGTGGCCGGGTCCACGCTGTACAGACGGCTGAAGCTCCCGACGGCGTACAACTCGCCGGTGTCGGGCCGGCGGTCGATCCCCTGGACGGTCTCGTTCGAAGCCAAGCCCGAGATCGCGACGCCCGTGAGCACGGCGCCCGGGTTGGTGGCCTCCCAGGACACCAGGAAGCCCCGATCGGTCACGCCGTACACAATCTCCGCCGAGGCCGCGGACCCCGCGATCCCAACCGCCGCCAGGCCAAGGCCAAGCCAGACGCTCCGACGACTCGTCTGCATGCAGTCCATGAGTGCTCCTCTCTGGGCGCAGCCACCGCGCCCCGGCCGTTCAGGCCGACAACTCCCACCCGCGGTTCACCTGCGGGATTCCCGGCGGCTCCGCGACGTGCCGCGACCGGGCTCACACCCCTTTCGGAGCCGGCCCGCGCCTTGGTTTTTCGATTGTCGCCAGCACCCTCGCCCCGCGCGGGGCTGAAGCAATGGGACCCATGCTCCGCGAGTCGCTCACCCGGGATCCCGCGCCCGCCCGAGCCGGCGTCGCAGGAAGTGCCACAGCCCGGCGTACCGATACCCCGGGTCGATCCAGTGCTCGATCACGTAGAACGCAAAGTAGTACGCCCGGCAGCACGCCCATACACACACGCCGAGCAGCAGAGCCGTGCGCAGGCGCGGGTGCTCGAGCAGCAAACCCAGCCCCGAGAGCAGACCAATCAAAACGAACAGCCCCGCCTTCATGTACATGAGGCGGGGATCGCGCAGATCACCCATGTTCGTCCCCCGCGGGCCCAGCCCCGCGCCGTGCGAATCAGAAAGCGGAGAGGGGGGGATTCGAACCCCCGATACGGTTACCCGTATACAGCATTTCCAGTGCTGCTCCTTCAGCCTCTCGGACACCTCTCCGGCTGTGGAGGGCAAGTGTAAGCCGCCCCCAGGGCATTGTCAGGCCGGGCCCCGCTCCATCGCGTCAACGCCTCCGGGCGGCCGTGCGCTCCAGCCCCAATGCCGGGCCAGCCCGACCGCGATCAGCCCGATCGCTGCCCCTGCCGCCACATCGCTGGGATAGTGGGCACCGAACGCCACCCGGGCGAGCCCCACAAAGCACGCCATGGCGAACATCAGGCCCCGGAGCCGGGGATACCACCCGGCCAGCGTCGCCGCCGCAACCACTGCGTAGACCGTGTGGCTCGAGGGCATCGACCAGAGCTGCCCTACCCCGTGCCGCCAAAACTCCCAGGCGTGGGCCACCGGTCCGCCGCCCGCCAGCGGGTACATCCCGAACGGCCCGAGGAGGAGGTCCGGCTCCCCCAAGAGCGGGCGGGGCCTGCCCACAAGCATCTTCAGCCCGAACGCGAGCACCGCAGCCGCGAGAAACGCCGCGAGCCAGTCGAGCAGGCGGCGGCGGTGGGGGGGGTCGAGCATCCAGACGGCGAGGACCAGAACGATCGTCATCCCACCCTGGCCGAATTGCTGGAGCATCTCCAACTCGCGCCGGATGTCGCCCCCGAGCGGCAGCGAACTCCGAGTGCCCCCGGCGGTCACGACAGTGAGCGTCCACGGGTCGAGGGGCCAGAGCAGCAGCGTGGCGATGAGCCCGTAGAGCCCCGGCAGGGCCCAGAACCTTCGGCGCGAGTCCGCGGCCCACCGGTGCACAGGCGACCAGATCGCCCAGAGCACATGCCCGCCCCGAATCGGCACGGGAAGCGTCCGATTATGCTCCCAGGAGATGCGCAACGCGTTGGGCGACATGGATGCTCGCAGAACCTTCTTCCTCAGGCACGCCCGGGGCCCGCTCGGCGGCCTCGCGCTCGTGCTCCTCTGCTGCACAGTCTATCTGCCCGGCTTCTTCTCGATCCCGCCGGTGGATCGGGATGAATCCCGCTTCGCCCAGGCCAGCCGCCAGATGTTCGAGAGCGTGGCCCTGCCCGAGACCCAGCGGGACCCTGTGCTGCACTCTGGGGGGCTCGCAGTGCCGATGCTCGCGGGCAAGGCGCGGCTCAACAAGCCGCCGCTGATCTATTGGCTCCAGGCCGCCAGCGCGGCCGCGTGCACCGGCGGCGACCCCCTCGAGGACGCGATCTGGATGTACCGCATCCCCTCGCTACTGGCCGGGATCGTGACGATCCTCGCGACCTGGCGGATCGGTGTCTCGATGTTCGACCCCCGCGCCGCCTGGCTCGGGGCCGCCCTGCTCGCCGTCGCCCCCGTCTTCGTCTGGGAAGCCCACCAGGCCCGCGCCGACATGGTAATGGTGGCCTGCACGACGCTGGCGACGGGCCAACTCTGGAAGATCTGGCACGCCCGCGGCCAAGTCTCTGGCAGAACCGGCTCCCTTCCCACTCCGTCTCTCCGTCTCTCCGTCTCTTCGTCTCTCTGCCTCTGGCTCCCCACCACCCTCGGCATCCTCACCAAAGGCCCCATCACGCCGATGGTGCTCCTGCTCACCTGGCCTGTGGCTTTCGTTCTTCGGCCGCAACTTCCGCTGGCTCCGCGCGACACGCCCGCTCCTGGGTGTGGCGATCATCGCCGCCGGCGTCGCCCCCTGGGTCTACGCCGTGGCGCAGCACGTGGGCTTCTCGCACTACTGGTCGATCGTTTGCGACGAGGTGATCGGTCGCGCGGGAAGCGCCAAGGAAGGGCACTGGGGACCTCCCGGCTACCACATCGTGCTCCTGGTCGTCCTCTTCTGGCCCGGCTCGCTCCTCACCGGCATCGCGATCGCTCGCGCTTGCCGAAACGCCTTCAGCCTCAATCAGAGCCGCGTGCGTAAGCACGCGGAAGGAGCGTCGAACAACCCCGATCCCCGTCCGAGCCGCGTGCGTCAGCACGCGGACGAAGCGTCGAACAACCCCGATCCCCGTCCGAGCCGCGTGCGTCAGCACGCGGAAGGGGCATCAACCGCGCCCCGCACCCAACCGCCCCCGCCCGCCCGCCCGCGATTCCCTCATCGAGCGATTCAAACCCCGGATCCGACCCACCCCTCGACGACGCAAACACGACGACGCCCACGCACGCCCCCTCCACGAGCTTGCGCTCGCGGCTCCGCCGGTTCTGGCATTCGCTCGGAGCGCTGCACGTGACCCCGCGCCCGGAGGCGTTCCTGATCGCCTGGTTCCTGCCCTCGTGGATCGTGTTCGAACTGGTGGGGACGAAGCTCCCGCATTACACGATGCCGCTGTACCCGGCGGTGGCGCTGATGACCGCGCGCGGACTCTTGGCCTGGCCCTCGGTCGGACCAGAGCGCCGCAAGCGAGCACGCCTCGGGAGCCTGTGCTGGCTGGCGGTAGGCCTCGCGTTGTTCGCGGTGGTTGGCCTGGGGCTGATGCTCGGGATCGAGGGTCCCAGGGCCTGGCTCGGCCTGCCCCTGCTCGGTGGGGCGCTGCTCGCACTCGGCCCGACGGTGCTCGCGATCCGTCGCGAGGACCTCATCCGAGCACAGGGCTGGTCGTTGCTCGCGGGTTGGGGTCTATTGGTGGCGTTCCTGCTCTCCGTCGCACCCCATTTCTTTGGGCTGACCTCCTACGCCGCAGGCCGCGCCCAGGCGCTCGCACCCGACCGCCCGGTCACATGGGTCGGCTTCAACGAGGACAGCGTGGTCTGGCTCGCCCGCGGCCGCCCCAGCTTCACCCCACCGGATCAACTCGCATCCTGGTTCAACGCCAACCCTGATGGCGTGGCCATCATCTCGGTCGAGGCTGAGGACAGCTACCTTTCCATGCCGGATCTCCGCGCGGTGGAGTACGCCTCCGGCATGCACTACGCCAAGGGGCGATTGGAGAAGCTCGCCCTCGTCGAGCGATCGCCCGAATGACCGACCCCCGCCAACCCACAACCCCCGTCGGCCTCCTCATCATCGACAAGCCCCGCGGCCCAACCTCCATGTCCGTCTGCCGCGTCGTCAAGGCCAAGCTCCGAAGGGGCGGCGCGCCCAAGAGCGTCAAGGTCGGCCACGGCGGCACGCTCGACCCGCTCGCCACCGGTGTCGTCGTCGTCCTCATCGGGCGCGCCGCCACGCGCCTCTGCGACCAGATCATGGCCGGCGAGAAGCGTTACACGGCAGAAGTCGACCTCGCCCACCGCTCCACCACCGACGACCTCGAGGGCGAACTCACCGAGATCAACCTGCTCCGCGCGCCCTCGCCCGAGGAGGTCCGTGCCGCGTGCGGCCGCTTCCTCGGCACGATCGACCAGATTCCCCCCGCCCACTCGGCGATCTGGATCGAGGGCGAGCGCGCCTACGACCTCGCCCGAGCCGGCAAGGATCCCCAGATGAAGGCCCGCCCCGTCACCATCCACGCGATCGACATCCTCGACTACGCCTTCCCCCGACTCACCCTCGACGTCCGCTGCGCCAAGGGCACCTACATCCGCTCCCTCGCCCGCGACATCGGCGCCGCCCTCGGCGCCGGCGGCATGCTCACCGCCCTCCGCCGCACCGCCGTCGGCCCCTTCACCCTCGACCAGGCCCTCACCCTCGACGCCGTCCCCGAACCCCTGCTCCAAGAGCACCTCCTCCCCCTCCCCCAATAGCACCGCCCCTCTGTCCCTCTCTCTGTCCCTCTGTCCCTCTGCTCCCTCTGTCCCTCTGTCCCTCTGTCCCTCTGTCCCTCTGTCCCTCTGTCCCTTCCCCCCGCCTCCCCACTTCGTCCCTCCATCTCTTCGTCTCTCCGTCTCTTCCCCACTAAACTCCAAACGTGCCCTCCCTCGCCGCCACCATCCTCGGCCTCGACGGACCCATCGCCCGCGCCCTCGGGCCCGACTACGAGCCCCGCGAGCAGCAGCTCCGCATGGCCGACGCCGTCGCGGCCGCCATGCAGGCCAAGGCCAACCTCCTCGTCGAAGCCGGCACAGGTGTCGGCAAGTCGTTCGCCTACCTTGTCCCCGCAATCGACCGCGTGCTCTCCCGCGGCGAGACGGTAGTCGTCGCCACCAACACGATCGCGCTGCAGGAGCAGCTCGTCGAGCGCGACATCCCCCTGCTCAAGGGCACCCTCGGCCCCCCGCCCGACCCCATGTCCTCCGAACCGGTCCCCTCGCATCCCTGGTCGGGCGACCTCCTGGCCTGCCTGGTCAAGGGGCGCGGCAACTACGTCTCCATCCGGCGCCTCAGGCTCGCCAGCAGCCGCCAGGACAGGCTCTTTGCCGATGCCGCCGCCCGCCGCTCCCTCCACCTGATAGAGGATTGGGCCTACGCCACCGAGGACGGCACGCTCTCGACGCTTCCCCAGATCGAGCGCATGGGCGTGTGGGACAAGGTCCAGTCCGACTCGCCCAACTGCATGGGCCGCAAGTGCCCGCACTACGACGAGTGCTTCTATCAGTCCGCGCGGCGCGTCATGGAGCGGTCGAACCTGCTCGTCTGCAACCACGCGCTGTTCTTCTCCGACCTCGCGCTCCGCGTGAAGGGTGTGGGCTTCCTGCCCAAGTACGACCACGTCATCCTCGACGAGGCCCACTGCCTGGAGGACGTGGCCGCGGAGCACTTCGGGCTCTCGCTCAGCGAGGGACGCGTCAACCACCTGCTCTCCACCCTCTTCCAGCCCCGCACCCAGAAGGGCTACCTCGCCCAACTGCTGAACCTGCACGGCGACTACGAGGCGGTGCAGCGCGCCGTCCACCTCGTCCGCGAGGCCGATGCCGCGAGCAAACGCTATTTCGAGGCCCTGCTGCACCTCCACGAGTCGGCCACCGTCCGCAACGGACGCGTCCGCGAGCCCCGCGCCGTCACCAACCCGCTCACCCCGGCCATGAACGACCTGGCCATGTCCCTCCGCTCCATCCGCGAGGACACCAAGAACGAGCCCGACCGCTTCGAGCTCGCGGCCTACATCGAGCGGGCCGTCTCGATCGCCGACGTCGCCGAGGCCTGGGTCGAGCAGACCGCCGAGCACTGCGTCTACTGGATCGACGTCAAACGCCCCGGCGAGGAGGGCGCCGAGGGCTACCAGGGCCTGCGAGTCTCCGTGGCCGCCTCGCCGATCGATGTCGCCCCGCTGCTCGACAAGTACCTCTTCAGCCGCGAGTGCGGCGTCATCCTCACGAGCGCCACCCTCGCCACCCGCACCGTCCACGACGACGAGCCGACCGAGCACGCCGAGACCGCCTTCGCCCACACGATCACCCGCCTCGGCTGCGAAGGCGCCCACTCGCTCCAGCTCGGCAGCCCCTTCGAGTACGCCCGCCAGGTCGAGGTCTACGTCGACCGCTCGATGCCGCCGCCGAGCGGCGCGTCCGGCCAGCGAGCCCGCGCGACGCCGACGGATGGCGAGTCCTACGAGCAGGCCCTCGCCACGCGCATCTTCCGCCACGTCCGCGAGACCGACGGCGGCGCCTTCGTCCTCTTCACCAGCTTCGCCACGCTGCACAAGGTCGCGGGCCTGCTGCGCCCTCGCCTCGCCCAAGACGGCTACGAGCTGCTCGCCCAGGGCAAAGACGGCTCGCGGTCCGAGATCCTCCGCCAGTTCCGCGACTCCGAGCGCGCCGTGCTCTTCGGGGCCGCGAGCTTCTGGCAGGGCGTCGATGTCCGCGGGCGGTCGCTCCGCAACGTCATCATCACACGCCTGCCCTTCGAGCCGCCGGACCGCCCGCTCACCGAGGCCCGCCTCGAGCGCATCAAGGAGCGCGGCGGCGACCCCTTCCGCGAGGACTCCATCCCCCGCGCCGTCATCCGCTTCAAGCAGGGCTTCGGCCGCCTCATCCGCTCCGCGACCGACACAGGGCGCGTCGTCATCCTCGACCCCCGCGTCCTCACCACGGGCTACGGCAGGGCCTTCCTCCAAGCGCTCCCCGAGGGCATCCGCACCCAGGTGCTGGACTGACCCCCCCTGCCTCGGCGCGCTGCCCCTGCGAGCACCCGATCCGACCGCGGGAATCAGGCCGGTTTTCAACCGCACAGATGCCGATCAAAGGTCACTTTCCCGCTGCCCCGTCCTAAGGTCGGTGCCCCACCCACCTCGCGGAGGATCTCCATGCTGGGACGAGTCTTCAAGGCGTACGACATCCGCGGCACCTACCCCGATCTGCTCAACGACCAGATGGCCTGGCAGATCGGCTGGGGCGCCGCCCGCTTCCTCTTCGCCGACGCCGCCGCCCAGGGCCAGAACGCCCCGATGATGCGCAACATCGTCGTCGGGCGCGACATGCGCAAGAGCAGCCCCGCCCTCTCCGATCAGCTCATCGCCGGCATCAACGCCTTCGGCGGCGATGTCATCGACGTCGGCCTCGTCGATACCCCCTTCGTCTACTTCGCCGTCAACCACCTCGGCTGCGCCGGCGGCGTCATGGTCACCGCCAGCCACAACCCGCCCCAGTACAACGGCTTCAAGATCTCCAAGATCGCCGCCAAGCCCGTCGGAGAGGCGACCGGCCTCGCCGAAGTCCGCAAGCACGCCGCCACCGCCGACCGCGCGGCCGCGAAGGGCTCCGGACGCGTCGAGAAGCGCGACCTCTGGGACGCCTACGCCAAGCACGTGCTCGGCTTCATGAACCTCGGCGGCAAGCCGCTCAAGGTCGCGATCGACGCCTCCAACGGCATGGCCGGCACCATGCTCCGCCGCATCTTCGGCAAGAACGGCTCGAACGTGCCCGGCCTCGAGATCATCGAGATCAACTTCGACAACAGCAAGGGCGAATTTGCCCACGAGCCCAACCCGCTCGTCGCGGCCAACCTCCGTCAGACGCAGGAAGCCGTGGTCGCCCACAAGGCCGACCTCGGCATCTGCTTCGATGGCGACGCCGACCGATGCGTGGTGGTCGACGAGCAGGGCCGCGCGATCGGATGCGACCACCTCACCGCCGTCCTCGCCGCGCACTTCCTCAAGCAGCGCCCCGGCTCGGCGATCATCTACGATCTTCGCTCCACCAAGGCCGTCGAGGAGGCGATCCTCGCCGCGGGCGGCAAGCCCATCCGCTCGCGCGTCGGCCACGTCTTTATGAAGCAGAAGCTCGCCGAGACCAACGGCTCCTTCGGCGGCGAACTCTCGGGCCACTTCTACTTCCGCAAGAACTTCAACGCCGACTCCGGCGCCATCGCCATGGCCACCGTCCTCAGCGTCCTCGCCGAGAGCGGCAAGACGATGAGCCAGCTCGTGGCCCCCGCGCAGAAGTACGCCCAGTCCGGCGAGATCAACTTCGAGATCGAGGACAAAGACGCCGCGCTCGAGGCCCTCAAGGACGAGTACGGCGACGTCGCCGACATCGACGAACTCGACGGCGTCACTATCGACGCCTTCGCCGCCGAGGGCTGGTGGTGCAACGTCCGCAAGAGCAATACCGAGCCCCTCCTCCGGCTCAACGCCGAGGCCCGCGATCCCAAGGCCCTCGAACACATGCTCGGTGAGCTTGCCCCCAAGCTCGGCAAGCGGGTGGAGCACTAGGGGAAGGGACAGAGGGACAGAGGGACAAAGGGACAGAGGGACAAAGGGATAACGAAGAGGCGGGAGAGCGGGAGAGCGGGTGTCCACATCCACGCTCGGATGTGGTCGGCCGCCGAGCAATCCCGACGCTCGCCATTTCTGGCGGATGCGTGCCCACCCCGTCCGATGCTAAACTCTGTTGCCCGCGCATGCCCCGCGCGCCGACGCCCAAGTGCCTGGCCGCCTTCCCCTCTGTCCCCCTGTGCTCCTCCCCCCCCCGTCCCTTTCTCCCCCCGTCCCTCTGTCCCTCTGTCCCTTTGTCTCTTAGTCCCTTAGTCCCTTAGTCCCTTAGTCCCTCTGTCCCTCTGTCCCTCTTCCCCTCTGTCCCTCCCCCCATGAACCTCTCCCAGTTCTTCGACCACTGGTCCATCGCCGAGAACCCCTTCAAGGGCGAGGAGGCCCGCGACGACGCGGTGTTCGTCCGCCTCGGCATGGCCAAAGAAGGCGAGACCGGCGGTCCGGTCGCGGCCCACTCCGATTTCGAGAAGGTGCTCGGCTCCCTCCTGCGCCCCTCCACCGCCGTGGTCTTCGGCGAGAAGGGCTCGGGAAAGACCGCCCTCCGCATGCAGATCGCCGACCATATCCGCCGCTACAACCTCGCCAACCCCGACCAGGGCGTCTGGATCATCGCCTACGACGACCTCAACGCCGTGCTCGACGAGATCCACGAACGCTCCGGCGGAACCGACGCCGCCGCCAGCCTCAAGTCCATACGCCTCGTCGACCACATCGACGCCATGCTCTCGATCGCGACCACGAGCATCGTGGACCAGTTGATCGGCGGCCCCACACCCCACTCGCCCTGCCCCGTCACGCCCGACGCCGCCAAACGGCTCCGCCGCGCCTCGCCCCAGCTCAAGCGCGACCTCGCCCTCCTCCAGGCCTGCTACGACGGCGCCGACCAGGCCGTGCCCCGGGGCCGCGAACTGCGCAAGCGCCTCCGCATCATGCCAGGGCTCGGCCGCGTCGCGCTCGCAGGTCTGGCCTGGGGCGGCTGGGTGCTGCCCGCCGCGGCCGCGTGGTACGCCTTCTTCCAGGTGCCGCAGGCCGCTGGCACTTCCCGGCTCGTCGCCCAGGTGGCCGCCGGCGTGCTCGGGGTGGCGTGGCTGGCCCTCGCCGGGCGGGCGTTCCTGCTCGAGCGTTGGCGCCTGGCCCGCCTCGGGCGCCGCCTCCGCAAGCAACTCCGCTCCGTCCGTCGCTCCGATCGCTCGCTGGCCGAGGCGCTGCGCCCGCTCCCGCGCGAGGATCAGTCGCCCCTCGTCCAGCCCATGACCGACACCGACGAGACACGCTACGCCATGCTCGACCGGCTCAAGCGCGTGCTCGCGCTGCTGGGCTACCGGGGCGTCATGGTGCTCGTCGACCGCATCGACGAGCCCACGCTCGTGAGCGGCGACCCCGAGCGCATGCGCGCCGTCGTCTGGCCCATGTTCAACAACAAGTTTCTCCAGCAGGAGGCCTTCGGCCTCAAGATGCTCCTGCCCATCGAGCTGCGCTACGCCCTGTTCAAGGAGTCCAGCGCCTTCTTCCAGGAGGCTCGGCTCGACAAGCAGAACCTCATCGAGCGACTGAGCTGGACCGGCTCGATGCTCTACGACCTCTGCGACGCCCGCCTCAAGGCCTGCCGCAAGCCCGACGCCGACGGCAAGCCCCTCACCCTGCTCGACCTCTTCGCCGAGGATGTCACCGGGCGCGACGTCGTCGACGCCCTCGACCAGATGCACCAGCCCCGCGACGCCTTCAAGCTGCTCTACCGCTGCCTGAGCGAGCACTGCTCGAACGTGACCGCCGAGCAGAACCAATGGCGCGTCCCCAGGCTGGTCCTGGAGCACGTCCGCAAGCAGGAAGCCGAACGCGTGCAGCAGCTCTATCGGGGGATACGCCCGGCGTAGTGCGTCCGCTCGCCCCCGCGTGCCCCACGCCCACGGATCCGCGTAGACATCGAGGCGCGCTCAGAACTCCAAAGGTGACCGCTCAATCGGGCCCACGCACGGTGGCCGGATGCCCGACCGACGGCACATACCCGGCCGCGACGAGCGACCCACCAGCAACGTCGTGAAACCAGCGCTCGGTCTCGGAGCTGAAGTAGTTTGTCCAATCACCGACCACACCCTTGCGGCGGAACTTCGCAGGATCGTGCGTGTCGTAGCCCGCGGTGGTGTGGGTCTCCGGCGATGCCGGGGCCGCATCCCCCGGATCGAGATCGAGCAGCCCGAAGAGCCGCCGCCTCTGGCCTTCCGTGTCGGCGTGCAGGTCTTCATAGCGGATGCGCAGCACCTCGCCATCGACATCCGGACGCTCGATGTGCTCCGCCGCCCCGATGTCGCTCCGGTACCGGCGGTCCCAGGTGAAGGCGACATGCCGCACCCACGCCTCTTCGGCGAGTAGCAACCCGGGGCGCCGCTCGAAGAGCCTCGGGTCCTCCGCGAAGCGGCCGCACAGGTCGAGCAGGTGGGCGTTCGCGGGCGCTGGGATCGACCGCTCGATCACCTCGCGCCCCTTCCGCAGTTGATGGAATGTCCAGCTCACCGCCACGTCGCGCCCGTCGCGGAGCACCCAGACATAGCGGGCCCCCGGCATCCAGTAGAGCAGGTCGCTCGGCGTGCGATCGCCGTACCACACGGCCCCATGCCGGTGCGCTCGGCACGCGGCCGAGACGCACCGCCGCACCATGTCCTGGAACGCGGCCTCCAACTCCGACCCGATCGGCTCGCGCCCGGTGATCTGCCAGGGGAATGACCGCGCCCGCTGCACGGCGTTGTAAATCGTCTCGAAATGGAACTCGCCGGTGCAGCTCACCGCCGGGTGCAGGTTCAGCAGATTGCTGACCCAGTTGGTGCCCGATCGCGGGTGGCCTCGCACGAAGAAGTACCGCGCGGACTTGGGGGCGGATCGGGAGCGACGCGCCTGCGCCCTGCCGATGCCGCGGAGGATCCGGATCAATGGGCTGCGCGTGTCGTCCATGGCAATCGGCGGTGCTGCTGTCCCGTCGAGGCGTCCCAGCCCCCAGCCCATGGTAGTCGAGCCGGAACCGTGGGGCAGTCTCGCTGTATGCTCGGCCGATGCACCGCCTGCTCCGCCTGCTCGTGCTCCCGCTCTGGCTTGCCGGCTGCGCCAGTTCGGTTCCGCCGACCCTTCGCCCCTCCCTCCTCGTCCTCGGGATCGCCCAGGACGGCGGCATCCCGCAGACGGGCAGCTTCGAGGACGCGCGGTGGGATCATCCCGCGGGCACACGCCGGGTCGCCTGCCTCGGCATCGTCGACCCCCGCTCGGGCCGGCGCTGGATGATCGACGCCACGCCCGACTTCCGACGCCAACTCCTCGAACTCCGCCGCACGGGCGTCGGCGATGACCGGCCCGTCGTCGACGGCATTTTCCTGACCCACGCGCACGTGGGCCACTACACCGGCCTCATGTTTCTCGGCTACGAATCGCTGGGGGCCAAGGGCGTCCCCGTCTTCGCCATGCCGCGCATGACCAGCTTCCTCGAAACCAACGGCCCCTGGGACCAGCTCGTCCGCTACGGCAACATCGAACTCCGCCCACTTGCCGACGGCCAGCCGGTCGCCCTCGCCGACGACCTCTCGATCACGCCCCTGCTCGTGCCGCATCGTCAGGAATACTCGGAGGTCGTGGGCTTCCTCATCCGCGGCCCCTCTCGCACCGCGCTCTACATCCCCGACATCGACTCGTGGGAACAGTGGGACCAGCTCGGCACGCGCATCGAGGATCTCCTCGCCACCGTCGATATCGCCTACCTCGACGGCACCTTCTTCGCCAACGGTGAGATCCCAGGGCGCGACATGACCGGCTTCCCGCACCCCTTCATCACGCACACCATGGAGCGGTTCAGCACGCTCGCGCCCGCCGAGCGCGCCAAGGTCCGTTTTTTCCATCTCAACCACACCAACCCGGCCCTCAGCCCGGGGTCGCCCGCCCGGCACGCTATCGAGCGAGCCGGGATGCGGGTTGCCGAGGAGGGCGATTTCGAGGGGCTCTGAGGGCCTGCCGCACCCCTATACTGCACGCTGGAGCCCAGCCGACCCCGACGGCCGGAGCGAGAGATATCCGGAGGTGATCCGTGTTTGATGCCCCGCGTCTGCCCGTCGCGCTGGCCGCGATCCTTGCGTGCTGCGCACTCCCCGCCCTCGCCTCGCCCCCCCCAGGTCCCGACGCCCTGACCGAGTCCGCCGCGGGGCAGTGGGGGGCCGCCGCCGACGGCTCCTGGGCCAACGTCTCCGACGACGCCTCGCGACACGTCAGCGGCGCCAACTCGCTCCGCTTCGATACCGGCGGCGGCTTCGATACCTGGCTCTGGGCCCCGGGCGCGCAGAACGCCTCGTGGGACGTCCTCGCCGGTGGCTCCGGGGGCCTCTCCTTCAGCGCCTACGTCGAGAACGACAATCCCTTCCAGAACGGCAGCCCGTGGGTGCGTCTCTACTCCGCCGGCGGCTACGCCGAGTACACCCCCGCCTACGACGTCCTCAACGACGCCATCGGCGCATGGATCGACATCAGCATCCCCTACGACGGCAGCGCGTTCTGGACCCGCACCGACGTCGGGAGTCCCGATCTTTCCGCCGTCAATTCCATCGAGATCCACGCCGATACCTGGGACGCCGGCTTCTCGCTCTGGATCGACGGCCTCCGCTTCGACAACCCGCTCCCGGCCCCCGACGGACTCCGTGCCTACGCCGGAAACCATGCCGTCGACTTGCAGTGGAACCCCTACCCCGACCCGACGAACCGCGTGACCGGCTTCGCGATCTACCGCGAACTCGCCCCCTTCGGCTCGACCGACGGACTCACGCCGGTCGCCGTCGTGAACAACCCCGACGCGACCAGCTATACCGATGCCTCGGCGCAGAACGGCGTCCGCTACCACTACGCCGTCGCGGCCCGCTTCCAGGGCGGAAGCGAATCCTCCGACGTCACGAGCGTCGGCCCCCGCACGCCACGCAACGAGACCGACCTCCAGGTCGTCACCATCTCGCGGACACCCCGTTACCCCCGGTACGACCCGCAGTACACCAACTACCAGATGACCGAGCCCAACGGTTTCGGCCCCTACAGCTTCTCCGCCGCCACCGGCCTCGGCTCCGGCCAGAACGGCAACACGCAACGCTGGCCCGACCCCGGCCAGACCGTGACCTACACCGCCACCATCCGCAACCGTGGCACCAACGCCCTCGCGACGAACGTGCCCTACGCCTGGACGCTCGACGGCGCGACGGTCGCCAATTCCTCCACCTTTGTGCTGCTCAACCCCGGTGAGACAACCACCGTCGCGTGGCAGATGACCTGGGACGGCGCCCTGCACGAGATCGGCTTCACCCTCGACCTCGCCGACGCCCGCCCGGCCAACAACTCCCTCTCGATCAATTCCAAATCCGTCGCCTTCCTCTCCTATGCCGACCGCACCTACATCGAGAACTTCCGCGAAGAGTCGCAGGACATCGACTCGATCTCCGACGACCTCTTCGACTGGCTCAACGCCCACATGGCCCGCTTCAACGACCTCTTCGAGCAGGGCGGGACCGAGAAGCGCGTGCACTACGGCGTCCTCGAGGCCCTCGACGACGACGCCCCGGATCCGAATGTCAGCCGAATCGACTTTGCGATCTTCCCGTTCCGCTACCTCGCCACCGACGGCTCCCTCCGGGGCAGCGGCTACTACGACCCCAACGACGACCTCGACTACGGCCTCCTCCACGAGATGGGCCACCAGCTCGGCCTGATCGACCTCTACCGCCTCGACCTGCCCGGCGAACTCAACCAGGTCTCGGGCGAGCCCTACTCCGCCATCCCCGACCTCATGCACGGCGTCTCGCACCTGATCTCCGACCACAGCGCCGGCGCCATGACCCACTGGCTCGACAAGGCCCACGGCTACTACGGCCAGTTCCTCTACCAGCTCCCCCAGCAGGTCCGCGTCCGGTTCCTCGGCTTCGACGGGCGCCCGCTCGCGGGCGCACAGGTCCGCGTCTACCAGCGCACCCAGCGCCCCGGACTCGGGGACATCATCACCCCCCAGATCAAGTTCGAGGGCACGACCGACGGCAGTGGCGAGTGGACGCTCCCCAATGTCGCCATCGACCACAACCTCGTCCCGCAGACCTACGCCGGCGACGCCCTGCCCGACAACCCATTCGGCTACGTCGCCGTGGTCGGCACCAACGGCCTGCTCCTGCTCGAGGTCACCTCCAACGACGCGACCGACTACGCCTGGCTCCCCATCACCGAGGTCAACGACGCCTACTGGGCCGGCCAGACCGGCACGGCCGTTTTCGAGAAGACCCTCGCCCTCGGCGGCGGCACGCAGTACTTCCCGCCTGCCGAACTCACCGAGCAGAACGCCTCCGACTGGAGCGCCTGGGCCCAGGATGGCGAGCTGACCCTCACCGACGACGCCGGCCGCGTCAAGGTCGGGGCGGCCTCGCTCAAGTACGACGCGACCGGGGGCTTCGATAACGCCGCGACCTACCCGGCGTTCTCCAACGCCCGCTGGAATCTCGCCCCGGCGCAGAGCATGCACCTCTGGGCCTATGCGCAGAACAACAACGGCGGCTTCCAATCGGGCAGCCCCTGGATCCGACTGCGCGGCAGGGACGGCTTCATCGAGCTGCGATCCACCAGCGACCAGCTCAACCAGGCCATCGGCAAGTGGGCCGAGTTCGTGATCCCGCTCGCCGGCAACGCCGACTGGGCCCGCACCGTCAGCGGCAGCCCCGACATCACCGACATCCGCGCCCTCGAGCTCCACGCCGACACCTGGGGCGCCGGCTTCACCGTCTGGTGGGACGGCCTCTCCTTCGATCCGCCGGTGTGCGCCGCCGACTACAACGCCGACGGCGCCATCGACACCCGCGACGTGATCGCCTTCCTCAACGACTGGTCCGACCACACCCCCCGCGCCGACATCAACGGCGACAACACCATCGATACCCGTGACGTGGTCGCATTCCTGAACGCCTGGGTCGACGGCTGCTGAAGCGCAGCGCGCCACGTGCCCCGCGATGTGCCACCAGTCGGCGGAGGCTCTGGGAGCCGACTGGTGCAGCCTGCAACCGCACGCCGCGCGGGAGTCTCGCGTCCGACGGCACCAGTCGACGCAGGGTCGCTAAGCAACTGGTGGCACACGCGGAATCCACCCCGATGTGCCACCAGTCGGCGGAGGCTCTGGGAGCCGACTGGTGCAGCCTGCAACCCGCACCACAATGCTTGCCGAGCGCGGAGGAGCATGGAGCGGTCCGCGCATTGCCTCACCAGTCGATGACCCAGGGCGGCCCTCGACTGGCGGCACATGGGAGCCGACTGGTCCAGCCCGCGAGCCGGCATCAACCCACCCGAGGCGTGCTTCCCCTCGTTCGGACCGGCTTCCTCGCCGGCAACGGATCAATCGGCACGACTCCCTCCCGGTTTCCCGCATACCACGCCGCCGACGACCAAGCCCACTCTTCCGCCCTCGATGCCAGCCCGCGACGCACCGGGTTCTGGTGGATGTACTCAATGACGTTCGCAACCTCGTCGATCGACTCGACGTTGTCGTCATACCCACCACCGCGCAACCAGAACCGAGTTGACCCGTCGGGCGCGACAAGGCGATCCAGGATCCGGGCGTTCATCCCGCGCCACCGCCGGATCACCTCACTCGCGAAATCCCGCTTGAGCTCGCGAAGCGTGATTCCCACCGGAAACTCCGGCAGCCGCGGCCAAAGCAGTAGATGGATGTGCTCAGGCATCACGACCCAGGCGTAAAGGTTGAACCCGAAGCGCTCCCGCGCATCGCGCAGATGTTCGACGAAGCGATCCTTGATGCGGTGATTGGAGAAGAGCGGTAGGCGGCCTTCGCACGAGAACGTCAGAAACCGGGGCTGCTCCGGATTCTCCCATCGACGGAGTCTCTTGTGGTGTCCCATCACCCGAGCCTACCGGACCCACGCCTGTGCCACCAGTCGAGGGCCGCCCTGGGCTCTCGACTGGTGCGGATGCTCGGCGATCGCCAGGCGTTGCGCCGCCCGGGGGACTCCCGCACGGGTCCTCCCCACCGCACCAGTCGGCTGCGGTAGCCTCCGCCGACTGGTGGCACATCGAAGTGGATTCCGCAGTACCGACCGCGGGCCCGCGGCGCCAGCGCCGCCCCCAACCAGCCTCCCGGGACCGAGGGCCGCCCCCATCGCCCGCCCCGGAGCCGCTGGGGCCTCGAAGTGGATCTGCCGGACCACGCCTGGCCACCAGTCGAGGGCCGCCCTGGGCCCTCGACTGGTGCGGATGCTCGGCGATCGCCAAGCGTTCCGCCGCCCGGGGACTCCCGCACGGGTCCTCCCCACCGCACCAGTCGGCTCCGGAAGCCTCCGCCGACTGGTGGCACATCGAAGTGGATTCCGCAGTACCGGACCCACGCCTGTGCCACCAGTCGAGGGCCGCCCTGGGCTCTCGACTGGTGCGGATGCTCGGCGATCGCCAAGCGTTGCGCCGCCCGAGGGACTCCCACACGGGTCCTCCCCACCGCACCAGTCGGCTCCGGAAGCCTCCGCCGACTGGTGGCACATCGAGCACTTCTCCAGTCATATCCTGTTCTCATGCCCCGCCTCTCCAACAAGATCGCGCTCATCACCGGCGCTGCCCGGGGCATCGGCGAGGCCATCGCCCGTGCGTTCGTCGTGGAGGGCGCCCATGTGGTGCTCTCCGATATCCGCGACGATCTCGGGGGCGCTGTTGCGAGGTCGCTCGCGCCCAGCGCCGAGTACCACCCCCTCGATGTCCGAGAGGAGCGCGAATGGCAACGCGTCATTGATGCCATTCTGGTCGCCCACCACCGCCTCGACATCCTCGTCAACAACGCCGGTATCACCGGCTTCGACGAGAGCGCGGGCGTCGCCCCCGCCCCTCACGACCCCGAGCACGCCACCCTGGAAGCCTGGCGCGCCGTCCACGCCACCAACCTCGACGGCGTCTTCCTCGGCTGCAAGCACGCCATCCGCGCCATGCGCCCTGCCCGCGCGGGCTCCATCATCAACATCGCGAGCCGATCCGGCGTCGTCGGCATCCCCCGCGCCGCGGCCTACGCCTCCAGCAAGGCCGCCGTCCGCAACCACACCAAGAGCGTCGCCCTCTACTGCGCCGAGGAAGGCCTCGCCATCCGGTGCAACGCCATCCAGCCCGCGGCCATCCTCACCCCCATGTGGGAGCCCATGCTCGGCGAGGGGCCCGGGCGCGACGCACGCCTTGCCGCGTACGCCCGCGCGGTCCCGCTCAATCGGTTCGGTACCCCCGAAGAAGTCGCCGCCCTCGCCGTTCATCTCGCTTCCGATGAGTCCGGCTACACCACCGGCGCCGAGTTCAACATCGACGGGGGCATGCTGGCGGGCGTCGCGGAGCCACCGAAACCAGCGGGATCCTGAATCTCCGCGCTCGGATGGGCGAAACCCTCTACGCTCCCCAGCCAAACACCCCCCTGGGAGCCGATCTCTCCACCCATGATCCGCTGCATCGACGTCCACAAGTCCTACCGCCTCGGCTCCCGCCCGGTTCCCGCGCTCCGGGGCGTGGATATCGACATCGCCGAGCCGGGCTTCTACGCCATCATGGGCCAGTCCGGCTCGGGCAAGTCCACCCTGCTCCACCTGCTCGGCACGCTCGACCGGCCCGACTCGGGGGAGATCTATCTCGGCGGGCGCGCGGTCCACCAGCTCTCCGAGCGCGAGGCCACCGAGTTCCGCCGCAAGGGCCTCGGCATCATCTTCCAGCAGTTCAACCTGATCCCGACCATGACCGCCGCCGAGAACGTCGAGCTGCCGGGCCTGCTCGCCGGCGACAAGCCCCGCTGGCTGCGCGAGCGTGCGGCGGAGCTGCTCGGCATGCTCGGGCTCGCCGACCGCACAGACCACCGCCCCGAGGCGATGTCCGGCGGCGAGCAACAGCGGGTCGCTATCGCGCGCTCGCTGCTCTATTCGCCGCCGGTGCTCCTCGCCGACGAGCCCACGGGCAACCTCGACAGCGACAACTCCGAACGCCTCTGGCGGCTGCTCGGCGACCTCGCCGCCGAGCGGGAGATGACCGTCCTGATGGTCACCCACGAGCCGGCGGCCGCGGCGCACTGCGAGCGGGTCTTCATCCTCCAGGACGGGCAAGTCCGGGGAACCATCGACACGGAGGGCCTCGATGCGGCCGGAGTTGCGGCTCGCTATCAACAGGCTATCGGCTAGGCCCAGCCGCACGGTCCTCATCGTCGCGGCCGTCGCGCTGTCCGCTGCGCTCATCACGGTCGTCTCCAGCGCCATGGCCTCGCTCAACGCTGCCATCCGCGCCCGCCTCAACGCCACGGTCGGCGCCGCCGACATCGTCCTCAAGCCCTCCACCATCCTCAAGCCCCTCCCCGCCGACTGGCTCGCCCGGGTCGAGGCGTGGCCCGGCGTGGCGGTCGCCAGCCCCGCGCGGGACGAGACGGTCCGTTTCGACCTCGTGACCGACGCCCTCGTCCAGCCCACCGAGCCTGGCGCCGAGACGCCCGATCCCGCCGCCCCCTGGTCGCGGGAGCCGATCACCCTCGACGTCTCACCCGTCGTCCACGGCGTGGACTTCGCCCGCTGGCAGCAGCTCCGCCCGCTCGAGCTGCTGGCCGGGCGATTCCCGGAGGCGCCTGGCGAGATCGTGATCGACGGCCTCTTCGCCGAGCGGATGACGCTCAACTACCAGTCACAGCAGCATGCGACGGGGCGGTATGGCTTCGCTCTGGGCACGGCGGTCTGGCAAACCGAGGCCCCCGAAGTTCCCGAGTCTGCCGCCTCGCCGGACCGGGCGGCGCAGATCAATTCCCGCGTCGGTGTGCGCATCGGTGATGTGCTGGAAATCAAGCGGTTCCTCCACGCGACCACCCGCGTCCGGGTCGTCGGGATCGTTCGCCAGCCCCCGCTCGGCGGGCGCCCGCAGGCGTACGCCACATCCGCCACGCTCGCCGGCGCGATCGGCGGCGAGGGCAAGCTCAGCGAGATCGAGGCCAGCCTCGAGCCCGGCATCGACCCGGCCGAGTTCGCCGCCGCCCACCGGGCCGAGATCCCCGATGGCCTCGTGCTGGAGACCACCGCGCGCGTCAGCGCCAACGTTGAGAAGAACCTGGCCTCGAGCCAGCTCGGTCTGGTGCTCGCGACGGTGCTCGCGTTCCTCACGGCGGGCTTCATCATATTCACCGGGCTGACGGTGGACGCCGCGCAGCAGCAGCGTGAGCTGGCGATGCTCCGCTGTATCGGCGCCAAGCGCATCCAGCTCGCCGTCTCGCAGCTCATGGTGGGCGCGTTCATCGGCCTCGCCGGGGCCGCGGCGGGGATGCCGCTCGGCCTCGGGATCGCCGCGCTCATCGTGCAGGCGTTCCGGGAGTATGTCCCGGAGGGCACGCTCATCAGCCCGCTCGGTCTGGTCCTTGCGCCGGCGGGGAGCGTGGTCGCCGGCGTGCTCGGGGCGGCGTGGCCGGCGTGGCGTGCCGCGAGGACGTCGCCGCTCGAAGCCATGGCCTCGCGTGCCCACGCCCCAAGCCGGCGCGCGATCGCCGGCGCGTTGCTGGTCGCCGTCATCGGCTTGGGCATCCACCTCCTCACTTTCCTCGTGCCGCGCGATGCGCAGGTGATGTTCTGGGCGTACGCCACGGTCGGTCTGCCCGCAATCTTCTTCGGGTACTTCTTCCTCTCCGTCCCGACGATCCGCCTGGTGACATGGCTGATCGGACCGATCGTGGTGCGCGTGCTCGGCGTGCCCCGCGGCGTGGTCGAGCGGCTCGTGGCCGCGAGCCCGTTCCGGTACGGCTTCACGGCGGGGGCGATGATGGCGGGCCTCGCGCTCATGGTGGGGCTTTGGACGCAGGGTGGTGCGCTGCTGAGGGACTGGCTCGGCAAGCTCCGCTTCCCCGACGCCTTTGTCAGCGGCATCGCGATCCCGCCCGAAGCCCAGGCCAGGCTCGATAGCCTCCCCTTCGTCGAGGGCACGTGTGCCATCACGCTACACCCCGTCGAGACCGACGCCTTCGGAGTTCACGCGCTCCAGCAGTACTACACGACGTTCGTCGCCTTCGAGCCCCGGCAGTTCTTTGACATGGCGACGCTGACATGGGTGCAGGGCGATCCCGAGGTGGCCGAGCGGCGGCTCGAGGCGGGCGGGGCCGTGATCGTCGCCCGCGAATTCATGGTTGCCCAGGGGCTTGGCGTGGGCGACATCTTCACCTGCCGCGACGAGGGGCAGGAGTTCAAGTTCGAGATCGTGGGGGTCGTCACGAGCCCGGGCCTCGAGATCGTCAGCAAGTTCTTCGACATCGGCGCCGAATACACGCACCAGGCGCTCCACGCCGTCTTCGGGTCGCGGAACGATCTGCGCGAGCGGTTCCATACCGACGCGATCAATCTGATCCAGATCGAACTGGACGACAAGATCCGAGATGACGAGGCGATCGACACCATCTGGCGCGAGATGGCCCCCTTCGGCATCCTCGACGCCGGGAGCGGGCGGCAGATCCTGGCCGGCATCACCGATTTCATGCGCACCATGCTCCTGGCCACCTCGGCCGTCGCCGTCATCAACATGCTCATCGCCAGCCTCGGCGTTGCGAACGTGATCGTGAACAGCGTGGAGCAGCGTCGGTTCGAGCTGGGCGTGCTGCGGGCGGTGGGGGGGCAGCGGGGCATGCTCGCCCGGATGATCGCCGCGGAGGCGGTGCTCATCGCGATCACGGCGGGGATCCTGGGGACGCTGATGGGCACGCAGCTCTCCCTGGCGGCGCAGCATCTACACCGGGCCTTGCTGGGGCTGGTGTGGAGCCTGCGGCCCCCGGCGCTGCCGATCTTCGCGGGGTGCGCGATCGTGCTGGTGATCTGCCTGCTCGCGAGCGTGCCGGCGGTGCTGCGGCTCAACCGCCTCAAGCCGCGGGAGCTGCTGAGCACCAAGGGGTGACGGCGAGGGGTGATGGCGCCGCCGGCGCCCGCCCAAACCCACCCGCGAGGCTTCCGCTCCTTCATCCCGTGAGAGTCCCCGCCCGCCCAGGCCCGGAATGCCCCAACTCGGTCTCGGCGGCCTCGCGCTGCTTGCTCTGGCTGTGCTCGCCGCACGGATCCTCGGCATCCCCGTGGTAGAATGCGGCCCATGCGGGACACTCCATTCCCAGCCTGCTACCCGCGAGTGGATGCGCCCCTCATCCGCCGGCTTGGCGGGGTGCTCCGCCCATTCCTGCTCGGCCTGTTCTTCGTAATCATCGATATCACGTACACCGTTCCCGGCACGTCGTTCGACATCTTGCACGACAGCATTGGCTACGGGATCATGCTCGTCGGAGCCTACCGCCTGCGCACCATCGTCGATGGTGCGGGGAGTGCCGTGTGGGTGGCTTACATCACTACCATCCTGTGGTTGAGTATGGCGGATGCGGTGCTGCGCACCTCCGCCGCGTGGGAGGCTGTCCCCGTCGTCCGGGACCTGCTCGATTTGGCTCGGACGGTCGCGTTCGGCGCGTGCTTCGTGATCATCAGAAGGGTCTGCCGGCGGGCCATGGCGTTCGAGCTCGTGCGGTGCTGGAACCGGGCGTTCTATTGCTGGCTCGCCGTCATCGCAGCGCCGACCGTCGCGGTGACGCTCTGGAGTTTTGTCGTCCTGGCCGCGTGGGGGCCGCCGAAGATGGTCGTGGTGCCCTCCGGCCCCTTCATCGTTGCTTTCGTGCTTTGCGAGCTCGCCACGATCCTGCTGGTGGTTTACGCGGCGACACGGACACTCCGCTGGACGCCCCCTGGGCGCGTCCACAACTGCCATGTCTGCGGCTACGCGCTGGACCACATCACGAAGCCGCAATGCACCGAGTGCGGCGCGCTCTTCGCGACCGAGCGGGGCTCGATTGCGGTGGGTCACTTTCCCGGCGGGGCCGGCGGTGCGCCTGCGGGCAAGGCCTGACGCCCGCGGCGGATCGTCGGATCGTCGGATCGCCGAGATCGAGGGTCGGGGTGTTTGTCGTCGTTGGTGTGATCTGGCCGGGAAATGGTGAGCGGGGCGGGGGTTCCTTTGCCGAATCGGGCTTTGCGGACGAGGCACCTTTGTGAGTACTCGGGACTCCGGACGGGCCGTTGCCAAGCCGATCCGCCGGAGGGTGCAGAGTGGGGTAGCCCCCGCCCCGTCACCGGAAACACTGTGCTGCGAGGGCCCTCGCGAGTGGCCCGTCTCCCAAGGGGCTCGGGGCCCGGTTTGTGCGCGCGGGAGGGGCGGTCTGCGGGGGCTGCCTGGGCGCAAGTCTTTGTCGCACAAGCAGGAGATTCTTTTCGCAAAGTGGCAGGGAGCCCGCGGGAAAGGTGAGATCCGTGCGCGCGATTGGGGACATCCAGCTTGGTGTGGAGTGGGTGTGGAGTGGGCGTGGAGTGTGTGTGGGGCTACTGGTCGCGTGGCTCGGGGGGCGGGTCGCCGTGCTTCAGGCACCACTCGATGCGGCGGATGGCGCCTGCGGCATTGGCCGCGACCTTGGCGTCCTGATCATGGAGGGCGTTGCGGAGCCAGGGAAGAGCACCTTCGGCCTTGGTTCCGGCCATGCCGAGGAGCCAGACCTGGAGCGAGCGGTCCATGTCCCGATGCTCGTCGAGGAGCTGGAGCACCGTGGGGATGTCGGCCTCGCCGTATTGGATCGCGTCGTTGAAGAGCTTGCCGTTGAGGCCGCCGAAGGCGCCGATGGAGGACTCGCAGGCGATCCTGGTGAGTTCGGCGCGATCGAAGCCGGCTGGCGGGCCGTTCCGGAGGAGGGCGGCCGCGGCGGTGAGTCGGGTATTGGCGTCGTCAGATTCGAGACCGGCGCGCCAGACCGCGAGGACGTCATCATCGATCCACCCGATCCGGCCGAGCTTCTCGATCAACGAGGCGAGCCCGGGGGCCTGCTGTCCGGACGCCATTCCGGCGAGCAGCCTCCCGGGAGTCTCGAGGTCTCTCGTGATCTGCGCGTAGGGCACGGCGGACATCTGCACGCGGAATGTCCCAAGGGCCTGGCGGATGTCGGGGGCCAGGGGGGCCGCCTCGGGGCCTCGCTTTCCCAGACACTCGACGGCCCAGGCCCATTGTTCGTAGTCGGTGGTCTGGAGGGCGCGGCGGATCACGCTTGTGGCCTCGTCGTCGAGGGGGCCGGAGACGGCGAAGTCCACGATGGAACAGGCGGTGATCTTGTTGTCGGGGTCGTATTGGGCAAGGGCGAGGCGCCGGAGCTCGTCGTCGGGCCAGCACACGCCGCGGATGAGCCAGAGGCTGGTCAGTCGGGCCCCGTCGGAACCCTGCTCGAGCGCCCGGCGCACCAGGGCACGCATGGCCTCCGGATCTCGCGGCACCTCGGCCAGCGAGGCGAGGAGCGCACGGACATCCTCCGGGACGGAATCCGAGCGGCCGCGCCAACCGACGACCTCCCGCATCTTCATGTAGGGGCGGCGGGGACGGTCGAGCATGGTGCTCGCGACGTCGGCGGCCGTGGCGTGCTTTGCCGGATCCTGCTGCGCGAGCGTGAAGACGGTCGGGAAGGCCAGCAAATTGTTGGGCTCGAGAGCGTTGATCGCTTGTTCGGCGTTGGCGGCGATGTTGGCATCGGCGCTTGAAAGGAGCGGGAGCAGGGAGAGCACGAGCGAGTCTACATCGACGACATCGGTCGCGGGGACCCATGCCCGCCAGGGCTTGGTGTGGCGTTGGGCCTCGTCCTGCCCCAGGAACTCGGCGGTCCCGATCGTGTTGCAGGCTCGGGCCAGTGCGCTCGGGTTGTCGCTTTCTCGGAGGAGCCCGGTCGACTTTCGGATGAGCAATCGCTGGGAGGCGCTGCTGAACTCGCCCTCCCAGTGGCGCCGGTCGAGTTCCTTGCCGAGGTTGCCCGGTGGCCCATAGGGCATCCCGGCGATGAGCATCCAGTCCGGGACCAGGCCGACGGCGCCGTGCTGCATGGCCTGCGGCGTCTTGAGGGTTCCGAAGCCCAGCAGCGCGAGGAGCAGCGCGATCGAGAGCGGGAGCCGGGCGCGGCGCGTGCGGCGCAGATCGCGCTCGGCCCGCACGACGCGTCCGCACTCGGGGCAGGCGTCGAGGCCTGCCCCAAGCTCGTACCAACAGCGCGGGCAGCGGAGGCGGCCCTTGGGCCGGTCGCCCACCACGAACCGGGCCAAGGCCGCGCCCGCGCCGGTGAAGAGCACGATGGCCAATCCGATCCACAGCCACGAGGTCCCCATGATGCTGCGAGTGTACCGGATCCCCACGCGGATTTGGCGCACGATTATCCGATTCTCGAGATGCACGACGGCCGGCCGCGTGCGTCGCGACGCGGATCCGCACCCCTACCATGGCGCATGGCGAGACCCGGCCGCTTCGAGCTTCGTGCCCCCTTCACGCCCATGGGCGACCAGCCCACGGCGATCGAGGGGCTCGTCCGGGATATCCGCGCCGGCAGCCCGGCCTCGTGCCTGCTCGGCGCCACCGGCACGGGCAAGACGTTCACGATGGCCAACGTCATCGCGGCTCTGAACAAGCCGACGCTGATCATCAGCCACAACAAGACGCTCGCGGCCCAGCTCTACGAGGAACTGCGGGAGTTCTTCCCGGACAACAGCGTCAACTACTTCGTGAGCTACTACGACTACTACCAGCCCGAGGCCTACATCCCGGCACGGGACATCTATATCGAGAAGGACGCCAGCCGCAACGATGATTTGGACATGCTGCGCCTGGCGGCCACCAGCAATATCCTGGGCCGCCGGGACACGATCGTCGTCGCCAGCGTGTCGTGCATCTTTGGCCTGGGCTCGCCCTTGGCCTATTCGCAGAAGGTGCTGACGATCACCAGGGGGAGCACGATCAACCGGCGCGAGTTCTTCCTCGCTCTCAACGGGATGCAGTATCAGCGGACCGATATCGAGTTCAAGCGTGGGCGGTACCGCGTGCGGGGGGATGCGGTCGAGGTCTGGCCGGCGTACGAGCGGTTCGCGGTGCGCATCGAGCTATTCGGCGACGAGATCGAGCGTGTGGACCTGGTGAACCCGACGAGCGGCGAGCTGCTGGCCGAGGAGCGGCAGTTCTTCCTCTTCCCCGCTGTCCACCACGTGATGCCCGAGACCGAGCTGGAGCCCATCCTCGCCAAGATGCGACAGGACCTCGACGCGCGCGTGCTCGAGCTCCGCGCCGAAGGCAAGCTCCTGGAGGCACAGCGCCTGCTTGCCCGCACGAAGTACGACCTCGAGATGATCGAGGAGGTGGGCTTCTGCTCCGGCATCGAGAATTACTCGCGGTATTTCGACGGGCGGATGCCGGGGGAGAGGCCGTATACGTTGTTGGATTACTTTGATTTTGCGCCTCCGGCGGAGAAGAGAGACGGAGAGACGGAGAGACGCAGAGACGAAGTGGGGGGGGGGAGAGACGGAGAGACGAAGAGACTGAGAGACGAAGTGGGGGCTGGCCGGACGAGTGCTGGTGGCTCAGACACTTCGTCTCTTCGTCTCTCCGTCTCTTCGTCTCTGCAAGATCCCGTCTCTCCGTCTCTCGCCTCCCGCCCCAACTACCGCGACTGGCTCCTCATCATCGACGAGTCCCACGTCACGGTGCCTCAGATTCGGGCGATGTACAACGGCGACCGGGCGCGCAAGACCATCCTCGTCGACCACGGCTTCCGCCTTCCCGCGGCCATGGACAACCGGCCCCTCCGCTTCGAGGAGTTCGAAGCCATCGTGCCGCAGACGCTCCATGTCTCGGCAACCCCCGGCCCCTACGAGCTGGAGCGCGTCGGGGGCCTCGTCCACGAGCAGCTCATCCGCCCCACGGGCCTGCTCGACCCCGTCATCGAGATCAAGCCCGCCACGGGGCAGGTGCAGGACCTGCTCGAGCAGTGCCGCGAGCGCATCGGTGAGGGCGGGCGTGTGCTGGTGACGGCCCTGACCAAGCGTCTGTGCGAGGACCTCGCCAGCTACCTCGACCAGCAGGGATTCCGAGTCCGCTACCTGCACTCGGAGATCGACACGCTCGAGCGGATCACCATTTTGACCGACCTCCGCTCGGGCGATTTTGATGTGCTCGTCGGCGTCAACCTCCTCCGCGAGGGCCTCGACCTGCCCGAGGTCTCCTTCGTCGCCATCCTCGACGCCGACAAGGAGGGCTTCCTCCGCTCGGCCACCAGCCTGATCCAGCAGATGGGACGAGCCGCCCGCAACTCAACGTCGAAAGTCGTGATGTACGCCGACGAGATGACCCCCTCGATGCGGGCCGCGATCGAGGAGACCGAGCGCCGCCGCGCCAAGCAGATCGCCTACAACACCGAGCACGGGATCACGCCGACCACGATCGTCAAGGAAATCCGGCGGGGGATCGAGTCGGAGCTGAAGGCGAGGAAGACGGCCCGCGAGGCGGTGGCGACCAAGGAGGAGCGGATCGACGCCTCTGCGCTGCTCAGGATGCTCGAGGAGGAGATGCTGGGGGCCGCGGAGGAGATGCAGTTCGAGAAGGCCGCGGAGCTGCGGGACCAGGCGTCGATCGTGCGGAAGCTGGTGGAGGAGCACGTGCGGGAGCAGTCCGAGGTTGCCAGTGCGGCGCGTCTCGATGCAGTCGCCCCAACGAGCCCCGAGCGCAAGCTCGGGCCGGGGTCTCCCGAGGCGCGGGGCCTGCTCACGCCCAAGCTCGCCGACCAATACCCCCCCCTCCTCCTTACCCGCACCGAGATCGAGAACGCGCTCAAGGGCAAGGGCGGGGCCCGGCGGAAAAAGGCGGGGATGCCGGGCGTGCGGCCGACGAAGAAGGCTCGCAAGCCGCGGGGACGATGACGGCCGATATTCACGGCGGAGCCCGCGGAGATCGCGGAGCTGTCGTCAAGACCCGCTTCCGCGCACTCCGCGTGCTCCCCGGTTCCATCGGCCTCAACCCCACCCAGTGGCGCAGCCCCGGTTACTTCTTCAGCCCCATCTCCCGGTCGTACACCGCATCCCCCTCCCCCGTCACCGCATACTTCGCCCGCAGGAACTGCAGCTCTGCCTTGAGTTCCGACGTGATGGCCTCCGTCCCCGGCTGGCCGTAGATGTTGGTCGATTCGTCAGGGTCTGCCACCAGGTCGTACAGCTCCCATTCGTCCGTCTCATAGAAGTGGATGAGCTTGTGTGTCGCCGTGCGGACGCCGTCCTGGCGCGCGACGTTGTGCACGCCCGGGTGCTCGTAGTAGTGGTAGTAGATGCTCTGGCGCCAGTTGCCCGGCGTGTGCCCCGCGAAGATCGGCACCATGCTCTGCCCCTGCATGCGCCAGGGGACAGGCACCCCGGCCGCGTCGAGGAAGGTGGGGGCGAAGTCGAGGTTCTGCACGAGGTCGGTGTTCACGCTGCCCGGCCGGATCACCCCGGGCCAGCGGATGAGCAGGGGCGTCCGGAAGCTCTCGTCGTACATCCATCGCTTGTCGAACCAGCCGTGCTCACCCAGGAACCACCCCTGGTCCGACGTGTAGACCACGATCGTGTTGTCGGCGAGGCCCTCGGCGTCCAGCTCGTTGAGCAGCCGCCCCACGCCGTCGTCGACCGAGGCGATGCATCGCAGGTAGTCCTTGGCGAACCGCTGGTACTTCCAGCGCGTCAGGTCGTCGCCGGTCAGCCCCAGCGAACGGAAGGTCTCATTCCGGGGGTCGTAGGCCGCGTCCCACAGCGCCCGCTGCTCGTCGTTCATCTCGCCCTGCCGGGCCAGCTTCAGGTCGTGGTCGTTCAAGTCCCGCGCCACCATCATCTCCTGGGCCCGCGCCGGCGAGGCGTTGTCGGCCCAGTCGTCGAAGAGGGTGGGGGGCTCGGGGATGGTCTCGTCCTCGTAGTCGTCGATGTGGTCGGGCGAGGGCTTCCAGTTGCGGTGCGGGGCCTTGTGCTGGCACATCAGGACGAAGGGCTTGCTCTTGTCCCGCCCCTCGCGCAGCCAGTCGATCGCCAGGTCGGTGATGATGTCCGTGGTGTACCCGGCGTGTTGCACCCGCTCGCCGTCGCGGATCATCGCCGGGTTGTAGTAGGGACCCTGATCGACCAGGATCTCGTAGTGGTCGAACCCCTCGGGGTTGTTCTTGAGGTGCCACTTGCCGATCATCGCGGTCGAGTAGCCCGACTCGCCCAGCAGGCGCGGGAAAGTCGGCTGCGAGGCGTCGAACTTCTCGACGTTCGTCATCACCCCGTTGAGGTGGCTGAAGAGGCCTGTCAGGATGACCGCGCGGCTCGGGGCGCAGAGCGAGTTGGTGACGAACGCCCTGTCGAAGCGCATCCCCTCGGCCGCGATGCGATCGATGTTCGGCGTGCGGTTCACGACCGAGCCGTACGCCCCGACCGCCTGCCACCCGTGGTCGTCGGCCATGATGAAGACGATGTTGGGCCGCGTGGGCCCGGCCTCTTCGTGCGTCCGGGCCGCCTGGCGCGAGGCGCAGGACGAGAGCATGCCGAGGAGAGTGCAGGCGAGTGCGACGAGTCCGGCTTGTCTCATGATCCGGCGATGGTACCAAAGCCCACGGGGATGCGCCCGGGGCGAACCGGAGGCCGGGCTACGCCCCCGAGGTCAGCTTCTCATACATCGCCTCGTCGATCCCGAGGTACTCCCGCATATGCCGGTCGTACACCTCGGCATCTTCCTCGCGGGAGAGGTCCAGGCGCAGCTCGTTGATCACCTTGGTGCCCTGGCGGATCCAAGCCTGGAACGTCTCGTTCGAGACATTCTCCTGAATCCATGCTCCGACGGGGCCCTTGAAGGGGGGCCGGGCCATCTGGTTCCCCGGCTTGCCCGTCACCTGGCAGATGAACGATCCCACCGGGGCCTCCGGCGCGTCCGACTCGACCTGGGGCACCGGCTCACCGAGCTGCTCGAGCAGTTCCGCGATGGCGCGCTTGGGCATCAGGTCGCCCTTCGTCGCCGCCACGTGATACCCGTCCAGCAGCACCTTCTTCGCCCGTTCGGTGTCCTGCGTCGCCATGAGCGCCGCGCCCGCGAGCTGGTAGGCCTTGCTGAACCCGGGATTGAGCTCGAAGCACTTCGCGAACGACGCGGCCGCGTCGTCGAACCGGCCCGCCTGGTTGTACGCCCCACCGAGCGAGAAGTGCGCCATGTCGTTGTCCGGGTCCTCCCGGCACATCTTCTCAAACTGCGCGATCCGGTCCTCGAGACTGGGCATGATGGCCTCCTGGGGAAGCCTAGGCCGGTGGCCCGAGACCGACCCGCCGCCCACCCGTGACGCGGTCATGATCACTCATGATCTACTCATGACCCACCCATCACTCCGCTCCGACCCCATCCGGGCGCGGGTCAGCGCGTCTCGCCCAGTATCGGCTGGGGCGTGAGCGGCTGGGGACGCCGGTCTTCCTTGCACCCGCGGCAGACCCTCTCGACGGCGTCGAGGGGGTCGTCGGTCACGCTGAAGAGCTGGAGGTCGACGGCGTCGATCGTCCCCTCCGGCACCATCGTGTCGTGCAGGAACTCGCCGAGCTTCCTCCAGAAGTCCTTGCCCATGACGACGACCGGGAACTTCTCGACCTTGCCCGTCTGGATCAGCGTCCCCACCTCGAACAGCTCGTCCATCGTGCCGAAGCCGCCGGGCAGGACCACGAACGCGTCGCTGTACTTGACCAGCATGACCTTGCGGATGAAGAAGTAGTGGAACTCGACGAACTTGTCGAGGTAGGGGTTGGGATTCTGCTCGTGGAGGAGCTGGATGTTGCACCCGATCGAGTAGCCTCCCGCCTCCTTGGCCCCGCGGTTGGCCGCCTCCATCACGCCTGGCCCGCCGCCGGTCATCACCGCGAACCCCGCCTCCGCGAGCCGCCGACCCACCTCACGTGCCATCTTGTAGTACGCGTGATCTTCGGAGAAACGCGCCGAGCCGAACACCGTCACGCAGGGGCCCGTGAAGTGCAGAGCCCGAAACCCCTTGATGTATTCGGCGAAGATCCGCACCGAACGGGCCAGCTCTTCGCGCCGGCTGCGCGGCCCGGCAAGAAACCTCCGCTCGAGCCCGGACCGTGTCCCCTTGCCCCACCGCTCCGGCCTCGGGCCATGGGGCGTTCTGCCGTTCCGTCCATGCTCGTCATGCTCGTCGGACACGTTGCATTCCTCTCTCAGGCGTCTGGCCGGGATTAGCTCCGCGTCCCGATCAGGGAGGCCACCCACCACCCGGCGCCCGCCGCGGCCAACCCGGTGGCGATGCTCCCGGCCAGATAGATAGTGGCCGAGCCCCCGTGGCCCTGCCGGAGCAGCGCGAGCACCTCGTAGCTGAATGTGGAGAAGGTCGTCAGCCCGCCGAGCAGCCCCACCGCGACAGCCAAACGCCAACCCTCGGGAACCACCTGGCGTTCCACGACAAAGAACATGACCACCCCCATCGCGAGGCATCCGAGCGCGTTGGCCGCGAAGGTGCCCCAGGGCAGACGGGTCTCGAGCGAGGCGCCCCACATCCCCAGGCCGTACCGCGCGATCGAGCCCCCGGCCCCGCCGAGACCAACCGCAAGACACCGGATCAGCACATCTCCCGCCATGGCGGCGGTACTCTACCACGCCCATGACGCCTGGTGACGACTCCCGAGTTCGCTGGCGGATCTTCGTCGATACCGGCGGGACGTTTACCGATTGCCTGGCGATCGATCCCCGGGGCGTCACCCGGCGCGCCAAGGTCCTGAGTTCTGGGTGCGTCCGCGCTCGCGTCGTCGAGGTCTGGCCCCCCCGGATGCTCCGCCTCGCCGCCGACTGGGCGGCCCACCCCGAGTTCGCGCTCGGCGCCTCGCTCCGGCAGGGCGCGGAGCGCAGAAGCCCCGGTGCGGGCTCGACGATTCTCGCGATCGACGCCGGCGGGCTCGTGATCGTCAGCGCACTCCCGGCCGGTCTTGAGCCGGGATCGCTCGTGGAAATCACGACGGGCGAGGAGGCGCCGGTGCTCGCCGCGCGGCTCGTCACCGGGACGCCGGCCGGAAAGGCCCTGCCGCCGATGGAGCTGCGCCTCGCCACCACCCGGGGCACAAACGCCCTCCTCGAGCGGCGTGGGGCGGCTACGGCCTTTTTCGTCACCGAGGGGTTCGCCGACCTGCTCCGCATCGGCGACCAGACCCGCCCGGAGCTGTTCGATCTCCGCGCTCGCCGCCCCGATCCCTTGCATTCCCGCGTGGTCGAGGTGCACGAGCGCCTCGACGCCGCGGGCCGGGTGCTCGAACCGGTTGAGCTTGATCGCCTCCGTGCCGACGCCCACGCCGCGCTGGACGCGGGGTGCCGCGTCGCCGCCGTGACGCTCATGCACGCTTGGATCAACCCCGCCCACGAGCGCGCGGTCGGTGACCTCCTCCGCGGCATCGGCTTCGACCACGTCTCGATCTCCGGCGACCTCGACCCTTCGATCGGCTTCCTGGCCCGAGCCCAGACGACGGTCGTGAACGCCTTCCTCGCCCCGATCATCGATGACTATCTCGACGGCGTCCAACGCCCCCTGGGCGAGGGTTCGACGCTCCTCGTCATGACGAGCGGCGGCGGCCTCGTCGATCGGAGCGCCTTTCGCCCCAAGGACAGCCTGCTCTCCGGGCCGGCCGGCGGCGTTGTCGGCGCCGGCGAGGCGGGCCGTCGCGCCGGATGCCCGCGGGTGATCTCCTTCGACATGGGCGGTACCAGCACCGACTGCGCCCGGTGCGAGGGGCTCCCCGAACTCGTGTACCGCACCCGCGTCGGCGATGCATCCATCCTCTCCCCGTCGGTTGCCGTGGAGACCGTCGCCGCCGGGGGCGGTTCCATCTGCGTCGTGCGGGGCAACCAACTCCGCGTCGGCCCCGAGAGCGCCGGGGCCGACCCCGGCCCCGCCTGCTACGCGCGCTCCGGCCCGCTCACCATCACCGATTGCAACCTGCTCCTCGGGCGAATCGACCCCGATCGGTTCGCCCTCCCCCTCGATCGCGCCGCCGCCGAGCACGCCGCGGAGTTGATCCTGCGCGAGGCGCGGCACGCGATCGACCCGCAGCTCTCACTGGAGCAGCTCCTCGCGGGTTTCATCGATCTCGCCAATCAACGCATGAGCGAGGCGATCCGCCGGATCACCATCCGCCGCGGCCACGACCCCGCCGAGCATGCCCTGGTCGCGTTCGGTGGCGCCGGCCCGCAGCATGCCTGCGCCATAGCCGACGCTCTCGCCATCGACCGGGTCGTGGTGCCACCAGATGCCGGGCTGCTCAGCGCCTGGGGCCTGAGTGTTTCCGCTCCGGAGCGTGTCGCCCAGCGGCAGATCCTCCGCCCCCTCGCCGAAGTCGCAGGCGACCTCCCCGAGTTCCTCGCTTCGCTCGACGCCGAGGCGGCTTCCGCACTGGGCCGATCGCACGGGAAGGCGGCGCCAATCGTCGCCCATCCGCGCGCCGAGATCCGTTTCCTGGGCCAGACCGAGACGCTCGAGATCGACGCATCCGATCCCATGACTCTCGAGGACCGCTTCCGGGCGCAGTATCAGGCCGCGTTCGAGCAGGAGCCACTGGGGCTGGGCCTGGAATTGGTCTGCCTCCGTGTGACCGCCAGGCTCGCGGCGTCCCGGGTGGAGGAGGCGTGCACCGAGGGCCGCCCTGAGGCCGCCCGCGCTGCGCCGTCCCCCCGCGCGAGCCGGTCCCTCTTCGCCCCGGGTCGGGGGTGGCGGGGAGTTCCGGTCTACGACCGCGCCGCGCTCGCGCCCGGCCATGAGATCGAGGGGCCGGCCCTGATCGCCGAGTCGCACTCCACAACGGTCGTGGAGCGGGGTTGGACCGTCCGCGCCGGCCCACATGGCGAACTCGGCCTCGACCGTGCCGCCGCCATCGCCCGTCCGGCGCGAGCGCCCTCCATCGAGGCCGAACTCGCCGCGGGCAAGCTCGTCGCGATCGCCGAAGAGATGGGAGAGCGGCTCCGACGCGCCGCGATCTCCGTGAATGTCAAGGAACGGCGCGACTACTCCTGTGCCATTCTCGATCCCGACGGGCTCCTCGTTGTCAATGCCCCGCACGTGCCCGTGCATCTCGGCTCGCTGGGTGTCTGTGTGAGGGCGCTCCGTGACGCGCTCGGCGCAGATCTCGGACACGCCGCCGGCGGGTCCGTCATCACCAACCATCCGGCCTTCGGGGGGTCCCATCTCCCCGATGTGACCGTCGCTCACGCGGTGATCGACGCCCGCGGCCAACTCCTTGGCTACACCGCCTGCCGCGCCCACCACGCCGAGATCGGGGGAATAGCCCCCGGGTCGATGGCGCCGGAGGCCACACGCCTCGTCCAGGAGGGTGTCGTGATCCCGCCCACGCCCCTCGGTCCACGAGGACATGCCGATTGGGTCCGCGTGCGCGGCCTCTTCCAATCCGGCCCATTCCCCAGCCGATCACCCGAGACCAACCTCCGAGACCTCCAGGCTGCGCTGCACGCGGCGTGGCACGGCGCCCGCGCTCTCGAGAGTCTTGCCGAACGCGCCGGCGGAGCTGCCCATCTGCGCACCGCCTCGGACCTGCTCCTCACCCGTGCCGAAACCCGGCTCCGCGCAGCGCTCGCGGCCTTGCCACCCGGCACCCGATCCCACGCCGAGCGGCTCGACGACGGCACGACGATCCGGGCCACGATCCATGTCGAGGGGGACCACGCCGACATCGACTTCGCCGGGAGCGGTGCGGTGCACGCGCGGTGCCTCAATGCCACGCCCGCGATCGTGACAAGCGCGGTGGTGTACTGCCTGCGACTCCTCATCGACGAGCAGTTGCCACTCAACGAGGGCCTGCTCCGGCCGATCACCCTGCGGATCCCCAAAGGCCTGCTCAACCCGGACTTTCCCGCGGATGCCTCGCTCGCGCCGGCCGTCGCCGGTGGGAACGTGGAGATCAGCCAGGTCATCGTCGAGAGCGTCCTCACGGGCCTCGAACTCTGTGCCCAGAGCCAGGGCACCATGAACAACGTCGTGTTCGGCAACGAGTCTTTCGGCTTCTATGAAACGCTGTGTGGTGGATGCGGAGCCTGTGAAGATTTCCCTGGTGCATCCGTGACACATTCGCATATGACAAACACTGCACTTACGGATGCAGAAATCCTTGAATTCCGATACCCGGTGCGACTCGAACGGTCCGCAGTCCGGGTTGGCTCGGGTGGGGCAGGCCGATTCGCGGGTGGGGAGGGGCTCGAAAGGCACTACCGCTTCCTCGCGCCGGTCTCGGTCAGTCTCCTCATCGCCAAAACCTCGCCCCCGCGCGGACTTCGCGGTGGGAACTGCGCCGAACCATCGAACAACGTGCTCGTTCTCGGACGCCGGAAAATGGGAATCGGTGTTTGCACCCATTCCGCGGGGCCTGGTGATACTCTCCGGGTGCAAACCCCCGGCGGAGGCGGATTCGGGCCTCAAATAACCGATTTGACCATGTGTGACGGAAATTCCCACCAGGATTTGCACTAGCTATCAAAAGCCTTTTATTTCATGCATCTAGGATAAACACTTGACACCATCATTTCACCGGATTTGATGGTCTGAATCGAATCCTTATGCGCCGGTTCGAATACTCCCCGTTCGATACCCGGCGACGAAATCCAGCGGGATCCACTAGGAGATATCCATGGCCACTCCCACAGCGGCGATATCCGAAGTCAAGTCCACATCCTTTCGCACGCCGGCTCCGGCCCGGAGCGGCGACCTCTTCTGGGCGGCGCTCACTTCGGACTCCGGAAGTGCGGTCCTGGTCTATGACGCCCAGGGGCGTCTGACCTGCGTCAACGATGCCGCGATGCAACTCACGGGGAAGGGCGCCGACGTCGCTGCCCGCACCCTGCACGACATTCTCCCCGCCGCGATCTCCGAGGAGCGCCTGGCCCACGCGACGCAGGTCCTCGAGACCGGGGCGACCGTGGTGATCGATGGCATGATCAACGGCCGTCTCACCCGCTCGACCCTGCGCGCCGTCAAGGGCGAGTCTGCCCAGGAGAACCGCGTCCTCGAGACCATCCGCCCCGTCTCCACGGCCGAGCCGAAGCCCGAGGGCGTGACTTACATCCGTGCCAAGACCGACGACGAGGGTGTCCTCGGTTCCCTGACCGCCCGCGAGCGTGAGGTCCTCATCCACATCGGCCGCGGCCTCTCCACCGCCGAGATCGCCTCCACCCTCGGCCGCAGCACAAAGACCGTGGAGTGGCATCGCGTGTCGCTTGGCAACAAGCTCGGCATCACCAACAGGGTCGAGCTTGCCCGGATCGCCATCCGCGCCGGCGTCGCAGGTCTCGCCGACTGATCTTCACTCGCCCGGAACTCCGGGCGGGCGGTCTCGGTACCATCCCTGGATGCTGGGCAGGATGCCAAGGCTTCTGGGGAGGGCTTTGAACAGACGCCGCACAGGCCTTCGAGGCTTCATCCCGACCAGCCCCCTTTGGAGGGGGCTTTTCACATTGGTGATCGTCCTGTGGCCGTCGCCAGCCCGAATCGCCTTTGCCCAGTCCTCCAAACCCCAGCCGCTCCCCGCGACTCAGGTCACGCTCGGTGAACCCGCCCCGCCTCCCGCGCCAGGCTCCCTCCAGATTCCGGTTTCGCTCCCGACCGCTGAGGCCGGCTTCCGAGTGGTCCCGGGCCCGCTTAGCTCGCCCAAGCCATCGCCTCCGGCTGCGACTCCCCAGGCCTGGAGTCTCTCCTCGGGGGTTGAACCGGCGGCAGCCGTACCGGAGCCGGATATCGAGCAACTCCTTTCCGACGCGTGGATCCTGAGCGAGTGGTCTCCCGCGATCGCGGCCGACCCTGACCACGATGGGTCGCCGGGGGGCCTGGCGATCTCGCCCGTTGAGGTCAGTGTGGACCGCTCCACCTCTTCCCAAATGGATGCCTGGGCCCGGAGCGTGTTCGACCGCGACGCCGCACAGCTCACGCCCTTCACCCCGGGGAGCCGAGTCGTGGCCTGGCAACTCGCCGAGGGGATCACGCTCTCCGGAGTCGGGTCCCGGCGCGTCTGGAACGATCGTGACCGCGCGCTGGTACTCTCGGCGGAGGCGGGCTTCGACCTTTCGCCCTCGGTCGGCTTCCAGCTCGGCTACGAGGTCCTCCAGGCCTCCGCGGTCTCGAGCAGTGACAGCCGGGGTGAAGCGCTCTTCGCGAGGCTCCAGCTGCGTTTCTAGGTTGGCATGTGGAGTGGTGGGCGGCCCGATGCGTATCCGGATCATCAAGCGAACGGGCAGGCCCGCGCTGCTCTCCTGCCATCGCGACGATGGCACGTCGACGATCGCCGAGATTGCGCCGGGGCCCTCCCACGACCTCGCGCATTACGCTGTCGAAACCACACTCAACCTCCGACGCGCATTCTTCGGCCTCGTGGCTGGGGGCATGAATCTCCAGGATTTCGATGTCCCCGGGGCGGTGAAGCGCCTCGCACTCCATGACGCGGCGTGCTGAAAAGCGAACAGGCCGGGGCGTGAACGCCCCGGCCTGCACTGCTTGAACTGGAGGAAGGATTACCAGCCGCCGCGGTCGCCACCGCCGCCGCCACCGCCGTAGCCGCCGCGACCACCGCCGCCGCCGCCACCGCCGTAGCCGCCACGACCACCGCCGCCGCCGCCGCCGCCGTAGCCGCCGCGACCACCGCCGCCGCCACCACCGCCGTAGCCGCCGCCACCACCACCGCCGCCGCCGCCGCCACCGCCGAACCCACGATTCTCGCGGGGCTTGGCCTCATTGACGGTCAGGTCGCGCCCGCCGAAGTTGGTGCCGTGAAGGGCCTCGATGGCCGCCCGGGCTTCGTCATCGTTGGTGAACTCGACGAACCCGAAGCCGCGAGGGCGACCGGTCTCACGATCCGTCACGATTGAAGCGGACGCCACGTTTCCATGCTGAGAAAACAGATCATGCAACTCCTGCTCGGTCACGCTGAACGGGAGATTGCCGACATAGAGCTTCATTCCAGACGCTTCCTTCGTTGCCCGTAACCTGATTCACCGCAGCTTGATCTCGGGCAAGAGTCAGCGTCGGTATCTTGGCGTCCACCCATCACCGGGTGTGCCCGCCTGAGAACGGCCGGAGTATAGCATGGGGTCCATTGTCCAGCGAGATCTCTTTGCCAGAGGTTTTACCTGCTCTTGCGACCCGCTGAATCTTGCAGACTTGCGGGTCCGAACGCCTCGCTGAGGGGCCTCACAGGGGGGCGGGGAATATGTGGAGACCTTGGAGGATTGTGCTCGCATGAACACCACCGCAACCGTTGTCCTGGCGGGAGTTGGGGCGTTGCTGGGGTTGCTGGCCACGCAGGCGTGGGTGGCCGCTCGGCATCCCGGTCGTTCCGGCGGCTCGCCGATTGCGACGGCCCTCTCCCAGCCCGAGGATCATCCGAACGTGACCCATACACATAAGTACTCCAAGTCCGGCTACGACGTGACCCCGCTCCCTCGCGGGCAGGTGGAGGAACTCGCGTCCAAGCTCTCCCCGGAGGCCTACAAGGTGACCCAGAAGGCGGGCACCGAGGCCCCGTTCTGCGGCAACCTGCTCGACAACCACAAGGACGGCGTGTACTGCTGCGTGGTGTGTGGCCTGCCGTTGTTCTCCAGCGAGGCCAAGTTCACCTCCGGCACCGGATGGCCCAGCTTCTTCACCACCTTCGACCGTGATCACGTGGTCGGCCGGCCGGACACTTCGCTCGGCATGAGCCGCACGGAGATCGAGTGCGCGCGGTGCGATGCCCACCTGGGCCACGTCTTCGAAGACGGCCCCGAGCCCACCGGCCTGCGGTTCTGTCTGAACTCCGCGAGTCTGGTGTTCTACGAGCAGGGGCAGGAGCGCCCCGCCGCGAGCTTGCCCGTCCCCACCGAGACGGCTTACTTCGCCGGCGGCTGCTTCTGGGGCATCGAGCACTACTTTGATCTCGGCGACGGCGTGATCGAGGCCGAGAGCGGCTTCATGCAGGGGCACGTCGAGAAGCCCTCCTACGAGCAGGTCTGCGACCACAACACCGGTCACGCCGAGACCGTCAGGGTGGTTTTCGATCCCAAGGTGATCACCTACGAGCGGCTCCTGCAGGCCTTTTTCGACATGCATGATCCCACGCAGGTGAACCGGCAGGGCCCCGATGTCGGCGACCAGTATCGGTCGGGCATCTGGTACGCCTCCGACGCCCAGAAGTCGGCGGCCGAGGCGTACATCAAGAAGCTCACCGAGCAGCACAAGTACACCCGGCCGATCGCGACAGCGGTCGAGGCCGCCAAGACCTTCTACCCCGCAGAGGACTACCACCAGGACTACATCGCCCGCACGGGGCGCATGTGCTACGTGAAGAACCCCTGGTAGGGGCTCGGGTTTGATGGGCGCTATCGAAGTCGGGGGCGTCTAGCGAGCGTCGGGCGTCCGCGATGGGTCTGGGGGCACGCGGCGGCGTTTCCGCAGCGCGGCCAGCACCGCCGCGACGAGCCCAAGCAGGACCTCGTCGGCGAACGGGATGACATCTGGAATCACCAGATCCGCCGCGAAGAGCGCCAGCGTGATCCCGAACAGCCACGGGAACCGGCGCCGAGCGAGCCAGCCCACCACGGGGGCGACCACCGGCGCCATGAGAGTGCGGGGCTTGACCACACCCCATCCTAATGCGCGGGCGGCATCCGTGTCCTCGCGGGGGGGTATGCTCCGGCATGGCCTATACCTCCCCCATTCCGTACGTCTCGGAGCGGATTCACGCGGCGTCCGTGTACTGCTCTGACGGGCGCGTCGGCGAGCACTTCGACGACTTTCTCCAGAACGGGCTCCACCTGCCTCGGTACGACCGGGTCGCATTGCCCGGCGGCCCGGGCTGCTTGGCGGGCCATACCGAGGCCCGGCTGGAAGAGGAAGGCGTGATCGGCGAACTGAAGTTCCTCGTCGACGCCCACGGCCTGGAGCGGGTGGTGCTGATCCAGCACGAGGGGTGCGCTTTCTACGCCCGGCGCCTCGGCGTCGAACCCCAGCGGATGGCCGCGCTGCAGCGGGCCGACCTGGTTCGCGCCGCCTTCCAGATCCGGCGTGTGTCGTCCGACGTCGAAATCCTGGCATACTTCGCGATGAATGTCCGGGGCGGGGTGCAGTTTGAGCCGGTACCGATCGAATAGGGGCGGTCTCGGATTCCCGCCTCAGAGCCGGAGCGCCAATTCGCGGTCGATCTCGGGCGACCATCGGCGCGCCATCGCGGCGTCGAAGCGATCGGGCAATTCATCGTCCGGGCGCGACTCGAGCAGGTATTCGACGACCGCCTGCGCCACCCGCGAGGGTGGCACGGCCCGGTCTCCGGCCCAGAAGTTGTGATCGACCCAGGCGAGGCGCATCCGGAGCACCCGCCGGCCCGACTCCCGGCTGACCTCGACGACGTACCGCCATCCCTGGGGGACTTCGGTCTCCGATTGGATCCGCACTTGCGTCAACGCCGCCACCTCCCGCCGCGGCCGCTAGAGTACCGACCGGCGGTGGGGAACGCCCGAAGCGCCCCCGGGGCCGCGAGGCCGGGGCTGGGAGGTTGGCTGCGTGACGTTCCTGCTTGAGACGATGCGGCTGGGGTTGACGAACCTCCGTCTGCACCTGCTGCGTTCGGTCCTGACGGCCCTGGGCATCATCTTGGGCGTGGGCGCTGTGATCACGATGGTCGCGATCGGCGAGGGGTCGAAGCGCGAGGCCCTGCTCCAGATCGAGCGTCTCGGCGCCAAGAACATCATCCTGCGGAGCCAGAAGCCCCCGGAGGCGGACACCCAGCAGAGCGGGCAGCAGCGCAGCTTCCTGATCAACTACGGCCTGACGCGCGCCGACCTCGAGGTTATCCGGGAGAACTTCCCCGACGCCGAGGTGATTGCGCCCGTCAAGGAGGTCGGCGGTCAGATCCTCCGCGGCAACCGGGTCCAGACGAGCCAGGCGTACGGCGTCACGCCCGAGTTGCAGGAGGCCTCGGGCCTCCGCATCGCCCGCGGGCGCTACATCACGCAGAACGATCTGGATGAGCGGACGATGATTGCCGTGATTGGCGCCGGCGTCGCCAAGCAGCTCTTCCCCCAGGACGACCCGATCGGCGAGACGATCCGCATCGACGAGCACGCCTTCGTCGTTGTGGGCGTCATGGCCCCCGTCGGGCTCGCCGGGGGCGCTGGTGCGTCGCTGGTGGGGCGTGATCTCAACCTCGATATCCACATCCCCTTCACCACCGCCAACGAGGTCTTCGGGGATCAGATCGTGCGCCGGCAGGCGGGGTCGTTCACCGGCGCCGAGGTGCAGGTCTCGGAGATCTACATCGTCTGCCGGGACCGCGAACGGGTGCTCACGGATGCCAAGCGCATCCAGCGCATCATCGAGGTTCGCCACACCGCGCAGGACGATGTCGCTGCAATCGTGCCCTACGAGCTGCTCGAGGAGGCCAAACGCACCGCGATGACCTGGCAGATCGTCCTCGGCGCCATCGCCGGGATTTCGCTGCTCGTCGGCGGCATCGGCATCATGAACATCATGCTCGCCACGGTGCAGGAACGCACCCGCGAGATCGGCATCCGGCGGGCTGTGGGCGCGACCCGACGCCACATCACCGCCCAGTTCGTGGTCGAGACCGGCGTGCTCAGCGCCATCGGCGGCCTGCTCGGCGTCGTGTTCGGCGTCGGGCTCAGCGTCGGCATGGACGCCCTCGGGCCCTACCTCAAGTCCATGTTCAAGCTGCAGAACGTGATCTCGGCCGACGTCACCGGCTGGTCGGTCGGCCTGGCATTCACCGTTGCGGTGCTCACCGGCCTGTTCTTCGGCATCTTCCCCGCGATCAAGGCGGCGCAGCAGGATCCGATCGTCGCGCTGCGGCATGACTAGACGCGGGCGGGACAGGGGGACAGAGGGACAGGGGGACAGAGGGACAGAGGGCAAGAGGGACAGAGGGACAGAGGGGACAGAGGCAAAAATGGAATCGGGACGCGGTTGGCCGCGTCCCGATTTCGGTGTGTTCGGGCGTGTCGATGCGCCGGGCGTTCGGACTCTCTCGTCAAATCTCGCCCAGCAGCTCCCGCAGTTCGTCGTCTACGGGGTTCTTCGCTCGCTGGTCCTTCGGGCCCTTCTTCTTCTTGTCGTCCTTGGCGTTCGCGGCCTCGTCGGCGCCGTCATCGTCGTCGTCGTCGCCTTCGAGGAGGTTCTGCGCCTCGACCTGGGCTTCCAGCTCCTCGAGGCTCATCTCCTCTTCGACCTTCTCACCCTTGGCCAGCTTGTCGGCCTTCTCCTGCTCGAGCTTCCGCTTGTACGCCTCGACCTTCACCTTGTCGGGCGAGAGCAGCAGGTTGGCGGAGCGGGCCACCCAGCGGGGCGGCGCTTCGACCTTGGCGATATCGCTGAGATCGTCCACGATCGCGCGGAGGCGGTCGATGCCGAGTTCCTTGTGCATCATCTCGCGCCCGCGGAAGCGTTGCGTGATCTGGACCTTGTGCCCCGCCAGCAGGAACCGGCGCGCCTGCTGCACGCGGATCCCCACGTCGTGCGGGTCGATCTTCACCGACCGGCCCAGGCGGACTTCCTTGAGCTCCGAGCCCTTGCTCTTGGCCCGGTTCTTCCGCTCCTTCTGCGACAGGTCGTACTTGTACTTCCCGTAGTCCATGATCTTGCAGACCGGCGGCCGGGAGTCCGGCACGATCTCCACAAGATCGAGCCCCTGCTCCTGCGCCATGCGCAGCGCCTCGGGAGTCTCGACCACCCCGATCTGCTCGTTGTTGGGGCCGATCACGCGGATGGGCGTGATGCGAATGAGATAGTTCACCCTGGTGCGGCGAACAGGTCCAGCGTCTCGGTAGAAGCGGCGGCCTCTGATGGTGATCACTCCTCTGCGGGGTTCAAGGACGAAGGGCAGCGCCACCACCCCACATCGGGTGGTGGAACTCGTGGCGGGGTGTTGTCGGGCGGTCCCACGGTGTCATACCGACGCGTCGCGGCCGCGCTCATCGCCGCACGTCGCGCTCTCGCGTTCGGTCATCGGCTTCTCGAGCACAGGCCGGGCTCCCCGGGGGACTCTCTCGCGAGGCGGACACACGCCGCTCTCACGTCCCCAAGGCTAATCACTTGAGCCGCCCAAGGCAAGCCCCCGGGCCGCCGATTGGTCGGGAAAGGTGAGGGTGTTGCCCACTGGGGCATCCCCGCAAGGGCGAGAATCTAGCTCACCGCCTGGATGATGTTGAAGGTGATGCTGATCGCCGCAACGACACAGAGCATCACAAAGAGCCACGTCCGGACCACCGGGCCCTCGCCCGCGCGGCTCCGGTCGGTCGGGATCTCGGCGACCGCGGCGGCCTGCGCCTCCGCCGCGGCGAGGCTGGCAAGCGCGTCGGAGGGCAGCACGTCCTTGTGCGCCAGCGAGGGCGCTTGCCCCTTGCGCACCTCGCGCAGGTCGAGCAGCAGGTCGGCGCAGCCCCGATATCGCTTGCGGGGATCCTTGGCCATCATCATTTCGATGACCTCGGAAATGCCCGGTCCCAGCTTGGGATTGACGTGGTCGGGCGGCACCAGATCGGCCTTGAGGTGCTTGTGCATCACCGCCGACGGGTTCTTTCCGTCGAAGGGCACCGACCCGGTCACCATGTGGTAGAGCGTGGCGCCGAGGGAGTAGATGTCCGCGGGCGGGCCGATGTCCTTCTCGCCCCTGATCTGCTCCGGGGAGATGTAGTAGGGCGTGCCGAAGGCCTTGCCCGCCTCGGCTTCCGCGACCTCCTTGTCGGAGATGGCCCGCGCCAGGCCCATATCCGCGAGTTTCGCCACGCCCTCGCGGGTGATCATCACGTTCTTGGGCTTCACGTCGCGGTGGATCAGCCCCTTCGCGTGCGCGTGCTCGAGCGCCTCGGCGATCTGGATCACGATGTCCAGCGCCTCGGCCTCGCTGAACCGGCGGTGCTTGACGATGTCGTCGTAGACGGTGCGCCCGTCCACGTACTCCATGATGAAGAAATACAGGTCGCCGGCGCGGCCGACATCGAACGCCTGCACGATGTTGGGGTGGTTCAGCTGCGCGGCCGCCCGACCCTCCGCGTAGAACCGCTCGATGAACTGCGGGTTGTTGGCGAACTTCGGGGGCAGAACCTTGATCGCGACCGTTCGGTCGAGGCTGAGTTGCTTGGCCTTGTAGACGGTGGCCATCGCGCCCGCGCCGAGCCGGCCGAGGATCTTGTACCCGGGGATCTTCTGCCCGCTGCGTTCGGCCTCGATGAGCTGCCGGAGCCTCGCGATCTGCCGCTTCGTGACGTAGTCGGCGTCGACCAGCATCTCGGCGAGGCTCAGGCCGCTCTGCTGCTGCTGGTCCCTGAGGGCCTTCACGCGCTCGAAGCACTGCGCGACCTCGTCCTCGGTCGCCAGTCCCTGCTCGACGACGAGCCGGCCTACCAGCGTGTCCACATTCGTCCCGCCCGCCGCGTGCTGCAACGCCTGCTCGGCGTCCCGCACGGTCGAGGTGTCATCCGGGGCCACCGCGCGGGTCTCGTCCGCCTGAGACCCCGGCCTGGGGCGTGCTTCCTGCTCGCGAGGACTGTCATTCATGGATGGCTCTGCTGCCGAGAGATCGGCCGATCTCCCTCCGATACGCACCGTATCGCGTTTGGTGCAACGATTGTACCGGGTCGTTCGGGGCTTGTGGGCATCTTTGTTTGCTCGTGGCCCCGGCACCCTTCGCGGGGCCACATTCCCGGACTACCGCCGAACCGCGGGGCCGCCCGCCCCGCCGACGCGTAGGCTACTCCTCGCACGCCCTGCCAGAGAGAACGGACTCTCCGAAGCCATGACCGATCCCCAGAGCCTCTTCCACGATCTGACCGAGCCCCAAAGGGCCGCCGTCAGCCATACCGAGGGTCCGCTGCTCGTTCTGGCCGCGGCCGGCTCGGGCAAGACCCGGGTGATCACCCGGCGCATCGCCCACCTCATCGGGTGCGGGGTCCCCGCCTGGTCGATCCTCGCCCTGACCTTCACCAACAAGGCCGCCGGGGAGATGCGCGAGCGGGTTCACGCCCTCCTCGGGGGTGAGGACGCCGACCCCCGCCGGACCCGGGGCCTGACGGTCAGTACCTTTCACGCCCTCAGTGCCCGCCTGCTCCGCCGCTACGCCTCCGCCGCGGCCGCCGACGGCGTCCACCTGGGCATCAAGGAAGACTTCACCATCTACGACTCGGCCGACCAGCTCGCCGCCATGAAGGCGGTGGTCGCCGAGCTGGGCCTGGCGACCAGCAACTGGCCCCCCCGCTCCGTTCTCGGCGCCATCTCCAACGCCAAGAACGACCTCCTCGACGCGGAGGCGTTCGCCGCCCGGGCCACCGATTTCTACGCCAAGACGGTCGCCAAGCTCTTCGCCGGCTACCAGAAGCGCCTCCGCGCCGCCAACGCCGCCGACTTCGACGACCTGCTCGTCCTCACCTCCCGGATGCTCACGGCCTCGCCCACCGTCATCGCCGACTGCCGCGCACGCTGGCAATACCTCCTGATCGACGAATACCAGGACACCAACCACGCCCAGTTCGTGATCGCCTCGATGCTCGCCGGCGACGCTTCCCCCGACACCGGCGGCGAATCCGCAGCGGCGGGGCCCAACATCTGCGTCGTTGGCGACCCGGACCAGGCGATCTACTCCTGGCGCGGCGCCGATATCTCCAACATCCTCGAGTTCGAGGAGCGGTACCCGAAGGCGGCCGTGATCACCCTGGGCGAGAACTTCCGCTCCACCGCCCCGATCCTGGCCGCCGCCGACTACCTCATCCGCAACAACAAGAAGCGGAAGCACAAAGATCTCTTCACCAGCCGCGAGGGAGGCGAGCATGTGAAGGTCGTGCTCTGCCGCGACGAGCGCCACGAGGCCCAGCTCGTCGCCGACTGGCTGAAGCTCAACCACGAGAACGAGGAGGGCGAGGGCCACGCCTGGCGCGAGATGGCGGTCTTCTATCGCACCAACGCGCTCAGCCGGGTGATGGAGGACGCCCTCCGCGCCGTCGGCGTGCCCTACGTCATCGCCCGGGGCACGGCCTTCTTCGACCGCGAGGAGATCAAGACGGCGCTCGCCTATCTGCGCGTGCTCGCCAACCCCGCCGACGATGTTTCTCTCGAGCGCATCGTCAATACACCGACGCGGGGTATCGGCGGCACGAGCCTTGCCCGCATCCAGGAGGCGTCCCGCGCCTGGGACATTCCCCTCTGGTCCGCCCTGGACCGCGTGGAGCAGATCGAGGGGCTCACGCCGCGGGCCGCCAACGCGGTCCGGGGCTTCGTCGACCTCGTCAACGGCTGGACCGGGCACGGCGCCTTCATGGGCCAGGAGACCACCGGGTCGCTCGCCGAGCTGGTCGACCGCGTCATCCGCGAGAGCGGTCTGGAGCGCATGTACAAGCGCCAGGCCGAGACCAGCAAGAGCGAGTCCGACGCCGAGCGCCTCGACAATCTCAACGAGATGGTCTCGTCGGCCGCCCAGTTCGAGAGCGAGTACGACCCCGACTCGGACCCCTTCGCCTTCCCCGGGGTTGAGGGCGCGGAGGGCGGCGCCGAGACACCGCCGCTGCTCGCCATGCTGCGTGCCTACCTCGAACGCGTCTCTCTCGTTGCCGACGCCGACGCGATCGATCCCTCCCAGGGCTCGGTGACCCTGATGACCCTCCACGCCGCCAAGGGCCTGGAATTCCCGGTCGTGGCGATGATCGGGCTCGAGGAGGGCCTGCTCCCGCACTCCCGGGCCCACGCCTCCGAGGACGATCTCGAGGAGGAGCGGCGGCTCTGCTTCGTCGGCATCACGAGGGCCATGCAGCACCTGCAGATCAGCAGCGCGAAGTACCGGACGATCCGGGGCCTCAGCGAGCGGACCATCCCCAGCCGCTTCATCGAGGAACTCCCCCGCGAGCACGCCCAGGTCAGCGATCAGGCCGACGCGTGGGACTCGTTCGACGACGAGTTCGGCCCCCGGCCCGCCGGCGCATCGTCGTACAGCGCACCTCCCGGAGGGCACCTGGCCCAGGCGCACAAGGAGTTCCCTGTCGGCGCCCGCGTCCGCCATCCACAGTTCGGGATCGGCGAGGTCCTGGGGCTCGATGGCGGGTCGAGCGTCCGTGCGAAGATCCGGTTCCGCGATGTGGGCGTCAAGACGCTCGTGCTGGAATATGCCAGACTCCAGCGGATGGGGTGAGGGCGACGGCCACGCGGCCGCATGACAAAGCGGGCGGCCGCGACGGCCGCCCGCTCAGAAGTCCGGCATGTCAAGACTCGATCAGCGTCGACGGCGCAGGGCGGCGAGCCCACCGAGGGCCAGGAGCGGGAGCGCGCCCGGGGCGGGCACGGCGACGCGGAACCACTGGTCACCGGCGAAGTCGTTGAGGTTGAAAGTCTCGGTGCCGGTGAAGTTGCCGAAGCCGTCGCCGCCGAGATTGCCCTGCGGCGGCTCGAGCGAGCCAAGGAATTGGTTCGAGGCGTAGTCGTGGTTCTGGTTGTTGATGAAGGCGAGCACCTTGATCGCGCTGGCCGGCAGGCCGAGATCGGCCAGGCTGATGGCCAGCTCCACACCCGTCTCGACCGCGAGCGCCGCGCTCTGGTCTGAGGCTTGGTCGCCGCCCGACACGCCGCCGAGATTGCTGTTGTCGTAGGCGAGCGCGATCGGGAAGGCGTTGGCGCCGGTCCCGGTCGAGCCCGAGCCCTCCTGCGTGCCGCCGAACACGTTGCCGTACGACGAGAAGCTCGCCGTGCCGAGCACGGAGTAGTCGAGGTCGAACCGGTTCGTCGAGCCGTCGAAGCCGCGACGGAGGATCAGGTGGTAGTCGGCCTCGAATCCCGCGTCGAAGGTGAGCCCGCTCATCGCGCCGGAGTTGTCATTGCCCGGGGCGCCGCTGAGGACATTCTCGCCGCCGGCGACCGAGTCGAAGTAAATGTCGATCTTGTTGAAGTTGTTCTCGATGTTGCCCGTCAGCGCGAGGTAGAGCATCCCGCCCTGGACCCGGGCGTACGCGGCGTCGAGCTCGGACAGGTTGTCGCCGAACTGCGTCTGCACCTTCTGCACGCTCAACGCGCTCCCGTAGCCATCTCCCGCGATGGTGCCATCGATGACCGGCTGTGCGCCGGCAATCCCACCCGCGGCCGCGACGAGGCCGAGACTGATCCTGATATTCCGGTTGCTCACGAATCCCCTCCCGTTTGTGGTGATTGCTCCCCCGTTCTCGGGGTACTTCGCACACACGGTACCAGGCGATGCACGGATGCGAAGACGAAAGTTCGACTCGGGGTCCCAATTGCCGGCGGGCTTGCCCAGCTTGCCAGTCGCGTCCCACCGAGGACGAGCGACGTCGGTCCGGGAACAGCACCCCGGACTACTTGCTCCGCAGCTTGCTGAGCAAGCGGAGCAGCTCGATATAGAGCCATACCAGGGTGACAAGCAGGGCGAACCCGCCGTACCACTCCATGTACTTGGGCAGCCCCCTGCGGGAGCCCTCCTCGATGAACTGGAAGTCGAGCACCAGGTTCAGTGAGGCGACCGCGACGACGACCAGGCTGATCCCGATCGAGAGCGGGCTCGCGTTGTCGAAGCGGAGCAGGCTCCCCATGGCGCCAAACCCGAGCAGATTCCCGATGATCGCGGCGAGGTAGAAGAGGCCGATGCCCCCCGTGGCCGAGATCACGCACGCGCGGAAGACGCGCCCCGGCCGGATGATCCGGGTGGCGTACGCGGCCAGCATCGCGGCCGCGACGCCGAAGGTCAGGCCGACCGCCTGGATCACCAGCGTCTGACCCACATCCGGCGGGAACCGCTTGGCGATGAGCACGGAGAGCACGCCCAGGAACAGGCCCTCGCCCGCGGCGTAGATCGGCCCGAGATATGGCGCCGTCCGGGGCTTGAACGAGATCACGAGCGCCATGACCAGCCCCAGGATGGCGCCGCCAAACGCCACGGGCATCGCCGCGCCGGCGTACTGCGGGCTGCTGCACATCGCCCAGGAGCCCACCGCGCTCGCCGCGCAGATGCCCAGGAGGATCCCCGTCGCCGTGACCGTGCCGCGGAGGGTCATGGTCGTGGGGCGGGCCCTGGTGGCCGATCGCGAGCCGAAGGCGTCGTCCCAGGTCTGGGGCTTGGAAAAGGCGTTCAGGGCTGGATTGGCCGATCGCATGGTGTGTCCTCCCGGTCGTGGTTGACGTGAAGTCTACCGCGTCGGGGGGCCCGGTATCCGGGTCACGGGGGACTTCTTAGCGACACCCGGCCCAGGTGTTCAGGAAGCAGGAGACATCGCGGGTGTCGACGAGCCCGTTGCCATCGCAGTCGGCGTTGGCGTTGTGGGTGGTCCAGGCGTTCAGGAATCCGAGGACATCGAGGGTGTTGACGGCCCCATCGGCGTTGTAGTCGGCATCCGCACAGGGGTCGGGGGCCGGGGTGATCCACATGTTGTCGGCCATGAAGATCGGTCCCCAATCGCCGCCGGTCGGCGGTGGGGAGTCGTAGTGGACGACGACCTTGTTGAAGGGCTCGGCGGTGGTGATTGCCAGCGTGGCGGTCGGCCATACGCCCGGCTGGGCGACCTTGGTCGCCGTGCCCACGTAGACATCGTTCATGTACGCGGTGACACGCATGGTGGCGGACGAATCGCAGTCGAGTTCCTGCACCGAATAGAGGATGGAGAAGGCCGTGAGGGGGACGGAGAAGGTGGCATCGAGATCGCACTTGAAGACCTGGTTGGGGTAGATGCAGAATCCGGAGAACCCGACGGGCGTGAAGCCGAGGACGTTGGCGAACTGCACCGAGTAGTTGTACACGGAGGAGTCGGCCCACAGGTGGGCGTTGACGCCTCCGGCGGTGAGGTCAATCGGGAGCGGTGCGTGGATGCGTGCGTCGTCGAAGGTGAAGAGGATGGGCTGGGCCAGGAGCGGGGCGGCGAGGCGCGCAAGGGCCAGGGGGACGAGACGGAGGGGGTGCATTTGGGGGGTCCTTTCGGGGCGCGGGCCGACGCCTGGGGGCGGATTCGGCGCTCGCGTTGATCACGATGTGCGTGCTCGGACCATACAACAGGATATTTTGGTCGTCAATACGAATTCCGGCCCCGGGCCCGCTTTGGCCATCCCGGGCCACCTCATCGGGGGTGGGGGAGTGCCCCTTGGCCAATTTGTCTCACCCTTGGCCGGGTGGGGGCGCCCAGGTGGGAGGCGAGGAGGGCCGCGAAGCGGCGTGCGAGGCGGGCCCGCGAGCGGCCCCTTCGCCATGCGATGGCGATCTCGCGGGTGGGTGTCTCGCGGGTCAGCGGGAGATAGGTGCGGCCCGGATGGCTGTCGTGTGCCGCCACCATGGCGGGGACGAGCGAGAGGCCGAGTCCGAGGCGCACGAATTCCAGCAGGGTGTCGATCTGCGTCATGCGGCAGACGACATTGCGGGCCAGACGATTGGCGGCGCAGAAATCGGAGATCTGGCGCCCGAGGCAGTGCATCTCGTGGAGTGTGACGGCGGGCTGCGCCTGCAGGTCGGCGAGAGCGATTTCGCCGGCGGCGCAGAGGGGGTGCTCGGTGGGCGCGACGACGAGCAGCGGCTCGCGCCCGACGATTTCGAGCTCGATTTGATCGTGCTCGACGGGGGTGCTCATGATCGCGATATCGACCTGGTTGTCCGCGATCGCTTCCACGAGGTGCTGGGTCAGATCCTCGCGGACGAAGATCTCGCAGTCCGGGCTCTCGGCGCGGAGGGCCGCGACGAGGGGGGGGATCAGGTAGGGAGCCATCGTGGGGATGGCCCCGACGGCGAGTCTGCCGCGCCCCTCGTCGAGGTCGGCGCGGAGGGCGGATTCGATCTCGGCGATCTGGGCCACGACCTGGCGCGCTCGAGGGAGCAGCGCGTGCCCCGCTTCCGTGAGGGCGACACCCCGGCCCAACCGATCGAGGAGCGTGACGCCGAGGTTCTCCTCGAGCTTCATGATCTGTTGGCTGAGAGAGGGTTGGGTGATGCCGCAACGTTCGGCGGCGCGGCTGATGGTGCCGGCCTCGGCGACAGCGATGAAGGAGCGAAGTTGGCGGATATCCATAGTCATAGCCTATACGAAGAATTGAGATGCTGACATAGACGGCTATATCTTGTGTCCCTATCTTCCGGAGGAGCCGGTCCGGCTCCGGACCATGGCGTGCCCGTCTGCCGGCGGAGGTCGGCGTCGGGCGGGGCCAGCAGCACCGGGAGGCATGGATATGAGCGGGAAGCAGAACGGGACGGCGAAGGGCGGGGGGTGTCCGGTGCTGACCACGGCCGAGGGGGCGCCGATCGCGCGGCAGCACGCCCTGACGGCGGGCCCGCGGGGGCCGGTCCTGATGCAGGACGTGGCGTTGCTCGAGCAGATGCAGCACTTTAACCGCGAGCGGATCCCCGAGCGGGTGGTGCACGCCAAGGGCTCGGGGGCGTACGGCACTTTCACCGTGACGCAGGACATTACCAAGCACACCAAGGCCTCGATCTTCTCCAAGGTCGGCAAGCGGACCGACCTCTTCCTGCGGTTCTCGACGGTCGCGGGCGAGCGCGGCGCGGCCGATGCGGAGCGCGACGTGCGGGGGTTTGCGATCAAGTTCTATACCGAGGAGGGCAACTGGGACCTCGTCGGCAACAACACGCCGGTCTTCTTCGTCCGCGACCCCTACAAGTTCGCCAATTTCATCCACACGCAGAAGCGCCTCCCCGACAAAAACGTCCGCTGCAACGACATGCAGTGGGACTTCTGGAGCCAGTGCCCCGAGAGCCTGCACCAGGTGACGATCCTCTTTTCCGATCGCGGCATCCCCGCGAGCTACCGCAACGTGAACGGCTACGGCAGCCACACCTACTCGCTGATCAACGCCCAGGGCGAGCGGGTGTGGTGCAAGTTCCACTTCAAGACCAACCAGGGAATCCAGAACTGGATGGATGACCAGTCGGCCAAGACGATCGCGGAGGACCGCGAAAGCCACCAGCGCGATCTCTTCGAGTCGATCGAGCGGGGTGAGTTCCCGAGCTGGACCCTGAAGATCCAGGTGATGACGCAGGAGCAGGCGGACGAGTGGTCTGCACGCACCGGGTGGAATCCGTTTGACCTGACCAAGGTCTGGCCGCACGGCGATTTCCCGCTCATCGAGGTGGGGCGGATGGAACTGAACCGCAACCCGGAGAACTACCACGCGGAGGTGGAGCAGGCGGCGTTCAAGCCCTCGGCGCTGGTGCCGGGGATCGGGCCGAGCCCCGACAAGATGCTCCAGGCGCGGCTCATGAGCTACGCCGACACGCATCTGCACCGGCTGGGGGTGAACCACCACCAGATCCCGGTGAACACGCCGCGCTGCCCGGTCATGCACTACATGCGCGACGGGCAGGCGGCCACCGCGGCCACCTACGGCGCGGCGCCGAACTACTGGCCCAACACGCGGGCGGGGGCGCCGATGCCTGACGAGAAGCAGCTCGACCCGCAGTGGGATCTCGGCCAGGCGGTCGTGGACCGCTACGACTCCACGCAGGACCACGACGACTTCACCCAGGCGGGCAATCTGTACCGCATGTTCGACGACGCCCACCGCGACCGACTCGCGACCCGGATCGCGGGGGTGCTGGGCCAGGCACGCAGAGAGGTTCAACTGCTCCAGGTATGCCACTTCTCTCGGGCCGACGCGGACTACGGGCGGCGGGTGGCAGCCAAGCTGGGGATCGACATCGAAGCGGAGATGACGAAGGCGCCGGGCCACGCGATGGCGTGAGGCGTGCTCGATGAAGCGATCGTCAGGGCCCGGGGGGGGGCTCCACAGGGCCCGCCTTCGCGTCTGGTTTGGCTGGATTGCATGGTGCGCCGGGTGGGAAGCCCGGGCTTGCGCCGGGGCCTCGGTCGGACGCGGGCTACTCGCGGAGGTGCTCGATCATGTAGTTGGGGCTTTCCTTCGTGATCTTGATGTCGTGCGGATGGTTCTCGATCACGGTGGCGCCCGAGACCTTGCAGAAGCGAGCGCGGGTCCGGAGTTCGTCGATGGCGCGGCAGCCGGTGTAGCCCATGGCGGAGCGGAGGCCCCCGACGAGCTGGTAGGTGAACTCGGCGAGTGTTCCGCGGTAGGGGACGAGGCCCTCCACGCCCTCGGGGACGAACTTGGCCTTGGGCTTGCCCTGCTCGTCGTACTTCTCTGCCTGGCCGTAGCGGTCGGCGGAGCCGGCGTTCATGGCGCCTTCGGAGCCCATGCCGCGGTAGGTCTTGTAGCGGCGGCCGCTCGAGATCACCAGCTCACCCGGGGATTCGTCGAGCCCGGCGAAGAGCGAGCCCATCATGACGCAGTTGGCTCCGGCGGCGATGGCCTTGGCGATGTCGCCCGACATGCGGATGCCGCCGTCGGCGATGACGGGCGTGTCGGGTCGGTCGCTCTCGGCGACGCCGCGGCAGACCTCGAGGATGGCGGTGATCTGGGGGACGCCGACGCCGGTGACGACGCGGGTGGTGCAGATGGAGCCGGGGCCGATGCCGACCTTGACGGCGTCGGCCCCGGCGTCGATCAGGTCGCGGGCGGCCTCGGCGGTGGCGATGTTGCCGGCGATGACCTGGGCCTCGGGGTGGCGGGCCTTGAGGTCGCGCACGGTGCGGAGGACGTTCTCGGAGTGGCCGTGGGCGGTGTCGACGATGATGACATCGACCTCGGCGGCCAGGAGGGCTTCGGCGCGGTCGAGCTGATGGACGCCGATGGCGGCGCCGCAGCGGAGGCGGCCGCGATCGTCGGTGTTGGCGCGGGGGAACTGGCTCAGCCGATCGATGTCGCGCATCGTGATGAGGCCGACCAGGTTGTTCTGGGCGTCGACGAGGAGGAGCTTCTCGACCTTGTTGCGGTTGAGGATGATCTCGGCCTCGGCGAGGGTTGTGCCGGGCGGGGCCGTGATGAGTCCGTCCTTGGTCATGACGTCGCGGACGCGGGTGGTGTCGTTCTCGACGAACTTGAGGTCGCGTCGCGTGAGGATGCCGATCACGCGGCCGCCGGACCGGGGCGGGTCGGCGGGATCGGTGGCGGCGCGTCGCGCCGTGCCTCCTTCTGTCACGGGGAAGCCGGAGACGTTGAATTTCCGCATCAGCTTGACGGCGGTGCCGACCGTGTCCTCGGGGTGGAGGGTGACTGGGTCGGTGATGATGCCGTTGGCGGAGCGTTTGACCTTTGCGACCTCGCGGGCCTGCACATCGGGCGGCAGATTCTTGTGGATGATGCCGATGCCGCCCTCCTGGGCCAGGGCGATGGCGAGGGAGGACTCGGTGACCGTGTCCATCGGTGCGGAGAGCAGGGGAATGTTGAGCCTGATGGAGCGCGTGAGGCGCGTCGAGGTGTCGGCGTCGGCGGGGAGGACGTCGGAGCGCGCCGGGAGCAGCAACACATCATCGAAGGTGATGCCCTCGAGCGCCAGGCGGCTCGCAAGCGGAGTCGCGGGGGTCGCGGGGCGGGGTTGGTGTGAGGGTGCGGCCACAACGGCCCCGGAACCGGGCGTCGCGGTGCGATTCTGCAGTGTCTCCATGGGATAGTGTCGCCGGGAGGGAGGGGGAGGTCAAATGGGCGGCCCGCCAAATAGCAATTGGCGCCCGGGAGGGCGTGGGGAACCCGCACGACGGGAATTGCCTCGCCCTGGGACGGCTGGCGCCTTGAGCGGCGCCATGCGGCCACCGAGCGGTTTCTGGAGGGTTCGGAAGCTAGGCGGGTTCGCGATCGGGGCGATCGCTCGGGCCGACGTGGACACCCCAGACGCGCTGGACGTGGTCACGGACGTTGGCCCGGGCCTGCGCTCGGGCGTCGCGGGCGGCTTGGCGGCGGGAGCCCCGCGCGGCACGGCAGGCCTGGGCGGAGGCATCGAGGCAATCGCGGAGGGAGGCCTTGAGGCCGTTGAGTCCGCCCGTGATGCCCTCGGCGCCGGATGCCATGAGTTTGGCGGCGTCATCGGGGGAGATCGAACCCTCGGCGACATATGCGGCGATCTCGCGCCGGGTTTCTTCGCGTGCTTCGGTCTGGGCGATTCTTGCTCGGGCCTTGGCGCGGGTGCTGAGGTGCTCGATCAGGACCCAGAGGGTGATAACGCCGCCTCCGAGCGCGATGAGGCAAAGCACGAAGAGTTGGTTCGGGTCGAGTGGCAAGGGGTTTCTCCGTTCGTCAGCACTTCCGGCCGCGCTCCCAGACGGGCATGTCGGCCTTGATCAGCTTTTCGCCGTCTTCGGGGGTGATGGAGCCCTCGGCGATGTACGCGGCGATCTCGCGCTTCGTCGTCTCTCGAGAGCGGGTCTGGGCGATGCTTCGGATGGTGCCGAAGACGATGCTGATGACCGCGACGCCGAGGCCACCCCCGATGGCGAGGATCGGGATCGCGTTGGCTTCGTTCAGGCCAAGTGTTGGGAGCATCGGTTGATTCCTTGATCTCTGAGGCTCTGGGCTGCCAGGGGTCAGGCCTTTCCGCCGGCCTTCATGAGTCGCTCACCCTGCTCGGGTGTCATCGAGCCCTCGGCGATGTACGCGGCGATCTCGCGACGCGTCTTCTCGCGGGCGACTGCCTTGACCATGCCGGCGACGGAACCGAACACGATCGCGACGACCCCCACGCCACCAAAGATGAGGGGGACGAGGGCGTCTTCATTGTTGACGATCGACTGCAGGGCAGATTCCATCGCTTCACCTCCCCTGGCCCGGTTGGCCGGGCCGTTCGGGGACACTTCCCCCGACCCCGCTGTCATTCGGAAAGCCGCGGGACAGATTTCGGGCCGCACGACGGCCCCAGTTTCCCAGATCCTCGGGTGTGGAACAAGTGTCCCGGGGCGCGTGCCCTTGGATCGGCCCCGTTCGGCCCCCTGGGGTGGGCGGATCGAACCCTATTCTGTGTCATGGCGCCGGAGCGAGGAATTGGGCGTCGGGACGACCTGACGGGTGTGCTGGCGGCATACCGCGAGGGGATTTTCCCGATGTCGATCCCGGCCGGGCCGCGGGGGCGGGCGTCGTTGGCCTGGTACGAGGCGGATCCCCGAGGGGTGATTCGTCTCGAAGGGGATGGTCCGCGGTTGCACCGACGCCTGGAGCGGACGGTGCGGTGCGGGCGGTTCCGCGTGACCAGCGACCGGGCGTTCGGGCTGGTGATCAGGGCCTGCGGGGACCCCAGGCGGCCGGGGGGCTGGATCGATGGGGAGATTGTGGGCTTGTTTGAGGCGCTGCACGCGGCGGGCTTGGCGCACTCGGTGGAGGCGTGGCTCGATCTCGGCGAGGGGCAGGGCGTCGAGCCGGGGTTGGTGGGCCCGGAGGGGCTGCTGGTGGGCGGCTTGTATGGGCTGTGTGTGGGCGGGGTGTTCTGCGCAGAGAGCATGTTCTCGCGCCCGGACATGGGTGGGCGTGACGCGAGCAAGGTGTGCCTCGCGAGGACGATCGCGCATCTACGGTCGCGTGGGTTCGGGCTGATCGATACACAGATGTGGAGCGAACACCTGGCGCAGTTTGGGTGCGAGGAGGTGTCGCGTCGGGAGTATCGGGAGATGTTGGAACGCTGGAGGGATGTGGGGGTGCGTTGGGGGGAGTGGGAGGGGGAAGGGCGTGGAGAGATGGAGAGACGGAGAGACGGAGAGATGGAGAGACGAAGTGACGCAGGGATGAAGTGACGGTGAGATGGTGTGATGGGGAGAGAGACTGCGTGAGGGGGTTGGGAAGGGCTTAGGGGATGCTCGGGCCGGCTTGGATGGCGTCGTGGGTGAGGGCCAACCAGGGGGAGTAGAAGTCAAACGCGGGCAGGTCGGAGCGTGCGCGGACGGCGCCGGTGGAGCCGCTTTGGTGTGCACGGGCGTGGATGTCGGCGGGCGGGCGGAAACGGTCGAAGCCCTCGTCCATGGCGGCCTGTGGCGCCTTCTCGAGCAGGCGGAGCGTGAGCGCGTCGAGGTTGCGCTGGCCGGTGTACGAGCGGTCGGCGCCGAGCAGCTCGAAGTCGAACTTGTCGGCGATGACGCGGATGCGGCGCTGGTCGGTGGTGTAGATGTCGAGGATGTCGGTGGTCCGCGACGTCGTGGTGCGCTGGACGGCGCCTTCTCCGTCGGCCATGCGGCGGGCGATGACCGCGGGGACACCACCGATCAGGTAGCCGCGGCCGGCGTCGTTCACTGCGTTGGGATTGGCCTGGATCAGTGTTTCCGAGTTCTCGATCCGGGCGCGGATGAGGAGCTTGATATCGAGGGTGCGCAGGCCCTGTGGATCGCCGTGGCGGGGCTCGACGAGGTAGAGCGTGCCGTCGGAGCCCATCGCCTCGGTCATTCGTTTGGCGGCGACCGGGGCGGGAAGGGCGTCGAGCTCGGCTCGGGTGGGCGCCAGCGCGGCCACGCCGCGGCGGGCAAGCTGGTAGAGGGCGGAGACCCGCTCGGCGGCGCTCACGAAGTGGCAGATCATGGGGGCGGGGATGCGGGCGGCGAGGCGTGCGCCAGCGGCGTCGAGGCCGGCGGCCTCCAGAGCCTCGGCTCTGCGGGGCTCGTCGAGAGTTCCGGGCCAGGCGGCGATGGTGAGGTAGGCGCGATCGTGGATGGTCACGATGCCTCCGTCTCGGTTGTGCGGCCGCATTCGGGGCAGGGCGCGGCGCTGGCGAGTCCTGCTCGATCATACCCGCACCAGTCGCAGCCTCTGGGGGCGCGCTGCTGCGGCCTGCGGGCGAAGAGGGGGACGAAGATCGCGGGACCGGCGACCACGAACCCGACAAGACCGGCGAGGATGAGGGTGAGGAAGCTCGCCGTGCCGCAGTAGCAATCGGCCTTTCTTCGGACCATCACATCGATTGGGATGAGCGCAATGGTCTCGACGATGGTGCCCTTGAAGACGATGCGTGCAGCGTGACCGAGCAGGTCCGGGTTGGTGCGGCGCGAGCGGTTGGCGTATCGGACGAGGAGGAGGCTGAAGAGGATCCAACTGGAGCCGAGCCCGGCGAGGAGGGCGATGGGTGACCAGTCGAGGTCGTTGCGGGAAGGTAGAGCACGGCCATCTCGGAGACCGACGCGACGAAGCCCACGAGGAGGGCGGCGAGGCAAAGGCCGGCGATCGCCAGCGAGAGCTTGACGCTCCGGCCGCGGTGTCTCCTGGGGATGGCCAGCCGCATCGGGAGCAGGAAGAGCCCCTGGAGGATGGAGAGGCTGCCGATGCAGATGAGGGTGACCTTGAGGTATCCGGCGTCGGTGGCGACGTCGAGCAGGCGGTGCGGGGTGGGCAGTGCAGGCTCGTTGTCCGAGCAGGAACCGAGGAAGAGGGTGAAGAGCGTGAAGGCGAGGAGGACTTGGGCGGCCCAGCCGCCCGCGAGGAGGGACCATCGTTTGCCGCGTCCGGTCAAGTCGGCTCCATCTCAGGGTTTCGGCGAGCGGGGTTGGCGCGAGGGGAGTGCTCTCTGGGGAGAAGATACCAGAGCGCGGCGTTGGGGCGGGGTCGCGCAGGCCGATTGGGCCGCCCGTACTATGGGGCTGGAAGGAATCCGCCCATGTCGACTTCCCGGCCCGCGAACGCCCCGATCGATACCCCTGGCACCGGCGAACGCCGGGAATCCGGCAACCGGCTGAGCCGCGAGAGCAGCCCCTATCTGCTCCAGCACGCGCAGAATCCGGTGGACTGGTGGGCGTGGGGTCCGGAGGCGTTTGCGGAGGCGCGGCGTCGGCAGGTGCCGATCTTCCTCTCGGTTGGCTACTCCACGTGCTACTGGTGCCACGTGATGGAGCGGGAGAGCTTCGAGAGCCCGTCGATCGCGGCGCTGATGAACGAGCGCTTCGTGTGCGTGAAGGTCGATCGCGAGGAGCGGCCGGACGTTGACAACTTGTACATGACGGCCACGCAGGTGTTCTCGGGGCGGGGCGGGTGGCCGATGAGCGTGTTTCTGGAGCCGGAGCAACTCCGGCCCTTCTGGTGCGGGACGTACTTCCCGGCGGAGGCAGCGCCGGGGATGCATGTGCCAGCGTTCCCGCAGGTGCTCGAGGGGCTCAGCGGGGCGTGGACCAACCAGCGTGAGGGCGTGATTCAGCAGGCCGAGAGCCTGGCGGGGGCGGTGCGGGAGCATCTGTCGGGTCTCGGCAAGCCCGTGCCCGTGGGGCACCGGGATGTGGAGCGGACAGCCGACCGATTGCTGCGGGCGTTCGACCAAGTGCATGGGGCGTTCGGCGGGGCGCCGAAGTTCCCGCAGACGTCGTACACGGAGTTCCTGCTCGAGGCGCGCCGGCAGGCGGCGGACAAGGCGACGCGGGACGCACTGGACAGGGCGATCCAGGGGACGCTGGACGCGATGGCGGTGGGGGGAATCCGGGACCACGTCGGGGGCGGCTTTCACCGGTACGCCGTCGATGCCACGTGGACGGTGCCGCACTTTGAGAAGATGCTGTACGACCAGGCGCTGCTGGCGCTGCTCTATACACGTGCGGCGACGGTGTACGACGACGCGGAGTACAAGCGCGTCGTGCGCGAGACGCTCGAGTATGTGCTGCGGGAGATGACCGACACCTTGGGCGGATTCTTCTCGGCGCAGGACGCGGAGGTCGGCGGGCGGGAGGGGCAGAACTATCTCTGGACGCCGACGCAGCTCGCCGAGACGCTCGACCCGGGGGACGCCGAGTTTGCCGCGAGCGTGTACGGGCTGGAGAAGGGGCCGAACTTCCGCGACCCGCACCACCCGCAGGAGCCGGCCTCGAATGTGCTGCGGCTCGAGGCGAGACCGACGGCCATCGCGGGGCGGATGAACCTGTCGCGGGATGAGTTTCTGATGAAGCTCGCGGGGATCAATCGGCGCTTGTACGCCGAGCGGACCAAGCGGGCGCAGCCGCGGAAAGACGACAAGACGATCGCCGAGTGGAACGGGATGATGATCGCGGCCTTTGCCGAGGCGGCGGTGCTGTTCAAAGACCAGCGGTATTTCGCGGCCGCGGAGCGGGCGGCGGCGTTTGTGCTGGAGCGGATGCTGGACCGGGACGGCCGGCTGGCTCGATCGTGGCGTGGGGGGCGGACGGCGGGGGCGGGGGTGCTCGACGACTCGGCGATGCTGATCGCGGGGTTGATCGCGCTGCACCGCGCGGCGGTGGCGCGGACGGGGCGTCCCGGGCCGACACCATACCTCGAGTCGGCGGTGCGGCTCTATGAGCAGGCGGTCCGGGACTTCCGCGCCGAGGACATGGGGTATTTCGACACGCGGGCGGGGCAGGAGGATCTGTTCGTCCGCTCGCGCACGACCTACGACGGGGCGACGCCCTGCGGTTCGAGCGTGATGCTGCACAACCTGCTGGATCTGGCGGAGGCGACGGGGGAGCCGAGCTATCTGGATCGCGCGGTCTCGCTGCTGCGGACGCTGAGCGGGGCGATCAGCCGCGACTCGCTGGCGACGGTGAACTCGACGCGCGGCCTGCTGCGTCTGCTGCGGACGGAGCGGTCGAAGCGGGACACGGAGACGTTCGCGCCCGCCGGGGCCGGCGAGGAGCCCACGCCCGCAGGGGGGTTGCCGGTCGAAATCTACGCGGAGACGGACCGTGTGCGGGTCTCGCAGGGCGAGCCGGCGGAATTGACGCTCCTGGTGCACGTCGCGGAGGGCTATCACGTGACCTCGGCGAATTCGCAGGCGGGGGCGTCGGGGGACGACCTCGGCCTGGTGGGCTTCCGTGTGTTTGCGATCGGGGGGGAGGGGATCGAGGCGTATGCCGACTACCCGTTGGGCGAGGAGATCGGCGTGTACGGCTCGCGGTTTCTGGCCTATTCGGGGCAGTTCGAGCTCAAGGTCGCGATCGAGCAGACGGGGCCGATCTCGGGCCGGCCGCGCCTGGCGATCACGTACCAAGCGTGTACGGACACGGAGTGTCAGTTGCCGCGGACGGTGGAGTTGGATGTGGGGATTGAGGGCAAGTGAGGCGCGGGGGTTGGCCTGCCGGGGGCGTCCGTTGCGTGTTCGATTGTCGTGCGGGCGTGCACGTCTTCCCGAGACAAGAGAGATGGGGCGCTTCGCCCCGAAAGGGGCGTGAGCGTGTAGCCACGGGTGGAGCGGGGCGAAGCCTCGCGGAACCCGTGGTGGGTGTCAGAATCGGGATGAGCCCCGGAGGGGCGACAGAGTCAGGTGAAGCGCGCTGCGCAGAACCCCATCTCTCCCGTCCCTGCCGGGGCGAATCTTTCGGGGGACGGCTTTCCACGGGTTCCGCTCCGCCCTCCGGGCTGCGCTCCACCCGTGGCTACAGCCTCTTCGTCCCTTCGGGACGGGGCGCGGGGTGGACGGCTGGGGTGTGCCCGAGGGTATTCGTCACTCGAAGACGTACCGCTCGTCAAACTCGATCCCGTGCGCTTGCAGCAGGCGAAGCAGTTCCGACTTGAAGCTCTCCTTCTTGTGGTGTTCCTCTTGTGTGGCGATGTAGCGCTTCACCGCGTCTTCCTGCGACTTGCTCACGCTGAAGGCCGAGTAGCCCTCCTGCCATGCGAAGGCGCGGAGTGCCGGGAAGGTCTCGTGGATCCAGAGCGACGAGCCCGACTTGGCCTTGCGCATCAAATCCGACACGGGCTTGTCGGGCTTCCACCTGAGGTAGAGGTGGACGTGGTCCTCGACGCCGCCGATGTCGTAGAGCACCCCGCCCTCGGTGCGGATGATGCCGCCGACGTAGGGGTAGAGGCGCTCGGCGATGCCACGCTCAATCCAGGGCTCGCGGTGTTTGGTAGAGAAAACGATGTGGAGCAGGATCTGCGAGTACGTGCCGGGCATGGTTGTCCCCCTTGCCTTGGTGCTGGAGTTTCCAGACTAGTTCCGGGCCGGGTGGTGGGCAAGCGACGCGACGAACCCTGGCGCTGTTGAGTCAACTCGATTCTGTAGCGATTGGGCTGCCCCGAAGGGGCGCGAGGTTGTAGCCACGGGTGGAGCGGGGCGAAGCACCGCGGAACCCGTGGTCGGTGTCGGAATCGGAGTGAGCCCCGGAGGGGCGGCAGGATCGGAGAGGCCGATGCGCCAGACCGGAATGCGCCTCTGCCGCCCCATCCGGGGCGGCGTGCGTTTTGATCCCTGTCCACGGGTTTCGTCCGCCTGCGGCGGACTTCACCCGTGGCTACAGCCTTGCGCCCCTTCGGGGCAAGCGCGCTCCGGTTGGTTGCCCTTGCCCCGAAGGGGCGCCATAGCCAGAGCCCAGGGCGCAGCCCTGGGTGTGCGATCGCCGCGGGTCTGAGAGCCCTGAAAGGGCGCGAATCGGGACTCGGCCCAGATTGAGAATCCTGTTCCGCCCCGTTGGGGCTTGGGGACTCGGGCCGCCCTGCTCCCCGGGGCGTTGCCCCGGGCTCGGGTTATGACGCTCCTTTGGGGCTTCCGCGACGCATCGCACCCCTGTACACGGAGGCGCTGCCCCGGGCTCTGGCCATCACGCCCCGTTGGGGCGGGTTATTGGGTCTGACCGAGATGGCGGTCTGCACACGGCGTTCAGCCGGAGATCACAGCATCCGTCCCAGCGAGCGTCAGAAACAGCCACAGGGTCCAACCCACGATGAGTGCCACGGTGGCGAGATTCGCGCTCGGTGGCGGTTGCTGGGTGTTCTCGCCTTCCCCGGCAACTGGATGGCGGCGGGCGACGAGCCAAGCAGCCCACGCAATCCCGGCAAAGCCGAACTGGCCGAAGAAGACGCCGGGGTGAAGGTCGTATTCCATGACCAGGAGCCAGCACAGCGCCGCAGTCGTAGTAGAGCACCACAGCAGACGGCGGAGCCCGGTTCGGACCAGCTGCCACTCGGCCAGAACCTCGGACACACTCGCTTGAGCCGGCGACGCTTCCGCGTCGACAACGATGATGGGCGGCGCGCTTGCGGCGGGCAACATGCCGGCATCCTGCCCACACTCAGGGCAGACTCTGGTGGGCAACCCGGCGAGGTCATAGCCACAGGAGGGACATCGGTCCGATCGGTGGAACAAGGCGCGTGCCCTCGCATGATCCAACAGGCAGGACAGTGGTACGGCCACGGTCAAGACCATCAGCGGGAGGATGATGAGAAACACGGCCAACAGCGAGGCCCAAGGGAATCGGGTGGCGATCGCGCCAATAACAATCACCGACCCAAAGCAGCAGAGCCATGCGCGAATGAGCACACGGCTTCTCTTGCCCAGGACCGGCGAGTTCTCGCTCACGCGATCGTCATCTCCGGCGGCTCCAGCGGCAGGCTCCTCGCGAGCCGCAGGAACGTGTCGTAGTTCGTCCCCATCTCGACCATAGAATCGCCGCCGAACTTGACGCAGAACGCCCGAGCGATCTCGAACGCGACCGCGTTCTCCATCACCACGCTCGCGGCCGACACCGCGCACACGTCGCTGCGCTCGTACTGGCTCTGCTGGGCCTCCTTGGTGTTGAGGTCGATGGAGGGCAGTCCCCGCAGGAGCGTGGAGATGGGCTTCATGGTGCCGCGGACGACGACGGGCTGGCCGTTGGTCATGCCGCCCTCGGTGCCGCCGGCGTTGTTGCTGGTGCGGACGAAGCCGAGCGTGGGTCCGCCCTGCTGGGCGCGGTCGAAGTGGATGGGGTCGTGGACCTGCGAGCCGGGCAGGGCGGCGCAGTCGCGCCCGAGGCCGATCTCGACGGCCTTGAAGGCCTGGATCCCCATCACGGCGTAGGCGATGCGGGCGTCGAGCTTGTCGCGCCAGTCCATGCTCGAGCCCACGCCGGGCGGGCAGCCGAAGGCGTGGGCCTCGACGATGCCGCCCACGGTGTCCTTGTCGACCTTGGCCTGGCGGATGGCGGCGCACTGGAGTTCGGTGGCCGCGGGGTCGGGGCAGTAGGTCTCGCTCGCGTCGCGGACCTTGAGGATGTCGCGCCAGTTCTGCGGCGTGATCTGCGCGTTGGTCGCGTGCGGCCCGATCTGGCGGACGAAGCCGAAGACCTCGACGCCGAGCTCGCGCAGCAGGCAGCGGGCGACGGCCCCGGCCGCGACGCGGGCGGCTGTCTCGCGGGCGCTGGCCCGCTCGAGCGTCTCGCGGCAGTCGGTGGTGAGCCACTTGATGCTCCCGGCGAGGTCGGCGTGCCCGGGCCGGGGGCGGTAGACGGGGGGGGTCTTGGCGAGGTCGTCGAGGCGAGAGTCTTTGTTACGGATGAGCATGGTGAGGGGCGAGCCGATGCTCTTGCCCCGGCGGACGCCGGTGAGGAAGTCGACGACGTCGGTCTCGATGCGCTGGCGCCCGCCGCGTCCGTAACCCCCCTGGCGCCGGGAGAGTTCGAGGTTGATGAAGTCCGCGTCGAGGCGGACCCCGGCGGGGAGGCCGGTGACGGTGGCGAGGAGGGCGGGCCCGTGGGACTCGCCGGCGGTCTGGTAGGAGAGGTGGGGCATGGGGGAAGGGTATCAGAGCCCGACGCGCGAGCGAGGGTCCTGCCACCGGAGAGACGAAGTGACGGGCTGCATGGTAGGATGGGTGCGGGATGGCATGGCTCGGCACCAGATGCGCCGTTGGGACGATCGGGGTCGGGAGTGCCGGTTCGCACCCGGGGCTTGGGCAGCCAACCACCCAGCACTGGCCCATCTAAGCCAGGTCTCGGCGCTACGCCCCAGGGGCATTCATCCATACCACGGCGAAGCTCCCGCAGAACGCGGGGTGATACGGATGGCCTGCAGGCGCTCGTCGGTGCCGGAAATCCCTCCTTGGGCTGCTCGCCGCTACTCGCACGCCCCAGTTCTACCCGCTCTCGCCATCTATCGGCACCAGGTGGTGGCCGCCGGGGCGTGCCCGGGGGACAGCCTTTCGGCTTTGCCGCCGCCCCGGCATCGAGTCGATTGGGCCGCGGGCCGCACCGCTTGGCCGGAACCCCGCCGCTGGAGGGCCAGGATCGGCGTCAGCAGCTCGGGCGAAGCTCCGTCTGCTGCGGCTCCGGGGCACGTGCGGATGTCTTGGTCGCGGCCGAGTTCATGGTGTTCCGACGCCCGACGATCGCCACCAGCGAATATGCCTGTTCCTGCCGCGATGCTGCGGAGGCGATCAGGAGCGACCACGCGAGGCCCTGGGCGGTGGCGGCGGGCTGCTTTGTCACGGCCGCGGTGCTGTTCGCGGCAGCCCTCTTCATCAATTCGGCCTATGGCTTTACGCCCTGGTGGGTATGGGCACGAGGGCGCCTGATGGGTCTCGATCTACGGCTTCAGCCTCAGGGGTGAGTGTTTCTGTTGGGGCGAACTCGTGAACAGGCCACACTGTCGAGAGCTCTGTCCCTCGGGGCTCCGCGGGCGTGGCTCCACGTGAGTGGCTCCCGAAGCTCGGCCGGGCGCGACCTCGATGCTGGTGCGGTGCGGGTCGAGCCTGGCGGGTGGAGCCGCAGCGGGGCTCGCGTGACCATTCTCGGGCCCGCGGTAGGCTGCGGGCATGACAGGATCTGGGGACTGGATCTGGTACGGTTCGGGGGCGCTGCTCGGGGCGGTGGGGCTGGTGCTCGGCGCCTGGGCGCTGCTCTGGGACCGGGCGCGGGGGCGTCTGCGGTGCCCCCGCTGCTGGTACTCCATGGAGGGGATCGCACCCGGCAGGGACGAGCGCGGGCGCGAGGCTTGGAGATGCCCAGAGTGCGGGCATCGCACAATGCATGCTTCGCGACTGTGCCGGACGCGGAAGCGATGGAGATCCGTCGGCATCGGTCTTTGTCTTGCCTTGCTGGGAGCCATTGCGGCCACCGCGCCGCGGGCGCGGACACGGGGTTGGCTCTGGCCCGTACCGACTCGTGTGCTGGTGGAGTTGCTTCCTTGGACGGGAGCCGATGGCTTCGCGCGCGAGGAGTTGCGCAGGCGGCTCGGCGGTGCGCCTTGGCCTGACAAGTCGATCCGGTGGACTCTCAGCCCGTCGGACGAGGTCATGCTGCTGCGTCGTGTGGCGGAGGGCAGCGCGTTCGCGCGGCCGATCGGGGGTCGATGGAAACGTTCGTATGGAGACCTGTTCCAGGCCGATCCCTCATCGCTGGGCACCCAGCAACCGCCCCAGGGATTCAACATCGAGGCTCGGCGCGGAGATTATGAGCGGGCCATCGACGACATGCGGGAGCTGCCGTACGAGGTGGAATTCTCGACCCGGCCGGCGTGGGTTCGGGGCCGGAGCATGAGCGTCATCGCCACGTCGACGACGTGGTGGCCGAACTGCAGCGTGTTCTATAGAGTTCGGTATCAGTCGGCCGATGGATCGGTCCGTGGCGAGTTGGAGAGCAATGGCGCATTCGATCTTCCCGTGCCCGATGTCGACCACGCGGTCATCGATTGCGAGATCGAGATCATGCAGAAGACCTACTACGCCTCGGCGCCACGCTCGGTCCGGATGATGGGTGTGGAACACCGCACGTTCGCATTCGATACGCTCGCCGACGCGGACGCCGTCCTGCGGGCGCTCTCATCAGCCGGCCTGGATGCGTACGTCGCGGCGGTCCTGACAGTGGTGTGGGATGGAGGATTTCATGCGAGTGTCGCTCGACCCGGCGCCCCGAGCGTGGCCCAGGGCGCGGTCGACGTCGTGTTCGCCGGAAGGCTGGAGGTCCTTCGATTCGGGAGCGTCGTTGCAAAGAGTGAAGTTGCCTGGATACCGCGAAATCTCGGCGGCAACATTCTGGTGGCGCCGGACTTCGGGGACTGGGAGTACGCCGTTGATGCGGCCGAGTTGGGCGAGCAGCTGGATGGCGATGCGCCGATCGGGCCGGGGTGGTCGGTCCGATTCGTCAGCGATTCCCGGGCTGCGCTGAAGTTCCTTGACGCAAAGCAGCGCTGGGAGGGCAGTGTCGAGATCCGGTTCGAGTAGCCCACGGTCCGGCACGTCATCTGGGTCCCCGGCCCCCCCCCCCCCGCGCCAGCCCGTTCGGGTCTGCCTACGCCAGCAGCGTCTGCTCCCGCCCCGGTCCGACGCTGATGATCGAGACGCGGACGCCGAGGAACTCCTCGATAAAGTCCACGTACTTCTGGGCCGTCGCGGGCAGGTCACGCCGGGCGCGCACGGCGGTGATCTCCTCGCTGAAACCGGGCAGGCTCTGGTACACCGGCTCGGCGTGCGCGAGGTCGATGCCGTCCGGCAGGAAGCGGTCGGTGCGCTCGCCGGCGACGTCGTAGGCGGTGCAGACCTGGATCTGATCGAAGCCGGCGAGGACGTCGAAGAGCATCAACGCCACATCGGTGACGCCGTTGATCATGACCGAGTAGCGCGTGGCGACGAGGTCGAGCCAGCCGCAGCGGCGGGGACGCCCGGTGGTCGTGCCGTACTCGCGTCCGCGCTCGCGGATGCGGTTGCCGGTCTCGTTCTTCTGCTCGGTGGGCATGGGTCCGGCGCCGACGCGGGTGGTGTAGGCCTTCATGATGCCGACGACGCGGTCGAGGCCGCGTCCGGGGACTCCGGTGCCCGTCGAGATGCCCAGGGCGGTGCAGTTGGAGCTGGTGACATAGGGGTAGGTGCCGTGGTCGACGTCGAGCAGGGTGGCGTTGCCGCCCTCGAAAAGCAGGCGCTTGCCGGCGCGGAGCTGGTCGTGGAGCAGGTAGGTCGTGTCGGTGATCCGGGGGCGGAGGCGTTCGCCAACAGCGCTGAGTCTCGAGGTGAGGGCGTCGGCGTCCAGGGCTTCTCCCGCGTCGAGGCCCTCGAGCAGGGCCCGCTTGAAGCGGCAGGCCGTCTCGAGCTTCTCGTGCAGCGCATCGGGGCGGAGCAGGTCGCCGATGCGCACCGCCGTGGCCCGCTGGGCCTTGTCGGCGTAGCAGGGGCCGATGCCGCGCTTGGTGGTGCCGATCGCGCTGCCGCCACCATCACCGGCCGCGAGGCGCTCGCGGAATTCGTCTTCGAGCTTGTGGTAGGCGGTGACGACGTGGGCGCGGCTGGAGACGACAAGGGACTCGGTCGAGACGCCGCGGGCCTCGAGGGCTTCGGTCTCCTCGAGCAGCTTCTCCAGGTCGACGACGACGCCGTTGCCGACGACGGCGAGCTTGCCGGGGTAGAGGATGCCCGAGGGCACGAGGTGCAGGGCGAACTTCTGGCCGTCAACGACAACGGTGTGCCCGGCGTTCGCCCCGCCGTTGTAGCGGACGACCGTGTCGTGCTCGGCCGCGAGCAGGTCCACGACCTTGCCCTTGCCCTCGTCTCCCCAGTGGAGTCCGACGACGGCGGTACAGGTTCCGGGGCTGGTGCTGGTGGTCATGGGGCCTCGCCTCTCCGAAGTGGTGCGGAGGAACGATAGGGCCGTCCGATATCCGGGCCGGCGCCGTCACAGACAGTACAGGCAGCCCCGGCCTCACAGGCGAGGCGGACGGAACTCCCCATGGGCGAAGCCCCCGCCCGCGAAGACCGATCCAATGGCCGACACAGGGTGAGGAACATGCCGGAAGAATCCGTTCGAATCATGTGCCCGAACCTCTTGTGCCGCAAGGTGCTCGCCGTGCCGCAGAGCGCGCGGGGCAAGACGGTCCGGTGCAAGGCCTGCTCCACAGCGATCCGCATCCCGGAAAAGCCCGGGACCAAGAAGCCCGAGGAGAAGCCCGCGGCTGAGGCCAAGCCAGACAAGGCCGCCTGAGACCTCATGACGAACTACAGAGCGGGTTGGTCGTCCTCGTCCTCGTCGGAGAAGTCGAAGTCGAAGTCGACGCTTGAGTCGTCGCTGGCTGTGCCTTCGCCGACCGTCGCCGCGGTCGGCGCCGCCGCCGCGCTGGAGGCAGATCGGACCCGCTGGCTGAGCTGCTCGGGGTCAATGGTTGCGGGGTTGCCGTCAATCCGCACCACGAAGAGCAGGGAGCCGATCGCGATGACATCGCCGGCGTCGAGCTCGGCGTCTTCGACCTTTCGGCCATTGACGTAGGTGCCGTTGCTGGAGCCCAGGTCCCGGATCCGAACCCCCGAGGCGCCGGAGACCACCTCGCAGTGATGCCGCGAGATCTGCGCGGACGGAATCCGGATCTGGCAGTCATCTTGGCGGCCAAAGACCAGCCGCCCACCCTTCAGGGTCACCGACTGCTGTTTGCCGTCCGAACGCACATGGACAAGGGCCACTTCCACCGGTGCTCTATCCTTTCCCCAAAGGCAACGACCGCGGCGTCCGGGCGACGGGCGGACGCTGCCGGAGGGTAGCCTAGGGTGTCCGTCAATCTGCCGCAAATCAGGCCCGAAGTTCCCAGCCCCGGCGGGGCGATCCGGCGGCTGATGCCTGCGCCGGGCTTGGTCCCGGTCCGGAGCCTCTACATCCATGTCCCCTTCTGCTTCCATAAGTGCCACTACTGCGACTTCTACAGCCTGGTGGATACCCGAGACCGGCAGGAGCCATTCCTCGGCCGGCTCATCCGCGAGCTCCGGGCCCTCGCCCCGCTGACCCGGGGCGAGCCGCTCCGGACGATCTTCGTCGGCGGGGGGACGCCGACGCTGCTCCGCACCGACCTCTGGCGGCGGCTCCTCGGGGTATTGGGGGAGACGTTTGACCTGGGTCTGATCCGGGCCGGCGCCGGGGAATTCACCGTGGAGTGCAACCCAGAGACGGCGACCGCCGAGCTGTTCGATGTGCTGCGGGCCGGGGGTGTCGGACGCCTGAGCATGGGAGCGCAGTCGTTCGACCCGAAACACCTCAAGACGCTGGAGCGGTGGCACGACCCCGCGAGCGTAGATCGGGCGATCGGGTTGGCCCGCGCGGCGGGCATCGAGCGGCTCAGCGTGGACCTGATCTTCGCGATCCCGGGTCAGTCGATGGCGGAGTGGGAGGCGGACCTTGGACGCGCGATCGGGCTCGGGGTGACGCATCTCTCCTGCTATGCGCTCACCTACGAGCCCAACACGGCGATGACGGCGCGGCTTCGGCGGGGGGATTTCGCGCCGTGCGACGAGGATCTCGAGGCCGATATGCACGAGCGGACCTTGGAGCGATGCCGGGCCGCGGGATTGGACCGCTACGAGGTCTCGAACTACGCGGCCGCCGGCGAGGAGTGCCGCCACAACCTGGCCTACTGGCGGCAGGAGCCCTGGTTGGCGGCGGGGCCGAGCGCGAGTGCCCACCTGCTGGATCCGAGCGGCGGGAGTTGGCGGTGGAAGAACGCGCCGAGGCTCGATGACTACTTGCAGTCGGACGACGACGGCTTCGCGCCGGCGGTGGATGTCGAGCCCCCCGATCCGGCCCGGCTCGCGGGGGAGCGGATCATGGCCGGGCTTCGGCTGCGGGAGGGGATCGATCTGGGGGCGGTCGCTGCGGAGCACGACCGGAAGGGCCGAGGCGGAGGCGGGCAGACGCTCGCGACGCTGCTGGGGGAGGCGCGGCGGCACGTCGAACGCGGGCACGCGGAACTGCACGGCTCCCGGATCGTACTGACCGACTCAGGCTTCCTCTTCGCCGACGGCATCGCTCGCGACTTCCTCGGCCTGGTTCGCTGAGGCGCCGGGAAGGTCGAGCATCATCCGCCGGAGCATGGGGCGGAGATCGCGTGGAAAGAGCGTGCGGATGTCGAGGGGCTCGCCGGTGATGGGATGCTCGAGCGTGATGCGGTGGGCATGGAGCGCGAGGCGGGGCGAGGCGCCCCTGGCGTTTTTGGGCCCGTAGACCTCGTCTCCCAGCACCGTGCAGCCGATCGAATCGAGGTGGACGCGGACCTGATGCAGCCGGCCCGTGACCGGGCGGGCCTCGACCAGTGCGGCCGATGCAGAGGACTGGAGCAGGCGGTAGGCGGTGACCGCCGGCTTGCCCGACGATCCGATCCGGCTGGACTTGCTGGAGGTATACCGGTCGATCCGTTCGACCTCCTCGATGATCGGGCGCTTGATGACGCCGGAGGGCTTGTTTGGCGTGCTGCGGCAGACGGCCCAGTAGAACTTGCGCACCTCCCGGGTCTCGAAGAGGGCGCGGAGCGCGTCGTATGCGTCGGGGGTGAGGGCGACGAGGAGCAGCCCGCTGGTGTCCTTGTCGAGGCGGTGGACGAGCCCCCAGTCCCGCTTGTCACCGAGCCTGGAGAGCTTGCCGGAGTAGCGGGCGAAGACGCCGTTGAGCAGCGTGTCGTGCTCGTGGCCGACGCCGGGCGCAGTGACCAGATGCGCCCGCTTCTCGACGACGAGGAGGTGCTCGTCCTCGTGGCGGACGCGGAAGGTGATGCGCTCGTTGGCGGTGGGGGCGGACACGGGGGAGGGTAGGGGAGGAGAGACGGAGAGACGAAGAGAGGGAGAGACGAAGTGGGGGCAGGTGCGACGGAGCAGCGAGGGACAAAGGGACGAAGGGACAGAGGGACAGAGGGACAGAGGGAAGAAAGAAGCCGGGCGTTAGGGGCAGGCTTGGCGGTCGAGGTACCAGCGGAGGGCGCCGCCGAGGGGGCGGACGCCGAGGATCGGGGCGTCGGCGGGCTCGGGGGGTGCCGCGATGATCCGGGCGATGGCGTCGCGCTTGCCCGCGCCGGTCACCATGACCGCGAGGAAGCGGGCGGCGTTGAGCATCTCGTAGGTGAGTGTCATGCGCCGGGGTGGCGTGACGGCGGGTCCGTCGTTGAAGACGGTGAGCCGACCGGCCGGGGCCATGAGCGCCGGCGAGCGCGGGAAGAGGCTCGCGGTGTGGAGGTCGGCGCCCATGCCGAGGAGCACGTAGTCGAGCCGGTCGTGGCCCTTCTCACGCCACTCGAGGGCGTCGCGGAGGTCGCGCTCGTAGGCCTCGTCGCCGCCCTCGTCGAGCACCGGCATCGGGTGCGTCTGGCTCGTGGGGATATCGGAATGGTCGAGAAAGATCTCGGCGATGGTCTTCCAGTTCCGCCGGTCGTCGTTGTCGGGCACGCAGCGCTCGTCGACCTGCCACAGGTGCGTCTTCTTCCAGGGGAAGTCGCGGAGGCGGGGGTCGTACATGAGGCGGGTGTAGAGCGGCTCGGGGGTGGACCCGCCGGAGAGGGCGAGGTGGAAATCGCCGAAGGCGCGGACGCAGGACTTTGCCTGGATGAGCATGTCGGCCGCGATGGCGTCGATGAGGTCGTCGACGCTCTCGCGGACGAGCACCTCGCCGGGGAGGTTGGGCTTGGGCGGCGGGGAGTCGATGGGGATGGGATCTTGGGCAGGCTCGGGCATTGGCATCATTGTGGTATGTTCGGCGAAGGGGTGCTTTCCGCTGGCCAAAGGATCGGCTCGGAACTCGACACTATCGCACCTCACCGACGATGGGATTGTGCCAACGCCCGCCGTCGGGCGTCATCAGATCGTCGGCGTGGTCCGGTCCCCACGAGCCGGGCTTGTACGTCTCGATCCCCGCCCGCAGCCGATCCGAATTCAGGAACGGCTGCACGATCTTCCACCCGCTCTCCACCTCGTCGCGGTGCTTGAAGAGGGTGCGGTCGCCGCGGACGGCGTCGAGGATGAGGGGGCCGTAGGCGTCAATGTGTTCGCCACCGAACCGCTCGACATAATCCATGTCGAGCTTGGTGGTCTCGATCTTCAGCCCGGAGCCGGGCACCTTGCCCGCCACGCGCAGGCTGATGCCCTCGCTCGGGGCGATGTTGATGATGAGACGGTTGGGCGGCTCGGCGGGCGGGGCGGCGCCGAGACGCTCGAAAACATCGAGCGGCGGGGCACGGAAGAGGACGACGACCTCGGTGAGCTTGGCCGCCATGCGCTTCCCGGAGCGGATGAAGAAGGGCACCCCCGCCCAGCGCCAGTTCTCGAAGCCGACGCGGATGGCGCCGAATGTTTCGGTGCGCCGAGCGGGGTCGACGCCTTCTTCGTCGACATATGCGGGTCCGTCCGGCCCCGCGCCGTAGCGTCCGAGGGCGCCCCAAGCCCATGCCTCGTCCTCATTCTGAGCGATGCGGGAGCACCCGAGCAGCTTGATCTTCTCGCGGGCGATCGCGTCGGCCGAGTAGTTCGAGGGCGGCTCCATCGCGACAAGCGCCAAGACCTGAAGCAGGTGGCTCTGGATCATGTCCCGCACCGCCCCCGCGCCGTCATAGAAGGTCCCGGCGCGACTGCCCACCCCCAGCGTCTCCGCGGCCGTGATCTGCACGTGGTGCACGTGCGTGCGGTTCCACAGCGGCTCGAAGATCGCGTTGGCCAGGCGCATCACCAGGATGTCCTGCACCAGCTCCTTGCCCAGGTAGTGGTCGATGCGGTAGGTCGCGTCCTCTTCGAACACGCGCCCCAGGGCGCGGTTGAGCGAGCGGGCGGTCTCCAGGTCGGTGCCGAAGGGCTTCTCGATGATGATCCGTTGCCAGGGCAGGCTCTTGGGGTCGAGCGCGCACCAGCGTTTACCCTCGCCGACCAGCCCCGCGTCGCCGATGGCCTGGATGATCGGCTCGTAGAGATTGGGAGAGACAGAGAGGTAGAAAAGCAGGTTGGGCATGCCCTGGGCTCGGAGCAGATTCCTCTCGCGCCCCAGGCGGGTGATGCACTCGCGGATACCGGCGTAATCCTCGGGCTTGGCGGCGTCGGCGGCGTGATAGTGCAGGCGGCGGGCGAATGCCTCGTATCGAGAGGCGTCGAAGCCGCCCGAGTGCTTCTTCACGGCCTCACGCATGCGGGCCCGGAAGTCCTCGTCGGAGAGCTGGGAGCGGGAGATGCCGACGATCGTGAGGTCGTCGGGCAGTTGGCCCATGCCATCGAGGTCGTAGAGGGCCGGGATGAGCTTCCGGGCGGTGAGGTCGCCCGAGGCGCCGAAGATCACGATCAGGCAGGGCTCGACGGGGGTTGGCATGGGGGGATCGTACCGCCGATTGTGGTGCAGGCGTCCAGCCTGCACGACGCCCACCCGCGGGGCGACCCAAAGCCCCGTGCAGGCTGGAAGCCTGCACCACAACCTCTGGAGGTTCTATCGTCTCTGGATGTCGCTCCCCCGGCTCATCGACGCCAACGCCAATCGGGCCCGCGAGGGGCTGCGGGTGCTCGAAGACCTGGCGAGGTTCGTGCTCGCCGACGAGGATCTGTGCTCGCGCCTGAAGGCCGTGCGCCACGGGCTGGGCAACGCTCTGACCTCGCTGCCGATCGATCGGGGGTCGCTGCTCGCCTGGCGGGACACGGCGGGAGACGTGGGGACGGGCGTGAAGGGGGCGGGGGAGGGCGAGCGTGCGGGGCTTCCCGCGATCGCGGCCGCAGCGGCCGGCCGGCTCGCCGAGGCGCTCCGGGTCATCGAGGAGGGGGCCAAGGGGCTCCGGGCGCCCGAGGCCGCGGCGGAGGTCGAGCGGCTCCGCTACCTCGCCTACGACGCGGCCGGGCAGACCGAGCGGGCGCTGGGGACGGGCCGCGCCCGGCAGTGGCGATTGTGCGTGCTCATCACCGAGTCGCTCTGCACCCACCACGCCTGGGACCGCGTCGCGGAGCTGGCGATCGAGGGCTGGGCCGACTGCGTGCAGTTGCGAGAGAAGACGCTCGACGGGGCCGAGCTGGTGCGCCGAGCGCGGCGGCTGGTGGAGCTCGCCCACCCCAGGGGCGTGAGCGTCATCGTCAACGACCGCGTGGACATCGCCCTCGCGGCCGGGGCCGATGGGGTCCACGTCGGCCAGGGGGATATGGCGGTCCGCGATGTACGTCGCGTCGCGGGGAACGCATTGCTCGTCGGCGTGAGCACGTCGAGCGTGGAGCAGGCCCGCGAGGCGGCACGCGAGGGCGCTGACTATTGCGGCCTGGGGCCGATGTTCCCGAGCACGACCAAGGCAAAGAACAGGCTCGCGGGGCCGGAGTACCTGCGGGAGTATCTGAAGGATTCGGCGTGCGCGAGATTGCCGCATCTGGCGATCAGCGGGATCACGGAGAAGAACATCGGCGAGCTGCAGGCCGCGGGGTGCCGGGGTGTGGCGGTGAGTTCGGCGGTGTGTGGGGCACCGGATCCACTGGCAGCGTGCCGGAAGCTCGCGCCTGTGTGAGCCAGTAACTTGGGTTGTCGCGAATCGACGGAGCCGCGTGCGTGAGCACGCGGAAGGGGGTTCGAGTCGACCACGCGCGGTGATGTACCGACGGCTGTTCCTGCGCACCTGAGCCGGGGGGGGGGAGGCGTCCGCGTGCTGACGCACGCGGCTCTGATGGACCGGCGCGGTGGTGTCTGGACGTCCGTTCCGCGTGCTGACGCACGCGGCTCTGATGGACTGGCGCGGCGGTGTCTGGATGGCCGTTCCGCTGCTCACGCACGCGGCTCTGGTGGACTGGCGCGGAGGTGTCTGAACGGCCGTTCCGCGTGCTGACGCACGCGGCTCTGATGGACCGGCGCGGTGGTGTCGGGATGGCCGTTCCGCGTGCTGACGCACGCGGCTCTGATGGACTGGGCGGTGGTGTCTGGATGGCCGTTCCGCGTGCTGACGCACGCGGCTCTGGTGGGCTGGTGACTTCTCTGGATCGTTCAACCCACCACACGATCAAAACCCAGCGCCCGCCGCAGATCGACCAACTGCCCCGAGTGCATCGAGTTGTGCAGGTTCACACGGTTGATGAGATCGCGCATCGGGAGCTGCGACTTGCCCCAGGGGGCGAGGGCGTCGAGTTGGGCGTCGGTGGCGTGGCGAACAGCCTCGGCAAAGCGGGCCGCGGCTGCGTTGAAGACCTCCTGGCAGCGCGCGACGCTCGGGTAGACGCCCGCGTCGGTGACGGGTTTGGAGCCGAAGGCGACGCCCTCGGTGCCGAAGCGGGTGGGCGGTGAGCCGGCGCTGTGCTGCACGCCCTGCTCGTAGTCGCGCTCGGGGAGCGGCTTGCCATCGAGCTGGGCCGCGAGTCGGTGCATGGTGAGCGCGCAGTGGCCGAGGGTCCAGGCGAAGTGGTTGGGCAAGCCGGGGGCCTGGGCGGCACGGTTGGCGTCGGTAAACCCGGCGAAGTAGCGTGTGGCCAGGGGAGTCGAAGCTTCGATCATCCAGGCGAGCGTCTCGGATCGGCTGGGCATGGGGGTCTCCACGGGGTTGTCGAGCGGGCCGCGGGATTGCTCCGTATGCGCACTCCCGGAGGGAAGTTCGGTCTAGTGGAGGATGCTCAGGCTGACCTTCTTCTCGACCTCGTCCACAGGGCGGGCGATCAGGTCGTAGCCGCTCGAGCCGACGATCACGCAACGGACGAGCTCGCCGGGGCTGAGCGGTGTACGGCTCTGGACGAACGTCGCCGCGTCGATCGCCGGGGCTTGGAAGTAGGTCCGGCCCTGGTAGAGCTTCCCGCCCTCGCCGACCCCGGTGGTCGCGACCGCCTCCGCGCCGGTCGCCTTGTCGATCAGCACGTCGAATCGGTGCCCGGTATTGATCGGGTCGTGCTCGTCGAACTGCTCGGCGATATAGCCCGCCTGCTCGAAGGCGATCTGCTGCTGCAACTCGAGGATGTCCTCCTTGCGGCGGCGCTTCACCTCGGGAGGCACGGCGAGGTCGCGGTCCTCTTCCATGGTGCCGGCGGGTGTGCCGGGCTCGGGTGAGTATTCGAAGACGCCGAGGGCGTCGAATCCGATCTCGTCCACGAACTCGAGGAGCTGCTCGTGATCGTCCTCGTTCTCGCCCGGGAAGCCGCTGATGAAGGTCGTGCGTATCGCCATGCCCGGCACGCGGTCTCGCAGCTTGTGCATAAGGTCGCGCTGCTGCTCGGCGGTGACCTTGCGGCGCATCAGATCGAGCATGCGCTGCGAGGCGTGCTGGAGGGGGATGTCGATATAGGGGAGCAGACGGCCACGCGCGGCGATCTCGGCGATCGAGTCGATGAATTCGTCGCGGAAGTTGCTGGGGTAGGCGTACATCAGGCGGATCCAAGCGGGCGAGCCGGTGGCGACGGCGGCCGCATCGATCGCCTCGAGCAGAGCGGGCAGGCCGCCCCGCGCCCCGTCCCAGCCGGCGCCGATGTCGTCGCCGTAGCTGGTGGTGTCCTGGCCGATGAGGTTGAGCTCAAAGGCGCCGTCGGCGAGCAGCTCACGGACCTCCTGCGCGATCCGGTCGAGGGGTTTGGAGCGCATCTTGCCGCGGATGGAGGGGATGGTGCAGAAGGCGCACTTCTGGTTGCAGCCCTCGCTGATGCGCAGGTAGGCGTAGTGGCGCGGGGTGAGGCGCAGTCGTGCCGAGTCGTCCTCGAAGTAACCCAGTCCCTTGCCGTCCTTGCCGTTCACGGTGAGGCCCGTGACGTTCATGCCCCGGGTTTGGGCCGCCTGGAGCGCATTGCCGGCGATCCAGTACTTGGGCTGGCCCTCGGCCCCGAGGGCCTCCTGCCGGGCCGCGGGCACGCCGCGGACGGCCTCGACGACCTTGTCGCGGTCGAAGACGCCGACCATGGCGTCGATCCCCGGCTCCCACTCGAGCATCTTCGCCCGGTGGCGCTGCACGAGACAGCCCGCGACCACCACGCGCTTGACGAGCCCGGCCTGCTTGGCCCTGACGGCATCCTTGATGACAGCGAGGGACTCATCCTTGCTGGCCTCGAGGAAACCGCAGGTGTTGATGACGACCACGTCGGCGGGCTGGATGGGGTTGGACGGTCCGCCGCCCTCGCCGCCCGACGAGCGCGAGGACCGGCCCTCGACCCCCTGGGCGTCGTCGTGCTCCCAGTCACCGTCCTCGGCCTCGGCTGAAACCGGGATCAGCCCGTCCTCGGCCAGCAGGCCCAGCATCTTCTCCGAATCGACGAGGTTCTTCGGGCAGCCGAGGCTGACGAAGGAGACGGTGCGGAGATCGGTCGTTTCGGGGCCGGTGGGGTTGGGGTCGGTCACGCGCAGATGTTAGGACCCCGCGCTACGCACCCTGGGCCCCCCGAGAGGCGCGGTGATCGCGGGCCCCGGTCAGGCCGAGAGGCGGTCCTCCCCGATCGCCTGCCGGCCGCCGGCCATGGGGTACGCCTTGTCCAGTCCCCGGGCCATGTCCCGATCGGTGGCGATCACGAAGGAACAGGAGTGGGGGATGGCCCATCCGGCGAATCGCATGGCCCGTGGGAGGGCCCGCTCGGTCGTCGCCACGATCAGTTCGCGGCCCTCGCGCCGCAGGGGCAGGATCTGGAACTGCCAAGCCTGACGCCGCTCGATCGCCGAGAGGACCTCCGGCTCGGCGGGCGAGGCTGGAATCGACACGCGGCCGGTCAACTCGGTGTATTGCGAAGCCCAGGCCCGCTCGACGTCGCGAGACGAGACTCCAAAGAGTTCCTCAGCCAGGACGCCGAAGGGGCGACCGCTGGTCGCCTGAGCCTCTACCACCGCCTCGCGCTGGGATTCGGTCAGCACCCCAAGGCGGACAAGCACATCTCCCAATCGGACCCGCATCGGCTTCCCTCCCCTTCGCATCGCCCGGACCACCCCGCCCGGCGTGCCTGCTGCATCGGGCCGCATGACGGCAGGAGTGAGCGGCGGCCCGATCCCGTTTCCCTCGGTACGAGGCCTGCGCGGAGCGAGGAGACTGGCGAGAGATGCGGGGTTCTCCGGGTGGCGCCGCGGAGACGGGAAGAGCCGCCGGAAGTCTGTCAGAGTGGCTTGACACGACCGGCTCTGGCGAGGCCCGTGGGGGTCAACCGGGGCTCCACGGGACGAAAAAGTGGCCAGAATCCGCGCAGATCGGGGCCGGATTTCGAAAGTGCGCACCGGGATATGTGATGTAAATGGATATGGGACAGCGATTTACAAGTGTTGAACGGTGTCGAATTCACGACATGCTGTCAGACGGTAATCTTGGCAACCTTTGGCCAGGCAGTCCGTATAAACGTGCGGCTCCAAGCGTCCTCAGCACCGGAATTGCCTCGGGGACGCGAGCGGTATTCATGTGCTTCTCCTCCAGCGATCCGGCGGCCCAGCGGCCGCCCGGGTCGCCTTTTGGGGTGCGCGTGCCCGGGGCGCGGGTCGGGCGTACATTGGTCGCGTGAGTCCCCCGATCAACGGTACGAATCAGACGGTTCTGGACGAGCGGGGAGTCATCCCCATCGTGGTGGGGGCGCACCTCCGGGCTGAGGTCGAGGACCGGCCCGTCGCTGCGGCTTTGAGGTCGGCCGTGGAGGCGAGGCTCCCCAGGGACTCCGGGCTGTGGGCCGTGGTGGTCTGCGACCTGTGGTACCTCAACCAGCCGAATCTGCGGAGCCGACCCAGCCTGAGCGTGGGCCGGCCCGAGTTAAACGCGTTCGGCGCTTTCCTGGCGGACAAACTCCCGAGCGTGCTCGCGGCGGACGATCGCCTGATCGTGCAATTGGATCCCGAGTTTCTCGATCCGGTCGCGTCCTGCTGGGGGGTCGATCCGGCGGCCACGGCGGAGGCCGTGCACGTCTTCGTCGAGCGGTGGCTTGAAGCGTTTGTCCGCGAGGCCGTCCGGGCGTCTTCGGGCTGAACGGGGCTACTTTCCGACGCAGAAGGACGCGAAGATCCGTCCGAGGACATCATCGGGTGTGACGCGTCCGAGCACCTCATCGAGCAAGCCCAGGGCTTCCCGGAGGCTCTCGGCGACAAGCTCCGGATCGCGGAGCGTCGGGCCCGCCTGGGCCATCCCGGCTTCGGTGGTTTCGAGCACGCCGGCGGCTCGACCGATGGCCCCGGCGTGGCGGGCCAGGGCGACGGAGCACGATGCGCGAGCCCCGAGGCACAACTCGGAGATCGCGCGCCGGAGCAACGAGATCTTCCAGCCATCCAGGGGCGCAGACCGCGAGATCAGCCGCATCCGGGAGGTCGGGGGCGGGGGGCAGGTCCGCCTTGGTGCGGACGCGGAGCATGGGCACGGTCGCGGGGGCGTCGAGCGGGGCGAAACGGGCCGTGTGATCGCAGTAGAGCAGGGCGTCGGCTTGGGCGAGCACCTCGCGGGCTCGGGCCTGCGCGGCCCGCGCGGCGGGGCCCGAAGCACACGCGTCGAGCCCGGGAAGGTCGGCCAGACGCACGGCGAGGCCGGGTCCTGCGGTCTCGTCGAGGTGGAGGTCCTCCACAATTGCGTCGCGGGTCACGCCCGGCTCGTCGGCCACGATGCTCCGCGGGCGCGCGAGCAGCGTGTTGAATAGCGTGCTCTTGCCGGCGTTTGGCGGGCCGACAAGGGCGACGAGCGGGGCGAGCCCCCGCGAGCCCTCGGCGGCCTGTCCGAGCGTGAAACCGGCCAAGCTCTGGCGCAGCGTGCGGAGCCGGACAAGGAGCGTGCCGGGGGCGATGGGCACGACGTCCTCCTGGTCGGTGAAATCAATGCCGGCCTCGACGAGCGCCAGGAGGGCCGTGAGTTCCTCCGCCCATCGGCGGTACACAGCGCCGGCTTGGCCGGTCGCGAGCCGTCGCGCGGCATCAAAGTCATCGGCGGAGTCGGCGGCGATCATGGCGGCGACGCCCTCGGCCTCGTCGAGCGACATGCGCCCGTTGAGGTAGGCACGCGCGGTGAACTCTCCCGGCCCCGCGCGCCGTACGCCCGAGACTCGGCAGCAGTGATCGAGGACGCGTTCGATCAGGTAGGGGTTGGCGGGCAGTGTGAATTCGGCGGTGTCCTCGCCGGTGTAGCTCGTGGGTGCTGGCGAGATTGTCGCCAGCACCGGGCAGCTCACAGGGCGTGCGCCGTCCAGCAAGAATTCGCCGGGCCACACGCCGCGGGTGTTCGCCGGGGCCCGGAGGAATCTATCGACGAGTTCCGTGGTATGCGGTCCGGAGCAACGGAGCACCGCCCTCTCGGACCTTCCCGGGGCACTGGCCAGGGCGATGATGGTGTCGCCGGGGGCGGGCATGGCTCGGAGAGATCATCGGTGACGGGCGTGCGACGACGCCCGAAGGGGTTCAGCGCTTCTTGAACTTCCGCTGGGAGGGGTCGGTCTCGCGGCTCACGCGGGGCTGGCGTTTGGGGCTCATGCCGCGGCCGGCCTGGGTCTGCTGCTGCTCGGCGGCCATCTGGCGGAGCCGGGACAGGAAGCCACCCTCCTTGGGCTTCTTCTTGAGGTTCTCGGGATCGAGCATGCCGCTCTTCTCGACGTGGGAGCGGATCCAGCGACTCTCGAGGATGCCGAGCGTCGAGTTGGTGATGAAGTAGAGGGCGAGGCCGCTGGGGGCGTTGTACATCATGAGGGGGAACATCACCACCATCATGACCTTCATCATCTTCTGCTGCGATTCCTGCTCGGGGCTCATGGCGCCGGCGGTGGGTGGGGTGAGATACTTTTGCTGGAGGTAGAACACGACACCCAGGAGGAGGGGCAGGAGGTTGATCGAGCTGACCTGCCCCATGAGGGGCACCTTGATGCCGTGGCCGCCGAAGAAGATGGCGTGGTCGGGCTCGGCGAGGTCGGCAAGGAAGGGCCAGGCGTTATTGGTGGCGGACTGGAAGATGCCGAAGAACGCCGGCTCGTGGCGCAGGTCGATGGCGAAGTAGAGCGTGGCGTAGAGGGCGATCCAGACAGGGCTCTGGAACATCATCGGTAGGCAGCCGAGGAAGCCGGCGGGGCTGACGCCCTCCTCGCGCCAGAGTTTGCCCATCTCCTGCTGGAGGCGCTGCTTGTCGTCCTTGTACTTTTCCTGGATGGCCTTCTGCTTGGGGGCCATCGCCTGCATCTGCTTGCCGAACTTCTGCATGCGGATCTGCGACCAGCGGGTGATCGGGTGCAGGAGCGAACGCACGCAGACGACGAGCAGGATGATCGCGAGGGCCCAGTCGAACGTGAGGCCGTGGAGGATGCGGAGGAGGGAGAGCAGCGGGGTGGTCAGCCAGGTGAAGGTGCAGATGGCGCACATGCCGCCGAAGTTGAAGACAACGATCCCGGGCACTCCGAGGCTGTTGAGCATCGCGTCCGTGCCGATCGTCTCCCGGTTCAGGGGCCCCGAGTAGAGACCCATATCGAAGTGGCTGTAGGCGTGCGGCGCAAGCGGCTGGACGGGGCCGGCAAGGCTCAGCACCAGCGCATCCTCGCCCGGGAGCATCACGCGGTCCACTCGCTCGACGCCCGCGAAGGCCTTGGCGGGGTTCGTGTCGGTCGGGTCGATCAGGGGGTGGACGACGGCCGCGAAGTAGCGGTTGGTCAGCCCAGCCCAGACCAGGTCGTATTTCCGTTCGACGCTCCGGGTGTTGGGCCAGACCTGGCCTCCGGGGAAGTTCTTGGGCGCGTCGCGTCCCACGAGCTTCATGCGGCTCCAGAGGAAATCGGAGGCGTCGACCCACTGACGGGTCGGATCGTTCTTGGCGTCGAGGAGGTAGCCGAAGCGCAGGCGCCGCTTCTCGCCGCCATACCCGAGCGCGTCGCGGGCCATGTCGATCGGGCCGAAGGTACGCCAGCGGATCGAGAGCCGGCGTTCCGTCAGGTTCTCGGCGCTCTGGCGGAGTTGCAGGTCGTAGCTGCCCGGCGGGAGCGAGTATTGCCGGTCGAGCCGGAGCACGCGATCGCCCTTGTCGTCGAGCACGAACGCTTCGAAGTGCCCCGGCTGATCGGCCGCGACCTGCCGCCATGCCGGCTTATCGCCGGGCGCGCGGGTGAGGGCGACCATGCGCCCGTCGATCTCGATGGCGAGGGCCGCCATCGGGACGATGATCTGCCGGGCGCTGGCGACCTGGCCCTGCACCTCGACGTGGTGTTCCGGCTCGACGGCCCCGGCCTTGGCGGCCCGGTCCGCTTTCACCGAGTCAAGTTCTCGGGCGAGGCGGATCGACTTGATGCCCGCACCGACGTGCGAGAACTCGACCTGCATCGCGAAGGGTGAGTCGAGACCCAGGCCCCCGAGCGGCGTGAACGCGGAACTCTCGACCCCTTCAAACGCCTCGACCACGAGTGAGCCCTCGATGGCGGGCGGCGCCGGGCTTTCCTCGACGCCCGGCGGCTGGGAGTCGGCCGGGCCCTGGGCGGTGGGCTGGGGGTCGGGAGGGTTGCGGGCTTCGGGCTCGCTCGACGCGGCATCGGGTGCACCGGTCACCGACGACCCGGCGGCCGGCGCCTCGGGCGTCGGCTGGACCTCGGAGGCCTGGCTGGGCGAGGGGTTGCGCGCATTCTTGGTGTTCTTGAGAACGGCGAACGCGACAGCCACGGCGACCAGGCCGAGGGCCAGGGGTACCAAGACTCGGGCGAGCGTGTTGGGTCGTTTGGGCATGGTGGATGTCGGCAGGTCGTGGGCTGGAAATGTGGGCGGCGCGGCCGCCCCGGGGCTCATCGGCCCTCGTAGAGGCGGTCGGCGAGATACTCGTGGAGTTGGGGTTGTTGACGGATGCGTTTCGCCGTCACGTCGATGTCGTAGGGCACGCGGAAGAACTCGGCGCGGTCCTCGTGGAGGACGACATAGCTGGCCCTGGGGTCGCCGTCGCGGGGCTGCCCGACGGACCCGACGTTGATGATGGCCTTCTCGTCCTCGTTGAACCGGTAGGCAAATTCACCGAGTTCGTCGGGTGGGTAGAAGTCGGGCTCGTCGGTGAAGACCCCCGGGACGTGGGTATGCCCGACGATGCACAGCCGCTCGACGCGCCGGAAGATCGCTTCAAGCTTGTCCGGCGAGTCCATCGGGTCGGTCTTGAAGATGTACTCGTTGATGGGGCGACGGGGTGAGCCGTGCACGGCGAGCATGGGGTGAACCCCGCCGGGCGTGGTCTCGACGACGCGGACGCGCAGTCGGCCGAGGAACTCGTACCGGGCGGCACGGAGCTCGGCGTCGGGCTCGCTGTCGAACTGCTCCCGCGTCCAGTAGGCGGCCTGCTCGGCGGGGGCGTTAAAGTTGGTGGGCTCGTAGAGGACCGCGAAATCGTGGTTGCCCATCAGGGACCACGCACACCGCCGGCGGACCAGGTCCACACATTCGAGGGGGTCGGGCCCGTACCCGATGATATCCCCGAGGCAGATAATGCGCTCGATACCCTTGGCATCCAGGTCGGCGAGAACGGCGCGCAGGGCCTCGGCGTTGCCGTGAATGTCGCTGATCAGTCCGGTGGGCACCCCGTGCGCTCCTGCAACGTCCGGGGGCCTTGCCCCGGGCGCTGGGCCGATCGTAGGGGGCAAGGGCCGACCACGCAATCCCATGAAAGACCGGACGGGTTCGGGCCGATGTGGGCATGGGGCCCTTCCACGCGGCAATCCGCCGCGTTGAGCCCCTACGATTGGTCGGGCGAGGAATGCACAGGCCCGCGGCGCCGACCCCGGCGACGCCTAGGAACCACGGCCCGGACACCCCGAGGGGACCGAAGGGCCCGAGACAAGGACGATCCCATGCCCGCAGCCGGCGTCACCTATCAGCGCACCCGGGAGATGACGATCGACGAGCTGTTGCTCGAGAATCGGATCGTCTTCCTCATCGGGGAGATCAACCACGCCTCGGCGGCCAGGGTGATGATGCAGATGCTTTACCTGGAGAACCAGAAGCGGGGCCAGGACATCAGCCTCTACATCAACTCCCCCGGCGGAGCCGTGGACGACACGCTCGCTCTGTACGACACGATGCGCTTCCTGTCGAGTTCGGTCTCGACCTATTGCATCGGTCGGGCCTACTCCGGCGCCGCGGTGCTGCTCTGCGCCGGGGCCAAGGGCAAGCGGTTCATCCTGCCCCACGCCAAGGTCATGATCCACCAGCCCTACGGCGGCGTGACCGGCCAGGCCGAGGACATCCGGATCCAGGCCGAGCAGATCCTGAAGGCCAAGAGCGAGCTCACCCGGATCATCAGTGAGTGCACGGGCCAGTCCGTGGAGACCGTGCAGCGCGACGCCGAGCGCGACAAGTATTTCACCGCGGCAGAGGCCGCCAAGTACGGCCTGGTCGATGAAGTGCTCGCCGAGCCGCCGAAGGAAGCGAACCTGGCCCGGTAAGCCCGGGCGGGGCGCCCGGTGCCCCGGAGACCGATGCGCGTAGGAAACGAGCACACCAACCCCCGGCCCCGAGCGGTCCCGCGGCAGCGGGCCGCGGCCTGAAGGATCAACCCATGTCCGGCTATCTGGTCCCCATCGTCATCGAGACGTCCGCCCGCGGCGAGCGTTCGTACGACATCTACTCGCGTCTGCTCAAGGACCGGATCGTCTTCCTGGGGAGCCCCGTGGGCGACGAGGTGGCGAGCCTGATCGTCGCGCAGCTCCTGTTCCTCGCCAACGAGGACCCCAAGAGCGACATCCATCTCTATATCAACTCGCCGGGCGGGAGCGTCACGGCGGGCCTCGGCATCCTCGACACCATGAACTACATCCAGCCGAGCGTCTGCACGTACATCATCGGCCAGGCCGCGAGCATGGGCTCGCTCCTGGCCTGTTCCGGCGCCAAGGGCAAGCGCTTCGCCCTGACCAACGCGCGGAACCTGATGCACCAGCCCCTGCTCTCGGGCGTGCTCGAGGGCCAGGCGACCGATCTCGAGATCGAGGCCCGCGAGATGCTCCGCCTGCGCGACCGGCTCTACGGCATCTATGCGGACGCCACCGGCAAGCCGGTGTCCCAGATCGAGAAGGATTGCGACCGGAACAAGTGGCTGGACGAGAAGGAGATGCTCGAGTACGGCCTGATCGACGAGGTCCTCACGAACATGCCCAAGCATCGCATCGAGGACTCGGACCGCGATTGAGCGGCCGGGCATCGACATCTAGTAGAACGCCAACGACGCCGCAACCCCTCCGGGTGCGGCGTCGTCGTTTGTGATCTGCCTGTTCCCCGTGCCGGGCGGCCTACCTGGTCAGACGCTCCAGCGCCGCGATCCGCTTCTCGGTGGGCGGGGGTGTCGCGAAGAGGCTCATCATCCCTCGTCCGCCGGTCAGCGGCTCGATGATGAAGAGGCTGTTGGCGGCCGGGTTGGGGTTGTCGAGCGGCACCCGCTGGGCGACAGCCTCGAGTTTGTTGAGGGCCGACATCAGGCCGAGCGGCGAGCCGGCGATTCGGGCGCCCTCGGCGTCGGCGACGTATTCGCGGCTGCGGCTGATCGTGGCCTGGATGATCACCGCACCGATGGGGGCCAGGAGCATGCCCGCGAGGGCCGCGATCGGGTTCACACCCTCGCGGTTGCCCGCCCCGAGCAGGAACCCCCACTGGGCCACACTGGCGAGCAGGCCCGCGACAGTCGCGGCGATGGTGCTCGTGAGCGTGTCGCGGTTCTTCACGTGCGCCAGCTCGTGGCCAATCACCCCGGCGAGTTCCTCGTGGTCGAGGAGGTGCAGTGCCCCCTGCGTGACCGCGACGGCGGCCCGCTCGGGACTGCGCCCGGTCGCGAAGGCGTTCGGTGCCTGCTGCGGGCAGACGAATACGCGGGGCATCGGCAGCCCGGCGCGCCGGCGGAGTTCATCGACGAGCCGGTACAGATCGCCGCCACTCTGGGCATCGACCTCCCGCCCCCGCATCGAGGCGATCGCGATCTTGTCGGAGAAGAAGAAAGCGCCGAAGTTCATCACGACGGCGAGCAGGGCGAACGGGATGACGAACTGTCGCCCGAACAGGCCGCCGACGCCGACCAGCAGCCCGGTCAGCACCCCCAGGAGGAGGACGGTCTTGAGATTGTTCTTGAACACGGTCATGGTGGCACACACTCCTTGCGTGGCGAGCCCGGTTCCCGGCGCGGTTCCCTACGGGCCGCGCCGCGCGCCGGTTCGCCCACGCCTCTGCAGCAGACGCCATGCCATGATTGGGATTGGCGTGCCCGGCGCTCCGCGTGCCTCGCGGGAAGTTCCGGGCGGCGGTGGTGCTAGAAGAGCCCTGCCATCTTGGCAGCCGAGATGCCGAGGGCGATGGCCACGGCGAGGCGCAGGTGGGGCAGGCGGAGACGGTGCGTCAGGCGGGCCCCCGTGGGGGCGCCGATCGAGGCGCCGACCGCCATCGTCAGCCCGAGCGTGAGTGCGTGCACCCATGACAGAGGGCGCCCGGCGGCATCGATGATGTTCGCCAGCGAACCGAACTTGGTGATGGCTCCGATGGGGGCCGTGACGCACATCGCGGCCGCGCTGGCGGCGATCGCGCGGCGCAGCGGGACGCGCGCGAGCAACTGCATCGCGGGCACCATCACGATGCCTCCGCCGATGCCGAGGAAGCCTGCGAGCACTCCGGCGACGAGCCCGATCGCGCCCAGCCGCAGCCCTGTGGCCCGCTGGTCTTCCGGCGCGGGCTCGGGCAGACGACGGATCGCCGTGAAGAGGGTCCATGCAACGAAGGCGAAGAGGAAGCCGACGAGCACGAGCTTGGGGATCCGTCCATCGACGCGGTTGCCGAGCACTACCCCGCCGACAATCGACAGGATCATGGGGGGAAGCAGCCGCAGCACGATCTGCTTGTCGATCGCCTTGGCGCGGAGGTGGGTCCGAACGGCGGTGGCGGCCACGACCGTGTTCACCAGCAGGGCCGCGGCGATGTAGACGTGCTGCTGGGTCTGCTCCCGGTCGTCGTAGCCGAAAATCAGGGCGAGGGCGGGGAGCATGATGATGGAGCCGCCGATGCCGCACAGGCCGCCCACGAGGCCGGCGACGAGGCCGATGGCGGCGGCGATGAGCATCTGCAAGGGCGTCACGCTGGGTGTTTTCCCCGATTTGACGCCCCATAACCGGGCCGTCTGTGCCGTTCATAGGGCCGCTGCAGGATATGCCGCAAGCGGCACCGTGCATGACCCGAAAGCCCCTGGGAATGGACGGTGTGAATCCCAGATCGGGCTGCCGACCTCCGGAGACGGGGTTAAACTCTCCCCACATCGACGGACCGGGCCACAGGGAGGTGGGCCTTGGAACCCGGCTGGTCGGCTCGTTCGAGTCGGTCCTGAGCAGACGCCTCTGCTGCCGTCGAGTCTGGGAGGCGATCAAAGTGAAGAACAACTGGAAACAGGTGATCTGCTCGTGGCGCGCCCGACTCACCCGGCGCAGCACCGTCGAGCTCGGCGTGTTCGCCGGCCTGGCCGTCATGGCCGCGGTGCACGCCGCGATGGTGAAGGAAGCCACCCACATGCCGGCGCTGGCGTCGGTCTCCCTGCGGGGCCCGGACAACACGCGACCCGAAGTCGTCCCCGCGGTGCATCGCGAGGCTCCGGCGCCCGTCGTGGTCGAGCCCACGCCCGCCGAGTCGAAGCGGGCCGAGAAGATGATCGAGCGCGTCAGCGCCGAGACCCGCTGGTTCAACGGGCGGCCGGTCCGTCCGGCCCGCGTGCTGTGGATGCAGGTGACGGCCTACTCGCCCGATGCCCGTTCGTGCGGCCAATACGCGGACGGCAAGACGGCGACACTGCACTCCGTCGAGACCAACGGCGGCAATCTTGTTGCGGCCGACACACGCCTGCTCCCGTTCGGATCGATGCTCTCGATCGAGGGATATGACGACGGCCAGATCGTGCCCGTGCTCGACCGGGGCGGCGCGATCAAGGGCTACCACATCGACCTGCTGATGCCGACGCACGGCCAGGCCCGGCAGTGGGGCGACAAGCGCATGCCCGTGATCGTGTGGGAATTCGCCGACGGCAAGCCCGCCGAGGACCCCCGCAAGTTCCGCTGAGTCAGACCCGCACCCGCCCCGCCGTGGTCTTGATCTCCGGCGCACGTTCCGACGCCATCCGCGCGTAATCCTGCAGTGCGGCCACGTTCCAGTCGCCCGCCCGCATCGCCTCCATGGCCCGGAGCATCGCGCGGGCCGCCGTCAGCGTCGTCACCATCGGGATGCTCTGCCGGACCGCGGTCGCGCGGATCTTGCCCTCGTCGGTCTGCCAGCCGGTGCGGGTGGGCGTGTTGATGATCATCGCGATCTGGCCGTCGGCCATGAGATCCAGCACGTGGGGCCGGGCGCCGACCGCGATCTTCTGCAGGATGTTGGGCTTCATGCCGTGGCGGCGGAGCTCCTCGCCCGTGCCCTCGGTGGTGAAGACCTTGTAGCCCATGGCCATGAGCGAGCGTGTGAGATCGATGATCTCGGGGCGGTCGTCGCGCCGCACGCTGATGAACACCCCGCCCTCGCGGGGAGGCTTCACCCCGGCCGCGAGCATGGCCTTGAGGTAGGCGACAGGCATGGAGATATCCATCCCCATGACCTCGCCCGTCGAGCGCATCTCGGGACCAAGGACGAAATCCACGCCTGGGAACTTCTGGAAGGGGAAGACGGGCGCCTTGACCGCGAACGTGCCCGTGTCCGGCATCTCGGCGACGCCCTGCTCGGTCAGGCTCACACCCATCATCGCCTTGGCGGCCACGCTCGCCCAGGGGACGTGCTTGGCCTTCCCGACGTAGGGCACCGTGCGGCTGGCGCGGGGATTCACCTCGAGGATGTAGATCTCGTCGTCCTTGGTCGCCAGCTGCACGTTCATGAGACCGCAGACGTGGAGCGCCCCCGCCAGCCGGCGGGCGATGTCGCGGACGCGGGCGACCAGACGCTTGTTGAGCGACCACGGCGGGACCGAGCACGAGGAGTCGCCGGAATGGACTCCGGCGTGCTCGATGTGCTCCATGACGCCGCAGATGATCGCCTGCTCGGGGCGCCCATCGGCCCGCGTGGGCACGCCGTCGGTCGGCGTGAAGTCGCCCACGACATCGACATCGATCTCGGTGGCGCCGTCGAGGAATTTATCGACGAGGATCGGGGCGTCGTCGAGGCCGGAGAGGTCGAGGGCGTTGGTGACGTAGTGGCGGAGGGCCTTCTCGTCGGCGCAGATCTCCATGCCACGCCCGCCGAGCACGTAGCTGGGGCGGACGAGGACGGGGTAGCCGATCTCGCCGGCGATCGCGATGGCCTGTTCGAGCGAGCGGGCGATGCCGGAGGCGGGGCGCTGGAGGTCGAGGTCGTCGAGCAGCTTGTCGAAGCGGTCGCGGTCCTCGGCGAGGTCGATCGAGTCCACGCTGGTGCCGAGGATGGGGGCGCCGGCGAGGACGAGGCCCTTGGCGAGGTTGAGGGGGGTCTGGCCGCCGAACTGGATGATGAGGCCCTTGACGAGGCCGGAACTCGGCGCCCGGAGGGCCTGGCCCTCCAACCGCTCGGCGACATTGAGCACATCTTCGAGCGTCAGGGGCTCGAAGAACAGCAGATCGCTGGTGTCGTAGTCGGTCGAGACGGTCTCCGGGTTGTTGTTGATCATCACGCTCTCGTAGCCCAGATCCCGGGCGGCGAAAGCGGCGTGCACACAGCAGTAGTCGAACTCGATCCCCTGGCCGATGCGGTTGGGCCCGCCGCCGAGGATGATGACCTTCTGCTTGTCGGTCTGCCGGATCTCGTCGTCTGGAGCAGAGACGGGAGCCGAGACGGGAGCAGAGACGGAGAAACCAAGAGACGAAGAGACGGAGTGCGGAACGGGAGCAGAGCCGGAGTGCGCATCCACTTCGTCTCTCCGTCTCTCCTTCTCTTCGTCTCCCACGACCTCCACCCCCGGCTCATACGTCGAGTAGTAGTACGGCGTCACGGCCGCGAACTCGGCGGCGCAGGTGTCCTCGAGCTTGTAAACCGGCTCGATGCCGAGGCTCTTGCGGTGATCGCGGGCCTGGAGGATGGTCTCGCTCGAGATCCTGCGGTAGTAGAGGTTGGCGAGCTGCGCGTCGGAGTAGCCGAGCTGCTTGGCCTGGAAGAGCACCTCGCGGGGCAGGTCCTCGAGCGCGGCGTAGGAGCAGAGCGTGTCCTCGAACTCGACGAGCTGGGCCATCTGGTCGATGAAGAAAGGGTCGATGCGGGTCAGCTCGCTGACACGCTCGACGCTCCAGCCCATCTTGAGGGCGTAGCGGACGAAGTAGATCCGGCCCTGGCTGGGCACGGTGAGCTTTCTCGTGAGCTTGTCGATGGGGATGGGCCACTCGATCGGCTGGCCGTCGGCGGTGCGCAGGCCGGTGTCGGAGACCGAGCCGGTGCCGGGTTTGGCCCCCGGCGAGAAGTCGAGGACGAGCTGCTGCTCCTCGACGGCGCGCATCGCGGTGAGCCACTTGTCGTTGCGGTCGAGGCCGAAGCCGAAGCGCTTGACGTCGAGCGAGCGGATCGCCTTCTGGAAGCTCTCCTTGAAGGTGCGACCGATCGCCATCACCTCGCCGACCGACTTCATCTGCGTGGTCAGCGTCTCGTCGGCCTCGGGGAACTTCTCGAAGGTCCAGCGGGGGATCTTGGTGACGACGTAGTCGATCGCCGGCTCGAAGCAGGCGCTGGTGTTGCCGGTGATGTCGTTGCGCAGCTCGTCGAGCGTGTAGCCGACGGCGAGCTTGGCGGCGATCTTGGCGATGGGGAAGCCCGTCGCCTTCGAGGCCAGGGCCGAGCTGCGGCTGACGCGGGGGTTCATCTCGATGACGACGAAGTGGAACTTCCCGTCGGCGGGGTTGGGGTCCACGGCGAACTGCACGTTCGACCCGCCGGTCTCGACGCCGACCCCGCGCATGATCGCCAGGGCCGCGTCGCGGAGGGCCTGGTACTCCTTGTCCGTGAGCGTCAGGCTGGGGGCGACGGTGATGGAGTCGCCGGTGTGGACGCCCATGGCGTCGATGTTCTCGATGGAGCAGACCACGATGCAGTTGTCGCGCTTGTCGCGCACGACCTCCAGCTCGTACTCCTTCCAGCCGATCAGCGACTTGTCGATCTGGACCTGCTTGATCATCGAGGCCGAGAGCCCGCGCCGGACCAGCTCGGCGAACTCCTCCCGGTTGTAGGCGATGCCCCCGCCCCAGCCGCCGAGGGTGAAGGCCGGGCGGATGATCGAGGGCAGCCCGAGCTGCTCGAGCGCGGCGTAGGCCTCGTCCATGGTGTTGACGGTGCGGGCCTCGGGGGTCGCGAGCCCCGCGTCGTCGCACACCTTCTGGAAGGCCTTGCGGTCCTCGGCCTTGTGGATCACCTCGCGGTTGGCCCCGATCATCTCGACGCCGAACTCGGTGAGGATGCCGCTGTCCCACAGCTCGCAGGCGCAGTTCAGGGCGGTCTGGCCACCCAGGGTGGGCAGCACCGCGTCGACCGGCGTGCCCAGGTCCCGCTCCTTCTGGAGGATCTTCCGGACCGTCTCGGGCGTGATCGGCTCGACGTACGTCCGGTCGGCGAAGGCCGGGTCGGTCATGATCGTGGCCGGGTTGGAGTTGACCAGTACGATCCGGTACCCCTCGGCCCGCAGCGTCTTGCACGCCTGGGCCCCGGAGTAGTCGAACTCGCAGCCTTGACCGATGACGATGGGTCCGGACCCGATGATTAGGATGGTCCGGATGTCGGTGCGCTTGGGCATGAGGGCTCCCGCCGAGGCGCCGGCCCCCAACGGGGCCCGCGCAAACTCCCTGAGGGTACGCCATCGACCCCCCCGGGGCCACGCGGGGGCGCAATCTGTTCACCCCTTCCGGGCACGCGGCCGGCCGGCTGCTCCCGCGGCTCGGCGGGTCCCGGCCGGGTGGGACCTTCTCGTGCGGGTGGTCGCCGCGCCGGGTGCAATCGCCGAGACGCTGGCCGCCACTACCCAGCCAGGGCCAAGCGCCAGGGCTCCTCCTGACCGGCCGCGGCCCGCGATCGGGCTCGCGAGCGCCCCTGATCCCGGGCGGAGGGCGCGGAAGATCGCCGGATGGCCCCGTCACATCTCGTGCTGGATCACGTAATCGAGCGCGGCGTAGTCCGCGTCGGTGACTTCGCCGTCCCTGTCGAGGTCGGTCTGGTCGATGAGCCACGGCGTTATCTCCGCGTCGTCGAGCACACCGTCGTCGCTGAAGTCCAGGCTCTCCAGGGTCCCGAGCGGGATCGAGAAGCTGGAGTGGTCGTCGGCCGAGGTGTCGTGGACGGGCGGGTTGCCGGCGACCTCGTCGCACCCGAGCAGCTTGACGCCCCCGCTCTGGAAGGGCACAAAGCGGTACTCGCGGTTGACGGGGAACTGGCCGCTGATCTTGGTCACCAGGACGTGGCGGGAGGTTCCGTTGACCACGGAGACCGTGTAGTCGCTGGAGACGTCGGTCCAGAGCTGGGACGGCGGCTTGAGCACCCGCGACTCGATCGTGTAGGGACCGTCGCCCGAGCCGGCGATGAAGACGGGGCCGTAGTACCACAGGTCGGCGGTGGTGAGGCCGGTGGGGGAGGAGACCGTCGAATCGTCGTCGGGCTCGCTGTCGACGGCATCCACACGCCGCCCGAGTTGTCCGCGTTGTGAACGATCTGCCCTTGCAGGCCGCCACTGCTCGCGATCGAGATCGGACCCAACAGCGAACGGCCGATGGAGACGTTGCCGGCCAAGGCGCCGTCGACCTCGATGCGTCCGCGGTTCTCTTCCGTGCCCTGACCGGTGTTCGTCTGCAGGTCGCGCCCGATATCCAGCGTCCGTCCGGAGGGGAAGTCGCCGCCGATCAGGATGGGCTCGAGCGCTGATCGGTCGATCGAAATGCTGGCGGCGAGGTCGCCGGCGGTGTTGATGCCATTTTCGCTTCCGAAGGTCGGATCGCGCAAGCGATCGAGCACAATCGAGCCCTCGAGGGCGCCCGTCGCGGCTTCCGCTCTCCAGACGTCCTACGTGCCGCTCCCGCCCGGGTCGCTCGCGGCGATTGCCGCGTAGATGCTGCTCGCCGTGACCGTTCGGATGTCGCCTGTTGCTCCGATCGAGATAGGGGACTGGGCTGTGCCGATGTCGCCGGTGACGTCGATGTTCGTGATGTCGTCGCCCGCGTCGATACCTCCGAGCAGGTCCCCTGCCACGATGACGGAACCAATGCCATCCGCGGCCGAGATCTCACCCGCGGCGTCGCCGATCAATGTCTCAATGCGGGTGATGCTGTCGGCGGTGGAGGTGGCGTTCCCGTTTGTCCCGATGGACCCGGCGTAGAGCCAGAACGGGCCGAGACCGGACGTGCTTGCCTGAACTCCGGACTGCACCTCGCCGTCGATATCAAGCCTGTAGATCTCGCCGACGCTGATCAGGCCTGAGAGGTCTCCGCCGACGTGGCCCTCCAGGAGAACATGGTCCTCGACGCCGGGCGAGGCGGTGATGCCGGCCCAAGTCCCGCCTGCGGACGCGTGCTGGGTGTCGTCCAGACCTCGCCACGCGCCCGAGCTGATCGTGACGGTGATATCCGTCGATCGGGAACCATACAGGTATACCGGGCCGATGGCATGGCTCGGATTCGCCGTTCGGTCCCAAATGTTGATGTGGTCGGGGCAACCCCCCACGCTCGTCACGTCGATACTGATCGAGCCGCCCGCATCGTAATAGGAATCCTGGTAGCTCCCGCCGCACCACACGCGGACCCTGATCTCCTGCTGTGCCTGCACTGTCGCGGTCACGGCGGCCATCGCCACGATCAAGCCGAAACTTGTCGACTTCGCTCGCATACGTCAAGTCCTCCTGCGGCGCACGCCGCAGCAAATGGCGACCAACGCGGCCTGCGAGAACGTTGCAGGGCTCGGTACAACTGTGACGAGCCGTAGCCCCTCGTATCCTCCCGCGCTCCAAGGCGGTTGGGTCGATCCCAATCGAGAAGCTCGATCATCGATTTCAGCGATGGGCGCCTCGCTGCCGGCGTAGGAGCCCTCAAGAGCGCGGTTCGTCGGATGGTCGTCGAAGAAGACTTCCTCCGTCCACTCCTGGGTACCTCCCGCCACGTCGAGCAGGCCCCAGGGGGACTGCACCGAGGCGTAGGCCCCCAATGGAATGTCCCACTCCGCCCAGCCGGAGAGCTGGAAGCCGGCGTTGGCCTGGCCTTCCCCGGGTGGAGCGTAGACCGGCGACTCGTCGGACATGATCGAGTACTCCCACCACCCGGCCTGCCCGTCCCCGTAGCGGTCCGGGTCGTAGTGCGCGGCCTTGATCCACTCGTCGAGGGTCGGAATCCAGAACCGCGCGTCGGGATGGTGGGTGCGCTGATCGTTGAAGGTGCCGTCGCCGTTCTTGGTGAAGGTCGAGGTGTCGTAGGCGCCGTCCTCGATCGCCGCGAGATCGGACGACTTTCCGTTGTGCAGCCAGTTGCAGAGCATCGCGGCCTCGCGCCAGCTGATGCCGCCGACGGGGAGCATGTCGGGGCTCGCCACATCGCTCCGCAGGCGCCACCGCCGGCCCGGGCCGTCGTAGGTGGGGTCGGGCTCGGCCCCCCAGAACACGGGCTCGCCGAAGAACGTGTAGTCGTCAGACCGCGTGGAGTAGGTGTTGACGAACTCCATCCACTGCGCCGTGGTCACCTCGTCACGCCCGATCCTGTACTCGTAGTCCACGCGACCGCGTCCGGCCATGTTGCCCTGGTCATCGCCCGGGTAGGCGTCGTTCCCTGGGTTGCCGATCGTCACCCAGTCGATGCCGTAGCCCTGTGCGGAGGCGATTCCCGCAACGAGAGCCAGGGCGCCGACGAGGCCCAGTGCATGGGCGAGAGACCTGTATGGCGTTCCGTGTCCCACTGTCTGACCCTCCTTGTACCAGATCACGGTGGATGATGTTGCGACGCTTGGCGCTGACATCGGTTCTTCGCGCGAGCCTGATCCAGCATCGAGACGGCTGCATACGGCGGCATCCGCCGCACCCCGTGTGGGCTCCTGCCCAATCGCGCCGGAACTTACGCACCTTCACCGTGCCGCGGGAGACAGCGCGGGCGTCTGCGCCGGCACCCCCGGCACGCACGCCAGACCGTCGGGCACGTTGCCGGTCTCGACCCGCTGCGTGACGGCGAGCGAGGCGAGGTCGAGCACGACGACCTCGTTGCGGCTGGAGTTGGCGACGAAGGCGGACTTGCCGTCGGGCGTGGAGAGAATGCCGATCGGTCCCAGATCGCTGGAGGCTGCGCGGTCGAGCACCTTGATCCGCGCGATCTCCTTGCGTGATGGCGTGTCGAGCACGGCGACCTCGCCGGCGGTGGCGCAGCTCACGAGTATCCGAGCGCCGTCGGTCGTCGCCTTGCAGGGGATGGGGAAGCCCTTGCAGGGGACCGTGTCGATCACCGCGAGCGAGTCGGCGTCGATCACGCTCAGCGTGTCGGCGGCCCGGTTGCAGACCCAGACCTCCTTGCCGTCGGGCGTGACGTCGATCCCCTCGGAGCCCCGACCGGTGGGGATGATCTTGAGGAGTTTGCGCTCGCGGAGATCGATGGCGCTGACCGTGCCGTCGGCGATGTTGCCGGTGAAGGCGCGGGAGCCGTCGGGGGTGACCGCGACCATGTGGGATTGCTTGGCGCCGGTCGCGATGCGGGCGACGACCTCGCCCTTGGCGACATCGACGAGCACGAGCTGGCCCGATTGCTCGCATGTGGCCGCGAGGAGGCCGGAGCCGGGGACGAACGCGAGGCCGTGGGGAGCCTTGGACTCGCCGAGGTCGATGGTGGGGAACGGATCGGTCAGGCAGCCGAGGTTGAGCACGGTGAGCGTTGAGGCCGTGGGGTCCTCGTAGTTCGCGGCGACGCCGAAAAGACGGTTCGGCGAGACCGCGGCCTCGTGGGGACCACGCCCGGCCGCGCAGGTGGCGCGCAACGCGCCGGAGGGCATGTCGATGAACCGGGCGTCGTTGTCCGCCTTGTCGAGAACAATCAGCATGCCCGTGGGCTGGGCGAGTCCGGGCCTGGCAAGCAACGCGAGGGTCAGCACCCCGAGGGGACGGGAGAGGGTCGGCACTGTCGGGCTCCTTTCAGCGGGCGCGGAGTTCCCGCACTCTACCATGCCGCCGCGTGGATCCCGCAGGCTTCCCCGGAGGGCCCTGCCCCGGTAGACTAGGGCGATGCTCCGCCGCGCCCGGGTTTCCGGCTTCACGCTGATCGAGCTGCTCGTCGTCATCGCGATCATCGCCCTGCTGATCGGGATCCTGCTCCCGGCGCTGGCGCAGGCGCGGGAGTCGGGCCGGACGGCCAAGTGCCTGAGCCAGACACGCCACTCCATGCAGTCGACGATCGGCTTCACCATGCAGACCCAGGGGCAGGCCCCGATCGCCGGCCAGTGGTTCAAGTACAAGAACCGGGCGTTCGGGCGGGCCGACATCCAGGAGAAGAGCATCCGCGACAACCTGACCTTCTACTTCAACGACAAGCAGGGCGCGGAGCACCCGCTGCCCTTCTTCGCCCACCTGGCGCTCTTCGACGGCGTCGACTTTGATTACAGCTCGTGGGACGCGGTGAACCGGGCGTTCGGCGGCGACCCCAACGTCTACACCGCCCTGATCGACTACTACACCTGCCCCTCCGACCGGACGAAGGAGGTCGGCAACGACGACCACCGGGGCCTGACCCTCGGCGCGGGGAGCACGCCCAACATGGACAAGTTCGTCGGCGAGATGACCTCGTACCTCTTCAACGAGGCGCTGCTCGGGCAGTTCACCAAGCAGGGCAAGGAGATGCGCCTTCTGGGCCGGATCGAGCGGGTGCTCTTCCCGACCGAGACGATGGTCTTCTGCGACGGCGAGCGGCGCCCCACGTTCGAGGGCCAGTTCATGACGATCTGGGACAATGTGGACGACCCCGAGTTCTCGCTCGGCGAGTACTACGCCTTCAAGAACGCCGACAACGACCTGCAGTTCGACAAGCAGCGCCACGGGGGCCACGCGGTGATCTCGTTCGTGGACGGCCACAGCGCGACCGTGGCGATCGGCGAGAAGCCCTTCAACGACGTGTACATCACGCGCCGGTGAGCGGCCGAAGATGGTTCGTCGCCGAGGTCGTTGGGAAGCCCCGGGGCGGGTCCGAAGCAATGCCACCGGGCCAAGCCAACCTCTCGAACCTCCCTGTGCGGCTTCAGCGAACTCGGCGGTGCGACCCTTCCCGCCTCCCCGGCGTGGACGCGCCGCCACTCCCGCGATGCCCGGTCCGGGCAGGGTTGCTATCGCAGATGCTGACGCAGATACTGGCCCGTGTAGCTCGCCTTGTTCTTGGCGACCTGCTCCGGCGTCCCGGTGGCGACGACCGTCCCGCCGTTGTCCCCGCCCTCCGGCCCGAGGTCGATGATCCAGTCGGCGCACTTGATCACATCGAGGTTGTGCTCGATCACGACCACCGTGTGGCCCGCGTCGGCGAGGCGGTTCATCACCTCGACGAGCTTGCGGATGTCCTCGAAGTGCAGCCCGGTGGTGGGCTCGTCGAGGATGTAGAGGGTTCGGTGGGAAGAGACGGAGAGACGGAGAGATGGAGAGACGGAGTGATTGGGGCCGTCGGCTTCGGAACCCTCCGTGGCGTCGATCGTGGGATTGTTCTTGGTTCCGCCGCCCTTGCCCAGCTCGGTCGCGAGCTTGATGCGCTGCGCCTCGCCGCCGGAGAGCTGGGTCGAGGGCTGGCCGAGGGTGATGTAGTCGAGCCCGACGTCGTGGAGGCAGCGGACGAAGCGGAGGATCTTGGGGTGGTTCTCGAAGAAGGAACAGGCCTGCTCGACGGTCATCCCGAGCACGTCGGCGATGTTCTTGCCCCGGTACGTCACCTCGAGCGTCTCGCGGTTGTAGCGCTTTCCCTCGCACACCTCGCACTCGACGAAGACGTCGGGCAGGAAGTGCATCTCGATCTTCTTGAGCCCCTGACCCTGGCACGCCTCGCACCGGCCGCCCCCGTTCTTGGCCGAGACGTTGAAGCTGAACCGCCCGGGCTGGTAGCCGCGGATCTTGGCCTCCTTGGTCTGGGCGAAGATCTTGCGGATGTCGTCGAAGAAGCCGGTGTAGGTGGCCGGGTTGGAGCGCGGCGTGCGCCCGATGGGCGACTGGTCCACCTCGATGATGCGGTCCACCTGCTTCAGGCCGGTGATTCGGCTGTGCGCGCCGGGCGTCACCCTCGCGCCGTGCAGGTCCTTCATGGCCGCCCGGAGCAGGATGTCGTTGATCAACGTGCTCTTGCCCGAGCCCGAGACGCCGGTGACGCAGATCAGGCCGCCGAGGGGGATCGTGACGTCGATCGACTTGAGGTTGTTCTCGCGGGCGCCCTTCACCACGATGGCCCGTTTCTCGGCCAGCTTCCGGCGCTGCTTCGGCGTCTCGATCTTCCGCCGCCCGGCGAGGTAGTCGCCCGTGATCGAGCCGGGCACGGCGCACAGCTCCTCGACGGTCCCCTGGGCGACGACCATCCCGCCATGCACGCCCGGGCCGGGGCCGATGTCGAGCACGTGGTCGGCCGCCCGGATCATGTCCTCGTCGTGCTCGACCACGAGCACCGTGTTGCCGATGTCGGTGAGGTGGCGGAGCGTCCGGATCAGCCGGTCGTTGTCGCGCTGGTGCAGCCCGATCGTCGGCTCATCCAGCACGTAGCACGCCCCGACCAGCCCCGAGCCCACCTGCGTCGCGAGCCTGATGCGCTGCGCCTCGCCGCCCGAGAGCGTCGCGGTCTTGCGGTCGAGCGAGAGATATTCCAGCCCCACGCTCGTCAGGAACCGCAGGCGGTTGCCCACCTCCCGCAGGATCGGCTCGGCGATCCGCGTCTGCTCCTTCGACAGCTTCAGCCCCTCCACAAACGCGATCGCGTCGTTGATCGTCAGCCGGCTCAGCTCCGCGATATTGAGCATCGTCCCGTCGTCGCTCGGCCGCCCGATCACGCTCTGCGAGAGGGCCTTCCCCAGATCGGCCTTGTGGGTGCTCGTCATCAAGACATGCAGGGCCTCGATCCGGAGCCGATCGCCGTTGCACCCCGTGCACGGCTTCTGCGACATGAACGTGCTCAGCCACTCCTTGACCGACTCGTTCTCCGCCGAGCCCCACCACTCGGTGATGTTCGGGATCACGCCCTCGAATGCCGCCTTCTGCTTGCGGGCCTCCGCCTCGGTCGGGCCGTAGAGCAGGATCCGACGCTGATCGGCGGTGAAGTCTTTCACCGGGACGGTGAACGACGCCCCGAACGCCTTGCAGAACCGACGCAGCTTGCGATTAAACCACGCCCGCACCGGCCCGTTCTTGGCCCACGCGGCCACCGCCCCCTCCTGCAGGCTCTTCTCCTCGTCGGGGATCACCAGGTGCTCGTCGAACTCGAGCAGCGTGCCCAGCCCGTGGCACGTCTGGCACGCACCAAAGGGCGAGTTGAAGCTGAAGAGGCGAGGCGAGAGCTCTTCGAGCGCATACTCGGGGTGCTCGGGGTCGGCGAACTTCTCGCTGAAGGCGTGGTCTGTCCAGCTCGACCCGCCCTCGCCCTCGATACTCACGATCACCGAGCCATCGCCCAGACGCAGGGCCCCCTCGATCGACTCGGCCAGGCGCTGCCGCCCCTCGGGCTCCACCGTCAGCCGATCGACCACCGCCTCGATCGAGTGCTTCTCGTAGCGTCCCAGCCCCAGCGGGTTGTCCCCGCCCTTGGCGAGCACCTCGCGCAGGTCCACGATCGTGCCATTGACCGCGCCCTGGCCCAGCCGTCGCGGTGGAGCTTCTCAGCCACGTCTTTATGGAAGCCCTTGAGCCCCCGGATGACCGGCGCCATCACCATCATCCGCGAGCCCGGCTTCCAGCTCATGATGCGGTCGACGATCTGGCTCGCGCTCGTCGCCGTGATCGGCACGCCCGATCGCATCGTGATCGTGCCATCCTTCTTGGTCTTGGTGGGGGCCCACGAGTAGGGCGTGCCGCAGCGGGCGTAGAGCAAGCGCAGGTAGTCGTAGATCTCCGTCGTCGTCGCGACCGTCGAGCGCGGGTTGCTGCTCGCCGAGCGCTGCTCGATGGCGATCGTGGGGGGGATGCCCTCCACCTCGTCCACGTCCGGCTTTTTGAGCTGGTCGAGGAACTGCCGCGCGTACGCGGAGAGGCTCTCCATGTACTTGCGCTGCCCCTCCGCGAAGATCGTGTCGAACGCCAGCGAACTCTTCCCCGACCCCGACAGCCCCGTGATCACCACCAGTTCATCGCGGGGGATCTCCACCGTGATGTTCCGCAGGTTGTGCTCGCGGGCGCCGCGGACGCGGATCACCCGGTCGGGCGACGCCTTGGCCGTCGCTCGAGTTCTCTGGGGCTTGGGCTCGGGCATCGGTGTCGGCTTCTTCGTGGAAACCGCCCCGGTCGACTTCCGGGGCGTGCTGCGCGCGCGTGGGGCCATGCTTCCCTCCGTCCGGCCGGATGCTAGCACCGGACCTCGAGGTTTGGGATTCTGTCAGGGTATCGGATCCCACCCTTGCTCAGGGCCCCTGAGCCGGGGGCGGCCTGTTCGGACCCCCGGCCGTCTGGGCCGGGGCAAAGAACTGCCGCATAAAGAGCATCGCCCCCACCAGCACGCATCCGATCGCCACGCCGACGAGGTACATCCCGAACCGGTTGGCGACCTTGGACCCAGGCGGGCGAGGAGCAGTCATGCGCGGACTCTACGCCAGGAGAGAAATCCCGAGCCGCAACGTCCCAGCAAGTTAGTGTATGCTAGTCAGTGCCAATTATGGATCCACCAATGCCGAAGGCTTGCCCTAATCCGCACCCCGACGAGACGCGACCCCGACCAGTGCGCGGATCCCTGCCGGGCCGCCTCTGGCTCAGCGCGGCACTCCTGTGGGCCGCCGCCTGGAGCGCGTTCGCCGGACTGGCTTCGAGCGGCGAAGACTGGCGAGGACGGACTCTCGCCGCCGCATTCAGCCTGGCCGCGATCGGTCCGGTGGTGCTCGCGTGGAAGCGTCCCCGGCTCGGAGGCCTGGTGATGCTCATGCTCGGGTGCGCCGCGTCCCAGACGTTTCATTCCCGTGCCGCGATGCTTGGGCTCGCGATCCCGGCGATGCTCTTTGGCCTGGGATTCCTGCTCGGCGGCGTGCTGCGCGCGAGGCGACGACGCTCTCGCCGGCAGGGCGACCGGCGGGGGCGCGGGCGACTAGGCGTTGCGGGCGTCGTACGCCGCGGCGTCGACGCACTTGGCGAGCCCCTCAAGATCGCTCGCGCGGATCTTGACGAGCCAGCCGGCCTCGTAGGGATCCGAATTCAGCAGGCTGGGGTCTTCTGTGCCAGCCGGATTGACCTCGATGATCTCGCCCGCGACGGCGGCGTAGACATCGCTGGTGGTCTTCACGCTTTCGACCTCTCCAATGGGATCCCCGGCCTGAAACCGGTACCCCGCCTTCTTCATCTCGACGTAGGTGACGTCGGTGAGTTGGTCAACGGCGAACTGCGTCAGGCCGAGGGTGACGATATCGCCCTCGACTTTGTGCCATTCGTGGGACTCGGCATATACGCGGTCGGTTGGGCTGGCCATGTCGGGCATCCTCTCGTGCTCGGCGGGCGGGCGCCCGGGAGAGGCTGCATGCTAGGCGGTTTCGGCCGGGGTGCAACCCGCCCCGACCGATCGCGGAATTCTCACTTGACGCGGGCCCTTGACTTCGAGTAGCTTGCCCCCCGCCGGGATTCAAACCCCGGCTTTCTCCCCTCCGGACGGTCGGCGCCTCGTGCGTCGACCGTCTTTTTTGTTCCCCACCGCGACGCCGGTGCGGGACGCCCGAGGACGGTACAGTCTCCCTTCTCACCCAATGGGGAACGCCGCCCGATGCTCTTGACCTTGATGCTCACCCCGTCCACACCGATCCCGGCACTCAAGCGGGGCAAGCTCGAGGCGATACCCGCCATCGTGCGAGACGAATTCGGCCTCAGCGGCCTGAACGTCTCCTCGGCCCTCCTCAAGGGCGCCGATCGGGCGGCCCTCGCCTCATTCCGCGACGCGGCGGACCGCGCCGGCTGTGCATGTCTGGTGCTCGTCGAGCCGGCGCTCCCGCTGGCCTCCTCACGCAAAGCGCAAGCGCAGTCCGCCATCGATCGCAGCCTGAGGCTGGTCGAGGCCGCCGGCGTTCTCGGCTGCAACTCGCTGGCCATGGGCGTGGACGGCGATACAAGCGACGAGGCGTTCGAGCGGGCGGTGGACGCGCTCCGCGAGGTGGCGGCGGCGGCGGAGAAGCGAGAACTCAACGTCCTGATCTCCCCGGGCAAGGGGCTCACGGCCGAGGCCGAACGCGTCACGGAACTCATCAAGCGCGTCGGCGGGTTCCGCGTTGGGACCTATCCGGACTTCGAGGTCGCCTCAAAGGTCGCGGATCCCGTGGCCTACCTGCGCCGATTGGTGCCCTACGCCTGGGCGGTCTCGGCGGCGACGCGCGAGTTCGTCGATCTCGGCGAGGAGGCGCTGGAGGCGGAGCCGGAGGAGGGGGGCGACGACGATCTGGCCGAGTTGCTCGCCGCCCCGCAGCACGTGACCTACGACCTGGACGCGCTGGTCGAGGCCGTGGCCTCCGTGGGCTACGACGGCACATTGGCTGTCGACTACCGAGGAGATGCTGGTACACTGGGCATCAGACAGAGCTGCGAGGCCCTGGAATCGGCCCTCGCCCGTGTAGCCGGAGGCTGACCTATGGGGGCTCAGACCGGGACGATCCTCACCCCGAACCGTCGAGCGTTCAAGGTGCCGCCGGACAGATCCACCATCATCACCATCGACGGACCCGCGGGCACGGGCAAGTCCTCGGTCGCGCGCGAACTGGCTCGCCGGATCGGACTCGACTTCCTCGACACCGGCGCCATGTACCGCGCCGCGGCCGCGATCGTGCTCGACGAGCACCTCGATCCGTCCGACATCGAGGCCGTGGTCGCGAGGGTGGCCTCGGCCGACCTCCACTTTGATTGGACGACAGACCCCCCGACGATGCTGGCCTGGGACCGCCCGATCGATCACCGCCTGCGAGAGGCCGATGTCACCGCGATCGTCTCGCCCATCGCCGGGATCGGGCGGCTCCGCGAGCACCTGGTCCGCAAGCAGAGGATTATCGCCGCCCAGCATCCGCGGCTGGTGAGCGAGGGACGCGACCAGGGCTCCGTGGTCTTCCCCGACGCCGACGCGAAGTTCTATCTCGACGCCGATCCCCGCGTGCGTGCCCTGCGCCGGGCCGAGCAACTCCGCGCCGACGGCCGGGGCGCCGATGAGGCGGCCCTGCTCGCCGAGATCATCGAGCGGGATCGCTCCGACTCGACCCGGCACGACGGCCCGCTGATCTGCCCGGAGGACGCGGTCGTCATCGATACCTCGCTCCTCACGCGCGATCAGGTGGTCGAGCGCCTGGAGGGCGAGGTCCGGGCCAGGATCGAGGTCTAGCCCGTCCGCGGCCGCGTCGGCCCGGCCGGCAGGCGTCGCCCCGACCGCTTTTCCTACACTCCGCCCCATGCTCGACGGCCTCCGACGCAAGCACCCCGGCTCTTCCATCCCGCACATGGTCCTCTGGCGCTCCGCCCAGTGGTGCTGCTCTGTCGTCCTCGGCCTGGTCTATCGCCTCAGCGTCGAGAACGCCCGCAGTGTCCCGGCCGAAGGCCCGGCCCTCATCGCCGCCAACCACCAGTCGTTCCTCGACCCCCCGGCGATCGGCTGCCGCGTGACCCAGCGTCACCTGGACTTTGTCGCGAGGTCCGGCCTGTTCGAGAACCCGAGGTTTGGCCGGTTCATCGACCTGCTGAACTCGATCCCGGTGGCCGAGGAGGGCGCCGACACGGCGGCGATCAAGGAGATCCTGCGCCGGCTCGAGAAGGGGCGGTGCGTCATGATTTTCCCGGAGGGCTCGCGCTCCGGCGCCGTCGCCCGCGCCTGCTTGGGGCGCCGAAGATCCGGGTGCTCTATGGCGAGCCCATCCCCTACGACGAACTGATGCAGGACGGGGCCGAGGCAGCGCTGGCCCGGATCGAGCGGGAGGTCCGAGGGCTCCACGAGAGACTGAAGTCGCGTTCCTAAGGACGCCGGTGCTCATCGCCGCGACCCCGTGTCGGCCTCGGGCGGTGGAGAGGTCAAGCCGGTGGATCCTCCCTACCCTCCGCGGTGATCGATACGCATTGCCACCTGACCTTCCCCGACTTTGCTGACCGCATCGACGAGACGTTGGCGCACGCCGCGTCGCTGGGAGTGGACGGCTGCATCACCATCTCGACGACGGTGCCGGATGCGTTGGCGGCGCTGACGGTCGCCGAGCAGCACGAACGGGTGTGGTGCAGCGCCGGCGTCCATCCGCTCTATGCCGACCAGGGGCCCCACGACTGGGGCCAACTCCGGCGTCTCGCCGGGGCGCCCAAGTGCGTGGCGTGGGGCGAACTCGGTCTGGACAACCACTACCGCGAGCCGGCACGAACGGTCCAGGACCGGGTGCTCGAGGAGCAACTCGCCGCCATCGAGGAGGCGCATCGGGCCTGGGGAAGAGCGCTCCCGGTCATCCTGCACTGCCGCGAAGCCTTCGAGGAACTGATCCCCCGACTCCGAGCCTCCACACTCGATCCCGCTCGCTTTGTCTTTCATTGCTTCACCGGGAACCAGGCCGAGGCCCGACTGTGCCTCGATTTCGGCGCGATGATCTCCTTTACCGGCGTCGTGACCTACCAGAACGCCCCCGAAGTGCGGGAGGCCGCCCGGGTCGTCCCAGCAGACCGCATCATGGTCGAAACGGACGCCCCCTTCCTCAGTCCCGTGCCGATGCGGGGCAAGCGCCCCTGCATGCCCGGCTACGCCCGCCACACGGCGGAGGCACTCGCGGGCCTGCGCGGGCAGCCATGGGACGAGTTCCACGCCGCGATCAACGCCAACTCGGCCCGATTCTTCGGCGTCTCCTGAGGCCCCCCGCAGCGGAATTCAATGCTCGGAGGGAACCGCCCACCCCCGGCGCGACTTCTCCTCTCCGGCGGCCGCCCGCCCGGAGTCCTTCCCCGATGATTGAATGCCAATCCGCAGCCCTGCCCCTCCACGCGGCCGCCCTCGAGGCCACGGACACCGAGGCCGAAGCGATCGCCCGGGCTCGAAGGGATCGCGCGGCCTTCGGTCACCTCTACCAGGCCCACTACCGCGCTGTCGCGGGGTGCATCTACCGCCGCGTCGGCGATGTCCATGTCGCCGAGGATCTCGCCGCGGATGTCTTCATCGCCGCCTTCAGGGGGCTTCACCGGTACCGCGACCGCGGCACGCCGTTCCGGTATTGGCTCCTCCGAATCGCGACCAACCGGGTGCACCGGTGGGCCCGGAGCCAGAGGCGAGTGGCCGCCACGGAGCGGGCGGCGGTACCCGCCGACCCGGCGCCGCGCGGCGCCGCCGAGGCCGAGGAGGTCCGCGCGGCGGTCGCCCGGCTGACGCCGCGCCACCAGGCCGTGGTCAGCCTGCACTACTTCGAGCAGATGAGCATCGAGCAGGTTGCCAAGGTGCTCGCCTGCTCTCCAGGCACCGTCAAGTCGCGTCTGGCCCGGGCAAGGGCCGCGCTCAGGCCGCACCTCGAACCGCATTCCCAGCAAGGAGACTCATGATGCACGACACACCCGAAAGCAGGCGTCAGTTCGAACGATCGCTCCACGCCGTTGCCAGCCACGACTGGCCCGGCTCCGGGGCCAACGCGAGGGTGGATGCGTTCCTCTCCCGGAGTTCGCCCGCCCCCAGCCGCTCGAGACCGGGGCTCCCGCTCTGGATTGGGATCGGCACACTCGCCCTGGCCGGCGCGGGCTACGCCGGGACACGCATCTACGAGCACTACACGCTCCGCCTTACGGTCAACGGCACCACGACCGAGCACCAGGTCGAGATCGGCGACGACGGCACCGGGACTCTGGTGATGCCACTCAACGGCGGCGACCAGGCGACGTTCGTCGTCGGGCCCGACAACGCGGGACCCGACGGGAGCATCCAGGTCGAACTGCGGCTCGACAGCACGGGCCAAGGCGACGGCTCGCCGACGGAGATCCAAATCGACGGATCGCTGGTCACTCGCGGCAACTGACGCCGCGCGATCCGGCCATCCTCCGGCCATACCTCAGGGACGCACCAGGCGGCCGCGGGCTCAGTTCGAGTCCGCGGTCTGCTCTTCTCGTAGCGCGGCGAGCGCCTTCCGCAGAGAGGGTTTGGCGGGCTTGGCGCCCGCGGGAGGGGTCTCGGTGGGTTGGCGGCCCTCCGGAGCCGGGTCCGCCTCCTCGTCGAGCGGGGGGGGCGGGACCGGGGCCGGGGTTCGCTCGACCTTCTCGAGCTTGACAGCAACCCTGGTCGAGACGCCGCGCTCCTGCTGGGTGATGCCGTACAGGCGGTCCATGGCCTGCATGGTCCGCTTGTTGTGCGTGATGACGATGAAGTGCGAGCTGTCGGTGAACTGGCGGACCACGTCGACGTAGCGCCCGACGTTCGCCTCGTCGAGGGCCGCGTCCACCTCGTCGAGGACGCAGAAGCAGCTCGGCTTGCTCCGGAAGATCGAGAGCAGCAGGGCCACGGCGGTCAGCGTCTTCTCGCCGCCGGAGAGCTGGCTGATCGAGCGGGGCTCCTTGCCCGGGGGCTTGGCGATGATCTCGATGCCCGACTCGAGCAGATCGACCTCGTCGGTCTCGACGCGTTCCGGGCCGTTGGGGCCCTCGATCGTCTTGACCAGCGGCATGAGCCTCGCCTCCGCGCGTCCCCCGCCGAAGAGCCGACGGAACATGCCCTGCGAGCCGCCGAACTCGGCCTGGATCCGGGCGAACGCCTCGCCAAACCGCTCGCGGCAGACGTGGTTGAGCCGCTCGATCAGGGCGGTGAGCTGCACCCTCGCGGTATCGATATCGGCCACCTGACGGATCAACTCCTCGTTCCGGCCCGCCAGCGTCTGCTCCTCCTCGATCGAGTCCAGGTTGACGTTGCCCAGCTTCTTGATCTCGGCGCGGAGCACATCGATGGCGCCCGCGGCCTCGTCGACGTCGATCCGGACCACGCGCACGCCGTCCGACTCGTCCGTGACCATCCCCCGATATTCGTCGTAAAGCCCCGAGAGATCGAGGCGGAGATCCTCGCTGGTGCGATCCTCGAGCCCCTCACGCTTGACCTCGTTCTCCCGTCTCGCGACCTCCAGGCTGTGCCAATCCCGCTCGACATGCTGGGCGTGCGCCCGGGCCGCGAGCACCCGCTCGCCGAGCTCGAGAACCAACTGCTCGCGATTCGCGAGGTCGGCCTGCACCGATTCAAGCTCCGAGGCGAGGCGCTGCGCGTCCTCTCTCCCCGCGGCCGCCTGGCTGGTCGCCTCGGCGATCTCCGCCTCGTACTCCTCCGTCCGGCCGGCCGAGCGTTCGATCTGGTGCGACAGGTCCCGACGCTGGCGATCGACCTCGTCGCGGTCCATCTGCGCCCTGTTCAAGTCGCGGCGTGCCGCGCCCGCCTGCTCGCCCAGGCGCGAGACGTCCACCCTCGCGAGGCTGAGCCGCTCGGCGAGAGCATCGCGCTGCGCCTGCACCTCCTCGAGGACCTTCTGCGCCTCGAGGGCGAGGGTCTCCTCCTCGGCATGCAATCGCTCGAGCCGGTCCGCCCGCTCGCGGAGCTGGGCCCGATCGGCCTCGATCTTGGCGATCCGCTGCGCGGTTTGGTCGATCTCGCCGGAGACGGTCCGCTGCTCCCGGGCCAGGCGGTCGTGCTCCGCCGCCAACCGGTCGAGCTTCGCCGATTCGCCCGCGAGCAGGCGCTGCGCCGAAGCCTGGGCCTGCCGCGCCGCCGCCATGCTCGTGTTCAGCGTCGAGGCGTGGGCGTCGACGCGGGCGAGTTCCGCCCTCGCGACATCGAGCTGCGCCGCCACCACGTGGAGCTCGGCGCCGAGCCGGGTCAGCTCGCCCCGCTGCTGCAGCACGCCGCCAGACTCGGCCGTCCCGGTCGGGCCCGCGATGATGCGGCCGTCGGACTCGAGCACGGCCCCGTCCCGCGTGACGAGCCGCCGCCCCGCCAGCGGGCCGTCGGCGAGCAGCAGCGCCGCATCCAGGTCGGGCACGAGGTACGCGTCGCCCAGAAGCCGATCGAGCAGCGCCTCGACCCGCTCGGGGTTGAGCGTCCCCACGGCATCCGATGCCCGCACCAGGGCCCGCATCGGCGTGACTCGCTGGCCAAACATCGAGATCGTGTCGAGCACCTGCCGCGCGGGCAACGCACCGATCCGGGAGATCGGGGCGAAGGTCACGCGCCCGGGCAGCGAGGCGATCTCTTCCGGGCTCGGCAGGTCGCTCACGGTGTCAACCACGAGCGCCTGCAGCGTCGGGCCGAGCGCCGCCTCGACCGCCCCGGCATGCGACTCGTCGGCGTCGATCAGATCCGCCAACGGCGCGATAATCCGGTCGAACCCTTCACCGCGTGCGCGGCGGTCGAGCACCGCCCGCACCGCGTCGCCCAGCCCAGCCCGTGCCTCGATCAGCTCCTGCAGGGTCTGCCTCCGGCTCTCCGTCCGCACCGCCCGCTGCTCCAGCTCGGCGAGAGCCTCCGCGCGCCCACGACGATCGGCCGAGGACTCCTCGATCGATCGCTCGTACGCCGCCAGCTCGTCCTCCAGCCGGGCGATCTCCTGCTGGCGGGTCCGGGTCTGAGCCGAAAGGGTCTCCCGCTCGGTCTCCTGGGCACGCGCGTCGGACTGGAGGCCCTCGCGCCGGCCCTCCAGCTTCTCCAACTGCTCGCGAACGCCCTCCAGGCGCCGGTCGTCCCCCTGGATCGAAGCCACCAACCCGGCCCGCTCCCGATCGATATTCGTCACCGCGGCCCGCCGCTCGGCCACCGTCGATTGCTGCGCCGCGAGCTGCTCCAGGATCTGCCCCCGCTGCTCGCCCGCCGCGTCGAGCCGGCGCTGCGCGTCGGTCACCTGCTCCGCCAGAGCCGCAACCTGCTCGGCGAGGTCCTCCGTCGCGACCTCAAGACCGGCCGCGCGCGAGCGGAGTTCTTCAAGCCTTGTGGCATCCGCTTCGCGCTGGCGCCGCAGATCGGCGATCGAACGCTCGGCCATCTGCCGGCGCTGCTCGGCCCGCTCGGCGCCGTGCTCGGCCTGGGCCAGAGCCTGCTCGGTCCGGCGACGGGCCTCGAGCGCATCGCCGCGGGCAAGCTCGGCCTCCTGCTTCTCGTGCTCCGTCTCGGCCAGCATCCGGCCCGCTTCGGCGCGGGTGTCCTCGAGGTCACGCATGCGGCTGGTGAGGCCATCGAGCCGCTGCCGCAGGTCGTCGTACTGCTCGAACGCCAGCGCCGTGCGCCAGGCGCCGAGTTCTGAGTCCAATTCTCGAAACCGACGGGCCTTCGCCGCCTGCCCCTTGACGATCCGCAGCCGCCGCTCCGTGTTCTCCAACTGCTCCCGCGTCACGGCGAGGTTCGCCACGGCACGTTCGAGCTTCCGCTCGCTCTCGATCCGCCGCTGCTTGTAGCGGGCGATCCCCGCCGCCTCCTCGAAAATCGTCCGACGCTCCTGCGGCGAGGCCAGCAGCATCGCATCGACCTTGCCCTGCTCGATGATCGAGTAGGCATCGGCCCCCACGCCGGTGTCCAGGAACAATTCCCGGATGTCCTTGAGCCGGGCCTTGCGTCCGTTGATCAGGTACGCGCTGGTCCCGTCCCGGTACAGCCGCCGTTCGACCTCCACCATGTCGGCCGCGATGGGGAGCGACCGCCGTCCGCGGAGCCTCGTGTCGATCACGGAGGACCCCGAGTCCCCATCCAACTCCTCATCCAACTCCGACGCCGCCACAGAGCCCGACTCGCCCCCGAGGGCCGGCGGGAGTTCCTCTACCTCGTCCCTGGGAGTCTCCGGCTCCTGGTCGCTCCCGTGGACCTCGTTCGCGCCATCCCGCACAGGATTCTCAAACGTCAGCGTCACGCTCGCCATGCCCGCGGGCTTCCGACCCGCCGACCCGGCGAAGATCACGTCGATCATCTCCTTGCCGCGAAGGCTCTTGCTCGAGCGCTCGCCCAGGACCCACTTGATCGCGTCCACGACATTGCTCTTGCCGCACCCGTTGGGCCCGACAATGCCCGTGATCGTGCCGTCGAACGTGAACTCTGTCCGGTCGGCGAACGACTTGAAGCCGTTGAGCGTGAGCTTGGCGAGCCGCATCCACAACCTCCGTGTCGTCGCGTCAGGGCCGGGTGGGGCCGCCGATCGACGCGGGTCATCCTTGACCGGTCCTACTCGCCGCGGACTCCACACGCGGCGTCAGCCGGAGCGTATCGCGGATCCGCCCGCGGTGCACAGCGAATCCCCGGATTCTCGGCCCGGCGGGCCCCTTCGGCGCCGGCGATCGCACCCCGGGCGACCCCTACTTCTTCGGCTCCTTGGGCTCCAGCGGCACGACTTCCGGCCGCCGCGCCCGCTCGGCCTTCAGATACGACGCGTCGACCGCGGCGTTGTCGTCGTTCTTGGTCTGGTCCGCCGACGTCTCCGGCCGCTCGAGCACCCGCCCGGTGCGGGCGGCTTCGACCAATTCGGCCATCAGGCGGTCGGTCTCGGTGGCGAACGAGGCCCGCATCGCCCCCGCGTCGTAGATCGCGTACAGCGCGCCGACGACCTCCGAATAGCTCATCCCCAGCCCGGGGGTATCGTCCTCGGGCTCGGGGTCCTTCGCCAGCCTGATGATCAGCTGCGGCAGGCTCGAGGTCACGGTGTCCACGAAGACCTGGCCGGTCCGGTAGTCCTCGTACCGCAGTCTGGGCGACTCCGACGCCGAATCCGCCACGATCATGAGCCGGTCACTCCAGGCCGACGCCAGCAGGGGCCGGATGATCTCCAGATCCCGCCCGAAAAGCACGATCCGCGGCGTCCCCTGCTGCGTGACGTAGACCAGAGGATCGCCGAAGGGAGCCCAATCGAGGACAAACTTGCCCGGGATGGTGACCCGTCGGATGCCCTGCAGCGTCCGGGCGGGGATCACGTGCTTGGCGATCACCCGTAACTCCTCGGGTGTCCGGGCCATCCCGCTCGATGCCGGACGCTGGGCCTCGATCGCCAGCAGACGGGAATACTCCGCCCGCTCGGCCCGCCGCGCCAGCGATTCGTATGCGGCGGTCCGGGTCGTGAGGCTGGGAGAGTCCAGCATGGCTCGGAGTCCCTCGTCGATCGTTGGCCCGCCGTCAAGCTCGCCCAAGAGGGAGATCGCGTCGTTCCGGACCGAGGCCTCGCTGTACTTGGCCATGTCGAGCAGCGGCGGTGCGGCACGGACGTCGCCCAGCAGCGTGCCCGCGCGGAGTGCCGCCATCCGGACCCGTGTATCGCTGTTCTCATACAGCTCCCGCACGAACGGAAGTGCCGGATCCCCCAGGGCCACGAGGCACCAGGTCATGTCGTCGTTCATCTCCGGAGTGTCGATCAGCGTGGCGACATACCGACGGGAGAGCTCCTGCGGGAAGTTCTGCTCTACGGGCAGGTGCTCCACGATCTTCAGAAACTCGTTGGGGCGGTCCTCGTAGCTCTGAGGCACGTGGAGCTGGACCACCGAATCGTCTCGACCCCGGGCCGCCGGCTCTCGGTCGCTCGCCGGCTCCGGGAATCGGGAATTGACCACGTGGGCGATCTGACGGGCCCGCGAGTGGCTCGGCACGTCGAGGTCGAGGCGGATCGCCATGGGCTCGGTCACCCTGCCCCCGGCGAGCACCCGCCCCACGGTTCGCATCGTGCCTTCAGAACTCTCGGCCGGGTCTTCGAAGGGGTTGATGAACACCTCACCCCGGGCCTGACCCACCAGACGGGTCTGGATTGCGCCGAAGACGGTCGCCGGCCCGAGCCGCAGGTCGGTCGACCACAGGCGCCCACCCTCCAGCGAAGTGGCGTTCATCGCCTGGATGTAGACGTCGAACGGGTAGTTTGCCGGGGCGCCGCGGGGCAGCACCGCCTGCACCATCACCACGGCCACGTTCTTGTCCCGGAGCAATTCCGCCGGGCTCTTGGGTCGGCGCAGGAGGGGGTCCTCCAGCGACGTGCCCTCGACATCCGAAGCCGCACCGACCCCCTTGAGTTGCATCTCCCGTTCCATCGTCGCGGCGATCCGTTCATCGAGCAGCCCACCCCCGGTCCCGTTCAGGCCGACGACGAGGCCGAACCCGGAGACCACCATGGGCTCCCCCGCGTTCGATTGGGCCAGACTGCCGATCGTGCCGCGGAGGGCTTCCGGGATTGCCCGGGGTGTGATGGCAACCCGCTCGGTTTGGCGAGGCTTCGACGAGGAGCAGGCCGCCTGCAGGGTGAGCGCGCACGCCAGGGCAAGCAGAAGGGCGCTGGCGATCGGTCTCTTGGTCATCAGCATCGACTCCCCAGTTGGGCTCCCGCGCGCCCTGACGGCCCGGGTTTGTTCGGGCAAATGTGTTCTAAATCATTGTTCAACAATGACTTGTAGCGTTCGTCCACGTCCCTTCGCACCGGGCGGATGCCGGGCGCGACGGACCTTCGGACCCGCGGGTACTGCATGTTCGCGGGGTGCCGGGGCAAAGTGGAATCCAAGCGGAGGTTTTTTTCAAGTCCCGGGGGGCTTGCGCAAACTTGGCATTTTCGGGGGCTTGCGACACAACCGACAAGAAACCCACGGATTACACCCCCTGATTTTGGGCCTGCACCCTCTTGCCACCACGACACGTAGTGGTATGCTCGCCCTTGCGACGGAACTCCATCCGTCGTCGGTGGATCGACATCATCCGCGGCTCAGCACGCGACGTCAGGAGCGCCCCGAAGCGGACTTTCGGGGGTCTGTCGGCGGTGGCTGTACGTCCGCTTGTGGGAGACGACCTGGCATGCCCGTGCTCTGCGACAGCCAGATCCGAGAGTTGATCCGGATCGAGCCCTTCGAGGCTGCCCAGAAGCGCCCGGGCCGGATCTCCTACGGCGTCTCGAGCTACGGCTACGACGTGCGCGTCGGCACGCGCTTCAAGGTGTTCACCCCGACACCGGCACACGGGGACATCGCGATCGTGGATCCCAAGCGGTTCAGCGACGAGATGATGGTCGAGATCGACGTCGCCGAGCGCCCCGCCGACCGCCAATACGTGATCATCCCGCCCAACAGCTTCGCGCTGTGCGAGACGGTCGAGTTCATCGAGGTGCCGCGGGATGTGCTCGCGATCTGCGTGGGCAAGAGCACCTATGCCCGCTGCGGTCTGATCGTGAATGTCACACCGCTCGAGCCCGAGTGGCGCGGCAAGGTGACGCTGGAAATCTCCAATACCACGCCGCTCCCGGCGCGGGTGTACGCCAACGAGGGCATCGCGCAACTGGTGTTCCTGAAGGGCGAGATGGTGTGTGAGCGCAGTTACGCGGACAAGGCCGGCAAATACCAGGACCAGGAAGGGCTGACCCTTCCCAAAGTGGACTGAACGTCGGGTGGCCTTTCGGGCGACCCGGCGATCGCGGGCTATCGGTGTCGGGCGGAATCCCGATCGCGGTGCGACGGATTCAGAGTCAGGGCAATCTCGAGCCAAGGACGAGGCACGCATGAAGGTTGATCGCAAGTACACCAAGGCCGGTCAGGACCCCTTCGCCACTGTCGAGTGGACGACGCGGTCCAGCAAGATCTCCAACCCCGATGGCTCGGTCGTCTTCGAGATGCCCGACGCGGAGGTGCCGGTCACCTGGAGCCAGCTCGCGACCGACATCATGGTCAGCAAGTACTTCCGCAAGGCGGGCGTGCCGCAGTTTGAGCACGCCTTCGCACTGCCGAACACCGCGCAGGCGGTCCTGAAGCGCGACTGCCACGGCAACGTGGTGACCGGACCCGAGCGTTCCGCGCGGCAGGTCATCCACCGCCTCGCCGGCTGCTGGCGGTTCTGGGGCGAGACCCACGGCTACTTCGACAGCCCCGAGGACGCCCAGGCGTTCTACGACGAACTCGTCTTCATGATGGTGCACCAGATGTGCGCGCCCAACAGCCCGCAGTGGTTCAACACCGGTCTGCACTGGGCTTACGGCATCGCCGGCCCGGCACAGGGCCACTTCATCCCCGATCCCAAGACCGGCGAGGTCTTCCTCGCCCACGACGCCTACTCCCACCCCCAGCCCCACGCCTGCTTCATCCAGTCCATCTCCGACGATCTCGTCGGCCCCGGCGGCATCATGGATCTGTGGGTCCGCGAGGCCCGCCTCTTCAAGTATGGCTCCGGCACCGGCACCAACTTCTCCCGCCTCCGCGCCGACGGCGAGCGCCTCAGCGGCGGCGGCAAGAGCTCGGGGCTCATGAGCTGGCTCCGGATCGGCGACCGCGCCGCGGCCGCGATCAAGAGCGGAGGCACCACCCGCCGCGCCGCCAAGATGGTCTGCCTCGACATGGACCACCCCGACATCGAGGAGTTCGTCAACTGGAAGGTCCGCGAAGAGGTCAAAGTCGCGGCCCTCGTCGAGGGGCTCAAGCAGCTCCGCAAGGAGGACGAGAGCATCCGCGAGACCGCCGACCGGCTCGGGCTCCGCCTCGACTACGACTTCAACGGCGAGGCCTACCTCACCGTCAGCGGGCAGAACTCCAACAACTCGGTCCGCGTCCCCGACGCCTTCTTCGACGCGGTCGATGCCGACGCCGAGTGGAAGACCACCTGGCGCACCACCGGCGAGACCGCCCGCACCTTCAAGGCCGGCAAGCTCTGGGACGAGATCTGCTACGCCGCGTGGCGGTGTGCCGACCCCGGCGTGCAGTACGACGGCACGATCAACGCCTGGCATACCTGCCCCAACGGCGGGCGGATCAATGCCAGCAACCCGTGCAGCGAGTACATGTTCCTCGACGACACGGCCTGCAACCTGGCCTCGCTGAACGTCATGAAGTTCTTCGACGCCGAGACCCGGATCTTCGACGTCGAAGGGTTCGAGCACGCCATCGACCTGTGGACCACCGTCCTCGAGATCAGCGTGCTCATGGCGGCCTACCCGAGCGAGCGGATCGCCGAACTCAGCTACCGCTACCGCACGCTCGGCCTGGGCTATGCGAACCTGGGGGCGATGGTGATGCAGGCCGGGATTCCCTACGACTCCGAGGAGTCCCGGGCCGTCTGCGCCTGTCTCACCGCGATCCTGACCGGCCGCGCCTACCGGCAATCGGCGCTGCTCGCGGCCGAGCAGGGGCCCTTCCCCGGTTACGAGAGCGATCAGGACAACATGCTCCGGGTCATCCGGAACCACCGCCGCGCCGCCCACGGCGTTGCCCGCGATGCCAAGGAGTGGGAGGGCCTTCGGGTCCGGCCCCTGCCGATCGACCACAAGCTCTGCGAGAGCGGGAGGATCGAGGTTTCCAACGCCCCGACCCTCGCCGAACACGCGATGCGGGCGTGGGACGACGCGCTGGCCTTCGGCGAGCGGCACGGATTCCGCAACGCACAGGTCACGGTCATCGCCCCGACCGGCACCATCGGCCTGCTTATGGACTGCGACACCACCGGTGTCGAGCCGGACTTCGCCCTGGTGAAGTTCAAGAAGCTCGCCGGCGGCGGCTACTTCAAGATCGTCAACGAGTCGGTGCGTCCCGCGCTCGAGAGTCTGGGCTACGAGCCCGAGCAGATCCGGGAAATCCTCACGCACATCTTGGGAACGATCCACCTCGACGCACCGCTGCCCGAAAAAGTCAAGGGCGCGCAGCCCGGGCAGACCTTTGCCCAGTGGCTCCGGGGCAAGGGACTCAACGAGGAAGACCTCACCCGAGTCACCCGTTCGCTCCGCGGCGTCTTCGAGCTTTCCTTCGCCTTTGCCCCGTGGGCCCTCGGTGACGCGGCCATGAAGCGCCTCGGCCTCGACCCGGAGAAGGCCAAGGCCGACCCCAAATTCAACACGCTGAAGAAGCTCGGGCTCCGAGACCGGCAGATCGAGCAGCTCAACGAGATCATCTGCGGCACCCAGACCGTCGAGGGCGCTCCGTACCTCAAGGACGAGCACCTCGCCGTCTTCGACTGCGCCAACAAGTGCGGACGCAAGGGCGAGCGGTTCATCGCCCCGGAGGGCCACATCCGCATGATGGCGGCCGCGCAGCCCTTCATCTCCGGCGCCATCAGCAAGACGATCAACCTGCCCAACGACGCGGACGTCGAGGAGATTCAGCGTTGCTACCGCCTGAGCTGGGAACTCGGGCTGAAGGCCAACGCGCTCTACCGCGACGGGTGCAAGCTCAGCCAGCCCCTCTCGACCAAATCCGACACGGCCGCCGAGACGGACGTGGAGGAGGGCGATGAGCTGGGGGAGTCCGAGGCCAAGGCCGAGGTCGCGACGGCTGTGGTGGGCCTGGCGCAGGCCATTGCGGGTGGTGATGCCACCCCCGCCCAGGCCACCGAGCAGGTCGCGCAGATCGTCCACCGGCCGATGCGCCGTCGCCTGCCCGAGACGCGCCGCTCGATCACGCACAAGTTCAATGTCGCCGGCCACGAGGGCTACCTCACCGTCGGCCACTACGAGGACGGCAAGCCGGGTGAGCTCTTCATCACCATGGCCAAGGAGGGCTCGACCATCGGGGGCCTGATGGATTCGCTCGGCACGGCGACGAGCGTGGCGCTCCAGTACGGCGTGCCGATCGAGAGCCTCGTCAACAAGTTCACGCACCAGCGGTTCGAGCCGGCGGGCATGACGACCAACCGCGACATCCCGTTCGCCAAGAGCCTGGTCGACTACATCTTCCGGTGGATGGGCATGGAGTTCATCCCCGGCTATCGCGAGGCCAACATGCCGCAGCGCCCCGGCCAGGCCGCGCCGGCGCCCGCCGACCGCGCGGTCCGCGAGGCGCCACGTTTCACCGCCCCCGCGACGCCGGCGGTGCGGCGCCCGGTGATGGCATCCAGCGGCGACACGCGGGCGGAGCCGTCCGGTCAGGTCTCGCAGGCCGCCACGCTCTCTATGGCGCTCGACAGCGTGAACGACGCGCCACCGTGCGACGTGTGCGGAACGATCACGGTGCGGAGTGGCACGTGCTACAAGTGTCTGAACTGCGGTAACAGCATGGGGTGCAGCTGAAGCAAGGTGTCCGGTCGGAACTGACCGACGCCGGGTTTCCGGAGGGTCGGCCAGACAACGGATTGAAGCCGGAGCGGCGTACAAGGAGTGACACGCCGCTCACTCGCCCGCTCAAAGCGCGGGGCCATACGGCCGCAAGCCAGGGAGGAACCGTCCGCGAGCACGCGAACACGTCCGAAGGTCAGGATTGACCGTCCACCACAGCTCAGCCCCACCATCCGGAATCCGTGAAGCACGCGTCTCACGCGTACTCCGGGTTCCGGGCCTCCCAGCCCCCGAGCGACCCACCGACGCTCGGGGGCCTTTTTTTTGCTCCGAGATTGCGCCCGGGGCCGCCCCGAGCCGCTGACCACCGGCTCAGAAATCGCAGCCGGAGGCGTAGGCGTTCAGGTACGCGATCAGGTCGAGCGTGTTGAAGACGCCCACCGGTTCAGCCAGGTCGGCACGCCAGTTCCGCGCCGCGAATGCGCGGAGATACTCGACGAAGTCGCGTGAGTCCACCGAGCCGTCGTTGTTGAAGTCAGCGACACAGAGCGTCGTCCCGACGCCCAGGTCGCCCTGCTTGGTCCAGAGCGCCGCCGCGACGGCCCGGCCCGCGTTGATCCGTCCGAATCCAAAGTCGGGGTCCCACCCGGGCGGCCCTAGATCCTCGGCGGTCCGTTCCAGGATCTCCCGGATCTGCCCCGTCCGGAGCAAAGGGGCGACCCCGGCGACGAGTGCCGCCACGGCCGCCACATGCGGACAAGCCTGGGAGGTCCCCGTCTTCGCGGCGTAGGTGTACTCGCCCGGGTCGTTCCAGACGGAGTCCCAGGTCGACCAAATCTGAACGCCGGGGGCGGTCACCGACATCTGCGGCCCCGTTGATGTCCCATTCCAGAGCTGATCCCGATTGTCCGTCGCACCGACCGCCATGGCCTCTGGATACCGGGCCGGGGCTCCGATCCGGGCCCCGGGCGTGTTGCCCGCCGAGGCGCAGATCAGCATCCCCTTCGAGGTGGCGTAGATCACCGCGTTCCGGAGCACCTGGTCGTTGGCGTCGCCATCCTTGGGATCAAAGCCGAGGCTGACCGAAGCGACCCGCGCCCCGTGGTCGGCTGCCCACACCAGACCCTCGGCCAGCCACGCCTCGTTGCCAAAGCCGTACTTGTTCAGCACGACGATCGGCATGATCCAGGCGTCCGGTGCGACGCTCGCGACTCCGAGCCGATTGGACGTACGGGCCGCGATGATCCCGGCGGTGTGGGTGCCGTGGGAGGTGTAGCGGTCGGTGGTCTTGTCGTTGTCGCTCACGATGTTCCAGCCCGGCGTGAGCTTGCCGGTCAGATCCGGGTGATCCGCGCTCACGCCCGCGTCGAGCACCGCCACCGTGACCGGTCTCCCACCCGCGGAGAGCTGCCAGGCATCCAGCATGTCCAGGTCCGCGCCGGGATCGCCGTCCTGCCCGCCAATGCGTTGCCCCGAGTTGAGCAGGGCGTACTGCTCCTTAAAGAGAGGGTCATTGGGTGAGAATACGGTGTTGTCCCCGTCATCCTCCGTCAGCCCCGCAGCCGTGGTCTGCTCGAGACTCACAGCCTCGAACAAATCTCCGCGAGCACGAAGCACGGACAAGGTCTCTTCCGAGTCCACCCCCGGCGCCAGTTCGAGGACAAAGGCCCGATCGAGCCCCAAAGCCGCGGCGAGGCCGGCATCGCCCGCCCCCCGGCGCAGGAGCGAACGCCACGCCCCGAATTCGCCAAGCCCGACTTCGGACCAGCGACCCGACGGATCATCCGGACTCACCAGCGCGAGGCTTTCCGGGCGAACGATCGCCAGCACCAGGGGAGCACTTGCGGAATTCTCCGCATGCGATCCACCCGCCAGGGCGCAGAAACAACCAATCTGCCACCGAACGGTTGCGCGGTTCCACACAGGCAAGTCGCTCCTCGGGTCGAATCCACGGGGGGGAGGCCGGATTCGATTCCGCGATTCTACAGGCTGGCAGCCTCGCGCCAAGTGCCGCGTCTGGGATCGAAGGGCGGGAAGATCGATCTGCGACTTTCCCACATTAACAGGAGTTCGATATCCATTAAAGAGATAATTATTTGTGGAATCGGACCCTCATCCATTGATCGCAACGGCGGTTCGAGCGACCATGTAGGTGAGAGACAAGCTCCCGGGGACGAAGAGTCGTCGGGGAGATCGCAAATCAAAGGGCACGCACGATTCTCGTGGGTGCGGTGGGAGGAGTTGGCCATGGCAGATCGTCGAACTGTTCGTGTGTGCGCGCTGGCGTTGGTGACCGGTCTTGTCGCCTCGGTGGCGAGTGCAGACCTGACACCCGATGTGTTCACCATTAAGGCGACCGTTGGCGGCCAGCAGGGTTCCTTCGTCGTCACGACCGACGACGGCACATTCGATGGCGATGGGAACTTCTATTGGGCGCTCAATGGGAGCGTGAATATCGAGTCCGACAATGGCGACGTCTTGGCGACACTGTCGCACGCCTCGGTCACGATTCTGCACGATCCCGTGATCAACATGAACTTCAACGTCCAGGCGACGAACCAGAACACGATCTTCCAGGTCGGTTCGGGGCTGCTGAGCTTTCCCACGATCGGAAACCCACAGGGCATCGCCTCGGCCGCCGTCACGGTGACCGATGTGAATGGCAATGGCGCATCCCTTTCCCCCGATGGTTCGAGCCTGTACACCAGCCGCTACAACGGCGACTTCCCCGCCGGGACGCTGTTCGCCAATCTCCTCGGCAGCAGCCTGTCCTCGGGTGCGTTCCAGTCGGCCCACGCCTCTGATGAGTTCCCGGGCGGCGGCAACTACGCCAACATCGGGACGCCGATCTCCAGCATGAGCGCCGCGTGGACCTTCTCGCTTTCCGCGCTGGATCTGGCGAGCGGCACGAGCACGTTCGCGGTGGTCCCGGCCCCCGCCTCGGCCGCGCTGCTCGGTCTGGCCGGCCTGGCTGCGAGGCGGCGTCGTCGCTGAACCGGCTATCTCAATCGTCTGCTGTCGCCTGGGGTGAAGAGAGTGAGTTCCGGGCGGTGAGAGACCAGCCCGGTTGTCAACGAGAGGGAGTTCCCGTATGCCGCGCATTTCCCAATTCGTCATCACCACCGGAGTGGTGGTTCTTGCAGGTGCCGCCGCCGCGTGGGCGGACATCGGTGATCCCGCCATCGTGTTCGAGGCCTCGAATTCCATGGGCTCCGGTTCCTACACCGTCTCGCTCGACGACGGCGCGTGGGATGGCGATTCGTGGTTCTGGATGCTCGTCCGCCCGATCGAGATCCGGAACGACGCGGGAGACATCCTGCTGACCCTCAACGAGGGTTCGGCCTATTTCCAGAACGATCCGGTGGTCTCCATGGGCTTCTCCGCCGCGGCGGGGGGTGTGGACACGCACTTCACGATCACCTCCTCGACTGTGAGTTTCCCGACGATCAACAACGCCCAGGCTCGCGCCTCGGCCGCCGTCACGCTCACCGAGAGCAACGGCGACACCGCGACGCTCTCCGGCCTCTATGCCGGCGGCAACCTGTTTGAAGCCCACTACAACGGGCTCAACGTGTTCACCGACCTCCTCACCGGCCCCTACACCAAGGGCGCATTCGGCTCCACCAGCGATTCGGATGAGTATCCCGGCGGCGGCGCGTTCGCACCGATCGGCGCCGTCTCCGATATCTCGGCCCAGTGGGACTTCCAGCTCTCCGCGCACGACCAGGCCAGCGGGACCAGCGTCTTCGTTGTGGTGCCCGTTCCCGGAACGATCTGCCTCATCAGCGTCGGCGGCCTCGCCGGCCTGCGCCGTCGCCGCTAGTCGGGCGACCCGGCCCCTCCATCCTCCACGCCGGGCGACGGGCTTCCGTCGCCCGGCGTTCCCGTTTTGGAGGTCACGCCGTTTCGAACGGCACGCGCGCCGAGAGCGCGGCCTCCCCGACGGGCAACTCGAAGGCCTCTCCGAGCCTCGCATACCCCAGCCCGCCGAGACGGGACACCGGCGCGATCGCGCGGGGATCCACCCGCAGGGCCTCATCCACCACGCCTTCGGCCACGAACACTCGGAAGACTTCGCCGAGTACCACGTTTCCCCCCGCCGGCGCCCCCGGATTCGTTCGCACGATCCCGGTGGTTCGGCAGGCGAACGCGACGGGGCATCCCTCCACGCGCGGCGGCCCCACTTCGGGCCACGCGACCGCCTGGAATCCCGCGAGAGCGAACTCGCTCTCACCGAAAGGCAGCGCCTCCGCGCTCGCCGCGACACGACGGATCTGACGCTCGTGTGCGATGTGCACCACGAACTCCCCCGTGCCGCCCTCGCTTCGCGGCGCGCAGTTCCGGAGCGTGTCCTTCTCCGAACCATCCGGCTTGTGGGCTGGGCAAAGGAGCAGCGACATCGGGTTGGAACCGACGCCGGCGAAGAAGGAGAAGGGCGCCACGTTGGCGCGACCCGCTCCATCGACCGTCGAAACCAGGGCGATCGGGCGCGGGATGATCGAACCGATCAGGAGTTTGTACCGCTGAGGGATTTCGAGTTCGGCGGGGTGCAGTTCCATGGCGGAGCGTAGCGGCCCGGCGGGCCGGCGCACCAACAAAAAGCCCGGGCGCAAGGGCACCCGGGCGACGAGAACGGGGATGGTGGCTCGCTTAGCGCCGGCGGCGCAGCAACGCGAGGCCTCCTACGCCGATGAGTCCGAGCGAGGCCGGAGCGGGGACGACCGCGAGGGCGGCGTAGACGTTGTCGTTGACGTTGTACCCGGCGATGTCCCGGAGCATGGTGAATGCCCCCGTCGAGGTATCCACCGAGCCGAAGACAAACCGCTGGAGATTGGTGTCTTGGATGAAGGCGTACATCGTGCCGCCGAAGAACTCCGCGCCGCCGAACAGGTAGTCGACGCCGAGCGAGCCGACCATTGTCGGTGCGGCGCTGCCGTAGTCCACGCGGTACAGCGCGTCGTTCTGCCCGTTGATGATGTAGAGGACGTCGTTCACCTGGTCGTAGCCCGAGCCGTTCGAATCGGTGGGCAAGCCCATATGACCGACGCTCCCAGAATCGGCGAGCGTGCCAGAGTCCACCGTGAACAATTCGTCCGTGTTTCCAACCGCGTAGCCCTGTGAACCCACGAAGCTGAGCGTCGGCCGGGGCGCCGTGATCTGATCGCTCAGCAGCGACAGCGACGGGGCCGCGCCGGTCGGGTCCACCAGCTCGTACGACTGCCACAGCTGCTCACCCGCTGCGCGGGGGCTGTGCCCGACCAGCGCACCATCGCCGCGACGGGCGAGGCTCATCATGGAGTCGCTCATCTGGAATGACTCGATCGGCCCATTCATCGAGAATCGGTACATCGTGTCGTTGGCGAACGCGACAAAGGTGGGACCGGCGGTGGCCACAGATGCGGCCATCCCCAGCGCGAGCGACACAACGGCGGCGGATCGTGAGTTCATGCTTGCCTCTCCCTCATTCAACAGCCTCAATTACCACCCGCACGACGCGCGGGTGGTCACCCCAGGCCACAGTATAGGGGAAAGTTCCGGGCCGGCCAAATGCAGCCACCACACCCGGCGCCGACCGGCGGGAACGCCGACCCGAAGGCGAAAGGGGCCCGCGACGCGGGCCTATCATCGGACCCAGTCCCGGAGGCGGGACGCGCGACCTTCCAAACGGAGTATAAACGCATGCAGCGGTCCAAGATCTCGATCATCGGGGCCGGGAACGTCGGGGCGACCTGTGCACACTGGGCAGCCGCCAAGGAGCTCGGCGACATCGTGCTCCTCGACATCCCCGACAAGGAAGGCGTCGCCAAGGGCAAGGCCCTCGACCTGGCCTGCTGCGGCCCGATCGAGCGCTTCGATTCTCAGGTGATCGGCACCAGCGACTATAAAGACATCGCCAACTCGGAGGTGGTCGTGATCACCGCCGGGCTGCCGCGCGAGCCCGGAATGAGCCGTGACGACCTGATCGAGACGAACGTCAAGATCGTTCGTTCGGTTTCGGAGAAAGTCGCGGAATTCGCTCCCAACGCGAACGTCATCGTGGTGAGCAACCCGCTCGACGCGATGGTTTACACCGCATGGAAGGTGACAGGCTTCCCCACACACCGGGTGATGGGCCAGGCCGGCGCGCTCGACGTGGCGCGGTACCGCGCGTTCCTCGCGATGGAGATCGGGTGCTCGGTCGAGGACATCAGCGCGCTCCTTCTGGGCGGCCACGGCGACGACATGGTCCCGCTGCCTCGCCTGACCAGCGTGCACGGCGTGCCGATCACCGACCTGCTCTCCATCGAGAAGGTCACCGCTTGCGTCGATCGTGCCAAGGTCGGCGGTGGTGAGATCGTCAAGCTCATGGGTACCAGCGCGTTTTATGCCCCCGCCAGCGGCACAATCCAGATGGCCGAGGCCATCATCAAGGACAAGAAGCGCATCATTCCTTCGGCCGCATACTGCCAGAAGGAGTTCGGCGTCGGGGGCTACTTCGTCGGAGTGCCCGCGGTGCTCGGCTCCGGCGGCGTCGAGAAGGTGGTCGAGTTCAAGCTCACCGCCGACGAGCAGAAGCTGTTCAATGAGTCCGTGAGCCACGTCAAGGACCTCGTGGCCGTCGTTACCAAGATGTTCCCCGATCTGGCCTGACGCCCAGCGCTCGGTCGAACCGCACATGAGGACTGACCATGCACAAGACACCCGCGTTTGCCGTCGCCGGCCTGCTCCTGCTCGGGGCCCTCTCCCCGGCCGGCGCCCAGCAGCAACCGGCGGCCGAGCCCGCCGCCGCGTCCGCGCCGCAGCCGATGGTCTGGACCGACCCCGACTTCGAGGCGATCGGCAAGGCGCTCTCAGGGAATTGGAAGACCACGGCGCCGGTGGGACAGTTCGGAGATGCTTCCGCGACGGCCGATGTCCTGATGTCCATCGCGCCGGCGAGCCTCGCCGATGTCCCGAATGCCCTCTACGTCGAGTGTGCCCGGGCCGACTCTGTCGATCACCCCTACCGCGCCTCCTTCCTCCAACTCTACCGTCGCGAGGGCAAGATCCGCATGCGGACGCTCGAGGTGCGCGATCCCAACAGCCCCCTGAATAACCTGCTCATCGGTCTGTGGGCGGCGCCCGAATACATCCCCCAGGTCCGCCGCGACGTCCTCATCGCGACTCTGGATATGAACGTCACCAAGGGGGCCGATGGGTGGGTCGCCGAGACGCCCTATCCCTACCCGACCGCGCTCGGTGGCGCGTTCGAGATGACCAGCCGCATGAAGATCGGCAACGGCCGGCTCGAGACCTCCGACCGCGGCTACGACGCCAACGGGAAGGTCGTCTGGGGCGCGAGCGAGGGCGACAAATACACGTTCGAGCACACCGACGCCCCGTTCGGTGTCACCCGGAACGAGAATGGTCTCGTCGTCATCACGCTGCGCCAGGCCACCGGCGAGCAGCCCTCCGCTGAGGGCGACACCGTCGCCTTTCAGTACACCGGGTGGCTCACCAATGGTGTGATGTTCGATACGTCGCGCCGGCAGGGCAAGCGCCCGCTGCAGTATGTCGTGCCCGGTAGCATGATCGAGGGCTGGACCCGAGCGACCGAGGGCATGGCCAAGGGTGACTGGCGCAAGTTTATCGTGCCGGCCGAACTGGCCTGGGGTCCGAGCAGCGCCGCCGGCGGCGCCATCCCGGCCAACTCGACCGTGATCTTCGAGGCCGAATGCGTCTTCCTCCAGCCCGCGGCCGCGGGCGCCGGCGAGGAAGACGGCCACTAATCCCGATCGGAGTGCCACAACCCGCGCCGCCCGTCCCCGAAAGGGCGGGCGGACGCTCGTTTTGGACCTAAAGTACAGGCCGATGTCAAAGCGGGACTATTACGAACTCCTCGGTGTCCCTCGGACCGCAACCGCCGACCAGATCCGCTCGGCCTACCGGCGGCTCGCGCGCAAGCTGCACCCCGATGTCAACAAGGCCGCGGATGCTGCAGAACGGTTTGGCGAGATGCAAGAGGCCTACGAGGTGCTCTCCGACGAGAAGCGGCGCAAGCTCTACGACGAGTTTGGCCACGCCGGGGCGACCCCGAAAGAGGCCGGGCCCTGGCAAGCCCAGAGCGGCGCCGGTGGGTTCAATGTCGATGTCGAAGACCTCGGCTCCATGTTCGACGCGTTCTTCGGAGGGTCCGGCGCCCGGGCCGGCGGCTTCCGCGGCGGGCGTCCACCCGAGGGCGCCAGACCGCGCCGAGCCGCCCCGCCAGCCGAGGTGGATCTGCCCATCACCTTCAAGACGGCCGCCCAAGGCGGGCTCGAGCGCCTCCGGCTCACGGTCGGCGGCAAGGACACCTCGCTCGAGGTCCGCATACCCCCGGCCGTGGAAACCGGGACGCGACTCCGCGTCCGGGGGTGGACGGACGGGAGGTGCTCCTCCGGGTTCAGGTCGGGGGGCATCCGATCTACCGACGGGGAGAAGGGGCAACGAACGGGAAGGGGCTGGACCTTGCCCTCGACCTCCCCCTCACCATCGCCGAAGCCACTCTGGGGGCCACCGTGACGGTTCCCACGCTCTCCGGGGCGGTCGAACTGGATGTCCCTCCGGGTTCCCCGAGCGGGCGCAAACTCCGGATCCGCGGCCGGGGCCTCAAAGACCAAGCCGGCCGTGAGGGTGACCTCTATGCGCTCCTCAAGATCATCCCGCCCGATCCTGGTACACTCTCGGAAGCCGAGCGCAAGACGCTCGAGGCTCTTGCCCGCCGCTCCCCCGACCCGAGGTCGGGACCCGAATGGCGGGCGGCGCTGGGTGGGGCAGGCGGACAGTAAAGTCCGACGGGGCCCGCCAACCCGGCGAAAATCCCTGGGCGCGTTGACAGACGCGGTCGGATACGTGAAACTCCATCACTTGGCCATGGATCGGCCCACAGTCTCCGGGACGGAGTCTTCGGGATGCTCAAACAGCAGCACCAGCTCTTTGCCTCGCTATTGGTCCTCGTGGATTCCCTCATCGTCACGGCGGCGTGCGGGGCCGCGTGGGCCTTCCGTGTCAACGCGCTCGGCGAGGAGTTCCCCTCGTGGCCCCACGAATGGGAGAGCTACGCCCGGAATTCACAGGTGGTCTTTGCGGTCCCCATGATGGTCGGGGCGATGTGGCTCGGCGGCCTCTACCGCCCTCGGCGCGACAAGTCACTCTGGAGCGAATACGGCTCGATCCTGCGGGCGTCTGTGGCCTCGGTGGTGATCCTCTGGATGATGCTGTACCTCTTGCGTAACAGCATCATTGCCGCAACCCCGGACGATGCAGCCCAGCGCCTGGTCAGCCGCGAGCCTGATCCTGGGCGCGTCCAATTCCTCGCTCTCGCGGTGATGCTCCCTCTCGCCCTCTGCGCGCACCGCACGCTTTTCCGCTGGAGTCTGCGCCAGATGCGTCGGCGTGGGTTCAATCAACGGCACGTCGCGGTGATCGGCATCGGGCGGCTGGGCCAGGTGGCCTGCCACACGATCGAGCGGAACAGCTGGACCGGGCTGAATGTCGCCTATTTCATCGCCTCAGCCGAGCGGAGCGACCGCAAGCAGTGCCTGGGACGCCCGATCCGAGGCGGCGTGGGCGATCTCGAAGCCACGCTCGATGCGCACCCCGTCGACGCGGTCTACCTGGCCGTCCCCAGCGCCCGCGCCTCACGTCTGCCCGAACTATTGCGGCGACTCGAGCGGTTCGCCGTGGAGGTTCGCGTCATCCCCGACGTCCTGCCCCGCTACCTGCCGCAGAGCATGACCGTCGGCGTGCTCGACGGCATGCCCGTGCTGAGCTACCGAGAGTGCCCCACCCGGGGGCTCGGGGGCCTGAGCAAGCGCGGGCTCGACATACTCGGCTCGCTCGCCGGCCTGGTGATCTTCTCCCCAGTCATGCTGCTTTGCGCGATCGCCGTGAGGCTGTCCAGCCCCGGTCCGGTGATCTTCAAGCAGCGTCGGGTTTCGATCGCCGGCGAGACCTTCAAGATCTACAAGTTCCGGACCATGTTCCAGGTCGAGGATGAGGAGCAGCCCCGCTGGACCTCCCGGGAGGATCCCAGGATCACCCCAGTGGGCCAAGTCCTGCGGCGCACCAGCCTCGATGAGCTCCCCCAACTCCTCAACGTGCTCAAGGGGCAGATGTCGCTCGTCGGCCCGCGCCCGGAGCGTCCCGAGTTGATCGAGCGGTTCCGTGAGGACTGGCGGGGGTACATGATCCGCCAGCATGTGAAGGCCGGCATCACCGGCTGGGCTCAGGTCAACGGACTGCGAGGAGACACCTCGCTCCGACGCCGCCTGCGGTACGACCTGCACTACATCCGCCACTGGTCGATCGGCCTGGACCTCAAGATCCTCTGGCTGACGGTGATCCGCGGATTCGCCCACCGGAACGCCCACTGACCGTCCGGGAACCGCGCCCCACCCACCCGCGTATGGAACTTCCCCGGTTCTCGGGCCGGCCGGTTCTTGGCCGCGTGCGACTTTCTGTGGCAGACTGCAACCGGAACCTGTCGGCGGGCGTTGCCCGTATAGGTATGTGTTCACGGGCGAGGAGAAGAAGCCCATGAGGCTGAACGCCGAACAGCAGGGATGGCTGGCCAGGGGATTGGCCGCCCTCAACGAGGGTGATGAGAAACGCTTCGAGGACGCGCTCTGGCTCGGCTTCGGCGACCGGTGGAAGCCGCTCCGGACCGCTCTGGTCCGCAATGGCTACCTCCTCAATGGGGACGGCAAGGTCCTCGCCCTGGCCGACCGTGGGGAGCAACTCCTCATCAAGCTGGCCCGGGAGGATGCCAAGAACAAGTCCGGCTCCATCGCCGGGCTGAGCGATTCGACACTCAACAAGTGACTCCCCGTTCTAGAGTTGCCCCGTGCAACCCCCACGGGAGCAATACCGGGTCATCGTGATCGGCGGCGGACACGCGGGCGTCGAGGCCGCGTGGGCGGCCGCGAACCTCCTGCCCGAGCCCGGCTCGGTCGCGCTGATCACGCTCGACCCGACGAAGATCGGGGTCATGTCGTGCAATCCAGCGATCGGGGGGCTCGCCAAAGGCCAGCTCGTCCGTGAGATCGACGCGCTCGGCGGGCTCATGGGTCTCGTGGCGGACGCGACCGGCATCCAGTTCAAGGTGCTCAATGCCTCCAAGGGGCCGGCCGTCCGGGGGCCGCGGTGCCAGAGTGATAAGCACGCCTACGCCGAGGAGGTCCAGCGTCGGATCGCCTCGCGCGCCGAGATCGAGGTCATTGCCGGGAGCGTTGCGCGGCTGCTCGTTGAGGGCGGGCGGATCACCGGCGTGGTTGTCGCCTCGGGCGATGCGAGGGTGCTTGCGGCCCGGACGGTGGTCCTGACCACCGGCACGTTCATGCGGGGCCTCATGCACACTGGCGAGTCCCGCACCCCCGGCGGTCGATTCGGCGAGGCGGGCGCCACCACCATCAGCGAGAGCCTGCGCGAGCTGGGCTTTGAGCTCGGCCGCCTGAAAACCGGGACGCCACCGCGCCTGCGACGGGGCTCGATCGACTGGGACTCTCTCGCCCCCGCTCGGGGCGATGACACGCCCTCCCCTTTCAGCGATCTCTCGGGAGCGCCGTCGTTCCCGAGGATGCAACAGGTCGAGTGCCGGCAGACGCACACCACCGCCGCCATGCACGAGTTGATCCGGGAGAACCTGCACCGTGCCCCGATGTTCAGCGGTCAGATTGAGTCGGTCGGCCCGCGGTACTGCCCGAGTATCGAGGACAAGGTCGTTCGGTTCGCCGAGCGCGATGCGCACGGCGTCTTCCTCGAGCCCGAGAGCCTGCGCGACGACTGGGTGTATTGCAACGGGATCTCGACGAGCCTGCCGGCGGACGTCCAAGACCTGCTCGTTCGTGCAATGCCCGGTTGCGAGCATGCCGAGATCTATCGACACGGCTACGCGGTCGAGTACGACATGGTCCGGCCCCACCAGATCCTCGCCACCGGCATGACGCGGGCCGTCGAGGGCCTCTTTCTGGCCGGCCAGATCAACGGCACCAGCGGCTACGAGGAAGCCGCGGCCCAGGGTCTGGTCGCCGGCGTGAACGCCGCACGCCTCGCGCGCGGCGAGGGTGGGTGGACCCTTGGCCGCTCCGAGGCGTACATCGGCGTCCTGATGGACGACCTGGTAACCAAGACTCCCGTCGAGCCCTACCGCATGTTCACCAGCCGGGCCGAGCACCGGCTGCTGCTCCGCGCCGATAACGCCGCCGACCGACTCACACCGATCGCCATCTCGCTCGGCCTGCTCGCCTGCGACGGCCTGGGGCAGGAGCGCGAGCGTCGGTTCGAAGCGCGCCGCTCGGCCCTCGAGTCCGGCCGAGTCGCGCTGCGGCGGGTCACCCTCGATGGTGTGCCGCTCGACCGGTTGATCCGGCAAGACCGGCTCGACGTCGCCGGGCTCGAGTCCAGCCTCGCCCGCGAGCTCGGGGCTGTCCCCCCGGGCGTTGCCTCGACGCTGCACGCCGAGGTCCGCTACGAGGGCTACGTCGTCCGCCAGCAGGCCCAGGTGAAGCGTCACGCCGAGATCGAGCGGCGCTCGCTGCCCGAGTGGGTGGACTACCACGACTTTCGGCCCCTGAGGACCGAGGCCCGTCAGGCGCTCTCGCGATTCCGACCCGCCACGTTCGGCCAGGCCTCGCGCCTCGAGGGCGTGACCCCGGCCGATCTCACCCTTCTCGCGGTGCTCGTGGAGCGAGAGAAGCAGCGCCGGGATCCGCGCCCGGTCCCAGCACCGATACCATCTGACCCATGATGCCGATCACCCTCGCCGCGACCAGCGTGCATCCGCTCCTGGTCGACCTGGTCGTCATCCTCACGACGGCCGCGCTGGTCAGCCTGCTCTTTTCCAGGCTGCGCCTCGCGGCGATCCCCGCGTATCTGGTGGCGGGGGCGATCATCGGCCCCAGCCTGATCGGCCTGATCCCCAACGCCGAGCATGTCGAGAGCATCTCTCAGCTGGCGATCATCCTGCTGATGTTCGGCATCGGCCTGCACATGGACACTGCGGAGATCCGCGGCGAATTGGCCCCGATCATCCTGATCGGCGCCATCTCCTGTGCGCTGGTAACCGCCGTCGGCACCCCGATCGCCATGGCGTTCGGCCAACCGGCGCCAGCCGCACTCCTCATCGCCGCAGCCACCGCGATGTCGTCGACCGCGGCGGTGATGCGGCTGCTTCAGCAGCGCCGGCAACTCCGCGACCTGCACGGACGTGTGGCGTTCGGCACGCTGATCGTCCAAGACCTCTTCGCGGTGCTCGTGTTGGCGGTGGTGCCGCTGTTGGCGGCCTGGCAGAGCAGCCAGGGAGGGGCGGCCGAAGCCCATGCGGCGGCAGATCCCGACGGATTGATCTCACTCGGGGCCAAGGCCGCGGCCGGTGTGTTCGGGATCGCGGCGATCGTGTTGGCCGGAAGGCTGCTGCTCCCCAGGCTGCTCCACATCGCCGGCAAGGACGGGGGCACCGAGCTGGTGCTCATCGTCGGGGCGGGAGCGGCGATGGGCTCGGCCGCGATTACGGCGCTCCTGGGCTTCAGTCCCGAGTTGGGAGCGTTCCTCGCGGGGTTTCTGCTGGCCGCGACGCCGGCCCGCCACCAGTTGCTCGGCCAGCTCGCCCCGGTACGGGATTTGTTCATACCGGTGTTCTTCGTGGCCGTGGGTCTCGGGCTCGATCTCCACGCCGCCGTCGCCTCCTGGTGGGTCGTCCTGGCCGTCCTCGGGGCGACGCTCCTGGTGAAGGCAGGCGCGGTCGCCATCTCGGCGTGGGCTTGCGGCATGAGCGGGCCCGTCTCGGTGACCTCCGGCATCGTCCTTGCCCAGACCGGGGAGTTCACGCTCGTTGTCCTCGGCGTGGGCCGGATCCGGGGGCTGATCTCCCCTGGTGCAGAAGCGATCCTGGCCGCCGTTGTGGCCTTGTCGCTCATGCTGACCCCCTGGCTCTTCGAGGCCGGCCCGATGGCCGCGGGTGGGTTTGTACGGCTGCGCCCGCCCCCGTGGAGGCGACGGGCAATGCGGGACCTCTCCGCCCGCCACCCTGGCGAAGGCTCGACCAAGCCTCGGGCCATCGTGGCCGGCTACGGCCCGGTTGGCAGGGAGGTGGCCGCCAGACTCGAACGCTCGGGCTTCGAGTGCACGATCGTCGAGCTGAATCCGGAGACGGTGAAGCGACAGCGGGGGCTGGGGCGTCGGATCGTCTACGGGGACGCGGCCAACCCGGAGGTGCTGCACGAGGCCGGTCTTGAGCACTGCGATGCGGTGCTGCTCACCATCCCGGATCACGAGCCGATGCTCAGGGCTTGTGAGGCGATCCGGTCGATGGCGCCGGGGGTCTTCATCGCCGTCCGTTCCGGGTTCCTCAGCCGCGGGATGCAGGCGACCTCGCTCGGCGCTGATCTGGTTGTGGTGGACGAGATTGCGACAGCCACGATGATGGCGGCCCAGGTGGGGGAGCGGCTGCGATCGAGGGTGCCGACGCCCCCGGCTACTCCGGGAGCATCCTGAGTTCGTCCCGGAGGATCGCGGCCAGTTCGTAATTCTCGGCCTCGATGGCGCGCTGGAGTCGTTGCCGGAGTTCGGTTTTCTGGCTGACGGGCAGCTTGGGGACGAGCGAATCCCGCATGCCGCGGAGCATCTGGACCTCGTTGGAGGCTTCGAAGAGATCGAGGTTGCCGAAGTCGGCGAAGTAGCGTCGCAGCGACTCGATGCCGTCGTCGATGGCATGGAGGGCCGCCTTGGGCTCGTTGTCGCGGAGCGCCTGGCTGGCCAGGGCGCGGGCCCGCATCATGGTGATATAGGGGCGGAACTGCTCGAGGACGGTCCGGTCGTCCTCGGCCTCGGCATGCTCGGCGCACAGGTCGAGCAAGCGGAGGTTCCTGGAGGTGTCGCGCACGACGCGGTCGTAGTCTTCGAGCACGAGCAGCGCGACGTAGCGGTGGTAGTACTGGACGGCCTCCTCCCGGAGTGCCCGGCAGTCGTCCGGGCTCAGGCGAAAGGTGGTCTCTCCAGCGGCGGTGGGGGGCTCGGCAAACTCGGCAACCCCGGGCCCACCCGCGGGGTCGCCCTCTTCTTCCTCCCCCTCTTCGCCCTCGCGGGAGGCGTCGTCCAGCTTTGCTTCGTAGTACTCGAGGAGGCTGTCGAACCCCTCCGGGCGTTGCCCGTCGGGCCGTCCGTCGACGTTCATCTGAAGAATTCCTAAATCCAGCCGGATCTGGACCTTCTGCTCCCCGTCCAGGCCCTGGATAAGCCGGACGTTGATCTTGCCGGGCTCGTGCGGCCAGCCCTGGAGCAGCTCGGTAAGGTCAACGTTCATGGCCGTGCGGTGTCATCGGCAGATGCAAAACAAGGAAACATACATCAGGGGATTTCGTGTGCCAGCAAAACCGGAATTTCCCTCACAGATTGTACCGCGGCCGCACAGTCGGAGCAGGCCGCGCAGGGCTCCCGCTTGATCATCCGCCTGGGGCCCGGGTTGGAAGCGTTTGAAGTGCCAAAGCTTGCGCCCCGATGCAACCTTTGCCGCCTCGGCTTCGAATCGGAGGGAGTAGTGCATCTGCCCATACATGTGCTACAGTTGAGTGAGTGGGCCGGCCTTCGGGCCGTGAAAGGTGGGTAGAGAAGTGAGCGGGAACAGAGAGAGAACCGCCCCCAACGGGGCGGGCGTGCAGACTGATCTGCAACTGTACCTCCGTGAGATCAACAAGACGCCGCTGCTGACCGCCGAGGACGAGCGCGAGCTCGGGTGGGCGATCATCAACGACAATTGCCCGGCCGCGCGGGAGCGGATGATCCGGGCCAATCTGCGCCTTGTGGTCGCGATCGCCAAGAACTATTCGGGCCGGGGGCTGCCGCTCACCGACCTGATCGAGGAGGGCAACATCGGCCTCCTCCGCGCGGTCGAGGGCTTCGACCCGGCGCAGGGCGCCCGCTTTAGCACCTACGCGAGTTGGTGGATCAAGCAGGCCATCAAGCGTGCGCTCATCAACGCCACGCAGCCGATCCATATCCCGGCCTACATGGTCGAGCTGATCGCCAAGTGGAAGGTCGCATCGCGGACACTCGAGGCCGAGCTGGGTCGCCACCCAACCGTCGAAGAGTTGGCGACGCATATGGACCTGCCGACCAAGAAGGTCAAGATCATCCGCCGCGCCGTGAAGGCGATGCAGGCGCCCTCCCAGGAGCCCACGGACTCGTCGGGCGAGTTGGTCGGCCTCGGCGAGTTGATCGCCGACACCCGCACCGCGCCGCCGGAGAACTCGGTCTTCCGCAGCGACGAACTGACGATCCTGCGCCGGTTGCTCGAGGCGATCGACGAGCGCGAGGCCTCGATCCTCCGGCTCCGGTTCGGACTCGATGGCGAGCAGCCCCTCACGCTCAAGCAGATCGCCGATACGGTCGGCATCAGCCGCGAGCGAGTCCGGCAGATCGTGGACGAGGCGCTCACCCGCCTCAACGCCCAGATCAACGACGCCAAGCCGACCCGGTTCTACCGCGAGAACCGGCGGCCCGGGGTTGACCCCAACGAGGAAATCGAGGCATATCAGGCCGCCCGTCGGGCCCGCGTCTCGACCCGCAAGTCGGTGCACTGATCCGCATCCCGAAACGCCCCGCGTGTGCATGACCCGGGGCGGCTGCCCGGCGTCTTCCAGCGGCGGCCCCGATCCACTCAGGGGCCCGCCCGTGCCCGCGATGGCTCTGCTACCATCGGGCTTATGACCCACGCATACGCCATGGGCGCCCGCCCACGCCGAGCCGTTCTGCCCACGCTGTCCCGACTGGCGATCCTCTTCGCGGCGGTGCTCCTCGCACCCCAGGCCCGCGCCGACGAATTCGTCAATCGGGTCAACGCCTATTTCGCCGATGTCCGCCCCGATCGGCGCAGCGACCCGATCATCCTTGCCTCTCTCAGCGCTATGGAGCCGCCCCCAGCGGGTGTGGCCAAGCCGCGACAGGCCGCGCTCGTCCCGGCAAGCAGCGCCATGTGGAGCGAGGCGGCCGCTTGGGCGCAGAAGCCCACACAGGTCGCGGTTCTTGAGGCGCTCGATCAGGTGACCCAGGAGACCGACCAGCGCCGGGCGATGGTCTTCGCCCAGCCCTACGGCCTCGCCGAACTTGGCTCGAGCCCCGAGCAGATCAAGCTCATCGCCGCGGGGCTCTATACCGATCTGGGCGACCCGCCGCTCCTGGCTACGGCCCGCCACCTCTACCTCCCCCGGTTCGATGACATGGCCTGTCTGGTCAATGTGGAGGCGACGCGTCGCCTTGCGGCCGGCGACGCCGCGGGCGCTCTCGATGTGCTGACCGACTGGGTCTACTTTGCACGCCAGATCGCCGACCGCGAGTTCTACGCCGAGAAGTCCTGGGCGTTCGAGGCCATGGTCGGCGGGATTGAGCGGATCCGCGACGTGACCTACCAGGACTTCCGCGGCGGCAAGACGCTGACCGCCGACCAGTTGAAGACGGTGATCGACCGCCTGCAGGACGAGCGAGCCCTGCTCACCATCTCCAAGATCCAGCTCCCCCGGGCCGACTTTGAGGGGGCCTCGCAGCTCATCGCCTCCTTGATCGCCCCTCGCGGGCGTGTGAAGCCCGAGCTGTTCTCACCCACAATGGCTCGGCTCGCTTCCACCCAGCGCCCCCTGCGCCTCTTCGGTGAGGCGGCTCGCTGGGACTCTGTCGCCGCGATCCACGTGGATTGGTATGGCGCCAACGAAGCTCTCGATGCCCTCCGCAGCGACTACGAGTACCGCTGGACGCACAGCCGATTCGACGAGAACGTCAGCCAGCCGTTCGTGGTGGAGCGATACCGAAGCCCCGTGGTCCGGGACGCGGTCGCGATCGTCACGCGGAGCGTGCCCGATATGCGGGAGCTCTTCAAGCTGCGCCTGGAGCTGACCGTCGAGCTGGCCGGCACGCGGGATTCGATGGGCCTCGTAGGTTTCTACGCGGAGAACCGGGCCTATCCGCTCGATCTCTCGGCCATCCGTCCGCGGTTTGTCACCGAGCTGGAGGGCGATCCCTTTGCGGCGCCCGGAGCGGGCGGCCGCCAGCCCCCGCTGATCTTCTTCGTGCCGATTCGCGACACGAAGGATCGATTCCCGCCCAGGGCGACGATCCCGCCTCACGAGATCAGCGTCATCGTGGCGGATGCCCCGAACGTGGCCATTGCCCTCCGCGATGATCAGTTTGTGCTCTACTCCGTCGGCGCCGACGGCTCCAAGCAGTGGGCCGACGAGGCGCAGAACACCACCGATGCTCCCGCGGGCCGCGACTACCTCCTCTGGCCCCCGGTGCTCTCGATCGTCCGCGAGACGCTCGTGCAGTCCGGCGACCTCAAGTAGCTCCCGCGCCCGGCATCAATCCGGACCCCTCAATGACAGACAACATCCACAAGGTCGTGATCATCGGTTCCGGACCCGCCGGCTGGACCGCTGCCGTCTACGCGGCCCGTGCCAATCTCGACCCGATCGTGCTCATCGGCGTGCCGAAGCAGGATCCCGGCCCGATCCTGCCCGGCGGCCAGCTCATGCTGACCACCGAGGTCGAGAACTATCCCGGCTTTCCCGAGGGCGTGGCGGGTCCCGAGATGATGGCCAAGTTCCAGGCGCAGGCCGAGCGGTTCGGCACCGAGGTCATCGGTGACGACGTCGTCCGGTGCGAGTTCTCCAAGACGGGCGAGCCCCATGTGCTCCACACGGCCTCCGGCAGGGCGATCCGCGCCCACGCCGTGGTGATCGCCACCGGAGCCACCGCCAATTGGATGGGTCTCGAGAGCGAGATGCGGCTTGCGCGGGCGGGTGGGGGTGTGAGCGCGTGCGCCGTGTGCGACGGCGCGCTCCCGTTCTTCCGCAACCAGCCCCTCGCCGTTGTCGGCGGCGGCGATACCGCGATGGAAGAGGCCACATACCTCACCAAGTTTGCGTCCACGGTCTACGTCATCCATCGTCGGGATCAACTCCGGGCCAGCAAGGTGATGCAGGACCGCTTCCTCTCCAAGCCGAACGCACAGGTGCTTTGGAACAAGGTCGTCGAAGATTGCCAGAGCGAGGGCGAGGTCGGCAAGAACGAGAAGATCAAGGCCCTCGTGCTCCGCGACACCGTGTCGGGGGAACGGTCGGAACTCCCCGTCCGGGGGCTCTTCATCGCCATCGGGCACACCCCAGCGACCAGATTCCTCAAGGGCGCGGGCATCGAGCTCGACGAGGCTGGCTATGTCCGGCTCCGCTCTCGGCACAGCGGGACCAATATCGAGGGCGTCTTCGCGGCCGGCGACGTTGCCGACGCGGAGTACCGCCAGGCGATCACGGCCGCGGGCATGGGTTGCCAGGCCGCACTCGACGCCGAGCGATGGCTGGGCCGCAAGGGTCTGGCCTGACGCGCCTACGGAGGCTGGAGTCATGGGAGCCTCGCTCCGGCTCGAGACCGATGGCTGTGAGTTGATTTCGGGCTTTGTTGCCGGCGCCTTGCTCGAGTCTCTGCGCGAGACCGCGCCGGACGGGCGAGCGGGCCTGCGCGATCCGCTCCGTTCCTGGCAGGCCGGCCGCCACGCCGCACGGGTTGCGAGCGACCTGGCGACACGGACTCTGTCCTCGCCGGCGATCCTGACGCGGGCGATCTTGTTTGACAAGCGTGCGGCCGCCAACTGGCATCTCGCCATGCACCAGGATGTCACGGTCGCGGTCGCCGCGCGGCACGAGGTCGAGGGATTCGGGCCATGGTCGTTGAAGGCGGGCGCCCCGCACGTCGAGCCACCACCGGCGGTTCTCGCCGGGATGCTCACCGTCCGGATCCACCTCGACGACGCAAGGGTGGCTGACGGGTGCCTGAGGGTCGTACCGGGCAGTCACATGCGGGGTCGCCTGCGACCGGGTGCATACGACCCCTCGCCAGCCACGGGCCTCGCGATCGAAGCGTCGGCCGGAGACGCGCTCCTGATGAGGCCGCTGCTGCTCCACGGGAGCCAGCGCAGCTCCAGCGGGAGGCGCCGACGCATCCTGCACCTCGAGTTTGCCTCCGCGGCGCTTCCTCGACCCCTGGAGTGGTTTGGGATCGAGATCAGGGACGACCCGGCGACTCGCAGCGCCTAGTGCACGTCGCGGATGTCCGCCTCGCCGAGCAGCCGGAAGCCTTTCCGACGCAGGATCTCGCCGCCCAGGAACTTGTCGTCCACGGCGAGCGCAATGGTGGGGGTGCCGTTGGGCCTGAGCATCAGCGGGTAGGCAAACTGGATATTGAGTTCGGCGCCCAGCAGGCTCAGGCAGAGGCTACTGAGCGTGTGGCCCTTGGAGATCTCGACAACCAGGACATCGAGCTCGCAGAACGGGAGCTTGTTGTCCCGTAGGAGCTGCTTGGCGGCCCGGGCGTTGTTGCTGATCAGGCGGACCACGGCGTGGTCCGCGGCCTCGTGGACGCTCAGGGCGCAGATGAAGCAGTCGGGAGCATCGGCAAAGGCCTCCACGAGGTCGTAAAGCTTGCCGACACGGTTGTCCAAGAACACGCTCACTTGCGTGACCGTCGGGGGGCAATACCCCTTGGTCGTCTCGACGGGCGTCGATGCCTCGCTCATCCGAATCCCTTCAGCGTCGTGCCGGATCCGCGTGCGTGACGAGCCCAGCTCGGCCGTGCGTCGGGCGCGGCCCATCCCACTCCCACCGATACTCGGTGGTATGGTCTGAGAATACCCGCCCTGAAGGCCGCGGAAAAGCGAAATCCCCCCGCGGATCGGGGGGGGTGGGGAATCGTCAGGGGTGGCGTAGTCCGTGGCTCAAACCGCGAAGCTGGAGCCGCAGCCGCAACTCGTCGTGGCATTGGGGTTGTTGAACACGAAACCCCGCCCCATGATCTCGTCCCGAAAGTCGACGGTGGTTCCGTTGAGATAGAGCAGACTCTTGGGGTCGCAGATGATCTTGACCCCGTGCTGCTCAAACTCCTCGTCGGTCTCTTTCTGGTTCTCGGTGAGGTCGAGCACGTAGCTGAATCCGGAGCAGCCGCCGCCCTTGACGCCCACGCGGAGGCGGACCTTCGCGGCGTCGAGCTCCTGCTGCTCGATGATGTTGCGGATCTCGCGGGCCGCGGCCTCGGAGAGGATGATCCCGGATTCGGTTGTCGTCTGGTGGGTCTCGTGCATGGCGGGCCTCCCTGTTCCCTTGATACTACGCGGGCGGGGCGTGGACGGATCGGGGTGGTATTCAGGCCTTGGCGGCGGTCTGTGGGGCTTCGGTGCTGTTCTTGGCCTTGTAGTCGGCGATGGCGGCCTTGATCGCGTCTTCGGCCAGCACGGAACAGTGGATCTTGACCGGGGGCAGGCTGAGCTCTTCGACGATCTCGGTGTTCCGGATCGACAGGCCCTCGTCCAGGGTCCGGCCCTTGAGCCACTCGGTGGCCAGGGAGCTGGAGGCGATGGCCGAGCCGCAGCCGAAGCACTTGAACTTCGCGTCCTCGATCACGCCGGTGTCCTGGTTTACCTTGATCTGCAGCTGCATCACGTCGCCGCACTCGGGGGCGCCCACCAGTCCGACGCCGACGTCCTTGCGGCCCTTGACCTCGCCGGTCGAGCCAAAGTTGCCGACATTCCTCGGATTCTCGTAGTGGTCCACAACCTTGTCGCTGTACGCCATCGTTCACCTCCGGGCCTGTGGCCCGTGCTCTGCTTGTTGAACCCGCCCCGGGCCGGCCGCGCCGCCGGGCGAGGCTCCGGCCGCCCCGAGAACTAGTGGGCCTGCCACTCGATCTTCGTGATGTCGATACCTTCCTGGTGCATGTCGTAGAGGGGGCTGAGCGATCGGAGCTTGCGGACGGCCTCGATGATCTTGGCGCCCGCGAACTCGACCTCCTCCTCGGTGGTCCAGCGCCCCAGGCTGAGCCGGAGGGAGCTGTGGGCCAGGTCGTCTCCGATGCCGAGACCCTTGAGCACGTAGCTCGGCTCGAGGCTCGCGCGCTGGTGCATGCCGACCCCGAACTCATCGCGATGTCCTTGCACGCCATCATCAGGCTCTCGCCCTCGACAAATCCGAAGGAGATGTTCGTCAGGTGGGGGAGCCGCTTGTCGGGGTGGCCGTTGATCTGCACCACATCGAGGGAAGAGGTGATCCGTTGCTCGAGCTTCTTGCGGAGTCCGAAGAGCCGCTCCCGGTCGCTGTCCATCTCCGCCAGGGCGAGCTGGCACGCCTTGCCGAGCCCGACGATCCCGGTCACATTGAGGGTGCCGGAACGGAAGTTGCGCTCCTGTCCTCCGCCGTCCTGGAGGGCCTGCAGGCGGATCCGGGGTTTGCGCCGACGCACGAAGAGCGCACCGACGCCCTTGGGTCCGTAGAACTTGTGCCCGCTCATGCTGAGCAGGTCGACGTTGTCCTTGTTGACGTCGATGGGCATCTTCCCGGCCCACTGTGTCGCATCGGTGTGGAACACTACGTCGCGCTCGTGACAGAGCGCCCCGATCTCGCGGACCTCGTTGATGGTGCCGATCTCGTTGTTGGCCCACATGATGGTCACGAGGATCGTGTCGTCCCGCATCGCCTGCTCGACCATCGCGCGGGTCACGATACCGTCCCGGCCCGGCTCGAGGAAGGTGACGTCGAAGCCCTCCTTCTCCAGACGCTTGCAGGGGTCGAGCACCGCCTTGTGCTCGATGATGCAGCTGATGATGTGCCCGCGCTTGGTCCCGCCGGCGGGCGCCTTCTCGTACATGTAGGCCGCGCCCTTGATGGCGAGGTTGTTGCTCTCGGTCGCCCCGCTCGTGAACACCACTTCCTTGCGGTCCGCCCCCAGGAGGGCCGCGACCTGCGCCCGGGCCGTTTCGACGCCCTCTTCCGCCTCCCAGCCGAAGGCGTGGTTGCGGCTGCCGGGATTCCCGAACTTCTCGGTGAAGTAGGGCAGCATCGCCTCGACGACGCGGGGGTCGCAGGGGGTGGTCGCGGCGTGGTCGAGATAGAGCGGGAGTCGCATGGGCATTCCTCCACCGAATCGGCATTCTGCCGTCCGGAATCGAGACTTAGAATCATTCCATTGTAGGATCGCGCCGGAGGGGGGACAATCGCGGAATGGATCGTCGTGGCCCCACCTACTCGGTCTCGGGACGCCTCAACTCGAGTTCGACGCGGTTCCCGGACTCGTTGAAGGCGATGCGGCTCATATAGGCCCGCATCAGGACGAGTCCCCGGCCCCCGGGCGTTTCGAGGTTTTCATCCAACGTCGGGTCGGGCACCGACTCGGGCCGGAACCCCGGGCCCTGGTCTTGGACTGCAACACGGATCCGCTCCGGGCCGACGGCGTACTCGATCTCGACTGGGGTCGAGTCCGGGAGCGAACGGTGGCCGTGCTTGAACGCGTTGGTGATCGCCTCTTCGAGGGCGAGCCGCAGCGCGAATCGGGCACTCCTCGAGTAGCCCAACTCCTCGGCCGCCTCCACCACCAGGTCTTGAAGGGCGGCGATCTGGTCCCGGTCATTGACCATCAGGACACGCCCGGACACGCTTGGCGGCGTTGGTGGACTCATCACACGCACGGGGTTCAGCCGAAGCTCTTGAGCGCCTCTTCGGTTGATTCCTTGATGTCGAACAACTGGTTCAGCCGCGTAATCACGAACACCTCGTAGATCTGCGGATCGATGTTGGCCAGGCAGAGCCGACCGCCCTTGTTCCGGATCTTGGTGTTGACGGTGATGAGCGTGCCGAGCGCCGCTGACGAGAGGTGATCGACGTTGGCGAAGCTGATCAGGAGCTGGGGCTTGGCGGACCGATCGATGATCGAGCCGATCTCTTCGCCGATGGCCTGGATGTTGGCTTCGTCGAGGATATTGCGGTCGATGAACTCGATCTGCGTGACGCCCTGGGTGTCCTTGATCCGGATGCGAGACCCACTCCCCGCCATGACCGTACCTCCTGCGTCACCACACCAACGCCGCACTCCGGGGACGCCGAGCCCCGCCGGCCTCCGCGGCCCGCCCATAGTGTAACCGCTCCGATCGTCCGGGGGGACCGCTCGCAAAACGAGAAGGGGCCGCCGGATGTTCCCGGCGGCCCCCAAGGCGTGCGGAGGTTCCAGAGCGGATGTGGCCTCAGCCCCCGAGGCCGCGGAGCGACTGCTCGAGGCCGGGGAAGGAGTTGTTCTCCTGCTCGTTCTGGATCAGGATGGTGGGCTTGATCAGGATGAGGAGGGTCTGCTCCTCGCGGGACTGGATGCGGTTGGAGAAGAAGCGGTTGATGATGGGGATCTTGCTGAGCACGGGGACACCGGTCTCAACCTCGGTCTCGGTCACGAGGCGCTGCCCGCCGAGCAGCACGGTGCCCTGATCGGGCACGGTGACGGTCGTCTGGACCTGGGTGACGGTCACGGTGGGGAGCTGGATGAACGACTGGGTATCTTGGGAGGAGACCAGCTGGCCGCCGGCGACGGCGGTGACGGGCTGCTGGGCGAACCCCTTAATCTTGGAGACCGAGCTGGTGACATCGAGCAGGACGTACCGGCGGTCGGCGGTGACCTGACCGGTGACGAGCATGACAACGCCCTCGGAGGCGACGGCCAGGGTCGGGTCGAAGCCGACGGCCGAGTCGGACACCACCGGCTGGAGGTCGGAGACGAAGGACTGCTGGGTCACGACGTAGAAGTTGGACGTCTGGCCGTTGGTGAAGGTCAGGCGTGGGGCGGTGAGCTGGGCGCTCCGGCGGTCGGCCTGCGTGGCCTTGACCAGGAAGTCGACCTGCACGTCGTCGAGGAACTGGCCGGCGATGCCGAGGGCGGGGGCCTCGCCGAGAACCTTGCCGGCGAAGTCGCCCGTCATGAGCGTCGAGGCCAGGCCGAGCGAGTTCTGCCCGGTGCCGATGGGCGACCAGGGGCGGGGATTGACGGTGCCCTGGGTCGTGCCGGTGCCGCCGCCGTTGTCCGGGCCGGTGATGGTGCGCTGCAGGCCCGAGCCGCCGAAGTCGAAGAAGTCGCTCGCCTGCACGTTGGGGTCGGTGGCGCGGGCGGCGCGGATCTGGTTGTTCTTGGCGTTGAAGTAGACGTCGAGATCGAAGCCGACCTGCTCGAAGAAGTCCTGGGCGACGAGCAGGAACCGCGTCTCGACGTTGATCTGCATGGCCTTGGCTTCGCGGAGCTTGCTCAGCAGGCTGTGGATCTCGCGGTGGTTCTTCGGCGTGTTGCGGATGAGCAGCTGGCCGTTGAGGTCGTACATGGCGCCGGTGGTGCCGCCGCCCTCGGGCCAGCTCTCCTCATCCACGTTGCGGTAGATGATCTCCTTGATCTGGTCGATGCGGTCTTGGAGGGGCAGGCGGTTCACGTCCTGCTGCTGGTTGGTCTGGAAGGGGCTCTGCCCGCCGCCGCCGCCCTGTGAGCTCTGGAGCACGCTCTGGAGGTCGATCTGGGGGGCCTCGTCGTAGTTGGGCACCTCGAAGATGAGGTCGCGGATGTCGTACATCTCAAGCACGGTGTGGCGTCGGATCCGGTCCTCGCTGGCGATCTGGAGCATGCCGTCCTGGACGGCCCAGTCTGCCTGGGTCACCGGATCGGTGCTGACCTTGTCGAGCAGGCGCTCGAGCACCGTGCGGGCGTTGGTCTTCTTGAGGCTCAGGGAGACGGTCGTCTCCTTGTCGATGCCGATCTCCTCGAGCGAGGCCCAGTCCACGTCCATGTCGAAGCCGGTCATCTGGCCGAAGTAGGCCAGCGCCTGCTCGAGCGTGTTGTCGTTGAACGCGGCCGGAAGCGTCGTGGTCTCGAGGGCGGCGAGGACGCGGCGGTCGGCCGGGCTCTCGTTGGTCGCCTCGACCCCGGCCCGCTGGGCGCTGATGGCGGGCCAATCGGTCGGGTAGTTCATGATGCCGGCGGGCGGGATGGTCGCCTCGATGGTCTCCATCTGCTGGGTCGAGATCGCGTTGGCCGCGTCGTTGCGAAGTGTCGAGGCGGTCCGGTAGACCAGGTTGTCCCGCAGCATGTCGCGGAGGAGAAGGCCGGATGGGTTGATGGGGTCGAGGAAGAGGATCTGGTTCTCGACGACCTGCAGCGCTTCCTTGTACTTCATCTCCATCTGGAGGGCGCGGACGCGCTCGATCGCCTCGGTGATCTTGCGGGCACGCTCGCGCTGGCGCTGCAGGGCCTGGTCGATCGCGTCGCGCTTGGCCTGGTTCTCCACGTCGATCTGCTGCTGCATCTTGATGCGCTCGTCGGCGACGTCGATGTCGGCCTTCAGGTTGGAGAGCTGGGTCGCCATCGCGCTCAGGTCACCCTCGCTGAAGAGCTGCTTGGCCTTGGCGCTTGACCATGTGAGCTGCGCCGCCGCGGCCGCGTCGCGGGCGCTGGCGGTGTCGTAGGCCTGCATCGCCTTCTGCGCCTGGGCGAGCTGGTTGTTGAACTGGGCCTTGGACTGGCTGGCCGCCACCCCGATGCGCGCTGATCTGGTCGTCGATCAGGCTCGTTTGGGCGCTGCCCATCTGGAGCAGGCACTCCTGGATGCGCTGCTGGGCGTGTGAGGTCTGGTCGCCGCTGAGCAGGTCGCCGAACTCGGAGAGCGCCCGCTGGTACTTCGCCTTGGCGTCGGCCCAGCGACTCTCGCCGAAGGCCACGTCCGCCTCGGCCATCGTGCTCCCGGCCTCGAGCTGGCGGGCCACCTGCAGGAAGTCCTGGTTCTCCGGCTGCGACTGGGCGCTCGGGGTTTCGGGCTGCCACGCGTTCTCCGTGACGCCTTCGTTCCCGTTCTCGTCGCGGGTCACGACGCCGGGCTGGAGCATGCCCGCTGCCGCGATGGGCTCATCGAAGCGTGCGCCGCGCGCCGCCTCCTGCATCAGGATCTGCTCCTGCGCGGCGAGGAGCTGCTCGCGCTCGCCCGAAGAGAGAGTCACACCGGAGCGGCTGACGGAGGAGAGGCCGCTCTTGGCCTCGACGTAGCGTCCCGCATCAAGGGCTCGCAGCGCGTCGGAGAGGCGGGCCTTCATGGCCGGGCCGAGTTGGGCCTGGCGGGCCTCCACCGACCGCATGATGTTCTGAGCCCGCTCGACCTGGTCGGCGGACGCGGTTCCGGAGCTGGCCACCGCCCCGGCATGGTGGGCCGCGGCCCGCAGGTCCTCAGACCCCAGCGCGTACTCGGCCTTCTGGAGACTGACCTCGTAGGAGTCGAGGGCCATGATCTTGCGGTTGACCTCGGTCGACAACTGCAGGGCCCGCGCCCGCTCCGTGTCGGTGAGGTCGGCCCCGGAGCCGGCGAGCAGGTCGCTCAGCGTTTCGTAGGCGTGGATCAGCTTGCCCTCGTCGGCCAGGGCCTGGGCCCGGTCGATGATCGAGCCCGGCGCGGCGATCTCGTCACGGATGGTGACGCCCGTCGACTGCGCCAAGGCCGGCGACACAAGCACGCCGTGCACGCCAGCGCAAGCTGCGGCCGCGGCGAGCAGTGATCCGACACGACGGGGGGTGCGCCTCAACATGCTGATCTCCAAGCTGTTCCTCTGCCGCGACGATGCTCCCGTCGCGTCGAGCATTATTTCAAGCGCCCGCAACTCAAGCGGGACGAGGTCTCCACACGATGGACGAGGAGGCGGCTGGTTCGGCCGCCGGGCTTACCGGCTCCCCGGGGGGCATTGCCTCCGCCCAGGGCAGAGACCCGCTCTGCCCGTGGGGTCAGAAGATAACCCGCCCGATCCAGAATCGCAACTGGCGAGGCCTGCACTTCGTGAGGCCCGACATCCCCTTGCACTCCATATTCCACGCCGAGCCTCCCGCGGTTGCTTCATGCTTGACCGGCATTTTCACCGGGATAACCCGCTTCGTCGGCTCAACCAGCCCAGCGGGCGTGCAATACCCCTGGTTCGGGCGGATCCGGCGGCTCTCCAACCCCCGCGTGGGTCAGCAACTCGCGAAACTCCTCGGGCCCAACCCGATCGATTTCCACGATGGATGCCACCGAGGGCTCGCGCTCTTCGCCGTCGAACAGCGCGTCGGCCGCCTCCCGCCCCAACTCCTCCGCCTCGCGGAGCGTGCCCGCCCGGAGCAGGATCTCGATATACCGCACCAGGGGCTCCTGCTCGTATTCGGCCCGGGCAAGCAGGTGCCAGTCGGTCAGTCCGAGTTCCCGGCCCTCGTCGTCCGCATTGGTATCCGGATCCACATTGAGGATGAGCTGCCACTCGTCCCGGATCGTCTCGACGATCTCCTCAAAGTCGAGGACATCCTCCTCCTCCGGGCTGGCCAGCAGCACCGATCGGTGCTCGTGGACCGCGGCGTCGGCACCGGCCGGCTCTGGGACCTCCTCGAGGTCGAAGGCCTTGAGCACCCGTTCCACCCGGTCGCGGTCATCGACCGTGCACCGCAGGGTGACAATCTTGTGCTCGTCCACGAACAGATAGATGAATGGCTCGTCGCTCATCGCGCCGAAACCGACCAGGCCGTCTTCCAGGAAAAACGCCCGGAACCGGCGGACGGCGTCCGTCAGGCGGTCCAGGCCGAGCAGCTCGTACGACACGTACGGGTCCACCTCGCGGTAGGCGTCGCGCCCGAGGACATCGAGGATGGGGTACACCCGGCCCGGCAGCAGCGTGAGCAGGTGCCGCACCAGGGCCTCCACCCGGTCGGCCGTAATCACGATGTCGAGGACGTACCGATCCGGCCACTCCTCCCACTCGCCCTCATTGTCCCCGTCCGCGGCCTCGAACTCGATGCTGTATCCCTGGATTGGGACCATGTCTTCCACCGGGTAGGTCCCCAATGGGAAGGCGACATCCCCGATGCGGTGGCGGGTGAGTTCGGGATCGACCTTGCAGGTCACCATGCGTGGCCAGACTCTAGCTTCAACGCACTCCCGGGCACGGAGGCTCTACGCTTTCCCTGTGCCCGAACTCCCCCCATCGTCCCACAGCGTCCTCGCCGTCGCCCTTGGCAACACCAGGGCCCGCTGGGCGGCCTTCCGCGCCCGCGAGATGGGCCACGCCCACGCCGAGCCTTTCGAACTGGCCACCCCCCAGATTCTCCAGGCCCTGGAAGAGGCGGCCCCCGACCTCGTCGCCATCGCCTCGGTGAATGAGCCGGCGGCGGGCGCCCTCGAGGCCGCGATCCGCGACGCCGGCATCCCCGTGGTCCGGGTGGGTCGAGATTGTCTGCCCCCCCTCAACCACACCCTGGATGATGCCTCGACCCTTGGCGTCGACCGGGCACTGGACGCGGTGGCGGCGTTCAGTCTCGTGGAGTCGGCGTGCGTCGTGGTCGATGCGGGGACCGCCATCACGGTCGATTTCATCGACGGGCAAGGGACTTTCCATGGCGGGGCCATCGCTCCCGGCCTGAACATGATGCTCCGGGCACTGCACGAGCACACGGCGGCGCTTCCCGAGATTCGCTTCGAGCCCCAGGATCTGGCCCGCGGCCCCTTCGGCAAGGACACCCGGCACGCGATGCAACTGGGGGTCGTGGCGGGCGCGGTGGGCATGGTGCGTCAACTCGTCGAGCGGTATGCGGAGCACTACGAGGCCTACCCGCGTGTCATCGCGACCGGAGGAGACGCGCCGGCGCTGTTCGACGACGACGGACTGGTTGAGCGAATCATCCCTGATCTGCAGCTCATCGGCATCCAGCGCACCATCGAGCACGCCCTCCGCGAAGGTGATGAAGAGGCATGAGCGGCCCCGCTCTCGACGCGGTCTGGAGGCTCCAGACCGCGCCCTGGCTCCCTGGAGCGCTCGCGATATTCCAGATCCGTGGGGACGTCTCTGGCGCGCTCGCCCGGCTCGGTCTCCGGGAGGTTGCTCCCGGGGCGATCGCGCTGAGGACTTTGCCGGGGGTCGATACCGGGATCCTCGCCAGGGTCTCTCAGGATTTGGCCCTGATCACGATCCATGGCGGCGCGGAGGTCATCCGTCGGATGAGCGCGGCCCTCGGCGGCGCGGGGTTGGCGCCCGACCGGTGGGATGAACCTCTGGCCCGGTTCCCCGAGGCAGGCTCCTCGTTCCGCGCTGCCGTGCTCGACGCGTTGACCCGGGCTGCCAGCCCCCGCGCCGTCGACCTCCTCCTCGATCAGCCCCGGCGGTGGGCGGCGGCGGGGCAGCCAGAACCGGCCGCCGAGGTCGCCGCGCCAGACATGGAGCACTCGTCGCTGCTGCAGCGACTGATTGTGCCGCCGCTCGTCATCGCGCTCGGGGCGTCGAACATCGGCAAGTCGACCCTGCTGAACCGTCTGGCCGGCCGGGGTGTGGCGATCGTGGCCGACGAACCGGGGACGACCCGCGACCACGTCGGCGCCCTCGTGGATCTGGACGGGCTCGTGGTGCGGTTTATGGATACTCCGGGACTCCGGCCCGACGCGCGCCCGCCCGAGCGAGCGGCGCTGGCGGCGGCGCTGCAATTGCTTGAGCAGGCCGACCTCATCCTGTTGCTGGGCGATGTCTTCCACCCGCTCCCCGAGGTGGATGCGACCCAGCGCTCGGCCCGGTCGGTGTTGCGTGTCGCGATCCGGGCAGACCTTGGCCTCCCGGAGTGGGCCGCCGACGAGGTCGTCTCTGCGGTGACCGGGGCGGGCGTGGAGGCGCTGACCCGTCGGGTCCGCCGGCTACTTGTCCCCGATGCGGTCCTCGAGGCCGAGACCCCCTGGCGTTTCTGGTCCGCGCCCGGGTCCTAGACTCCGGGCCGGATTTGAGCCGGCGTATACCGAACGAATCGATAACGATCGGACCCCGGTGTCCGGCGGAGCGACACGGCATGGTTGAGGACACTCGGCTCCAACAGATCAAGGAAGGCGCGGGGCTCGAAGAGTCTCGGCTCAACGTCGAGTTCATCGAGTTCCTGCGGAAGTGGAGCACGCCGGTGCTCCTGGTGTTGGCGCTGATCTCTTTGGGCTACTTCGCGTGGAACAAGCAGAAAGAGGCGAGGGCCGCGCGGGTTGACGACGCGTTCGCTCAGCTCAATCAGTCGACCGAGACCGCCTCGCCCTCCCCCGACGCGCTCAAGCGCATCGCCGAGGACTTCAAGAACGTGCGCGGCGTGCAGATCATGGCGACCCTGGCGGCTGCGGACGAATATCTCCGCTCCGTGCAGCGCGGCGTGAAGCCCGGTGCGACCATCAACCAGCAGGGTGAGGCGGAGAACGCCGACGACATTCTCACCGACGAGGATCGCACGCGGTTTCTCGGCGAGGCCGAGTCATTGTACAAGGAGGTCTACGGCCTCACCGATGGCAGGCCGGGATTGGCCATCCACCGGCTGAGCGCGCTGTATGGCCTCGCGGCGGTTTCCGAGTCGCGGAAGGACGCCACGGCCGCGAAGAACATGCTCGATCAGGCCGCGACCCTGGCCAACAACAACGGTTTCCTGGAGCAGGCGGCGATCATCCAGGCCCGCCTCTCGGCCCTCAACTCGATCGACAAGCCGGTCACGATCTACGCCAAGGCCGACCTGCCAGAGATTCCCGCCCTCAAGCCCCCGGAGCCGGAGGCGCCGGCGGTGAATCCGGAGGACCAGACGGTCGGCCCGGTTCCGGCGCAGGAAGGTGGGGCGCCGCCCGCGACCTCCGACGAATCGGCGCCGGCCTCGGGCAGCGATGGGAATCCCCGCCGGCGGCCGGCGGAGACGCGCAGCAGTCCGGTGGCGACGGCTCGAGCGGCACCTCCGGCGAGGGGGGCTCTGGCGGCGGGCGATGAGCGAGGGCCGGCGGGAGCGGGCAGCCCCGGGCGACGAAACGGTGCACGCCTCGGTCGGCGATGATCTGCTGCTCCCCGGCGGCAAGGTTGATCCCGAGGCCATCCAGCGTGCGATCGAGCAGGCGCGTGCCCGCGGGGCCGAGTCCGGCGATGGGAGCGCGGACGAGAGCCTGCCTCGCGTGACCTTCACGCTGCAGCGCGATCTCGACACGCGGCTCGACAAGTATCTCACCAGCCGCGTGACCTTCATGAGCCGCACGCAGCTGCAGAAGCTCATCGAATCGGGCGGCGTGACGGTCAACGACCGGCCCGCAAAGCCCTCGACGCGCCTGGCCTCCGGCGATCGCGTGGAGGTGGTGGTGCCACCCCCGCCAGACAAGGGGATCCGGCCGGAAGATATCCCGCTTGACGTGCTCTACGAGGACGGGCACCTGATCGTGCTGAACAAGCGCCCGGGCATCATTGTGCACCCGGCGCGGTCCGAGCTGTCGGGCACGATGATCAACGCCCTGGCGTGGCACTTCCGGCACGTTTCGGGGGGAGCGCTCTCCGCCGTGGGCGAGGAGTTCGCGCGTCCCGGCGTCGTGCACCGACTCGACCGTGACACCACGGGGTGCATCGTCTTCGCGAAGGACGACCAGGCGCACTGGAAGCTCGGGCGGCAATTCGAGCTGAGGACGGTGGACAAGCGGTATCTCGCCGTGGTGCAGGGGCATGTCGAGCCCGACGTGCAGGTGATCGATCTCCCGACCGGGCCGCACCCTTCCCGGGAGAAGGGCTACCGGGAGAAGTACGTCGTCCGGCACGACGACCTCGGCAAGCCGAGCGTGACGATCTGCCGGGTGCGCGAGCGGTACACGCTCCCCGAACTCACCCCGACCGGCCGGTTTACCCTGGTCGAACTGGAGCTCAAGACCGGGCGGACGCACCAGATCCGGGTGCACATGAGCTTCAATGGCTGGCCGATCGTCGGCGACGACATGTATGGCGGCAGGCCCTTCGAGCTGGCGGGTGGGGAACGCATCGAGCGGCAGATGCTCCACGCCGGGCTGCTCGCCTTCGAGCACCCGATCACCCGCGAGCCGAGGGTCTTCACCGCGCCGCTCCCGGCCGACATGCACGCGCTCCTCGCGGCCCTTCGCCTCGGGGTGACCCACCCCGTGCATGTGGAGGGCGTCGCTCCTCTGGCGAGATTTGGGCTTTAGATTCGCGCTGGAGGGGCCTACCGCCCCCGGCGCTGAAACGGAACCGGCCCGCGGGCCAATAATGGGCGGGTTCACTCACCGCTTCGGGGAGGGTCAGCGTGGGCGATGCGATCATTATCGAAGGGGTGACCAAGACATTTGGTCCCAAGGTGGCGGTTCGCGACATGCACCTGCGGGTGCCGGATGGGGGGCTCTACGGCTTCATCGGGCCCAACGGGGCGGGCAAGACAACGACGATCCGCATGATCATGTCGATCCTCTTCCCCGACGCGGGCCGGCTGAGCGTGCTGGGGAAATCCTCGGCTGTCGAGAGCAAGGACCAGATCGGCTACCTGCCCGAAGAGCGGGGGGTCTACAAGAAGATGCGCGTCGGCGCTTTCCTGAGATTCATGGGCCGCCTCAAGGGGGTGGACGGCCCCGACGTCGATCGGCGCGTCCGCGACTGGCTGGAGCGCGTCAGCCTGGCCGACTGCTACAAGAAGCGGTGCGACGAGCTGAGCAAGGGCATGCAGCAGAAGGTCCAGTTCATTGCATCGGTGCTCCACGAGCCCCAGCTCATCATCCTCGACGAGCCGTTCAGCGGGCTGGACCCCGTCAACATGCGCCTCCTGCGAGACCTCATCCTCGAACAGCACAACGCGGGGCGCACGGTGATCTTCTCCACCCACGTGATGCACCAGGCCGAGCAGCTCTGCGACCACATCGTCATGATTAATCAGGGCGCCAAGGTGCTCGACGCGACCCTCGAAGAGATCCGCGCCAGGCACGATCCCCGCACCATCGTCTTCGAGCCCGCGAACGCCGCGGGTGCCGACGCCGTCGCCTCGATCCCCGGCGTGCGCGCCGTCTCCCACCTCGGCGGCCTCCACGAGGTCTCGCTCGAGGAGGGCGTGAACCCGTCCGATGTGATGCGCCGCATCGTCGAGACCCTCCCCATCATCCGCGTCGAGCTCCGCCGCCCGACCCTCGAGGACGTCTTCATCGAGATCGTCCAGCGGGGCGATGGCGTGCCCGCCGGCGTCGACGAATCCCAGCTCCGCGCGGCCCTCCGCGACGGCGCCGCTCAGACCGCAGGAGCCGCACAATGATCGCCAAGGTCGTCGCCGTCGCGTGGCGTGAGTTCTCCTCCACCGTCCTCACCAAGGCGTTCGTCATCGGGGCGTTCATCATCCCCGGCCTCGCTGCCGCGGCTATCCCGCTCATCGTCAAGTTCACCAACCAGGCCAAGGCCCCGGTCCTCGCGGGGACGGTCGCGGTGATCGATCACTCCGGCTCGCTCGCCGACCGGATCCGCGAGCAGCTCTCCCCCGAGGGGCTTGCCCGCCAGGCGGCCGAGGGCAGCGCCGAGATCCAGAAGCACCTCGCCGAGCTGGGCGGCGGGGATGTCTCGAACTACATGAATGATCCGATGGTGCAGGGGATGATCGCCCAGGCCTTCGGCCAGCCCCCGAATCTCAGCGTCGAGGTGCTCCCGGCCGAGACCGAGCCCGAGTCGGTCCAGTCCCGGCTCAAGCCCGTCGAGGCCGACAAGCCCGACGCCCTGCTCGCGCTCGCCGTCATCGCGCCAGACGCCGTTGACAAGGCCGAGGGCGCGGAGGAGTTCGGCGGCTACCAGCTTTTCGTCCGGGGGAAGACCGACGACCGAAATATCGATCACATCCGGACCGGCGTCCGGCGCGCCATCCTCGACAAGCGCTACGCGGAGGCCGGGGTGGATGGCAAGCAGCTCTCCGCCCTGACCACCGTCGCCTCGGGCCGGCCCCAGGAGATCACCGACTCGGGCGAGGCCCGATCGTCAACCGCCGAGCTCAACATCATGCTGCCCTTCGGCTTCATGATCCTGCTGATGATGTCGGTGATGGTTGGGGGGCAGTACCTGCTCACGACGACCATCGAAGAGAAGTCCAGCCGCGTCGTCGAGGTCCTGCTCAGCGCCGTCTCGCCCATGCAGCTCATGACAGGGAAGATCATCGGCCAGATGGTCGTCGGCCTCGTGCTGCTCAGCGTCTATGCCAGCGTCGGCGCCGCCACGCTCTCGGCATTCGCGCTGCTGGACCTGCTCTCGATCGACAAGATCATCTTCATGCTGATCTACTTCGTCCTGGCCTATTTCATCATCGCCTCGCTCATGGCCGCCATCGGCTCCTCTGTCAACGAGCTCCGCGAGGCTCAGTCCCTCATGGGCCCCGTGATGATGGTGATCATGCTGCCCTACTTCTTCTGGCTTCCCATCAGCCGCGACCCCAACTCGACGCTCTCGCTGGTGCTGAGCATGACGCCTCCCATGTCGCCCTTCGCCATGATGGTCCGCATCACCAGCACCGAGCCGCCGCCGATGTGGCAGATCCTGCTCTCGATCGGCCTCACCGCCGCGGCCGCGTACCTGTGCGTCTGGCTGGCCGCCAAGGTCTTCCGCGTCGGGCTGCTCATGTACGGCAAGCCGCCGAACTTTAAGACCCTGATCCGCTGGGTCCGCATGGCCTGATCGGGGGTCCTCGCGGGCGTCAGCCCGCGAGGGCGGCCCTGATCTCGCGGAGCACCTCCGTGTGGCCGGGGCCTAGGCCCGCCCCCGCCCGCTCTTGGGCGTGCTCGTCACCCAGCCCCGCGCCCCGCGAGGTCATGGCCCGGTGCATGATCAGGTCGCGCAGCTCCGCCGCCGCCTCGACCCCCTCCAGCAGGCCGTTGTGCCCACCGAGCGATTGGTGACCGTGCGGGCCCGCCGCTCCGCCGCCCCCCGCGGTCTGGATCGTGACATCCGCGATGCCGAAATGCCGCTGCAGCGGGCCCTGGCGGACCTCGACGTTCTGCACGTTCTCGAACGTGATGGTGTTCTCCCGGAGCATCCAGACGCCCCGCCGGATCCGCACGCTGCGCTCGGTGATGATGTACCAGGTCGTGTCGTACCGCACGTGCAGGGCCGCGTAGGCGAAGATGTCGGGGATGATCGCGACGCCCCAGAAGAGCGGCGCCGTTAGAAGCCCCGCCAGCGGGCTGATGACCAGCAGCACGACCCACAGCCCGATGATTCCGACATCGATCAGGAGCAGCAGGATCCAGAACTTGAACTTGAGGTACCGAAGGAATCCCGGCGAGGGCTTCACGGAACGCAGCACACTCCCGCCTCCCGGGGGCACGCCGGGCGCGTCTCCCGGCACACGCAGCCAACGCACAAGGATGCCCCAGAGCCCGCGGTACACCCATGCTGTCGCCCGTTCTGACGCGCCGCTCACGGCCGCCCCCCCTCGGCGCCCGCCGCCTCGAGCATGCGCACGCGCTCGCGCAGTCCGAGCACGCCGTCGCGGATATCGGTGAGCAGCGCGAGCAATTCGTCATCGCCGCTCCCCTCGCTCTCGCCATCGTGGTGCTCGTCCTTGGCCCCGCGCATCCTGGCGTAGAGAAAGTCACGCAGCCCCTCGGCGTCGAGCACGCCCTCGATCGTCATCTCCGGTGTCGCATTGCCCGAGGCGGTCTGCACCGCCACGCTCGCGAGGCCGAGCCACCGCTGGATCAGCCCCCGGGTGACGTGGATGTCCTGGATCCGGCGGTAGGTGAGGTTGATCTCGCGCTTGAACAGGACCCCCCAGGCCATCCACACGCCCTCCTCATCGAACCGGTATCGGAGCGTGGAGTAACGGAAGTACTGCATCACCCACACCAGGGGGAACGCCGGGCCCGCGCAGATCGCGACGATCGTGTAGTACTTCATGAGCACCGGATCGGGCCGCTCGACGTCCCGCGCGTCGAAGGCCTTCACGGGCGTGAATTCTGCCTGGTGCATCGTTGGCTCCGTCACAGACGTGGGGGCTCCCCGCGGGGCCGCACCGTCCGATACGTGACAGGCTACCAGCTATCGGACGCCTGGTCGGGGTGCTGTGCCGGTCGTGAGAATCCGGTTGGCTCGACAGCCGGCCTTTCCGTGGCGTGGTCGCCCGCGATGGTCGATATCGCGCGGCCGTGGAACGCATCCAACTCTCAGCCGTGAACCTGTTGGCGGTCCGCGACGACGAGGTCGCGGCGAATCGACGCCGGCCGGGGCGTGTGCGCTGCGAACGGCTGCGCTGCTCGAACGGGACGGTGTTGGATCTCTCGCGGACTGGGGCGCGAATTCGAGTTCGTTCTCTGTTTGCTCCGAGGGCGGGGCAGAAGCGGGCACTCGTCTTCCAGACGGTCATGGGCAAGAGCCTGCCCTTCCCATGTCGGGTCGTGTGGGTTGCCAGGCGCGGCGCCCTCCTCCACGAGGTCGGCGTCGAGTTCCACGGGCTCACCGATTCCCTGCAGCGGCAACTCGTCGAGATTGGCCGTGTCCACGGTCAGAGCACCATGATCAACGCCGACGAACGCGTCGCGTAGACCTCACGAGCCCATCGAGTCGATGAACGAGTTGGCCTCGGCGATCGACGCCTCCATGTCTTTGATCAGTGCCCCGATGTCCCGCTCGAGGTCGCCGACGGTGCCCTCAAGCGACGCGATCGCCCTCGCGTTGAGGTTGTGCTTGAGCAACAGCACCTGGTCGCGGAAGGCCGCGAGCACGGGGTCCATCTTGCTCTCGGCACGCTGCATCGCGCCGAGCAGATCGGTGTACCGCGAGCGGGTCGCCTCGAGCTGCTCGCGGCTGGACCGGCGGAGCTGCTCGCTCGAGTACTGGTCGAGTTCCGCCTCCCATTCCCTGAACAGGGCGTCGGCAACACGTTGCACCGACCGGATGCGATCGCTCACGCTCTTGGCCCGGCTCTCGCTCCGGTCCAGCTCGGTCTGGAGCCGCTTGTAGGTCGCCTCGAGGTCACCGGTATCCACCTTCGTCACCGCGATGAACTCGTCGAGCGCCGACGCGAACTGCTCCTTTGCCTGCTCCTGGGCGTCCCGCGCCTTCTGCACGCCGTCCACCAACTGCTCGCGCTTGGCGTACCCGAGCTGCTCCTTCACCGCGATCGCCGTCGACGCGCAGCCTGGCAGGACCACCGCCAGGGCGGAGAGCAACACGACACACGCCAGCCCGATACGGCCCATGAGAAGCTCCTTCCAATGACCGCACATGCTACCCGCGCCGAGCGCGAGGGCCCCGCGGAGGCGCACAACCGGATGCCGATATCGACATCGTCTCGCTGGTAGGCTCGGTGTCCAGCCATGAGCACCAGCTTCCCCGGCCGAATCCGACCGACCTTCGACCTCGCCGTCGGTCCCACGCCGGACGAGGCGGCCGCCCGATTGACGGCCGCCCTCGCCGCGGCCCGGGAGGCCTACCCCTACCAGGTCCGAGGCCGGCATCTGGTCGTGACCGTCGCGCCGGGCACGAGACACTTCTGGTCGCCCTGGCTTACGCTCGAGTTCCAGTGCGACGGGGGCTCATGTCTCGCCCGCGGCCGGTTCAGTCCCAAGCCGACGATCTGGACCGCCTTCATGCTGTCCTACATCGCGCTGCTCACCTCGGGAAGCTTCGCGATGATGTTCGCCGCGTCGATGCTGCTCATCGGCGAGGCGCCCGCGGCGTGGATCCTTCTCGCGATTGCGCTCTACGGCTCCGCGCTCGGTCTCTACCTCGCCTCGCAGGCCGGGCAGCGCCTGGCGGTCGAACAGATGCGTGAACTCCGGGGGTTCGTCGAGGCCTCGCTCTGCCCCATAGGCCCCGACCCTTGAGTCCCGACCGGCGGAATAGGCCGGATCGGTCCGATAGCCCACTTCGCTCCGGGAACCTCGCCTTCGGCTGGGCCCGGATCCGCTTCCGGACGATGCCCTCCGTATGGCACCCGCCCTGCTCCTGCGCCTGGTCCTGATGCCGGCCGAGATCACCGACGGCCGCTCGGCTTGGTCGCAGTTCATCGGGAGCGTCGAGCGCACCTTCACCGAGAACGCCGGGACGATCCCGATCATCGGTCTGCTGATCGTCCTGGTCGTGGTCGTCGTCGTCGACTGGAAGTTCGCCGGCTGGATCGAGCGCCTCTGGCGTCGCAAGCACGACCACGATGTGCCCCACGAGGCCACGCAGCACGCGGTCTCGCACGCCCAGCCCCACGCCCAGCCCCACGACCGTGCCCCCGGCCGAGCGGGCACCCACCCGCACCACTGAACCTCGCGCCGCCTACGGCTGGTAGAGGGCGCACACGGCTCCCGCGGGATCCCGCACCACCGCGTACCGCGCGGTTCCCGAAGCCTTGGGGCCAGCCACGATCTCGCCGCCGAGGGATCGAGCCCGGGCGAGGCTTGCGTCCAGATCCGCGACGGTGATGTACATCATCCACTGCGCCGGGAGATCGGCATTCGCGCCCCTGGCATGGCAGACGCCGGCAACGGGGGATCCTCCCGATGTCATCGCGAAGTCGGCGTAGCCGCCCATGTCGACGGGCTCGGCCTCCCAGCCGACGACGGCCGAGTAAAAGTCGCGAATCGGGGCGGCATCGGGCACCGTCAGGTCGTGCCAGCTGATGGCGCCCGGTTTGGCGGGCTCGTTCGGTGAGGGAACTTCCGCCCCGTCATCTTGGTTCGAGGCGTCCTTGCCGCGGCCGGACTCGCCCAAACGATCCAGCGAGGCCAACCGGGCTGCCTCGGCGAGAGCCGCCTCAAACTGGGGATCTTGCCCGGCGGAATAGGGCAGCTCGCGCGGCACCTCCAGGTCCGGCTCGACGCCGACTCCCTCGAGCCGCTCGCCCTCCACGCGCACGTCGGCGACCGCGACATAGAGCAGACTCTGATCACTGAGCACCCGCAGACTCGCCGTCTATGAGCAGCACGAGCGGCTTGTGCCAGGCGTCGTTGGAGTTTCGCCAATCCTCGCCGCGAGGCCGGAACTGCATCCCCGGCGCGGCCGGGTTCGCCAGCGCCATGTACGCCGCCCTCGCCCCGCCCCAGCCGCCGCGGATGTCGAGCACGAGCGCGTCGGCGTCCGCCAACGCTCCGGTTACCAGATCCATCAGCGCTTCCTGGTAGTCAGAACTCGCGTAGCTCCGGACACGCACGTAGGCGATCAGAGCCCCATCGACGGGGACCTCCCGCGCACTCGCCCGTATGGAATCGAGGAACAGCTCGTGCGGCTGGATCTGTCGCGGGGTGACAAGCAACTGCCGTGGCTCTGACTGCGGCCCATCGCGGCGTACCTCGATGGGCGTGGACCCCCCGGCACCGCCCTGGAACGAAGCCACGTCCGCCCACGCCCGGCCAGCGACCGAAACGATCTCGTCGCCCACCAGCAGCCCGGCCTCAGCCGCGGGACCGCCCGGGTAGACGTCTTCGATGAAGTTCCTCCCTTCGATCTCTCGGGTGGTGATTCCGATGCCGAGATACGAGGACCCGCCCTTGGGGCTGAAGGCATCGAGCAGCTCGTAGTACGCCGCCTGACCCTGGTGGTAGTGGTGCGTGTGGGAAGCGTGCAAGGTATCGAGCGCCTCGTTGATCACCGCCGAGATCGCCTCGGGGGTCGTCGCGGCGGCCGCCGCGGGGTGCAGGCGGTCGCGGACCGAGTCCCAGTCCACGCCGTGGAGACCCGGGTCATAGAACTCGTCACGGATTGTCTGGCACGCCTCGTCAAAGACCACGCCGCCCGCGGGCTGGGCGAAACTTGCCGGTGCGAGCAGGAGGAGGCCGACGCGAGCGATCGTTGCAGGATGCATCCCGGCAGGATACCACGGACCGAATGGCCCGCCCCGCCCGGCCCCGCCCTGGGGGTGGGCGCGCTGCGCCGACGAGACGCTCCGGCGGATCACGAGCAGCCCGAGGTGAACGCGTTGAGGAACGCGAGCACGTCGATGGTGTTGATCGAGCCATCATGGTTGAAGTCGCCCGAAGGATCGTGGGCGACCCAGGCGTTCAGGAAGGTCAGCACATCGATGGTGTTGACCTGTCCATCGTGGTTGAAGTCGGCGGGGCATGGCGCCGTCTCCTCGATGACCCAGCGCGTTCCGGCCGCCAGCCCGAGCAGGTCCTGCTGGAGGTGCGATCCCGCCGAGCCCGGCCATGCGATCCGCGCGTCGACCGCCTGTCGCGACCCGAGACCGAAGTGGATCTCCGACGCGCCCTGGCTCGTGAACCCGCCGGTCGCGGAGACCTCACGCGCGCCGAGCAGGAAGCCCGGATCGCCCACATGCCCGGCCCCGTAGAACGTCACGATCGCGCCGACCCCGTCGCGGTTCGAGTAGCCCGCGCCGCCCTCGGCGAAGCGCCCCCGCAACTGCAGGCCGATGGCGCCCCCCAACGCCGGGGTTGTGTTCTCGTAGAAGTAGTTGGTAGTCGGCGTGTGCTCGTTGCCGGCCGCGAGGTCGAGATCGCCATCGCCGTCCGCGTCGGCCCACGCCACAGCGTCGGTACTCCCGAGGCCAAACTGGCCTTCAGGCGTGAATACGCCCGATCCATCGTTGATCCAGAGCAGGTTCTGGGCGGCGCTGGTGAAGTCGCCGTTGCCCTGTGCAAGATCGAGGTCGCCGTCGTTGTCGAAATCACCCCAGGCCCCGGTGTTTGGATCCCCGATACCGAAGGCGGGCTCACCGTTGAATGTCCCATCGCCGTTGTTGCGGTAGAGCATGCTCTGCCCATTGTTCCAGTTCATCACCGCCAGATCGAGATCGCCGTCGCCGTCGGCGTCGGCCCACGCCACGGCCGACGTGTCGCCGAGGCCGAACTCGTCCCGAGCGGTGAAGGTGCCGTCCCCGTTGTTGATGTAGAGCGCGTTCGGCTCCTCGAGGCTGAACCCTCCATTGCCGACGGCCAGGTCGGGGTCGCCATCGCCGTCGAAGTCGCCCCACGCGACCGAGTCGGTGCGCAGCATGCCGAACTCGTCGCGGGCGGTGAAGGTCCCGTCCCCGTTGTTGACGTAGAGCGCGTTCGGCTGCGCCGAGCCCAGGATGCCATTTCCGACGGCCAGGTCGAGGTCGCCGTCGAGGTCGAAATCGGCCCACGCCATCGCGACCGTGCTCCGGAGGCCGAATTCCGGCTGCTCGGTGAACGTGCCGTCCCCGTTGTTGATCTCGAGGTAGTTCTGCGCATTCGAGCCATTGCCGATCGCCAGGTCGAGGTCGCCGTCGTTGTCGAAGTCCGCCCACACCGCCGCGAACGTGTTCTTGTTGCCGAAGGCGTTGCCTCCCGCGAAGCCCCCGACCCCGTCGTTCAGGTAGAGCCCGTTGGCGCCCCCGCTGGTGTTGGCCACCGCCAGATCGAAATCACCATCCCCATCGGCGTCACCCCAGGCGATGGCGATGGTTGCCTTGCCGCCGAACGATTCGTGCTCAACAAACATCCCGACCTGCGCCCCAGCCAGGGGGGCGGCGGTGCTGATTCCGATCATAATGCGTACAAGCACGGTGCATTCCTCTTCGAATGGGGTGCGGCATCAAAGTGTATTCTGTATACACTTTGCCTGCGGCGGCGGTTGCACGGGCGGCGCCAAAATCCTGGATCGCCTCAGCGAGCCCGCATCCAAGCTGCAAGCGTCTCGCCCGACTCGACCTCGAGCCGATAGGCCAACTCCGCGGCCAGTTCCGCGTCGCCACGCTCCACCGCCTCGGTGACCGGGCCACGCCTCGGGGAGAATCCCTTGGAGCGCCGCAGCGGTTCCAACTCATGGCGATGCAGCATGTAGCAGTATTGGTAGCGATAGCACCGCTCTCGCACCGCCCGCAGCATCCGCTGCAGCGTGTCGTTCCCGCACAGACCGGTCAGGGCCCGGTGCCAAGCGACGTTTAACTCGTAGACGCGCGGGCCGTCGTCGAGATGGGCGGAGATCGCCTCCGTGATGCGCAGCAATTCCGCGTGCGCTCCCCGGATCCTCGCGCCGGTCGTGCGGATCGCGAGCGCCTCCAAAGCCGCGTTGATCGGCGAGACCTCGAGCAGTTCCCCGACACTCATCTCCGGCACTCGGAATCCCTTGCCCATCTCGGCCAGCAGGAATCCCTCGCGTTGGAGCCCGAGCAGAGCCTCTCTGAGGGGCGTGCGGCTGACCCGGAGTTCCGCCGCAAGATGGGTCTCATTGATCCGAGTCCCGCCGGCGATTGCCCCGCGAATGATCCGGTCAAGGACGATCTCGCGGATCTGGGCGCGCAGCGGCACCCGGACGATCGCACCAGGTCCATCGAGATCCAGTCCATCAACGTCCAAGCCGAGCCCTCCGCGCCGGGCCCATCCTACCTACGAGAGGCGGCCCAGGGCCTCGGCTGCCGCGGCCATCCCCGACCGAATCTCCTCCTCGGGCGTGGCGAAGCTCAGGCGCAGAAACCCGTCCTGCATGAACGCACGCCCCGACGCGGTCACGACGCCGGCCTCCCGCACCAGGTACGCGGCCACATCGTCGGCGGTCTGGATGGTCTCACCCGAGGGCGTCCGCTTGCCGAGGCAGCCGGCGACATCCCAGAACGAGTAGAACGCGGCCGGAGTCGGCCAGATCCGCACGTGCGGCATACCCCGGGCGCACCACAGGAGCAGGTCGCGGCGGTCCTGGAGTTCCCGGACAAGCGAGAGGTCATATTCCCGGCCGATAGCCGCGAGAGCGGCCCGCTGCGTCGGGACACTCGGGTTGGCGGTGTAGTGGCTCTGAAGGTTGATCATGGCGCCGGTCAGGTCGTCGGGGCCCACGGTCCAGCCGATGCGCAGACCGCCCGTGCGCCGGAAGTTCTTGCTCAGCCCGTCCACCTGGATCAGCCACGGTCGGGTGGCCTCGTCGACCCGCGGCTCCGGGTAGGAGGCCCCGTCGAAGACGATCCTCCAGTAGAGCCGGTCGAGCACGAAGTACACCTGCCGCTCGACGCACACGTCGAGCAGGGCGTTGATCTCCGAGTGCGAATAGAGCTGACCCGTCGGGTTGACCGGGTTGTTCACCAGGAAGAGCTTGGTGTGTGGGCGGCTGTCGAGGTTGCGCTCCAGATCGGCGGGGGTGACCTTCAGGGCGCGCTCTCCGCCGGCGAGGGGCAGCACCATCGTTGGAAAGGCGTACGCCATCACCGCCAGGGGCTGGTAGCTCACCCACGGGGCCGCGTCGAAAAGCACGCAATCCGCCGGGTTGCAGACCGCCATGAAGATATTGAAGAGCGACTGCTTCGCCCCGGTCGAGATCACCACGTTGCCGACGTCGTAGTGCGATGCCACATCGAGCCAATCGAGCACCCGCCGGCGAAGCTCCGGCAGCCCCGCCGGATCGGAGTACATCGTGTCCATCTCACGGAATGCCCGCTCACCCGCTTCTCGGATCGGCGGATCCAACTCCCCCTTGGTCTCCCCCAATCCGAAATCGTAAACCGGGAGCCCTCGGGAGACCCTCTCCCCGACCAGCGTCTTGAGCGCCAGCGTGAGAGAAGGGCGGAACTTGCTCAGCTTCGCGCTGATGCGTTCGTGGGGCTCCATTGGGGCTCCGGGGCTGGGGGGCAACCCGAGCATACCCGGTCCAGGTCCGCGCCCGCTTCGTTCCAGCCCCGGACGCCGATCCGCCGATATACCTCCCGGTCATGCTGCGCCCCGGCCACATCGTCACGCTGTGCGTCCTCGCCCTGCTCATGCTCGGCGTGGTCATGGTCAACTCCGCCCTGATGACCGTCGACCCCGTCGATGGCCAGGGCGTCCAGGCCGTCGGCGTCACCGCCGAGTCGATCATCCTCAGCAAGTCCACCGCCTACATGGGCCTCGCTCTCGCGGCCTTGGCGGGCTGCGCCCTGCTCCCGGTGCGAGGGATTTCCCGTCTGGTCACCGGGCCCATCGAGCGCGACCCGACCCCCCAGGCCGGTCTCCGCACGCTGACGCTCTGTGTGCTCGGCCTGCTCGGCGTCCTCGCCCTCGTCTACCTGCCCGTCATCGGCCGTGAGGTCAACGGATCGGCGCGCTGGATCCGTGTCGCTGGGCAGTCGATCCAGCCCTCAGAAATCGTCAAATGGGGACTCCTGGCCCTCATCGCCTGGTACGGGGCCGTCCGAGCCAAGTGGCTCCCGAGCTTCCGATGGGGGCTCCTGCCCGCCCTCGTCGCCACCGGCGGCGTCTGCCTATTCGTCGTCAAGGAAGACCTGGGGACGGGCGTCCTCATCGCCGCCTCCTGTTGCATCGTGCTCTTGGCCGGGGGCGCCAGGGTGCTCCACTTCGCCGCGTTCATCCCCCTGGGCCTCGTCGGTGTCGCGGGCGCGATCATCACGAGCCCCTACCGCGTCGAACGAATCCTCGCCTTTCTCGACCCCTGGGCCGACCCGCAGGACACCGGATACCACATGATCCAGTCCATGGCCGCCATCGCGGGCGGCGGCGGGCCCGGGCGCGGCCTCGGCCACGGCTTCCAGAAATTCGGCTACCTGCCCGAAGACCACACCGACTTCCTCTTCGCCATCGTCTGTGAAGAACTCGGGATCATTGGGGCGGCCCTCGTGCTCGGGCTCTATGTGTTGCTCGTGCTCACCGGGCTCGGCATCGTCCGCCGCGAGCCCGACCGCCTGCTCAAGCTGCTCGGCCTCGGCATCGTCACCACGATCGGATTGCAGGCCGTGATCAATCTCTTCGTCGTGACGGGCATGGCCCCCACCAAGGGCATCGCCCTCCCCCTCATGAGTTCCGGCGGCACCGGTTGGATCCTGACGGCAGCCTGCCTCGGCCTGCTGGTTGCGATGGACCGCACCCAGCCCCGCCCGGTCGCGTACGCCGAGGACGCCGGCGAGGCCGCCGAGAGCGACACCTCCGCCGAGATCGCCCTCCGCGAGCCGAAAGCCGGGGCGCTCCGCGGGGGCACGGTCGCGGCCACATGAACGCCCGAGGCATCGTCTTCGCCGGCGGGGGCACCGGCGGCCACCTCTACCCGGCCGTCGCGGTGCTCGAACGCCTCCGCGAACTGGAGCCGGGCCTCCAGCCTCGCTTCCTGTGCTCCACCCGCCAGATCGACGAACGCATCCTCCTCGCGCAGGGTGTCCTATTCCAACCCATCCCGGCCGCCCCGTTGAGCTCCCGCCCGCTTGGACTCGCCCGGTTTGTCTGGAGTTGGGGTGGCGCGGTCCGGGCTTCGCGGGCCGCGATTCAGCGGCTGCGTGCCGAGTGCGGCGGGGGGCCGCTCAGGGTGCTCTCCACCGGCGGGTTCGTCGCGGCCCCGGTCGTTCAGGCGGCACGGGTCGAGCGGATCCCCGTGGTACTGCTCAACCAGGATGCCCCGCCGGGCAAAGCGAACCGCTGGATTGCGCGCCACGCCTCCCAGGTCTTCACGGCGGCCCAGGTCGATCGTCCGGCGTGGGTGCGCATACCGCCGGTCGTCCGCCGCGCGGCGCTCGCACCCGCCGATCGCGCCGAATGTCGGCGACGCCTGGGGCTCGACCCCGATCGCCCCGTGTTATTCGTGACCGGCGCGAGCCAGGGCTCGCGCAGCGTCAACGAGTTCCTCGGTGCCTTTCTCCAGGCCCACGGGCCGGCGATGGTGGGGGAGGGCTGGCAAGTGGTGCACCAGACCGGATCTCTGAACAACGACGCCTGCCGCTCGTCGTACGACGAGGCGGGCGTGACGGCGCTGGTCGAGCCGTTCTTCGACGCCATGGGATTGGCCTGGGGCGCCTGCGAGTGCGCCGTCAGCCGCGCTGGCGCCGGGTCTGTCGCTGAGGCGTGGGCCAACCACGTGCCCACGCTCTTCCTTCCCTACCCCTATCACCGCGATCAGCACCAGCGGCAGAACGCCGAGCCCCTCCGCCGCGTGGGCGGCGCCATGATCGAGACCGATCACATCGAGGCAACTCTGAACATGGTGCAGGTTGCGCCCAAACTGCTCGAACTGATGGCCAATCCCGCGAAGCGCGACGCCATGCGCGCCGCACTCGCCTCGCTCGGCCCCGTCGATGGCGCAGATCGCCTCGCCCGGGCGCTGCTGGAGTAGAGAGCACACCCCTTCCGACGGCGCGCGCTGCACCGCCGCGGACGCCGAGTGCGTTGAGCAAGGCAGGATCGGCCTCGCCAGCGGGGCGATGCACGCGGAGCAGAGTCAGCCGTCCTCCGGACGGCGCGGATCTTCATCCCGTCCAGCCGTCCCATGTCCCGCCTCGGTCCGCATCTCACGCGATCTGCCTGCGGCCAATCCGCCCGCTGCCCGCTCGCCGGCAAACCGGCTCGGAACCCTGCCAGGGACTACCCTTCGCCCATGACCAATGCCCACCCCGGCGCCCGCCTCCGTTCGCTGATGGATTCCGGCGTGATCGCTGCGCCCGGGGCCTTCAACGCCCTTGTCGCCCGGGCAGTCGCCCGCGCGGGGTTCGATGCCTGCTACGTCTCCGGCGGCGCCACCAGCGTGGCCGCCGGCGTCCCTGATGTGGGGATCCTGACGCTCGAACATTTCTGCCGTGTCATCCGTGAGGTCGCCGATGGCTCCGGGCTGCCGGTCATGGCCGATGCCGACACCGGATTCGGCGAGGCTGAAATGGTCCGCCGCACCGTCGTCGAGTACCACCGTGCCGGCGCGGCGGGGCTCCACCTTGAGGATCAGGTCTTTCCCAAGCGCTGCGGCCACCTCGACGGCAAGGCCCTCGTCCCGACCGACCACATGTGTGAGAAGATCGAGTGGGCCGCGAGAGCCTCCAAGGCCTGCTCAAAGGGCGCATTCATCGTCTGTGCCCGCACCGACGCCCGCGGCGTCGATGGGCTCGATGCCGCCGTGGAGCGGGCCCGCGCCTATCTGGCCGCGGGGGCCGACATGATCTTCCCCGAGGGTCTGCAGACGGAGCAGGAGTTCGCGGACTTTGCCCGTGCCCTGGCGGGGCCGGGCCGCCCCTTCCCCTACCTGCTCGCCAACATGACCGAGTTTGGCAAGACCCCCCTCATCCCGCTCTCGCGATTCGGAGAGATCGGATATCACCTGGTGATCTATCCGGTCTCGATGCTCCGTGTGGCGATGGGCGCCGTCACCCGCGCGCTCGAAACCCTCAAGCGTGAGGGCACCGTCGCGCCCTTCATCGATCAGATGCAGACCCGGCAGCAGCTGTACGACCTCGTGGGCTACATGCCGGGAACGCCGTGGGAATTCCCCGTCTAGCCCAGGCCGGCGCCCCGCCCCTACCGTGTCGAGAGCACGACCCGGCCGATCACGTCCGAAGCCGCCACCGGCGTAGGCGGTGTGCCATTGCGGGAGATCGTCAGCGCGCCCGTCGCGGCATCCGCGCCTTCCACCCTTCCCAGATATGCCTGGCCGGACGGGTTCCGGTACACCACGATGTCGCCGGGCGAGAACTGGCCGGCGAGCTTGTAGACCAGCACGCGCGACCCCGCCGGCAACTCCGGCTCCATCGAGTGCATCGGCACGTAGTACACCTGGGCTACAGCCTGCCGCACGCCTATGGTCGCCAGCGTCACCGCCCCCAGCGTGATACCCAGCCTGCCCAGACGCCGCTTCGTGATCGGGTTCCGCATGTTCCGAGTCTCCGGTGTTCCGGCCCCACACCCGACGGGGCCCGTCTCCATATCATCGGCCATCTACCCCGCCGCCTCCCGCCGGGTTCGCCGTACGCTCCCCGCAATGCCCCCGATCGCGCGACGCTTCTACGCCACCGATCCCCAAACCCTGGCCAGAGCGCTGCTCGGGCGGACGCTCGTCCGCCTCCTCGACGATGGATCCCGCCTCGCCGGCCTCATCGTCGAGACCGAGGCATACCTGGGCATCCCCGACCGGGCCGCCCACACCTTTGGCGGCCGGCGCACCCCCCGGGTCGAGTCGATGTGGGGCCGACCGGGCACCGTCTACGTCTACTTCACCTATGGCATGCACTTCTGCGTCAATATCGTCGCGGGAAGGCCCGGCGAGCCCGTGGCCGTGCTGCTCCGCGCCATCGAGCCCACTGAGGGGGTCGAGACCATGCGTCGGCTGCGAACCGCATCCGGACGCCAGGGGGTGTCCATCCCCGATCACCAACTCTGTGCCGGGCCCGCCCGGCTTTGCCAGGCCCTCGCCATCGACCGCTCGCTCGACGGCTACGACATGGCCGGGAGCGACGCCCGGCTGTTCGTCGACCGAAGAAAACCAACCCCGCTGTCCGATGAACAGATCGCTTCCGGTCCCCGAATCGGAATCCGCTCTGCGGGCGAATGGGCCGCCAAGCCGCTCCGCTTCGCCGTCCGGGGCAGCCGGTTCATGAGTCGCCCCGTGTTGGGGGCCAACCGCTAGAGGTAGAAATGGGTGCCGGCGTGGGATTCAGGCGATATGATTGTTCCCGGAGGCCCGGGCGTGTCCTGGGTTCAGGAGGGGAGTGTGGCTGAGCAGATCCACGTCGACTGGCAGGCGTTGCGGAACTCCGCAGGGCCCTTCCCGCGCGAGGCGTTCCAGTTCGTCCGCGACGGTCTCGCGCACGCCGTCGAGCTGACCCATGGCGAGGGCCAGCTCGGTGACGAGACCGACGAGTCCAAGCATGTCACGGGCCAGCAGCTCTGTCTCGGCCTCCGCGACTACGCCATCGACCGGTACGGGCGTCTCGCCCGCACGGTCTTCGCCTCTTGGGGCCTCCGCTCGACCGACGACTTCGGCCGGATCGTCTTCGCCATGGTCGAGGTCGGCCTCATGCGGAAGACCGACGAAGATACGCTCGAGGACTTCCAGGGCGTCTACGACTTCGACGAGGCTTTCGACCCGGCACAGATGGCCTGACGCCCGCCGCGCCGCGGGGTCTGACACGCGAGCGGGGGTCCCCGCCCGACTCCAGCCCGCCCCACCCGGCCGCCTTTCGGTACCATGCCCCCGATGGTCGAGAAGCCCGAACAGGCCAATAAGGCGAACAAGGCCGCGAAGACCGATTGGAAGGGCCTCCACCTCTGGCAGATCCAGGGAGTGCGCGATGTCCTCGTCGGCCTGGGTGTGCTCGGCCTGCTCTGGCTGGGCCAGCGGATCAGCGTCGTCACGGTCCCGCTGCTCCTGGCCATCTTTCTGGCGTACCTCTTCGAACCCTTGATCGTCTGGCTGATGGGGCGGCTCAAACTCTCGCGGCGCTCGGCGGTCGCCTCGATCGTGATCGCAGCCATCCTGTTCGTCGGACTCCCCGCCGTGCTGGGCGGCGCCTACGCCGCGCTGCAGCTCACCCAGGCGGTGGATGACGCGGTGAGCTATGCCCAGGTAGTCAAGAAGGCGGTCAACGTCGCCGACAAGCTGGATGAATCCGAGCCTGCGGGGCAAGCGGATACGCCCGACGCGGGGGGCGAGGTCGGAGCCGCTCCGCCCAGCGCCACCCCCGGAACGCCGCCCGAGACACCGGACCCGAACGCCCCCCCCGCCGGAGACGAGGAATCGCCGGGGCTGATCTCCCACGCGATCGAGTCGGTGAAGGGCTTCTTCTTCCCACCACCGGAGTCCGCCCGCCCGGAGGTTGAGGCGGTTTTCGAGACATTCCGACGGGAGCACAATCTCAAGAAGTTCAGCCCGTTCTGGCGGGGCATCTTCCACCGGGTCCGTGACTCACACGACGAAACGTCCGGTTTCGGCAAGCTCCTCGGCGCCGCGATCGACTGGGTAGACGCCAACCGAGACCAGGTCGCAATCTCGGTCGCCAGCTTCGGCGCGCAGACGGTGACGCGGGCCGCCCGCCTGGGCGGCGCCATCTTCGGCGTCGGCTTTATGGCGTTCATCACGCTGTTCTTCTTCGTGTTTGTCGCGACCGAGTGGATCAAGCTCAAGGGCTTCGGCGCCCGCCTTCTGCCGGACCGGAACAGAGATCAGACCATCCACCTCCTCGGCCGGTTCGACGCGGTCGTCTCCGGCTTCATCCGCGGCCGCCTCACGATCGCCTTTCTCCAGGCGATCGTCTTCTCCGTCGCCTACTTCATCATCGGAGTGCCGGGAGCGTTCCTGCTCGGCCCCACGATCGCGGTGCTCTCGATCGTGCCCTACCTGGCGCTCGTCGGGCTCCCGATCTCGATGGCTCTGCTCGTCGCGGGCAATCACGAAGACTTTCGGGCCGCGTGGTGGTGGGTCCTCGGCGCTCCCACGGCCGTGTACTTTGTGGGCCAGGCGCTGGACGACTATGTCTGGACCCCGATCATCCAGGGCAAGAGCACCGGGATGGACACGCCGACGATTCTCTTCGCCTCCCTCGCGGGCGGCGCGCTCTTCGGCGTCTTCGGCCTCCTGATCGCGATCCCGATCGCCGCCTGCCTCAAGATCCTCATCCAGGAACTCTTCTGGCCCCGCTTCAAGGCCTGGGCCGAGGGCAAGGAGAAGGACTTCCTCCCCATCGGCAGGGACTGAGCCCCGAGGCAAGCCATCGAACAGTGCCGGGCCCGTGCTACCGCCGCTTCTTCCTGGCCTTGAACTTCCCCGAGCCCGCCTGCACCGTCGAGCCCTTGGTCCGCAGCCCCGGCATCCCCTGCATGCCGGGCACCATCCCACCCATCCCCCCACCCATCTCCTTGACGGCGGCAACCTTCTGCTTGGCGCTCATCCCGGCCATGGTCTTGGTGAGCTTGTTGATGGTCTCGAACTGCTTGACGAGCTGCCCGACCTGATCGATCGTGGCGCCGCTGCCCTTGGCGATGCGCTTGCGGCGGCCGAGGTTGATCAGCGAGGGGTGCTGCCGCTCCTCCCTGGTCATCGAGCTGATCATGGCCTCGACGCGGTCGAGCTGCTTGTCGTCGATGTGCGCGTCCTGCAGCGCCGAGCCCACGCCCGGGAGCAGGCCCAGAATCTGCTTGAGCGGACCCATCCGCCGCAGCGTCTTGAGCTGCTTGACGAAGTCGTCCATCGTCATCTCGCCCTTGGCCATCTTGGCCTGGAGCTTCTCCGCCTCCTCCTCGCTGACCTGCTCGGCGGCCCTCTCGACGAGGCTGACCACGTCGCCCATGCCGAGGATCCGCCCGGCCATCCGCTCGGCGTGGAACTCCTCGAGCGCGTCCCACTTCTCACCCACGCCGATAAACTTGATCGGCGCCCCCGTCACTTTCTTGACGCTGAGCGCAGCGCCGCCGCGGGTGTCCGAGTCGAACTTGGTCAGGATGACCCCGTCCACCTCCAGCCGCTCGTGGAAGGCCTTCGCGCTGTTGACGGCGTCCTGGCCGGTCATCGCGTCGACGACGAGGAAGATGTGGTGCGGGTTCAGGGCCCGGTTCACCTGCTGCAGCTCGCCCATCAATTCGTCGTTGACGTGCAGGCGCCCGGCCGTGTCGAGGATCAGGACATCGACGCCCTTCTTCCGGGCCTCGTTCATCGCGTTGCGGCACACCTGCACCGCGACGCCCACAGCCTTCCCGTATTCGGCGCATTTGTCCGGCTCGCCGTAGAACAGCACCTGGGCCCCGCCCGAGGCCTCCTCCCGCACCCTCGACGCGACAATCTCGAGTTGTTCTACGGCCGCGGGCCTCTGCAGGTCGGCGGCGCAGAGCATCACACTCCGCCCGCGCTTCTTCAGGTACGCCGCGAGCTTCCCGCAGGTCGTGGTCTTGCCCGAGCCCTGCAGGCCGCACATCATCACGACCGTCGGCCCGGGGCTGACCCTGAGGATCTCCGGCCCTGGCGCCGTCGCACGCCCCTCCTCGTCGGGATCGCCGCCGAGGAAGTCCACCAGTCGTCGGTGGACGATCCCGATCATCTGCTCGCCGGGCTTGAGGCTCTTGAGCACCTCCGTGCCCTTCGCATCGGCCGCGACCTGCGCGCAGAACTCATCGACCACGCCGTGGTGCACGTCGGCCTCGAGCAGGGCCGTCCGCACATCCTCCATCGCGTCGCGGATGTTCTTCTCGGTGATCGTTCCCTGGCCGCTGAGCCGGCGGAACGCCGTCCCGAATCCCTCGCTGAGCCTTGCGAACATGTGGTCACCCCGGCGATCGCCGGGCTCCGTGGGCTGGGATATCCATCAGGGCTGTGACCGCAGCCGGTCATGGTAGGCTGGAATCCCCTCCGGAGACCCCCGTGGAATGAACCTCGCCCGACTCCTCACCATCACCCTGGGCCTGGCGCTCTGCGCGCTGGCGTTCCTCCCCGGCCGCCGCTCCCGCGTCGTCGCCTTCCTCCGCGGCATCGGCATGCAGGCGGTCCTCGCCGTCCCCGTCGGAGTGGCCCAGTTCCTCTTCGCCATCGAGGGCGCCGACCGAGGCGACTTTCCCGCGCTCGTCTCCGCCCCCTTCCTCGGCGTCCTCTACAACATCGGCGGGCTCACCTGCGATGCCGCGTTCGAGTCGATCGCCCGTGCCGGTCTCCTCGACCATCGGCAGAGCACGGTCGCCGACAACGGAGCCGTCTACGCGGCCCTGGCTCTGCTGCAGGCGGCCGTCCTCGCCGGAGTGATCGCCTCCAGAACACGGCTCACCGGCCGCATCCTCGCCGATCGCACGATCCTGATTGTGCTGGGTTGCTGCCTCGCCAACAGCATCCTCGGCATCACCTGGCCGTGGTGGGGGACCTGAGCAGGGCCGGCCTCGCCCCGATCAGCCGCTCGGCTCATGCCGCTTCGCGCGCTGCGGCCGCCAGAGACAGGTCGATGTCCTCGCACGTCATCGGACGCCCGAACAGATAGCCCTGGGCATACTGGCACTCGAGGGCCTGGAGCGTGGCGAGCTGCTCCCGCGATTCGACCCCCTCGGCGACGACCTCCATGTGCAGGTTGTGCGCGAGGGCCGAGATCGCGTGCACCAGCGCCGCGTACTCGCGTCCGAGGCTGAGGTTTGAGACGAACGAGCGGTCGATTTTCAGGATGTCGAGCGGGAACCGGTGCAGGCTGGCCAGGGACGAATAGCCGGTGCCGAAGTCGTCGAGGGCGATCTTGAATCCGAAGGAACGCAGCTCCCTCAGGACGGCGATACCCGATTCGATGTCCCGCATCACCGTGCTCTCGGTGATCTCCAGATGCACGGTCGATGGCTCCACCCCGGCCTCCCGCACGATCTCGTGCAACCGCCGCCCCACATCGGGGAGCACAAAGTGCTGCTGCGAGAGATTGACGTTGATGCTCGGGATCCGGTCCGACCCGTGCCGGCCCCACCAGCCGACCAGGTCCGCCACCGCCCGGCGGATGACCCACTCGGTGAGCGGCACGATGACCCCGCACTCCTCGGCGATCGGGACGAACTCCGTCGGAGAGATCACCCCGAGCGTCGGGTGGTTCCAGCGGAGCAGCGCCTCGGCGCCCGAGAGCCTGCCGGTCTCCGTCGCGATAATGGGCTGGTAGAGCACGAAGAACTGATCGCTCCCGACGGCCCGGCCCATGGCCTGCTCGAGGTCCGCCCGCCGGCGGATCCTGTCGTGCATCGCCGCGTCGAACACGACGCACCGGCTTCGCCCCGCGTGCTTCGCTTCGTACATCGCTGTGTCCGCGTCGCGCAGAACATCCTCGGCGCGGCTGTACCGGGCACGGTCCACGGCCACCACGCCGATGCTTGCGGTGCTGACGAGTTGGTAGGAGTCAATCCGATAGTTCGCCGAGAGCGCCGCGAGCAGCTCGCGGGCCAACCGCTCGGCCACCTCCGGGCTCCCCATCCCCGCCAGCAGCACCACGAACTCGTCCCCGCCGATCCGCGCGGCCACACTCTCCGCCGAGAGCACGCCCGCCGACGCCCCACGCCGCAGCGAGCCCTGCAGCCTCCCCGCGATCGCGACGAGCAGCTTGTCGCCCACGTCGTGCCCGAGCGAGTCGTTGATGATCTTGAACCGATCGAAATCCAGGAACATCACCGCCAGATGCTCGCCCTCCCGGCAACGCAGCATCGCCGCCTGGAGCCGGTCCATCAACATGGTTCGATTCGGGAGCCCGGTCAGCCGGTCGAGCGTCGCGGCCCGACGCAATTCCACCTCCACCTCGTCGCGCCGGAGTTCCGCCGCCTTGCGGTCTGTAATGTCCAGGCAGCCGCCGGCATAGCCCAGGAACTCTCCATCCTGCGAGTGTCGCGGCACGCCCATCTCGAGCATGGTCCGGTACTCCCCCTCCCCCCGCAGCAGCCGGTATTCGATGTCGAAGGGCGCGCCGACCGCCGACGCGTCCGCGTACGCCGTCTCGCACCACACCAGGTCGTCGGGGTGCACACCCGTCTTCCATCCCTCGCCGGCTTCCTCCTCGATGGATCGCCCGCGGAACTCCAGCCACCCCCGGTTGAAGTACTGCCGCTCCCCGAGGCTGTTCGATGTCCACACCATCACCGGCACCGCATTGGCGATCTCCCGGAACCTCGATTCGCTCTCACGCAGCGCCCTCTCGGCTCGCGATTTCCGCCTCCGCAAGATGTAGAACGCCGGCGCGACCACCAACGCACTCCCCAGCGAGATCGACGAACCCACCCAGGAAGCCCCCCGGATCCGCGACATCTCGCGGCCGAACTGCCCCGCATCCATGTCCACACCGAGAACCGCCGCGACCTTCCCCGAAGTGTCCCGCAGCGGCTGCCACAGCGAAACAAATGTCCCCCAACTGTCGCGATACGGCTCCCGTGTCCAGGTCGTTCTCCCTTCTCGGGCCGCCTCAAACAACTCCGCCGGTGCGGCGTCGTAGACCTCCAGCAACTTCGCCTGATCCTCCGTCCCGTCGCCATCCGAGTCGCCCGGCAACGTGGGGTCCACGAGGAACACGATCCGGTCGTGCAACAGCTTCACCGTGTAGACGAACTTCACGTCCGAAACCGCGTACTGAATTGCCCGCAAGGGCGCGGCGATCGCCTCGAACTCGGGCGAGCCGTGCTGCTCCGCATCGGAGAGGCGCTCCAGTGCATCGACATCCACCAGCGAGGCCGACGCTTCGGCGACGTTCGCCAGCGTCTTGAACACCTCGTCCCGATACGCCGTCTCCGCGATCCGCCGGAGCGACCAGGTCGCCCCCATCCCGGTGCCCGCGAAGACCACGAACACCAGCGCCGCTTGAAGTGCTGTCCCGGAACGGCCCGGCAGACTCGGGCTCTGCCCACGCCTGCGCGACGACCACGCCTCCCGGCCCGGGAGCCGGAGGCCGGCCGCATCGGGACTTGCGCTCCCTGGGCGTGGCACACCCGCATATCGACCGGGTCGGCGCTCTCGTCAACCCGGTCAGCTCAGCCGCGCGGCATTTGAGGTCTTTGACGTGACTTGATTCCCACGGTGACCTGCAAGGAGCTCCGGCAGTGCAGGAATGTACCAAACAAAGCACGATCTAGCGAGGGTGCTTCCGCCCGATCCACGCCCCCAGCCGAGCGCGGTCCCAGGTGTTGACGCACCGCTCCGGCGGCAGCCAGCCCCTCCGGCCCGTCAGCACGCCGTAGACCAGGTTGTCAAAGTCCTCCCCCTGGTGCACGTCGCAGTCGATCGCGATCAGACACCCCGCCTCAACCGCGCCCCGCACGTGCGTGTCGCGCAGGTCCAGCCGGAGCCAGTGGGCGTTGATCTCCAGGGCCACATCGTGCTCCCTCGCCGCGGCGTAGACCTCCTCCATCGCCGGCTCCAGCCCCGGCCGCCGATTGATCAGCCGACCCGTCGGGTGGCCCAGTATGTTCACGTGCGGGTTCTCGATCGCTCTCAGCAGGCGATTGGTCGCCGTCGCGGGGTCCTGCCCGAGCGCCGCGTGCGGGCTCGCGACGACGACATCGAGCCACGCGAGCGTCTCGTCATCAAAGTCCATCCGCCCGTCGGAGAGAATGTCCACCTCCGAGCCGTGGAGAATGGTCATCCCCTCGGTCCTCTCGCGGAGCGCGTCGATCGCCTCCCGCTGCTTCTTCAGCCGCTTCACATCGAGACCGCCCGCCACGGCCGAACTCTTGGAGTGGTCCGTCACCGCGATGGTGTGGAAACCTCGGGCTTTCGCCCCGGCGACAAGCTCCTCGAGCGCGAGTGAGCCGTCCGACTCGGTCGTGTGTGCGTGCAGCTCGGCCCGGATGTCGCCGACCTCGATCAGGCGTGGCGTCTCGGTCAGCGCCAGCTCTCCCCGGTCTTCGCGGATCTCCGGCGGGATGGAGGGAAGCCCGAGTCCGCCGTAGATCTCCGCCTCGGCCGCGCTCGCGACGGGCTTCACGCCCCGCTGCTGGGGCGGCGTGTCCTCCGAATCCTCCGGGAACAGCCCATACTCGTTGAGCGTGAGCCCCCGCTTGAGCGCCCGCTCCCGCAGGCGCACGTTGTGCTCCTTCGAGCCGGTGAAGTACATCAGCGCCGCGCCCCACGACGCCTCATCCACCACGCGCAGATCGACCTGCACGCTCGGCCCCTCCTCCGCGTCGCCCTTGAGCCCCTCCATCTCCCAGCGCCCCAAGTCGACCTCGAGCGCGAACCGCACGCTGCACTTCCGCTCGCCGGACGCCAGCACGGCCAGCACGCCCGGCATGCCCGTGAACGCCGCGGCCGCGCCCGCCGGGTCCTTCGTCGCGACCAGGATGTCGATGTCCCCGATCGACTCCTTCCCCCGCCGCAGCGACCCCGCGTACGCCGCCTCGGTCACGCCCGGGACCCGCCGCATGTGCTCCACGATCGCCCGCGCGACCGGCATCGCCACGCCAATATGCAGCCTGCCTGTGTCCTGCTCGGCAAACCGGATCGCGTTGGCGATCTTCTCGACGGCCTTCTTCCCCATCCGCGGCAGATCCAAGATCGACCCATCCTCGATGATCCGCTTCAGCCCCGCGACATCCGTGATCTGCCGCTCTTGCCACAGCATCCGTACCGTCTTGGGCCCCAACCCGGGGATCGCCAGCACCACCATCAGCCCCGCCGGCACCTGCGCGCTCAGCTCGTCGTGCTCGGTCATCCGGCCCGTCTTGGCAAATTCGATGATCTTGTCCGCGATCTTTGGCCCGATCCCCTCGATCGCCACCAGCGCCGCACGGTGATCGGTCAAGCCCCGCAGATCCTGGCTGGACCCCTCCACCGCGCGCGCCGCCCGGGCGTGCGCGTTCACCTTGAACGGGTTCTCCCCGAGAAGCTCCAGCATCTCGGAGATCTCCTCCAACCGCTTCGCGACGTCGCTGTTGAAACTCATGCCGGATCGTATCCTGCGTGGTGAGGGCCCTCAGGCACGGCCGAACCCGCCAAACCCGCCGAGCCCGCGAACCCCGCGGAGAACGCGGAGGGAAGGCAACTCACCCCAGAGGCGCAATGGACACGGAGTGATGCAGGACGCGAGCACGGCGTGAGCCGTGCACGGCCCGACCACGACCCTGTTCGTGCACCCACGTGCCTTCTCCGCACCGCCTTCTTCTGTGGTCTGCATGCCCCTCGGGTGCATCCCCTCCGCGGGCTCCGCGATCTCCGCGGTGAGATGCTCGTCACGATCGCGTTGGCTCACGCGCTGCTACCCCACGTCCCCCAGCCCGAGCGTCTCGCCATACGCCCGCAGCAACCGGCGCAGCAGCGTCCGCTCCTCGGGCTTGGCCAGCGCCGGGCTCCTCTGGATCCAGGCCTTCGCGTCCCGCCTCGCCATCGCCAGCAGTTCGCGGTCGCGCATCAGGTCCGCCACCCTGAGCGGGCTCGCCCCCGCCTGTCTCGTGCCGAAGAGTTCACCCGGCCCGCGAAGTTCGAAATCCTTCTCCGCCAGCACGAACCCGTCGGTGGTCTCCCCCAGCACCTTGAGCCGCTCGGACGCGTCGGGCGTGGTCGGCTCGCCGAGCAGGATGCAGTACGATCTCGCCCCGCCGCGCCCCACGCGCCCACGGAGCTGGTGCAGCTGCGCCAGCCCGAACCGGTCCGCGTGCTCCACCACCATCACCGTCGCGTTGGGCACATCCACGCCCACCTCGATCACCGTCGTCGCCACCAGGCAGTCGATCTTGCCCGACCGGAACCGCTCCATGACGTGCTCGCGCGTCTCGCGCTTCAGCCGCCCGTGCAGCGCCGCCAAGTGCCGCCCCTCCAGCGGGCCCCCCTCCAGTTCCTTGAGCACCGAGCGCACCCCCGCGAGTGCCCGCTCGCTCCGCCCCGAGTCCTCGCCGCCGCCAACCCCGCTGCTTTCGCCGCCATCAATCGTCGGCACCACGACATACGCCTGCTCGCCCGCCTCCAGCCGCTCCCGCACGAAGGCGTACGCCTCCGCCCGCCCCGCCGGCCCGACCACACGCGTCTCGATCGGCGTCCGGCCCGGCGGCAACTCGTCGATCGTCGAGATGTCCAGGTCCCCGAACAGCGTGATCCCCATCGTCCGGGGGATCGGCGTCGCCGTCATCACGATCACGTGCGGCGTCGAGGCCGCGTCGTCGCCCTCGCCGCCCCCCTTCACCCGCAGCCGTGCCCGCTGGTGCACGCCAAACCGGTGCTGCTCGTCGATCACCGCGACCGCCAGGCTCCGGAACCGCACGCTCTCGGTCAGGAGCGCGTGCGTCCCGACGACCAGGTCGATCTCGCCCCGCTCGAGGCCCCCGAGCATCGCCTCGCGGTCCGCCCCCGTCACCGCCCCGGTCAGCAGCGCCACCCGCACCTTCGAGCCTTCGAGCAGCCGCCGGATCGACCCATAGTGCTGCTCGGCCAGGATCTCGGTCGGCGCCATCAGCGCCGCCTGGTGCCCGCTCGCCACCGCCAGCAGCATCGAGTACAGCGCGATCACCGTCTTGCCCGACCCGACGTCGCCCTGCACCAGCCGGTTCGTGGGCACCTGCCCCGTCAGGTCCTTGACCACCTCCCCGATCACCCGCTCCTGTGCTCCGGTGAACGCAAAGGCGAACCGGGCCCGGATATGCGCATCGATCGCCTCGCTCCAGTTCAGCGCCGGCGCCCGCAGCGACCCCCGCAGGTGCGCCCGCTTGAGGAACACACCCAGTTGCAGCATGAGCAGCTCGTCATACGCCAGCCGCCGCCGCCCGGCCGCCACCTCCTCCTCGTCCTCCGGCCGGTGCATCATCCGATACGCCTCGGCCAGCGTCGGCAGGTTCCGCTCCTTCCGGAACGGCTCGGGCAGGTGCTCCTCGATCTGCGAGGCGGCGCCCAGAGCCTCGCCCATCGCCGCCTCGATCTCCCAGCTCTTCACCCGTTCGCTCGCCGGATACACCGGCCGCAGCCGCTCCCGCCGCCCCGGCGGCTCCTCGCCCCCCTCCGGCAGCACCTCCCACCGCGCATTGGCGATCTGCAGCTTGTGCCCCCGGCGCTTCAGCTCCCCCTGCACCCGAAGCCGCGACCCCGCGTGGATCCGCGTCTTCAAGTAGTTCTGGTTGAACCACACCAGGTCGACCCGCCCGGTCTCATCCACCAGCACCACCTCGAACCGCGGCCGCCTCCCGAAGAACACCGGCCGCGTCGCCGTCACGTCCCCCCGCGCCGACACAATCTGCCCCGGGGACCAACTCCGCGATCTTCGCTTCTCCCGCCTGAAACTCATGCCGCATCGGCAGGTGCGCGATCAGCTTCCCCACATTCGTGATCCCGAGCGCCGCCAACGCATGGGCCCGAGCAAGCGTGACACCCGGCACCCGGTCGATGGGCGTCGTGAGGGTGAGCGGGGGGGTGGGGTCGGCTTCCAGCGACATGGGGGTAGGGTACATGAGGGGGTGAGAGGGTGAGGGAGTGAGGGGGCTCGTCTAAGGCTGCTCTGACTCTGTCCCGGATCTCCGTTTCGTCGGGACGGGCGGCAGAACCCACTCGGAAGCGTGGAAGATCATGCCGACCATCGTCTTGAGGATCCCCTCGTACTCACGGTACAGGTCCGAGGCAGCCTCCCGAGCCAAGTACCCGCACTCCACGGCGTAGTGGATCCAGTCCTGAGTCTCCGCCGCCTCGGCCTCCGCGTCGCTGAGCTTGGCCACAAAGGCCGCCTGGTACCGCCGCTTTCGCCACGCTTCGGCGAGGTTGACCGTGACCGACCGCGACGATCGACGGACCTTTCCGGTCAGCGCGTACACCTCTTCCCTCGGAAACGATTTCGTCAGTTCGGAGATGCGCATCGACGCCCCGAATGCGCGCTGCCATATTTCCAACTCCCGATGTGATCGCAACAACCGTCTCTTCCCGCCCTCGTCGTTCCCCATACTCCGTCCCCCCAAATCCGATCACCCTCTCACCCTCTCACCCTCTGCCCCCGGATCGATCTCCCGCAAATACCCCCACGAGTAGATCCCCGATTCGTGCCCATCCGAGAACACGATCTTGATCGCGTAGTTCCCGACCAGCTCCGCATCCAGCGACACCAGCGGCCCCGACCGCCCCCCCGGCGCATTCAGCACCGTCAGTGGATTGCTCGCCATCTCCTCCCGCAGCTGCCGCATGTCCGCCGAGGGGCTCATCCGCCGCAGATAGGCGATGCTGTAGTACGACGTGGTCCCGTCGGACCACTCGATCGTCAGGCCTCGGTCCTTCTTCAGATCCAGCTTCGCCGGTGTCATCGCGGGGTCCATTCGCATGCCGCGGCCGTCCCGGCCGCGTCCTCCTCTTCCGTGTGCCCGACCGTGCTCCCCACCCCACCAAACCACTCTACGCTTCCCCCCGGAGCCGCCCATGACACCACCCCCCTTCTCCGACACCCTCGCCGCCGCCCTCGACCGCGCCGGCTCCCCCGTCTGCGTCGGCCTCGACCCCGTCCTCGAGCGGCTGCCCGAGCCCATCCGCGCCGAGCACTGGGAGCCCGCCCGCGCCTTCGCCGCCTTCTGCGAGGGCGTCATCGACGCCGTCGCCCCCCACGTCGCCGTCGTCAAGCCCCAGTCCGCCTGCTTCGAGCGATACGGATCGGCCGGCTTCCACGCCCTCGAACGCACCATCCTCCACGCCCGCGAGCGTGGCCTGATCGTCATCCTCGACGCCAAGCGCGGCGACATCGGCGTCTCCGCCCAGCACTACGCCGCCTCCGCCGCATCGATGGGCGCCCACGCCATCACCGTCAACGCCTACCTCGGCCCCTCCACCGTCGAGCCCTACCTCGACGCCGGCCTCGGAGTCTACCTCCTCGTCCGCACCAGCAACCCCGACAGCGACGCCGTCCAGGCCCGCAGGCTCGAAGGCGGCGGCAATGTCGCCTCCATCCTCGCCGACCTGGCGCGGGACCTCGGTCACGCCCGGCTCGGCCTCCGCGGCCTCAGCGATGTCGGCGCCGTCGTCGGCGCCACCAAGGCCGCCGAGGGCGCCGCCCTCCGCGCCCTTATGCCCGACCAGGTCTTCCTCGTCCCCGGCTACGGCGCGCAGGGCGGCACAGCCGCCGATGTCCGCGCCCTCCTCCGCCCGAGCGCCACCACTCCGGCCCAATCCGGCGTCGTCGTCAACGCGAGCCGCAGCGTGCTCTACCCCGCCGACCCCTGCGACGACTGGCAAGGCGCCATCACCGCCGCCGCCGCCAACCTCGCCGCCGACGTCGCCGCGATCCTCCGCTGACCCCCTTCCCCGTGTGGCATGGCCACGGCCCCGCGTGGCCATGAGCGACTTCAGTGATCCCGACTCACCCTATCCTTCCGCCATGTCATCGACCTTCTGGAACGAACGCTACTCCGCCGCCGATCTCGTCTACGGCGCCGCCCCCAACGCCTTCCTCGCGAGCCTCGCCGACCGCCTCCCGCACCGAGGCCGCGCGATCGATATCGGCGCGGGCGAGGGCCGCAACGCCCTCTTCCTCGCCTCCCTCGGCCTCGACGTCCTCGCCGTGGACCAGAGCGAGGTGGGCATGCAGAAGGCCCAGCGCCTCGCCCGCGAGCGGGGCCTGACCCTCTGCACCCAGGCCGCCGACCTGCGCGACTTCGACGCCGGCCCCGGCTCGTTCGACGTTGTCAGCTCCATCTTCGTCCACCTCCCCGCCGATCTCCGCGCCACCGTGCACGCCCGAATCGGCGCCTGGCTCAAGCCCGGCGGCCTCTTCATCCTCGAGGCCTACGCCCCCGACCAGATCGGGCGCGGCACCGGCGGCCCCTCCGACCCCGCCCTCCTCGCACCCCTGGAGGTGATCATCGCCGAACTGCGCGGCCTGCAGATCGACCACCAGGCCGCCTTCGTGACCGATGTCACCGAGGGCCAGTTTCACACCGGCCCGGCGTCGGTGGTGCGGGTCGTCGCACGAAAGCCCTGATCGAGGCGGCCGGCCGGGATGCCAGCGCCTCACCAACCCACACCGCCCAATCAACGAGCGTGCGCCCCAGCGTCTGAGCCGTCGCAGCAGCGCGACGAGCCTTGGCGCACGCGGTGGCGCAGACACCACGAATTGCCGTGCTCTTGGGTGGCGGGAGACGCGAGGAGGACGAGAAGACCCGGCCACGCCTGTGCATCCCTCGGCCCGATTCACCCGCTCGCGCAAGCGGGTCGGGCCGATTGACGAGGTTGAGCGGCACCGGCCCAGCTTTCCGGCCTTGACAGACGGCCAAGATGCTGCCCACGCCGACTATCACCCACGTGTTTGAAAACATGCTTGCCTGCCCTTGGCCGATGATGTAGGCTCTGGCTTCCTAATCTGGGGAGCAGGACATGGAACGAAGGCGTTTCGTCAGCCCGTGCGTGGAGCCGGCGAGGCTAGAGGTTCTCGAGCCGCGGGCCCTCCTCGCTGGCGTCACGATTATCACCCATGGCCAAGACGACGATGGGGAACTCAATGCCTGGCCTAGCGCGATGGCTGAGGCTATAGCGGCGAGACTTGATGGTGATGCTGTGCTCGGGACGGTCAGGATAACGCCCGGCGAAAGTGACGCGTTGAAGGCCGAAGCGGAGTTGCTCAGCGGCGATCCGTCGCGAAGCCGAAGCGGGGAGTTCATCGTTGTACTTGATTGGGCAGCGGTCGCAACCGGGCTCGTGTTCGCAAAGGCGAATACGCGTCAAGTAGCGGACGCGGCGATTGGCAGATTCTTCAATACGGACTGGATTGGGAGTTCTGCTTGGCCTCTGGCATCACTTCCGATTCACCTGATTGGGCACAGTCGCGGCGGATCGCTCATGTCCGAATTGAGTGAGCGATTCGGACGACACGGCGTGTGGGTCGACCAGCTGACGCTGCTTGATCCACATCCTCGGGATTTCATCACGGGCGACGGACCGGTGGAAGCCTACTCAAACACAATGTATGCCGAAAGCTATTACCAAACCGACGACTCGCTGTTCGTGAACGGACAACCGCTACTGGATCATGGGTACGATCGAAAGCTGTCGGTAGTGAGCGGGGGCTACGTCGACAAGGGAACAGAGTACGCGATTCATGCCAATGCGCATCTGTGGTACTTTGGTACAATCAACCAAGCCTCCACGATATCAGATGGGGAGGCGACGCTGACAGACGCCGCGCGCGAGACGTGGTACACGCCCTCGGAGGAGCGAGGATCAAATGCGGGGTTTCGGTACTCTCGGCTTGGCGGGGGTAGCCGTTGGTCCGCGGACATGATCGGAGGCACGGAACCGGTCGTTGCCGGGCTGGTTTCATCGCTCGGTGGGCTGAGTACGCACTCCAGTGTCGATCGGGTCGAGTGCTTGGCCGAACTTATTACGTTAAGTGTCGGGAGTGCCGGGTCCTGCCGGGTGCTTCAAGGCTCGATCCTGCCATTCCAGGTTGCGTATTGCGACGCCGACAGCCCTGCTATCCTGGAACTGTGGCTGGATATCGATCGGAATCCCTTAAATGGCAACGAGATGCGCAGCGTCCATCAACAGGCGCTTGACGCGACGCAAGGCATCGAACCTGCCGAAACCGGGGATCGTGGGATACATCCGGCGCTCCGCTGGGCCACTACTACCTGTTTGCAAGGATCACGGATGCGGACGGAAACACTCGGTTCCTGTACGATGACGACGCCATTGATATCACCACCCCCGATCCCTCGCTGGTCGTCACAGACGGGTGGCGGGTCTCGGGCGCGGCGGATGGAGTGGGCAATACCTTCGTGTCAGGGATAGGCCCTGAAGGAACCGCCATCGCATTGGAGCACATGGGGGGCGAATGGTCGGTCCGATTCCTCGAGGAGCCATCGGACTCGGTGACGACGTGGGGTGATGCAGTATCGTGGATCGATCCCATCAGTCACACGCCCAGCATTGTGCTGCCGACTTCCGATGGGTTGCTGAACTGGACGAGGCAGGGAGATGGATCTTGGACGCTCGCCAATATCACGGCAGTAGCCGCGGGAGGCGAAGCCTTCCTCGGCAACTGTACCGTGTTCATTTCACGGGACAAGTTGGTACACGTGGCGGGACTCACCATCGACGGCAGATTGGGCCTGTATGTCGGGGCTCTGATGCCGATCGGGCAATCTCAGTCCTGGACGTATCGAGACCTCTCGACGGAGGATCTGGATCCACAAGGATTGGCGACACCGAGATTCCATGGGAATCTAATCAGTTACGTGACGAAGTGGAATGGGCTGAATATCGCGGGGTTGACGGGGTCTGGGCAGATCGGCGCGGTCTGGTGGGCGCCCGGGCTCCCGCAGTGGCGAACGGCGAATCTGACCGCAATCACCGGGGCGCCTCCGTTGACCGGGCATCTTACTGCGTTCCTCACACCTTGGGGAGGTATCAACATCGGGGGGCTTGATGACGCGGGCCGAATCCAGGTGGTGTGGTGGGTGCCGTCATTCGGAGGCGATTGGCGGCGATCGGACTTGACTACGGCGGGCAAGGGGCCACCCCTCGTGCCAGTTGGCCTCTCCTCCTTCGTGACACGATGGGGCGCGATGAACATCGCGGGCTTGGACCGTGCGGGCGACCTTGTCGTTTATTGGTGGGCACCAGGCACGGACGGCTGGGCAGTCGCGCCCTTGGCGAGGGTCGTCGATGGGTCTCGAAGCCCGGAGAGTGCGCCGGTCGGCGTCCCGGACCCCGGCGGTACCATCAATATCTTTGGGCGAGGCGGCGATGGGCATGTGCTTCGATTCTTTTGGCGACCGGGACATGATGGCTGGAAGTTTGAAGATGTATCGGAGCTGATCGGCTAGAGGCGGGTGGCATGACTTGCGCTGCGGCTGGGGTGCTTGGGGTGGGAGATTCTAAGTCTGGGCGCCACAACTCGCCGCAACTCCGTCCTCTCCTCTTCTCCCCGTCCTTCGCGGCGCAGTCGTGCGACGGTTCCCGACAGTTGGGCATCACAGCGCGGCAGGAGGAGGGAGAGGAGTGGGGAGAAGAGGGCCGCGATCGATGAAACCTGTTGAGGCGTTGGTTTGGTTCACCCGTCGGCGGCAAGCACCCTCTCCGCGATGGCAAGCCAACGGGCAAGGCGGGTGGCATCACTCCGGAGGGTGCCGAATCGCGGGTGCCACTGCTCGCCGCCCTCTTCTTTCTCCTTCATCTCTGCCCTCCGCGGCGCAGCAGTGCCCTTTCGGCATCACTGCGCGGGGAGGATGCGAAGCCTGGGAGCGGAGGGGGGCCGCGAGTGATCGCGCCCCCGAATCCCTGCCTTGCCTCTGTGATCTCGGCGCCTCTGTGGTGAAGCTGCCTTGCTTGCTTTCCTCCGCGTTCTCCGCGTTCTCGGCGGTGAATCGGCATCCGCACCTGCGGGAGGAGCGGGAGGGGCATGAGCCTCGCTTGCGCTTCGGGGCAGCGTGGCACCGACCAAGCCACCCGCGTCGTGCTGCTGACCTCCGCCCTGGGGGGTCGGTGAATCCTCGGCGCGCATCGGTTTGGTTCCGGCATCTGGAATGCCCCTTCGGGGCGGGTCGGCCCGCGCCGGCCCGCGCTGGCATTCTACTGCAAGGGGCGACAAATCGATCTCCTGATCGACCCGTAGTCTCCTGCCCGCCTCTGCGCCGATGGCGGATGGCATCACTCGCGGCCTTCTTCTCCCCCCCTCGACGATTCCTCATCCCCGCGCCGAGGTGTCCGAACACCCGCCGCGGGCAGCGCGCCACCCCCACCTCACGCCCGGGCTCCCGCCGCGAGCCGCATCCCCTCACCCCCTCACCCTCTCACCCCCGCACCCCCTCCTCTTCCCTCCCCACCCATACACTCCCCCCGATGTCCGACAAGCCCCTCGCCGCACAGATCCTGATCGTCGAAGACGAGCCCGACCATGCCGAGGTCATGGCGGCCGCGCTGCGCAAGCCCGGCCACGTCTGCACCATTGTCGGCTCCGTCGCCGGCGCCCTGGAAGAACTCGCCCACGGGGCCTTCGACGTGGTCATCACCGACCTCCGCATGCCCGAGTCCGGGGCCTTCGCCGCCCCCTCCGGGGCCCGCGTCGCCCCCGACGGCGGGGACGCCGGCCTTGTCGTCCTCCGCGAGGCCAGGCGCCTCCAGCCCGGGGCGGAGGCGATCATGGTGACCGCCCACGGCGATGTCCCCACCGCCCGCGCCGCCTTCAAGGAGGGCGCCTTCGACTTCGTCGAGAAGCCCCTCGACCTCGAGGTCTTCCGCTCCGTCGTCAACCGCGCGGCCGAGGCCGTCCTGCTCCGCCACGAGGCCGAGGGCGCCAGCGAACTCGTCCAGCACAACGGATTCGAGGGCATCATCGCCGGCTCCGAGGCCATGCGCCGCATCCTCGCGACCGTCCGCACCGTCGCGGCCTCCAGCATCCCCGTCCTCGTCACCGGCGAGAGCGGCACCGGCAAGGAACTCATCGCCCGCGCCATCCACGACTGCTCCAAGCGATCCCAGCGCCGCTTCGTCGCCTTCAACTGCGCCGGTCAGGCCGAGAGCCTGCTCGAGGACGAACTCTTCGGCCACGTCCGCGGCGCCTTCACCGGCGCCGACAAGGACCGCGAGGGCGTCTTCGAATACGCCGACAAGGGCACGCTCTTCCTCGACGAGATCGGCGACATGCCCCTGTCCATGCAGGCCAAGCTCCTCCGCGTCCTCGAGACCGGCGACCTCGTCCGCCTCGGCTCCAATACCCCGCGATCGACCGACGTCCGCTTCGTCAGCGCCACCAACAAAGACCTGCGCACCCTCGCAAAGGACGGCCGCTTCCGCGAGGATCTCTTCTTCCGCATCAACGGCTCCCACATCCACCTCCCGCCCCTCCGCGACCGGCGCGAGGACATCCCCCGCATCGTGCGCCACGCCATCGCCCGCTTCGCCGGAGAGCTCGCCCCGAGAGCCCCGTCCCCGCCATCACCGACGCCGCCCTCATGCGTCTCACCGCCTTCGATTGGCCCGGCAACGTCCGCCAGTTGCTCAACGTCGTGCAGAACATGACCGTCATGGCCATCGGCGAGGCGGCCGGCTCGGGCTCGAACGTCACCACGCTCGACACGCGCCACATCCCCGACGATGTCCGCACCGAGGAAGCCGGCCCCGACACGCCCGAGAGCGCCGCCGGCTCCCTCGCCGGGGCCAGCCTCGAGCAGCTCGAGAAGCGCGCCATCCGCGAGACCCTGAAGCTCACCGGGGGCAACCGGGAGCACGCCGCCAAGCTCCTCGGCATCGGGGAGCGCACGCTCTACCGCAAGCTCAAGGAGTACGGCCTCCGTTGAAGTCGCCCGGCAGGCCCGCCCGGCCGCCGCCCCGTCCGAGAACGCCCTCGCACCCCCCGCCGACCCCTCCCCACCCAACCCGCCCGCACAACCTTGCCCCTTCGTCGCGCCTGCCCCGCTCCCCGCTGGTCCCCGGGCCGCCACCGGCCGACTGACCATCCGCAGGGTCTATCCCGCGCGAGCGTCGCGACGGCATCGGGGTCGTGGGCCCCGACGACAGCTCGCAGTGGAGTCGGCGGCATGCGCAACGATCCGAGCGACGGCGGGCTTACCACCCAGGATGCACCCGGCGTGCCCCACGAGCCCGCGCCCATGGGCCGGCCCATGCAGCAGCCCACGTACGAACCCTTCACGCCCACCCTCCCCCATCGGCCCCGAAAGCTGCTCGGCATGCTCTGCATCACGGCCGTCGTGCTTGCCGGCCTGGGGCTCGTCCAGGGGCTCAAGAGCCTCACCCCCGCGACAGCCCGGGCGGGTGCTACCGCCGAGCCCGAAGCGAGCCCGCCGCGCCGGCCCGAGCCGACACCCGCGCCCCAGCCCCTCTCGGCTCCGGGCCATGCACCCGGGATCGGACAGCCTTTCCCGCCCGCAGGCCGCTAGCCGACGCCAAGCCGGGCGAGCCATCGAAGCTCGTCCCTTTCGCGCGATCACCGAAATCCAATCCCGCCCGCGTTCCGAAAGCAGGACGGCGGGGCAGCTACCATCAGCCCCGAGGCGTTCGGCTACCGCGGCCGGCGGCATCTCACCCCGAACCAAAAGGAAAGGCGATTGCCTGAGCCCGGCACCATCCAGCGCCTGGCCCGGGAGCCACTCCTGCACTTTCTCCTGCTCGGAGCCTTGATCATCGCCCTCGGGCGCTTGGTCCCGCGTTCCACAGCCGAAGCCCCGTCCAAGCGCGACCGAATCGTCGTGAGCCCCGCGGTTCGCGACCAACTCGCCGCCGATTGGAAGTCGCAGCGCGGTGTCGCCCCCTCTGCCAGCGAGCTGGGCGCACTGACCGACGACTACATCCGCCGCGAAGTGCTCTACCGCGAGGCGCTGGCGATGGGCCTCGACCGCGACGATCCCGTCATCAAGGGTCGCCTCGTCCAGCTCATGGACTTCCTCGCCGCCAGCAGCGCGCCGCCGTCGAACCCACCGACGACGATCTCGAAGCCCTCCGCCGCGCCGAGCCGGAGCGCTTCGCCCTCCCCGGAACGATCAGCTTCGAGCACGTCTTCTACAACGCCGAACGTCGGGGCCCCGACGCCGCCCGGGCCGAGGCAGAGCGAACCCTCGCCGCGCTCCAGTCGGCCTCGCCCCCCGACCCGAACAAGCTCGGTGACCCCTTCCTCCTCCCCAAGCGCTTCGACGCCCTGCGCGCCGACCAGGCGGCCCGTACCTTCGGAGACGCCTTTACCGGTGCACTCGCCGCCGCGCCGCGCGATGAGTGGTTCGGACCCGTCCCATCCGTCTACGGCCTCCACCTCGTCCGTGTCAGCGCCTCGACGCCACCCGGCCTCCCCCCGCTCGACCAGATCCGCGACCGGCTCCGCACCGAGTGGCTCGCCCGGCGCGAGCGCGCCGCCGCGGCCGCCTACGAGGCCGATCTCCGCGCCAAGTACGAGGTCGTGATCCAGCCCGACCCGACGCCGGCGCCCGCCAAGCCCGGGGCCCAGGACAGCAAGGCCGAGACGCCATGAAGCCTGCCGCGCTCCTCGCGATCGCCCTCGCCCTCCTCGCGGCCTTCGCCCCCGCCGCCCGCGCCCACGACAACCAGCCCGCCTACCTCCTCCTCAGGCAGACCGGGCCCGAAACGTACGACGCCATGTGGAAGCTCCCCGCCACGACAGGCGTCCGCCCCCCGCTCGAGGTCGTCCTCCCCGACGCCTGCACGCCCAACGGACCCCGCGCCTCCGGCATCCTCGCCGACTCCTACGTCGACCGCTGGAGTTTCAGGTGCCCCGGGGGCCTCGAAGGCCGGCGCATCCAGATCGAGGGCCTCAAGCCCGGTGGCCTCGACGTCCTCGTCCGCATCGAGACGCTCGACGGCGCGACCCGCACGCTCCGCATCAAACCCGCCGAGCCCTGGGCCGACATCCTCGGCCCGCCGACATGGTTCCAGGCCGCACAGAGCTACCTCGTCCTCGGCATCGAGCACATCCTGGGCGGCCTCGACCACCTGCTCTTTGTCCTCGGCCTGCTCTTCATCGTCCGGAATCGCTCGATGCTCTTCAAGACCGTGACGTCGTTCACGATCGCCCACAGCATCACCCTCGCCATCGCGACGCTGGGTTATGCCTACCCGCCCGTTGCCACCCTCAACGCCCTCATCGCCCTGAGCATCCTCTTCCTGGGGCCCGAGATCATCCGCGTCGGGCGAGGCGAGACCAGCCTCACCATCCGCCACCCCTGGATCGTCGCCTTCGCCTTCGGCCTCATCCACGGATTCGGCTTCGCCAGCGGGCTCATCGACCTGGGCATCCCCCGCGCCGAGATCCCCCTCGCCCTCGTCACCTTCAATGTCGGCGTCGAGATCGGCCAACTCGGGTTCATCGCCCTCTTTCTCGCCCTGGGCCTCTCCTTCCGTGTCCTCCGCTTCCAGCCGCGATCGTGGCTGCGATTCCTGCCCGGGTATATCGTCGGTTCGCTCGGCGCCGCATGGACCATCGGGAGACTCGTCGTGCTGATCGGCTGACAGGTGCTCACGAGCACGCAGCGCACACCATTGGTGAGATCATGAATCGAACAAAGCTCATCCCACCCCGAAACCTTGCCGTTGCCGCCGCCCTGCTCGCGGCATTTCCTGCGATGGCGCTCGCCCACGACGAGTCACATCCCGGCGGCGGATTCCTCAGCGGATTCCGCCATCCGATCTCGGGCCTCGACCACGTCGTCGCCATGATCGCCGTCGGACTCTGGGGGGCGCAGCTCGGCAAGCCGGCGCTCTGGCTCCTCCCCGTCGCCTTTCCCATGATGATGGCGGTGGGGGGGTTCCTCGGGCTGATCGGCGTCCCCATCCCCGGCATCGAGATCGGGATCGCCTGCTCCGCGATCGTGCTCGGCGCGATGGTCCTGCTCGAGGCCAAGCCCCCGATCGGGCTCGCCGTCGCGATTGTCGCTGTTTTCGCGGTCTTCCACGGCCACGCCCACGGCACCGAGCTGCCCGAGAACGAGAACGCGATCTTCTACAGCATCGGCTTTGTCATCGCCACCGGCCTCCTCCACCTCGTCGGCATCGGCATCGGTACCGTGCACAGGTGGAAGCGGGGCCAAGTCGCGCTCCGCGCCGCCGGCGGCGCGGTCGCACTCGCCGGATGCTACTTCCTCTGGGGCGCTCTCTCGTGATCCGACGCCGGAACCTCCCGATCGCGCTCCTTGCCCTGCCGGCCTTCGCCGCGCCCGCTCAGGCCCACCTCGTCACCACCGATCTCGGCCCCTTCTACGACGGTGCGCTCCACCCCGTCCTCGCGCCCCTCGATGCCCTCCCCATCATCGCCCTCGCCGCACTCGCCGGGCTCGCCGGAGCCAAGCACGGCCGCGCGTCATTCGCCGCCCTGCTCACCGGCTGGGCCGTCGGCGCCGCGCTCGCCTACACACTCCGTACGCCGCTCTTCTCCCCCCCGCTCGTCACGCCGATCGCCCTCCTGGTCCTCGGCATCGCCGCGGCCGCAAACGTCAAGCCCCCGCTCGCCCTCCTCGCGTCCATCGCCGGACTCCTCGGCCTCTTCCGCGGCGCCGCGACCGGCGCCGACGCCGCCTCCAGCGACCTCCCCTGGCTCGTCGTGCTGGGCTCGACCTTTGGCGTGCTTGTGCTAGGCGTCTTCACCCATGCCGGGGCCTACCGGCTCAGCGAGTCCAAGGGGCGCATCGCTGTGCGCGTGGCGGCAAGCTGGATCGCCGCGATCGGGCTGCTGCTCATCGGATGGCATTTCAAGGGCCTCTCGACCGCTTGAGATGGGCGCCAGCCAAATCCCTTGCGTCATACCGCGCGAATCGGGATGACGCACGCGTCCCGCCCGCTCCGAACACGCGCAATTCCGGCCGTCATCAAACCGACATCTCGCGCGTGAATGATCGCTCCACGATCGTCCGATGCACCGGGTATGCCGCTTGCGGCTGGTCCACGCGGACCAGCGCGCCCGACCCGCGTGCGTCGCGCGGACCGGAGCAGATCGCGGCCCAGAAAGGATCGAGGTATGTCAACTCTCGGAGGTGTGTCGCAGTCCGCGCTCTCGCTGCAGCATGTGCAGCCGGGCCGGATCCCCACGCGGCGGATGGACCGCGATGGAGACGGGGACCAGGACGGCTCGGGCCCCGAGTCCGTCTTTGCCGATGCCGCGGTCGCCGCCGGCGTGGACCGCGCCAAGGTCCCCGGCCTGCTTGACCAGATCAAGCAGGCTGTCGATGCCTCGAACGGCGGTGCCCCGCCCGATCCCGCCACCCTCAGCAATACCGTCCACAGCGTCCTCGAGGCCAACGGCGTCAACATCACCAAGTTCGACGCCGCGATCGCCGCGCAGCAGGACGCCGCAGGGCAGAACGCCGCGACAACCCAGGCCGCCCAACTCACTCCCGAGCAGCAGTCCATGCTCACCCTGCTCGAGCAGTCGGTCACCGGCAAGGGCTTCATCGTCGACACCCAGGCATGACACACTCCGCGGCCGCCGACAGCGCCCGCGGGGATTCTGGGGGCGACATCCCAGCCGCGCATCGCGGCTAATCCACGACCGGGAGCACCACCCGGCTCCAGAACCCGGGGGCGCAGAACACCCGATTGGTCGCGATCTCCGAGCGCGTATGCCGCCGGAACGCCTCGCCGCTGTTCGGGTTCACTTCCCACTTTGGGTCGCTGCTCGACGTGATCGACACGCGGATCCGGTGCCCGGCGTTGAATACGACGCTCGTCCCCCACATGTCGACATCCATCCAATAAAGCTGGCCCGGCACGAGAAGGTGCTCCGACGTGTGCCCGAGCCGGTGCCGCGCGTGCAACGCGCCCTCCGTGATCAGCATCGACCGCCCGTCGGGATACACGTCGCACAGCTTTACCATGAAGTCGGTGTCCAGCCGGTCGCTCGAGATGAACAGCCGTGCCGACACGTCGCCCGTCACCTCCACCGGACCCTCCAGCGGCGCCGTTGTGAACACCAGCACGTCGTCCCGGGCCTCCACCGGTCTCTGGTCGTACGGCCCCGAAGCGATCAGCAGGTTGTTGCCCCCGGTCGTCGGCGCCGGCTGCGAAGGGTCGAAACGGTACGAAACGCTCCCGGCATCCCGCAGATCCACCGCACCCCGCCGGAGCGCCTCGGTGGTCAGCCCGCCGTCCGGCGTCAGCCAGAAAGCCGTCGCCGCCGAATCTGGCGGCCAGGATTCCGCCGTCCGCCAAGCATTGCCGGGCGCCGAGGCGTCGTCCACGTCGCCCATCACGTAATACCGCACGCGCGGTGAATCTTCATACCCGTTGTCCACGCCCTTGAGCCAGTACTCGAAGAAACGCAGATCGTTGTCAAAGTTGTCGTCGTGCTCGCCCGCATTCACGGGGAAGGTCAGCTCCCCCTGTGTCCGGCCGTAGAGCCCGCCGTGTGTCCAAGGCCCGATCACCATCTTCTGCGGCGCGCCGCCCGCCGCCAGATCGCGGAACCCCCGCGTGGTCCCGGCCTGGAAGATGTCGTACCAGCCGCCCACGTGCAGGAACGGAACCCCGATCAGGGGAGCCCGGGCCGTGATGTCCACGATGTCCCACCACGAATCCCGATTCGGGTGCTGTTCCAATTCGTCCACGAAGAACGAACTCCCCTGCCCCGCCAGCCAGCCCTCGACCATCGACTTCCGGAAGACGCCACCCGTGAAGAACATGTCGTCGTAGTTGTACCCAGTCCCCACCGTCGCGTAGCAGCACTTCAGCGCCGGATGCAGCGCCCCTGCGCACAGATACTGCGTGATTCCCAGCGCCGAGCCACCCACCATCCCCACCCGATCGCTCGCGAACGGCTGGTGCACGATCCAGTCGATCGTGTCCTATCCGTCCCGATTCTCACCCCAGCCATCCGCGAAAGATCGCGTCCACCCCGTCTGAAGCGAACCGGCCCCGCGAGTCCTGCGCCACCACGTTGTACCCCCAGAGGCAGTACCACGCCGAGGCCCACATCCCATCCTTGTTGTACGGGGTCCGCGACAGAATTGTCGGCGAAGCCGCCGTTGGGCTGGCCAGGTAGACATCCGTCGCGAGCTCCGTGAGCCCGTCCCGCATCAGCACGCGATGCGTCGAGCGGTTCGACTCGATCTCGAACATCAGGCCCGTGTGCTGCGCCGACCCGCTGAACGAGACCACGCCGGGCCTCGAGAAATCCGACCGCAACGGGAAGGCCAGCGTCGAGGTCACCCCCCCCGAGATCTCGTTGAGATGCAGCGGGCTCAGTGTGTAGAGATAGAACTCGCCATACGACGGATCGCTGTCGTCGATCGTGAACGAGAAGTGCCCCGCCGCGTCCAACTCGGCGAGCTGATTGAACCAGACCTGCTGCCCTTCGGCGTAGAGGTTCAGCGTCTGCCGGTTGATCAGACCGACCCAGCCCCAGGTCACCGCTGCGCCGCTCCCCGACTGCACGACCGTCCCCGAGGTCGTCGTCGCGCCGCGAGCCAACGCCCCGAGTCCCAGCAGGACGGCCAGCACCACACAAAGGTCACGCCATTTCCGCATCACCACATGCTCCCTCCGGCGATCGATCGCCCTCGCCGGATGCTACAGCCCAGGCCATTCCGAACCAAGCCGTGTCCCGCGATCGTCCGGCGGGCGGCCGAGCCAAAAGTGGCGTTCTGGCGCTGCAAACGCCCGTTTGACCCCGGATCCCGCCCCCGGCCCCGCGCCCTCGCGCTCGGGGCTTACACCGAGCTACCATTCCTGGTTCCATCGCGACCGAGCGCCCAACGAGGGCGAGCCGCGAAGATCCCGACGCACTTCTCATGCCCGAGCAGCTGCACCGGTACCAACGTCAAGCGGGCATCCGAAGGAAGCGTCGTATGAAGCTCTATGTGGGCAACCTCTCGTTTGATACCTCCGAGTCGCAGCTGCGCGATCTGTTCGCCCAGCACGGAGAGGTCACCAGCGCCTCGCTGGTTATGGATCGTGACACCGGCCGGCCCCGCGGCTTCGGCTTTGTCGAGTTCGCCGACCCGGCCAGCGCCAGGGCCGCCATCGAGGCCCTCAATGGCCAGAATTTCGGCGGCCGCGATCTAACCGTCAACGAGGCCCGCGCCCGTGAGCCCCGCGCCGGCGGCGGCGGCGGTGGTGGCGGCCGTGGCGGCTACGGCGGCGGCGGCGGCGGTGGTGGTGGTGGCTACGGCGGCAAGCGCGGTGGCGGCGGTGGTGGTGGCGGCGGCGGCCGCTGGTAAGCACATTCGGCGCGACGCGCCGTCCCAACCGGATTGAGGGAGACCGACGTCGGGCCGGGTTCGAGAGATCCCGGCCCGAGCTTTTTGAAGACCGCCGCCCGGCCCGGACGCCTTATCATCAGGCAGAGGCCGACGCGATACCCTCGGCGCCCAAGCGCCCGTCATCGGCCCGCGCCAGAGTCCAAACAAGTGGCTCAGCCCAAACCCAATCACAAGGAGCGAGAAATGTCGAAGCGAACCCACTGGATCGCGGTCATCGCCGCACTCGTCGCGGCCGCGCCCGTCCTGGCCCAGGGCGGAGCGGCGCAACCCGCCCCCACCCCCGCAGCCGCCTCCGCGCCGCCCGCGCCGGTCTTCGAGCTGCTCGAGAGCGGCAGTGGCGCCAAGCACGAACTCCGCTACGCCCCCAAGGCCGGCGCCGCCTTTGACGCCACCATGAGCATGGAGATGTCGATGGCCACGAGCATGGGGGGGCAGACCATGCCCTCCATGCAGATGCCCAAGATGAATATCAGCCTGCACTACGTCACCGGCGACATCACGGACGGCGACATCCACTACACCGCCGTCATCACCGATGCCCAGGCCGAGGGCGGCCCCGTCGCCGCGCAGGTCAACGCCACGTTCCAGCAGATGAAGGGCCTCAAGGCCACCGCCCTCATGAGCGACCGTGGCGTCACCAAGAGCTTCGAGTTTGAGAAGCCGGCCAACGTCACCCCACAGATCGCCCAGCAGATGGACTCGATGAAGAGCACCTTCCAGTACGCCAACGCGATGCTCCCCGAGGAGGCCGTGGGGCCCGGCGCCAAGTGGCGTGTCACCAGCGAACTCAGCCAGGGTGGCATCAAGATGAAGCAGGAGTGCGAGTACACGCTCGTCTCCTTCGAGGATGGCGTCGCCAAGGTCGACATGAAGGTCAAGCAGTCCGCCGACCCGCAGGAGCTCAAGAACGATCAGATGCCCGCGGGCGTCAAGGTCGAGCTCAAGAGCCTCGAGGGTTCCGGCGAGGGCACCATGAGCCTCAACACCGCCTGGCTCGCCCCCGTCTCCGGCGACCTCGGCTCTACCGTCATCGTGAAGATGGCCGCCCCGCAGATGGGCGAGATCGAGCAGCACGTCACGTCCAAGATCGGGATGTCGGGTAAGAAGGCCGACTGAACCCCGCGGCACCGAAACCCACGGGGTCGGCGTCCAGCGATGCCGGCCCCGCTTCTCTACCACCGCCCCCGATCCACCGATGCCCCCCATGCTCTACATGGTCATCGAACGCTTCAAGGGAGGCGACGCCGAGCCCGTCTACCGTCGCTTCCGCGAGCGGGGACGCATGGCGCCCGAAGGTCTCACCTACATCTCCAGTTGGGTCGACGACAAGCTCCAGGTCTGCTTTCAGCTCATGGAAACCGCCGACCCTGCCCTCCTCGATGCATGGATCGCCAACTGGTCCGATCTGGTCGACTTCGAGGTCTGGCCCGTCGTGACATCGGCCCAGGCCTCCGAGCGCATCGAGCCGCGGCTGTAGCCGTCCCGCCTTAGCCCTCTTCCTCAGTCCCGTCGTCCCAGTCCTCGTCCAGATCAGGGTCCTCTTCGTCATCGAAGAACTGCACGCCGACCAGTTCGGCGCCCGCCGCCGCCGCAAGCCGGCCGACCCGCTCGTACATCTCGACGAGGACCGCCTCATCGTTCCGGCCCATGGCGCGCCCGATCACCCCGATCCCCGGCGATTCCTCGTCCTCGAGGATCTCGATCTCTTCGAACCCCGCCAACGCCTCCGCCACCACCTCGGCCCGCTCCATCGCCGGCGCCTCGATCGCGAAGACGAAGGGCATGGAGCAGCCCGGCGCGAGCCCGCCGTCGGTGAAATGCCGAAGGCGCCACTGCGCGTCTTCGAGCCCCAGCCACCCGAATGTTGCCTCCTCGTCCAGCGGCTCGAAGCTCATGACGCCCTCGTACTCCAGCCCCTCCTCGCGCGCCAGCGAGGCGAACTTCGACGCCAGCGACTTGACTTCCTCCGGCCCCAGCGCCGCCTGGATCATCACGGCCAGCAGCGGCGGACCCATGAAGGTGCGATCGCCCTCCACCGTCTCGACCTCCTCCTGCACGTGCACGTCGAACTCCTCCTCCAGCGACTCGCCCACACGCACGAGCCGATCGAACTCGTCGCACCGGAGCGTGAAGTGCCACTCACGCTCCATGTCCGGCGTGTGCTCCAACACTGTCGCGAGGTGCGCGAACAGGGCGTCGATGTCGAAGTGAAGGTCCGGCTTTCCGGGTTGGTTCATCATGTCATCTTGCTCCCGCGGCCGGCTCGGCCGCACCCAAGACTACGGCCCGCACCATCCGCTCGCCGGCTCCACCCGCCGGTCCGGCCCGCCTCATCCCCGGCGGCTTTGGCCTGATACCCCATCCCTCGCAGTCGCGCGACCACCGCCTCCCGATGATCCCCCTGCAGCACCAGCTCGCTCCGCCCCTCGGTCTCCGCGATACCGCCGCCCGTCCCCAATCCGGTCCGCAGCAACTTGAGCAGGGCCTTGAGGTCGGTGGCCCCGCCCGCGCTTGCGGGCTCTCCGATGTCGGCCACGATCGTGCACCACTTCCCGTGCCGCTTCTCCCGGCGGACGCGCGGGTGCAGATCCCGCGTTCGCACGACCTGCCCCGTCCCATCCCTGGGGCATCGGCAGCACGCGCCTCCGGGGGTCGCGCCCCCGGGCAGCGGCTGCCCGCAATGCTCACAGGTCACGGGTCGTTCCAAGGGCGTGCCATCAAAGAGTCCGGGCATCGCACCAGGGTAATGCGGCTGTCAACCCCCGTTGGCACCGTCCCAAGCCCCTCCAAAGGACGATTTGAGGCAATCCGGGGAATTTGGCGAGGTCGGTCCAACCCCGGGGCCTATCATTCCCCGTTCAATCGTGGACATCACCCACCGAGGGTGAGCCTCGTAGATCCCGACGCGCACTTCATGCTCGAGTGGCCGCAGCGGATTTCACCCACACGGGCATTTGAAGGTAGCGTTATGAAGCTTTACGTCGGCAATTTGTCTTTCGATACGTCTGAGTCGCAGCTGCGCGAATTGTTCAGCCAGCACGGCGAGGTCACCAGCGCCGCTCTCGTCATGGACCGCGACACCGGACGCCCCCGCGGCTTCGGCTTCGTCGAGTTCGCTGACCCGAGCTGCGCTCGCGCCGCGATCGAGGCCCTCAACGGCCAGAACGTCGGCGGGCGCGACCTCACGGTCAACGAGGCCAAGGCCCGCGAGCCCCGCACCGGCGGCGGCGGTGGTGGCTACGGCGGCGGCGGCAACCGCGGCGGTGGCGGCGGCCGCTGGTAGTCCGCGACCGACTCGTCGGTAGCACCTGATCCACAAACAGGCCGAGTCCGCAAGGGCTCGGCTTTTTCGTGCGCGAATCAAATCGGCCCCCGGTCCCCGCCGGCTCAAGGCAGCGCCGTCCCTCGCGCCGCGAGATAGATCCGATACCACCCCTCGCGGCTCAGCTCCACCGCCTCACCCGCCACCGCATCTCGTATCCGCTCTGGCTGGCGGCTGCCGACGATCGGCAGAATCCCCGATGGGTGCTTGAGCAGCCACGCCATCAGGATCGCTCCGCGGCTCACCCCATGCCGCTCGGCCTCGGCATCCAACGCCGCGGCCACGGCCCCCAGGCGCGGGTCATCGCCCGCAGTGCCAAACAGCCGGCCCCCCGCGACCGGGCTCCACGAGGTCGGCGTGATGCGACGCTGGTACAGGTCGTCGAGCGTGCCATCCTCGAAAGGGCTCAGGCGCAGCGGGTGCACCTCGATCTGGTTGCACACCAGGGGGCGATCCAATCGCGACTGGAGCAGCCCCGTCTGGCTCGCCGTGAAGTTGCTCACGCCGAAATGGCGGACCTTGCCGGCGGCCTGCAGCCGGTCAAACGCCGCGGCCACCTCGTCCGGTTCCATCAGCACGTCGGGCCGGTGGAGCAGGTAGAGATCGATCGTCTCGATCCCCAGGCGCGCGAGCGAGCGCTCGCAGGACGATCGGATCCACGCCGCCGAGAAGTCGTACCGGTGCGGGGCCCCCGCGTCCGGGTCGCCCGCCCAGCGGATGCCGCACTTGGTGGTGATGATGATCTCCTCCCGCAGCCCGGCGTTGCCCCGCAGGAACGCCCCGAAGATCGTCTCGCACTCGCCGTGGGCGTAGATGTCGGCGTGGTCGAAGTGGTTGTAGCCGGCCTCGACCGCGGCCTCCAGGGCCGCGAAGGCCTCGCGCCGCCTCGTCTCGTCGATCTCGGCGACGTTCCACGTGCCGGGGATGCGCATGCAGCCGTAGATGAGGCGGGTGGAGCGGAGATCGGACTGGCCGAGGGGGATGGTGCGCATGGTGGAGCCTCCGGGGAGAGGGTAGCGAGACAGCGCCGCCCACCGTGCGGAGCGTCGAGATGTGCGGAGCTGTTGCGGTCGTTGGTGGACCGCGGGCGGGGGCGGTGTTGTGATTCAACGCGCCCAGGCTGGCTCCGGGGCCTCGGTTTGGGGTGGTTGCCTGGGGTTGGGGGACGGGGAGTTCGGGCGCTCGTTCCGCGTGCTCACGCACGCGGCTCTGATCGGCGCGCTCGGGGGTCGTGGGGGGCGTTTGGTGGTCGAGCGGAGCCCGATCAGCTGCAGCTTGCCGGCGCGGCATCGTGCACGCTTTCAAGGAACGGGTAGTCCGTGTACCCCTCCGGCCCTTCGCCGTAGAACAGCTCCGGCCGCGGCTCGTTGAGCGGGGCGCCCAGCAGGATTCGGCGCGGCAGGTCGGGGTTGGCGATGAAGAGCTTGCCGAAGGCGACGGCGTCGGCCTCGCCGGACTCGACGACGGCCGCGGCCGTCTCGGGTGTGAAGCGCTCGTTGGCGATGTAGGGGCCGCCAAACTCGCGTTTGAGCATCGGGCCGATGCGCCCATCGCCGAGCGCCTCGCGGGCGCAGATGAAGGCGAGCTTGCGCCGCCCGAGTTCGCGGGCGACGTAGGTGAATGTGGCCGCGGGATTGGAGTCCCCCATGCCGTGGGCGTCGCCCCGGGGGGCGAGGTGCATGCCGACGCGGCCGGGGCCCCACACCCCGATGCAGGCGTCGGCGACCTCGAGCATCAGGCGGGCGCGGTTCTCGATCGAGCCGCCGTAGGCGTCGGTGCGGTGGTTGGTGCTGTCCTGCAGGAACTGGTCGAGCAGGTAGCCGTTGGCGCCGTGGATCTCGACGCCGTCGAAGCCGGCGCGCTGGGCGTTTTCGGCGCCGCGGCGGTAGGCCTCGACGATGCCGGGGATCTCGCCGCGTTCGAGGGCGCGGGGCGTGGGGAAGGGGCTCAGGGGGCGGACGTGGCTGACGTGGCCCGGGGCCGCGAGGGCGGAGGGGGCGACCGGGGCGGTGCCGTCGAGGTACATGGGGTGGCTGATGCGCCCGACATGCCAGAGCTGGAGGAGGATGCGCCCGCCGCGAGCCTGGACGGCGGCGGTGATGGGCTTCCAGCCCTCGACCTGCTCGTCGGACCAGATGCCGGGGGTGTCCTTGTAGCCGACGCCCATGGGGTCAACGCTGGTGGCCTCGGTGAGGATGAGGCCGGCGGTCGCGCGCTGGGTGTAGTACTCGGTCATGAGGGCGTTGGGCACGCGGCGCGGGGCGCGGCAACGCGTCAGCGGGGCCATCACGATGCGGTGGGGGAGGTCGATCTCGCCGAAGCGGACGGGGGAGAAGAGGGTGGGCATGGTGGAGGGTAGGGAGCGGGAGGCGCGGGATGCACCGGGCTTCGTCCAATGGCGCCCGAGATCGTGCCCGGGGGTCGTGGGGGCGGTCAGGCGTCTTCGGTGATCTGGTACATGAGCGTGTTGAAGTCGATGTCCGCGGCCGCGACGCCGTGCTGGCGCAGCATGTTCATCACCTGGGCCCGGTGGTGGACCTCGTGAAACGCGAGCTGCGTGAAGATGTCGGCCGGCGTTGTGGTGATGCGCATCCGGCGGCCGGTTTCATCGGTGTGGCCGTAGCAGATCTCGGCGTCCCAGTCGGCGATCTCGCCGATGGCCGCGCGGGTGGCGGCGCTCTGGCCCGCCCACGTGCTCTCCAGCACGGCGAACGCGGGCGGGTCCTCGTCTCGGATCGGCCACTGCTCGTACGGCGGCACGTCGCGTCGGAGCATGCGCTGCACGTAGTACCACTCGCTGATCATGATGTGCGTGAGCGTGCGGGCGATCGAGCCGGGGCCGATCGCGAAAGGCTGGGTGTACTGCCCGGGCGAGAGCGGGCGCGTCCAGTCGAGGATGCGGGCGCGGGAAAGGGCGAGATAGTCGTAGATGCGGGTGGGGGAGGGCATGGGGAGAGGATAGAGGAGTGGGGGTTGAGGGATCACCGGGGGGGATGGGTGGGAGTCATGGGGGCTGGAGTGTTGGCCTCGGCGCGGGCTTTGCGGAGCTGCTCGGCGGCGTCCTTGGCCCACTTGTCGATCGCGCCCTTGACGTCGTCGAGCGTGGAGAAGGCGGTGAGGTTGAACTGGTTGCCAGCGTCGGCCTGGACGGCGGCCGCGAGCTGCACGCCGGTGAGGGAGTCGACGACCTCGCCCTCCATGGCGGCCCCGCCGGTGCCCGCGCCGGCGAAGCGTGCGCCGGGGTGGATCTTGGCCCACCACGTGCTCTTGGCGATGTCGGTGAGGGCGAGTCGGACGCGGGCGACACCGGGCGCGGGCTCGTCGGCGAGGTCGATGCCGGCCTCGGTCACGATGCGCCTGCAGGCGGCGTCGAAGTAGGCGGCGGCCTGGGTGCGCTCGTCGGGGGTGAGGATGTCGCCCTCGACCTGCACCTCGACCGGATCGACGAGCACGGCGTGGTAGTCGTCGAGCGCGGGAGAGATGAAGCGGGAGCGGGAGGGGTTGACGCTCTCGAGGTCCGCGTAGCTGCTGAGGAAGCCGGAGTGGGTGGGGGCGGGGGAGTGGGCGCAGGCGGGGAGGAAGAGGATGCAGAGGAGCGTGAGGTATCGCATGGGGCGTGCAGGATACAGACCAGGGCGGGGCAGTGGGCGGGCTCGCCGGCAGCCTTGAGCCTCGCAGCGCCCCGGCGTGGGGCCCGAGCTGGGCGTCGAGGGAATTCTCCCAAGCCGCTGCGAGATGCGGGAGAGGATTCCGGAGTGTTTGCAGAGCGGTCAGCCGGCGGGTCCCGTTGCTCCGGGCCCTCGCGTGGGCTGCGCTCGTGCGCGTGGTTGGCCCCGGCGCCGAGCAACGAGCTCGGAGGGATCCTGGGGCGTTCGCGGAGTTCGGTCAAGGCCGTGGCGTTTCGACGCCGCCCCCGGCGAGAAAGGCGGGATCCAATGCAGACTTCCAATCGGCGGGTTCGACACAGCGGACTCATCCTCCTGGTCATCGGCGCCGCGGCCTCGGGCGCGAGTGCGCAGTGGGCGCTGACCGATCTCTCGCCCCCGGGGGCGTTTGATCCGATCACCAGCGGTGTGGACGGCTCGCAGCAGGTCGGCCAGGCCCACCCGGTGAGTTCGGGCCACGCCATCCTGTGGACCGGTTCGGCGGGATCGTGGGTCGATCTCCACCCGGCGGTGATGTACTCCTCTTATGCCTTCGCGGTGAGCGGCGGCCAGCAGGCAGGCTTCGCCACCGCGATCGGGAGCCCGGACCACGCGGCGCTCTGGACCGGTTCGGCGGCCTCATGGGTGGACCTGAACCCGCCCGGATCGACCCAGTCGACCGCGTACGGCGTCAACAGCGGCGAGCAGGTGGGGTTCGCACGCTTCGGCCAGCCCTACCACGCGGGCATCTGGAGCGGCTCGGCCGCTTCGTTCGTGGACCTGAACCCCGGTGGGCCGCTCATGGCATCCGTCGCCTACGCCATCGGCGGCGGAGAGCAGGCCGGGTACACGCGGGACGGGGGCGGCGACTACCACGCGGCCCTCTGGAGCGGTTCCGCGGCCTCGTGGGTCGATCTTGACCCGGCGGGGTCGGTGGGCTCCTGGGCCTGGGGCGTCGACGGCGGGCAGCAGGTGGGCTACGCGGTGGTCGGCGGCGTGCAGCGCGCCAGCCTGTGGACCGGATCCGCGGCCTCGTGGGTCGACCTCAATCCGGCGGGCGCGACGACATCGTGGGCGTTTGGTGTCAGCGGCGGGTATCAGGCCGGCTTTGCCGACGTCGGCGGTGTGCGCCGGGCGTGCGTGTGGAACTCCTCGGCCGCGTCCTGGGAAGACCTCTCCCTCTCCTCCCCGGGCTTCATCGAGACGTACGCGACCAGCATCTGGACCGACGGGAATGTCATGTACGTCGGCGGCCAGGGGCTCACCATGGACGGGGAGGGCGCTGCGCTCCTGTGGAGCCGAATGATCCCCGCGCCGGGCTCGGGTGCGATCCTGGGGCTCGGTGTGTGGATGGCCGCCCGCCGAAGGCGCGGCTGATCGGATCGCGCCCCGAGACCCGGGCCGGCCCGTCCTGCGGGGAGCGATCCGCCCGTGTGCGTGCTGATGCCGCCGCCAAACTCCGAGCAGTCCACCCGGGCGCGCCATCCTCGCGGCCGGGTGCCA
>JADJMV010000008.1 GCA_016709445.1 Phycisphaerales bacterium
GATGCGGCCCAGCTGGAGGAGAGCGGGGCTCGCGGACATACGGAAATGTCTCGGGCGTGTAGTCGGTCGAGGAAACCTGCGGCCGCCGCCGCGGGCGGTACAGACCCTCTGGGCGATCTCCGGTGCGACAGGTCCGCTCGTGGCCGCATTGGAGGATGCAGGAGCGGAGGTGCGCAACCCGGCCTCGTTCAGATGCCCTTTCCACGATGACCAGCACCCGTCGGCTGGCATCTACGTTGAGGGGGAGATCTTCCGGTTCAAGTGCCACGGCTGCGGCTTCGGGGGCGACCTGTTTGACGTGCGGGCGCGGGCATCAGGGCGAGACCTCGCCGACGTGCTGAGAGATGCCCGCGGCGCTGAGGGGGCGGGGGGAACCTCCTCCTCCCGCAAGGGCTCAACCGTGCAACACCCCCCGGGATGCACGCTCGCCGAGTACGCCGAGGCCAAGCGCTTGCCGATCGACTTCCTGAGGGAGGCGGGACTCACCGAGATCAGCTACCAGGGGACGCGCGTGATCCGCATGCCCTACCTGACGCCCGACGGGTCGGTCGGGCCGGTGCGATTCCGCACAGCTCTCCATGGCCGGGACCGCTTCCGGTGGAAGTCCGGATCAAAGATCACGCTCTATGGCTTGGAGCGGCTCACCCAAGCGAGAGAGGCCGGGTACATCGTCCTCGTGGAGGGCGAGTCCGACTGCCACACACTGTGGCATCACGGTGCCGCTGGCATCGCCGGCGCATCGAACTGGAATGATGCGCGAGACGCGTCGCGGCTCGACGACATCCCGACGATCTACGTGGTGCGAGAACGCGACATTGGCGGCGACTCTCTGTTCGGTCATCTTGCTGAATCGAGACTCCGTGACCGCGTACGCATCATCGAGCTCGGCGACGCCAAGGACCCCTCCGGGCTGCACATGGACGACCCGGACCGGTTTGCCGAGCGATGGGCTCGGTCGAAAGCCGACGCGCCGCTCCTGAGCGATGAGCTGGCTCGCAAGGCCCAGCAACGTCACGCGGAACTCGCGGCGCAGCGGCGAGCCTGATTCACGAGGCAGACATCCTTGAGCCGCTTTGCGGCGGAGCTCGAGCCGTGCCGGCGTTGTCGGCGAGCGGCGCACCGCCCAGCTCGTGTACCTCGCGGGTGTTCGCGGCTGCTCGAGAAGCCGGTCTCCGTTGCGGTGTGAAGGGCACGAGCAAGCGGCAAGAGTACACCACACAAGAGACTCTCCGATTCTTCCCGGCGGAAGCGTTCTACGCCCTTTCGGCGATGAGCGAGCGCGCCTTAGCCTATTCCGAGGAGCCGCTGAAGCACAGAACTCTGGTGATCTACGAGGCCGCCGGCCTGTCCGGCGACTTCGGAACGTATCTCCGGTCGCTGCTCTCCGAAGGGTGCATCCGCTACGAGACGGTCGAGAAGACGCCACAGGGCATGCGCTCGCGGCTCATCCAGCGGGAGGGACCAACCAACCTGATCATCACCACGACAGCGGTGAAACTCCATCCTGAGAACGAGACGCGACTCTTCTCACTCCCGGTTACCGATACGCCAGCACAGACCGCCGCGGTCATGGAACGGATCGCCGCAGGGCGGGCGTACCAGGTGGACTATCTTCCGTGGCTCGCTTTCCAGGAGTGGCTCGCAATTGGAGAACGCCGCCTAGTGGTCTCTTTCGCGGAGGACCTAGCGCGAAGCATCCCACCCGTGGCGGTCCGCTTGCGCCGAGACTTCGGCTCTCTCCTCTCGCTCGTGAAGGCGCACGCGTTGCTCCACCAGGGAACTCGCGAACGCGATGCTCAAGGCCAAATCGTTGCCACGATCGCCGATTACGCTGCGGTCCGGGAGCTGATCTGCGACCTGATCGCGGAGGGGATTGACTCGACTGTACCGCCGGCAATCCGGGAGACGGTCTCCGCGATCGCCCAGATGATCAACGGGACGGATCTTGAGGTGACGGTGACCGAAGTCGCCCGCGCCCTGCGGCTGGACAAGGCCGCTGCATCGAGGCGGTGTCGCGCGGCCTTGGACGCAGGCTACGTCATCAACCGTGAAGATCGACGCGGCCGACCCTTTCGCCTCGTGCTCGGCGAGCCGATGCCGGCAGACCTGGAGATCCTCCCGCGACCCGAGGCGTTGCACGGTTGCAGTGTTGACGGGGAGAGCCACCCCTCCCCCCCACTGATGCCAGTGTCCGCACTCATCCGCCGGATGTCTGCCACTCTTGCGGCCATTCCGCTTGGCGGCTGGCCGGGGAGCTCCAGCCGGACATGCGGGCGGTGCCATCCGCCGGTCGGTGAAGCGGAGGATCTCAGGAGGTGCGGCATGAGCGAGAGCAGCACCCCCAAGCTGGCCCTGACGGTTGAGGAGACCGCCGAAGCGCTCGGGGTGAGCGCCCGCACGGTTGAGCGGCTGATCGCCTCGGGAGAGCTGCGAAGCCGGAAGATCGGCAGGCGCCGCGTGATCGCCATGGCCGAGCTCCAGCGGTTCCTCGTCTGGCGATAGTGCAGGGGTGTTGCATGCACGCAACCGTCGTGAGAACTGACCGTATGGAGAGTCAGACCGTGACCGAGCAGCTCCGGCAGATCATCCGGTCCGACAAGCGCCCGCCAGCCCACATCGCCGACGCGGCGGGGCTGAACAAGAGCATTCTCTCGCGGTTCCTCGCGGGAAGCAGCCTTTCGTCGGACAACTTTGACCGGCTGGCTGCGCTGTACGACCTCAAGCTGACCAAGAGGCGGAAGGGGTACTGAGCGATGGCAGGTATCAAGACGAGCCGCGACAGCTACCGGACATTCAGCGTGAATGTCTACGGGCAGCGCCACTACATCGGCGGCGGGTCGATGGGCGATGACGCTTCGAAGATCTTCGCTGGGAACCTCGACGAACTGGTGAGTGCCAAACACCGGGGCGCCCGGATCGACAGCGACCTGCACCGATGGGTCGGCAAGCTGGCCCACCCCATTCAGGACCGCCTCGCCGAGATCGGGCTCGTGGAGCCCGGGAAGGACGCCCCGACCGTCGACGCCTGCCCGGACGCGGACTGGCGGTGCATTATCGCCTTGGCCCGCTGGGGCGGTCTCCGCTGCCCCTCCGAGGTTCTCGGGGTTCGCTGGGGAGACATCGATTGGGGCGACGACGAGCGATCAGGGCGGCTCCTGGTCCGGTCCCCGAAGACCGAGCACCACGCCGGCAAGGGCGAGCGCTGGGTGCCGCTCTTCCCGGAGCTGCGGGAGGTGCTCCTCGCGGCGTTTGCGCAGGCCGAGGAGGGCGCCGAGTTCGTCGTGGCTCGGTACCGCGACCGCGGCGTGAACCTCCGGACCCAGCTCGAGCGGATCATCGCTCGGGCGGGGCTGACGCCCTGGCCCCGCCTGTTCAACGCAATGCGGGCGAGCCGGGTGACCGAGATCCGGGCGCAGTTCTCCGGTGCGGTCTGCTCCGCGTGGCTCGGGCACTCGCAGGGCGTCAGCGAGGCTCACTACCAGATGGTCCGGGAGTCCGACTTCGAACGGGCGGCGGCGTGGAGCGGCCGCGCCCCCAGTGCTCCCTGTGCGGCTCCCCGACTCGCGCCGACGGGACCCGACAGAAGCCGACACCGGCGACAGAAAAGCCGCTTTGGCGGCTCAGGGCAGGAAGTGGCAGTTGGTGTCGGAGGGGACCAATGGGCGCAACAGGACTCGAACCTGTGACCTCATCCATGTGACGGATGCGCTCTAGCCAACTGAGCTATGCGCCCGGGGACACCGCCTCGGGTGGGCCTGAGTATACCCGGCGCCCGCCGGTCCGGCACCCCGCCGTCCACGGGTCACGACCAGCCCCCGCGGCACCCCGGCTACGGACAGCCCACCGTCCAATCGTTCAGGAAACGGAGCACGTCCCGGGTGTCCACGAGCCCATCCCCGGTGAAGTCCGCGGCCGGGTCCTCGGCCGCCCACAGGTTCAGGAAACCAAGGACATCCTGGGTGTTGCTCATCCCGTCCCCGTTCACGTCCACACGGCACCGGGGCACGACCCGGAACAGTTCGCCCCCATTGTCGCAGATGTACAACTCGCCGCGGGCGTCTTCGCCGAACGAGACGATGTTGTTGATCGTGGTCCCATCCAGAGGCTTGAGTTCCGCCGTGCGGCTCTGAAACTCCGACTTCGTGGCGCCGTCATACCGGAACGACCAGACGCTGGCCGAGCAGTAGTCGGCGAAGAAGTAGGTCCCGCGAAGATGCGGGATCGCCGCCCCGCGATAGACATACCCGCCCGTGACCGAGCACCCCTCCGCATGGGTGTAGTCGTGGATGGGCAGGGTCAGCTCCGGACCATTGCAGGTGCAGCCGCTCAGCCCGGTGCAGCGCGTGCCTTCCATGCACCGCCACCCGTAGTTGTTGCCGCCGGGATCACCCGCCGGTTCAAAGTCAATCTCCTCGACGGCGTCCTGCCCCACGTCGCCGATCCACAGGTCGCCCGTCGCTCGGTCGAAACTGCTGCGCCACGGATTCCGCATCCCATACGCCCAGATCTCGTCATCACCCGCGATTCCAACGAACGGATTGGTTGGAGGGATCGCGTAGTTGCGGTCCGGATCGGCCGGGAAATCGTCGCCGTTGACATCCAGCCGCAGAATCTTGCCCAGGAACATCCCCTCGATCGTCTGCGCCCGGTTCCCCGGGTCGTTGGCGTCGCCGCCATCCCCGGCGCCGATGTAGAGATACCCGTCCGGTCCAAACCCGATCCACCCACCGTTGTGGTTGGAGAAAGGCTGCGGGTAGGTGAGCAATTGCACAAACGAGCCCGGGTCCGCCACATCAGGATCCGAGCTCACGCTGAATTGGGCAATCACGGTCGCGTGCGTCGTCCGGTCGGTGAAATCGACGTAGAACAGGCCGTTGGACTCGAAGTCCGGGTGGAACGCCATGCCGAGCAGCCCGCGCTCGTTGCCCGACTGGCTCACCCGGCCAGAGAGATCGATGAAAGGGGTCGGCAGCACCGTGTCGGTCGTCAGATCGAGTACGAGGATCAGCCCCCGCTGCTGCACGATGTACGCCCGCGTGGGGTCGGCGTGGGAGACGAGGGCCAAGGGCTTGGCAAGCCCCGAAGCCACACGTTCGGCCACGATCGTCTGAGCCCCAGCCGTCCGAATCCCCAGGAACGCAAGCGACATGCCGATCGCCGCCCAAACATAGATCTTGCTGCCCATGGTGTTCTCCCTCTCCCCCCGCGCACCCTACTCCCCCCGCCACACCGGCACAAGCGGATTTCCCCCAGTCCCAACCCAGGGAGTTTCGGGTAGGGGGCTTGTCCGGTCCTCACAGACCTCTATAGTTTGGTTCCACGCCACACCGTCGGCGTGGACCTCGGGGCTCGATCGGTGGGCCCAAGGGTTGTTGTGCAATCCCACTCGGGCGGCGCGTCCGCCCGAAACCCAAGCGCCCTTGTCGCGGGGCCGCGGCTGGTGCTTCCGGACCATCCGGACGGTCGGTTCTCGCCGGTGTCGCTGCCAGGAAGAATGCCATGTCCACCACGCTTGTCCAGGATCTGATCGAGTCGGGAATCCACTTCGGCCAGAGGGCCAGCAACTGGAACCCGAAGATGCAGCCGTACATCTACGCGCGGCGTCAGGGCATCCACATCATCGACATCAAGGAAACCGTCAAGGGCCTCCTCCTCGCCAAGAGGTTCCTCGCCAAGGTCGTCGCCGACGGCAAGGACGTCTGCTTCGTCGGCACCAAGCGCCAGGCGAAGGACGTCATCCAGCAGCGTGTGGGCGACGTGAAGATGCACTACGTCACGGAGCGATGGCTCGGCGGCACCCTCACCAACTTCCGCACCATCCGCACCCGCCTCAAGCGGCTCCAGGAACTCGAGACCATCGAGCAGAACGACAACTTCGCCAGCTACTCCAAGAAGATGGAGAGCCAGCTCAAGCGTGAACTCCGCAAGATCAAGCGCAACCTCGACGGCGTCCGCGCGATGGAGAAGCTCCCCGGCGCCATGGTCATCATCGACGTCAAGCACGAGACCACCGCCCTCAAGGAGGCCCGCAAGCTCGGCATCCCCACCGTCGCCCTCATCGATACCGACGGCGACCCCGACCTCGTCGACCTCCCCATCCCCGGCAACGACGACAGCATGCGCTCCATCGACGTCATCCTCCGCGAACTCTGCCTCGCCATCGCCGAAGGCAAGCAGCAGCGGCAGGCCGCCGCCAGCGGTGAAGACGCCGGCGACCAGGGCGACGAGCCCCGCCGCCGCTCCCGCCGAGCCCAGTTCCGCGCCGAGGATGCCCAGGAAGGTCGCGACGGCGGGGAAGCCCCGACCGAGACGATCGCCAGCAACGCCGACTAAACCGCGCCCTCCCCGCGACACGCCGCAGGACCGCACAACAAGGGTCGCCCCGAGACCCCACAGACGCAGCGTTTGACACCCCGGGCGCGACCCCGCGACCGCGGCGCGAGCCCCGACAGCCGACCGATCGAACAGCAACCCCCCGAACACGGGAGAGTGGACCGATGGCCGAGATCAATGCCAAAGACGTGATGAAGCTCCGGAACGAGACCGGACTCCCCATGATGGACTGCAAGAAGGCGCTCACCGAAGCCGAGGGCGACTTCGAGAAGGCCGAAAACCTCCTCCGCATGAAGCTCAAGGGCAAGATGGACAAGCGCACCGAACGCGCCGCCGCCGAAGGCGCCATCGCCATCGCCGTCCGGGGCGACACCGCTTCCATGGTCGAGGTCCGCGCCGAGACCGACTTCACCGCCAAAAACGAGCGCTTCACCAACGCCGTCAACAAGATCGCCCAACTCGCCCTCGATGCCCCCGCCGCCGGCCCCGTCGCCCCGACCGAGGCCATGACCGCCCTCATCGACGACGTCCGCATCTCCACCGGCGAAAACTGCGCCATCGCCCGCATTGAGAAGTTCAACAACCCCGGCGGCGCCTTCGGCCAATACGTCCACCACGACGGCAAGACCGGGGTGCTCCTCCTCGTCCAGGGCAGCGCCGACGAGACCGTGCTCAGGGATGTCTGCATGCACATCACCGCCGGCGTGCCCAGCGTGCCCATGGGCGTCACACCCGAGGACGTCCCCGCCGCCGTCATCGAGAAGGAACGCAAGTTCCAGATCGAACGCGCCATCGAGTCCGGCAAGCCCCAGCAGATCGCCGAGAAGATCGTCGAAGGCGGCATGAAGAAGTTCCTCGCCGAGGTCGCGCTCCTCGAGCAGCCCTTCGTCAAGGACCCCAGCCGCACGATCAAGGAAGTCCTCGGCGCCGGCGTGACCGCCAAGAGCTTCAGCCGCTGGGTCGTCGGCGAGCAGCTCTGAACCTCCAAACCATCCGATTGCTCCCGCGGGCGGCCCAGTTGGGCCGCCCGCTCTGCATTCCGGCCCCACCCACCCTGCCACTCGTCGCGCCCGCCGCGCCCGCCTAGGGTGAACCAGCTCGTTCCTCGATGAACAAACAGGAGGTCCACATGGACAATCACACCGGCATCGATCGTCGTGGCGCGCTCGGAGCGATGGCACTCCTCGGCGCAACCGGAGCGTTCGCAGCCTCCGCATCCGGCGCCCAGCCCGCCACCGGATCCCCCCTCGCCGGCCTCGGCTGGGACTCCGCCAAGGGTGAATACACCCTCCCGCCCCTCCCCTACGACTACGCCGCCCTCGAGCCCCACATCGACGCCCAGACCATGCAGATCCACCACGACAAGCACCACGCCGGCTACGTCAAGGGCCTGAACAACGCCCTCGCCAAGCTCGCCGAGGCCCGGCAAGCCGGCGACGCGGGTCTCATCGCCCACTGGTCCAAGCAGCTTTCATTCCACGGCTCCGGACACGTCAACCACACGCTCTTCTGGCTCGGCATGGCCCCCTCAGGCAAGGGCGGCGGCGGCGAGCCCTCCGGCTCCCTCCGTGCCGCCATCGACCGCGACTTCGGCTCCTTCGACAAGTTCAGCTGGCAGTTCCGAGAGGCCGCCAAGAGCGTCGAAGGTTCCGGCTGGGGTTGGCTCGTCTTCGAGCCGCTGGGCCGGCGACTCGCCGTCATCCAGGGCGAAAACCAGCAGAAACTGATGCTCACCGGCGCCGCCCCCCTCCTGGGCCTCGACGTCTGGGAACACGCCTACTACCTCAAGTACCAGAACCGCCGCGCCGAATACGTCGACGCCTTCATGAACGTGGTCAACTGGGGCTTTGTCCAGAGCAGGTTCGCCGAGGTCTCCGCCTAGGTCGCACCCTGTTCGGAAGGCCCGCCGCCCGACGAGCCCCGGCCCGCCGAAGCATGCCACCGGCCCGAAAATAGTTCCCAGATTCACTGGCACCGGCAGAGAGCTGTGGCATCTTGAAGATGTCTTGTCTCTCTCTCCTCCTTTGACTCGGCCGCGGACGAAAGACCGTTGCCGGGTTTTTCTCTTTGCCCCGCCGGCTCCGGTTCAGCCCACATGCTTGGGGTCGAAAGCGTCCTGCAGCGCATCGCTCAAGATGTTGAACGCATAGACGAGCACGAACATCAGCAGCGTCGCCGCCCCCAGCTCCCAGAACACCCCCAGCACCACGTCGTCCTTGCTGTCGCGGATCAGGATCCCCCAGCTCGGCTGCCCCTGCACGCCCAGCCCGAGATAGCTCAGGATCACCTCACCCTTGATCGCCGCCACGAACGCCAGCGAGAAGTTGATGAACATCAGGTAGAGCACGTTCGGCAGCACGTGACGCGTCAGGATCCGCGCCGGCCCGCACCCGATCGCGACCGCCGACTGGATGTAGTCGAGCCCCTTGATCTTCATCGCCTCGCCGCGGATCACGCGGCACGTGCCGACCCATAGCGTCACCGCAAACGCCAGGTAGACCGGCGCAAGCGTCTGGGCGATCGGCTTGCCGAGCAGTGGAACGGTCCAGTTGCTCTGCCGAAAGACGAACGCGATCACGACCAGCCAGATGATGTAGGGGATCGACGAAAGCGTCGAATAGAGCCAGACCACCGCGTGATCGACGAATCCGCCGAAAAAGCCCGCCGCCCCGCCGAGCAGCGAGCCCACGATCACCGCGATCAGAGCCGTCACCATGCCGATCTGCACCGCGGTCTTGATCGAGTAGATCGCCCGCAGCGAGATCGACCTCCCCTGCCGATCCGTCCCGCCGAGCATGCGCAACCCGTACCGCACCCCCGCCCAGCCCGTCGGCTCGGGCAGCAGTTCCCGCACCGCCGCCTCCACCGGCTCCAGGGCCCTCCCCGCCTCCGCCTCCGCCTCCGCAACCGCACGCCCCGCGTCGTGAACCTGCGCCGCCGTCGAGTCCCCCGCCGCGTGCACCTGCTCCATCGCGATCTGCGCATCCTCCAGACCGCCCAGCGCCCCGTCGAACGCGTCGAACGCCTCGTTCGCCCGGTCGAGGATCGCGGCAATCTCCTCCGCCGACCGCGGCGCCAGCCGACGCTCCGCATACCGCAGGGCCGCCAGCGAAGCCGCGGGGTCGCTCGACCGCAGCGCCTTGTCAATGTCGTCCAGATAGAACTCCGCTTCCTCGACCCTCGCCTCCAGCTTCGGCGAGAGCCACAGCCCCGGCAGGCCCCGGGGCCCGATCCGCTCCTGCGTCTCATCCAGCGAGATCAGATGCGGCGGGAGCGCGATCGCCGCCGCGAGTGTGAGAAAGAGCGTGATCAGAACCAGCGCCGCCACACCCGACCGGTTCCGCAAAAACTTCCGCACGCCGGGCCGATCCAGAAGCCCCGCCGGCCTGGCGCCGCCCGCCCGCGCCGCGAGCAGATCCGTCGGCTGCTCCGGCGCCCCCGCCCCGCCCCCGGATTCCGAGCCGGCCGCACGCATCACGAGAGCCTCACGCGGGGATCGACCAACGCGTAGAGCACGTCGGTCAGGATGTTCGAGAGGATGAAGATCGCCGCCAGCAGAGCGACAATCGTCTGCGTCACCGGGAAGTCCTTGTTGGTCATGTGGGTGTAGAGCGTCCAGCCAAGCCCCGGGATCGTGAAGTAGTACTCGAGCAGCAGCGACCCCACGATCAGGAACGGCAGCGTGATCATCACCCGAGTAATGATCGGGATCATCGCGTTTCTGAGCACATGCCGGAGCATCACCCGGCGCTCCGTGCAGCCCTTGGCCCGGGCGGTGCGGACATAGTCGGCGTTCATCTGCTCCACGATCACGGTCCGGTAGAACCGGGTGTCATACCCCAGCGAGACCACCACGCTGATCGCGACCGGCAGCAGGCAGTAGTAGAGCCACCGGGTCGGCCACCGGGCGACGCCGACCCCCTCGTAGCCCGACACGGCAAACAGCTTCACGCCCAGCTTCTCGTTGAGCCAATACGCCCCGAAATACTGCCCGAGCAGGATGAACACCAGGTAGCTGATGCTCATGCCGACCACGGCAAGAAACATGAGCGATCGATCCGTCCGGCGCCCCCGCCGCGACCCGGCGACCAGCCCGATCACCACGGAGAGCAGCGTCGAGACGACAAGCGCCGGCAGCGTGATCGACAGGCTCGGAACGATCGCCGGCCCGATCACCTGACCAACCGTCGACGTCTCCCGATACCAGCTCTTGGCGTGGAACCGGCAGGTGACCACGTCCCCGAGCAGGTCGAAATACTGGACGAGGAACGGCCGGTCCAGACCCAGCTCGTGCTTCCGAAGCGCGTACTCCTCGGGCGTCGCGTTCTTGCTCAGAAACGCCGTGACGGGGTCATTGACCCGCAGCAGCGCCATCACCAGCAGCACGATGACCAGATAGATCGGGATGTTGTACAACACACGCCGCAGGACGTAGGTCCACATGGGCCCCTCCCCTCCCGTCCCAGCCCACACCGATCAGCGCTTGCTCTCGTCCACGCCGAGATACTTGTACCAATCCCAATACCGGTTCGTCGGGCGGACATTCTTCAGCCACGGCTGCCACACATAGAACCGCTGCCGCGCCAGCGAGCCCACCATCGGGCAATCCTCGATGACCATGTCCCGCATCCGAACGTAGAGCGCCGTGCGCTCCGGGCCGGGCGGCATCACGATCGCCTTCTCGTACAGCGCGTCGTACTCCGGCCGGCTGTAGTTCCAGTGGTTCGAGCCCGGGCTCACGTTCGCCGAGTAGAACATCGCCAGGTTGTTCTCCGCGTCCGGATAGTCCGTGATCCACGCGAACGTGAACATCGGGGCCTGCTTCTTCGACGTCAGCTCGAGGAGCTGCTAGAAGTCCACGAACTGCGGATCCAGCTTCACGCCGATCTGGTCCAGCTGCCGGCGCAGCATGTCGACAAACTGCAGGCTCAGCGAGTCGCTCTCGGTGTAGTACCGGATCGCCGGCAGGCCCGCGCCGCCCGGGTACCCCGCCTCCGCGAGCAGCGCGTTCGCCCTCGCCAGGTCCGGCCCGCGGGGCGCCCCCTCGACCCGCCCCCCCTCCGGATACCCGTCGAGCGTCGGTGGGATCGGCCCGTCATACTGCACGCACATATCCTGGTAGAACGCGCGGTTGAACTCGTCCAGATCAATCGCGTACGCGATCGCCTTCCGCAGCGCCCTCGCCTTCTCCGTGTACCCCCCCACCACCGGGTCCTCCATGTTGAAGGCCCGGAAGATCATGTCGAGCTGCAACTCCGTCCGCGTGCCGTAACCCGCCCTCCGAAACTCGGAGTTCGGCCGCTTCGTCCGCCGGCTGAACAGCTCCTCGAAGTAGCTCGCGGGCAATTCGATATACCCCTCCGCCCCCTCGCGAAACTTCAGCCACATCGGCTGCTCTTCGATATACATCGTGAACTCGAGCCGGTCGGCCAGGGGCAGCCGCTGCCCCGCCGCCTCGGCCAGGCCCGCCTTCACGTCCTCCTCCGACCACCTGTCCGCCGCGGGGTAATAGCACTCGCGATACGTCGGGTTCCGAACCACGATGAGCTTCTGCTTCGGCACCCACCGCTCCAACATGAACGCCCCGGTGCCGACCGGATGTGCCCCGAACTGGTCGCCATACTTCTCGACCGCCTCGTGCGGCACCACCGAGGTCTGGAACATCGTGAGCACCCAGAGGAAGCGGTACACCGGCTTGGTCAACTCCACCTCGAACTCGTGGTCGTTGATCTCGATGAATCCCGCGACAGGCGCCGAATAGTCGAACGTCCCGCCCGGTCCGGGCGCATCCAACCCCACGATCTGGTCCTTCAGCAACCACCAGCTCTTGCCCCCGTTCGCGGGATCAGCCAGCCGCTTCCACGAGTAGAACACATCGCTGCTGACGACCTCGCGCCCCTTCCCACCCGGAAAGCACGCATCATCCTGGAACCGCACCCCCGGCCGCAGCTTGAAGCGGTACCGCTTGCCCCCATCCAAAGCCTGGGGCATCTCCGCCAGCAGGTTCGGCTCAAACCTGGAATTGTCGTAGTAGCACACCTGCAGCAGCGTGTCGTAGATCTGCGAGCACGCCCGATTGTCGTACGTGGAACTCCCCCTCGCCGGGTCGAGCGTTCGGGGCCCATCCGTCCGCATCGGGATCGGAATCACCACCTCGTCCTTGCCCGGCGCCCCCGCGATCGAGCGGCCCTGGACCCCCAGCGAGAGCACGACGCTCAAGAGTCCGAACAAAACCTGTCTCGTCATCACGAGGCTCCTTTGGGGCCCGGGGTTCCGGTGAGAGGGGCTTCGGGGCCGCATAGTACACGCCGAGGCGGGGCCGACCCCCTCGTGTTGTACCACACCCGCACGGAGGAGTTCCACCTGCCCGCGATCCCACCGGTACCCTCTGCCCCACACCCCCCGGAGCCCCCCATGCGCACCACATCTCGCCGCGTCCCCGCCATCGCAGTGCTGCTCGGGAGTTTCCTCTTCCTCAGCGCCTGCCAGTCGATCCGCCCCCAACCCAGACCCGTCACCCTCCCCTCGGCCGCCATCCAGCACCTCGTCCTCATCAAGCTGGATGATCCCGCCAGGGTGCCCGAGGTCATCGCCGACACCGAAGCCACGCTCGCCCACATCCCCGGCATCGCCACCCTCTCGAGCGCCACCCCCCTCCCCCCCACCAGCCCCAACGCCCTCGACGACTACGACGTCTGCTCCCAGATCGCCGTCGACCATGAGGCCGCCTACACCGCATACACCGAGCACCCGGACCACAAGGCCCTCGTCGCCCGCTGGCGAGCGCATTTCGTCAGCTTCCGCATCGTCGATTTCCTCGCCGGCGCGGACCAATAGCACCCGCCGCCACTTCTCGCGAATGCCAACGAATCGACGCCCTTCGTGCCGATATCATGCACCGAACCGATCACCCGCCGCCCCGAATCACGGATGAAACATGGCAGCCACGCCCCTTGCCGCATGCGACGCCACCACCGCCACCCTACCCGACGGAAGAGTCCTCCTCTCCTTCGGCGGCTGCAACTACCTGGGCCTCGCCAACCATCCCGCCGTCGCCGCGGCTGTCGCACAGGCCATGGGCCGATACGGCATGAGTTCCTCCGCCAGCCGTGAGACCACCGGCAACACCCTCGCCCACGAGGCCCTCGAGCACGAACTCGCCGCCTTCCTGGCCTGCGAGCGCGTTCTCCTGGTCCCCGATGGATACACCGCCAATATCGCCGCCTGCCAAGCAATGGCCGGTGTCTGCTCGCACGCCCTGCTCGACGACAAGGCCCACGTCAGCCTCCGTGACGCCGCCCGCGCCGCCGGCCTGGAGAGCCTCCGCTTCACCCACCTCGACCCCGCCAGCCTGCGCACCCGCCTCGCCGAGATCCGCCCCGGCCGCGCCGTCGTGCTGACCGACGGCGTGTTCACCGCCGACGGTGCCCTCGCCCCACTCGCCGAGCTGCTCGCCGCGCTCGGCCAGGACGACCGCCTCATCATCGACGACTGCCACGGCTTCGGCGTCCTCGGCCCTGGAGGCCGTGGCTCGCCCCACCACGCGGGCCTGCGCGACCCGCGAATCATCGTCACCTCGAGCCTGGCCAAGGGCCTCGGCTGCGCCGGAGGCATGGTCGCCGGCCCCGCCGCCGAGATCGCCCGCGCCGCCCGCGGCACCGCCTACTTCTGCACCACCCCCACCGCTCCCCCCATGGCGGAAGGCACCCGCGCCTCCCTCGCCATCCTCGCCGCCGAGCCCCAACGCGTCGAACGCCTCGCCGCCAACGCCGAACGCCTCCAGGCCCGCCTTCACGACCTCGGCCTCGCCGCACCCCCGCGCCGACCCGCCACCCCCATCGCCGCCTTCACCATCGGGACCAAGGCGCAGATGGAGCTCGTCCACGCCGGACTGCTCGCCGAAGGCATCCGCGCCCCGCTCATCAGCTACCCCGGTGGCCCCGCCGAGGCCTACTTCCGACTCACGCTCACCGCCGAACACTCGCCCCAACACATCGACTTCCTCGCCGCGGCCCTCGCCACCCAACTCCAACGCCTCCCCGCCGCACCCCACCCCTCCCCACTCCCAAGCTCTCCTCACTGCTCGTCAGCGCCGGCCCACGCCCAATCGCAAGGCCCACACCCCCGGTGGCATGTGCCGAGCCGCCCTCAGCAGCCAGGCGCTCCCACGCGCAGCGAGTTGCAGCGGGGCAACCGGAGATTCCTCGCCCCAAGACCGCGGAATCTGACCCCAAAACCCTCCCCTGTGCGCTCTCTCGCGGACTTCGGGCCCTCGCCGCTTCCCCCGCGATCGACGGCCTGACATACTCCAGACATGGACACCCCCGCGGAACTCCATGCCTGGCTCCTCGAGGCCTACCTCGACGGATCCCGCTCCATTTTCACGCTTGCCAACGATGCCGGAATGCCCCTGGACGACCTGCTCGCGTGGGCCCAGTCCGACCGGGCGCGGCTCGACATCGACCAACTCACCGCCGCCGCCCGCCGCCGCGCCGAGGACGTACTCGCCCTCGGTGCACCACTCGCAGCCCGCGCGCTCACCGGCCTCCTCGAAGCCGAGGCCGACACCCCATCGGCGCGTCAGACGCTCTGCAAAGCGGCAGGCCAAGTTCTGCGACTCTGCGCCAAGCTCCCCCGCACCGATCCGACCCACCCGGCCCATCGGCCCGACGACCCACCCGACCCTCCGGACGAGACAAGCGGGCCCTCCGACCCCCCGTCAGGGCCCCAATCAGGCCCGCCCCCCGCCCCGGGAAGCAGCCACGGTGCCCACCACGACGGCCCCAGCGTTGGCGCGGACCCCACGACCGGAGACATACCCCCGGACCAAGCCGCAACACCACGAGATCAATTAGGCCCGGTGAACCGCCGCCGGCGTCCGGCCCGCGGCAACCGCAGAGCCGATGTCCCGCCGCATCTGCATGCCCTCGAACCGGATCTTCCCGCACGCGGCATACGCCCGCTCGCATGCCTCGGCGAGAGTCTCGCCCAGCGCAACGACGCTCAGCACCCGTCCCCCCGCCGTCACGAGCCGCCCCTGCCCATCGCGAGCCGTTCCCGCGTGATAGACCCGCACATCCTGCATCGCCTCCGCGGCCTCGATCCCCGTGATCTCCGCCCCGCGTCGAGGCTCCTCCGGATACCCCGCACTCGCGAGCACCACGCACGCCGCCGGCCGCGGATCCCACTCCACGTCAACCTCATCCAGCGTCCGCGTGCAGGCCCCGAGCATCAGCTCGACAACATCGCTCTTGAGCCGCGCCATCAGCGGCTGACACTCCGGATCCCCAAAGCGCACGTTGTATTCGAGCACCTTCGGGCCCGCCGGCGTCAGCATCAGCCCCGCGTACAAGACCCCACGGTAATCGATGCCGTCTCGCTTCAACGCGTCGACCGTCGGCACCAGGATCTCACGCTCGATCCGGCTCATCGTGGCCTCATCGATCGCGTCGGACGGGCAGAAAGCCCCCATCCCGCCCGTATTCGGACCCCGGTCCCCGTCCAGCAGACGCTTGTGGTCCTGGCACGGCGGCAGGACCAGGATGCTCCGCCCGTCCGTGATCGCCAACACCGAAACCTCGCGCCCGCTCAACCGCTCCTCAACCAGGACCTTCCGGCCCGCGTCCCCGAAGACCCGGTCCACCATGATCCGCCGGATCGCGTCGCAGGCTTCCGCCGTCGACGAAGCCACGATCACACCCTTGCCCTTGGCCAACCCCGCCGCCTTCACGACCGGCGGCTCGGAGCGGCTCGCGGCGTAGTTCACCGCAGCATCCACATCCGTGAATTCACGCCCCTCCGCCGTCGGCACCATCGCCTCCCGAAGCACCGTCTTGCACCACGCCTTGTCCGCCTCGAGCATCGCGCCCGCTTTCCCGGGCCCGAACACCAGACGCCCGGGGGCCGCCAACGCATCCGCGAACCCCTCCGCCAACGGGTCCTCCGGCCCGATGACCACCAGCCCGATCTGCTTGTGCTCACAAAACTGGACGGCCCGGTAGAGTTCCTTGGCGTGCACCGGCACATCAACCGCAATGCCCAGCCCGGCGATCCCGGGGTTCTGGGGATGCGTGACATACAGCTTGTCAAGCCGAGCCGACCTCGCAATCGCGCAAGCCAACGCGTGCTCCCGCCCGCCGCCACCGATGAGCAGAATATTGATGCGACCGCGGGTCTCACTCATGGCCGATGGTATGCCCCCGACCCAACGCCCCCCCTCTCCCCCCGCGAGATGCCCCCCACCGCGTCCCCCCAACTTGATCCCCCCAGGTGCGCGAGCCTAGACTCCTGCCCTGATTGCGGGGTAGAGCAGCCTGGTAGCTCGTCGGGCTCATAACCCGGAGGTCGCTGGTTCAAATCCAGCCCCGCTATTCGTCGGCCGGTTGCGGAAGCCGCCGGTCCCACGGTTCACGAACGACGCCGCCGAGAGTCCTCGGCGGCGTTTTCGCGTTCTGCGGCAAGCTACGGGCTGCTTTGCACGGGCGGCGGGGCCGCCACATGCAGTGTCCCCGCCGCCGTCGCATCAGACAAGCGACCTCGACCGGTCGGAGCCGCCCTCGGGGAGCACGCTCCCTGCGGGCACATCTCGGGAGTTCGTACCGCACGCGGGATACATTCGATGCGTTGTCCCGCGCGTTGCGGCCCGCTGTGGCGATGCGCCGATCGCGTACCCAAAGCTCTCGGTGCGATGGCAAAGTGCGGGGCAGCCCTGCATCGGCTTGTACGGAAGGCGACCGAGAGCGATTGATCGTTCGGGCTGCGCGCGGCGTGATGGGGCTGGCTCCGGCTGTGATCGCGTGCGGTCGTGCCGGCGCTGCTGCTGATCTGAACGAGTCTCGCAGCAGCGCGAGTCCCTTTGCGAAGCCGAACGGGGCGGGGGCTCACCGCGCCGACTGATGAATCACGATGGGAACGTACCCGACCTGCATGCCCTCTGGCGGCGTGACCAGGAGGGCTGGATCGAGTGCCACGAGTGTTCCCGATGTCGGCGGCGCCATGTAGTCCCGGTCGATGGGCCAGTTGGCGTGGAGGTGTTCCACAAAGGCCTGCAGGCTTTCTCGTTTCTGCGTGCTCCAGCGGTACTGCTGCAACGAGGGTTGATCCACGAACCGGTACCAGGCATAGGTCACCACCGATCCATCAGCGAGTTCGACAGTGCAGGGAGCGCTGCTGGGACCGGGCTCGCTCCAAGCGCCAGTTGTCGGCGAGGTGTACGCCTCTCCGGGCTCGGCGAGCGGGAATTCCTGTTGGCGCAGGCCGGTCTCCGCTGGGACCTCGGCGGCGGTTATCGCGACGCGGCCCGACCCGACCGCCTTGAAGTACTGCGGGAAGACTCCGGCCGGGCTCGTGCCGCTATCGGTCCATTGCAGGCCCCAAGAGGTGTCGTCGAATACCTTCGTATCGAAGACGCTCTCGACACCGGCGACCTGCGACTCGGCTTGGGTGTAGTGCGTGGTGCTGGTCGCAAGCTTGCACCTGTGGGCGCCGGTGGACGCGAACCGGCCGCTGCAGGGCTCGCCGCCGTGCCGCCATGTGCCGAACGCATCGCGCAGGGCGGCGCCGGAGTAGTAGGACACGTCTTGGACGAGCAGCGTCCGACCGGAGCCATCCACGGGGAATTGGAGGCGGGGAATCTTCGAGTAGACCTGGCCGTCGGCGTCGCGAGAGTCGAAGCGGGGCACGGTGTTGATTTCCATCGCACCCCCGCCGGCGATCCCCGGGCGTGCGTCGAGGCCACGCCCGTCGAGGTAGGGCTCGTGGAACAGCGAGCCGATCTTGCTCCAGGTCTCGGGGATGTAGAACGCGATGGGTCCCTTGAAGTTCGCCGAGTTGAGAAAGCAAGTCCAACTCTGGTCGCCGGTCGGCGGCACGGCCGACACTGCATCGGTGAAGGGCAGCGCCATCCAGGCGTAGCCGAGCAACGCGCCGTTGGGCTGCCCCTGAAACGGCAGGCCATCGGGGGGGATGAGCAGGCGGTTTGCGAGCTGCGCCATGCCGAGGCGGTCGTCGGGGAGCGCCTGTGCGCTGTAGAAGAAGGACCACCCGGGCGAACCGACCTCGTAGTCGTAGCACTGGGGCGTCGCGTTCATGCTGAACTTGGGTGAGTCGTACCGGAAGTGGTTCCCCGCCCAGTAGCCCAGGCCGCCTTCCACCGTCTGGAAGACGCTGTCCCATGTGGGGCCTCGCTCCGCCCACTCCCTGGCCCGCGTGCCGAGGGGCGCGAGCGGGGTGTCCTTGTCGTCCGAGTTGTCGGGGAGGATCCACGTGCTCGCCAGACCGATCTGGAAGTTGGCCAGGGGCCGATCGATCAGCGGCCAGACTGCCGAATAGAAACTGATGCCGGCGCGGTACGCCTCGCGATCGGCCGGGGGGACGATGGTGAACCCGATGTAGCCGTGCAGGCCCTGCGAGAGGAGCGTCGGGGTGGACCCTTCGGTGGTCGGCGGATCCGGCTGACCTGAGGCCGCGGCGGCGAGAAGCCCGAGCAGGAGTGCGGGTGCGGCGGCTCGGCGCATGGTGAATCCTCGTTGCGAAGGGTGCGGGTGCGGGAGCGTACCACGGGGCCGGCGCCGCCGTCGGGATGGGAACATGCGGCCCCGGCAGAGGTCGGGTGGGCCGAGTGCCTCAGCCGATGACGCGCCGGCGCATCGAGACGTAGTCCCAGAGCACAAATCGGTCGAGATCCCGGCCGCCGGTGAAGAAGACGCGGCCGCGGGTGCTCTCGGCCATGCGGCGAGCGAAGGCGACGTCCTCGCTGCTCTGGCTCCAGCTCGGGAGCAGGAAGATGTTGATGGTGATGCCGTCGCGGGTGCAGAGGGCGGCTTCGCGGAGCGTGGCTTCCTCGGTCACGGGGTCTGGCGGATAGAGCATGTAGAGCGTTGGTCCCTCGTAGTGGGCCGTGGGGAGACCGTCGGTGATGAGCGCGATCTGTCGGTTGGGGGTGTCCTGGGCGCTGAGGACGCGCCGGGCGAGCGAGAGGGCGTGCTGGATGTTTGTGAAGTGCTGCGGGAGGCGCAATTCGCTCATGGCCGGATCGCTCATGTCGGCCTTGAGGCGTACGACCGGGCTGTGGATCGTGACGGGCTTGGGCATGAGGCTCACGATCTCCGCCGGCGTCCGCAGCTTGGCGAGCGTGAACATCTCGATGAACGACAGGTGGTCGCCGGGGTATTCCTGGCGGATGAGGGCGTCGAGGGCGAGGGCCATGCGCTTCACATTGATGTACTGCCCGTCGTAGCGCATCGAGCCGGACATGTCCATGAGCACGCTCGTGGCGCACTTGGGCGTGTTGCGGGTTCGGTGGATGAGGATGTCCGGGGCGGAGGGAAAGATGGCTCCACCATCCGGAGCGATCGCGGAGGTCCCGGCACGGACGAACGCGTTGACGAAGCTGCCCGCGACATCCATGTTGGCGAGCGAGTCGCCGAACTCGTAGGGCTTTGTCTTGGAGGTCTCGACGGCGCCCTCGCCGACGACAGGGCCGTCGTGGCGGCCGGAACGGGCGGCCTGCAGGTCGCTGAAGATCTCGGCGAGCAGGCGGCCCCGGACGAGGGCGTACGCCTTGGGGGAGAGGCGGAATCCCTCACGAGTCCGCTCGATTCCCTGCCGCTCGGCCTCGTGGCGGAGCATCTCCTCGATCTGTCGCTGCAGGTCGTTGAGACGCTCGATCTCGTCGCCGCGGCCCTCGTCCTGGGCGAAGGCCTCGAGTTCATCCATATCGATAATCGCGAGTTGGGAAGACTTCATCGCCTCTCGGAGCTGCTCGAGGAGCTTGTCGATCGTCTCGAGTTCCTCCTTGACTTCGAGGGCCTCGGGCACGCTCAGGGCGGTGCGGCCCGTGAAGGCGTACCGGCTCGCGAGCTGCTCGACCTGGAACTTCTCACCGAGCCGGGACATGAGCGACAGGATGCCGCGGGCGACCGGCGATTGCTCGTTCTTCTGGGCGTACCACAGGCGCTCGAGGTCTCGCATCTGTTCCTGCCGCACCGCGCGGCCAAAGGCGGCCTGGTGCTCTGGCCGGGGCTGGACGGCGGCGGACTGCTCGAGGTATGCCCGGGCGGCTAGTTCGCGGACGGTCCCGGTCTCGTAGGTCGCGAGGATCTTGGCCTTGCGTTCTTCCAGCATGGCGATCAGCGCGCTGAGGCTGGGTCCGAGGCCGGCGATCTGCGAGGCGTCGAGTCGGATCGCGGCCGCGAGCTGCTCCTCGGTGAAGCCTTCGAGATCGCCGAACTGCATGGCGAAGTCGAAGGCGGCTCCGGCCAGGTCGGGCGGCGGTGCGGTCGGGGAGGGGAAGGATTTGGGGTCGAACCCGAGGTAGGCGTGCACCAGGCCGGTCGGGCGCGGGCCGGGGGTGTTGGGCCCGGTTTGCTCGCTCACGTCTCGAACTCCACGCGCCCGTGACGCACGGCGCGGCTGACCATGTCGCTGGCCCAGAGGCCGGCAAGGACAAACTCCACGCAGCTGGCTCGGACCTCGGGGGCTCCGGAGGCGTTGACCTCGAACGCCTTGTCCCAGACGGGGGGCACGCGTCGGAGAAGGCCCTCGTAGTGACTGCTCGGGAGCATGTCCCCCACTTCGATGCGCACACCCTTGGCGAAGATCTCGGCGATCTCGGCGAGGCCGTGCTCCTGGACGTATTCCTTGAATACGTTGCGGATCGCCTCGGCGAAGATCGCGTCGAGGGCCTGGGTTTCCGTCAGCTGGTGGCTGGACATGAGATCGAGCTCGACCTTGCCGGCCGCGGTGGCGTGGAAGTGTGCCAGGTCGCTGATGCGCGGGACGCTGGGGCGTTCTCCGAGCGTGATCCCGCGTCGGCGGGCGGAGGCGACCATGACGCGGTAGTTCGCGATGGAGAATCGTGCGGAGACTCCGGAGGCGTGGTCGACATACTTGCTCTTCCGCGCGACGCTGGCCATCTCCTCGACGATTTCCTTCATGAATCGGGGCACGATGACGGGATCGTCGCCGCCGAGTGTGAGGTCCTTGAGCGCCTCCTGCTCGGTGATGTCGATCGCCTGGTCGCGTTGGCGGGGGTAGTGGGTCTGGATGGTCGAACCGATCCGGTCTTTGAGCTGCGGGATGACCTTCCCGGAGCGGTTGTAGGTGCTGGGGTTGGCGGAGAAGAGCACGACCAGGTCCAGGTCGAAGCGGACCGGGAGGCCGCGGATCTGGACGTCGCGTTCTTCGAGGATGTTGAAGAGCCCGACCTGCACCGAGTCGTCGAGGTCGGGGAGTTCGTTCATCGCGAAGATACCGCGGTGCATGCGGGGGATCATGCCGAAGAAAAGGGATTCCTCGGCGCCGAGGGAGACGCCCCTCGCGAGCTTGGCGGGGTCGATCTCACCGATCACGTCGGCGAACTTGGTTCCCGGCGCGAGCCGCTCGGCGTAGCGGTTCTCTCGGGGCCACCAGGCGATTGGGGCGCTCTCGCCGTGCCGGGCGAGAAAGTCTCGGCCGATGCGGGTGATGGGGCGTTCGGGGTCTTCGTGGACGGGACAGTCTCCGCTGTCGGGGTCGATATCGAGGTAGGGCATGAAGGGATCGAGGAACGAGCCGAGCTGACGCATGAGGCGGCTCTTGCCCTGCCCCTTTTCCCCCAGGAAGAGCATGTCGTGGCCGGCGAGGATGGCGTTGATGATTTCAGGAATGACCGTCGATTCGTAGCCGATGATTCCGGGGAAGAGTTCCGCGACTTCGGTCCCGTGGACCCGCAGCGCGGCGATGAGGTTCTCGCGAAGTTCGGCCTTGACCGAGCGAGAACGCCAGCCTGCCGCCCGGAGTTCGCGGAGCGTCCGTACACCCTCAAACGCATTTGTCGTGGACATATGCACCGGCTTCGTCGAGAATTGGGGACTGGATGCACCAGTATCAGCCCGGTTCTGTCCGGGCTGCCGGTGCAGAGTGTATGCCATTGTTCCCGGCGCGGATGGCGCTCGCGGGCGCTCGCATGCTCGGCGAATTCCCGCTACACGACCCTCTGCACAAACCAGTACAGGGCGATCACGGCGATGGCGACCGAGAGGGGTATGGAGACCCGGGCGCGGTACCAGCTCTCGTGTCGCCACCAGCCGAGCACGGCGAAGGCGATCGCCAGGATGGTGAGGTGGCCGCCCTCGACGCCGACATTGAATGCGATGATGGCGGTGACGAGCTGGGAGGGTGGGAGGCCGATGCTGAGCAGACCCGCGGCAAATCCGATGCCGTGGATCAGGCCGAAGAGGAAGGCGACGCCCGCCCTCCACGGGTGCACCTTGGTTGTGAACAGGTTCTCGATCGCGACGAAAGCGATCGTGAGCGCGACCACTGGGTTGATGAGCGCCGGCGAGACGTGGACAAGGCCGAAGGTCGCCAGAGTGACTGTACAGGTATGGGCCAGGGTGAAGGTCATCGTCTGCCAGAGCAGGTCTTTGAGTCGGGAGTTGAGCAGGAAGAGGCCGAGGATGAAGAGCTCGTGGTCGGCGCCGTTGGGGATGATGTGGCGGTAGCCCAGCTCGATGTACCGCCAGGCGACAGACAGGACGCCGGGCCCGGAGGGGCGTGTCGGGTGCGTCGTTGCCGGCGGGGGCGTCGGGGCTGCGTCGCCGCCATCTGAGGCCGGAGTCGGCGTGGGGCCCGTCAGGGCGCTGACGTCGAATTCAGGGGAGGTCTCGGCGGGCTCCAGTGGCATGAACGTGGTTTCGAAGCCCGGGCGGGTGACGCCAAGGATGACCTGATCGAAGACTGCGGGCGCGCGGATGGCGATGGTCGCCGCGCCCTGCGGCAGCTTGGCCTGGGCGATGAACTCGAGCTTGCAGGGCAGACGCTCTGTGGGGTTGTCCAGCTTCCACTGGTCGATCAGCTCGAGCGACGGGCTTTGGATCAGCTCGAGTTCGAGGGGCTGGCCGTCGGCGAGGAGCTTGAAGCCGGATTGGAACCTCTCGCGGCCGTCTTGCAGGGCGGAGGCGAGATCCTCCCGCGGCCCGTCGAGGAGGGCGTACATCTGCGGATCGGTGATGCGGACGGAGGTGTCGTTGAGGGCGTAGGCCAGGGCGTCGTGGGTCACGATGAGCTCGACGGTCGCGCCGTCGGGCCCTGGGGTGATCTTGATGGTGGCGACGGTTCCGAGGGCGGGGTGGACGGCCGCGGCGGCGGTGTGTGCCAGCAGCATGAGGGCCGCGAGGAGCAGGCACCGCACTGCGAGCAGCCGGGCCCTCATGCTCGCTCAACCCTCCGGGCGCAACAGGCGCGGCGGCCGTCTGAGGGGCCGCCGCGCCGCGATGCATCGAGTTCATCCGGCCCGCGGCTCACCTGGGCCCCGAGGCCGTCAGGGCCTTGACGGCGGGCTCGGGCAGGGCCGTGTTCCAGATCGTCAGACCGGCGAGCTGGCCTTCGAAGCGGTACCGCTTGTCCCAGGGGTCGAGCGGGGCGATGTTGACGACGTTCTTGTCGTCGGCGAGGCGCACGGCGCCCTGGCCGATGGGCTTGCCGTCCTTGTAGAGCTTGACGTTGGCGCCATCGAAGGTGGCCGTGATCATCTGCCAGCGGCCGAGGTCGTACTGCTCGGCGCCCTGGGCGTCCTGGTTGTGCGCCCAGAAGTGGACGCCCTCGGCGAACTTGCAGAGGTAGCGGCCCTGGCCGGGGGTGGTCAGCTCGCAGGCTCCGAAGCCGATGAGGGGCGTGTGGTTCACGGGCTGCTTGTCCATCTTCGCGAAGAAGTTGATGGTCCAGGAGTCGCCGGCCTTGACGGGCAGGCCCTGGACATCGGTGATGGACTTGCCGAACTGGTCGGGTCCGATCGTGTCGAGCGAGAAGACCGGGCCCGGGACGGTGAAGGGCACGGCGGCCTGCTTGAGGGTGTTGCCCGCGGGGGAGGCGTCCTTGATGTTGGAAACGCGCACCGAGTACTGCTGGCCAACCTTGGGCGATTCGGCGAGTTGGACCGTGGCGGAGCGGTGGTCCGCGGAGGGCTCCACGCCCTTGATGGCGATCGAAGGCTCGAGGCGGATATCGCCGGCGGCGATCCCCGCGACGGGCTCGGAGAACTGGACGGTGATCCGGGGCGTCTCGTACATGCCGACGACGCCGAGCACGGTGGGCGGGGTTCGGTCGTTGACGTTGATCGTGCGGGAGGCGACCGGTCCGAGCGACCCGTCGGGGTTCTGCGCGGCGACCTTGACTGTGGCGGTGTCGCTCAGCGTGATCGGGCCCGAATAGACGGGCGAGCCCGCGGTGGGGTTGGCGCCGTCGGTGGTGTAGTGGAACGAGCCTTCGTGCCAGTAGAGACCGGGCTCGACGGCGACGGAGACCGCGTTGGCGAATGCCTCGCCGTTGCGCTCGGGTGCATCGACGACCGCCACGCTCGGGGGGCCCTGCTTGTGGCCCTTGAGGGTGTCGAAGAGCGGCGCCGCGGGCGTCGTCGCGGCGTCGGCCTCGTCCACGGCCGTCATCGCGAAGATCTTGACGCGCGGATCGTTGGGCAGCCCGATCGATGTGGCGCCGGCGGGGAGATCGATCCCGACCTTGAACATGTAGCAGTACCGGTAGATCACGTCCTCACCCTTGCCGCCCTTGGTCGGCGCGTGGTGGTGTGAGACGTACCAGCCGATCTCCTCGGGCTTGGTGTAGCCGGGGGTGAGCCCGATGATGTCGGTCGTTCCCCAGGGGTAGCGGGGGTCGTAGACGTCTCCCGGCCATTCGCGGTGGTCCCACTGCCCGACGAAACCGCCCCAGTCCTGCACAGTGACGGGTGTGGCGCTTCCGCCCACGTTGAAGTCGGCGGTGACGTCGCCGTCGCTGGAGGCCGCGAGGAGGTAGACGCGGTTGAAGGATCCGCTGGGGAGCTTGATCTGCTGGCCTCGGGCGGAGAGGGCGTTGTTCTGACCGTCGGCTGCGCCGGAGCCGAGCTTGAAGGTGACGCCGTCGATCTCGAGGGTTGCGGGCGTCTGCTCGGCGGGGTAGCTCGCGTTGCCGGAGGTCATGGCGCCGTTGGTACGATCCTTGTTCGTGCTGATGACATCCGAGTCGAAGTCGAGCCGGACCGGCGAGGACTTGTCGGCGGCGACGCGTTGCTCGCTCGAGGCCTCGCCGACCTGCACGGCGAAGGCCTTGAGTTCAAAGCCGCCGATGTCGGTCGCGAGTTCGCCGCCGGAAACGGCGGCCTTGCCGAGGGGGCGCTCCTGCCCATCGACCTCGCGGGCCGCGACGATGCCGTCGCCGACGGCGACCTTCAGGCCACGGACGGGCTTGCCGGACTGCTCGCGGAGCCGGACGATGACCTCGTCGGAGTCCTCGGCTTTCTTGACGGCCTGGACGCTGACGCGGGGGTCGCTGACGCGGACGAGCGAGAAGGACTTGCCGAGGGCGCCCTGGTGCGCGGCGGCGGCGCGGAAGGGCACGAGGGGCTGGTTGAGGCGGGCGGCCTGCTCGAAGGACCTCTCCTGGCGCCAGTCGCCGGCGTGGCCCTGCACGGCGTAGGTGATGTGGTGGCGGCCGATGTCCTGGCTGGACTGGTCGGGGTAGCCGCCGCGGACGCCGGGGGTGTAGAGCATGGTGAGGCGGACGGTGTTGTCGGTGGGCTTGTCGCACCCGTACTTGCTGTCGCACATCACCGACGCGCCGAACTTTCCGGAGGTGTCGGTGAGGTCGAACCACTGGTGGAATCCGTACTCGTACTGCTGCTCGTGGCCGTTCCCACGCTCGATGGCGCCGGCCTGGAGGTCGTAGGTCGCGGTGGGGTTGCTCGCGGTGAGGGGGAACTCGGCGCGGACGCTGCGCTCGCGGGTCTGCCAATCGACGATGGTGTCGAACTCGACGCGGTCGCCGCCTGCGGCGAGGCGCACACGCTGGGTAAACGTGGAGCCTTCGGCGGAGCGGGTGACCTCGACTGCGACGCGGGCGGGGCCGTTCTCGATGACCTTGAAACTCACGGGCCCGTCGGCGCCGACGAAAGAGGTCGCGGGCTTGACCCGGTCGGACCAGTCCTGGTTCCAGGCGGGCCACTGGCTGGGGTTCTCGTAGTAGAGGCCGATGCGGGCGGGGGCGGCGAGCAACTCCTGGTTGGCGTCCTTGTCGAGGATGGAGGCGACGTCGCCGTGGTCGTCGAACTTGACGACGTAGTGCTCGTTCTCGAGGCGGCGCCCATCGGCATCGACCTTCAGCGCAGAGAGCTGGGCCGACTTCGCGGCTGCCTGGAGCTGGACCGAGTATGCGGCGAACCCGACGGACGGGGCATGGGCGATGAAGCCGACGCGTGCGACGCCGTCGGCGGCGCTGAGCAACTGGGCCGGGGACTGGTTGCCGTCCGGGCCGGTGACGACGACGCCCAGGGGGGCGGCGCCGGTGAAGGGGACCTCGGCCTCGACCACATCGCTGCGGTCCCACGCGAGGGGGTTGAACACCACAACAGGGACGCCCTCGCCGGTGGTATCCATCGAGGAGATGACCGAGCGGGCGGCGTCGGTCAGCATCGCGCCGAACTGGTTGGCGGCGATGATCTCGTCGTTCCAGGAGAGGTCGTAGGCGAGGGGCACGCTGGTGCCGGGGAGGATGTCGTGCATCTGCGAGCCCAGGACCAGCTCCCAGGCCCGCTCGAGTCGCGCGGCGGGGTAGTGGCCGGCGCCGAGCCACCAGGCGGCGGTCGAGGCCTTCTCGGCGGCGTCGGCGAGCAGCTCGTTCTTGCGGTTCCAGCGCTTCATGTAGGCCTCGGAGGAGACCGAGCCTGCGGAGTGCTGGGTGAGCTCGAGTTCGCCCTTGTAGGTGGGGAGCTTGGAGCGCTCCTCGTCGCTGATGGCGTTGTACATCGCGTCGGCGGTGCTGGAGATGACGTGGATCTTGGCGTTCGGGTCGCTGCCGTTCTCCAGGCTCTTCTCGACCATGGCGACCGAGGGCTCCTTGGGGGCGCCGCCGGTATCGCCCGTGCCGTAGTAGTGGTAGTCGACGTAGACGCCGGACTGCTTGCCGTTGTTCTCGATGCGCTGGAACCAGGAGTCGGACTTGGAGAGGTCCTCGCGGACCTCGCCGACATAGGAGCCGGGATCGAGCGCGGCGATGACCGACTTGCCATCGGGCCCCTGCCACACGCCGACCTTGAAGGGGATCGGGACCACGGCGTTCCAGGTGAGCTTCTGGGTGGAGAAGCCCTTGATGCCGCAGTGCGCGAGCACGCTGGGGAGACTTGCGGGGAACCCGAAGCAGTCGGGGAGCATGAACTCGTCGCTCGCGACGCCGAACTCGCGCCGGAAGTATCGGTTGCCGTAGAGGGCGTGACGGATCTGGGATTCGGCGGAGGGGACGTTGGCGTCGTTCTCGTCGACGCTCGATCCGCACGGGAACCACCGACCGGCCTTCACGTAGTCCTTGAGCTTCGCGTAGTCGTCGGGGTAGTACTCCTCCATCATGCCGTAGCGGCGCGAGCCACCGAAGTTGAACACGTAGCCCGGGTACTTGTCGAAGAGGGCGAAGTTGCGGACGAGCGTGGCGGGGATGAAGTCGCGGATCGTGTCGAGGTAGGTCCATCGCCACTGCGTGTCGAGGTGGGCGTAGCCGACGACATAGAGCGTCGGGCGCGTGAGGTCGACCGAGTCGGGACCGCCGGAGGCGGGAGGGGTCGCGACGGGGCCGGCACCTTCAACAATCCCGGCCAAAGCCCCAGTGGCGAGAACGGAAACCGCGAATCCAGCCGCCATCCTCAGTGCGCTCGTCATGGGATCTGCTCCATTCCCGGGCCGGCCGAATCACGGTCCGTCCATCGGTGCTCATGCTGCTGATGTGTGTCCGATTGCGTCCCGATCGTACCCAAGCTCGGTGGTCCTCGAAGGGCCTCGGGCCCAACTTCCGGGCAGATCCGCTCCCCCGGAGCGACCCGCGGCCGGGTGCTCGGCGAGATCCGGGGAGGGCTCCGCCGCGGAGTCATCGGACTTGCGCCCAGGCCTAGACTCTCCGCCGCGGACAAGGTTCCCTTATGCTCCGCACAGTTTCACCCACTATCCCCCCGGCTGGAACCACGATGGAAGCACTCAAGAAGCTGCGGCAGCACCTGCTCACGGGCGTCTCGTTCGCCATCCCGTTCATTGCGTGCGGGGGGATCCTGATCGCCCTCTCGCTCGCCTTCGCGCCTGTCGGGCCGGGTGGGCCCGACGTCTCGAAGATCGAGAACTCCACGCTCCGACAGGTTCTGAGCCTGACGCTGCAGGTGGGTGTGACCTCCTTCAACCTGATGCTCCCGATCCTCGCCGGGTACATCGCGTATTCCATCGCGGGTAAGCCGGGTCTCGTGCCGGGGATGATCGGCGGGCTGCTCTCCGGCCACGTCGCCGAGATCAGCAGGCCGGTGGATGTGACGGCGATCGACGGCACGGTCGTGCAGGTCATGCAGGCGCAGGCGGTCAGCGCGGGGTTTCTCGGGGCTCTGGTTGCCGGGCTCCTCGCCGGCTACCTCGTGTACTGGATCAAGAAGGTCCCGACGCACAAGCTCGTCAAGCCCATCATGCCGATCCTGATCGTCCCGGCCGTGAGTTCGGTGATCATCGGCGTCATCATGCTCAAGGTGGTCGGCCCGCCCATCGCCGGGGCGTTGACCGACCTGGGCCACTGGCTCGAGGCCATGCAGCAGGGGAGCAAGGTCCTGCTCGCCATGATCCTGGGGGCCATGATTGCCTTCGACATGGGCGGCCCGGTGAACAAGGCGGCGTTCTTCTTCGCGGCGGGGCTGATCGCCAACGAGAACCCCAACTACCAGATCATGGGCGCCGTCGCGGCGGCCATCTGCACACCGCCGCTGGGCATGGGGCTGGCGACCTTCCTCGCCCGGAAGCTGTGGCGTGAGGAAGAGCGCGAGTCGGGGCTGGCGGCGTTCGGCATGGGGATGATCGGCATCACCGAGGGGGCGATCCCGTTCGCCGCGGCGGACCCGCTGCGCGTCATTCCCTGTATCGTCCTGGGGTCCATGACGGCCAGCACCGTCGCGATGCTGTCGGGTGTGGGCGACCACGCGCCGCACGGTGGGCCGATCGTGATGTTCGTGGTGGACAACAAGCTGATGTATCTCGTCGCCATCGCGATCGGCACCGTCGTGACCGCCTTGGCGATCAATACCCTCAAGAAGCTCACCAAGCCGGCCGCGGGGGCGGCTGCGGCCTGAGCCTCAGCGCGGCGTCGGCCGCAGGATGGATCGCATGAAGATCGTCGCAGTGACCGCGTGCCCCACCGGCATCGCCCACACCTACATGGCCGCGGAGCAGATCGAGAAGACCGCGAAGGCGGCGGGGCACCAGATCCGGGTCGAGACGCAGGGCTCGATGGGGATTGAGAACGAGCTGACTTCCAGGGACATCGCGGAGGCCGACGTGGCGATCTTCGCGGTGGACATCGAGGTCGAGAAGAAGGAACGGTTCGAGGGCAAGAAGACCGTGTTGGTCTCTGTTTCTGAGGCGATCAAGAACCCCAAGGGCGTCCTCGCCAAGGCCGGCGCCTGAGCGAGAGAGGGCCCGGGCTCATGCAGGCTGACTACAGCTTTGTTTGCAACCTCGCGCACGGCCTGCACGGTCGGCCCGCGAGCATTCTGGCTGCCAAGGCGGGCGAGTTTTCTTCGAGCATCCTGCTTCGTCGGCAGGTCGAGAATCCGCCGGCGCCCGCGGACGTCCGGAGTGTGCTCTCGATCATCGGGCTGGACATCCACCTCGGCGAGACGTGCCGGCTGACGGCGGAGGGGACGGACGCCGCGGAGGCGATCGCCGCCCTGAGGGACCTGATCGAGCACCGGCTGGAGCAGATCGAGGCGGAGGCGGAGGCCTCCGGGCCTCGCCCGGATGCGGACGTGAGGCTTCCGGTGATCCTGAAGCGTCTGGGCGTCGCGTATGCCGGCGGCCGGGCTGTCTGTGCGGGCGCCGGGATGGGTCGGGTGGTCATCGTGGGAGGCCTCACCCTGCCGGCCGACGCCGCGGCGGCAACGCCGGCCGACGCCGGGGAGGAACTCCGGGCGGCACGGCGGGCGGTCGACGCGGTTCGCGCCGATCTGACGGAGCGTTCGCGGGGCGCGGGGGACGCGACGGAGCGGGCCCTGCTGGCGGCGCACGCCGAGATCGCCAACGACCCTGCGCTCTGGGACGCCTTGACGGCTGCGATCCGGGGCAACGCGACGGCGCCCCAGGCGGTGCTCGCTGCGGCCGAGCAGCTCGCGGCCACGCTGCGGGGGGCGGCGACGGCGTATGTGCGTGAGCGGGCGTTGGACGTCCAGGATATCGCGATGCAGCTTCTCGACCGGCTCCTGCCGGAGAGTTCGAACGCGACGCAGGTCGATCTCGCGGCCGAGAGTGTGGTGTTCGCCGAGGCGCTCACGGCCAATCAGTTGCTCCGCATGGATCGGTCGCTGGTCAAGGGGCTGGTGCTCGGCGCTGTCGGGCCCACCTCGCACACCGTGATTCTCGCTCGGAACTTCGGCATCCCGTGCATCATCGACGTGGTCGATGTGGCGGTCCGGGCGAGGGCTGGCGACACCGCGGTGGTCGACGGCGACGGTGGATTCATGATCTCGCCGGTGCCGCCCGAGGTTGCTCGCTTCTACGAGCGGGAGCGTGCGGCGCAGGACCGGAGGCTGGCACGGCTCGTCCCGCTCGCGTGCCGGCCCGCCGTGACGACCGATGGGCGCGGGCTCGAGGTCGCCACGAATGCGGCCGATGCGGCGGAGATCGGCCATGCCGTCGCCATGGGCGCCGATGGCGTGGGGCTCTTCCGCACGGAATTCCTGTTTCTGGACCGCGAGTCGGCGCCGGACGAGGGGGAGCAGTTCGACATCTATGCCGCGGCGGTGCAAGCTGCTGCGGGGCGGCCGATCATCTTCAGGACGTTTGATATCGGTGGGGACAAGCCCGCGCCCTACATGCGCATCCCGGGGGAGGAGAATCCGTTCCTCGGTTGTCGGGGGCTGCGGCTGTACAGGCCCCATCTGGGGCTGCTGCGGACGCAGCTCCGGGCGCTGATCCGCGCGGCCGGGAGGGCGCCGTCGGGCACGGTGAAGATCATGGCCCCGATGGTCGCCGAACCCGGGGAGGCGGCGTGGTTCCGCGGAGAGGTCGAGACGGTTTGCGCCGAGCTTGGGTCGGCCGGGGCGGCCGGTGGGGAGATCCCGATCGGGATCATGGTGGAGGTGCCATCGGTTGCGCTCTCGATCGATCTGTTCGCGCCGCACGTGGATTTCCTGAGTATCGGTACGAACGACCTCTGCCAGTACTGGATGGCCGCGGACCGGGGCAACGCGGGGGTGGCCACGCTGTGCGACCCCCACCATCCTTCGTTTCTTCGCGTGCTCCGCCTGATCGTGGGCGAGGCGCGCCGGCACGGGAAGTGGATTGGGGTCTGCGGCGAGATGGGCGGCCGGCTCCGGGATCTGCCGCTGATGATCGGCCTGGGAGTCGACGAGATCAGCGGCTCGGCCCGGCAGGTGGCGTCGCTGAAGCTGGGCGTGGCGGCGGCGGATTCGGCGCGGTGCCGGGCGCTGCTCGATGCGGCGTGCGACTCGACCGGCCCGGAAGGGGTGGAAGCGCTGCTGGATGGGCACGTGTGGCGCGGGGACGACGCCCGCGCCCAGCCGGTGATCGACCCGGGGTGCATCCTCGTCGGGGCCGATGCCTCGAGCAAGGAGGAGGCGATCCGGCAGGCGGTCGATCTGCTCTGGATCGCGGGGCGCACCGACGCGCCTCGCCCGGTCGAGGAAGCGGTGTGGGCCCGGGAGGAGACGTATTCCACTGGGCTCGGCCACGGCTTCGCCGTCCCGCACTGCAAGTGCGACGCGGTGTCGGCCCCGACGCTGGCGGTCCTGAAGCTGGAACAGCCGATCGAATGGGGCTCGATGGATGACAAGCCTGTGACGACGGTGCTGCTCCTGGCGGTGCCGGCGAGCGAGTCGGGCGGGGGCGGGGCGGCGGCGCACATGAAGATCTTTGCGACGCTTGCCCGCCGGCTGATGCACGAGGAGTTCCGCGATGCGCTGGATTCGCTCCGGGACCCCGGGCGCGATCGAGGCCTTTCTGGGCCAGCAGCTCGGGATTCACTGAGCGGGGAGCCGCCGGGCTCGCTCCGGGCGGGTTCTCACTCCGCCTTGTCGGTGAACGAGGCAAGCGTCCGCATGTAGTTCACCCTTTCGAACGCTCCCGGATCGGGCGAGTGTTCCTGGCTCATGCTGCCCTTCAGCTGTTCCACGGATTCGTAGTCGTGCTCCTCGAGCCAGGCCCGGAGACCGGTGAGCAGGGTGTGGACGTGCGAGGGTCCGTGGCGGAGCAGGCTTGAGGCGAGCATGACCGCGTCGGCGCCGACGAGCAGCATCTTGAGGACATCCTCGATCGAATGGACTCCGGTGCCCGCGCCGAGCGACATGCCGACCTGCCCACGCAGGACGGCGATCCACATCATGGCGAGGCGCATCTCGTGGGGGCTGCTCAGGACGAGATTCGGCAGGATCGCGAGCTCCTCGAGATCGATATCGGGGTGGACGAACCGGTTGAATAGCACCAGCCCGTCGGCGCCCGCACGCTGCAGCCTCGACGCGAGCGAGGCGAACGCGGTGAAGAAGGGACCGACCTTGACGGCCAGGGGATGTCGATCGCGGCGGCGACCTCTCCCACCAGATCGACGTACCTCTGTTCGATATCGCTCGACACGAGCCTCGGATCGGTGGGCACGAAATACACATTCAACTCGATCGCGTCGGCTCCCGCGTCTTCCATCCGCTTGGCGAAACGCACCCAGCCGCCGGTGGTCATGCCGTTCAGGCTCGCGATCACGGGGATCTCGACTGCCCGCCGAGCTTCCTCGATGCGGCGGAGATAACTCTCGGGGCCGGTGCCGGGCGGGCGGAAGCCGGGCGTGTAGTCGGATGCCTCCGCGAAGGAATCGGAGCCTCGTTCGAAGAGCCGGGCCAGTTCCATCTCGTCGTGCTCGACCTGCTCCTCGAAGAGGGAGGGCAGCACAACCGCCCCGGCGCCGGCGTCGGCGACCCGCCGCAGCGAGTCGATCCTGCCGGTGACGGGCGAGGCGCCCGCGACGAGGGGGCTCCGCAGCATGAGGCCGAGGTAGGGCGTTCGAAGATCTACGCTCATCGCGCCACCTCCTCGCGGGGCATCGGTCCCTCGCGGCCGGACATCTGCTCGTAGAGCCTCCAGCGGTCGTCGATATCACGCTGCGCGAGCCCGAACAGGTGCTCGGCCTTCGCGGGGTCCAGTCTCCCGAGCATCGCGAACCTGGCCTCGGTCGCGGCGAAGTCCTTGAACGAGGTCTTGCCCCGCCGACTGTCGATCTTGAGGGGCTGCTCACCCGACTCCGTGCGGCGCGGGTCGAAGTGGTAGAGCGGCCAATACCCGCAGTCGACCGCCGCCTTCTGGTGCAGGTTTCCCTGCGACATGTCCAGGCCGTGGGCGATGCAGTGGCTGTAGGCGATGACGAGCGAGGGCCCGCGGTACGACTCTGCCTCGACGAGTGTGCGGATCGCCTGGGCGGGGTTGGCGCCGAGGGCGATCTGCGCGACGTAGACGTTGCCGTAGGCCATCGCCAGCAGGCCCAGGTCCTTCTTGCCGATGGGCTTCCCACCGGCGGCGAACTTGGCGACGGCCGCCCGCGGCGTCGACTTCGATGCCTGGCCGCCCGTGTTGGAATAGACCTCGGTATCGAGGACGAGGATGTTGACATCGCGCCCGGAGGCGAGCACGTGGTCCAGCCCTCCGAAGCCGATGTCGTAGGCCCAGCCGTCGCCACCGACGATCCAGACGCTCCGTCGCACCAGGGCGCTCGCTTCTGATTCGAGTTCCCGGGCTTCGGGTGACTCGATGCTGCCGAGCTTCTTCAGCAGGGCATGCACCCGCTCGCGCTGCGCTGCCACGCCCTCGTCCGAGGTCTGGTCGGCGCCGGCGAGCCCGGTGGCGAGGTCTACCCCGATTTCTTCGGTGAGGTTTCGGACAAGGGCGAGGGCGTACGACTCCCGCTGGCTGAGCGCGAGGCGCATGCCGAGCCCGAATTCGGCGTTATCCTCGAAAAGCGAGTTGGCCCACGCGGGCCCTCGCCCGTCCGCATCGACGGACCACGGCGTCGTCGGCAGGTTCCCGCCGTAGATCGAGGAGCAGCCCGTGGCGTTGGCGACCAGCACCCGGTCTCCGAAGAGCTGCGTCATGAGCTTGAGGTAGGGTGTCTCGCCGCACCCGGCGCAGGCCCCCGAGAACTCGAAGTAGGGCTGGAGCAGTTGGGAACCCTTCACGGTGTCGAGCTTGACGTCCGCCCGGCCGACCTGCGGGAGCCGATTGAATCGTTCGAAGCGGTCCCGCTCGCGCTCGAGGTGCTCGAGCTTGGGTTCCATGTTGATGGCCTTGCGTTTCACCGACTCCTTGCTCCGGGCCGGACACATCTCGACGCACAGGCCGCAGCCCGTGCAGTCGTCGGGGGCCACCTGGATGGTGAAGAGGCTCTCGGCGAAGTCCCTCGCCTTCCAGGCCTTCGACGGCAGGTCCCCGTCGCCGGCCCCGGCGCTGTACACCCTTCCACGGATCGCCGCGTGGGGGCACACGAGCGAGCACATGCCGCAATCGGTGCAGAGCGAGGGGTCCCAGATGGGGATCTCGGCCGCGATACTCCGCTTCTCGTACTGCGCGGTCCCGGTGGGGAACGTGCCGTCGACGGGCATCGCGCTCACGGGCAGCAGGTCTCCCTTCCCGGCGATGATCATTGATGTGACGCGTTCGACGAAGTCGGGCGAGCCCGCGGGCACGGGCGGGATCCGATGCACGGTCCCCCGCACGGCGCTCGGGATCGTGACCTCGTGGAGCGCCGCGAGGGATCTGTCGACCGCCTCGATATTGCGGCGCACCGCGGCCTCGCCGCCCTTGCTGTAGGTCTTCCTGATCGCCTCCTTGATCTGCGCGATGGCCTCCTCCCGGGGCAACACGCCCGCGAGCGCGAAGAAGCACGGCTGCATCACCGTGTTGATGCGCCCACCGAGGCCGGCGTCCTTGGCAACGCTCCCCGCATCGATCACGAACAGGCGCAGCCGCCTTTCCAGGATCTGGCCCTGGACCTCGACGGGCAGATGGTCCCACACCTCGCCGGGGCCGTAGGGGCTGTTGAGCAGGAAGGTGGCCCCGGGCTCTGCGACCTCGAGCACATCGAGGCGCTCGAGCAGATGGAACTGGTGGCACGCCACAAGACCGGCACGCTCGATCAGGTATGTCGATCGGATCGGGCGCGGGCCGAAGCGGAGATGGGAGACAGTCACGGCGCCCGCTTTGCGGGAGTCGTAGACGAAATAGCCCTGCGCGTGCAGGTTGGTGTGCTCTCCGACGATCTTGACCGAGTTCTTGTTCGCCCCCACGGTGCCGTCGCTGCCGAGCCCGTAGAAGACCGCACGCAGCTCGTCCGGCGCATCTGTGGAGAAGTCCCGGTCCCAGGGCAGGCTGAGGTGGGTCACATCATCATTGATGCCGATTGTGAACTCGGGCTTGGGCGTGGGGCGCTCCAGCTCTCGGAACACCGCGGCCGCCATGGCGGGCGTGAATTCTTTGGAGGAGAGCCCGTAGCGACCCCGGAAGACCTCGGGCATGGCGCCCCTCCCCGCGGGGCCCCAGGCCTGAACGAGGCTGGTGACCACATCCTGGTAGAGCGGTTCGCCGACTGCGCCGGGCTCCTTGGTGCGGTCCAGCACGGCGATGCGCCGAACCGTTGGGGGCAGCGCCGCGACCATGGCACCGGGCGAGAAGGGTCGGAAGAGCCGGACCTTGAGCAGCCCGACGGCCTCGCCTCGGGACGCGAGGGCCTCGACCGCTTCCTCGGCTGCCCCGGTGGCAGAGCCCATCACGACGACCACGCGGTCTGGCTCTGGATGCCCGACGTAGTCGAAGAGCCGGTAGGTTCGCCCGACCAGGCTCCCGAGCCGGTCCATTTCCTGCTGCACGATTTGCGGCGTGGCGTCGGTGAAGCGGTTCGCGGCTTCCCGGGCCTGGAAGAAGACGTCGGGGTTCTGCGCGGAACCCCGCAGCACGGGCCGGTCCGGATCGAGCGCGCGTGCCCGGTGGGCCCGCACGAGGTCCCGGTCGATCATGGCGTCGATGGTCTCGGGCGGGATCAGCTCGATCTTGTTGAGCTCGTGTGAGGTGCGGAACCCGTCGAAGAAGTGAAGAAAGGGCACGCGAGATCGGAGCGTAGCGGCGTGGGCGACGAGCGCGAGGTCGTGCGCTCCTGCACCGAGCCCGAGCAGAGCATCGCCCAGCCGGCCGACCTCGCGGCCATCACGTCGCTGTGGTCACCGAAGATCGAGAGCGCGTGTGTGGCCAGGGTTCGCGCGGCGATATGGAAGACCGTCGGCGTCAGCTCGCCGGCGATCTTGAACATGTTGGGGATCATCAGCAACAGGCCCTGCGAGGCGGTAAAGGTGGTGGTCAGAGCGCCAGCCTGGAGCGAGCCGTGCACGGAGCCCGCGGCGCCGGCCTCGCTCTGCATCTCGATCACGCCGGGGACGGTGCCGAAGAGGTTGAGGCGTCCCGCGTTTGCCCAAGCGTCCGCCAGTTCGCCCATCGGCGATGCCGGGGTGATCGGATAGATCGAGATCACCTCGCTGGCTTGATAGGCAATAGTCGCTGCGGCCTCGTTGCCATCGATCGTGACGAACTGGCTGGGCATCCCGCACCTCCCGGCGAACCGGCGCCGACGTCGAGCCCAACCTGATCCTGTGGCGGGCCCCGATGGAGGTCAAGCCTGCGGATCGGGCGAACTCCAATTCTCCTGGATCGGCTGGTCGCTCTGGTCCGGCGCTCGAGATTGGGCATTTTGAACTCCGGACACCGAGACCGGCGCCGCCAGAGGTTCCAGGAGCGCGGTCATTCCCCGCCCTTCTCCCATGGCGGCTCGCAGGGCAGCGCTCCCTGCCGCCGCGGAGCCAGTGAAAGCCCGCGCATGCGCACGCCTGCAACCGAGGCGCCGAGGATCGGGGCGGCGGCGGCGGGGCCCGATCCACCGGGCCTGCGGAGGATCTTTCCGTCGCGGGCCGTGCCCAAGGGAGGAGCACCGCGCCGGGCGGGCGAACCGACCCAGCGTCGCCCGGCCCGCATTCGAGCGTGCACGCTCGCCCGCGGCGGAGTTTGGCGAGGCCTCAACAGATTTCGGTCGGCGAGCGGCTCCAGCTCCATCGCGACGCACCCGCCCGGGACGATGCGGTAGGATCGGGCCCATGCATCCTCGCTCCAAACTCTGCCGCATCGCTCTGTTCGTCGTGTGCCCGGCCGCCGTGTCGATGGCTCAGACGCCGATTCTCGAACTCAACAAGATTCCGTCCGCGGCACGCCTGCACGACTGGCACGAGCTGGTCGCCAGCGAGCCGCACATCGCCGGCACGGAGGGCGACGCGCGCCAGATCGACCGGCTCGCGAGGGCGTTCCGGGATCTCGGACTGGAGACGGAGGTCCACGAGATCTGGCCTCTCCTCAGCTACCCGGTCTCGGCCGAGGTCGAGGTCCTCCACCCCTCTATCAAGCCGGGGACCGGCCTGCTCCCGCTGAAGGAGCAACCGCTGCCCGAGGACCCCTACTCCGGCGATCCGGGTCTCACTATTGGATTCAACGCCTACTCGGGGTCTGGCGAGGCCATCGGCCAGGTGGTCTACGCCAACTTCGGCACCAAGCAGGACTTCGAGAGGCTCGCCGAGCTTGGCGTGGATTGCCGCGGCAAGATTGTGATCGCTCGCTTCGGCGGCAATTTCCGGGGCCTCAAGGCCAAGTATGCGGAGGCCGCGGGCGCGGCCGGCCTGCTGATCTACCTCGACCCGGGCGATTCGGGTTACGTGAAGGGCGACGTCTATCCCGCCGGGGGCTGGCAGACCGACATGTGCATCCAGCGCGGGTCCATCGACCCGCTGGACTATCCGGGTGACCCGCTCACACCGTTCGTCGAGGCTACCCGTGACGCCGCCAGACTCGATCCCGAGGACGCGGGCCTGCCCACCATCCCCGTCCAGCCGATCGGATGGGGGGCTGCACGGCAGATCCTGCTGCGGATGGAGGGAGATGAGGCGCCGCGGGAGTGGCAGGGTGGCCTCCCCATGAGCTACCGCCTGACGGGCGGGCCCGACCTGCGCGTCCGGGTCGATGTGCGGCAGGAGAGACGGGTGGCGCGGACGGCCAGTGTGATCGGGCGTCTGCAGGGCGCCGAGTATCCGGACGAATGGGTGATCGTGGGCTGCCATCACGACGCGTGGAACTGCGGCGCCGCGGACCCCACGAGCGGCCTGATTTCCGAGCTCGAGGCCGCCCGGAGCTTTACCGAACTCGCCAAGGCCGGAGCACGCCCCAAGCGTTCGATTCTCTTCTGCGCCTGGGGCGCCGAGGAGTACGGCATGATCGGCAGCACCGAATGGGTCGAGGCGCACGCCGACGAACTCCGGCAGAAGGCCGTCGCGTACATCAATCTCGACATGGCCTCCATGGGGCCTCAGTTCGGCGCCGCGGCCACGCCCAGTGTGCGCCGCCTGGTCGAAGAGGCGGCCGGCCTGGTGCCCCAGGCGCGGTCGCCGGAGCAGTCGGTCTTGCAGGACTGGGTCTCCCGGTCTGCCCGGAACGACGATCCCTTGCGTCCCTCGATCGGCGACCTGGGTGGGGGGAGTGATCATGTCGGGTTCGTCTGCCACCTTGGGGTCCCCGGGATATCGCTCGGGTGCGGTGGCTCGATGGGTTCGTCGTACCACACGGCGTTCGACAACCTGCACTGGTACCGGCAGGTGGTCGGTGAGGACTATGAGCCCGCCCTCATGATCGCCCGGATGACGAACGCGGTGGTCGGCAAGCTCGCGTATGACGCGCGCCTGCCGGTGGAGGTCGCCGCCGAGGCCCAGTTCATCGGGGAGCAACTCCGAGCGATCCGGGAGGATCCCCGTTTGCAGGGCGCGGTTGACCCCGGCGCGCTCAAAGCCACGATCGCGACGGCCGACAAAGCGGCCGCGGAGTGGCAGATCGTCGACGGGCTCCACGCCCAGGACGGCCCGACTGCGGGCGCGACGGCGCCGACGACCTTTCGGTCCCGGGCGTTGCGTGCGGCCCGGGACACGCTGACGGTGCGGGAGGGTCTCCCGGACCGGCCCTGGTTCGAGAACCTGCTCATCGCGACCGACCCCACCTCGGGGTATGGCTCCTGGACGCTCCCGGGGCTGCGGGGCGCCATCGAGTCCGGCGATCCAGTTGCGATCGCGGAGGCGTTTGCGCGGCTGCGGTCTCGCCTCGAGCAACTGGCCCGGCTGGCCGAAGGCGTGCCCGGATCGGCTCGGGTCGACCCGCTCGCCGGCGGGTGATCGGCCCCCCGCCCCACGCCGGACTTTTCCGCGCCCTCGCACCAAAAACGCGGCGGGCCGGCCCATTCGGACCGGCCCGCGATGCACCATTTGGTCTGGGGTCGTGCGCTTACACGAGGTCCTTCATCGCCTTCATCGCCCGGATCTTGACGACGTTGCGGGCGGGCTTGGCCTTGAAGACCTGCTCTTCCTTGGTGAAGGGGTTGATGCCCTTGCGAGCCTTGGTGGCGGGCTTGCGCTGGACGGTCACCTTCATGAGGCCGCCGAGGTTGATCGTGCCGGGTCCGGTCTTGGACAGATCGGCCTTGGCCAGAGCCCCGATGGTGCTGAACACCGCCGCGACCTCCTTCTTGGAGATGCCGACGTTGTCGGCGATCACGCCATAGACCTCGCCTTTGGTGCGGGCCTTCTTGGCGGCGCTGATCTTGACCGCCTTGGGTGCGGCCTTGGGGGCGGGCTTGGCGGCCGCCTTTTTGCGGCCAGAGGTGCGGGAGGCCTTCTTCTTCGCTGCTTTCTTCGCCATGTCTGTTCTCCAAAAACTTCCGTGTTTGAGGCGGAAAACCGGCGGCGTTTTACCGCTGTTTCGCCCCGTCGGCAACGGGGGAACGCCCGTTCACCCGCTTTTTTTCGGTCTTTTTGGTCCCGGGACTCGATTTTCGCCTGTATTGGAGGGTGTTTCAGCCCGCGTCGGCGATATCCACAACGACGGCCGCGTGGTCGCTCAAGCGGGCGCCGCCACCCGGCGCGATGACCCTTGCGGTGCCGAGCCGGGGCGCGAGCGTCCCCGAAACGAGCACATAGTCCAGGCGAAACGCCTCCCCCCGGTAGCTCTTCCAGGTTGCCCCCGATTCGGCGTCTTCCCCCGGGGACCATGCATCGGCGTACCCGAGCGAGGCCAGCCGGCCCAGGTTGGTCGCGGTTCCCCCCGTACGGCGGTAGTGCTCCGGCCCGTCGCGCCATGTATTGAGATCGCCGGCCAGGACCGTCGGCGCATCCCGCAGCCGTCGTGCCTCGCGCAGCAGGTGACGCCACCCCTCGGCATGTGCCGTCCGCTTCCCAGCCTCGGGCAGGTGGATCCCCACGATCTGCATGTCCCCCCACCTGGGGACGGCCGCATGGAGCCAGCGGGGTTTCAGGACGGGGGGCAGACCCTCGGGCGCGACGCGATGGAGCGGCTCGCGCGAGACGAGCATGACGCCGTTCACGCCGTCGGGGGCCTCGGGGAGCAGGGCGTGCCCGAGGCCTCCATCGGCAAGGGCCCCCGCGATCTGGCCTGCGAATCGGCGTCTCGCCTCGGTCACGACCACCAAATCCGGCGCGTGTTCCAGGATCGCCATGGCGATGTGGGGGAGCCGCTCACGGCCGCCGCCATGCAGGATGTTCCACGTCAGCACCCGCACCGCGTCGCTCCCCCCCGACCGGTTCGCCCGGCCACCGTGTCTACCGTATCGCCATGACGCAACCCCCACTTGCTTCCGGGGCGAGGGCCCAGATCGCGGTCACCCGATCGATCCCCGGTCGGCTCCAGGTCGCGGGCGCGGAGGTTCGCACCGGCCCCCGCGAGATGATGCCCCGCACGGCCCTCCTGGAGTTCATCCGGGATGCCGAAGTCGTGGTGACGATGTTCTCTGATCGCGTCGACGCGGAGTTCCTGCAGGCCGCCGGCCCCGGCCCCCGGGGTGTCTGCAACTTTGCTGTGGGCTACAACAACATCGACCTGGCGGCGTGCCGTTCGCGTGGGATCGTCGTGACCAATACGCCGAACGCGGTCACCGAGGGTACGGCCGACCTGGCATGGGCCCTGATCCTGGCGACGGCGCGACGTCTCGTCGAGGGCGATCGGTTCGCCCGATCCGGGGCCTGGGCCCGCGCCGGGATCCTCAGCATGGCTGATTTCCTGGGCGCCGATCTCACCGGGCGCACCCTGCTGATCGTGGGTGCCGGACGGATCGGGTTTGCGACGGCGATGCGGTCGATCGGCTGGGGGATGCGGGTGCTCTACACCGCCCGGAGCCGACACTGGGAGTTCGAGTTGGCCCCGCTGGCGGCCCGGCGTGTCGAGTTGGATGACGGGCTGCGTGAGGCCGATGTCGTGAGCCTGCACACCCCGCTCACGCCGGAGACCACCCATCTGCTCAGCAGGGAGCGTCTCGCGCTGATGAAGCCGACGGCGATCCTGATCAATACCTCGCGAGGCCCGGTCGTCGATGAGGCGGCGCTGGCGGAAGCCCTCCGCGCGGGTCGGTTGTGGGGCGCTGGTCTGGATGTCTTTGAGAAAGAGCCGACGATCGACCCCGGGCTCCTCGACCTCGACAACGTGGTGATGGCGCCCCATATCGGGAGCGCGGAGATCCGCTATCGCGAGATGATGACGCAGATGGTCGGTGAGAACGCGGCGGCCATCCTTGCCGGCCGTGAACCGCCCAACCTGGTGCGTTGAGCTGACGCCCTAGCGGCGCACTGGTTCGGAATAGTGGATCTCGAGGTAGCGGGCCACATAGTCGACGATCGACTGCGCCTCGGGGATTTCGGGGTTGGCCGTCATTCCCATCGGCTCGAACCGCATTCCCTTGAAGCGGACGACTGCCTCCCGAATTGGGAGCCCGTACTGCATCGCAATGCTGAAGGCTCGGCAGAATGCCTGGCACATCCCGGAGAGCGCGGACCCTTCCTTGGAGATTTTGATGAAGATCTCACCGGGGGTGCCGTCCGGATACAGGCCGATCGTCAGGTAGCCCTCGTGGCGGTCGATGCAGAACTTGTGCGTGATCGAATCGCGGGTTGTCGGGAGGGCCTGGCGGTTCGCGATCATCCTTGACGCGTCCTGTTGGCTCGGGTCGTGGCGTTTCATCCTGCGATGCAGGGTATACCGGACCGAGCCCAGTCCGGCAACGCGTGTCGGGCTTTGATATCGGACGCCGGCCCGGGCTTCGGCCAGAATCGAGGCGGACCGGCCTTTGGATGGCGTCCGGGCCCCCTGGCTGGCACCGGGAAAACGAGTTGTGGCTTGCTTGGGGTGCTTTCGTGGTCGATACTTTGGGCGAACATCGTGACCACCAAGCCCGGGACAACTCGAGCCGACACCCCCACGCGGGCTTCCTGGAGCACGCGGCTGGTGATCCTCATCGCCTTCGCCGTGCAACTCGCCCCGGTCTCCGAGCGCTTGGGCACGCCTTCGTTCCGCGCCGAGCGTCTCGCCATGCTGGAGGGGTCCCTCGCGGGACTTTGGCTGGCTGAGGGCCGCATCCATGATGTCGCCGGAGAACGTCCTGGCGCATCGCTGCCGGGGCGATCGGTCAGCCAGGGGTATTTTCCCCGGCCGGTGGCTCCGGAAGGCTACCTGACGAGCCTTGCGGCGGTTGGCCACGCGCTCCTTCCGACGCCTCCCCCTTCACGGGCTTCGTAACTCCCCGCTCGGGCCCGGGCCCGGTCGGGTCCTCCCATTCCTCGCGTCCATTCGAGCGAGCAGCCTGCCGGAACTGGGGGATTTCCCCCGCCGTCGGGCAGTCGGCTCCGCACCAGATTCCAGTTTGCAGAGGCAGGGTTCACCACCCAGGCAGGTTGCGTCATGGCAAAGTCTCAGGGCATTCCCGTCATCGGTCCGTTTCTCAACCGCATCATCGGCACCCGGAACGAGCGATTCGTCAAGCGATACACATCGCGGGCGGACGCCATCAACCGGCTGGAACCCGAGATTCGGCTCCTGACCGATGACCAGATCCGGGCGAAGTTCGTCGAGTTGCGGGAGCGGCACGACAAGGGCACGAGCACCGATGCGATCCTCGTTGAGGCGTTCGCGGTGGCCCGCGAGGCGATGGACCGGGCCGTCGGCATCCGCAACGTGCTCAATCCGGCGAGAGGGTTCGACCCGGGCTTGCTCAGCGGGCGAGCCCGAACACTCTATGACGAGACCCGGGCGGCGGCGGACGCGATGCCACCGCTGCTGCCGCGGACCCTCCTGGCCGCGGGGGCGATACCGGAGGGGGTGCCGGATGAACGCGACGAATTCCTGGGTTGCACCGAGGCGGTGCCGGGCTGGCAGCGCATCGAGATTCCGTTCGAGCTGTACGAGGCCGTCCGGGAGCTGTATCCCGAGAGCCGGCCTCCGTATCGGGCCCGCCCGTTCGATGTGCAGCTGATCGGCGCCATGGTGCTGTCCGGAGGCAAGATCGCCGAGATGAAGACGGGCGAGGGCAAGACGATCGTGGCCCCCCTGGCCACCTACCTCGCCTGTATCGAACGCCAGCAGGTCCACGTGGTGACGGTCAACGACTACCTCGTGCAGCGCGACCGTGACTGGACGTACCCCTTCTTCCGTGCGTTGGGGCTCACGGTCGGGGCGATCCACCCGGCGCACCAGCAGCCGGAGGAGCTGAAGCGTTGGATGTATCGCTGCAACGTGGTGTACGGGACCACGAGTGAATTCGGGTTCGACTACCTGCGAGACAACATGAAGCGGGCGGTCGAGCAGCAGGTGCAGCGGAAGCGGCAGTTCGCGATCGTCGACGAGGTGGACTCGATCCTGATCGACGAGGCGCGGACGCCGCTGATCATTTCCGGGCCCCGCGCACGACGACCAGCCGCGGTACGACATGGCGGATCGGCTTGCCCGGCACCTGCTCGACAAGCAGAAGCCCTGGCAGGACCGCGACGACGAGGTCGAGAAGTGCAAGCAGAAGATCAAGGGGCTCGAGGGCGATATCCGGCAGGTTCGGGACAAGGCGCAGATCCCGGCGATGGAGGCCCAGCTCGCGGCGGCGAAGGGGGAGCTGCCGGAGCTGGAGGCCGAGCGTGACAAGCACGTCCGCTACTACGAGTTGGAGATGGACCGCAAGCAGTGTCACCTGACGCACGAGGGCATCAGCGAGGCGCAGCGTGCGGCGGGGATCGGCTCGTTCTACGTGGACCAGAACATGGACGTGCCGCACTTGCTCGAGCAGGCTCTGCGGGCCCACGCGGTGTACCAGCTCGACCGCGACTACGTCGTGATGGACGTGGACGATCGGATGAGCGGCCGGCGCGAGCCGAGCGTGGTGATCGTCGACACCTTCACGGGGCGGCCGATGATCGGGCGCCAGTGGTCGGACGGGTTGCACCAGGCGGTCGAGGCCAAAGAAGGCGTGCCGATCAAGCAGGAGACGCAGACGATCGCGACGGTCACGATCCAGAATTTCTACAAGATGTACAAGCGTCTTGCGGGGATGACCGGCACCGCGGACACCGAGGCGCAGGAGTTCCACGACATCTACAAGCTGGACGTGGTCTCGATCCCGACCAACAAGCAGGTCATCCGCGCCGACTACGACGATCTGATGTTCCTGCGGGCCAAGGACAAGTGGGGCGCGATCGTCGACGAGATCAAGGCCTTCCACGATGTCGGGCGACCGATCCTCGTGGGCACGACGAGCGTGGAGCGGAGCGAGATGCTCGCCCAGATGCTGGCCCGCAAGCACCAGATCAAGCACGAGGTGCTGAACGCCAAGCAGCACGAGCGAGAGGCCCACATGATCGAGGACGCCGGCGCCCTCGGGGCGGTCATGATTGCCACGAACATGGCGGGACGCGGCACCGACATCAAGCTGGGCCTGTCCTCGCGCGAGCAACTCCTCGAGCACTGGCTCCGGCGTGGCATTGCGTCACGCGGCCTCACGCTGGAGGCCTCGGACGACGAGCTGCGAGAGAACGTCTACCGCAAGATTGCGCCCGCTGAGCTGGATATCCAGAAGCGTGACGCCGACGCGATGGACTTCGCTGATCTCGAGCTGCGACTGCTGCGCCACTGGGCGAACAAGAACACCTGGGCCGGCCCCGGCAAGATCGACACCATGAACGCCGAGGAACTCCGCGAGGAACTCGACCGGAGCGGGCGGTGCCTCCTGCACCGCATCCGCTGGTTCGAGAGCATCGAGGACCTGGGCGGCCTCCACGTCATCGGCACCGAGCGGCACGAGAGCCGTCGCATCGACAACCAGCTCCGCGGCCGGTCGGGGCGACAGGGCGATAAGGGCTCGAGCCGCTTCTTCGTGAGCCTCGAGGACGACCTGATGAAGATGTTTGCCGGCGAGACGACCATGAAGGTCCTCAGCCGGCTGGGCATGAAGGAGGGCGACGCGATCGAGCACCCGATGCTCTCCAAGAGCGTCGAACGGGCGCAGCGTAAGGTCGAGGAACGCAACTTCCAGGTGCGCAAGAACATCCTCGAGTACGACGAGGTGATGGAACACCAGCGGCAGAAGTTCTACGGGCTGCGGCAGCGGGTCCTGGAGGGACGCGAGGTCCGCGAGCTGATCTTTGACTACATCAGCGACGCGATCGACGACGCATGCGGCATGTACCTCGACTCGGACTACCCCGCCGAGTGTGTCGCCGAGTACGCCCGGGAGCAGTTCGACTTCTCCGTGCCGCCCGAGCGGCTCCGCGGCAAGGACGCCGACGAGATGGACGTGGCTGTTCGCAAGATCGCCGCCGAGGAAGCCCGGCACATGATCGACGTGACGCTCGGCGAGTACATCCCGATCGAGGGCGCGGAGATCGCCGTCGACTTCGACTCGGCGGGCCTGGTGAGCTGGGCCAAGAGCCGATTCGATGTCGACCTCAATGCCGCTGAGATCCGGGCCGGCGGGGCGGCGGAGCGCAAGCACATCTACGACATGCTCTCCGCGGCCGCCGAGGCGCGCATCGGCCGGGCCGAGCTGCCCAAGATCCAAACCTTCACGACGCCCACGTACGGCGCGCAGCGTCTGGTCGAGTGGTGCAAGTCCAAGTTCGGCATCGAGGTGACCGTCGAGCAGATCGTCGAGGCGGTCGAGGACGAGGATCGCCGCCCCCGCGACGTGGTGCTGCAGCAGGCCGATGCGCTCTACACGAAGCGGGAGATCGAGTACCCGGTGGACTTCGTGATGCAGATGACGATGTCGATGGCCCGCCAGAACCCGCAGGCGGCGCTGGCGCAGCTCGCGACCTGGGCGAAGCGACGCCACGGGTTCGAGTGGACCGAGGAGACGGTCAAGACGACACCGCCGCAGCAGGTGCGTCAGCAGTTGCTGGACGCCTCCGCGAAGTTTGTCCACGAGAACGTGATCGAGCACGAGGTCGAGGCGGCGCAGGCCTGCGCCGACGACGAATCGCTGGACGCGCACTTCCGGGAACGCTTCGGCGTGGGCCTGCCGGACGCGATGCGGTTCCTGGAGCCCGACGAGCGGCCCGACGCGATCCGTTCTCGGGTGGAGAACCTGCTCAGGGCTGAGCTTCTCTACCTGGAGCGGACGATCCTCCTCGAGGTGCTCGACACCACCTGGAAGGACCACCTCTACGCCATGGACCAGCTCCGGGACTCGATCGGGTTCCGCAGTTTCAGCCAGCAAGACCCCCGGATCGAGTTCAAGCGCGAGGGCTCGCGCCTGTTCCATCAGATGGACCAGTCCGTCCGCGACCGGGTCACCGACTACATCTTCAAGGCCCGGATCAACCCCGGCGCGGGGGCGGGCGCCGTGCCGGGGGCCCGTCCGGCCCCGCCGGCCCGGTCGCCGGGCCCGGTTCCCAGCGGCTTTGGGGGCTCGATCAGCGGCCCCGGGTTGGCGTGAGTTCGGTGGCTTGGGGCGGGGGGGAGGCGGTCGCCCCGCCCGGTCGGCCCCAACCGGCGCCACGCAGGGGCTGCCCCGGGATCAGAAGCCCCTGGGGCTGCGTATCGGACTGGGCGGCCCGGTTCGGGTATCGTGAGGAGATCGTGCGCCGGCACGGGGCGGCCTCCGGGTATGCTCGTGGCGCACGCAGGAAGGGAGGCCGCATGGATGGGGCTGGAGCGAGACCGATGAACCCGATGGACTCGACACATGCCGCCCGCCGCGCCTTCACGCTCGTCGAGATGCTGGTCGTGGTCGGCATCATCGGGCTGCTGGTCGCGATGGCGGTCGTGGTGGGCACGAAGGTGATCGAGGGTGGGCGGGCGAACGCCTCGGCGGACCTGCTCCGAGTGTTGGACCAGTCTCGCAGCGCCTGGCAGCTCAACGCCGACCAGCCCCTGCCCGAGTTCCTCGAGGTTGCGGAGCAGGGCGGCAAGTCGACCCGGTATTTCCCGCTCATCGACGCGAGGCTGGCGACCAACAAGGACTTCACCGCCCCGGCGACGCCGAGCGTGGTCTACTACACGGCGCTCGTGCTGCAGGATGCCTCGATCGCCCCCATGTTCGAGCAGATCGACTCCCGGTTCGTGAAGCCGAGCGCTGCGCCCCTGCCCGACAGCGGCGGGGCTCGTGAGACGTGGGCGCTCAAAGCGCTCGAGATCAACGACGCGTGGGGACGGCCCGTGCGGTTCGTGCACCCGACGTTTCACGGCGGCTATGGGGACTATTGGGATCCGAAGGCGGAGAAGCTCCAGACGAACCGCGACATCTATCCGGTGGACGTGCCCACGAGCAAGGGCCCCCCGATCCGGGTCGAATACCGCCGGTCGTGGCGTCCGTGGGACCCCAAGAAGGAAATCGGGAAGGCCCGGGATACCTGGGCTGGGGATGGGGACGAGGGCATGTGCGTCGGCAACACCCCCTACTTCTACTCGCCGGGGAGTGATGGCGATCCGGGGACCCGGGATGACAACGTCTACTCGACGCAGCCCCGCTTCCCGGTCGAGACCAAGGGGTTCAAGTAGCCGGGCCGGCCGCGGGACAGTGGGGCCTGGGCGGGTATAATCGTGCCCTCGCCACCCACGGGCGGCGGAGCTGGATACCACGGGGTGTAGCGCAGTTTGGTAGCGCGTCTCGTTCGGGACGAGAAGGTCGGAGGTTCAAATCCTCTCACCCCGACTTCGCAGACCAGATGGCCTCGGCAGGTGCCGGGGCCAACTGTGTTTATTGCGGGCTCCGTACTGGGGCGATTCGCGTCGGGATGCGGGCGAACTCCAGCGTGCTGAAGCGCGGCGCAAACTCCCGGCGATGCCAACGATGTTCCCAGAACTGCCGACGTGGGTATTCGAGGTGGGTGAGGTGTCCGCTGGCGTCTATCAAGTGAGGGCCAGCGATCACGCGGGCCGCTCTGTTGAGGCCAAAGGGACCGATCCCGATACACTCATCGATGAGGCGAAACGCACCGCAATGCGAATGATGGGCGATGCGCCGTCGCGACTTTCGGCACCGCATCGCGTCGACTCAAAGTGACACGGAGAGTTGGCACGCTCCTCACGCTGGCGTGTGACCCAGCATGCCGCAAATGCGGACGTGCAACACCCCAATGCCTTGTAGGAACAGTTCCCTTGGTGTGCTGTCGCCCCGACTCTTCGAGAGATCAAGCCGTTCGACGGGCACTCTGGTTGCTGTGGCGGGTTGATCGACGGGTGCGAGCGGAGCACGCAGCCCGGCCGCGGGCGGCCCTGCCGGTCCCTTGAGGGAGTTCCGCCGCTGCGTTGAGAACCCCCCTCGGGCATGGCGGAGCAGACTGCTTCCGGGGGCCGGCCGGACAGGGTGGCCTCAAAATGCCGGGGTGCTATCATCGCTTGCCGTGAAGTGTTCTGTCTTCCAGCGATGCGTGGCGGTGGTCTGCCTCGTGGCCTTTGGCCTCGGCCAGCCGTTGTTGGCGTCGATGGGGGTTCGTTGTACGGACGCTTCGGGGAATACGCGGCTTGAGTTTGCGTGTATCAAGACGACTCAACTGGCCTGCCTTGCGACGTCCGCCGAGTTGGCGGGGACGCACGCCGCGGACGAGCAGCGCCAAGCTGACCCGGGTGTGCCGGCGCCGTGCGAAGACGAGCCCCTTGGTTCACAGGCGTCGGCCGCAAGGCTGGTCTCATCGGGCGTGTCGCTGGAGCGGGCATTCGTTTCGGCTGTGGTGGCGACGCACTGCGAACGTTGGCCCCTCGCGTGCGGCCAAGGCTTGCGTTCGCTGCGTCCGGAGCGCGATCGTGATCGCCCGCCGGACTTGCTGGCGCGCCTGCGTTCGGTCATTCTCATCGTCTAGTGCAGCGCTGGCGGGATCTCCGTTCGGGCTTTCATCGGCCGAATTGATCCAGCTGTCATTGCGCTCTGCCCCGCGTGGTCGTCGCGTCGCATGATGAGCCCGCCAACAACGCGGTAAGCCTGAAACAGTTCGCCTTCCGACCGTCGGCGCCATACCGCGCGCGGAGTCTCTTTGACTCCGGGATCGCGGGGGATGCCCCCGGCCGCGGGCCCTCGCTGCCCCCCCGATTTGCAAGGCCAGATTCCACTATGAACGCAACGCCCAGGCCACCAGACTCGTCGTTTCCCCGCCATATCGCCGTCCCCGTCGCGTTGGGGATCGTCTCCACCCTGTGCACGGGCTGCCGGCCCGCGCCCCGGGTGGATATTGACGCCGCTCGGAGCGCCGGCCTCGCGGCGGGCTTGTCCAGCCCGATCGAGTTCATCACCGTCGGCCCGGACGGCGGCCCGCTCGACGAGTCGGATGCCGTTGGCAATGTGCTGACGCTGGCCGACGCTCTGCGGCGAGCCGTGACCACCGATCCCGGCCTGCAAGCGGCGATGGCGCGTCCGCATCGCGCTGGCGGACGCGGAGCAATCCAGATTGCTTCCCAATCCGGTCCTCAACATAGTGCTCCGATGGGGGCCGGCAAGGCCACAAATCGAGGCGTCGCTGGCACAGGATTTCGTCCGGGCACTGCAAATTCCTCGCCGTGCCGGGGCCGCCGACAACCGGCTCCGCGAGGCCGCGGCGGACGCCGTAACCGTGGCGATCGATGTGGCCAGTGAGGTGCAAGAGCGGTACGCGACGGCGCAGGCGTTGGGCGAGGTCGTGCCCTTGCTGCAGGACCGGTTGGTGCTCCTGGAGCGGTTGGTGGCGGTTGCCAGGTCCAGGCTCGACGCCGGCGAGGGCTCGCGCAGCGACCTGGTCACCCTCGAGGCCCAACGCACCGAGCTTCAGGTCGAGATCGATCAGGCCGTGCTCTCCGCGCGAGAAGCGCGACTTCGGCTGGCACGGATGATCGGTGAGCCTTCGTCGGGTGCGGAGTGGAGTCTTGACGCCTGGACCGCCCCGGGCACTGGGCTTCAACCCGAGTCCAGCTGGATTGACTCGGCGCTCCAGCATCGCCCTGAAATCCGGGCGATCGTGTGGGAGCTCCGGGCGTTGGGCGATGATGAAGCCATCGCGAGCCTCGCTCCCTGGGAGGGCGCGAGCGTCGGCGTCGACGCCCAGCGGGACGACGGCTGGACCGCAGGTCCATCGCTCTCGACGCCGCTGCCCGCTTTCGACCTGGGTCGGTCCCAGCAAGCCCGCATCGCCGCCGAACGGTTGGAGGCGCGGCACGAACTCACGCGGGCGCGACGGAAGGTCGTGGAGGAAGTCCGCGTTGCGTACCACGCGATGACGGCGAGCAATGCCAACCTGGCCCGTATCCAGGGCGAGCTGATCCCTCTCCAGCAGCAGCGTCGGATGCTGGCCGAAGCCGCGTTCCGCGCCGGGCATAGTGATGTTTCCGCCCTGCTCTTGGCCGAGCACGACCTTCGACTCGCCCAGGCGAAAGCGATCGAGGTCGAACGCCAGGCTGCGACTGCGCTTGTTTGGCTTCAGCGAGCGGTGGGCGGGCCGGGCGTTGCCGCGCCGCTGATGAGCACTCCATCGTCAAACACCCCAGCCCCGTCCGATCCGGCGGCTGGAAGCGAGAGGACCTCCCCGTGATACACCCCTCTCGTGTCCTCGCACCGCTCCGGCCGCGGCTTCAACGCACCCCGGCTTCCACCCTTCGCAGTCCGACCCTGAGAACATCCTGGAGTATCATGAAGAAGGCTCACTCCATCCTGACTCAGCTCCGCCCACCGACGAGAGTCGCCGCGGCCATGGGACTGGCATTCCTCGTCGGATGCCAGAAGCACACCGAGGGCGATGGTCATGACCATGGCACTGCGCCGCAGCACGCCGACGAGCACGCGGGTCAGGACGGCCATCTTGTCGGTGGAGGGCCCGAAGAGCACACCGACGAGGTCACGCTCACCGCCGAAGCCATCGAACGCTATGGCGTGGTGGTACAGGCGGCGACGCTCCGGACGCTCCAGCCGACCCTTACGGCGCCGGCACGCGTTGCTTTCAACACCGAGGCGATCGCCCATATCGGCTCGCCGCTGCGTGGGCGCGCCGTCGACATCAACGTCCGTCTGGGAGATATCGTCACACGCGGCGACGCGCTCTTGGTGGTCGAGAGCCCCGAACTCGGCGAGGCGCAGCATGACTACTTCCAGAAGCAGATCATCGCCGAGACATCCTCGCCCGCTGTGGATCTGGCCAGAGCGTCGTGGGAGCGGGCGAAGGGCTTGCTCGAGCACTCTCAGGGAATCTCGCTGACCGAGGTCCAGAAGCGCGAGGCGGAGTATCAGGCGGCGGTGGCTGCGCAGCGGGCTGCCGAAGCCGCTGCCGTGGGTGCGAAGAGCCGCCTGCACCTGCTGGGCATGTCCTTTGCATCCATAGACGAACTCGCACGGATTGGCACGCTCGCTCCCAGGTACACGATTCAGGCGCCGTTCGACGGACAATTGATCCAGTGCGACGTGACGCTGGGCGAACTGGTGAGTGCCGATCGAGACGCGCTCATGGTGCTGGCGGACACCAGCACGCTTTGGGTGCTTGCCGACGTCCCGGAGGCCCGCCTGCACGAGGTGGCCATCGGGGCCGAGGCCCGGGTCACCATCGGAACCGCCGGGGCCCCTCCCTTCGACGGGCGAGTCGCGTTCGTGGCTCCGCTCGTCGACGCCGCGACGCGAACCGCGCGGGTTCGCATCGAGGCGCCGGCCGCGGCATTGACCCTCAGACCGGGCATGTTTGCGCAGGTCGAAATCGCGTGTACCGACCCGACCAATCTGGAGCCCGCGCCGGTGGTGGCGGTCCCCGATGAGGCCGTGCAGTCCGTCGAGGGCGGCCCGGCGGTCTTCGTGCCCGTGCAGGGGGAGCTCCACACGTTTACCCCAAGAGCGGTGACGGCCGGGCCTTCGGTCGGCGGGCTTGTGCCGATCTACGCAGGTTTGCTTGAGGGCGAGGAGTTTGTCGTGGCTGGCACATTCATCCTGAAAGCCGAAATCGGCAAGGGCAGCGTGGCCCACGAGCACTGAGCCCTTCAACCGCATCGCACCGAGGACACCCTGCCATGCTCGACTCGATTCTTCATTTCTCCATCAAGAACCGCTGGCTTGTTCTGCTGCTTACCGTGATGGTCGGAGCCGTCGGTCTCCGTTCCATCGAGCGGCTCCCGATCGACGCGGTGCCCGATATCACCAATAACCAGGTGCAGATCAACGCGGTCGCGCAGAGCCTTTCGCCGATCGAGGTCGAGAAGCAGGTGACGTTTACGATCGAGACTGCGTTGGCCGGCATCCCCGGTCTGCGCTCGACCCGCTCACTGTCGCGGAACGGCTTCGCGCAGATCACCGCCGTGTTCAGCGATGACGTCGACATCTACTTTGCCCGACAGCAGGTGAGCGAACGCCTCGGCGAGGCCAAGGAGTCCCTACCGCCGGGTGTCGAACCGGTCATGGGGCCTGTCGCAACTGGTCTAGGCGAGATCTACATGTACACCGTTGGGTACGAGCACCCGCACGGCGAAGGGGCGGAGTTCTCGCCCGGCAAGCCAGGTTGGCAACAAGAGGGCGCGTACCTGACACCCGAAGGCCGGACGCTTCGCAGCGATCTGGAGCTGGGTTCATACCTCCGCGAGGTGCAGGACTGGATTATCCGCCCGCAGCTCAAGGGGGTAAAGGATGTCGCCGGCGTCGAGGCCATCGGTGGCTACGTCAAGCAGTACCACATCCAGCCCGATCCCATGAAGCTCGTCTCCTATGGCCTTTCGTTCGCCGAGGTGATCGACGCCGTCGAGAAGAACAACGTCTCGACGGGTGCGGGCTACGTGGAGCACAAGGGGGAGTCGTACCTGGTACGGGCGACGGGACGGATCACACGCCCCGAACAGGTCGCGGCAATCGTTATCACATCGCGCGGGGGCGTGCCCATCCGTGTCGGGGATATCGTGCAGAGCGGCAGCGAGGGGATCGGACTGGGACGCGAACTCCGGACAGGCTCGGCGAGCGAGAATGGCGAGGAGGTTGTCGTCGCCACGACCATCATGCTGCTCGGCGCGAATAGCCGCACCGTCGCTGCGAGCGTGGACGCGAAGATGGCCGAGGTTCGGCGGTCGCTGCCGCCCGGCGTCACCGCCAAGACGGTTCTCGACCGCACAAAGCTGGTGGACGCCACCATCGGCACAGTCCAGAAGAACCTATTGGAAGGCGCCGTGCTCGTGATCGTGGTGCTCCTGCTGCTGCTGGGCAATGTGCGGGCGGCGCTGATTTGTGCCATGGCCATCCCGCTCTCGATGCTCGCCACGGCAACGGGCATGGTGCACAACGGGGTGAGCGGCAACCTCATGTCGCTCGGGGCGATCGATTTCGGTCTGATCGTCGACGGCGCCGTCATCATCGTCGAGAACTGCCTCAGGCGACTCGGCGACGCCCAACACCGCAAAGACCGCCCGCTCTCATTGCAGGAACGCTTGCACGAGGTGCTGGTCGCTTCCAGGGAGATGATCCAGCCCTCGGCCTACGGGCAGGCGATCATCGTGACGGTCTACTTTCCCATCCTCGCACTCACCGGAGTGGAGGGGAAGATGTTCCACCCGATGGCCATGACGGTGATATTCGCACTCATGGCCGCGTTCATCCTGTCGCTGACGTTTGTGCCCGCGATGGTGGCCATTTTCATCACCGGCAAGGTCACGGAAAGGGACGTGTTCCTGGTCCGCTGGGCCAAGGCCGCGTACGAACCGGTGCTGAAGCGAGCGGTCCGCTTTCGCTGGCCGGTGGCCGGCGCCGCCATCTTGGCGTTCGCGGCATCGGGGCTGCTCTTCGCACGGCTTGGCCAGGAGTTTGTCCCCACGCTTGATGAGAAGGACGTGGCGATGCACGCCATGCGCATCGCTTCAACAGGGCTCACGCAGTCGCAATCGATGCAGTGCGACGTCGAGAAGGCCGTCTCCTCCATCCCCGAGGTCGCGTTTGTGTATTCCAAGACCGGCACCGCCGAGATGGCGACCGACCCAATGCCCCCGAACGTTTCGGATACCTTCATAATTCTCCAGGACAAGAGCCAGTGGCGGAGCGAGGAGGAACTCGACCGGCTGATCGCCGAGAAGCAGGCCGCGATGGAGACGCGGGGATCGCACGCCGGCCACGACGATCTTGGCCATGGCGGTGAAGCCGGTGGACATGACCAGGAGGCTACGCTCAAGATCGAGAACCACAAGGGCAAGCTCATCCAATTGATCCAGCTCACCGTAGCCGACATCCCCGGCAACAGCTACGAATTCACGCAGCCTATCCAGATGCGGTTCAACGAGCTGATCTCTGGGGTGCGCGGCGACGTCGCGGTTAAGGTCTATGGCGACGACTTCGATTCGATGGAGACGACCGCTCGACAGGTGTTGTCAGTGCTGCAGAGCATTCCGGGTGTCGCGGACGCCAAAGCCGAGCAGACGGAGGGCTTGCCCGTCATGACGGTCGATATCGATCGGGCGGCGATCGCCCGGTATGGGCTGTCCGTGCATGATGTGCAGGAGGTCGTGGCGGTGGCGATAGGCGGCCGCGAAGCTGGGCAGGTGTTTGAAGGCGATCGTCGCTTCGATCTGGTCGTACGCCTCCCAGATGCGCTCCGCGGCAAGATCGACACGCTCGAGCGGCTCCCCGTCCCGCTCCCGAAGTTGGGGGACGAGGACCAGGGCGTCAAGCTTGTGGGCGAGCACGTCAATGCTTTCACAGACGCTCGGGTTGACCGGATGGGGTTTGTCCCCCTCGGAAGCGTCGCCACTATTGAGGTTGCCGAGGGCACCAATCAGATCAGCCGCGAGAATGGCAAGCGCCGTATCGTCGTCCAGTGCAACGTGCGCGGCCGCGACCTGGGATCGTTCGTCGAGGAGGCCCAGACACGGATGGCCTCCGTCCAGCTCCCGCCCGGGCAGTGGCTCGAGTGGGGCGGGCAATTTGAGAACCTGGTCGCCGCCACGCAGCGCCTCACGATTGTCGTACCGATCTGCTTCTTTCTGATCTTCCTGTTGCTGTTCTCGACGTTCAAGAGCGTCAAGTACGCACTGCTGGTCTTCAGCGCCGTGCCGCTGGGCTTGACCGGCGGCATCGTCGCCCTCTGGCTGCGCGACATGCCCTTCTCAATCTCCGCGGCCGTCGGCTTCATCGCCCTCTCCGGCGTCGCGGTGCTCAACGGCCTGGTGATGGTGTCGTTCATCAACCAACTCCGTCGCGAAGGGTTGGGGCGCGATGCGGCGATCCTGCGTGGGTGTGTCGTCCGGCTGCGCCCGGTCTTGATGACCGCGATGGTGGCATCGCTGGGATTCGTGCCGATGGCGCTCGCGCACGGCACCGGGGCCGAGGTGCAAAGGCCCTTGGCAACGGTCGTCATCGGCGGCCTGATCTCCAGCACGCTGCTGACGCTCGTCGTGCTCCCCGCACTCTATCGCATCTTCACCGGTCGAGAGGCTTCGGGCCAGCTCGCGACGGCCAACCAGCCATGGGAGAAGCCCGAGTCCGGCCCGCTGGGGGTTCGACCTGAGGGTGTGACGCCGGAATAGGCCAATCCCCGCTGCGCCGGAGGAGCGCACGCGACACCAAGTGGAGGGGGAGAGTCGGGTGTTCGGCGTGAGCCGGTGCGCGTCGTCCTTTCGCGACTCGTGCCGTGGCCCGCAGGTATGTCCGAAATCGCGCTGCATTGCGAGACATGCTCGCCGTCCTGACGCGAGTGTGGCCGCACCCGCGCCCGTCTCAGATTGATCGATGTCCTCGATGCAGCCGGCCGGAAGCTCCGAAATGTCGTGGTAGCCGCACATGGTCACGGCGTCGCCATGATCGCGTGCCAACCGGCGCAGGTGCTCAAGACTCCTGAGACGTTTCTCGTCGTCGTCGGCTCTCGCCGCCGCGAGTTTCCCCACCGGGTGGTAAGGCTCCGACAACTCGGCGGCGAGGTAGTACGCGTCACCCACGTGCAGGAGCCACCCGTCTTCCTGCCCGATCGCGACCCCGCAGTGTCCGAGCGTGTGCCCAGCCAGGGGGATCAGGAGCACCTCCGCGGAAAGGGGCGTGTCTACCCGCCGGGCGGTGAACCCGAACCAGTCTCGCGTGATCCCTGTCTCGCTGTACGCCCTCCACCGTGGCCCATGCTCGAACTGGCTCGGGACATACCTGGGGTGACCAGACTCGAGATTTCGCAGCTCTTCCTCGGCGAGGTGTACCTGCGCGTCGGGAAAGTCGCCGAGTCCTCCTGCATGATCCGGATCCGCATGGGTGAGCACGACGCCCCTCACCTGTTTACGCCCTATCCCGAGCGCCTCGAGCCGGGCGACAGCCGTATCCTTCGCATTGAACTGGAAACCGGCGGCATCAATCAGCTCCTGTCCGAGTCGGGCAACCGGATCGCGGACGTCCAGAAGCCCGATTCCTGTGTCAACCAGCACGACGTTGTCGCCGTCTCGAAGGGCGAGACAATGGCACACAACCGTCGGACTCGACTGGACAAGCAGCGTGCCGCAATTGATGTGGTAGATGTCCGTCATCAACAACCCTCGGACTTTCACTCGCAGAGCGCTTCCGATGCACTCGACCCCTGCTTGCGGCCGGCGCAAGCTCTTGAAGTCGTGGACCTGCAGGGCCCGATCGCGTCGCCCGGGCCGGGGCGAATGCAACGACAAGATTCGATCAGGCTGGCCCGACGCTACGCCCCCATAAGCACAGAATCCAGCCCGGGAGCCTGCTGTGGTGACGGGGAGAGGGGCCACAGAGTCGAGACTGCTGCACTCTACTTCGTCACGGCGCGCTCGAGCTGTTCGCTCTCGATCTTGACCATGGTCATCATCGCCTGCATCGCCTTGCCGGCCCGTATCGGGTCGGGATCGGCGATCAAGTCGACCAGCAGTTTGGGATCAATCTGCCACGAGACGCCGAAGTGATCGGTAATCCAGCCGCAGGCGACGGGGGCTCCGCCCGCCGCGACGAACTTGTCCCAGTATTCATCAAGTTCTTGCTGGGTGTCGCAGAGGACGGCGATGGAGAACCCTTGGCTGAACGTGAACGACGGACCGCCGTTGAGGGCCGTGAATTCACGACCGTCCAGCGTAAACTCCACAGTCATTACGCTGCCGGCCTGGAAGGGCGACTGGGGCCCGAGGTCGGGGTAGTGAGTGACCCGCGTGATCTTCGAGTTTGGGAAAAGCGACGTATAAAAACGCGCCGCATCCTCCGCCTGATCATTGAATGTCATGAAGGTGCTGATTCTGGGCATGGGAGAATCCTACAGGCACGTGGGCCGAGATTCAATCGGTCTGGACGCCGGACGGGGTTGGCGCCTCGGCATGCCCGCTTGACACGTCCGCCGTGCGCGCGCCGCCTTCGACGCCGCGAGTCAGGAGGCGTGCACAGGACGATGTTGACAGCCCTCGCGGACGCCCTCTGCCGCCGATCCGGGATGCGCCGGGACTTGGCGTCCAGCGTCCCACGATCCACTTGAGCGAGCCGCCGGCGGGAATCGACGGGCGGCCGCGCCGGATCGAAACCTGGCACGCCAGATTCCCCACAAGCTCTCGCTCCGACGATCGGGGAGCAACCTCGGGGAGCTTCCGAGGCCCCGGGCCCGGACGCCATGCCCGCACCCGCTCCCTCTCGGCAATACGACCCCACCGGATCCGACCTCATGCTCAAGACGCTGCTCCGCATCCTGGCGATTCCGCTGCTCGTGGCTGGCGCAGGCGCGCAGACAGGACCGCCAGTTCTCGATGCCGATTCTGCGGCGATCACCATCCAGGACGGCGAGGTCCTGCTGCAAGGCGTGTGGACGGCCGGTTCGATAGATGGAATCGAGGTGTACGACGCGATCCGGTCGGCGCGAGGCCGAAGAGTCACTTTCATTTCGGACACAGATTCGGTGTCGTTCGATGTCGCCCCCGGCAACACCTACGAGTTTGTGATCCGTCTCGGGGATGGAAGGCTCTGCCCTACCCGGGTCTCGACGATCACACAAGGGTTGCAACGGATGGGGAGGCGTCGCCCGGCGCTTCCCGTGAGATCACAATCACGATCGAGCACGGCAAACTCCACATGCGCGGCAGGTTCAACGACTCGACCGATCTGGACCTGATCTTCGACACCGGCGCGGACATCTGCGTCCTCTATCCCTCCGCCGGCGAGAAGGGCGCCGCCCTCACATTCGATGGCGTGATCAACAACACCGGCACCGGCGGGACGACGCGGCGCCAGGTCAGCCGCGACAATCGGCTGGAGGTCGCCGATTGTCTCTGGATGCACGAGCCCGTGCTCTATGTGGAGAAGCAGGCTGACCACGCCGATGGAATCGTCGGATACCGAGTCTTCGAGGACCGCGTTGTCGAGTTCGACTACGACCGGATGCTGATGACCATCCGCGAGACCGCACCGCAGCCGAGGAAGGGCATGGCCCAGGCCGGGCTGACCCGGTCGGGCACGCTGATGTCACTGGATGCCGCGCTCGAGTCGGACGGGACGGAATCGGTGGGTCCGTTCCTCCTGGACACGGGCGGCACCGGAACGCTGATTGTCAACCAGGCTTTCGCGTCCGATCACGGCCTGCGCGGCCGCCTCCGCAAGCTTGGGACCGGCGAGGCCCGTGGCGTCGGACCGGCCGTGATTCACCTCGACTGCCTCCTGCTGCCCAGTCTCTCCCTGGCCGGGTTTGAACTACGGGATGTGCCGATCGTCGTGGAGGTCGCCGGCACGGACAATCCGGCCCCGCCCGGCGCGCGCTGTGCATGGATGTACTGCAGCGATTCAACATGATCATCGACTACCCGAACCAAGTGGCATATCTCGAGCCCAATTCCCGGTTCGAACAACCCTTCCCCGCGGGAGGAGTGTCGCGTCCCCGAGCCGTGGTGCTCGTATTGGGCGGAATGCTCCTCCTCGCCGGGTCACTCTGGATCTGGCACGGGGCCACCGGCCGGAGACGTTCGCGCTCGATCGGGTGACCGAAGCGTTGCGGCAGAGGGTCTGACGCTCGAACGCCCCGAAGAGTGCGAGAGACGACCGGTCGGCATGCCGGGGACCCGCATCGGACCAACCGTGACCTATCTGCGTCGGACGGGAAGCTGGACAAACAGCTCAAAGTGCTCCGCGCCGTGGGCGAATGGACGCCCGATCCAGGCCTCGAAGCACGGATGGTCATCGGGCACGTACCCGCTGCGGGGGAGCCAGACGCCGTAGAGCCACCGGAGCGCGGACAGCTCGAGGTCAATCCCGCCCCGGACCTCGACCTGCGCGACCACCATGGGCGGGAAGGAAAACCGGCCGACCTCACCCTCGGGCTCGAACCTGGCCGCCTCGACCGCCACGTGGTATCGGCACTGCTCGAGGGGGACAAGCTCCGGGCTCTCCCACTGATAGCCCAGCCATTGTCCGTCCGCCAAGCCTCGAATCTCGGCCCAAGCCACGAGGCGCCGCGCGGCCGCGGGGACAGCATCTGCTTTGTACGGCTCAGCCACGCGGATATAGGCGACCCTTCGGGCGGGAACATCACGGATCCGCACGCGGAACCCATCGGGGTTCTCGCGCGCTGGCAGGCGGGCCACGTGTCGCGATTCGCCCGGCCGCGAGGTGACCGCCTCGAGTTCGCCCAGGTGCGCGGCACGCCATCCCTTGAGGTCGAACCTGCTCGGAGCGGCGCCGTACTGCCGCTTGAAACTCCGTGAGAAATCGGAGGAGGACGCGAAGCCGCACTCGAGGGCGACGCGGGTCAGTGGCCGCCTCGGAGCATGGGCCATCATCAGCAAGGCCCGCTCCAGGCGGAGTCGCTTGACGAATTCGGCGGGCGTCTCACCGACCAGGGCCTGGAATACGCGGTGAAAGTGGTACGGCGAGAGGTGGGCGATCCGAGCGAGCGAGACCAGGCTCAACGGGTCCCGGAGATGGCTCACGACATGGTCGATCACGAGGTTGACCCGCTCGACATAGGCAAGGGTTGTGGACGCTCGAGGTTCGCCGCGGGTTCGCAAGATTTGGCAAGTCCTCCAACGGGCGACAGGTATGCTAGCCCTCGCTGGCACCATGCATCCCAATCACCGAGTCAGACGGGGAGGATACCTTGAGGCGGTACTTTGCGGTATTTCTGGCAGCCGGACTCACCGGCTGCGCGTCGACGAACCACGCACACCCGGCACGCCCCGCGGCCGCGGGAGAAGATCACATGCAACTCGGCAACTTCTCGGTCAGTCTGGCCGTCAAGGACCTCGCGGCCTCGCGCGAGTTCTATGAAAAACTGGGCTTCCGAGCCAGCGGCGGCGACGGGAAACACTTCGTGGTCCTCCAGAACGACACCAGCACCATCGGCCTCTTCCAGGGCATGTTTGAGAGGAACACCCTCACCTTCAACCCGGGCTGGGACCGGAACTGCGCCACCCTGGCCGAATTCGACGACGTCCGTGACATTCAGAGGGAACTCAGGCATCGGGGACTCACCATGGCCGCCGCGGCCGACGAATCCTCGACCGGGCCCGCCTTTCTGATGGTGCTCGACCCCGACGGAAACCCGGTGCTGATCGACCAGCACGTCGCGAGCCCGGCCAAGTAGGGCCAGGCGGGGGGCGGTATGCTGCGTGCCGGCGCCGACGGGTTTGGCCGACGGACGCCGACCGAGGACTCCAGCCGTGCGACCACCCCCCCACCCACGAGGCGCCCGTACCCTGTTCCAACGCGTCTATGGCGTGGTCGCCCTCTGCGGAGCCAGCACCTTGGCCCAGCCGCTCACACTCACGCCCGAGCAGGCCCCGCCCGCGGTCGCGGACAAGCAGGACGCCCAGACCCCCGACCGGGTGCACCTCAGCGGCTGGCTCGGTTCCCGCATCGAGGCCAACGCGACCAACCGCCTCGAGATCCTCGACACCGACCGGCTCCTGGAGGGCTACCGTCACCGCCCCGGCCGCCAGGCGTGGGACGGTGAGCACGTCGGCAAGTGGCTCCATGCCGCGACCCTCGCCTGGGCCTACACGGGCGACGCCGCCCTCCGGGCCAAGCTCGACGAGACCGCCGCCGAACTCTGCAGGTGCCAACTCGCCGACGGCTACCTCGGGACCTACCTCGACCGGGACCGCTGGACCGAGTGGGATGTCTGGGCCCACAAGTACAACCTCATCGGCCTCGTGACCTACATGCGCTACACGGGCGATCTCTCGCCCATGCCCACCTGCCGGCGCATGGCCGATCTGCTCTGCGACACCTTCGGCGATGCGCCCGGCATGCGGGACATCATCGCCGCGGGCCACCACGTCGGCATGGCCCCCACGAGCGTGCTCGAGCCGATGGCGCTCCTCTACCGCCTGACGGGCGAGCCCCGCTACCTCGAGTTCTGCCGCTACATCCTTCGCGCCTGGGAGCAGCCCAACGGCCCGCACATCGTCTCCCGGCTCCTCGCCGGGGATGGCGTTGACAAGGTGGGCAACGGCAAGGCCTACGAGATGCTGTCGTGCCTGAACGGGGCGTTGGAATTCTACCGGACCACCGGGGAGCAGCCCCTCCTCGACGCGACGCTCGCCGCGTGGCGGGACATCGTCGCCAACCGGCTCTACATCACCGGCGCCTCCAGCTATTGCGAGCTGTTTCACGAGGCCGACGACTTCCCCAACAACAACAACGTCGGCGAGACGTGCGTGACCGTCACGTGGCTGCAGCTCAACGCCCAGTTGCTCCGCCTCACAGGCGAGGCCCGCTTCGCCGATCAGCTCGAACATGTCGCGCTCAATCAGCTCCTCGGTGCGCAGCAGCCGGACGGCTCCGCCTGGGGCTACTACGTCCAGATGGAAGGCAAGAAGCCGTACAGCGCCGCCCTCGACGGCCACTGCTGTCTCTCCAGCGGGCCCCGCGGGATTGCGCTGATCCCCACCTTCGCCGTGACCACGGATGGCGACGGCGTGGTCGTCAACCTCTTCGACCCGGGCGTCTCGCACCTCACGCTGCGGGACGGCACACCGGTCACCCTGGAGATCGATACCCGCTACCCAGCCGAAGGTCAGGTCCGGATCGTGGTGCGAGTCGCCGGCCCGCATGAATTCGCCCTCAAGGTGCGAGTCCCGGACTGGTGTACCCACAGCTCGATCACCCCCGAGGGAGCAACGCAGGGCCCGGATGGCTACACCGCGCTTCGACGCGTCTGGACCTCGGGCGACGCCGTCGAGCTGCACATGCAGCTCTCGCCGCGAATCGTCCTCGGCGACCACCTCAATCGGGGCCGCGCCGCGCTCTGCTACGGCCCCCTCGTGCTCGCGGCCGACGAGGGCCTGCTGGCGAGCGTCCACGAACCGCTCAATGCTCTGGCCCTCCCTGAGGAGGATGCGGTGAGCGTCTCCCCCGCCCCCGCGCCGCCGGACCGATCGACGTGGCCGGGCGCACAGGTGTTTCGCATCGCTGCCACCACGCGGGACGGAGCACAGGCCTTCACCGCCGAGCTGGTGCCCTTCGCCGATGCGGGCATGGCCGGGGACGATTACCGCGTCTGGATCCCGCTCGCGGGTGAGCCGAATGCCAACCTGTTGCTCGCGGGGGTGGAGAGCCGCTCGCGCGAAGGCAACGTCGCGGGCTCGATCAATGATGACGACCTGCGCTCCATCGTCACGACCTTCGATGGCAACATCGCCGAAGAGGACTGGTTCGCCGTCACCCTCGCCCACCCGGTCACAGCACGCCGCGTGACGTTCACCCACGGCAAGAACTTTCACGACGGCGGGTGGTTCGATACCAGCCGCGGCCGGTCCAGGGTGCAGATCCGGAGGCCCGGCGCCGGCGACTGGACCACGATCGGCGAACTGGAGGACTACCCCCCCACCACGGCGGCCGTCGGCCAGCACGATCGGTTGACATGGTCCGACCGCCAGTTCACGCTCCGACTGGAAGAGCCAGCGACGTTCACCGCGGTCCGTGTGGTCGGGACCCCCTCCTACGGCGACAACCCGTCCCAGGCGTTTTCGAGCTGCGCCGAACTCCAAGCATTCCCAGACTGAGCCCGCCGAGGATCCCCGGCACCGCGGCCGGCCCGACGCGGGATGTGGCGCGGGATCTGGACCCAAGCCTCTTGCCCGGCGTCCCCTCCCGGACTAATATGCAACCCTGAGGTTGCGTATGACACACACCAACACAGACCAGATCCGGCAGCAAATCGAGATTCTCGCCAGCCCGGCTCGCGTATGGGAGGCCCTGGCAGACTCCCGCAAATTCGGGGAGTGGTTCCGCGTGAGGCTGGAGTCGCCATTCGTGCCCGGCGAGCATTCGCGCGGCAACATCACCCACCCCGGCTACGAGCACGTGGTCATGGACATCCTGATCCACCAAATGGAGCCGGAACGGCGGTTCTCGTTTTTCTGGCATCCCTACGCCATCGAGGCCGGAATCGACTACAGCGCCGAAACCCCCACTCTCGTCGAGTTCACACTCGAGCCCACGGCGAAGGGCACGCGCCTCACCGTCACGGAATCGGGATTCAACGCGATCCCCGCTGCGCGGCGCGATCTGGCCTTCCGCATGAACAACGCCGGGTGGGCGGCCCAGATGGAGCAGATCGATCGCTATGTCACCCAAGCGTCCCCCCGTACCTAGCCGATCGCACCGCAGACTCCGGTCCGCCGTTCCCGTGTTCGCCGCCCTCGGCGATGAGACGCGTCTGGCGCTCATTGCGATCCTGAGCGACGGCGCCCCGTTCTCGATCGCTCGGTTGGCCGAACGATCGCCCCTGACGCGACAAGCGATCACCAAACACCTCCGTGTCCTCGAGGAGGCAGGAATCGTTCGGCGCGTGCGCCAGGGCCGCGAGAGCCTGTGTACCCTCGACACCCGCCCGCTCGACGACGCGGGAGATGCCCTCCGGTCCATCGCCCGAGAATGGGAAGACGCCCTGCACAGGCTCAAGCGCTTTGTGGAGGAGGAGCGGCCCAGCCAACCAGCCCTCACTCGGGGCTGATCGAGAGGATCCGAACGGTCGCGAGGCCCAGATCGCCGCCCTCAGCAAAGACCGAAATGCCGGTGTGTCCCCCGCCGGGGAACACCAGACCCGAGAGGGTCGTCATCCCGTCGTTGCCGAAGACCTCGACGCTCCCCCGGTCAACGACGACCGTCAGTGTCACCCGTCCATCGGCGCCCACCGCGAGAGGCGCACCGAAGCGGGCCCCGAAATCTGGGTGGAAATCGACGCGGCCCGATCGGCTCCGATCCAGGTAGATCTCTCCGATGGCCGCGTCGTATCCGACCACCGTGGAGTCTCCCCCGCCCTCCAGCACACGAAGACCGAAACGCTCCGCCCCGTGGGGCTCGAACGCCGCACGGATCATCGCCACTTCCCCTGTTGCTCCCGTCGGGCTGTCCCCGGGGTGCATCCCCCTTCGCTCGAATTGCGTCTCCTGGGCACCGCGATCCCGAAGGAAACTCTCGAGGCCCTCGACCGGGCGCTGGGCCAGCCGCAGGCCTTCGGCAGTCCGAACGAGCCGGAACTCCCGCGGCAGCGTCATCGAGCACCGCCACGGTGAGGTCGGGGTCGCGCCCGCGTACCAGGGGTCGGCCATCCAGGCGATCCCGATCCGCTTCCCGCTCGGCTCGTCCTGGTACGACTGGAACGCGTAGAAGTCCTTCCCGCCGTCGAGCCACAGCACGGTGTCGGCGCCGTTCTCGTTCTCGAAGCGTTCCCCGTCGAAGCGCCCCACGAAGTACTGGCACGCCGGGCCCCCCGTCGGGCCGTTCCCGCCCACGCTGTTCACGAGCAGCCATCTCGTCTCACCAGGCTCGCCCTCCACGGGCATCTCGAACAGATCCGGACACTCCCAGTTCGGAACCCCCCCACGACCCTCCGGCCCGAACTCGCTCAGCTTCGTCCAGGCTTTCAAGTCTGGAGATGCGAAAAAGAGCGCTCGCTTCTGCGCCGCGAGCGAGACGACCATGATCCACCGGCCCGACGGCGCGTGCCAGAAAACCTTCGGATCGCGGAAATCGGATTCGCCGAGGTCCAGCACGGGATTGCCCGCGTAGCGGGTCCACGTTCGGCCACGGTCGAGGCTGAACGCCAGATTCTGGTGTTGCACGTGCGCGGCGCCGTCATGCCCCGTAAAGATCGCAATCAGGGGCGGGCGCCCCGGCTTCCCGAGGCCGGAGGAATTGGTTCGATCGAAGACCGCGGTCCCCGAGAAGGCCATCACGCCGCCCGCCTCCGGGATCGCCAGCGGCAGGTGCTCCCACGAGAGAAGGTCGCGGCTCACCGCGTGGCCCCAACTCATGTGGCCCCACTGGTCGCCCTCCGGGTTGTACTGGTAGAACAAATGGTACTCGCCGTCGAACCAGATCAGCCCGTTGGGATCGTTGATCCAATTCTTCGGCGGCGTGAAGTGGAGCATCGGCCGAGCCTCCGAGCACGCCAAGCCCGCGACCACGGACCGCTCCCCATCGGCGGCGAATCCCGCGGCGACAGGCAAAGAGCGGAGGAGGATCGCCGCGATGCAGACTCCGACCATGTCCGTGCTCCTGGGGCCTGCGCCGAGTGTACGCCAGGGGGGCAGCCCCGCGCGTGCGCCCGGGGCAGCCAAACGCGACGGTGCCGCCGGACGCCTATCTTCGCCACGCCATGGCCCGCCCCCGCCCACAACGTGTCGCGATCGTCGGCCCTGGCGCCATCGGATCGGTCTGCGCCGCGATCCTGCAACGATGGAGCCTGCACGATGTCTCGCTCTGCGGCCGGCGTGCACACTCGGACGCAACTACCGTCGTGCTGGACGGGGAACCTCCCATCCTGCTCTCCCAGCCGGTCCGCTCGGATCCTCGCGAACCCCCGGACTCATCGGACTTCGTGCTGCTGACGGTCAAAGCCCACCAGACAGCCTCCGCAGGCCCATGGCTCGCCTCGCTCTGCCAGCAGGGAACGATGCTGGCGGTGCTCCAGAATGGCGTGGAGAGTATGGAGCGGGCCGCGAAACTTGCTCCGGCCGCCACGGCCCTTCCGGTGGTCGTGGATTGCCGTGTCCACTCCGAGTCTCCCAGGCGGATCGTCACCAGCACCCCCCTACGCCTGATCGCGCCGCAGGGGGAGCCGGCCCAACGCCTCGCCGAATTGTTCGGCGGATACCCCTGCGTTGAACAGGTTGAGGACTTCATCACCGCGCAGTGGGCGAAGCAGTGCTGGGTCGCGGTGACCGGCTTGATCGCGATCACGCGGCAAACGTCCGAGCACTTTCGCGTAGGACCGGCGGCAACGCTGGCCCACGATCTTGCCCTCGAATGCGTTCGGGTGGCCCGGGCAGAGGGTGCGAGCCTCGACGACGCCTTCGCGGCCGATATCGCCGACCGCCTCGGCCGACTCCCGCCGGGGAGCGGAAGTTCTGTGCTCACCGACCGACTGGCCCACCGCCCCTTGGAATGGGACGCCCGCAATGGGGTCATCCAGCGCCTGGGTCGCCGCCACAACCTCCCCACACCCGTAAGCGACGTCATCGTGCCGCTCCTGATCTCCTGCTCGCAAGTCGATGGTCACTGATCCACATCGCCACCCCTGAAGCAGCCACTCACCATGAACCGTGACCTCTATTCCGCCACGCGCCACGCGGGCCTCGAATTCGCCAGCCCGCTCCCAAGATCGTCATATACGACACTGCTCCGGGGCGTGCTCGACGGTCCACCCGGCATCGCCATCGACATCGGTTGCGGCAAGGGAAGCCTTCTGGGCATGCTCGCGGAGCGGGGCTGGACCGGCATCGGCCTCGAACGCTCCCCGCTGATGGCCGCGGAGGCGCGCCGGCTGGCGGCGCGGCGCGGCCTTGAGCCACAGATGCGCGTGATCGAGGGGGACGCACGGGTTGCCGCCGACGCCATGGCCGACGCCTCGGTAGATCTGGCCGCATGTGTCGGGAGCGCCCACGCCCTCGGTTCGCTCGAAACAACGATGGCGCAGATGCGTCGCCTCGTGCGTCCTGGCGGCTACCTGCTGCTCGGCGATCTCTATTGGCGCCGCCCGCCCGCGCCGGCGTTGCTCCAAGCCCTCGAGATGCCCGCGGACGCAATCGGCAACCTGCTCGATCTCTTCTCCTCCCCCATCCGCGCGGGGCTCAGCCCGCTCGGCTGCCTCACGACCACACCCGCCGAGTTCCACACCTACGAAGCCACGCAGCGTGAGGCGGCCGTCGCCTGGCACGCCGCCAACCCCTCGCACCCGGACGCCGGCGAGATACTCGCCCAGACCGAACGATGGTGGCGCCTCTACGAGTCGTACACGCGGGACGCCTTCGGCTTTGCCCTCTGCCTCTTTGCTTCCCCCGGGTGACGTCGATGTGGCGTCTGATCCGCGCCGGAGGACCCCCCGCCCCTGCCGGGAAACCGCCCTCCGATGAATCCTTGATAGGACCTCAAGCTCCGAATTCGGTGCGGCCGCCGCCGCCGCGGGGCGAAACAATTTCATGTCCCGTGTCGATTCCGCGAGCCCTCATCCGACGTCAGAGTGAAAGCACCGCCCGCCGCAAGTCCGCCCGGGCGCGCAAGCCAAACCTCCGAGCGAAAGGACCACGTCATGCGAGTCATGGTGATCGTCAAGGCCACAAAGGATTCCGAGGCCAGCGTCATGCCCAATAAGGAACTCCTCGAACAGATGGGCAAGTTCAACCAACAACTGATCGAGGCCGGCGTGATGCTCGACGGAGCAGGGCTCAAGGCGACCTCCCACGCCGCCCGCGTCCGCTTCGAGGGGGACAGGCGAACAGTGATCGACGGTCCCTTCACCGAGACCAAAGAACTCATCGCGGGTTACTGGCTGTGGCAGGTGAAGAACCTCGAGGAAGCCGTCGAATGGTTGAAACGCTGCCCTCACCCGCACCCGGGCACGCCCACCGAGGTGGAGATCCGCCCGCTGTTCGAGCCGAGCGACTTCGAAGCCCAGCCGTGATCCCGTCGGCAGAGCGCGGGGAGCCTCCCGAAGGGGGTGAAGCCTCTGCGGGAACCCGGGCAAGCGCGGCACGGAGCCCCGGCCCACGGGGCCCGCGCTAGACTGCCCGGGATGACGCAGACCGCGCCCACGCACCGTGCCATCGAGGCGGTTTGGCGGATCGAATCCGCCAGGATCATCGCGGGGCTTGTGCGCGCAGTCCGTGACATGGACCTCGCCGAGGAGGCTTGCCAGGACGCATTCCTCGCCGCACTCGCGCAGTGGCCCAAATCGGGCATCCCCGAGAACCCGGGCGCGTGGCTGACCACCACCGCTCGGCGCCGCGCCATCGATCGGATCCGGCGCCAACGACGGCTGACCCCCATCGGCGAGGAACTGGCACGCCGCCCACCCGGCGCACAAGGCCCTGACATCCCAAGCATCCTCGACTCCATCGACGGGGCCGTCGAGGACGATGTGCTCCGACTGATCTTCATGGCCTGCCACCCCGAGATCTCTGCCGAGGCCCGCGCCGCGATCACCCTCCGGCTCGTCTGCGGCCTCTCCACCGAGGAAATCGCACGGGCCTTCCTGGTCAGCGAACCCACGATCGCCCAACGGATCGTTCGGGCCAAACGCACGCTCGTGGACCAGCAGATCCCGTTCGAGGTCCCCACCGGGCAGGATCTGGCGCCCCGCCTCGACTCTGTCCTGGAGGCCATCTATCTGCTCTTCAACGAGGGCTACTCCGCCACCGCCGGAGCGGAATGGACGCGCCCGGATCTCTGCGCCGAGGCCCAGCGACTCGGACGCATGCTCGCGGCCATGCTCCCGTCGGAGCCAGAGGCCCAGGGGTTGCTCGCCCTCATGGAGTTGCAGGCCTCCAGACTCGCCGCCCGCACCGACGCCGAGGGCCGTCCGATTCTGCTCAACGATCAGGACCGCTCACGGTGGGATCAACTCCTCATTCGGCGGGGGCTCGCAGCACTCGATCGCGCGTTTCGATGCGCCGGTGGCGAGCCGGGCCCATACACCCTGCAGGCCGCGATCGCGGCCTGCCACGCCCTCGCGCCAGCCCCGGGCCGGACCGACTGGGCCCGGATCTCCGCCCTGTATGAGGCACTCATGCGGAAGGCCCCCTCTCCGGTGGTGGCGCTCAACCACGCGGTGGCAGTCGCGATGGACCGCGGACCGCAGGCGGGCCTCGAACTCCTCGACCGCCTGGCCGCCGAGCCGGCGCTCCGGAGCTACCACCTCCTGCCGAGCGTTCGAGGGGAGTTGCTCCGCCGTATGGGCCGAACCGCCGAGGCAGAGGCCGAGGTGGAGCGGGCCGCCTCGCTCGCGACCAACGAGCGTGAACGCGAGCTACTCCTCGACCGAGCCCGCGCCATCCGTGCCGGGGATGAAACGGACTAAGCCCGCATCCGGCGCCTATCCCCGGGCCACGGCGGCAGCCGAGATGACCAGAAAGACGATGTACGAGGCGAGCAACCCCGCACCCTCCAGGCGAGAAACAGTCTTGCCGAACGAGCGGCTGATGGGGATCAGGGCGATCCCCAAAAGGCCCATGTACGCCAGCGGGATCGCCAGCGTGACATCCACGTGCGGCGGCGAGATCAGCCCGACCAGGCCGAAGACCGCGCCGGCGTTGAACAGGCACGATCCGATCGCGTTGCCCATCGCGAGATCGGTCTGTCCCTTGCGAACCGCCATGATGCCCGTGACGGCCTCGGGGAGCGTCGTCCCGATCGAGACAATCGTCACACCGACGATCGCGGGAGGCACACCCATGGCCAGAGCCACGCCCGACGCGCCGTCGCTGGCCAGCGTCCCCCCGATGGAGAGCAAGGCCAGGCCCCCTAGAAACGCCGTGCCAATCATGATCCAGCTCATGGGCGATTTCTGCAGCATCGGATCCTGCCCGATCGTTTCCGCCCCAGCACGGGCGCCCTCCCGGACCGACTGCCGCAGCGCCGCCATGACGGTCCACGTGCTGTAGGCGCCGAACACGCCGAGCATGAGCCCCGTCTCCCACCTGGCAAAGCCGGCGCTCAGCCCGAGCACCGCCATGAAGCTCAGGATCGCGCCGTTGAGCCAAACCTCGACCTTGATCAGCCGCTCCTGCACAACCAGCGGCTTGATGAGCGCGCAGATGCTGACGACCAACGCGATGTTGCAGATGTTCGCCCCGACGACGTTGCCCAGCGCGAGGTCGCCCCGCCCCTTCGCCGCGGAGACGAGGTTCAGGGCCAGCTCCGGCGCGCTCGTCCCCCAGGCCACCAGGGTGAGCCCGACGACCAGCGGCGACACGCGCAGGCGGCGCGCGGCATCTACCGAAGCCGCAACGAGAAGGCGTCCCCCCAGAAGCAGCAGCACCAGGCCGCCCAGAAAGTGCAGAACATAGGCCATCATCTCGGGGCGGAGGATACACGCTCCCCCGCCGCTCTGTGGGCCGTGCAGCCCGGGACCCCCGCTCCGGCGCGCTGCGCCGGCGAGGTCGTAGCGCAACGTGCCCGAGCAAACCCTCCGCATCGAATCGTGGCCCTCGCGGGACACCCGGCGCTCGGGCTCCGCCGCGCCGATCGCCACCCAGTGAACACGCAGCACATTCCGAAGCCGGCCCCCGCCCAGGGCCTCAGGACTCCGAGGAGCAGTGCGGGCATGGCGTTTGGTGGAGAGGTGCGGCGCTGGCCCGCGGTTCCACCCGCAAGGCCTCCCCGTAGCGATCGTGGTGTCGCACCCAGGACATGGGGGAGTCCAGCCCCGCCTCGTCCCGGCCCTTCGAGGTCAGATCGATGTAGTCGTACGTCCCCACAAGCGGCTCGAGCCCCCGCGCATAGGCCGAATAGGTGTGGAAGACCTCACCGGCATCTCCGCGCCGGAACACGCTCACCCCCGGAAGTTCCTCCATCGACGCCGGCCCGCGCCGGAAGTTGTACTCCACCTCGCGAGCCTTCATCTGCTCCGGCGAGAACGACACATGGAAATCGAAGTTGAACTCGCTCGGCGACGAGGATGCCCACGGGAACCGCCACCCCATCCGCCGCTTGAACCGCTCGATCGAGGCCAGCGGCGCCCGCGAGGCGGCCGTCAGCGTGATGCCCCTGGCGTGCAGGTGGGGCAGCGTCCCGTCGGCGTGATCCATCAAGAACGAGCAGCCCGGACAACCCTCGAGCCACTCCGGACCGAACATGAAGTGATACACGATGAGCTGGGATCGCCCCTCGAAGAGATCCGCAAGTGTCTGTCGCCCACTCGCGGTATCGAACTCGTACGGCTTCTCGATGAGCACCCACGGGAGCGTGCGCCGCTCCGCACTGAGCTCGTCACGAAGTCGGGTCATCGCCTTCTCCCGCTCGAGAAGCGACCGCCTCGCCTCGACCCATTCCTCCCTCGAAACCACCCGCGGGGTGCTCATGGCCGTCCTCCTGTCTCGGATTGCTATTCCGCTGACGCCCCGGGCCGCCTACCGGCCCGCCTTCCGCAGCGCCAGGTCTCGCACGCGCTTGAGCCCAAACTCCCATCCTTCGTGCACGCCGACACGATGATCCTCGGGGATCAAGCCCAGCGCGCGGTGTGTGAGCTTGAGCAGCGTGCCGCCGCCCTGGGCCGCGAGGCGGTACTGGACGAAATTGGTCGCCGGGTAGGACATGAACATCGGGCCAGTCATCTCCAGCAGCGTCGGCGGCTTGATCACCTGCACATGCCCCCAGAAATGCCCGGTGTTGTTGCCCAGATCCCGGAACCAACGGCCCCCGGGCCACGCCTCGAGCTTCATCGGGAAGGGCGTGCCGTCCGGCATCTCGCTCCCCGGCCCCAGTTCTTCGAGCACTGACGCGAAGACCGTCTCCAGGGGTGCCGCGATCTCGATCTCCTTGCGGATGTCGATTGTGTGAATCTCCTGCTCCGTCGCCATCGTTGCCATTTCCGTCACTCCTTCTTGCTGCCGGGGCGGTGGCCGCCCCTGCTCGCTTTCGCCGGCGCTCCCAGCGCCGCGCGGGATTCCAGTGTCGCAGCCGGACCGCGAGTCGTCTGCTCGGCGCGGGCCTTGATGCGCCCGAGCTGACGCGTCCAGAACCGTTCGTACATCGCGACCCAGTCATGCACGGCCTTGAGCTCCTCCCCCTCGAGCCGGTAGAGCCTGCTCCGACCCCGGCGCGTGACCGAGACCAACCCGACCTCCCGCAACACCGCCAGGTGCTTGGAGACCGCCGGCTGCGGCAGGTGCAGGCAACCCGCCAAGTCCCCCACCGCCATCTCACCCCGCCCGGCGAGGACCTCGAGGATCTCTCTCCGGCGGGGCTCGCCGATGGCGCTGAAGACGTCGCTCGTGGTGGCCGCACGTGCCATGGATGGAGCATATATACCGATATAGGCATATGTCAAGACACAAGGCTCCCGGGCCGCGAATATGGGGGCAATCCGCCACCCCGACGCCGGCCGTGCCGCCGCAGGCTCAGTCTGCCAGCGAGGCCATGTCGATCACAAACCGATAACGCACGTCCCCGCGCAGCATCCGCTCGTACGCCTCGTTGATCCCCTGGATCGGGATCACCTCCACATCCGAGACGATGCGGTGCTCGGCGCAGAACTGGAGCATCTCCTGCGTCTCCGGCAACCCGCCGATCGCCGACCCGGCGATGCTGCACCTGCGCATGATGAGATTCCACACCCCCGGCGATGGGTGCGGGGTCGAGGGCGCTCCAACGAGGCACATGGTGGCGTCCGTCCGCAGGAGCGAGGTGAACGCGTCCAGATCATGCGAAGCCGCGACGGTGTTGAGTATGAAATCGAAGCTCTTCGCGTGGCGCGCCATCTCGTCCGCGTTGCGCGAGATGACCACCTCGTCGGCGCCCAGGCGTTTGGCGTCCTCGGTCTTCCCCGGTGAGGTGGTGAACACGACGGTGTGACAACCGAACGCGTGCGCAAACTTCACGCCCATGTGCCCCAGACCACCCAACCCCACGATCCCCACCTTCTTGCCGCTGGTCGCCCCCAATGGCGGAGCGGCGAGTAGGTCGTGATCCCGGCGCAAAGGAGCGGCGCCGTGCCCGCGAGGTCCATCCCATCCGGCACCCGCAGGACGAACCGTTGATGCACCGTGATCGATCCGGAGTAGCCGCCGTAGGTCATCCTGCCCGGCATGTGCGCGTCGGGGCTGTTGTAGGTGAGGACAATCCCCTCCTCGCAATACTGCTCCAAACCCTTCTTACACGACGTGCACCGCTTGCACGAATCGACCAGGGCACCCCACCGCCGCGAGGTCGCCCGGCTTGAACCTGTCCACCTCGCTCCCCACCCGGATCACCCGCCCCACGATCTCGTGCCCGGGCACCACGGGGAAAACCACCCCCGGCCACTCCCCCCGGGCCGTATGGAGGTCCGAGTGGCATACCCCGCAGAACAGAATCTCGATCTGCACGTCGTGCGGCGTCGGGTCACGCCGCTCGATCGAGAACGGCGCCAGCGGACTCGTCGCGGTCTGCGCGGCGTACGAAGCGGTCTTCGCCATGTGCAAGGCTCCTCTGCGCCGCCCGGACGCCAACCGCAGCCGCGACGACATCAGAGTTGTACGCCCCCTCCCCTCCGCCCGCCACGCGGAAAGGGCCCCGCCCCGGACGGCCCGCCTCATCCGGCGACGGACGACATCTCCCGCAATCGCCGCACGGTGTTCCAATTCCGCCAGGTGCTGGTGGCCGAGAGCGCCGAATCGACGTACGCCGTCGTCAGCTTGCTCTCAGCAACTCCCCGGGGCAGGCACACGTACATCTCCGCCCCCCGGACCACGAAGCGATCCCCCGGCGAACGCGAAGGGTCGAGCCTCGCCACTTCTGCGTCGGTCGGTTCCCGGTCGAGAAACGCCACATGCAACGCCTTGTCCGGGAGGCCCGGTTCCGCCAGCGGGTGCGCCGTACCGATCCGCCCCATCTCCGCGGCACTCCGGAGGATGACCCGCGGCCGAAAGCCGAACTCGTGCTCAATCCGGCCCCCGAGATCTTCCGCCAATCGCTTTGCCTTCGACGGCGACGCACGAAACACCGCGTTGCCGCTCTGGATCAGGGTGCGGATCTCGACACAACCCGTGTCCGCCAGCAGGCGCGCCAACGCAGCCATAGGCAGCCGATTCCTGCCTCCAACGTTGACCCCCCGAAGCAGGGCCACATAGACCCCCGCGCCCGCGGCCGATCGCCCCCCTCTGACCTGGTCACCTGCTTTCGCCACGCGGGTCGAGCCTACCGCCGATACGCTCACGATGCACGTCGCACGACCGACCCGGAAGGGAGCCGCCAGGCCATGCAACCCCATTCGCCCGCCCCCGTGCTGGCCCTCGCCTTCTGCACCCTCGCCCCCGCGACGCACCGGCTGCCCTCGCACCAGCCCGAACCGGCCAGACAATCCGTCGACCTCCGGCCCACACTCGACAGCTGGGGCCTCACGCCCCGCGCGCAAGGCGCCCGCGGCACCTGCTCGGTCTTTGCGCTCACGGGAGCGATCGAATTCGCGGCCGCCGTTGATCGGGGCGAGGGTGTCCGCCTCAGTCCGGAGTTCCTCAACTGGGCGTCCAACCAGGCGATCGGACGTCCAGCGGACGGGGGCTTCTTCTCCGACCTCTGGAAGGGGTACAAGAGCTTTGGAATCTGCGCCGAGTCCGACCTCCCCTACCAGGCGACGTTCGACCCCGCGCTCGCTCCGGGCGCCGCCGCCACCACCGAGGCACTCAGGCTCCGCGACGCCAACCTCAACATCCACTGGATCAAGGCATGGGATGTCACGACCGGCCTCTCGCCCGAAGAACTCCGAGCGATCACCGGCGTGCTCTCGCAGGGCTGGCCGGTCTGCGCCGGACTCCGCTGGCCCATCGAAAACGCGTGGAACGGGGACTTGCTCAACACACCGGATCCTGAGGGCGTCCGTGATGGGCACAGCATCCTGTTCGTGGGCTTCGAGACCGACCCAAACGAGCCAGGCGGCGGTGTGCTGACGTTCCGCAACTCCGGAGGGCCCACCGGCGACGGCCGGATGACCTACGAGTATGCATCGCGTTACACCAACGATGCCGCTTGGGTCTCGGGCCGGCGCGACGCGCCGCTCCCCGCAACTGACAAGCCCGATGCGCCCGCCGACCAGGCCGCCCACTGATCGCCCGACCCGTCCGCCGCATCTCCCATAACCCGCCCTGAGCGAGCGAGACCGCGGCCCCGGACTGCCCCGCGCCGTCCCGAATGCGCCGCTTGGGCGAAGTGTGGCAGGCATCCCCGCCATCCAAGCGCAATTCTTGCCGTCGATTCATTGCCCGCCCGGAGCAAACGCCGATCTCCATAGCGGAAGCACGGAGATGGGGCAATGGAGCACCTGAGCATTCTCGTCGGGGAACACGACCTTGGCCACCAGTGCCTTCTGTCGCAGTCCATCACCAAACACGACCCCGCGGCCCGCCTGACCACCGTCGATTCTCGAGCCGAGCTGCTCGACGCCGCAAGATCCGGGCCGGTGGACTGCATCGTGGTGGACGACAACCTCGCGCCGTCCGATACCGGACACTTAGTCGACGAACTCCGCGCCCACCGGCCCAATACGCCGATCCTCGTCATCTCCTCGCGTGAGGAGCAAGAAGTGGTCATCGCCCTGCTCCGGCATGGTGTCGACGATTTCGTCCCCAAGACCTGCGCCCTGCGGACTGACGAACTCTGGGAACGGATCCTCTCCGCCGTCGCCGCCAACCATCAACGCCAGCACGACCGACGCCTCGCCGACCGACGCCTGCAGTCGCTCCAAACCGCCGCCCACCTCGACTACCTCACCGGCCTTCAGAACCGCCGCTTCGCGGAACGGTTCCTCCATTCGGCCCGGAGCTGCGCCGATAGGCGCGCCAGCGCGGCCGCAATCTTCATGGACCTCGACCACTTCAAGGCGGTCAATGATCAGCACGGCCATCAGGTGGGAGATTCGGTGCTCAGGGCTGTAAGTCGGGTGCTCCGTCATCACGCCTCGCGTGCCGACACCCTTGTTCGATGGGGTGGCGACGAGTTCCTCACCATCCGAACCTCGGAATCAATCGTCGACGCATGGGCCTGGGCCGACAACATCCGGCGCACCCTCGCGAACACCCGGATCGCCGCGGGCGAACACCGCCTCCGCATCGCCGCCAGCTTCGGCGTCGCGACCTCGCCCTCCGCAGAGTTCGGCGAGCCGACCGTGACCATGGCCGACAAGGCGCTCTACCTCGCGAAAGACTGGGGACGCAACAGGGTCTGCACCTGGCCCATGACCGTCGCGATGGAGGCCGCCGAAGTCATCCAGACCGATGCCTCGCTCACGCCCGCCGAACGACTCCGCCGCCTCCGTCAGGAGCTCGCGCCCAGACTCGGCGCGGCGCAGGCCGAGCACATCGGCGAGCACGCCCGCAGCGTCCGCCGCGTCGCCGCCACGCTCGCCCGTGCCATGCGCCTCTCGCCCTCCCAAGTCGCCGACGTGGAACTCGCCGCCGAATTCCACGACATCGGCAAGACCGCGGTTCCCGAGAGCCTGCTGGCCACCCCGCGTCGACTCTCCCCAAGCGAGCGCCGGTTCGTCGCCGAACACGCGAGGTTCGGCGCGGACCTGATGCGCATGTGCGGGGCGTCCGAACGAGTGACGGGCGCCGTGGCCGGCCTCCACGGCCGCTTCGACCTCGGCTACGCCGACGGGCCCGACTTCCTGCGCGGAGAAAGCCCCTACACCCGGATCCTGACCGTCGCCGACGCGTTCGTCGCGATGCACAGTCCGCGTCCCTACCGCGAGCCGATGACCAGCTCACAGATTCTCCTCGAACTCCGCCGCGAACGAGGCAAGCAGTTCGATCCCGATGTCGTCGATACCGCGCACTTCCTCCAAGACGCGCTCCTCGCCATCGCGTGAGAGAGATCCGTAAGCCGATCACAACCAGGAGCCCCCGTCGAGCGCAGTCTCCCCGCGCCGACGAAGCTGGTCCATTCTCCGGGGGAGGAACCACCGAGGGCCACAGATGCAGAATCCGAACAACGAACGCCGCGCACAGGGACGACGCTATCCGCGGAGTCAGAGGGCCGCATGGGCATTCGGGCCCGGTGAGCCGCTCCGCATGGTCGATGTGGCCGATGTCTCAGAATCGGGAATTGGCCTCCGCTTCGCCGGGTGCGACGCCCCGCTCGCCGGCGAGGCCATCCGGGTCGTCTCCCGCTACCACCCCATGCCCCACAAAGCCGAGGTCATCCGCGTCCAACCCAGTTCCGATGGATCCGTGTCGATCGGATGCCGATGGATGCAATCGGCCACCCGCCGTGCCCCGCGGCCCGCGCGCCGTCGCGCCCCCGCCGCCGGCATGCCTCCCCAGGAGATTCCAGATGCAGCAGCAAACCTTTAGCGAGAAACGCCGGCAAGCACGCACGCGGGCCTCCGACAAGGTGCTCTGGAGAAAGCCCGGCTCCAGCGAGTTCGAACCCGGCTGGATGCTCGAACACTCCGAGAGTGGGCTCGCCTTCGCCTGGCGCGGCCAGCACACCCCCTCCGAGGGGGATCGCATCCAGATCCAACGCTCGCACTCCGGCCACGACAGCCTGCCCGAGAGTGCGCTCGTCCGCCGGGTCGCCCACGCCCACGAAGACCTCTTCGTCATCGGCGTCGAAATCGTTCACAACACCCCGGCCCACTACGTCGCCGCGGAGTCATCGCTCATCGAACCCCGCCCATCGCGACTCAAGCTGTCCCGACCCTCGGTCGTTTGACCCGTCATATCGAGGTTTCGCCCGCCTCAAGCGTGCCGAGCAGAGCCTCGGCGCGTTCCTGGACACCAGCGGGCATCGAGAGGGCCGGGGGCCACCGCCGCACCGCCTGCCCCTCCCGCGCGTCGCCCGCCGTCTTGGGCGTCGCGTCGAAGCCCGCCACCGCCCACGACCCCGCCCGCCACACCTGCAGGTCGCGCCCCCCGTCCGTATTCGCCACCCAGTGAAAGAGCGCGGACTCCTCGCCCTCGAGTTCCACACCCCTCCCCACCACCACCACAAACGCCGGAGGACGCCCGCCCGCCGCCGCGCAACGCTCCGTCGCCGCGCGCACCACCCCAATCACCCGCCGCCCGAGGCCCTCGCGCTCCGGCTCGCCGAGATCCCGGTCCACGCGAACGAGCAGCCAGCCGGGAAGGTCGGCCGGCATCGTCGCCCCCAGCACGCCCTCACCCGCCGCGACATCCCGGAGCAGGCCGCCCCCCGCTTCGCTCTCTGCGGTAACAAAGCGCTGATCCACCGACGGTTCCTCGCCGACACCCTCCCCCGGCCACCGCGCCGTGCAGTCGAAACCAAGTTTCGTTCCCGCCCCCATCGCCGGAGTCGCGTGATCGAGCACGTCGATCGGCCCACGCACCCGCTCGATGTCCGTGGTCGGGTCGCACCGTTCCGCCATCGCTCGCAGCACCGCCCGATGGTCGTGCACATCCACGCCGCCATCCACCACAAACACGTTCTTCGTCCAGCTCATCTGCCCCGCGCCCCACACCCCGTGCATCACCCGCCGCGCGTGCAGCGGATACTCCTTCTCGATCGCCACCGATGCCGCGTTGTGAAACGCCCCGAACATCGGCAGGTCGTAGTCCGCAATGTCCGGCAGGATCGTCCGCAGCAGCGGCAGCATGATCCGTTCCGTCGCCTTGCCGATGAAGTAGTCCTCCTGCGGCGGCAGCCCCACCACCGTCGCCGGCAGGATCGGCCCGCGCCGGTGTGTCACCGCCGTCACCTCGAGCACGCCATACCGATCCGGCAACGAGTAGAAGCCCGTGTGATCGCCAAACGGCCCCTCAAACACCGCCCCCGGCCCCAGCCCGCTCTCCCCCACTCCGTCTCTCAGTCTCTCCGTCTCTCCGTCCCTTCCCAAGGGGTCCCACCCACACGCTCCCGCCTCCGTCGAGACATACCCCTCGATGACGATCTCCGCGTTCGCCGGCACCCACAACGGCACGGTCTTCGCCCGCACCATCGGGATCCCCCGGCCGTTCAGAAACCCCGCCATCAGCAGCTCGCTGATCCCCGGCGGCAACGGACACGTCGCCGCATACGGCAGCACGCTCTCCCCGCCAAACGCGATCGCCACCGGCATCCGCTCGCCCCGCTTCTTCCAGCTCCGCCAGTGCTTGGCCCCGTCGTGGTGCATCTGCCAGTGCATCGCCATGTGCCGACGCCCCAGCAGCTGCACGCGATACATCCCGATGTTGTGGCTCGCCGGGCGCTCCGCGCCCGCATCATCCGCATGAATCGTGTGGATCCCGGCAAAGGTGACGTAGCGCCCCCGATACACCCGCTCCCACTCCTCGCCCCGCTCCACACCCGGCACGCCGTCGTTGATCCCCGCGGGATATCCCAGCGCCGCGAAATCACCGTCGTCGGGCCAGCACCGGATCAGGGGCAACGTCCGCAGGTCGACATCGCCGCCAGCCCGCACCACCTCCTGACACAGGCCGCTCCGAACCCGCCGCGGCGGCGTCCGCAGCAGGGGCGCAAACTGCCTGAGCTTCCCGACCGCTTCAGAGAGCGAGCGAGGCGGCTGTGGCCTCACAAGCTCGGCGATCCGGCCCGCGATCTCCCCGAATCCACCCGCCTCGCACCCCAGCGCCATCTCCATCCGCCGGTAGCTCCCCAGCGAGTTGATCAACACCGGGATCTCCGAGCCCTCCACATCCTCAAAGAGCAGCGCCCGCCCACCCAACCGATGAAAGTGCGGATCCACCCTCCGCGCCGACTGGCTCGGCAAGCGGGCCGCCGGCCTCCGGCTCTCCAGGTCCGCCGCCGCGCTGATCTCGAGCACCGGCGACACCCGCGCCCGTACCCTTGCCAGTTCCCCCGCGCCCTCGAGCGCCTCCACGAACTCCCGAAGCGTCGTATACATTGACCCAGCGTATGGCCAACACACCCGCCCAGCCCGCCCAGCCCGCCCAGCCCGAACACAGCCTCAAGCCCGCCCACGTCTACGCCTCCCAGCGAGACTGGCCCGCCTACTTCCAGGTTGTCGCCGGCAAGCCCCCCCGCGAAACGCTCCTCGACGCCCTCCGCCGCTTCGACGCCGAGGGCCTCCCCCGCCCCGACGCGACACCCCCCCTCGCCATCGACCTCGGCTGCGGCGAGGGCCGCGACACCGCCGAACTCCTCCGCCGGGGCTGGAAAGTCATCGCCATCGACGCCCACCCCGACGCCGTCCGACGCCTCAAGGCCAGGCCCGATCTCACCCACCCCGAGCGCCTCGAGATCCGCGAGCGGCCCTTCGAGGGCCTCCAACTCCCCGCGGCCATCCTGGTCAACGCCAGCTTCGCGCTCCCCTTCTGCCCCCCGGACCACTTCGACGCGCTCTGGGCCGCCATCCTCACCGCCCTGCCCCCCGCCTCCCGCTTCGCCGGCCAGCTCTTCGGCGACCGCGACGACTGGGCCGCCATCCCAGACCGCACCCACCACACCATCGATCAGGCCCGGGCCCTCCTCGCCGATTTCGACATCGAACATTTCCAAGAAGAAGAAGACGACGGCAAGGACGCCCTCTCCAATCCCAAGCACTGGCACAGGTTCGACGTCGTCGCCCGCAGGAAGGGAACCGCATGAGCGAGAGTCCGGCGCTCGCCACCACAACCCAAGCCAACATCCAAGGCTCCGACTGGGCCATCGATCTCGCCCAGGTCGCCAAGACCTACGGACGCAAGATCCAAGCCCTCAAGGGCATCTCCATGCGCGTCCGCCGCGGCGAGGTCTTCGGACTCCTCGGCCCCAACGGCGCCGGCAAGAGCACGCTCGTCAAGATCCTCATGACCGTCATCAAGCCCTCCCGCTGCGAGGGCTCCATGCTCGGCCAGCCCATCGGCTCCCGCGCCGTCCTCCGGCGCATCGGCTACCTCCCCGAGCACCACCGCTTCCCCACCTACCTCACCGGCGCCCAGGTCCTCGACTTCTACGCCGCCATGACCGAGGTCCCCCGCGCCGACCGGCGCAAACGCACCCCCGAACTCCTCGACCTCGTCGGCATGGGCGACTGGGGCTCGACAAGAATCAGCAAATACTCCAAGGGCATGCGCCAGCGCGTCGGCATCGCCCAGGCCCTCATGAACAACCCCGAGATCGTCTTCCTCGACGAGCCCACCGACGGCGTCGACCCCGTCGGCCGGCGCGACATCCGCGAGATCGTCGCCGAGCTGCGTCGGCGCGGCAAGACCGTCTTCCTCAACAGCCACCTGCTCAGCGAACTCGAGATGGTCTGCGACCGTGTCGCCATCCTCGTCCACGGCCAGGTCGCCCGCCAGGGCACGCTCGATGAACTCACGGCCGGCAAGGAACGCTACGAGATCACCCTCGCCGGCGACGAAGCCCCCACCCGCATCGAATCCGCCCTGCCGGGGCTCCTCCGCCTCGACCAGCCCCAGGGCGAGCTGGCCAAGCGCGTCGGCGCCCGCGGCGAACTCGCGGGGGGCCAGTGGGTCGAGATCGATCACGCCACCATCCGCGTCGGCACCACCGACCCCGCGACGATCCAGCCCCTGATCGACAAGCTCCGCGAGCACGGAGCCGTCATCCGCTCCATCCGCCCGCACCGCCCCAGCCTCGAAGACCTCTTCCTCGAGGCCGTCGGCGAACCCGCGTCCGAACCCCCGCCCAACACCCCCCCCAACAACGCCGCCAACAACGCCGGCAAGTTCGCCGCCAAGAACGGGGGCGCCGCGTGATCACCCAGACCATCGCCCTCTTCGTCGACGCCTATCGCGAGCTCAACGCCAAGAAGCTCTTCTGGATCACGATGCTCCTCTCCGGGCTCGTGGTGCTCGTCTACGCCGCCGTGGGGATCAACGAGAAGGGCATCTTCTTCCTGTGGTTCAAGATCCCGACCCCCGTGCCGATAGACAGCACGACCTTGCCCCCCGCGTTGCTCTATAAACAACTCTTCCAGGCCCTCGGCATCAAGATCTGGCTCACCTGGGCCGCCACCATCCTCGCCCTCATCTCCACCGCCGGCATCATCCCCGAGATGATCTCCGGCGGCTCCATCGAGATGCTCCTCTCCAAGCCCATCTCCCGGACCCGACTGCTCCTCACCAAATACGCGACCGGCCTGATGTTCGCGACGCTCCAGGTCGCCGCCTTTACCACAGCGTCCTTCATCATCATCGGCGTCCGGGGCCACGTCTGGGAACCCGGACTCTTCCTCGCCGTCCCGCTCGTGGTCGTCTTCTTCAGCTACCTCTACGGCGTCTGCGCCCTCATCGGCGTCCTCACCAGGTCCACCATCGCCGCCCTCCTCCTCACCATCCTCTGCTGGTGCGGCCTGTTCATCCTCAATACCGGCGACGCCGTGCTCATGGGGATCAACGTCCAGCTCCAGGCCAGGCACGACGGCTACGACCGCGCGATCTCCAAATCCCGCGACGGCGCACGGAAGCTCCTCACGGCCCGCCGCGCAGAATCGGGCGACCCACTCCCCGACGACCACGCCCTCAGCGACGAAGAACTCCTCGAGGTCATGCCCTTTCTGAGCCTCGCCTTCGACCGACGCGCCGAGACCGAGCAGAGCCTCGCCAAGCTCAAGCCCTGGATGAAGGCCGTCTACGCCGCCAAGACCATTGTTCCCAAGACCAGCGAGACCACCTCACTCCTCGAACGCTGGCTCGTCTCCATGGCCGACCTCAAGGCACAGGCACGCGCCAATCCCGAACGCGCCGACTCCGGCCTCGACACCAAGACCGGAGAGATCAACCTCGACGATCAGGAGGTCAAGCTCCGCGCCGAAGAGGCCATCCGAGCCCGACCCGTCTGGTGGATCCTCGGCACCTCCCTCGCGTTCGAGGCCGTCATGCTCTCCGCCGCCTGTGTCGTCTTCGCCCGTCGCGACAACTGACCAACCCGCCGGGCGCCCCGACGCAACCCCGCCCCAACGATCTCCGCGCCCGCCCCAAAAGCGGGCGAGGGTCTCTCACCCGCCTCCCGCCGGCTCACCCCCCAAAGCCTCCCGAAACCCCCGCAGCGCGGCCGGCTGATAGATCGTCGCGTGCGTCTCCTGCGGCATCGGTGCGTAGTGATACGCCACACCCGCCCGCGCAAACACCTCCACCAACTCCCCCGTAAGCCCCGCGATCACCGGCTCGTCGCTATTCGCGAGGAACACCCGCTTGCCGGCAAGCCGCCCGACATCGAGCCCCGCCTCCGCCGAGCGCACGATCGCCCCGTCGTCCCACCACAGGCTCGGGTCGATCGCGAGGTACGTATCGAACAGGTCCGGCTCCACGAACAGCGTCTCCATGATGAAGAGCCCCGCCAGCGACTCCCCCACGATCGCCGTCTCCGCCGTCGTGCGATACCGCTTCCGCACGACCGGCATCAGCTCCTCGCGGAGAAACCGCCGGAACGCCGCCGACCCCCCAACGACCGGCGCGATCTCCCGATCGCTCGCCACGCCCGTCGGCCCCGTCAGGTCCCGCCGCCGCTGCGTGTTCTCGATCCCGACCACGAGGAACGGCCGCATCCCCTCGTTGCACACCAGCACCTCGACCAGCCCCGCCACATGCAGGAAGTCCTCGCCCATCCCCCCATCGGGCATGTAGAGCACCGGCATCGGCCCCTCGATCGGCTCGCCATACACCGTCGGCACGAACACGTTGATCCGCCGCGTCTCGCCCAACACCGCCGAGTCGATCGTGAACGTCTCCCCCATCACCAGCGGCGCCGCCCCCGAAGCCCGCACCCCGCCACCCCGAGTCCCATCCGCCCCCGACGCGCACCCCCCCACCCCCGCAGCCCCAACGCCCCCGCGGCCCCGAGCGCCAGCCCCAACCCCCGCCAGCCATGATCACCCGCTCGCATCGGACCTCCCTTGACAGCCCCACACCAATCCGCCTGTTCGGCAGCCGCAAGATAACCGCCCCCGGGGGACCACGACAGGACCATGACAAAGCCAAGGCACGACCTCGGCGCCACCTCACCCGCCCCGATCCCCCGCGCGTCGTGCGGCCAGGCGGGAAAGACATTGCACCGCCGAGGACGCCAAGAGCGCTGAGCAAGGCAAGCCAGGGTCCCGTCCGGACTCTCGTAGCAAATGGGTCAGGATTTGGGGGGCAGGCCACGCCCCCGCGGCGGCCCCGGGCGGGCGCCCCCCGACGGGCCCCCCGCCCCGCCCCGGCGCCCCCCCCCCCCCCCCCCCCCCCCCCCCCCCCCCCCCCCCCCCCCCCCCCCGCGCCCGCCGGCCGCGGCCCCCCCGCGCGCCCGCGCCCGGGGGGGCGGGGGCCGGCAGGCGGGCCGGGGCCCCGCCCCCGCCCCTTCTCTGGCGCTTCCACTCGATCCACCACAGCGCCGAGCACGTCGACTTCCTCGTCAACACGCGCGCGCACCCGCTGGACATGGTGTTCAGCCGGTTCTGCGGTCTCGTGCCGATCTACGCGCTGGGGCTCGCGGGCCCGGTCGGCCCAGAGGGCAGCGCCGTCCCGGTGACCGTCACGCTGATCAGCACCACCTGGGGGTTCTTCATCCACGCCAATGTGCGCTGGCGCTTCGGGCCTCTGGAGTGGCTGGTTTCGACACCGGCATTCCATCACTGGCACCATACGTTGGATGGGCCGGTGAATCGCAACTACTCCTCCACGCTGCCCTGGCTCGACTGGGTATTCAGGACGCACTACCTGCCGAAGGATCGATGGCCGACGTCGTACGGCATCGAGGCGGAAATGCCGGAGACCCTGGCGGGGCAGTTGATCCACCCGCTGAGTTCGCAGCCCCCGGTGCTCGAGAGTCGGGAGGCACGGAAGTCGGTCAAGGTCAGCCCTGGGACCCGACGGACCTCAACAGGCAAGACACGCCAACCAACCCCAATCGCGCCGGCCCACAGGTCGGGCCAAGAGGGTTGCGGAGCGCCCGAATAGGGAACGCCATCCCGCAGCGACCGCGAGTCGTCGCGGCATGATCGTGGAACTCCTCCGCGCCTCCGTGGTCTGACCCGCCTGTTCTGGATGTACGGGCGAAAGGAGCCATCGGGATGTTTCATCACACCATGGGCGCAGGGTTGGGCATCAGCGTGATCCTCATCGGGGGCGGTCACCTGCCGCAGCGCGAGCTGTGCAGGCCCGTCTGCGAGGCGCCGCGGCATGTCGAGTGGCACCGGGTCGAGTGCCGCGAGGAGCGGCGCCGTGAGGAGTGCCACGTCGCGCCATTGCACGGCCGGAGCCACGATCGCTGCGAGCGAGGCTGGGGCGGTTTCCGCGACGATCGGGACTCGCGCTGGGGCGGCGGTCGCCACGGTCGGTGAAGCGATCCGATACGTCGTGGCCACGCGTGAATTCCTCTGATCCAGACGGCCGCCCCCCGGAGCACGGTGCTGCGGGGGGCGGCTTGTTTCAGGATGCAGGCGTGCCGGCTCGGGTCGTTGGGACGGCGGGTGGCCTGGCCGGCTCGTTGGCCTTGGTGTGGCATGCCCGCCGCTCTGGGCGGGCATGATCGGCAATCGCGCCCGTCCCCACACTCCATGCCCTCGCAGAGCCGAGGGCATGCCACACGACCCCTGCCTGACCTCTGCGAAACTCCGCGTCCTCAGCGGTGAAGCTGCCTTCCCCGCCTTCCTCGGCGTTCTCGACGGCGCACCCCTTCCGCACCCTCCGCGTTCCTCCCCCTCACCGCCCCAACTCCCTCCCCCGATCCGCGCCGCCACGATCGCCTCAAGCACCGCCCCCGCCACGCCACGCTCCTCGAATACCCCCAGCGCCGCCGCCGTCGTCCCGCCCTTGCTCGTCACCCGCGCGCGAAGCGCTTCCGGCGCCACCCCCGCCTCCGCCTCCATCAGCCCCGCGGCCCCCGCCACTGTCGCGCGCACGATCTCCAGCGCCTGCGCACGAGAGAACCCCACCGCCTCCGCGCCCGCGACCATCCCCTCCGCCAGCAAGAACACATACGCCGGCCCGCTCCCCGCCACCGCCGTGAACGCGTCGAGCAGATCCTCCGGCAGGTCCACCACGCTGCCCACGGCGCCGAAGAGCGCGCCCGCCAACTCCAGATCGCGGGCGCCCGCCCCCGAACCCGCGCACCGCGCCGTGATCCCCTTGCCCACCTTCGCCGGGGTGTTCGGCATCAGGCGCACCACCCGCCCGCCGACCTCCGCGCTCAGCCGCGCCGTCGGCACCCCCGCCAGGATCGACATCACCGTCCGCGCCTGCGACCTCATTGCAGCCGAGAGCGCCGGCGCCACCATCGGGAGCATCTGCGGCTTCACCGCCAGCAGCACCGCCCCGGTCCCCCACCGCGACTCCAATTCGACCAGCCCCCGCACCCCTGCCTCGATCGTCTCGACGCACGCCGCCCCCAGAGACGTGAACGCCCCGTGCTGCTCCATATTCGGATCGACCACCACCACCCGATCGCCCCGCAGCACCCCCACTCCCCCAACCGCCCCCTCGACGATCGCACGCCCCATATTCCCCCCACCAACCACCAAGAGCGGCATCTCGATCGTGTCCATGCCCGAGCCTATCACCCACCAGACCGCCGGGGCCCCGCCCGCGGCCATAAACTCTCCCCGGGGAGCCACTCCAGGCCGACACCCCGGAGCCACTGCATGAGCACCTTCTACCAGCTCGACTTCGAACGACCCGTGATCGAGTTGGAGCGCGAGATCGAGGCCGCCGAGCGGGCCGGCACGCTCCCCAGTGAGGCCGACGCGGTCCCCGCCCTCGGCGGAGTCGCCCACCTCCCGGCCTCCGACGCCGCGCCCCGCCCCGGCCAGGTCGCCCAGCTCCGCGAGAGGCGCGACCAGCTCCTCGCCGACCTCTACCGCAAGCTCAGCCCGTGGGACACCGTCCGCGTCGCCCGCCACCCCAACCGCCCACAGACCCGCGACTACCTCGCCCGCCTCTGCCGCGACTTCTGCGAGCTCCACGGCGACCGCCGCTTCGGCGACGACCCCGCGATCGTCACCGGCTTCGGGCGCATCGGCTCGATCAAGTGCCTCTTCGTCGGCCACCAGAAGGGCAAGAGCACGCAGGAAAAGCTCGCCTGCCACTTCGGGTGCGCCCACCCCGAGGGCTACCGCAAGGCCCTCGCCAAGATGAAGCTCGCCGAGAAGTACAAGCTCCCGATCATCACCTTCGTCGATACGCCCGGCGCCTACCCCGGCCTCGGCGCCGAGCAGCGGGGCCAGGCCGAGGCCATCGCCGTCAACATGCGGGAAATGTCCATCCTCCGCACCCCTATTGTCAGCCTCGTGATCGGCGAGGGCGGCTCGGGCGGCGCCCTCGGCATCGCCGTCGCCGACCGCGTCGCCATGCTCGAGCACGCCTGGTACTCCGTCATCAGCCCCGAGGGCTGCGCCGCCATCCTCTGGAAGCAGGCCAACGAGCAGACCAACTCCGCGGCCGCCATCGCCCTCAAGCTCACCGCCAAGGACAACCTCCACCTCGGCATCATCGACGCGATCATCCCCGAGCCCGTCGGCGGGGCCCACCGCGACCCCGCCAAGGCCGCGGCTACGGTCGAACGCTGGCTGGTCGAGGAACTCACCCGCCTCCGGGAGATCAACCCCGACGCCCTGGTGGAGCAGCGCTACGCCCGGTTCCGCAAGCTCGGGTCCTATGCCGAGCTGCCCGCTCCCGCCGACCCCAGCGGCTCGGATTGACCCCCGACAACTCCCGTCTACCCACCGAAAACGCGCCCCTCGCTTTGACAATTCGGCCCGACCTCGCTAGGTTGTTGCCCCACCGCGGGGGAGCGGCGAACCTCCGGGGAACCTGCGGCGTAGCTGCACTCCCCGGATGCGGGGCGATCGGGAGCGGATTTGGCCAAGAAGACCACCAAGAAGGCGGCCTCACCCAAGAAGAAGCCCGCGGGCCGCGCCACGGCCGCCCAGGGTGCCGGCAAGACCACCGCCGCCAAGGCGGGTGCAAAGCCGGCCGCACCAAAGAAGTCCACGCCCGCGGCTGCTCCCGCCGCGGCCGAGAAGGCCAAGGGAAAATCCGTGCCTACTGCCACCAAGGCTCCCAAGCCCAGTGCCAAACCCAGCGCCAACCCAGCGCCAAAGCCAGCGCGAAGCCGAGCGCCAAGCCGGCAGCCAAGGCTTCCAAGCCCGAGCCCAAGGCCAAGAGCGATTCCAAAGCCGAAAGCGTGAAGCCTGGGTCCACCAAGCCCGAAACGAAGCCCGAAACGAAGTCCGAACCCAAGACCGAATCCACGGGCAAGCTCGCCAAGTCCAACGGCAAGGCGTCCAAAGAGGCCCCCAAGGCGCCCGTGAAGCCCGCCGCCCCGGAGGCCAAAGCCGCCGAGCCCGCAGGCAAGTCCGGTCGCAAAGGCATCACCATCGTGACGCCGAAGCCTGCCAAGAAGGCCCGCCCCAAGTCCTCCGGCTCCGCCGTCCCGGCGCTCTCCGGATCGGTCTTCGGCATGGGCTTCGGGTCCGGCAAGCCGCTCATCCCTTCCGGCCCGGCCGTGAATCGCGCGGCCGACGCCGACGGCGATGGCCAGACCGATGGAAAGAAGCCCAAGTCCCCCTTTAACAAGAAGCAACTCGACCAATTCCGCGACATCCTGATCGCCAAACGCCGCGAGCTGCTCGGCGACATCGACTCGATGGAGAACGAGGCCCTCAAAGGCGAGAGCGGCTCGCTCTCCAACCTGCCCCAGCACATGGCCGAGCAGGGCTCCGAGACCTACGAGCAATCGCTCTCCCTGGACCTCGCCGCCGCCGATCGAGTGCTCCTGCGCGAGATCGACGCGGCACTCGGCCGCATCGCCGACAAGACCTACGGACTTTGCGAGCACACGGGTAAGCCGATCAGCAAGGAGCGGCTGGCTGAATTGCCCTGGGCGCGGTACTCCATCGAGGCCGCCCGCGAGATGGAACGCCGGGCCCGGTGAACGCCACCCCAGCCAGCGCAGAATCGCCGACACCACCCGCGCCCCCTCCGCCGAACCCGGCCGCCCATGAGTTGCCCGCTTGGCGGTCCGGCTGGTCTTGGGCGCTGCTGCTCTCGGTCTCGATCCTCGGCCTGGCCGCCGACTTGGCGTCCAAGTCTCTCGCCTTCGCCCGGGTCGCGGGCGAACCGGTCACGATCGATCGGGCTGATGTCGTGCAGTTGATGTCGCACGATCGGGGCCTTGAGACGCTGCTCCCGTTCCACGCCCCGCACGTGGTACTGCCTCGCGTGCTGGAGTTCCAGCTCGTGCTCAACAAGGGCGCAGTCTTTGGGCTGGGGGCCGGGAAGCGGTGGCTCTTTGTCGTCTTCACCGCGCTGGCGGTCGCGATCGGCCTGTGGGCGTTCGGCCGATGGACCCACGCCCGGGACCGGCTAAGCCATCTCGCGATCGGGCTCGTGCTCGCCGGGGGCCTGGGGAACGTCTACGACCGCATCGTGTTCGCCTGCGTGCGGGACTTCATCCATCCGCTCCCGGGCGTGCGACTGCCCTTCGGCTGGCACTGGCCCAACGATCCTTCGGGCGAGGTCTGGCCCTGGGTCTCGAACGTCGCCGATCTCTTCCTGATCCTGGGGGTCTTCGGCCTCATGCTCTCGATGTGGAGAGCCCCAAGGCCGGAGGTGAAGCCCGTTCCGGCGCCCGACGCTTCAAGCGGTCAGTGATGCCGCCCGCTGGCGAACCCCGTCGATCATCGAGCGGACCTCCTCGGCCATGCGCGAGTTGGGGAACTCCGCGATGATGCGCTCGCCCAGCCCGGCGGCGTCCCGCCATCGACGATCGCGGACGGCCAGCTTGAAGCTGGCGCCCAGGTTCTCCCTCGCCTTTCCGATCACGCCCCGGGCGAGTTCGCGGTAGGGCTCGGCCTCGGCCTCCGTCAGGTAGGCGTCGAGCTCTTTGAGGAGCACGAGCGCCTCGTCGGCACTCTCGCCCTGCGCGGCGTGCAGGAATCGACGCTCCAGGTCCGTCTTGTACCGCTCCCTCGCGTTCTCGACGCGCTGGTGCAGCCCGTGGATGCGGGGCGAATCCGGGTACAGGCGCTGGACGCTCGCGGCGTGGTTCATCGCGTGGTCCCAACGCCGCTGCACGATGAGGCCATCGAGGGCGGCGACGGCGGCGCCGACATTTCGATCTCGCGTCGCGGAGCGGGCCTGCTCCACGCGGGAGCGGAACTGTTCTGAATCCTCGCGGTAGCCGAAGCGTTCGGCGAGTTCGCCGCAGAGGACGATGGCGGCGTCCCAGTCTTCGGCGGCGATGTCTTCCTCGATCGCCCGGATGAGCAGCTCGCGCTCGCGGGCCCGATTGAGCACGCGGCGAGCGTCGTCGGAGAGCGACTGGTACTCGCGGAGCCGATCGACGGAACGCCGCAACTCGCGGATCTCGCCAACCAGCAAGTCGACCGCGGGCCCGGTTTCGGCGCGATTGCCTCCGGCCGCGGCGAAGCTGATAGGGGCGACCGCCAGCACGAGCACCACGGCGAGGCCGCCGAGGGCGAGCACACCGCCATTCCCGGTGCTGTAGCCGTAGCCGGCGAGAGCGACCGCCACGACGGCCGCGACTCCGTAGATCGCGACCAGCCGGTTGACGATCTCCCCGCCCCGCGTGGTCGAGTTGGACGTCTCTGCCTGGCTGTCCTGCAAGGTTGTCACAACGGGCTCCTTCCTTGCGCCGACGGGGCTGTGCGTCAGCTCCCGGGCGTGGCCTCGCCGCAGTTCCTGGTTACGGGCACCAGGCATAGGAACCGCAGCCCATCTGGTGAAGCCTTGAACTGGTGCTCCGCGTCAGCGGGTACGTAGATCACGTCGCCCCCTCGGACGGGGCGTTCCTCGCCCCGAGGAGGACGGTGCCCCTCCCGACACGATGAAGACCTCATGCTCGTAGTCGTGGGAGTGGCGTGGGGTGTTGCCGCCACCCTCGACCTGGAATTGTCGAAGGGCGAAGTTGGGCACACCATCCTCGCGTCCGACCATCACGGCCATCGTCGCGCCGTTTGCGCCGGCCATCTGCACCGGCTTCATGGGTACCTGGTCGATGTTGCGGATCACCATGCTAACCTCCTCCATTCATTGTACGGAATCCGGACGAAGATGGCTACGAACAACCCCACAACCTCCCCGGTCCGCTTTCGGGGCTTTGCCCTCGGGCCATTCGAAACCAACTGCTACGTGGTCTGGACCGAGGGCGCTCGCGACTGTTGGGTCGTCGACGCATCGTTCGAGCCCGATCCCCTCCTGGCATTCGTCCGCAGCGAGGGCCTGGATCCCGTTGCGCTCTTGCTGACCCACGCCCACGTGGACCATATCGCCGGGATCGGCGAGGTCCGGCGGGCGTTTCCGGGGCTTCCGGTCCTCCTCCACCCCGCCGAGGCCGGCTGGCTGTCGGATCCCATGCTGAATCTCAGCGAGGCGATGGGCCAGCCGATCACCGCTCCCGGACCGGACGGCACGCTGGAGGCCGGGCAGACGCTCACGCTTGGGCCGAGCACCTGGCGGGTGTTCCACACGCCGGGCCATTCGCCGGGCGGGGTGACGCTCTGGTGCGAGGGCGCGGGTCTCGCGCTCGTCGGCGACGCGCTGTTCGCCGGATCGATCGGGCGGACGGACTTCCCTGGCTCGAGCTTCGAGACGCTCGCCGAGTCGATCCGGACACAGTTGTACACGCTGCCGGACGAGACGCGGGCTTTGCCTGGGCATGGCCCGGCGACGACGATCGGACGCGAGAAGCGGTCGAACCCGTTTGTGCGGGGATGAAGCATCGTGCGCGAAGGGGCGAAGGCGCGGAGGGGTGGATGGCGGGGGGGACCGAACGTCCCGCTGGGCCTCTGCTGGGCCTCTGCTGGGCTTCGCGCCGTCGTCTTGGTGATTCTCCTGTTCGACGCGTCGGTTAGAACGCGCTGCCGAGGCCCATGCACCGGCGCCAGGCGCTGAGCTGGCCGATGTGGACGAAGGCGTGCGGGCCGATCAGGAACGAGGCGAAGGCGGCGCGGCTGGGGAACTGCTTGGCGAAGTCCCGTTCGATGCCGTGGGGGGCGGCGAGTTGGGCGTCGTCGAGTTCGGCCAGACGCGCGAACATGGTCTTGTGGGCGGAGAAGAAGAAGCTCGTGATCGTCTCCATCTCCGGGTAGATTGAGCCGGTCGGATCGTCGCGGCACTCCTTGCCTGCCTCGAAGAGGTCGGTGAAGCCCTCGGGGGCGTCGAGGCCGGAGGTGTCGCCGGCGACGATCTCCATCACCTTCTTGGCGTAGAGGGCGAGGTGGCCGTACACAAAGGCCGGGTGGTTGGTCGATATGACGCCGCTCGAGCCCTTGGGCTGCCGCGCGAACATGTCGGGCGTGACGTCCTTGAGCAGCTTCTCCGCGTACTGCGTGAGCGGGCCCTGGTTCGAAACGAGCACTCTCGAGAGGTCTCCCATCTTCCACTCCTTGCGGGCGAGGCCCGCGGTCAAGCTCCGATGTACCGGGCATAGATCGACCGAGCCCGCTCGGGCCGGCCCGTGCCCTTCACGATCGCCCGCCCGTCGCGGAAGATCGTCAGCACCATACGCGTCCCATCTTCGGCTTCTTCCCCCGAGAGCGAGCAACGGAGCATATAGCCTCGGGATTCGACCTCGCCGACCACGAGCAGACGCTCGGCCAGCGCGGCCAGGTCGATGCCGGCGCCGGGCGACTGGTTCGGCCACACCTGGACTGCCTGCTGGCCGCAGAGCGACGTCGCGGGCTCCGAGCCCCGAGCCTCGAGGAATTCGAATCTGCGTTGTCCGCAGCAGGGGCACTCGGGGCGGCGTGCTCCGGCGAGATCGATTCGGCGCCGGCGGCCTTCCCAGAGGTCGAATTCGAGGAGTGTGGGCGGGATCCGGTCGGCGTGGCCCAGGAGGACGCGGAGGGCATCGGAAGCCTGGCACGCTCCGACGATCGCGACGGCCGGGCCCAGGACGCCGGCGGTGTCGCAGGTCGGCTGGGAGCCGGGGGCGGGGGGCTGCTCGAACAGGCAACGCAGGCAGGGCGTGGCGCCCGGAAGGATGGAGGTCTGCATGCCGCGGGTGGCGACCACGCCGCCGTAGATGAAGGGGATGGCGTGCTTCACGGCGAGGTCGTTCAAGAGGTAGCGGGTCTCGAAATTGTCTGTGCCGTCGATCAAGAGGTCTGGCGGGTTGCTCTGGAGCAGGAGGGACTCGGCGTTTCGCGGGGAGAGGTCGGCGATGTGGGCGACGAGGGTGATCTCGGAATTGACCTCGGCGAGGCGGCCGCGGGCGGCGATGGCCTTGGGGAGCGCTTCGGCGGCGTCGCGCTCGGTGAAGAGGGTCTGTCGCTGGAGGTTGGTGTGCTCGACGAGGTCGCGGTCGACGAGCGTGAGGCGGCCGACACCCGCGCGGGCGAGGTGGTCGGCGACGGCGCAGCCGAGGGCACCGACGCCGATGATGGCGGCGTGCGCGGCGCGCAGGGCGGCCTGCCCATCGGGGCCGACGCCGGGAAGGATCTGTTGGCGGTGGTATCGGGAGGGTGGGGTCACGGGGGATGGTAGAGAAGAGGGAGCGGGAGGATGGGAGACGTGCTGAGAGGGTGAGGGGGCGGGCGGAAAGCTGGTGTAGACTCGGCGGGATGCCGCGATGCGCCAACGAGACCGAGACGGGATTGGGCCTGGGGTGGACACCTCCGGAACCGTTCGTGATCCGATTCGAGACGGCACGGCTGGTGATCCGGGCGTACGAGTTGGGGGACGCGGCACAGATGTTCGAGGCGGTTTCGGCCAGCCGCGAGCACCTGCTCCCGTGGATGCCGTGGGCACGCGAGGGGCATAGGGATGTCGAGGCGAGCGTCCACTACATCACGACGCAGATCATGGCGGTGCGTGACGCCAAGACGTTCAGCGCCGTGGGGATCGGGATCTTCGACAGGGCCAGCGGGCGGCTGCTCGGGGGCACGGGCGTGCATGGCGTCCACCGCGACACGGCGTGCGCGGAGACGGGGTACTGGATCCGGGCCGACGCCACCCGGCGCGGCTACTGCACCGAGGCAACGGCCGGGGTCCTCTCGTGGGCGTTCCGCGGGCAGAGCGAGGGCGGGCTGGGGATGCGCCGCGTCGTGATCTATTGCTCGGGGGAGAACATCGCATCCCGACGCGTGCCCGAGAAACTGGGCTGCGCGCCGAGGTGATGCAGAGGAAGGACTACTTCGTGCAGGGGCTGGGGGTCACGGACCGGCTGGGGTGGGGCGTGCTCGCGGAGGAGTGGGATTGTGGGAGGGACCGGGGCAGAGACGGAGAGACAGAGAGACGCAGAGACGGCGTGGGCTGAGGTGGAGTGAGGGGTTGAGAGGATGAGGGGTTGATGGGGTGAGCGCCGAGTGTTCGAGGGCGCGTGGTTGGGGGACGGCGAAGCTTGCACGCGGGGGGACGTGCACCCAACCGTGTGACTGCGGCGCGTCGAGGCGGGGCGCGGGGGCGCGGTGAGCAGGTTGAGCACTGCGGTGGCGGCGAGGCGCTTCTCGACGAGGTCGGTAGCGGTGCGCGCGATCTCGAGGAGGCGATCGGCGGCCTCGAAGAGTCGGCTCTCGCGTCGGATCTCGGCGCGGTAGGCGAGCAACCACTGGAGGGTGGTGGGAATGTCCTGGTGGGCCTCCGACGGGCTCGAAGCGGCCGGGAGGAGTTCGGGGCCGGGGTCAGCCTCGGCTTCGGAGAGGGATGGGATGGAGTGCAGCGCGGTCATGCGGAATTGTTCGTAGTATATTTGGATCGCGGCGATCGATCAAGCATTTTGTTCGTATTTTTTCAGGTCTCTGCTGGAGGCGCCGGAGCAGCGAGGCTCACGGGGTCTGGGGCGTGCTGGGCGGGGCCCGAGCCCGCGGACGGACCTGGGCACGAGGATCCCTCCGCAGGAGCCCTCGACTCCTCCGTCCCGGCCCCCATCCATCCGCGCAGCCCGGCTCGGACTTCGTGAGGAACAGCCCGGGTGTCACCGACGCGCCACGAGGGCGCCGTCGAAGCCGTACCGGTTTGCGGTCATGGAAGCGAGACTTGGCCCGCAACACCCTGCGAGCCAGCCAGGATGCTCTGGGCCACGGCCTCGGCGACTTTGATGCCATCCACGCCGGAGGAGAGAATGCCTCCCGCGTAGCCGGCGCCCTCGCCGGCGGGGTACAGACCTTTGGTGTTGAGGCTCTGGAAGGTCTCGTTGCGGTTGATACGGATGGGCGACGAGGTGCGTGTCTCCACACCGGTCAGCACGGCATCCGCCATGGCGAAGCCGCGGATCTGGCGGGCGAACGCGGGGAGGGCCTCGCGGATGGCGGCGGTGGCGTAGCCTGGGAGACAGAGGGCCAGATCGGTCGGGACCACGCCCGGCGTGTACGAGGGGATCACGCTGCCGAGCGATGTGCTGGGCCGCCGGGCGAGAAAGTCGCCCACGCGCTGCACGGGCGCCGCGTAGGTTCCGCCGCCGGCCAGGAACGCGGCCGATTCCCACTTGCGCTGGAAGGCGACGCCGGCGAGCGGTCCGTCCGGATAGTCCGCTTCGGGCGTGATGCCGACGACGAGCCCCGCGTTGGCGTTCCGCTCGGCGCGTGAGTATTGGCTCATGCCGTTGGTGACGACGCAGCCTTCCTCGGAGGTGGCGGCGACGACCGTGCCGCCCGGGCACATGCAGAAGCTGTAAACATCCCGCCCGTTCGCGGCGTGGTACACGAGCTTGTAATCCGCCGCACCGAGGCTGGGATTGCCCGCGCTCGGGCCGAACCGCGCGGCATCGATGAGCGATTGCGGGTGCTCGATACGGAGGCCCACCGAGAACGGCTTGGCCTCGATATGCACCCCGCGGTCGTGCAGCATCTGGAAGGTATCGCGGGCGCTGTGCCCGATGGCGAGCACGACATGATCTGCCGCGATGCGTTCGCCCCCCGCGAGCACGACGCCGCGCACTCGGCGGGCGCCGTCGCCGCCTGTGTCGATGTCCAGGTCCGTCACGCGGCTCTCGAAACGGTATTCGCCGCCGAGGGACTCGATGGTGGCCCGCATGTTCTCCACCATCTTCACCAAGCGGAAGGTGCCGATGTGGGGGTGCGCATTGACCAGGATCTCGGGGGGCGCCCCGGCCTTTACGAACTCGGTCAGCACCTTGCGGCCGAGGTGGCGAGGGTCTTTGATCTGGGAGTAGAGCTTGCCATCGGAGAAGGTCCCGGCGCCGCCCTCTCCATACTGCACATTGGACTCGGTGTGGAGCACCGAGTCTCTCCAAAGCCCCCATGTATCCTTGGTGCGGTCGCGCACCACCTTTCCTCGCTCGAGGATTATGGGCTTGAATCCCATCTGCGCCAGCAGCAGCGCTGCAAACAACCCGCACGGCCCGGCCCCGATCACCAGCGGACGCGTCGGGACGTGGGTGGAGGCGTGCGCGACGCAGCGGTACCCCGTATCCGGCGTCGGCCTGACATCCCTCCTGTTGGCGCACCGCTTGAGGACGTTCGCCTCATCCTGCACCTCCACATCCACGGAATAGATCAGCTTGATCGCCAGCTTCTTCCTCGCGTCGTGCGCGCGGCGAACGACCGTGCACGTGAGCAACTCCGTCGGCGCGATGCGCAATCGGGAGCTCGCGGCCCGGGCGATGGCTTCCGGGGAATGATCAAGTGGGAGTCTGATCTCGGTCAGGCGGAGCATGGATGTGGACCTCCGCCGGTCTCTGTGGCGCTGGCGATATTAGGCGGCGGGTGGCGGGCTCAAGCCGCCTCGGGCCGGCCACGGGGCGGGGCTGCTTCGAGGCTTGCCCGTGCCGGACTCGCTGCGTCCTACCCGGGTGGCCCCACAATTCGCCGAGGTCGCCGACGCATTCCCGCGGCACGATAGAGGGCCGTCGGCGCCACCCTGCCGGGAGTTGGCCCCGCCGGGCGGTCGTGCGACGCCGACATGCCGAACGAGGAGGAGCCATGCCTCGCGTCGAGGCTCTCCGCGCCAGGCGCCACGCGAGGTCCCACGCGATGGGCTCGAGCCCGGGCATCTTCCTGGCGAACGCCGCGGCGCATGGACGCCGGGGTGGGTCGCGGTGGCGGTGCGCGACTCCCCGGTCTTGAGCTGTGTCCCGCCGGGGGGCGGGCCACGCGACCTCGGGGCGGCGGGGCGGACGGCGGCGCGGGTCCTAACGGCAGGCGTCGTTCCACAGCGCGAGAAAGGCGAGCAGGTCGAGCGTGTTGATGACGCCGTCGTGGACCAGGTCGGCTCGGTCGTCCTTGGCGGTCCACCAGAGGAGGTACTGGAGCACGTCGCGGGTATCGACGACACCGTCCTGGTTGGCATCGCCGGGGCAGAATTGCGGGCAGGTGACGAAGGTGAGGAAGCTGCCGGCGTCGAGCTGCACATCGGCCCGCGAGATGGGGACGTTGTCGAACGACTGTCCGGGTGCGACGCCGAAATACTCGTTGGAGCGGTCGGCGGTGTCGGCGTTCAGGAGTGTCGCGAAGGCCCGGACCTCGGCGCGGAAGCCCAGGCCGATATCGGCGGCACGGAGGCGGACCTCGCGCATGGTCGGATCCTGGGCGCCCTTCCAATAGCGGATGGCGTCGCCGCCGAAGATATCGGTGTCGGAGCCGGCCGCGGCGCTGCTGACGACGCTGAGGAAGGTCGGGTCGAGACGGAAGAGGGTGGCGGTCGAGTCTTCGAGCACGAGGGCGAAGTCGGCGGCGAATCCATCGGGGAAGAAGAGATCGACTTGCTCGCCGCCGAGCCTGGCGCGGCCCGATGCGAGCGCGCGGGCGCGAGTGGTGTTGTCGATCATGGAGATGGTCGAGGTCATGCCGCCGGGCTGGGTGTCGAGGTAGACGACGACGCCGTCGGTGGTCTGCTGGGGCCACGCGGTTGCGCCGTCGATGGCGAGGTTGAACCAGCCGTCGCGATCGGAATCGAGACCGAGGACCGAGTTCTGACCGATGCGATCGCCGAAGCCGGTGTTGATCCCGCGGCTCTGGGCGAAGTACTCACCGGGCTCGATCACGCCGTCGACGACGGGGCCGCCGAGGGTGGGATCGGACGTGCGGCCCTGCCCGTCGCCGGGGTCGTCCCTTGTGTAGACACGGACGGAGTCGATGCGGTGGTATTGCGGGAGGATCGTGCTTCCGTCGGGATCGCCGCCGAAGTCGCCGCCGACGGCGGTGTTGAGGATGATGTACATCGGCTCGGCCGGCACATGCGAGTTCGAGCTTTCGAAGCGCAGGGTGTCGTCGACGAACCACTTGATGTCGCCGGGTGACCATTCGACGGTGAAGGTGTGGAAGCCTGCGGTAAAGTCGGGGCCGGTGTAGGTGCCGCCGTTGCTCTGGACGTTGGGCCAGGCGCCCCAGTGGTGGGTCATGTAGACCTTGTGGGGCTCGCGTCCCTTGAGTTCCATGATGTCGATCTCTGGGGGCCAGGCGCCGCTCTCGGGGAGCATCCAGTGGGCGGGCCAGAGGCCCTGGGTGCCGGGCAGTTGGGCGCGGACCTCGACGCGGCCGTACCGCTGCGCGAAGAGCTGGCGGGTACGGACGAGGCCGGATGTGTACTGGCGTCCGCCGTAGGGGCGTTGGCGGCTTCGGAGCACGAGGTTGCCGGACTCGATGTATGCCTCGTCGGGGGCGTAGTACTGGAGTTCGTTGTTGGTGTCGCCGGGCTTGTCGGCGATGGCCCACTTGCCCGAGTCGATGGTCGGCGCGTCGAATTCGTCGTGCCAGACGAGCTGCCAGCCGGCGGGCTGGGCGGGGGCCAGAGGGGCGGTGAGGAGGCCGGCGGCGAGGGCGGCGACGGCGCGGATCTTCTGGATCACTCTGCGGCCTCCGGGGTTGGGTGACGGGGTTGGATCCCTGGCTCAGGGTACCGGGTCTCCGGGTCGGGCACAACGGTTCGGCTCGCGTTCCCTGGAACGTCTCCGGGTGGCTTCCGAGCATGGGTGGGGATTCTCTCGCGGGTTTTTGAGCCCTGTCTCCTGACAACAAGGGTTTTCCCTATTGACGGTGTCTTTGGTTCTGTTACGCTTTCGTAACTGTTCCGGACCGTTCCGGGGCCTCGCCGCGATCGCGGGTGTCCGCGTCGGGAGGGGTGGGCTCGGCGGGCGGGGCAGCCGACCGGAGGACTGACCATGCTTGCTCGTTCGCTGCCGATCGCCGCGTTGCTTGCGTTGCCCGTCGTTGCATCCGCGCAGTTGCTCAATCCCAGTTTCGAGACGGCCGGGACGGCCGGCCACGCGTTCGCGAACTGGGAGCAGTTCGGCGGGAACATCTACCGGGTGGAGGATCCGCTTTATCAGTTGCCGTATGACGGCGACGCGTTGGGCAAGGTCTTCGGGAACTTTGACGGCCAGCAGCAGAGCGACTCGGGCATCTATCAGTTCGTTCCGGCCAGCGCGGGCGAGCAGTGGACCGGTTCGATCAACGTCCTGCACCGCACCGATGACGCGTTGCAGGGTGGGAACCTCGGTCTGATGGTGCTGAGCTGGCAGGACGCCAATGGCGCGGAGATCTCCACGGACACGCAGGTGCTGCTCGACGCCAACAGCGAGACGGACTTCTGGTACAGCTACGAGCTCTCCGGTCAGGCGCCGGCGGGGACGGCGCGGATCGGGTTCTACGTGCTGTTCCTTCAGTTCGCCGACGACCAGTTCCCGTTCGGCGCTCCGGGCGCGATGTTCTTCGACCTTGCGGGCCTGGAGAAGACCGGCGGCGGCTGCGCCCCGGATATCAACGGGGACGGCGCGGTCAACACGCAGGACTTCATCGCCTTCCTGAATCTGTGGGTGGCGAAGGACTCGACGTCGGACTGGAACAATGACGGCGTCGTCAACACGCAGGACTTCGTCGCGTTCCTGAACGATTGGGTCGCGGGCTGCTGAGCGGGTTGGACGGGGTCTCCCGCCCGGGCGCGGCGGCCGCGCCCGGGCGTTGATGGTGAAGGGTTGGCGGACGGCGCAGGGAGCGAGTGCCATGGGATCTTCCGCATCGCGGGGTTCGGTTCCGGCGGGACGGCGCGGGGCGTTTACGCTGATCGAGCTGCTTGTGGTGATCGCGATCATCGCGTTGCTGATCGGGATCCTGCTCCCGGCGTTGGGGAAGGCACGCGACGCGGCGAAGACGATCCGGTGCGCTTCGGGAATCCGTCAGGTGACCCTGGCGCTGGTGAACTACTCCACGGACTTCCGGGAGAAGTTCCCGCCAGTCCTGTTCCGGATCCCGGATCCGGTGACGGGCAAGCTGAGCGCCCACTGGTACGACGTGCCCCGGATCGGGGCGTATCTTCCGAACATGGACTACTCGAACATCAGCCCGAACAACCAGGAGAACGAGACGGTGGGAGGCGGGGTGCTGCTCTGCCCGTCGCATCCTGCGGGCGGCCGCTCGTACACGATGAACTTCTGGGCGGCCTCGGCCGGGAGTTGGGATTGGGGCCAGGACGACCAGCCGCGGGTGTACAAGCCGGGCCAGAGCCGGGTGTTTCCCGACGAGGCGCAGCGCGGCCGCGGCTTTGATTCGAGCGCGGACTTCTCCGATCGGATGATCCTGCTCGCGGAGGCGTGGGGTCTGTACCCCTCCGAGGGTTCGAGCGTGGACAACGCGAGTTGGTTCACGATCGGGGAGCTTGGTGTGGACGGCCTGCCGGGTGAACGGTTCGGCGCCGGGAAGGGCGTTCCGGGGGGGAGCTTCCCGGGGCCTTGGCGGAAGTATGCGCCCGAGATGGACAACTCCTCTCCCACATCGCTGCTGACCTACGTCCCCTGGTATCGGCACCCCCGGCGGGCGCAGGACCGGCTCAAGCTCGAGGGCGGGGCAAACTTCGGCTTTCTCGACGGGCACGTGCAGCTCGAGCGGCGGAGCGAGTTGGTGGACGATTCCACCGGCCGGAGCACCTACAGGGCGTTGTGGTCGTCGGTGGATGAGCGGGTGGAGGACGGCCAGCCCTAGCGGACGGGGCCGGTGACAGCGCAAGAGGCGGAGGTTGAGCTGATGGCATCGCAGGGCAGACAGGGAGTGACTTCGGCACGGCAGCTCGCCGATCGGCTGGGGCTGTCGGTGGCGACTGTCTCGCGGGCGCTCAACAACCACCCGGACATCGCGGAAGAGACCCGCGTCCGCGTGCTGAAGATGGCCGACAGCGCCGGGTACATTCCGCGTGTCGGTCGGCGTCCCACCAATGTGATCGGGCTGGTTTATCCGACGGACCCGGTCCGGGCGGACTACGGCAATTTCGAGTCGGCGATGCTGGCGGGTATTCTGGAGGGGGTGAATGAGCAGCGGTTCGACGTGACGTTCATCAACATCGGTCGGGATCGGAACCCGTCGGACAGCTATACGCAGTTCTTCCGGGCCAAGGGGGTACGGGGGGTCATCGTGCGAACGGTCCAGCCCCACGCGCGGCTGGCCGAGGAGATCGCCGACGACGGGTTTCCCTGCGTGGTGATCGCCGACCGGAGTGACCAGCCGAACGTGAACTACGTGTGCTCGGACTCGCGGGCGGACTCGATGCGAGCCGTGCAGCACCTTGTGCACCTGGGCCACCGACGGATCGCGCTCGGGGTGCACAGCGTGCTGGACCGCGACCACAGGGATCGACGCGACGGGTATCTGGATGCGCTGCGGGAGGCCGGCATGACGCCGGACCCGACGCTGATGCTGCAGGCCCGCGCGAGCATGGAGGGGGGGGCCACGTGCATCAATCGTCTGCTCAGCCTCCCGGACCCGCCGACGGCGGTGTACTTCACGGACCCGCTGACGACGGTTGGGGCGCTGCACCGGTGCCTGGTGCTCGGCGTGCATGTTCCGAAGGATCTTTCGGTGGTCGGCTTCGACGACGGCGACGTGCGGTACAAGACGTTCCCGCAGTACACGGCGGTGTGCCAGGACGCGGCCCAGATGGGGCTCGAGGCGGCACGCTGGCTCACGCGCTCGCTGGCGGCGGGGGGCGTGCTCCCGGCGTTTCGGGTGCACCGTCCGACGAGCCTCTCGATGAACGATTCCACGGGCGCGCCGCCGGCGCGTCCGGTCCGGCTCTCGCACAGCGGCGGGCGCGTGCTCGCCTCGAATTAGGGCAGTCACCGCGTCGGGCGCGTTCCGCCCGGGCGGCTCACAACGCAGCGGAAAGAGGAGAGACCTGATGATTCGCACTTCGTTTCTGGCGCTCGGCGCCCTCGGCGCGGCATCCACGGCCCTGGCCGGGAACCTGCTGACCAATCCGGGCTTCGAGGACGGCCTGAATGGGTGGATCGCCTTCGGGAACGCGTACCCCGAGTCGAGCAACCCGCCCCAGTTCGAGCCTTTCGAGGGCGACGGGGTCGTGTCGATGTTCGGGAACTTCTCCGGGGGCTTCAACGTGACGGGGATCTTCCAGGAGTTCGCCGCCTCTGAGGGGCAGGCGTGGACGATGGACGCCTATTCCCGCCACTGGAGCGGGGATGCCATGGTCGGGAACGGCGCTCCGGACAGCAACTGGGTCGTGATGAAGCTGGCGTTCAAGGACGCGGGCGACAACGAGATCGGGTCCGCGGAGCGGACGATCCTTGACGGCACCTTCGCGCCGGACGTGTGGTACGACAATGATCCGGTGACGGGCATTGCGCCGGCCGGCACGGTGCAGGTTGAGACCTTCATTCTGTACCTCCAGCCCCTGTTCGACGGCGGGGCGGCCCACATCGACAATGTGTCGGTCGTGCCGGCGCCGGGAGCGGCTTCGCTCCTCGCGGTCTTCGGCCTGGGCGTGTCCCGTCGCCGGCGTCGCTAGTTTGCTCCCACGGCTCTCCATCGAATAGGAGCACTGTCTTGAAAAACAGCACGCATGCAATGTTGGTGATCGGCGCTCTTGCGCCTTGCTCGCTCGGCGGGATCGTCGCCAATGGGGGATTCGAGGCCGGCTCGGGCGTTGACGCCGACAGCTGGACGGAGATCCCCATCTTTGGCGGTGGGGCCTCGGCTTCGGTCGTCCGGTCGGATACGTCGCCCTTCGAGGGCTCCTGGCACATGGCGGCTCTCCGTGGCCGGCGCTTGCGGACTTCGGGCCCGCTGCGGTCCTCCAGCAGCAGACCGCCCTCGGCTCTGTGAACGGGGGCGATACTGTCGATTTCGGCGTTCTGGTCCGGCGGAACGGCGCGATCGGCCCGGGGGTCGTCGTCTTCCTCGAGGTCCAGTGGTTGGACAGCGACGGGAGCAACGGCGGTGGCGTCAAGGGCACGACGGGCCTGCTGGAGATCGGTGGCCAGCTCGGCGACAGCTACCAGTCGTTCGGCTTCGGCGGGGCGGTCGTCGCGCCCGATGCGGATGCGGCGTTGGTGAAGCTCTCCGTCGTCGGGGGAGCATTCGACGGTTCCGATGGTTCGGCATACTTTGATGCCGCGACGTTGAGTGTGGTCCCGGCTCCGGCGTCGGTGACGCTGGCGGCCCCGCTCGCGCTTGTCGGGCTGCGGAGGCGGAGGCGGTAGCGGGACTGTCAGGACGATGGCCCAAGATCGTGAGCAACCCATCGCAGTCGCCCGGGCCTTCGCGTTGCGGTGGCCCGGGTGGCTCGCATGGCTCTCGCCCGGTGGCTGGGTGATTGCGGCGATCGCGGTCGGCACGACCGTGGTCGTTGTCGGTGGGGGCTCGGCGCGTCCGTCGGGAGAGGTTCGCATGTGGACCTTTGCTCCGCCGCACGCCAGGATGTACGAGCCGCTCCTGGAACAATGGGCCTCGGAACCGGATGGGCGGCGCGTGGACCTCGAGGTCCTGAGCCTGCCGGCGCTCGAGCGGCGGATGCTGGGCGGCTTTCTGTCGGGGGTGCCGGTGGCCGATCTGATCGAGGCGGAGCGTCGGGTGGCGTCTCGGGCGTTTGCGGGCCCGCTGGACGCCGTCGGCTTCCTCGACCTCACCGACCGACTGCGAGAGGACGGCTTGCTCGATGCGATCAATCCCGCGTCGTTCTCGCCGTGGACGTTTCGGGGCCGGATCTTCGGCCTGCCCCATGACGTGCACCCGGTGATGCTCTGCTACCGCGCCGACCTGGTGGAGGCCGCGGGGATCGATGTTTCGACCATAGAAACCTGGGACGACTTCGCGCGGGTGATGCGGCCGCTGATGGCGGACGGGGATGGCGACGGGGAGCCGGACCGATACCTGATCGCGTTCTGGACGACCTTTCCGGACCAGCTTGAAGCCCTGATCCTGCAGGCCGGGGACGGGTTCTTCGACGAGGAGGACCACCTGCGCATCGCGACTCCGACCAACGCGCGGGTCGTGGCGAGCCTGGCGGGCTGGATCGCTGGCCCGGGGCGGATCGCGGCCGACGTGCCGGAGTTCAACGCGGCGGGGAACAAGCAGAAGATCGACGGCTACGTGGTGGCGGCGATCATGCCGGATTGGCTCAGCAATATCTGGCGGCAGCAGATGCCGGAACTGGCTGGCAAGCTCAAGCTCATGCCACTGCCGGCGTGGGAGCCGGGTGGTCGGCGCACGAGCGTCTGGGGCGGGACGATGCTGGGTATCCCGCGGACGGCGGAGGATCCTGATCGGCTGTGGGAGTTGGCCAAGCGGCTCTATCTCTCGCCGGAGCTCTCGCGGGCGTTGTACGAAGAGGGGGACATTGTCACCCCGGTGAAGGCGAACTGGTCCGATCCGATCTACGACCGCCCGGATCCCTACTTCAGCGGGCAGGCCAAGGGCCGGATGTATCTGGACCTCGCGCCGCAGGTTCCGCGGCGGACCTCGTCCCCGTTCAATACGATGGCGATGCAGCGGGTGCAGGATGCGTTGGTCGGTCTGGTGGAACTGCTGCGAGATCGGCCGGGGACCGACCGGGCCACACTCGAGTCTCGTGCGATGGATCTGCTCCGGGTCGCGGAGGCGGATGTGCGGTCGCGTATGGACCGCAACGTGTTTGCGCGGGGGGAGACGCCGTGACCGCCCGGGCCCGAGTGGGGTTGGCCCCCTATCTGTTCCTGCTGCCCTTCCTGGTGGTATTCGGTGTCTTCGTTCTGGCGCCACTCGGCGAGTCGGTCGTGCTCTCGACACGGCAGATGTTCGGGCCGGGGGCGTCTGTCTTCGTCGGCCTCGACAACTTCCGGTTCCTGCTGCACGACCCGCTTTTCTACAAGGCCGTTCGCAACACACTGGTGTTCACGGCCGGCTCGGTCTTCATCCAGCTGCCCCTGGCGTTGGGGTTGGCGATGCTGCTCAACCGGCCGGGGCTGCGGGGCCGGTATGTGCTTCGGCTGGTGTTCTTCTCGCCTCAGCTCGTCGGGTTGGTGTTCCTGGCGGTGATGACTTCGGTGATTTTCCAGAAGCGGACGGGGGTCCTGAATCAGGCGCTGCACGCCCTGGTCGGCGTGAGCCTGGACTACCCGTGGCTCGAGCGGCAGATCATGCCCACGCTGATTCTGGCGGCGCTGTGGATGTATGTCGGCTTCAACATGATCTACTTTCTGGCGGCGCTACAGAATGTCGACCGCGAGCTGACGGAGGCGGCGTCGATCGATGGCGCGGGGCCCGGGCGGAGATTCCTGGCGGTGACCCTGCCCGCGATCGCGCCGGTCGGCGGGTTCGTGGTGCTGCTCTCGATCCTTGGCAGCCTCCAGCTCTTCGAGCTGCCCTACATTCTGCTCACCGGGAGCGGGCCGGACAACAAGGGCCTGACGATCGTCACGTATCTCTACCAGTCGGGGTTCGAGACCGGCGACCTCGGGTATGCCAGCGCCATCGGCTGGGTGCTGGCGATCCTGCTTGCGGCCCTGGCGGTGGGACAGCGATTGCTGGCGCGGGAGGCGCGGGCATGAGTGGGCGACGGGGAAGGCGATGGGTCCACCTCCTGACGTACGCCGTGCTGGCGCCGGCCGCCGTCGTCACGCTGGTGCCCTTCGCGTGGCTCCTGACCTCGGCGTTCAAGGCGCCGCAGGAATTCTTCGGCTCCATGTTCCTGCCTCGCGGCGATGGCTTTCTCGGGGTGGCGTGGGACCGCTTGACGACGGGGAACCTGACCCGGCTGTTCCGGGAGCTCTCGATCGGCCGGGCGATGCTCAACTCGTTGTTCCTCTCGAGCGTCACAAGCGTGCTGGCAACGCTGTGCTGCGCTGCCGGCGGGTACGCGCTGGCGATGTACCGGTTTCGCGGCCGCCGGGTGCTGACATGGGTCGTGCTTGGGGCGCTGATCGTGCCCCCGCCCCTGCTGCTCGCGCCGGGGTATCAGGTGCTGTACAGGCTGGGCTTGCTCGACACGTATTCGGGGCTCATCCTGCCGGCGATGGCGCCGGCGTTCGGCGTGTTCCTATTCCGACAGGCCTCGCTGCAATCGGTGCCGCCCCAGCTTCTGGAGGCGGGGCGTCTGGATGGGTGCTCGGAGGCGGGGCTGTTCGGGCGGATCGCCCTGCCGCTGCTCCGGCCGATGACCGGGGCGTTCCTGCTGATCACATTCCTCGGCGTGTGGAACAACTTCATCGGCCCGCAGATCGTGCTCCAGTCGCCGGAGAAGCAGCCGCTCGCGGTCGCGATCGCCCAGCTGAAGGGCGTGTACTACGAGGATTACGGCCTCTTGATGGCGGGCACACTGGTTTCGATTGCGCCGGTTGCGGGTCTGTTCCTGCTGCTGCAGAAGGACTTTGTCTCGGGCCTCACACTCGGGGCCGTGAAGTAGGGAAGCGCGGGCCGGGAAGGCCATGGGCGCCTCGCAAGGAAGGATGGAACCGTGAGCTTTCCGACTGGATTCGTGTGGGGCGCCGGAACGTCGGCGTATCAGATCGAGGGTGGGATCGATAAGCACGGACGCGGACCTTCGGTCTGGGACGCGTTCTGCCGGACGCCGGGGCGGATCAAGCACGGCGATACGGGGGACACGGCGTGCGACCACGTGGGGCGGTTCCGCGCGGACGTGGCGCTCATGAAGGAGATGGGGCTTGGGGCCTACCGGTTCTCGATCGCGTGGCCCAGGGTGATGCCGGACGGGGCGGGGGCCGTGAGCGAGGCGGGCCTCGCCTTCTACGACCGGCTCGTGGATGAGCTGCTGGGGGCGGGGATCACGCCGCACGTGACACTGTTCCACTGGGATTACCCGCTCGCGCTGTACCGGCGGGGCGGCTGGCTGAATCCTTCGAGTGCGTCGTGGTTCGCCGAGTATGCGCGGGCGGTTGTGGACCGGCTCTCCGACCGGGTGTGCCACTGGATCACGATCAATGAGCCGCAGGTTTTCATCGGGCACGGGCACTTTACCGGCGAGCACGCGCCGGGTCTGCACCTGCCGATGCCGGAGATCGTGCGGATCGTGCACAACGTGCTGCGGGCGCACGGGCTCGCGGCGCGGTGCATCCGGGAGAACGCGCAGACCAAGCCGGTCATCGGCTGGGCGCCCGTCGGGATCGTGAGTTCGCCCCTCCGGTTTGACCCGGGCGAGATCGAGGCGGCCCGCGTGAAAACTTTCGCGATCGAGCGGCAGGACGTCTGGAACAACACGTGGTTCAACGATCCGGTGCTGCTGGGCACGTACCCACAGGAGATCCTCTCGACGCTGGGACAGCACTTGCCGGATGGCTGGGAGCGAGACCTGGAGATCATCCAGCAGCCGATGGACTTCCTGGGGCTGAATCTCTACCAGGGATCGCGGGTCACGCTCGGCGATGGCGCGGTGGCCACACCGGCACGCCAAGAGGTGGGCCGGGCACGGACGGCGTTCGGATGGAACATCACACCGGAGGTGCTCTATTGGGGCCCGCGGTTCTTCTTTGACCGGTACAAGCTCCCGATCGTCATCACCGAGAACGGCCTTGCAAACCTGGACTGGGTGGGGCTGGATGGGCGGGTGCAGGATCCACAGCGGATCGACTACACGGCGCGGCACCTGCAGCACCTGCTGCGGGCCATCCGCGACGGGGTCAACGTGGGTGGATACTTCCATTGGTCGCTGCTGGACAATTTCGAGTGGGCCGAGGGCTATGACCAGCGGTTCGGTCTGGTGTACGTGGATTTCGCCACCCAGCAACGGATCCCGAAGGAGTCGGCCAAGTGGTATAGCGAGGTCATTCGGACGAACGGGCGCAACCTGGCGCCGCTGGGGGAGGCCGCGGGTTCGGTCCGAACGCTTCTGGGCGAACGTCCTGAGGAGGCCCGCCCATGACCCGTCGCGTTCCGTGGCTCGCCGCAATCGTCGGCGTGGGCGGTCTGTCGGCGTGCGCACAGGGAGTCGCCGGGCGTGCGGGCGGCGAGGCCGAGCGGCCGGGTTGGCGGCTGGTGTGGGGGGATGAATTCGAGGGTGCGGCGCTCGATCCGGCCAAATGGCGGGTGGAGGATGCCGCTCTGATCAAGAACAACGAATTGCAGTACTACAGCCCTGACGAGGTGTACTTGGAGCATGGCTGCCTCGTACTGCGCAGCCGCGAACGCGGGATGGGCGGGAGGTCGTACACCTCCGGGCTGGTAGACACCCGGCACCGGTTTTCCCAAGCATTCGGCCGGTTCGAGGTCCGGGCGCAGTTGCCGAAGGGCCGCGGGGTGTGGCCGGCGCATTGGATGCTGCCGGAAGATCATCCGGCCTGGCCGCCGGAACTGGACATCATGGAGCTCTTGGGTCATGAGCCGGACGTGGTCTACCAGACCCAACACTGGGGCGTCTGGCCAAACAACGCGCACGAAGGCAGGCCGATGCGGGGGCCGGACTTCAGCGAGGAGTTCCACACGTTCGCGATGGAGTGGTCACCGGAGCGGGTGGACTGGTTCGTCGATGACCGCCTGCAGTTCTCGAGCACGCGTGAAGTCCCGACGATCCCGTTCTACCTGATCCTCAATACGGCGGTCGGAGGCGACTGGCCGGGTAACCCGGACGCGACAACAGTCCTCCCGCAATACCACCGGATCGAGTATGTGCGGGTATACGCCAAGGAAGGCGCGGCGCCGACGCTTTCGCTGGTCCACCCGAACGGGAGCATCGCGCTCGAGCCGGCGGGCGGTTTGCTCCGGGCGGGGGATGAGGTCACGGCTCTCGCGAAGCCCGACTTCGGATTCCGTTTTTCTGGATGGGAGGCGCCGCCGGAGGGCTCGACAATCGCGGGGGCGACAATCCGGTTCCGGGCCGATGGCCCCCAGACCATCGTGGCGCGATTCGAGCCGGATCCGGACCTCCCGGAACTGCTGAGCCGGGGAGCGCCGGCGAGCGCGAGCTCATCAGAATCGGCGGACCTCGGGCCAGCCAATGCGGTCGATGGGATCATGGGCACGCGGTGGTCCTCGTCGTTTGCTGTCCCGCAGGACCTGACCATCGACCTGGGCGCACCCGCGAGGGTGGAGCTCGTGCGGATCCGGTGGGAGAACGCGCACCCGGCCATTTTTGATCTCCAGGCTTCATTGGACGGCGAGGCTTGGACGCTTGTCCAGCGCGTGCGAAAGGCGGACGCGTCCGAGGATCGGCTGGACGGGCCGCTGGCGCCCGCGCGGTATCTGCGGCTGCACTGCACGGAGCGGGCGACGCCATGGGGCGTCTCGGTCTGGGAATTCGAGGCGTTTGGGCACCGCGTCGCCGAGGAGCCGGGGGAGCGCTAGGGTCGGCGTTGCGGATCGGGCGGCCGGGTGCGCGGGTTTCTGCGGCGCACGGCCGCGGCGTTGGTGTAGGCTGGGGCGGTGCTTGAAACCCTCCTCACCTTGGCAGCGGCGACGATACTCGGCGCGCCGCCCCTCGCCGGTCAGCCCGGGGTCGACTTCGACCGGGATATCCGCCCGATCTTGTCGGATGCTTGCTACAAGTGCCATGGGCCGGACGCGGGCGATCGGAAAGCGGGTCTGCGCCTGGACCTGCGTGAGGGGCTTTTCGGCGCGACGCGCGGCGAGGCCGGGGAAATGGCCGCCGTGGTGGTCCCCGGAAGCCCGCAGGAGAGCGAGCTTGCCCGGCGGGTCGGGTCTGATGATCCGGATGAGCGGATGCCCCCGCCGGAGGCCGCGAGACAGTTGACCGAGGTCGAGGTCTCCTTGCTGGGGCGTTGGATCGCGGAGGGTGGTACGTGGTCGGGGCATTGGGCGTTCGAGCCCGTGGGCCCGATCGAGGCTCCCGGGGTCTCGGACGCGGGTTGGTGCCGGAACGAGATCGACCGGTTCGTGCTGGCGGTACTGGAGCATGAGGGTCTGCGCCCGGCGGCCGAGGCGGATCGACGGACTTTCCTTCGTCGGGTCAGCCTGGATCTGACGGGGCTTGCGCCCAGCGGCGAGGAACTCGCGGCGTTCCTCGCCGACGACGGCGCGGGGGCGTACGAGCGCGCAGTGGATCGGCTGCTGGCCTCGTCCAGGTTCGGGGAACACTTCGCGGCCGGCTGGCTGGACGCGGCGCGGTATGCCGACTCGAACGGCTTCCAGCTCGATCCCGACCGAACGGCGTGGCCGTGGCGAGACTGGGTGATCCGGGCATTCAACGAGAACATGCCCTACGACGAGTTCGCGAGGGAGCAGATCGCGGGGGATCTGCTCCCCGGAGCCGGCGAGAGCCAGATTCTGGCGACGATGTTCAATCGCAACCACCCGATCAACGGTGAAGGCGGGCGCGACGTCGAGGAGTCGCGCAACGACTACGTGAACGACCGGGTCGATACGACAAGCACGGTGTGGCTGGGGTTGACGATGGCATGCGCCCAGTGCCACGACCACAAATATGACCCGGTCTCGCAGAAGGACTACTACCGGTTCGCGGCCTACTTCAACAGCATCGACGAGGATGGATCGGGCGACCAGGGGGACGAGCCCCCGCTTCTGGAGATGAAGGGCCCGGACGGGGGCGAGCTGCACGTGATGGTGATGCGGGAGCGTACCGAACCCCGGCAGACGCATGTGCTCGTACGAGGCGCGTGGGACGCCCCAGGGGAGGCTGTCGGTCCCGGAACTCCCGAGCGGCTGTGGTCGCTCCCAGGAGCGCCTGCGAACCGGCTGGGACTGGCGGAGTGGGTGGCGGATCCGGCGAACCCCTTGACCGCGCGGGTTGAGGTCAACCGGCTTTGGCAGGCGGAGTTCGGGGCGGGGCTGGTCCGCACGCCGGGGAACTTCGGTATCCAGGGCGAACGACCGACGCACCCGGAGTTGCTCGACTGGCTGGCCGGCGAGTTCATGCGGCGCGGCTGGGATGTGAAGGCGATGCTGCGGCTGATGGTGACCAGCGCGACGTACCGGCAGAGTTCGGCGTGCGGGGCGGCGTTGTTCGACCGCGACCCTGAGAACCGGCTCTTGGCGCGGGCGTCAAGGTTCCGGTTGGCATCGGGGGTGCTCCGGGATCAGGCCTTGGGCGCTTCCGGGCTGCTCGTGGAACGGGTCGGGGGGCCGCCGGTGAAGCCGTACCACCCCGCAGGGGTATGGGAGGATGTGAGCTTTGGCCGTCTGAGTTACGCCCAAGGGACCGGGGACGAGTTGTATCGGCGGAGCCTGTACACATTCTGGCGGCGAACGGCGGCGCCGGCGAACATGTTCGACACATCGATGCGACAGAAATGTTCGGTGCGGGTGATCCGGACCAACACGCCCCTGCAGGCGCTGATCCTGATGAATGACGAAACGTATGCGGAGGCCGCCGCGGCGCTCGCCGAGCGGACGCTGTACGGAAGCGTGTCGTCCCCCGGTGCGAGCGATCGGGAGTCGATCGCCCGCGTGTTCGAGGCCGTGCTGGGGCGACCCGCGCGTGCTGCGGAGTTGGCGGTTCTCACGCGGCGCCTGGTTGAACTTCGGGCCTACTACGCCGATCACGCGGACGAGGCGAGCGCCGCGGCGTGCGTCGGGGAACGGCCTGACCCGCGCGAGGACCGGCGGACGGAGATCGCGGCGCTGGCGGGGGTGTGCAGTGTGGTGTTCAATCTGGACGAGGCGCTGAGCCGGGAGTGACCGTGGACGCGAGGATGGAGCAACTGCTTGCGATGACTCGTCGCCAGTTTCTCGGGCGAGGGGCCGCGGGGATCGGCTCGGCGGCACTGGCGTCGATGCTGGGAGGAGTGACCTCGGCGAGCGCGGGGACGTCGGGGGCGGCGACATCGGCGCCCCCCCACTACCCGGCGAGGGCAAAGCGGGTGATCATGCTGACGCAGGCGGGGGCGCCATCGCAGCTCGACCTGCTCGACTACAAGCCCGGCTTGATCGCGCGTCGGGGCGAGTTGCTTCCGGACTCCGTACGGATGGGGCAGCGGGTCACGACCATGACTGCGGGACAGGCGCAGATCGTCGCGCCGAGCCCCTTCCGGTTTGCGCAGCATGGCCGGAGCGGGGCGTGGATGAGCGAATTGCTGCCCCGGACCGCGGCGATCGCGGACGACCTCTGCATCGTGCGGAGTGTGCACACCGAGCAGATCAACCACGCCCCCGCGATGACCTTCTTCCAGACGGGCCACCAGATCCCGGGGCGACCTTGCATCGGCGCGTGGACTGTGTACGGGCTCGGCAGCGAGAATCGGGACCTGCCGGGATTCATCGTGATGGTTTCGAAAGACGTGGCGAGAACCTGCGACCAACCCCTGTACGAACACCTCTGGAGCGCGGGATTCCTGCCGGCAGAGCACCAGGGCGTGAAGTTGCGTGCGGGACGGGAGCCCGTGCTGTATCTCCCGAATCCACCGGGCGTCAGCCGCAGTGTGCGTCGGGGACAGCTTGACGATCTCGGCACACTTAATTCCATGCACGAGGAGGCGACGGGGGACCCGGAGATCGCGGCCCGGGTCTCTCAGTACGAGTTGGCGTTCCGGATGCAGATGTCCGTCCCGCAGTTGATGGACCTTTCGGACGAGCCGGAGGAGACGTTCGAGCTGTACGGCGAGGCGGCCCGCCGTCCAGGCTCCTACGGGGCGAATTGCATACTCGCCCGGCGGCTGGCCGAGCGAGGGGTGCGGTTCATCCAGCTCTACCACGTGGGGTGGGACCAACACCGCCACTTGCCGGAGCAATTGCGGATTCAGTGCGAGCATACCGACCAGGCATCGGCGGGTCTGGTCGTTGATCTCAAGCGGCGCGGTCTGCTTGATGACACACTGGTGGTGTGGGGGGGAGAGTTCGGACGCTCCCCGGTAGGGCAGGGGGATATCGAGACGCCCGACTACGGACGCGACCACCACCCGCGTTGCTTCTCGGTCTGGATGGCCGGCGGCGGCGTGCGGTCCGGGACGACGTTTGGTGAGACCGACGAGTATGGCTTCAACGTCACCCGGGACCCTGTGCACATCCATGATCTGCACGCAACGCTCCTGCGTCTGCTGGGGATTGACCACGAGCGATTCACGTTCCTCTCGCAGGGCCGGAGATTCCGGCTGACGGATGTCGCCGGCGAGGTCGTCGGTGGGTTGATGTCCTGACGTCGCGTTCCCTCACGGCGCGGAGGAGCAGCCCGCCGCGATGCGCTCCGGAGCGTCCGATTTCGAGCGGTAGACCGACGATCCGCATGGGTCGATTGGGGCCAGGTGCTCGTCGCAAGCTTGCTCGCTGGGGAATAGTGCGCAAACATCCGGCTTCGTGCGGTGCAGCCGGGCGATCACCGCGGAAGCGTCCGGCCCGGGCACACCGATATCGACGAGCAGCGTGCCGCTCCACCTGCTGCCGGGGTCGACGACGGGGGCAAGGGCGCCAACCACCGAGCTCCGTCCATCCAGGGCGCGATGCGCTTCGAGCCCCTCGATCAGGAGCGAGTGGACCATCACACAAAGCACACGCATAGGCCGCCGAATGCCTCGGCGGTCGTACCCGCCACGCCGATCGTGCGGGATTTGTCGGTACGGGTTCGAGGCCCACGAGGCGCCCCCCCGGAGCAGGCCCGCCGGGCGATGGCCTGACGGGTGGGATCCAGGCTGAGGATGCATGCGGCCGGCCTGAACCCCAAGCGCAGCTCGCCGGTGAGGGGGCGAGCCTTTGCGGGGAAACATTGCCCGAGGCCCCCTGCGAGCGGCCACCCCACCTGTCTGGAAGGGGATCTGGGGAGATCGATCGGGTTTGCGGGCCTTTGTTCTCTGACCGGCGGGACCGTGGGTCCGTGCCAGGATTCCGCACTTGGGTGGCCAAGCGGAGGCGACAGGCTAGAATCGGATATACAGATACGAAATTGAGGAGTCCATGGGACTCCTCCTGTGCCGGCGTTGGAGGTCACCATCGTGCCGACCAAACTTCTGCTCGGAGACGAGGCTGCGGCCCAGGCGGCGATTGACGCAGGGATTGGGGGGGCGTTCAGCTATCCCGGGACGCCGGCGACGGAGATCTTCGAGTACGTCGATGCGCACCGCGCGCGCACGGGGGCCGCGATCTCCGCCCTGTGGTCGGCCAACGAGAAGGTGGCGTACGAGGAAGCCCTCGGGATGTCGTACGCCGGACGGCGGGCCTTGGTGAGCATGAAGCACGTCGGCCTGAATGTCGCGGCCGATCCGTTCATGAGTTCGGCGATGACCGGTGTCCGGGCGGGCCTCGTGCTCATCGTGGCGGACGACCCGGGCATGCATTCGTCCCAGAGCGAGCAGGATTCGCGGCACTACCAGGAGTTTGCGCTGCTTCCGATGTTCGAGCCGGGCTCCCAGCAGGCGGCGTACGACCTCGTGCTCGAGGCGTTTGACTACTCAGAGGCGGTCGGCCTGCCCGTCATGGTGAGGATGGTGACCAGGCTTTGCCATAGCCGGGCGGCGGTGCTGGTGCGAGATTCCGGCTTCGAACGGCCGGCTCCTCCCGACCGAGTGCTCGCCGCCCCGAGCACGGACGACTGGGTGCTGGTGCCGACGAATTCCCGCCGAAGATACCGGCACCTGCTGGGCGTACAGGAGCAATTGCTGCGGGACAGCGGATCCTCCCGGGCGAACAGGCTGCGGCTGGCGGGCCGGCGCGGAATCATCGCCACGGGGATCGCGGCGAACTATGTCGCCGAGGCCCTAGGGGAGCAGCCCGAACACAGCACGCTCTTTATCCAGCGGTACCCCGCCCCCGTCTCCTTGGTTCGTGAGTTGGTGGACCACTGCGACGACATCGTCGTGGTGGAAGAGGGCGCCCCCTTTCTGGAGCGACGCCTCGGTGGCCTGCTGGGAATCCCCGGGAAGTCGGTGCGGGGAAAGCTGACGGGCGCTCTGCCGATCGATGGCGAACTTACGCCCGACCTGGTCGCGAACGCGCTGGGGGCGGCGCATGTGAGCGCGGCCCAGCCTGTGTCAGATCTTGCCGACCGGCCGCCGCAGCTCTGCAAGGGCTGCCCCCATGCGGACAGCTTCCGGGCGATCATCGAGGCTGCGGCCCCGGTGGGAGAGGCGCTGATGATGAGCGACATCGGGTGCTACGCGCTGGGGGTCGCCCCGCCCTTCCGAGCGGTCCATTCGTGTGTGGACATGGGGGCGTCGATCGCGATGGCGCACGGTGCATCGCAGGCCGGGGCTCACCCCGTGATCTGCACGATTGGGGAGTCCACCTTCGCACATTCGGGTATGACCCCGCTGATCGGGGCCGCCAAGTCGGACGCGAACATGACGGTCGTCATCCTCGACAACGCGACGGTCGGGATGACGGGAGCGCAGGACACGATGGTGTGTGGCGAGCCACTTCTCGCGCTTCTGCGGGGGCTGGGCGTGCGCCCGGAGCACCTGCACGTCATCGAGCCGCTCCCCCGCCGGCACGCGGAGAACACTGCGCTGATCCGACGCGAGATCGAGCATCGCGGGCTGAGCGTGATCGTGGCGCAGCGGGCGTGTATCCACGTCAAGCGTCGGGCCAAGGACACGGTGCAGGAGGGGTCGTGCGGCGCTGGGTGCGCCTGCACACCCGTGACGGTCGGGGTCGCGAGGACCCCCTGAAACTCGGGAGTGATCCGTGTTGCACAATATCATCCTGGCGGGCGTCGGCGGGCAGGGGATCCTCTCGATCGCTCGGGCGATTTCGCTGGGAGCCGTGGGGCGCGGGCTGCAAGTGAAACAGGCCGAGGTCCATGGCATGAGCCAGCGGGGCGGGGCGGTGGAATCGCATCTGAGGATCGGGGACGAGCCAATCCACTCGGATCTGATCCCCACCGGACGGGTCGATCTTGTGATCGCGACCGAACCCCTCGAGGCACTGCGGCACGCGCACCTTCTCGGGCCCGACGGCGTGATCGTCGCCGCGACAAACGCGTTTGTAAACATCGGCAACTATCCGCCCATCGAAGAGGTCCTCGGCCGAATCGCGGCGACTCCGCGGCACGTTGTGGTCGACGCCGATCGTCTCGCCCGGGCCGCTGGTTCGGGCCGCGCCGGGAATATCGTGCTGCTGGGCGCGGCGTCGCTGTTCCTCCCTCTGGAATTCGAGGCGCTCGAGCGTGGGGTCACGGAGATGTTCGCCGTCAAGGGCGCGACGATGGTCGAGCTGAACCTGCGGGCACTGCGGCTCGGACGCAGCGCGGGCGCCGCATACCTCGAGGGTTTGGACCGGGGCGGCACATCCGTGGCTGTGCGGCAGTGGGTAGATTCACTCCCGATGGACACGCTCGCGGCCCCGGAGACGCCGGACGGTCCCGCGTTCGACGCCCTCGTCACGGCTGACCGACTCTCGGGCGCCGAGGCTCACGCGGTCGAGCGTCTGCTCGAAGAAATCTACCGGTCCGGGCGGCGCCAATTGTTCGAGCACGAGGTGTACCAGATCGTGCAACTGGTCGGCGCGATATCACCACCCCACCACGCCTTCCTCGGTGTCGGGGACCTGCTTTCGCGGGAGATGCTGGATTCATTTCCCGGGGAGCAGGTGGTACTCAAAGTCGTTTCACCGGACGTGGTCCACAAGTCTGACGCCAAGGGCGTGGTGTTCAGTCCGAGGCAGTACGACATTGTCCTGCGGGAGATTGATCGGCTGATCGAGTTCCACCGTGCGCATGGGGCGATGGTGGAGGGAGTTCTGGTCATCGAGTTCGTCGAACGGGGCGGGCAGGGCCTCGGCGAGGAGCTCTTCGTCGGCGTCCGTGCGACACGGGAGTTCGGGGCCGTCATCGCCGCCGGCCTGGGCGGGACGGACACTGAGTACCTGGCGCGAATCATGCGTCCCGGTGTCGCGGTCGCGAAGGCGGTTGCGACCGAGACTTCGGCGGAGGAGTTCTTCGAACTGTTCAGGCAAACGGCGGCCTACGAGATGATCTCGGGGCGTGCGAGGGGCCACAGGCGAACGGCCTCGGATGGAGAACTTCTGCGGTGCTTCCGTGCGTTCATTGGCATCGCCCGAAGGTTCTGTATCGACCGGGGCGATCTGGGGCCAGATGTCGCGGAACTCGAGGTCAACCCCTTTGCCTTCCGCCGGCAGAGGATGATCCCTCTGGATGGCCGCGGACGCCTGGCGACCGCCACGCGGAGGACCACCGAGCGTCCGATCGCTGCGGTGCGCCGCTTGCTGGAGCCGGAGTCGATCGCGATCGTCGGCGTCTCGGGCAAGGGGCGGAACTTCGGCCGGATCATCCTGGAGAATGTCCTGGCTTGTGGGTTTGACCCCGCGCGGCTGTGCGTGGTGAAGGCGGGACTGGGAGAGATCGATGGGGTGCGTTGCGTCCCGAGCATCGCGTCGCTGCCCGAGGTGACCGACCTGCTGGTGATCGCGGCCGCGGCCGGGCAATTGCCCGAGATCGTCGAGCAGTGCGTCGAGAGCGGCCGTGTGCGGTCGGCGATTGTCATCCCGGGTGGGGTCGGCGAAACACGCGGGAGCGGCGAGTTGTTGCTCCGGGTGCGTGAAGCGATCGGGCGGGGACGAGCGGCGGGGACAGGCGACTTTGTCATGCTGGGGCCGAACAGCCTCGGGGTCCAGTCACGTCCTGGTCGCTATGACACGTTCTTCATTCCGGACAACAAGTTGGAAAAACGCCGCGAACGGCCCGGCCGGGGCGTCGCCCTGCTCTCCCAGAGCGGCGCTTTCATCGTGAGCCGACTCAGCGTGCTCGAATCACTCGACCCGATGCTGACCGTTTCGATCGGCAATCAGGCGGATCTGACGATCGCGGACATGGTCCGGGCAGTCGGTGACCGGGACGACATCCATACCATCGGTGTCTACGCCGAGGGATTTGGGGATCTCGACGGCCTGGACCTGCTCCGGGCCGTCCGTCGCATCACGGCATGCGGCAAGACCGTGGTGTTCTACAAAGCGGGGCGCACCGAGCAAGGGCGCGACGCGGCCAGCGGGCACACGGCCTCGGTTGCCGGTGACTACGACATCTGCTGCGCCGGTGCGACGGCCGCGGGCGCATTGGTCGCCGAAGATTTCACCGACTTTGAGCACCTCCTGGAACTCTCGGCGTACCTCCACGACCGGAACGTTCGGGGCGTGCGCGTCGGGGCCATCTCAAACGCGGGATTCGAGACAGTGGGCCTTGGCGATCAGTTGCGGGGGCAGCGAGGCGAGGTGGAACTGCCCTCCCTCGATGAGGAGACGCGGGCCGCCATCGAACGCATGCTCGAGGCGCAGCAACTCGGCTCGCTTGTCGACCCGAGGAATCCCCTCGACCTCACCCCCATGGCCGGCGAAGCCGCGTACGAGGCTGCGGCATTGGCCATGCTGCGGAGCGAGGGACTCGATGCCCTCCTGATCTCTGCCGTGCCGCTCACGCCGGCGCTGGCGACCACGGACGCCGAGCTCGGCTCGGGCGACTCGCTCGCCGGCGTCGTGGCACGCCTGAAGGCCGCCAGCGACAAGCCGATCATGGCAGTGGTCGACGCGGGCCCGCGCTACGCCGAGTTGGGCCGCCGGCTTCGGGACCAAGCGGTCCCGGTCCTTCGGCCGGCCGACCAGGCCCTCCGGGCCTTCGGGAGATACCTTGGCCACCGGGCGGGGTTCGGGACCGGGCCCGCGCCGGTGAGCACCGAGGTAAGCGTGGCACGGACGATCTGAGGCTCCGCCCCCGGCCCGCAACGCCCGGGAGCGGAGCCCCGCTCGAGACGGACGCGGATCGGCGTTGGGAGTGGTCCGCCCGAGCCGAGGGCGGGCTGGCGGTCGGTCGGGCCGCGGCTATACTGCACGCGTGCTGCGGGCGTAGTTCAGTGGTAGAACGTCAGCTTCCAACCTGAATGTCGAGGGTTCGACTCCCTTCGCCCGCTCTTCCCAGGAGTCTCAGGACCGAGCATCGCCGATGGCTATCGGTGCGGATGTTCGGCTGGCTCGGCATCGGCACTCGGGTCCGGCGCAGGAGCCGACCGATCCACCGGATCGGCTCCCTCGGCAGGGAGGTTTTCGCTCCATCCGGTCCAGGGCCCGGCATCGACAGGCTCGGGCACGAAGACTCCCGTCTTCACCCGGATGAACTTGCGGAGCCCGTCAGAGAGCGTCGAGCCGTTCGCGGCCAGCCAGGTTCGGGCCTCGGGAGCCCCCTCGGGGTTTGGATCGTTGCGCACCTCCGCAATGCAACGGAGCGCGGTGACGACCGACATCCACGGGTCGTCCGGCGGAAACGCACGCGAGACACGCTCGCTGTTGGCACGGAGCACCTCGAGCGCTTCGGCGTCCTGGTTGGCGTGGAGCAGCCAATAGCCACGTGCGGTTTCCCAAAGCGTCATCTCGATCGAATCGCTCATGCCCTCCGCCGCGGCTCGGTCGAGGACATTGGAGACGACCTTGAGGCGCATGTCGGAGATGTCGCCCTTGACCGCGGCGATATCGAGCAGGCCGGGCCCGGTCATATTGTCGAGCACCGAGAGCACGGGGAGCCATCCGGCGTCGCCCCGAGTCGGCGTACGTCTGCTTGAGCAGGCCCATAAAGCCCCGCGTGTATCGCTGCGTGTCCAGGAGTTGGGTGCGCTGGCTCTCGAGTCGCTCGCGGGACCAGGCGAGTTCACGATTGGATCGTTCTCGCTCGGCAACGACAAGGGCACTGCGTCGGACGGCGTCCATCCGCCACGCCACGCCAATCGCCCCGAACATCACCAGCGCCGACACTCCGACCGTCGCCGCGGCGAGGGGAGATCGGCGCGTCGCGAGTTCGATGCGACGCGCGGACGACGCGTCGAAAGGGAGCACCGGCTCCCAAGCCAGCCATCGCGCCAGATCCTGAGCGAGCACAGCCGCCGACGAATGGCGATCGCCCGGATCAGGCGCCAGCGCCTTCGAACAAATCCGGCCCAGCGTGGCCTCTTGTCTCGGGAGCTTGGGCGGAAGAGTTGTGCCCGGGAACCTGCGCTCGGCGAGGTTGGCGTAGATCTCGCGAGCCGAATTCCCGTTGGGATAGCGGGCGGTCAGCAGCCAATAGAGCAACCCTCCGAGCGCGTACACATCAACCGAAGCATCGGCGGCGCCCTGCTCGCCCAGGAGTTGCTCCGGCGCGGCGAAGGCGAGGGAGCCGGTCGGCGATCCTTCCCCCTTTGCCGAGAGGGCGGCCGCGAGTCCGAAATCGGTGATCCTTGCCTGGCCGGCATCGGTGACCAGCACATTCGTTGGCTTGAGGTCGCGGTGGACCACGCCCGCGTTGTGTGCCGCCTGCGCTGCCTCGGCCAACTGCCTGACAATCTCGGCCGCGTCTCTCGAGGGGATCACACCTCGCTGGCGACACCACCGGTCGAGGGTCACCCCCTCAACGAATTCGGAGACAAGATACGGACCGTCCTCGGATTGGCCGCAGTCAAGCAAAGCCGCGATCCCGGTATGTCGGACGCGGGTCGCGCGAGTCGCCTCGTCGTGGACCCGTCGGAGCGATTGGGGAGAGGAGAGCGTCTTCACGGCTACAGGGAGCGGCCGGCCATCGGCGTTGAGACGGCGGTCGAACGCGCGAAAGACCCGCCCCTCCGAGCCGCTTCCGATGAACTCGACGAGTTCATACCTCTTTCCGCCGCCGTCGATCGTCGGCCCGAACGCGACTGGCAGCCGCATCTCCGGCGCCGAGGCGGGGGAGCGATCAGGAATGGAGTGGCCGAGCAGGCTCTTGAGCGCGAGGTGGGCGTCGATGGCCTCGGTCAGTTCCGGAGTGTCGGCGCGGATCGCCTCGCCCGACGCCTCCAGTGAGAGTCCCCCAGCGAGCAGCCCCTGGAGCACCACGTCGATCGCAGCATCGAGCGCGATGGGGCTCGATCGCAGCACCGGGATCGAGGCGAGCAATTCGGAGAGCCCCGGCACGCGTCCCCCGGCCAGCCAAGAGGCCCCAGCAACCTCGATTCGCTCGGCCAGCAGTTCATCTCCCATGCCCGGCGCACCCCGCGCCACCTGTTCGAGAGGCGGCTCGACGGCGTGGTTCGAGGCGTGGTGGTCTTCGATCCCCGTGTTCCTCATGGGCCACCATTCTCCTTCCAGTGATCTCGGATCGATTCTCGGAGGCGCTGCCATCGTTTGCGTGCGGCCGCCGGCGTCAGGCCCAGTTGCTCTCCGGCGTCCGCGAGCGAGGCGCCATGCAGCCAGAGAACGAGCAGTTCGCGATCGATGTCCGTCGGAAGGCTCTCGAGCATCGCCGCCATCTCATGTTCGAAACCCCGGCCGCCGGGCCCATCATCCCCCACCAAGCGTGCACGCAGCATCTGGACGAACGGCGAGTCGGCCGCCTCAAGCGCTCGGAGCCTGGAGACGATCCGGACCCTGTCGATGAGGGCATCGTCACCGATGCGGAATACCAGGGCCCAGAGCTGGCGGCTATCGGCCGCGACGACCCGGTTGGCCTGGACGCGCTGGCACAGGCGACGTGCGATCGTGGACAGGAGGTCCTGCGAATCCACGAGCCGACGCATTGAGCGGCCGATCCTTCGCCGATAGTGGGCCCGAACCACAGGCCCGAAGCGCGTCAAAAACTCCCCCACGGCCTCGGCGTCGCCGGCTCGGAACCGCGAAGCCAGCGTGGCCTCGTCGCCACGCTCCTCCGGCGGTGCAGGAAACCCGCCATCAGGAACAGCTGCCAAGGGACCGTCTTCCGGGCGCACGAAAAAACTCCCTGCTCCGCGTCACACTGAGCCCCCACCACCGGGCTGACCTCACGGCCGCTGCTCCTCAAACCGAGCGGCCGTGAGGAGGACCACGTGCGTTTGATTCGACGCCAAGGTAGCGGAAACACCTCTGGATGTCCACGATTCTGTGCGACGCTTTCCCTCGGTTGCTTGGTATTCGTCAGTGGCCCCGCAACCGGAGGGGGATCCCCGGGGGTGGAAACTCCCCCAAAGTCCGCACTCCCCGGGGAACCACTCTGGAGCACCGTCTGGGAGTACCTGATTGGCATCGACGAGGTCGTCGTCGATATCCGCCCACTCCCCGGTCCCGCCGGGTCGGCGGATGCGTGCGGGCAACTCGCGGCGTCCATCATGTCCAGCTTCTACGCGGAAGGCGTCAAGCCCAACCTCTCAGATCTTGAGCGCCAGGCCGGCCTGGAGTTGGTTCTCTCTGCGCAAGAGCTGATGCTCGCATACCCCGATGCGTTCGCGGCGGTTGAATGGACTGCCTTTGACCAAACCCTGGAGGGAGTGGGCCTCGCGCTGCGATTCCAGACCCCCGCTCCAGCGAGCCCCGCTTGGGAGAGTGGGCAGTGCGCGCGCGGGGCTTCTCCCATGCACCTGCCGCTTGCCGAGGGGGTGCGGTGATGCCGTCGGGCGCTTACGGTTCCTCCTCAGAGCACGCGCGGATCCGGGCCATCCAAAGCCGCATCCGGTTTGCGACCGGCTTCGTCAGCAACGCGGAGATCGCCAGACGGACCGGGTGCAACGCGGAGACGGTGCGGCGATACCTCGGCTCGGGCGTGCCCGCGCTCCCCTTCGTGCTCTGCGTCTGCAGCGAGTGGAACCTCGATGCGAACTGGCTGCTGTTCGGCGCGGATGCGCCATCGGGCGCCCGGACCACGCCGACGGAACCGGCGACCGCCAGTCGCCGCGGAGCCGCCGCGGAACCGCACCATCCGGGTCTTTCACGAGTTCTGAGGAACGCGCCTCCCGGCACGACAAGAGACCACCAGGTGCTCCAATCCACAGAGACATGATGCCAACGGGTAGTCGTCCGTGGCATGAACTCCGTGGCGACTTCCGGTTCCGGAGCCCGCATGACCGTCGCGTTCGCAGAACCGTCGGCACCGGTCGGTAGAGCAGTCTCGAAAGCGGGCGACGCGACTCGAACGCGCAACATTCAGCTTGGAAGGCTGACGCTCTACCATTGAGCTACGCCCGCGGCGCGGGGAGTGTAGTCCGGCTTGGGCCCAGCGGTCACGCCGATTCGAACCCCCGGCCGGGGCCGGCCTTCACCGCCCTGAGCCCCAGGAACACGGGGATCTCCCGTCGGGCGCGGTTCTCTTCCTCAGCCCGCGGCCCGGGCTCACTCCGGCGCGGGCTCGGCCACTCCTCCAGGCGATCGACCAGCAGACCCGCATCGGTCAGGTGTTGCACATAGGTCTGGAGCGGGCGGTGGTAGGTCAGGGTGACCACCGGCTTGGCGCCCCGGACCGCCTTCCCGGGATTCATCACGATCTCGCGATGGCCCGGGGAGAGATACGAATCGATCCGCCGGTACTGGTGCGTGCGTCCTTCGCCCTGATCCCAACCCCACGAAGTGCGCCCGGGGCTGCGAAAGACCGGGTGGAGCAGGACGGCGACGAACCGGCCGCCCGGCCGGAGCCTCGACGCGATTCCGGCAATCACGGACGAGAGCGGATCCATATTCATGAGGGCCATCACGCACGCGGCGGCGTCGAAGCCTTCCGAGGGGCAGAAGTCGGGCGGGAGTTGATCCAGACGCGTCGCATCGGCGACAGCGAACTTGGGGCCGCGGGGTGAGCGTTGCTTGGCAACGTCGATGAGGCGGGGGGAGGCGTCGACGCCACACACGAGCACCCCCTGCGAGGCCAACGCGCGGGCAAGCACCCCCTGACCACAGGCAAGATCGAGCACGCGCTCACCGGGGATCGACGCGAGCAGCCGGAGCGCGCCCGGAAGGACAATGTCGTTGTGCAGATCGTTCCGCCGGTCCTCCACCAGGTCGTCGTACCACGCGGCGACGTCCTCCCAAGCGGTCTTGGCGGCTGCGGGTACCTGCTTCACCACGGCGGGGACGCTGGACGCGGCCTGCGGCGGGGGCTCGCATCCAACGAGCTTCCACATCCGGACCGGCGCGGGGCTATTCAGGCGGATGGATTGTCCCGAGACCGGATGAGAAAAGCTGATTTCCGCCGCATGGAGCGCGACGCGCCGGAGGGGATCCCCCTGCGCCCCATAGCGGCGATCTCCAACCACGGGATGTCCGATATGGGCAAGATGGGCTCGGATCTGATGCTTTCGACCGGTCTCGAGGCGGACGCGCAGGAGCGTGAACTTCTCGGAGGACGCGACGACCCGATAGTGGGTGATCGCGGCGCGGGGCTCGTCGCGCGCGAGCGGCCCCTCGGAGGTGTGGGACCGCACAGGGCGGCGCGTGTCGGGGGGCAGGACCCGGACTATGCCCCGGCCGGTATCGACAATCGGCGCCTGGATCGTGCCGACTGCCGGGGGCGCGGCCGCCCCACCGCTCCCCGCGGCCGAATCCCCGAGGCGCCCCTCAACGAGCGCCACGTACCCGCGCTGCACGCGCCGGGCACGCAGATCGTCCTTGAGCCACTCAAAGGCTCGCTCCGATTTGGCGAAGACGACCAGGCCCGAGACCTCCGAATCGAGGCGGTGCACCACCCAGACGCGAGGCCGCCCGACGCCGTGGTGCCGCACGTGCTCCTTGACCAGGTCGAACAGGGTGCGTTGGCTGGTGCGGGCCTCGGGCGGCACGGCCGTCGGGACGCCGGCGGGCTTGTCGGCGATGAGCAGATCGTCATCTTCGTAGGCGATGTGGAGCCCGGCCCGTGGGGTGCGCCCCTGGGGCGCGCGGCGGCGCTGTCCGTCGTCGCCCCCGGTGGATGGGGATCGCACTGGTCTATCTCGATTGGCCAAAGTTGAGGCTCCCGGCGCATCTGGGCGCCCCGCATCATTCGCCGCCAAAGAGCACCGAACCGGGAATCGCCCCCGGCGAGCCGCCCGGCGTGGTCCAGCGGACTTGGAGACCAAACTGGCCCGACGCATTGAAGTACTCCACACGGAATGGGTGGAATCCGGCGCGGAGCCCAACGACACCCGATCGCTCGACCATGCCGTGGAGTCCGTCGTTATCGACCACGAGTCGGTCGTGGAGGTACAGGCGCGACCCATCGTCGCTGCTCGTCAAAAAGGTGTAGAGCCCATCGGTCGGCACGTTGATGAAGCCGCTGAAGACCGCCGCGAAATGCTCGTCGCGGGAGCGGGGTTCGAGGCTGAAGTCCGGCGTGGTCAGGGAGCGGACAGGTGTGGCATCCTGCAACTGCTCGAGCGTCTGCCAGCCGCCCTCGAAGAACTCCGCACGCAGGCCCGCCCCGGGCGCGCGGAAGAGGGCCACGGCCTGCAGGAGTGAAGCGTGTGAATAGGCCTGGAAAGATCGGGACGCTTCCAGCGGGCTCAGGACGCCGTCCAGCTCGCCCCGGGCACGAAGTGTCGCCGATTCGGACAGGATGATTGGGGTGACATAGAGGCGCGAGGTCCCAGTCGGCTGCGAGCCATCGAGCGTGTAGCGGATCCGGGCATCCGGCCGACTGGACCGCAGTTCCACCCGCATGGCGTCGAGGAACGCGTCGGCGGGAGCAACGATGGTGATCCGCGGCGGCTCAGCAAAGAGCGCGAACTCGCTGAGAGCCGGGCAGACCTCGGCGTCGGACAGGCGGAGCCGAACCCGATCCGTCTGGATGAGGGTTCCCCGCCACAGCCGCCGGGCGCCGATCGCGCTGCCCTTGGCGAACTCGGTCCACCCGCCATCCTGCCACGCATCCAACGCCCAGTTGTTGACGCGCTGTCCGAGGGGGAGGTACTCGCGGAGCGAGACGACATTGAAACCGGTCTCGTTCGGCAGCTCGAGCACAATCTCGGCGTCGTGCACCGCGTCATCGGTAGCCCAGTATGTGCTCGCGTGGCCATCGCAGATGTTCGCCGGCGCGTAAGCCCGATCGCCCCCTCTGGTGTTCGTCGCTGACGCCGTCGCGCCGGAAGCCAGATCGCTCCCAAACGTTGCGTCGAGAATCGCCCGAAAGCCCCGCAGGCTGGCGGCGTCAGTCTCATGGATCCGGCCCGAACGATCCGGCGGGACGTTGAGCAGCAGGGAGGCGCCGCGCCCAACCGACGCGTAGTACAGATCGACGAGTTGCTCTGGACCTTTGACCCGGCCGTCCTCGCCTGCGTGGTAGAACCAGCCCGGTCGGATCGAGACGTCGCACTCGGCGGGCATCCACATCTCCCCATCGCGGTGACCGGAGGTGCCCTCCCAATACCGCGTCGTTCCCGGGACGGCCCGCGTTTCTCCGTCGGCGGGGCGGGGCGAATAGGTCGCCCAGCAGGGATCGCCCGCGAGGCCCTGCTCATTCCCCACCCAGCGGAGATCGCCGGCGTCGGAGAAGATCACGGCATCAGGCTGGAGTTCGCGGACAATCCGTGTCGTCTCCTCCCATCCGTAATACGTCGACCGGTCGATGTGCCGCGTCTCGCGGGCACCCCCGTAGTAGCCGTCCCCGCCGTTCGCGCCGTCCCACCACACCTCGAAGATCGGTCCGTAACGGGTCAGCAGCTCGCGGAGCTGATCGCGGTAGTACTCCACATAGGAGGGCTGGCCGTAGTCCGCGCGGTTGCGATCCCACGGCGAGAGATAGACCCCGAATTTGAGCCCGTGCCTCGCGCATGCGTCAGAGATCTCGCGGACGACATCGCCCTTTCCGCCCTTCCATGGGCTGGATGCGATGTCGTGCTCCGTGTAGTCGCTGGGCCAGAGACAGAAGCCGTCGTGATGCTTGCACGTGAGAATGAGTCCCCTCATCCCTGCCTGTTCAGCGACCGACACAATCTGCTCGGCGTCGAAATTGGTGGGATTGAATATCGCCGGATCCTCGTCGCCGTACCCCCATTCCCTGTCGGTAAACGTGTTGGTTGTAAAGTGAAGGAAGCCATAGAACTCCAACTCGTGCCACCGAAGGTGCCGCGGGCTGGGCAGCACACCGCGGGGCGACGGCGGGGCGGACTGGGCCATGATTGCGCGGGCGCCCATCGCCGCGAGCAGCGAGAACGTCAAGGCCGCGAGAGTGATCGGCTGAGGCATCGGTTCCTCCTCGAGGTGGACCCTCGGTGTGGTCAGTCTGCGGTGGCCGGGCTGACAGCCCGGCTCCAGGCCGCCGCCGCCCGGTCGAGCAGCCAGGGCGCGAAGCGGGACTTGGGCATCAATCCGTCCGTCGTGGCCACCGTCCCGTCGCGGGCCACAAGCGTGGCCTCGATCTCGCCGCTCTCCATCGTTTCGAGCGGATTGGCGACAATCAGATCGATGGACTTGCGTCGGAGCTTCTCCTCGGCGGAAGACCTCAGGCGTTCGCGGGGCTCGAGGGCGAAGCCGACCAGGTACTGCCCGGGGGCTCGGCGGCCCGAGCACGCCGCGAGCAGGTCCTCGGTCGGCTCGAGTTCGATAGAGCGGGTCCCGGCCTCGCGTTTGAGTTTGGTCCCGAGTTGACCGGGGTCGACACGCGGCCGGTAGTCCGCGACCGCGGCTGCCATGATGAGGATGTCGCACTCGGACTGGGCCATCGCCAGCAACACCCCGAGATCGGACGCCGTCCGGTACCGGTCGACAACGACCCGGGGATGCTCGGGCTGGAGGTGCGTCGGCCCCAGGAGCAAGCGGACCGGCCAGCCCCGGCGGGAGGCCTCATCGGCGAGGGCAACCCCGAGCCGGCCGCTCGACCGATTGCCGATGAACCGCACCGCATCGATCGGCTCGTGGGTCGGTCCGGCGGTGATCAGGAGGCGGGGCGCGTCGTGGAGTCCGGTCGGGGTCACGTGCGGGTCCTGTGGGGAGTTGCGTCGGGGACGGGATCATTTGTACGCTGGAACTCTCCCCCGTGTGGGGACGAAGGAAGGAATACCCAGAAGCAAGGTCGGGTGCGGATCGGGCCCGTACGGCGCGCGGGGTTGTGGTGACTCTGGCGGCCGCGACCCGAACGCGGGCGGTCCTAGGATGGCCTCGTCGCGATCAGGGACGCGGTAGGACGCGGTTGTCGCCAGGGAAAAGGGTGTTGTTCGGATATGGCAAGATCACGGAAGAAGCTCGGTGAGATCCTCGTGGGTTGGGGGGTCGTCACTGCGGACCAGGTGTCCAAGGCCGCGGACCTCGCCAAATCGTCGGGCAAGCGCCTCGGCGAGGTGATGGTCGAGCAGGGCTACGCCTCCGAGGGGCAGGTCGCCAAGGCTCTCGCCAACCAGTTCGGGATGGAGTACGTTGACCTCGCGGCGAGTGGGATGTCGAGCAAGATCGACATGAAGCTGATCCCCGAGGACCTCGTGCGCAAGCACCTCATTCTCCCGATCGGGAAGGTCGGCTCGAAGCTGCAGCTGGTGATCCACGACCCGATGGACCTCGAGTTGATGGACATGCTGCGGTTCCGGCTGAACGCCGAGGTGGAACCCCGCATCGCCTCCCGGTCGGACATCAAGGCGTTTATCGAGGGGACGCTCGAGAGCAAGCGTTCCCCGATCACCGAAGCCAACGCGGGCCAGTCGCTGGTGACCGACTCGATCGACCGGACGATCGACCGCTCGGTCGATCGCTCCGTCGATAAGTCGATCGACGTCGCGGCGGAAGACTCACCGATCGTGAAGCTCACCAACCGCATGCTCACCGAGGCGGTGAAGATGCGGGCGAGCGACGTGCACATCGAGCCGATGGCGGACCGGGTCCGGCTGCGCTACCGCATCGACGGCGTGTGCATCGAACGCGACAACCTGCCGAAGCGCATGCAGAATGCGCTGCTCAGCCGCGTGAAGCTGATGAGCGGCATGAATATCGCCGAGAAGCGGGCGCCCCAGGACGGGCGCATCAAGCTCGGTGTGGACGACGTGTTCATCGATTTCCGCGTCTCGGCCTGTCCGGCGTATCACGGCGAGAGCGTGGTGCTCCGTATTCTGCGCCCGGACTCTGTCCGTATCGGCCTCGAAAACCTGGGCTTTGAGGCCGACAACCTGACCGTGTTCAACCGGATCATCCGCCGCCCCAACGGCATCTTCCTGGTCACCGGCCCGACGGGCTCGGGCAAGACCACCACGCTCTACTCGGCGCTGGACATCCTCAACCGGCCCGACAAGAAGATCATCACCGCCGAGGACCCGGTCGAATACAACTTCAACGGGATCAACCAGTGCCAGGTCCGCGAGGGCATCGGCCTGACATTCTCGGCAATCCTTCGCTCGATGCTGCGTCAGGCCCCCAACATCATCCTGGTCGGCGAAATCCGAGACCGGGAGGTCGGTGAGATCGCGATCCAGGCCGCGCTGACCGGTCACCTCGTGTTCTCGACTCTGCACACCAACGACGCCCCCAGCGCCATCACCCGATTGATCGATATGGGGATCAAGCCATTCCTCGTGGCGTCTTCCATCCAGGCCATCATGGCGCAGCGGCTCATCCGAATCCTCTGCAAGGACTGCAAGAAGGTCGCGGAGGAGGCCGACCTGGACCACAAGTACCTCAACCTCATCGACCTGAAGCCCGAGGACGCGCTCGGGCGCGCGAACAAGCCGGTGGGCTGCCCCACCTGCGCGAACACCGGCTTCCGGGGCCGGCGGGCCATCTTCGAGATGATGCAGATGAATTCTCAGATCCGTGACCTGGCATTCCACCGGGCGCCGGTCGTCGAGATCCGGCACGCGGCGCTGAAGTCGGGCATGCGTCCGCTCGTGTTCGACGGGCGGCTCAAGGTGCTCGGCGGCATGACCACCGCCGACGAGATCGCCCGCGTGGCCCAGGTCGCCGGCGTGGAAGACTGATTGTGAGTGACACCACGCGGGCCGAGGCCCGCGGAGACAGGAGCCGTTTCGATGTCTTCGATGCAAATCGACCGCCTGCTCGACACCGTCGTCCGCTACGGAGCGAGCGACCTCCACCTGACCGTCGGCAGGCAGCCCACCATCCGGCTTCATGGCCACCTCCAGAACCTCAAGACCAAGGTCCTCGACTCTGAGGACATGGTCGGCCTCATGAAGTCGATCACCCCCGAACGCAACCAGCAGGAACTGCAGGAGGTGGGCGGCACGGACTTCGGCTTCGCCTATGGAACCGCAGCCCGATTCCGAGTGTCGGTATTCCGACAAAAAGGCGAACTCGCGATCGTGCTTCGCCAGATTCCCAACCGGCTGTTGACGTTCGAGCAGATCGGACTTCCCGAGATCTGTCGCGAATTGATCCGCCGGCCCCAGGGGCTCTTCCTGGTCACGGGACCGACAGGCTCCGGCAAGACCACATCGCTTGCGACGATGCTGGACTACATCAACACGAACTACGACCGGCACATCGTGACGATGGAAGACCCGATCGAGTACTACCACAACCACAAGAAATCCATTGTCAACCAGCGGGAGGTCGGCAACGACGTCCCCTCGTTCTCCGAGTCCCTCCGTCGCGTGCTTCGTCAGGACCCGGATGTGATCCTGGTCGGCGAAATGCGAGACCTGGAAACGATCGAGGCCGCGATCCGGGCCGCCGAAACGGGCCACTTGGTGTTCGCCACCCTGCATACCAACGGTGCGGCGAAGACGATCGACCGCGTGGTTGACGCATTCCCCGTGTCACAGCAGAACCAGGTCCGCGTGCAGCTTTCCACGGCGCTGATCTCGGTCCTGAGCCAGCAGCTGCTGGCCCGCATGGACCTGGCCGGGCGGGTGGCGGCGTACGAGTTCCTGGTGGTGACCCCGGCGATTGCGAACCTGATCCGCGACGCAAAGACTTTCCGGATCGACTCGATGATCCAGACGGGGAAGAAGTTCGGCATGCAGTTGCTGGACGACCACTTGTGGTCGCTCTACACGCGCGGGATCATTTCGGCCGAGGAAATGATTGACAAGTCCAAGAATCCATCTGAGCTGACCGACAAGATCCACAAGATGGGTCGAACCGTCGGTAGGACCGAGTGGGATGAGGAGTTCGAGGCAGGCGGCCAATGACCAAACCAGCCGGTTTTGCCTTGAATTGTAGATCATATTTCCAACTGTCTTGACCGATATGCCCCGGCTATCGGTCTTTTGTTCTGCAACATCATCTGCTAGAGTGCCGAATCGGTGAGAGGTTGTGGTCCGCCGCGTGCCTGAGTGAGTGGGCGCGGCGGGCCGCCTTGAGACGGTTCGGTCGGAGTCTGGTGCGATTATGGCGATTGATCCTGCTGAACTCAAAGGTCGGAAGCTTGGTCGGGCCTTGACCAAGATGGGAAAGGTGACCCGCGAGCAGGTCCACGAGACGCTGACCATCCAGAAGACCCGCAAGGTTCCGATCGGTCAGCTGCTCGTTGAATTAGGATATTGTACGGAACGAGACGTCGCCGAGGCTCTCGCCGGGCAGGCGGGTATGGCGTACATCGACCTCGCCGGCATGACGGTCTCAGAGGAGGCTCTCCGGGCGATTCCGGCGGAGACGGCCCAGGCCTATCAGGTTGTGCCGGTCGAGTTCAACCCGACGAGTCGGCGCCTGAAGATCGCGTTGAAGAGTCCGGACAATTTCCGGGCGGTGGACGACCTCCGGCTCCTGATGGGGTTCATCGTCGAGGCGGTCGTGGCCGACACCGGGGCGATCGACGCGATGATCCAGAAGCACTACTCCCGGCAGGAGTCGGTGTCTGAGGTCGTGCAGGAGTTGGCTTCGGACTCGAAGTACCAGAGCCTGGCCTCGGGCGACAAATCGATCGATCTCGACGCGGTCATGGAGATGGCCGGGGACAACCAGGTCATCAAGCTCCTGAATCTGGTACTCCTGCAGGCGATCCGGGACCGGGCGAGCGACATCCACTTCGAGCCGTTCGAGAACGAGTTCAAGATGCGGTACCGCATCGACGGCGTGCTGTACGAGATGGTGCCGCCGCCCAAGCACCTCGGCCCGGCGATCACCAGCCGCGTCAAGGTCATGGCCAACCTGGACATCGCCGAGCGGCGTCTGCCGCAGGACGGGCGAATCGAGCTGCAGGTGGGCGGCAAGCCGGTGGACCTGCGTATCGCGGTGCTGCCGACGATGTGGGGCGAGAGCGTCGTGATGCGCGTGCTCGACCGTTCGAACGTCGAGCTGTCGCTGGACCGCGTGGGCTTCCGCGAGGACGAGTTGGTCCGGTTCCGGAAGCTCATCTCCAAGCCGAACGGCATCGTGGTGGTGACGGGCCCGACGGGCTCGGGGAAGACGACGACGCTGTACGCCGCGTTGGCGGAATTGAACGACATCGAGACCAAGATCCTGACGGCGGAGGACCCTGTCGAGTACGACATCGACGGCCTCTGCCAGTGCCAGGTCAACGTCGAGGCGGGCACGACCTTTGCCCGGCTGCTGCGCAGCTTTCTTCGTCAGGACCCGGACATCATCCTGGTGGGTGAGATCCGCGACCTGGAGACGGCGCAGATCGCCGTGCAGGCTTCGCTGACGGGCCACCTGGTGCTCTCGACGCTCCACACCAACGACGCGCCGAGCTCGATCATCCGTCTCGCGGACCTGGGGCTCGAGCCCTTCCTGTTGACCGCGACCATCGAGGGCGTCGTGGCGCAGCGTCTGGTGCGGACGATCTGTACGAAGTGCAAGGAGGAGTACACGCCGGGCGAGGAGGAACTGCTCGAGCTGGCGTTGACCCCCGACGATGTCCGCGGGCGGCGGTTCTTCCGCGGGCGGGGGTGCGACGCCTGCAACCGCTCGGGATTCCGCGGGCGCATGGCGCTGTTCGAGATCATGGAGATGACCGACACGGCCCGCGAATTGGTGATGCAGGAGGCGAGCACGTCGGTCATCCGCGAGAGCGCCAAGCGCTCGGGGATGCGGACGCTGCGCGAGTGCGGCCTGCTTGCCATCTTCGAGGGCCAGACGACGATCGACGAGGTGGTTCGAGAGACGATCATGGAGGAATGACGCGGGAGCGTGCACGCGGAGGAGCGTGCATGCCCCGCGGCGTTCCGCGGGTGGGTCCAGACCAAGAGCCGGAGCGGATCACATGGCGACCTTTACATACGAAGCGCTGAACACGGCCGGCAAGCCCCAGAAGGGCACGATCGAGGCCACGACCAGCGAGGAAGCGGTCCAGCGGATCAAGGCGCAGGGGTTCTTCCCGACGTCGGTTCGCGAGCAGAAGGTCAAGAAATCGGCCGCGGCGGATGCGGCGCAGCCCGCCAAGAAGAAGAAGCGCAAGAGCATGGGTGGTCGCGTGAAGACCAAGCAGCTCACGCTCTTCACCCGGCAGCTCTCGACGCTCCAGGACGCGGGCCTGCCGCTCCTGCGATCACTCCAGATCCTGGAGAGCCAGTCCAAGCCCGGCGGGCTCAAGAACACGCTCATCACGGTGTGCGAGGAGGTCGAGGGCGGCACAAGCCTTTCCGACTCGATGGCCAAGTGCCCGAAGGCATTCAATCGTCTGTACGTCAAGATGGTGGCGGCCGGCGAGATCGGCGGCGTGCTCGACGTCATCCTGCAGCGGCTCTCGGAGTTCATGGAGAAGAGCGAGCGGCTGAAGCGGCGGATCAAGGGCGCCATGGTCTACCCGGCGGTGGTGATCACCGTCGCGGTGGGCATCATGGTGTTCATCATGATCGTCATCATCCCGAAGTTCGAGGCGATCTTCACCGACTTCGGCGTGGCCCTGCCGGCCCTCACAACCTGGCTGATCAACACCAGCCGGTGGATCGCGGGGACGGCGAGCCCCGACCAGGCGATGCCCGGCGCGGTCTATATCGCGGCGTTCCCGTTCGTCGCGTACTTCTTCTGGAAGCTGATCCGCAAGGCGGGCCCGGGCCGGGCGGTGACCGACATCACGCTGCTGTGGACACCGATCCTGGGCAAACTGATCCGCAAGACCACGATCGCCAGATTCACGCGGACGCTGGGCACGCTGATCTCCGCGGGCGTGCCGATCCTCGAGGCGATCAAGATCACCGCCGAGACCTCGGGCAACTACGTCTTCGAGAAGGCTCTGACCAACGTGCACGACTCGATCCGCGAGGGTGAGAGCTTCGCCGGGCCGCTGCGCGAGAGCAAGACCTGCGATGCGATCGTGGTCAACATGATCGACGTGGGCGAGGAGACCGGTGAGATGGACGCGATGCTCCTGAAGGTCGCGGACAACTACGACGAGGAGGTGGACGTCGCGGTCGCCTCGCTCGTCAGCCTGCTCGAGCCGCTGATGGTCGTGGTGCTGGGTGGCATGGTTGGCACCATCGTCGTCGCGATGTTCCTGCCGCTGGTGGCCATGATCAACTCGCTCGGCGGTGGCGGGGGTGTCTGAGGTCCGGAGTGGTGCGGGGAAGGAGTTCCTGGTGCAGGCACGCAGAGCCAATTGCCGGAGGCCCGGCTTCACGCTGATCGAGCTGCTGATCGCGATCCTCGTGATCGCGATCCTCATGGGGCTGCTGCTCGTGGGGTTCAGCCATGCGATCCGGCTCGCCAAGCGTGCGGCCGCGGGGCAGGACGTCGCCTCGCTCCGCGTCGCGGTCGAGCAGTTCCACAGCGATTTCAACATGCTCCCGCCGCTCGTGAAAGACGGCTTCCCCGGCACGCTCGATACGTCGGGCCCGATCCGGACGGCGGGCAAGCGTCTGGTGCCGAACGTGTACTCGGTGGGCGACGCGCAGGAGCTCGATTTCCTCCGAGGCGAATCCAACGGCGACCCCCGGTACCGCTTCAGCGTCTACAGCCTCTCCTATTACGTGATGGGCGCCCTCGGCAAGGAAGTGGACGGCGTCGAGGGCCCCGGGGCTCGGGCCCCGAAGGCCGACGGCACGTTCGATGTGATGACCAACCGGGAGTACAAGCCTCTGTACGACCCCAAGACGGGCGGACTGGAGACCGTGGACGCCAAGCAGGGACGCATCGAACTGCGCGACCAGCAGGGCCAGGCGTACCGCTACTACCGCTGGTCCCCGGGGCGAACCAACGGGAGCGGGAGCCAGAAGGGGGTGCTCAACATCCCCGCGCTCGTCGCTGCGTCCAAGGATCAGGGCGAGCTCGGGGACGCGAAGTACGCGATCGTGGCGGCCGGCGCCGATGGCTTTTTCGGCGACATCGGGGTCGAGTCGTACGCCGGCCAGCCTTCCGATCAGGTTGAGAGCAGCAGCCTCATCGGCTCCAAGCTGGGCAAGTCGTTCCAGTCGGACGCCGATGCCGAGGCCGCGGCCCGGGCCGACAACGTCGTGGAGGTGGGACGATGAGCACGCGTCAGAGAGCGTCCGTGGGCCGGGGGTTCACGCTGACCGAGCTGATCGTCGTGATCACGATCATCGTGATCCTGACGGCGGTCGCTGTCCCGGCGTTCCGTTCGACACTGGCCTCGTCCGAATCCTCGATGGCCGAGACGCAGCTCCGTCTGGCGTTTGCGACGGGGCGCGAGGCGGCGTTGCATTCCGACAGCGGATCCGACTCGGCGCTGATGTTCCAGTTCGAGCCCGGCGGGCGGACGAGCATGATTGCGTGCGAGTACATCGGGACGTTCAGGGACAAGAGCGGATCGCGCGACGTGTCGGGACGGTACCCCGACCGGGATGTCTTCGTCCCGATCTCGGCGTTCGATCCGATCCAGCTGCCACGGGGCTGGATGGTTCGCGGGTTCGTGCCGGCGGGCCTGCTCGATCTGGGCGGCGCCGGCGGACGAGATTGGTACGACGGGAATCGGTACGACAACAAGGTCCGGAGTTGGGTCTTTCCCGAGACCGGCTTCTTCGACGCCCTGCGGGCGGACGACGGGGCCGAACGGCAGTCGTTCCTGGTGCGTTTCGACGGGAAGACGGGCGCGGTGCTGGTGGGCGATCCGCGGGAGTGTCTCGTGCTCCTGCCGCGGGCGACGGCCTCGGACCGCACGCGAGCGCCATTTGATCAGTACCGCTTCGACCGCGATGCGGACCTGGCGGGGCTGGTGCAGCACGCCCTGCAGCGGGACGACTGGAAGGGGATTTCGGGGAGCGGGATCGACCAGATCTCCCGCCTGCTCGGCGATGTCTCGGGCGACACGGTGCTCTGCCACACGGTGGAGCAGGTCGTGCTCTACAAGGAGTCGGACCTGGCCGAGAGCATGCAGGCCAGGATCGACAAGGCGACGGGGTGCCTCTACAAGGACGCCGTGAAGCCGGAGTACGTGGCAAAGCTCGACACCGATCGGCTGAATCGCTGGCTCGAGGGCGATACCAACAATGACGGCCAGTGGATCGAGCAGGGCGACACGCCGGTCGCACGCATCTACACGCTCCAGCGTTACACCGCCTCGCTCCAGCCGGTTCCCCTGCTCAACCTCCCCGACATTGCACGCGACTTCGGGCAGGGAGGTGCCTCATGAGGCCCGGGACCCGATCCACCCCCCCCACGCTCCGGCGCGGGTTCTCGCTGGTTGAGGTCTTGGTGGCCGTGCTGGTGCTCGCGCTGGGGTTGCTTGGCCTCGGGGCGGTCTTCCCGATGGTGGTGCGGCAGCAGCGCCTGGCGACAGAGACCACGCTCGGGCTGAGCGCGATGAACGCCGCGGAGCGCGTGCTCTTCAACAACGACAACTTCAAGCTCGGCGGCCGGGGCTGGGCTGCGCTCCGCGACTATGCGATCCAGGCCGACGGTCTGAACGGCAACTGGGTCGCGGTGGAGGCCGACATCAAGGACGGCAGCTACGTCCTGCCCGACCCCGCCGGGGGTCCCGACATCATCCTGCCGCTCTCGCAGCGGCTCTTCCCGCTCCCCTTCACCACGCAGGACCAGCCGCGGTTCGTGTGGGATCTGGGCGTTCGTTTCATCCCCGATCCGCTGGACCCCGGCAACGCCGAGCAGCCGATCATGGTCGCGATGTACCTGCGCCCGATCGATCCGGGGATCCGTCCGGGGCTCTACAAGGATGTGGCGACCGGGGACATGCTCCCCTACTCCCTGGTCAACTCGCTCGTGGGCACGAGTCCCGTCATCGCCCTCAAGGACCGCAGGAACCCGGTGTCGGTGGACTCCGACGGCCGTCCGACGCTCGACGGGCGACGCAGCGGGCGGTCGGAGTATTCGTGGCTTTCGGTGGTCGACATGGGCCCCCCGCACGGGTCGGGGTCTTTCTGGAGAAGGACACGTTCAGCGTGCTGGGCGTGGGCGACAGAAACCAGATCAAGGATCTCAAGATCGCCGAGCAGTTGCTGGCGCAGCGGGCAGCGGTTCATCGGGCGCACCGGTCAGATCTACAAGGTGATCGGCTGGAAGGGCATTTCCAAGCGGGGCATCGACATCAAGGTCGCGCCGGGGCTGACGGATGCGGACGGCGATGGCACGATCAATCCCAGGTATGACCTGAACCCCGTCATCTTCGTGCCGCAGGGCACTCCGGTGGACCCGAAGGTCTTCACCATTACCCCGTGAGGCGACCCATGACCACGCAGCACACCATCTCGACGGGTTCGCGCGGGCGTCGGGCCTTCACGCTGATCGAGCTGATCGTCGCGATCGGCGCGGTCGCGATCGTCTCCGTCGGCATCGCGGCCATCTTCGCCTCGATCGGCAAGACCGTGGCGGGCGGGCGGCGCGTCAGCGTGCTGAACCAGTACGCGGCCCTGATCGAGCGGCAGATGCGCGCCGACTTCGAGGGCATGACCCGCGAGGGCGCGCTGGTGATCCGGCAGCAGTTTGCGGACGTCGATCAGGATGGACGTATCTCCGATCCCGCCGATCGGGTCGCGGTCTACCCCGACGAGCCGGCGGGCCATCAGCGTCTGCGTCGCATCGACGAACTGCTCTTCTTCACACGCGGCGAGTTCTCCAGCGCACGGACGCCCGTGGTCCCCGGCCTCACGGCGAGCTCGTCGGAGGCGATGGTGTACTACGGGCATGGGGAGCGGCTCGACCCGATCAGCGACCGGGTGGGCAAGAGCATCAACGGCGGCAACCTGCGCTATGACCGGCCCCAGACCAACGACGGAAGCGTCGGGAGGCCCTACCGCCCCGAGCTGGCGCTGGGGGCGAAGAAGGTCGATCCGACCAATCCGAATCGGTACGCGGCCTCGTGGTCCCTGCTCCGGCAGGTGACGGTGCTCGCGCCACCCAGCGGCGGCAACCAGACACTCCCCTCCGAGGGCGATCCCCAATTCTGGAGCGAGCTGGGGCTCGACCCCGTGGAGGCGCTGGACAGCGCCGTGCAGGTGGGCGGCCAGCCCGCCGCCACGAGCCCCTTCCGCACGCTCGCGGGCGATCCCCGAGCCCAGTTCCTTTCCTGGCGAGTACATCCGGCGAGGGGACGGGGCGAGAGGAAGGCACCCGATGCTGGCCTCTGGCCTCGTAGACGTCGCGGCGGCCGACTTGGCGGCTATCCGCCGCACCATCATGGACGTCAAGGCGTTCCCGTGGAACGTGACGGACCAGAACCAGTTCTCCCTGCTGTTCGACGACCGGTTCCAGGGGACCTTCAAGGGTGATCTCCGGTATATGCACGCCTGGATGGAGGACCTGTTCCCGACCGATTCTGCGACCGGGATGCGCGTGCGGTACGAGGACGTGATGCCCGACTTCGTCGGCACCCTCTCCACCTACTCCGACTCCAAGACCGCCAACTTCCGGTTCATCCAGAACTTCCGGTTGGCCGACCAGCGGATGCTGGGCTCGAACGTGTTCATCCCGCGATGCACCGAGTTCATCGTCGAGTACTCGTTCGGGCAGGTGGTCGATGCCCCGCCCGGCAATCCATATCTCGGCCAATTGATCTGGTTCGGACTGGACCGGACGGTCTCCATCGACGGGCAACAGATCCGGGTCGTCGCCCCCTATCCCTACGACACGACGAGCGACCGGAATCTGCGGTACTCGATGCCCTACACCAAGCTGGACGGCACGCCGGCGAGCCGGGAACTCGATCCTAGCGTCATCTATGAAGTCCTCAAGGGTGGTCCGACCCAGCCGCTGATCGCGCACTTCGGCTACACCGACCCGACCTACACCCCGTCGGACAAGAATGTCGACCCACCGACGGTGCCGTGGCCCTGGCCGAAGCTCATCCGCATCACGATGACGCTGGCGGATCCGAGTGATCCGTCGATCGAGCAGAGCTTCCAGTTCATCTTCGAGACGCCTGACGGGCGGCAGTTCTGACGAGGACGCCTCGTGGGGGGCGGGTGCCGGCATGCGCCGGCGAAGGAGCAAGAGATGATTCGGAGAATGATCCGCACGTTCGCAAGCCCCGACGGCGCCCGGAGGGCGCGAGCCCGCCTGCTGGCGGGCCTGGTCGGGGCGCCCGCGGGGCTGCGTCAGAGCCGGCGAGGCTCCTTCTTGGTGATGGTGGTCGGCACGCTGGCACTCCTGGCGGTCGTGACGATCGTGTATGTCTCCATCGGCCGGGCGGATACGCAGACCAGCGCAGCCGCGGTCAAGGTCGACCAGCGGGACGAAGTCGTCGACAAGATGCGGGACTACATCTCGCAGATCATCGCGGACGACACGTTCGACACCTTGGACCTTCGCGAGCGGGACGAGCGGGGCAACAAGCAGTTTCGGCGGGAGGCGTGGGACTATCCCTCGTTGGACTACTCGGTGACGGTGCAGCTCTTCAACCCGACCGGCGACGGGACCGGCACGGACCCCTTCCTCTCCTCCAGCGAGCCCAGCGCCATCAACTACACGGGCACCGCCTCGTACGAGACGACCGACCCTCGCCGCTACTTCCGCGATCGGGTGGACTGGCTGCAGATGTCGGATGTGGCGCCGGACGGGATGCCGGTCAATCTTTGGGCGCTCCGCGATGACCCGAAGGCCAAGGACGACGGCTTCGACGCGACGCCGTGGAAGATGCGCGCAGATCTGAGCCTGCTGCTGGAGTCTCCGGAGAAGGGCAAGCGGGGCTATCAGACCTACTTCGGCGCCACCGTGACCCCCCCTGACGGCAACACCGCCCACCCTGCAGATTGGTTCAACGGGCAGCAGTTTGCGTTCTTCCCCAAGGTGGACCCCATCTACGGGCCAAACAAGCCGGAGTATCTGCTCTACCAGTTTGCCGACGCCGACGGCGACGGACTTGTCGACTCCCGGTGGTTCGAGATGGTGGCTGCCCGGGACTTGACGGCTGGCTACTTCGAGCGACTCCTCCCCATCGACAACCGGCTTCGGTACTTCTGGGCCGTGCGTGCCGTCGATCTTTCGGCCCGCGTCAATGTCAACACCGCGACGGACAACACGCTGGTGCCCGACCATGAGGACCCGGTGGGTCTCACCCCGTCGAGCGTGGACCTGCGGCGTCTGCTGACCCTCGAGGATTTTTACACGGACCGACGCGTCGCGTTCGGCTTCGAGAAGTTTGACCAGCCGACGCCGGGTGGCGGGACCGATGACTATTCGGGCTATGACCAGACTTCGAGCGATGGGCCGCTGTGGTATGTGGCGGGCGACCGAGGCTATGACGGCCTCCGGCTGGTGCTCGACACCGGAGAACTGCCCCCGCGCGCATTCGAGGACGGCCTCGTGGACCTGACCACGGACGGCCTGGTGGACCGCAAGTTTGGAGCGCAGTACTGGAAGTCGTGGAAGGGGAAGGGGCCCTTCCGCCAGACGGACTACTACGAGCTTTTTGCCGGGTTTGGCCCCGGGGGCGGCACGGGCAACGTCACCTCAGCGCTCGGCCGGGCGTTCGTCAACGACTCGCTGTTCGAGCTGCTGACCTTCAACGGCGTGAACAACGACCAGGTGCGGTCCCCGCTCGAGTCTGTGCTGGGCGGGAGGGGGTTCGCCACCGGGCGGGATCCGCTGCTCCAGTTCTTCAGCCCGCTCCGCGACAACCGCTCGACCTCGCTGGAGCGCGACGGGCGCTTCACGTTTGCCAAGGGCGCCGCGAGCTTCGATCTCGACGCGCTGGCGTGGTCACTCGTGGACCCGCGTCAGCGGCTCACGACGGCCAGCGGCGGCCGGCCGCTCCTGGCATCGGTGCTCCCCGCCGACCCGAACGACTCGACAAAGGTCGACCCCGCCGCGCTCCCCCTGGGCAAGGACGACCTCAAGAAGGACGTGCAGGACCTGTTCACGGCGCAGGGCGTGCCGGGGCAGTCGCTGTTCGCGGCCTACAGCGACGCGCTGCTGCCCTATTCCGGTGACGCGCTCAAGTGGCGTTGGGTCTCGAATCCACAGTACAAGACGCTGTTCTATGGATACCGTGGCCCGGAGCTCGCGCTGCTCACGGCGGCGCACATGGCCGCGAACATGCAGGACGCTTACGACACCGACGACCGGCCGACGAAGCGGACGGTGCTGCTGCGAGGCGACCCGACGTTCCGCAAACGGGACATCGACGGGCCGGGCGGGCGCGACCCGAAGTACCCCTGGAAGCTGCTGGACCTGGACAACGGCCTGCAGAACAAGAGCTCTCGTCTGGCGGACACGAACAGCGACGTCTCGGCGGACGCGATCAACGTGTTCGGCATCGAGGCCCAGCCGTTCATCACGGAAGCCGCCTCGTTCATCATGTATACGGACACGCCGGACAGCCTCGGCGGCGACGACGACTCGAAGGAGGCGGCGATCAACGGCATCCGGGTGTGGCGGTATACGCCCTCGATCGACGGGCGCGTTCCTCGCCTCGATCAGTTGGAAACCGACAACCCGGACTACCTGTTCGACATGCTGGCCTTCCAGGTGCACAACCCGTTCGACGAGAGCGTGAGCCTCTCGGGCGATGCGGCGTCGGGCGACGTCACCACCGCCCGTCGCGGACTGTACTACATCCAGTTCGGGAGCAACTACCACAAGCTGACGCAGGTCGACTTCAACGCGGGCGGCGCCGAATCGGAGCTGACGCTGGGCCCGGGCGAGACGAAGACGTTCTACGTGCTCAGCCAGAACCCCGACCAGATCGCCAAGCGCATCCAGAAGATCACCGGCGATACGGCGTATGGTGGCAAGACCCTCGACGAGGAGAAGCTGCGGATCCGCGAGTGGATCGATCGGCAGGTGGGTGACGACGCGGTCCGGCTGGCGAAGTTCGATCCGGCCTCGGGCCGGGTGTCTGTGCCGGGGCCGACGATGCTGTTCCTCCAGAACGGCTCGGAATCGAGCCGGCAGGTCGTCCGGCTGTGGCGCGTCGAGAAGCCCGCGTCGGACACCGAAGAGGGCGGGTACCTTATCCGCGGCGTGCAGGAGGACATCGTCAACGACCAGACGAACGACACGCTCGTCGACCGCCTTCGTGATCCGGAGACCGGGGTTTCCGGGTCGACGATCGTCTCGCTCGACCGGCGGCTGCCGGACTCGCCAAACCAGCAGGGCAAGATCGGATCGGCCAAGAACGGGCCGGAACCGCCCGACTCGGACGCGGACACCCGCGACAACAAGGGCCTGACGATCACCCGGTACGCCTCGATCCGACGGAACGAGGACCCGCGCGCCAACGCCAGTTCGACCGTGCCCCGCGGCGGACTGCCCGCGTACTGCGTCGAACTCAAGGACCAGTCCAAGGCGGCGAAGAACGCCGAATACGAGGACAAGAGCGACCGGTCGTCGCTGCACATCAGCGACTTCAGCGGCAAGCAGGGCGACGATACACTCACCAGCCTGCTCGCCAAGCAGTCGGGCGTGGGGCTGACCAAGCTCGTCCCGACGATCTCGATCGATCCGGACAAGAAATCGGGCGATGCGAAGAATGGTGTGGTCGCTTCGGTCATCCCGAACAATCTGGATAACGTGCCCTTCGAGGGTGATGCGACGCACACCCCGCTGTATGCCGAGGCGCACCTCGACAACAACAAGTTCGAGGACAGCAACAACAACTCGTACCTGCGCGTGGCGGATCTGCTGCTCCCCCTCGGGATCGGCCCTTACCAGGCGCCGGGCGAGACCGACGAGGACAAGGAGTGGACGACCCTGAGCGAGTGCCTCGCGCTCGCGCTCTATTACGAGGACCCGGCGGCGGGCGATAGCGTCTATGCGGGGGCGTTCAAGCCCGACAAGGTCGCGAGCGATCTGCCGCCGCTCCTCGACACCGGCTTCGTCCGGTACGACGCCTTCGTCCCCTTCGAGGACGTGAACCAGAACGGTCAGTACGACCGCCTCACGGAGTACAGCGAGCGCTGGGGTCTGGGTGTCCCCATGGCGGCGACGCTGTTCGACGCATTCACCACCATCCCGCGGCGGTATGGATCGCTCACAACCCCGACCTTCGGGCAGATGAATATCAACACCGTCTCGCGTGAAGCGGCGCGATCCCTCCCGGGACTTTCTCCCACGGTGGAGTCCGGTCCCGACGGGTCGACACTGTGGTGGTGGACCGGTGGCATCCAGGATTGGCACTCCGATATCGCCACGACCCTGGTCGCGTACCGCGACAAGCAGAACATCTTCACGCGTGACGTCGATGGGACGGAAGCGACCCAGGGGGTCAACTTCCGAGACTGGTGGAGCATCGCCAAGGGCATCCGACTCGCCCCGGCCGCCAAGAACTCACTCCCGCCCGGCGACAAAAACGATACGGCTCGAGAGGGCGCCACCGGCGTCGAGGCGCTCCGTGGCGATCTGGGATTCCGGTCGCTGGGAGAACTCTCGCTGCTCCGTGACTGGGGCTATCCGAGCAACCCGGCCTATCCCCTGGCGCACGACATCGACCGCCTCGGATTCGACGGCAAGAAGGTTGACAAGCCGGGCGTGGACTCGGTGAGCTACGGGACGAATCACGACCAGGACGACGGCATCTCGGATGACTTCGACGAGCGGTGAGCGCTCGCCTCGGGCGTGATGAACTCCGCGAGCGTCCGGTCGGACATCTTCGCGGTCTGGATTCTCATGCACGGGTACCAGGAGTCGGACACGAAGAATCTCGGGGTGCTGGACCCCCTGGTGCCCTCGGTCGCCCGCCGCTTCCTGATGGTCGTGGATCGGTCGAACGTGACCAGCCCCGGCCAGAAGCCGCGGATCCTGCTGTTCAAGGAGGTCCCGCTCTAGCCTCGCCCGGCGAGTGGGTCCGAAGGGCTCCAAGCGGTTCACCCCGCTGGAGGAGAACGCCGGCCCGGTCTTCAGATCGGGCCGGCGCGTTTTTTGGCTCGGAGGGCGTAGACTTGTGCGGCCGGGCCCGAGCCGGCGACAGGGCGTAGCTCAGCTTGGTAGAGCGCGTGGTTTGGGTCCACGAGGCCGCTGGTTCGAATCCAGTCGCCCTGATTTCTTCTGGCGCCGGGAGCGCCCCTCGCGGCGGGAGGCGGGGGCGGTCAGGGCTCCCGAAACCTGATCCAGGTCATGCCCTCCGCCGGCACGGTTACGGAAATCGTCGTCTTTCCGTCCACGCCGAGATGCAGGGCGTCCAATCGTCCGGACTGCGCCTCGGCCACCGCCGCCCCGGTCAGGCCGGCGTAGTGGAGGTCGACCTGCAGTGCACGTGTCACCTCCGCTGGTGTCGGGTTGAAGACCACGAGCATGCCTTTCGTCTCGAGCGCGGGATTGACGTGGAGCATCCAATCGAGGTCGCGTCCGTCGGCGCGCCGTCCGTGGATCACGTCGCTCTCAAGGATGTCCCGGTTCGCGAGATACCAATCGACCCATTGCTTGACGAGGTCTCGAGTCTCGGGCGTGTCGTAGAGGCGCGGACCCCGGTAGCACGCCTGGACCCCGAGGGCGAGATTCGAATAGAGCATGCGCTCGTAGTGGTCCAGGTGCGCGGCGAGAGGCTCGATCGTCGCGGCCTCGCCGCCACCCTGGTACTCGGTGAGCGGGACAAACATCCAGCCCATGCTCGGGGTCTTGGACCATGTGCCGTCGTAGATATTCTGGCGTGTGTGGATCACCTGTTGGGCCCGCGGCAGCGACCAGTTGGTCTCGCGGTAGCCCATGCCACACTTGCTCGAGCCGGAGAGGTAGTACCAATCCGGCACATTCAGGTAGACACCCTTCGCGCGGCACCATCCATAAAATGTGGCGATCTGTCGCCACTGTGCCCAGCGGGAATCCTCAAGGCCGGCGTGGCCGGGGTGATCGGTCGAGGCGCAGGCGTCTCCGGGGTACGACCCGTCGTGCTCGAGGAGCATGAACCCGGTCGAGTCGTAGAACTGGTGGAGTTTGCGGAAGTAGTCGAGCCCCCACGTGCTACCGAGGCAGGGAGAGTTGCCGAAGATGGGTCGCTGGCCGGCGGGCATGACCACGTCGTTGGCGGGGTTGATCGAGCGGGAAGCCAGGAGTGAATAGCCGCCGATCTCGATCCCCTTCGAACGGGCGTAGTCGGCAAGCTTCTTCATCCCGGCGAGGTACTCGGGGGTCTCATTCTCGATATCGAACCCGCTCCCAAAGGTGAGGATGATCATCTCGAAGCCGACATCGGCGCACTGGTCGACCGCATTCCGGACGGTGTCCCAATCGGACCACCGGACATGCATCATCAAGGGGTTCTCGGTGACCCACGGGGCGATCGTTCGGTACATCCGTCGGACCGCCAGGCCGCGGCGTTCGCGATCGGTGGAGTCCTGGATCAATTCCCAGGTCCGGAAGCTCTCGAAGGTCTCTCCGGGGGCCAGCAGGGCTGCTGGGCCGAGGTCGGGACCGGCTTCGAGCAGGCACGGGGTCTGCCGCTCGTAGTGCACCTGCGTCAGGTAGTCGGGGTCGCTCCGCCACCGGACGCCGTGGAGGACCGCCTCACCGGACTGCATCGAACCTCCCATGGCGTAGTCCGTCTCAACGTAGATGTTCAGGTGTTCGAAGGTGCCGGGATCGCCACCGACGAAGGAGGACGCCTCGACGGCGGCGAGGATTTCGCTATTGAAGCCGTCGATCCGGATGGCCTCCGATCCCGTATTCGTCACCTCGATCCACTTGCAGAAGAGCGGGATGCCGTCATAGAGCTCGTAGTGGACGCGGAGGGCGAAAGCCGGCCCCTCGCCGGGCGACCACTGGTAGTCCATGCGCAGTTCAACACCTGGGGGCGGCCAGGCGATTCCCGGCGCGTGGCGCCGGACTTGCCCCCATGCCAGCCGCTCTTGGGGGCGGCCGAGCTCGAACCGCTGCAAGACGAGCGCGGCGGGATCGGCCCGGAGGTCGTCGAGCCATGCGGGATCGAGGTAGGCGTAGTCGGGCTGGCCAACAAGGCCGCCTGCGCAGTGCTCGATGCCGTTGATGGTGACTCGGGCCTCGGGCTTGACTCCCCGCAGCATCGACTCGCCTGTCATGAGGTTGTCCAACGCCACCGTCGCGGCGTTGGGAGTGAGCCGGAAGGTCCGGCGGGCCAGACCGTTGGAGAGGGTGAGTTCCCTCCCGTCCGGCGACGTCTCGGCCCGGGCGACAAAGGATCCGGGATCAACGAGCCAATCGGGCTGCGCACGGGCCGTTCGGGGTACCCAGCACACCAGCGTGATGGCGAGAAGAGCGAGTCGGGATCCAGCTTTCATCGGGCGCACTCCTGGGTCCGGAGTGTACCGCCGACAGGTCCGGAGCCGGTTACTCGCGGGTGCCAGAGGACCGCCTGGACCGATGCAGCAGTTCTCGGTTGAGCCGGTATGCTGAGTCGGACTCGAACCGGAATGCGTCGCGGGACGAACAAGGCCATATCCCGGCCCCCGGGGGAGCACGATGAGCACCGCACCAATCGCTGATCATCTCAAAGAACGACGCGGCGCCAGGACGCCCGAACTGATTGATCGGGTCCGCTCGCGGGTCGCCCGAACGGTCGTCGGACAGGACGACGTTGTGGAGAGCATCCTGATTGCGCTGCTCTCGGGCGGCCACCTCCTGCTCCAGGGAGTGCCGGGGCTTGCCAAGACGCTGCTGGTGCACTCGGTCGCGAGGGCGATCGATCTGGATTTCGGGCGCGTGCAGTTCACAATCGATCTTCTCCCAAGCGATATCGTGGGTGCGGAAATCCTCGACGAGCAGACCCGGCAATTCCGGGTGCACCGGGGACCGATCTTTACCAACGTGCTGCTGGCCGACGAGATCAATCGGGCGACTCCCAAGGTGCAATCGGCGCTCCTCGAGGCGATGCAGGAGCGCCGGGTCACGATCGGGAACGAGGCGTTCCGGCTCCCGACGCCCTTCCTGGTGATCGCGACCCAGAACCCGGTGGAGCAGGCGGGGACGTTCGACCTGCCCGAGGCCCAACTGGACCGGTTCATGATGTGCCACCGTCTCGAGTATCCCACGAAGGAGCAGGAAACGGAGGTGCTGCGTCGGAGCCTGGCCCTCGGTCTGGTCCGCGCCGGGGACAAGGGCGGCGCCGTGCCCATGAGTGCGTTCGACGCGATCGGTGAGACCGCCGACATCCGGGTGGCCGAGTTGACCGCCTCTATGGAGGCGGTGCAGCGGGTGCACGTGAGCGAGGTATTCATCCAGCACTGCGTGGACCTGGTGACGCGGACCCGGCACTGCGCCGACATCGACCTTGGCTGCAGCCCCCGGGCGGGCATCGCCCTGGTGCAGGCCGCCCGGGCGCGGGCATACGTCCACGGACGCGACTACGCCGTCCCCGACGACCTGTTTGCGCTCGCCGAGCACGTCATGCTGCATCGCATGCGTCTGACGTACGAGTCGCTCGCGCGAGGCCGGACGGGGCAGCAGGTGCTGCGGGAACTGATGGATCCGATCAGCGGCATGGCTTGACACACCGGGGGGCGTATGACCGAGGCCACGGACATCCTGGCGGTCCCGCACGAGCTGACCGCTCGCGAGTTTGAGTTGGCTGCACGCCGCCTCGCGGACGATCTGACCTACGGGATGGACGCTTCCCGTTTCGTTGGTTCGGGCATCGACTATGCCCAATCCCGGGGATTCGTCTACGGCGACTCCGTCCGGGATATCGACTGGCGCGTCACGGCCCGGACGGGTCGGGTGCATGTCAAGGAATACGAATCGACCAAGCGGGTTCCGGTCTTCATCGTGGCCGACACCTCGGGCTCGATGGCCCACGCGAGCACGCGGTTGAGCAAGCATGACCTGGCGGTCTGGATCGGCGCGGTGCTGGCTCTGGTCGCCATCCATCGACGCAGCCCGGTCGCGGTCCTGAGCGGCGGTGATCGACAGATACCCATCGCCCCGACCATGTCCAGGGGCGCGGTATGGCGTCAGGTCGAATCGCTGCGGAGTCCCGGCCTCACAGAGGTCACCCGGCTGGCCGCCGCGGCCGATCGTATTGACGCGCTCGCACCGCACACGAGTCTGGTGTTCGTGATCAGCGACCTCCACTCCCCCGACGCCGAGACCTCGATCAAGCGGCTCGGCCAGCGGCATGACTGTGTGGTGCTCCAGCTCCGGGACCCGAGTGAGGGCCGGCGCCTGCGTGGCGGGTTCCTCCGAGCCTCCGAGGCGGAGACAGGGGTCGCGTTCGTCGCTGGCAGCGGCACAATCGTCCGGGGCGTGGGGCACAACCCCGTGCAGTTCAGTGCCTCGGGTGTCGACCACGTCGTCCTCTCGACGAACGGTCCGATCCTGGCGCCCCTTCGCCGGATCATCTCGGTCCACGCGCGAGGATGGAGGGCGGCGCGATGAAGGCGCTGACGCTCGCCATCTCCGCGGCGCTGCTGACGATACAGACCTCGCAGGATCCCGCGATGCCGCCCGTGTTGGCGACCTCTACGGTCGGGATTGAGGGACGCGTCCTCGTAAGGGTCGACCGCGGCTCGATCGTCGCCCGAGCGGTCGAGCGCGGGAGTCCGGTCGTCCTGCGTATCGCCGACATCGCCCAGGACGGCGCCTCTACCATCTACGACCTTCGATTCATCGGCCAGGTCCCGGGAACTTTCGATCTGCGCGAGTCCCTCGAGCATGGCGATGGGACACCGGCGGCCGACATGGCGCCCGTCGTCGTGGAGGTGGGCTCACTGCTCCCCGCGGGCCACGGCGGCGACCTGTTCGGCATCCCGGGACCGGGTATGCCGCGGCTCGGGGGGTACCGCGCCCTGCTGGTCGTCGCGGGGGCGATCTGGGTCGCGCCGGTCGGCTGGGTCGTTGCCCGGCGACTGCGTCGGAGGCCCCCACCAGTCTTGGCGCCGATCGGGCGGCCCCACACGCTGGGCGATCAGCTCCGCCCGCTCGTGGAGGCGGCCATCGCCGGCCGGCTCTCAACCGGGCAGAGCGCCGAGTTGGAGATGCTGCTGCTTGCCCACTGGCGGCGGCATCGGAGGCTCGACGGCCTGTCCCCCACCGCGGCGATCGCCGCGCTCCGGCAAGATCCAGAGGCGGGCCCCCTGCTCGCAGCGATGGATCGCTGGCTCCACTGCCCCTCGGGCAGTCTCGGGCAACCAGACATCGGCGAATTGCTGTCCCGCTACCGGGACGTCGAGGCGATCGAACTCTCGTCCGCCCCGCTGCCGCCGCTCCCTCCCGGAGCAACGGCATGAGCTTTGCGCACCCCTGGGTCCTGCTTGCCTTGATTCTGCCCGCGGCCCTGGTCGTCTGGGAGAGCGCTCGCCGGGGGTTCGTTGTCCGTGTGCCGGTGGACTACGGCTCGCCTCGTCCCGGGCTGTGGCGGGGACGGGTGCTGCTGGCTGCCAACCTGCTCCCGACGGTAGTGCTCGCCACGGCAGTCGTCATACTGGCGGGTCCTCGGCGGCTGGGCCCGCCGAAGGGGGAGCGTGTCCTCACCAATATCGAGATCTGTCTCGACGTGTCCGGGAGCATGTCCTCGCCGCTCGGGAGCGGCCAGAGCCGTTACGAAGCAGCGATGGAGGCGATCCAACGTTTCACCGACCGGCGAAGGGGCGACGCGTTCGGGCTCACCATTTTCGGCGGTGAGGTGGTCAAGTGGGTGCCGTTGACCAAGGACGTCTCGGCGATCCAGCACGCCACGCCCTTCCTTGACCCGATGTCGCTCCCCCCCCACCTCGGCTCGACACGCATCGGGCACGCCCTCGAATACTGCGGGGAGGTTCTCGCGGCGCAGCCCGACGGGGACCGGTTCATCATCCTGGTCTCCGACGGCTTCAGTTCAGACCTGGGTGGGGAACGTGCGATGCAGATCGGCAATGAGTTGGCTTCCCGGTCGATTGTGTGCTACATGATCAACGTCGGCGGCGCGGCGCCCTCCCAGATGTATGAGGTGGTCGGGCCAACCGGGGGGCAGGTCTTCAGTGCCAATGATCCCGCGGGATTGGCCGCAATTTTCGATCACATCAACACCATGCAGCCGGTCCGCATCGATCAGCGTGCTCCGGAACCAGTCGATTTCTTTACCCCGGCGGCGCTGGCGGGTCTGGCGGCCCTGGGGCTGCATGCAGTCTGCCTCTTCGGGCTGAGATACACGCCGTGGTAAAGCTCCTCCTCGCGATCGCGATCGGGTTGGCGGCGCTCTGCGGCGAGTGGCTCCACGCCCGGAGGACCGCGAGGGTTCGCTGGCTCGTGTTCGGCCCAACCAATGGAGCGCATTCCTGGGTTGCGGCGGTGCCCTGGGTCCGGGCGCCGGCCGTCGGCATCCTGGCGTGGGGCCTGGCAACATTGCTCTCCCTGGATGGTGCACCGACGGATCTCACACCTCAGAAGAATGAACCAACACGCCACCTCCTGATCGCGCTCGACGTCTCGCCGAGCATGTACATCGAGGACTCGGGGCCCGACGCCCGGGAGACGCGGGGGCGACGAGCGTACGACGTGCTCGAATCGGTTCTGAGTCGTCTCGACGTAACACACACTCGGGTCAGCGTGGTGGCGTTCTATACGACGGCGAAGCCGGTGGTCGTGGACACCGACGATCTCAACGTCGTCGAGAATATCTTGCGTGATCTCCCCCTGGAGCACGCGTTCAAGGAGGGGCAGACGAATATGTACGAGGGCGTCCGCGCGGCCGGAACGCTCGCGGAGGCTTGGGAGCCGGGCTCCGCGACCATGATCCTCGTGAGCGATGGCGACACACTGCCCGACGCCGGGCTGCCCCGGATGCCGCCCTCGGTTTCCGACACCATCGTGCTCGGCGTCGGGAACCCCTACAGGGGCACGAGCATCGCGGGCCGGACCTCGCCAGGATACCTCGTCGCTCAAGCGTCTGGCGGTGCGCCTGGGCGGCTTCTATCACGATGGGAACGCGTCGCAGCTTCCCACGGCGGTGATCGAGCGGCTGAAGATGCGGTCGCTCGAGGCGGATCAGGCGACCCAGCTCCGCTCTGTGGCGCTCGTGGCGACCGGCGTCGGCGCCTCCGTGCTCGCAGCAATCTCGCCGGCGCTGGCATTTGCCGGCGTGCGCCGTGTCCCACCACAGCATGAATCCGGAGGCGGACGGGCGGCCCACGCTCTTTCGCCGAGCGCATGAAGGAGCGGAGGATGAAGAAGAGACTCTTCTGGTCTGTCTGGGGATTCGTTCCCGCCGCGGCTCTCGTCGTCCATCTCGGCCCGGGTCAGGAGTGGCTGCGAAGAGATGATGCGGCTCGCGCGGTGCGCGTTGCCCTCGCCGCCGAACGCGATGGCAACTGGTCCGAGGCCGCGGACTCATTCGCCCGGGCCGGGGACGCCCTCCCCGAATCAGCACGGGCCGAGAGAGCCCGCCTGGCGTTGTCGGAGGCCAAGGCCAGGGTACGGGCCGGCCAGTTGGTCGAGGGCCAGGATCAGCTTGAGAACTTGCTCGACGCCGAACTCACCCGGCCCTCCCCGGACGCCGGGATGGTGCGGCAACTCCGGCACGAGCTGGGCACCACCGCGTACTGGGGCGCGTGGCTGATGCGCCTAGACGGCGCCACCCCGGACGAGTGGCTCCTGGAAGCCGAGACATCGCGCCAGCATTTCCGGCTCTTGGCCGAGGATGCGCTCGCCCCGTCCGAGGCCGACACCTCCAAGAAAAACGTGGAGGCGGTGATCCGGCTCGAGCAGATGGATCTTTCCGAGCTTCGGGCTTTGCCCCTCCCCAAGAACTGTCCAAACTGCAGCAAGGGGCTGTGCCAGAAGAAGCGAGACCAGCGGCTCAGCAAGTGCAAGAAACCCGGGAACAAGGACGCCCGGGAGCAGATCAAGTCCGACTCGGCCGGCGACGCGCTGAAGCGCGGCTCCGGGTCCTGAATTGCAGTTCCACGACCGAACCCCAGGAGGCCCCATGGGAGCCACCCGCTACTGCAAGCCCGGAGCCGCCGCCGCCAGCGCCGCGATGCTCGCCGTCGTCGGCCTCGCGGCTCGGAATGCCCACGCCCAGCCCAGATCCTCGAGCGCGATGATGCGTTCCATGATGTATGACCAGCGGATGTTCGGCGATGACCGCTTCAATCCCTCCACATTCGACGAGTTTGCCGATGCGGACATGGACGGCATGATGAGGCGGGGGCGAGAGGAACAAGCCTCGCTCAAGTCAGAGTTGGCCCGCCAGATCGTGCAGCAGGACTACACGCGGGACCCTGAGGGAGTGCTGGCGGCACGGGTCCGGCTCGCGTCCGAGGCTCGCAACCTCAGATTGCACCCGGACGCGGCTGACGAGGATGGATCCTCGACGGAGGAAGCCGTCGAGAACAATGATGACGGCCCCACTGATTTCGACAGCGACGAGCCCGCGGCCATCCGGCAGATTCCGCCCGACGAGATGCAGGCGATTCTCGATATGGGCGGTGACATCCCGCCGGAACTGCTCGCGGCGATCGCGGGTGGCGGGCCGACGGACGACGCCGATGTCCCGGTGTCCAGCGAGGACCAGAAGAAGAAGATCGCGGAACGCAAGCAGGCCGCCAAGGAGGCCCAGCGGTTCCGCCTCCTGGTGGTGGCGGGCCGGTGGGACCTGGTCGCGGAGTTTCTAGGCACGCGGTTCGTCGACCCGAAATCGGCGGGCGACGCGGCGGAGGTCTACTCGTTCCTGCTCAAGCAGCTCGTCTCGGACGACCAGGCGATGACCCCGGACGAGATCATCGCGGTCGCCGAAGCGGCGCCGGTCGACCTGACGGACGCGCACATCAGCGCGCTGGGCTCGCTCATCCAAGCGGCCGCAGATCGGGGTTGTGACACAGGGCCGCTCGCCGCCACAATCCGTCGGGGCACCCGGCAATTCGGTGGGCCGGAGGAGGCCCCCCGCAAGCGCGCGGCCGCCCTGCTGGTGGCGGCCGGCATGCCGGTCGCGGCGCAGGAGTACCTGCCGCCGCTGTCGGCGGCCGAGACTTCGCGGGACGCGGACCTGCTGAACCTCTACGCCGTGTACTTTCATGCGTTGACGAAGGAGCGGGCCGGCGAGGAGCAGCGCGAGGCGGCCCGTGAGGGTTGGCGCCTGTGCCAGGAAGTTCTCTCGATCGAGAATGCGACCAACGCGCAACGCTCCAAGGCCCTCACGATGACCCTCCGCCTGCTGGACGCCTTCGACCGGGAGCAGGGAGACGACTTCCTCAAGTCGCTCTTCGCCAGCGAGTCGGAGATCGCATGGTTGACCCTTGACAGGGTGAACCGCGCCGCGGGAAACCTGCTCCAGCGGCAGGCGCCGGCGGAGTTCCGTCTTGGTGCGCTGCGCCGGATCCAGCGGGTCGGCGAGGCGGTCATCGCCGGGTCGGGCGGCGATGCGAGCGCTTGGCAGACCGGCCTCGACATGTTGACGCTCACGCTGCTGCGTGAGGCCGAGATGACCCGGTCCGGAGAGGACGATCCGCGGATGCCGGTGATCCCTGCCGATCAGCTCGCGTCCGTCCTCCCCGATGCGAAGTGGCTGACCACGATCGACCCGGGGCTGGCGGCCAAGCTGGAGGTGATGGTGGCGGCCACCGACGGCGGGTCGGGCGAGACCGGTTCGGTGCTCGCGATGATCCGCCCAATCATCGGGAGCGACCCGGACCGGGCACGAAAGCTCGCTGGGGCGCTGATCGATGCGTGGCCGAAGTTCGTGGGTCGCGGGGCAGCCCAGTTCGACGACTACGACCCCTACGGCATGATGAGCGGGGCCACCTCCGGGTATGCCTACGCGGGCTATTCGGGCTACCCCAGCTACGGCTCGCGTGGGAGCGAGGGCGCTGTCCCGCTTACACGGGCGCGGCAACGCCGGAGCCTCGATCGGCTCGGGGAGGTCCTTGCCGAACTGAAAGCGGCCGGCGTGCGCGATCTTCCGGCGGACTCTCTCGTCGTCGCATTCGGCGCCAGCCATAGCGCCGCAGAGATCTACGCGAGATCCGATATTGAGGCCGTCTTCGGGGCGTTTGATACCATGCCCCAAGCAACGCGTTCGCGCCTGATCGAGGACATGCGCGGTCGCCTCGGCGCCCAGTGGCGAAGCCCTCAGGTGCAGGAGCAAGCCAACACGAAGCGCACCGACAAGCAACTCGCGTCGGAGGTGCAGCACGGCTATGACCTTGCGCTCGATCTCGCGGCATCGGGGGTGGCCGCGGCCCCACGTGACTGGCGGGCCAGGGTCGCCGTCGGGAACCTCAATTTCGATCGCGCCGAATTCCTCTACGGCCAGAACGTGGATTTCGAGACCTACACGGCGGGTCGCGACGCTGCGTTTGCCGCGTTTTCCGAGGGGGCGAGGCTCTACGCCGAGACTCTCGCCTCGCCCGACGCCGCACCGACCGGGGAGGTCTATCTGCGATGGTTCTCGGCAGCATTGGGCGCCAGCGATCTGGGCTTTCTCACACGGCAGGACCAGCCGGACGTTGGACAGATCGGCCGCCTGATCGGCGCCATCGATGCCCTGCCCGGGGACGAGCCCGAGCGTCACCGTGGCTTGTTTGCCAAGTCGATCGAGGGCGCTGTTGATGAACTCAATCCTGAACTCAAGCCGCGTTTCATTCGCGAGGCGATGCGGATCATCGGGGACCACCCGGACGGCCGCCGAGCGAGGGAACTGCTCCAGTATTACGACGATCTGCTCCAGGAGATCGAACTGGTGCTCACGGTCGACGGGCCAACCCAGGTTGGTCACGCCGACGCTTTCGGGGTGAATCTGGCCATCTGGTCGACACGGCAGACCGCGCGGGAGGCCGGCTCGTTTTCCAAATACCTCCGCAACGAGATGTGGCACCCAGCAACGGGGCAGCAGGTCGACTATCGGGACGATCTGGAGAAGCACATCCGCGAGACCCTCGGAGAGACGTTCGAGGTCGTCGGGGTCCAATTCCTGGACCCTTCGGTACAGTCGGTCAGCGTCGAGCGTCCCGGTTGGGAAGCTTTCCCACTGGCCTATCTGCTCTTGAAGCCGAAGGACGCGCGGACCGATCGCGTGCCGGCTCTGCGTCTTGACATGGATTTCAGCGATGGCCAGGGATACGTGATCCTCCCGGTCGTGACGCCGCCGGTGCTGATCGACGCCAAGGACGAACTCCCGGCCTCACGCCGGGTCGCCGACCTCGAAATCGAGGAAGTGCTCGACGACCGGATGGTCGCGACGGATGGGAAAATCCGAATCGAGATCCATGCCAAGGGGCGTGGGGTGGTGCCGACGCTTCCCGAGATCCTCGACACCTCCACGCTGGCGCCATTCGGCGGCGTGGCGACCGAGGATCACGGGCTCAACATCGTGGCTCTGGACACGGCCCAAGCCGAGGTGGTGGCGGTCACCGAACGCTCATGGACCATGGAGCTGACCCCAGCCTCCGGCGAGGTGCTGCGTTCCGTGACCTTCCCCACCGGCCGGCTCGAAGGATCCAAGGTCACTCTGCAGCGGTATGCCGACGCGGACATCGTGGAGGCACCGGCGACCGCGTCAATCCTGCCCGTCGAGGGGCCGCGACCGTGGTGGCCGATCGCGTTGGGGGGTGGTAGTGCTCGGTGCGGCGGGCGCCGTCGCGGGGTGGCTGAGGCGGCGGGCTCGGCCCATCTATGCGGCCCCAACGGAGGCGTTCCGGATGCCGGCTGAGGTGACGCCGGTCAATGCCATCTCGCTGCTTCGTCGGATCCAGTCGGCGAATGGCAGCGCGCTCGATCCGGCGGCCCAGCACCGTCTCGCGGGGGACATCGAGCACCTCGAGCGCTCCTACTTCGCGCCGGGCGCCGAAGAGCCACGGCCAGGTCTCGAGCCGATCTTGCGGGAGTGGCTCGCCCGGGCCAACACAGCGGGCTAAGGCTCGACGAGCTGGCGAACCTGCGACGCCGAGGGGAAGCCATACGGCCGGAATTTCTCCTCGGCCCCACGTTCCTCATCGAAGAAGATCGCCCGGTGCAGACCCAGCCGGGCCGCAGAAGTCGATTCGATCAACATGCTGCTGTCATTGGCCGACATCTGCATGAGGACTCGGTTGCCGAACTCGGCGATGGCAGCGCGATCCATGGCGCGGGTGAGGCTGCTGGTGGTATCGCACCAGGCGAGCACGAAAATGCCGAGTCGGGGGCCGTCGATGAGCACTTGCTTGAGCTGCTGATCAGGGGCCGGCCCGGTCTCTTCCTTGCCAAAGGAGAACGACAAGTCGTCATCGCGCCGACGGAGCGATCGGAGCCAGTGCAGGCCGTGCAGAATGACATACACGGCCGGACCATCGGTGCGGTTGGCCCGCTCGCGGGCGGTCAGTTCGCGATGGGCTTCCGCCACGGCGACGGGGGCGTCCCGCCACGAGATCGCCCGGACATCGTGGGGCAGCGGGGCGAGGGTCTCGTGGAGCCGCCCCGAGAGCGGATCGTCTTCTGGCGTGCCCTCCACGACCAGGAATCTTGGGGCCCGGGGACCTTCCGATTCGTGCTGGGCGGCGAGGGAGATCACGCTCGAGGCAAGCATGGCGGCCGCGGTCTCAGAGCGCTGCCCGACGATGAGGAGGTTGGCCCCCCCGCGTCGGCGCATGACGGCGCCGGTTGGCTCCTTGATGGATACCGGCTCGCCGAGCCAGGCGATCGGAGCGATCGGCCGGGCTCGCTCGGCGGCGGCCCGGCGCAGTTGGCGATTCCGCGGCAGGTCCGCGTCGGCATTGCCCTCGAAGAACACCGGCTCCTCGAACTGGACACGGTGCTTGCTGGAGAGGCTGGCGACGCGTTGCAGGATCTCGTGACGGTCGTCGTCGGAGAGCCATGCGACCTGGAACGGATTGTTGCCCTCGACGAGCCCGTTCGCGTCGTTGTAGATCGCCTCACCCGGGCGGGTCAGGAGCCTGGCGGCGCCGTTGTCTTCGCTCAGGATGAGGTAGCTATCGGTCTCGGAACACTTCATCGCGATCCGGACGGCCATCTGACCGACCGTGCTGCGTGCGAGTGTGTACGCACCGCTGAGGGTCTGGCTGGCGAGGAGGACGTGGATACCAAAGGCGCGGCCCTGCCGGACGAGGCGATCGAGGAGGAGGGACGCGTCCTGCGCGATCCGGTCATCCTCGACGAAGAACTCCTGGAATTCGTCGATGATGAGGATCGAGCGTGGCATCGCCTCGGCGGGAAATCGCTCGCGGAACTGGGCGATCGACTGGAGACCCCGCTCCCGGAAGAGATCACCACGACGACGCAACTCAACATCAAGTTTCTGCAGCACGCTCAGGCCGAATTCCCGATCGGACTCGATGGCCACGGCGCGGATGTGGGGCAGATCGCCGCTGGCATACGGCTTGAATTCCACGCCCTTCTTGAAATCAACGAGGTAGAACTCCACCTCGCTCGGCGCATGCCAAAGCAGTGCCGCCGTCGTGAGCACGTGCAGGAGGGTCGATTTGCCAGAGCCGGTCTTGCCTGCAATCAGGGCGTGCTGGCTTGTGCCGCGACCGAGCCGCAATTCCTGGGCCTTGGTGGCCCCGGCCCGTCCGATCGGCACCCGCAGTTCTTCGGCGCAGGAGCGGGACCAGAGCTGCTCAGGGAGCGGCGCGACGACGCTGTAGCTGACCTCGACCCGACCGGCCGACTGGGCTTCCTCCCCAACCTGGCGCAGCAACTCAAGGATCTGGGTCTCGCTCGGCGGGGCATCGGGTTCAAAGGTGAATCCACGCATCGCCTGGTCGGCCAGGCGGAAGCGGTCGTGCGAGCCACCCTCGATCACCACGGCCCTCGCCCGCAACTCCCTCAAGTCGATGCCGGGGGGGAGCTTCGCGCCCGGGTCTACGAGCATCACGACGAAAACCCCGCACCGGCTGCCGGCATCGATAATGGAGGCAAGGCGGGCGGCGGCGTCCTCACTAAAGTTCGATGGGAAGTCGGCGACGATGAGATAGCGGTAGGGTTCCGCGATCTCGCCGGCGACACGGTTGTAGTCGTCGATGGTGGCGTAGTCGTCCCGCAGGTACTTCTGGATGACGTTCTCGATGTGCTCGGTGAGGTCGGTCAGCCGTTGCTCCATGTGCCGGCTCTCGGTCCAGATTCGGGAGCCCACCAAACTCGTCGAAATCAGCCAGACGCATCAGGCCGGCGAAGGACCTCCCCCGCCCGACCGGGTCAAAGATCGTGAGCTTGGCCCGGCCCGGAGGGGCCGACGCGAGGAGTCGGAGCACCGCGGCCTGGGCCAAGCGGATCGCCGCATCGCGGCTCCCCTCGCCGGCCTCGATCAACAGCGAACCACGGTGCGCGACGTCCAGCACTATCGGCAGGGCGAGTCGGTCTGGCAGCCCCTCTCCGGGGGCCAGGCCCGACGCTGGGAGTGGGCCAAGATCCGCGAGGTCGGCACGGAGCTCGCCGAGGCGTGTTGCGAACGGGACCCGGGTCTGCGGGGCCCAGCCTCTCCCGAGTCTCTGCGCCCACGTCGGGCAGGCGTCCTCGGCGGCTTCGGTGATCTCCGCAAGCTCGGCCCGCATCCGCGCGGTTGTCTCGATCCAGATCCGGCGCAGCTCGGTTGCAGCGGTCTCCCGATCCTCTCGGGCCGCGGCCGTCGCGGCCTGGTATTGAGAGGCCGCCGCCCGCAGGAGCTCGTCGTGCGTTGCCCGAGCCTTGGCGAGGTACTCGTCGGCGCGCGCCTGCGCCTCCTGGTGGTCGCGCTGCCCAGATTGGCTGATTTGCTGGATTTCAGCCAGCGATTCAGCCTCGACGGATGCGAGTCGCTCGGCATGTTCGGCGTCCGCGGCCTCGATCGCCACCTTCCGCTGGGCGCGGGCGCGATCAGTCTCTTCGGTACACCGAGCGAGCAGTGCCGCCAGCGCCTCATCGCGGGCGATCAGGCCATTTGCCCGGACCGTCAACGCTTCGACCCTCACTGCCGCGACAGAAGCACGGAACCGGATCAACGCCTCCCGAAACCGGCGGCGAGCCAGCCGAGCGAGGGGAATGGTCGCCGCCACGAACAGCACGCCGACACCCCCGGCCGAGCCCGCGGCCACGGGCCAGTTGGCCCAGGCGGTCCCGAATCCGATCGCCATGCCGGCCGCGAGCGTCGCGACGGGCACTAGGACCCACAGGAGTCCCGATCGAAAGACGCGCGGCAGGAAGAGGCGATCAACTCGGTGCGCTTGTGTTTGCGTCTGCTCTCGAAGGGCGTCGAATTGCAGCTCCGAACCCGCCGTCGGACCGCCCGCCTCGTCGTCACCCCCGGGGATTTCAGCGAGATTCCGGGCGGCGCTCGGCCACAGCGACTCGACAAACTGTTCGAGCTCGCCGACTGACTTGAGCCCGGCATCGACGCGCCGGCAGAGCGCTTCAAACTCAAGACCCGGTTTTGGCCGGGCGCTTTCGTGCACGGTTTCTGCAAGCCACAGGGCGTCGCGGCACTCCGCTTCCGCCCGTTCGATCGCCCGCTCATGCTTCTCGTGTACGGCTTCCCGACGCGTGGCCCACGTGCGTTGGGCCAATTCTCGACGCTCGTTCAGCCGGGCGTCGATCTGGGCCTTGACCTGGGCGAGCTCGGCGGCTGCTTTGGCGGTCCGGCGCTCCAAGTCCTGCCCCGCGTGTTCGACCGTCCTGGCTCGTGTGCGTTCCGCATCCGCAATGGCGGCCCGATTCGCGTCCTCGGCCCTCGCGCCCCGCTCTGCGTGGACCGCGAGCAACGAACGCACCTTCACCAACAGCGACGCCTCGCGCTCGAATAGTCCGAGCGTGGGGATCGAGTTGGGGTGCGGGCGCGCGGACCTATCCATGGCTCACCCAGGCTACTCGCATGCGCGGCGGGCTGCCGCCGCGATCTCCGCGAGTCGTTCCATCGCCTCGGACGCCCGCCTCACGTGGGCGTCGACCGGGTCGATATACCTGTGCTCGAACGCCTCGGCGTTCTGGTCGGTCCAGGATTCCCGCAATCGGGCCCAGTCCTGGACAAAGCGCTTCTGGGCGTCCAGAAGCAGGCCTCGACCCACAGAGAGACTCATGGCTGCGTCCCCTGATCCGCGGGTCGGGCCTCCGGGGTTCCCACCGATCGCTCCCCAAGCTGGGTATACGCCTCGAGGGCATCTCCCATTTGGTCCAGGGCCCCCACCGCTCGGCCGAGCTCGCCCCGCACGAACCCGCCGAGCTGGGCCACGCCGCCCCGGTATTGCTCCAAGCCCCGGGTGAGCTCGCGCGCCCACCGCTTGACCTGCTCGAGCTGCTGCTCGGCCTCTCTCAGACGCCGCTTGGTCGCCTCCAGATCGATGCGGTCGTCCACCTTGGGGGTAGGGTTGTCCTGCATGGGGTCCATGCGGGAGATCATGCGGGTACGCGAGCGCGTGACGTCCTCTTGCAGGCGGCGGATTTCCCGCTGGAGCTGGGGCCCTCGGTCTCGGGTCAGCCAGTCCAAAGTCCTGGTGCCGATGCTCTCGCCGGAGGAGACCGCTGCCTGGGTCAACTCCGCAAATCTGACCACGGAGGGCTTGAACGCCCGCAGAGCCTCGACCGATCCAACACTCGCCCGTTCGGCCATGCTGCTCACCGCTGCCTGAGGTAGGCCTCGAGTCGCTCGGCCTTCCGGAGCAAGAGCGGGACCTGCTCCTCGCTGGCCTCGACGAACCGCTGGAGTTGCCTCATGGTCTGTTCGAACTCCTGCTGGAACTTCACGTGCTCCTGATCGCGCCAGGTCTGGCCCAGGGCGCTGGCGTTTCCCTGGAGCTGCTGCATCGCTGCCGCCATATTGGCGTTGAACGCCCTGAGCACCTGAGCGAACCTTCGCAGCTCTTCCGGATCCGCGACAGCCTTGGCCAATGCGCACCTCCTGCCCGCAGTCTACCACAGGTCCGCAAGCCGCCGGAGCGGGTTCCGTCCGGGCCCTCCCCCGGGGGGCGAGGCGCGGTAGCATGCCGACCCCGATGAACCCGACGCCGGAGCATCCCCACCCCTCGGCGACACCGCCCGGCAGCATGCCCCGGAGGATGTTTCTCGTGACGACCGGGGGCTTGGCGGTCGCGGGCATGCTCCGGATGCCGGTGATGGCTGGCCCCTTTGGCCCCGGGGAGATCGATCCCGGGCACCCGATTCCGCTGGACAAGAAGCTGAGGTCGTCGTGGCTCCGATCGCTCACGGAGCGCGGCGAGGAGATCGTGTACCGCGGCACCGACCAACTGCGATACATCGGTATGCCGGTTGGAGGGATCGGGTGCGGGACGGTCTATCTCGGTGGGGACGGAAGGTTGTGGTGTTGGGACATCCTGAACGACCCCCACCAGGGCTGCGTGCCCAATTCCGTCGACGCCGAGGCGGGCGCGACCAACCCTTTCGGGCGCGGGATTCGGGAGAGTGACGGCGCCAACTTTGTTGCACCGAAGGGCCAGTGGTCGCCGTGGCAGGTCGATCAGGGCTTCTCCCTCTGCTGGGGGGAGGGGGAGGACGCCGCGTCCCGCCCGCTTTCCCGTGAGGGGTTCGCCGAGATCGAGTTCCGTCCGGAGTACCCGATCGGCCGCGTCCGGTACGCAGACCCGTCGTGCCCGGTCAGGGTCGAACTGGAGGGCTTCACGCCGTTCATCCCCCTCGACGAAGATCGCTCCAGCTTCCCGGCGTGCGTGATGAGGTTCCGCCTCACCAATACCGGTAGCAGCGTGCTGCGTGCGGGAGTCACGGGCTGGCTGGGCAACCCCTGTCTCAGCGTCAGCCGACCGCCGGGCACGGAAGTGCGCATACAGCAACGGAGTAGCGCCGATGGGTGCGGCTTCGTTGGGATGTGCGGCCGACGGCGGCCCGATACCCCGGTTCGACCCGACATCCTGTTCGATGACTTCGAGCACGAGGATTGGGGGCGCTGGCGCGCATCGGGCAAGTCGTTCGAGGGTGGGCCCTACCGCCGAGATCAGCTCGCGCCCTACCAGGATGTCGGTGGCGAACAGGGCACTCGATTCGTCAATGCGCACAACTCTCGCCTCGGCGGCCTGGATGTCGGCGCCGCGGATGATCTCACCGGGGTGCTCGAAAGCCCGGAGTTCGTGATCAAGCGGCGCTTCATCAACCTCCGGATAGGGGGGGGAGGAGGCCATCCCGACGAGTGCTTCGCCGAAGTGATCGTCGAGGGGCGTCGCGTGGCGGTCGCGACCGGGGCGTCGAGCAATCAGTTGCGGCCGACGAGCCTGGATGTGTCCTCCCACGAGGGCAAGCGGGCGATCATCCGGCTGGTCGATCGCGGGAAGGGCCCTTGGGGCAACCTGCTCGTCGATGAGATTCTCCTCTCGGATACGCCGGCGAGCACGGGGCCCGTCGAGCTCCTCCCCGACTTCGGCTCGGTCGCCATGCTCGTGCTGGGCCAGGGTGGGAAATCGACCGCCATGTATCGGGGGCACGGCCCGGACGAGCCCGCCGCAGACGTTGCGATCGGCCCGGTCGGGGGTTCGCTGCGCGGAGGCGCAGGGCGCGCATGCCGGCTCGAACCGGGGCAGAGTGAAGAGATTGTGTTTGTGCTCGCCTGGCACTTCCCCAACGCCTCGCTCCCCGGGCTGAGCGCCGAGCAATCTCAACGCGCGTACGCCGCCCGATTCCCCGATGCCCTCGCGGTCGCGAGCCAGGTTGCACGCGATTGCGAAGAGTTGACCGGCCTCACGCGGGCTTGGCGGGATTGCTGGTACGACGGCACGCTCCCACGCTGGTTCCTCCTTCGCTCACTCGCGACGACGTGCAATCTCCAGACCAGCACCTGCTTCCGGCTGGCAGATGGTCGGTTCTGGGCCTGGGAGGGAGTCGGATGCTGCGCCGGCACGTGCACGCACGTCTGGCACTACGCCCAGGCGGTGGGCAGGCTGTTCCCGGCGCTCGAACGCGACCTCCGGGAACGGACCGACTTTGGAACCGCGTTCCGCGATACCGATGGCTTCATCGACTTCCGTGGGGGCTTGGCCGGGCGCGATGCGACAGACGGCCAGGCCGGCGTCGTCCTCCGGACGCTCCGGGAGCACCAGATGAGCCCGGATGACGGGTTCCTCCGGCGTGTGTGGCCCCGGTGCCGCAAGGCCACCGAGTTCCTCATCGCCCAGGACGCTCGCGATGGAGAGCCCGACGGCATCCCCGCCGGCGAACAGCACAACACGCTCGACGCGGAGTGGTACGGCAAGGTCCCCCAACTCGCCTCGCTGTACCTGGCGGCCCTCGCGGCTTCGGCGCGGATGGCGGCGGAAGTCGGCGACCGGGCGTTCTCGGAGCGATGCCTCGCGATCCTCGCCCGCGGGCGTGCGAGCGTGCCCGGTTTGTTCGATGCCGAACGGGGCTACTACGTCCAGATCGAGGACCCGGGCCATCTGGACGCGATCGGGATCGGCGGGGGCTGCTACATCGACCAAGTCATCGGGCAGTGGTGGGCGGCCCAGCTCGGGCTCGGAAGACTCTACGACGAGCACCAGATCAGGCGATCGCTCTCGAGTCTCTGGGACTACAACTTCTGCCCCGACATGGCGATGGTGCGAGACTCGATCGACAAGCCGCAGCTCCGCGGCCGGCCGTACGCGCTGGCCGGTGACGCGGGACTCGTGATGTGCACATGGCCCAAGGGAGGCAGGCGAGACGACTGGGAGCGGCACTGGCAGTACGGCTATTTCAACGAGTGCATGAGCGGGTTCGAGCATCAGGCGGCTGGGCACATGATCTGGGAGAGTGCGTGGCAACCGGACCTCCTCGAGAAGGGGCTGGCCGTGACGCGTGCCATTCACGACAGGTACAACCCCATGATGCGGAATCCGTTCAACGAGATCGAGTGTTCCGACCACTACGCGAGGGCGATGGCCAGCTACGGCTCGTTCTTGGCCATTTGTGGGTTTGAGCACGACGGACCCCGGGGGCACCTGGGATTCGCGCCCCGTCTGGGGGCGGACGACTTCCGCGCCGCATTCACGAGCGCCGGTGGCTGGGGGCAACTCGCGCAGCGACGCACCACGGAGCGCCAGGAGTCCTCGATCGAGATGCGGTACGGGTCCCTCACGCTCCGGTCGGTCGCGATCTCGCCCCCACCCGGCCGGACGCCCCGGGATGTCGCGGTGCGGCAGGGCGATCGGGTGCTGACGACGAGTTGGAGCCGGGGGCCCTCCAGCGTCCTGGTCTCGCTCGAATTCGGAACAACCCTGGCCGCGGGGGAGCGGCTCGCCATTGAGATGATCTTCTAGACTTGCGGGGCACGCGGCCCGTCCGCGTCGGAGAGGAAACCATGAAGGGCGACTGTGGATGCGGAACGGGATGCGGCGGGGTTGGGGTGGACCGCCGGTCGTTCATCAAGACGACGGGCCTGGGCGCAGCGGCGTTGGGCCTGGCGGCGGGCCAGGCGTTCGCCGGTCCATTCGCGGATCCGGAGCCCGGCGACCACTTTGTCCCCGAAGACAAGCGGCTCGATGCGAAGTGGATGACCGCCCTCTTTGCCCGGGGCGAACGCACCTGGTATACCGCGACCGATCTCGAAACCATCGGGATGCCGGTCGGAGGGATCTGTGCTGGGCAGGTCTATCTCTCTGGCGATGGCCGCCTGGTCTACTGGGACATTTTCAATAGCGAGTTCAACTCCGGCTACGGTGGCGAGAACTACAAGCTCGGGCGCAAGGCGACCGAGATGTTCGCCGATGGAAGATTCACCACGCCACCCCCGGTCGCCCAGGGTGCGGTGCTCCGCGTCGATGCGGCCGGGAAGACTCGCATCCGCGAGTTGTCAGCCCAGGGCTTCCCGTCGGTGCGATTTGCGGGCGAGTATCCCATCGGCTTCGTGGAGTACGCCGAGGAGGGATTCCCGATCGCCATCTCGCTGGAGGCGTTCAGCCCGTTCGTTCCGCTCCAGACGCAGGATTCCTCCCTGCCCGCCACCGTGATGCGGTACCGGCTCCGGAATCTCACCCGAGACGAGGCCCGCGTCGATCTGGTCGGCTGGCTCCAGAATGCTGCGTGCTGCTTCAGCGCGGTCCACTTTGCCGACCAGGCCGAACGCTTCGCGTCCATCCAGAACCCGGGAGAACTGGCCATCGCTCAGGGTGGTGTCCGGAAGCTCGACGGGGATGCCAAGGCTGACCCGGCCACGGCGCCGTACGTATTCGCCGACTTCGAGAGCCGGGGCTATGGGGACTGGACCGCCGAGGGCGAGGCTTTCGGCGGCGGGCCGGCCAAGGGGACGCTTGCGAACCAAAGCCCCGTCTCCGCGTTCGTCGGCAACCAGCTCGTGAACTCGTACTTGGGGGGTGATGATCGCCTTCAGGGCCGGTTGCTTTCCCCTCCCTTCAGAATCAAGCGACCATTCATCGGCTTCCTGGTCGGCGGCGGCGGTCACAAGGACGAGACGTGCGTGAACCTGCTGATCGACGGGCGCGTCGTCCGAACCGCAACGGGCAAGAACAACGAACGCCTCGAGCCGTGCAACTGGGAGGTTTCCGAGTTCGCGGGTCGGGACGCCCGGATCGAGATACTCGACAAGCAGAGCGGCGGCTGGGGCCACATCAACGTGGACCAGATCGAGTTCCGCGATACCCCGATGGCCCCGGAAATCGGGCCGCTCGAGGCGCAACCCGACTTCGGCACCATGTGTGTCGCGGCCGTTGGCTCGGATGGCGTTGCATGCCGCGCTGTCGCGCCAGGATCGGACGCGCCGGGCGACATCTTCGCCGCCTTTGACGCCAGACCCGTCTCACTCTTCTCCCGCGCCGCACTCGGCTCGGACCAGCGCCTGATCGCGGGACGGACGCTGACCATCCCCCCGGGCGAAGCTCGGGAGGTGACGCTCGTCTATGCGTGGCACATGCCCAATCTCTCCCGAGCCCGCGGCTCAACGGAGCCACGCGACAGGGTTGGGCACCAGTACTCGCAGCGGTTCGATTCCGCGGCCGCTGTGGCTACGTATGTCGCAAAGGACCTGACCCGGCTCGCTGATGGCACCACCGCCTGGCACCTGGCCACATACGATTCGACACTGCCCTACTGGCTCCTCGACCGGGTTGGAGCCACGACCTGCAACCTGGCCACCAACACCTGCCACTGGTGGCAAGATGGTCGATTCTGGGCGTGGGAGGGCGTGGGGTGCTGCAGCGGGACTTGCGGGCACGTGTGGAATTACTCCCATGCGATGGCCCGGCTCTTCCCCGATCTCGAGCGGAGCGTGCGTGAGAGACAAGACTTTGCCCCGGGCGTCGGATTCATTCCCGAAACCGGCGAGATCCGCTTCCGCGGCGAGGGCTGGGGGATCTGGGCCGGAGATGCCCAGGGTGGCTACATCCTCAAGGCGTACCGCGAGCATCTCTGCTCCGGCGACGACTCCTTCCTGAAACGCAACTGGACCAACATCAAGAAGGCGACGGAGTTCCTGATCTCGCAGGACGGCGATGGCGACGGCCTGATCGAAGGCTCCCAGCATCAGACCTATGACGAGAACTATTTCGGGGCCAACACGATGGTGGGCTCGCTCTACCTGGGAGCGCTCCGTTCCGCGGAGGAGATGGCCAGGCGGATCGGCGATGCCGACTTCGCCGATCGCTGCCGACGCATCTTCGAGGCTGGCAAAGCGAACTCCGTAAAGCGGCTCTTCAACGGCGAGTACTTCATCCAGCAGGTGGACCTGACCCAGCACCCCGATTGGCAGTATGGTGACGGCTGCCTTTCCGACCAACTCTTCGGCCAAGGCTGGGCGCACCAGGTGGGGCTCGGCTACGTGTATCCGCCCGAGACGGTGAAGGCCGCGCTCGACTCGATCTGGAAGTATTGCTGGGCGCCGGACGTTGCCCCGCAGAATAAGGCCCACCCCCCCGAGCGGTGGTTCGCCTACCCGGGCGAGGCGGGACTCTTCACCTGTACCTGGCCCAAGGGCGACCACATGGGGCCCAAGAGCACCCGGTACCGCAACGAAATCTGGACCGGTATCGAATACCAGGTTGCCGGGCACATGGCGTGGGAGGGGATGTTGATGCAGTGCCTCGCCATCTGCCGGGCGGTACACGACCGGTACCACCCATCGCGGCGGAACCCGTTCAACGAGATCGAATGCGGAGACCACTACGCCCGCGCGATGGCGGCCTGGGGCGTGGTCACGGCGTTGTCGGGATTCGAGTATGACGGCCCCCGTGGGCATATCGGGTTTGCCCCCCGGTTCAAGCCCGAGGAGTTCCGGGCGGTCTTCACCGCGGCGAGCGGATGGGGCCAGATCTTGCAGAAGCGCACCGCCAAGGATCAGACGCAGGAGATCAGAGTCATCCTGGGCGAAGTGCAGGTGAAGAGCCTGGCCTTCGAGGTCGCGGCCGGCGCGAAGGTCGGCGCGGTCGAGATCACCGCCGGCGGGCCCGCGATCACGGCGAGCGTCGAACAAGTCGGGCAACGCGTCATGATCGGCCTACCGGCCGGCATAACTGTCACGCAGGGCGGATCCCTGACCGCCCGAATCGGCCTCGGCTGAGAGCCGGATCGAGGTCGCCGCGTACCCGGAGCAAGCACACGCGACAACGGTTTCGTCAGATGAGGCCAACCTCTGCGAGGAGTGGCGCGAGTTCAACGACTTCCCCGGTCTCGGCGCTGCGGCGGACAGCCTCCATCACGCAGACGGTTTCGACACCCTCCTCGAGCTCGGGAGAGGTGGGTGTGTTCTCGATGAGCGCCCTCGCGAATGTATCGGCGTAGTTTGAAAACTCGCCGTAGTGCATGCCGTGGACCTCCGAATTGAAATAGTAGTGGCGACCGGCATAGAGACAGTCCTCGGTGATCTCGAGGAGTTCGGCCGGCTGGAAGGTGGAGGCGTCCGGCGAGTTGGATGGATCGGATGCCACGCCCCCGGTTTCTGTGCTGACGGGGTGAGCAGCCTCGGCCGAGTAGACGAACCGCATGTCGTGATACTGGGCGAGGCTCGTGCCTCCGGCGGCGTAGATCACGCATTCGATGCAGTTTCGGGCCGTGGGCAATTCGTGGCACCCGTAGTGCCCCATCGCGCGGCCGATCCGCCCGTCCTCCGCGACGAAGTTGACCAGGTACATGTCGCGGCTTTGGACCTTAAACTCCTTGCCCATCCGCGACCGCCCCCCCACCGCGTGTACCGAGCGGATTCGACCCAGATAGGACCGAACCAAGTCGATCGGATGGCTCAAGCCGAGGAACACCCAATCGGTCTCGGTGGCCACCCAGGGACTCTTTCGGTAGTACCAGTCCATGCGGTGGATGTAGTGGGCGTCGACCATCTCGATCGCATCGAGTCCGCCGTGCCCGCCCCGGGCGAGCAGCGCTCGCTGCCGGCGGAAGGGCTCAAAAAACCGCGTGGACTGTCCAACGAGGAGGCGGTGTCCGGTGCGTCGGCCTACTTCCAGGATGTGCCTGGCGCCCTCGAGCGTGTTGGTCAGGGGCTTGGTGCAGATGACATCCTTTCCGGCCTCGAAAGCCCTGGCGATGTGCTCCGCGTGCAGGTGATCGGGTGTATAAATCGCCACGATCTCGACCTCGGGGCGGGCGAGCATTTCTTCGTACCGCGTGGAATAGAAGAGACCGGGGAGTTCTCGGCGGGACGCGTCAACTTTCTCCTGGGATATATCGCACCCCGCGACAGGCCTTGCGAACCGGCACCGCGTCTCCAGCCCGATCAGCAGTGTCCTGCCTTCGTGCAGCCCGACGACCCCGACACCCTTGGCACGGGGATCGCGTTCCGGCTGTTCCACCGGGACCGTTCCGGGGATGAGCTGGATAAAGCCTTGGCCTGGTCGTGGAGTGGACGTCATGAGCTGACTCCTGCACCTCGGGCTCGGGTCGCGCGGTGGTCACCGGGGAGCGTATCAGCGCAAAGCGGCGGCAGATTCAAGGTCGTTACCGAAGGCCCGGGACCGGTCGCGCTCTTGGGAGCCGTACCCGATCACCAACCCACCTCGCCCCGCGACAACCGTCCAACGGCGTCCCTTGTCGGCAGGCTCGGGATAGCCCCCGCTTTCGTCGCGGCAAGCGCGCCCGCGATGCAGCCGACCTGCGCCGCTTCGTCGAGCGGCACCCCCGACGCCAGCATCGCCGCGAGGGCCCCGCAGAACGCGTCCCCCGCACCAACAGTGTCCACCGCCTCGACCTCGACCGACGAGACCGGACGGCAGCCCGACGCATCGCACAGCAGCGCGCCGATGCGTCCCAGCGTGACGACCACCGCCCGAGGCCCAGACCGCTGCAACGCCCCCGCGAGTTCGCCGGGGTCGCGCCCCGCGGGCAATCCGGTCAGCGTCGCCGCCTCACTCGCGTTGACGATGAGTACATGAACAAGCGCGAGCAATTCGGCGGGCAGCGCCTGCGCCGGGGCCGCGTTGAGGACGACCTGCCGCCCCGAGGCATGGGCAATCTTCGCGGCCGCCGACACGACACCGAGCGGCACCTCGAGCTGCATGAGCAGGACGTCCGCCGATCGGATGAGCCCGGCGACAGCCTCGATATCTTCTGGGCAAACCCGCAGGTTGGCCCCGCCGGCGACCACAATCGTGTTCTCACCGGTGGAGGCGTCGACGGTAATCAGGGCGACCCCGGTCGACACGCCCGCAGCAGCCCGGAGCGCGGTGAGGTCGACTCCCTCCCGCGAGAGCACAGAACGAAGTTCGCTCCCGTACGCGTCCGTTCCAACCCGGCCGACCATGGTCACGCGGGCCCCCATCCGGGCTGCCGCCACGGCCTGGTTGGCACCCTTGCCCCCCGGGAAGGTCTCGAACGGCCCGCCGAGGAGCGTTTCGCCGGGGGCCGGGAGCCGGGGCGACCGGACAACCAGATCCATGTTCGCCGATCCGATGACGCAAACGCGGCCGACCATACCGCCAGTTTACCTGGATTGGGCTGACTTCGCGAGCCCGGACGAGATTCGTCCGCAGGACACCCATGAAGGTGCCTCACAAACTCGGGAATCAGTCCGCTTGCTTATGGATCGTCGCCCAGACCTTGCGCTTCGCGTCGAGGTCGCGGTACTCCTTGCGGCCCATCACGAGATCGGCCATGATCGTGGCGATCTCACGAGCACGCATGGTGAACCGGACCTCGAACCACTCCATGGGGCGGCCGCGAGAGTGGGTGTCCCGGGCCCACTCTGGGGGCGCAGTCGGTTTGGCGACGAGCCAACCGGTGTCCTGGAGATGGGTTGGGGCGTCCGCAGGCACCTCCCCGGCCTGCCACCGGCCACACTCACCCATCAGGTTGGTCTTGGCGGCGAGCGCGACGCTGCCGGGGAGCTTGACCACCACCTCCGCCGACTCACCGTTCCACTCGACGAGGCGGACGACAAAGGGATGGGTGCAGGCGCCATCGGACTCGATCGCCATGCGATGGCCGGCCCAATCCGGGAGGTGTTCACCGGACTTCATGGAGTCGCGATAGAGGGCGTGGGCGAGAACGCCGGGGGCGTTCGTGACCTCGAGGGCGCCGAAAGCACGGGGGATCGGAGCGCCATCGGCGGGGTCGCCACCACCGACGGGGCGTGCGTGCGTGCTCCGGCGGTCGATGGTCGGCTCGAGACCCGGTAGCTTCTCCCACGCTCCAAACTCCGCGGCGAGCTTTGCCCTCGCCACATCGCGGAGCGGGCCGTGCGGGATGAAGCGGAATGTCGCGGCGTAGTCTGCCTGTATCGGGCTTCGTCCCATGGGTCGTAGGCATTGAGCACCGCCTCGACGTGGTCCGGGCCGCGGAACCACTGCTGGGTCGCGTCGTGCAGGATGAGGAGCCCGGATCCGTCCCGCGCGGTCAGGTCGAGCAAGCTGTGCGAAACGACGGCGCCCTCGACGTGCTCGAACCACTGGGGGGAGGTCATCCAGTCGCCGGTGGGATACTTGCGGCTCACCGTCCCGGTGCCGTGGGCCTCGTGGATCTCGTACGCGGTATCCGCCCTGATCGCTTTCGCCTCGAACGCCGGGTGCACGGACATTCGAAGAGCCGCTCGCAGGCCGGGGTCGGGGCGTGCGAGCTTGTCGAGCCCGAGGACCACGACGTTGACCCCCGACTCGTCGGGCAGAATCGAGATGTTGAGACCGAACGATCCGTCGGGGTCGGCGGGCTGGTTGGGTGCCCCGGCGCTCACGTCCGGCTCGAATTCAAGATGGATCTCGCCGTTCCCCTCGTCGTAGCTCGCCTCTGCAACGCGCGGGCGTACCCACCTCGATCCGTTGACCACTTGTGCCAGGTCGAACAGCGGTGCATTCTCCTTCACAACGCCGCTGGGGTGGCTCGGAGCCCGGACCTGGGTGACAAGCCCACGCTCGGTATCCACGTCAACCTCCAACCCTCCTCTCTTGAGGGTCCACACCGCGCCGCGCGTGACAACCTTTGCAGGGTGCGGACAGGCAGGGTGATCACCCCCCGGCGCGTATCCGAACGGCGGGATCTCGAGAACCTCGGCGTCGGGGCCGTCGCGGTGCACGACAACCCGCCGAGTCCAGCCGAGCGCATTGCAGGCGAGTGGCTTGCCTGCCTGGTCCTTGAGTCTGGCATGCGTCCGGCCGAACACCTCCGAGGCGGCATCCTCGGAGCGCTGCATCTGGTGGTATCCGATGAAACCGCAGAGTCCCTCACACTCGTGGTTGTCATGATGCTGCGATGCGAGGAGTTCTCTCCACGCCTCGTCAAGTTCCCAGGTCGGATAGACGTCCCAGGATGGATAAGGACGCCCGAGGAGACCTGCAACCGAGGCCAATACCTCAGCGGACAAGACGAGTCGCTCGACGTCCCGTGAGGTGCGGGGGTGCCGGTCCGCATTCTTGCCGAGGAGCATCCCATGCCACACCTGGTCCATCGAGTAGGCCCGAACCGGCGGGCCGGCCATCGGACCGTCGACCGTATCGATGGCGGCAAGCTCCGCGATCAGATCTGCGCACGTCCCCGTTCGCAGATCGAATCGTGGATCCCCAAACAGCTCCTTCAAACGCGGCAGCAGCACCTCGCTCCGACACATCCAGTCCTTGCTGGGCATGAGTTCGAGCCACTGCACGATGACCGGTGAGGACAGCTCATTGATGAGCCCCAACTCCAGCAGCCCGTCGAAGTCCTCGGGCCACTGATGCACGTTCAGGTCGTTCCGAGGGAGCGTCGGCAGACGCGTCCCGTCGACCCCCTCCCAGAGGATGAGGCTGGCGTGCTCCTTGGGGATCTCGGGGGTGTGCCATGTCCACTGGAAGAAGAGATTTGCCCCCGTGAACCCGCACGAGCTGAGGACCTGAGGGAGTTGCGGGAAGAAATAGAATTCCTCCTCCCAAAACGTCTTCGGTCGCACTCCGAGCAGCCGGCGGACGCTGCGCACCCCATAGGTGAACTGTCGGACGTTGCTCTCGCCGGGCTGGAAGAGCCCATAGGGCTGCCCGTACGAGCACCCCACCGGCTCGATCGCCCCTGCCTGCACCGCCGCGCGCAAGTCCGCGAGCGTCTCGGGGCATTCGGCCGCCATCTTCTCGTACCCGATCCCGTCGAAATTCACGCAGCCCTTCGCGCCCGTCTCGCGGCAGAGATGCAACATGTCGGCCACGCACCCCGGGAGCACGTCGTAGCCCCAGAGCCACTGCATGTCGACCCAATGCATGTGATTGCCAAACGTGTAGTACAGGGGCCGCCGTTCACCGCTCACGGTACGTCTCCAATCGATGGGGCTTCCGGCCCGCATGGCACTCCGGCCGGCAGTCTACCGAGGACTCGCCCTCCTCATCCACCAATCCGTCAGCGCGCTTCCTTCAACGCCATATGCCTCGTTCGAAATGGCCGCAAATTCGCGAAGGCTTGACTCCTCCGGACCCTGCTCGCACAGCGCACGGTAACAGGCCGCCGCGCGGTCCCATGCCGGGGATACAGTGGGCATCGGGACGCGCCGCAGCAGCGAGGCGCTCGGCTTTATCGCCCCGAGGGACCGCGCGGTACCGAACGACTCGGACCCCACCCAGGCGGAGATCGCCGGGGAGGAGAGCGCAGCCCCGACATGCCACAGATCCTCTCGATGATGCGGAGTCACGATCACGACGGGGGTCAACGCGACCGCAATCCCCGACGGGTCCGCGGCCACCTCCATCACTCGGCTCTGGGTGGCGACCAGGAGCTTCGGACGACGCTGTGCCAGGATGACCGCCGCCAGCGGCCCTGACGCGTCCGCGCGAACGGGTGGACGCTTCCAATCCCGCCCGCCGATCCTGCTCGTCCGTTTCCCCCAGCGCAGCACGAAAGGGTCGATCAGACCGACCGGGACCACCGGGAGATACTCGCCGCCAAGCGATTCCTCCTCCCGCACGCACTCGACGAGCCCGCGGACGATGGCGTAGTACTCGTCGCGGAATCCCGCCGTGACGTCAGCCAAGGCGCCAAGCTCCACGTCCGAGCTCGGCCGCACGCCGGGAATGCCGACCAGCCCGGATGCCACCGGACCCCAATTCGAGGTCGCGGGCGGATCGGTCGGCTTCTCTGGGAGGAACGCCGAGCCCGTCGAGCGGGCGACTAGGCCGGGCTGCCCGCCCCGCTCGAACACAATCGCGATGGTCCGCACGCCCGCGTCGAAGACGCCATCGCGATCGAGCCAGAGCGAACGCAATGTGCCGACTGCACCCACGCGCTCCCGCACGGCCGCAGCATCCCGCGATGCCAAGGTCGACACGGGGAGCACCAATCCCACCCGTCCCCCGGGGGGCACGGACTCGACCCCCAACTGCAAGAACAGGGCCGCCGGATCGGTGTAGGAGCGCACGGACGGCCCAAATCGCTCCCGCAGCCGCTTGGCTACCTCCGGACGGCGGGCCGTGTTGGCTGCGAGTTGACTCAGGAAGGGGGGATTCCCGACCACGACATCGCATCCCCGATCCCAGACATCGCCGGCGAGGCTGTCCCCGACCCGGACGCAATGGTCACACGCTTCCGGCCCCATCCTCCCGCCGAGTTCCAGCCAGATCGCCAACCGACACAGCGAGGCCGCGGCCGGATCGATGTCCGTACCCATGAGCGCGCCCGAAATGCGGTCGAAACCGAGCCCAGGCCGAGCCGCTCGGATCTGCCTCGCCGCCTCGCCCAGGAAGGCGCCGCAACCACAAGCCGGATCGAAAACGACAGGCGCCGTGTCCAGGGGGCCTGAATCGAGCAATGGACGGAGCGTCACGTCGAGCAGATGGCGCACCAGGGCCGGAGGCGTATAGAAGACCCCCCGTTGCCGCCGGCTCGCGGTGGCCTCCCGGGCCGCGATCGCATCAAGGGCTCCCTGATGGGCGATGCCGAGCCACTGGGCGTCAATCGGAGGCCACGACTCCGATGCTGCCAGCAATCCTGCACGTTCAGACTCTTCTGGTCTGGATCGGGGGAACGCCTCGGATCCGGGTTCGAGTGAGAATCCCGCTCGCTCGACAATGACCCCGCGCAGCAGCGCGACGGCCCGCCCGATCGCCTCAGATGCGGGCAGATTCTCCCTGAGCCGCACCGCCGCGGCCGCGAGTGCTTCAACTCCCTCCGGCGGGCCCGGGCGGGTTGGGCTCGCCTTGCGTGCTACTTCGCAGCCTCCCCGACCACCACCGCGTCGAGCCCGAAGAACGCCTTGGTGCCCTGGGAGGCGGGGTTCCCGCCCACGACCTCGGCGCGGATCACGAACGCCCCGTCCCGCGGGGCGAATGTACCCAACTCCACCGGCCCTGTGGGTTCGGCCACGCCCTGGCGTCCGCTGTAGGCATCGAGCACCGTTCCGGCCCGCTCGCCATTCACGGTGAAGCTGACAATGCCATAGTCCCAGCTCTTGGTGGCATAGATCGTGAGCTTCTTCGCCGCCGTGCCTTCCGCAGGAACCTTGAGCTCGATGTAGTCGCCCGTCGCGCGGCCCTGCATCCAGAGCTGGGTATTGCCGCTCCACTTGTCGCGACCGAAGCCCATCATGTCCTGCGGGCCGTAGGCGAGCCCCTCGCTGTGCCCCACGACCTCGAGTTCCTCCGCCTCGACCGCGCCCGGAATCCGGAACGGCGGGGGCAGGGGCGCCGGGTCGACGACGCCCTTGGCCGCCTCTTCCGGCTGGGCGGGCCGGTTGGTGGCGCCGCCCGGGCGCATGTAGAGAAACGTTGTCGCGGCGTAGGTGATATCGCACTCCGCCCAGTGCCAGACCTCGATGTCGGTCTTGATCGACTTCGTAAATGGGATCCCGTCGAGCAAACGCACTCGAGCCACGGTGGTGTGGCCGTAGTTGCCCGGTCCGTCGCAGCGTGGCTGGGCGTGGAACGGTCCATTAAAGGGCTCGGGGCAGCACCATGCGTAGCCGTAGTAGTCCTCTGTCCCGGTGCCAAAGTGGCTGGGGAAATCCTCACCGTCCACGTAGATCTTCTCGTCCCCCTCGCCCCACCAGTCCGTGACGGGGTTCGAGACCGAGAGGGTGTCGCCGACATACACGCCCTCGCCGGTCGCCTCTACGTAATTCCAGTCCCTCATCGGGCGTGTATGGATCGGATCTTCCTGCCTCCACCTCGCCACGAAGTGCATCGACCGCTCGTCCCAAGTCCACGCATCCGAGGCCACGCCGAAAGCCAGCGTCACCGGCTCGCTCCCATAGTTGTGCAGCAGCAACGTTCCGGCGCTCTCGTACGGCATCAGCCAGCCCGACCGGAGCACCTGGGACTTGGGGTCGACATGGCTCACCCACGTCTCGACCTTGTTGGGGAGCGGACCTGAGAGGAAGAAATCGCCGAGCGGAGCCCATACGGTCTGCTCCCCGTCGAAAGTTCCCTCCACCACGACATTGCGGAGCGCGTCGCGCGGCGCGCCCGCATCGAGCTTCACGACGAAGTCCCGGACCGCATGCGGTCCAGCGGGCAACACGATCGAGGCTTCCCCACCGGGTCCGATCGCCGCCTTGGTCAGCCCCGCGGCGACCGTCGGCCACGGTGAGCCGAGACGCTCCTGCACGCGCCCCAGCAGGGCCGCAGCCCGCTTGAGTGCCCCGGCGGTGTACGACTCGACGCTGGTCCCTTCCTCGTAGGTGCGGTAGTTCACCTGGTAGTAGAACCCCGGCGCATCGCTGGTGATCCGGCAACTGCTCGCGTAGGGAATGGGCAGGTAGAGGTTCCAACCCTTGCTGCGCGACTGCGAGATTGGATGCCCGACCTTGACACCCTCGGCCGACCAATCTCCGCCCAGCAGGGCCGTCATGGGGCCTTCGATCGCCGGTGCATCCGCCCCGTCGAGATAGATCCGCATATTGCCCTTGGGATTCGCGCTCCAGATCCGGACCACAGCGCCTGGCCCCTGGACATCCATCATCACCCACTCGCGACGTCCGGCGTGGTCTTCCACCCGCTCGAATTGGTCAACGTCCCCGTTGGCAAACCATGTCTCGGTGTCCTCCGAACTCACGGAGTGACGGTCGTAGCTGCTCGCCTGACGGCAGGTGTACCAGGGCTCCGGCACCCTCGCCACCGCTCCCCTGTCGACCAACTCTTCGAGCAAGCCGGTAAAGGAGACCTGCTGGCCCTGGGCCGAAGCCATACCGAGGTGCAGCAACCCCACCGCCGTCGCAAACCACCAAGACTTCTGGACCATTGCTTCGCTCCTTGTCGCACCTCGCCCGGGCTCGAGGACCATCCCGGCCCTCAGCCCCCAGCGTATCCGGAGATGGAGAGCCCGTCGCGCCGGACGACATCCCGGAGACGGGACCACTGATCGTCGAGCCTCGCCCCCGACACCCGCCCGACAGTCCCGAGTTCCTGGGCAAACACCGAGACTCGAAACTCCTCGAGCATCCAGCGGTAGGCGTCGGCCTCGCGCTGCACCGCCGCCGAGCCCCCCGAGTCAGGGAACGCCTCCCGAAACTCGACCCACCGGCGCCAACGGGGCTCTACGTCCCTCCACCGCCGCTGGTCCTTGTCCAACCCGCCCGTCGCGAGTTTGCGCAGCCGGGCCTCGGCGCCCGCGAGGTACCTCGGCAACTGTTTGAGCCGGTCCACCGAACGTTCGGAGAACGGACGCTGGCCGATCAGAAACCCGAGTTGCTCCCGGACATCCTCCTGGGTCGCGAGCCACGCAGGCGGCGTCGGGGCTTCCAGCAATGTCCGGACCGCCCGCGCCTGGCGCAGAATGCGATCGGCGACATCCATCGCCCACGTGAACGCCTCGGAGAGCGCCGGCTCGATCGCGTCGGCGATCGCATGGAATTCGCCTTGCGTGCGGACCGCCGCCAGCGGAGCAGCCTTCACCGCCGTCTCAACCACGAGCAGATGACACTCGTCCTCCAAGTCTTCACGACCGCCCAGCGCGACGTACGCCATCCGCATGGCGCCGAGGCGGGGCCAGTCCCGAAGCATCCGGCGAACGGTCTTCCGGTGCACCAGGGCAAGCAATCGGCGCACACCCTTGCGGTGCTCGATCTCCGCCGCTTCCGGATCCGCGAGCAGCCTCAGGGACACGAAGTCCTCCCTGTCAATGATCGCCGGGTATGCCGTGACCGCCCCCTCGGAAGAGCGGACGATCGTCGAGATCGGCACCTCGCCAAAGACCCAGGACCTCGCCTCCTCGCGGCGGCACCTCGGACTGGCCAGCATTGATCGCGTCCTCGACCTCGCCGCTCACCCGTTGCTTGAGTTCGAGCAAGTCTCGGCCCTCGGCCAGCACCGCGCCGTCGGGCCCCGTGACCACCAACTTGGGCCGGAGGTGCCCGGGCACCGCCCGCGCCCGCAGGTCGGCCGCCCGGATCTCGATCCCCTTCGATCGGCCCACGAAGCTGGCAAGCGAGGTGACCAGCGGGAGGGCCGGGTCGGGACCGGACGCGAGAAACTCCTCGACCACGGACGGCACGGGACCGATCGCCCGGCGTTGCTCCTTCGGAAGCCCCCGGAGCATCTCGACGGCCCGATCCCGGACCAGACCCGGCACCAGCCAGTCAAGCTTGGCTTCGTCCAGATCGGCGAAGGCCGCCAGGGGCAGTTGCAGCACCACGCCATCATCCGGCTCCCCGGGCTCGTAGTGGTACTCCAGTTCCCGTCGGTCGCCCGCGATCTGCACCGCGTCCGGGAAGGCGACCTCCGACGGGAGTTCCTCCGCCCAAACGATAAGGTCCTGCTCGCACATGAAGAGCAGCCTCGGATGCTGCGCCTCGGCCTTGTGCCGCCACCGGTCGAAGCTCTTGCCGCTCCAAACATGGGCCGGCACACGCCGGTCGAAGAAATCGAATCGGGCGCCGGCCTCGCCCTGCAGATCCCGCCGGCGGGCCTTGGCCTCGAGGCGGCGCGTCTCGAGAATCATCCGCTCGTTGTGCTCCACAAAGTCGGCGTGCGGGCGGAACGCTCCCTCGACCAGGCCCTGCCTCAGGAAGATCTCGCGAGCGTGAGCCGGGTTGATCTGCCCATAAAGCACCCGCCGCTTCGACGGCAGCCGTAATCCGTAGAGTGCCACACGCTCCACCACGACAGGTGCCGCGGCTCGGTCATCCCACGAGGGCGTCGAATAGCTCCGCTCCAGCAGATGCGCCCCCAGCGTCTCGAGCCACTCCGGCCGGATCCCCGCCACCATCCTCGCGTAGGGGCGATCGGTCCGCACCATCTCCGCGGCCATGACCCAACGCGGCTTGCGCTCGAACAGCCCCGACCCCGGATGCAGGAAGAACTCAGCGCCGTGCGCTCCCTGATACTCGTACCGCTCTCCCCGCAGACCGATGTTCCCCAGCAGGCCCGCGAGCAGCGCCTGATGGACCGCGTCGTAGCCCGCCGGCTTGTCATTCTGTCGGTAGCCCAAGCCCCGGACGATCCGCCCCAGTTGCTCGTGCAGGTCCTCCCACTCGCGCAGGCCCCTCCAGGAGAGAAACGAATCGCCACACCACTTCCGGTACTTGCGCGCCGACAGCTCGGCCGCCTGCCGTCTCGACTCCTCCCAGATCCGCAAGAGCGCCAGGAAGTCGGAGGAAGGATCCGCGAACGAGGCGTGGGCCGCGTCCGCGCGGTCTCTGGCCTCGAGGGGACGCTCGCGGGGATCCCTGGACGCCAGACAGGCCGCGATGATCAGCACCTCCCGAAGGGAGCCCTCCGACGCTCCCGCGAGGATCATCCTCCCGAGGCGCGGGTCGACCGGTACGGTGGCAAGCTCGCGCCCGATTTCGGTCAGCTTGCCCTCCGCATCGATGGCGCCGAGTTCCACCAGCGCGTCGTGCGCATCCCGGATCCTGCGGGGCGAGGGCGGATCGACAAACGGGAACTCCCGCGGCTCCCCCAAACGCAACGCCTTCATCCGAAGGAGAACCCCGGCGAGGTTGCTCCGGACGATCTCGGGGTCCGTAAACAGCACCCGGTGCTGATAATCGTCCTCGGCGTAGAGCCGGATACAGACCCCGTCGGCCACGCGCCCGCAGCGCCCGGCCCGCTGATCGGCCGAGGCCCGCGAGATCGGCTCGATCTCGAGCCCCTGGACGCGAGACCGCGAGCCGTATCGGCTGATCCGGGCCAGCCCGGTGTCCACTACGTAGTGCACGCCCGGCACCGTCACGGAAGTCTCCGCGACGTTCGTCGCCAGGATGATCCGACGCCGTTCGTGGCTCTGAAAGGCCCGAAGCTGATCCGCCGCCGAGAGCCTCGCGTAGAGCGGCAACACCTCGGCCCCCTTCGCCGCCGCACCCCCCGACTCCCGCAGGGCCGCCGTCGCTTCTCGGATCTCCCGCTCTCCAGGCAGGAACACCAGCACATCTCCCGGACCCAGGGCCGCGGCCTCCTCGACCGCGTCGACGATCGGGCGGGTTGGTTCGACCTCCGCCCCCGACTCGGGCGGCCGGTAGCGGACCTCGACCGGGTACATGCGACCGGAGACCTCGATGACCGGCGCGCCGTCGAAATGGCGACTCAGCTTCTCGGGGTCCAGCGTCGCGGACGTGACGACCACCCGCAGATCGCGCCGCCGGTCGAGCAAGCGCTTGAGGTAGCCGAGCAGGAAGTCGATGTTGAGACTCCGCTCGTGCGCCTCGTCGATGATGATCGTGTCGTACGCCAGCAACCCCCGGTCGCGCCGGAGTTCGGCGAGCAGCACACCATCGGTCATGACCTTGATGTAGGTCCGCGGGTTGGTCGAGTCGTCGAACCTGACCTTGAACCCCACTTCCCGCCCGAGTTCCACCCCCATCTCCTCCGCCAGACGCCGCGAGATCGTCCGGGCGGCGATGCGCCGGGGCTGGGTGTGGCCGATGAGGCCCCGCAGCCCGCGCCCCGCACGAAGGCAGATCAGGGGCAATTGCGTGCTCTTGCCCGAGCCGGTCTCGCCACAGACCACCAGGGCCGGCCGCTCCCGCAAGGCGGCCTCGATCTCCTCGGCCTTGGCCGCGATGGGGAGTGAGAGGTCGAGCGCGGCTCGCGGGGCGGCTGCCCGGCGCTCCGAGGCCCTCAACTCCGCGCGTCGGACGGCCGCTTCCAGCTCGCGCAGGGAACCCGTCTCCCCGCGGAGCCGCTTGCCCAGGGTTGAGGCCGCCTCGCAAGAGCAGGCCCGGAGTCGGCGTCGGAGTTGTCGGGCCCGGTCGTCCACGACCAATCCTTTACCCGGTCCGAGACAAAAGACAGACGCCCCCGCCACGATTGGCGGGGGCGTCTCGGGGTCGATCTGCTCTGGCGGGGGCCGGCGCTTAGCGGCAAGCGGTCCAGAGGTTCAGGAAGCAGATCACGTCGCGGGTGTCGACCACGCCGTTGCCATCGCACCCGGCCGGGCCGTTCTTGGGCACCCACTGGTTGAAGAAGGCGGTGAAGTCACGGGTGTCGACGACCCCATTGCCGTCGAAGTCGGCATAGGCGCACGGGTCGCCGCCGACCGGGATGACCGCCCACTGCGTGCCGCCGTAGTTGGCCATGTCAATGGCGTTGGTCGCGCCGTCGTTGCCCACATTGCCGGAGCCGGCGGGCAGACCGGGGAGGAACTGGTTCGAGAGGTACCCGGCGTCCTCGCTGGAGATGAAGCCCACGACCTTGATGTCGCTCGTCCCATCCCAGCCGGCCTCGTCGAGGTCGATCACGATCTCCACGCCGGTAGTGACCGCGGCGGCGCCGGACACGTCCGAATCGGTGACACCGGCCACGTTCGAATTATTGATGAACAGGCCGATGAGCCCGGGCACCGGGTTGTTCGGGTCGAGCTGCGTCGTGCGGGGGCCGTAGTTGCAGTAGATGTTCGGGGTGAAGCCGTCCTGGATGTCCACCCGCGGCCCGGCGTAGGGCACCGGCACGCCATCGTTCTTGTCATTGCCGTCGAAGGCGCCGTAGTCGAGCGCGTTGCCGGAGAAGTCACGCAGCGCGCCGTTCGTCCGGAGCACGGCGCTGTCGAGCGTCTGGTAGACCGGGAAATTGTTGGTCTTGATGCTCATCCAGTAATCGGCCTCGAACCCGGCGTCGTTGGTGAAGCCGTTGCCCGAACCGTCGTCGCCCATGCGGTTGAGATTGCCGAAGGAGATGTCGGGATTGTCGCCACGGAGGCGGTTCTGCCCGCCGGCCTGGACATCGAGAAGCACGTTGAGCTTGTTGCCCGAGTTGGAGTCCTTGCCGCCATCGCCGTTCTCGATATTCCCGGTGAACAGGAGGTAGAGCTTGTTGGCGTTGGTATCGACGTAGCCGTACAGACCGTCCAGCTCAGACCCATTGGCATAGTCGGCCGTGCCGGCGGGCTTGCAGCGGCCCGGGACGCCGTCGACATTCGAGTTGTCGATAGTGCAGAAGATGCCGTAGCCATTGTTGCCGCCGTCGAGCGTGCCGTCGGAGCCGGGGAATGTGGAGCCGAGGTAGTCGCCGTAGCCGAAATTCAGCGAAGCGAAGTTGCAGAAGATCGTGGTGGGATCATTGCCATTGGTGCAGCCGAAGTAGTAGTCGGCGGTAAACCCCGCATCGAAGACCATGCCGTTGTCCGAGCCGTCATCCCCCATGCGGTTCAGACCGTTGAAGTCGATGTCGACATTGTCGCCGCGCAGCTTGTTCTGGCCGCCGCTCTCGGTGTCGAAGAACAACTCGAGCTTGTTGAAGTTCGTCTCCAGGTTACCCGCGACGAAGACGTAGAGGTAGCCGTCGGCCGCGACCGCGTACAGCCCGTCCAGCTCCGACCCGTTCGCCTTGTCGAGGCTGCCGTCGTTATTGTCACCGAAGGCGGTCTGATTCGCCTGCACCGCGATCTGGGTGTAGGAGGCGTCGAGCACGCCGTCGATCACGGGCGTCGCGCCGGTGGCGATGGTATAGCTGGCGTACTGATTCCCGGGGATGGTGTTGAAATCGAGCGTCCGGGGCTCGCCCAAGTTCGGCGTCCCCAGCTCGAGGCTCCCGAGGATCTGGTTCGACATGTAGTCGTGGCCGCCACCGTTGACCGCCGCGAAGATCTTGATCCCGCCGGCGGGGTTGCCCAACTCGATCAGGGGGATCGCCACCTCGATGCCGGTGACCACGCTCCCCGGGTTCCCGATATTCATCGAGTCACACCCGCCATGTCCGGAGTCGCCGAAGCCGGTGCCGGTCGTCTGCAGCGCGATCGCGTTGCCGTACGCGGCGTCCCTGACGCCGTCCACAACCGGCTGCGCGAGCGCAGGGACCGCCACAAGTCCGGCCGCAATGCCGGACGCCGCCCAAAGTCGACGTGCGTTCATCTCAACTTCTCCGAAGATGGGTTTCTCTCTCGCCCGCCCCCCAAAGCCCCGCGGCCCGGAGGGTTGAGGACGCTCAATTCCAACGTGATTCTAGGGAGTCGCCCGAGCGGCGGCGAGCCGGAACTTGGTCAAGACCCCGGGACGAAGGCCCCCAGTCCGAAAACCAGCATGTTTGCGAGCCCTAGCCAAGCTCGCCTCGACCCGGGCTACGGGAATCGGCCATCGCCGGTAGAATACCCGAGTTCTCCCCTCCCGCCTTCTCGGGAAACAAGCCATGCGCCAACGCCACCCTGCGGGTTTCACCCTGATCGAGCTCCTCGTGGTGATCGCGATCATCGCGCTGCTGATCGGGATTCTGCTCCCGGCCCTTGGAAAGGCACGGGCGGCCGCGCAGACCGCAGCGTGCGTGAGCAACAACAGGCAGATGGGAATCGCGTTCACGAGTTATGCCAACGATTGGAACGCGTGGTTTCCTGTTGTTCCCCTGAAGGAGGGAAGCACCTACTGGAACGCCTACTACACCGGAAACCCCAAGAGCCGTTACCTGGACGGACAGTTCACGGTGGGTGGGGTTGCGGGCCTCTTCAGCCTCAACCAACTCGGGGAGGCGCCAAAGGCGGGCCAGGGTGATCATGGTTACGTCGGATCCGATGGAACAGAAGCGACCCAGATCTACCCCGACGGGAGCAAGACCCCGCTTATGCGGGGCTACCTCGACGGATTCGGTGTGCTGACCTGCCCCGCGGATCGCGAGGACTACTGGTACGGGATGCCGTTCAAGCCTGGGAAGGACTACAAATCCTACAAGTCCGTGAAAAAGCCTCAGGAGCCCGGTTCCGAGCGTGATATCGTGTCGTACAACATCAGCTATCTCTATATCGCCGGACTCAAATCGGAAGAACTGAACATCCAAAGCCCGGCCCCGATCTGGGGCGATGAGACCAATGGAAACGACATCTCAACCGATGCCTGGTACTACTACGGCAATGCCGCCAAGGATGCCAACACGCAGAAGGGGTATTACGCTCCCAGCGACAATCACGGCGCCAAGGGAGCGAATTTCGTCTTCACCGATGGTCATGCAGAGTTTCTGAGCGGGAACATCGAGGAGACGTTCTTCAACACCGACAAGACCAACGCCCAGAGCATCAACCTCCATGATCACACCCGCAGCAATCGGGTCCAGACCATCGACTGAGCGGCACGGCCCGCGCGCCAGCTCTCCCGCTACACTGCCCGTCCCATGAGCGAGGCCCCCGCCGCCCCATCGTCCCGAGCCGCCGCCCCGAGCCTGATCCGCCGGCTGCTCTCCGCCCAGGAATCCGGGCTCGTCCTCGTCATCGCCCTGATGATGACGGGGCTCACCATCTACGGGGCCATCCATCCCAAAGAGGTCGTCCGGCTCGACCCGCAGACCAAGCAGGTGGTCCGCGACCCCGACACCGGGCGGCCCGTGCGCGACACGACCAACGCCTTCCTGGAGCCCCAGAACCTCCTCATCGTCACCACCTACGCCAGCTTCATCGCCGTCATGGCCGTGGGCATGACGGGGGTGATCATCCTCGGCGGGATCGATCTCTCCGTCGGCTCCACCTACGCCTTCGCGTCGTATTGCGGCGCCGTGGTGCTCGTCAAGCTGGGCGTCGAGAGCCCCGGGTTGGCCAGCGTCCCACTCGGCATCCTCGCGTGCTGCACCATCGGCGCTCTCGCCGGCCTGGTCAACGGCGCCCTGACCGTCGGCCTCCGCGTCCACTCCTTCATCATCACCCTCGGCACCATGGTCATCCTCCGGGGGCTCGTCGCCGTCTTGTCCAACGGCGCCTCGATCCCCGGCTTCCCAGCCTCCTTCACCTCCGGCTTCTTCAAGGTCCAGATCGGCGGCATCTCCCCGACGCTCACCCTGATCATGGTGCTTGTGGCCGGCGTCGGCACCTTCCTGCTGATCTATACCGTCATCGGCCGGCGCATCTTTGCCACCGGCGGGAATGAAACCGCCGCCCTCTACGCCGGAGTACCTGTCGGGCGGGTCAAGATCGTCGCGTTCACCCTCTGCGGCCTCCTTGCCGGGCTCGCGGGATCGATGTACATCGGCTACTTCGGGGCGTGGGAACCCAGCGCCGGCACGGGATACGAACTCAAGGTCATCGCCGCCACCGTCATCGGCGGCGCCTCTCTCGCCGGAGGGCGCGGTTCCGCGGCCGGCGCGGTGCTCGGGGCGATCGTGATTCAGCTTATCGACGACGGCATGGTCATCCTCGGGATCAATCAGAGCTACAACAACATCGTCCTTGGCACCGCCATTATCGTCGCCGTGGTGATCGACCAGACCAAGCTCCGCCTCCAATCCGGCCGCGCATGAACTCCGGGCCGGGGCCGACGCTAAACTTGCCGGTCCAAACCGGATTCCTCCCTGGAGACCAAGCCCATGCGACTCACTGCATCCATCCGAACCCTCGGTGGGGCTCTCGCCCTCACCGCCGCCTGCCTGCTCCTCTCCTGCGGCAAGTCCCCCGAGAAGCCCGCCGGCGGCGCCGCCCCGGCGCCCTCCGCCGGGGGGGCCAAGCCCGAGCATCTCTTGATCGGTGTCGTCGCCAAGAGCGAGTCCAACCCGGTGTTCCAAGCCGCCCGAACCGGGGCCGAGGACGCCGCCGCGGAGCTGAGCAAGAAGTACGGGGTCGATATCAAGGTGTCGTGGCAAACCCCCCCGAGCGAGGACGCCCAGCGGCAGGCCCAGTTCATCGACCAACTCGTCAGCAACGGCGCCGACGGCATCACCCTCTCGGCCTCCGACGCCAACGTCCTCACCGACGCGGTGAACCGCGCCGTGGACGCCGGCGTCGAGTTCGTCACCTTCGACTCCGACGTGCCCAAGAGCAAGCGATTCGCCTACTACGGCATCGACGACATGGAGTGCGGCCGGACGCTCCTCCGCGAACTCGTGAAGTTCATGGGAGAAGAGGGCACCGTCGCCGTCCTCGCGGGCAACCAGAACGCCCCTAATCTCCAGATGCGTGTCGCCGGAATCAAGGAAGAGGCCGCCAAGCATCCGGGTATCAAGATCAAGGATGTCTACTACCACGGCGAGACCGCCCCCGAGGCCGCGGCCAAGGTGCAACAGGTCCAGGCCGCCAACCCCGACATCACCGGCTGGTGCATGGTGGGCGGCTGGCCCCTCTTCACCGAGAACGCCCTCGAGGGCGTCTACCAGTCGGCCAAAGTGATCTCGGTGGACCACCTGCCCGTCGAACTCAAGTACATCCGCGACGGCCAAGTCCAGGCCCTGATCGGCCAGGACTGCTACGGCTGGGGCCACGAGACCGTGCGGATGCTCGTCGAGAAAATCCTCGACGGCAAGACCCCTGACAAGGTGATCAATACGTTCGAGCTGCCGATCGTCACCGCCGACAACGTCGATCAGTACGACGGCGTCTGGAAGAAGTGGCTCCGGCAGGAGTAACACCCGAGGATCTCACGCTGCACTTTCAAGGGACCCGCCCACGCGGCGGGTCCCTTCGCCTTTGGATCCGGCATCAGTCGTGCGGCGGGTAGAGAAACTCGAGCGCAGCGGGCAGCCGAGCCGCCCAGGATTGCTCGTTGTGCGGGGCGTCCGGGGCGATCAGGAGAGAGACCCCGCCCGCGCCCTCCGCCGCTCGGATCTTGTCGGCCATTGCCTCGGCCGACGCGACCCATGCCTGATTCCGCGCCGCCTCGCCATCGCCCCACTCTTTCGTGCCCATCCCGAGGAAGGTCCGGGACTTCCAGCCCGAGAGATCGGCGAAGATCGAGGAATTCAGGTCGTCACCCGGCAGGGGGATGGCGGCGCTCTCGGCCAGCACCCGCGAGAAGATGTCGGGGTAGCGTTGGGCCGCCCTGAGGGCCACCAGTCCACCGAGCGAAGAGCCCCCGACCCCTCGCCGGTCCGGGTCGGCCCGGAACGCCCGCTCGACCCGTGGCACGACCTCCCGGACCAGCCAGTCGATGTAGGCGTCGCCCTGACCCTCGACGCCGAGCGCGTCGGTCGGCAGGTATTCGAGCGTCCGGTTCGCCCCGGAGTTGGGGATGGCCGCGATGATGATCGGCTCGATCTCGCCAGAGGCGATCAGGCGCGTGGCCGCCTCGTCGGCCCCCCACTCCCCCGGCGTCGGTGGCCGGAAGTCGAAGACGTTCTGGCCGTCCTGCATGTAGAGGACCGGGTACCGACGTCCGGCGTTGTCCGCCTCGTCATAGCCGGGGGGGAGCCAGACGATCACGTCCCGCGCCGACCCGGCCGCAGCCCCTGCGCCGCCCATGACCTGCACGCGCCGGACAGTGCCGGTCACCCGGAGCGGGGCCCCGGCGGCACTTGCCGCCCCCGCCGGCGGAGCCCCCGAGCGCTGGTCCACGAAGTGCTCGATCTCCAATTCGACCACGATCGGCTTGTCGGCCTCGACCGACCCTGCCGGGATGGCGGCGAGGGTGCGGTTGGCGATGTCGGAGAGATCGGGGGCGACTTCGACGGTCTCCCAGGAGCCCCTCGTGAACTTGAACTCCAGGGCCGGGTCCCCAATCGGGCCGGGCAGCAGGATCTGCCAGCGGAGATCCGATCGTCCGGAGAGTCGCATGTCGGCCCTGCCGGGATCCCACCCGCCGTGGTTGGAGGCCAGGAAGAGCGGGGAGTCGTTCGTCACGAGGCCCGAGCGATCCCGGACGACGATCAGCACCCCCCCGGGGTGGGATTCGGGCCGCTCGCCCCCCTGCGCCCATGCCCCGGATGCCGCGCCGATCCACACCACCCAAACGAGTATCAAGTGACCGCTGAGCCGACGAACCATTGCGGAAACCTCCCAGTTTGTCACGAAGCGTACTCCCCGCCCAGACTGCCTACTCGGGCGTCAACTCGCGAGTTGCGTCCAAACCCGCAGTTTCCATTGACCTTAGAGCCCAAGATGGGGAAACTCATGGCCGCTTGCCCGCGCTCAGGAGGCTCCTCCAGGCCGGGGTTTGCCAGAAGGTTTAGAGAAGAGAGGGAGTCACCATGGCTGCGAAACTGGTCCGGACGGACGAGCGACTTCGTTTTGACACCACCCACCAGCGCGAGCCTGGCAGATCTCTCGACGAGGCGAAGGGTCGCGCCGCCCGCCTCGGTCGAACCGGACTCTTTGAGGCCCTGGAAGACCGTAAGTTCTTCAGCCTGGTGACCTGGGACGGGGGCGCCGGCACGGCGAACTGGAACGACGCGGCCAACTGGAGCGCCGACGTTCTTCCCAATTCGTCCGACGATGTGCAGATTCCCTCGGGCTCGCCGACGCCGATCACCTTCAGCGGGAACGGCAACGCCAAGACGCTGTTGAGCGACCGAGCACTCTCGATCTCCACCGGCCGCTCGCTGAACATCGGCACGAGTGCGAGCATCAACGCGGACCTCACGCTCGCGGGCGGCACGATTGCGGGCGGCTCGTGGACCTTCGGCGGGGGCGGCGCGCTCCAGACGACCACTTCCGGCGGGACGATCCAGGATGTAATCCTCAACGGGGACTTGACCCTCGACGCGACCAGCGAGTCGGTGCTCGTCGCGGGCACGACCCGCTTCAACACCGTCCACCTCGCCGCGAACGCCGCCTCGCTCCGCATAGCCCCGGGCTACACCCTCCACGACGACGTCGTGGCCGAGGGCGCCGCCAACGGCACCGCCAACATCACCATCGCCTTCGGCGGAACCGGCACCGTCACCTTCGCCAACGACGCCACCGTCACTCTGACCTCTGGCACCGCGCTCAGCTTGAACATCGTGCAGAGCAGCGTGGGCACCCTCGTGAACCAGGGCCTCATCGCCGCCAATGCCGTCGGTGAGGGACTCCAATTCACGAGCCTGAGCTCTTTCGACAACCAGGGCACCATCCAGGCTACTGCCGGCACCCTGACCATCAACTCCACCTCCTGGTCGAATTCGGGCGTCCTCACCGCCGCCGACGCCACGCTCACCTTCAACGGAGCCTGGTCCAACACCGGCACCGTCTCCATCACCAACGCCACACTCAATCTCGACGGGTCGTTCACCAACGCCGGCCTCAACCTCGCCGGTTGGACCCGCTCCGGGGGCACCGTCAACCTCGCCGGGGCGTTGAATAACGCCGCTGCCACGCTCACGCTCAACGCCGCCACGGGAACCTGGCGTCTCTTCGGTGGCGCCGTCACCGGCGGGTCCATCGCCTTCTCCGGCGGGTCCGTCCTCGACCTCACCACCAGCGTTGGCACCCTCACCGATGTCAACGTCCTCGGCGACCTCGTCTTCGACAACACCAGCGAGGCCCTCCTTCTCGCGGGCACGACCCGCTTCAATACCGCCCACCTCGCCGCCAACGCCGCCTCGCTCCGCATGGCCCCCGGCTACACCCTCCACGACGACGTCGTGGCCGAGGGAGCCGCCAACGGCACCGCCAACATCACCATCGCCTACGGCGGAACCGGCACCGGCACCTTCGCCAACGACGCCACCGTCACCCTGGCCTCGGGCTCGGCACTGGGCCTGAACATCACCCAGAGCAGCGCCGGCACTCTGATCAACCAGGGCCTCATCACCGCCAACGCCTCCGGCGAGATCCTCCAGTTCATCAACCTCACCACCCTCACGAACGAGGGCACCATCCAGGCAACCGCCGGGACACTCAATGTCGGCCCCACCTCCTGGTCGAGTTCGGGTGTCCTCACCGCCGCCGACGCCACGCTCACCTTCAACGGAGCCTGGTCCAACACCGGCACAGTCTCCATCACCAACGCCACACTCAATCTCGACGGGTCGTTCACCAACGCCGGCCTCAACCTCGCCGGTTGGACCCGGTCCGGGGGCACCGTCAACATCGCCGGGGCGTTGAATAACGCCGCCGCCACGCTCACGCTCAACGCCGCCACGGGAACCTGGCGTCTCTTCGGTGGCGCCGTCACCGGCGGGTCCATCGCCTTCGCCGGCGGGTCCGTCCTCGACCTCACCACCAGCGTTGGCACCCTCACCGATGTCAACGTCCTCGGCGACCTCGTCTTCGACAACACCAGCGAGGCCCTCCTCCTCGCGGGCACGACCCGCTTCAATACCGCGCACCTTACCGCGAACGCCGCCTCGCTCCGCATGGCTCCGGGCTACACCCTCCACGACGACGTCGTGGCCGAGGGCGCTTCCAACGGCAACGCCAACATCACCATCGCCTACGGCGGACCCGGCACCGGCACCTTCGCCAACGACGCCACCGTCACCCTGGCGTCGGGCTCGGCATTGGGCCTGAACATCACCCAGAGCAGCACCGGCACTCTGGTCAACCAGGGCGTCATCACCGCCAACGCCTCCGGCGAGATCCTCCAGTTCATCAACCTCACCACCCTCACGAATGAGGGCACCATCCAGGCAACCGCCGGGACACTGACCATCAATTCCACCTCCTGGTCAAGTTCGGGTGTCCTCACCGCCGCCGACGCCACGCTCACCTTCAACGGAGCCTGGTCCAACACCGGCACCGTCTCCATCACCAACGCCACACTCAACCTCGACGGGTCGTTCACCAACGCCGGCCTCAACCTCGCCGGTTGGACCCGGTCCGGGGGCACCGTCAACATCGCCGGGGCGTTGAATAACGCCGCCGCCACGCTCACGCTCAACGCCGCCACGGGAACCTGGCGTCTCTTCGGTGGCGCGGTCACCGGCGGGTCCATCGCCTTCGCCGGCGGGTCCGTCCTTGACCTCACCACCAGCGTTGGCACCCTCACCGATGTCAACGTCCTCGGCGACCTCGTCTTCGACAACACCAGCGAGGCCGTCCTCCTCGCGGGCACGACCCGCTTCAACACCGCCCACCTTACCGCGAACGCCGCCTCGCTCCGCTTGGCTCCGGGCTACACCCTCCACGACGACGTCGTGGCCGAGGGCGCTTCCAACGGCACCGCCAACATCACCATCGCCTACGGCGGACCAGGCACCGTCACCTTCGCCAACGACGCCACCGTCACCCTGGCGTCGGGTTCGGCTTTGGGCCTGAACATCACCCAGAGCAGCGCCGGCACTCTGGTCAACCAAGCCCTCATCACCGCCAACGCCTCCGGCGAGATCCTCCAGTTCATCAACCTCACCACCCTCACGAATGAGGGCACCATCCAGGCAACCGCCGGGACACTCAACATCAATCCCACGACCCTCACCAATGTCGTGGCCGGCGTGCTGACCGGAGGAACCTGGATCACCGCCAGCGCGACGATGACCGCCAACGGCATCGATATCACAACCAACAACGCCACCATCGAGGTCCGCGGCCTCGGTTCATGGGCCAGCCTCAACAACCTGGCAGCCAACGGGGGCTCGTTCACGCTCGAAGACGGCAAGGACTTCTCGGTCCCGGGTTCGTTCTCCAACACCGGGACCCTGATCCTCGGGCCGGGGAGCACGCTGACCGTCAACGGCGATTTCGCGCAATCTGCCGCCGGATCCATCGAAGTTCGCGCCTCGGGCAGCAGCGCCCTCACCGGCTACGGCAACGTCAGCGCCACGGGCGCCGCGTCCATCAATGGTGCGTACACCGCCGTCTTCGTCGGCGGCTACGCGCCGACCCAGGGTACGTTCTTCGATGTGGTGACCGGGGCCTCGGGGCGCACAGGCACCTTCTCGAGCGTCAGCCTCCCAACACCGCCGTCGGGGGACAAAATCCTGCTCATCTACGAGGGCACGCGAGTCCGCATGCTGTCGACAGACCTCGCCGACCTCGACCTGAACGGGAGCGTCAATACGCAAGACTTCATCATCTACCTGAATTGGTTCGCCAGCAACGACTCCCGGGCCGACTTCAATCATGACGGTAATGTCAATACGCTCGACTTCATCGTGTACCTGAACCTGTGGGCCGACGGGTAATCCCAAAGAGGGAATCCCCTCGCTCACCCCTCTCGACGAGGCGCCGGGGCCGGTTTATCCGGCCCCGGTTGCGTTGCACTTGCCGTCTGCCGCGGCTCGGGGCAAACTGGAGCAGCCCGATCACCAGGAGGCGCCATGCTCCGAATCCTCTCCTTCGACGGCGGCGGCATCATGGGCCTGTTTACCGCCACGATCCTCGAACGCCTGACGCCTGCGCACCCGGGACTGATCGCCGGCGCCGACTTGCTCGCCGGAACGTCGACCGGTGGCATCATCGCGCTGGGCCTTGCGGCCGGCGTGCCGCCAGCTGAGCTGTCGCGGCTCTACCGGGACCGCGCCAAGAAGATCTTCGACGACACGCTCTGGGACAACCTCGTGGATCTCGGCAACGCCATCGGCGCCGACTACAGCGCGAAGGGCCTGACCAAAGAACTCAGGGCCGTATTCGGCGACCGTCGACTCTCCGACCTTCCCCAACGCGTCCTCGTTCCCGCATTCGATCTGCAGGCCGACGCCACCCCCGATCGCCCCACGGTGTGGAAGCCCAAGTTCTTCCACAACTACCCGGGCGAGGACTCCGACGGGGACGAGTTGGTCGTGGACGTCGCCCTGCGCACCAGCGCCGCCCCCACCTACTTCCCCTCCTACCAGGGCTACATCGACGGGGGTGTGGTCGCCAATAACCCCTCCATGGCGGCCGTCGCCCAGGCCCTCGACCCGAGGGCCGGCTCCGCCCGCCTCGAGGATGTCGTCCTGCTCTCGATCGGGACGGGTATGGAGTCAAAGTACATCAAGGGGCAGAAGCTGGACTGGGGCTGGGGAGAATGGGCAAGGCCGCTGGTGTCGCTCATGATCAGCGGCGTCATGGGAGTCGCCGACCACCAATGCCGGCTCCTCCTCGGCGACCGCTACCGGCGCATCGACCGCTATCTCGACGAGCCGTTCAAGCTCGACGAGAAGCGGCCGGAGCGCCTCGCATGGCTCGTCGAGCAGGCGATGGAGATCGATCTGACCGAGATCGAGGGCTGGCTCGATGGGCATTGGGCCTAGCCCCGCCCCCGCCGAGAGGCGGGCGGCCTGAGCCGCCGGAGCCGGCCGGAACGAGTACCCTGTGTTCGCATGGCCCAAGACTCCCCTCCCCACGCCCCGCTGTTGGTCGCCGAACACATCTCCAAGCGGTTCGGTGTGACCCAGGCGCTCGATGACGTCTCGGTCAGCTTCCTCCCCGGCGAAGTCCACGCGCTCATGGGAGAGAACGGGGCCGGGAAGAGCACGCTCGGGAAGGTGATCTCCGGCCTCCACCGCCAGGACTCGGGGGTCGTGACCATCGGGGGACGCGCCCTGAGCCCCGGCTCGATTGACGAGGCCTTTGGCGCGGGCATCCGGATCGTGCACCAGGAACTGGCGCAGTGCCCCAACCTCACCGTCGCTGAGAATCTCTGCCTGCACGACATGCCCCGGAGCCGCCTGGGCCTGGTCGACCGCCGGGCGATGCGGGAGCGAGCCGAGCACCTCCTGGCCAAACTCGAGCCGGAGATCGATGTGGAGGCGCCGCTCGGGAGCCTTCCGCCCGGCCGGCGACAGATCGTGCAGATCGCCAGCAGCCTGGAGGAACACCCGGCCGAGGGCGCGAGCGATGGCAGCCGCGGGGCCCGGGTGATTGTGCTCGACGAGCCGACGAGTTCGTTGGCCGTTGCGGAGGTCGACCGACTGCTCGCCATCGTGCGGCAGTTGGCCTCCCAGGGGCTCACCCTCATCTACGTTTCTCACCGGATGGCGGAGATCTTCCAGGTCTGCGACCGGGTGACGGTCCTTCGCGACGGCAAACACGTCGCGACATCCGTCGTCTCCGAGATTGACGAACCGGCATTGATCGAGCAGATGATCGGAAGGCGGATCCAGCAGACCGAGCGTCGCGCTCCGCCCCAGACCGAGGGCAAGAAACCGGTGTTGACCGTCTCGGGGCTGACCTCACCCGGCAAGCTCGATCGCGTGAGCCTCGGGGTGATGCCCGGCGAGATCGTCGGCCTCGGCGGGCTGGTCGGTTCGGGGCGCAGCGAGGTGCTCGATGCCGTCTTCGGGATCGATCGACGGGCGAGCGGGCGCATCGCGGTCGGCGATCGGGAGATCGGCACCGGCAATGAGCGGGAGATGATCCGGGCCGGTGTCGGCTACGTCCCCGAGGACCGCAAACTCCAGGGGCTTTTCTTCGACCTTGGCGTGGACGAGAACCTCCTCATGCCGATCATGCCCCAGCTCGCGACGGCGGGCGTGCGCAGCCTCGGGAGGGAGCGGGCCGCCTCGTCCGAGCGGATCCGCGAGTTCAAGGTCAAGACCGCAACACCCAAGAGCCCCCCCGGCTCGCTCAGCGGCGGGAACCAGCAGAAGCTGCTCATCGCCCGCTGGATGACGAAGGACACTCGCGTCCTGCTGCTCGACGAGCCGACCCGCGGGATCGACGTGGCGACCAAGTCGGAGGTCTACCGACTCGTCCGGCAGGCGGCCGAACGAGGCGTCGCGGTGCTGCTCGTCACCAGCGAGATGCCCGAATTGCTGGCACTGTCCGACCGCATCCTGGTGATGTGCGCCGGGCGGATCTCCGGTGAACTGCGGGGCGACGAGATGACACAAACGAACATCCTTCGCCTCGCAACGGTGGACAGCCGCGTGGAGGCTCGGGCCGCCGGCCACCGCGACCCAGATCGATAAAGGCATCAGTCCGCAAGGGGCACGACGACGTCGGCGTTCTCGCGGCCGATGGCGGTCTTCTCGCGCCCACCGGGGAGCAGGACCCGCACGAGGACCTGGCGATCGGGCGCTCGCCACCGCCCCTCGCGCCGGGAAGCTCGGACCACGAGCGAGTCGCCCTCGCGCTCCGCGACATAGGTCGTCAGACGGTACTCGCCGTCGCGGAATTCCCACCCGTCGCCGAAGTCCTCGTACAGACTGCCCGCGGCCCGCCCCTCGTCATCGAGCGACACAATCAGCAGGAGCGGATCGAGTGGCTTCTCGCCGGTGTGCTGCTGGACAGGTCCGACCGGGAGGATCGACCCGACGCGGGCGTAGAGACGTGGCAGATCCGCGTCGTCGCTGTCGTTGAAATCGAAGGGCCGCCACGCGGTGGCGAAGTCCCGCGGCAGGACCGGCGTTCGGTCCCGCTCGGGCGTCAAGTCCGGCACGACCATGAGATCGCCGCCCAGCAGGAACGCATCGTCCTCGGATCGCAGAGCGGGGTCCCGCGGATCGAGGAAGAACAGGGGCCGGATGATCGGCATGCCCGTCTCGTGCGCCTCGTGGAAGAGGGTGTACATATACGGAAGCAACCGGTAGCGCCGCTCGAGCGCGCGGCGGCAGGTCGCCTCGACCTCGGGGCCAAACGCCCATGGCTCCTTGTCGATGTTGCCCTTGCCGGTGTGCCCGCGGGCGAAGGGGAACATCGCGCCGACGCCCATCCAGCGCGCAAACATGCGTCCATCCCCGTTGCCGGCAAAGCCGCCGATGTCCGGCCCGGTGAAGGGATTGCCGGAGAGCCCGAGATTGATCACCATCGGCACCGACGACTCGAGGTGGTACCACTCGGCGCTGTTGTCTCCAGACCAGGTCGCGGCGTACCGCTGGCCCCCGAGGTAGTTCGCCCGGCTGAGCACGAACGGCCGCCGGTTGGGGAACGCCGCCATGTAGCCCTCGCGGGTTGCCCGCACCATCTGCATGCCAAAGATGTTGTGGTAGGCCGCGTGGGGGCCCTGCCCCCCGAGATCCTCGTCGGCCCGGTGGATGTTGTCGAGCGGCATCGTCTTGCTCTGGACGTTGAAGACCGCGGGCTCATTCATGTCGTTCCAGAGCCCGTCCACACCCAGCTTCACGAAGTCGCCCACCAGGCCCGACCACCAGGCGCGAACGGTGCTGCTGGTGAAGTCCGGGAAAACACACTTGCCCGGCCAGACCTCGCCGACATACGGCTCGCCGGACGCCGCCTTGACCCACACGTCCTGACGAGTCCCGCTCTTGTAGACGAAGTATGCGGGATCGAGCTTGATGCCCGGATCGAGCATCCACACGTTGCGGAAGCCGATGTCGTGCAGGTCGGAGATGAGGCCCCGCGGATTCGGGAAGCCAGTCGGGTCGAACGTAAACACGCGGAACCCGTCCATGTAATCGATATCCATCCAGATGACATCGGCCGGGATGGAATGCTCTCGGAACCCTCGCGCGACATCGAGAACCCTTGAGGCCGGGTGGTAGGAATAGCGGCACTGGTGATACCCCAGCGCCCAGAGCGGCGGCATCTCGATCTTGCCGGTCAGATCCGCAAGCGCCATCACGACTTCCTGCGGTGAGGAGCGTTCGATCACGATCACCGCAAAGTCGGGCCCGTCCGACCGGATGTCGATCCCGGAGGTCAGGTCGATGCGCAGGTGGTATGTCGTGTCAGCCAGCACGCCGAACGCCGTGCCGTCGGCCCGCACCGCGAGCACCCAGGGATGGCTCTGATACAGGTGCGGCATCGCGTCGCCATACCCGTAGGCGTCGAAGTTCCAACACTCGACCACCCGGCCGTTGCGGAGCAGCGGGCCGGCAACCTCGCCCGTCCCGTACAGGCTCGTCCCCGCCTCGATCCCGACGGAAACGCACTCCTTCCCGTCGTCCGTCTCGTAGAACCGCGGCCGGACGGCGGTGTCCGCCGGCGCCGGCCCGATCGCTGGCATGGGATGCAGCAGCGCCGCCGAGGGACGAAGATCCCCCGACGCGACGCCGTCGTCCGTGAAACGCACGATCCCGGGGCCGAGCAGTTCCGCCCGCGGCTGGGCCTGCGCGCCGGCCCCGGCGATGCCGAACAGAAGGGCCGAGAACACGCGACGGATTCCGGTGGGCATGCGAATCTCCGGGTCCTGTGAGGCGGATCGGCGACAGGGACGTTGCCGGTGGCCGGCAATCGTACGTTCTTCTTTCCCCGGATGGGCCGGGCGGCCATAATGCACCGGGGCGTGGGGAAGGAGCGCGCGGGGATGGCGAGACCCTACTGGAACGCCTGCTGGATCGGTCCGACGGCCCTGTTGGTGGCCGCCGGGGCTGGCCCGGCCCTGGCGCAGGAAGACCCCCCGGCGATCCTGCAATGGTTCGAGTGCCCCTGGCAGTGGGTCGAGTACCGCGCGCCGGACTTCTTCCAGGCGGGGTACGGATCGGTCTGGATCCCGCCCCCCTCGAAGTGCGCCGACTCCAAGAGCCCCGGCTACGACACCTTCGACCGGTTCAACCTGGGCTCGCCGAACGCCCCGACCGCCTACGGGACGGAGCAGGGCTTCCGCGCCGCGATCGGCGAGCTGCACGCGGCCGACGGCCAGGTGTTCGTCGACCTGATCATGAACCACAACTCGTCCCGACAGACAAGCGCGAGCTTTCAGCAGGCCGGCGGCTATCCCGGGTTCTGGATGCATCCCGAGACGCCGCCCCGCAACAAGTTGCCGACCGACAACTGGGGGGACTTCCACGCCGGGAACTCCGGGGGCTATCTGCAATCGGAGAACCCCAACGGCTCGAACTACGATCTCCTGCGGGGCGATCTGGTCGCGCTGATCGACATCTCCCAGGAGTCCAACAACCAATTCATCCGCCAACCGGTGCGGGAGGGGGACGGCCGGAACATCCCCGCAGGAACGGTCTACAACAGGCCGGATCCGTCGAATGCGCGGTTCTACCCCGATCTGGCTCTCGGCCCGAAGATCGTGCAGAATCACGGCACCTCGCGCAACCCGCCGCCCGGACAGGGCTACTGGGAGTTCTACTTCTACCCGTTCAACACCGACGACCCGCTCGCGGGCGACGCGGTGACCGACAACACGACCGGGATGCTCCTCCGCTTCACACAGTGGCTGCTCGACGAGTTTGGGGTAGATGGCTACCGCCTCGACGCGGCCAAGCACGTGCCCAGTTGGTTCTGGGATACGTATTGGGACAGCGTGCTCTACCAACGGCGGACGACGCCGGCGGGCTCGAAGGCGACACCGTTCTCCTTCGTCGAGAGTGTCGAGAGCAATTCCTTCACCTACGGCAACTACGTACGGAAAGACGGGTTCGCCGATCGCGACGCGCTCGATCTCAACGGCGCCGGCCAGCTCCGCGCCCTCCTCAACGCGGGCGGATTCGGGTCGTGGCAGAATGTCCTCAGCGCCCAGATCGATACCGCCGACGACGGATTCAACAACGGCACGCTCGGCGTCAACCACGTCTTCAGCCACGATAACGGCTCGGCCGGCGATGGCGGCACCGCCCCGCCGCTCCCCACCGCCCGTCAGCAAGGACTCCCCATGATGGCGTACACGCTGCTCCGGCCCGGGCCGGCCATCGTGTACCACAACGCCCGCGGGATCTCACGTTCCGGCGGCTTCTGGCCCCGCGAGGGCTCCCCGGACGCCCTCGGCCTCGACCCAGCCTCCGATGCCCCGGACGCCACCCTCACCACGCTCGTCGCCATCAGGAATGAGTACGGCCGGGGTGAGTTCCTGCCCTCCGCGCAGAACAGCGACGATGTGCTTGTCTTCCAGCGGGCGACGCACACGGGCGACGGCTACACGGCGAATCTCCTCGTCGGTGTCTGCGATCGCTACGACGCCGGCATCGAGCAGCGGACCGTGCCGACCGCCTTCCCCCCGGGCACCCGGCTGCACGAACTCACGGGGAACGCAGCCGACCCCATCGTCGACCCCAACGATCAGATCCCCGACACCCTCGTGGTGAACGCCGGCGGGTCGGTGGCGCTGTCGGTCCCCCACAACAAGACTGGATCGACGGAGCACGGCAGGGGCTTCGTCGCGTACGGCCCCGCCCTCCCGGTGGGCAGCCTGACGCTCACGAACGTCGCCGCGACCCTGCCCCCAGACCCCCCGAACGCCCCGGCCTATCGGCGTCGCCTCGCCGAGATCCCGGTGATCCATGCAGACACGTTCTTGGTGCAACTCACGACCACCCAAGCCGATGCGCTCGATCCGAACACCGATGACAACGCGCTGCTCCGATTCAACCAGGGATTCCTCGATCTCAACGGCAACGGGAGCACAGACTTCGGCGAGGGCCTCGGCCCGATTTCGGGGTATGAGCAGTTCACCACCCTGCACGAGCCGCTCTTCGGTTCGGGCGGGTCGGAGGGACGCTACTGGCAGGAGATCCGATCGAGCGACCTGCCCGAGGGCTTCAACTACCTCTCCGTGATCGCATTCCGCCACCGGCTCGCCGGTTCGGATCCCCTGTTCCGAGAGTTCCGGCGGACCGTCTACATCGACAACCGACCACCCTCGGTGGCGCTCGTCGATCCGGGGACGATCAACGACGAGACGTGGGAGTTCCAAGCCAGCCTGCCGGACCGCACGGCCCAGCGGGTCCACTTCTTCTGGGATCTTCCGCCGGAGACCGATCCCATCCCGCTGATCTCTGTGTTCAACCAGGGTTCCAAGCGCGATCGATTCGATTGGCGCTGGACCCAGACGGGCATCACCCACGGCTGGCACTCGCTGACGATCGTCCCCGTCGAGGTCACGGAAACGGCCGGCGTCCAACGCTTCGATCTCTTCGCGGATCTCTGCCGCGCCGATGTCAACGTCGACGGCCAGGTGAATACGCTCGACTTCATCGCCTTCCTCGGGCTATGGGCCGGGCAGGACGAGGGCGCAGACTACACCGGCGACGGCATCGTCAACACGCTGGACTTCGTCGCGTTTCTGAACGAGTGGGTCGCGGGCTGCTAGGCCCCGGGTTCAAGCATCGACGATCTTGCCGGCGGCCGCGTCCCACCGGAGCACCTGCTGGCGGCGGAGCGCCTCGACGATGAGCTTGATGGAGATCATCGTTGAGAATCCAAGATCGACACCGCAATGCGGCGTCTCTTCGCCACGGATCGAGTGGATGAAGTTCCGGTAGCAATCGCTGCGCTCGCCCGGAGAGAGCGTGTAGCTCACCTCGCCCTTCGGCGGGTCCGGGATCCAGCGGCCGCGGCGGTCCTGCGACATCCCCGCGTCCACCCGGTCCTTATTCGCGGATCGGAACTCGGGGTAGAACGCCGCCTGCTCCTGCACGACCACATCATGCTCGCCGACCGTCGCGGTAGCATGTCGGCCACGCACCTGGATCTCGATGCCCGTGTCGGTTGTCGAGGAGGCCGCGAGCATGATCGAGTGCTCGCTCGGAAAGTCCACCACCGCGATCATCTGGTCGGGGATCTCCCGGCTGTCAAAGATGGTATACCGCCCCCCGCCACACACCACCCTCGCCGGTTCCTCACCTTCGGGTCCACGGGCGGCGAGCAGGAGCGGAGCGAGCACGGCGAAGAGAAACTCGCTCGCCATCCCACCGCTGTAATCGTAAAACTTGCGGTAGTGGAAGAATCGGTCGGCGCTGTATTCCACCTCGGGAGCGAGACCCCACTTGTGCCCCAGCCATTGATCCCACCAGAGGTAGTTGTCTTCCGCGGGCGAGAGCGATGCGGTACCGGAGTAGGGAGGGGAGAGCAGCGGTAGGCGCGGATTGACGCAGAACCCGCCCTGGCTCCAGGTCACCTTACCAATCCGCGAATGCACGACGTCGTCACGGATCTGCCAATATCGGTCATCACTGCACCGCCGCACGCCGACCGCGAGCACCGACTTGGTCCGACGCGTCGTCTCACGGATGGCGAGCGCCTGCTCGATCGTGTGGCAAAGCGGAGTCTCGACGAAGACCGCCTTCCCCGCCTCCATCGCCTCAGTGGCGATCTTCGCGTGCCAATGGTCGGGCGTCGCGACAACGACGGCATCGATGTCGTGGTCGTCCAGCACTTCGCGGTAGTCGAACGTCGCCCGCTCGTCCGGCACAACGCCAATCCCGGACGCCACGTTCAGATGCGGCCGGTAGACGTCGCAGACCCGGTGGATCGAGAGGTTGAGATCACTGGTATGCCGCGCGAAGACCTTCAGCAATTCTTGCCCGTGCGGCCCGCAGCCAACGATGCCGATCCGAATCGACTCGCCCGACCCGCCAACTCTCGCCCACGAGGCCGCGGGCAATCCGGCGGCCAGGGCGCCCGCTGCTGCCGTGCGCTCCAGGAACTCGCGGCGATGCATGCTCATCGGTCTCTCCGTCATGGTTGTGCCGTGGCCGACCCCGGCTCCGACTGAATCAGCGATGCACGAGGTCCGAACCGGTACTCGCGCCCATCCACCATCATTCGCACCCCGATCCCCGTCCCGCCTCGCAGGGCAGCGGATGCTCGCTCCGGCCCCATCACACACACCGCCGAGGCCATCGCATCCGATGTCGTCGCATCCGGGGCCACCACGGTGGCCGCCGTGCGGGAGGTCAGGCCCAGCCCGGTGCCCGGGTCCAGGATGTGAGAGTACCGCTCACCCTCGATCTCGATGTACTGCGCGGTATCTCCCGAGGTCGAGACGCCCGCGTTCGCCAGCCGCACAAACGGTGCGGGCCCTGAGCCATACCCGGTCTCAACGGCCACGCGCCACCCCGTCTCGCCCGGCGGCGGGCTCCCGGCCCGCACGTCCCCCGCCAGGGCGACCAGGCAGCGGCGAGCCCCGCGCGACCGCAGCACCTCCACCGCCGCATCAGCGGCGAACCCCTTGCCGATACCTCCGAGATCGAGGTGCATCCCCTCGACCCCCAACCTCACCGCCCGAGTCCGCGGGTCGAGCTCGACCAAACGCCACCCGACCGCCTGCCGCGCAGCCAGGGTCTCCGACGCCTCCGGCAGTCGATGGTTCCGTCGCGCGGCCCTCCAAAGACTGGACAACGGACCCACCGTGCAGTCGAACGCCCCGCTCGACCATTCGGAGATTTCCCGGGCCCGCGTGAGCACCCGGAACAAATCCACCGACACCGGGGTCCAAACGCCCGCCGGTCGGGCGCACAAACGCACGATCTCGCTATCCTGCCGGTAGTCGCTCATGACGCCGTCGAGTGTGGCGATCCGGGCGAACGCGGCCGAGGCGGCGTCCTTCGCCACCGCCTCGTCTGGCGCGTAGAGAATGACGCGGGTCTCGACACCCATGTGGATCTGGGTGTACGCAAAACGAGCGAGGTGTCGGTCCGACGCGGTCCCGCAGCCGCCGAGGCCGGAGGCGCAGAGCAACAGAAGGGCCGTCATGCAGCAGAGCAGGTTCGGGACTCGCCGACTCATGAACTCAAGATACGCTACCGCCGCCCTTGGCGTGGCGTGCCTCGCCGGCAACCCGTGCTCGGCACTGGCTCAGACCGCCGCAGCGACTCCCGACGCCCATGCCGGGCCCCAGACCGGAATCGTCGTCGACATCCCCAAGACGACCCTCGAGATCGACCTTGTCCCGGTCGACTTGGGAGACGGCAAGACGCTGCTGGTCGCCCGCCGCGAGCTGAGTTGGGACCACTACGACACCTTTATCTACGGCCTCGACCAGGCCGACCCCGCGAATCCGGACGACGCCGACGTCGTGACCCGACCGACCAAACCCTACATCAATATGGACCGGGGTTGGGGGCACACCAACTTCCCCGCGATGGGTATGAGCTATCTCGCGGCCACCGAGTTCTGCAACTGGCTCAGCCACAAGACGGGGCGCCACTTCCGGCTACCGACCGAGGAAGAATGGCACAAGGTCGCCGAGCAATCCGGCACGACCCCCGAGAATGTTGAGGCCCGTTGCTGGCACGCCTTCAACACCGACGATACCACCATGGAGAGCGCGACCAAGGAACCTGATGATCTCGGGCTCTACGACCTCCTCGGCAACGTCGGCGAATGGTGCACCGACGTCGATGGGAAGCCCATCGCCTGCGGCGGGTCGTACATGGACGGGCCGGAGATGCTCACACCCGCCGCCCGACAGAAGCCGCACCGCAGCTGGAACGCGACCGATCCCCAGATCCCCAAGAGCAAGTGGTGGCTCGCCGACTGCACCTGGGTCGGCATCCGCGTGGTCTGCGACCCCGACCAACCCGCGGATCCAACCACAGATCAAACCGCGGATCAGCCCGCTGAACAAGGCAGCAAGCACCCACAGCAGTAACCGCCAGGGACCCCCGACCCCGCTTCCCGCCCCCAGAAAGGAATCGCATGAACCGTCGAGACTTCGTGAAGACTTCGGGCTTGGCCATCGCCGCGACCGCCGTCGGCGGGCCCGCGCTGGCGTACGCGGGTGGGTCGGACCGGATCAAGGTCGGGCTCATCGGCTGCGGCGGGCGCGGCACGGGCGCGGCATCCCAGGCCCTGCAAGCCGACCCCGGCATCGTGCTCTGGTCCATGGGCGACATCTTCGCCGAACGCATCGAAAGCTCGCACAAGTATCTCGCCGACCAGATGGCCGAACTCGATGACGAAGGCGGCGCGGGAACCAAATGGCGCAACAAGCTGCAGGTCGCCGACGACCGTCGCTTTGTCGGCTTCGATGCCTACCAGCACGTCATCGACAGCGGAGTCGATGCCGTCATCCTGACCACCTTCCCCCACTTTCGGCCCGCCCAGATCAAGGCCGCTGTCGCCGCGGGCAAGCACATCTTCGCCGAGAAGCCCGTCGCCGTTGACGGCCCCGGGATCCGCTCGGTGCTCGAATCGTCCGCCGAGGCCCAGCGCAAGAACCTCGCCCTCCAGGTCGGCTTCTGCTGGAGATACCACGCCGCGATGCGGGCCGGGCTCGGCAAGGTGCTGGACGGCTCCATCGGCGACGTCACCACGGTCCAGACCACCTACCACACCGGCACCCTTCAGAAGCACCCCCGCCAGCCCAGTTGGAGCGACATGGAATTCGAGATGCGCAACTGGTGGCACTTCACCTGGCTCAGCGGCGATCACATCGTCGAACAGGCGATCCACTCGATCGATCGAATGGCCTGGGCCCTCGGCGACATGCTCCCCGCCCGCGTGAACTGCCTCGGTGGCCGCGCCGCCCGCTCCGGACCCGAGCACGGCGACGTCTTCGACCACTTCGCCGCCGTCTACGAATACGACGACGGCCGGCGTGCCTTCCACACCTGCCGCCAGATCGACGGCTGCCCCAGCGACAATTCCGACTACGTCTACGGCACGAAGGGCGCGGCCTACATCAACGGCTGGACGCCCAACCGGATCGCCACCCGCGACCTCTCCGGCAAGGAGCTGTGGCACTTCGAGGGCGAAGTCAAGGACATGTACCAGCAGGAGCACGACGAACTCTGGGCCTCGATCCGCGCCGGCAAGCCCAACAACGACTGCGTCCGCGGCGCCCGCAGCAATCTCATGGCCATCATGGCACGCATGGCCGCCTACACCGGCCAGACCATCACTTGGGACCAGGCCCTGAACTCCCAGGAGCATCTCGGACCCACCGAGTATTCCTGGAGCAGCCTCCCCGCTCCGACCGTCGCCATCCCCGGCCAAACCAAGTTCTCCTGACCACATCGGAGCCACCGATGCGCACCCCCCGATCCCAAGTCAGCCGACGCGATTTCCTCGCCGCCGGCGCGGGCGTCCTCGGCGCCGCCGCCGTGTTGCCCGCGTTCGGCTCACTCGCACCGCCGACCCGCCCGGCGACACCCCGCAAGGCCGTCGGGTGGGGCATGATTCAGCCCGGCTCGACCGTGCTCGAGAAATTCCAGGTTGCCAAGGCCTGCGGCTTCGAGGGCATCGAGATCGATGCCCCGGGCGGCCCCCCCGCCGAGGAAATCGCCGAGGCCTCCAAGCAGACCGGCGTCGTCATCCACGGCGTCGTGGACTCGGTCCACTGGTCGAAGACCCTCGGAGACGCCGACCCCCAGACCCGGGCCGCGGGCGTCGAGGGCCTCCTCGCCGCGATCCGCGACTGCAAGGCCTACGGCGGCGGGAGCGTCCTCCTTGTCCCCGCCGTCGTGAACGAGAACGTCGCCTACGCCGACGCGTACAGACGCTCCCAGGAAGAGATCCGCAAGGCCCTGCCGCTCGCGACCGAACTCGGCGTCAAGATCTCGATAGAGAACGTCTGGAACAACTTCCTTTTGAGCCCGATGGAGGCCGCCCGGTACATCGACGAATTCGAATCGCCTGCGATCGGGTGGCACTTCGATATCGGCAACATCGTCAACTACGGCTGGCCGGAGCAGTGGATCCGCACGCTCGACCATCGCATCAACCGCCTGCATGTCAAAGAGTACAGCAGGAAGAAACGCAACGACGAGGGCCTTTGGAAGGGGTTCGACGTCCAGATCGGCGACGGCGATTGCGGTTGGCCAAGGGTCATGCAGGCCCTGCGCGACATCGGATTTGCCGGATGGGCGACCGCGGAGGTCGGCGGTGGGGACGAAGCCCGTCTCCGCGAGATCTCGGATCGCATGGATCACGTCTTTGCCATGTAGCAGATCGGAGCTTTGCGATGGAGTCCAAGAGTACAAGCATCTCACGCCGTAATTTCGTCCGGGCCTCCGGGCTTTCCGCCGCGGCCGTCGCCGGGGGCGCCCTCGCCTCGCCCGTCGGACGCGCCTGGGCCGGGGGCGTCAGGCAGACCATCAAGGTGGGCGTGATCGGGTGCGGCGGCCGCGGGACCGGCGCCGCCGGCAACGCCCTCGAGGCCGACCCCGACGTCGTGATCTCGCATTTCGCCGACCTTTTCCCCGACCGCCTCACCTCGTCAAGAAAAAACCTGAGGGACGAGTACGGCGACCGGATCACCGCGACCGACCACGACTGCTTCACCGGTATCGACGCGTACAAGCGCCTCTGCTCGCAGGGCTGCGACTACGTCATCCTGGCCACGCCGCCGCACTTCCGCCCGATCCACCTCACCCACGCCATCGGCTCCGGCAAGCACGTCTTCACCGAGAAGCCCGTCGCCGTCGACCCCACCGGCATCCGCGCCGTCTTCGCCGCCCACGAGGAGGCCGATCGCCGCAAGCTCTGCGCCGTCGCCGGCACCCAGCGCCGCCACGAGAAGTGCTACCTCGACTTCATCCAGCGAGTCCGGGACGGCGCCCTGGGCGATCTGATCTCCGGCTCGTGCTACTGGAACATGGGGGAGCTCTGGAACGTCGACCGCACCCCCGAAATGACCGACATGGAGTGGCAGCTCCGCAACTGGCTCTACTTCACCTGGCTCAGCGGCGACCACATCGTCGAGCAGCACGTCCACAACCTCGACGTGATCAACTGGGTCAATGACGGCCCACCCGTCCGCGCCATGGGCATGGGCGGGCGCCAGGCCCGCACCGACCCGCGCTTCGGGCACATCTTCGACCACTTCGCGATCGAATACGAGTACGCCAACGGGTTCGTCCTCACCAGCATGTGCCGACAGACCAACGGATGCGCCAACCGCGTCGAGGAACGCGTCCGCGGCACCAAGGGCTCCTCGAAGACCACCTCCGGCTTCGCCGAAATCTCGGGCCCCGGCGCCTGGAAGTTCGACGGAAAGCAAACCGGGCCCTACATCCAGGAACATATCGACCTTATCGCCGCCATCCGGTCCGGCAACCGCATCAACGAACTCCGACGCGTCGCAGAGAGCACGCTCACCGCCATCATGGGCCGCATGAGCGTCTACACCGGCAAGGAAGTCACTTGGGAATTCGCCGTCGACTCCAAGCTCGACCTCACGCCCCCGAGCTATGCCTTCGGGCCGCTCCCCGTCCCGCCCGTCGCCATCCCCGGGAAGACCGAGCTGATCTAGCACGCCGGACCACGCCAAAGCCAAGGGGCGCGGCCGCGCAGTCGCGTCCGCGCCCACCAAATCGACCAAACCCCGTCGGGGAATACCCATGCATCGCCGCGACTTCATCTCAGCGTCCGTCGCCGCCGGAGCCGCCGCCATGTCCAGCGCCGCCAGCCCCAGGAAGCCGGGCGTGACGCCGTTCCGTCTCAAGTACGCCCCCCACTTCGGCATGTTCCGCAACCTCGCGAACGACGACCCGATCGACCAGCTCAAGTTCGCCGCCGACCAGGGCTTCACCGCCTGGGAAGACAACGGGATGGCGGGCCGTCCCGTCGCCGAGCAGGAGCGGATCGGGAAGGCCCTGACCGATCTGGGCATGACCTTCGGCGTCTTCGTCGTCAGCATGGACACCGCCTGGGGCCCCCACTTCGTGGAGGGCAAGGAAGAGTCACGCGAACTCTTTCTGAAGGACTGCCGGGCCGCCGTGGAGGTCGCGCAGCGCGTGAACGCCACCTGGATGACCGTCGTCCCCGGCACGATGGTCCCGAATCTGGAGATGGGCTATCAGACCGCCAATGTCGTCGACCAGCTCCGACGCGGCGCGGAGATCTTCGAACCCCACGGGCTCGTCATGGTGCTCGAGGCGCTCAACCCCTGGCGAGACCACCCCGGGCAGTTCCTCTCCAAGATCCCCCAGGCCTTCGAGGTCTGCAGGGCCGTCAACTCCCCGTCGTGCAAGATCCTGTTCGACCTCTACCACCAGCAGGTCACCGAGGGCAACCTGATCCCCAACATCTATCTGGCCTGGAACGAGATCGCATACTTCCAGATCGGCGACAATCCCGGCCGATGCGAGCCCGGGACCGGCGAGATCAACTACAAGAACGTTTTCGGACACATCCACGCCAAGGGCTACGACGGGGTGCTGGGCATGGAGCACGGCGCAAGTATCCGCGGCGCCGAGGGCGAGACCGCCGTCATCGACGCCTACCGCGCCGCCGACACCTTCTGAGCCGCCCCCTCCGGCATCGGCCCCAGCGCGTCCCGGATGGCCTCGACTACCTTCTTCGCATCGCCGAAGAGCATCTGCGTGTTCGGCCGGAAAAAGAGCGGGTTCGAAATCCCCGCATAGCCGCTGGCCATGCTCCGCTTCATCACGATCACGTCCCGGGCCTCCCAGACGTGCAGCACAGGCATGCCGGCGATCGGGCTGCCGGGGTCTTCGAGCGCGCTGGGGTTCACGATGTCGTTGGCCCCGATCACCAGCACGACGTCCGTCTCCGGGAATTCGTCGTTGATGTCGCTCATCTCGTGCACGATGTTGTAGGGCACGTGCGCCTCGGCAAGCAGCACATTCATGTGCCCGGGCAGCCGCCCCGCGACCGGGTGGATCGCGAACTGCACCTTCACCCCGGCCGACCGGAGCGTCTGCGTCACATCGGCGAGCGCGTGCTGCGCCTGGGCCACGGCCATGCCGTACCCCGGCACCACGATCACACTCTTCGCCTGCCGGAGCAGCCGGGCCGTCCCGGCCGCGTCGATCTCCCGGTGCTCACCCTCCACCGTCGCCGCCGCGACCGTGCCCTCGCCAGTCCCGAACCCGCCCAGGATCACGCTGATGAACGAGCGGTTCATGCCCTTGCACATGATGTAGCTCAGGATCGCGCCGCTCGAACCCACCAGCGCGCCCGTGATGATCAGCAGGTCGTTGGAGAGCATGAATCCCGCGGCCGCCGCCGCCCACCCGGAGTAGCTGTTCAGCATCGAGACCACGACCGGCATATCCGCGCCGCCGATGGCCGCGACCAGGTGGAGACCGATGATACCGGTGACGATCGTCCCGAGCCCCAGCCACAACGCCGGAGCCCCGGCCTCGCCGGCCCGTCCGAACGCCACACCAAAGCCGACAGTCACAACGAGCAGCACCAGATTGAGCACATGCCTCGCCGGGAGCAACAGCGGCTTGCCGCCGATCAGGCCGTGCAGCTTGCCGCACGCAACCAGCGAGCCCGTAAAGGTGATCGAACCGATGCACACCCCGACATAGATCTCGACCAGTTGGAGCACACGCTCTGAACCCAGAACCTCGTGCTCGGGGTGCAGCAGCGTCGCGAAGCCCACCAAAACCGCGGCCGCCCCCACGAAGCTGTGAAGCAGCGCCACCAGCTGCGGCATCTCCGTCATCTTGACCCGCTGGGCGACCATCGCCCCGATCACCCCCGCCGGGATCAGCGCCGCCAGCAGCGGCACATGCCCCGTAAAGCCCGCCCGGGTCGCGGTCGCGATCAGCGCAATCAGCATCCCCACGATCCCGAACAGGTTGCCGCGCCTCGATGTCTCGGGGTTCGACAGCCCCGACAGGCTGAGGATGAACAGCGCACCGGCGCAGATGTAGGCGACTGTGACGAGATTCTCTGCCATAGTGGGACCTACCTCTGGAACATGGCCAGCATGCGGCGGCTCACGAGGAAACCGCCGACGATGTTGATGGAGGCAACGAGCACCGCCACGAACCCGAGGATCGTGGCCGCGCTCCCGAGGCTGCCCGAGAGGTGGAGCATCCCCCCGAGCACGATGATCCCGCTGATCGCGTTGGTCACGCTCATGAGCGGGGTGTGCAGCGCGGGCGTGACATTCCACACGACCTGCCAGCCCACGAATACGGCGAGCACAAACACCGTCAGGTGGCTGAGGAACGACTCCGGCGCACCAAGCCCGATCCCCACGATCGCGATCGCCGCCGCCAGCAGCCCCACCGCCGTCCGCCAGCCGCCCTTCACCGCCGACTTGACCAGTGCCTCCTCCTTGTGAAGCACCTCATGCCAGGGCTGCTCGTGGGCTGACCCCGCCGGCACGTCCGACTCTGCCTGCTTCGACCCCGCGCCCGCGGACAACTCGCCCGGGCCCTTGGCCGCCGCAGGGGCCGGGGGCGTTGGCTTGGGTGGCGGCCAGGTGATCTCGCCGGCGTACGTGACCAGCGCCCCACGGACCACCTCGTTCTCGAGGTCCACACGAAAGCTCTCCGCCCCGCCCATCTCATCGATCATGTTGACGAGCACCGACGCGTAGAGCCAGCTCGCCTGCAACGCCATGCGGCTGGGAAGATCGATATACCCAACGATGAGGACGCCCTTGTGCGTGATCACCTTGCCCGGCTGAGTCAGGCTGCAGTTGCCGCCCTGCGGGGCCGCGAGGTCCACGATCACCGACCCCTCGCGCATCGACTCCACCATGCCCGGCGTGATGAGTTTCGGGGGCTCCTTCCCCGGGATCAGGGCCGTCGTGATGATGATGTCGACCTCCATGGCCTGATGGGCGAAGAGCGCCCGCTCGGCCTCCAAGAAGGCGTCCGACATCTGCTTGGCGTAGCCACCATCGCCCTTGGCATCCTCCTCAAATTCCAGTTCAACCGCCTCCGCCCCCATGCTCCGGATCTGCTCCCGGGCCTCCGGACGCGTGTCGAATGCACGCACAATCGCGCCGAGCCCACGAGCCGCGCCGATAGCCGCCAGACCCGCCACGCCCGCGCCGATCACCAGCACCTTCGCCGGCGGGATCGATCCCGCCGCCGTCACCTGACCGGCCAGGAACCGCGGATAGACGTTCGCCGCCTCGATCACCGCCCGGTACCCGGCCGCGTTGGCCATCGCCGAGAGCGCATCGACCTTCTGCGCCCGCGTGATCCGGGGCACACAGTCCATCGCGATCGTGGTCACCCGCTTGGCCGCCAGCTTCTCGAGCAGATCCCGGCTCTGAGCCGGCCAGATGAACCCGATCAGACAGGCTCCATCCCGGATGAGGTCGGCCTCGTCCTGCCCCAGCGTGGGGTGCTTCTGCGGCGGCCGGACCTTCAGAATGATGTCCGACTCCGACCAGATCCGCCGCACGTCGTCGATGATCTGCGCGCCCCCCTCGGCATACGCCGAATCGGAGTGCTCCGCCAGGTCTCCGGCCCCCCGCTCAACCCAAACCTCGAACCCGGACTGGCAGAGTTTCTTCACCGTCCGGGGCGTCCCCGCCACACGTCGCTCGTCCTGAAAGACCTCTCGCGGGATACCGATGCGCATGGGAAACACCTGCTTTCGGATGTGGACATCTGGATACTAGCCCGGCCCGGACGCGCCGGCAGCAGCCCCAAACTCCCGGGATTATCCCGGCGCATGCGCCCCGTCGACTACCGCGCGCAGATCTCGGATCTGCTACGGTCCCGCGCTCGCACCGGACGCGCCGCAGGAGCGCATCGATGAGGCCGAACGTCATGAACCCAACAGCCCCCCGCTCGAGCACGGCGATCGCCGCTCAGCTCTCCGTGATGATGTTCCTCCAGTTCTTCCTGTGGGGCGCCTGGTATGTCACTGTCGGCAACTACATGGGCGAACACCATATGGGGAAGATCGTGTCCTGGGCCTACACGGTCGGACCGATCGCCGCCATCATCAGCCCCTTCTTCCTCGGCATGGTCGCCGACCGATTCTTCCCCACCGAGCGCGTGCTGGGCGTCATGCACCTCCTCGGAGGCGCCGCCCTCGCGGCCGCTCCCTCTCTGGCCCCCGCCAACGCCGATGCCTCCGCCCTGCCCTTCATCGGCATGCTCATGCTCCACATGCTCTGCTACATGCCCACCCTCGGGCTCACCAACACGCTCTCGTTCCACCACATGACGAATCCCGAGAAGCAGTTCCCGATGGTGCGCGTCTTCGGCACGATCGGCTGGATCGTCGCCGGCCTCGCCGTGGCGCAGGTCTGCGCCATGAAGGTGCCCGAAACGACCGCTCTGACCGGGCTCCCGCTCAACGCCGCAAGAAACGCCCTCCCGACTTTCTTCTACATCGCCGGTGGGTCAGGCATCCTCCTCGGGCTCTTCTCCTTCTTCCTCCCGCACACGCCCCCACCCGCCAAGGGGAAGGCGTTCTCCGCCCGTGACGCCCTCGGCCTCGATGCCCTCGCCCTCCTCCGCACCCGTTCGTTCGCCGTATTCGCCATCTGCTCGTTCCTGATCTGCATCCCGCTCGCCGCCTACTACGCCTTCGCCCCCGTCTTTGCCAATGACCTGGGCCTCGCCAACGTTCCTGTCAAAATGAGCTTCGGGCAGATGTCCGAGATCTTCTTCATGCTCGTCATGCCCCTCTTCTTCGCCCGCCTGGGTGTCAAGTGGATGCTGCTCGTCGGCATGCTTGCCTGGGTCGCCCGCTACGGACTCTTCGCCGCCGGCGCGGACCATCACGTGGTCTGGATGGTCATCCTGGGAATCACCCTCCACGGCATCTGCTACGACTTCTTCTTCGTCACCGGGTTCATCTACACCGACCAGAGAGCCCCGCTCCACGTCCGCGGGGCCGCGCAGGGCTTCCTGGTCCTCGTTACCCAGGGCCTCGGACTCGGCCTCGGTGCACAGATCGTCGGATACATCAAGAACGCCTACACAAACGACGCCGGAGTGGCCGACTGGCGCACGATCTGGCTCATCCCCTGCCTCTTCGCCGCCGGAGTCGCGGTGATCTTCTTCCTGCTGTTCAAGAACGACGCCAAGGCTGTGCCGGCCAGAGCGGAGACCGTCTGATGCCCCGCCTCGGTGTCTGTTCCTGGTCGCTCCAGCCCTCCAGCGCGGGCGATCTCACCGCACGCATCCTCGAGTGCGGCGTCGCGGCGGTCCAGCTCGCCCTCGACCCCATCCGCACCGGCGCCTGGGACCAGGAGACAACCTTCCGGACCCTACGCGACAACGACATCACCCTGCTCTCCGGCATGATGGCCACGAAGGGTGAGGACTACTCGACCCTCAAGACCATCCGTGTCACCGGCGGCGTGCGCCCCGACGAGACGTGGCCGGACAATCTCGCCGCCGCGAAGGCAAACGCCGAACTCGCCGAGCGCCTCGGCCTCTCGCTCGTCACGCTACACGCGGGCTTCCTGCCCCACGACCCGGCAGACCCGGAGCGGGGGCGCATGATCGAACGCCTCACCAAGATCGCCGAGATCTTTGAATCCCACCACGCGCGGGTAGCCCTCGAGACCGGACAAGAATCGGCCGACACGCTCCTCCATGTCCTCGCCGAGCTCCCCGACTCCGTCGGCGTGAACTTCGATCCCGCAAACATGATCCTCTATGGCATGGGAGACCCGATCGAGGCCCTCCGCAAGCTCGCCCCAAGCGTCGCACAGATCCACCTCAAGGATGCGACCCCCGCCGTCACCCCCGAATCCTGGGGCGCCGAGGTCGCCGCGGGCCGAGGCGCCGTCGATTGGAAGGCGTTTTTCCAGACCTATACCAGCCAAGCGCTCTCCTGCAATCTGGTGATCGAACGCGAAGCCGGCGACTCCCGCATCACCGACGTCCGCCTCGCGGCCGCGCTCGCGCGGGCCGACCTGCCCGGCCTGCGATAACACCCCCAGCCGCCCGTCACTCCGCGATGACACGCGGCAACAACGCCGCCTACGCCGGCCGGGCGAGCGACCGCAGTTCCTTCACTACCCCCGCCCGCGACGGGCCCGCCGCGCCGCCGAATCGATCCAGCGCGCCTTGCAGGCTCGACGGACTGGCAAGCAGCGCGACCGGATGCAGACCCGAGGCCGCGCCCATCCGCCGCAACTCCTGCTGCGCCTCGCGACTGAGGCGAAGACGCCGACACAATTCCATGAACGCCCGGTCCTCCGGCGCCATCAATGCCGCCCGGCGTTGCCCTCTCCGCCAACGCATCCAACCCACCGCCGCGAATGCAAGCAGCACCGAAGCAATCAGCATCCCCCAGGCCAAGCCCTCCCGCCGACCCGGCCACGCCGTCTCCCGCCCCGAATTGCCCTGGATGATGATCCGGGCCGGAGTGTCATGAATCGGAGCCGCCGGCGCGCCACCATTCACGCGCCGACCCCCGCAGGCCGCTTCGGCCCAAGCCCTTCCGTGGCCGCCTCCAGCCTCGCGACCACCATCGACGCCCGCGCCCGTACCTTGGCGTCCGCGTCGCCGTCGGCGGCCCAACGCACGATGCTCTCGACCTCCCGCCAACGCCGCCCCAGCCCGCCCTGCAGCGCCGCCGTGAGCGACCGCTGCACCACCCACACCGCCGCGAGACGGTGCGGCGACCGTTCATCGAGCAGCATTTTCCCCAGACGCTCTACGGCGAATGCCGCACCATCCGTCGGCTTCGCCTCGGGCCAGGGCGAGACCAGCGTGCGGAGCACGCTGCCCTTGACGCGATGATGCGCGTCCTCCGCGCTCGCCGCGAGTGTCCCACCGCGCGGGTGCTCGCGCCGGGACCGGCCCAACGCATCAGCCGCGTTCGCCCGCACCCGAGAATCGGGGTGTCGCCCCAGACACTCCACCAGCACACCGATGCTGCGCGGCGAGGGAATATCCCCGAGGGCAAGCGATCGCCGTCGCCGTCAACCTCGAGTCGATCAAGTCCGACGCCAGCGAGTCTCGAACCACCGCCAGCAGCAGCGGTTCGACCGCCCCCGCCGCACCGATCCGACGGCTCGTCATGAGCGCCGCCACACCCGCCGCAGTCTCCCCGCCCCGCACGGTGTCCCGTACCCAGTCCACAAACCCGGAAGGATCCGACTCCAACGCTCGGCGCGCCGCGAGCCGCGCCGCAGGCGAACCCGCCCCGGGCGTCAGCCTCGCCGTCTCCTCTTCCCCCATCCGCCGCACTCGCGAGTGGGGAGACCGCAGAAGCGATCGGGCAAATCGACGCCGAGCCGCATCCCCCGCCCGCAACCGTCCCGACTCACCGAGACCGCAGGAAGTCGCCCGGGTCGCCGCGGCCCCCGCCACCGCCGCAGACCCATCGAAGCAGAAATCGCGTGCCGCATCAATGCCGGGAAGGACGCGCATCGCCCCGAGACGCACCAGTCCATCGGGATCAATGAGCAGCGGGTCAAGGGCCAACGCCAGCGCCGCCGCGTCGGGCATCAGCGACGCGGCCAACCTCGCAACCTGACGCCTCGCGACCACATCCAACTGCCCCAACGCCGCCCGATCTGGAACCGGCCCCTCGGGGTGCAGGCGCCGCCCGCCGGGTGCCGCCCCCGGAGGGAGCCGATCGCCCGGGGTCGGACGTGTCGCGATCGGGACCAGCGCCGCCTGCCTGGCACGGGCCGGTGCAAGGGCGAGGTGCCCCAACCGCAACACCACCGCATGATCCAGCAGAGAAGGCGCCCGGGCGAGCCGATCGATGCAGGCCGCGGCGACCCCTTCCTCGCGGAGCCACAGCCACGCCCGCTGCCGTGCGATTGGCGCGCGGGCTCGGCGAAACGCCGTCCTCAACGCCTCGCTCGCGCCGCCACGCTCGCCCCTCGCCGCCGCAACAAGAGGCCCGTTGGTCGTCTGACACGGCCTCGGAGGCCGCTCCAGCAGCAGCAGGCCCGCCAGCAACGCCTCCTTCCGGCGGTGGTGCTCGAACGAATCCAGCGCACCATGCACCGCACGGTGCAAATCCATGAACTGCTCGGCGGTCCACGCCTCAGCCGCCGCGTCCAGAATCGGGCGCAACGCCGGGGCCCGAGCATCGACCCCCAGCATCGCGGGGTCCGCCGGTTCCGGCGCAACGCGAATCGCCAGAGCCAGGAGTGCCTGCGCCGCAGCGGAACTCGCATGCGACTCTCCAGACCCCAGCAGCGGCGCAAGCAATGCCGTCCAAACCGGGTCCGCCGTGTCCAGGGCCAACTCCGCAATCGACGCCGCAACAGGTCCAGAGATCTCCAGCCCCGTCGCGACATGTCCCCACCGACCCCGGCACGCCGCTAAAGCGAGTGGGCGCAGCGGTCTGGGTATTTCAACCCAGTGTTCGGCCAGCGCCCGAACCGCGGCTGTCTGAGCGCTCCGAGCCGCCTCGATCGCCTTCCGCCGCCCCAGACCGCGGATGGCCGCCGGGTCGAACGCCGCAATCTCCACCAATTCAGCCGCGAAAGCCGATCGCTCCAGACCCTCCGCCCCCCCCATGGCCCGCGCAAGCACGGCCACCCGCTCCAGTGGCTGGAGTTTGCGGAGGGCCCGGGATCTACGCGACGCAGCGTCCATGCGGGGTTTCAGCGTGCGGCTGGCAAGATACCTGGTTTTGGAGATGAACGCGAAAATAGGCTGGACCGGGGCCGCCGACGACGGATATCTTGGGGTTGCTCGTGGATTTGCCCCCAAGGCCAGTGTGCCGGGGGTGTGGGACTCCGGTGCGTGAACGGCTATAGTGGCCACAAACTTCGCCGGGTCCGTGGGGTGTGGTGGCAATTGTCACCAATGTGAATCGCACGACGCCCGGCGCCAGCCCGGGCATATGAGGGCCAGCATGGACACGCCAGCCAAAGTCAACAGCCTCCAGACCTACCAGGTGGTCCTCTACGACCGGGCCCTCCACCCGGAGTTCTTCGATCTCAAGGCCCGCAGGGTCGAGAAATTCAACGGCTTCGAGTTCGAGGCGTGGCTCATGGGTGGCGGCCACGTGCTGCGATTCGAACTCGGAGCGCTCTGCACCTGCGAACTCCTGACCGACCAGGATCGCGGCCTGCCGGATGCCGGCGTCGTCGCGGCCTTCCTCTGCGCCGGGGAGCGTGACTTCGACCACTCCTTCCGGACGGCCCCCGTGAACTACATCACGACCGTCCAGACAGAGACTCTGGCCGAAAACCTCTACATCGCAACCCACGAAGAACTCCTCGCGTTCGGCCGCGAGAGCGGCGCCCTGATCCACCAGTGGCACGATGGCACCGGCCCGTGCCTCTCCATGATGGACACCCAGCGGTACAGCCGCGAGATGCACGCCCAGGCCTACCACCTCCTGGCCAGCCAGGGGATCGTGCTCCGGTCGCAGACGATTTTCGAGCACCGCTCCGCCTGACGCTCCGGCCAGAATCGACCCCATTTCCCCGCCCCGGGGCTTGTCCCGCCGGCCCCCGCTGCCGAAAATGAGGCCGTGGTGACCGTTCGCGCCATCCCGACCGCGTCGGGCCTCTGCAGGCCCCGAATTCGCTAGCCCCGCGTGGGGTGCGGCCCGCCGCCCCCGCGCCGAAGGGGCCACCACCGACGCTACCCTGTGCATCCGAATACCCGACAAACCGCCCAGTGGACGGGCGATCCTGTCCAGAGAGCGATCCCCATGAGCGACGCGACCGCCAAGCCCGAGAAGAAGGCCGCCAGCCGGTACAAGGACACCCTCAACCTGCCCAAGACCACCTTCGCGATGAAAGCGAATCTGGTGCAGAACGAGCCGGGCAGCATGAAACGCTGGGAGCAGATGGGCCTCTACGAGCGCCTCCGGCGCGAGCGGAGCGGTCGAGAGATGTTCGTCTTTCACGACGGCCCCCCCTACGCGAACGGCTCAATCCACCTCGGCCACGTCCTCAACAAGACTCTGAAAGACTTCGTCGTCCGCTCGCGTTCCATGCTCGGGCTGGATGTCCCCTACGTCCCCGGCTGGGACTGCCACGGCCTGCCGATCGAGCACAAGGTCATGACCGGGCTCGTCGAAACCGGCAAGATCAAGAAGCTCGCTGAACTCGGCGAAGACGCCCGAAAGGGCGCCATCCGCCGTGAGTGCAAGGCCTACGCCGAGAAGTTCGTCAAGCTGCAGGCCGGCGAGATGCAACGCCTGCTCACGCTGGCCGACTACGAGCACCCATACCTCACCATGAACCCCGAGTTCGAGGGCGCGGTGCTGGAGACGCTCGCCGGACTGGTCGAGCAGGGCCTTGTCTATCGCGCGCTCAAGCCGGTCCATTGGAGCATCGCCAACGAAACCGCCCTCGCCGAGGCCGAGCTCGAGTACATGGACCGGGAGGACCTCTCGGTCTATGTCGATTTCGAGGCCGCCGACGCCGAAGCCGTCTACGACGCCTTCGACCTGCCCCCCCGCGTTCCCGAGGAGGAAATCGAGGAAGATCACGACGAAAATGCCCCGCCCGACGCCGCCGATCCGCCATCGCGGGGCGCTCCCCCCGCGGGCGTCAGACCGGACCAGCGTCCGAGCTTCATGATCTGGACGACCACGCCGTGGACCCTCCCGGCCAACCTCGCGATCGCCGCCAATCCACGCTTCGAATACGCGCTGGTCTGGGTGGATGGCAACGTCACCGTGATCGCCTCGGAACTCGTTGCACAGGTCACCAAACTCGCCAAGGCCGAGGAGGTGCGCGTGATCGCCACAACCCCCGGCGCACGACTGCTCGGGCTGCGGTACCACCACCCGTTCATCGAGAAGGCCCCACGACCACTCCAAGACCCCGAGGCCGACACCTCCCGCTGCTACACCCTCGTCGACGCCGACTATGTCACGCTCGAGGACGGCACGGGCCTGGTCCACACCGCGCCGGGCCACGGCGCCGAGGACTTCGCCACCGGCAAGCGCGTCGGCCTGCCCGTCTACTGCCCGGTGCTCCACGACGGCGCCTACGACTCGACGGTCCCCGAGTGGCTCCGGGGAATGAACATCTGGGACGCCAACCAGAAGGTCGCCGACCACCTCCGCGACAGCGGGCACCTCTTCTCAAGCCACCGGTTCACCCACAGCTACCCCCACGACTGGCGGAGCAAAACCCCCGTGGTCTTCCGCTGCACCGAGCAGTGGTTCGTCGCCGTCGATACGCCCACCCGACGGGAGGGCCGCTCCCTCCGGCAGCTCGCCCTCGACACCACCGCGACCGACGTCGAGTTCGTCCCCGCCTGGGGCCGCAACCGCATGCGCGGCATGCTCGAGAGCCGCCCCGACTGGTGCATCAGCCGCCAGCGTTCCTGGGGTCTGCCCATCCCGGCCTTCTTCCTGCCCGACGGCCAATGCCTGATGACCCCTTCGAGCGTCCGCGCCGTCGCCAAGCTCGTCCGCGAGCAGGGCTCCGACGCATGGTTCAGGAGCGGGCCGGCCGAGCTGCTTAAGCACTACGACGCCGAGGGCGATCCGGACCTGCCCCCCGCGCTAAAGGCCGCCATCCGCGGGCTCACGCTCGCGGCTCTGACGAAGAGCCCGGACATCCTGGACGTGTGGTTCGAGTCGGGCTCGACCTGGAACGGGTGCATGCGGGAGCGACTCGGAGAAGCCGGGTTCCCGGTCGAACTCTACCTCGAGGGCTCCGATCAGCACCGGGGCTGGTTCCAGTCCTCGCTGCTCGCCTCGCTCGGGGCCATGGGGCGCCCCCCGTTCAAGGCGATCCTGACGCACGGCTTCATGGTCGACAAGGACGGCAAGAAGCTCAGCAAGAGCGCCGGGCACACCGTCGAGGATCTCTTCAAGCTCTTCGGCGCCGACGTTGTCCGCTGGTGGTGCGCTTCGCTCGCCTACGAGCAGGACATGAAGGTCGACGACGAGTTCTTCACGCTCGCCGGTGAGAGCTACCGCAAGGTGCGGAACACGCTCCGGTTCATGCTCAGCAACCTGGACGATTTCGACCCGGAGCACGCAGCCCAGGTTGCCCCAGCGCCAGAGAGCATCGATGGATGGGTGCTGGCCGAGTTCGCCTCGCTCGGGGCCCGTGTCATCGCGGCGTTCCAGCGGTACGACTTCAAGGCCGCACAGCAGACGATCTACGATTTCTGCAACGACACGCTGAGCGCGACCTACCTCGCCGCCGTCAAAGACCGGCTCTACTGCGACAAGACCGACTCGGCCCGGCGCCGCCGATGCCAGCACGCCCTGTGGACGCTCACCGACGGTCTCTGCCGGCTCGTCGCCCCGTTCCTCCCCCACACGGCCGACGAGGCCTGGCGGGCCCTCTGGAAGGCCCCAGCCGACGACACCGAACGCTGCATCCACACCCAGACCTTCCCGGCCTCCGCCGGCGCAGCATTGCCCCGCGCCCACGAGCACTGGCCCAGAGTGATGTTGCTCCGCGACCAGGCGTTGCTCGCGATCGAGAAGTCCAAGTCCGACCTCGGCATCGAGAACCCCCTGGACGCCGGTGTCGTGCTCCCCAATCCCTACGGCTTGCTCGACGCCTTCGACACCCGAGACCTCGCCGACCTGCTCGGGGTCAGCCGCGCCCAGTTCGACCGCGACGCCACCGAGCCCCGCGTGCTCGACCTGCGGAACCAACCCCGCTGCGAGCGGAGCTGGAAGCGTGACGGGACCGTGCGCGAGCGATCCGATGGCGGCCTGCTCAGCGACCGCGACGCGGAGGCGGTCGGCGTCGCGTAGCACGCACCGCCCGGCGCGATGTCAGCCAGCCTGCCGGGCGTCATCCTCGGCGTGGATGCCCAACGCACGCATTTTCTTGTACAGGGTCGTGCGGTTGATCCCCAGGTCGTCCGCGGTCTTCTGACGATTCCACTCGTTCGCGCGCAACGCCCTGAGGATGATCGAACGCTCCGGGCCCCGCAGCGCGGACTCCAGCGTTTCCGGCATCCAGGGCCCCTCCTCCGAGTCCTCGTCCGCCGCCCGAGCCCCCGCCGTCATCCGCGCGAGCACACCGCTCTCGGACTGGCCGCTCACCTGGCCCGGAAGGTCGGTCAGCTGGATTGTCTGCCCCTTGGTCAGCACCGCCGCCCGCTGCACCACGTTCTCCAGCTCCCGGATATTGCCCGGGAACGGATAGCGACGGAGCGCCTGCATGGCCTCGAGGCTAAACCCAACGACCTGCTTGCCGAGCTCGGCCGCGTAGCGCTCGAGGAAGTGCTCCGCAAGCAACGGGATGTCGCTCACCCGCTCCCGCAGCGGCGGCAACTCGATCATGACGACGTTGATCCGGTAGAACAGGTCCTGCCGGAACTTCCCCTCGGCCACCATGCGTTCCAGCGGCTGGTTGCTGGCGAGGATCACCCGGACGTCCACCTCGATCGTCTTGTTCGAGCCCACGGGCTCGAACCTACGCTCCTGCAGCACACGCAGCAGCTTGAGCTGCATCGCCGGCGAAGCCGAGTTGATCTCATCAAGAAAGATCGTCCCGCCGTGGGCCGCCAGGAATCGGCCCGGCTTGTCGGCGTGGGCGCCGGTGAACGCCCCCTTCACATGCCCGAAAAGCTCCGACTCCAGGAGCGTTTCGGGAATCGAGCCGCACGAGAGTTCTACGAAGGGCTGGTCCCGCCGCGTCGATCGGTGGTGGATCGCGTGCGCGATGAGGCTCTTGCCCGTCCCGCTCTCGCCGGACATCAGCACCGTCGTCTTCGTCGGCGCGACGGCCTCGACCAGATCGTAGAGCCGCAGCATCCGCGGATCACCGCCGATGATGTTGTCGAGCGAGTACCGCTCATCGAGCTGGTGACGGAGCCGGCAGTTCTCCGCCCGGAGGGCCTGCTGACGCAGGGCCCGCTCGAGCCCCAGCCGGAGTTCGGCGTCCAACACCGGCTTGGTCAGGTAGTCCACCGCCCCGAGCCGCAACGACTCGACCGCCCCCTCGACGTGCCCGTAGCCCGTCAACATCACCACCGCCGTCTCCGGGTGGCGCTCCCCGACATACCGGAGCAAATCCAGGCCGCTCGGGCCGGGCAGGGAAACATCGGTGATCACGACCGCGAACGGGCGAGCGGCCTGCTCGGGCGTGCCGTCGCGGGCCTCCCGCAGCGCGTCCCTCGCCTCGTCCACGTTCAACGCCGTCGAGGCCTCGAAGCCCTCCCGGCCGAGAAACTCGGCGAGCGACTCCGCCACGATCGGGTCGTCATCGACAATGAGCACGCGTTGGCGGGGCCCGCCGGGCATGGTCGCTCCAGGTCGTCTCGGTCCTCGGTCTTACGCGGCCCCCGCATCGGTCCGAGCGACCGGGCGGAACGTCAGCTCCAGAATGGCCCCCGGGCGATCCGTCGCCGGCCGATCGGCCCGATTGAACAGCCGGATCGAACCCTCGGGGAGCTCCTCGACGATCGACCGCGCCACAGCCAACCCCAGCCCCGAGCCGCGGGGTTTGGTCGAGAACCCGAACTGGAAGATCGCCTCGGTGGCCGCTCGGGGCAGGCCGACGCCGTCGTCGCGGATGGAGATCCGCACGCGTCCGTCCTCGGTCCAGCCGGCGTTGACGTCGACGACGCCGGAAGTCTCCTCCGCACCCGTCCCGACGCTCCGGCAGATCGCCTCGATCGCGTTCCGGAGCCCGTTGACCAGCACCGGATACAGCGGCCCCGCGGGCACACCGCTCAGGCCGTTCGAGACGCACGCGGTGATCCGCACGTGGTGCTCGTCGGCCAGCGGCGTGAGCACGTCCACCGCGTGGAATATCGCCTCTCCCAGCTCGATCGGCGACTGAATACCGGAGATCTCCGCCGTCAGCGAGCCGGCGGAGTGCTTCATCGCCGCCTCCACCAGCTCCGACATCCGAAGCAGGGCCTGCCGCACTGTGTCCAGCCTCCGCCGCGCCTCATCCGAACCTGGGGCTTCCGGCTCGGCGCCCCCGGGCATCGAACGCTCGGCGAGACCGAGGCACCGCAGCGAGCCGTCGAGGATGTTCCCCAGCTCGTGCGCCAACACCGTCAACCGGTCCGCACCCTCGCTGGAGGCCACGGCTTCCCGAGGCGTCGAGCGTCCCTTCCGGTTTGTTGACCCGGCGGAACTGGGAGTCGGCGTGTTATCGGGCTGCGGGCTATTCGGCTCCATGTTGATCGAGATCGACACGGCAGCCCCGCCGCTCCAGCCCGGCGTTTCGAAAACCCACACCCGGCGGGGACTACGCGAACGAGGCCTCGTCCGTGACGTTCTGGACCTGCCATTTGTTCGCGTCAACCCGGAAGTAGAGACGGATCAGGTCACCCGTCGTCCGGTCCGAGCCCAAGATGTTCATCTCGCCGCGATGGGTCGTATTGGCCTGGCTCTGGAGCTGATCGGCCGGCTTGGGATCGGTGTCGGGGATGCTCGCCGTCAGGTCGGCGACCTGCCACGACTTGCCCTGCTTCGGCAGCGCCGGCGACCACCAGAACGCGATCATGTCGCCCGCGCTGTTCAGCCCGGCGATGTTCAGGCCGCCCCAGGGCGTGACGAAGCTGGTAATGCTGGGCCCGACCAGCTTCGGCCCGCCGGCGATCTGCGTGATGTTCGCCACCTGCCAGCCCTTGCCCGACTTCTGCTGGGACGGGTTTCACCGGACCGAGACGACCTGGCCCGCCGGGTTGAGCCCGTCGATCGAGATCCCGCCCCAGGTGGTGAGCCGGGAGCCGAGCGTGGACGCCAGTGTCGGCGCGCCCGTGAGATCGGACAGGTTCGCGGAGTGCCAGACCTTGCCGCCGTCTCCCGTCCATACCGCCTGCACGCGACCCGCCGAGTCGAGACCGACGATGTTCAGCCCGTTCCAGCTCGTCACGTAGCTCATGAGCGGGCCGACGAATGCCGGCGTCGGTTCGCCCTTCGGCGTGAGCTGAGAGTCGGAGAGATTCGTGTAGCTCCATCCGCCCGCCCCGCCCTGGGCGGCCGGATCGAAGACGTACGTGACCACCTCGCCGGCCTGGGTCAGTCCGGCCACGTACGACTTGCCGACCTTGTCGGTGAACGTGGTGACGGTGCTGGTGATGTTCTCAGCGCCCGTGAGGTTGGTCGTTCGGTTCGTGCCGCGCCAGAACCCGCCCTCGTCGCGTTCCGCGGTAAACAGCCCGTCGTCGGTGGTAATCGCGACCACCAGGCGGCCGTCCGACGCCTTGAACGCCTCGATATCCGCGGGAGAGACCCCGAGTTGGTCACCCAGGGCGTAGCGGTCGATGTCCACGACGCTCCATGTGTCGGTGCCCGTCCGCAGGTCGTAGACGAGCGCGTCGTTCATCGCGTCGAACACCCCGGAGACCAGCACCGTGTCGTTCCCGACCGGCGAGTCCGGCACGATCCGCACGCCCAAGGCCATCGGCTTTTCCGACGCATGGTCCGCCGTGGACGTAAACCCGATCATCTGGGCCGTCGAACCGTTGCCCGAGAGTTTGAGCAAGGTCTGGAGCCCCGAGTCACCATCCACGAGTGTCGCGAACCCACTCTCCGAGGTCCAAGTGCCAGAACCGACCGCGGTCCCCACGTCGCCGGAATCCGCGTCGGCAAGCTGGTAGATCGTGTAGGTATTGTCGTTCGCGAGGTCGACGCGCCAAGCCGCCGCCGGCCCGCCGATCAGGTTCGTCGTGAACTCGCCATCGGCCAGCACCCCGAACCGGTAGGAGCCGACGAAATCGGCGTCGGTCGCCTGGACGGCCTGCCGGATCGCGCAACCCATCCACACGTCCCCGTCCGACGTGTCCAGATCCGCGAGCAGCAGCACCGACTTGTCCTCGGACACGTAGATCGTGCCCCCGCCGCCCCCGCCAAAGGCAAAGTCGAGCCGACCGTGGTCGGGCGCAACGCTGTACTCGAAGCCCTCACCCCCGTAGGTCGGATCGCCAAACGCACCGATGGCAAAGCTGAAGAAGCCGCCGACCGAATTCAGCACGAGCGTCCCGTGCCGGGTGTAGACCTGCCCGTCGATCAGCTGGGTGAACTGCAAAACCCAGTTGCCCGACAGATCGCTCGCGACGGCGTCGGACGACCGCTCGACGACGGCCGCGATCTCCGCGCCCGAGCCGTCGTCGTTCCACCCGCCCAGCCACCCCAGCGGATATCCCTCCCCCGCGATGAACCTGGAACCGATGCGCGTGTCGTAGTCCGACGTGAGCATCACCGCCCGGCTCGCGCCGCCGGCGCCGTCGATCAGGTCTCCGATCGCGGTCGGGCTCGGGCCCTGAGGCCCCGAGTTGCTGGGGATGTACACATCCCCCGTGACCGAACGGTCCGACCGCCAGTCCAACTCCGCCATATAGGCGCCAAAGCCATCGACCTTGTCGTACGTCAGCCCCACCATCGCCAGGTCGTGGGACGCGCTGAGCACGACCCGATCTTCCAGACGCTCAGAGACCGACCGCTCAATCTGCCCGCTCCTGCGGACCTTGGACCCACGCATCTCGCACTCTCCTGTTCGGACGCAGTTTGGAGTAGCGCCACGGGGTGCTCACTCCCGACGGACCGGGGTCCGCGTCGACTGCCCATCCCAGTGTACCGCATCCAGTCCGTGCAACCAACCCCAACCCGGCCCGGACCATTCCCGACCACAACACCCGACGCTCCAATGAAAAACGAACTGGGCCCTCCCCAGTTCGTTGCGGGCGGCGAGTTGGATGAGGACCGGTGTTACTTGTCCTCTTCTCGGACCCCCATCCCCGATCGGTCCGGATCGGCCGGACGCTGCGGCGGGTGGTAGCCGTTGGTCTGGATCTCGCTGAGCATCAGATTGATCGCCGCCTCGAGCTGCGGGTCGATGCCCTGGGCGAACTTGGCCGGATCATCAACCACCTCGATATCCGGTTCGACGCCGTTGCCCTCGATGCCCCACGTGCCGTCCTGCTCATAGAACCCGAAGTTCGGCACCGTCGTCGCGCCGCCGTCGATCAACCCGGGCACACCAGAGATGCCGACGAGGCCGCCCCACGTCCGCATCCCGATCAGCTTCCCGAGCTTGTTGAACCGGAACAGCCATGGGAACATGTCGCCGCCCGAGCCCGCCAAACCGTTGATCAGCATGCACTTGGGACCCTGGTGCGAGTCCGGCGGCCAGGGCCAATCCTTCCCGTCCCGACGGGCCCAGTAGTTCGTGCGAGGACGATTGAGCAACTCGATGAACCGCGTCGGGATCTGCCCTCCCCCGTTCCAACGCTCGTCCACGATCAGGGCCGCCTTGCCGATCTGTCCGTAGAACTGGCGGAACAGGTCGTTCTGCCCGTTCACGCCGGTATCGGGGACGTAGATGTATCCGACCTGGCCGTCGGAGGCCTCCTCGACGCGCTTGCGGTTCGCCTCGATCCAGGCGCGATAGCGGAGGCTCATCTCCGACCCCATCGGCTTGATCGTGAAATCCCGCTCGTGACGGGCCTCGTCGTCGCCCGTCAACGCGTCGGCGAAGGTGAGCGTGGTGTCCCGCTCCGCGAGGCCGACGAACGCCGCCCAGGGGTCCTCGCCCGTGTCGATCGCCCTCCCATTCACCGCGAGGAGATAGGTCCCCGCCTTGACGTCCATGCCCTGCTGCTTGAGCGGGTTACGGGCGTGGGTATCCCACGCCGCCCCCTCGTAGAGCTTGGTGATGCGGTAGGCCGAGTGCGTCTTGCCCTCCGCGTCCGTCTCTGAAGCGATCTCGAAGTCCGCCCCGAGCATGCCGACCGAGGTGGAAGGCTCCTCCTCCCCGTCGCCCCCGAAGTAGTACGCATGCCCGACGTTCAGCTCGGAGATCATCTCCCCGATGATGAAGCTCACATCCTCGCGGCTGGCGGCGTCGGCGAGCATGCTGTGGTAGCGCGTGTACACCTCGTCCCAGTCCACGCCGTGCATGTTCTTGACATAGAAGAAGTCGCGGTGACGCCTCCAGGCGTCGGTGAAGATCTCCTCCCACTCGGCACGCGGATCGACCACCTTCTCCAGCCCCTCGGTCGACAGGGGCGAACTCATCGACTGCCCGGCGCTGGCCCCCACGATCCCAAACCGGGTCGGGCCCTGCGCCACAAGCAGCTTCTTCCCATCGGCCGAGATGTCCACAAGCCCCGCGCCGCCGATGACGGTCTTCTCCTCAGGTGCATCATCCGAGGGGTCGATCAGCTTGACCGAGGGCGGCCCGTCCGGCGACTGCCGCACGTAAATGAGCTGGCCCTGGTCGTTGGAGACGAGCGAGGAGAAGTTCCCCGCGGGCGCCGGGAGCGCGAAGCCCCGCTCCTCGAACCCATCGAACTCGATCTCGACGGGCTTGTTGTCGGCCTCGCCGCTCCCCTCGACGGCCGAGGCGTCGGGCTGCTCGTCCGTCTTGGTCGCCTCCCACGGACCCGAGAAGCCCAGCTCGACCAGGCTCCACGTGCCCGTCAGCTTGTCGCCGCTCAGTGCCGCCTCGATCTTTGAGGTCATGCCCTGCTGCGTCCGTGTGGCGGTGAACTTGCCGGTGCCTTCGTCGAAGGTCACCGAGTCGTAGTCGTTCTTCTCACCCATCGCCTCGCTCGAGCCCACGATCGAGCCGTCCTCGCGCACGATGATCGTCATCTTGAACTCGATCTCGGTCAGCTGCATGCCGGGGATCTTGTCGAGCCCCGAGGCCTTGCCGGTCCAAACGCCGTGGATCGGGCTCTTGGGCGCGTCCGCCGGCTCCTGGTCCTTCGCCTTCCCGTTGTCGGCCGCCTCGCCCCCGGCATCGGTCGCCTGGCCGCCATCCTTGCCCGCCCCGTCCCCGGCCTTCTCCTCGGCCTTGTCGTCCTTCCACGTCTCCTCGTCGCTCTCGATCTTCTGATGGTTCTCCACCTTCGCCGTGAGCGGCACCGCGATCAACCGGCCCGTGCCCGAATACACAAAGCTGGTGCCCACGTCCTCGTACTGCGGGGCGGTGAACTCACGGCTCGACGCATAGAACAGGTAGTCGCCCTTCCGGCTGAAAGCCGGCTGGGAATCGTTGAAGAACCCGCCGGTGACCTGGTGCGCCTCGTCGGTCTCGAGGTCGTAGACGTAGATCGCCGAGGTGCCCGAGTCGGCCCCAACCTTGTTGTACGCAACCCAGCGGGAATCCTTCGACCAGCTCACTCCCGGCTGATTCGCCCACTCGTCCCGGTCGAGCACGCGCTGCTCGCCCGTCTCGAGCGTCACGAGGATCAGGCTGCCCGCCTTGTCCGTGACGATGAGCTTCTCCGAATCCGGCGCCCAGTGGATCGAGAAGAAGTACGTCTGGTCCCCGTGGGTGACCTGCCGCGTCTCGCCCTTGCCGTCCGACTGCGACACGTACAGCTCGTACTCGCCGCTCGCGTCGGAGAAGTACGCGATCCAACGCCCGTCGGGGCTCCAAGAGGGCGTGCGTTCTGCCGCTCCGGAGGTGTCGGTAATCTGACGCGCCGGGCCGTGCTCCGCCGGCACCGTCCAGATATCGCCGCGTGCCTCGACCACCGCCCGCTTGCCCGTGGCCGAGATCCCGCCGCCGGCGATGAACTCCGAAGCGTCGACCGTCCGATCCCGGAGCTTCGGCCGGTCGCCCGGGATCGTGACCTTCACCTGCTGGCTCTTGCCGCTCCTCAGATCCAGCAGGTACAGCCCGGCGCCGTTCTGGAAAACGATCTCGCCCTCGCCCTTGTCCCCGGGGCCGATCGAGGGGAACTTGCAGTCGTATTCCTTGAACGACGTGACCTGCTCACGCCGGCCCGACGCCGTGTCGTACGACCAGATATTGAGCTTGTGCTCCGACCCGTTGTCCGAAAGGTAGTACACCCGGCTGCCATGCCACATCGGGATCGTGTCGGTCCCCTCCCAGTCGGTGATCCGCTTGCTCTCGTTGGTCTTCAGGTTGTACAGCCAGATGTCGGTGGCCATCCCGCCCCGATACCGCTTCCACGTCCGAGTGTCGCGCGAGTGCGGCGTATACGCCAGCCACACGCCGTCGTCGCTGATCGACCCGTTCGCGCCGTACGGCACCGGCAGCTTCGCCGGCAGCCCGCCATCAGGCGAGACCGTGAAGAGCTGGGTCTGCCTCGCCAGGCCCGCCAGCCCGTTCTGGAAAAACAGCAGGTCGCCTCCCGCCGTCCAGTCGCTGAGCCACTCCCCAGACGGGTGGTGGGTCACGCGGTGCGGGATCCCGCCAGCCACCGGGAGCGTGTACAGATCGCGTCCGCCGTCGTAGTTCCCGCTGAAGGCCACCGTCTGGCCGTCAGGGCTGAACTTCGCCAGGGCCTCGGATCCCTCCGGGCTCGAGAGACGCGTCGCCACGCCGCCACCCTTGGCTACAACCCAGAGGTCGTTCGCGTAGCTGAACACGATCTGCGTCTTGCTCACGTCCGGATAGCGGAGCATCCCCGCATGCGGCGTCGTCTGCTGTCCAAACGACGAGGACGCCGACCCCGCCAACGCCATCAAAGCAACCACCAGCGGGCGGCCAACACGGCAGACCGTTCGACATGTCATTCGCGTACTCCTTCTGAAAGCCCGACCCCGGCGCCCCCCATTGGGAGCCACTTGTTCCGGTGCGCCGGTGGCAGGTTTCAGGCCAAGAGGTTAGCCCGAGCCAGCACGGCGGCCACCGCTCGGCCCCCTCCGACCCGCCGTCCAGTGATTCCGCCGGCTCCCACGCTCGGGCCAAGCCGACGCGAGGGTGCACCCTGCCGATGCCAATCCAAAACGACAACACCGGCGGCCGCTGGCCACCGGTGTTTCGAAAGAGCGGGTGAAGGGACTTGAACCCTCGACTTTCACGTTGGCAACGTGACGCTCTACCACTGAGCTACACCCGCGAAATGTCGCCCCCAGGCCATGAGGCTCGGGGAGCCCCAGAAAGTAGCCCAGAACCTCCGAGGTGTCAACCAAAGGGCCGGCCTCCAGCCCCGAAGCCCTCTCCAACGCTACCGGCTCGCCGTTTCTCGGCCTGACCTCCGGCCGTCAGGGATCGCCTCGGTCACCTGGGACGACGTGTAAGCATTTGCCATCCATGGCTGGGACGTATGCGGCCCATCGACCAGGAGCAGGGGAATCCCCGTCTGCCCGAGATCCCGCAGCTTGTCCCAACCCGGGGCGTTCAGGCTCGTGCAGTCCGCCACCAGCGGCACGACGCCTCCCGCCCGCAACGCCGACTTGACCGGGTCCCGATCGAGCACCGCCGCCTTGAGCGCCTGGCAATTCAGGCACCAATCCGCAGTGAAATCGACCACGACCACGTGCCCCTCGTCGATCGCCCGCTGGTAGGTCTCCTGGGTGAAGGGCTGCCAGAAGTCGTCCAGGATCTTCGCCGTGCGGTTCACAGCAATGAGCACCGCAACCGCGGCAAAGATCACGCCGAGTCCCCCGAAACAGGCCCGCCGCCCCGCAGACCTCGTGATCTGAACCGTCCGAAACGCCAACCACCCCCCCGCCGCCACCGCAAACGCCGCGATGGCCCACCAGTGCCAAGCCTTCACCCACGCCGGCAGCGCCGCGGCCCTGACGGGGTCGGACTTCAGGATCGCCCCGATGCCGGCCCCGACGAAATACGCCGCGGCCGCGAGGAGCAGCAGCCCCATCACCTGCTTGACCAATTCACTCGCCGGGCCCGTCCGCGGGATCTTCGAAATCCATTGGGGCCGCAACGCAAGCACCATATAGGGCAGAGCCATGCCCACACCCAGCGAGGTGAAGATCACCATGATCGTGGCCGCGGGGAGCGTCGCGGCCCCGGCAAGCGCCCCGGCGACGAATCCAAAGCAGGGTAAACCCAACACCGCGGTCATGACCCCGAAGAGGAAGGAGCCCCACGCCGAATCGGCCTTGGGGCTCAGCGCGTACGCCTTCTGCGGCAACGAGATGCTGAAGGCCCCCATGATCCCCACGCCCATCACGCCGATCAGGACGCCGATCCCGAGCGTCACCCACCAGACTCCGAAGATACGAGAGGGATCAGTCACCGACGCGAAGAGCGCCACCGGAAGCCCGATTCCAGACCAGAACGCCACCACCCCCAACGACATCCACGCCCCCAGGTACGCCGACCGCCTCGGGTGACCCGCGTGCTTGCTGATCGTCAGCACCTTGATCGGAATCACAGGCAGCACGCACGGCGTGAGATTGAGCACAAACCCGCCGACGACCCCCACCAAGCCCAGTACCACAACCGCCCCCAGCCCTCCCGACGAAGGCAGAGGGATGAAACCCAGAACTTGGGGCGAGACGAGCCCACGGCGGGAGCCGGCCCCGCACCCTCATCGCCCGGTCCGGCGGCAAGCATGCCACGGTCGAACCCGGCGAACGCCGGGGCATCCAGCGTCGGCCCCACCGGGCCCGTCGCATCGACAGACAGCGCGACGGTGTGGTCCTCATTCTGCGGCATCTCGCACGTCTGGTCGTTGCACGCCTGGTACGCAACCGCCACATGCAATTCGATGGCGCCGGCAGCCGCGGCCGGAATGTGGACCGGCACAAACGCGACCGCCTCACCCTCGTACACCTCGTACGGCTCTGGCCGCCCCGAACCGGTCAGGTCGATCGCCACCGTGTGCGCCTCGGGCCACTGGATCGGCCCGCTGGTCACTCCGACCGGCCCCGTCACCCCGATGGCCGTCGGATAGGCCGTGAAGCCCGTCTTCTCCCAGGAAGCCGGCAGCCGCGGCTCGTGCGTGTGAACATGCCACCCGGGCTCCTGGTCGAGCACGACCGCCAGCACGAGCGTCCCGCCCGGCGCGACCACGGTGTCCGAGGGGATAACCCGCACAGACACCGTCTCCCCACCCTTGCTCGCCATGCTCGGCAGGCCGAAGGACTTCCCGGCCGTCGCAGGCTGCCCAAGGCACGGCCGCGCCGTCATCACCGCCCCAAGCAGGCAGAGCACGAGGCCGGTCAGGAGGGAACGAGAGGAGGTCCATCGCATGGCTGATGATTGGACCCTCCGCCCCTCGGTGGTATTCCGCCCACACGATTCCCCGATCGACACCCCCTCAAGCGCGAGACTCCCGGATTCCGATAGTGGGTTCCAGCAACCGCGTCCCGCGGGAGGGCTGTTCGCCCGCCCCGCGGCCGTGCCAGGGCCGCCGATGGAAGTTCTTGACCAAAGCGACATCGACGCACTGTTGGCAGCGGATGCCTCCCCAGCGGCCGAAGCCGACGACGGGAGCGTCGTCATATTCAGCCGCCACCGGCACGATGAGGGGATCGAGGTCCGTCCCTACGACTTCAAGCGCCCAGAGCGTGTCAGCAAAGACCAGATGCGGGCGCTCCAGACGCTCCACGAGGCCTTCGCCCGGAACTTCGGCGCCGCCCTCTCGGGGTTCCTCCGCACCATCGTGGAGGTCCGGGTCGCCACGTGCGAGCAGATGACCTACTCGGAATTCATCTCCGGTCTACCCAACCCCACCAGCTTCAACCTGATCGAATCCACGGCCCTCGAGGGCCAGATGTGCATGGAAATCAGCCCGCTGATCATTTACCCGATCATCGACCGGCTGCTCGGCGGCACGAGCCAGGACCTCTTCATCCCCCAGCGTCCGATGACCCTGATCGAGACCCGCCTGATCGGCAACGTCACCAAGCGGGGCCTCTCCGCACTGGCCGAGGCCTGGGCCAGCGTCAAGGAGATGGAATTCACCATCGCCGCGACCGAAAGCAACCCGCAGCTCGTCCAGATCGTGCCGCCAAACGAGGTGGTCGTCGTGCTGGGCTTCGAACTCAAGACCAGCAGCCGTGCGGGCACCATGAACCTCTGCATCCCCTACAACGTCATCGAGCCGGTCGTGGAGGATCTGAGCGCCCAGAGCTGGTTCGCCGCCTCGAAGAGCCAGAAGTCCAAGACCGCCGAGGACCGGCTCGGGCGCGGGCTCCAGCGGGCATCGGTCACCGTCACCGGCCTGCTCGCCCAGACGACAATCACGATGCGGGAGCTGGCCACCCTCGCCCCCGGAGACCTCATCACGACCGAAGCCTGCGCCTCCGACCCCATCGCCCTGTGCGTGGAAGGGGAGCGTAAGTTCATGGCGGAGGTCGGCCAGTTCAAGGGCCGGACCGCACTCCGGATCATCGGGGCCCATCCGGGAGGGCGGACCGGAGTCAAACCCGGGGATTGACCCCACACAGGCGGGAACGCTACAGTCAGGGGCAAGAAGCCGCGGCTGCGAACCGCCGCGGGGAAGGTGTTGGTGCATGATGGAAGCAGAGCGCCATCATGGTGGCTGATCAGGCGAGCAGGATGCTGCTCGCGCCGGCGTCCCGCGCCCCCGAGGGGCCGGGATGGACGGAGGGACCCCGCATGCGTTAAGCGGGGGGTCCATCTCGTCCGGCGGTTGGGCTCCCAACCGCCCGCGGCAGGCCACCGGCGTCGGATCGCTTGTGGCCTTTGTGTTTTTGACGGTTGGCGAGAATCGGTGCCCGGGAATGAAGCCGGGCGACATCTAGACAATCTGAAATCGGGAGAGTCGAACGTGAACACCACCGAGATGATGAGGATCCTGGACTCCATCGCGAGAGATCGGAATATCGAGAAGTCGTTGCTCATCTCCGACCTCGAGCAGGCGATGGTCTCCGCCGCCCGGCGATACTTCAACACACTCGATGCCGAGGAGTTCACCTGCACCCTCGATCCGCTCAGCGGTCAGATGGCCCTGCAACGCCACGGCGAGCCACTCGAGATGCCCCCCGAGGCCTTCGGGCGCATCGCCGCCCAGACCTTCAAGCAGGTCATGATCCAGCGCTTCCGCGAGGACGAACGCAACAGCATCTTCGAGGAGTTCTCCAAGCGCGTCGGTGAGATCGTCGTCGGCGTCGCGCAGCGCTACGAGGGCGGGGCGCTCGTGGTCACCATCGACCGCGCCGAGGCCTTCATGCCTCGAAGCGAGCAGATCCCCGGCGAGCAGTTCCAGCCCGGCGACCGCGTCCGCTGCCTGCTCCTTGACGTCCGCGAGGTCGGCAGCCAGGTCAAGATCGTGCTCAGCCGGAGCCACCCCGACTTCATCAAGCGGCTCTTCGAGGTCGAGGTGCCCGAGGTCGCCGAGCGGATCATCGAGATCAAGGCCATGGCCCGCGAGGCCGGATACCGCACCAAAATCGCCGTCAGCTCGATCGACTCCAAGGTCGACGCCGTCGGTGCCTGCGTCGGCGTCCGCGGCAGCCGCATCAAGAACATCGTCGACGAGCTCAACGGTGAGAAGATCGACATCGTGCGCTGGAACGAATCCAGCCAGATCCTCATCGCCAACGCGCTCAAGCCCGCCGAGGTCGCCGAGATCAGCCTCTGCTTCGAGCTCGGGCGGGCCACCGTCGTCGTCCGCGACGACCAGCTCAGCCTCGCGATCGGCAAGCGTGGCCAGAACGTCCGCCTCGCCGCCCGCCTCACCGGCTGGGACGTCGACATCCTCACCCCCGAAGAATTCAACAAGGGCCTCGAGATCATGTCCGAGACGCTCCAGAGCGTCGAGGGCATCACCGAGGAGATGGTCGACCGGCTCGCCGCGCTCGGCATGGTCAGCGTCTTCGATATCGAGGAAGTCGGCATCGATGTCCTGATCTCCGAACTCGAGATCGAGCAGGACAAGGCCGACGTCATCCTCCGGGCCACGGCCGAACGGGCCAAGGTCGTCGCCGAGCAGCAGCAGAAGGACAAGGAAGAGGCCGAGGCCCGCCGACGCAGCGAAGAGGAGGCCGCCCGGAGACTCCTCGACGGCGATCTCTCCGCGAGCGAGGGCAATGTCGACCCAGAGACCGCAGCCGCGGCCATCCTGGGCGCCGGCTCGCTCCCCCCGGCATCGCACAAGCCCGACGGGGAGGAGACCCCCAAGGCCGATGCCGAGGCGCGGGCCGCGGACATCCTCGGTGGGGGCTCGGGTTCGGCGTAAAGCAAGTTCGCGGCGACGCCCGGTGGCGCAGCGGCGTGTCCGGAGATGGTGGTTCTGACGAGCGGAGTTTGGATTGGCTAAGAGAGTCTTTGAAATCGCGAAAGAGCTGAACGTGGCCTCCAAGGCGATCGTCGAGAAGTGCCGCGCCGAGGGCATCTCCGAGGACGCCATCAAGAACCACATGTCCACCGTGTCCGCCGGCCTGGAGGCGACCATCCGGGAGTGGTTCAGCGAGGACACCTCGCAGCACACCGCCGTCGAGACCTCCCAAAAGGTCGACCTGGAAAAGGTCCGCGTCGCCAACAGACGCCGCGCCCGCGAGGGCGGTGCGCCCGAAGCCGATGACGGCGAGTCCGCCGTCGGCGTCGCGGCCCCGCCCGAGGAAGCCCCGCCCGAGCCGCCCGCCATCGTCGAGCCGCCCAAAGCCAGGCCGATCCCGATCCGGGCCAAGCCCCTCAGCCCCCCCGTGGTCGTCGAGCCGCCCCCGGCCGCCGAACCGGCCCCCGAAATCCCGGCGCCCGCCGAGCCCGAGACGGTCGAAGTCACCGCCGAGCCCGCCGCCCCGGCCGCCCCACCCGCCAGCCCGGCCCAGCCCGAGGTCTCGACCTCGACACCCCCCGGCGCCGCGCCGACCCCGGCGCCCATGAATGTCCCGGAGCGACCCAAGCACATCAAGCCGGCCGGGCCCCAACTCCAGGACCGCGCCCCCGTCCGCCTCAGCGGCCCCAAGGTGGTCCGGATCGAGGCGCCGGAGAACCTCGCCCCCCCACGCCCCGCCCGCAGCGACGGCGGCGCCGGCGGCTATGGCGGACGCCCCGCGGGCGACGGCGACGACCGGTCCAGAACCCCGCGACGCGGACCCACCGGAGCCCCCCCCGCCGGCGGCGCCGGCGCACCCAAGCGGCGCGAGGGCGCCGTCCCCTCGCGCCGACGCGGCGCCTCCGGCGAGGATTGGTCCGGGAGCAAGTTCACCGAGCAGGACCTCGCCGAGCGCGAGGCCCGCCTCCAACGCTCCGGCGGGTACCTCAAGATGCGCCGCCAGCAGGCCAAGCGCGCCACGCAGGGCGACCGCAACGCCGCCCCGGCCGTCGACGGCGGACGCGTCCGGATCGCCGCACCCCTCACCATCAAGGACCTCTCCGCCGCCACAGGCGTCAAGGGCGCCGACATCGTCAAACGCCTCTTCATGCAGGGCGTGATGGCCAACATCAACTCCGGCATCGAGGCCGACAAGGCCCAGGAAATCATGCTCGACTGGGACATCGAGCTCGAAGTCGTGGAAGCCAAGAGCGCCGAGCAGCAGGTCAGCGAAGAATCGGAGCAACGCGACGTGGTCGATCAGCGTCCCCGCGGCCCCGTTGTCACGATCATGGGTCACGTCGACCACGGCAAGACCTCGCTGCTCGACCGGATCCGCCAGACCAATGTCGCCTCCGGCGAGGCCGGCGGCATCACCCAGGCGACCAGCGCGTTCAAGGTCGCTGTGAGCGTCGGCAACGAGTCCAAGTACGTCGTGTTCGTCGACACCCCGGGCCACAAGGCCTTCACCGAGATGCGCTCCCGCGGAGCCACCATCACCGACATCGTCGTGCTGGTCGTCGCCGCCGACGACGGCGTCATGCCCCAGACGATCGAATCGATCACCCACGCCAAGGCCGCGGGCGTCCCGATCGTCGTCGCCCTCAACAAGGCCGACAAGCCCGAGGCGACGGACTCCAACATCCAACGCATCCTCGGCCAGCTCGCCGAGCACGGCCTCAACTGCACCGAATGGGGCGGAGACACCGAGGTCATCCGCACCAGCGCCACCACCGGCATGGGCGTCCAGGACCTCCTCGACGTCCTTGATTACCAGGCCCAGCTCCTCGAACTCAAGGCCGACTTCGGCGGCCGCGCCCGCGGCACCGTCATCGAGTCCCGCGTCATCGAGGGTCGCGGCCCCGTGGCCAACATCCTCGTCCAGGAGGGCTGCCTCGCCGTCGGCGACTTCATCGTGGCCGGCCGGGCGTTCGGCCGCGTCCGAGACATCACCGACGACCGCGGCAACCGGCTCAAGGACGTCCTCCCCCCCTCGCCCGTGCAGGTCTCCGGGCTCGACGAGATCCCCGACGCCGGCGACCGCGTCTTCGTCGTCGACACCCTCAAGAAGGCCCAGCAGGCCGCCGAGCAGCGCCGCCAGCGTGACCGCGAGCAGCAGCTCGCCCAGCCCAAGGTCACGCTCAGCTCGCTGTTCAGCCAGATGTCCGAGAGCGAGGTCAAGGAGATCCTGATCGTCCTCAAGGCCGATGTCCAGGGCTCGGTCGACGTGCTCAAGCACGAGATCGAGAGCGTCTCGACCGACGAGGTCAAGGTCCGCGTGCTCTCCTCCGCCGTCGGCGGCATCACCGAGAGCGATGTCCTGCTCGCCGAGGCCTCCAGCGCCATCATCGTCGGCTTCAACGTCATCCCCTCGGGCAAGGCACGCTCCCAGGCCGACGCCAAGAACGTCGAGATCCGAACCTACGACGTCATCTACCACATCACCGAAGACGTCAAGAAGGCCGCGGAAGGCCTGCTCGAACCCGAGCTCCGCCAGGAGATCCTGGGTCACGCCGATGTCCGGCAGGTCTTCAAGATCACCCGCGTCGGCGCGATCGCGGGCTGCTACGTCACCGACGGCCACATCGAGCGCGACGCGCTCATCCGCGTCACCCGCGGCGACATCGTCATCGAGAACGACCGGAAGCTCTCGCAGCTCAAGCGATTCAAGGACGACCAGAAAGACGTGCGTGCCGGCATGGAGTGCGGCATGAAGATCGACGGATACGACGATATCAAGGAGGGCGACGTGCTCGAGTGCTACAAGAACATCCAGGTCAAGCGGGTGCTCTAGCCCCGGCACGGCGGGTCAGACGACATGGTCATCGGCGTGCTGCAGGTCGAGCTCCTTGTGCCCCACGCCGCCTCGCTCAAGGACAAGCGGAGCGTGGTGCGGTCGCTCAAGGACCGTCTCCACCGGGAACACCAGGTCTCGGTCGCCGAGGTCGCGGCCCAGGACGACATGCAGCTCGCCGTCCTCGGCATCGCCCTGGTCGCTGGCGACGGCCGACGCGTCGGCGAGGTCCTCGACCAGATCCTCGCCAAGCTCCGCGCCCTCCGCGACGCCGAACTCGGCGCCACCAGACGCCAATTGCTCCAGGGGCAGACGCCCGACGACCCCGACAGCCAGGACACCACCGACGCCGATGTTGCCGACGAACTCTTTGCCCGCATGAATGACCAGGGGGAGGACAGGCCTTGAGCCGACGGACCGAGAAGATCAGCGCCGCTGTACGACGCGCCCTGCAAGAGGTGCTCGCCCGAGGCCTCTCCGATCCGCGCGTGCGCGGGCTCATCACCATCACCGGAGTACGCGTCACCGAAGACCTCACCGTCGCCAAGGTCTCGGTCTCCGTGCTCCCCGCCGACCAACAAGAGCTCACGCTCCACGGGCTCCGCGCCGCCGCCGGCTTTCTCCGAAAGCAGATCCGCCCCGCCATCCCCATGCGACGCACACCCCTGATCGAGTTCCGACTCGACGAATCCATCAAACGCGAGGCCGCGGTGCTCGGGGCCCTCGAGGCCGTCCGCCGCGAACGCGAGGCCGCCGGACATCCCGCCGAAGAAGCGGAGCCGGCCTCATGACCGGCCAGGATGCTGCACAGGCTCTCCGCACGCTCGTCGCCGACCTCGAACGGAAGCTCACGCCCGCCGCCCCCACCCCGGCGCCCCCGCCCGAAGGCGTGGCCCCACTCATCCACCTCCTCCTCTATTCCTTCATGCTCTGGGAGTCCTGCCCCGCCGAGGCCGAGCCCGCCCTCGGGCGGCTCTACGCCGCGATCATCGATCCGAATGAACTCCGCGTGGCCCTCCCCGAAGAGATCGCCGGCTGGCTCGCCAGGCGCGACAACGCCGCCCTCGATCTGGCCGCGCGATTGCGCGCCGTCCTGAACGACATCTACCGCCGGGAGCACCTCGTCTCCATCGACCGGCTCGCCTCCACCTCCAAACGAGAAGCCCGCGAATACCTCGACTCCCTCGAGGGAATGCCCGCCTACGTCGCCGCCCGCGTCACGCTCCTCGGCTTCGGAGGCCACGCCGTCGCTACCGACGCCGCCCTGATCCTCCGCCTCGCCTCCGCAGGCGCAGTGGAGAACGGCTCCTCAACCCAGGACACCGAGCGGTGGCTCGAACGACAGATCCGCGCCAGCGACGCCGAACGCACCAACCTGCTCTTCGACGCCTGGCGTGACGTCCCCGCCGCAAAGCCCGCCAAGGCGCCCGCCCCCCGCGCCAAATCTTCGCGCTCGGAAGCCGCCCCCAAGGCGACCGAACGGCGCAAGCCCCAGAAGAGTGCGGGCCCCGCCCCACGCTCCGGGGCCCGCAAGACCTCGCGCCGCCCCAAAAAGGACTCCTGATGCCCGGCCTCATCACCTGCACCGCGGCCCTCGTGCTCGCCCTCGCGAGCCCGAACCAGACGGACCGGCCCGACCCCCATCAGCCCGAAACGCTCCCCTCCCAGCCCACCGACTGGCAGGGCGATGCCTACCGGGCGCTGCAAGCCCTCGACGCCTCCGACAAGCCCCAAAGCGCCTCAACACCCGCCGCCCTGCCGGGGCTCGATCTCACCCAACTCGCGGCGATCCCCGCCGATGCCCCCCAGCGAGCCGACGCCGACCTCCCCCTCCAGGACGCGTTGGCCCGATGCCGCATCGACCGCCCCGCCCCATCGCCCGCCCCCAAGCCCAGCAGCGGAGTCGTCGTTCGAGCCCAGCGTCTCTACGCCTCCGGCCTCTCCCGAATGCTCGACAACGACTTCCCAGGCGCCGCCCGCGACCTGACCAACGCCGCTCGGCTCGACCCCTCCGCCATCGCGCCCTGGCTCCGGCTCGCAGAAGTCCAGGACGCCATGGGCCAGCCGGGCGCCGCCATGCTCGCCTACCGGAAGGCCGCCGACCTTGGCGCAGACGATCCCGTCGCCCTCGGAGAACTCGGTCTCCAGGCCGCACGCAGCGGCCAGCAGGCCGACGCCGCCGACTTTCTCTCCCGGTGCCTCGCCGCCTCGCCCGAAACCGCCGACCCCCTCCTCCGCAACGTGGTGATGGGCGCCATCGCCGCCCCGCTCCGCCAAGCCGGATACATCCGCGCATCGATCGAGGCGCTGCGCCAGGCGTTCGACCTCCCCTCGCGGCTCGTGGCCCCGACCAGCTTCGGCGATGAAGCAAACGACCTGGTGCGCAGGTCCAGCGACCTCTGGCGCGACATGGGAGACGCCGCCTGCAGACTCGGTGAAGACGGCCTCGCCGCAGAGTGCTACTCCCGCGCCGCGCAGCTGCCCTCCCTCGACCCCTCCGCCATCCTCGCACGCCGGGCCTACGTGCTCATGCGATCCGGCCGCGCCGCGGCCGCCGCCCTGCTCGTCCTCGACGACATCGCCGCCCGCAATGGCCGCGCCGATGCACGCCACATCGGCCTGCTCGCGGGACTGCGGGCCGACCCCACCATCGCCCCGCTCGCGATCCGCGCGTTGAACGAACTCGCCGCCTCACTGCCCCGCCCGCCCGCACCCACCACCGCCTCGGCCATCGCGCGGGCCCAAGCCGCCGCAGCGCCCGACGAACAGGCCCGCCAGATCCTGCTCGCCCAACTCGCCGATCGCCCGCGAGACCGCGAAGTCCTCGCCACGCTGATGGGCCGCCTCCCCAGCGATGCCGAGCGGGTCACCACCGCGCTCCAGGCCGTCGATCAGTCGCCCGACGCTGGCGCCGAGATCGCCTCCGTCCTCGCAGGCTGGCACGCCGACCCCGCATCGCTCCTCCAGTCCCTCCCGCAGAGCCCCGCCGGCCGCCTCCTCCGCGACTGGATCCGCATCGGCTGGAGCCGTCAGGCGGAGGTCGTGGCCACCGAATCCCCGAGCCTGCTTGCGCCGGGCGCCGAACCCGTCTCGGAGGCCGAGTTCGGCGTCGTCGGCGTCGCCGCCGCCCTGGCCGGCCGGTGGGATATCGCCGACCAGATCCTCGAACGCCTGCCCCAGAGCGGCCTGGCCAGAGCGGAAGTCCTGCGCGCGGCGCAGCGGTACCCCGAAGCCCTCCGCAGCCTCGAACCCCTCCTGGGGCCCGACGCCTCCATCGCCGCCATGCTCCGAGGCTCCGAGCTGGCCCTCGGCGCCGCGCAGGTCGACCGGTCCGAGGAGTTGCTCCGCCGCGTGCTCGCGATCGACCCCTACGAGGAATCCGCATACGAAGGGCTGCTCGCCGTCAACCAGGGTCGGGGCGACGAACGCGGCGCGGGGGAGGTCGCCAGACAACTCCGCGCCCGGGTGCCCTCCAGCCATCTGCTCCGGTGGATCAACGCCCAGGAACTCGCCCAACGAGGCCAGCTCGGCGACGCCGAGCAGACCCTCCACGATCTGGTCGAGGACGCCCCGGAGAACGCGAACGCGTTCGGCCTGCTCACCCAGATCTGGCAGCAGAGGGCCCGCTCCGGCGCAACCGATGCAATCGACGCCGCTCTCTCCTGGATCGATCATCTCCAATCCGCGCGCCCCGCCTCGCCCGATGCAACCGCCGCCCGCGCGCGGCTCCTCGCGATGCGTGGCCAAGCCGACGAGGCCATCAAGCTGCTCGAATCCGAAGCCGCACGCCGGCCCGCACCAGCAATCTCCCGCGCCCTCGAGGAAGTGCTCCGGGCCTCGGGCCAGCAAGACCGCGCCGATGCCCTGGCCCTCGCCCGCCTCGATGCCGCCGGTCACGGGATCGACTCCAGCCTCGAGCGAGCCGAATTGGACGGCCGCCAGGGGCGCCTCCGCGACGCCGTGGCCGATCTCCATGCCGCGATGCCCGATCGCTCCATCCTCACGGCGCCGCAGAAGGCCCAACTCCTCGCCGTGCTCTCCGCCGCCGCCACGAGAGCCTCCGAGGCCAACGACGCCATCGACCCGCTGCTCGCCCTGATCGACGAGGTCGGAGCGCACGAGATCGAACTGCCCTGGCAGATCCTCTTCTCGAAGTGGACCCTGCTCAGCCGCCGACAGGCGACGGGCGACGATCAGGTCGCCCTCGCCGCCCAGGCATTCGTCGACGCGATCCCCTCGCTCGAGGTCGCCAAGTCGCTCATGCGGCCCGCCCCCAACCAGCGCCACACTCCCACCGACACGCTGGAAGAAGCCAAGGCAGAAATCGCCTACGAGGTCGCCAACTCGCTCTACAACGACGGCCGCGAAAACGCCTCGCTCGTCCTCTTCGCCCAGGCCCTGCGCCTCAACCCAGACCACACCTGGGCCGCCAACGATCTCGGATACTTCCTCCTCGAGCGCGGCGAGCGGCTCGACGAGGCCGCCCGCCTCCTCGAGCGGGCCTACGCCGCCGCCCCGGGCGAGGCCAACATCGCCGACTCGCTCGGCTGGCTCCGATACAAGCGAGGACAACTCACCGACGAGACCACGCCCGATGGCGCCAAACGCGAGGGAGCGGTCACCATCCTGACCACCGCGACGACACTCGCCGATGGATCAACCAACCCCACGATCTATGACCATCTCGGCGACGCCTTGTGGCGCGCCGGCGACACCGACCGGGCGCAGGCCATGTGGCTGCGGGCCCAGCAGTTGCTCGTCCAACGGCTCACCCAGATCCGCGGTGCAGGCAACGAAGCCCTCCGGCAGCAACTGACCGACAGCGCCGGGTCCACCGGCGCCAAGCTCGACGCGGTGCGGGCCGGCAAGGAACCCCCCATCGCGCCGCAGGGCGAGGACTGAACACACACCCGGGCCCGCAGGTCGCCCCCGGACACGCCGGCCCCAACAATGCTCGACAACCCCGCCCCCAAAGGCGGGTAGGAGGAACGCCATGGCCGGGCACAGCAAATGGGCCAACATCAAGCACCGGAAGGCCGCCGTTGACAAGAAACGCGGCAAGATCTGGTCCAAGTGCTCCCGCGCGATCATGGCCGCGGCCCGGGCCGGCGGGGGCGACCCCGCCACCAACCTCTCGCTCCGCTACGCGATCGACGAGGCCCGCTACGCCAACATGCCCAAGGACACGATCCAGCGCGCCGTCGATAAGGGCAGCGGTGCCGGCGGCGGCGAGGCCTTCGAGACAATCAGCTACGAGGGTTACGGACCAAACGGAGTGGCGGTCATCGTCGACGCCCTCACCGACAACCGCGCCCGCACCGCCCCCGATGTCCGAAGCGTCTTCGCCAAATACGGAGGCAACCTCGGAGCGACCGGATGCGTGGGCTACATGTTCGACACACGCGGACGCATCCTCGTCGCGGGCACGCTCCCGGAGGAGAGAGTCATGGAGGCCGCCCTCGAGGCCGGTGCCGACGATGTCGCCGCGCCCGAGCCCTCCGAAGACGACCCCGGCGTCTGGACGATCCTTACGACGCCGGCCGACTTCGCGAATGTCAAGGACGCGATCGAGCAGGCCGGGCTGGAGATCGTCGACGCCGAGATCGCCAAGATCCCGGGCAACACCGTCCTCCTCGCCAGCGACGACGCCCGAAAGCTCCTCAACATGATCGAAGCCCTCGAAGACAACGACGACGTCCAGAAGGTCTACACCAACGCCGACATCCCCGACGATGTCCTCGCCAGCATGGAGTAGCCCCGAAGCCCCCAACGCAAAACGCCCCGCGCCCGAGGGCGCGAGGCGTCGTGGTATGTCCGGCTTCTGCCGCCCGAGATCAGCGCCGGCGGCGGATGGCCACCATCCCGGCGAGCCCCATCAGCATCGCCGATCCGGGTGTCGGGACCACCTCGGCCTTCCAGCGCCCGTGGATCATGTCGATGGTGAATCGCACCGTGGCATCGCTCGCGAGCGTCAGCGAGTCATTCCCCGCCGCGTTCCCGAAGTCGTCGCCGATCGAGAAGTCCCAGCTGCCCTGGCTGCGGAACTTGTACTCGTAAGTCCCCGCGCTCAGCGAGAACTCCGCCTCGTGGACACCGCCGCCGAGATCCGCCAGTTCCCAGCCCGCGCCGCCGTTCCAGCCGTTCATGTCGCCCACCAACTCCCAGTTGAAGGCGCCATTGTCGTCCCACCCCAGACGCCACTTGCCCTCCGGGTTCCAGCCGTCGCCGTGCGTGTCGGTGTCGTAGAGATAGACATGCATCTCGCCGGCGCCGTCGGCCACGTACTTGGCGTTGCTGCCGGGAGCATTCAGCGACCAGTCGTCAACCGTCGCCTTGAACTCATACGCCTGCCCGGGATTCATCCCGGTCACGGTGTATTCCCACGTGTGCGTGTCGGTCTGGACCATCGGGTCGGAGTTGCTCCATCCGTTGAATTCACCGCGGATGAAGTAGGGCTGCGCGAACGAGGCAGCGGCAGTGGCCGCGACCAGCGCGCCCACGACGAGCGGAAGTCTCATGATGCTCTCTCCTTGCGTGCTCTCTCTCGGGCGGCCGTCCCGCCAGACTCCTTCGAACGCGAGGATAGCGGATCGGCCCCTCCCCCGGCAACCCACCGGGGCCAGGAACCGAGATTCCCGAAGAACCGCCCAGATTATCGGGTGGCCGCGGCCTGGACCGTCGCGCCATCAGCCGGCGCTGCCGGAACGTCCGGATCGACGCCCAGATAGGTCAGCGACCGCTCCAGCACCCGCCTGGCGATCGGCGCCGCAACCCAGGACCCGTAGTGGTGGCGAGCAGCGATGGCCTCCGGTCCCGGATCGTTGATCACCACAACGACCAGCAGCCTGGGCTTCTCAAGCGGCGCCCCCGCGATGAAGCTGCTGTTGTACTGACCATCGAAATAGCCGGACGAACCCGGTGGACGCCGTTTGCCCTCGGGCGGAGCCCCCAGAGGGATCTCGGCCGTGCCCGACTTCCCGAACATCTGATACCGCCACCCCGATTCGGGAGGGTTCAGAGCCAGCATGTTCCGCTCGGCCGCCTCCGCCACATGTCGGATCGTGTGACGTGTCAGGGTCGCGATATCCGGCGGGAGCACACGGATCAGCCCATCCCGCTCCGACGCATCCGGCCCAGTCGCCATGAGATGGAGCGTCGGGATCGTCCCCGCCAGGTCCCCCGACCTTGCGAACGCGCAGTACGCCCGGGCCATCTGCACCACCGTCACCGAGACCTCGTTGCCGTGCGCAACCGATTCCTGGGTCCAGTGCGACCACTTCTCCGGCGGGGTGATCATCCCCGCCGACTCGCCCGGCAGACCGATCCCGGTCCGCGAGCCGATCCCGAACCCCAGAACCCCCGTCCGCAGCTCGTCGAAGCTCAGCCGCGAGGCGCCCTTGATCATCCCGATGTTGGAGGAATTGATCAGCACCTCTGACCACGTCATCTGGGGACGCTTGGTCACGTCCTTGATCGTCCGGGCGCTCCGACCGTGCCGGATGATCCAGGTCCCGCCCTCAGTGTCGAACACCTCGTCGATCTTCGCCAGGCCCGATTCGGTCACGAGCGACCAGACCAGCGGCTTAAAGATGGATCCCGGCTCGTAGATGTCCTCCACGCACCGGTTCCTTCCCAGCGCCGGATGGATCTCCCGGCTGGGATCCGGCAAGAGCGTGCGATACCGATGCCGCGCGAAGGGGTCGTACGCCGGGGGCTTCGGCGCGCCCGGCTCTGGCTTGGCGTCGATCCACGGGAACTCGGGAAGCGCCCCAAGATCGCGGAGGATATCGACCATCGCCAGAATCTCGCCCGACTCCGGATCCACCAACAGCAGCAGCCCGCCCGCGGCGTCCGCATGCTCCAGCCCCCGCTGCAGTTCCTCCTGGGCGATGCTCTGCAATTCGAGATCAATCGACAGACGCTGCGAGGCGCCGTGAGAGGCCGGTGTCCACTGGCCATGCTCGATCCACAACGGATTCCCGGTCGCGTCCCGCACATACCGGGCCTGGCCGTTCGTCCCATGCAGCTTGGCTTCCAGCGTCTTCTCGACCCCCATCAGCCCGGTGTTCTCAAAGCCCACCTTGCCGACGATCGAGGCCACGGGATCGCCACCCGGATACTCGCGCACCAGCCGCCGCTCGAGATGCACGCCCCGCATGGTCAGGTTCCGCGCTTCCGTCGCGCGATCGTCATCCAGCACGCCCCCCACCGCGACATACCGGATCAGCGAGGCGCTCGGCGAAGCCGGCTCTCCCTCGCCGCCGAGCCCATCATCCGGCCCAGCCGCGCCGCTCGGAGCCGCCGGCTCCTCAACCGCGGGACCTCCTGACATGGGTGCAGCATCCCCCTCACGGGGTTCCGCTTCTCCCCCCGAGCCGTGCCCGACGAGCACGCTCCGAAGCAGCGGCAGCACGCCCCGCGGCTGGTGGACCTTCTTCGGGATCAACGCCCGACGCTCGTCATTGAGGGAAACGGCCCGCACGATCCGCTCCCCGACCGTCTCCGCCGGCTCACCCGTGATCGACGCAAGCCGAACAATCGTGGCGTCCAGCTTCTCGCGGTCCAACTCCTCGGGGTCCACGAAGAGCCGATACCCGATGCGGCTCGTCGAGAGCAACCGCCCCCGGCGGTCCAGCAACTCGCCGCGGTAGCCCTGCACCTCGCGGACCGCAACCCGGTCCTTGGCGTAGGCCGCAAGCCTGGGCTCCGGATCGACCTGGAGCTTCACAATCCGGGCGAGCACCGCGAGAAACATGGTGCAGAGCACGACCGCCACGATCGTGGCCAGACGATCCACCCTCGCGTCCGTGCCGGCCGCCCTCACCGCGGGTCCCCCTGCACCAACTCGAGCGGCTGCCCATCGGGGGCCTGTGCCGCCCGCGCGATGGGGACCAACGCCCCCAACTCGCCATCGAGTTCCTGACGCATCTGGTCGATCTCCTCGGGCGTCACCCGAGAAGCCACCTCCGTCCGCACGATGCTCACACGCTCATCGATCGCGCGGATCCTGAGCCTCGCCTCGGCAAGCTCGTTGGCCGCGCGGAGCCGGGCCTGCCGCAGCGCGAGCAGGCTGCACGCACAAACGCCCAGCGCGATGATCACCACGACGGCCTTTGCGAACATGCCCCGCTCCTCGCCATCACCTCGCCGGAATGCTGAGCACCATCCCCGCGCGGATATCGTCGGGGTCGCTGATCCGGCCCTTGTTGGCCGCCAAGATCAGATCCGTGCGCTTCGACGAGCCCAGAAACCGCTGCGCGATCTTGCCCAGCGTGTCATGCTTCTGGACCGTGTACTGGACCGGCTTCCCGGCGTCTGCCACCCGGGACTCCTGCGAAGCGGGCTGCTTCTCCGGCTTCGCCGAGGGGCTGGACTCACGCCCCGACTTGCCCTCGGGCGAGTCGCCCACCCGGCCAGCCGCCTTGCGGGAGCCCGCATCGGGGATCGTGAGCGTCATTCCGGGCTCGATCCTCCCGTCGGCCTTGACCAACCCGGAATTTGCCTCGGCGATCTTCCGCCACTTGCTCCCATCGCCGTAGTACTGCTTGGCGATGCCGAACAAGGACTCGTTCTTCTGCACCGTGTGCCGCACAACCGGCGCCGAGTGCGGCGGCTCCGTCCCGGCGGGAGCCCCCGGAGCGCCCTTGGCCCCGTTCTCTTCAATCCTCGCCGCCTCGCGCAGCCCCTTCCCCCCACCCAGGGATTCCGTGAGACGCGAGAAGTTGTCGTACCACGGCTTCGTGGGCTCGGGAGCCCCGGCGGCCGGACCGGCCTGCTGCAGCGCATCGGCGAGTGCGGAGTTCGTCCCGCCCTGATGGATGTTCAGCACGTCGATCGACGGCTGCGACTGCGGCGCCACCACGGGCGGAGGCGGGTCCTCCGCGACCGGTTCATGCACCATCGCGTACTGCTCCGGGGCCACGGGGTCGGGGGCTGCCAGCATGGCCACAGGCTGACCCTGCAGCACCTCACCCACGCCCTCGGTCGCGTCGGCAAGCTCGACCCGCCGCGCCTGGGACCAGTGATCGCTCACCAAGACCCCGACGACCAGGATCACGGCAAACCCGATGATCAACGCAATCTTCTGCTCACGGTTCACGACAGCATCCCTGCTCTTCGCGAAAGAAGTCCACCCAACCGGCCCGCCTTGGCCGCGTGGGCTCACTATACCACGTCACACGCCGATACGCCCCAATGTCCCCTCCGCCGCACGCAGTTCGAGACGGATCACGCGAAGCTTCGCGGACCGAGACCGCGGATTCGCCGCCGTCTCCGCCCCCGTCGGCGTCGTCGGCTGCGCCCCGACCGCAGACGCCAGCCCCGCACCGATCAGCCCGGCGAACGACCGCTTCACCAGCCTGTCTTCCAAAGAATGAAAGCTCACGATCCCGACCCTCGCGCCCTCGGCCAACCACATCCGCCGCTTCGCCCCCCGCTCGATCCCGGCAAGGAGACCCTCAAGCGACCCAAGCTCGTCATTGACCGCGATGCGAAGAGCCTGAAACGTCCTCGTCGCCGGGTCGATGCTCCCGCCCGGCTTCACCACGCTCCGCACGATCTCCGCGAGCTGAGCCGTCGTTGCTATCGACCCCTCCCGCCGTGCGGCCACAAGTTTTCGGGCGATCGCCCGCGCCGCCCGCTCCTCGCCATATTCCCGGAGCAGCCGAACCAACTCCCCCTCGGGCAGCGTGGCCACCAGTTCCGCCGCCGTCGTCGGCCCCGCCGGGTCCAGCCGCATGTCCAGCGGACCGTCCCGCGAGAACGCAAACCCCCGCGCCGGATCGTCCATCTGCGTCGAGGCGAAGCCGAGATCAGCCAGCACCGCGTCAGCCAGAATGCCCTCACGCTCCAGCACCCGAGGCAACGAGGCAAAGTTCCCCCGGATCTCCACCACCTCCACCCCCGGCGCCGCCCCCCGAACCCGCTCCCCCGCCGCCGCGAGATTTCCCGGGTCCAGATCGCAAAGCACCACCCGCCCCCCTGGGGCGACCGCGCCGGCCGCTCGCGCGGCGTGGCCCCCCAGCCCGGCGGTGCAATCGACATACGTCGCCCCGGGGCCAAGGCCAAGCCCCGCCGCCACTTCCTCCGCCAAGACCGGGATGTGCCCGAATCCACCCACCATGCTTCCCAGCCTAGCCGGAGTCCGCCCGCCAGACCCCTCCCGGCGCCCTCTCCGGCACGGTCCCGGGCCGTCATGCCGCCGACCGAGAGGACCTCCTCAGCCTCGAACAATCACCCGACCCGTCGACCAAGACGGCCGGAGCCACACGAATCGCCAGGAACCACGTCGTGGCCCGGTGCCGCGCAGATGGCGTCCCCTTCACGCCCCTGGTCAACGGCCGAGCAGGTCTTCGAGCGCCGCACGCAGCCCGGGAAAGTCGAACGTGAAGCCCTCGCTCTCAACCGTCTCGGCACGCAGTACCGCCCGTACAGCGCGAGCTCGGGATCCGTCCGCATGACAATCGGCGCACCCAGCCTCACCATCAGCCCCGGCGCCGGCAGCCCGATCGGCCGCCCCACCGCCCTCCGCAACTCCGCCATGAAAGCCGCATTGCTCACCGGCGTCGGCGCGGTTGCAAGATACGCCCCCTGCATCGAGCCCTCGGTGATCGCCCGCTCCATGATGCGGTTCATATCCCGCTCGTGGATCCAGCTCATCCCCTGCCGACCATGCCCAAGCCGCCCCCCCAATCCCCATCTGGCCAACCGCACCAGCCGCGGCAGAGCTGCGCCGCTCCGACCGAGCACGAACGTCGTCCGGAGCACGACGCCCCGCTGGGAGCCGAGCACCGACGCGTGAAACGCCTCCTCCCATGCGCGACCCACCGTCGGGGCGAGCCCATATCCGAACGCCGAACCCTCATCGATCACCGCCTCCGGAGGATCACCGTAGATGTGCGCCGTCGACATCTGCACCCACACCGGCGGCGGCGACGTGCACCGCGCGACCGCCAGCCCCAGCGTCCGTGTTGACTCCACCCGAGAGCGCAGAATCTCGTCGCAGTGATCCGGCGTCTTCACGCAATCGACCGTGCGCCCGGCGAGATTCACCAGCGCCGCGGCCCCCTCCAGCCGCTCGACCCACGGCCCGAGCTCGCCCGGCTTCCACGCCAAGTGCTCCACACCCGCGGCGCCCGACGAGGGCCGACGCGACAGCACCGTCACGCGCCATCCCCTCGCCGTCATCCAGCCCGAGAGCGAGCTTCCGAGAAACCCGCTCCCGCCGGCGATCACCATGCTTGGGGGTCCCGCGGACATCACCCCAATGGTACAATCGCCACAGGAGCGAGGAAACCGGAGAATGCGCATGCGCCCAGCCCGCCCGCTCATCGGCCTCCTCGCGTCGGCCGCCTGCCTCGCAATGCCCGCCGAGGCCCAGCCGCTCTCCCACCGAGCCGATCACGCGACGCCCACCAAAGCGCTCGCCCCTCCCCCCGACCGCCAGGCCGCCGCCCGCCAAAGGGTGCAGCAATTCCTCGGCGACCTCCAGGGGTTCATCGACGACGACCCCGCCAAACGGTTCTCCGCGCTCTCCTCGCTCGCCACCGCCACCCACGACGACCCCGACGCATCCTTCGTCCTCACGAAGATGGCCATCGATGCAGGACTCGCGGCCGGCAGGCTCGAAGCCGCCGCAGACCTCGCCCGACAACTCGCCGAAGACTTCGACCTCGATCCCCTCTCGCTCCGGACCGACCTGCTCCGCCAGGCCCTCGAACTCGCGGCGGCCGACGCCTCGCTCGAATCGCAACTCCGCATCGAGATCCGCGCCGAAGCCGCGCACCTGCTCGAGACGGCGCTCGAGTCAGACCGCCCGGACCTGGCCAGCGACATAGTCCGCATCCGCCTCGATGCCCCCGGCCCGACGCCCACTCCCGAGGAACTTGCCGACATCATCACGTGGAGCCGCCTCATCGCCGAGTGGCGGGCCGCGCTGCAACCCGCCCGCGAAGCCGCCCTCCGCCTGCTCCAAGATCCCGCCGACCCCGCGGCCAACCTCGATGTCGGCTCTTATCTCTGCTTCACCAAGGGCGATTGGGAACACGGGCTCTCCCTCCTTGCCCGCAGCGACGACCCGACACTCAACGCCCTCGCCAGCGCCCTCCTCAACACCGGCGACGATCCGCTGCGCTCCGATGCCGCCCGACGATTTCTCGACCTCGCCGACCAACAACAAGGCCTCGCCGCCTGGCGCACCCGGCTCTTCGCCGACTCCCTCATGCGCGACGCGTACCCCGACGCTTCTCCCCTCACCCGCCTCGCCCTCGAACAGAGCCTCATCAGCCGCCCACTTTTCATCTTCGGGCCCACCACCCAAGCCGACGAGGCCTGGCAGGCCGACAACCTGCACTTCTGGGCCAATCACGGCCACGAAGGCCCCGGCTCCTGGGCCAATGTCGGATCCCAGGACCGCCACCCCGTCCTCGTCGCCAACCGCGCCGGCTACGTCGAGACGAAGTCCACCTTCCCACCCGAGGGCGTCACGCACTACCGAATCGAAGCCTCGATCTGGAGCGACATGGCCCCCGGCGCCTCCTTCGAGTTCTGCGGCCAGCGCCTCCACCTCGGCGGCCCCGAGGGCATCTCGCTCGAGGGTGGCTGGCGACCCGCCCAGACCATCCCCCTCTTCGATGGCGACAACCGCATCGTCATCGATGGCTCGCCCCACGCCATCGCGTTCACAGTGAACGGGCAATCCGCCGGCAGCGTGAACACGCCAGTTCCCGGCCATGGCCCCCTCGTCCTCCGCGGCTGGGAGGGCCACGTCCGGTGCACCAAGCTCGTCCTCTGGGACGTCCCCGACCCCTCGCTGACCGGCTACGTGCGCAGCATCGCGGCCGGCCGCGACCCGCGCACCCCCGGATAGGGGGCGCGGGGCCGCGTCTGCCGCCCCACCGATCACACCCGGGCGTGCGCCTCCGCAGTCGTCGGGTCGATCACCGTCACGATCTCGGAGATCCGGTCGGCCGGGAACCCGCCCCGCTTGGCGTGCTCGCGGATCATCTCCGGGTTCGGCGAAATGTAAACGCAGTAGAGTTTGTCAGCGGTCACGTAGCTCTGCACCCACTGAATGGTGGGTCCCAGTTCCCGCAGCACCCCGCAAGAAGCCTGCGAGATCCCCTGAAGCTGCGCGCGGCTGAGATTCCCGGCCCCCGGGATGTTCCGCTCGATCACGTACTTCGGCATAGCTGTTTCCTTTCCTGATTCCTATGTTCCCGCGGCTCACCTCCCGGCCGCGTGTTGCATTCGACGATACGGAGCAGACGCCCAAAGGCCACTTGACTTGCGATCCCGTCCTGATTGACTACCGGTACACAGGGCCCGGACTCGGAGTTTGTCATGCGGAATCGAGCGGGCACACCAAGACCGCCGCCGCCGCCCGCCCCGTGCCACGCCAAGGAGCAGCCGATGCCCCCGACCACCCGTGAACAGCTCATGACCGCCGCCTTCGACGTGTTCCAACGCGACGGCTTCCATGAGGTCGGGCTGGAGCAGATCCTCGACGTCGCCTGCGTGAGCAAGACCACGTTCTACAACCACTTCGAAAGCAAGGACGACCTTGTCCTCGCGCTCCTGAGCTGGCGCGACCGCTGGTGGCGGGACGAGTTCGTCGAGCTGCTGCGGCGCCACGGGGGCGAGCGCCCCCGCGACCAGCTCCTCGCCCTCGGGCCCGCGCTCGAAGAGATGTTCGCCTCGGGCGAGTTCCACGGGTGTGTCTTCGTCAATGTCGCGGTGGAGTACCGCCGGGCCGGCAGCCCCGCCAACCGGGCCGCCGTGCTGCACAAGCAGTCGATGGAGGGCGTCATCCGCCAGCTCGCGGCCTACGCCGGCGCGAGCGATCCGACCTCGCTCGCCCAGGAGTTCTCTGTTGTGCTGGAGGGCGCCTATGTCACGCGCTCGGTGACGGGGAACCCCAAGGCCGCGGAGATCGCCGGGCGCCTCGCGACCTCGATCGTCGAACGCCACCTGCCGGCACCCGCGCCGCTGGCATGACGGGGACCCCCCGTCCGGCCGGTCAAGGCGGGCATGGGCCGCATGTTCCGGCCTACTCGCCCGGGTGGTAGGTCCGCACCGCGTGCGCCCGCACATCCTCCGCCGTGAACCACGCCTGCTTGAAGTGTCCCGACGCGTAGATCGGCGCCTGGTCGAGGTAGTGCGCGCTTCCCGGGTCGGTGCTCGCGCCATAGGGCACGATCGAGGCGGCCCGCACGGGATCGCCGAACTCGACCACCGACGCATACCCATGACCGTGGAATCCGTAGCGGAGCTTGGTGCCCTGCGCCCTGGCGATGAAAGTGAACACCAGCCCGGCCGCTCCGTGCCCGCCGGCGACGGGCAGGCTCTCGCGATCGTCCGACCAGGGCTTGGCCGGGTCCGGCCCCGGACGCTGGTGCCGGTTCACATCCCCCCACGGCACCCGCCACGTCTGGAACGACTTGTCGAGCATGCCCAGGAGCGAGACCAGCGTCGGGGCGCAGTCCTCGTCCTTGAGCGAGTGCGTCGCGATGCGGGGAAGCGACAGCTCGAACCAGAGCATGTAGAGCGTCGTCGGCACCGAGTCCGCGGCCGCACGCTTGTCCCATGCCAGCAACGCCTCCATCGGCTCGCGGAGCTGCTCGAAGGCAGGCCCGTCCTTGGCCTCCAGCGCACGCCAAGACCGCTCGAGCTGCGGAAGCAAATCGTCCGCCGAATACACATACGTGTCGAACGCCGCGGCCGTGAGATCTTCGAAGCTGAACCGCTCCGGGCGGCCAAGAATCGCGTGCGACATGACGACGCGGTAGTTGTGCTCGTCCGGCCCGACCAGGGGCTTGGGGAACGCGCCCGGGTCCGGGTTGCCATCGGCACTGGTCTCGAAGGGTGTGGAATTGCAGCTCTGGATGAAGCCGCACGACGGGTTCAGCACCTGGGGCAGCTCGCTGAGCGCGTAGTACCCCCGCCACTCGGTCCGGGGGTCCGAGCCATCCACCGGGCTCGACCAGTCGAACTTGTCGGACCGGCGCGGGATGGCGCCGTTGTAGACATAGAAGATGTTGCCGTCGGCGTCGGCGTAGATGACGTTGTGGAAGCAGAGACCGAGTCGGCCGATCGCGGCCTTGAACTCGTCGAGATTCTGCGCCTTGCTCATCGCGTACCACTGGCCGAGCAGCCCGCCGTCGTCGGGGTCGTCGCCGACCCTGGACACCCGGAGCGCGATGTAGCGCCCGCCGGCCTTGCCCACGATCGGACCCTGATGCGTCTTCACAAACCGCACCCGGCGCGGCTCGACCTTCCCATCCGCCCCCAGCACCCCGATCGTGTCCGTCCACGCCGTCGCGGTGCGGCGCCCGGCGCCATACCGGTAGGTGAGCGGCGCCTTCGGATCGTCGAAGTCCACCGCGTATGTGTCCGCGATGTCCGGGTAGTTGACCGTCAGCGACCAGCCCAGCCGCGCATTGTGCCCGATGATCGGCATGAGCCCCCGCCCGTAGGCCGCCATCCCCGTGAAGTCCCACCCCTCGTCCGAGCGCAGGTGCGCCTCGTACGGCGCGGTCAGCGGGATGTGCGGGTTGATGAAGAGCATGGCGTGGCCGGGGCCGCCGCCCTCCCCCACTGTCCGGCTCGGCGCGAGGGCCCACGCGTTGGAGCCATCGATGGGGCTCGAGACACCGGGGAGCGCGGAGTCGTCGATGCCGGTGACGGCCTGCACCGCGGCCTGGCCCATGTAGACATTGAATCCGAGTTCGGCCGCGAAAAACCACCAGGGCTCGAAGTGGTGCAGGAGCTTGGGCTCGGCGCCGGGGTTGTCGCGCAGGTAGAGGTCGAGCGCGTCGGCGCCGGCCTGGCAGAGGGCCCGGAGCTTGGGGTTGGCGCGGTCGTATTCCGCTTGGGCGCGCCGGGGGATCTCCAGCGCGTGGACGAGGCGATCCCAGCCGAGGCCGGCTTCGCCATAGACCTCGGCCGCGCGGCCCAGGCTCACGATGAGGCACTGCTCGATCGTGGGAAACTCGTCCTCGGCGCGGGCATACATGAACCCGAAGACGGCGGCCTCGTCGGTCGGGCCGGAGATGTGCGGCACGCCGAACTCGTCCCGGGCAATGGCCACGCTCGCGGCCATGGTCTCGGCACGCCGGGGAAAGGACTCGGGCGCCGCGTCCTGGGCGATGGCGCAGCGGAGGAGGAGGAGCGTGGCGAAGGCAGAGCAGACAGCGGTGCGGAGGGTGGGGCGCATGGGTGGATTGCACCACGCCGGGCGCGAGATTGCAAGCGGCATGGGGTGCATTTGAAAATGCCGTGCGGGTGGCTTGGAGAGCCGGGCGCGACGAGTTCACCGCGGAGTGCGCGGAGTTTCGCTGAGTGGGGTGAGGCGCGGGTCAACTGGTGTCGGGGGGCTCGGCCAGGAACTGCTCGGCGAGAGCGAGGGCTTTGGCGAGGTCGGCGTCGGTGAGGTTGGCGGCGAAGTCGTCGAGTTCCGTGTCGTCGAGGGCGTCGAGTTCGGCGTCTTCGAGGGCGTCGAGTTCGTCGTCGGTGAGTTCGTCTTCGTCGGGGTCGTCGGAGATGTCGTAGCCGCAGGCGCGGAGGGTGGCGAGGGCTTGGTTGAGGGCGGTGGAGAGGTGGGAAGGGGAAGGGGTGATGGGGTGAGTGGGTGAAGGGGTGATGGCGACTGGGTCGGCGTTCGCCGATTCCGAGCCCCCGGCTTCAGCCGGGGTTGGAGCGGCCGCCCGTGGCGGTGTGTCGCCGTGCGGCGGCGCTGGCGGGTGCATGCCGCTCCCCGGGCTGACGCCCCGCGGCTCTGAGGTGCGGGCTCGGGATCGTTAGGGATCGGCGGAGTCTCGGGGCCCGGTGACGCACCTCCCCGACCCGGCCTGAAGGTCGAGTCGCCCCCTCGGCGGGGCGGAGGAGGATCTCGCGGGGCGGGAGGCGGCGCGCGGGTGGGAGGTGACGCGGAGGAGGTGTTGGCGCAGCGGCGGCGTTCGGCGGGGTCGGGAGCTTCCTTCATGCTTCGCGGAGTGCCTCGGCGGCCTCGCGGCGGAGCTGGTCGGCCCAGACCTGGTGCTGGAGGGCGCGGAGCGACTGGATCAGCTCGACCTGGGCCTGGATGTGGGGCTGGGCGAACCAGTGGGCGAGGCCGAGGAGGGAGAGCTTGTGGGCCGCGGCGGTGGAGGGGAGGTCGGAGGCGGGGTCGAAGAGGGCGGTGAGGAGGGTACGGTCAGGGTCCGATAAAGATGAAGGCTGAAGGATGAAAGATGAGCTGGCGGCGGTTAGACCGGCCGCGGGGGGAGGGGAGGTGGGGTTGGAAGGGGTGGCGGCCATGGACGGGATTTGATCGGCTTTCTGGTGGAGCATACCGTACTGTTGCCTCACGTCAAGAAACTGGCGAGCTTTTTTGGAAAGTGTCAGGCATGGATGCCATCGACGGGCGGCTTTGGGAGCGAAGTGGTAGCATGACCCGGCCGAGCCGCAGGTCTGGCGTCGGAGCGTGAGACAGCGGGAGAGGCGGCCTAGTTAGGCAAGGAAAGCCGGATAGGCTGGGGTACCAGAAGCCGGCGTGTGCGGGGTCAAGATCACCGAACGGCCGGACTGCGGCAGATACGCGAGATTCTTCGAGCTTCTGGAGGAGAGGGCGATGGACGAGCAAGGGCTTCAATATGAAGGCAGCGATACCTTCATCTCCCGTGTTCAGGTCTTCTTGCCGTGCTTCTTCTGCGAAGGCTGCTTCGTTGCCGGCCTCATCTTGGCTGCCGGCGGCTTTCCGACCGGATTCTCATCACGATCGTGCAGCTCGCCCTCCTTGTCGTTCTCAAATAGCCATTGGTCTGTCAATAGCGGCTTGAGCTCCCAGGGCGCTTCCTCATAGAACGGTCCCGCCAAGTACCTCTCCCGTCGAACCTGTCCACTGGACGCAGCAGCAAGCAGCCACCTGAGCTTCTCGTCGTCCTTCATAGATGTCCATTCAGCTGAGAAACGCTTGTGGACGTCATTGGTTTCCTTGAAGGACCCAGCGTTTCGCGTACCCTCAATCCACGCGGTCACACGCAGCAATCGGAACATGTCCCCCGAGTCAAGCGTGCTCAGCAACTTGTCCCTTGACCCCTTGAAACCGACCGGAAAGTGCCGGAGGATCTGGCGTCTCCAGGCGCACGAGCAAGCGAGCCTTGTTCAGAGTAAAAGACGCTCCAACCTCTTGCTGGCAAATCGCTCGCAATGAACTCCTTGGTGACGAGGCCAACGAAGGCGTCGCACCTTCGCAAAGCGTTCCAGATCTCTTCGTACCAGTCCCCACCGCCACCGATGTCGTCGGTAGCAGGAAGCATGAGTAATGCTTCCTCGAGTTCGGCCTTGATCTCCGCGGCCAACTTGGCGTTCTTGCTACTGTAGCTCAGGAAGATCATGCCCCGAGTATACGCCCGTGCAAGAGTATGAATCAATCGCCACCTAGCCCAAACCAAACCGGGCACGTCCGTCGCCCTCTCCGCGGGTTTGATGTCAAACAGCCGCGAAACCGTCCAGACGTAGCCCCTCTTGTCGATCACTGCGTCCAAGTCGATCTCCTTGTTCGCGTCGTGCCACTCTACCGCGCGGCGATACTGGAGAAGGCAGGAGGCGAAGCCGCACGGTTCGGCGACCTGGCCCACCTTGACGTCGAGCTTGATTTCGTGACTCTGCTCTGTCTCGGGAACAGGACGATCTTTGTGAAGCTCGACGATGAAGCCGCGGAGCAGTTCCTGCTGGACTCTTCTCGCCTTGGTCGGTCACTCGAGCACTCTAGAGCACGGCTTAAACGATAATCGATCCAAGTCTTGAACGGGTTGCACGAAGTCGGGAGCTCCCGTGGTGGGGGCTTGCGCTACAAGTGGCGCGAATCGAAGTCCGACCTCCGTGCGAACTCCAAGGCTCACGCGAGGCTGCAGGCGATGGACCGCAGCGGCGACCTGCCGGTTCGCATTGTGACGTGTGCATTGGTTGGTCTCTCGGATCGCTCGCCGTAGAGAAACTCAGTTCTCGGGTACGGCGGTAGTCCAGCGACCGAATGGTTCCGCGATCGAATCCCGGGGCGGACACGCCAATCGGTTTCAGTGGGACGGTACCTTCAACACGAAGCCGCCATGTTCCGTCTGCCAAAGCGCATTGGTGTGGGAATGCCCTGCAGCCTCCGAAATGCCACCGCGATACTCAAAGATTCTCTTGCTCGACACGCCCGCATTAGAGAAGCGAAGAATGTCAAAAGGGTGCATTGCTTCGTGGGTATAGGAGAGCTGAGCTGGCCCCACGACAGTCTCGGGGTTCAATCACGCCTGGAAGATATCAGAGTCTGGGAGAACGATCGTTCCCTACAACGTCGTCCAACGGCAGTTAGTCGTCGGCAAAGAACTTCGAGCAGGTCTGTCCGCGGTCGCCCGGCATAGTCACTTGCCACTCGGTTCGTCGGAGGGCGAGAGCAGCGTGCCGGTCGTGTTCTCGGACACCTCAGCAACTCCGGCCTTCGAAACCCGTCAGGGCGGCTACCCGGCTTGCCGAGGAAGCGTTTGATTCGGTTTCGGGGTCGATTGCCGCGATGATGGAGTCAAAGGAGCCAAGCTTCCAACAGGTTTTCCTCCATCCTTGACGGTATCGCAAGGCGTCGCTGAAAAGTCCGGAGGTTACGGGAGCAGTGAGTCTGCTCGGTCGGCACGTAGACTGTCTTGGTTCCCTGTGTTGAACCGTCGGGCCCGACGGTCAGCGGCCGCTTCACCGGCGAGATTGAGATAGAAAGAGGTGGTGAGTTGCCAATGATCGTTCTCGTAGACAACCCATGCTCCGCATCTTGGGGAAGGGTGTGGAGCACGAGAACTGCAGCATCAGGCCCTTCTTCGCGGAGGCGCGATGATGCTCGGCCTTCAGCGGGAAGGCGATCTTGTCCTCGACAACCTGCCAGGCGGCGGTGGACTTCACCTGAAGAAGGATCGCAATGCTCGGCAGCAGAGGCCCGCGACCGGCTTGCTGGACCCAGTCTCCATGTCGATGCAACCGCAACGCTCCCATCGCCGGATATTCCAGGCCGCGCTTTCGGCGCAGATCGCCGCCAGGT
>JADJMV010000009.1 GCA_016709445.1 Phycisphaerales bacterium
CGCCGCTTGGCTCGACTACTGGGGGGACATCGACGGCGCACCCGTCGGTGTCGCCATCTTTGACCACCCCGCCAACCCGAGGTTTCCCACGTGGTGGCATGCCCGCGAGTACGGGCTTATCGCGGCCAACCCGTTCGGTCGCTCGGCATTCGAGGGGGGCGGCCCCGACCGCGGACGCCTGGTCGTGCCGACGAACCTCAACCTGTCGTTCCAGTACCGGTTCGTTTTCCATCGCTTCAGCACCGATGAGGCCCGCGTGAAGGACGCCTACGCCGCGTGGTCCGCCCACGCCCCCGGCGACGACTGGACCGCCGGCGAGGCGATCCGGTTGAACGACGACGGGGGTTGGTGCTGGTTCGAGGGCGAGCGGGCGTTCGTGATCGGCGACACGCTTGCCGTCGGCTCCATCGCCGCTGGCGTGGAGGATGCCGAACGCCGGGGCGATGTCGAGCTCACGCTCTGGAACCTCGCCACCGGTGACCATCGCACGCTGGAGCTGGCCGACCGGTTCCAGGTGGATGACCACGACCAGCCCGGCCTGTGCGCCCTGGACGACGGCCGCCTCCTCGCTCTTTGGTCGCGGCACGGGCCGGACAACTCCTTCTCCGGCGCGGTGGTCGATCCCACCTCGGGAGCAATTGAGCACCTCTCGCCGATCGTCCCGAGCGATTCCAGCCGCGTCACCTACTCCAATGTGTACCGGCTCTCCGCCGAGGGCGGGCGGCTCTACAGCTTTTTCCGCGGGCTGGACAACTCCTGGAAGCCCTCGTACATGACCAGCGACGATGGCGGTGTCGCGTGGCGCCCCGGGAATGTCGTCATCGACGTCCCCACCACCCAGAAGCACCGGCCATACGTCCGGTATGCGAGCAACGGGCGCGACCAGATCCACATGCTCTACACCGAGGGGCACCCCCGCAACTTCGACAACAGTGTCTACCACGTTGTGTACTCGGGTGGCCAGTTGCGATCGTCCGACGGCACGCCGATCGCCCCGCTCGCGACCGGGCTCGCTTCGCCCGACCAGGGAACCCTTGTCTTCAAGGGCGACCCCGACCATGTCGCTTGGGTCTCTGACCTCCGGCTGGATGGCGAGGGCAATCCGGTGGCCGTCTTCAGCGTGCAAGTCGGGTCCGCCGGCCTCCCCCAGGGGCAGGGTGGCGACGACCATCGGACCGAATACGCCCGATGGGATGGCTCGGCCTGGCAGGTGCATGAGATCGGCTTCGCGGGCTCGCGCCTCTACGCGGGCGAGGACGACTACACCGGCCTCGCGGCCATTGACCCCGCCGACACCTCAACCATCTACCTCTCGACCAACGCCGACCCGCGGACCGGCGCGCCGCTGCGGTCTCGCGCCGACGGCAACCGGCACTGGGAACTCTTCAAAGGCCAGACTGCTGACGGCGGCGCGACCTGGGAGTGGGGGCCCCTCACCGCCAACTCGAGCTGTGACAATCTGCGTCCAATCGCGGCGTCGGGCCCCGACGGCAAACACCTGCTCCTCTGGCTCCGCGGCCGGTACCGCGCCTACACCGATTTCGATCAGGACGTCATGGCCATGGTGATCCCATGATCGACCGGCTCATGCACCGCGCCACACCATGCCTCTTGCCCCTCGTGGTCGCACCCGCGTTCTGCCTGATGCCCGCGCCGGCGCGAGCGCAGGAGAGATTCCTGGCATTCCCGGAGCAATCCCACATCCTCGACACCCTGCGCCCCGGGCACCCACGCGTGCTCATCACGCCGGACACGTGGCCCACGGTCCGCGCCAAGATCGAGTCCGACCCGCGCCTCGCCGGATGGCACAAGCAACTGCTCGCCGGGGCCGACGAGGTGCTTGTCCAGCCCCCAAGCAAGTACGAGATCCCGGACGGGCTCCGGCTCCTGTCCACCAGCCGCCGCGTGCTCGGGCGCGTCCAGCTGCTCGCCTACGCGTTCCGCACGACGGAGGACGGCCGCTACCTCGACCGGGCCTGGGCCGAACTCGCCGCCGCCGCGGCGTTTCCGGACTGGAATCCCCGCCATTTTCTCGACACCGGCGAGATGACGGCTGCTTTCGGCATTGGCTACGACTGGCTCTTCGACCAATGGAGCGACGAACAGCGTGCCACGCTCCGCGACGCGATCCTCAAGCTCGGCCTCACACCGGGCCAACAGAGCTACGAGGGCCGGGAGCGCTATGGCTGGTGGGTCAAGGCGCACCATAACTGGAACCAGGTCTGCAATGGCGGTCTCGCTCTCGGGGCGCTCGCGATCGCGGACGAAGCCCCCGACCTCGCCGCGGAGGTCCTCCACGCCGGCCTCGAGTCGCTCCCGCTCGCCATGCGCGAGTTTGCCCCCGATGGCGGCTGGGGCGAGGGCCCCGGCTACTGGCACTACGCCACCACCTACAACGTCGAGCACCTCGCGGCCCTGCAGACCGCTCTGGGGTCCGACTTTGGCCTTTCGGAGTTTCCCGGCTTCTCGGGCACCGGCGAGTTCCCGATCTTCGTCACCGCCCCGAGCGGCAAGACCTTAACTACGCGGACGGGCACGAGAGCCCGATCCGCGCCCCACAGCTCTTCTGGCTCGCCCGGCAATTCTCGCAGCCCGACTTTGCCGCCTTTGAGGCCTCCGCTGCGGCGCCCGCTCCGCTCGATGTCATCTGGGCATCGCAAACGATTGTCCCCGAGCGCATGGCAGCCCTCCCGCTCGACCGATACTTTGAGGGCATCGGTGTCGTGACCATGCGGAGCGCATGGGATGACCCGCACGCCCTCTTCGTCGGCGTGAAGGGTGGCTCCAACGCCGTGAACCACTCGCACCTGGATCTGGGGAGCTTTGTCCTCGAAGCGGATGGCGTCCGCTGGGGCCTCGACCTCGGCAGCGACGACTACAACATGCCGGCCTACTTCGGCAACCAGCGCTGGACCTACTACCGTCTCCGCGCGGAGGGTCAGAACACCATCGTCCTGAATCCAGGCTCCGGTCCCGAGCAATCCCCAAGGGCCGAAGGGGCCATCGTGGACCACGCTTTCCAAGCGCCCGAGGCCTCGGCGAGCGTGGACCTCAGCAGCGCCTATGCCGACGCCCTTGCCGGTGGCACGCTCGTGCGGCGTGTCGGGCTGGCTCGGGGCCGCTCGCGGGCGATGATCGAGGACATGTACGAGCCCGGCGCCAATCCGGTCGCACTCGACGCATGGTGGTTCATGCACACCCGTGCCGAAATCCAGATCGACCCCTCCGGCCGCGGGGCGATCCTCTCGCAGGACGGGCGGCGACTCGCCGCGGATCTGGTCTCGCCGCCCGATGCAGTCTTCACCGTGATGGACGCCCTCCCGCTCCCGACCAGCCCCGCCCCCCCGATGCAGAACAAGAACCAGGGTGTGCGCAGGCTCACCATCCACACCACGCTCCGGGGCTCGTCGACGATCCGAGTGGTCCTGCGGCCGCTCGGCGCCGATGAGCCGCTCGGGAGCAATCCGTGAGGTTTCGCCCCCGCTCGGCCGAGGTCTTCCTCGCCCCCTGCCGCTCCCGTCAGCCGTTCCGCTTCGGCATGCACACGATGACGGCTGCCCCGCTGGCGACTTGCCGCGTCGAGGTTGAGTTTGAGGATGGCGGGCAAGCGGCAGGCTACGCGAGCGACCTCCTCGTGCCCAAGTGGTTCGAGAAGCACCCATCGACCCCGATCACGCAGGACTGGGCAGATCTGCTCGCGGCCCAGCGAGACGCCATCCGAGTGCTTCTCTCCCGCGCGCGGGAGACCGACTCAGCGTTTGGCCACTGGCTTGCTCTTTACCATGATCGCGTCACCTCGGCCCCGCGCGATGCCACCGACCTCCTGACCCGGGGCGAGGGCGTCTCGCTCCTTGAGCGCTCCATGATCGACGCAGTCTGCCGACGCGCCGGGCTCGGGCTGTCCCGGGCTCTCCGCGAGGGCCTGCTCGGTTTCGATGCCGCCCGCGTCGAGATCGGACTGGCGTCGTGGGACCCTGGCGAGCGCCTCGGCGCGCCGGTGGACCATGTTGCCCTGCGGCACACCGTCGGACTTGTCGATGCACTCGAGCCGGATGATCTCACCAGCGCCACCCGCGTCCGCGACGGTCTCCCCGAGTGCCTCACCGAGGACATCCGGACCTTTGGGCTCACCCACTTCAAGATCAAGGTCGCCGGAGACGCCCCCGAGCAGGTCGAGCGCCTCGCCCGGATCTGGGGCATTATCCGCCGGGAGTGCGGGCGCGAGGCGCGAATCACGCTCGACGGCAACGAGCAGTTCGAGTCGATTGCGCAGCTCGCCGATCTTCTGGAACGCCTCGCCGAGGATCCCCGCTTCGACGGGATGTCCGAGTCCCTGCTCCTCGTCGAGCAGCCCCTCCCACGTGCCCGTACCTTCGATGCAGAGGCCAATCACGGCCTCTCCCGCCTCGAGAGATTTGCCCCCTGCATCATCGACGAGGCCGATACCCGCCTCGATTCACTCCGAGAGGCCGCGGCTCTGGGCTATCGGGGGGCCTCCATCAAGAACTGCAAGGGCGTCTTCCGCGCTCTCCTCAACAGAGCCCGCTGCGACGTGTCGAGCGGTCGTCTTTTCCAGTCGGCCGAAGACCTTACCAACCTCCCCCTCCTCGCCCTCCAGCAGGACCTCGCCACTGTCGCCACCCTCGCCATCTCCCATGTTGAACGCAACGGGCACCACTACTTCCGGGGCCTCGCCCACCTCCCGGAGGCCGAGCAGGCCTGGGCCGTCGAGCACCACGCCGACCTCTACGACACCACCCACCGGCCGCCCACGCTCCGCATCGAACAGGGGGTGCTCCGCCTGGGGTCCCTCCTTGCGGCCCCCGGCTTTGGCTACGCTGGCCCGGTTGAAACCCACGAACGAACGCCCGCCGCCGAGTGGGACCCCGCGAGCCTCCTCTGAAGGAACCCCCAACGTGGCCACCCGCGACATTGGTATCGTGATGAACGGCGTCACCGGGCGCATGGGGACCAACCAGCACCTCGCCCGTTCGATTGTCGCCATGATCCGCCAGGGAGGCGTCCTCGCCGCCGACGGCTCCACGCTCATGCCCCGCCCGATCCTCACCGGCCGAAACGCCGACAAACTCCGTGCCCTCGCCGAACATCACGGCGCTGAGGCCGGCGGCGCCCCCTTCGAGTGGTCCACCGATCTCGCCGCCGCCGTCGCCCGCGACGATGTACAGATCATCTTTGACTCCTCAGGCACCCAGTACCGCGCCCGCGCCGTCGAGCTCGCCGCGGCCGCGGGCAAGTCCGTCTACTGCGAGAAGCCCACCGCGCTTTCGGTCGCCGAAGCCCTCCGGCTCTGGCGGATCTGCGAGGAGTCTGGAATCAAGCACGGCGTCGTGCAGGACAAGCTCTTCCTTCCCGGTATCCTCAAGCTGGCCAGTCTCCGCGACGAGGGATTCTTCGGGCGGATCCTCAGCGTCCGGGGCGACTTTGGCTACTGGGTCTTCTCCGGCCACGAGCCCTCGCAGCCGCCGCAGCGACCGAGCTGGAATTACCGAAAGGAGGACGGTGGCGGCATCATGACCGACATGTTCTGCCATTGGCGGTACGTCATCGACCACACCATCGGTCCGGTGGTCGGGGTCTTCGCGACAGGCGCGACAGAGATTGCCGAGCGCATCGACGAGTCCGGCCGCGAATACGCCTGCACCGCCGACGACGCAGCCTACGGCATCTTCCGCACGCGCGACGGCGTGATCTGTCAGTTCAATAGCTCCTGGAACACGCGCGTCCGCCGCGACGACCTGCTGACCATCCACGTGGACGGCACCCTCGGCAGCGCAGTGGCTGGCCTCCGCCGCTGCTTCACCCAGCGGCTCGCCGAGACGCCCCGGCCCGTCTGGAATCCCGACATCCCCCAGCCCATCGACTTCTGCGCCGCCTGGACCGAGTTCGACGGCGCGGGGGAGTACGACAATGCGTTCAAAGTCCAATGGGAGCTGTTCCTCCGCCATGTGGCCTGCGATGAACCCTGGCCATTCGGTCTGCTCGAGGGCGCCAAGGGTGTGCAACTGGCCGAGGCCGGCGAACGCAGCGGGCGTGAGCACCGTTGGATCGACCTCGAATCGCTGACTTGAATGGCCGCCGACACTGGAACCCCACGTGCAACCCCTGACCCCCGACCGACTTGCCATCCACACGATGACGACCAAGCCGTGGTCGCTCGCGCAGGCATGCGAGGCGTACGCCTCGGCGGGGATCGCCGGAGTGAGCCCGTGGGTTGAGCATGTCGAACCGGTGGGTACCCGCGAGGCAGCCCGCATCATCGCTTCCTGCGGTCTCCGAGTCCCCGCGTACGTTCGCGGCGGGTTCTTCGTCCATCCCGGTGACGCCGAGCGCGAAGCAGCCATCGATCGCTCACGACGCCTCATCGACGATGCCCATGCCCTCGGCGCCGAGATGTTGGTCATCGTTCCCGGCGCCCGCGCCGGCATCCCCTTGGGGTCCGCCCGCGAAGCGGTCGCCGACGCTCTCGCCAAGCTCGCCCCCCACGCCCAGCAAGCCGGTGTCAAGCTCGCCCTCGAACCGCTGCACCCCATGTACGCTGCGGACCGCTCGTGCGTGAACACCCTCGCCAGCGCCCGCGACCTCTGCGCCCGTGTCGCCCACCCCTCGCTCGGCATCGCCCTCGATGTCTACCACGTCTGGTGGGAGCCCGACCTCGAGCGGACCATCGCGGCCATCGGGCGTGCGGGGCGGCTCTTTGCCTTCCACATCTGCGATTTCAAGGCAGCACCCGCCCACCCACTCCTCGATCGGGGCCTCATGGGTGAAGGCGTCATCCCCATTTCCGAAATCCGCCACGCGGTCGAAGCCGCCGGCTTCGAGGGCCTCGCCGAGGTCGAGATCTTTAGCGAGCGGTCCTGGGCTACGGACCAGACCGAATTCCTCGCGAGAATCATCGCCGCGGCGCGAGCCGCCTCCTGAATGCGCCCCTCCCTCCGCCGCGTTACCATGCAGCCCGCATGACCAGACCAGCCGACATGCCCGCCCCGAGCGCCGAGGAACTCATCGCACGCGAGGCCGAGACGCTCGTCGACCTCGAGCGAGCCGCTCCGCTCCGCCGCATCCGGGGCTACATGAAGCTCATGGGTCCGGGATACATGCAGAGTGCGATGACGCTTGGCGGCGGCACGGCAACCGCATCGATCTTCGCCGGCGCGGCCTTCGGCTACGACCTCCTCTGGGTTGCCCCGCTCGGCATGCTCCTCGGTGTGATCGTCCTGTCGGCCGTCGCGCACCAGACGCTCAGCACGACCGAGGAGCCCTTCCAGGCCATGCGTCGCCACGCCGGGGCCTTTTTCGCCTACGGCTGGGGAATCGCCGCAATCCTCTCCTCGATTATCTGGCAGTTTGCGCAATACGCGCTGGCCTCAGCGATGCTCCTGCTGCTTGCCGAGCAGGCCCGCTTGGACGGTCCCCTCAAGTCGCTGGCGAGCAGCATCGGCTCCAAACAGGGGTTGTTCGCGGAGGAGAATGTCCCCCGCATGGTCATGGGCGTCATCGCGCTCATTTGGTGCGTCGCCGTCGGCCTCATGTACGATCGCAGCCCGCGACTCGTCCGTCTCTACGAGCGGATCCTCAAGGGCATGGTCTGGCTGATCGTCCTCTGCCTCGCCGTGGTTGTGGTGCGGACCGGCGTGCCCTCAGTCTCCAAACTGCTGGCGGGGTTTGTGCCCCATGTCCCGGCGCCGGTGGCGGTCGATGGCCAAGACCCGATCAGCGCGGTCGTCCTCATCGCCTCGGGCCTCGCCGCGGCCGTCGGCGTCAACATGCTCTTCGTCTACCCCTACACCCTCCGCCGCCGTGGCTGGGGCCGGGCGCATCGCCCCCTCGCACGCTACGACCTCGTCCTCGGCATGTTCGTACCCTACGCGATCGCGGCCAGTCTGTTGGTCGTCGCGGCCGCGAGCGTGCTCCACTTTCAGTCGCCCGAACTCTTCCCCGGCCGCAAGGTGAGCCCGGAGGCGGTCGCCCGCATCCTCGCCAGCCCCGAGCGTCTCGGCCCCGTCGTTGGCGTCTGGGTCTTCGGTCTGGGCATCATCGCGATGGCGCTGAGTTCCATCACGATGCAAATGCTCTGCTCCGGGTTTGCGTGCGAGACCATGTTCGGCTGGAAGCGCGGCACGCGACTCCATGTCGTCGGGACCCTCCTGCCCGCCATCGGCGTTCTCGGCGCGGTGTTCTGGGGAAAGATCGCCGTCTGGGTTGCCGTGCCCACCAACATCATCTGTGGCCTGCTCATGCCCATCGCCTACGTCGGGTTCATCCTCCTGCAGCGAAGCCGGGCCTACCTCGGCAAGGACCGGCCGGAGGGACCACGCGCAGCCCTGTGGATTGCGGGGATGGTCGTCGCGACAGCCCTGCTCGTCGTGGCCCTCTGCAGCGCCGCAGTGGTCGAAGGTCCGGGATACCTCGACCGCGTTCGATCGCTCCTGGCCAGCCCAGCGAGAGAGACCTCGCCGTGAACAGGTCGAGCATCGCCCTCCCCGACGGGAGCCGCATCGTCCTCACGGACAATCCGTGGTCGTCCGTACGAGATCGGCTGGCCCAACGCCCGCCGCCTGATCGAACTCTGCGGCCGGCTCGCCCCTCCCACAGGCTTCATCGCCGGCGCCGGCACCGACCAGCGTCCCAAGATCGCCTCACCCGCCGACCTCATCGACGCCGTCGTCGAGCAGTGTGCCATCATCCATGCCGCCGGCGGCTGGCCCATGATTCTCGCGATGCCCTGGCTCAGCCTGAATGACAGCGACGAAGCGACCTATGTCGAGGTCTATGCACAGATCATCCAACAGTCCGAAGGCCCGATGTTCATCCACTGGCTCGGGCCCATGTTCCTCCCCTCGCTCGCCGGCTACTTTCCGGGCGATTCCTTCTCACGCATCATGGGCCTCGACCCAGCCAAGGTCCGCGGATGCAAGCTCAGCCTCCTCGACGCAGTGCTCGAGCGCCGTCTCCGAGCGAGGCTCGCCGAGCGCGACCAGATCATGCTGACCGGCGACGACTTTCACTTCGGCGAACTCATGGAGGGCGACCCGGACCACACGACGACGATCGACGGGCGCGACGCGGTGGTGGGGGACCTCAGCCACGGTCTCCTCGGAGTCTTTGACGGGATCGCCGCGCCCGCCTCGCTCGCGCTCCGCACCCTCGCCGCCGGCAAGCTCGACGACTACCGCCGCATCATGCGGGCCTGCGAGCACTACGGGCGCACCGTCTTCGAGCCCCCGACGCAGCACTACAAGGTGGGCCTCGCTTTCACCGCCTGGCTCAACGGCCTGCAAACCAATCCGATGCTCCCGAATCACCTCGAGAGTGCGAGAGATGTGGCCCACCTCTGCCGGGTTGTCCACGCCGCGAACGACTGCGGCGCGCTGATCAACAGCACGATCGCCACCGAGCGGCTCACCCGGTGGGCCCGGGGCTTAGCCACCGACAAGTGACCCCAACTGCTCGAAAGTCAGGCGATAGACCGTCCACCCATCCATCGCGTTCGCCCCGAGCGCCTTGTAGAACCCGATCGCCGGCTCGTTCCAGTTGAGCACCGCCCATTCCATCCGCCCACACCCGCGCTCGACCGCGACCCTCGCAAGTTCGAGGAATAGTGCACGCCCCAGCCCTTTGCCCCTCGCCGCGGGTCGCACGAAAAGATCTTCCAGATACAGCCCGGGCCGCCCTCGCCAAGTCGAGAAGTTGAGGAAGTGGATCGCGAACCCCTCCGCCCTGCCGTCAATCTCCCCAATGACGCACTCCGCACACGGCCCTCGGCCCACTCCCTCACCAAAGAGGTGTGTGGCCAGGAGCGCCTCCGTCGCCTCGACCGCGTCCGGCTCGCGCTCGTAGGTCGCCAGCTCCCGGATCAGCGACAGGATCAGCCCCGTGTCGTCCCGCGTCGCGTTCCGGATCGTGATGTCGCTCATGTCGGCACCATACCCGCCGCCCGGCCCATCCGCGAGGATCCTCGGGACCCCGCGAAACATCCCGACCCGCGCACGCGTATCCTCGGGCATGACCGGCCGCCGCCACGCCATGGCCCTCGGTCTCCTCACCCTGCTCGCCGCCGCACCCGCCCTCTCGCAGACCAGCCTCGAGAGCGATCTCCGCGGCTCGCGTCAGGCCGTCGCCACATGGGGGCCCGAGCCACCAGCAGCCGACCCTGGCGCCAGCCCCGCTCCCCCGCCGATGATCGATCGACTCAGAGGCATCGCGACCCGCCTCGGCCCGGAGGACCTCCGCAAGCTCGCCCTCATGTGCCGAAACGCCAAGCCCGTCGGCTGGCCGGCCGATGTCCCGATCCTCGGGCACCTCCACCTCGTCACCGCGGCCGGTACCTGCTCACTCCGCCTCGGTCTCACGCACGATCGTTCGTTCCTCCTCGCCGAAGAGCCCACCGACGCCTCGCCAGTCGCCCCGATCGAACTCTCGGTCGACGGATGGGAGAGCCTGCTCGGCGCGCTGCGTGCGGTTCCGCCGGGGGCATTCTCGCCCGAGCATTGGCCTCTCGGCGAAGTGTTCCCGCTCCAGCAACCCTACCAGCCCTCGCTCATCCTCCTTGACGACGCCACTGTCGAGTCCCGCCTCGCCGGCGGAAGGACGACAAGGCTCCCCGCGACCGACCGGTCGCTCTCCGAGGCCCAGTTCCTCGTGCGCATGCCCGCCAGATACGATCCGACCATACCCGTGGGCCTCCTTGTCTGGATCGACGCGGGTGATGACGGCCGTCCTCCCGACGCGTGCATCGCGGCCGCCGACGAATTCAACCTCGTGATGATCGGCGCCGCCGACGCGGGGAATAGCCGGCTCGTCACCGACCGCTACCAGCTCGCGCTCGACGCCGTAGCCACCCTCCAGTCGCGACTCTTTGTCGACACAAACAGGGTCTACATCACCGGCATCTCGGGTGGGGGACGGGTCGCCTCCGCCGCCGTCGCCTGCTTCGCCGACATCTTTACGGGCGCGGTGCCCATCGTCGGGCTCTCCGCCTGGAAGCCCGTCCCGCTCGGCGACAGCCGCTACGCCATCGCAGGGTACTACAAGCCAGAGGGCGGTCTCTGGCGGCTGTTTCGGACCCATCGCGTGGCCCCGATGACCGGCTCGCTCGACTTCAACCACCCCGAGATCTGCAACGCCGTCCGAATGGCCAAGGGCGAAGGGCTGGCGTTCCAGCTCTTTGATTACGAGGGGATGGGCCACGAGATGCCGACACCCGAGCATTTCGCCGAGGCGATGCGGTGGGTCGACGAGCCCGCGCGCCTGGCCGCAGCGGCTTCCGAATCCGAGGCCCAGTCCATGCTCGAGGGCTACGCACGCCGCTTCGAGGATCAGCCCGCCGATTCCCCCGCGCAACGCCGCATCCTCGAGCGTATCGTGGCCCTCGCGCCGTGGAGCCCGCCCGCCTGGCGAGCCTGCCAACTCCTCGGCATCGTCAGCCCGGATCCACCCCCGCCGCACCCAGATTCTTGAGCGTACGAAAGGCCTCGATAGCCCGTGCGCGGCTGGTCGCCAGGTCCACAATCGGAGCCGGGTACTCCGCCCTCCCGCGCAACAACGCGGGGAGCGTCCAGGGTTCGTGCACGGCGTCCCCTTCAACCCCCGCGAGTTCGGGCACGAACTTCCGTATGAACACCCCGTCGGGGTCATGGGTCCTCGATTGGCTCACCGGGTTGAACACGCGAAAGTAGGGGGCCGCGTCGGTGCCCGTCGAGGCCGACCACTGCCAGCCCCCATTGTTGCTCGCCAGGTCCCCATCCACGAGGTGCCGCATGAAGTGCCGCTCCCCCTCGCGCCAGTCAATGAGGAGGTTCTTCGTCAGAAACATCGCCGAGATCATCCGGCACCGATTGTGCATCCACCCCGTCTGCGCGAGTTGTCGCATCGAGGCGTCCACGATCGGGATCCCGGTCCGGCCGCACCGCCACGCCTCGAGATCCTCCTCGCTCCGCCGCCAAGGCAGAGCGTCATACTCGCGCCGAAAGTTCGTTCCCATGCACAGCCGCGGAAACGCCACGAGGAGGTGGCGATAGAACTCCCGCCACACCAGTTCGCCGATCCACGTGCTCGCCCCGGTCTTCTTGGAGGGCTTGGGCCCGAGGGGACGCCCATCCGCTTCGATGGCCGCGAGCAGGCACTCACGCACCGAGATCACGCCGCTGGCAAGATACGGCGAGAGCGTGCTCGATCCGAGCACGCCCGGGGCATCCCGGTCCTCGTGATACCGACCGATCCGCTCCCCCGCAAACTTGCGGAGCCGCCTTCTGGCCGCGGCCTCTCCTGCAGGCCAGAGATCAGGCCGCTTCAACGCCGCAAAGCCCGGGACCTCCCCCCGGGATCGGGTCCGACACGGCCGCGAGCTCGGGCTGCTTCTTCGGGCGCGGCCGGAGTGAAACCCCGCCGGCTCTTTCGTAGACCTCACCGAACTTGCGTCGGAAGGGTGAATACACGGTGTACCACCGCCCCTCGGCGGTGAGCACCTCCCCCGGAGGCAGCACGCACTGATCGTGGAAACAGTGCACCCCGCGCCCGTCCCGTTCGAACGCCTCGGTCACCCGGACGTCCCGTCGGACCTCGTTCACCTCGAGTTCACGATTGAAATAGATCGCGTCGCAACCGTGCCGCTGGGCGACAGCCGACAGAGCCGCGGCGACCCCCGAGAAGTTCGACGTCTCGACGATGAGCAGCGGAATGTTGAGCCCTTCCAGGTCTCTCCGAAGCTCAACGAGGTTCCGCAGCACAAAGTCCACCCGCACGTCCGCCCAGTCGTGCGTCCGCCACTGCTCGGGACAGAGCACGTACACCGCGACCACGCCCCGCGTCGCCTCGTGCGTCGCGCTCGACAGGGCCGGGTGGTCGCCCGTCCGAAGATCCGATCTGAACCATACCATCGCGCGCACCATGCACCCCGCGTTTCAGGCCCGAATCCGCGAGCCGGGACCCGGCCGGTCACCACCGACCCGAAGGCCATGATTGGCACGATCGTCGCCAGACATCGCCTAGACACACGGCGAGACCGCGAGAAGCCCGATCGCGATCACGCCCCGCAGGGTCCAGCCGATCGTCCGCACCCAGTTGGAAGCCACCAGCCTCGAGGCGGCGAAGCTATCAAATCCCTTGGCGAGCCGAGCGTGCAACGGGACCTGCACGGTGGCTGTCGAGAGCCAGACAATCGCAAGGAGCCCCGCGCCGAGGAAAGCCATCGCCCGCGGCGCCGCGTCCGCGGGGACCAAGAAAAGGCCGAGTGCGCTGGCCAACTCAAGCAGCATGGGCACTCCCACAACGATCGTCGTGCGATGCATGTGGGCCTCCTGATACGCCGCGTACCCGATCGGCCCCACCCGCCTGAACAATGGATAATGCACGATCTGAACGAACCAGATCAACCCGGCCATGAACAGCGTGGAGGCGCCGTGAATCAGCAGCAGAGCATGCACTGTGGAGGCGGACACGGCCACCTACTCCTGCAACGCGCCTGAATCGTCGCTCGCCGCGTCCGTCCCGGCCCGCCGAACGGGGATCTGGACCTCTCCCCACCGCCGCGTGGCGGGCACATCCGGGCCGTTGTAATGCATCACCCGGGGCTCACCGTCTCGCACCCATCCCGTCTGCCCATCGAGCCACGCCTCAAGTTCGCCCATCTTGATGCGGGCCCACTCCATCGCGTACGGACCCTTGAAGCCAAGTGCCACCACCGTCACCGGCGGCACGTCCCGCACTCGAACCCGGCCAAACTCACCCGTCGGACCAAGGTCGGCGCTGCGGTAGAGAAACGACATTGTCCACGACCGCGGCTCAGACTTGGGATCCGGCTCCAGACCCGGGTAGTCCATCTCCACCGGCGCCGTCATCGCGATTTCACGCTGTTTGATGTGCTGGAAGAGCGGCCAGAACGCGATGTTCCCCGACATCCCGTTCGGAGATTCATCGCGGTGGTACTCGGCCCGCCGCACCGAGGGGTACGTCTTGACCTCGATCGCCCCGGGGGCGGTCGGTCGGGGATATCCCTCGGGCAGGGGAGTATCCGTGCCGACCTCGCCAGCCGAGTAGGTCGCCCCGCTCTGTTCCACCTCCGCCTCCGGCGTCCCGCCGACGGGCAGCACGTCCCCGGGCAGCGGAATCGGATCGGGACGAGCGGGACCCTGCGGGGGTTCCGAGCCCGGGGCTGGGCCCGCCCCTCCGGAGCCCTGGCCGAATGCCGCCGAAGCGGCCGAGCAAAGCAACAGCGAGGCAAGCAGCCATCCGGTCCGCATCGCGCACCTCCAGCGCGGGGCTTCGGAAGTCCGCTCCCGACGGATGCACCCGCTCCTGCCCCGGTGCCCTCGATCCGGCGACCCCCTACCATGCCCCGCACGGAGGATCACTTGGCAGCCACAGCGTCCCATCCCGGCCTCGAACGCATTGAGGGGTTTTTCGCCGCCCGGGGCTGGTCGGCGTTTGCGTTCCAACGCCAAGTCTGGGATGCCTACCTCTGCGGCCGAAGCGGCTTGCTCTCTGTCCCGACCGGCGCGGGGAAGACCTACGCCGCCTACTTGGGACCCCTCGCCGAGCTCATGGCATCGCCACCCGCCCGCACCCGAACCCTTCAAGTGCTTTACATAACTCCGCTCCGGGCGGTTTCCCGCGATATCGAGCACGCACTGCGCCTGCCCGTCGCCGAACTCTCGCTCCCTCTGGCCGTGGAGAGCCGAACCGGAGACACCTCCAGTTCCCTCCGCGCTCGCCAACGCACCAGCCTCCCCGAGATCCTCATCACCACGCCCGAGTCTCTGTCTCTCTTGCTGACCTACGCCGACGCGCCCGCACGCTTCCGAGCCCTCAGGGCCGTCATCGTCGACGAGTGGCACGAGCTTCTCACCAGCAAGCGGGGCACCCAGGTTGAACTCGCGTTGGCCCGCCTCCGTCGTTTCGCGCCGGCCATGCGCACATGGGCCCTCTCGGCCACCGTGGGAAACCTCGAGGAGGCCGCGCAGGCCGCGGTGGGTGTCGGCGCCGAGGCCACCCTCATCACCAGCGATATCGAACGTCCCATCGAGATCGAGACGCTCTCTTCCGATGATCGTCGCGAGCTTCCGTGGGCGGGTCACGTCGGCCTCCGCATGCTCCCGCGCGTTCTCGACTCGCTCGACCCCGAGCGTTCGACGCTCCTCTTCGTCAACACGCGCTCCCAGGCCGAACTGTGGCATGGCGCGATCCTCGCCTCCCGCCCGCATTGGGAGCCTTTCACCGCCATCCATCACGGCTCGATCGACCGCGACGAACGCGAGCGGGTCGAGGCCGGCCTCAAGAGCGGCGCCCTCCGGCTCGTCATCGCGACCAGTTCGCTGGATCTCGGCGTCGATTTCTCCCCCGTCGAGCGCGTCTACCAGATTGGTTCTCCCAAGGGCATCGCCCGACTCCTCCAGCGCGCCGGGCGTTCGGGTCATCGACCCGGCGAGACCTGCCGCATCACGTGCGTCCCAACCCACGCCATGCAGCTTGTCGAGATCGCGGCCGTCCGCGGGGCTCTTGCCGAGGGCCGCGTCGAGCCTCGCTCCGTGCAGCCCCGGCCCCTCGACGTCCTCGCCCAGCACATGGGCACCTGCGCCCTCGGTGGCGGCTTCCGGGCCGGCGCGCTGTTTGAGGAGGTCCGCTCGACCGCCGGGTTCGCCGATCTGACGCGCGCCGACTTTGATTGGACTCTCGAGCTTGTCACCAGGGGTGGGGCCACCCTCGGCGCCTACCCCGAGTTCCACAAGGTCGCCCTCGACGAACACGGCGTCGCCTGCGTGCCCGACAAACGCACCGCCGCCCTCCACCGACTCAACGTCGGCACGATTACCGGCAGCGCGACGCTCTCCATCCGCTACGTCGGCGGGCGTTCCTCGGCTCCATCGAAGAGTACTTCGTCGCCTTCCTCCGTCCCGGCCAGAAGTTCCTCTTCGCCGGCAAGGTCGTGGAGTTCGTCCGGCTCCACGACCTCGTCGCCTACGTCCGTCCCGCCCGCGGCAAGACCAACCTCACGCCGCACTGGGCTGGCACCCGCCTTCCCATCTCAGAATCCTTGGCCGAGGCCGTCCGCGCAACGCTCGAGCGAGCCCGGGATCCCGCGAACGTCCACCCCGCCGACGGGCCGGAGCTTCCCGCCGTCGCGGCCCTCGTCCGCGCCCAGGCCGCCCTCTCCCACATCCCCGCGGGCGACGAAGTCCTCGTGGAGATCCTCGATTCTCGGGAGGGCAGCCACATCTTCATCTTCCCGTTCGAGGGTCGGCTCGTCCACGGCGGACTTGCCGCCCTCGCAGCCCTTCGCCTGGGGCGCATGCGCAAGACCACGTTCACGATTACCGCCAACGACTACGGGTTCGAGCTCCTCGCCGAGCACGGCTATCCGTTCGGCGAACTCTACAACCAAAGCCTGTTTGACCTCGACAACCTCGCCGCCGACGCCGAGGCCAGCGTAAACCTGTCCGAACTCGCCAAGCTCCAGTTCCGCGAGGTCGCCCGGGTGTCCGGCCTCGTCTTCCAGTCCTATCCCGGCTCGCCAAAGTCCGCGCGCCAGGTCAGCGCCAGCAGTTCTCTCATCTTCGAGGTCTTCGAGCAGTTCGACCCGGGGAATCTCCTGCTCCAGCAGGCCCGGCGGGAGGTGTTGGAGCGACAGTTCGAGCGATCGCGCCTTGCGCGGACCATGGCGAGGCTGCTCCAGGTCCAGCACGTCATCACCCGACCCGACCGGCCGACGCCGCTGGGCTTCCCCCTCATGGCCGACCGCTTCAGCGCGACACTCTCCCACGAGTCGCTCGCCGAACGCATTGACAAGATGCAACGATCCTGGGAGGAGCCCTCGCCCTGAATCCCGACGCCATCCAAGTCGAACTCGCCGGCGAGACCATCGCCCTCCTCCCCGAGCGCGCCGCCTGGTGGCCCGCCGCCCGGACGCTCATCATCGCCGATCTCCATCTCGGCAAAGAGCAGGTGTTCGGCGCGGTCGGGATCGGCATCCCGGGCCATGTCCTCGACGAGACGCTCGGCCGTCTCGCACGGTGCGTCCGGGATCTCGGCGCTGCGAGGGTGATCGTCACCGGCGACCTCGTTCATGCCAAGCCGGGCCTCACTCCGGCGATCCTGGAGCGCGTCGCCGCATGGCGCCGCGAGCTGGACGCCGAGTTCTGGCTGACCCCAGGTAACCACGACCGCGACACCAACGGATTCGCCCAAGCCTGGGGCCTCCGCGTCTGCCCCGAGGCCATCCAGGAGGGACCCTTCCGCTTCACCCACAAGCCCGATGCCGGTCACGCGGGCCTCTTCACCTGGTGCGGCCACCTCCACCCGGTCGTCCGACTCGAGAGCCCCTCGGACGTCCTCCGCCTGCCCTGCTTCCACATCACCGATCGGCTCGGCATCCTCCCGGCCTTCAGCCTCTTCACCGGCGGCTCCCGCACCGAAGTCAGCCCCGGCGACTCCGTCTGGGCCATCGGCCCGGAGCGAGTCTTCAAGACCCCGGCGCGCTCGCCCGTCCGTCGGTAGCGGAGCGGCATCCGCCCCATGCGCGCACGCCTCTGCCCCAGGCAATACGCTCCCACGATGCCCACCCCCCGTGTCGCCTCGCGTCTCGCCCCGTTCGGCACCTCGATCTTCGCCGAGATGACCGCGCTGGCCGCCAAGCACAACGCCATCAACCTCTCCCAGGGCTTCCCCGACTTCGACGGTCCCGAATTCCTCAAGCATGCGGCCGCCGAAGCCATGGCCCACGCCCACAACCAGTACGCGCGGACGCAAGGGGTCCCGCTCCTCAACGAGGCCATCGCGAATTGGTGCGAGCGGCGGTGGGGGGCATGCGACGCGCTCCCCCGCGATCCCCACGCCCAGATCACCGTCACCAGCGGCTGCACCGAGGCCCTCGCCGCCTGCTGCCTCGGCCTCCTCGAACCCGGTGACGAGGTCATCGCCTTCGAACCCTTCTACGACGCCTACCCCGCGGACATCGCCATGGCCGGCGCCGCCATCCGCGGCGTCCCGCTGCGCCCCAGTGTGTCACGCGGCCATGCCGGGCACGAAACGCGCGCCGGCTCCAAGCCCACGCGCCGCTTCGCCTTCAACCCCGACGAACTCCGGGCCGCCTTTACCCCGCGCACCCGAGCCGTCCTCCTCAACACGCCCCACAACCCCACGGGCAAGGTCTTCACCCGCGAGGAGCTCACCCTCCTCGCCGAGCTCTGCAACGCCCACAACGCGATCGTCATCGCCGACGAGGTCTACGAGCGTCTCACCTTCGACGGCGCCGACCACCTCTCCATCGCCACCCTCCCGGGCATGGCCGACCGCACCATCACGCTCTCCAGCCTCGGCAAGACCTTCAGCCTCACCGGCTGGAAGATCGGCTGGGCCATCGCGCCGACCCACCTCACCGCCGGCATCCGTGCCGCCCACCAGTTCCTCACCTTCGCGACCGCCTCCCCGCTCCAGCACGCCGCCGCCCTCGCCCTCTCGAGCCCCCAGGGCGAGTCCTACGTCCAGTCTCTCCGACACGACTACGCCGAGCGCCGCCGCTACCTCTGTGACGCGCTCACCGAACTCGGCTTCGACATCCTGGAGCCCGAGGGCACCTACTTCATCATGGCCGACCACGCCGCGCTCAGCGCCCGCCTGAAGCTCACCCCCGACGGTGCGCCGGACGATTTCGCCTTCTGCCGCTGGCTCGCTTCCGAAGCGAGCGTCGCCGCGATCCCGCCCAGCGTCTTCTACCACAACAAGGCCGAGGGCCGCCGTCTCGTCCGCTTCGCCTTCTGCAAGCGCCCCGAAACCCTCGAGAAAGCCGTCGCCTGCCTCCGCCGCGCACTCGCGTAGAACGCAGTCGCACCACGGAGCACCCGGAGTTGCACGGAGACGAGACAGAGCCTGGAGCGAACTCCGCGACCGACCAGGTCACGCAGATCCACCGGCGGCCCAGGACGAGCCCTGCTTCCCTCGCCATCCCGCCTCGGTGAGACTGCGTGTTCTCCGCGGTGAAAGCCGGTACGCTCCACGCATGATCAGCGCCCTCGGCCTCAGGATCAGCGCCGTGTTCCGCCGCACCGCCCCCGACCCCTTCGTCCTGGCCATCCTCCTCACACTCCTCACCGTCGCGCTGGCCCTCGCCCTCACTCCATCAACCCCCGCCTCGCTCATCGACACGTGGGGAGGCACCGAGGGCGTCTGGTCCTTGCTCGCTTTCGGCATGCAGATGTGCATCATCCTCGTCACCGGGCATGCCCTCGCCTCCAGCCCGCCCTTTTCCGCCCTCCTGGATCGCCTCGCTTCCCTCCCCCGATCGGGCGCCCAGGCCGCCGCCCTCGTCGCCGCGACCGCGTGCCTGCTCGCCGTCTGCAACTGGGGACTGGGACTCATCGCCGGCGCGCTCCTCGCCAAACGCGTCGGACTCGCCATGGCCCGCAAGGGCATCCCGGCCCACTACCCGCTGCTCGCGGCCAGCGGCTACCTTGGCCTCATGGTCTGGCACGGCGGTTTCTCCGGCAGCGCACCCCTCAAGGTCACGACCGCCAAGGACATCGCCGAAGTGTTCGGCGCCGACGCACCGATCCAGCCCACGAACCTCCACCACACCATTCTCAGCCCCATGAACCTCTTCATCACGGGGGGCCTCCTACTGCTCACGCCCCTCCTCGCGGCCATGCTCTCGCCGCGGAGCCCCACCCATACCGCGGCGGCCGACGCATTCACCGGTCCAGAGCCCCTGCCAGCGCCACACACCGACAACCTCGGCAAGCCCCTCCTCCCCCGTCTGCTCGAAGATACCCCCCTCCTCACCGTCCCCCTCGTTGCCCTCATCGGCTTCTGGGCCTGGCGGTTCTATCTCCCCCGCGAGGGGCATGCCTCGGGCCTCCTCAGCCTGAGCCCCGACCGGGTCAACCTCACCATGCTCCTCCTCGGCCTCGCCCTGCACGGCACGCCCCGCCGCTACGCCGCCGCCGTCGAGCAGGCCGCGACCGGCTGTGCCGGTATCATCCTGCAGTTCCCCCTTTACGCCGGCATCATGGGTGTCATGAAGTCCAGCGGCCTCACCGAACAACTCTCCCGAACCCTCGCCGAGGGCGCGGGCCCGCACACGCTCCCGCTCTTCACCTTCCTGAGCGCCGGCCTCGTCAATCTCTTCGTCCCCTCAGGCGGAGGCCAGTGGGCCGTGCAGGGCCCCGTCGCCGTCCACGCCGCGATAGACGCGGGCATCGACCCCGCCAAGATGGTCATGGCCGTCGCCTACGGCGACCAGCTCACCAACATGCTCCAGCCATTCTGGGCGCTCCCTCTCCTGGCGATCACCGGCGTCAAGGCCCGTGATATCGTCGGCTATACGGCCGTCATCATGTGCTTCGCCGGCGCCTGGACCGCACTCGGCCTGGTGATCTTCTGATGTCGCCCGAACCCCGAAAGCACATCGACCAGGTCCTCCAAGCGGCGCTCGCAGCAGCCGATTCCGCCCGGCTCGTGCACGCCGCGATACCTTCCCCGCCCACCGACGCCGAGGTCTGGCATGTCGTCGCCGTGGGCAAAGCCTCAACCCCCATGCTCACCGCCGCGATCCGTGCCCCGGGGCTCGCCATCGACCGCGGGGTGCATCTGCTCTCCATCCGGCCCGGCGAGTATGTGCGCCTCAAGCAGGGGCGCGTCCGCGTCTGGGAAGTCGACCACCCGATCCCCACCACACGCAACCTCGCCGCCGCCGCCGCCGTGCACGAGTTCGTCGCCCGCATCCCACCGGAGGACAATCTCCTGTGTCTCCTCTCGGGCGGCGCTTCGGCACACCTCTGCTTCCCCCGCCCGCCGCTCACGCTCGCCCACCTCGCCGACATCACCGACGCCCTCCTCCGCGCCGGCGCCCCGATCCAGGAACTCAACGCCGTCCGAAAGCACTGCGAGGTGCTCAAGGGCGGGGGCCTCGCCGCCGCCGCGACCGCCCGGCGCATCCACACACTCATCCTCTCCGATGTCCTCGGCGATCATCTCGACGTCATCGGCTCTGGCCCAACTGCCCCAGACCCCACCACGTTCGGCGACGCCCTCGCCGTTCTCGAGCGCCGCGCCCTGCTCGACGCCGTCCCCGCAGTGACCGACCACCTCCGCCGCGGGCTGGCCGGCGAAGAACCCGAGACCGCCAAGCCCGACGCCCCATTCTGGTCCCGCGTGCAGAACCGCGTCATCGGCAACAACCGACTCGCGCTCGACGCCGCCTGCAACCAGGCGCACCTCCTCGGCTACACCGTCGCCGACCGACGCGACGCCGTCGAGGGTGAAGCCGCAGATCGTGCCCGACAACTCGCCGCCGCGGCCATCGCGCTCCAGTCCTCCGGCACACCGCCCGCGTGCATCGCCTGGGGCGGCGAGACCACCGTGACCGTCGGCGCCGCCCCGGGCCGCGGCGGGCGCAATCAGGAATTCGCCCTCGCCGCCGCGCTCGCGCTCGAGGGTCATCCCGGCATCACCCTCGCGAGTTTCTCGACCGACGGACGCGACGGCCCGACCGACGCCGCCGGCGCCGTCATCGACTCCGACACGGCGTCCCGTATCCGAAGCACAGGCATCGACCCCGCCGCCGCGCTCGCCCAGCACGACAGCCACACCGCCCTCGACGCCGCCGGCGCCCTCATCCGCGCCCCCGCAACCGACACGAACGTCAACGATCTGATGCTGGCGCTGGTTGGCTAGCCCCGTCGCGGTTCCGCCGCCGCCCCCGCGGCCCCTCCGCGCGAGGCTGCGCCGGCTGGACGGAACCCTCCGACGGCGGGCTCGCCGCCCCCTCACCCTGGTGCACCAGCCTCATCTGGAACTCATAGTTCACCCGCCGATAGTGGTTGTTGTAGATCCCGTGCCGGAATCGCGGGTAAAGCAGCATCTCAAAGTCCTTGTCCGCCTCGATCATCGCCTGGATCAGCTTCTGTGAATTCTGCGGGTGCACATTGTCGTCCATCCAGCCGTGGATCAGCAGCATCCGCCCGTGCAGGTTCTTCGCGGCCGCCGCCACAGAGGTCCCGTCGTACCCCTCGGGGTTCTCCTGCGGCGTGAGCATGTACCGCTCCGTATAAATCGAGTCGTAGTCCCGCCAGCTCGTCACCGACCCGCCCGCGATCCCCGCCGCGAACTGGTCCGAGTGCGTCATCGCATAGCTGGTCATGAACCCGCCGTAGCTGAAGCCCGACATACCGATCCGCGTCCCGTCGATGAACGGCTTGGTCTTCAGCCAGTTCATCATGTCGTTGATGTCCTCCATCTCCGGCCGCCCGAGCTGCTTGTACGCCGTCCATGCGCTCCTCGCGCCCTTCCCACTCGCCGAGTAGGGGTCGCCGTGGAACACGATGAACCCGCTCGTCGCCAGCATGTGGTCCCCGACACGTCCGCCCGACCACGAGTCCCCGATCGTCGGCGCGTGCGGCCCCGCATACGTGCTGTACCACACCGGATACTTCTTCCCCGGATCGAAGTCCGGCGGATACACGATCATCCCCTCGAGCATGATCTGTTCATGGTCCGTCGAACGCGACGCCGGGATACGCACCAGCTCCACCCTGCCGACATCCCAGTCCTGTAACTCGTACACCGGGTTCGTATCAAGCATCCGAACCCGATTCCCCTCGGCATCGCGCAGCACGCACTGGTCCGGCTGGTCCGTGTTCGACCAGGTGTCCACGAAGTACTTCCCGCCCGGGCTCACGTCCACTCGGTGCGAGCCCCGCTCCTTCGTGAGCTGCCGCTGATTGGAGCCGTCCAGATTCACCGCGTACAGACTCGAACCGATCGGCGAGTCCGCCGTGCAGTTGAAGAACAGCGTCCCCTTCTCCGTATCGAGCAACGCCTCGCCGCGGAACTCCCAGGCCCCATCGGTCACCTGCCCCAGCAGTTTCCCCTCTTTGTCATACCGGTAGACCTGCTGCCACCCCGACCGCTCGCTCGAGAGCAGGAACGAGCCGTCGTCCAGCACTCGGAAATACGCGGGCGCTTCGATCCACGCCTCCGTCCGATCGCGCAACAACTTCGTGACCACCCCGCCGCGCGGTGACGCCGTGCAGAGATCCAGCCACGACTGCACCCGGTCCTGGATCGTGAAGTAGACCCGCGACGAGTCCGGCCACCAGCCCATGCTCGAAACCACGAACCCGCCCCGGGTGTACCCGGACAGATCGACGAACCCCGGCTCTCCGCCCGACGGGCTCACGACGCCCAGACGCAACTCCGGGTTCGGCCGCCCCGGCTTGGGATACTCCGTCACCTCGACCCGCTGCGGCTCCACCGAGTCGTCTACCAGCGTGAAGGTGTCCACATCCTCCGAGTTCGTCTCGAAGTACGCGATCGCCGAGCTGTCCGGCGCCCACCAATAGCTTTTCCAGTCCCGGTTGAAGATCTCCTCGTAGTAGATCCACGCGTTCTTGCCGTTCCGCACCTTCTCCGACCCCGTCGTCGTAAGCCGGCGCTCGATCCCCGTCGAGACCTCGACCGTGTACAGGTCGTTTGACCGCACGTACGCCGCGTACCGGCCATCCGGGCTCAGCGAGGCCAGCTCCTCCCGCTCCGGACTCGACGTCAGCCGCCGCGCCCACGAGCCGTCCAGCGCCACCGCGTAGAGGTCGTCGCCCGACTCGAAGATCGCGTTCCCCCCGGCGGTGTCCGCGAAGGCTCTCCGGCCCCCGATCTGCCCCGCCGCCTTCTCGTCAAACGACTCCAGCCCCGCGATCGCCTTGACGATCGCGTCGTTGTCCTGACCGGCCTCCTTCTCCACATACCGCCCCGTGGCCGCTTCAACGACCCACCGGTCCCGCCCCCGTGATACGACATAGTGCTCGTCGTCCTTCCAGCTCACCCCCCGCATCGGCGATCCACCCAGATTCGGCCGATCGCGCGACTCGTACAACGCCTCATACGTGATCCGCTTCTTGGCCCCTCGGTCCTCCGGCAGAGCGGGCAGCGTCGAGGTCAGGAGCGGTGTCTCGCCCGGCACCCGCCAAACCGGGTACTCCCCACCCGCCCGCGCAGCGTCGTCAAAGAAGTTCCAAGTCACCAGGCTGTCCTCGGCCTCCGGCTCCAGCGTCGCCACAACCAGATTCCCCAAGGGCTGACCGACCCGCACCAGGAAGTCCCCCGCCCGCACGCCCTCGGCCTTCGCCGCCGCCGCCACCTTCGCCGTCACCATCGCGTGCCCCTGGAAGGGCTGCGGCATCCGCTCCACGCTCTCGAAGGGGTACACCTGCGCGTCGAGTTCCGAGTCCTCCCGCACCACCTCCACCGTGACCCCGTGCCGCTGCAACAACTCGACCACATCCGTCCTCGCCGCCGGAATCACATACCCCCAAGGACGCTCCACGCTCGCGGTCGCGACGAAGTTGTCAATCACGTCCACCTGGTAGTCCCGAGGCTGGTCCGTCGCCACCCGGTGCCCGTCGCGCTCCTCCTCGACGAACCCCAGCGCCGTCGCCTTCTCCGGCATCGCCGCGGGAGCCGTCCGCACCGGAGTCGGCTCCGTCACCCCCGAGCCCTTCGACGCCCGCTCGTCCGCCTCCCTGAACATCGACCGCAACTCGTCCTTGTGCGCCGCGCAGTCCTCGAGCACCGCCCGGCAAAAATCCAGCGTCGCCACCACACGCTCCTCGAACGTCGCGTAGCTGTACGCCTCGCTCAGCACCGCGATCCGGTTCCGCATCCCGAAGTAGTTCGTGCTGTACCGGGGCGATGCCGGGAACGTCGTCCACTGCGTGTGCTCCGCCTCGAAGTTGCCGTAGGGAAACGTCTCGTGGCCCTTGGTCTCCTTGAGGGTATTGGTAATGCGCGGCAACATCGTGTCCCGCTCGTACTTGAGGAGGGCCACATCCCCGCCGGGGTGCTTCGGCCCCGAATACGTCAGCACATACCCATGGTGCGATCCATCCGTGGTGTGCGTATCAATGAACACATCCGGATTCCACCGCCGGAACGCCCGCAGCAGCGCCCGCGTCTCCGGCGCCTCCGCCTTGATGAAGTCGCGGTTGAGGTCGAACCCCTGCGCGTTCTGACGCACCCCCATCGTCTCAGGCCCCACCTGGCCCGGCCGATTCCCCGGATCCATCTGCTCGTTGCCGTCCGCGTTGTAGATCGGGACGAGGCACACCACGTAGTCCTTCAGCAGCGGATGCTCCGGCGTCGTCGCTAGCTCCCGCGCCAGCATCTGCAGCGCTTCTTTGCCGCACACCTCGCCCGCGTGGATGTTGCCGATCAGCAGCGCCACCAGCTTGCCCGAAGCCCGCGCCTCCTCGGGAGTCGAGACTCCCGGGTCCGAAATCACCAGCATCGGGATCGACCGCCCCTGCGACGTCGTACCCAGTTCGTCGAGGTGCACCAAGGCCGACGAACCCGCCAACGCCTTGACAAACGTCTCCACGTCCTCATACGTCGACGTCTGCGCATACCCCGACCGTTCCGCCGTGGTCTGCAGCTCTTGGCCCCGCCCGAGGCGTGGAAAGGCCAGACAAAGCGAGCAAGCGAGGGCGATCAACGGCACTAGGCGTTTCATGGGTGCGGCTCCGAATAAAGCGGGTCGCTTACAGCGTATGGGATGCCCGCCCCCGACGCACCCCAAGCCCGCTGCAACCCACCCCCCGGGCTGCTAGTCTGGAGCCCGCCGGGAGCACCCCGACCCCGGCCCAAGGAGCGAGCAATGGCGCGATCCGTGACCCTCTTTACCGGCCAGTGGGCCGATCTCACCCTCGACACCCTCGCCGGCAAGGCCGCCGAGTTCGGATACGACGGCCTCGAACTCGCCTGCTGGGGCGACCACTTCGACCCCGTCCGCGGCGCCAAGGACAAGGCCTATTGCGACGGCCGGCACGCCCTCCTTGCCAAGCATGGTCTGAAGTGCTGGGCCATCTCCAACCACCTCGCCGGTCAGGCCGTCTGCGACCCCATCGACGAGCGTCACAAGACCATCCTCCCCGCCCACGTCTGGGGCGACGGCGACCCCGAGGGCGTCCGACGCCGCGCCGCCGACGAGATGAAGACCACCGCCAAGGCCGCGGCCAACCTGGGCGTCAAGGTCGTCAACGGCTTCACCGGCTCGGCCATCTGGCACAAGCTCTACTTCTTCCCGCCCACCGGCGAGAAGGATGTCAAGGCCGGCTTCGACGACTTCGCCAACCGCTGGGGCCCCATCCTCGACACCTTCCAGGAGTGCGGCGTCAAGTTCGCCCTCGAGGTCCACCCCTCAGAGATTGCCTACGACATCTACACCGCCGAGCGCGCCCTCGACGCCCTCGGCCACCACCCCGCCTTCGGCTTCAATTTCGACCCCAGCCACCTGATATGGCAGGGCATGGACCCCGCCAAGTTCATCGACCGCTTCCCCGACCGCATCTTCCACGTGCACATGAAGGACGCCGCCACAACCCTCGACGGCGTCAGCGGCATCCTCTCCTCCCACCTCGGCTTCGGCGACAATCGGCGGGGCTGGGACTTCCGCTCCGTCGGCCGCGGCGAGGTCAACTTCGAGGACATCATCCGCGCCCTCAACCGCTGCGGCTACGCCGGCCCCCTGAGTGTCGAGTGGGAGGATTGCGGCATGGACCGCGAACACGGGGCCCGCGAGAGCTGCGAATTCGTTCGCGCCATAGACTTTCAGCCGTCGGGGCGGGCGTTCGACGCGGCCTTTGAGGAGTGACCTGGGGCTTTGAGGAGATCCAATGGCCGGCTCGGATGGACGTCTCGCGTGGTATGTCACCGGGCGACGCTTCATTTTCTGTGTGGGCGCGGCGTTATTCTTCGGTGGATGGGCGAGCGCGGTGGGCGCAGGATCTGACGACCTGAGCGTCCCGGCCGGCGCGTTCATCCTGGCGTTCTTCGTGCTCCTGCGTGAACTCAGAGTCGTCCGTGACCCAAGCACCACGGCAGAGAGGATCATCTGATGCCTCGCGAGAGTCAAGAGCGTGTTCGTCTGGGCATGATCGGCGGCGGCCACGGCGCTTTCATCGGCGCCGTCCACCGCATGGCCGCACGCCTCGACGACCGGTACGACCTCATCGCCGGTGCCCTCTCCTCCACCCCGGAGAAGTCCGTCGCAAGCGGCAAAGAACTTGGCCTCGCCCCCGACCGCTGCTACCCCACATGGCAGGCCATGCTCGACGGCGAGAAGGCCCACCCCGCCGCCGACCGCATCGAGGCCGTATCCATCGTCACCCCCAACCCCCCCCACTACGAGCCCGCCAAGGCCTTCGCGGCCGCGGGCTTCAACGTCATCCTGGACAAGCCGATGGTCAATACCATCGAACAGGCCGAGGACCTCCTCCGGACCGTCCGCGAGCGCAATGTCGTCTTCGCCGTCACCCACAACTACTGCGGCTATCCCCTCGTCAAGCAGGCCCGCGATATGGTCGCCGCCGGCGAGATCGGCGAGGTCCGCAAGGTCGTCGTGGAGTACAACCAGGGCTGGCTCGCGGAGAAGCTCGAGGAAACCGGCCAGAAGCAGGCCGACTGGCGCACCGACCCCGCCCGCTCCGGTGTCGGCGGCTGCATCGGCGATATCGGCTCCCACTGCGAAAACCTCGCCAGCTACATCACAGGTCTCGAGATCGAGAGGCTCTGTGCCGACCTCACCTCCTTCATCCCCGGACGCCGACTCGACGACGACGCCAACCTCCTCCTCCAGTTCAAGGGCGGCGCCCGCGGCGTCCTCTTCGCCTCCCAGATCTGCGTCGGCGGCGAGAACGACCTGCGCATCCGGGTGTGGGGCACGAAAGGCGGTCTCGCCTGGCATCAGGAAGACCCCAACGCCCTGCTCGTCCACCGACTCGGCGCGCCCGACCAGGTCTACCGCCGCGCCAACGGCTATCTCGGCAAGGCCGCCGCGAGGAACACCCGCATCCCCTCGGGGCATCCCGAGGCCTTTATCGAGGCCTTCGCCAATATCTACTGCGCCGTCGCCGACGCGATCCGCGCCGGAGCCGGCGCCAAGGGCCCCGAACAGTTCGACTTCCCCGGTGTCGCCGAGGGCGCCCGGGGCGTCAAATTCATCCACCGCACCGTCGAGAGCAGCCACGCCACCGAGAAGTGGACGCGGTTCTGAGACAGGTCGAACGTGAAGGGCGCGAAGCCCGCGAAGCGGGAGTCGAACCGAATCAATCGCCCACGTTCGAGCCCTTCGCGACCTTCGCGTGCAACACCAAAGCCCAAGGGGCGTCACTCATGATCACACCACTCCAATGGACCCGGCTCGCCGCGTGCGTCTCGCTCCTCGCCGCACCAGCTCTTGCCCAGCAGAACACCCTCACCGACGCCGAGCAATCCACCGGCTGGACCCTGCTCTTCGACGGCGCCTCCGTCAACGGCTGGACCACCAGCGGCAACCGCGACGCCTGGGTCGTAAAGGACGGCGAGATCCAGACCACCGGCAACAACGGTTGGTGGCTCCGCACCGAGAAGATGTACCGAGACTTTGAACTCTCCCTCGATTTCAACGTCCCCAAGAACGGCAATTCCGGCGTCGGCCTCCGCGGCTCTTCCGTAGGCGACCCCGCCTTCACCGGCATGGAGGTCCAGATCTACGACAGCTACGGCCAGGAGCCCTCGCTCTCGGCATGCGGGGCGATCTACAACGCGATCCAGCCCGACGCCGAGACTGTCAATCCCCCAGGCGAGTGGAACACCTACCGCATCAGGCTCGTCGGCGACACCCTCGACATCTGGCTCAACGACAAGCACATCCACAAGGCCGCGAAGCTCGACGACCGGGGTTTCTTCCGCGCCCCCGACCAGCCGATCCCGCTCAACTCCCGCCTCACCACCGGCTTCATCGCCCTCCAGGACCACGGCAACCCCGTCCGATTCCGCAACATCAAGATCCACGACCTCTCCCCCGACCCCGACCCCGGCGACTTCCGCCCCCTCTTCAACAACAACGACCTGACCGGCTGGTCGCCCAAGGGCGGCGGAACCTGGACCGTCGAGGAGGGGACCCTCGTCGGACGCGACGGACCCGGCCATCTCTACACCGACGAGCTGTTCACCGACCTGGAGATCCGCGCATTCGCCCGCGTCAGCGAGCGGGGCAACAGCGGGTTTTACCCCCGCGCCCTGCCCCCGCCGCAGGATCCCGACTCGTGGCCCCTCGGCTACGAGGCCCAGATCGACAACCACGACCCCAACAATTGGACCGGCTGCGTCTACAACCGCCTCCACCCCGAGGGCGGCTACGACAAGTCGCTCCGCACGCGCGACGAGGCTTGGTTCGACTACCGCGTCCGGGTCATCGGCAATCGCGTCCAGACGTGGGTCAACGGCGTTCCCATGTCCGATGGTGAGGTCGACCCGTTCCCCCAGGGCCACGTGGCGCTCCAGACCCACAACCCCGGCAACCGCATCGAATACCGCGACATCCAAGTCCGCACGCCCAACGCCCAGAGCGGGCACGCGAGGCCCTAGCCAACGCCGCGACGCTTCGCCCATCCTGATCCCGACATGGCAACCCGAGGTAGAGCGTTGAACAGGTCCGCCAGCCCCCGCACGCGAACCCATCGAGCCCGCGCCGCGATCCTCGGCGCGGGGCTGTGCCTCCTGCCCATCGCCTGCTCCAAACCCGCGCCCCCGCCACCCTCGGGCGCCGGCAGTCGGGCGGTCAGCGCAGTCTCGCCGAGCGCGAACGGCCCCACCGGCTGGATCGCGTCCGCAGGCGCCGAGCACTGGCTCTCCCCGACCGCCGCGTTCGCACTCGACCCCGATCAATCGCTCCTCCCCGGCCTCGCGCCGGAAGGAATGCATGTCGGCTTCGAAACAATCGTGACGATCGAGCACTCGGGCCGCTACCGGTTCGGCGCCGAGGTCGAGGGGGGCGCCGCGACACTCTCGCTCCAGCCCCCGGCCGGACCGGCCCGGCAGAGTGCGCTCAAACCAGGCGACAATCTGTCCTGGTCCGACTGGGTCCAGCTCGACACCGGATACGTCGCGGTCTCCATCAGTTTCACCCGCGACGGCAACGCGAAGGCCCGACTCCGCCCCCTCTGGGAGATGGCCCCTGCCGGCGCCGACGGATTCCGCGCCGAGCCCATCCCCTCCAGACTCGCCCGCGTCCCGGCCGCGGCCGAGGCCGACACCGCCAAAGCCCAGCAGGTCGCCCGAGGCCGCCTGCTCCTGGGCCAACTCGGCTGCGTCAATTGTCACGACGCGCCGGGCGGCGCCACCGCGGAACGCGCCGCGCCCAACCTCGCCGATATCGCCCAGCGCGCCGGCGCCGCCTGGATGCTCAAATGGATCAGCGTGCCCCAGCTCATGAACCCAGGCTGCGGCATGCCCGACGTCGTCGGCGATTCGCCCGAGGCCATCGCCGAAGCCCAGGCCATCGTCGCGTTCCTCGAGAGCCTCGCCCCCGCCACCGACTGGCCCGCTCCCGCGACTGAGGACGCCGTCCTCACCGCCGGCAAGACGCTGTACGAGAGCATCGGCTGCATCGCCTGCCACGGCGCGCCGGTCTCCAAGAACAACACCGAATGGTCCCCCCGGGTCCCCTTCGGAGACCTGACCGGAAAGTGGAACCCCGCCGCGCTCGCGGCCTACCTCCGCGAGCCGCACCTCAACCGCCCCAGCGGGCGGATGCCCTCCCTCCTCCTCACCGAGCAGGAGTCCGACCAACTGGCCACCTACCTCGCCCACGAATGGGGCCCCGGCTCGGGCGAGCGCCCCGACAGCACACCGGAGCAGGTGGCCCAGGGCCGCGCCGCATTCACGTCCCGGGGCTGCGTCAACTGCCACGATCTCGGAGACCTGACGCCGGGCGCCGACATCAAGCCTCTGTCCGGGCTCGACGACACCGCGGGCTGCCTCAACCCCGACGACGCCCTCACGCCCCGATACGCCATCTCCGCGGAAGACGCCGAGGCCCTCCGGGCAGCGATCAAGATCATCTCAACCTGGGACTCGACATTCCCCGCGCCCCTCGACCACGCCGCCCTCGCCATCGAGTCGCTCAACTGCATCGCCTGCCACGAGTGGCACGAGCAGGGAGGGGTCTCGCCCGCCATCCGCGACAAGTTCGAGACACAGAACGACGTGGACCTCGGAGACGAAGGCCGCCTCCCACCCCGGCTCGCGGGCGTCGGCTGGAAGCTCACGAGCCAGTGGCTCATCCAAGTCCTTGGCGACGGCGCGCGGGCACGCCCCTACATGAACGCCCGCATGCCCGTTTTCGCTTCACCCCACGCCCCCGCCCTTGTCGATGAACTCGCCCAGACCGACGGAGTCTGGCCCGGCAGCGATGCCCGCGAGCCCGAAAGCAACGACCGCATGGTCCAGGCCGGCCTCAAACTCGTCGGTGACGGTGGCCTCAACTGCATCGCCTGCCACGCCTTCGCCGACAAACCGCCCGTCGGCCTGCCAGGGCCCAACATCGCCCAGTTCGGCGAACGCCTCCGGTACGATTGGTTCAAGCGCTACATCCACGCCCCGCCCCGCTTCAAGCCCGGCACCCGCATGCCCAGCTTCTTCCTCACCGGCCAGAGCCCCATCACCACCGTCCTCGCCGGCGATACCGACAAGCAGACCGACGCCATGTGGGACTATTTCTCGCTCGGCGAACTCTTCATGCCCACCCCCGAGGGCGTGATGGCCGAGGGGGGGATGGCCCTCCAGGTCAAGGACCGCCCCATGGTGCTCCGCACCTTCCTCAAGGGCGTCGGCTCGCGCGGGATCGCCATCGGCTTCCCGCGGGCGTGCACTTCGGCTACGACGCCGCCACCTCGCGCCTCGCCTACGCCTGGACCGGCGAGTTTCTCGACGCCTCCGGGGCCTGGTCGGGGCGGGGAGGGGACGTCGTCGGTGGCCAGGGGCCAACCGTCTGGACAGCGCCGGAGGGCCCGCTCGTCGCTACCGGCAAGCAACCCGCCGAGTGGAGCAACGCCCCGGCGCCCGACTACCGAGGCTACAAGCTCGACCCGGATGGTACCCCCACCTTCATGTCCCGCCTCGGCCCGCTGACCATCGACGACACCTTCCGGCCCCACCCGAGGGCCGGCGCGATCTTCTCCCGCACACTCGAGATCTCCGGCCTCTCGCAGGGCCAGACGGTGTGGCTCCATCCCGGCCCCGGGTCATCGATAGCCAGGCTCGCTGGCGGCTCCTCCGAGAGTGTCGGCGAAGCCGTCAAGGTCACTTCCCAAGGGGACAAGCTCTCGGTCGTCCTGGAGGTGCTCCCGTGAACAGGGCCGCGGAATTCGCCGTGATCGCAGTCCTCGCCGCATCCCCCGCCCTCGCCCAGGAGATCGGTTTCGGCGACGTCCCATACGAGAAGCTCGCGACCCGCGAGGCCACCGAGCAATCGATGATGACCAAGCTTGCCCGCCAGATGGATGTGGAGTGGGGGCCCTGGTACCTCCTCTCGCCCTTCCCGGGCAACGATTCCGACGGCTCGCTCGTCCGCCCGCTCCCTCCCGAGGACGAACTCCCGCGCATGGCGGCCGGCGGACCAGGCCCCGACCTCACGCGCGTCTACGAAGGCAAGAGCGGCCTCACGCCGAAGTGGACCGAGCTTGGCCCGGACGACGACCGCGCGGTCGACCTCCGCGTGTTCAACGACGAAGAACTCAACACCAACGCCATCGCCTTTCTCTACCGCACCGTTACCGCACCCGCATCCGGAAAGTTCGACCTCGCCATGGGCTCCGACGATGGGCTCGAGTTCTGGCTCAACGGGCGCCTGCTCGTCCAGGCCGACCAGCCCCGCAGCATGGACCCAGAAGCCCACCACATCGCGCTCGACCTCCAGAAGGGCGTCAACCACATCCTCTGCAAAGTCTCCCAAGGCAACGGCTCCTGGGAGTACCTGCTGAACCGGCGGCACGAGCTCAATCCCTTCGACGACGCCAAGCTCCAGGCCTGCCTCAACCGCGACTTCCCGACGCCAGAGCAGCCCTTCTACACGCTCGAGACCATTCCCATCCCCAACGACATCGTGCTCGAGGTCGGCGGCCTGGCCGCCCTCGCCGACGGGCGCCTGGGCGTCAGCACCCGCCGCGGCGACATCTACTTCGTCGACTACAACGGCACGAGCGGCGGCTCGATCTTCGCACCAATCTACTCCCGCTTCGCCAGCGGCCTGCACGAGGCGCTCGGCCTCGCCGCCCGGACCGAGCAGGGCCGCCAGGTGCTCTACGCCGTGCAGCGCGGCGAACTCACCCGCCTCGTCGACCTGGACGGCGACGACCGCTGCGATGTCTACGAGGCCTACTGCGACAGCTGGGGCGTCTCGGGCAACTACCACGAGTTTGCCTTCGGCCCCAAGTTCGACGCCGAGGGCAACGCCTGGGTCAGCCTCAACGTCGGCTTCTGCGGCTCGCTCGGCAAGAGCATCGCCCCCTACCGAGGCTGGATCGGCAAGGTCACGCCCAGGGGCGAGTTCATCCCCATCGCGGACGGCGCCCGCTCGCCCAACGGCATCGGCATCCTCCCCACCGGCGAGGTCTTCTACGTCGACAACCAGGGCGACTATGTCGGCACCAACCGGATGAGTCTCGTCGCGCCGGGCCTCTGGGAGGGTCACCCCTCCAGCCTCCGCTGGCGCGACGGGCTTGCCGGGTTCGCCAAGGAACCCCAACGCCAGCGGGCCACCATCTGGTTCCCCTACCAGAAAATGGGCCAGTCCACCGCCGACATCACCGTCGACTCGACCGCCGGCAAGTTCGGGCCCTTCGCCGGGCAGATCTTCGTCGGCGACCAGATGAACGCGGCCGTCTACCGCGTCACCCTCGAGAAGATCGGCGACATCTGGCAGGGCGCCTGCTACCCGTTCCGCGCCGGAGGCGACTGCGGGGTCAACCGGATCGTCTTCGATGCCGAGGGCTCCATGCTCATCGGCGAGACCGACCGGGGCTGGGGCTCCATGGGCCGCAAACGCTACGGCATCCAGCGCATCAAGTGGACGGGCAAGACCCCATTCGAGATCCACACGATGAGCGCAGTCCCAGGCGGGTTCGAACTTCAGTTCACCCAGGACATCGACACCAAGTCCGCCGCCGACCCGGCGTCGTACGCGATGACCAGCTACACCTACGAGTACCACCAGACCTACGGATCCGACGAGATGGAGACCCAGCGCCCGACGATCACCGGTGCGGCGGTCGTGGGCCCCCGCACCGTGCGTCTGACCGTCGCGGGGCTGCGCTCCGGCGGCGAGGGCTTCGTCCACGAACTGCACGCCGAGGGGGTCAGGGACGCGACGGGCGCTCCGCTGCTCCACGCGGCCGCCTACTACACCCTCCAGAAGGCGCCCGGGTAGCCTCAGCTCGCGCCCGCCCCGAATCCGCGTGCAACCCGCAGCGGGCGGAGCATGGCCATTTTCTTCTGCTGGTGGCTGGACATCCGTCCCAGGATATCGTTCAGCGTTCGCACGGCCTCGACGACGAATGGCCCCTTGTTGAGCATAACGCACTCGGCTCGTTCAGACATCGCCGCATCGGTCACCTCGGCGCGGCTCGGCAGACCCTTTTTGGTCAGGCTCTCGAGCACCTGCGTCGCCCAGATCACGGGGACGTGCGCCGCCTCACACATCCAAAGAATCTCTTCCTGCACCTCGGCCATCCGCTCGAATCCGCACTCGACGGCGAGGTCCCCCCGCGCAATCATCACGCCGACTGGAGGCGTCCGCATCGCCTCGAGTATCAGAGCCGGCAGATTGTCGAACGCACGGCGCGTCTCGATCTTGAGCACGATGCCGAGCTTGCCCGCAACGCCCAGGCCTCGCAGCGCTTCGGCAAGAACCCGCACGTCTTCCACGCTGTTCACGAACGACAGGCCGACCATATCGGCGTGCCCCGCAACGAACGGCATCGCAGCCCGGTCGTCCTCGGTCATGGAGGGGATCCGCAGCGGACTGTCCGGGAAGTTCATGCTCTTGTCGGCCCGGAGCGTCGCGCCCCCGGCACGGGCCCTCGTGATCCGGACCAGGAGCCCCTCGTCCGATACCCGCTCGACCACACCACCGATCTTGCCGTCGTCGAAGAGCACCCGGTCGTTCGTCCGTACGTCCCCGAGGGCGTCCGGAAAGGTGCACGGAACCCGCGCCTGGCCCTCCACGATTCCGCCCGTTCCCGAAGGCGTCACCAGCAGCGCATCGCCCTCGTGTAGCAGGAGGCTCCCTTCCGACCGCGGTGTCCACTCCACGACGCCCTCGTGGGCCGCGTTGCCCTCGTCCTGGAGCCAGATCTTCGTCCCGGGTGCGGCGTAACCCGTCTGCCAAGCCTCGGCGAGCCACGCGTCGGCACCGAGCCTCGTCACGACGCGGAGCCGGCGGCGGTGCGCGCGCGTGTCGCGAAGCCGCAGCATTGACCCGGTCGCCAAGGCCCGCAGGAATGTTGCCGGCATTCCCAGCACCGTCGTCCCTTCCGCCAGCGGCGGCAGCGATGCCTCGCCGTCGCCGGCGACGAGCGCCACGAGTGCCGGCGCGACCGGTCGGCCCAGCGCATCCCGGCGTGGGCGCCACCTGGCGACCGCGGGGCCCGGCGTGATCGGGCCCGTCCGCACCTTGGGGCCGGGGATGTCGGCGAGCACCCGCAGGCGGCCCCCACCGGGACCCGCCGCGTCCGCGATGTGGCGCGCCATCGCGAGCCAGTCCGCTTCAGTGTCGTGCGCACAGTTGATCCGCACGATGTCCATGCCCGCGCCGCAGAGCCGGGCGAGCAATTCCGGCCCTCGCGCAACATCCGCGGCCTCCGAGGGCATGGTCACCATGATGCGGGTCTCCCGCCCCGGGTGGGCAACTTCGCCCAGGAGATCCACCGTGCGCCTCGCCAGCATGGTCTCTGTCTGCAGAAGGCCGGGGCCGTGCTCGAACCGGCTCGGATCGAGCGGCTCGCCCAGCATCTCGGCGACGGTCAGACGCACCGCCTCGATCGTCTCCCGCACATGCGGTTCACACCTACCCAAGGAGCTGAGGCCCAGCACCGCGAGGTCCATCTGCAGCGGCCGCAGATCCACGTTGCGTATCGCGAGATACCGCACCAGATTGACCGCGCTCAGGCGATACTCCGGCGGCACGGACTGGATAGCGACCGCGGCCGCACGCTCCACATTCTCGATCGCGGACAGCAACTCGTCCAGCTGGGCCGCGATGCGGCGGAGGCGTTCGAGGCGGGCAGTCGGGACGGGAGTTTCCCTTCCCATCGTCGTCACGCGCCATTCTATCGCAGGCGACGCCCCCGGGGCCATGGCCTGGCCTTCGAACTGGGCCGGCTCGTGGACTGAGGAGGCTCGGCCGGGACTGGGTCCTAACGGTCGCGCTCCCCGGTGGGCGAGGTTGACGAAATGATCGCCCCGATCGGGCTCGTCAGGTCGACGCGGGCCGCGCGGCAGCCCCCTCCGCAGTGGGGGCAGAGATCGTGGCGGCGATTGCGGGGATGACCGCCGTCGCGGGGCCCACTCGGATGGAGAACGCGGTCGATCCGCCCCAACGCACGATCGCTTCAAGTGGTTCGATGGCGAGCGTTTCCGCGTCTCCACCAGCGAGCCGGAGTGTCGGGCGATCGCGCGATCCGCCGGTACATTGGAGAACGATCGCGACTTCGGCGTCGAGAGCCAGTTCGGACTGGTGGTCGCCCAGCGAACCCTGTAGCTCGAAGATGTCAAAAGTCCCCGTCGCATGCTTCCGTGCGAGCATCGCGTGTCCCCTCCTTGCCCGGATCCCGCACTCCCGCCGATCGGCGCGTCGCCTTCCGGCTGCTGCCCGGGCATGCCGAGCAGATGAGATCATCCTTGAAGCCCGCGACCCCTATGGCGACGGGGTGTCAGTCCTCGGTTCGATTCCGCGCGGATGCGATGGCTTCGCGGACGCGAGCCGGCGCCGTGCCGCCCTCGACCTGGCGTTTGGCAAGCGTTGCTTCGAGTGTGAGGCGAGGGTAGACGTCTTCTTTCACCGCAGGGGCGTGGGTGCGCAGATCGGCGAGGGAGAGGTCTTCGAGGGTGATCCCGCGGGAGAGGGCGAGGCGGACAAGCAGGCCGACCTGCTCGTGTGCATCCCGGAATGGAACACCCTGTTCGACGAGGTAGTCGGCCAGTTCGGTGGCGTTGGCGAATCCGCCCAGCGCGGCTTGCCGGCATCGAGCGCGGTCAAACGTGCAGCCCTGGATCACGCGGGTCGCGATCCGGAGGCAGAGACCGAGTTGGTCGAGCCCGTCAAACAGCGGCTCCTTGTCCTCCTGAAGGTCCTTGTTGTAAGCGAACGGGAGGCCCTTGAGCGTGACAAGAAAGCCGGTCGCGGCGCCGATGATGCGTCCGGCCTTGCCCCGCAAGAGTTCGCAGGCATCGGGGTTCTTCTTCTGTGGCATGATGGAGGACCCGCTCGTCACGGCATCATCCATCTCAACCAGCGCAAATTCACCCGAGGAATAGAGGATGAGCTCCTCGCCGAGACGGGAGAGGTGCGTCGCGCAGAGCGAGGCCGCGCCCAGCGACTCGGCCACGAAGTCACGGTCCGCGACACCATCCATGCTGTTCGCCGTCGGGCCTGCGAAGCCGAGATCGATCGCGAGCGTCTGCCGGTCGATGGCGTAGCCCGTCCCCGCGAGGGCGGCCGAGCCGAGCGGACAGCGATTGGCCCGGTTTCGGGCGTCCGCCAGACGTCCCGCGTCCCGATCAAACGCCTCAAAGTGTGCCATGGCCCAATGCGAGAGCAGCACGGGTTGGGCCCGCTGGAGATGCGTATATCCCGGGAGGGGTGTATCGATCTCGCGCTCGGCGAGCGCGATGAAGGCACGTTGGACCTCGCGGATTTCCGCGAGACGCACATCGAGCGTCGCCCGCGTCCAAAGCCGTAGATCCGTCGCAACCTGGTCATTGCGGGAGCGCCCGGTGTGCAGCTTCTTGCCGAGCGGCCCGAGCATGGCGACCAGCCGCTGCTCGACCCAGGTATGCACATCTTCGGCGCCGGAATCGGTAGGGGGGGAGGCCAGTTCGGCGGCCTCGGAGTCCAAGTCGCCCAAGGCGGCGTGGAGTCGGGCGACCTCGTCCGCGCCGAGGACACCTGCTCGCCCGAGCGCATCCGCCCAGGCCAGGGAGCCCTGGATGTCCTGGTGCACGAGGCGCCAGTCGAAGGGGAGGGAGTCGTTGATCGCGCGGAACAGGGCGTCAGGACCCGATGCGAATCGGCCGCCCCAGAGCGCGTGCGACGGTGGTGTGGGTGGGGTGGTCATGGCGAGAGTGTACGGGGCGGCGAGCCCGCCGAAGCAGTCCGCCCCGCTGGACAACCCGCGCGGTCAGCGGCGACACCGGTGGGATCGGGACCGCCCGGACTTTCTCCTTTCGCATGAGCAGGAGTGACCGCCTGGTCGGGCCGCCTTCCAACGAAGGCGCCGCGCCGTCGACCTTGCACTCGGACGCAAGGGCGCGAAGATCCGCGGCCCAATTGAGGGACCGGAATCCTCCGGCGGTGGTGCCGCAATCGCGATCTGGCCGTTGAGTTGGAATTGCGCTGAACGGCTCGATCTCGCCGACCCGAATCGCGAGGGGGGCCCCTGCGCCGGCCGAGATACCGCAGGATTGGGTGCGAAAGAGACGGGAAACCCCTTGTTGGTCTGGTGGAAAGGGGCTGCCAGATGGGGCGGTGGGGAGGGATTGGCCTAGTTGGAGTGCGATCGCCCGGCCCGAGCATCAGGCGGCCACGGGGCGAGCCAAGGGGTTCCCGCACTTGGGCTCAATCCCGCAAGGCAGGGATCCGATCTCCTCTGGATCTCGTGTGGTGGGGCCGCCGCAATATGAGCACGCTCGATGGAGCATCCCGGACCGATTCGCCCGGACGCCCGGTTCGCTGGGGGCAATTGCTCACCCTCTGGATCCTCCCCTTTGGGGCGATCGGGGTGGTGCTCGCTCTGGCGATCGCGGCCTTTGTGCTCGGTCCAACCAGCGCAACCGGCGGAATGACGCACGCAGCCCATTCCGACGGCGCCCACACACTCTCGCACCCGGACTTCTTTACCAATTTCGGAAGCTACATGGCCCGGACGGGCTGTCTGGCGACGGCCGAGGGCAAGCCGGACTGGCCCTGGATCATCGGCCTTCTGGTGCTGAACACGGGGGTCGTGCTCGCGTATCTGCGGATCTACTTCTTCTGGCTTCGGTCGTACCTGGCGGAGGATCGTGAAGATCGGCACGGGAAGCTGATGGACCTCGCGCAGGTCTTTCTGTGGTGCGCCATTTGCGGGTACGCGGCCGGCATCGTGATGTTCTTCTGGCCGGCGTATCGCCTTACGGCGATCTGCCTTTTCGTCTTGAACATCTGGTCGTGGCGGTTTGCGTGCAATCTGGGTTCGTTCCGTGCCGCGTTCTCGGCGAAGCGATATCACCGTCTGGCGTTCACCGACGCCCTGACGGGGCTCGACAACCGGGTGGCGATCGAGGAGGGGCTTTCCGAGCATCTGGCGTCGCTCGCGGACGACGAGGCGGTCGCGGTGTTCTTCCTGGACATCGACCGGTTCAAACTGATCAACGACACCCTCGGACACGAGGCTGGCGATGACCTTCTGCGGCAGTTCGCCGAGCGACTGCGCGGGACGCCGCGGGGCGAGGCAGACGCGGTGGTAGGGCGGAACGGCGGCGACGAGTTTGTCATCGTGCGCCGGGGATCGGGAACTGAGGAGGAGGCCATCGCGGTGGCTCACGAGCTCCTGGCCCGCTTCGAGCAGCCCTTCACGCTGGCGGGGCGGTCGATCCGGTCGACGCCGAGCATCGGCGTGACGATCTCGAAGGGCGAGCGGGACGCCACGGCGTTGATCCGCGACGCGGATATCGCGATGTATGCCGCGAAGACGGCAGGAAAGGGGCGGGTCCGGCTGTTCGACGCGGGCATGCACGCGGCGCTACAGCGCCGGTTGACGCTGGAGCAGGACCTCGCCCACGCCGCCGACCGGGGCGAGATCCATCTGCTCTACCAGCCGATCGTGGATGCCGAGTCGGGGCGGCTCGAGGCGCTGGAGGCCTTGGCCCGCTGGACACATCCCGAGTTTGGCCCGGTATCACCGGAGGTGTTCGTCGCCATCGCGGAGGAGACGGATCTGATTCAGAGCCTTGGGCTGTGGGTGCTGCGGGAAGCGGCGAGGCAGGTTGCCGAGTGGGGGGGCCGGTCGCCGGGGATGCGGGATCTGCACTGCCACGTGAATGTCTCACCCAAACAGCTTCACGATCGCCAGGCGGTGCGACGATTTGCCGAGGTGGTGCGGGAGGCCGGGACGGACCCATCGAGGATCACGCTGGAGATCACCGAATCGATGTTCATCTCGCGGAGCGAGCGGCTGAGCGGGATCGTCGAGGGTCTGCGCGAGCAGGGGTTCTCGATCGCGATCGACGATTTCGGGACGGGGTACTCTTCCATCGGCGCGCTGCACGCCTATCCGATCGACACGCTCAAGATCGACCGGACGTTCATCCGCGACGCCGCGAGCCGGTCGGACCATGCGGCGGTGCTCCACGCGATGGTCACGCTCGCGGACAACCTCGGCATGGGCGTGGTCGCGGAGGGTATCGAGCGGAGCGATCAGCTGGCGCTGCTGCAGGCGCTCGGCTGCTCGATGGCCCAGGGGTACCTGTTCTCCGAACCGCTGGCGGCGGACGAGGTGCCCATCTGGATCGAGAGCTGGCGGGCTCGGCGGGCGGCGTAGGGCTCCGCGCCCCACCGGCAGAGGTCCATATACTCGGCTCCGAGTCGCGCCACGCTCGCGCGGCGGCCCCAGAGAGCGGAGACCCATCCATGCCGGCGACGACACCCGAGCACGACGAGAAGTTTGCGAAGATGACCTTCTCGTCGGTCTACCCACACTATGTGGCGAAGGTCGAGAAGAAGGGGCACACCGAGGAGGAACTGCGCCAGGTCATCGAGTGGCTGACGGGGTTTGACGCCAAGAAGCTGCAGAAGCAGATCGATGACAAGGTGACCTTCGAGGAATTCTTCAAGCGGGCGAAGCTCAACCCGAACGCCAAGCTGATCACCGGCGTCATCTGCGGCTACCGGGTGGAGGAGATCGAGAACCCGCTGACGCGGAAGGTGCGGTACCTGGACAAGCTGGTGGATGAGCTTGCGAAGGGGAAGACGATGGAGAAGATTCTGCGGGAGGGGTAGCTCACGCCCTGCGCCCAACTCTCAGCACACGTGCCATCCGCTGACGCGGAAGTTGTCACCCTCCCGCAACCCCCGTATTGCACGTAGACTTCGCTGCTATGGCTCTGCTCTGATCATGCGCTGCTTTGCGATAGTGGCGTGGGCTGGCTGGAAGGGCCGGCGGGTAGGCAACTCCCCGTTTTGTGCGGTTTGTGGATTCGATCTCTCGGGCCACCCTCCAGAGAGCAAGCGATGCCCAGAGTGTGGCGGCAGCCTGGCAGGTCCCAATGCCATTGTCATCGGCGAACATCGCCGTCGGACTCGGATGCTGACCGTTGGCTTGGCGGGAGGAGCAGTGTGCCTGGCAACCGGCATCATGACCTCGCGGGGCATCTCACCGCAGACCGTTTTGTCGCGGCGCCGTCCACCGACCGGTTGATCGCTTGGTCGGTTGAAGATCCTGAAGGATTCCTTGCCAGCAATTGTGGCCGGGAGTTGCTTCAGAGGGCCAGCACCGGATCACTGAAGCCGTCGGAGCAAAGGCGACTTTCTGAGGCACTGTTCTCCGCCCTTGATCCGGCACATCATCAGATGATGAGCATTCACGCGTCGATCCTCTCTGCGCTTGCCGCGTCACCGACAACGACCAAGGGGACACAGGAGCTGTTGGCCACATTCCTGGTTGCTCGCACAACGGACATGAGCAAACCGTGGGCATCAGAATGGAGCGAGGCCCTGCATCAACTCAGGCGAGCGGCGGCCATCGGAGATCCAGACTGGGAATCGGTCCTGAATGCGTCATGCGCTCCTCGAGTTTGGACGAGCCCATCAGGGACCATCGGGCCAAGCGATGAGTTCATGCTCGGGCTGGAGTTTCCCAGGCGCGTCACCGCCGACGGTCGGTATGTCGTGGAGCTGGATCTACCGCCCAAGGCACGGTTCAAGCTCGGTGAGACTGAGATGGGTGCTCATCAGGGGTGGGCTGGGGAAGGGATGCCGGGGCGAATGGGACTCGAGTTGTATCCTGCTCGCGGCCCTGTCGAACCTGGGCAGTACTGATCGCAATACGAGTCTGGTACACGGAAGTGAACGTGAGTCCAGCCAAGCTGCTGGACACCCCGGCCGCTAGACCGGCCGGGTCCCTGGTGTTCGAGCATGAACTCCCGCTTACGGTGGTCCTGCCATCGGACCGCGACCCATCCTATGACGATATTGCCGGCTGGTTGCTTACCCATGTGATGGCGGCGTCTTGGACCGGCTCCAGGAGCCGAAGCCCCGGGTACCGTGGTTACGGCGCGGAGGTCCGCTTGGGAGGCGTCGTCGGTTCGTTTGCGGGAAGCGGCCGGATCGACGTAGTACTCGACGGCACGTAGCGTAGGACACTCGGCGCGTTTTCGGTGTCTGTGTCAGAAGGCGCCGACGATCACACGTGGGTGGGCGTGCAGGGTGGCTCGAGGAGTGGTTCCGGATCCGGCCGGTCCGGCAATACCGTGACAATCCCGTTCGAAGTCGGCTCTCGTTTTGCTTTCCTCGGCGACCGAGTTCGGTACTTTCTCGTCTTTCACGAAATCACGCTTCCTGATGGCCGCATGCACCATGGTGCCCAACCAATTGATGTGGAACTCCCACCAGAGTCACTCCGAGGGGTCCAACCGACTGGTAGCACCGCCGGCTTTACTCAGCTGCCGTGGCCCTTGCTGGACATGTCATAGACGACCCGCTTGAGGCCGCGGACCTCTCTGATGATGCGGCTGGAGATGCGCCGAGGCCCTCCCAGGGGATGTGGGCCCAGTCGGCGGTCTTGAAGTCTTGGGTTTCGACGGCCCAGATCGCGACGCAGCGCTAGGCGTGGCCGTCGCGCTACCACTGTACCCCATGTCCTCGGCAAGCCGGTAGATCGCGACCAGGAGCACCGTCATCGCGTTGTACGAGGCGTACGCGGTCATATCACCGGAGGCCTTCGCCTGCTGGGCGGCGTCCTGGTAGGCCCTGGCGACCTCGATCGCCTGGAACGCCTCGTCCATCGTGGCCTGGGCCTGGGCCTCGGCCTCGCTGCTGCTGGCGATGACCCGGCCGGCCATGTTGTGGACATTGGTCGGGGAGAGGGAGTTGAAGAAGTCGCGGAGTTTGAGAGAGGGCCGCGGACGGCAACTCGCGGTGATCCACTCGGTCAGGCCTTCTTTGTCGAGTTTCCCTTCGGCGCACGCGAGGATCTGGTCGGCGGCCGCGAGGTCGGGGACATCGAGCACCCAGCCGTTCATGTGCAGGAAGACCACCATCGCGGCCAGAGCTGTCCGCTTGTTGCCGTCGATGAACGGGTGGTTCTTGCAGATGTGGAAGGCGTAGGCGGCGGCCATGCCGAACGGGACTGCGTGGGCGAACTCACCGGAGAAGGCCTGCTTAGGCATGTCGAGGCGGCGTCGAGGAGGCCCGAGTCCCGACGCCACTGCCGCCGACTGGTCGATGGCAGATTCGTGCAGCGTGAGCACCTCACCCTGCTCGAGGCAGCGAGGGGGCTTGGGCAGGGCGCCGTGGATCACTCGGCAAGCTTTCGCATCGACTCGGGGAACTTCTTGAAGAGGTGTTTGGTTGCGGCGGCGAAGGCCGGGTCGTGCCGGCGGATCTCGATGCGGGCGAGGTACGCGATGTAGGTGGGGAGTGTCATGCCGGCGCGCGAGGCGATGGCCTCGAGCTCCTTGGCGAGGTCTGCGGGGAGGGGCACATTGGTGACGGGGGCGACCATGGGTGCATTATCGGGTGGGGGGCGGGCGAATGCCAGTGGTTTTGGGGGACAAACTGAGGGGACGCACCTCCCCCGGCCTCGCAGGCTCGGCCACCCCCTCCGCGTTGCGGCGCGGGACCTGAATCACTCCCACTCAATCGTCGCCGGCGGCTTGCTGGAGATGTCGTAGACGACGCGATTGACCCCCCGCACCTCGTTGATAATGCGGTTCGAGATCTGGGCGAGGATGTTGAAGGGGATGCGGGCCCAGTCGGCGGTCATGAAGTCCTGGGTCTCGACAGCTCGAATCGCGACCACACTCTCGTACGTCCGCCCGTCGCCCATCACGCCAACCGACTGCACGGGGAGCAGCACGGCGAAGACCTGACTGGTCTTTCGGTACAGGTCCGCGGCCACGATCTCCTCAAGGAGAATCTCGTCGCACTCGCGGAGAATGTCCAGCTTCGGCTTGGCGACCTCGCCGAGCACGCGAACGGCCAGGCCGGGACCGGGGAACGGGTGACGCCAGATGATCTGATCGGGGAGGCCGAGGACCTCCCCGAGCTTGCGGACCTCGTCCTTGAAGAGGTCGCGGAGCGGCTCGATGAGGGAGAACGCCATGTCCTTGGGCAGGCCGCCGACGTTGTGGTGGAGCTTGATGCCGGCGGACTTGCCGCCGACGGAGTGGCCGGACTCGATGACATCGGGGTAGAGGGTGCCCTGGGCGAGGAACTTGGCGTTCTTGCCCTCGGCGGCGACGTGGGCGGCCTGGTCGTTGAAGACATCGATGAAGCGGTGGCCGATGCGGCGGCGCTTCTCCTGCGGGTCGGTGATGCCGGCGAGGTCGCCGAGGAACTGGGCCTCGGCGTCGACGACGCGCAGGTCGATATGGAAGTGGTCGCGGAAGGTCGTCTCGACGAGCGGGCGTTCGTTCTTTCGCAGCAAGCCGGTATCGACGAAGACGCAGGTGAGCTGGCCAGGGATGGCCTTGTGGATGAGGGCCGCGGCGACGGAGGAATCCACCCCGCCGGAGAGTCCGCAGATCACATGGTCCCTGCCGACCTGCTCGCGGATGCGCTGGCAGGCGGTCTCGGCGTAGTCCGCCATACGCCAGGTACCCTTGCACCCGCAGATGCGGTAGAGGAAGTTCTGGAGGATGTCGACGCCGTGCGGGGTGTGGGTGACCTCGGGGTGAAACTGGACGCCGTAGAAAGGTCGGGACGGGTCGGTGGATCGGACGGCGGCGTGCGGGCAGGTGGGAGTGGAGGCGACGGTCTCGAGCCCGGCCTTCTCGAGAGCCTGGACCTGGTCGCCGTGGGACATCCAGACGGTGGTCTTCTGAGGGATGGAGCCGAAGAGGCCGGATTGGTCGGCGATGTCGAGACTGGCGCGACCGAACTCCCGGCGCGCCGCGGGGTCGATGCGGGCGCCGAGCATTCGGGCGGCGAGCTGCATGCCGTAGCAGATGCCGAGGATGGGGACGCCGATCTCGAAGAGGCGGGGATCGCAGGTGGGCGCGCCGGGCTCGTAGACGCTCGCTGGGCCGCCCGAGAGGATGACGCCCCGCGGGCGCAGCTCGCGCAGCACGTCGAGCGGGGTGTCGGGTGGGAGGAGCAGGCTGAAGGCGCCGGCCTCACGAACCCGGCGAGCGATGAGCTGGGCGGTCTGGGAGCCAAAATCGAGGATCGGTATGACCTCATCGTGCGGCAGGTGCATCGCGGCCGACTCCGTGCTGATCGTGGCGGGTGTCCGGAGAGGAAGGGGAAGGGTAGCGGGGGAGGCGGTCGGGGGCGAGCCGAGACCGGGTCGGGTACGATCCCACCGTGACAAGGACGGCACTGCTCCTGACCCTGCTCTGTGTCCTCTCGGGGTGTGTCCCAATCCCCAAGGGGTTCGACTCGCCGGAGCCCGCGGCCCGCATGGAGGCCGCCGTGGACGCCGCCGAGCGGGGTGATCGATCAAAGGTCCCCGACCTCATCGGCCTCCTCGACAGCGACGACCCGGCGACCCGGATGGTCGCAATCCGATCCCTGGAACGACTGACCGGGCAGACCCTCGGATACGACTATGCGGCGGGGGCACTGGAACGGGACGCCGCCGTCCAGCGGTGGGTGGAGTGGTGGGGACAAACGGCCGAAGACTCCGCGGGCGGGCCGGTTGGAGAGTCCTCGCATGGATGATTCGGCACATATCCGGGTGCAGCTTCGGAGCGATCCGTGCTATTTGGCCGGGGTTCGGCAGTTGGTGGCCGGGGTGTGTCAGCGGATCGGGATGGGCGACACCGCGTGCTCCCAAGTGGCTCTGGCGGTCGACGAGGCACTCGCCAACGTCATCCGGCACGGGTATGGGCGGGCCGCCGACCGACCGATCTGGCTCAGCCTCTGGCCCCTGGAGAAGGGAGACGGACACGGGCCGGGTATCCGCCTGGAGATCGAAGACGAGGCCAAGCAAATCGACGTCTCGGAACTGAAGGGCCGGGCGCTCGACGACCCGAAGCCCGGGGGGTTGGGTGTCCACATCATCCGTGAGGTCATGGATGAGGTGGTCTACGACAAGCGTTCGCCGTGCGGCATGCGGCTGACGATGGTGAAGTATGCTCCGTGCGACGACCCGGAATGCGGGCCGGGGCACTGAGAGGGGTGGTGCGGCGATGCAGGACAACAGCCTGCCGGTAGACATTGACAGGCGGCCCGGAGCGACAATCCTCTCGCCCCGCGGCGACGTGGACATGAGCCGTGCGCCCTCGTTCCGTGAACGCGTCCGGGAGGCCCAGGCCGGGCGCCCCGCCCGCCTCGTCATCGACATGGGCGCGGTCGAATACATGGACAGTTCCGGGCTGGCGACCCTCGTCGAGGCGATGCGGAACGCGAGGACCGAGGGCGTGGAGCTCGTGCTCTGCGCGCTCAACCCCCGGGTGAAGGCGATTTTCGAGATCGCCAGGCTGCATCAGTTCTTCCGTATCGTGCCCACAGTCGCAGACGCGGTCGAGGCCTGAGGGAGGCGCACGGATGACGCCCACACCACAGCAGACGCCCGGTGTTCCGAGGCTCCTCCGACCCGTGGCCAAGACAGGCGACGCCTTTCTGCGCTTCCTGGACCATACCGGACACGCCGTCAACCTCGGCCTCGCCACCGCCGTCTGGCTCGGGCGGGGGCTCACCATGCGGCGCGCCCGCCGCGGCGTGCCCGCCGTGGTCTCTCAGATCATCCGGGTCGGCGTGCGCTCCATCTTCATCGTGTCCCTCGTCTCGGGCTGCGTCGGGCTCATCCTGGCGCTGCAGCTCTCGCCCCCGCTCGACAAGTTCGGATCGCGCGACCTGGTCGCCAACATCGTCGGTGTCGCCGTCCTGCGCGAGCTGGGGCCCCTCATCGGGGCGATTGTGCTGACCGGCTTCGCCGGGGCCTCGATCGCGGCCGAACTCGGGACCATGGTCGTCAGCGAGGAAATCGAGGCCCTGGAGGCGCACGCGCTCAACCCGGTCCGATTCCTCGTGGTGCCGCGAGTCTCGGCCACGATCACGAGCATGACGGTCCTGGGCATCATCTCCGACCTCGTCGCCATCGCCTGCGCCATGGGCGTTTCTGTGGTGCTCCTGAAGATCCCCCCGACGATCTTCGTCGATAATCTGCTCTCCCAGGTGGGCCTCGTCGATTTCCTGACCGGGGTCGGCAAGGCGACGATCTTCGGGATGTTGATCGGGCTGATCTCTTGCACCAACGGGCTCAAGGTCAGCGGAGGTGCCGCGGGCGTCGGCAACGCCACGACGCAGACCGTCGTGCAGTGCGTGGTGGCCATCATCGTGGCCGACCTGGTATTCACAGCCATCTTCTACGCGTTCAAGCTGTTCTAGAGCGGCCCGAGCCGACAACCCTGCACCGGCGTCTCCGCTTCGCGTCCCATGGAGGCCTACTCCACCTCCAGCGGAACGAAGTCAAACCTGTCCACGTCCACGAGGCCCCGGTCGCTCAGCTTCAGGTGCGGGATGACCACCAGGGGCATAAAGCTCAGGGGCATGAATGGATCGTGGATAGGACATCCGATCGCCTGCGAGGCCGCGAGCAGCTCGCGTTGCTGCGCGATCACGCGCGATGCCGATTCCGGGCTGATCAGTCCGGCGATCGGCAACGGGAGTACCGCCAGCACCCGCCCGCCGGCCGCCACGGCCTGCCCCCCGCCACACGCCTCCAGGGCGCGAGCCGCCAGCACCATGTCGTCGTCGTTCGCTCCCACGACCGCAAGATTGTGAGAGTCGTGGCCAATCGTGCTGGCCAGAGCGCCACGCGAAAGTCCGAACCCGCGGATGAATCCCAGTCCGACGTTCCCAGCGCCCTTGTGCCGTTCGATGACCGCGAGCTTGAGCACATCCCGCGTCGTGTCGGACACGAAATGCCCGGCCTCGACACGCCCTTCGAAGGTGAGCGACTCCGTGATCAACTGATGCGGATCCATGCCGATCACACGAATGCTCGCGCCGCCGCGAACGACCGGGATGCGGAGGGCTTCCGCGCCGAACCCGGCCGGGAGGCGGACCGCCCCGACCGTCGCCATGGCCCCGCGCCGGGGTTCGGGCAACGTGCAGCACCCGTGCTCCGCCACGAGGTCGCCTCCAAAGTACACCGCACGGGGCCGAAACGCGTGCAGGTCATCGACGAGGAGCATGTCCGCGAGCCGCCCGGGCGAGATCGCGCCCAGGTCGGACCGGCGGTAGTGCGCCGCGGCGTGGATCGTCGCGATGGCGATGGCCTCGAGCGGGTCGAGGCCCAGCGAGATCGCGCGCCGGACCACATGGTCGATGTGGCCCTCGGACTCGAGATCGCCCGGGTGGCGATCGTCCGTGCAAAAGCAGAATCGGTGGAGAGTCGCCGCGCTGATCGCCGGAAGGAGTGCCTCCAGATTCCGGGCCGCTGAGCCTTCGCGGATCAGCACCATGAGTCCGAGAGCAATCTTCTCCTCCGCCTCGGCTCGCGTGAAGCACTCGTGGTCGGACGAGATGCCGGCGGACGCATAGGCCTGAAGGGCGCGGCCCGTCAGGCCAGGGCTGTGGCCATCCACGAGCCCCTTCGCGAGGCCCGACGCGACCTTCGCCAATACACCGGGGTCGGCATGCACGACGCCCGGGAAGTTCATCATCTCGGCCAGCCCGATCACCCGGGGATCGGCGAGCAGCGATTCCGTTTCCCCCTGCCCGAGCGTCGCCCCCGAAGTTTCCATGTGGGACGCGGGCACGCACGAAGACGCCATCCACAGCGCATGGATGGGCGCCGCCGCAGCGTCCGCCATCAGCATCCGAACCCCATCGAGACCGAGGACATTGGCGATCTCGTGCGGATCCAGCACCGCGGCCGTTGTTCCGTGGGCGACAGCGAGTCGGGCGAACTCACTCGGCATGAGCATCGTCGATTCGACATGCATGTGGGCGTCGATCAGGCCGGGGATGGCGTAAGCCCCGCCCGCATCGACGCGCCGGAGGGCGTCAGACCGCGGCCCGACGGCGGCGAAACGGCCGCCGACGATGGCGATCGAGCCGGTGTCGACGCGGTGTGTGAAGACATTCACGATCCGTGCATTGTCGATCGCGAGATCCGCGGGGGCGTCGCCGCGGACGGCCGCAAGGAGCCGGGGGTCGGTTCGGGGTAGCGGCTCGGAACTCACGCTCCCAGTCTACGGCCCACCGCGAGTCGATGTGGAAAGAGCCCACGGCCCGGAGCCCACCAGCCCGATCGAAAGAGACAGGCACGGGCGGAGTGTCCGCCCGTGCCCGTGTCAAACAATCGGCGCCGAATCGTTGGGTGTCAGGTCAGCACAGCCTCGCTGGAAACGTTCGCCCATTGCCACTGCTGATTGGGCTTCCACCAGTAACGGATCAGGTCACCGTTGTCCGCCGTGCCGAAGATGTTGACCACGCCCGACGGCGAAGAGAACCCGACCATCGGGCCGGTGGGGATCTCCGCACCGCTGATGAACTGGCTGAGGATGGTGATCTGCCACTGACCCGCCCCGAGAGTCGGCGACCACCAGTACGCAGCGACCTGGCCGTTCTCGTCGCGTCCCACGATGTTCGTCCCGCCCCAGGGCGTGACGTAGGTCGAGACCGAGCCGGGATCGAGCGCGGGTCCGCCCTTGAGGGTCGTCAGATCGCTCTTCGTCCACTGGCCCCCGAAGCTGGGGACCCACCAAGTCACGATGACCTTCCCGGCCGAATCGGTCCCGGTCAGATTGATGGCGCCCCACGAGGTGAGATAAGGCGAGATGGAGCCCTGGAGCGGGGGAGCGCCGGTCGAGTTGCTCAGATTCGCGATCGCCCAGGCATCGCGCCCGGGGGACCACCAGAAGGCCTGAATATCTCCCGAGCTGTCCAACCCGACGATATTGAGCCCTCCCCAACTCGTCACATAGCTGGACAGCGCGCCGGAGAAGTCGGGCATTGTCTGCCCGGCGAGATCGGTGTCTGACAGATTGCGGGCGGTCCATGTGTAGTCACCGTTTGCCGACGCGCCGGTCTGGCGGAACAGCATGAGCTTGCCGCCCGCCGTCAGGCCCGCGAGATAGCTCTTCCCGTCCTTGCTGATGAAGGCGGTGAGCGAGTGGGTGATCAGGCCGGCGCCGGACACCTCGTCATTGAGGTTGCGGCTCGACCAGTTCGTCCCCGAGGTGTTCTTGTAGAGGATCAACCCGTCTGCGCCGACGGCAGCGGCGTAGGTCTTGCCATCCTTGGGATCGATCCAACTCACCGGGGAGCCAGTATCGCCACTGCTCTCACTCTTGAGCCCCAGGTCCGAAACCGTCCAACCGCCGGAGAGCCCTTGCTGCTGGAAGGCGATCGTGCGTCCCAACCCATTGGGCAGGACCACCGTGGTCAAATTCGACCCGTTGGCGCTGCCGCCGGGGATCACCGTCGTATCCGAGACGAGGCTCACCGCGGGGTCGTAGACCAACTCGGCCTTGTTGATCACGACCAGATCAGAATTCAGCACGTCACCCTGGCCGTCGTAGGATTCCGTCACGGGGAGATCGGTAAAGGTCCCGCCAAAGTTGCTGATGCGGAGTCCGGTGATCGCGGTGACGGCGTCCCGCCCGCCCACGACGTTCCCGAATACCGTGAATCCCTCGTTCTGGGCGTCGAGCCCGACATCCTGGCCGTTCACGATGCGGTGTGCATTGTCCTTGAGGTTGATGAACCACTCGCTCGTCGCCGAATCGGGGTCGCCGCCGATCTTGGCCATCGCCACGGTCCACTGCAGGTTGGACAGGTTGAACTCGTTGACGACCGGATCCTGCTGGGTGATGTGGGCCACGCTCTGGGCGCCCTCGTTCCACTTGTACCCGCCCCCCTGGAGCACGAAATCCGTGACGTGCCGGTGGAAGAACGTGCCGTTGTAATCACCGCGGTTCACGTAGCCGAGGAAGTTCTCGACCGTCAGTGGGGCGACATCGGGGAACAGCTCGACGTAGATGTTGCCGTAGTTGGTATTGATCTCGACCACCGGGTTCGCGGCATCTGCCGGTGTGCCGTCCAGCACCACCCGTGGCTCCAGGGTCTCAAAGGAACATGGGGAACTCTCGGACGCGATGCTGCGGGTGCGCGACCACAACTTGATCATGCTCAGGCTCTCCATCTGCGTTGCGTTTGCCGGCGCCAACCCAGGCGATACCTTGCGGTGAGGTCTGGCGGCCCAGCTCCGGGGGCGGGCCGCCTGCCCGGCGAAGTGAACCATGCCCGCTCGGGCGGCTCCTGTCAAGAATTTCGTACCCCAACCCCGTGGGGATGCACGTTTCTTACCCACTCCACTAACGCCGATATCCCACGGGTTGTTCGGCCAAGCCGTACAATTCCCGAAGAGTTGTCATGGTCAGGAAGCCGCCAAGAGCCAACACGCCCAGGATGGCGGCCGCCCTGGGCCGCCCGGCCCCGACCATCCAGGCCGCGCCGTAAAGCGTGAGCCAGAGCGAGCCGTACCGGTACACCTTGTCTGACGCCCGGGGTCCCCATCCAAACTGGAGTGTCCGTCGGACCGCCAGCGCCAAAAAGGCGACGCCCAGGAGGGCGGGTCCGATTCCTGCCGACGCGGGGACCCACTCGGGCCAGAGCGATCCGGCGTGGTCCACCTGGGTGGTCGATCGGGCAACACCCAGCGCGAGGATCGCCACCGACCACAAGACCCAGCCCGCCACCGAAAACACCAGGGCTCTCCCTGAGAGCGGCGGGACCTTTCGGGCCAATACGTGCGTAAAAGCCGCCACCGCAAGGGCGTGCGTCATCACGAGCCACACCGGCCAAAGGAATCGCAATCCCAGGTTGGGCACGAGCATGTGCCCGGCATAGATCAGGCCCAGCAGAACGAGGCCGATGCCGGGGACGAACCGCGCCGCGGCGTTGAAGAACAGGATCCCCATCGCCAGCGCGATGGTGAGCAGCACCGACGCCATCCCGAAGACAGAGGCTCCCAGAATTGCGAGCAGCAGCGTCACCGCGATCGTCACCGCCGCAGTCTCGCTCGACAGCCGCCCGGACGGGAGCGGGCGTTCGGGTCGAAGCGCCCGGTCGCGCCGCAGGTCGAGAATGTCGTTGAGACCGGCGCCGTAGGCGTAGAGCCCGAGCGCCGAGGCCGCCCCCCCGAGCAGAAGCAGCCAAGTGGAGTGCTTCTCGAACGCGGGGGGCTGGTGCTCCTCAGGGGTCGCCAGCGACCAAAGGATCACGAACCACACGTTGCCGACAGCGGCAAAGGCAGTGGTGACCCGCGTGAGATGGAGGATGGGGCTGACCTTCCCCAGGAATCGTTCCATGGGCCGCTCATGGTACAGCCGCCGTCGCCCCGGCGCGGCCGCTACGAGGCCCGGCTACCATGGGCGTCATGACTTCCCAAGCCAAACGGCCCCCCCCGGTTGCGGTCATCGTCGCACAGTACAACGCGTCGGTCACGAACCGGTTGCGCGATGCGGCCCTCGAGGCGTATGTCCAGGCCGGAGGCAATGTTGCAGACGTCGCCGTCATTGAGGCTCCGGGTTCGTTCGAGCTCCCGGCCCTGGCGCTCGCCGCGGCCAAGACCGGCCGGTTTGCCGGGGTGGTCGCTCTCGGGTGTGTCATCCAAGGGGAGACCAGCCACAACCACCACATCGCCGATGCGGTAGCCCACGGCCTCATCGCCGTGACGCTCCAGACGGGCGTGCCGGCCACCTTCGGCGTCATCACCGCTGAGACCGCCGGTCAGGCATACGCCCGTGCCGGAGGGCGCGAGGGCAACAAGGGAGCCGAGTCGATGCAGGCGGTTTTGGAAACGATCGCCGCCTCCGAGGCACTCGCCACGGGCGAAGTGAACGCCCGCTGCACGCTCCCCAAGCCCGACAAGGCGGCGCAGCACGCGCCGGGGGTCTGATGGCGGCGCAGCCTCGCGACATCCGACGCCTGGCGTTCCAGGTGCTCTATCAACTCGACGCGAGGCAGGGCCGAGACGCCGAGGAGGTGCTCAACCTGCTCGGCGAGCAGGACGGATTCAGCCCCGCCGAGGTGAAAAAAGCGTTCACGGTCGCGTCCGCGGCTTGGGCTGGCCGTGCCAAGGCGGACGCCGCCACGGTGGAGTTGGCGCCAGAATGGCCCGCCCACCGGCAGGCCGCCGTCGACAGATCGATCCTGCGTCTTGCCTACTACGAAATGACCGAAGGCGGCATCCCGCCGAAGGTGGTCGTCAACGAGGCCGTCGAGCTTGCCAAGCTCTACAGCACGGAGCGATCTCCGGCGTTCGTGAACGCACTGCTCGACAAGATCCTCAAGCGGCTGGCGCCGGCGGCGCCGGTTGGGGGCGCGGAGGAGGGCTGATCGGATGGGTTTGCTCTCCGGCGCGATGGCAAAGCTCAGGGGCGGGCTTACCCGGACGCGCGATGTCTTCGTCGGGGGGCTCCGGACACTGCTCACTGGCCGGATCGTCGATGAGACGCTCATCGACGAACTTGAGGCCAAGCTGCTCCAGGGCGATGTCGGCGTCCGCACCACCGCGCGGCTCGTGGAGCGGGTTCGAGAGGGCTACAAGGCCGGGAGGCTCAAGCGCGGCGAGGAGGTCCTTGAGGCGCTCAGGGAAGAGCTCAAGGCGATGTGGCCCGAGGCCGACCGGTCGCTCCGGATGGCCTCAACGGGGCCGACGGTGATCTTGGTCACCGGAGTGAACGGAGCGGGGAAGACCACCAGCATCGCCAAGCTCTGTCACTGGCTCCACGCGGACGGTCGCTCGGTCCTCGTCGGAGCCTGCGACACCTTTCGCGCCGGCGCCGTCCGCCAACTGGAGATCTGGGCAGAACGGCTGGGAGTCGAGATCGTTCGTGGGCAGGAGGGGGGCGACCCCGCCGCCGTGGCATTCGACGCCTGCGCAGCCGCCAAGGCACGGGGCGTGGATGTGCTCATCCTGGATACGGCAGGCCGGCTCCACACCCAGGACCCGCTCATGCGTCAGCTCGAGAAGCTGCACAAGGTCGTTGCCAAGCAGATCCCGGGGGGGCCCCACGAGGTCCTTCTGGTCTTGGACGCCACCGCGGGACAGAACGCCCTGCGGCAGGCGGAGGAATTCAGCCGGGCAGCAAAGGTGACGGGGATCGTGCTCGCGAAACTCGACGGGACGGCGCGCGGCGGGATCGTGATCGCGATCCGGGAATCCCTCGGAATTCCTGTGAAGTTCGTCGGTGTCGGGGAGCGGCCGGAGGACCTCCAGCCCTTCGACCCCGCGGCGTTCATCGACGCGCTCTTTGCCGAGGAGCGGGGCTGAGGCCGCTCTCGGACAGCAGGAGATCCTGCGCGGCGATGCATGCGGTGACCTCCTCCGGCACCCGGCGGATGCCCCTCCGTTCGGCCTTCTCCACGGCGTATCGCAGCGAGTCGCGGACTCGGGCCCGGACACGGGCTGTGATGGGCAGACCCCAGCGTTCCATCTCTGCGAGGGCGAACCGCCAGGCGTGATACTCCTCGAGACACCGGGGCTTGTACGTCGAGAAGCCGATGGCGTGGTGCCCGATCTCGTGCAGGAAAATGGCGGCGGAGACGGGCCCCCGGGGGCGCGGCGCTTCGATGAGGCGAGAGACGGCGCCGTCCCGGTAGACCACCTGCCAAGCAACGCCGGAACTGCTGGATCGCCACTTGCGGACGCGGACCGCATGGAGAGCGAGCATCTCGCGTTCCATCCCGTGATAACGGGCCGCGGCGGTGGGGGGCCTGGGTGCGGGCCGCCTTAAACTGGCCAGCGCAGCCGCCGTGGGCTCGGCGGGTTCGAGAAGGTCCCAGAGCGTCAGCACGGCGCGGGGCCCTCGCCGGCAGAGCAAGTGGCGCCGAGCGGGAGGGGATTGCCGCGGACGAAGTCGGCCCACGGCATGGGCTTGCGTCCCGAGGGCTGGACCTCGAGGAGGCGGAGCCGCCCCTCGCCGCACGCGATCAGGCCCCCCGCGGCGTCGATGAGGGTTCCGGGTGTGGCGCGTGCCTGGGCGGCCTCGGGCGCGACCCGGAGCAACTTGAGCGTGTGGCCCCCCAGCGTCGCCTGGACGCCAGGCCAGGGGCTGAGGCCGTTGATCCGTCGGCGGCATTCGTCGGCGGAGCGAGCAAAGTCGGCCCAGGCGTCAGCGCGGGAGAGTTTCGGTGCCAGTGTCACAAGCGACTCGTCCTGCTCGCGGGGATGTACGGCGCCCGCCTCGTGCTCGGCGAGCACGCGGAGCACGAGATCCGGCCCGTCGGCGGCGAGGAGGTCGTGGAGGTCACCGGCCGTGGATTCGGGCGCAACCTCGCGTTCGGACTGCCCCAGAATGAGCCCGGCATCCATGCGCTCGGCGAGGGTGATCACGGAGTTCCCGGTGACCCGATCGCCTGCGAGGATGGCGGCGTTGATCGGGGCGGCACCCCGCCAGCGGGGCAGCAGGGAGGCGTGAAGATTGATCGCGAAGTGTTCGGCCAGCAGGGCCCGGCCGAGTTTCTGGCCGAAGGCGATCACGACCCACGCATCGGCCTCGACCCCGCGGATGGCCGCCGTGATTGCGGGGTCGTTGGCACGCTCCGGCCGGAGCAGCGGTGTGCCAGAGGCGTGCTCCGAAGCCCACGCAGCGATGGGGGTGGGCGTGAGCCGGCCGCCTCGTCCAGCGGGCCGGTCGGGTTGGCTCACGACGAGAGTGACCTCATGCTGCGAGGCGAGGGCCCGCAGCGTGGGGAGGCCAAAGGCGCCAGAACCGAAGAAAGCGAGCCGCATCGGCGTGAGGGTAGCCGGAGGCGCCCGGCGATGGCTCACCGGACCCCGGCGGCCCGTTCAAGAGCCCGGATGGCGGCACGGGAGCGCAGCCGGGAGAGATGGGTCATGCGGTCGAGGATGAGGATCCCGTCCAGGTGGTCCACCTCGTGTTGCCAACACCGGGCGAGGAGGCCCGAGGCTGTCTGGGTGAAGGGCCGCCCCTCGAGGTCAATCGCGTCGATCGTGATTCCCCGGGACCTGGGCACATCCCCGGTGATCTCAGGCAGGCTCAGGCAGCCCTCGGTCGCGTTCTCCACCGGGGCCACGGGATCCCGCAGGACGGGGTTGACGTACACCTGCGGTGCCAAGGTCGCCGTTGGCGGCTCGGAGGCCGCGGACCGCGACCCGTCTTCCGGGACGTGACAGACGAACAGACGCCATGGCAGCCCAACCTGGGGCGCCGCGAGCCCAAGCCCTTCGGCCTCGACCATGATCTCGAGCATCCGACGGGCCACGGCCCGCACCTCATCATCCACTCCCGCGAGAGGCAGGCACTTCTCGCGCAGCGCGGGCGTCGGGTAGTCCACGATGGTCAGACTGGAGATATCAACGGGCATCAGCGGATGCTAGGGTAGTCTGATGCGGATGGCCGGTCCTGGTGCCCCAAGGCCGTTCGAAAGACTACCATCGTGGCCCCGATCGCGGGGGCTTGCCTCACGAGGTCGCGTGCGAGAACCGGAAAGCGAGGGACCGCGGACTTGGCACTCTTTGGAAAGAAGAAGTCGGACGACGAATCGCCGGCGGACGACGACGGGAAGCGCGATCCCATGCCCTTCTCGCCCGAGAACGCGCAGGTCTTCTTTGACCGGGCAAAGACCGTCGGCGAGACCGGGAGCTTCGAGTATGCCATGCAGCTCTGGCTCGGCGGTCTCAAGCACGATCCTTCGAGCATGTACGGGTTGGAGGCCTTCCTTAACGTCGCCGTGAATTTCAAGGGTAAGCCTGGTAAAGAGCTGCTCTCCGTCGTGGATGGCAAGACGCCCGCTGACAAGTATCTGGACGCCATTCTGGCCTGGGGGCTGAAGATCGCGGACGGCCCCTCGGCGGTTCGAGCCGTCGAGGCCGCCGCGAAGCTCAATCTCGGGGAGCAGACGCACTACATGGGCGAGAAGGCGATCCAGGTCGTCCGGGGCAAGCCCAAGAAGGATCTGTATGTTCGCCTGATGAAGGCGTTCGGCCAGGTCCAGGCGTTTGATCTGGCGGTGGTGGCGGGTGAGCAGGCGGTGCAGATGGACCCTTCGGACGGCACGCTGGCCAGCGACGTCAAGAACATGTCCGCGCAGCAGACCATGCGCAAGGGCGGCTTCGACCAGACCGGCCAGGAGGGCGGCTTCCGGGCCAACATCCGCGATCTCGACAAGCAGCGGATGCTTGAAGAGGCCGACCGCACGGTGAAGACCGAGGAGACGGTTGATCGTCTCATCGCGGACATGGAGGCCGAGTACCAGCGTCGCCCGGACGACCTGCCGACCATCCAGAGCCTGGCGAAGCGGCTCCTCGAGCGTGGCCGGCCGGAGGATGAGGACCGGGCGTACCGCTTGCTCATGACGGCATTCAAGGACACCAAGCAATTCCGATTCCGCCAGGAGGCGGGGCGCATACGGCTGAGGAAGGGCCGCCGGGCCCTGATGACGTACCGCGACCACGCCCAGCAAAATCCCGATAATGCCGATGCGCAGGCCAAGTACGAAGAGGCCCAGAAGAAGTTCCTCTCGATGGAAATCGCGGAACTGACGCTGGCCGTCGAGAACTATCCGACAGACCTCACGCTGAAGTTCGAACTCGGCAAGCGGAACTTCGAGCTCGGCAAGTACGACGAGGCGATCGGGCTGCTCCAGGAATCCAAGGGTGATTCGCGGTACCGCGCCCAGTCGCTAGGTCTGCTGGGCCGCTCGTTTCAATCCATGGGCTGGCACGACGAGGCGATCGCGACGTTCCGCCAGGCGATCGACGCCCAGGGCATGCTCTCGGACGAGTTGGGCCTCGAACTGCGGTACGGGCTGATGCGCTCGCTGGCCGACAAGGCGGATTCCGAGCAGGACCTGCCCTCCGCGGAAGACGCCGAGAAGCTCGCATCTCAGATCGCGATTGAGAACTTCAGCTTCCGCGATATCCGGCAACGCCGCGAGGAACTCAAGAAGCTCGTGCTGTCGCTGCGGCAAGGGAAGTGAGCCGCATGCCGGGGGGCGTCGCCAACGCAGCCGTCGCGCTGATTCCCGCAAGGCTGGGTTCCACACGGTTCCCCCGCAAGGCGCTGGCATCGGAGACCGGCAAGCCGATGGTGGTGCACGTCCGTGAGGCCGCCGAGCGGGCGGCGAGCATCGGACGGGTCGTGGTGGCCACCGATGCCGAGGAGATCGCCGCCGTCGTCCGCGATCGCGGGGGCGAAGCGGTGATGACCTCCGGGGCCCATCCCAACGGCACCTCGCGCCTCGCCGAAGCGGCAACTCTGCTGGGCCTGGATGACGAGACGGTCGTCGTCAATGTGCAGGGTGACGAGCCCGAGATCGACCCGGCCCTGATAGATTTGGCGATCGCGGCCCACGCCGCGAGCGGGGCGGAGGTCGCCACGATCGCCTCTCCGTTCGGGCCGGGGCAGAGCCCCTTAGATCCGAACATCGTCAAGGTCGTCCTCGACGCCCGCGGTCGCGCCCTCTACTTCTCTCGCAGCCCCATCCCCTTCGACCGGGATGGAGCGTGTGGCGTCTGCCCCCTCAAGCACGTGGGGCTGTACGTCTACCGGGCGGGGTTTCTTCGACGCTACGTGCTGATGCCCGAGACGCCCCTGGAGCGGGCCGAAAGGCTCGAGCAGCTTCGCGTGCTCGAGCACGGCTGTTCGATCGCCGTCGGAGTGGCCGAGGCCCACCACATCGGGATCGACACCCCCGCGCAGTACGCCGCGTTCGTGGCCAGGTGGCGGAACGGGACTCAGTGACCGGCGGGCTCTCCGACGGGGGCGGCTTCCGCGGCGTGCTCGTCGGCGGCCGGGGCAGGCTGGGGCTCAAACTTCCGGATCACGTTGGCGTCGAGGATGTTCCAGTTGTAGGGATCGACCACGGCGTCAATCGGGCGTTCTGAAAGCTCGAAGCTCTTCACGACCTCCCGCTCCTCGGTGTCGATGTAGACATACTCGCCGGGGGCGGATTCAAATTTGAGGTAGACGGGGACGACCATGGCGTAGGCGGGGTTGTCCGCGTCGATCGTCTGCACCTGCCGGAACGTGATCGTCGCGGTGCCCGGGCCGTCCTCGCCCTCGGAACCCGGCTCCCACGCGATCTCGACGTCGGCGCGCGGGGCGCCCGCGCGATAGACCCACTGGGCGAAGAATCGCTCCAGGCTATCCCCCGAGGCCTCCTCGAGGCACTTGCGGAAGTCGTCGGTCTCGACGGCCGCGAACTTGTACCGATCGATGTACAGCCGGACGCCGGCCCAGAAGGCCTGGTCCCCCAGCCGCTCACGCAGCATGTGCAGCACGCAAGCCCCGCGCGGGTACGGATTGTTTGCCTTCGTGAACGTGTCGTTGGGATCGCGGTAGAGGTTCGACGCCAGCGCGGGGCTCTCCGGCGAGGACGTGCGGGAATCCCTCCTCGCGGCTTGGCGGAAGTTGCCCCGGATGGCCCGGAGGTAGGCCTTGCGGGCCGCGTCTTTGGCCTCATCGGGGGTCTTGCCGGCGTCGAGGGCGTCCTGTTCACCGACGTGCTCACTCCAGAGGGCCTCGCCATACGTGGCCCAGCCTTCCTGGAGCCAGAGGTGGGCCCAGTTCTTGTTCGTCAGCAGGTCGCCCGTCCACTGGTGGGTAAGTTCATGGACGATGATGTCGTCAATCGAACCGGGTGACGCCGCCGCCGCGAAGGGGAAGAAGGTGGTCGCGGATGTGTTCTCCATCGCCCCGGCGGCGAAATCCCGCACGATGGCCTGCGAGTACTTGGCCCACGGATAGGGCTCATCGAAGAGCTTCTCCATGTAGGCCACCATCGCCGGGGTATGGGCGAACGACTTGCGAATGCTGTCGGCGGTGCCCACGGGCCCATAGACAGGCATCGGCAGGCCCGGCCGGGCCGAGTCCGGGCCCCCGACGTCCACAACGTCGAACTTGCCGATGACCAGCGAAACGAGGTAGGGAGCGTGCGGCATGGCCTGGTCCCAGTGCCAGCGCACCCGGCCATCATCAAGCGCCTTCTTGCTCTTGAGCTCGCCATTGGAGACCACCTCGTAGCCGTCGGCCACCGTCACAATCAGCTCGGTGGAGAGCCTCTCGTTGGGGTGATCGAAGCAGGGGAACCAGCGGCGGGCGTACTCCGGCTCCCCCTGGGAGTGGAGCATGGGTACTTCTTCGCTCGGCCCGCTAGGACGCTTCTTCGGGGGCGACCAGGTCAGGGCCTCGCCGTCGGCGGCCATGTTGTCGGGCCCGAGGGTGTATTCGATGGCCAGGGTGATCGAGCGTCCCAACGGGATCGATTCGGGAAGATCGATCCGGAGGTCTCCGCCCTCGTGCGTGAACCCAATCTCCCGCCCCTCGTAGGCGACTTTGGTGATCTCCATCCCAACGGCGTCCAGACGGACGGACTGGCGGGCCGAGCCGATCGGCTCCATGGTCAGCGTGCACCGGCAGGTGGCCCGGGCTTCGTGCTCAAAGTCCGGGAAGTCCAGTTCGAGGGTCATGTGCGTGTGGTCGAAGTCCCGGTGGGGCAGGTAGTTCGCGAGGTCCTTACCGGTCTGGGGGTCCCACCGCAGCGATCTGGGCTGGCCCGAGTCGTCCTGGCCATCGTTCTGGGCGATCGCGGCGGCAGGGAGGAGGGCCAGGGCAACGAGGGCGAAGGCGGATCGGATCGGGGTGGGACGCATGGGTTTTCCTCTTGGGAGGGGTCGGAACGGCGCGCAGCGTACCCGGCGGGGCCGGCCCGCGTCGCGGTGGGTCAGACGCGGGGGAGAACTTGTAGTTTCCAATTCGGATGGTACGATCGTCCATGCCCACCACGGACGGACCCCAGCGGAACCAGAGCGAGGAGGCCCGGTCGCGCACACGGGGCGGCCGCGCGGTCGGTACCAACCTGCTGGCCTCGCTCGGCGAGACCACGGCATCGACGGAGTACTACTCGCCGCTCCCGGAGGGGTACCGGAAGGGCCGGCACAAGTACGTGGTGGTGCTGGGCACGGTGATGAGCGGGCTGGGCAAGGGGATCTTCGCGTCAAGCGTGGCGAAGATGCTCAAGGACAAGGGCCTCTGCGTCGCCCCGATCAAGATGGAGGGGTACCTCAACATCGATTCGGGGACCCTGAACCCCTACCGGCATGGCGAGGTGTTCGTCCTCGACGACGGGACCGAGTGCGACATGGACCTGGGGACCTACGAGCGGATGCTCGACCAGGACCTCACGACGCACAACTTCACGACCAGCGGGCGGATCTATTCGGAGATCCTCGACCGCGAGCGGCACGGCGTCTATTTGGGGCGCGACGTCCAGATGATCCCGCACGTGACCGGTGAGGTGAAGCGTCGCCTTCGGGAGCTTGCGCTCCGGGGCGATGGCCAGCGCGCCGCCGACGTGGTGTTCGTCGAGGTCGGCGGGACGGTGGGGGACTACGAGAACGGGCTCTACATCGAGGCGATGCGTGAACTCGCGTTCGAGGAGGGGCCCGAGTCGGTGTGCTTCGTGGCGTTGACGTACGTGATCGAGCCACCGGCGCTGGGTGAGCAGAAGTCGAAGGCGGCACAACTCGGCATCAAGCGCCTTCTTGAGGCCGGCATCCAGCCCCACATCATCGCCTGTCGCGCGACCCACCAGGTCCAGCGGCAGGTGATGGAAAAGATCGCGATGTTCTCCAATGTCCCGCTCCGGCGGGTTTTTTCTATGCACGACAGGTCGAGCATCTACACCATCCCCGACGAGATGCGCCTGGAGGGCTTGGACCGGGAGATCCTCTCGCTGCTCGGCCTGCACGACCGGGTCGATGTGGCGGCCGAGGATCGGGGCCGGGCCCGATGGGGCGTCTTCGTGCAGCGGCTCACCCGCAAGGACAAGCTCCCCCTCTCGGTCGGCATCGCGGGCAAGTACAGCGAATTGCGGGACGCCTACGCCTCCATCGACAAGGCTCTCGAGCACTGCGGGGCGCATCTGGGCGTCGATATCCACCAACATTGGATCGAGGCCTCCGACATCGACGACTCGACCGCCGCCACGGTGTTCGGCTCGGTCGATGCGGTGATCGTGCCGGGCGGGTTCGGCTCGCGGGGGGTCGAGGGCAAGATCGCGGCCGTGAAGCATTGCCGCGAAGGCGGGGTGCCCTATCTGGGCATCTGTCTGGGCTTCCAGGTCGCCGTCATCGAATTCACGCGCAACGTACTCCGCATGGCGGACGCCAACAGCGCAGAGTTCGCGCCGGAGTGTCAGAGGCCTGTGATCAGCGAGCTGCCCGAGCAGAAGAAAATCGAGGGGCTCGGGGGGACGATGCGCCTGGGCGCCCAGGACGTGCTGGTCCAGCGCGACTCACTGGCCGCCCGGCTCTACCGCGACCAACTCACCGCGCGGAGCACCATCCACGAGCGGTTCCGCCATCGGTACGAGGTCGACCCAACCTATATCGAGCGACTCGAGGCCCACGGCCTGATCTTCTCCGGACGCCATCCGCAGCACCCCATCATGCAGATGCTCGAATTGCCCCGGCAGGCTCCCGCGGATCAACCGGTGGACCCATCGAAGCCGCGAGTGGTGCATCCCTACTTCGTTGGTGCCCAGTTCCACCCCGAACTGACAAGCCGTCCGCTCCGCCCGCAGCCGCTGTTTATGGGGCTCGTCGCGGCGGGGATGCGCCGACGCTACCAGCAAGACGCGGAGGTGTGGCGCCGGCTCGAGGCGGACCAGATGGTCCGGCACTGGGTGAGTGAACTTCGCGGCGAGAGTCGGCCCGCCTGATCCGCCGTGCTAGGCCCGGTCAGCCCGACAACGCCGCCAGCCGGTTCGCCGCATCCAGCAGCAGGACACAACTGAATCGATCGGCCCGCCCGGCCTGGACTTGGCAGTTGTGCAGGAGCGTGTCGGCGTACATCGCCGCGTCGACGTCGCCCCCAGCCGCGAGTTCCGCGAACGTCGCGACCGCCCAGGGCCGGTTGGTCCCGTTATCCGGCTGCAGTTCGGCCATGAGCCACCGCGCCAGAGAGAGTGCCCGGTCCCGCGGCTGATGGTCTGCCGCCGAATGGGCGTGCCACCACAACGCCTGCAGCGAGGCCAACTCGACCTCTGTCCAGACCTCGATGCCGTGCTCGCGGACATCAGGAGCGACCGGTCCATCCGGCGTCCTCAGGGTCGAGGTCGCGTCGCCGTCTGGATCCAAAAGTGATTCCCAGAGCGCCACATCGATCCGGTCGGCTCGAGGCCCCGGCTGCCGGGGGATGTGGAGCACCCAGGTCAGCAGCGGCAAGTCGACCGCTCGCCTGTGCCCGAAATCGTCCGTGAACCCCCGGGCGTATGCCACCCGCTCGGCCTCTGAAGCCCCCAGCACCGGAGCCAGCGTTGACCCGCGAAGCCCCGACCTCAAAACGGCATCGATCTGACGAGACCAGTCGGCGAGCGTGCGCATGCCGCATTGTTGGGGCCGCCGAACGCGCTTGACAGCGGCGGTCCGCCGCGCATCCTTCCGGCATGGTCATCGCCCGGACACGATCGGAGTTGGACGCCGCCGGGGCTATGGGCTCGGTGCTGGTGCCGACCATGGGAGCTCTGCATGAGGGCCACGCCGCCCTCTTCCGGCTGGCCCGCGAGCATGCCGGCCCCACCGGCAGGGTCTCGGTCAGCATTTTCGTCAACCCGACCCAGTTCAACGAAGCGGCCGACTTTGACCGCTATCCCCGGACTCTTGACGCCGATTGCGAGATCTGCGAGCGTCTCGGCGTCGATGTTGTTTTTTCCCCTCCGCCGGGGGTGATGTACCCGGAAGGCGAGGAAGTGCCCGTCGGTCCACTCCCCGCCGTCGCGACCGAGCCGGGGCTCGAGGACGCCCGGCGACCCGGACATTTTGCGGGGGTCTGCCAGGTCGTCCGGCGGCTGTTTGCGTTGGCTCGGCCACGGGCTGCTGTGTTCGGGGAGAAGGACTGGCAACAGCTTCAGGTTGTCCGCGCCATGGTGCGTCGCGAGGGCCTGGGGGTCGAGATCGTGGCAGGGCCCACGGTGCGCGAGGCGGACGGGCTCGCCATGAGCAGCCGCAACCGGCTGCTCGAGCCCCGCTGCCGGGCGGCGGTGGTCTCCGTACCACGGGCTCTGGATGCGGCGCGGGGGGAATCGGACGTCGCCCGAGCGGAGGAGGCGATGCGTCGGGGGCTCGCGGAGGCGGGGCTCGGCTTGGAATATGCGGTGATTCGAGACGCCGAGACACTGTTGGGGGCGGCGCCCGGTCGGGCGGGGCGGGCGCTGATCGCGGCGCGGTGCGGCGCCGTGCGGGTGATCGACAACGCGCCGTGGTCGCCGGCTGGGGCGGCGAACGGCTAGGCTTCCGCTCCCCAACCGCAAGCCCCGGAGGCTCTCGTGCTCAAGACTCCACTCCATCAGTTCCACCTCGACTACCACGCCAAGATGGTCGATTTCGCCGGTTGGGAGATGCCCATGATGTATACGGGCATCCATGACGAGCACGTGCAGGTGCGCACGAGCGGCGGGGTGTTCGACGTATCGCACATGGGCCGGGTCAAGTTCCAGGGCCGCCACGCCAGGAAGCTCCTGGAGCGGCTCTGCTCGCGACGCATCACCGACATGCAGGCCGGGCAGTGTCGATACAGCCTGGTCTGCAACGAGCGAGGGGGTGTGCGGGACGACGTGCTCGTGTACCGCTTCGACGAGGACGACTTCCTGGTCGTGGTGAACGCGTCGAACCGAGAGAAGCTGCTCGGCCACTTCGAGCAGGTGCGGGCGGCGGACGACCTCAAGGTCAAGATCGAGGACCAGACCGTGGGGACCGCGATGATCGCCGTGCAGGGCCCCAAGGTGATGGACCTGGTCAGCAAGTTCAGCAAGGAGATCCCGTCGCTCAAGCGCTACCGCTTCGCGATCAAGAACCTGCTGGTGATGAAGATCGTGGTCTCGCGGACGGGCTACACCGGCGAGGACGGCATCGAGGCGATCCTGCCGGCCAGCGCGGTGAACATGGCGATCAAGCTCATCCTCAAGGACGTGGACATGACCGCCGCCCAGGCGCTGATCAAGCCGGCCGGGCTCGGCGCCCGCGACACCCTCCGCATGGAGGCGGCGATGCCCCTCTACGGGCACGAACTCGGAGAGGACATCAACGCCCTCGCCTGCGGCGTCGACTTCGCCATCACGCTGGACAAGCACAATCAAGAGCGGGGCGAGCGCTTTATCGGCCAAGACGCCCTGGAAAAGACCGCCGCGGAGGGCGGCCCGGCGCGGCGACTGTTTGGCGTCGCCCTCGAGGGCAAACGGACGGCACGGCAGGGTAACCCCATTCTCGTCGGTGGCGCGCCGGTGGGCGTCGTGACCAGCGGGTGTCTCAGCCCCACCCTGGGACACGCCATCGCCATGGGATTCATCGACGCCGGCCGAGTCGAGCCGGGTTCCTCGGTCGAGCTGGACACCGGGCGTGGGACGCTTCCCGGCAGGGTTGTGCCCATGCCGTTCTACAAAGCGCCCAAGCCCTAGACGGCCCCGGGCGGCGCTGGCCCTGCCCCTCGGCGGGCGTGCAATCGTTCGCCGCGGCTGTAGAGCCAGTGAAAGACCGCATTCATCGCGAGGACCGCGCCCACCACGCCGGCCCACCCCATCGCCGTGTGCACCGTCCGAGTGCTGGCGTAAACCAACTGCAGGACGCACAACACCGAAACCAGCACCAGCGTCGGGCCCCGGGGGATGACACGGAGGAGCAAAGATCCCAGCGGTGCCCCGAGCAGCACGACGGGGGCGGCCGCCATCCAGTTCGCGAAGATCTCCGCGTCAAGCCGCCCCAGGATCGCCGACCACACCGCTCCGAGCAACGAGGTGTAGGCCATGATCACCACGCTGGTCGCGATCGCCGACCGCAACTCGACGCGAAAGAGCAGCACCAGCACGGTGTAGAGCACCATGTCGATCCCGACGCCGGTCAGCGCGGCCGCGGCGCCGCCGATCAGCCCGATCGCAACGCCGGCCCCTGCCTCGCTGCGCCCCGAGAGTCTCGGCGCCCCAGAGAAGCCGAGCAATTCTCGGAGTTTCACCAGCGTGAGGATACCGAACCCGCCCCAGATGCACGCGAACGAGAGCTTCACCACCGAGTCGGAGACGTGGGGAACGACGAACGCCAGGACGCCCGGCACGACCACCGTTGCCGTGGCCGCGGACCAGAGGAGTGTGCGGACGACGATCGGCTGCCGGCTGCACAGGATGAAGAGCGTTGCCGAAGACATGCCGACGGATTGGATACAGAAGCTGAAGCCTCGGCCGAGCGAGGCCGGTCCGTCGAACACCAGCACCAGCAAGGGGAAACCGACGGTGCCGCCGCCCATCGGAGTCGAGCCCGCGATGTAGGAGCCAAACACCATCGCTGTAGCGATCGGCCAGTGGCCCTTCACCAGCGACACGAGGTCGAGCGCGAAAACGACGGTCAGCCAGGCGAGAAGAAACCATGCCACCCACCAGAGAAACGGGGAATACCGCTGCAGACAACCCGCGGCGTCGATCCTGGTGAGGCTCATGGGGCCGCAGTCTACCCCGAGGGCTGCCGGGCCGCCCGAGGACGACGCCGTATCATGCCGCATGGCGCAGCCCGCCGGACGGATCTATCTTGACAACGCGGCCACGAGCTTCCCAAAGCCGGCATGTGTCACCGCCGCGATGGCGACCTACTGCACCGGCGTAGGCGCCTCACCCGGCCGAGGCGCCTACGCCGAATCGCGGCGGGGCGCCGCCGTCCTCGCCGCCTGTCGCGAACGCCTCAACGCGTACATTGGCGGGGAGAGCCCCTCACACGTCCTCTTCACCCTCAATTGCTCGGACGCACTGAATCTCGCGATTCACGGGAGCATCTCCAACGCCCGCCGCACCCGCGGCGCGAAGTCCATCCACGCGGTCACCACCGCGATGGACCACAACTCGGTCCTGCGTCCGCTCCGCACGCTCGAGGATGAGGGCCTCGAGGTGACTCGCGTGCGAGCGGACGCCCACGGACGGGTCGCCGCCCGCGACGTCATCGCCGCGATACGCCCGGACACGGCACTCGTCGCGATGGTCCATGCGAGCAATGTCACCGGCACGCTTCAAGACGTCGGGAGCGTCGGGCTCGCCTGCCGCGCGGCCGGGGTGCCTTTCCTCGTCGATGCGGCGCAGTCGCTCGGGCATGTCCCGATCGACGTCCAGGCCCTGGCCATCGACCTCCTTGCCTTTCCCGCCCACAAGGGGCTCCTCGGACCGCTGGGCGTCGGAGGGCTGTACATCCGGCCGGGGATTGCCCACCGCGTCGATCCGGTGCGCCAGGGCGGGACAGGCAGCCGCAGCGAGAGCGATCGGCAACCGCTCGAAGCCCCGGATCGCTACGAGCCCGGCTCGCACAACATGCCGGGGATCGCGGGCCTGCTCGCCTCGCTGGAGTGGCTCGAGTCGCAGGGCGCCGGGGCGATCGCGGCCCACGAACAACACCTCATGCGCGAGTTCCTCGACCACTGCCCCGGTCCGGAAGCGGGATTCCACCTGGTCGGCCCCCGGTCGCCGGACGGACGCGTCGGCGTGTTCTCGCTGCGCCACGAGCGGCTGTCGCCCTCCGGGCTGGCCGAGGAGCTCGAGCGTCGATACGGGGTGCTGACCCGGGCGGGGATGCACTGCGCTCCGGGCGCCCACGCGGCTGTGGGCACCCTCGAACAGGGCGGGACCTGCCGGCTGAGCCTCGGCGTCTTCCTGACAGTAGAGAACATCCGCGCCGCCTGCGCTGGCCTGCAGGAGATCGGTCGCGAGGCGATGAGATCGGAGCCTCAGGCCCGCTTGGGCAGCTCGATCCAGCCCGCATCGGTGTGACGGACGATCGCCCCTGTCGCCGAGTAGATGATCTGCTCGGCGATATTCGTCGCGTGGTCGGCGATCCGCTCGCATTGATTGGCGAGTTCATGAATGATGAACGCGAGATCGACCCCCATCGTGCCGCCCGCGATCGCACGCTCGGCGTCTCGGAGCAACTGGGACTTGAAGGCCTCGACCGTGTCCTCGCTGTCGAGCACGATCTTGGCCAGCCTCGCGTCGCTGCGCTCGAATGCACGGGTCACATCGCGGAGAATCCCCGCCACGCTGTTCGTCAGCACCCGGAACGTGTCCGGGAGCGACTGGCCGATCTCTGAGAGCGCCGGCGATTTCGCCGCGATCTCCGTCGCCGCGTCGGCCGCACGCTCCAGCTCGTTGTTGATCTTGACAATCGTGAGGACCCGGCGCAGGTTCGCCGGCTCGAGCTTCGCGCCGTCGTTGGCCACGTCGGTGAGCAGACCGACGGCCGCCTGCTCCAGCTCCACATCGACCCGGTCGATCACGTCATCGGCATCGACCACCGCCCGGGCCCGGCCCACATCCATCGCGAACACCGCATCGCACGCGTGCTCGAACAACTCGGTCACCCGACGCCCCTGCTCGGCCAAGCCGGCGCTGAGGCTGTCGAGACGCTGCGAAAATCCAGATCCTGTCTCCGGCATCGGCGGCCGTCTCCTGGGTCTCGCAAAGCATACCCGATCCGTCGGCTGGCACGTGCCCACCGCGGCTATCCTCACCCGAACGGACCGGCCCGCCGGTCCAAAAGCACAACGGGACCAATCGGAGAGTCAGGATGAGCTTCCAGATCGAAGTCGTGCACGCCCGCCAGGTGCTGGACTCCCGCGGCAATCCCACTGTCGAGGCCGAGGTGGCGCTCGAGTGCGGCGTCGTCGGACGCGCCGCCGTGCCCTCAGGCGCATCGACGGGCGAGCACGAGGCCGTCGAGCTGCGCGACGGCGACAAGGGCGTCTACATGGGCAAGGGCGTCCTGCACGCCGTCGAGAACATCCTGGATCGGATCGCCCCCGCCGTCGAAGGGATGGATTCCCGCGAGCAGGAGGAGATCGACGCCCTGATGCGGGAGCTCGACGGCACCGAGAATAAGGGCGACCTGGGAGCCAACGCGATCCTCGCGGTTTCCATGGCCGTGGCCAAGGCCGCGGCCGAGGCCTCCGGCCTCCCGCTCTATCGTTACCTCGGGGGGACCTCGGCCCGCACCCTCCCTGTGCCGATGCTCAACATCCTCAATGGCGGCAAGCACGCCGACAACACGGTCGACTTCCAGGAGTTCATGATCCAGCCGTGGGGCTTCGACGACTTTGGCGAGGCGCTCCGCGCGGGCGTCGAGATCTACCACACGCTCAAGAAGGTGCTCAAGGACCGGGGCATGTCCACCGCCGTCGGTGACGAGGGCGGATTCGCCCCGAACCTGAAGGATAACGAGGACGCCCTCAAGGTGATCGAGGAGGCGACAGCCAAGTCGGGGTACAAGTGGGGCGAACAGATCTTCGTCGCGCTCGATCCGGCGACCAGCGAGCTGTGGAACGAGGCCCAGAAGGCGGGAAAGACCGGCTACAAGTTCTTCTCGAGTTCCCAGGAGATCATCAGTTCCGATGACCTGATCGGGATCTGGGCCGACTGGTGCTCCAAGTACCCCATCCGCTCTATCGAGGACGGGCTCGGGGAGAACGACTGGGAGGGGTGGGCCAAGCTCACCGCTCGGCTCGGGGACAAAGTCCAACTCGTGGGTGACGACCTCTTCGTCACCAACCGCAAGTTTGTCGAGCGTGGCATCGCCGCGGGGTGCGCCAACGCCGTGCTCGTCAAGGTGAACCAGATCGGCTCGCTGAGCGAGACCTTCGACACGGTCGGACACGCCATGCGCAACCGATATGCCTGCATCCTGAGCCACCGCTCCGGCGAGACCGAGGACGCCACCATCGCCGATATCGCGGTCGCCACCAACTGCGGGCAGATCAAGACCGGCGCCCCCTGCCGGAGCGATCGCAACGCCAAATACAACCAGTTGCTCCGAATCGCCGAGGAGCTTGGCGACCAAGCCGTCTACGGCGCGTCAACCTGGGCAAAGTAGGGACGGAGGCGGCCTTCCGTGCCCCTCGAAAAATCTGACGGAATCCTGGCAGACCTCCAAATTGCAGTTTGACACGAGCCGGACTCTCCTTTAACGTGGGGTCAGGTCGGGGCGTTCGTCCCGACGTCGAGGAGAGACGAGGGCGTCGTATACACCCTCGGTATTCGAATCAGATTCCGTCCGTGGGGACGGAGCTTTGCTCTTGCGACGAGAGAGGAGACCGGACAATGAAGAAGATCATCACTGTTGCCGCGATCGCGGCCGCTGCGGGCACGGCCTTTGGCCAGGCTTTCAGCGAGGACTTTGAGGGCGGGCTCGGCGGCTGGACCGTCGTCAACAACACCGGTGGCCCTGCTTGGGACACCAACAGCTTCTACACCGACGGCAACTACACCAACGGCAGCGGCCTCTGCGCCATGGTGGACTCCGACGAGGTCCCCGGCGAGTTCGATACCGAGCTCGTCAGCGGCGTCTTCACCGTTCCCGCCGGCTCCAGCCTCAACTTCACCGCCAACTACGCGAACTTCGCTTACCTCGACTACTTCGATGTCGATATCAACACCGGCAGCGGCTGGTCCAACCTGCTCAGCTGGAACGAGGACCACGGCGGCTTCTACTCCACCCCCGGCGAGGATGTCAGCCTGAGCCTCGCCTCCTACGGTGGCAGCAGCGCCCAGGTCCGCTTCCACTACTACGACCCCAACACCGGCGACTGGGACTGGTACATCCAGGTCGACAACGTCCGCGTCACCCCGGCCCCCGGCGCTCTGGCCCTCCTCGGCCTCGGCGGCCTGGCCGCGGTCCGTCGCCGCCGCTAATCGCGAGCGACCGACGAACTGAATCACGCTTCCGCCCGGTCCTCGTGGCCGGGCGGTTGCTTTTTTGGGCCCGGACGGCCCCCGCCCGTGCGGGTAGCATCCCCGCATGACCGAGCCCCCCTCCGAGCGCACCCCGAGGATCGTCTCCAGGCGCCTCCTCGCACGGGGTTCCAGGTTCGATTTCGACGAAGTCACCGTCGCCGGGCCGGACGGCGCCGAGCGGACTCGGCAGTACGTACGCCATCCCGGCGCGGTCTGCGTGATCCCCATCCGACGGGGTGATTCGGGCCTCCGCATCGTGATGGTTCGCAACTACCGGGCCGCGATCGACGCCTGGCTCCTGGAACTCCCCGCGGGCACGCTCGAGCCAGGAGAATCACCGGACGCGTGTGGCGCCCGCGAACTTGCCGAAGAGACCGGCTACCGGGCATCCGTCCTCAAACCGCTCGGGCGGTTCCACACATCACCGGGGCTGTCGGACGAACTGATGTGGCTCTTCGCCGCCGAAGGCCTCGAATTCGTGGGGCAGCATCTGGATGACGGCGAGACGCTCGATGTCGAGGAACTCCCCCTCGCCGATGCCATGACGCTGGCGAGAAAGGGCGGCTTGACAGACGGCAAGAGCATCCTCGGGCTGCTGCTCGCCCAGGATTTGGGAGTGTTTGGAGAGCCACGCGATTGACCGACCAGCGTCCAACACGCGCTGACGATCGACCCGGCGGCTCCTCGTTGCTCGCCCGTGTGTTCGGCGATGGAGAGCCGCCCACATGGTGGGGGATCCCAGTCCTCCGCGTCGGCGGCTGCGAGCTCCGGATTCACCTGGTCGCGGTCGTCTTCGTGCTTTCGATGCTCCTCTACGCTGTCTGGACCGGGCCAGGGCTCTGGTTCGTGAGCACCGGACTGCTCGCTCTGGCACTCCTCGTCGCGCTGCACGAGGCCGCCCGGGCCCACGCGCTCGTCCGCTGGCGAGGCCGGCAGCCCATCGACGCGACACTGTGGCCGCTTGGTGCCGTCTGGAGATTCGGCGAGGCCACGCCGACCGATGAAAGGGTGGGGGCACTCACCGGCCTGGCCATGCTCGCGGCGGTCGCGATCGGGGCAGGGGCCGCCGTCTGGGCCGGGCCTGCCGGCGCCGAGGCGCTGCGCTTCGACCCCCGCCATCCCAGCGAGACGCTCGGCCCGATGTTCGCCAGCCGGAGCACCGCACGCACGCTCGGGGTCGTTTTCATCTGGCAGTGCTATGCGACCTCGCTCTACGTCCTGGCCGCGAACCTCATCCCCATGCTCCCGCTCGACGCAGCCTTGCTCCTGCGACGAGCACGGAAGGGGGCCGGACCCGACCACCTCGCGGCCGCAGGCCTCGGGGTGGCGGTCGTTCTCGCGGTCGGGGGACTGCTCCTTGGCCAGGCCTTGGTGGCCTTCGTCGGAGTTTGTGGCGGGTCGGTGTGCTGGTCGACCTGGCAAAGCTCGCGCTTCGCGCTCGATCCGGCCGGCGCCGATCGCTGGCGGGCCGCGCTGGCCGGGGCCCCAGAGTCCGCTGAAGCGCCCGGTCCTCCCCGCCCAATGAGCGCTGAGGACCAGGGCAATCTCGAACTCGTCCTGCAGAAAATCAGCGCAACCGGCATGGAGAGCCTGAGCCGCTCCGAGCGGCGGATCCTCAAGGACGCCACGCGGCGGATGCGTGACGGATAGCATGGCCGGGCCTTGGGACCCGGCGGCGCCACGCGAAACACGGAGAGTTCGAGCCACATGGGCATCTACGACAGAGGCTACTACCGGGACGAAGGCGGAGCGGGCGGGAGATTCCGCTTCGGCCGTGTCAGCGCCCTCTCGGTCACAACCTGGATCATCCTGATCAACGTCGCGGTATTCGTAGTCGATGCCTTCATGGTCCGGCACGGCCTGCCGGTGTTTTCGGGCGGTCACAGCCTGGTCGAGCCCCTCCCCCCGGACGATCAACTCAAGACCGACAAGGCCTACGTCGACCTCGACCAGTTCGGCCGCGCCACCCCGGCCGATCCTCACCGGGTGGGCTCCGTGGTATTCCGGCTCGTGCGGGACGAGCAGACCAACCAGGTCGTCGCCACCGAGGAATACGTCGTCCGCCCGCCGCTCGAAGCCCTCGGTTTCTTCAGCACCTGGCAGGGCTTCCACCGCGTCGAGGTCTGGCGGTTCGTGACCTACCAATTCCTCCACGACCACGGGAACATTCTCCACCTCGCCATGAACATGTTCGGCCTGTACATGTTCGGCCTGATGGTCGAGGAACAACTCGGCCGGAAGAAGTATCTCGCGTTCTATCTGGTCTGCGGCATCTTCGGCGGCATTTCGTATCTGCTCTTGAACCTGCTCGGCCGCGTCTTCCATGTGCAACTGCCGGGGATGCTCTTCACCGACGTCACCACCCCGCTGATCGGGGCATCGGCCAGCGTCTTCGGCGTGATCATGGCATGCGCCCGGATCGCGCCCGACCTGCCCGTCCAGATCATCTTTGTCCCGATCACGTTCCGCATGAAGTGGCTCGCCTACGGGTGGGTCGGCCTGGCGGCCTTCAATCTCCTGTTCGGCAAGCACAACCAGGGAGGCGACGCGGCCCACATCGGCGGCGCCATCGCCGGGGCCTACTTCATACGCCACTCTCACCTGCTGCTCGACTTCTTCGATGTCTTCGGCGATTCACGGGAGAAGAAGGGAGGCAGGGCCCGCAAACCCAGGATCAAGCCGCCACCGGAGGTGCTGGCCCGCCGGCGAGAGCACGAGCAGATCGACAGGATCCTCGACAAGGTCTCCGCTCAGGGGATCGGGAGCCTCACGGCCAAAGAGAAACGCATCCTCGCCCGCGATACCGAGAAGCGGCGCCGACGCGCCGGCGAGGACTGACCTTGGCCGACCCGATCCGTTTCGAGATCCTCGGCCGCTCGAAGCGGGGCCTCGCCAGACTCGGCCGCGTCACGACCCCGCACGGGACGTTTGAGACGCCGGCCTTTATGGCGGTCGGCACCCGCGCCACCGTGAAGGGCATCCTCCCCCCCCAAGTCGCCGCCACGGGCACGCAGGTGGTGCTCAACAACACGTTCCACCTCATGCTCCGTCCCGGAGAGGAGACCGTCGCCGCGATGGGCGGTGCCCACGCGTTTATGGGGTGGGCCGGGCCGATCCTCACGGATTCCGGCGGCTACCAGGCCTACTCGCTCGCCGACATCAACGACATCGACGACGACGGAGTCACCTTCAAGTCGATCGTCGATGGCTCACGCATCCGTCTCACCCCCGAGCGGTCGATCCACGTGCAGAACCGGATCGGTGCCGACATCATCATGGCTTTCGACGATTGCCCGCCCTCCATGGATCCCGACTCGGGCCCCACCAACCAATCCCGGATACGGATGGCCGCGCGACGCGATGCCGAGAGGCGACGCGGCTACGACCACGCTGGGCGCCTCCGGCTCGCCAACGAACGCACGGTCCGCTGGCTGGAGCGCTGCCGCCAGGCCCACCAGCGCCCGGACGAGCAGGCGCTCTTCGGCATCGTCCAGGGTGGTACCGACCTCGACGCCCGCACCTGGAGCGCCCGCCACGTCACCGCCATCGACCTCCCCGGCTACGCCATCGGGGGCGTCGCGGTGGGGGAGCCGCACGAGGAGATCGTCCGGGTCACCCGCCACACGGCGCCCCTGCTCCCGGAAGACCGGCCCCGCTACCTCATGGGGGTGGGCTATGAACGGGACCTGGTCGCCGCGGTCCTCGCCGGCATCGACATGTTCGACTGCGTGCTCCCCACCCGGAACGGTCGGAACGCGCAGGCGTTTACCCGCGCCGGGCCGGTCCGACTTCGGAACGCCGCCTGGGCCGAAGACCCAGGCCCCATCGAGCCCGGGTGCGACTGCCCGGCCTGTGCCCCCGGGCTCCACGGATGGACCACCCCGGACGGGCGGCCGATCTCGAAGTCCTATATCCGGCATTTGTTCATGGCCGGGGAGATGCTGGGGCCCATCCTGGTCACCCTCCACAATCTGCGGCACTTCCAGAGGCTCATGTTGGACATCAGGCGGGCCATCGCGGAAGATGACTGGCCCGCTTTCGCCCGGGAATGGCCCCTGGCGGCGGGGGCGGTCCCCGCCGAGGTGTGGTGTGCACCCGCATCGGGAGGAATCCCTCCGCAGGGGTGACGATGGCTTCACGCGCGGGTCGCCCAGGTCGGGCGGGCCGCCTTCTTCGGAAAGACAGGCATGACGACAGCGACGTGGGGACTTTGGGTGGCTTCGGCGGCGGGACTGGCACAGGACGGACAACTCCCCGGGAGTGTGCCCGGGCTCGACAGCGGCGGCGGCGCGGACGTGCCGATCACCGGTGACGGGACGGCTTCCCCGACAGGTCAGACCCAGGGACCCCCGAGCCCTTTCAGCCCGATGTTCCTGATGCTGGCACTGGTGGTGGTCTTCATGATCATCACTACGACGATGTCCGGACGAAAGGAAAAGAAGCGGGCCGCCAACATGCTCGCCTCGCTGAAGCGGGGCGATCGCGTGCAGACCATGGGCGGGATGATCGGCACCGTCCACGAGGTCAAGGAGGACTCGATCGTCCTTCGGATCGATGATCTCAGCGGCGCGAAGGCCCATTTCAGCAAGGGCGCGGTACAGGCGGTGCTCAAGGCCGCCAAATCGGATTCCAAGGGCGAGCCGGCGACGGCCGAATGATGGGCAACGAACCGCCGGCCCGTTCCGGGGCCCGGGTCACGACTGGTTGAACCAAGCATGCAGAAGTTCTGGACCAAGCTGGCTCTGGTGTTGGCGCTCCTCATCCTGGCCTACATGGCGTCGTCGCCACCGGCCAAGAAGCTGCGTCTGGGCAAGGATCTCCGCGGCGGTGTGTCGCTGACCTACTCGGTGGAGGTCCGCCCCGGCGACGACTCCCGCCAGGTCCTCAGCAGCGTCATCGACGTGCTGAAGAACCGCGTCGACCCCAACGGCATTTTCGAGATCGCCATGGTCCCGCAGGGGCGCGACCGCATCGAGATCACCATGCCCCTCCCGGGCGAGGACGTCAAGAAGCAGAAGCGGCTCTTCGAGGAGGCGCTCAGCGCCCTCGACGCCTCACGGATCCCGCCCGAGCGCATCGACCGCGCCCTCTCCATGGACGCCGACGCCCGCAACCAGGAACTCGAACGGCTGGCCGGTGGCGACGCCTCCAAGCTCGCGGCCCTCAACGAGCTCGCCGCCGCCGCCGACAAGGCCGCCCACCAGCGACAGAGCTACGACGAGGCCGAGGCCGCGGGGGCCGAGGCCGACACGCTCGAGCAACTCGCCGCCCAGGCCGCCCAGGCCGAAATCGACTTCGAGTCGGCGCGGGCGAAGATCGCCTCGAGGGCGCTCACTTCAGACGAAGTCCGCCGCGCGCTCCGCCTGTCCGATCAGGAGCGCCGGCTCTACGACGACAAGTCCGGCGAGCAGTCGGTCATCCCGAGCCCCCGCAGCCGCGCCCTGGAGCGTCTCACGGAGGAATACCCCGACCAGAAGGCCTCGCTTGACGAGATCGTCAAGCAGTTCAAGCAGTACGAGAGCATCCGGACGACATTGGACGACCCGGCCGATCTCGAGCGCCTGCTCCGCGCCTCCGGCGTGCTGAGCTTCCGCATCACGGTAGATCCAGGCACCGATCCGACCGAGGAGGCCCGCCTGCGGTCCGAGCTGCAGGAGAAGGGCCCCCGCGGCGCCCGCTCCCCGAGCATGGGCTGGTACAAGGTCAACAAGATCGAGAACTGGTACAACAACGTCGCCGAGATGAACCGCCTCCTCGCCGACCCGTCCGGCTTCTTCGCCGGACTTCGCTACATCGTCGAGGAGTACGACGGCGAGTACTACATGCTCTGCTGGGACATCCGCGGCTCCCGCCTCACTCCCGATGACCGCAACTGGAAGGTGTCCAAGGCCTTCCAGGGCGTCGATCAGATCGGCCGCCCGGCGATCAACTTCGAGATGGACCCCCGCGGGGCCGCGCTCCTCGGCGAGCTCACCGAGCCGCACGTGCGCGACCATATGGCCGTGCTCCTCGACGACGAGGTCTATACCGCCCCGACCCTCAACAGCCGCATCTCGCGGAACGGCCAGATCGAGGGCGAGTTCAGCCAGGCCGAGCTCGACTACATCATCCGCGTGCTCAACTCCGGCTCGCTCCAGAACAAGCTCTCCCCGGCCCCGATCAGCCGCAATGCCGTCGGGCCCGACCTGGGCCTGGACTACCTGCGCCAGGGCCTCTCCGCCGGCCTCATCGCACTGATCTCCATCTCGCTGTTCATGGTGGTCTACTACTTCCGCTGCGGCGTCATCGCCGTGGTGGCCCTCGCCTGCAACGCGCTCCTGCTCGTCGGCGCGATGGCGGCCATGTCCGCAACCTTCACCCTCCCCGGCATCGCGGGCATCGTGCTCACCTTCGGCATGGCCGTCGACTCCAACGTGCTCATCTTCGAACGAATGCGGGAAGAACTCCGCCTCGGCAAAGACGCAAAGGCCGCCGTCCGACTCGGCTTCTCCAAGGCCATGAGCTCGATCGTTGACGGCAACGTCACCAACCTGATCGTCTGCATCGTGCTCGCCAATGTCGGCACCCAGGAGATCAAGGGCTTCGCCATCACCCTCGGCGTCGGCGTCGTCACCACGATGTTCGCGGCCCTGGTGATCAGCCGCCTCATCTTCGACCTGCTCCTCGAGTTCGGGCTGATCAAGAAGATCCGGATGCTCCCCTCGGCGGTCCCCGCCCTGGAACGCTCCCTCGAGCCCTCGATCAACTGGCTGAAGCTCCGCTGGATCTTCGTGGTCGTTTCTTCCTGCTACGTCGGCCTCGGCCTCTACATGGTGTTCGTCAAGCGCGGCGACATCATGGACACCGAGTTCCGTGGCGGCACGCAGGTCACGCTCCAGTTCAAACTCAACGACGCGACCCCAGACCCCGACGACCGAATCACCATGACCCGCAAGGAGGTCGAGGAGAAGGTCACCGAAATCGCCGAAGCGGCGGGCCCCACCAGTTCGCTGGCCGCCCTCCGCGTCGCGCAGGTCATGCCGCTCGACCCCGACGAAACCGGCATCACCTCCGACCGATTCATGATCAAGAGCGTCGTCACCGACGAACAGGCCGTCGTCACGTCTATCGCCAAGGCGTTCCGAGATCAGATCGACAGCCGGCCGCCACTCAGCTTCGCCGGCCAGGATATCGACGACGTCCGCCTCGCACCGGTGCACCCGCTTGTCCACTCCGGCGGCCTCCTCGGCCCCGATATCGGGCGCCCGAAGTACCTCGACGACGTGAGCCACTTCTCGGGCGGCTGCGCCATCCTGCTCGAACACCTCGAGCCCAAGCCCACCAAGTGGGGCCTCGAGGCCCGTCTCGCCTCGATGCGGGAACAACCCGACTTCGCCGACACCGCCGGGCGCGACGTCGAGGTCCGCGTCCTCGAGGGCACGCCCGACGCGATCCAGACCGCCGTCATCCTCGTGCTTGATCCCAACATCCTCTACCTCGACGGCGAGCAACACTGGGAAAGAGACATGGCCGAGCGTGAGTGGAAGCTCACCCGCGAGGCCCTGAGCCGCACGACCACCCTCGCGAGTGTTCAGAGCTTCAGCGCCGCCATGGCGGGCAAGTTCCGCGCCCGCGCGGTCGTCGCTGTCGGCCTCTCGCTGCTGCTCATCCTGATCTATGTCTGGGTGCGATTCGGCTCGCTCCGATACTCGCTCGGCGCCGTGGCATGCCTCTTCCACGACTGCCTCACCGCGATCGGCCTCATCGCCGTCGCCGAGGTCCTCTGCGATTGGTCGGTCACGAGCACGCTCGCGTCGCGACTCGGAATCATGCCGTTCAAGATCGACCTCAACCTCATCGCCGCGCTGCTGACCATCATCGGCTACTCCCTCAACGACACCATCATCGTCATGGACCGCATCCGAGAGGAACGCGGCAAGATGACCTACGCCACCGACAAGATGATCAACACCGCCATCAACATGACCATGAGCCGGACGGTCATCACCTCGGGGACCACCCTCCTCTCCATCCTCATCCTCTATGTGTTCGGCGGTGAGGGCGTCCGCGGCTTCGCCTACGCCATGCTCATCGGCGTCGGCGTCGGAACCTATTCCTCCATCGCTGTCGCCGCACCCATGGTCTGGCAGCGCCAACACACCGAATCGCCCAAGGGTCCGGCGAGCCTCGCACCGGCCCCGACGACCTGAGCACAGGAGCCGAGATGGCGGGATCTGCGGCAAGACTCGGCGGCGGCTTCCTCGCGCTCGCGGCGATCTGGATTGGGATGTACTGGTTCTGGGAGCCCTCCCGCTCCGCGGGCGTCTCCTTCGCCGGCCAGGGCGAGGGCGCCGCCACCCACCCCGCCGAGACCGAACGCGTCGCCGAACCGCCGCCCCGCGAGCCCGAGGCCCCGCCCAAGGGTGTCGAGGTCGAGATCCCCCTGCCGGAGGCCGAGGCAAAGCCGCCGGAAGCCCCCGCCGTCGTCCCCCCCGAATTCCGCGAATACACCGTGCGCGACAACGACACCTTCGGGGCGATCGCGAGGCGCCTGTATGGCACAACCAAATACGCCGACTCCATCGCGGCCGCCAACCCGTTCGTGAGCCCCACCTCGCTGCGGACCGGGCAGAAGATCCGGGTGCCCGTGGACCCCGAGAATGTCCAGGGCAAGCCGACCCCCGGCACAGCCCCGGTCACCGCCACGCCGGAATTGCTCGAGTATGTCGTGCAGCCCGGGGACACCCTCTCGGAGATTGCGCAGCGGTTCTACGGCAGCCTCCGCTACGCCGACGTGATCTTCAACGCCAATCGCGATACTCTGGGGAGCCCCGACGACCTCCAGATCGGCCAGTCTCTCCACATCCCGTCGCCCGAGTCGGTCCTGGGCAAGCCCAAACGCTGATCGAGCCAGCCATGAAAGCCGGACCGGCAAACATCAAACGCATCCTGGTCACGGGCGGGGCCGGCTTCCTCGGCTCGCACCTGTGCGATCGGCTCGTGGCGTCGGGCCACGACGTGATCTGCGTGGACAACTTCTTCACGAGCCAGAAGCGGAACGTCGCCCACCTGCTCGGTCGGCCCAACTTCGAACTCATCCGCCACGACGTGACGCACCAGATCTACCTCGAGGTCGACGAGGTCTACAACCTCGCCTGCCCGGCCGCACCGGGTCACTACCAGTACAACCCGATCAAGACGATGAAGACCTCGGTCCTCGGTGCGATCAACGTCCTTGGCATGGCCAAACGATGCCGCGCCAAGGTGCTGCAGGCTTCGACAAGCGAGGTCTACGGCGATCCCGAGGTGCACCCCCAGCCCGAGACCTACCGCGGCGCGGTCAACCCCATCGGACCGCGGGCCTGCTACGACGAGGGAAAGCGGGCCGCCGAGACGCTCTTTTTCGACTACCACCGACAGAACAGGGTCAACATCCGGGTCGCCCGCATCTTCAATACCTACGGCCCCCGCATGCACCCCTTCGACGGACGGGTGGTCAGCAATTTCATCCGTCAGGCGCTCGCGGGCACCGACCTGACGATCTTCGGCGACGGCTCCCAGACCCGCTCCTTCTGCTACGTCGACGACCTGATCGACGGCCTCATGAAACTCATGGACGGCCCGGATGAGTTCATCGGGCCCGTCAACATCGGCAACCCCCACGAGTTCACCGTCCTGCAACTCGCCGAGGAGGTGCGTCGATTGACCGAATCCTCCTCCCAGATTGTCCACAAGCCGCTCCCCGCCGACGACCCCCGCCAGCGTTGCCCGGATATCACGCTCGCCGCCGCCCGCCTGGACTGGAAGCCGACGGTCGAACTGCGGCAGGGGCTGGAGCGGACCATCGCCTGGTTCCGCGCGATCGACATCAACGACTACCGGGCCCCGACCCCCAACTACTAGGACGGGAAGGAGCCGCGCCGCATGCGTGTCGCCCTCACCGGTGCCTCCGGATTCCTGGGCTCCGCCTTCGCCCGTGAACTCTCCGCCGCCGGCCACCTCGTCACCGGCCTTGTCCGTCCCTCCAGCCGACGCGACCACATCGAGGCCGTCGTCGATCGTTTCGTCGTCGGCGATCAGGCCGACCCGACATGCTGGCCGGACCTGCTCGACGGCGCCGAGTGCGTGATCCACAACAGCCTCGACTGGTCGTCGATGCGCCCCGAACCCCCGGACCTCGGGGCCCACCTGGCGACAAATCTCGCAGGCTCCCTCCTCCTCCTCCGGGACTCAGCCCCCCGCCAGTTCGTCTTCGTCAGCTCGATGGCCGTGTACCACGAGATCCTGCCCCGCCCCGTCGGCCCCCATGGCCTCGCCCTGGTCGACGAGGATCACCCACTCCGCCCTCGGAACGAGTACGGGGCGTACAAAGCCGCGATCGAGTCCCACCTCTGGGCGGCCCATCTCGGCGACGGCCGACACACCTGCGCCATCCGGCCATGCGCCGTTTACGGCATCGACCCCCGCCTCGAGCGGTCCCACGGCTTCCAGGTCGTGCAGGAGCTTCGCCGCTCGGGCGCCTACTCCAAGCCGGGCGGGCTCAACTTCGTCCACATCGACGATGTCGCCCGCGCCCTCGTCGCCACCGTCGGCAATCCGGCCGCCGCGGGCAGGGTCTACAACCTCGTCGATTGCCACGCCCTCCACGCCGACTGGGCGGCGATGGCCGCCGAAGTGCTCGGGATCCAGCCCGACATCGCCGTCAATGAAGCAGATCGGCCCGCCCACGCGTTCAGCAAGGCCGCCGCCGCAACCCTTGGCGTCCGCCTCGACAGGGGGCACGCCGGAATCCTCGCACACCTCCGCGAGCTGATCAGCGTGCTCGACCAGGCGTCGCCATGAGCGAGCGCGGACGAACGCTCCGTCTGTTCGTCGCGGCCTATCCGCCCGTCACGACAGTCCAGCATCTGCAGACGCTCCGTGCGCAGCTGCTCGCGAGCGGGCTCCGCGTGGTGCCCGACAAGCAGGTCCACCTCACTCTGCACTTCATCGGGCCCACGCTCCCGGGAGATCTCGACGCCATCGCCGAGGGCGTGCGGGCCTCCTGCTCGGGGATCCACCCCTTCTCCCTCCGCCCGATCGCGATCCGCACGCTGCCCGGTTCGGGCGAGCCGAGGGTGCTCGCCGCCGAGACCGACGCGCCCGAGGCGGTGATGAAACTGCACGGCCGGCTCGCACACCGCCTCGCCGGGGCGCCGCTCCCAGATCCGTCCCGGCGATACCTGCCTCACCTCACCCTCGCCCGCCTGTTTCCGGGGGGCCAGCCCCCCCGACTCGACGAACCCATCTCATGCGACCCCTTCGCAGTCGAGCGTGTGTGGCTGATGCGGAGCGTGCTCAAGCCCGGCGGCGCCGAGCATGCTCCTCTCGAAGCGTTTCGACTGGATGGCGGCCTCGATCGTCAACCTGCCCCGTAGATCGCCTCGACGAGCCGTGGCACCAGTTCCCCGGCCCGGCCCAGCATCGAGATGTCCACCAGCTCGCTGACCGGGGTTGGCTCGAGATTGATCTCGATCGCCACGACGCTCCGGGACTGCGCCAGCTCCACGAATCCCGCCGCCGGGTATACCAAAGCGCTCGTCCCGATCGAGAGCACCGCGTCGCATGCCGCGAGTGTCTGGAACGAACGACGCATGGCCGGCTCCGGCAGGTCTTCTCCAAACCAGACGACTCCTGGCCGGTAGAGCCCACCCGCCTCCGACGGCATCGGGTATTGCGGGAGAGGGAGCGGAAGATCCCGGCGTTCCCGCCCCGTCACCGTGCACCGCCACGTGTGGAGCGAGCCGTGCAGCTCCACCACGTCCCCGTTCCCGGCCCGCTGGTGCAGCCGGTCGACGTTCTGCGTCAGCACGGTGAACTGGCCACCCGCCGAGCGGAGCCGGTGCTCCCATGTCGCCAGCGCGCGGTGCGCCGGATTGGGCTGGCACAGAAGGACGTCCCGCCGCCGCTCGTCATACCAGCGGCTGACCAGCCCAGGGTGCCTTCGGAACGCCTCGGGCGTGGCGAGCCGCCTCACATCGTGTCGGTCCCAGATGCCCGACTGCCCCTCCCGAAAGGTCGGCACGCCGCTCTCGGCACTAACCCCGGCGCCGGTCACCACCACCACCCGGTGCACGCCCCTGAGCATCTCCGCCGCCCGGCGTATCGGGTCCATGCAGGCACCTCCGGATCATCCTATCCGCTCTCGGCTCCGCCCCACGACACACCACGCCGCCCGCGGTTGGTATCCTGCCCACCCACAAGGAGATGCCCGATGAAGAGCCGGAGCTGGGGTTGGGTCGTTGCCGCTCTGTGTGTCGTCGCCGCCGCGGCCCCGGCGATGCAGGATTCCTCCGCGAACGAACAGGGCAGTGGGGGCTTCGGGCGCCGCTACCTCCGTGACCCACCACACCATCTCCATAACCGGCGCGGACGGTGCGCGGGAAATCAGCTACACCGCCACCGCAGGATACATGCAACTGCCCGACTACCAGGGCAAGCCTCGGGCCAATGTGTTCTTCGTCGCCTACACCCGGGACGGATTGGACGACGCCTCGACCCGCCCGATCACCTTTGCCTATAACGGCGGACCGGGCTCTTCCAGCGTCTGGCTGCATCTCGGCGCCCTCGGGCCGCGCCGCGTCGACATGGGCCCCGAGGGCTTCCCGCCCAAGCCGCCCTACCGCCTGCTCGAGAATGACCAGTCATGGCTCGACCTGACCGACCTGGTCTTCATCGACCCCGTCGGCACGGGCTACAGCCGCCCGGTGGAAGGGCAGGACGACAATCAGTTCCACGGGCTCGAAGAAGACATCTCCTCCGTGGGCGATTTCATCCGACTCTGGACCACGAGGAACCAACGCTGGCCCAGCCCGAAGTTTCTGGCCGGCGAGAGCTACGGCACCACGCGGAACGCCGGCCTCGCCAACTACCTCCAAGAGAACCACGGCATGTACATCAGCGGCATCGTCATGATCTCGACGGTGCTCAATTTCCAGACGCTCGAGTTCGATCAGGGCAACGACACCGCATACTGGCTCTTCCTGCCGACCTACGCCGCCACCGCCTGGTACCACAAGGCCCTCGACCCCGACCTGCAGGCCATGCCGCTCGAGAAGTTCCTCCACGAGGTCGAGGCGTTCGCCTGCGGCGACTACCTGCTCGCGCTCGCAAGGGGGGACCGGCTCTCGACCGATGAACGCAGAGAGATCGCCGCCCGAGTCGCACGTTATACCGGGCTCTCGACCGAGTATGTCGAGCAGTCGGACCTGCGACTCAAGATCTTCCGCTACACCAAGGAGTTGCTCCGGGGCCGCGACCTCAGCGTGGGTCGGCTCGACAGCCGGATCACGGGTGTCGATGCCGACCAGGCCGGCGCCGGCAGCGAGTTCGACCCGAGCATGTCGGCGATCTCCGGCCCCTATACCGCGCTCCTCAATGAGTATGTCCGCAGCGACCTCGGCTATACCAACGATGCGCCGTACGAGATACTCACGGGACGCGTGCACCCATGGAACTATTCCGGGGCGACCAATAGCTACGTCAATGTCGCCCCAAGGCTCCGCGACGCGATGCTCCACAACCGCAATCTGCGTGTCTTGTTCGCCAGCGGCTACTACGACCTGGCCACCCCCTATTTCGCCACCGAGTACACCATCGCCCACCTCGGCGTCGACCCCGCCCTCCGCGGCAACCTCCGCGAAGCCCACTTCGAGGCCGGCCACATGATGTACATCCGCGAGGCCGATCTCCGCGCGCTCAAGCAGGCCGTCGCCGCCTTCTACCGGGAAACCCTTGAGGCTCCCCCCGCCCCGCAGCCCTGACTTCTCCTGCCGAGCCTTCACGACGGCGGGATTTCGCGGTAGACTCCCCGCGTGGAAGGCGCGAGCCGACAAACGCTCATCCTCTCCGATGGCGGCCTACCCGCCCTCGTCGCCGCCGCCATCGAGGCGGAAAGGTCCCTCGCCGAGGGTGGGGGGGGAGCCATGCTCCTGCCTTGGGCATCTCTTCCCGCGGCCCAGGCCGAACAGCAGGCCGCGGCCCACGCTCAGGCCCGCTTTTTCCGCTTCCAGGTCCTCGAGGATGTCAGCCCGACACCGATCCCCAGCCGCGCCCATGGGGCGTCGCAGACCATGCTGCTCGTCGCCGCCGCCGAGGCGGCGTCCCGCCATGGATGCGAACGCGTCGTCTGGCCCCTGCAGTTCCACAGCGATCACGAGACGATCGGCCGGCACATCGAGGCAATCGCCGGCGCCGTCGATCGGGCCCAGCTCGTCGGCCGCCTGGCGATGCTCGACACGCCCCCGGGGGCCGAAGCCGTGCCCGTCGAGGTCCCCCTGGTGGACCTGACCGACGCGCAGCTCGCTGATCTCGTCGTCGATCTGGATGCGCCGGCCTACCTCGCGTGGTGGTGGCGAAGGCTGAGCGACCCCGGCGCCGAACTCGCCGCCGAACAGGAGCGTGGGCCCTGGCTCGCCGCGCTGCGCAACGCGGGGTGGATCCGGCAGGAGCCCTCGCCGGCCGTCGCCCGCGCAGAACCCGCCCTCGCGGCGGACCAGGTACCGACCGGTACCCACGCAGCCGGGGTCTAGACTTCGGCCCTATGGCCTCCACACCCACCGCACCGACATCCTGGTCGCCCCGCACCCGCTCCCGCGGCGAGATCGCCCGCTGGAGCCGGACGATGATCCCCACCCTCCGAGAAGCGCCCGCCGAGGCCACCACGCCGAGCCACCGGCTGCTGCTCCGGGCGGGATATATCCGTCAGGTGGCCGCCGGCGTCTACGACTACCTGCCCCTCGCATGGCGTTCGCTCACCAAGATCGCCCAGATCGTGCGCGAGGAAATGAACGGCGCGGGCGCCAGCGAGATGCTGATGCCGGCCCTCGTCGCGATGGAGCTGTTCGAGGAGACCGGACGGGCCCAAGACTATGGCGACGACCTCTTCCGCCTCAAGGACCGCCACGGCCGTCCGACCGCCCTCGGCCCGACGCACGAGGAGGTCATCACGGCCTTTCTCCGCGACGCCGTGACCAGCTACCGCCAACTGCCGCTGGCGCTCTACCAGATCCAGACCAAATTCCGCGACGAGCCCCGACCCCGCGCCGGACTGCTGCGCTGCCGCGAATTCATCATGAAGGATGCCTACTCCTTCCACCTCAACGTCGAGGGTCCAGGCGGCCTGAATGAGACCTACGACGCGATGTACAAGGCCTACTGCAACGTATTCAGTCGCTGCGGGCTCGATTTCACGGTCGTCGAGGCCGAGAGCGGGCCCATCGGCGGCTCGGCCAGCCACGAGTTCATGGTCAACTGCGAGACCGGTGAGGACACCATTCTCCGGTGCCCCGCCTCGGGGTATGCCGCCAACGTGGAGAAATGCGAGATCGGTGCGCGAGCCTGGTCTTTCGAGGGTGCCGCCGCCGCGCCTCTGGCCAAGGTCCACACCCCGGGAATGCCGGGGATCGAAACCGTCGCCTCCTTCCTCGGCGTCGAAGCCGCCGGCATGCTGAAGACGATCGTCCTCGAGCCCGCGCCGGGGGTCGATAGCGGGGGGGTGGCTTGGGTGCTCGCCGTCGTGCGCGGAGACCACGAGGTCAATACCGGAAAGGTCCGAGACGCGATCGGGTTCAAGGTCGTCCTCGCGGACGAGAAGAAGGCCCGGGCCGCCGGATTCGCCATCGGGTATGTCAGCCCCCGGGCCGCGGCCGCGGCCCCCGGTGGGGCACTCCTGGTCGTCGATCCCGATGCCGCGCAAGGCGACCTCGCCTGGGCGACCGGAGCCGACGAACCCAACCACCACGTCACCGGCTTCTCTTGGAGCCGAGACCTCGGCGCCCCCACGGCCGACGCGCGTTATGTAAAGGTCGCCGACGCCCGAAACGCCGTGGTCGGCGACCCCTCACCCCGAGCAAAGGGCTCCACGCTGGTCGCCCAGAGGGGGCTCGAGACCGGGCACATCTTCAAACTCGGCACCAAGTACTCCGATGCCATGGGCTTTGCCGTCATGGATGAGGGACAGCAGAAAAGCAGCGTCATCATGGGCTGCTACGGCATCGGTGTCAGCCGGACCATGGCCGCGTGCGTCGAGATGAGCCACGACGAGAACGGCATCATCTGGCCCGCGGCTATCGCACCCTACCACGCCCTGCTCGTCCTGATGAAGCCGGCCGACGCCGAGCACGCCCGCGTCGCCGAGTCCCTGGCCGGTGAACTCGCGGACGCCGGCCTCGACGTCCTCATCGACGACCGGGACGAACGCCCGGGCGTCAAGTTCAAGGACGCGGACCTCGTCGGGCTGCCCGTCCGCATCACCATCGGCGAGAAGGCCCTGGCAGCCGGCGGCGTCGAGCTCAAGGGACGGCGCGACCCCGGGAAGGGAGAGGTGGTCCCCCTCGACCAGGTCCGCGAACGTTGCCTGGCAGCGCTGACAGCATGATTCATTCTCCGCGATCGTCCAGAATATTTGCGGGCACCCAGACCTTTCTTATTGACTTCGTCGATGGGCGCATAAGCTCAATTGACGGCGCCGGCGAGCGGCCTGGAGGTCGACACGCCGGGCAGGGACTCGGGGTGGCTTCCCCCGCCCCATCGGAGGTAGGCAATTACGCCGCCGCATGGACGATGACAAAGTGGGGCTCCTCTCGAGCCTCACGCCGATTCGGCTGACGGATAAGCCGACGTTCGACCTCGCCTTCACCTCCCTCAAGCAGCCCATTTCCGACTACTCCTTCGCCTGCACCTTCATGTGGGCCGAGGCGTTGAAGGTCTCCTGGGCACTCATCCACCGCCATGTCTGCGTCTTCGCCAACGGAGCGGAAGACCTGACCATGCTCACCCCGCCGATCGGCCTCCCGGGTGCCGGAACCGACGAATTCCGCCGGGCCGTGGGGGACTGCTTCGAGATCATGGATGAGTACAACGACCCTCGCGGCGGCTGCGAGCGGTCCCGAATCGAGTACGTCTCCGACGAACTCCTCGAACGGTTCAGCGAGGCCTCGCCCTTTCCCCTTAGCGCCTCCCCCCTTTGGGGCGACTACGTCTACGACACCAAGCGGCTGGTGACTCTGGAGGGCGGCGACCTCAAGTCCAAACGCCACGCCCGATCCAAGTTTCTCCGCGAGTTCCCCTCCGTCCGCTCCGAATCGATGGGAGAGGAGCACCTCGACCGCTGCCAGGCCCTCCTCGAACGCTGGGCCAACCACGGCGATGCCACCCACGAGGGCGAGGTCAACGACGCCCACCTGGGCACCGATATCCTGCGCAACAAGGACCTCGTCGCGACCTCCCGCCTGCTCCGCTCCTTCCGCGAACTCGGCCTGAAGGGCATGGTCGTGCTCGTGGGCGATCAGGTCGCCGGATTCACCCTCGGCTCCGGGCTCTCGCCCATGCAGTCCTTTGTGCTCGCGGAGAAGACCTCGCCCGAGTTCCCGGGCTGCCCGCAGTACATCTTCTCCGAATTCTGCCGCACAGAACTGGCCACCTACCCCGAGTGCAACGCGGGCGACGATTGGGGCATCCCGACGCTCCGCTTCACCAAGCAGAGCTACCGCCCCGTTCGCCTGCTCAACAAGCACGTGCTCGCGCGGCAGGCTCTGCCCGCCGCCGTCCACGTCCCGGGCATATCGATCCCCGAAATCGCCCGCGAAACGGCATCACCCCCCGTCCCGCCCCACAAAGCCCCCCTGCCGATGGACCTCATCATCCGCTCCGCGACCGTCGAAGATCTGGACGCCCTGGTTGGTCTCGAGCATGATTGCTTCGACAGGCCCGAAGAGCGCTTCACCCGCCGCCAGATCAGAGCCTTGGTCCAGAACCCCAGAGCCCGGGTCTTGCTCGCCGAATCCGGCGGAACCGTCGCGGGCTGGGCGGTCGGCCTGATCCGGCAGCACCGCCGCTGGACGAGCGGCCGAATCTACGCCGTCGGGGTCCACAACCAGGCCCGAGGCCGCGGCATCGGACGCCGCCTCACCGAACATCTCCTGGAGGTCTTCCGCGAGCGTGGGATCGAACGGGTCTACCTCGAGGTCCGCGAAGACAACGACACCGCGCTCGGGCTCTACGCCGCGCTCGGTTTCCAGCCGATCCGTCGCCTCCCGGCCTATTACGGCCCCGGGGTCGATGGGGTGAGCTGTCGGGCCATGCTCCACCGGCCGGCTGCCGAGCTCCAGTAGGAGAGGTCAGCTCGGGAGTGGGCAGCCTCGGAACGACCCCCGTCGCCCGCTTCGGCCCAGGAGAGCGGGGCAATTTGACATAACATGTATTATAGGACCTTGGATCCGGCGCTCGCGCCGCCCGGGGAGCACCCAGCAGATCACAGACCGGGGCGAGAGTGGGATCCCACCGCCGGCCCGGGAGCCCGTACGCTTCACGCCATGGCCCTCGCCGCCCCTGTTGTCACACTCCGGCCTCTGCTCCGAATCCAAGCCGGTGAGCCGATCCGGCCCCTCCGGCTCGGATCGACATCCGGTCGCCTCGTGATCGGGCGGACCGCAGGCGCCGGTTGGGCCATCCCCGAGCCCACCGTCTCGCGGCGCCACGCCATGCTCGAGCCCGCGGGGGGCGACTGGCTGATCGCCGACTTGGGGAGCCGGCACGGGACCTTCTTGAACGGGCAGCAGCTCCGCGAGGGCGAACGTCTGCCTCTGCGCCCGGGTGACGAGGTCCGGTTCGGGCTTTGGGCCTGCCGTGCCGAGGGCGCCGAGATGGCCACGACCCGGATGACGACGATGCCCGAGACATCGCTCGCCGACCGGGTCAGGCCCATCCAGGCGTCCAATCTCGCCGGCGTCGCCCAGCAACGACTCGACGCTCTCCTGGAAGCGAGCCGTCAATTGGCCCGCGCCGAAGACCGGGAGACCGTGGCGAGCGCGCTGGCCTCCTGCACCGCGGCTGGGACGGGCTGCGCCCGCGTGGTCGTGGTCCGACCGGCGGGCAACGAAGCCTTCGACGTCCTCGCGAGCACCGCCGCCGGGGATGGCCCCACCCTGAGCCGGACGCTGCTGGAAGCGGCGCTCGTCGGCGAACTGGTGCAACTCACCTCGGCTCAGGCCGATTTCCAGGGCGGACAATCGCTCATCGACCTGGAGATCCGCAGCGCGATCTGCGCCCCGCTCCTGGTCGGCGGCCTCGCGGATTCCCTCCTCTACCTCGACACCCGGGGCCGCGAGGGCACACTCCCTCCAGACGTCGGCGCGTTCTGCATCGCGATGGCGCAGCTCGGCGCCATGGCGACCGAGCGGGTGCTGGCCGCGGAGATGTCGGATCGTCGAGAACAACTCGAGCGGGACCTGCTCGCGGCCCGCAAGGCCCAGCAATTGCTCATGCCCCCCCGATCGGGTGCGACATCGGGGCTCACCTACTGCTTCGAATCGGTCCCCGGGCGCTTCGTCGCCGGAGACCTGTTCGACCTCGTGGACCTGGGCGGCGGACGCACCGCGTTCCTGCTGGGGGATGTCGCCGGCAAGGGCGTCGGCGCTGGGCTGCTCATGGCAGCCGCGCAGACGCAGCTGCGCACGCTCCTGGCGCTCGGCCAGAGTCTGGCGTCATCCGTCGACGCCCTCAACGAGCACGTGCACGCGCGGACCGACACGGGGACGTTTCTCACGCTCATGGCCGGCATCATCGACTCCCGCGCGGGCACGCTCGAACTCGTCGACGCGGGCCACGGCTTCTGCTGCCGGTGCGACCCCGGAGGCGGCGCCGAGCACGTCCGCTTCGCGGGAGGCTTGCCGATCGGCGTCGCCGCCGGTCAGAGCTACGGCTCCCAGATCATGGCGCTCAACCCCGGCGCCCGACTGGTCCTCTTCAGCGACGGTGTCGTCGAGCAAGCCAACTCCGCGGGCGAGCAATTCGGGATGCGGGAGGCCCTCGGCGTGCTCTCCCGCAGCACAGAGCCAGCCAGCGATGTCGCCGAGATACTCTCCGCCGTGCGGGCCCACGCCGCCGGCCCGCTCGCCGACGACGTGACGGTGGTCTCGCTCGTTGCCGACGGTCAAGGAGCCGCACTATGACCCACATGATCCGCCATCCCCGCCGCGGTTTGGCCCGCGCCGTGGCCCTCGCCTGCCTCCTGTCCGCGGGCTGCCGATCGATCTCCACGCCGGGCTTCGAGCAGATGACGGCCTCAAAGCACGAGGCCAGCGTCCGCCCCGGCGTCAACGAGCCCTATCTCGATCCCAACCTCGACGTCGCGCAGTGGGTCAACAGGTTCGAGGTCGAGAGTCGGGAGATCTACGAGGCCCGGGCCGAGATCGTCCGCGCTGTGGCCCTGCGCCCCGGCCATCGTGTGGCGGACATCGGTGCGGGCACCGGCCTCTTTCTCGAACCCTTCGCCGATGCCGTCGGCGCCACGGGAAGGCTCTACGAACTCGATATCTCTCCCAAGTTCGTCGAACACATCCGGCAGCGCGCCGCCCGCGCCGGCCTGACGCAGGTCGAGGCCCGGCAATGCCCGGAAGACTCCGTCAACCTGCCCGCCGGCTCCATCGACATTGCCTTTATCTGCGACGTCTACCACCACTTCGAATACCCGCACTCCACGATGACCTCTATCCGGAACGCACTCGCGCCCGGGGGCGAGGTCGTGCTCATCGATTTCGAGCGTAACCCCGGCCAATCACGCCCCTGGGTCCTCGAGCACGTCCGGGCAGGACGGGACGTGTTCACAAAGGAGATCGAGGCCGCCGGGTTCAGGCTGCTCGGCGAGACCACGGTCCCGGGGCTGCGCGAGAGCTATTTCCTGCGCTTCCGCAGGGTGGAGGGGTAGTCGCCACCCCCCCACCGTCCGACCTCGGCGCAATTCACGCCTATTTCGCGCTCTTGGCCGCCTTCGCGTCGTCGCAGATCTTGAGCATCACCTCGACCGACTTCTCGATCTGCGTGTCCTCGCCGGCCGCCGCCTGCTCGGGGCTGATGCGCACCTTATAGGTCGGCTCAAGCTGCGTGTTCTCGAGGAAGCCTCCCGACATGCCCTTGGTGCCGACCTGCGGGATGCCGAAGATCAGGTCGCCGGTGTGGAGGTGCTCCCACCAGACGGCAGTCGCGGTGCCGGGCACCGGCATGCCGACGGTCGGTCCGATCTTGAGTTCGGTGTACGCCCACGGGAAGAAGTGGGCATCGGAGTAGTTGCTCTCGCTCATCACCACGAGCGAGGGCTTCGTCCACCGCTGGCGCGGGTCGCCGAAGTAGCCCTTGCCGGGCGCCTCGACGTTCCGCGGGTACAGATCGACATACTCCTTGCCGGTCAGGAAGGTCACGAGGTCGTCGTGGAGCCATCCACCGCCGTTGAAGCGGGTATCCACGATCAGGCCCTCCTTCGCCGCGTCGCGTCCGAGCACCTCGGAGTAGACCTCGCGGAAGCTCTCGTCGTTCATGCCGCGCACGTGCACGTAGCCGATGCGCCCACCGGAGAGTGCGTCGACCATGTCCCGCCGCGCAAGCACCCAGCGGCGGTAGAGCAGCTCGCCCTCCTCGCCGCCGCTCACGGGCTTGACCACCTGGTCAAAGGTGTCGCCGTTGTCGCGGCGCAGCGTGAGCCTGACGCGTTCGCCGGCCTTGCCGTCGAGCAGCTCGAAGAGGTTCTGCGTCGCGTCGAGCGGGTGGCCGTCGATCTGCGTGATCACCATCCCGGCATCGATGTCGAGGTCGGACCGGTCGAGCGGCCCGCCCTTGATCACCTCGGCGATCCGCTGCCCCTCGCCCGTGTACCCGTTGTCAAAGAAGACGCCCAGGCTCGCCGTCGCCGCGTCGCCGGGCTTCCTGCCGGGCCGGTAGATCGCGCCCGTATGCGACGCATTCAGCTCGCCGAGCAGCTCCGATTCCACCTCCGCAAAGTCGCGGTTGTTCGAGATCCCCGCCATCTTGGGGGCGTACTGATCACGGTAGAACGCCCAGTCCACCCCGTGCAGATCGGGGTTGTAGAACTTCTCCTTGACCTGCCGCCAGATGTGTCCGAACAGGTACGACCGCTCCAGACCCGTATCCAGCCGCTCCTCGGCCGCGAACCCGATCGGAGTCGCCTCGCCGCTCTTGGCGTCCACCTTGGAGAGCTTGCCATCGGCGAGCAGGAAGATGGCGTCGCCGTCCTTGTTGAGCTGCATGGTCGCGGCGTCGGCGTTGAGCTTCTTGAGGATCTTGTTCTCATCCTCGCGGAAGTCTCGCACCCACAGGTCGTAGCCCTTCTCGAACCTCGACAGGTAGTACAGGCGGGTGCCGTCCGAGGAGAGCGCGAAATCCGCCAGGTCCGACGACTGGATCGTCAGCCGCTCCGTGCGGCGCTCGATGCCGTCCAGCTCCAGCTCCACAGGCTTGGGTGTGTCCCCGACCTCGGCCTTGTCGCCGTCGGCATCATCCCCATCGCCCGCGCCGGCCGCCTTCTCCTCGGCCTTGTCCTCCTTGGCCTTCTCCTCCTCCTTCTTCTTGCGCTTCTCGTCGAGCTCCTTCTTCAGCTCGTACTCTTCCTTGCTCATGTGGAACTTGTCGTAGGAGTCCTGGTTCAGGAACGTCCCCACCACGTCGAGCTGCGCCCCCCAACTGCCGTGGCTCTTCATCCCGTACCGCTCCGAGGCCCAGAGCATGACGCCGCCCTCCATGCCCCATCGCGGGCGAAGGTCGTCGTACCCCGAGTTTGAGAACTCGATCGGACCGGGTTCGGCCCCCGCGCCCGTGGGCACCACGCCGACCTCCGTCACGAAGGCCCGGTCCCTCGCGTAGAACTGCGTCGCGATGTAGTCGCCCGCCGGCGACCACCGAAAGTACTGGTCGCCGTCCTCGTACGAGTAATACTCGTCGCCGGGCATCACCGTCCGGGTCTGGCCGCTCTCGAGGTCCAGGATGTTGAGCGCCGTGCGGTTGTACAAGTACGCCAGGCTCTTCCCGTCCGGCGAGTAGAGCGGCTGGAACTCCTCGGCATCGGTCGCCACCAGCGGCCGCTCCTGGAAGGCCGTCGCGCTGAAGAAGTACAGCTCGTCCTCATCCGACATCGACGACTCGTAGATGTTCCACGAGCCGTCACGCTCCCCGGCATAGACCAGCTTCTTGCCGTCGGGAGAGAACCCGACCGACCGCTCCTGCTCCGGCGTCGACGTGATCCGCCGCGTCGTGCCGAACTCGGTCGAGGTCACAAACACGTCGCCCCGGACCACGAACGCGACCTCTTTGCCGCTCGGCGCCACGGCGAATTCCGTCGCCCCCGACCGCAGCGTGTCCACAAACTCCGACCCCGAGCGACCCTCCGAACCGATCCGGACCGGCACCAAGACCGGCGCCTTCCCGTTCGCCTTGAAATAGAGGTCCCCATGCCAGCTGAACACCATGTCGCCCTTGGGTGAGACCGAGAGGTCCCGCACCGGGTTGTGCTCGAAGCTCGTCAGCTGCTCGGCCTTCGCGCCCGCCTCGAGCGGCATCCGGAACACATTGGAATCGCCCGCCCGCTCCGACAGGAAGTACATCGACTTGCCGTCCTCGGCCCACTGCGGGTTCCGGTCCTCGCCCGCATAGTCGGTGAGCATCACGTGCTTCCCGGACTTGACGTCCCACATCCAGACATCCCGCGCGATCGCCGAGGTGTGGTGCTTGCGGTACTCGTTCTCGTAGCCCTTCCGGTCCTCGTAGAGCACCCTCCCGCCGTCGCGGCTGTACACCGCTCGCAGCGCGGGCGTCGTCAGCAGCATGCGGGGCGTCCCGCCCCCAACCGGCACGCTGTACAGCTCGGCCAGCACCGGGCTCGGGAACAGCGTGCTCGCCACGTCGTCCATCCGGGCGCTCTCAAAGATCACCGCCGAATCGTCCGGCGTGAAATCGCTCGGCAGGTCGTTGGCCGAGTTGTACGTCAGACGCACCGCCTCGCCCCCCTGCGAGGGCATCACATACACGTCGAAGTTCCCCTCGCGATCCGAGGCGAACGCGATCGAGCGACCGTCGTGCGACCACACCGGACGCGTCTCGCTCGCCGCGTGGACCGTCAGCGCGCGGGCCGTCCCGCCCGAGACGGGGACCACATAGAGGTCCCCCCCGCTGCTGAACACGATCGTCGTCCCGTCGGGGGAGATCGCCGGAGTCCGGAACCAGTTCGGGGAGATGTCCTGGGCCGAAGCGAGACCGGAGGCCACACCGGCAACCACACCAGTCACCAGAGCGAGCGAAGCGGCAGCGCGGTGGAACAGGCACGCGGGATCTGGACGCATAACGGTCTCCTGTCGTTGAATCTGATCGGGCCAAACACCAACGCCACGACCCTTGGTCAGAAGCCAAGTCTACGGGCCCGCGGCCCCGGGGGCCCAGCCCGCCCGGTGTATGATCGGGCGGAGCCGGGAGCTTCCCCGGCCCCATCCCGGACGCCACACCGAGGGGTCGATGCCGCCAAATCCTCTGACGCTTGATGGCTCGGCCCTCTCCATCCGCGATGTCGTGGATGTCGCAGTCTCGCGCCGACCCGTGCGACTCGACGACTCGGTCCGAACCGGCATGGCCCGCTCCCGGCAGGTCGTCGAGAGCGTCTGCGAAGGCGAAGCGCCCCGCTACGGCATCAACACCGGCTTCGGCTCGCTCTCCCGGCGGCGCATCCCGCCCGCCGACCTCGCCCAGCTCCAGCGAAATCTCATCCGCAGCCACTCCGCCGGTGTGGGCCCCCACCTCCCCGAGCCGGTCGTCCGCGGCATGATGCTCGCCCAGGCCGCCTCGATCTCGCGCGGCGCCTCCGGCGCGCGCCCCGCCGTCGTCGATGCCATCCTCGCCATGCTCAACGCCGGCGTCACGCCCGCCGTCCCCGAGACCGGCTCTGTCGGCGCCTCGGGCGACCTCGCCCCCCTGGCCGCCGCGACACTCGCCCTGATCGGCGAGGGCGATTCCTACTTCGAGGGCTCCTGCGCCCCCACCGCCGAGGCCCTGGCCCGAGCCGGCCTCCAGCCTCTCGCGCTCGAGGCCAAGGAGGGGCTCGCCCTCATCAACGGCACGCACCTCATGGCCGCCCGCGGCGCACTGCTGCTCGACGAGCTCGACACGCTCTTCCACGCCGCCGTCCTCGCCTGCGCCATGTCGATCGACGCCGCCAAGGCCACCGACGCCTTCCTCGACCCCCGCGTGCACGCGCTCCGGCGCCAGCCCGGGCAGGCCGACATCGCCGCCGCCCTCCGCGCCGGCCTCGAGGGCAGCCAGATCATCCCCTCCCACCGCGAGGACGACCCCCGCGTGCAGGACCCCTACTCCTTCCGCTGCGCCCCGCCGGTGCTCGGCGCGGCGCTCGACGCCGCCCGCGGCGCACGCCTGGCTCTCGAATGCGAACTCGGCGCCGTCACCGACAACCCGCTCGTCATCGACGGGGACATCATCAGCGCGGGCAACTTCCACGGCATGCCCCTGGCCATCCCCCTCGACACCCTCGCGATCGCCGCCGCACACCTCGCCGGCATCAGCGAGCGCCGCGTCTTCGCCATGCTCGCCGCCGCCGATCCCTTCGTCGGGCTCCAGCCCTACCTCGCCCCCCACCCCGGCCTGCAGTCGGGACTCATGATCGCCCAATACACCGCCGCCGCCTGCTGCAACGAACTCATCGGCCTCGCCAACCCCGCCAGCGTCGCCAACATCTCGACCAGCGCCGGCATCGAGGACTACAACTCCTTCGGCCCCCGCGCCGCGGCCAAGGCCGCGCGGGCCGTCGAGCTGGCCCGCTGGGTTGTCGCGATCGAGCTGCTCTGCGCCGGCCAGGGCATCGACCTCCACCGCCCCCTGCGGTCCGGAGGCCCCGTCGAGGCGTTCCACGCGACCATGCGGGCCGTCGTACCCCGGCTCGACGACGACCGTCCGCTCACGCCGGATATCGAGGCCCTCACCGCCCTCATCCGCCGGTCCGACGTCATTCCAGACGCGATTCCGAGCCTCCTGCTCCGCTGATCGGCGCAACGCCGTGGTATGGTGGCCCCCGCCGGGCTAGCCTGTTAGGAGACGCACTCGGAAGGAGCCGCACCGTGGGAAGCGCCATCTCGGCGAAGAGGAAGAGCAGGGCGGGCAAATCGGGGGGTTCGGGAGCACGGCTGGTGCGGGCGCCGCGCGGCACGCAGCGCGCCTGCAAGACATGGCAGGCCGAGGCCGCCATGCGCATGCTCATGAACAACCTCGACCCCGAGGTCGCCGAGCACCCCGACAAGCTCGTCGTCTACGGCGGGCGTGGCCAGGCCGCCCGCTCCTGGGAAGCCTTCGACGCCATCGTCGCCTCGCTCAAGGCCCTCGCGCCCGACGAGACCCTCCTCGTCCAGTCCGGCAAGCCCGTCGGCGTCGTCCGCACCCACGCCGACGCCCCGCGGGTCCTCATCGCCAACTCCAACCTCGTCCCCCACTGGGCCACCCAGGAACACTTCGACGATCTCGCGGCCAAGGGCCTCATCATGTTCGGCCAGATGACCGCCGGCTCCTGGATCTACATCGGCACGCAGGGCATCCTCCAGGGCACGTTCGAGACCTTCGCCGAGTGCGCCCGCCAGCACTTCGGCGCTTCGCTCGCCGGGCGCCTGGTCGTCACCGCCGGCTGCGGCGGCATGGGCGGCGCCCAGCCCCTGGCCGTCACGCTCAACGGCGGCGTCTGCCTCATCGCCGACGTGGACCACTCCCGCCTCGAACGCCGCGTCCGCGACCTCTACCTCGACGAGGTCGCCCTCGAGCCCGACGACGCCATCGACCGCGCCATCGAGCGAGCCGCCAAGAAGCAGCCCCGCTCCATCGGCGTCCACTGCAACGCCATCGAGCTGCTCGAACGCCTCCTCGAGCGCGAGATCACCCCCGACGCGCTCACCGACCAGACCAGCGCCCACGACCCGCTCGACGGCTATGTCCCCGTCGAATACTCCTTCGCCGAGGCCGAGGTCGCCCGCAAGCTCGACCCCGCCCACTACGCCGAACGCTCCATGGCCAGCATGGACCGCCATGTCCGGGCGATGGTGGCCCTCCAGCAGCGCGGCGCCGTCACCTTCGACTATGGCAACAACATCCGCCAGCGCGCCCTCGACCACGGGTTCAAGGACGCCTTCGCCTTCCCCGGCTTCGTCCCCGCCTTCATCCGCCCCCAGTTCTGCACCGGCCGCGGCCCCTTCCGCTGGGTCGCCCTCTCCGGCGAGCCCCGCGACATCTACGTGACCGACCACGAACTGCTCAAGCTCTTTCCCCCCGGCTCCAGCGCCAGCGCCGACGGCCTCCGCCGCTGGATCCTCTCCTGCCACGCCGACCCCAACGCCCTCCTCGCCGGCGACTACGACCGCTGCACCCCCCGCTTCGGCTTCCAGGGCCTCCCCGCCCGGATCTGCTGGCTCGGCCTCGGCGAACGCGACAAGGCCGGCCTGCTCTTCAATCAGCTCGTCGCCGACGGGCGCGTCAAGGCCCCCATCGTCATCGGGCGCGACCACCTCGACTGCGGCAGCGTCGCCAGCCCCAACCGCGAGACCGAGGCCATGAAGGACGGCTCCGACGCCATCAGCGACTGGGCCCTCCTCAACGCCATGGTCAATGTCGCCAGCGGCGCAAGCTGGGTCAGCTTCCACCACGGCGGCGGCGTGGGCATCGGCTTCAGCCAGCACGCCGGCCAGGTCATCGTCGCCGACGGCACCCCCGAAGCCGCCGCCCGCCTCGAACGCGTCCTCACCAACGACCCCATGATGGGCGTCTTCCGCCACGCCGACGCCGGCTACGAGCTCGCCGCCGACTGCGCCCGCGACCAGTCTGTCCAGATCCCCATGCCCCGCTGACAAAAGAGGCCCACCGCGCAAGCGTGGGCTTTCTTCGTCCCACCCGCGATGCAGAACGCGGAGGCCGCAGAGGGGACGCAGAGGACGCGGAGCAAGACAGCGAAGGCAATTTCAACACAGAGGCACAGAGACACAGAGGCAAGGCAGGGGATGGGAGTTGATCGTACCACCCAGGTGCGGCGGCTTTGGGCCGCTCCTCGGTGCGGACGGATACCGTGACGCCAGAACACCGAGATCGCCGGGCCGATCTCTGCGGCACGGGTGGAAGACCTCGATCCGCGGATCCGCAGCGCCGACGGGCCGTTCGGGCGCGACGCCGGATCTCATCCTTGCGGGGTCCAAACCACCATGTCAGCCCGACATGGATGGACCACCATGCCCGCGATCATGGACCAGACCACCCACCAAGCACCCGTCTCCGACGACTTATGCACGCGTCTATAAACGCCCATCACGAGAGCCTTCCAAACGCCGGTCCACTCTCGCCGGCAGTACGCGCGTGGCCCCGCAACGCGAAGGGCCCTCCGCATCCGGGGGTTCACCGATGCGCGGACGATCCCCGCATCGTCCTTGATCCGCCGAGCCGCACGCGTCCATCCCATGCTGTGAATGTAGCGGCGGGTGGCCCGAATCGCGAGCGTGCCGCTGAGGTGCGGCGGCCTTGGGCCGCTCCTCGGTGCGGGCGGGCACCATGACCCCAGAACACCGAGATGCTGGTCGAGGTGGCGTGGCTGGGTCGGCGGCACAACCCGTGGATGAAGGCAGTGTACGAGCGGGCGTTGCGGGGCTCGCCGGCGCGGAAGAAGATCGCCATCGTGGCGGTGGCCCGGCGGCTGCTGATCCGGTGCTGGGCGATGCTGCGCGACCGGACGCCCTGGCGTCCGGCGGCGGAGCTGCGGCTGGCGGCGTAGGCGACCGGCGAGGATCCGGCGGGGGAAGACCGGACGGGGAATGAACAGGCAGAGGAGGAACCACGAACGAGCCGACTATCGATCGACGCGGCGGTGAGCCCGGTCTGTGCGTGAGCCCAGAGCTCGCACAGAGAATGGGCCCCGCCGAGCTGCTGGCCGGCCGCGCGGTGGCTCGGATAGAAGGTTGACGATGCGTGAACACGGCGACAGCCCGGCTTCGAGGCAGCGGCAGGCGGGGGTTGGCGTGGCATGCCTCGGCTTTGGGGGATGGACGCGGAGGGATCGCGGCTCCGCCCGCCCAGAGCGTCGGGCGCCCGCCAGGAGTAGGGCCACCGGTTGTCTCACCGATTATGTCCGCTCTGGAAAGTAGTGGTTGTAGATGTTCTCAATGACTTCCGCTTGTCTGGGTGTAAATCCCGGTGGTAGTCAAACCTGCCGCCGCGTTGCGGATGATCTGTATCCACTCCAGATCTCCTGGTCGAAGATGTGGCCCCATCTCCAGTAGCACTGTCACCATGTCGCGAGCGTCTGCAGCCAGACCGCAACGCCGCGGAAAGTCTCTACTCGATTTCTCGCTGCGTCTATCTCTTCGTTCGCACGAAGGTATCTTTCGAGCTTCGCCGGATCCTCTCGCGGCAAGATCCGTTTGAACAGCACCAGCCTATTCCTCGGCTGTCCGGCGAGATACTGCAATCGTTCAGCTTGCGGAACGGCACGCAATTCAGATAGCAGTTGCTCAGGTGTGTCTTCCATCGTGCGGCCACCAATAGCGGATGGTCGATTGTACTGTTTCAGCGGGAACGGCCACTGCCTGGTGCCATGTCTCGTGCCTTTGGGGTGAACCTGCCTCACCGACACGACGATCGTTGCTGGCAGAGTCGCGGTCACGGTACCGCCCCCACTGCCGCCTCCTCTGTGCCTGGGCCTGCGTTGATCTGCCTTCTCCGCCTTCTCTCCGCGTGCTCCGCGGCGAAGTCGCTCCTACCAACGCCCCACGACCGCTCAGATCGACAGATCCCTCGTCGTCGTCAGATCATCCTCAGTCTCAAACTCCCCATCCGGCCCCGCGCTCACGATGTGCACCACCCCGTGGCCCGAGCGCGGATCCTTCTCACAACTGAACCGCACCTGCAGGCCCCACGGATCCACGAACGCCCCCGCCGGCGCCTCGAGGTCTTCCATCGATTTGGGCAGCGCGTCGTTGGCCAGCTGGTACTGCGTGATGCAGGTGAGCAACTGCTCCGACTGCATGTCGATGCTGGCCTGCTGCCCCTGCTTCCTCCCGTTGTTCACCTCGTCCATATAGCTCGTCCCGCCCATGTTGCCGAACAGGAGATACAGGACGATCGCCAACGCGATGAGCAGCCCGATCAGGCCCAGCGCGGCCGAACCCCGGTTGGCGACCCTGGAAACGCGTCTCTGGCTGTGCATGATTCGAACCTCCCGGCCCAGTGTAGCGTGACATCGCCGCTCGCCCAACGCTCCCCGACGTCATCGCTGCCTCCGCACGCGACCCTCCCCCAGGAGCCCGAACCGAGCCGGCCGCCGCTGCTTCGAGCACCGGCTCTTTGAAGACCCTGGGGGGCCCCTTTCGATGGCGAGGCTCGGGCTGCCATCGAGACCCTCGCCTCCTCCGCCAGCCGGGGTTGTTGCAGTCTCTCCGCACAGATGGCCTGGGCCGCACACCCGCGGGCGGGCGTCCGCCCGATCTCTCGGCGCCCTCCGCGCCGCCGTCGTGTGCGCATGTCCGGTGTTCATCCACTCGCCGATCGAGGCGCCAGCCGCGAAGCGGCCCGGGCCGCACCGGCGCCGAGCGCCGGGGCACGTGAACATTGGTATCCATCGAGACGCGGCGCCCGGACCGCATTGGCCACAGGTTCCGCCGTGACCATGGCGCACGTCCGCTCGATGACCGACATGAGCGTGCGCTCATGCGGATTTCATATCCGCCTCACGGACATGTCGCCGCGATGTAAGAACATTCACACACAGCGTCGAGCATAATGCATGACAAACCCACAACGGCGGCGTGATCTTGCTTGTGCGCGCCGCGAGCACGAACCGCGAGCGGAGCCCCGTCGTATGTTGTGGCGATGACGCCGAGAAGTCGTGCATGGCGTCTCGTCGGAAGCACCGGAGAGAACGGACACCGACGAACAGGACACCCGAGCCACGCTGGGGTGAACGCACGACGGGAAGCGGCACCCGGCCGCAGAGCGAGAGAGTCACAACGGCTCGATCCAATCCGAGAAGTGAGCAGGCTCGTCCACCGACAGCAAACGAGCAACGAAACAGAAAGGGAATTCCCCATGACACGCAACGACAACAGACTGGCGACCCTCCTGGCGGCGTGCGGCATCGCGCTCGGCATGTCCGCCGCGCCCGCGGCCCTCGCGCAGAACTACGACAGCAAGCAGAAGGAGCAGCACGAGTACGGCGCCCCGAGCGCGAGCCCATCGATGCTCCACAAGCTCGAGGGTGTGTGGGCGTCAACGTGCAGATCAACCCGGCGCTGTGGTCCCGGATGCACCGCGATCGCGGCATGCCCGGAGCGACCAAACCCGGCGAGAGCGGACTCGAGAACAAGGCCGACCCCCGCGATCCCGACAAGCGCCGCGCCACCAGGCCCGGCCAGGACAGCGACCGCCAGGACGGCAACCGCACCCGCGATCCCGCACAGCCCGACCAGGGCGACCAGAGCACCGCCGGCCTACACGACGGCTTCCACGGCGTCGCCCGCACCGACCTGATCCTCGACGATCAGATCCTGCGCGAGCGCATGGTCATCCTCCCGGCCAGCGGCGCCCGCGATCCCGGGTCGCTCAGGGGGCGGGACAACCAGCCGGAGAACGACCCCTCCGACAAGAAGCCTTCGAACAACAATCCGTCGAGTCATGATTCCTCGCGGAACGGCGACGCACACCAGCCCGCCCAGCCCAACGACGGGAGCATGCTGCAGAGCGGGCTCGAGAACGCGACCCAGTGCCTGGCTTTCATCTCCTTTGATGAAGACGACGACAGCTACACGATCGTGCTCATGAACAGCCGGGACGGCGAGATCTACAAGGAGAGTGGCCGCTACGACGCGGGCAGCAACCGCATCGTATTCGACGGAAACATGCGCGACGACGCGGACCGACCCGGTCGGACGGGCGCCGGGGCCGGCGAGCAGCCATCCTCGACCCGCCGCGAACCCGGCTCCATGAACACACGCGCCACGAGGGCCCAGCACGAGGTCCGCGTCGAACTCGAGCTCCGAGGCGACGACTCCTACGAGGTCACGATGTACCAGGGGAGTGCCGCGGGCTCCGGCGTCGGCGACCCCAACAGCGCCCCGGACCAGCGCACAGGCCAGCAGCCCTACACCACCAAGTCGGCCGACGCACGCGGCAACATCGTCTACCGCGCAACCTATACCCGCGCCGACGCAAGCCAGGAGGGGCTCTACCAGCGCATGCTCGACGCCGAAGACAGCAGCTCCCGAACCTCGTGGCGCGAGCCGCACAAGTCCGAGTAGCCCGCAGCGGACCGGGTGGGTGCCCGGACCGAACCAGACTCCCAACAATTCAAACAGGAGCTTCGCAATGAATAATGATCAATTCGCCGGAAAATGGAAGCAGATCCGCGGCAAGGTGAAGCAGCGCTGGGGCAAGCTGACCGACGACGACCTCGACGTGATCAACGGTCGCGCCGAGGAACTCGAGGGCAGGATCCAGGAGGTATACGGCAAGACCCGCGAGGAGGCCCAGCGCGAGGTCAAGGACTTCTGCCGCGAGTGCTAGCCCGACCCACGCCGAACGCGGACGAGACGCCTCGGCCAGATCACACCACACAACGCCGGCCCACGGAAGTGGGCCGGCGTCTTTCGCGCTCATGCGAGTCTCGGCGACCACGGCAGCATGCCCGCGGCCCCGGCGCGACCCCTCCCCCGCCCCCGTGCGCTTCCGCCGACGGCCCGCACCGCCGCCGGGCGCCAACAGTGAGCACACTCCTGACCTCCCCCGGGGTCTTCTTGCCTGCGCGCTGAGCCGCCCCCCACGCCAGCCCCCGTTACACTCCCCTCCATGGACGATGTCGCTCAGCTCTGCTCCCTCATCCGCGCCCGACACCCCGCCGTCCACATCGTGACCAATGAAGAGCCCGAAGCCGTCGAGCTCGTCCGCTCCGCGGCCAGGGACATCGGCACCCACCTCTGGCAGTGGGACGCCATCGACGGCCTGTCCTCCCCGCTCTCCACCGAGCCCCTGCCCGTCCCCGACACCGTCCACCCCGCCGGCGCCCTCGCCTGGCTCGATATCAACGACCCCTCCAGCGTCATCCTCCTGATCGACCTCGCCCGCCACCTCTCCGACCCCGGCACGCTCCGGGCCCTCCGCCGCCTCCTCATGCACGCTGCCGCCGTCGGGAGCTGCGTCGTGCTCCTCGAGAGCGAGAGCGACCTCCCCGAGCCCCTCCGCTCCTGGGTGACGCCCCTCCAACTCGGCTACCCGACCGACGACGAGATCGACCGTCTCGTCCGCTCCACGCTGCGCGAACTCAACCAGCAGTTCGGGATCGATGTCGACGTCTCGACCTCCGACTACGGCCTCATCCTCAAGAACCTCAAGGGCCTCAGCCGGCGCCAGTGCGTCCAGATCGTCCGAGACGTCGTGTCCGACGACCGGCGCTTCGACGCCGACGACCTCAACCGCGTGCTGGCCGCGAAACGGAAGCTGCTCGGGAACCAGGGCGTGCTCGAATATGTGGAAAGCCCGGCGAGCCTCGACCAGATCGGCGGCATGAACCGGCTGAAAGTCTGGCTTGCGGAGCGCGAGAGAGCCTTCGGAGACAAGGCCACCGATTTCGGCCTCACCCCGCCCCGCGGCATCCTCCTGCTCGGCGTCCAGGGCGCGGGCAAGAGCCTCTGCGCCAAGGCCATCGCCACCGCCTGGCACCGCCCGCTCCTGCGGCTGGACCCGGGCATCCTCTACGACCGCTACGTCGGCGAATCAGAGCGGCGCCTCCGCGACGCCTTCCGCCAGGCCGAGGCCATGGCCCCGATCGTGCTCTGGATCGACGAGATCGAGAAGGGGTTCGCCTCCGCCTCGGAGCAGTCCAGCGACGGGGGCCTGAGCCGCCGCATGTTCGGCAGCCTGCTCACCTGGATGCAGGAGCACACCGCGCCCGTCTTTCTCGTCGCGACCGCCAACGATGTGCAGGCCCTGCCGCCCGAGCTGCTCCGCAAGGGCCGCTTCGACGAGATCTTCTTCGTCGACCTGCCGGCGGACGAGGCCCGCGCCGCAATCCTGCTGACCCACCTCAAGCGCCGACACCAGGACGAGACCAAGCTCGACATCCCCCGCCTCGTGGCCGCCAGCGCGGGCTACAGCGGCGCCGAGATCGAGCAGGCCGTCATCGCCGGCATGCACCGCGCCTTCAACACCCGCAAGAAGCTCTCGACCGAGCATGTCGAGGACGCCCTCCGCACCAGCCCCCCACTCTCGGTCATCATGGCCGAACGCATCGCCTCGCTCCGCCTCTGGGCCTCCAACCGCTGCGTTCCCGCCGACTGAGAGGCCCGCCGACCGACGTTCCCGGCCGATGCGCCGTGTGCCGCCGCCTCCCCCCGCATCACATTTCATCCGGGGATCCCGGCCTCCCGGGAATACCCAGCGCCCGACCCCTGTTCGCCACGCACCCAAGGAGGACCACCGTGCGTTACAAAGCCCTTGCCATTGGCACGCTCGTCACACCCGCCCTGCTCCTCAGTGCCTGCGCCACATCGCACGACACGAAAGCGCCGACCGCCGCCGCCGCGCCCCCCGCCGATCCGACCGCCTCCGAGCCCGGCCTCCACGTCGGCGACCGCGCCCCCGATGCAACCGTCTACACCCAGGACGGCAAGGCGGTGTCGCTCAAGTCGCTCTACGCCGACGCGCCCCTCGTCGTCACCTTCTACCGGGGCGGCTGGTGCCCCTTCTGCAACCGCGCTCTCGACAAGTGGCAGACCAAGCTCGACGAGCTCCACGCCGCCGGGGGCCAGCTCGTCGCCCTGACACCCGAATCCCCCGACCACGCCGCCGAGACCATCGACAAGCACGACCTCGGCTACAGCGTCTACTCCGACTCCTCGATGCAGGCGGCGAAAGCCTACAAGGTCTTGTTCGAAGTCGACCCCGATACCCAGGCCAAGTACAAGGGCTTCGGCATCGATCTGGCCAGCTGGAACTCCAGCGGCCAGTGGACCCTCCCCGCCCCCGGCACCTTCGTCATCGACAAGCACGGCGTCATCCAGTACGCCTGGGCCGACTGGGACTACAAGAAGCGAGCCGACCCCGACGAGGTCATCGCCGCAGTCCGCGCCGCTCGCTGACGCGAGCGAGCCCGGACCATGCGGAGAACCCGCGCTGCCGCTCGGCGCCCACTGGCGCCCCGCTCTGCGCTCTCTGCGTTCGGCGTTCCCTTACCGGATGACCGGCTGGGCCTTGCCCTCGGACTCTACCACATCCTCGACCCCGGCAGCCCACAGGATCGCCCCGAGCATGTGCTGCACAAACTCCGGCTCGGTGTAGCTCTCCTTGGTATGCCCGCACCCCGTATAGAACGCCCGCCCGCCGCCGAACTCGTGGTACCACGCAATCGGGTGATCGTCGCCCATCGCCCCGTTCTGATAGGTGCTCTCGTCCAGGTCGAGCAGCACGTGCACCTGCCCGCGCGGGTTCTGGCGGTAGTTGTACCATTCGTCCACGCGGTGCCAGATGTCCGGCAGGTGCTTCGTCGCCGGATGGTTGTGGTCCTCCACCCGCACGTCCGCCGGTTGGATCGCCGGATGGCTCTTGAAGTAGCCACCCACCAGCTCCCCGTACCACGGCCAGTCATACTCCGTGTCCGCGGCCGCGTGAATCCCGACGTACCCGCGCCCCTTGGCGATGAACCGCTCGAACGCCTTCTCCTGATCGTCGCCCAGCACGTCCCCCGTCGTGCTCAGGAAGACGACCACCGAGTACTGATCCAGGTTCTCGTCGGTGAACTGCTCCGGGTCCTCCGTGGAGTCCACCTTGAACCCATTCGCATCCCCCAGACTCGTGATCGCGGCGATGCCGTCCGGGATCGAATCGTGGCGGAACCCAGCCGTGCGGCTGTACACCAGCACGCGGAAGGGCTCGTCGGGGGTCTTGGTCTCGGGCTGAATCGGTGTCATGGCGATGACTCCTGCGGCTATGAGGCTCAACATGCCTTGAACTCCGGAGAATGGGGATCCAGACGATCCTATCGCGATTCGCGACCCCGCCGCCACGCAGATTCACAAGTTGCATACCTATACAGGTCATGGATACCCGCGTATCCTTCCGCCCGACGCACCGGCCCAAAGCCGGCACTGGAGGCGGCACCATGGCGAAGAAGAAGGTCGTTCTGGCGTATTCCGGCGGGCTCGACACCTCCGCAGTCATTCCCTGGCTGAAGGAGAACATCGACTGCGAGGTCATCGCCTTCGTCGGCGACGTCGGCCAGGGCGAGGAAGACCTCACCGGCATCGAGAAGAAGGCCATCGACTCCGGCGCCTCAGCCTGCCGCATCCTCGACCTCAAGCGCGAGTTCGTCGCCGATTTCATCTACCCCTGCCTCATGGCGGGCATTACCTACGAGGGCAAGTACCTGCTCGGCACCTCGATCGCCCGCCCGCTCCTCGCCAAGGGCCAGGTCCAGGTCGCCCGGGAGTTCGGTGCCGACGCCCTCGCCCACGGCTGCACCGGCAAGGGCAACGACCAGGTCCGCTTCGAGTCCACCTTCGCCGCCCTCGCCCCCGACCTCGAGGTCATCGCCCCCTGGCGCCACTGGAACCTCCGCTCCCGAGAGGATCTCCTCAACTACCTCGCCGAGCGCAAGATCCCCACCACCGCCAGCGCCAAGAAGATCTACTCCCGCGATGGCAACCTCTGGCACCTCAGCCACGAGGGCGGAGCACTTGAGAACCCCGCCAACACCCCGCCCGACGATGTCTGGATGCTCACCGTCGACCCGCGGCAGGCCCCCAACGAGCACCAGGATGTCGCCATCGACTTCGAGGCCGGCCGCCCCGTCGCCGTCGACGGCGAGAAGCTCGCCCCAGAGCAGCTCATCACCCACCTCAACAAGCTCGCCGCCAAGCACGGCGTCGGCCGCGTCGATGTCCTGGAGAACCGCCTCGTCGGCATGAAGTCCCGCGGCGTCTACGAGACCCCCGGCGGCACCATACTCGTCGAGGCCTACCAGGGCATCGAGCAGTGCGTCCTCGACCGCGAGACCAAGCACTGGAAGCAGGAGATGTCCGTCCGCTTCGCCGAACTCGTCTACAACGGCCGCTGGTACACCCCGCTCCGCGAAGCCCTCTCCACCTGCGCCGAGAAGATCGCCGAGCGATGCACCGGCCGCGCCGTCGTCCGCCTCTTCAAAGGCTCGGCCAATCTCGTCGCCCGCTCCAGCCCGCACAGCCTCTACGAAGAGAGCTACGCGACCTTCAGCGCCGACGAGGTCTACAACCAGAAGCACGCCGAGGGCTTCATCCGACTCCTCAGCCTCCCCGAACGCATCGCCGCACTCAAGTTCGGCCCCAACGGCGGCCGGCCCTACTAGCCCGCCTCCACACCTGCCGCCCAGCCCTCCCAGCCGCGCCAGCCGCGCGCTGAGCCCTGCGGCCTGCGCCACCTGAACCGGTCGGCCAGGCTCAACTCGGCCGTTTCTGCGCGTCCTCGCCGGCGGCCCCCACGATCCGCAGCCGATGTCTTCCGCCCGGAGCACGAGGCTCCCCGGACGGAGGTGGTACTTGTCGCACGAGCGCGCCGGTTGCGAGCAGTTGGAGAGCCGCGTCCTCCTCGCGGCCGACCCCATAACCCCCGATCACCCCCTCTGGGCCATACCCCAAGGAGCCGCCGTCATCGACGGCGTGCTCGACGAGGCCGACTGGGCCAACGCCTTCAGCACCACCCGCTCGCTCGCCTATCGGGCCGAGGTCGTCGCCACGGTCTTCGCCATGTACAACAGCCAGGGCATCTACCTCGGCGCCGACGTCAAAGACCAGCACCTCTGGGCCGACGGCAACGGCCTCGGCGCCGGCAACCGCTGGGAACTCGAAGCCGACGACTCCATCACCTTCTACTTCGACGTCAACGACTCCCGCGACGAGTACCTCCAGTCCAACGACTTCGCCATCGGCTACAACATCGCCGACTTCACCGCCCCGAAGAACACCGCCGCCGCCCCCGTCCGACGCTACAAGTTCATCTCCGGCGACGGCGAGGGTGGAGCCCCCGATGCCGGCTGGTTCGGCGACGACTGGGGCGCCGTCCTCGAACGGGGCGACGACCCGGAAGACTACTACCTCCCCACCGGCGCCACCTACGCCACCGTCCGAAACGGCACCGTCAACTACGACAACGACCTCGACATCGGATGGACCACCGAGCTCTTCCTCCCCTGGTCCGCCCTCGGCATCTCCGCCCCCACCCACGGCACCACCATCGGGATGAACTTCGACGTCATCCTCGACGACTCCGGCGGCGAACGAGACCTCGTCAGCACGCGCCACACCGACGACCGCTGGAACTCGGAATACTCGATCGCCGACGACCACATGGTCGGCGTCCACTCAAGCTACGCCTCCACCCAGCCCGGCGTCCACGGACCCGTCAACTACGCCGAGGCCATGTTCATCGACAGCACCGCCGAAGAATCCCCCGCCCCCATCGACGACCTCAACGCCGCCGACGTCACCGGCTACAGCGCCCGTCTCGAATTCACCAGCCCCACCGGCACCACCTCCGGCCTCGGCCACGTCGGCGCCCTACCAGATCCGCTATGCCACCAGCCCCATCTCCACCGACGCCGACTGGCTCGACGCCACCGCATTCGACAACCGATACCTCCCGCGCCTCGCCGGCGCCGCCGAGAGCCTCCGTCTCATCGGCCTAGCCCCCTCCACCACCTACTGGGCCGCCATCCGCGCCGTGGACGCCGCCGGCAACCTCGCCGAAATGGCCACCACCTCCTTCACGACCAACAGCACCACCCAAGACCCCAGCGGAGGCCAGCGGCTCGTGCCCTCACCCCTCGGCCGCCTCATGGTCACCGAGGCGGGCGATCCCTTCTTCACCGTCGGCGACCACCTCGGCATCAGCTGGGCCTACACGCGCCAGCTCTTCCCCGGCGACGTCTGGGACTCCTCCAACGGCGTCTACCAGAACTTCGCCCAAAACACCCCGGTCGAGGGCGACTACACCGCCTTCTTCGACATGCTCCAGGCCCAGGGCATCAACACCATGCGGGTCTTCCTCGAGCAGCAGGCCACCAACGCCGACGGCAACCCCTCGCTCCCCGACGACCCCGCCGGCACCTACTGGCTCGAAAGCGACGCCGGCGCCTACAGCGCCGACATGCACGCCTTCCTCGACAACCTCCTCGCCCTCGCCGATGCCCGCGGCATCTACCTCATCCTCTCCCCGTTCTCCACCTATTACTACCGCGACGCCTTCGGCACCGAGGGCCCCTGGGCAACCCGGTTCGGCGGCCCCCTCACCGATATCGACGACTTCTTCCAGAGCCCTCAGACCCTCAGCATTGCCAAGGACCGCATGCGCGAGGTTACGAGCTGGGTCCAGGTCAGCCCCTACGCCGACCGCGTCATGGGGTACGAGATCATCAACGAGTGGAATGCCTTCCGCTGGACCAAGAACGCCGAGGGCGACGGCGCCTCCGACCGCGCCGCGGAAGTCATCCGCCGCGCCGGCTGGATCGGCGACCTCGCCGAGTACACCAGGACCATCGACCCCCAACGACTCGTCATCAACGCTCCCGTCGTCGAAGATGCCCGCGGCGCCATCGCCAGGTCCGTCTTCTACAGCCGTGAGTTCGACGTCCTCGCGCCCCACTTCTATACCCTCGGCAACGAAGAGGGCATCAACAATCCTGCCGGCGATCGCGCCCTCCTCCCCGCCATCGAGCAGGCCCGCCTCACCGCCTACTGGATGAATCTCGCCGGCGACCGCCGGCCCATCCTCAACGGCGAGTGGGGCCCCGTGCGCAGCCTCTGGCCCGGCGGATCAACCTACTACAGCGACCAGACCTACAAGTCCGGCGCCTTCGGGCCCTCCAGCGGCGTCTATACCCTCGCCGAAGACGAGCAGCTCTACAGCGCCGTCATCTGGTCCGCCATCGCCGCCGGCCAGTTCGGCACACCCCTGCGCATGGGCTCCGACCTCCTCAACTTCGTCACCGGGATCAACGAGAACGGCCGCACCCTGACCCAGGGCTTCCTCCTCAGCGACGGCATGCGCGACACGCAGTACCTCGTCAGCGCCTGGTGGGCCCAGTCCGCCATCGACTTCGACTGGTCCACCTACTCCCCCGACCCCTCACCGGCCGACTCTCCGCCGACTCCGCCGCCGGCTTCACGCTCCACGCCTTCGGCGCCTCCGACGGCGCCCAGGGAGTCGCCTATGTCGTCCAGGACCGCGACGCCAAGAGCGGGACCGTGACCGACGCCAAGGTCCACATCACCGGCCTCGAATCCGACGCCCTCTTCGACGTGGAGATCTGGCAAACCACCGCCGGCGCCAACGCCCCCGCACGCGTCCTCACCAACATCTTCAGCGCCGACGGATCGCTCGACCTCAGCCTCCCCGCGTTCGACCAGGGCATCATCCTCCGATTCAAGTCCCACCGCCCCGTCGGACAGATCGAGGAGGTCGTCGCGCTCCGCGCCGGCAACGGAAAGACCGTCACCTTCACCCGCGGCCTCGACCTCCAGCCCACCGCCACCATCTACGACAGCTCCACCGGCGCCGCAACCATCATCGACATCTCCGCTCTCACCAATTTCCGCGGCCGCGCCGTCGACATGAGCCCCTACCTCACCCCCAACGGACGCCTCCACCTCGCCGTCACCGACGAGCGACACCACCTCTGGCTCTTCCACGGAAACCTCGCCAACAACGCCTGGACCCTCGAAGACCTCACCGCACGCATCGACGCCCCCGGGATGACCGGCGATCTCACCGTCTACCAGCCCAAGTGGAATGCCATCCACATCGGCGGCCTCGATGTCCGCGGCCACGCCGTCAACTACTGGTGGGCCCCCGGGATGAAGGAGTGGGCGTTCGCCGACCTCACCAGCATCCTCGATGGACCCACCATGCACGGCGGCCTCGCCGGATTCGTCTCCGGCTGGGGCGCACTCAACCTCGCCGGCCTCAACGACGCGGGCGAGGTCGTCGTCTACTGGTGGGCGCCGGGCATGTCCCGATGGGCCACCCTCAACATGACCACCCGTATCGACGGCCCCACCCTCACCGGCCAGCTCTCCGCCTTCGTCACACCCTGGGGAGCGCTCAATATCACCGGCCTCAACGCCGACGGCGATTGCGTCGCCTACTGGTGGGTCCCCGGCGCCAAGTCCTGGATGATCGCCAACCTCACCAGCGTCACCGCCAGCGAACCCTTGGCCCAGGGCGTCACCGCCGCCGTTTCCACCGATGGCGGCATCAACCTCTTCGGCCTCAGCGACCAGGACCACCTCGTCATGCTCCGCTTCTCGCTCAAGACCCATAAGTGGGCCGCCAGCGACATCACCGACGCCGCCGGCGCCCCGGGAGCCCGCTTCCCCATCGGTGCCGCCTCCGCCGGAGGCGACCTGACCGTCGGAGCCCGCAGCAAGTCAGGCCAGTCCGACTTGCTCCTCCACATACTGGACCTCAACTCCAACACCTGGACCTGGCGGGCCGCCTCCGACGGGGCCATCACCTGAGGATTCTGCCCCAGTTCTCCTTGCCCTCCCGGCCCGAGCGTGTAGGCTGTTCACAGCCCGCACCGCGTCAATCGGCTCCCCACAGTTCGGACGAGCTTATGTGGTTTTGACGCCCCGGCGGGCCGGAGGGGCAGAAATGCTGGACCGCCGAATCTCATCCACTGCTGGCGTTCTCGCCGGACTCAGCCTGCTCGCATTCGCGCTCGGTGCCGGGCCGCCCACCGCGCCGACAGCGCCCCCCCTCTCGGCCAAGGCCAAGCTGGGCCAGCAACTCTTCCAGACAACCGCCCTCTCAAACCCGAAGGGGCAGGGCTGCATCTCCTGCCATGACCCGCACGCCGGATTCGCCGATCCCGACCACGCCCTCCCCACCTCGGGCGGAGCTGTCGACGGCCTCTTCGGCTTCCGCAACGCCCCCACCATCTCCTACATCATCTTCTGCCCACCCCGCGTCAGGTTTAGCGCCGAAGACGGCGGCTACGTCGGCGGCATGTTCATCGACGGCCGCGCCCCCTCGCTGATGTCCCAAGCCCAGCAGCCCTTCCTCAACCCCTTCGAGATGCACAACCTCGATCCCGCGACCGTCGTCCACGAGATCGCCGCGCTGCCCCTCGCCCGCACCTTCCGGCTCGTCTACGGACCCCACGCCCTCGACCCCGGCAACGAAGACCTCGCCTACGAGCAGATGTCCGAGGCCATCGCCGAGTTCCAGTTCTCCAGGCAGTTCAACCGCTTCGACTCCAAGTACGACTACTTCCTCGACGGCCTCGCCGAACTCACCCCCGCCGAGTCCCGCGGCCTCGAACTCTTCAACGGCAAGGCCAACTGCATCCCCTGCCACCCAAGCACCGTCGAAGGCAGCCTCCGCGCCCCGCCGCCCCACCCGCTCTTCACCGACTTCGGCTACGACAACATCGGCGCCCCCAAGAACTGGGAGAACCCGTTCCTCTACATGCCCCGCACGATCAACCCCGACGGCCCCGACTTCATCGACTACGGCCTCGCCAACACCATCGCGCTCTTCGACCCCGAGCACGCCCAGGAAGAAGCCGGCAAGTTCAAGACCTCGACGCTCCGCAATATCGACCTCACGGCGCCCTACGGCCACAACGGCTATTTCAAGACCCTCAAGGACATCGTCCACTTCTACAACACGCGCGATGTCCCCGAGGCCGGCTGGCCCCCGCCCGAGGTGCCCCTGAACGTCAACACCGAGGACTTCGGCAATCTCGGTCTCACCGACCAGGAAGAAGACGACATCGTGGCCTTCCTCAAGACCCTGACCGACGGCTACCGGCCCTAAGCCCGGCCTTCCACGAGCAAACGCTCGACCCGAGCCCACGCCTCGATCCCCGTGCCCGGCTTGAATTGCCGAAAGGCGCCGCGCGCCCCCCGCGCCGCGTCCGCCCGCATGTGCCCAAGCACCGCCGCCCCGCGAGAGAGCAGCAACTCCACCATCCCGGGCGAGCCGCCCACGATCGCCCATCCCAGAGGCGTGTTGTCGTGCAGCCGCCCCGAGCGCCGCTCGATATCCGCGCCCCCGTCGAGCAGCGCCGCACCCGCCCCCTCCCGTCGCGCCACGCCGCAGCGTGCAGCGCCGTCTGATCGTCGTACCCGCCCGTCGCATCAGCGTCCGCACCCCGCGAGATCAGCAGCTCAACCACCGCCGCGCTCCCGCCGTTGACCGCCGCGTGCAACAGCCCGCACCCCGTGCCGATGGTGTAGTGGTAGATCCCCAGCGCCTCCGAGCCAGGCGCCGGGAACCGCTCCCGCGTGATCCTCGCCCCCACCCCCTCCGGCTCCAGATCGACCAGCCGCTCGACCAACGCCGCATCCCCCGATCGCGCACGCCATGAACACATCCGCCGCAGCCCCCCGCCCGACGAGAAACGCCGCGACCCGCGGCCGATCCACCGCCGCCCACTGGGCCGCCGTGCTCGCGTGATCGATGTCCCGTGCGTCGATCTCCGCCCCGTGCTCCAGCAGCACCGCCGCCACCTCCGGCGTCCTCGCAAAGTGCAGCGGCATCTGCCCGTCACCGCCGCGGGCACGGACCAGCGTCGGGTCCTCCGCGAGCATCGCCCGCAGCTGCTCGACCCGACCAAGCCGCGCTGCCGCGTGCGCCGTGAGCGTCGCCCCCCGCGAGAGCAAGTAGTCCGAGGTCGTCTCGTCCGCCCCATCCAGAGGCCGGAATCCCCCCGCCCACCAGTCGCTCGCCTGGTCCGGATCCGCCCCGTGCTCCAGCAGCACGCCGATCATCTCCCGATCCCCGGCGTTCGAGGCATGGATCAGCGGTGTCGCCCCGAAGCAGGTCTCGTCGTGGGCGCCGACCAGCCCCGGCCGAGAGCCCAAGAGTTCTCTCACGGTCGCAGCGTCCCCAGACCGGACAGCCCGGAACAACCGTTTCTCCATCGTCTCACCCATGACGCTCGCTCCCCGGGGCCACCCCGACCGGGACGCATCGGATCGCGATCAGCGTCTGATCGTCCGCCCGCGCCGACCCGCCAGAGAACCGCCCCACTTCTGCCAGAATCCTCTCGACGCACTCGCCCGTCGAGCACTCCCCGCACCCGACGAGCAGGGCGTCCAACCGTTCCACACCGAACAGCTCGCGTGAGCCCCCAGGGTCCGCCGGAGCCATGGCCTCGGTGATGCCATCCGTATAGAGCAGAAGAAGGTCACCCGGCACGAGCCGCACCACGGACTCCTCATGCGGCGGCCCATCGACGATCCCAAGCGGCAAAGCCCCCGCCTCCTCGAGCGAGAGCACCCTGCCGCCCCGCACCAGCCGGGGCGGGTTGTGTCCCGCCCGCGCATACCGGAGCCTCCGAGACGCCGGATCCAGCACCGCGTAGAACGCGGTGATGAACGTGCCCGCGCTCGTGTACGTCCCCGCGAGCTGCGCGTTCAGGTAGTCCAGGAGCACTCCCGGCGGCGTGTGTGCCCCCGGCCTCGCATGCGCCAGCGCGTGCGTGATCGCCATGAGCACCGCCGCCGGCGTCCCATGCCCGGACACGTCGGCGATGAACATCCCCAACGCCCCGCCATCGAGCGCGAAGAAGTCGTAATAGTCGCCCCCCGCCTGCGCGCTCGTCTGATAGCTGGCCGCAAACTCGAAACCCTCGATCCGGGGCAACGACGACGGCAGCAGCGACCGCTGAATATCCGCGACGATCCGCAACTCGCGGTCCAGAGACGCCAGCGCCGAAGCGAGCTGATTCCGGAGCACCAGGTTCTGCGTGCCCCGGCCGAACAAACCCGACTGCCAGTGCAGCACCGGGATCATCGCCGGATCCGGCTCGACCCCCGGCTCCAGCAGCATCGCCGTCACGTTCAGCCCCTCCCCGTTGTCGTACTGCGGCAGCGCAAGCAGGTGCTGATACCCCTCCAGGTAGAACCGACCCGGATCGTCCGGCGCCAGCCGTGAAGGAAGATCGTCGATGATCACCGGTCGATTCGCGTACACCAGTTCGCCCAGCAGCCCGCCGGACATCCGGGGCAGACGCTCCCGCTGCGTCCAGGGATTGAAGTGCTCCGTGAACCGCGAGGCCCTCGTGACCAGGTAGAACGGCGACTCCTCGCCGCGCCGCGAGAGCGAGACGTAGTCGCCGACCGGGACCAATTCCCCAATCCCCTGCCAATACACATCGACAAGCTCTTCTGGATCGGATACGCCCGAGATCGCCCGCATCGTGCGGTCCACGATCTCCAGTTCTTCCTGCCAGGTTCGCCGACGAACGTGCATGCCCATCGTATGGTCCAGGTCCCATGCCCCGCGATCCAACTCTCCGGACGAATGCCTCCTGTTCGCCGCATGTCCCACCGCCGAGCATCGCGCAGCAGGCCTTCACCCATGAATCTCACCGCGACCGCCGCCCCCGCGCCGTCATATCGAGGACCTCGCCCCTCTCCCCCTTCCCAATCCCCGACCCCGAGCGCACCATATGGAGGCCACCACTCTGCACCGGGGGACGCACCATGGACGCACACAACCGCATCACCAGCCTGCTCGACGGCCCGGACAGCCTCCACGATCATCCCAGTCCCGTGTCACCCACTCACCCCCACACCCTCCCACTCCAACACCCGACGCCCGCCCAAGCCTCCCGCCTCCTCCGCCTCTTCCTCACCGACGGCGCCTCCATCCTCGACATCTGCGAGTGCGCCGAGTGCACGCTCGAGGAACTCGACGTATGGGCCGAGTCCGACTGGGCGCAGCGCCGCTTCGAGATCATCCGCAAGCTCTCCAACCTCCGCGACGAAATCATCCTCGCCGATGCGATCCCCCAGACGCGCCAGATCCTGCTCCAGCTCGCCACGCTCCCCGACCCCGCCGAGTCCGCCACCAGCCGCGAATCCCGCCGCAAGTCCGCGCTCGCCCTCACCCAAGCCAACCCCGACACTCCCCCCCCACCCTCCCAGTTCGTCCCCCACTTCATCTCCTCCCACTTCGTCTCTGAGTCTCTCCATCTCTCCGTCCCTTCCCCCAACAATCCCCATGCTCTCCTACCTCACCATCCCCATCACCCGCCAAGGCCTCCACGACATCACGCACCAGATCGCCCGCGCCATCGCCGACTCCGGTATCACTGACGGTCTCTGCACCATCTTCATCCGCCACACCTCCGCCAGCCTCACTATCCAGGAAAAACGCCGACCCCTCCGCGCGCCACGACCTCGAGCAATGGCTCAACCGCCTCGTGCCCGAGCACGACCCCCTCTACACCCACACCGCCGAGGGGCCCGACGACATGCCCAGCCACATCAAGGCCATCCTCACCCAGACATCCCTTGCCATCCCCATCCAGGATGGACACCTCGCCCTGGGCAGATGGCAGGGCGTCTACCTCTGGGAGCACCGCCGCACCCCCCACCGCCGCGACCTCCTCGTCCACACCGCATCCTGAACTCTCGACCACGGGCCCGCCGCGGGAATAGCATCCCCGGACGGATTGTCTGTTCCAACAAGTAATCCAACCCCAAGGGAGTCCGACCCATGCACCGCAACCGCCTCCTCGTCGCAGTCCCCGCCGCCCTCATCCTCACCACCGCCGGCATCCTCGCCGGCCTGGGCCACACCCCCGCCGCCCCGGGCGCTGCACCCTCCGCCGCCCCCAGCTACCAGGCCGACCCCGTCCACTCCAGCGTCATCTTCAACATCCGCCACGTCGGCGTCACCAGCTTCTACGGGCGCTTCAACGACTTCTCCGGCTCCTTCACCTTCGACCCCGCCAGCGCCGCCTCCGGCGCCTTCGAGTTCGAGGTCAAGACCGAGAGCGTGGACACCCACAACCAGAAGCGCGACGACCACCTCCGCTCCGCCGACTTCTTCAACGCCCGCCAGTTCCCCACCATCACCTTCAAGAGCACCGCCATCAAGCCCGCCGGAGACAACACGTTCAAGCTCACCGGCGACCTCACCCTCCAGGGCGAGACCAGGCCCGTCACCGCCGACCTCGAGTGGCTCGGCACCGGCACCGGCCCCACCGGCGGCCCCATCGGATCGTTCGAGGCCCGCTTCGAGATCAAGCGCTCCGACTTCGGTATGAGCAAGTACCTCGCCCCCGACAACTCCGACTCCGGAGGCCTGGGCAACACCGTCAAGCTCATCGTGAGCATCGAAGCCGCCAAGCAGTAGACCCCGCCCCACAGCCGCCCACCGCGAGAACTCCCGCGAACCCGCGAAGGAGCCGGCGATGACACCGCTCTCGGCCTTCCTCATGCTCATCCTCCCCGGCGCGATCACGCTCGCCGGCTGCGCCCTCGCCGCGCTCCTCGCGCCCGACCCCAACGCCAGCCCCAATCCCGGCCCCAACCCCGGCCCCACCCCGGCCCCAACCCCGGCGAAGAGACCAAGCCGGCACTCCTCGCCGGGCTCCTCCCTCCCGTCGCCACCTTCCTCGCCTTCTGGTCCTCCGACATCGGCCAGAACCAGTGGCACGACCTGTGGGCCAGGAACGGCACCCAGCGCTACCTCGCCATCGCCCTCGCCGGAACAGTGCTCGCCCTGGTCCACCAGGCCATCCGCCGCGCCCCCCTCGCGGCGCTGCTCCGCGCCGCTCTCGCTATCGCCATCGTGCCCACCGTCCTCGCCCCGCTCCCCGAGCAGTACGCCCCCCGCGCCCTCCTCATCGGCCTCGGCATCGCCGGCGCGATCTGGCTCCCCCTCGCCGGCCTCGCCCTCGACCGCGCCGCGACACGCCTCCCCCGCGCCGCCGCCCCCACCATCATGCTCCTCTCCGTCGCCCCGCCGCCCCAGCCCTCTTCCTCAGCACCTACGCCGAGGGCGCCCAGTTCTTCGGCACCCTCGCGGCGATCGCCGCCGGTGCCCTCGCGCCCCTGCTCTTCTTCCGCCGGGCCAACCCGCTCCTCCCCGGCCTCATCACCGTCTGGCTCGGCCTCGAGTTCGCCATCCTCCTCGTCACCTACGGCTACCAGGATGTCCCGACCTGGTGGCCCCTCCCCCTCATCGCCCTCGCCCCCCTCGCCGCCCTCCTGGGCCCGATCCCGCGCCGGCCCCTCCTCCGCATCGCCCTGCCCGCGCTCCTCGCCGGCGCCATCGCAGGCAGCGCGACAGTTGCCACCCAGCTCGCCGCGGGCGAAGATGCGCAGACGATCAACGAGTATGAATGACCCCCGCATGACCCCGCCACGCGGCAATACCCCATCGGCAGCAAACGCCCTCGAGACCGGCGCAAGCGTCTATCTGCGCTACCCGACCCAGCGCGACCGCGAGCAATACCTCGCCGTCCGTCGCGCCAGCCGCAAGCACCTGGAGCCGTGGGAGCCCCGCCCCGCGCCCGGCTTCGACGCCTGGGGCGACGATCAGTTCGACTGGATGCTCAAGTGCCGGCGCAAGACCGACCAGGTCCGACTCTTCCTCTTCGCCCGAGAGGGCGACCAGTTCCTGGGCCAGATCTCCCTCGGAGGGATCTTCCGGGGCCCGCTCCTCTGCGCATTCCTCGGCTATTGGATCGGGGTCGAGTTCACCGGTCGGGGCTACACCACCGAGGCCATCGGCCTGATGCTCCGTCACGCGTTCGGGCCCGTCGGGCTCCACCGCGTTGAGGCGAACATCCAGCCCCAGAACGAACCATCCAAGGCGGTCGTCCGCAAGAACGGCTTCCGTCTCGAGGGCTACAGCCCCAGATACCTCCGCATCGACGGACGCTGGGCCGACCACGAGCGATGGGCCATCACCATCGAAGACTGGGAGTCGAGGCGCGCCGCCGGACCGCCGCTCAGACTCTCCCGAAATAGGCCGGCGCGTTCCCGGCCTTCCACTTGATGTTGCACCCGATGCTCGGCAACTGCTTCTCCGCCGCCGGCTTGCCCTCCAGCACCGCGTCCATCGCCGCCCGCAGATCCCGCCCCGTTACCGGCTGCCCGTTCTTTGGCCGGCTCTCGTCGAGTTGCCCCCGATACACCAGACGATGCGCTCCATCAAACACGAAGAAATCCGGAGTGCACGCCGCGTGGTAGGCCTTCGCAACCGCCTGCGACTCGTCATAGAGATACGGGAAGAGATACCCGGCCTCGGCCGCCTCGGCCTTCATCTGCTCCGGGCCGTCCTCCGGGTAGTTCGCGACATCGTTGCTGCTGACGGCCACAATCGCGAATCCCCGCCCGCCATACTCGCGCCCGATCCTCGCCAACTCCGCGCGCACGTGCTTGACGAAGGGACAGTGGTTGCACACGAACATCACCAGCAGCGGCTTGCCGGTGAAGTCCGCCAACCCGACCACGCGCCCCGAGACAGTGTCGGGAAGAGCGAACTCGGGTGCGGGAGTGCCGAGGGGCAGCATCGTGGAAGGGGTCGCAGCCATCGTGGATTTCCCCGGGCTTTCAGCCCTGAATGCCCACCAAAGTTCGAACCGAGGCGGGGGAGCCCGCAAACCCTGTGTTTCGATTCGGGATTCGACAGGATTGTATGGTACGCTTTCGTCGATGGTCCTCCCCAGAAGCGAGGCGGACGGCCGCGCCACCTGACCGGCGTGGGTCGTCTCGACGGGTTGGCCCATTTCGGAGAGTTCAATATGAAGAGGGATGTATTTGGCCGTTCGTTCCGATTGGCGGGAGCCCTGTGCGCTCCCGCGGCGATGATCCTGGCAGCCGGCTGTAACGCAGGCGGACCCGACTACGAAGTGTCGACACGCGACGGCGGGGTGGTCTCCGTGCGAAGCGCGGGACCTCAGACCGGCTCACCGGAATTCGCCAACCTCAAGGGCTTCCCGGAGTTGGCCGCCTCGCTCACGCCGCCGGACCTGACCGCGGAGGGATCCTGGGCGACCGGCACCGCGCCCGTCGAGATCATCGACACACGCACCTTCCCGCAGCAGATCGACCGCCGCATCGTCCGACTCGGTGATGTGCAGGACGTCGAGGAGTTGCTCCCCGGCGAGCCCGAGCACCGCATCACGCGGCGCGGCCCGGCCAACAACCTCGTCGCGGGCGGTCTCACCGAGCAGAAGCGGACCACCGCCGGCCCCCTGTTCCCCTCGCTCGACCAGACCCCGTGGTCCCCGCCCGACCCCACGCTCGCAGTCGGGCCGAACCACATCGTCGAGACGGTGAATATGGACATCGCCTTCTACAGCAAGAACGGCACGGAGCAGTTCCGCGGGCGCCTCGACAGCAGCGGCAATCCCGGCTTCTTCGAGACCGTGGGCGCCGGCAGCTTCACGTTCGACCCCAAGTGCTTCTACGACCTCGATGCGCAGCGTTTCGTCGTCGTGGCGCTCGAAACCTATGGCACCACCCAGGCCTGGATCGATATCGCCGTCAGCGACGACAGCGACCCCAACGGCGTCTGGTACAAGTACCGCACCGACGCGCGGGTCAACGTCGGCGGCAACCTCTACTGGGTCGACTACCCCGGTGTCGGCTCCGATGGCCAGGCCTACTACGTCAACGGCAACCTCTTCCCGCTCTCGAACGGCAACTTCGGCGGCGTCCTGATCCGCAGCTTCGACAAGTCCAAGCTCCTCGCCGGCCAGCCGGCCGTCTGGACCGACATCCGCAACAGCAACTCCGGTTCGGCGCAGGGCTGCCAGCACATCGGCGCCAACCCCGCCCCCTACTTCGTCGAGCACTGGAGCACCACCAGCCTGATGCTCACCGCCGTCAAGAACCCGCTGACCGCCCCGCAGCTCGTGACCCGCGAGGTCACGGTCCCCGGCTACAGCTATCCCTCCGGCGGCGCTCCCAACAATGGCGGCACGCTTGACGTGCTCGACGGGCGCATGATCAACGCCATGTGGCGCGACGGGAAGCTGCTCACCGGACACGGCGTCCGGATCAGCGGCAAGAACCAGTCCCGCTGGTACGAGTTCGCCACCAACGGCTGGCCCAACAGCGGCCAGAACCCCACGCTTGTGCAGTCCGGCAATATCGACGGCGGCTCGGGCGTCCACACCTGGTACCCCGCCCTCTTCAGCAACAACGCGGGCGCGATCGGGCTGGTGACAGCCGCCGGAGCCTCCAACCAGTACGCGAGTGTCCAGTACACCGGACGCAAGGCCGGAGACGCCGCCGGCACCATGGGCGCGCTCACCACCGCGAAGATCGGCACCGCCGCCGGGAGCGGCCGCTGGGGCGACTACTTCGACATGGCCCTCGACCCCGACGGGAACACCTTCTGGATCTGCGGCGAGTACTACCAGGCGAGCGGCTGGGGCACCTGGATCTCGAGCTTCACCGTCTCCTGCCCCGCCGACTACAACGCCGACGGCGCGGTGGATACACGCGATGTCCTCGCCTTCCTCAATGACTGGTCGGCCGGCAACGGCGGCGCCGACTGGAACCACGACGGCTCGGTCGACACCCGCGACGTCATCGCGTTCCTGAACACCTTCAACGCAGGCTGCTGAGCCCTCGCTCGGGCGCGCCCGCGGCCGATTCGAATCGCACGAGACGCCCGCGGGAAACCGCGGGCGTCTTTCATTGCTCTCCGCTCGGAGCGGCCGGCGAGTCGAGCGCGCCGCTCACAAGGTACGGCGACGCGTCCAGCCTCTCGGCGTCCATGAGCTGCGCGACGCGCTGCAGCGTGGCCAGGATCTGGTGCCGCTCCCAGGATTGAAGCCGCTCGAGTTCCTGCCGGAATCGCTCCTGCAGGAGCGACGGCGCGTGCTCCAGCACCCGGGCGCCCTCGGCCGTGATCTCGATCACGGCGGCGCGGCCGTCGGTCTCGCTCCGGCGGCGCGCGATCAGGCCGCGGCGTTCGAGACGTTTGAGGATTCCCGTGACCGTCGCCTGGCTCAGGTGCACCGTCCTGGCGATGGTCGTCGGCGACGCTCCGCCGGGGACACCCGCGAGCGCCTGGAGCGTCGCGATCTGCGGCCCGGTCAGGCCTGAGCTGTCGAGCAGGTGACGGGAGTGGAGATCAACCGCGCGGACGATCCGCCGGATCGCGGCCACGATCTGCTGCTCGACCGACATCCCGGTGTCTGGCTCACCCATCGCTGTCATCCTCGCTTGAGCGCACGCTCGACGCCCCGGATCGCGAGGCTGAGCAGCACCGCCATGATCGCGGCCGGGACCGCGCCGAGCATAGTGAGCCTGGGGTCGTTTCGGGCGAGACCCCGGGCGATGAAGTCGCCGAGGCCTCCGGCGCCGATGTAGGTCGAGAGGGTGGCGATGCCGACGGTCAGGACGGTGGCCGCCCGGATGCCGGGGCGCCGAGGAGTCCGTAGAGGGCGAAGAGGAAGGCGAGCATGGCGAGGCTCGGGATGGTCTGGACGATTTCGGCCGCGGCGAGGACGGGGCCGCGGGCGGCGGCGCGGCGGTGGATGAGGATGCCGAGCGGGAGGCCGATGCAGACGGCGATGCTGGTGCCCATGGCGGTGAGGGCGAGGTGTCGGAGGGTCTTCCGGAGGACTTCCGCTCTCCGCCGGAGCGCGAGGGCGAAGAAGCCGGCCCGGTTGGCGGGTTTGGCTCGCGGCGCGCCGGGCGGCTCCTCGTCGGCGCCGAGGTGGTCGCGGATCCAGTCGGCGGCGACGGCCGCGGGCTCGCGGTGGTCGACATCGACGGCGTGGTTCATGGCTCGCATGTCGGCGTCGGAGATGGCGCCGGCGAGGGGCGCAAGGGCGTCGCGGATCTCGGGGTGTCTGGCGAGAAGATCGGCTCGGAAGACGGGGGCCGCGTCGTAGGGCGGGAAGAAGCGGAGGTTGTCGTCGAGCGTCTTGAGGTCGTACTCGGCGATGCGTCCGTCGGTCGCGAAGGCGCAGATGAGGTCGACCTGCCCGTCGGCGAGGGCCTGGTACATGAGCCCCGGGTCGAGATCGAGAGCGGTTCCGAACTGGAAGCCGTACGCGTCTTTGAGTCCGGGGTAGCCGTCTGGGCGTTCCATGAACTCGGCGGTGAAGCCGGCGGTCAGGTCGGCGGCGAGTGGGGCGAGGTCGGCGATCGTGGTCCAGCCGTTGGCGGCGCTGTCGGCCTGACGGACCGTGATGGCGTAGGTGTCGTTGAATCCGATGGGCGGGAGCCATTCCAGGTCGAATCGGTCGCGGTACTCGGCGGCGACGGTGCGGAAGGCTCGTTCGGGATTGGGCTCGACGGGGAGTCGGAGGACATTGAGCAGGGCGGTGCCGGTGTACTCGACGTAGGCGTCCAGCTCGCCGGAGCGCAGCCCGGCGTGGCAGATCTCGGTGCCTCCCGAGGCCGAAGCGGCGGCGGACGGCGAGGTCGGCGTTCCGCTCGAGGAGTTGGGCGACGAGCTCGCCGAGGATCTCCTGTTCGGTGAAGTTCTTGGCGCCGATCCGGACCGGCGGCTCGTGCTGTGCGGCGGCGTGGCGCGCGGCGAGGGCGGCGATCAGGATTGCGGCGAGGGCGCGGGGGAGGGCGGCTGGGCTCACGCGTTGGCCTCGACGAGGAGATCGGCCTGCCGCCTCGCGTGGCCGAAGAGTTCGGCGACGAATTCGGTCGCGGGGTTCTGGAGGAGTTCGCGCGGCGGGCCGAGCTGCTCGAGCCGGCCGGCGTTCATCACGCCGATGCGGTCGCCGAGGCGGACGGCCTCGAAGAGGTCGTGGGTGACGAAGATGATGGTCTTTCCGAGTGAGGCGCGGATGCGGAGGAGCTCGGCCTGGAGCTGGTCTCTGGTGACGGCGTCGAGCGCGCCGAAGGGCTCGTCCATCAGCAGGTGCTTGGGGTCCGCGGCGAGGGCGCGGGCGATGCCGACGCGCTGCTGCTGGCCCCCGGAGAGCTGGCGCGGGTAGCGGGCGCCGAACTCCTCCGGATCGAGGCCGACGAGGGCGAGGAGTTCGCGTGCGCGGCCGGCGCGACGGGCGCGGCTCCAGCCGAGGAGTCGGGGAACAATCTCGGCGTTCTCGGCGACGGTCATGTGGGGGAACAGCCCGATGTTCTGGAAGACGTAGCCGATGCCGCGGCGGAGCGTGAGGATGTCCATTTCGGCGGTATCGCGGCCGTCGAGGCGGATGACGCCGGCGGTGGGTTCGATGAGCCGGTTCACCATCTTGAGCGTGGTGGTCTTCCCGCAGCCGGAGGCACCGAGCAGGACGAGGGTCTCGCCGTCGCGGACTTCGAGCGATACGCCGCGGACGACGAATGTGCGGGCGCGGTCGAAGGACTTGGAGATGCCGTCGAGCTGGATCATGTGTGGCGAAGACCGCGATCTTTCGTACAGAAACTAGTGATATTCATGATTCTGGTAGACTTCTGTCTCATCTCGTCCAGGTTGGCCAGAATGCGGCATTTGTGTCTCATGGATTTGCAGTATATACTACGACATCAAAGCATATGCCCGATGACATCCGGAATTGGGCTCGATTGGCCGGAGGTGCGGCAGCGCTGTGAAGGAGGCGACGTGACCAGGACGGAGACTTCGGGTACGGGGGTTGAGGCGGCGATGCGTGGGCTGGAGATCGCGCTTCCGGTGCCGGGGAGCCACTTGGATCAGGACGAAGAGTGGGTCGTTGTGCGTCAGGGGCGGGGTTGGAGGAAGATCCGGCTCCACGACTACAACGAGGTCTATTCGGTTCCCGGCCTGTACGAGAAGTGGATTTACGAGCTGTTCCAGTGCCGCTCGCCTCAGAAGATTCGCGAGTTGCTCGGCCATGCGTTGGAGGAGGCCGGCGTGGGCCCCGGTTCGCTGCGGGTGCTGGACCTCGGGGCTGGCAACGGGTGTGTCGCGGAGGAACTGCAGGGCCTCGGCGTGGAGCACTTTGTGGGCGTCGACATCCACGACGAGGCGGCTGAGGCGGCGGAGCGTGATCGGCCGGGCCTGTACGAGGACTATGTGGTTGGCGACCTGACGGCGCTCGCTCCCGCGGGCGAGGCCAAGCTGGCTTCGGACGCCTTCGACTGCATGACGTGCGTGGCGGCGCTGGGCTTTGGCGACATCCCGACGGAGGTGTTCGCGGCGGCGTTCAACCGGGTGGAGGATGGCGGCTGGATCGCGTTCACGATCAAGAGCGACTTCCTGAAGCCGAGCGACCAGTCCGGGTTCTCGTCGCTGATCCGGCGGATGGTGACCGGCGGCGTGCTGGAACTGCGGGCGAAGGAGACGTATCAGCACCGGATCTCGACCGATGGCGAGCCTCTGCTGTATGACGCGTTGGTTGGGCGCAAGCGGTCGGATATCCCGCCGTCGTTGCTCGGGTCGTAGGACGCCGGGCCGCGGGGGAGTCCGTGACAACTGCTTGAGGCGGCGGCCGGTATGCTGGCCTCATGCGAGCATGTGGACGAATTGCGGCGTGGACGGCGGCGTGGCTCACGGCGGCCGCGTCTGCGGACCTGAGCCCCGAGTCTGTGGCCCTTGTCGTCAACGGCGACAGTTGGGCGTCGCTGACCGTGGCGAACGAGTACGTGCATCTCCGGGAGATCCCGGCGTGCAACGTCGTCGTGCTGCACGGGCTCTCGGCGTTTGACACGATGGACGTGGAGCACTTCCGGAAAGAGGTGCTGGGTCCGGTGCTCTCGGCGATAGAAGCCAGGGGCCTGGCCGGGCAGATTGACTGCGTGACCTACTCGGTGGACCTGCCGACGGCGGTGCATGTCGGGCCGGACACCAAGGGGCACGCGCTGCCGCAGGTCATCACGCCCGTGGCGTCGGCGAACGGGCTGACCTACCTGCACGAGTGGGTGATGGCCAAGGATACGGACTACCTCCGTCTGGACATCAACCGGTATGCAAGGCGGGTGCTGCCGATCGCGACCGGCCGCACACTGAACACGGCCGAACTGTCGGAGTATCAGCGGGCCCTCGGGCTCTACGAGGCCAAGAAGTGGGATGAGGCGGCGGCGGCGATGGATGCGCTCGCGGCCGAGCCCCGGAGCGACGCCTCGCTCTACTACAACCTGGCGTGCTGCCGCGGCCTGCTGCACCAGGGCGACGCCGCGATGAGCGCGCTGCGTCGGGCGGTGGCGCAGGGTTGGCGGGATGCGGGTCACACGGCGGGCGATACCGATCTGGAGTCGCTGCGGGGACGGGCGGATTTCCAGGCCTTGCTCAAGGAAATGCAGGCGCGGCGGGTCGAGGTGCAGCCGACCATCGCGTTTGATGCGGCGGCGGCGTGGGACGAGCGCGGGGAGGCGGCGGCGGAGGGGCCCCACTATCTGCTGTCGACGGTGCTCGGGGTGACGAGCGGGCGGGGGAACTCGGTGGCGGAGGTCGTCGAATCGCTGCGGCGGGCCGCGGGCGCGGACGGCACGACGCCTCGGGGAACGGTCTACATCGAGAAGAACGGCGACGTGCGCTCGACGACGCGGGAGTGGGCGTTTGCCGATCTGCAGCGGCAGCTCGGGTCGTTGGGGGTTGCGTGCGTGGTCGAGGACGGCGTGCTGCCGCAGAAGCGGCGGGACGTGGCGGGGGCGGTGATCGGGACGGCGGGGTTTGACTGGCCGGCGAGCGGGAGCGTGATCCTGCCCGGCGCGATCTGCGAGCACCTGACGAGCTGCGGCGGGATGATGGGGGAGCGGGACACGCAGACGCCGTGCACGGAGTTCATCCGTGCGGGGGCCGCGGGCTCTTCCGGCGCGGTGACGGAGCCGTACGCGCTGCAGGCGAAGTTTCCCAGCCCCTTCATGCAGTTGCACTACGCGAGGGGGAGCACGCTGGCGGAGGCGTTCTACCAGTCGGTGGAGGGGCCGTACCAGTTGCTGATCCTGGGCGATCCGATGTGCAGGCCGTGGGGTCGGCGCGGCGCGGCTTCGGCAACGGGGCTTTCGCGGGACGCGGTGCTCAAGGGCGTCGTCGAGGTGCGGCCCCGCGGGGATGGGGCGTTCGCGCTGTACGTGGACGGGAAGCCGACGGCCTCGTGCGCGGCGCAGGGGACGCTGACGCTCGATACCGGTCGATTCGAGGATGGCGAGCACACGGTGAGCCTCGTGGGCGAGCGGGCGGACGCGCTGCGGTCGCGGGACCGGAGCGAAGTGCGCGTGCGCTTCGCCAATGGTGGCGGCGTGGTGCGGCTTGTGTCGCGGCCCCCGTCGCGGGCCGAGTTCGGGGGCGCCCTGCGCGTGCCGCTGGCATGCGAGGGCGCGGAGACGCTGGAGGTGCTGCACTTTGGCGAGGTGGTCGGGAGGATTGCCGGTCCTGCGGGGGACGTCGAGATCGAGACGGCTCGGCTGGGGATGGGATCGGTCTCGCTGGAGACGCGGGCGAGGGTTGGTGACGGCGTGATCTGGGGGCCGCGTGTGCAAACCGACGTCTCACTGGCGCCGATTGCGCGGCGGGGCGTGGGCCGGCAGGCGATCGCGGGGGGGCTGATGCTGGTCGTGGCCGATGGGCCGGCGAGCGCGGTTGCGGACACCTTCGATCCGGCGTGGATTGCCGGGGCCGCGGCGGGGAGGGAGTTCACGATCGAGGACTCGATTGAGGCGGCGACGGGGGACCTGTACCAGATCCAGGTTCGGACCAACACGGGGGCGAGGGTCGAGATTGACGGGAGCGTGGTGATCGAGGCCGCGCCGGCGGAGTGGGTGTACGCGCCGGCACAACTCGCGCCGGGCTCGCACTGGATCCGGGTGACGGGGAAGGCGCCGGAGTCGGGGGCGCGGCTCGACCTGCGCGTGGGGGCGGCGGGGACGAGGCATCTGCCGCTGCGGTGAGCGTGGCAAGATCCGTGCGGGGGCTGCGGTTGGGGGTTAGGCCTTCGCGCTGCCGGTTCGGTCCCGCGACCTCCGAGCAGAGGGACTGTCAGCAGCCGGTCGCCCAGGCATTGAGGAACGCGAGGAAGTCAAGCGTGTTCACCACGCCGTCGCCGTTGAGGTCGGCGCGTGGCGCCCTTGCGGCCCAGTCGTTGAGGTACGCGATGAAGTCCTGCGTGTTGACGGTCCCGTCGCCGTTCCAGTCGGGCAGGCAGAAGCAGCCGCGGTACTCGGCGATGAAGTTGGTCGGCTGGCCCCCGGCGAAATGGAAGGCACCCCCGGCGAAGAGGGAGGGGCCGAAGGGGGAGGTCGGGGGCAGGCCGAGGAGCGCGAAGGCCCCGGCGGTGCCCTGGCAGTCGAGACCCCCGCCGGGATTGGACCACTCCACGCCGTTCCACTTGGCCATGTTGCACATGGGAATGCCGCCGGCGGACTGAATCCACCCACTCACGAAAAGTGCGGGGCCGGACCCGTCGTCGAAGACCCCGCAGCCTAGGATGGCGCCGTACTCTCCGGGAAGCGTCCCGCCATCGAGGCCGGACCACTGGAAACCGCCCCACTTCGCGACGTGGTTGACAAGCCTGCCTTCGGCGTTGCGGAAATACCCGGCCGCGTACAGCGCTCGGCCGGCGCCGTCGTCGTAGACACAGAGGTCTTGGACCGAGTCGTCAAGGCCGCCACCGACGCCGGTCCACGCGGCGCCGTCCCACCGGGCGAGATACCGGATCGGCTTGCTGTCGACCTTCTGGAATTGGCCGCCGAGATAGAGCTTCTCGCCCGACCCGTCGTCGAATACCTGAAGCGCCAAGCCGATCTGGGTGCTGCCGACGTTGAGGCCCGCTTTGAGTGGATGCCACTGCCGTCCGTCCCATTTGGCGATCGAGTTGTGGGCGGTGACGCCGTCCAGGGAGTCGAAGTCGCCGGTGACAAAGAGCCCCGGGCCGGTTCCATCGTCCCAGACAGCCATTTCGGCGACGGTGTCGGTCGTACGACCAATGTCGAGGAACGTCCACGAGTCCCCGTCGAGACGGGCGACGTGGTACAGCTCCGTCCCGCCGACCCAGAAGTTGCCGGAGATGTGGAGCTTTGGGCCCGAGCCGTCGTCGAACACTGCGAAGTCGGTGACGATACCCCCCGCGAACTCCTCGCCCACTGGCGACCACGCGGCCCCGTCCCAAGCAGCCTTCCCGATAGACGGCTCCAAGAACAGCCCGCAGACGAGCAAGCGCTCCCCGGCGCCGAGATCGTGCAGCATCAGCCCGCCGACGCTCGAGGAGACTCCTGGATTGCCGATGGTGACATCCCACCGGGGTTGGCACCCCTGCCCGCGCACAACCGGTGCTGTGACGGCCAGCAGGGCCGAGACGATGACGAAGGAGACGTTGCAGCGCATGGCTACCGGCTTGCCCTGTAGGTGAACTCGAACGCGTCGTTGTTGTTGGGGCTGAGCGTGGAAATGTCCACGGTGCCGCGTTCCACGCTCGGGGATGGGATGGACGCGAAGATGGTGTAGGACGTGCCGGCAGAGGTCTTGCGCCCGATCTGAAGAAGATCACCCGTCGCGGAAACCGGTGCGTGCAGGCCAAGGATGTTGGTCGTGCCGACGGAGACGGTCTGGCCGCTGTCTCCCGCCTTGAGGATGATCTTCGTCACTCTCCGGAACGCCTTCACACCGGCCACCGTGCTTGTCCCGCTGAGCACGATCGAATCGGCAATCGGCCGCAGCGCCCAGTCCAGCCCCATGATGATCACGGCCTGGTTCATCTCGGAGTGATTGCCAGTGACCGAGAGGACACGGTAGTTGTCGATCGGGCTAATATCGTTGACGATTGTCTGCTCTACGCCTGTGAGGCCCGTGGCGGCGAGCACGGTCGCAGCTCCCGCGCTCTGCAGCCCGGCTACGCGCATTACTGTCGCCTCCTGCCCCACCGCCGCCCCGATTGCCCCCTTCCATCGGCTGAACTTGGTTCCCGTCGCCGCGATCCAGACGGCGTCGTCATCGGCCGGGTTCCAGAGGTCGTAGAGCGCCGTCTGGCGTTCGTCGGCGTCGATGGCGTCCACCGAGCCGCCGATGAGCATGATCGAGTCGGGTTCCCCGGTCGTCGTGTCCAGCTCGCCCGCCACGACGCCCAGTGCCCGGTCCCCGTCGCTCGTGACCTCCGCCGAGATCGTGCAGTCGAGAAACCGGACCGGCCCGTCGGAAGGGGCATCCTCCACCAGCACGCCGATGGCGTCGCGATCCTCCTCGTCGGAATAGGCGTTGATCACGCACTGGGAGAACGTGATCGAGGCAAGGGCCGTGCAGGAGGCGTTCGCCTTGACCCGCACACCCACGTACTCCGGCGTCGAGCCGACGCGCTGCTTGCCCAGGTCCGAGTTGGCGGCCAGGCGGCACCCCTGGAACGCGATGTTGGTGCCGCAGCGGATGAAGGCCCCGCTGTGAGCCCCCTCGATGTCGCAGTTCGAGACGAGCACGTTGTCGGGCACGGCGTTCTCATACTGCACTGTGATGCCGTACCCGCGGCCGCGGAGGGTGCAGTTGTCCACGACCAGGTTGTCGTGGCCCCACAGCTCGATCGGCGCGGTGTCGTCGTTGGCCGGCGTGCCCCCGGCGCTCTGCCTGGTCTCCAGCACGCACCCGCTCACGAGGAAGTCGTCGCCCGCGTACAGCCTGCCGTCGTCGCAGGAGAAGTCGCAGTTGATCACCCGCACCCCCGCGGCCTGGCGCCCCTCGATCGAGGCGGAGTTCACCCCCGTCGTGCGGAGGAAGACGTCGCGGACCTCGATATCCGTGAAGGCGTTGATGACCTCGATCGCGGGGCTGGAGTCGCCGGCCGTCTCGATACGCACGCCCACGATCTGCACGTCGCTGGGGTCGGCGCCCGTGCCGTCGATCTTGAGGACGATGCCGCGCCCCTCCTCCTCGTCATCGTCGTCGGTCCGGATCGTGAGGTTCTGCACGCTGTTGTTGCGGACGCCGGTCCCCTTGATGGTCACCGCGTCCTTGTTCGCCGGGGCGACGATGACGACCGAGTCGCGATCGACGCCGACGAGGTCGATATTGCCGGAGGTCGCGCCGAGGACCACTTCCTCGGTGTAGGTCGCGGGATAGATGAGGATGGTGGTGCGGTCGGTGGGGCTCGATAGCGAATTGATGGCCGCCTGGATGGTGGTGTAGTCGGCCTTGCCGGTGGTCGGATCGACCGTGATGCAGTTCGTGTAGCCGTGCTGGCCCTGAGCGGCGGCCGCCAGGCAGGCGGCGAGGATTGGGGCGAGGAGCTTCATGGCTGCACCTTCCGGTCGAAGACGGACACCGCCAGTATCGTCCTGGCGATGGGCGGCCGCAACGGCAATCTGGGGAAAGGGCGCGGGGGCTGGTGAGCGGGAAGGCGCCGGAGTCGGGGGCGCGGCTCGACCTGCGCGTGGGGGCGGCGGGGACGAGGCATCTGCCGCTGCGGTGAGTAGGCGCACGTCCCAGAACTTCGCGTTCAGGGTCGGCGATGGGGTTCGCGGCCGGACGAGGTGGAGGAAAGTGGCGCGGGGATTTGCTCTGAATCGGTTACGATCATCGCGATGCTCTCACCGAGGACCGGGCTGTTCATTGCGGTGCTGGGGTTCACGAGGAGCGGCCTCGCGCAGCCGGCCTACACCTGGCGGGCGATCGATCTGCACCCGCCTGAGGCGCACCACTCGGAGGCGGTGGGCGTATCCCGGGCCGGGATCGCCGGAAACCCCAGTTGGAACGGCAATCCCTCGATCTCTGGGGCCTCGCTGTGGTTTGGGCGCAAGCAGCCTTGGTCGTTGCTCCGCGAGCCGGACCGGCAGTACATCCCGCTCGTGTACGGGGCGGACGAGGACGCTCAGTGCGGGTACGACATCGTGGATGGTGCGGCACACGCCGCGCTCTGGTTTGGGTCTCGAGAGTCGCTGCTTGATCTGCATCCACCGGGGTATTTCACCTCAGCAATCCGGGACGCTCTCGGCGGCATGGCTGTGGGTCAGGTATCCGTTGCCGGCAAAGAACATGCGGCGGTGTGGATCGATCTCAACAAATACCTGATGATCGATCTGCACCCTGGCGATCCCAAGTCCAGCTCCACCGCTTTCGCGACTGATGGCCGGTGGCAGGGTGGCTCCGCTGGCTTGGCAGAGTACAACACCTCGGTCGCGGTGCTCTGGAAGGGCACTCGGGACAGCATGGTCGTGATGGTCCCGCCCGGGTTTGGGCCGTCGTCGATCACTGGCATGTCCGCCGGGACCCAGGTCGGGACAGGGTTGACGGTCACGGACGGCGGGCTGATCCGGGATCACGCGCTGCTCTGGCACGACACGCCGGAGAGCTGGATCGACATGAACCCCTCGTTTGCCGCGGACAAGGACTCGTACCTGTGGGGGACGACGGGGCAGATCCACTGCGGGCAGTCGGCGGGGCACGCGGGGGTGTGGTTCGGCGACGACCCGGACAGCTTCACGGACCTGCACCGGTACGTCCCCGGCAATCCTTCCGGGGCCTCAAGGGCCGTGGACATCGATGTCTACGACGGCACGGTGTTCATCGCCGGGCGCGCGACCTTCGACAACGGACGGACCCACGCCGTCGTGTGGATTGGGACGCCGGCGGGCTTCGGTCTGCGAAGGAATCGCCCCAGGACTCACAACAAGGTGCGAGAGTGCGCGAGCAGGGAGACCGGCGTTGACAGCTCACAAGACAGCCCGCATGTCGGCGGTGGTGGGTTGCGCGCTTGTGGTCGGCGCATCGCAGGCCGAGCAGGAATACACCTGGCGGGCGATCGATCTGCACCCGCCCGGGGCGCACCACTCGGAGGCGGTGGGCGTATCTCGGGCCGGGATCGCCGGAAACCCCAGTTGGAACGGCAATCCCTCGATCTCTGGGGCCTCGCTGTGGTTTGCAGCGCAAGCAGCCTTGGTCGTTGCTCCGCGAGCCGGACCGGCAGTACATCCCGCTCATGTACGGGGCGGACGAGGACGCTCAGTGCGGGTACGACATCGTGGATGATGCGGCACACGCCGCGCTCTGGTTTGGGTCTCGATAGTCGCTGCTTGATCTGCATCCACCGGGGTATTTCACCTCAGCGATCCGGGACACCTTTGGCACCATGGCGGTCGGCGAGGTATCTGTCGCGGGCAAAGAACACGCGGCGGTGTGGATCGATCTCAACAAATACCTGATGATCGACTTGCATCCGCAAGGCCTGCAGAACTCCTACGCCTATGCCACCGACGGCCGGTGGCAGGGAGGCGATGCGGGCCTGCACGGTGTGATCTGGAAGGGAACTCGCGACAGCATGATCGTGATGGACCCGCCCGGCTACGGCCCGTGCGAGGTCGATGGCATGGCCGTTGGGACTCAAGTGGGGACGGGGCTGACGGTCACCGACGGCGGGCTGATCCGGGATCACGCGCTGCTCTGGCACGACACGCCGGAGAGCTGGATCGACATGAACCCCTCGTTTGCCGCGGACAAGGACTCGTACCTGTGGGGGACGACGGGGCAGATCCACTGCGGGCAGTCGGCGGGGCACGCGGGGGTGTGGTTCGGCGACGACCCGGACAGCTTCACGGACCTGCACCGGTACGTCCCCGGCAATCCTTCCGGGGCCTCAAGGGCCGTGGACATCGATGTCTACGACGGCACGGTGTTCATCGCCGGGCGCGCGACCTTCGACAACGGACGGACCCACGCCGTCGTGTGGATCGGGACGCCGGCGGGGAGCCGGTTCGGGGCGGGGAGCCGCGGGGATGGCGCGGCGGGGGCGCTGCCGGTGCGATGAGCCTCCTGTGATTCCGGGTGGTCGGGAGCTCTTGGGGTTGGGTGGATGCCGGCTGCCATGGGGGGTTGGCCTGGCAAGTGCAAAAAGCAACACTGGCGGACGAGCCGCCAGTGGCGCTGGATTCGGAGTTGGCGCGCGCGTCAGCCGCCGAGGACGACGATCTCGACACGGCGGCTCTGGGCCTTGGTGCCTCGGGGCTTGTCGGGACCGAAGCCGGCGCTGTACATGGAGGAGCCGGAGACGCCCTTGGAGCTGAGATAGCGTTCGACGGCGAGTGCTCGCTCGAAGCTGAGGTGCTCGTTGGAGGCCCACTTGCTCTTCTTGATGGGGTCGGAGTCGGTGTGGCCCTCGACGCGGATGGGGTTGCCGTTGAAGCGGCTCTTGAGGACCGAGGCGACCTGGTCGAGGGTCTTCTTTGCGGAGGACTTGAGCGTGGCGGAGCCGGAGTCGAAGAGGACGTCGCCGGCGACTTCCACGACGACATCCTTGTCGCGCATGTACATCTTGGCGTCGCCGATCTGGCCCTCCTGACCGACCTGGCCGGAGGCCTTCATCTGTTCGAGGGAGGCGGCGAGGTCGGCGTTCTCCTTCTCGAGCTTGCCCTTGGTGTCGAGCCACATGGCACGCTCGCCCTCGAGGCCGGCGATCTGGCCCCGGAGTTCGTTGTTCTCGGAGAGGAGTTCGTCGTAGTCGGTCTTCTTGACGTTGGAGCAACCGACCGAGGTGATGGCGACGACCGCCACAACCGCCATGCCGAGCACCCGCTTGATCGTCAATCCGAACATGAGCGTTCCTTCCTTGCCGACTGGCCTTGAACCTTGCGTGAGTCCGTTCGATTCCCGCACCTTGCGGGCTTGCGAGAGGGTACCCCATCAGAGTGCGGCCTGCGCGGGATTAAGGGAAATTGAGCGGGATGGGTGAGCCGAAGAGGTGGGTGAGCGCCTGCTCGATGCCGACCTTGCCGAGCAGCACGGCGATGGTGGCGCCGGCGAGGTAGGGGCCGTAGGGCATGGCCCGGCGGCCGCCGCCGGTCCACATGGCTTGGACGAGGACGACATAGAGCGCGATGAATGGCGCGAGGAAGAAGGCGAGGACAGCGTCGATCCAGCCGCAGCAGGCGCCGACGGCGGCGAGGAGGTGGACATCGCCGAGGCCCATGGCTTCCTTCCCGAAGCCGAACGTGCCGAAGATCCGGATGCCCCAGACGATGCCTCCGCCGGCGAGGTATCCGAGGCAGACGCCTCCCAAGACGCTGAGCCACAATGGGATAGCGGAAGCTGCGATGGCGGACCCGGTCATGGGGTTGGTGGTCCACGGGGCGCCGATGCGTTCGCCCAGGAACCAGCCGAGGATGGCGAGCGCGATGCAGGGGGCGAGGAAGAGGAGTTCCTTGGCGACCTCTCGGCGGGCGAAGGGGTATTGGATCCAGAATTCGGCGGGGCTTTCCCCTGGGTGGGTGGTGTGGGAAGCGGTCTGGTCGCCGGGCGCGGCGCGGGAGGCTTCGGCGGCACGGGCGGGTCTTCCGGCGAGGGGCCCGATGGCGGGGATGGCGATGAGGGCGCCGAGGACTGCGCCGCCGACGGGGGAGTAGCCGCAGGCGAGAGCGGTGAGGGCGCCGGCGACCAGGCCGGCGATGGCGGCGGCGATGCCAAGCACGATGCCGGCTTTGGGGCGCACTTTCGGCGCCGAAGGGAGCGCGGCGGGTCTGGGTTCGATTCCGACGTCTGCGGCGGCGGGCGTGGGGGTTTCCGGGATCGGGTTGGGGATTGGGTTGGGGACTGGATCGGGGTTGGGCGTTGGGCCGCTGGCGCGGGGGGTCTGCGGGTCGGGTTCGGTGCGGGGCGGGAGGCCGGCGTCGGCGAGGGCCTTGGACTCCCACTCGTCGTAGTCGGCGAAGCTGCGGCGGATGAGGCCGAGGGCGAGGAGGAGGTTGGCGACGCCGAGGCCGAGGACGCCGCCGATCGCGGCGCAAAGGAGGGGCCAGCCCATGGGGCCTGGGGTGGGGAGCGCCCACCACTCTCCGGGGGCGAGGGTGTTGGGACGCCATTTCTTGCCCATGATGTGCATGGCGAGAGCCCAGGCGGGGTGGGCGACGAGCGCGAGGAGTGCGGGGGTCCAGGTGAGGGCGAGTGGGATGGTGAAGGTGCGGGCGTCGATGATCGTCATCGCGATCAGCGAGCTGACCAGGACGATGAGGGTGATGAAGACGGGCCAGGTGAGGACGAAGCCGTTTTGGGCCCATTCGGGCTTGAGGATGGACCAGTCGAAGCCGAGCCAGTGGGCGCCGTAGTTGGGGACGATGTACCAGATCGTGTAGAAGGCGACGAAGACGAGGCCGACGAATGCCTCGACGATGGGGTATTCGGGGGAGATCGGGCTCTTACAGAATCGGCACCGGCCCCGGAGGAGGAGCCAGCCGAGGACGGGGATGTTCTCTCGCCAGCTGAGCAGGTGCCCGCACTTGGGGCATCGGGAGGCGGGACGGACGACGCTCAGGCCCAGGGGCATGCGGTAGACGAGGACATTGATCAGAGAGCCGACGCAGGAGCCGAATGCGAAGGCGAAGGCGATCTGGATCGCGGCGAAGGCGGTCATGAGGCTTCCGTACTTCATTCGCCGTGACGCCTCCTTGCGTCTCTAGGCCTCGGACTCGTCGCCTTGCGGCTGATCTCGCCGGTCGAGTTGGGCGGAGATCTCTTCGACGCGTTGCTCGCAGCGGTTGAGGACGGTGCGGCAACGGTCGAGGAGTTGGGCGCCCTTGGCGTATTGCTCGATCTGCTCTTCGAGGCCCATCTCGCCGGACTCGATCTGCTCGATGATGGCCTCGACCTCGGCGAGGGCCTGCTCGAACGAGGGTTCGGTCGGGGTTGCTTTGGCCCGTGTGGGTTTGGGCTTGGTCACGCGGCTCACCTTATCCGCCCGCGCGGAAGAGGTCCAACTGGTCGGGCGGGACCGGGCGGGGTGCGTTCGGTTTGGGCTTGCGTCGCGGGGAGGGGGCTGGTGGAGCGACGGGGGAGAGGCCCGGGTGCGGGCCGGGGGCGGTGGAGGCGACGAGGGAGTCGAAGGCGCCGGAGGCAAGCAGGGTGGTGACGCGGTCGCCGGGGGCGACTTGGTCGGCGGCGCGGAGGATCGTGCCGTCGGCGCGGCGGGTGCAGGAGTAGCCCCGGCGGAGGACGGCGGCGGGGCCGACGGAGTCGAGCCGGCGTGCGAGGGATTCGACGGCGGCGGCGCGGGAGGCGGAGAGGTGTCGGAGGGCGGTGTCGAGCCGGCGCCGTTGGCTGTCGTGGGCGGCTCGGGCGGCGGTCAGGAGTTCGCGGGGGTTCTGGCGTTCGTGGCGGAGGGAGGTGGCGTCGAGTCTGCGGTAGCGGGTCTGGAGCGCGGAGGCGGCGGCGGAGGCGAGCTGGGCTCGGACGCGGTGCACGCGGTCGGTTGCCAGCCTGGTGGCGCCGTGGGGATCGGCGAGGACGGGGTGGCGCGCGGCGGTGGCGAGACGCTGACGCTCAAAGCGGAGGGCGCGGGCGAGGTGGGTCTTACAGCGGGAGGCGAGGGCGTCGAGCTGGCGGTTGAGCGCGGCGCGGTCGGGGGTGAGGCGGACGGCGGCCTGGGTGGGTGTGGCGCAGCGCTCGTCGGCGACGAGTTCGGCGATGGTGGTGTCGGTCTCGTGGCCGATGGCGGCGACGACGGGGATCGGGCAGTTGAGGATGGCCTCGGCGAGGTCTCGGTCGTTGAAGGCGGCGAGGTCTTCGGGGGAGCCGCCGCCTCGGGTGACGATGAGGGCGTCGATGCCGAGGGTGGAGTGGTGCTTGGAGAGGAATCGGATGGCGGCGGCGACTTGGCGGGCTGCGGCTTCGCCCTGGACGAGGACGGGGAGGACGGCGACGTCTACGGCGGGGCATCGCTTGGCCATCGTGGCGAGGACATCCTGGAGCGCGGCGCCGGTGCGGCTGGTCACGACGGCGACGCGGCGGGGGAAGGTGGGGATGGGCCGTTTGCGGGCGGGGTCGAACCATCCGAGTTGGCGGAGTTCCTCGCAGAGCTGCCGGAAGCGCAGGTCGTGGGCGCCTTGGCCGGCGGGCTCGAGGGACTCGACGATGAGGGTGAGGCGGCCTTGGGGCGGGTAGAACTCGATGCGGCCCGTGGCGATGACCTGCTGGCCGTCCTTGGGTTCGATGGCGAGCTTGCGGAGATTGCTCGCGAAGAGGACGGCGCCCACGAGGGCTTCGGCGTCTTTGAGCGAGAAGTAGAGGTGTGTGCTCCGGCGTGCGCCGCTGATTTCGCCGGTGACGCGGATGCGGGCGGGGAGGTGGTGCTCGAGCGCGGCCTGGATGAGGGAGGCGAGTCGCGAGACGGTGAGGGGCGCTTCTGCGGGCTTGGGCGCGGGGGTCGCGGGGGCGCCGGGCGTGGTCTTGGCGCGCATCTTGTTGGGATCAAACGGCAATCGGCCCATGGTGGGCCGATTATTGCCGATTCCGTGATGTGGTGCAGGCGTTGGCCCGCGGGCACCTAGCCGGGCGTTACTTCCCGGCGTCGGCGACCTGTGTCTTCTCTTCCTTCGACTCGGTCCAGCCACGAGCGGCGCAGCGCTCGACGACTTCGGCCCTGGCGGTCATCGGCCAGGAGATGTGCACGGGCTGATTGCCCGCGATGATCCGGATACCCCCCGCCACGCCCGCGTCCACCTTTTTGATCACGCCCGGCGTCTGGTCCGGGTTGCGCAGCCTGATGGTGGCGCTGGGCTGCGGCTGCTCGGCGCGGTCGGCGGCGGTGCAGGCGTTGCAGTCGGCGCCCTGCTGCTGCATGGCGCGGAGTCGGGCGGGGTTGACGAAGGTGCGGACGCCTCCGGTGTAGCCTCGCTCGGCGAGCCACTGGCTGCGGGCGCGTTCGAAGTTGGACCAGCCTTCGCCTTCGACCTGCTGCCAGGGGCTGAGGCGGACGACCTGGGGGCCGACCTTGACGAGGACATGGTCGCAGCCGGCATCGGCGGCGCCGTAGGCGAGCTTGCCGGGATTCTCGTGCGTGGCGCGGCGGGCACGGATGTCCTTGGCGTCTTCGGCGACCCAGAGTCGGGCGCTGTAGTCGGAGGAGCCGGGGGTGTAGACGCGGGAGGCGTCTTCGGGGGGGAGCGTGGCGAGGAGTCGGTTGTGGACGTTGGGGGCGAAGGGTGTGCAGTTGCTGTGGTTGCACGACTGGGCGGGGCCGCTCAGGCATGCGGCGATGGCCGCGGCGGCGACGAGTGTGTACATGGTCCGATCTCCAGGTTTCTGCACGCGGCCCGGCCGCGTCGGGTGTCGAGTCCCCATCCCCGACCCTGACAGCATGCACGGAAACCGGTGAGAATCAAGAGAAAGCATGGGGTCTGTGTCGACACAGCCGGAATAACCGGCTGGAGGGCGTTGCGGCTGGTGGGTATCGGACGCGTCTAGGCGGGGAAGGGGATGGAGTCGTCGCCGACGGCGGCGTGGTAGGCGGCGAGGACGGCCTCGACCTGGCGGGAGGGTCGGTGGCTTTCGCGGATGAACTCTCGGGCGGAGTTGGTGAGATCGAGGAGTGCGGCGGGGTTGTCGAGGATCTGTTCCATGCGTTGGGTCCAGGCGGCAAGGTCGCCGGGGGGGACGAGCATGGCGGTCTTGTTGTCGATGAGCGTGGCGTTGAGGGGATCGGCGGCGGCGAGGACCGGCATGCCGGCGCCCATGGCTTCGAGGACGAGGGATCGCTGCTCGGCGCGGGCCTCGGGGAGCACGAGGAGATCGCCCCGGATAACGAGGTCGCGGTTGACATCCATCTCGTCGACGAGCGAGAGCCTTTCCCGGACGCCGAGCTTGGAGGCGGTGAGCCAGAGGTCGGTGCGGTGGGCGGCGAGAGCGTCGGCGAAGACGAGTGCGTCGGCGCGGGAGCGGAGCGCGGTGGTGATGGCTTCGAACGCGGTGGTGAAGTCGGCGCGGTCGATCCCCGGGCCGGTCATCATGATGGCCGGAGCGGCTCCGGGCGCGAATGGGGTGCGCGGCTCGGACTTGGGGTAGACGCCCCATGGGGAGTGTCGGACGACGGCGTCTGGCGCCTCCCTTGCGATGTAGGTGGCGAGGGCCTGGTCGGGGCAGAGGGCGTGGACGGGGCGGCGGGGGCGCGCCTTTGCGGCGAGGAGTTGGAGCGGTCGGGCGAGGCCGGCTCGCCAGGTCTCGACGAGGAGGGCGGCGTCGAGGGCTTCGGCGAGCGCGAGGGCGAAGCTCCAGACGGTGCCGCCGAAGGCGTGCACGGCTTCGGGGGGCTCGCCGCCTGACACGGCGAGGATGGCCTTGGCGGCGGCGCCGGCGCGCCAGCGGATGGAGAGCGGGAGGCCGACATCCTCGAAGTGAACGGTTTCGGAGAGTGCGCTGGCGGTCGGGGCTTCGAAGCCGCCGGGGAGCGCGCGGACGACGCGCACGCCCTCGTCTGCGAGGCCGACTTCGAGGCGCGAGAGGAGGGATCTCTCGCGGAGTGCGAAGCGCCGATCTGCGACGAGCACGACGCGCATGGTGTACCTCGGGGAGGGAGGACTCAGGCCCTGGCCGGGACACGATAGCCGATATCGGGCTCGCGGCTCTCGCGGTGCTGGACGGCGTCGGTGCGCCAGACGCCGACCCAGTGCTCGGGTGCGACCTCGAGGAGGTCGTAGTCTCCGGCGGGCTCATCGCGGGGGGTGAGGTCGGCGGGCGGCTTGTGCCAGGGCCACCAGGGGCGGACCCCGTTCTCGGCGCCGGGGAGTTGTCGGAACTGGGTTTCGTCGTCGACGATCTCGCGGATGGTGACGAGCCTGTGCTGGCGGGTCTGCGCCTTGGTGCGCATCTTTGGGATGCTGGCGAGGAGGCCGCGGGTGTAGGGGTGGAGCGGGGCGTCGTAGAGATCGAAGACCTTGGCGTATTCGACGACGCGTCCGGCGTACATGACGCAGACGACGTCGGAGTTTTCTGCGACGACGCCGAGGTCGTGGGTGATGAGCATGACGGCCATGTCCCGGGAGTCTTTGAGGCCTGTGATGAGTTCGAGGATCTGGGCCTGGATGGTGACGTCGAGGGCGGTGGTTGGCTCGTCGGCGAGGAGGAGGCGGGGCTGGCAGGCGAGGGCCATGGCGATCATGACGCGCTGGCGCATGCCTCCGGAGAACTGGTGGGGGTAGGCCTTGAGCCGGCGTTCGGGATCGGGGATGCCGACGTCGGACATCGCCTTGATGGCGATCTCGCGGGCCTGGGCGGCGCCGACGCGCTGGTGCAGGAGTATCGCCTCGGTAATCTGGTTGCCGATGGTGTAGACGGGGTTGAGGCTGGTCATCGGCTCCTGGAAGATCATGGCGATCTCGTTGCCTCGGATCTCGCGGATTTCACGGGCGCCGAGGGTGAGGAGATCAACGGGTCCGCGGTCGGACCGGAACATGATCCGGCCGCGGTCGAACCGGCCGGGTGGGCGTGGGATGAGTTGGAGCATGCTCAGCGCCGTGACGCTCTTGCCGCAGCCGGACTCGCCGACGACGGCGAGCGTCTGCTTGGGGTAGATGGTCATTCGGACCCCGTCGACGGCCTGGACGCGGGGTGCGCGGCCATTCTCGAACGAGACGGCAAGGCTCTGGACGCTGAGGATGGGGGCCTGCGTGTTCGGGGGCTGCGGGGTCGCGTTGGCGACGGCGGTCTCGGTCATGCACGCACTCTCTTCCCGCGTGGGGCCTTGGCTCGGGAGCGGGGCGTCCGCATGGGGGCGGCGCCTGGAGGGACACCTTAGCGTCTGGCTCGTTTGGGGTCGAACGCCTCGCGGAGCCCCTCGCCGACGAAGTTCAGGGCGAGGAGGGACACGGCGAGGAGGAGGCAGGGGAAGAGGAGCAGCCACCAGTTGGAGCGGAAGCTGTTGAGTTCCGAGAGACCTTCGGCGGCGAGGTTGCCCCAGCTTGGGAGTGGGGGCTTGACGCCGATGCCGAGGAAGCTGAGGAATGATTCCTGGAGGATCGCCTGCGGGACGGTCAGGGTGGCGTAGACGATGATGGGGCCGAGGAGGTTCGGGAGCAGGTGTCGTCCGAAGATGCGCGAGGGCGACGCGCCGGCGGCGCGTGCGGCTTCGACGAAGGGCTGTCCCTTGAGGCTGAGCACCTGGCCCCTGATGACGCGGGCCATCGTCAGCCAACTCACCCCGCCGATCGCGAGCAGGAGTGTGCACACATCGAGGAAGACTCGGGCCGAGGCGAGCCCTTCTCGGGGCGGACGGGCGAGGAGGGCGGCGGCGGCGAGGAGGTCGCCGCGTGTCGCATCGACATGGCGGGAGAGCTGCTCGCGGGCCTGATCTTCGGTGCGGTGGGTTTCGCGGGAGAGTTCGGCGGCGAGCGCCCGGGTGAAGGGGTCGTCGGCGGGCGCGGGCTGATCGAGGTCGATGCCTTCGAGGCGGGGCGAGGGGCCGGGGGTCGGGCTTGAGATCTGGCTCGAGATTTGGGCGACGGTGCGGCTGGACCACGCGTCGCGAGCGCCCGAGCGGCTGACGAACTCCTCGATGAGGGCATCGCTGGCGACGGCGATCAGCACGACGAGCAGGATGTAGGGCAGCCCGTACAGGATATCGACGATGCGCATGAGGACGGCGTCGGTCTTGCCGCCGACGTAGCCGGCGAACGCGCCGTAGAGCGTGCCGATGATGACGGAGATCCCGGCCGCGGCGATGCCGATGCCGAGCGAGATCCCACCACCGGCGAGGCATCGAACGAGCAGGGAGCGGCCGAGGACATCGGTGCCGAGAATGGGCTTTGGGGCGGACCGGATCGCCTCGGCGGTGGCGGCCTGGTTGCGCGCGTGGAGCAGATCGTCGGCGGTGATGCCGTAGTGATCGGCGATGCTCTGGAGCTGCTCGGCGGGTACGAGGGAGACCAGACGCTCGGACTGCTCGGCATCCGGCGGCCACCACGCCGGTGGGAGGCGCCCGGCGCTGGGGTCGCCGGCGTTGTAGCGGGGGACGGTCGAAGCGCCTCCGGCGCTTGCGGCTGCGGTGAGCGTCCAGGGCAGCGAGCCGAGGCAGGCGGCGACGAGCAGGGCGAGGAAGGCCACGCCGACGAGGCCTGGGACGTTGCGTCTCCATTGCCGGCTGGCGCCGTTCGGGGTCGGGGTGCTGGCGGGGTCTGGCTCGGCCACGGGACAAGCCTATGGGGGCGGGGATCGGGTCGGGCGGGCGGCCGCTAGGATAAGGGATGCGAGGCTCGCTGCGACTGATCCGGGTTTTCGGGATCGACATCGCGGTGCACTGGACGTTCCTGCTGCTGATTGCCTGGATTGTGTTCCGGGCGTATTCGGCGGGGGCTCGGGGAGCGGCGGTGGTCTCGGCGGTCCTGTTCGTGCTCGCGATTTTCGTCTGTGTGGTGCTCCACGAGCTTGGGCACGCGCTGACGGCGCGACGGTTCGGGGTGCAGACGCGGCACATTACGCTGTTGCCGATCGGCGGTGTGGCCGCGCTGGAGCGGATACCGACGGTGCCGGTCCAGGAGCTTCTGATCACGATTGCGGGGCCCCTGGTCAACGTGGCCATCGCGGCGACGCTGGTTGTGTTTGTGCGGCTGTTCGGTGACTTCTCGATGCCGACCTGGCTCCCGGCGGAGGTGCCCTTGGGGTTCCTCGGGCAGCTCGCGGCGGCGAACCTGGTGCTCTTTGTGTTCAATCTGCTTCCGGCATTCCCGATGGACGGCGGGCGGATCCTGCGGTCGCTGCTGGCGATGTGGTTGGAATATGGGCGTGCGACGGCGATCGCGGCGAACGTGGGGGCGGTGACGGCGGTGGGCTTTGTGGCATGGGGGCTGTTCGGGCACGAGCCGCTGCTGGTGCTGGTGGCGGTGTTCGTCTATCTGGGCGGGCAGGCTGAGGCCTCGGCGGCGGCGCAGCGGACGGCGATGCGGGGGGCGACGGTCGGCGAGGCGATGGTGCGTGAGTTCCGCACGCTGCGCGAGGACACGACGGTCGGCGATGCCGCGGACGTGCTGCTGGCGGGCTCGCAGCAGGACTTCCCGGTGGTTGATCGGGAGGAACGGCTGGTGGGGATGCTGTTCCGCGGGAGGCTCGTGCGTGCGGCTGCGGGGGGTGATCGGGCTGCGCCGATCCGGGAGATTCTCGACCGTGACGGCCCGGTGGTCGATGAGGGGCAGGATCTGGCGGCGGCGATCGAGTTGCTGCGCTCGGCGGGGCCGGCGGCGCCGGTGGTGCGTGGCGGGCGCGTGGTGGGCCTGCTGACCACAGAGAACGTGGGCGAGTTTCTGATGGTGCGCGGGGCCGTGAGGGGGTAGGTCGCGTCAGGGCTTTCGCGGCGCGGCGCGGACCCCATCGTGGACGCTGTCGGAGGGATAGACGACGAGGGTCTCGCCTTCCTCGAGTCCGCCGAGGACCTCGACCTCCTCGCCGTTGCGGCGCCCGATCTGGATGGGTGTCTGCCGGACGCGTCCGTCGCTGATGACGAAGGCCGCCCAGGAATCTGCCGCGCGGAAGAGGGCGCCGGTCGGCGCCTTGAGGACGTCGGGTTGGTCCCAGACGGTGATGCGGGCCTCGACGCGGTAGCCGTCGCCGAGACCCGCGCGGGCCTCGGGTGGGTCGATGAAATCGATGATGACGTTGACGCGTTGCTCCTCGACGCCGAGGGCGGAGATCTTGGTGAAGGCGGCGGGCTCGACGAGTCGGACGCGTCCGTTCAGGGGGGCGTCTCCCCCCCACTCCTCGAGGGTTGCGGCGGCGCCGGGCCGGATCGGGACGGCGTCGCTGGAGAGGACGTCGACGACGAGCTCGAGGTCGGCGGGGTTTCCGATCTCGATGAGCGGGGCGCCGGCGGCGACAACGGCGGCGCTCTCCTGGAGCACGCGGAGGACACGCCCGTCGACAGGGGCGCGGATCTCGAATCGCCATGGGTCGCCGGGGCCGTCGGGTGCGTCCTGCTTTGGATCGGCGCGGACGAGCGCGGACTTGGCGAGTTGGAGGTCGAAGGAGGCGACGTCCCTGGCGAAGCCGGCGGCGCGGGCCTCCTCGAACCGGACGGCGACGGTGGACCGGGCGCGTTCGAGCTCGATGGGGCTGCCGGCGCCCTTGGTGGCGGCGTCTTCGAGGCGTTTGACCTCGGTCTGGGCGAGTTCGAGGGCGCTGTTGGCGCGGACGGTCTCTGCGCCGGCGCGTTCGACCGCGCTCGCGGCCGACTGGACGCGCGCCTCGGCCTCGGCGCGGGCGCGGGGGTCGAGGAGGGAGGGGTCGGAGGGATCGATGGCGGCGACGAGTGTGGAATCGGCTCGCACGGGGTCCCCCTCCTTGAGCGTGATCCTCGCGACGCGCCCGGCGAGCGGGGCGGAGACGACGAACTTCTCCTTGATGCGGGTGCGCCCGTCCTCATCGACGGTGACGCGCATGGGGCCACGCCGGACGATCGCGGTCTCGACCGGGACGGGCTTGGGCCAGAGCGCGTAGCCGAGCGCGCCGACGATGGCGGCGAGGAGGAGGATGAGGGCGGTTCGGCGGAGCGCTTTGCCCACGGCGGCTATCCCTTTGTCTTGAGGACCTGGACGAGGTCGAGACGGTCGATGCCGCGGCGGACGATCATGCCCGAGACGAACGCGGCGGCGGAGATCACTATAACGGCGAAGGCGTAGGTTCTGGGGGCGATGACCAGCGGCATGCGGACGGTCTCGCTGCCCAGGACGCTGGTGATGATGCCCGCGAGCGTGCGTCCGAGGAGGAGGCCGAACGGGATCGCGGCGATGGTGAGGACGGCGAGCTCGCCGAGGAGGATCGTGGACACCTCGCCTCGGGTGAAGCCGAGGATGCGGAGGGTGGCCATCTCGTGCGCCCGCTCGGCGAGGGAGACTCGGGCGCTGTTGTAGATGACGCCGAAGGCGATGATGCTCGCGAAGACGAGGTTGAAGAGGCGCATCCGGAGGATGTTCTCGGCGATGGTCTTGTCGAAGGAGTCGAGGGCGGCCCGCTTGAGGGTGACGGAGGCGACGCGCGGGGTCTCCTTGAGGGTCTGGTAGAGATCGTCGGCCCGGTCGGGGTCGACGAGGAGGGCGGCGCCGGAGATCACCGGGTCCTCGCGCATGAGGCGGTTGAGGGCGGCGCGGCTCATGTAGGCGGAGGTGCCGGAATAGGTGCGGACGATCGAGGAGACGGGGAGCGTGACGGTGGGGCGCTGGCCTTCGAGGATCTCGAGCGTGACCGTGTCGCCGGGCCTGACGTTCAGGATCTCGGCGAGGCTGTCGCTCAGGAGGAGGCCGTCGTCGGGCATGGTGAGGGGGCGCTCGTCGGTATCGAGGACGCGGTTGAGGCGCGGGGCGGTGTCGAGACCCATCACCCCCCGGAGCCTCGAGCGGGGCCCGGCGCGGAGGCGTGCGGCCACCGCGCGGAAGGGCTCGGCGGTGAGGACGCCGGGCAGTCGGGCGATCTCATCGCCGGCGGAGGGGGAGGCGGGTTCGACGAGGGTGATTGTCATCGTCTGGCGCTGGGTCTGGAAGAAGACGTAGTCCATGAGGTAGTTCATCGAGCCCTGGACGAAGCTGCCGACGATGAGCACGGCGACGGAGAGGCTGATGCCGGCGGCGGAGAGGACGGCGCGGAGGGGCTGCCGCTCGAGGTGGCGGATGACCATCCGCCCCGTGGTGCCGAAGAGTTTCTGGAGGTGGAGTCGCTCGAGGATGGTGGTGCGGTAGTCGGGCGGGGCTTCGGGTCGCATGGCCTCGGCGGGGGGCAGGGAGGCGGCCTTGCGGACCGAGCCGAGCGTGCCGAGGCAGGCGGCGCCGACGCCGATGCCGACGGCGGCGATGACGCCGGGCGTGCTGAGGTGGAAGTTGAAGACGGGGAATCGGTAGAAGCGGGCGTACATCTCGGTCATGATGGCGCCGAGGCGGGCCCCGACGGCGAGGCCCGCGCCCAGCCCGACGGCGGCGACGAGGAGGCCCATCGTGAGATAGTGGAAGGCGATGGCGGCCCGGGAGTAGCCGAAGGCCTTGAGGGCGGCGATCTGCTCTCGCTGGTTGCGGACGAGGCGGGAGAAGACGATGTTGAGGATGAAGGCGGAGGCGGAGAGGAAGATCGTGGGCGGGAGGATGGACATGCCGCGGAGCTGGGAGAGTTCTTCGTGGATGAACTTGTTGGAGGTCTGGTCTTCGCGGAGGAAGGCGCCCTGCCCTCCCCACGGGGCGGTGAGGCGGTCGAGGCGGGCGAGGACGTCGTCGGCGACGGCGTTGGGCGTGAGGGCGAGCGCGACGTCGTTGAATGCGCCGTCCATGTCGAAGGCGGGCCCCAGCTCGCGGTAGGGCATCCAGAAGATGCCGAATCGCTTCTCGTCGGGGAGGATGTCGCCGGGGCGGACCTGGTAGATGTATTCGGGAGAGAGGGCGACGCCGACGATCGTGAGAGACTCGAGGCGGCCGTTGATGATCGCCCTGATCGTGGAGCCGGGCTTGAAGCCGTGGGCGTCGACGAAGGCCTCGCTGGCGACGACCTCGGTGCGGCCCGGTTCGGGGAGGCGTCCCTGGGTGATGTGGAGTTCGGAGAGCCCGTAGGGGGGCCGGTCGGGGACGGAGATGATCAGGCCCGAGGCGGGCTCGTCGAGACCGGGGACGTCGAGGTTGACGTCGACGACGATGCGGGCGGCCACGCGTGCGACGCCGGGGATCTCGGCGATGCGCGCGGCGAGGGTGTTCGGGGCTCGCTTGAGGTGGGTGAAGGCGTCGGGGAATCGGTAGCGCTCGTAGAACGCGTCGCGGGCGGTCTCGAGCGAGGCGGACGCGCTGGTGGACATCGTGAGCGTGGCGATGCCGCAGGCGATGACGAGCGCGACGGCGGCGAGCTGGGGCCACATCCGGGCGAGGTCGCGGAGGAGCTTTCGTTCGAGGCTGGTCACCACGTCAGGCTCTTGGGGTCGGCCTTGCGCTCGTTCTCGCGGACATCGGCGATGAGGCCGCCGGAGATGGAGATGACGCGGTCGGCCATGGCCGCGATGACGGCGTTGTGGGTGATGACGGCGGTGGCGGTGCCGAGTTCGCGGTTGACGCGGGCGATGGCGTCGAGGACGAGCACGCCGGTCTTGACGTCGAGGGCGCCTGTGGGCTCGTCGCAGAGGAGGACGTCGGGGCGTTTGGCGATCGCGCGGGCGATCGCGACGCGCTGCTGCTCTCCGCCGGAGAGCTGGCTGGGGAAGTGGTCGGCGCGCTCGGCGAGGCCGACGAGGGCGAGGGCCTCGCGGGGCTGCATGGGGTCGCGGGCGATCTCGGTCACGAGGGCGTCCAGGAGGACGACCAGTTCGCCGGCAAAGAGCTGGAGATCGACGCCGCGGAGGGCGTGGACCTTGACCTCACCCATCGTGTAGATCTTGGTGAGCGCGGACGCGCTGAAGACGGCCTCCCGGTGTGCGCCGGTGTGGGCTTGGGCGGCAGGCCCTGGCATCGGCGAGTGCTCTCCGCTCGCTGGGGTCACGGGATCATGGCCCTGAGAACGTCGGCCGAGAGGGTGGTGAGGTCGGGCTCGACGCGGTGAGCGCCGGCCTCGGAGAGCTGAGCTGCGGGGTGGGTCGTGGCGACGCCCACGGCGATCATGCCGGCGGCGCGGGCGGCGCGGATTCCGGCGGGGGCGTCCTCGATGACCAGGCAGCGGGCGGGCGGCAGGCCGAGCAATTCGGCGGCGCGGAGGAACACATCGGGGGCGGGTTTGCCCCGGGCGACCTGGGAGCCGTTCACGGCCGCGGAGAAGAAGGGTCGGATTTGGCCGGCATCGAGGACGAGGTCGACGTTTTCCGGCGGTGCGGAAGAGCCGACGGCGATCGCGGCACCGGCGTCACGGAGGCCTTGGAGGAGCGGCAGGACGCCGGGGGCGATGGGGACGGCGGAGCGGATGATGTCTCGGAAGGCCCGCTCCTTCTCGTCGGCGATGCGGCTGGACTCGTCGGGGGGGATGCCTTCCCCGAAGATGATGCGCACGCAGTCGGGGTTGATGCGACCGAAGCAGGAGAGGAAGAGCTCGTGGCTGACGTCCACACCGCGGGGTGCGGCGGCGGTGCGCCAGCTCTGCCAGTGGGCGTCCTCGGTCATGACCAGGACGCCGTCCATATCGAAGATCACGCCGAAGCTCATGCGGAGCGGCTCCCTTGGGTTTACTCGGATCGGAGGATACGGCAGCCGAAGAGCCCGCCGGCGGTCTTGCCGGCATGGGCGAGGAACTTCACCCGGATCGAACGCTTGCCTTGGATGAGGTCGGGCGGGAGGGGGTAGGCGATATCGAAGAATTCGCCGGGCTTGTTCCGATCCAGGGTCTGGGTCGCGAGGACTTGGTCGTCGATCAGGATGTCGAACTCGCGGTCTCCGTCGTCGTCGCCCCAGTAGGTGCAGACGAGCGTGGCGGGGCTCGGATGGGGCGAGGGGTCGGGGAGTTTCATGGTGAAGGCGAACCAGCCGCCGCGGTAGGCGTCGCGCCAGCGGAGGCCCCGGTGCTCGCCGGTGTTGGTGCGTTCGCCGTCGAATTCGTGGTCGCGTTCGGGCTGCATCTCGCCGGGTTGGACGAAGTCGGCGGTGCGGGCCTCGAGGGCGGCGCGGCGGGCGGCCTCGGCCCGGATCTGGGCGAGTTGGGCCTCGCGCTGCCGGGGCGTGAGGAGTGACCAGTAGGCGTTGTAGGCGTCGTCCTCGATGCGGAAGAAGGGCACGAGGTCGAGATCGACGGGCTCGGCGAGGCCCTCGGTGTGGTAGGCCAGTTCGGGGCCGTTGAGACGTTTGATCTGATCGGTCGCGTGGCCGGGCTCGGCGACAAGGACGGGGATGGTCTCGGGGGTCGGCGGTTTGGAGCCGAGATCGCCGGCGAGGAGAATCGGGCCGGCGAAGATCGCAACCCTTGTGGGGTCGTCGGGCGTGGGCTCCACACGCAGGGGCGTTGCGAGGGCGATGGTGATGGTGTCGCCGGTGGACCAGGTTCGTCGGATGGCGGTGTAGGCTCCGGGGCGGGAGCGGTCCTCGACCAGCGAGCCGTTGACCTCGATCGCGAGCGGGCCCGGGGACCACGCGGGATGCCGGATACGCAGGGGCCCCTCACGCGGGGCGGCGAGCGAGAGCGTGAGCGTGGTGCGCGGCTCGTCGGGGGAAGCGGGTCTCCTGGGTGAGCTGGAGACCGGCGTCGGGCCAGCGAAGGGTGCTGGCGATGAAGAGGTTGACGAAGATCCCCTCGTCGTCGTGGGAGTAGATCATGTCGCCGTAGGAGGCGTGGTTCTCCATGCCGGTGCCGACGCAGCAGGTAAAGTCGCTGTCGAGCTGCTGGTAGGGCTTCTGCGAGCCGGGGCGGAGAGGGACGTAGTAGCAGACGGCGCCGGTGAGGTGGTTCTGCGAGGCGAGGGTGTGGGTGTAGGGTGCCCGCTCGTAGTAGTCGATGTGCCGAGCGTCGGCGGTCCAGGAGTGGAGGCGGCGGGTGAGGCGGAGCATGTTGTAGGTGTTGCAGGTCTCGGTGGTGTTGCCGTCGAGGCGGGAGGCGATGGCGCCGGGGGGACCGAAGTACTCGTTGAGGCTGTTGCCGCCGGTGGCGTAGGTGTGGTGGGCGGTGACGGCGTTCCAGAAGAACAGCGCGGCGGCGCCGAGGGCGGGATCGCCGGTGACCTCGTGCTGGCGGGCGGCGCCGATGAGCTTGGGGACCTGGGTGTTGGCGTGGAGGCCGGGGAGGATGTCTTTTCCCGCGGCGAGGGGGTCGAGGACCTGGTGGTCGTTGAAGCGCTCGGCGAGGGTGAGGTACCTGGCGTCGCCGGTCAGGGCGTAGAGGTCGGCCGCGACCTCGTTCATGCCGCCCTGCTCGCAGCGGAGCATGGTGTGGAGCTGCTCGGGGGAGAGATTGTCGGTGGTGCGGAGGGCCCAGTCTGCGAGGCCTCGCATGACGGCGAGGGCTTGTGAGTTCCCGCAGTAGAGGTTGGCGTCGCGGAGGCCAGCGAGTTCTTTGTGGATGGTGTACCAGGGGACCCAGACACCGTTGAGATCGAAGCCCTTGGTGCGGATGTCGCCCCGGGCGACCTCGGCGAAGACGCGGCGGCCATCGGGGATCGCGGCGACATAGCCGTCGCCGTTGGCGGCCTGGCACTCGGCGAGTTGGGCGACGATGTCGGCGGCGCGGTCCTGGAAGCGGCGGTCGCCGGTGGCGGCGTACATGCGGCTGATCGCGGAGAGGTAGTGGCCGAGGGTGTGGCCCCCGATGCCCTCGGCCTCCCAGCCGCCGTAGCCCTCGGCGCGGGGCTCGAGGCCGGCGTCGGCGCGGTAGCGGGCGAGGAGGCGGTCGGTGTCGAGGCTGAGGAGGTACTCGGCGTCGCGGGCCTGTGCCTCGGCGAAGGGGCCGTCGAGGAGGCGGACCTCTGGGGCGCGGAAGGGCTCGGCCGCGAGGTGGATGGGTTGGAGAGCCTGGGCACGCGCGGCGTGCGCGGCCATCGCGGTCGTAATCACGGCGGCGAGGGTCTGTCGCATGGAATGGCCTCGGCTGGTGGGTTCGAGCGCGGTCAGACGGCGAGCGGTTCCCTGAAGGCGGCGTCGGACTGGGCGATGCCGGCGAAGGGGAGTGCGGGCGTGTAGAGGCCGGGCGTGGCCTGTGTGGCGTGGTACATGCTGATGCCGAGGTAGTTGCCGAGGGCCTCCCAGATGGCGTTGCCGACGTGGCCCTGGGTGACGGCGACGTGGTGCGGGAAGTGCTGGAGGAGGACGTCGCGGTAGAGGCGCTGGAGGTTGGGCAGGCGGCACCAGCCGTAGCAGCCGAAGGTGACGGCGGGGTTGCTCTCGATGGCGCCCTCGGCGACGACGGCCTTCATTTCGCCGGAGGGATCCTGGGTGATACGGCAGAGGGTGAGGGGGCCGTTGCGGGCGATGAACTCGATGGTGCCCTCGGAGTCCTCGTAGGGCGCCGCGCCGCTGGAGGCGATGATCTCCTGGACGCCGAGGCGCACGGGGGTGCGGGCGAAGGCGGCGGGGAAGACGCCGCAGTGCCAGACGTTGGCGAGTTCGTCGTCGTCGTTGTGGAGGTTGTTCCAGTCGGCGAGGCCGGCGGGGGAGTCGGAGGCGAGCATGGCGGCGTGCATGGACATGGTGCCCATGATGTCGGCCTCGCAGGCGCTGGGGACGCCCTCGTCGCCGAAGCGGCTCATGGTGGTGCAGGAGCAGACGCCGTAGTTGGCCTGGATGCTGGTCCAGCACTGGATGCCGAAGGCGTCGATGGCGTTGGCGGCCGCCCAGCGGCGGAGGAAGAGCTCGAGCTTGGCGCTGCGGATGACGGAGAGCTGCTTGATGGCGGAGGTGTCGGCGTAGCCCTGGATCGACTCGACGACGCGGGCGAGGTCGGGGTCGGCATCGGGGATGCGGTTGGCGCCGCCGATGGCCTCTGAGAGGTCGAGGGTGACGACGGTGGGGCCGAGGCGCTGGAGCTGCTTTTCGTTGAAGCGGCAGGTCCAGAAGGCGTCGGGGCGGGCGCCGATCTGGCCGTAGCGGGCGTTGCGGAGGCCGTGGACGACACGGCAGATGCGGACGAAGAGGTCGAGGTCGCGGGAGAAGGAGTCGTCGGAGGGGAAGCAGATGGGGCGCTGGGCGACGGTGTAGGGGGCGCCGATCTGGCGGAGGACCTCGCCGATTGAGAGCAGGCCGCAGAAGCTGTCGCGGCGCTTGGTGGTCATCGTGAGGCGCTCTTCCTCCTGGCAGCCGTAGATCATGATGGGGACGTTGAGGGCGGCCTTCTTGACGCACCAGGCGACGCCCTGCTCCTCGCCGAAGTTGACGGCGCCCACGAGGATGCCGTGGACGCCCTCGCGGCGGAAGAGCTCGGCGGCGTGCTCGGCTTCCTGGCGGGTCTCGACGCAGCCGACTTTGGTGTCGGCGGGGTCGGGGACGACAACGGTGATGCCGAGGCGCTGCATGGCGCGGATGGTTTCATCGCGCATCTTGGCGGCGAGTTCCTTGGAGAAGAAGCCGCGGTTGGCGGGGATGAAGCCGAGTTTGACGTTGCGGATGGGGGGCATGGGTGCTCCGGGGCGGGCGTTGGAATGCGGGGTGTGGATCAGGTGGCCTGGCCGTAGTAGGCGCCGGCTCCGTGCTTGCGGGATTGGTGCTTGTGGAGGATGTGGGGTTCGATCGGGACGTGCGGTCCGAGGGCGAGCGTGCCGTGGGCGAGGTGGGCGATGGCCTCGAGGGCGACGGCATTCTCCAGGCTCTTGGCGGCGGTGACGCCCCAGACGAAGGGGGCGTGGCCGGGGAGGAGGACGGCGGGGACCCGCGAGCGATCGCGGTGGCGGAAGCACTCGAGGATGAGCAGGCCGGTCTGGGCCTCATAGCCGGCGTCGACTTCCTCTGGAGTGAGTTGGCGCGTCACGGGGACATCGCCCGCAAAGTGGTCGGCGTGGGTCGTGCCGAGGCAGGGGATCGGCGTGCGGGCCTGGGCGAACATGGTGGCGTAGGGGGAGTGGGTGTGGGTGACGCCGCCGACTTCGGGCCAGGCGCGGTAGAGGGCGAGGTGGGTCGGCGTGTCGGTCGAGGGGCGGAGGTCGCCCTCGACGATCCTGCCTTCGAGATCGACGAGCACGATGTCGTGCGGTCGGAGCCGTTCGTAGGGGACGCCGCTGGGCTTGATGGCGACGATATCGCGGGAGGGGGTGATGCCGCTGACGTTTCCCCATGTGAGGGTCACGAGGCCGTGGGCGACCAGCGCCCGATTGGCATCGCAGACCGCGTCGCGGAGTTGGCTTCGCTCGCTCATGTGAGCCCCCTGGCTTGTCGGCGGATCTGGATGAGTTCCTTCATCACGTGGTGGAGCGGCGCCGCCGGGCCGGAGGCGGCGAATGCGTCGTGGAGGGCGGTGTAGATGGCGTAGAGACGGTGGTAGACCGCGGCGGCGGCGGGGTCGGGCTTGTAGCTCTCGGGGCGGACGGCGGTCATGGCGCGCTGTGCGGCGGGGACGTCGTCATGGGCGCCTCCGACGACGGCCCCGAAGATCGCGGCGCCGAGGGCGCAGGTCTGGCCGGATCGGCTGACAAACATGGGCCGGTTGCAGACGTCGGCATAGATCTGCATGACCAGCGGGCTCTTCTCGGCGATTCCGCCGCAGTTGATGACGCGGTCGATGGGCACGCCGAACTCGCTGATACGGTCGATGATCTTCAGGGCTCCGAAGGCGGTCGCCTCGATCAGGGCCCGGTAGATCTCGGGCGGGACGGTGTGGAGGGTTTGACCGACGAGGAGGCCGGTGAGCAGGGGGTCGACGAGGACGGTGCGGTTGCCGTTGTGCCAATCGAGGGCGACGAGGCCGCTCTCGCCGGGCTTGAGTTTGGCGGCTTCCCGGGTCAGGGCGGTATGCACGTCGGGGCCGGTGCCGAATCCCGAGGGGGCAATGCGGCTGACGAACCAGTTGAAGATATCCCCAACGGCCGACTGGCCGGCCTCGATCCCGAGCATGCCGGGGAGGATGCTCTCGGGCACGATGCCGCAGACGCCGGGGATGTCGGGCACGCCGCCGTCGATGGGGGCGACCATGCAGTCGCAGGTGCTGGTTCCCATGATCTTGACGAGGGCGCCGGGGGCGGCGCCCGAGCCGACAGCGCCCATGTGGGCGTCGAAGGCGCCGACTGCGACCGGGATGCCGGCGGGCAGGCCTACGCGGGTGGCGTGCTCGGCGGTGAGGTGGCCCGCGGTGTGGCTCGAGGGCACCGCCATCGTCTCGTACCGGATTCGGGAGAAGCCGGGGGAGAGCGAGTCGAGGAATTCGGCGGAGGGGAGCCCGCCCCAGGAGGGGTGGTACATCGCCTTGTGGCCGGCGGCGCAGATGCTCCGGCGCATAGAGCTTGGATCGGAGTTGCCGGTCAAGACGCCCGGGACGTAATCGCAGAGTTCGACCCATGCTGCGGCTGCGGAGGCGACGGCGGGGTTGGCACGCTCGCACCGGAGGGCCTTGGACCAGAACCACTCGGAGGAGTAGGTGCCGCCGCACTTGGCGAGGTACGGCAGGCCGGCGGCCCGGGCCTTGTCGGTGATCTCCGCGGCCTCGGCGTGGCTGGTGTGGTCTTTCCACAGCCAGGCCATCGCGGCGGGTTCACGGGCGAACTGTTTGTGGAGGGCGAGGGCAACCCCGTCGGCGTCGACGGGGATGGGGGTCGAGCCGGTGGTGTCGACGCCGATGCCGACGATGCGGTCCGGCCGAAAGCCGCGGTGGGACGCGGCGGCGCGGACGGCGGCGGCGGCGGAGCGGACGAAGCCCTCGAGGTAGTCGGCGGGGTGCTGGCGTGCGAGGTTGGGGTCCTTCGGGTCGAGGACAACGCCGTGGTCGCCGTGGGCGTACTCCCAGACGGCGGTCGCGATTTCCTCCCCGGTCGCGGTGTCGACGACGAGGGCACGGACGGAGTTGGTGCCGTAGTCGACACCGAGGGCAAACTGCGGCGTGGACTCGTGGGACGCTTCGCGGCTCATGGGGTCTCCTGGCTCACCCGGCCGAGGGCAGGCGGGCAGCGCCAACCGTCTCGGGCTCGGGCAATAGGATGCGGTCGGCGGCGGCGGCAATCAAGCCGAGGGCCCGGCGTCGCCCGGCGGCTCGGCAATCGAGCTTGGCGAATCGCGCGATCAGGGCGTGCTGGGAGATGCGCTCCCCGAATTCGCCAACCACGGCGGGGTGCAGCGACGGCAGGTCGCCGGTCAGGACGATGTGCTGGATGCCGAGGAGATTGATGGCGCCGGCGATGACGACGGCGGCGGAGTCGATCGAGCGGAGCAGCCAGGGCTCGGGGGATCGGCACTCGGCGACGTGGGCTCGGAGTTCGGCCCACGCGGCGCGGGGGCGGCGGCGGGCGGCCCGGTAGCTCTGGAGGAGGCCGGCGCGGGAGACGAGGGTCTCGAGGCAGCCCGTGGACCCGCAGGCGCAGGGGCGACGGTTGCCCTGCACGCCGGTATGACCGATCTCGCCGCAGAGCGGGAGCGGGCCTTGGAGCAGGTGACCGCCCGTGATGACGGCGCCGCCGACGCCGTCGCCGAAATCGACGAGCACGAAGGACTCGGGGGCATCGCCGGCGGCCTGATGGCCAAGGGCCAGGGCTTGGATCTCCTGGACAGCGCCGGTTGGAGCTTTCCAAAGGCCGCGGATGGCGGTGAGGAGGCCTCGGCCCTGGGTCCACGGGAGGTTTGGCGAGAAGAGGATGCGCTCGGCGGAGGCATCGAGCACGCCGGGGACGCTGACCATCGCGGCGGGCGGTTCGGAGATCCCGATCCGCCTGGCCCGGGAGCGCAGGAGCCTGACGAAGGCCGCCTGGGTGGCGGGCGTCTTGAAACGCTCGACCGGCGCCGCGGGCGCGCCGGCGAGGTCAACGGCGTAGAGCAGCGATTCGCGGACACCGAGTTCGAGGATGGGGATCGATCGATCGGGGTTGAGGGAGACGATCCTGGGTGGGCGGCCCATCGGGGAGGCGGGGGCATCGGGCGTGCGGCCGGGCTCGGCCTCGGCGGCAAGCCCGGCGGCGAGGAGTTCGTCGACGACCTTGCCGGTGGTGACGGGGGAGAGCCCGGTGCGGCGGGCGAGTTCGGCGCGGGAACACCCGCCGCGGGCGAGGAGCACGCGGAAGATCAGGCGGGTGTTGGCGACCCGCAGTTGGGAGGGGTGCAGATACATCCTGAACTTAGTATACTAACTCCCCATGCGGCGGGGGGCGGCCCCCGGCCCCGCACGAGGCCCCCCGGACCCGGAGGATCCCGACATGGCGAATTCTCTCCGCCTGAGACCCGCTCTCGCCCCGATGCTGGCGATCGCCTTGTTCGCCCCGAGCCTGCCTGCTGCGGGCGACGGGGGCGCTACGGCGGTCCCCTTGACGCAGGTGCGGGTCCACGACGAGTTCTGGGCGCCCCGGATTGCAAGGGACCGCGCGGTGACGCTGGGCCACGTGCTCGACGAGTGCGAGGAGACCGGCCGGATCGCCAACTTCGAGGTGGCGGCCGGGGCAAAGTCCGGGGGGATGAACGGCTACTTCTTCAACGACTCGGACGTCTACAAGGCGATCGAGGGGGCGGCGTATCTGCTCGCGACGCAGCCGGACCCGGCGGTGGAGGCACGGTGCGATGCGATCATCGAGAAGATCGCGGCGGCCCAGATGCCGGACGGGTATCTGTACACGCCGCGGGAGATCATGGACCCGAAGAACCCCCCGCCGGGCGGGCCCGAGCGGTGGTCTGATGTGGGTTCGGGGCACGAGCTGTATTGCGCGGGGCATCTGTACGAGGCGGGGATCGCGTACTTCGAGGCGACGGGCAAGCGGCGGCTGCTGGATGTGGCGATCAAGAACGCCGACCTGGTGTGCTCGGCTTTCGGCCCGGGGAAGGACCCGCACCCCCCGGGGCATCCGGAGATCGAGCTGGCGCTCGCGAGGCTGTACAGGTTGACCGGAGAGCAGCGGTACCTGGACGCGATGGGGTTCTTCATCGAGACCCGAGGGCAGGCCGGGCGGGGGCGCGATCTGTACGGCGAATACGCGCAGGACAGCCGGCCCGTGCTCGAGCAGTCGGAGGCCGAGGGGCACGCGGTGCGGCTCGCATACCTCTACTCGGGTGTGACGGACTTGGCCACCCTGACCGGACGGACTGAGTATCTCGGGGCCTCCGAACGCGTGTGGGACGACATCGTGCGGACCAAGCTCTATATCACGGGCGGCGTCGGGAGCCAGGGCAACAACGAGGGGTTTGGCCGGGCGTACGACCTCCCGAACTCGAGCGCGTACAACGAGACGTGCTCGTCGATCGCGCTGATCCTCTGGAGCAGGCGGCTGGCGCTCGCCACGGGCGACGCGAAGTACTCGGACGTGATGGAACGGACGCTCTACAACGCGATGCTGGCGGGGTGGTCGGAATCGGGCGATCGGTTCTTCTATCCGAACCCATTGGAATCGGCACGCGGGGCGGAGCGGTCGCCCTGGTTTGCGTGCGCCTGCTGCCCGCCGAACGTGCTGCGATTCATCGCGTCGATGCCGGGAATGATCTACTCGACCGCCGATCGCGGGCTCACCGTCGATCTGTACGTCGGGAGCGACGCGGGCGTCGTGGTCGGGGGGACGCCCGTCCGCGTCTCGCAGGAGACGCGGTACCCGAGCGACGGTCGGGTCGAGTTGAAGATCGAGCCGGAGCGGGCGACTCGGTTCGCGTTGCGGCTTCGGGTTCCCGGATGGGCCAGGGGCGAGGTGACGCCGGGAGGGCTGTACCGCTTCATCGATGCCGGCGGCGAGGGGCCGACGCTCCTGATCAATGGCGAGGCGACGGCGCTCACGCTCGACCGGGGGTACGCGGTGCTCGACCGCGAGTGGAAGCCGGGCGACAAGGTCGAACTCGATCTGCCGATGCCGGTGCGGCGGGTGGTGGCCGATGATCGCGTCGCGACCGATCGCGGGCGCATGGCCCTCCAGCGGGGACCGCTGGTCTATTGCTTCGAGGCGGCCGATGCCATGGGGCAGTCGGTGCTGAGCTATGTCGCGGACCCCTCCCAGCCGTGGATGGTGCAACAGGTTGCGGCCCCGCCGCAGATCGTGTGCAGCGTGAAGACCGCCTCACGGGACTCGGCGGGTCACGCGAGAGCGGACGGCATCGCCGTCGCAACCGGGATCCCCTACTCCTCGTGGGCGAATCGGGATCGCGGCGCGATGGAGGTGTGGCTCGCGACCGATGCCGCCTACGCGAAGCCGACACCCTCCCCGAGCCTGGCCCATCGCGCCAGGGCCTCCTCCTCATTCGGCGGCGACCTGGCGGCCCTTTCGGATCAGATGGAGCCCAAGAGTTCGGACGACCACGACAATCCGTTCCTGCACTGGTGGCCCCGCAAGGGCACGGAGGAGTGGGTGCAATACGACTTGGCGGAGCCCACGCGGGTCGGGGGGGTCGAGGTCTATTGGTTTGATGACACCGGGCGCGGCGAGTGCCGGCTGCCGGCGAGCTGGAAGCTCCTCGCGAACGTGGACGGCCAGTGGCGGGAAGTCTCGGACCCCAGCGGGTACGGCGTCGACGGCGACCGGTACAACCGCTGCACGTTCGACCCGGTCGTCGCGGCGGGGCTGCGGATCGTGGTGCAGTCGCAGGAGGGCTGGGCGGGCGGGATCCACGAGTGGCGGGTGCTGAGCCCGGATGATCTGATCGCGCAATCCCAGCCCGGGGAAGCGGAGGGAGCCTCCGGGCCGAACCTGCTCCCGAACGCGTCGTTCGAGGATGTTGAGGGCGACGCGCCGCTGCACTGGCGCCGCTCGGTGTGGGGCGGAGAGCCCTCGGCCATGGTGGCGCTCGACTCCGGGCAGGACGGCGACGGCGCCGTGGCGATCTCTTCGGAAACGGGCGCCGACGCGGGCTGGTCGTGCACGGTGCCGGTCGAGATGAACTCTCGGTATCGGCTCTCTGGGTGGATCGCGACGCTGGACGTCGTTGCCAAGGGGAATGCGCACGGGGCGCTGCTGAACATCCACAACCTGCAGGAGGTGCGGACGCGAGCGCTGACGGGGACGAACGACTGGACGTACGTCTCGGTGGAGTTCGATACGGGGCCCAACGACTCGGTGATGATCAACTGCCTGTTCGGCGGATGGGGTCTGGCGACGGGCATCGCCAACTACGACAACATCCGGCTGGAACTGCTGGAGAAGGGGGAAGCGCCGGCGCCGCGGATCTCGATCGACGCGGCCCGCACCGGCCCCGATCAGCAAGTACATCTACGGGCAGTTCATCGAGCACCTGGGCCGGTGCATCTACGGCGGGATCTGGTCGGAGATGCTCGCGGACCGGAAGTTCTTTACGCCCGTGGGTGAGGGAGATTCGCCTTGGCAGCCGATCGGCACGGCGGCCGGGCGGGTCTCGATGGATGCCGGCCACGCCTTCGTGGGCGAGCACGCGGTTCGCCTCTTGCTCCGTAAGGGCGACGCCGAGAGCGGCATCGCGCAGAAGGGACTCGGCCTGATCGAAGGCAGGCGGTACGTCGGCCATGTATGGCTGGCGGGCGAGGGGACGACCGAGGGAGTCGAATTGTCACTGCATTGGGGTCCCGGGGAGCATGATTGCGTCGTGGCGCCCGTGACCCGGCTGACCTCTGAGTATGCACGCACGGGCTTTGGCTTCACGGCGGGCAAGAGCACCGACGACGGCTCGCTCTGGATCACGGGGAGCGGAGAGGGGACGGTGTACGTCGGGACGGTGTCGTTGATGCCCGCCGACAACGTGGAGGGCTTCCGCCGGGACACGTTGGAGCTGCTCAAGGAGTTGGACGCGCCGGTCTATCGGTGGCCGGGCGGGAACTTCGTCTCGGGCTACGACTGGCGGGACGGCATCGGGGATCGCGACCGGCGTCCGCCGCGGAAGAATCCGGCGTGGAAGGGGATCGAGCACAACGACGTGGGGATCCACGAGTTCATGGACCTCTGCAGACTGCTGGGGACCGAGCCCTACGTCGCGATCAACGCGGGGCTCGGCAGCGCGGACAACGCTGCGGCCGAACTCGAGTACCTGAACGGCGGGCGGGACACGCCGATGGGACGCCTGCGGGGAGAGCATGGCCACCCCGAGCCCTGGGGGGTGCGCTTCATCGGTGTGGGCAACGAGATGTACGGCTCGTGGCAGCTCGGCAACGTGCCGCTCGGAGACTACACCCGGCGCCACAACGAGTTCGTCGATCGGCTCCGGAAGGTGGATCCCACGGCGAAGATCGTCGCCGTGGGCGCGGTGGGCGACTGGAGCCGGACGATGCTCCGCGACTGCGCCGACCATATGGATCTGATGTCCGAGCACGTCTACTGGCAGGAGCGTCCCGGGCTGCTCTCGCACGTGATGCAGGCGCCGGCCTCGCTGCGTGCGATCGCAGAGGCTCACCGGGCATACGCGAAGGAGGTCCCGGGTCTGCAGGGGCAGGGCATCCGGGTGTGCCAGGACGAATGGAACTACTGGTACGGGCCCGAAGTCTTCGGGGAGTTGGGCACCCGGTACTTCATGAAGGACGCGTTGGGATGCGCGGCTGCTCTGCAGGAGTTCGGACGCGACAGCGATGTGTTCTTCATGGCCAACTACGCCCAGACGGTGAATGTGATCGGGGCGATCAAGACAACGCCGACGGCGGCGGCCATGGAGACCACCGGGTTGGTTCTCAGCCTGTATCGGCATCACCTCGGGGTCGTACCTTGCGCCACCGAGAGCACACCCACGCTCGACGCGCTCGCGGCCTGGAGCGAGGATCGGAAGACTTTGACGATCGGCGTGGTCAATGCCTCGACCGCGCCGGCGAAGATCGATCTGGCCCTGACCGGGGCGGACCTCGCTGAGGCCGGGCGATGCTGGGAGATCGCCTCGGACGACCCCATGGCCTTCAACGATCCGGCGGGGGCTCGGCCGATCCAGATCCGCGAGCGGGCGGCGTCGCGGGCGGGCGATACCCTGTCGGTGGCGCCGTGCAGCGTCACGCTCTTCGCCTTTCCGGTACGGTAGACTGGCTGCCCACAGCCTGAATCGGGAGAATCGACCATGTCACGCATGCATCGCCGCCTCGCGCTTGGCCTGCTCACCGCCGCCTCGGCCCTCACCCTGCTGTCTGGATGCTCGAAGCAGGATGGCTCGACGCCGAACTCCTCGGAGAAGCCCAAGGCGGACGGGGCCAAGGAGCCGTCGGCGCCGAAGTCCCAGGTCCGTGTCGGCTTCTCGCAAATCGGGGCCGAGAGCGATTGGCGGAAGGCCAACACCGAGTCGATCCAGGCCGAGGCGAAGAAGCGGGGAATCGACCTGCAATTCGTGGACGCCCAGCAGAAGCAAGAGAACCAGATCAAGGCCCTGCGCTCGTTCATCGTCCAGGATGTGGACGTGATCGCGTTCAGCCCTGTGGTCGAGACGGGCTGGGAGCCGGTGCTCAAGGAGATCAAGGACGCGGGCATCCCGGTGGTCCTGACCGACCGTGCGGTCGACGTCTCCGACCCCGACCTCTTCGTGACCTTCATCGGCGCGGACTTTGTCGAGGAGGACGCCGGGCGGGGAAGTGGCTGGCGGAGGCGACCGGGTGGCAACGCCAAGATCGCCGAGTTGCAGGGCACTCCCGGGTCGGCCCCGGCGATCGACCGCAAGAAGGGGTTCGAGGAGATCATCGCGGGCTACCCCGGTCTGCAGATCATCAAGAGCCAGACCGGCGAGTTCACGCGGGCGAAGGGGCGTGAGGTCATGGAGTCGTTCCTCAAGAGCCCCGAGGGCAAGGACATCACGGCCCTGTTCTCGCACAACGACGACATGGCGCTCGGGGCGATCCAGGCCATCGAGGAGGCGGGGCTGAAGCCCGGGGTCGACATCAAGATCGTCTCGATCGACGGGGTGCATGCCGCCTTCGAGGCGATGGTGGCCGGCAAGCTCAACTGCACGGTCGAGTGCAACCCGCTGCTGGGGCCGCAACTCTTCGATGCGGTCGAGGCGATCGTCGCGGGCAAGCCTGTCGAGAAGCGGATCGTCACCAAGGAGGGCGTCTTCACGCAGGAGACGGCCGCCGAGGACATCAAGACCCGTCAGTACTAGGCCTCAAGCTGTCCGATGGAGAGCCAAGCCGCGCCGGAGCCGCAGTCGTCGTCCGCCGCCCCGCGCGGGGCCGGCGTCGCGCCGGTGCTTCTGGCTGCCTCGGGAGTGAGCAAGCGGTTCGGCCCGGTCCGGGCGCTTGATCGCGTTGACTTCGGGCTGCGCGCGGGCGAGATCCGGGCCTTGATGGGGGAGAACGGTGCGGGCAAGAGCACGCTGATCAAGTGCATGACCGGGGTCTATGCGCCGGACGCGGGCGAGGTGCGCTACCAGGGGCGCGCGGCGAGCGTGGGCTCGCCCCGCGAGGCCGAGGCGCTCGGGGTGAGCACGGTCTATCAGGAAGTGAACCTCATCCCGCACATGACGGTGGCCGAGAACATCTGCCTGGGGCGCGAGCCGCGCCGCCGTTGGCTGGGTGGGTGTATCCGGTGGCGTCGGGTGCGGGAGAAGGCCGACGCCGCGTTGGGCCGGCTGGGAGTCGATGTCGATCCGGGCCGCGAGGTGGCTTCCTGCTCGATCGCGGTCCAGCAGCTGGTCGCGATCGCGAGGGCGCTGGATGTCAATGCGAGAGTGCTCATCCTCGATGAGCCGACTTCGAGCCTCGACCGGGATGAGGTGGCGAGGCTGTTCGGCGTCATGCGGCACCTGCGGTCGCAGGGGCTGGGCATCGTGTTCGTCACACACTTCCTCGAGCAGGTGTACGCGGTGTCGGACTCGGTCACGGTGCTGCGAGACGGCACGCTGGTCGGGACGCTCCCGATCGCGGAGGTCCCCCGGCGTCGGCTGGTCGGCATGATGGTCGGTCGGGAAGTCGAGGACCACCGACCCTCCGCCGACGCGAACGCCCCCGGCGGCCCGCCGAGAGCCGAAATCCTCCGGGCGGAGGGGTTGGCCAAACGCGGGATGTTGGAGTCGGTGAGCCTGCGGGTGGAGGCGGGGGAGACGGTCGGCCTGGCGGGACTCCTCGGGTCGGGGCGGACCGAGACGGCGCGGCTGCTCTTCGGGGCGGCGCGATGCGATGGTGGGCGGCTGCGCATCGCGGGTCGCGACGTGCGGCTCCGTTCGCCCCGGGCCGCCATCGCCCACGGGATCGCCCTCACGCCGGAGAACCGCCGGACCGAGGGCGTCGTGCCGCACCTCTCGGTCCGGGAGAACATCGCGCTCGCGGTCCAGGCTCGCCGGGGTCTCCGCGCGACGCTCTCGGGCGAAGAGAGCAGGCGTCTGGCGGAGCGGTATGTCGCGATGCTCCGGATCAAGACCTCGAGCATCGAGACGCCGGTGGGACAGCTCTCGGGCGGGAACCAGCAGAAGGTGCTGCTCGCCCGCTGGCTGGCGACCGAGCCGAGGCTGCTGATGCTCGACGAGCCCACGCGGGGGATCGACGTGGCGGCCAAGTCCGAGATCCTGCGGACCATCGACGAGCTGAGGCAGCGGGGCATGTCCATCCTCTTCATCTCCTCTGAGTTGGAGGAGGTGGTCCGGGTCTGCTCGCGCGTGGTGGTGCTGCGCGATCGGCGGAGCATCGCCGAACTCGAGGGCGGCGAGCTCAGCGAAGCAGCCATCCTGAACGCCATCGCGGAGCATCAGCCGGCGAACGGACGGCCGGGGGGCGGCGATGCGTAGCCCGCTCCGGCCGATCGGCGAGGCGTTCTGGTCGGTGCGGTGGCCCCTCGCGGCCCTCGCGCTGCTGCTGGCGTTTAACGCGGCGTTCACACCCGGCTTCTTTGCGCTCGAGGTCCGCGACGGGCGCCTCTTCGGGGTGCTCGTGGACATCCTCAACCATGGGTCGCGGGTCGCGATCGTGGCGTTGGGCATGACGCTGGTGATCGCGACGGGGGGAGTAGACCTGTCCGTGGGGGCCGTGGTCGCGATCTCGGGCGCGGTGGCGGCGACCCTGGTCGCCCAGCACGGGGCGCCGTGGCCCCTGGCGATGGGAGCGGCGCTGGCGGTCTCGCTGATCGCCGGGGTATGGAATGGCGTGCTCGTGACGGTGATGAGGCTGCAGCCGATCGTCGCCACGCTGATCCTGATGGTGGCCGGGCGCGGCGTGGCCCAGCTCATCACCGACGGCTTGATCATCACATTCGAGAGCCCCCCGCTGGCCTACCTGGGCAACGGGTCACTCCTGGGGCTCCCGGTGCCCGTGGCGATGCTGGCCGGCGCGTTCGTCGCGTTCGGTCTGGTGTCGCGCCGAACGACGCTGGGATTGTTCATCGAATCGATCGGCGACAACCCGCCCGCGGCCCGGCTGGCGGGCGTCCCCGACCGGCTGGTGGTGCTGCTGGTGTATGCGGTGTGCGGGCTGTGCGCCGGAGCGGCCGGGCTCATCGACTGCTCGTACATCAAGGCCGCGGACGCGAACAACGCGGGGCAGCTCCTCGAGCTGGACGCCATCCTCGCCGTCGTGCTCGGCGGAACGTCGCTGGCGGGGGGGCGGTTCCTGCTGTTCGGGTCGGTGATCGGCGCGATGATCATGCAGACGCTGACCAAGACGCTGTACATGCAGAATGTCAGCGCGGACATCGCGCCGGCCCCCAAGGCGATCGCGGTGATCCTCGTGTGCCTCCTCCAATCGCCCGTGGTGCGGGAGCGGGTCCGGCGGATGCGTGGGGGGGGCGGGGCATGAGGCGGCTCGTACCCCAGCGAGGGATCCCGCTGATGGCGACCGCCGTGGTGCTGGTCGGCGTCTTCGCGGCCGGAGCGTTCCGATACCCGCACTTCGCCTCCTGGGCGGTTGTGCGGAATCTTTTCGTGGACAACGCGTTCCTGGGGATCGCCGCCGTCGGGGCGACCTTTGTCATCCTCTCCGGTGGGATCGACCTCTCGGTGGGCTCGGTGATGGCATTCGCGGCGACGCTCATCGCGTCGCTCGTCGAGCGGCACGGGATGCACCCGGCGCTCGCGATGTCCGTCGCCCTGCTTGCGGGGCTGGGATTCGGGGCGCTGCAGGGGGCGCTGATCCGAGGGTTCCGGCTCCCGCCCTTCCTTGTCACCCTGGCGGGGCTCTTTTTCGCGAGAGGGGCAGCGTTTGCGGTCCACCCCCAGTCGATCGGGATCCGACACCCCTTCGTGGCACAGACGCTCAACGACACGCTGTCGCTCCGTTTCCACCTGGGCGCGAAGATCATGACGATCCCGTGCACCGTGTTCTTGCTCCTGGCCACCTTTGGGGCGGCATGGGTCGCGCTACGACACACCCGCTTCGGCCGGTCGGTCTATGCCATCGGAGACGACGAACATGCGGCGGGGCTCATGGGGCTCCCGGTGGCTCGCACTCAGGTCGGTGTCTACGCGGTCTCCGGCCTGTGCTCGGCGCTGGCGGGCGTGGCGTTCACGCTCTACCAGCAGTCCGGCGACCCGGCGGCCTGCAAGGGGCTCGAGCTGGATGCGATCGCGGCGGTGGTGATCGGGGGGACGCTGCTGACCGGCGGCGTCGGTTCGGTCCTCGGCACGCTGCTCGGCGTGCTGATCCTGGGGCTGATCCAGACCCTCATCGCTTTCCAGGGAGACCTGAGTTCGTGGTGGACGCGGATCGCCGTCGGCGCGCTGGTGCTGCTCTTTCTCGGGCTGCACCGGGGCGTGGAGGGGCTGGCCCGGCGAGCGGCCGCCGGGCCCGACGGGCGGGGCTAGGTCGCCGACCCTCCTACGCTTGCGCCATTCATCGGGAGAGGAGCGGTGTATGCGGGGCTGGATCGGATTCTGCATCGGCGTGGCGGTCGTGGCGACCTCGTACGCTGCGCCGGGACAGGACGCGCCCACGGGGGTTGCCGTCCGCGTCGCGACGTTCAATCTGGAGGACGTGCGGACCGCCGATCTGCTGCGGGACGACGTGCCGCGACTGTGCGCGATCGCGGAGATCATCCAGCGGATCCACCCGAATGTGATCCTGCTCAACGAGATCGCGTACGACTTGCCGGGGGCGCCCGACGTCCCCGCGGGCGAAGAGCGCGGGAAGAACGCGGAGCGGTTTATCGATCACTACCTTTCGCGGCCCCAGGCGGCGGGGCTCACGCCGATCCGGTACCGGGCCTTCATGGAGGCGACGAATACGGGAATGCCGAGCGGTTTCGACCTCGACCGCAGCGGCGAGATCGTGTCGACCTATCCCTCGCCGCCCCCGGCCAAACAGACGGCCGAGGGGCGGGCCTATGGCGGGGATTGCTGGGGATTCGGTGAGTTTCCTGGTCAATATGGCATGGCCCTGCTCGTCGATGCGAGATTGAGCATTCTCACCGACCAGGCGCGAACGTTCCGGCTGCTGCCCTGGGACTATGTGCCCGGAGCGTTCCTTCCGACCGTGCCCGGGAGCGACGAGGGCTGGTACGAGGCCGAGACACTCAAGACACTCCGGCTGAGTTCCAAAAGCCATTGGGACGTCCCTGTCGAACTGCCCGGCGGGGCGGTGCTCCACGTGCTGTGCAGCCACCCGACTCCGCCTGCGTTCGACGGCGAGGAGATGCGGAACAAGAAGCGGAACTTCGATGAGATCCGGTTCTGGGCCGACTACCTGGCCGACGAGGCGTACCTCGTCGACGACAAGAACCAGCCCGGGGGGTTGACCCGCGGCTCGAACTTCGTGATCCTCGGGGATCTCAATGCAGACCCCGACGAGGGCAATTCGTTCAAGGACCCGATCGATCGCTTCTTGCTCGAAAACCCGCGGATCAACGCGGGGACGCCCCCGACCTCGGATCTCGCGATCGACGGGTTGGACCCCGACGACACCTCCCGGTTCGGCCTCCGGGTGGATTATGTGCTCCCCGCCAGGGGGATCGAGATCCTCTCGAACGGCGTCTGGCGCGAGCCCCCCACCCGGGGTGGAGGGCCGCCGAGCGACCACTTCCCCGTGTGGGCCGACCTGCGGATACCCCTGCCCTGAAGTCCCACGGGCGGTCGCCTACAGTGGACGGCGCCCCCGCCTCAACTTGGGGCCGGTGATGACCCTGGAGCCCGCCGTTGTCGAGAGCCGCCCAAGCCACTGCCCCATCGTCACTTGAGGCCACCCCCCGGGTATCGACCTGGCGGGATGGCTTCTCGGCGTACGTGCAGACCACCAAGCCGGGGATCACCAAGCTTGTCACGATCACCTCGATGGTCGGGCTTGGGATGGCCTTTGCGCAGCGGTGGAATGACGGCCAATTGACCGGATCGGCGTTGGGGATAGCCGTGACCGTGGTCGCCAGCATCATCGGCACGGCGCTCTCGGCAGGGGGGGGGGCCAACGCACTGAATCAGTGGGCAGAACGCGAGCGGGACGCGCTGATGCGCCGGACGTCGCGCCGTCCGATCCCCTCCGGCCGGCTCACCCCCCGGCAGGTGTTGGTGGCGGGGCTGTCGCTTTCGGCGGCGGGGCTGGCCATCCTCTGGGCGTGGTGCGGGCTCCCGGCGATGCTGGTCTCCGCGGTGTGCGTGCTGGTTTACGTGCTGATCTACACGCCGATGAAGGCCGCGACGTGGACCGCGACGCTCGTTGGGGCGATTCCCGGGGCGCTGCCCCCTCTGATCGGCTGGGCGGCAGCCTATCAGGACCGGGGCTTCGCGAGCCTGATCGATCCCGGTGCGGCATCGCTGTTCGCGCTGATGTTTGTGTGGCAACTCCCCCACTTCCTGGCGATCGCCTGGATGTATCGAGACGACTACGCCCTGGGCGGATGCGGTGCTCCCGGTTGTGGATCGCTCGGGACAGAAGACCGCGCTGGCGATCGCGGGCTTCACGCTCCTGCTGCTCCCTGCAACCTTCGCGCCGGTGCTGGCGATGCCGGGCGTGTTGGGTCTGAGCTACCTGTTCGCGACGGCTGTGTCGGGGCTCGGTTTCGTGGCGCTGGTGGCTCGGTTGCTGCGCCACCGCCGGCGAGAGAACGCGAGGGCGGTCTTCTTCGCGTCGATCATCCACCTTCCGGCGCTCCTTGGCGTGATGGTGGCCGACGCGGCCTTCCACGCGGTGTTCTGAGGTCGGTCGGGCTTGGACCGCTCGCTACGACCCCATAGGATGGCTGGTCGGAGGGTCCGCGAATGCCGAAGTGGCTGATTGCGTTGCTGGCGTTGATCTCGACGGTGCTGGTGCTCGCCACCATCACGCTCTTGCGCCCCCGGAAATTCGTGCTGCCCCCGCCGCCGCAGCCGGGGGCCGCGACGATCGAGACCCAGGCCACCGGCGAGAAGAAACTCAAGCCTCGCCCGGGCATGGAGGGGCTCTCGGTGCCCGACTTCGCCCTCGTGGATCAGAGCGGGCATCCGGTCGATCAGAGCCTGTTCGACGGCAAGATCACGGTGCTCGCCTTCATCTTTACGAACTGCAGGCTCGCCTGCCCGCCCATGACGGCGAACATGTTCCGGGCGTACAACCAGCTCGATGGCACGCCGGTACAGTTTGTGAGCATCAGCGTCGATCCGCTGCACGACACGCCGGAGGCGTTGACGTCGTACGCGGCGAATCTCTCGATCGACACTCAGCGATGGCGCTTCCTTACCGGCGAGGTCGGCTCGACGCGTGAGCTGTGCGCTCGGACCCTGGACTTCGATATCTCGCCCGACCCGGACGAGGCCAACGTGATCACGCTCTCGGACGGCTCGCTGATGCAGAATATCCGGCACCCGACAAAGCTCTTCCTCGTCGGGCCTGATCGCCAGATCCTGGACTTCTGCACGCCGACGGTCGGCGAAGACCTCCAGCGGTTCATCGACCTCGCACGCAAAGCGTCCGAGTAGCTCCTAACGCTTCAGCAGACGTTCGATCTGCCGGGCGTCCTTCGTCACCGACTCGGTGAGGTTGCGCCGGCCCTGAGCGGTCACGAGGATGTCGTCCTCGATGCGGACGCCCAGACGCTCGCCGGGGAGATAGATCCCCGGCTCGATCGTGACGATATTGCCGGGCTTGAGCTTGCCGTCGGGCTCGGCGTCGTGGACCTCCATGCCCAGGTGGTGGCCAATGCCGTGCATGAAGGCATCGGAGAAGCCCGCACGCTCGATGACCTTCCGGGCCGCGGCGTCGACATCCCACATCCCCGCGCCGGGCTTGACGGCGGCGATAGCCGCCTCTTGGGCTTCGAGCACAATCTCGTAAATCTCCCGCTGCCGCTTGGTGAACACGCCCGAGGCCGGGTAGGTGCGGGTGATATCCGCGCAGTAGCCCTCGACGGCCGCGGCCGCATCGATCAGCACGACATCGTCACCGCCGACGGGCCCGCGGTTCTCCATGTAGTGCAGCACTGTCGAATTGAGCCCGGCCCCGACGATCGGGTTGTAGCCGACGCCATCGGCGCCGGCGTCTTCGAAGCCCCGGACCAGTGCCCGCGTAATCGCCGCTTCGTCGCCGCCGGCGCGGAGCGCCTGGAGCGCCGCCTCGTAGCCGGCGGCCGAGGCGGCCACCGCTCGTTCCATCACGGCGATCTCCCCCGCGGACTTGACGCTCCGCATCGCCGGGAGCAGTTCGGTGCGGTCCTCGATCGCCACGCCGACCGTCCGCTCGGCCAGCTTGCGGAAGAGCGTGAGATCGGGGCTGATCGGGGCCTCCGGCATCGCCGGACCATGCAGACAGGCAAGCCGCTTCCGCCGGCGGACGATGGTCGTGAGGATGCGGGGCAACAGCCGCAGACGCATGATGCTCTCGACGCCGTACCGGGCTCTCAGGGTGGTGCCGATCTGCTCGCGGTAGCCATCCCAGACCTCGAGTTCCGGGTCGCTCGCCCGCAGGAAGAGCACGCAACGCCGGCGGGCGTCCTCGGCCTTGGGATCGAGCAGGAGCACCGCGCCCGCCTCATCGCCGATGCCGGTGAGGTAGGCGAAGTGCGGGTTGGGACGCCAGTGCCCGAGAAGGGGGGGCGCCGACTCGCCGGCAAAGACCAATCCGACCGCGCCGTCGAGCGCCTTGAGCACCCGCTCCCTGCGATCGGCAAACTCCCGCACCGGAATCCCTCCGGACGCCGGCGCGACTCGACCGCCCCGACCGACCGACTTGCCTGTCTGCTTTGCCATGTTGACTCGCTCCTGCTTCGCCTATTCGCCCCCGCGTCCGAGCAGCGAGAGCATACAGCCCCGGGCTTTGTCCGAATACAGCTCGGTCTTGCCAAACCCCGAAGTCGCGCCGGCCCGGACCGCCTCGGCTTGAGCCCGGGCGATGTTGCTGACGAGGGCCGCGCGTCCCCGCCGCGACTCGGGGAGCATCGCGATCAGATCGATGCCCGACCCGGTCGAGAACTCCCCATCGAGCAGGCGGTTGACCAGCATGACGGCCCCTTCCGCAAGCGCGCCCAGCGATCCTCCGTCGTTGACGAAGACGAACTCCGCATCGGGTGCGTACCGGCGCAGCGCCGCCTTCAGGGCGAAGCAATCGGGGCCACAGTGCCCAACCAACGCGACCAGGGGGGCTTCATGCGCCATCAGATTCCTTTCGGAGCGTCACCATCTCGGGACCGACCCACAGGCACGCTCCTCGCCAGTGGAACTCCCGCACGTTCCCCTCCCGGTCGCGGATCGCCCGGGCAGCCTCCCGCAACGCTCGAGCACCGAGCCGGTCGGTGTGCCGGCCGTCCAACAGCCGACGAAACGCCTCTCGGAGGGCGCCGGCAAGTATCGTCCCGGGAAGATGCCGAAGTTCGTCGCGGGGCCAACCGAGCGAGTCCGCCGAGCGGGAGGCCCGATCGACAATCCCGGCGTGCGAAGCCTCGAGCACCGCCGCCGCCGCCCGGAGATTCGAGGCCGTCGCCGAGATCCGGCCCGCAGCTCCCGGGCGAAGCCCGAGCACTTCCGCGGCCGGGCCGTGGCGGATCGCCGCCCGGAGTCGCGACAGGTCGGCATTGGTCGCGTCCGTGGCCCACACGACTCCGGCGAGCGTGCAGAGCGCCTCCGCCCGGGTGCGGTCGATCGCCAGCATGGGCCGGACGAGACGGATCCCGCGCCCGCCAAGATTCCGGCGCGGCGGGATTCCCCCCATGCCCCGCACGCCCGCCCCCCGGAACATGGCCATGAGCATCGTCTCCAATTGGTCGTTGGCCTGATGGCCCGTGGCGACGAATGGGCAGCCCGCCTCGAAGGCAAGACGCTCCAACTGCGCATAGCGAGCCCGCCGGGCGTTGCCTTCCGCATTGCCCGACTCGGCCCGCACGGCCACCTCCGCCTCGACGAAATCCAACCCGAGCCGGACGGCCAAGTCGCGGACCCCGTGACACTCCGCCAGGGTCGAGGCGCGATCTCGGAGGTCGTGGACGATGTGGCCGACGACGACCGCCGGCCCCGCCCCGGCGAGGGCCAGCAGCAGGGCCGCCGAATCCGCACCGCCCGAGCAGGCCACGAGCGTGCGCCGATCGCGGTCCCGCACCGAGGGACCACCAGTGAGACCCCGCCAGCGGGCGACTATCGCCCGGGCGTCGGGCGAATGCCGGACCGAGACCATGTCGAGTTCCGCCGCCGTCATGCGAAAGATGGTAGGTTGAGGGAGGCGGTGGCCCCGCCCCGGGCACGGACGACCGCACATGCAAGACGACCCCCACACGCCGCAGGATTCGAACGAATTGGTCGGGGCCCGCGACCCCGGCCCGCAGCCCCTCGCGCCGCTGCAGCAGAAGCTCTCGATGGGCCTGATCGGCATCGGGAGTATTCTGCTCATGGTGTTCGTCTTCCGGATCCTCTGGCGAAATCGTGGTCCCAAGGCCAAGGCTGCCGCGGCCGCCCGTCGCCAAGCCCCCCGTCCGCAGCCCACCCCTGCCGGCCTGCACCCCGCCCATGATCGACTCGAGCAGACCATGGCCGACGCCGAAGAATTGACGCGTCGTCTCGCGGCGATCCTCGACAACAAGGCCGCGCGAATCGAGGCCCTCATCGCCGACGCCGACGACCGCGTCGCGAAGCTCTCGAACGCCCTCAGCACACCGGCGCCGACCCCTGTGCGCGAGCGTCCGGCCGAAACAGCGCGGGCGACGCTGGAGCCGGAGCGCCTCGACCCGTTCCATCGAAGGGTCTACGAGTTGGCCGACCAGGGGCTCAGCCCCATCGATATCGCGAGGCGCATCGACAAGCCCACTGGACAGGTCGAACTCATTCTCGCGCTGCGGCGGGCGTAGTCACGCTCGCGACGCCTTCGGGCGCCGGGCCCCGTCCAGGCACAGGATCTCGAAGAGGATGTGGGCCGCCAAGAAGGCGGTGATCCCGGCGGGGTCGCGGTCGGGAAGCACCTCGACAATATCGGCCCCCACAAGATTCACGCCGACGAGGGAACGGACGATCGCGAGGACCTCGGCCGAGGTGAAGCCGCCGGGGCAGAGCGTGCCCGTTCCCGGAGCAAAGGCGGGATCGACGCAATCGATGTCAAAGGTCAGGTAGGTCTCGGCGTCCCCCAGCTCTTGGCGGAACGCCGCCAGCATCGCGGGTCCCTGCCGCCCCCACTCGCCGTGTGTGATCAGGCGGACACCCTTGCCCTTGGCGTAGTCGAGATCGGCCCGCGAGTTGAGCGGGCCCTTGATGCCGATCGAGAGCATGCGTTTCGGGTCGATCAGCCCGTCCTCGATCGCCCGAATGAACGGCGACGCGTGCCCCCACCTCTCGCCCCAGACCGAATCGACCGTATCCAGGTGGCTGTCGAAGTGCAGCAGTGCGAGGCCCCCCCCTGGCCGGCCACGCCGAGACCAGGTCGCCTTGATGTTGGAGTAGGCGATCGAGTGGTCGCCGCCGACGGCAAGGAGTCGGGTGTGGTTGGGGTCCGCGAGCGACTCGGCGAAGGCGGCCACCGTGTCGGCGTTGTCCTTGCAGGAGTAGGGCCGGACCGGGGCGTCGCCGGCATCGGCGAGGCTGAGGGTGTCGCAGAGGTCGAGGTCGTGCTCGATCGAGTAGCGTTTGACGTATTGCGAGGCGTCGCGGATCGCTCTGGGGCCGAAGCGTGCGCCGGGGCGGTAGGTGACCCCCCCGTCGAAGGGCACGCCATAGATCGCCCAGTCGACGGGCCGGCATTCCGTGGGCACAAGGTCGAGCAGCGGGTAGCGGCAAAAGGTGGCGATGCCGGCGAAGCGGGGAGACTGGCGTGGGTCTGGGAGGATCGTCCGTGACATGCCTACTCGCGCTCCTTGGTGGCGCCGGCGTGACCCACGGCAGCGTTGGCGAACGATACCCCGCACTCGGTGCATCGCGACCCGCCCGCGGGCAGTGGATGGCCGCAGGCGAAGCAGGTCCCGTCGAGACCGTTGAGCATCCTCCGGATGGCCGCGAGGGGAGGTTCCAGAGGAGATCGGGCAGGTCGAGACCGTGCCGATGAGGCCCGGCACGTCGAGTTGCCGATTGCTCCAGCACCAAACTCGCTCAGGAACCCGCCGAGGAGTCCACCGAGTAGGGGAGCCCAAGCCCGGCAAGACGGGCGATCCAGATGAACGTCGCTGCGCGCCAGTCCATGGTGAGCCTCCTTGGACAGCTCATGAGAGCCATTCTTCGGCCACTCGCATCCCCTGCGGCACCGGCGCCGCATCCCCGGACTCGAGCATCCCCGCCACCGGGTACGCGCAGTAGTCCAGGCTGAACGACCCCGCCGGGCGATGGTTTCCGGAGTGGCCCAGGCCTCCGAAGGGCAGCTTGCTACTCGCCCCCGCCGTCCCGGCATTGACGTTCAGGCACCCGGCGCGAGCCTCGGCGAGGAACCGCTCGGCGCCGGCGGCATCCTTCGTAAAGATGGAGGCGGCGAGGCCGAAGCGGGTCGCGTTGGCTTGCTCGATCGCGTCGTCGAGCGAGTCAGTGATACTCACGCGGGCGAACGGCCCGAACACCTCCAGGTCGCACCCGGCGTCGCCCTCCTCCGCGAGCGTGAACCGACCGACCCGCATGACCCCCGGCGAAAGAAAGTACCCGCCGCCCTCGGAATCGACCGGCGAAGACTCGACCAGCACCTCGCCGCCGGCGCCGGCGAATGCACGCTGTGCCCCGAGCACGGCCTGCCTCGCCGCGTCCGAGATGATCGGGCCCATGAAGACCGGGTGCTTGGCTTTCGGATCGCCGATGACGAGGTTGGTCGCGACCTTGCAGAGGGCCGCGAGGAAGGGTTCGGCGACCCGGCGGTGCACGATGACCCGCCGGGTGCACGTGCACCGCTGGCCGGTCGTGACAAAGCACGACCGGGCGCACTCGACCACCGCCTGCCGCAGATCGCAGTCGGGCATCACGATCGCCGGATTGTTGCCGCCCATCTCGAGGGCGACGATCCGGCCGGGGTTGTCGAGGTTCGCCTCGAGGATCCGCCTCCCCACCGGCCAGGAGCCGGTGAAAAGAATGCCATCGACCCCCGGGTGCGTGGTGAGGCGCTGAGCAACCTCCGCGCCGCCCTGCACCAGGTTGAGCACTCCCACCGGTGCACCGCCCTCCGCGAGCGCCGCGTGCAGCATCTCGGCAAGCAGCTGCCCGACCGCCGGCGTCTTGTCGCTGGGCTTGAGCACAATGGTATTGCCCATGGCCAGCGCCGGCACGATGTGGCCGTTGGCCAGGTGCGCCGGGAAGTTGTACGGCGCGATCACCGCCATCACGCCGTGGGGACGGAACCACGTGCGCCCCACCCGGGCCTCGGAGAGCGGGATCTCAAAGCCCCGCACGCGGCGCAGGCCCGAGTGCTCCGACTCATCGAGTGTGATATCCACCTTCGCCGCCAGGGCCGAGGCCTCGCCGGCGGCGTCCCAGAGCACCTTGCCCGTCTCGTCGGCGATCAGCGAGGCGATCTCCGCCTGGCGCCCGCGGCAGATCTCGGCGTAACGCCGGAGCACCGCGAACCGGCGCTCGGCGGGCCAATGCGACCATGCGCGCTGGGCAGACCTCGCGGCCGCGACGGCGCCCTCGACGTGCGTGGCGTTCGCCGAGGCCGCCCAAAGGGTCTCGGCGGGTCTCGCCGGATTGACCGAGACGATGTCCCGACCCGACAGGGCCACCCACTCCCCGCCGATCAGGTCGGCGGGACCTCCCTCGAGCACTCCGGCCATCGGCTACACCTTTTCCCGCTTGCTTGCCCGCTTGCCGGCCCCGCCATCGGGACCGGTCGACCTGCGAGACGGCTTGGTGGTGGACTTCGCCGGCTCGCTCTCCCCCCGCGGCATGCCGTCGGTCATGTCGGTGACGCCCAGCTCGTCGCCGGGGCCGACGCGGAGGGCCTTCATCGCCTCGGCCGTCAGGCCGACCCGCCCCTTCGCATCCGTCGCAAACGGGCAGTAGATCGCGTAGAACTCCCCGTCGTTGTGCAGCATGCTCAGGATGCCCTCTCGCTTGCAGCGTGAGGCGGTGACGGGCTCGCCGAGCTCGTGGGCCTCGGTCGCGCCGATCAGGGGGATCGAATCGGTCGGCGCCTCCAGCTGCGGACCGGCGTCGAAGGGGTCGACGAAATCCTTGAACGCGAAGCCCAGGTTCTCGAGGAGCCTCCGCGCCGGCGCCGTCTCACGGTGCACGGTGCCGACGACATCCCTCGCCTCGGGCGGAAGCAGCGAGAGGTAGAGATCCTCGTGCGGGAGCAACGCGCTGATAAACAGCCGCGAGCGGGCGCACTGGGTGTCCGCCTCGGCGTAGCTCAGCGGGATGAACCGGCGGCCGAGGTACTCCCAGAACAGGCTCCGCCCGTCGTCGGTGATCGGCGCCATCATCTCCGCGAGCACCCGATCGGCGAACAGCTCGCGTCGCATGCCGATGAAGTGGAAACGCACGAAGCTCAGGAGCCGCCCGAGCTTCGCCCCGCGCGAGGCCGGCTGCAGGATGAGCCCGCCGATCTCGGTCGGGCCTGTCTCGTCCTTGTGCAGCTTCGCGACCATGTGCGAGGTGCCGGTCTTGATGTCGTCGGCGAAGAAGTTCCGCCGCTCCAGCTTGAGGCTGTAGTTGGGGTTGCCCGGCCCACCCATATGGGCGATCAACTGCGACGTGCCGAGCACCGATCCGGTGTCGGCGCTCTCCAGGACGAACATGAACTGGTCCGTCTCGGCGAGCCCCGCGGTCAGACCCTTGATGGAGGGCGCGCCGCCGTGTGACTTCCGCGCGTCGCGTCGCCGCTCACTCCCTGAGGCCGCCCTGAGGAATGACTCGCGGCTCACGGCCACCTTCGTCGAGATCGCATCCCGGTCCGGAGGCAGATTGATGAAGTGGACCATCTTCGCCAGCTTCAGCAGCGTGCCGACGTCCTCGACCCTGGCCCTGCGGATGACAAACACGACGCCTCCTCGCGCTGCGGCCGTGCAGCGATAAAACGCCCGATCAGCCGGCGGCGCGGGCCCCAGACCCCGCTCGACGCACTCGAACACGCGGGGCCAGTCCTCGAATCGCATGACGCCCAGCGGCGGCAGCATGCGGATGTGGTAGGGCCCGTGGCCGCAGGAAAAGAGCACCACGCCCTCCTCGAAGCAGGTCTTCAGGGCCTTGTTGATCTTGTCGCGCCGCCCCCCAAACGGCGTGAACCGCATCATGCCGCCGCACCCGCCGTGCAGCGCCGCCGGAGCGGGAGAGAGCACCCCAGGCTCCACGGCGGGGAACCACGCCGGGTGCTTGTCCACGAGGGCCTGGACGTGCTCGCGGAACGCCTTGTGGTGACGGGCGATCCGCCCGTTGTCGCCGTAGTAGTCACCCCGGCGGAGCTGGTTGACGATGTAGGTCCCCGCGCGGCACGCGGCGCCGGAGCTGGTGAAGGTGGCCGAGAGCAGGCCGGGGCCGGGGTTGTACGCCTCGGTGAACAGCGTGGCGCACGCCTGGGTCATCTTGCCGATCGTGACGAGGTCCACGTACTCGCCGAGGCCCAGCGCGTCGTAGGCGTACATCGAGGTGGTCCGGCCAAAGGTCTGCACCTCGTCGTCCCAGACCGCGATGCCGTGCTGCTTGCACAGCTTCATGAGTTCGACGAAGTACTCGCGCGGCGCGGTGTTGAACCCACCCTCGCCCTGCACCAGCTCGAAGATGAAGCAGGCGTACTGCTTGGGATACCGCTCGATGAAGCTCTGGAGGTGCTGGCAGGCCATGTCGATCTGCCGGGCCACGCCCGTCCGCGCCGCCGCGGCCTCGTCGTAGAATGGCATGTAGTCCACCAGCGTCGAGAGCGGCAGACCCTGGCGGTTGCCGGCCGCGTCACCGATCTGCGACATGGTGACGGTCCGCCCCATGAAGCAGTCCTTGAAGGCCAGAACGCGGGGGCGCCGCCGCTCTTCTGATAGGCGAGCTTCAGCGCGTTCTCATTCACCAGCGCGCCCGAGGGGGCGACAAAGCAGTGCTTGAGGTTCGAGCCCTTGGCCGCCTCCTCGAGCAGCGCCTCGGACAGCTCATAGGGATCGAAGCCCGTCTGGAGGTTGCCGTGCATGATCGTGTCGGCCATCGAGCCGAGCACCGCCTCACGGATGACGCCCGGGTGGGAGTGCCCGAAGAAGTGCACGCCGATGCCGCAGATCATGTCCCACTTCACCGACCCATCCGCCAGCTCGACCAACGCGCCGTTGCCGAGGCCCGAGCCGACATAGGGGTAGAGCAACGCCCGCCCGCGGGCCTCGCCCGCGCGGGTCATCAGCGCGTCGTAGCTCTCCTGCAGCTCAGCGACCGGAGGGCGGATATCGGTCAGCTCCGCCATGGCCCTGCGCAGCGCCGCCTCGATCGCATCGAGAGACTGCTGCACCTCGCCCGAAGCGAACAGCCGTTCGCCCGCCGTCATCCCTGTCGCTGTCTGGGCCATCTGGAGTTCCTTCCCTGGGGTTCGAATCCGTCTTGCGCCGCAAGACACGAGGATCGTTGGGAGCCGGGCTCCCCCGGTCCACCGTTATCGGCCGCCACCCATCGCCCCGGAGGCCAGCCGGGCAAGGAGGACCGCCAGAAGTTGACACCGCTCGACAAGACTGGAGAGATCGATCCATTCCTCCGGCGTATGCAGCCCACCTCCCCGAACGCCCAGCGTATCGATCGTCGGCAGGCCGGCAGCCTGGAGTTGGTTGCCGTCGCAAACCCCGCCAGTATGGACAAAGGGGAGTTGCTGGCCCAGATCCTCTGCCGCCACCCTCGCCACGTTCGCCAGCCGCTCGGTGGCCGGGATCAGGGGCTTTGCGGGTCGGTTGAAGCTCGTAAGCACCTCCACGCGGGGCATCGCATCCGGGGCCGTCGCGAGCGCGAGCAGGCTCCGACGCAGAGTTTCGGCGCCCTCGGCATCCGGAAAGCGGACATTGCCCCAGGCCGCGGCGCTATCCGGAACGGCGTTCGACGCCGCCCCGCCCCGCAGCGGGCCCACGCTCGCGATCAGCCCCCGCGCGGGGTCGGGAAGGCGCGAGACGGCAAGGATCGTCTGGGCGAGCGCGTTGACCGCAGAGACGCCCGAGGCAAAGTCGCGTCCGACATGGGCGGCCCGGCCCGAAGTCCGCAAGCAGAATTGGCCGCTCCCCATCCGCTCGACTGCGAGCGCGCCGCCCGGGAGCGCCGGCTCAACCGCCAGTCCCACCTCGTGCCGACGGGCCTCTTCCGACAGCACGCGGTCCGAGTGGTAGGAACCCGTCTCTTCGTCGCTGTTGAGGAGGAATGTCCAGGAGCAGGGCACCCCGACCTCCTCCAGGCACTCCAGCGCGGCCACGGCGATCACCAGCCCCCCCTTCATGTCCACGCAGCCCGGGCCCGTCGCCCGGGCGCCATCGGGCGCAACCGCGAGTTCGCGAAACGTGCCGGCGGGATCGTGCACCGTGTCGAGGTGTCCGGCCAGGAGCACGCGGGGCAGGTCTCCAGACGGGCGGGCACAGACGGCCGTCGGCGGGATCGTCTCGCCAGGATGCCGACCGTAGAGCCAGTCGGGCGCCGCATCTCCGGGCACGAGGCGAACGGATGCGCCCAGCCCCGCCAGACGCGTCGTCAGACGCTCGCGCGTCTCGTCCAGCGCCGACGCGTTGCGTCCACCCGTCGGCAGGCCGACGTGCAGTCGCAGATCCTCGAGCAGTGCAGGGGCCCGCGCCGCCGCCGCCCGGCAAAGGCGCAGCTCGGAATCGCTGAGGCCGGGGTTGGATGTCCGAGCATTGCTCACGGAACAAGCGTACACGCCGACGCGATCTCGTGGATGGGTGCCGACGAGTCAGCCCCGGCACGAAGCGGATCGGGCTGTGGGACGCCGGCCGGCGTCCCCGCCTCCGCAGGGGGCGTCTCGATCGTCTCCACGGTCGCCAGCGCGGCCCCCGCGACGAGCAGCACGACCACCAGCCGCTTGGCGCGCCGGGCCGCGAGGTCGGCGGGCAGACGGGTGAGCGGGGCATCGACCGCCTGCGCAAGCCGGCGGCGACGGTCGTCGATCGATCCATGCCGGAACGTGAATCGGCCGGCGGGCATGCCGTTGATCAGCGCCACGGATCGCAGCGCATCACTCATAGCCCGGGCACCGTGCTCGGTCAGCCTCGCTTGCCCGGGAGTATCGCGGCCGGTGATGTGCTTGGCGGCAAAGGCGTCCGCCTGCCACTCGAAGCGGCGGCTGATCCAACCGAACAGGAGCAACGCCAGGGCGAACGAGCCGAGGAGCGTGGCGGCGGGCAGCAGCCCCTGCTCGTCGGTAACGTCCCCGAGGCCGGTCAGACGCATCGCCATCGCGAACGCGGACCCGAAGAAGATGGCCGCCGCCATCATCCCCGCACCGAGCCAGGCGATGTGGCGGTGCCGCACATGGGCGATCTCGTGGGCCGCGACCGCCTCCACCTGGTCCGCGGGGAGCGACTCGAGGAGGGCGTCGGTCAGCACGATGTAGCGGAGCCGGGGGAGGAAGCCGACGACGGCGCCGTTCACCATGGCCCCGTGCGTCCGCCACACCAGGATCGCCCGCACCCGGACGCGGTACCGTGCGCAGAGGTCGAGGAGCATCCGCCGCGCCGGACCGGGTCCGAGCGGCACGGTGTCCCAAAGGTACCGCAACGCTATTGGCAGCAGCGAAAGCACCACGAGCACGCCACCGATCTGGACCGCGGCCGAGCCATACGCGATCAGGTCGCGATCGAGCAGCCATGCCGGAGCATGCTCGGCCCACGCCGGCGGCGCGGCGTCCCAGCCGCCGGCCTCGAGCGACCGCTCCCAGAGCCCGTCCCGCACAAACCCGAGCCATTCCGACCACGCCAGGATCATGACCACAGGCACCGCCGCAAAGAGCAACTGTGCCCGCACCATGCCCCACCACCACGTCACCGGCTTCGGCATGGGGGGCACGCTCAGCCCCTCATCAAGGCGGCGGATCAGCACCGACTCGCGGATGCGCCGCTCGACCGGCTCGGCAGCGCCCCAGGAAACCAGGAGCACAGCGAGCGCCGGCAGCGCCGCGATGATCTCATCAATCGCGACCAGATCGCCCGTCACCGATCGGACCAGGTCCAGCCAGCCGAAGATCAGCACCGCCGAGGCCTGCGCCGGCAGCGTCGCGGCGCGGAGCCGAGCGGAAAGGCGCTCGTGGCGCAGAATCGCACGATCCTCCCCCCGCCGGTCCATCGCCCGGATACACGCCCAGCCCGAGGCGATCTGGAGCAGGATCAGACCGGCAAACGGGCCGAGCGCGGACAGCGTCGCCAAGCCTGGGTGCTGGGCGACCCATTCGCTCCCCGCCAACGGCTCCGGCGCCAATTCGCGGACGGCGGCCACGATCATGACCGCGATGATGAGCAGGTGCGTCATGCGGTGCTCACGGCCGGTCGAGTTCACCCAGATCGACAACCGAGCCGGTCGGGAAATAGACGTCAACGTCCAATGCGTCCCGGCCGATACCGGTGAAAACCACGCACGAACGCCCGAACCGGGTCGCATAGTCCAGATCGCCGGGACTCGGACCCGCGTAGTCGCGGTTGCGCCAGTCGGCAACATGGAAGTGGAAGTGCGCCAGCGCCGCAGTGCTCGAGTCGATCATTTCTCGGGGAGCCGTAAATCTCCGGTCGTCGGGTGTGGCCGTGCCCCGGGGAGCGTAGCTCTGCGCGTGGAACCCCCGGGCATCGGCCCACAGCGTGCCGCCGTGCTCCGTAGTGCCGTCCTCGTGATCCTCGTCCGCGGCCGCGAATATCGCGGAGGCGATCTCTGGGTCGCGCGTCGCCTCGTCGATCACGAGCAGTGCGAGCACGTCCCCCCAGCCCAGGGCATCCCGCACGGACGAGAGCCGCTCCGCGTTCGCGTTGGCGTTGCCGCGGATCTCCTTGGTTCGCGTATAGACCTGCCGGCCATGAATTCGTGATGCAAGCTCGGCGAGCAGGGCCTCACGATCGCTCCGCAGCCACTCCGGGCGCCGCTGCGCCGCCCATCGAATGGGCTCGATGTGCCGCATCTCCCGACCGCCAGGTTCCTGGCTCGCGAGGGCGGCCCCCGCCGCCGCCTGAGCCCACCAATCGCCAAGATCGCCCGCCCGCTGGTCCGACATCCGGAGGGCCCAACGCAGCTCCTCGCCGCTGCTGGGCACCACACCCAACTGGCTCCGCAGGGTTTCCAGCGTGGCCAATATCGCCGCGCCCTCTTTGTCCCCTCCCTGGGCCTCCTCAAGCCGCCGCGCACGAGCGGTCGTGTCGGGGACAAGACGCCCCAGCACGTCCCACGCAGCCTCCCGCGTGCGCATGTCCAATCGCAGCCCAGAGGGCCCGGGATCCGTCTGCGGGTCGAGGAAGACCCCAACCGCCACCGCCTCGATCCGCTCACCCGGATGCAGCGCGGTGAGCGCCTTGAACTCCGCCCGCTCGTCGTCCCGCACCCCCTCGACGCGCCGCCCGAAGCTCCGCACGACCGCCGGGGTTGCGGTGCTCCAGCCGTGATCGGCGACCGCCGTGCACATCACCGCCACGGCCTGGCGGGACGGCTCGGTCGGGAGCATCTCCTGGACGAGCTTCAGCGAGTCCTCCTCGTGCTCCTTGTCCCAGAGGATCGACTCCAGGGCCGCCGCCCGGACCGACTGCGGTGTGTCCAGCGACCAGGCGAGCTTCTTCATGGCGAGTCGGAGCACCGTCGCGTCGGTCTCGCCTCGTCCAACCTCCTCCTGCGCCCGATGAATGGCCCGGACCCGGTCCGACGGGGAGAGATCGGCGCGACCGGCAGCCGTCACGGCACTCCCGCGCGAACCGTTGTCGGTCGCGCATCCGGTCGTGAAGAGGACGAGCAGCAAGGCCGCGAGGGCGCGGCGGGTGGCCGGGGCTCTGTGCATGCGGGAGTCTATGAACCGGGGGCGACTGGCGCGAATCCCGGCGAAATGCCTATCATCCGTTGTGCCGCCCCCGCCCCGACAACCCGCCGATCCGACACCCCTGCTCAACCGTTCAATCGTGGACCGTATCGAGAAGGTCATCGAGCTGATGCGTCCAGCGATCCAGGCCGACGGCGGGGACGTTGAACTGGTCGAGGCTCGGGCGGACGGCACGGTGCTCGTTCGCTTCCATGGAGCGTGCGTGGGGTGTCCCTCCAGCGACATCACGCTGCAGCTGGGAATCGAGAAAAACCTTCGCCAGCACGTTCCCGAGGTACAGCAGGTCTGCGTCGTCGACTGACGCGAGCCGCCCTCGGCATACCTCTCATAATCCGAACACCCGCCCCCCGGGGGTTTGTGCGGGATTTCGACGAAAGCCCTTGGAGGCTCCACACCTTTGGGTATAGTGGGACGCGGTGGGTCCTACGACCGGTGCAAGGGAGGCGCACGATGTTGGTCATCACAAGGCGGGAAGGTGAGGAGATCGTCATAGGCGATCCGCGGAACCCCATCGGGGTTGTGCGCATCGCGTCGATCAAGGGTGAGCGTGTCCGCGTGGCGTTCGACTTCCCCCGGGATGTCGAGATCCACCGGCGCGAGATCGCCGATCAGATCGTCGCCGAAGCGCCCGCAGTCGCGGGCACGATCAAGCCCGCTCCTGCCGGCGCGCTCTAACGCATCGAGAGGAATCCACGGACAGGGCCCGCGGACGAAAGCCCGCGGCCTGGGTTCATTCCGGTGTCCCGCTGGACAGGTCGTACACCCAGCATTCGCTCGCCCGGGCGAAGCTGAGCACCTCGCCCGACCTGAAAAAGAGAGAGATCTCACGCTCCGCGGCCTCAGGGCTGTCCGAGCCGTGGATCAGGTTGAAGCTGTTGGAGACGCCGAAATCGCCTCGGATGGTTCCCGGCTCGGCCTTGGAGCCGAAGGTCGCCCCCATCATCTTCCGGCAGATCCCGATCGCCCCATCCCCTGCACCGCCAGCACCAGCACCGGCGAACTGGTCATGAACTTCACCAGCCCCGGATAGAAACCCTTGCTCTTGTGGGCCTCGTAGTGCGTCGCGGCCAGCTCCTGCGAAATCTTCATGAGCTTGCAGCCGACGATCTGCAGCCCCTTGTCCTCGAAGCGGCTCACGATCCGGCCCATCAGCCCCCGCTGCACGGCGTCGGGCTTGAGGATGATCAGCGTCGTCTCCATCGGTCGGCTCCTGTTGCGGGATTCCCTGGGTTCCCCGCTCTTCCCGGGGGCCAACGATAGGCCCCGGCGGGCCCGGCCGAAAGGCGCCTCGGCCTCTCCCTGCCTCGTCGGCCGACCAGCCCGTGGTGGGCTTCCTCCCCCACGACGGCACCACCAGCATTCCGGCTCACTATCAGGGCGGCCCCCGTCGTGGTCAGTCTGGGAACAGACCGGGTCTGAGCCACATCGCGATGCCGAACGCGGTGAGCACCCCGGCAAATAGGCCCAGCCAGCAAGCCCCATCGCCACAACAAGGCCGACCAACAAACGCGAGTGCGTCCGCTCTATCGGCGCGGTATCCACTGCGATTGACAGCCCTGAGCCGAGACCCCCACCACACCACGAAGGATGCGATGCACCCGATGAGCCAGAGGACGAACCCGCCCCAGACCACGGGCATGTAGGCGCCGCCCTCTCCGCGCCGGCCCAAACCTCGACGAGCCCCGCGACCAGCGCAACCACGACACACAGCGCCACCAGCCACGGCGCATGCAGGATCCAGAGTTTGCGCCGCCAGATCATGTTCAGGTACGCGCGCCGCTCGGGACGGGAACGGAAGACGCACCAGTCCCCCATCCACCAGCTGAGCGCCACGGCGATCGGCAACGCGATCAGCGCATAAAGAAAGGCTGCCGCCATCCCGCCGACAACGCCGGCGCCGATTGCGTAGAGCCCGATCACGATCGCCCAGCGGGACAGATCACGCTGCCGACCCTGCTCGCGCCACGCGCCCAACGCCTCAACCCGCCGGGCGACGAGTTCCAGGTCGGCCTGGGTCGCCACCCAGCCGCACTCGGGACAGATGCGAGAGCCCGAACGCCCGGAGGGATAGCCGCAGCGCGTGCAGATGTGGTCGGCCGGCAGGAGCACGGCCTGGGGCTCGCCGGGTGGCGAACCCGTCGCGTGCGAGACTGGCTGGGCAGCGGACTCCACTGGCGGAGAGTACCGCCGCAGCCGCCCTTCGGGTTCGCGCACCGGGTGGTTAGCAGCCCCCCGTCCACGCATTCAGGAACGCGGCAACATCCAACGTATTGATGAATCCGTCGCCATTCAGATCGGCGCCGGAATCGCCCGCGGTCCAGGCGTTGAGGAACGCCGCGACGTCCAGGGTATTCACCGAGCCGTCGCCGTTGAAGTCTGCCTCGCACGGCACGCCGAGCCGGACGACGAACAGGCCCCGCTGCATGTCGCTGATGATGATGCTCCCGCTGTCGAAGAAGGGGAAGCAGCTCCAACTGCCCGCGAATCCCGCGTTATCCGTCTCAGGGTGGGTGTCGAACCACGCGATGCGGGAGAGGTTCTCCGGGTCGCTGGCGTCGAGCACCTGGAGCCCCGATCGGTAGTTGGCCTCGAAGAGCTTGGAGTCTTTCCAGTACAGGTTGTGGTCGCTCGCGGGCAGGCCGCTGGTGCCCCAGCCGACGTACGTCGGGTTGGCGGGGTCGGAGACGTCGAAGATGTGGGTTGTCGTCTGGTCGCGCCCCTTGGCCTCGTCCATTTCGTCGTCGACGTAGAAGTAGTGCCGGTCGGCGCTGAGCCATCCCTGGTGGCAGTAGCGGGCGCCGGCGTACTCGATCTGCGAGATCTGCTTCATGTTGCTCTTGTTGGTCACGTCCAACACCCGGACCTTGGTGCCATTGCAGCAGAAGGCGATCTCCTTGCCGGCGTAGGGCCCGCTCGTGTAGTTCACGATCTGCGCGTCATGGATGTAGTTGCCGCTCCAGGATCCGACGATGGTGGGATCCGTGGGGTTGGAGGTGCTCACCGCGACAAGCCCGCCGTTGGCGATATTGGCGCCGCACAGGTACAGGTACCCCGAATCCGGGTTGGCGCAGATGTTGTGCGTCGTGCTGTGCCCCTGCTGACGCTTATCCTTGACCCAGGTCACGATTGCCTGGTCGACCTGCGAGAGGTCCATGACCTGGATCCCGTTGCCGCTCTCGTTGACGCCGTAGGCATAGTGGCCGATCACCTTGACGTCACGCCACAGGCTCGTCGCGCCGGGGACGACGCCGATGATGACCGGGTGGATCGGGTCGGTGATATCGACAAACCCGAACCCCTTGTTCATCCCCATGATCGCGATCTCGTGGCCGCCGGGCGAGGTATAGCCCCAGCAGTCGTTGCCCGACTCCATCCCCGCGTTGAAGTCGTCGAGGCTGAGCCAGCTCATCAGCGTGGTCCCCGAGGAACTGAAGCCCCGGGCCGCCGCCCCGTCGGGCCCCAGCGGAGCGCCGACGATGCCGGGGCCGCGGTAGGGCGGGCTGTGGTCCATCAGCTTCGCGATGTCCCGATTGGAGGTGACGGATGCGTCCTGCCCCATTGCGGCGCCCGCCACGATCGCGAGGCTGCCCAACCCGACCAACACCCCCGTGCGCGAGGTCATCGCCATACGCCATGCTCCTGTTCCGGTTTGAAGGACCGGCCCGAGCCTACCCGAAGACCGGACGCCCGCCAAGCCCCTCCCCCCCAAGTTCGCGGCTATCCTGCCCAAAAGCCGAATCAATAACCACCACGGAGGGTGGGCATGACCGATACGCCCCGACGGAAGCGTCCCAGTTCCAAAGCCAAAGGTGCACCCGCCGACAGCCCGGGCGGCAAGCCCGCCCGCGCCACCGCCGAGACCATGGCCGCCAAGCAGCGGGAGATCTCGGTCTCCGAGTTCTTCGCCAAGAACCGGCACCTCCTCGGCTTCGACAACCCCCGCAAGGCCCTGCTGACGACCGTCAAGGAGGCCGTGGACAACTCCCTCGACGCCTGCGAGGAGGCGGGGATTCTGCCCGATCTCGAAGTGCGGATCGAGGAATTGGTCGCCCCGCCCTCGCCGACCAAGCCCGGTCGCTACCGGATCACCATCCTCGACAACGGGCCCGGCATCGTCCGCCGCCAGATAGAGAACATCTTCGGCAAGCTCCTCTACGGCTCCAAGTTTCACCGCCTCAAGATGAGCCGGGGTCAGCAAGGGATCGGCATCTCGGCCGCCGGCATGTACGGCCTGATGACGACCGGCCGCCCCATGCTCATCACCACCCGCTCGAAAAAGGGCAAGCCCGCCCACCACCTCGAGCTGGCGATGGACACGAGCAAGAACAAGCCCGAGGTCACCGTCGATATCGAGACCGAGGAATTCCCCGACACCAGCTCGGGCACCGGCACCCGCGTGGTCATCGAACTCGAGGGCCGCTACGTCCGGGGCAAGGCCAGTGTCGAGGCCTACCTCGAGCAGACCGCCATCGCCAACCCCCACGCCGAGATCGTCTTCATCCCACCGGACAAAGCCTCCTCCGCCGAGGACGCGGATATCGCGGAGGGTGAGCAGAGTTCTCTGCTCCCGCACTCTTCTCCTGCGTCTGACTCCGCGAGCTCCGCGGTGAACGACGGCTCCGCCAGCGTGGTCCGCACCACCGAGCACGCCGACCGCATCATCTATCCCCGCGCCGTGGGCGAGCTGCCGCCCGAGACCGCCGAGATCAAGCCCCACCCCTACGGCGTCGAGCTCGGCAGCTTCCTCCGCATGATCAAGCAGACCGAGGAGAAGCAGCTCGCCGGATTCTTCAAGAACGAGTTCTGCCGAGTGCCCCCCGCCACCGTCTCCGAGATTGCCAAGGCCGCCAGCACTAAGACTCTCACGCTCACCGGCCAGACCTACATCTCCCGCGTCGACCACGCCGCCGCCGAGCGCCTCTATCGCGCCCTTCAAGACTCCAAGCTCCGCGCCCCCCCCACCGACTGCCTCGCCCCCATCGGCGTCCGGACCATGCTCGCCGGCATGCTCAAGGGCGTCAAAGCCGAGTTCTACGCCGCCAGCACGCGCAGCCCGGCCGTCTACCGCGGCAACCCCTTCCAGATCGAGGCCGCCATCGCCTTCGGGGGCGACCTGCCCGGCGACCAGCAGGCCCGCGTCATCCGCTTCGCCAACCGCGTGCCCCTGCTCTACCAGCAGTCCTCCTGCGCCGCGTTCAAGAGCATCGTGGAGACCTCCTGGCGCAACTACGGGATGAGCCAGCCCAAGGGCGGCGCCCCCGTCGGCCCCCTCGTCGTCATGATCCACATGGCCTCCGTCTGGGTCCCCTTCACCAGCGAGTCCAAGGAAGCCATCGCCGATTACGACGACATCCGCAAGGAGATGAGGCTCGCCCTCCAGGAGTGCGGCCGCAAGCTCGGCACCTACGTCCGCCGCCGCCAGCGCATGAAGCGCGAGAGCGAGAAACGCGACGTCTTCGAGCGCTACATCGGCGAGATCGCCAAGAGCTGCGAGGCCCTCACCGGCGCCGCGGCCGCCGAGGTCTACGACGCGCTCCTCAAGCAGGCCAAACGCCGCACCGAGATCGCCGACGCCGTCCTCGACGAAGACGGCAAGATCATCGCCTTCGCCGACGGCAACGGCCGCCTCGACGACGACGACGGCGTCATCATCGTCGGCCCCGACGGCGAGCCGCCGAGCCCGCCCGCGGGCGGCACGCCCGCAAAGCCGACCACGAGCAGGAGCGACGCCGAAGCCCCCGCGCCGAAGCGCAAACCCAAGCGCCCCGCCGCCGCGAAGCCCGCCACCAAGCAACCGCCCACCGGCAAACCCCGCAAGAAACCACGGGGACATGCGCCGCCCGGCAAGAAGCCATCGAGCGCCGACCCAACCGCTCCGGCCCCCTCGCACAAGTCCAAACCCCGCATGCGCCTCTCCCCCGACGGCACCCTCTTCGAGGTCGCGTGATGACCTGCTCGCGCGACGATTTACGAAGATCGCACCCCGAAGGGGTGCTCTCAGTAGCCGGGTGTGGAGCCCGCGCAGCGGCGACACGCCCGGATCACCCGCCCCCGCAACCAACGGACCCCGGAGGGGTCCTCCTGATTCCATCTGCGGCAACAGCACCCCTCCGGGGTGAGAAGCACCGAGATCCGCCATGGCCAAAAAGACCACCCGCAACAAGCCCGCGAGCAAGGCCTCCTCCGCACCCACCCCCGCGAAGCGGGAATCCCCCTGGGCCCACCGCGACGCCAAGACCGGCGCCAGCCTCCAGAAACTCGCCGACGGCGTCGTCAAATCAGCCCTCTCCGGACGCGAGCCCAAGTTCGACGTCCCCACCCGCGCCGCCTCCAACACCAAGTGGAACAAGTCCCGCGGCATCCTCCAGATGGGCCCCGCCACCAGCAGCCGCGAACTCTTCAACCTCGGCCAGGCCCGCAACTTCATGCAGACCCTTCTCCACGGCCAGGGCATCCAGGCGCTCATCGCCGAGGGCAAGACCTCCAGCCTCCGCGGCATGTTCTACAAGAGCCTCCACACTATCCAGGGCACCAAGGAGAAGACCTTCGACGACCAGACCGAGAGCGACAAGGTCCTCGAAGATATCGAAGTCACCCTCGGCGCCCTCCGCGAAGAACTCCATGTCTTCGCCAAGAAGCGCGGCACCATGGTCGGCAACATCACCGTCATCGACTCCGGCGACGAGATCAACTGCCGGCGCATGGGCTCGGGCGGCTACGCCATCCCCTCCATCTGCGAGCCGGAGGTCATCCAGTTCAAGGATGTCGGCGCCGACTTCATCCTCCACGTCGAGAAGGACACCGTCTGGCAGCGCTTCAACGAGGACCGCTTCTGGGAGACGCACAACTGCATCTTGACCGAGGGCTCCGGCCAGCCCACCCGCGGCGTCCGGCGCATGCTGCACCGCCTCCACAAAGAGCACGGCCTCCCCGTCATTTGCCTTCTCGACTGCGACCCCTGGGGGCACTACATCTACAGCGTCATCAAGCAGGGCTCGATCTCCCTCGCCTTCGAGAGCGAACGCCTCGCGATCCCCGAGGCCCGATTCCTCGGCATCCGCGCCAAGGACTACGAGGCGTGCGACCTCTCCGACGACGTCCAGATCGTCCTCAACGACCGCGACATCGACCGCGCCAAGCAGATCATGGCCTACCCCTGGTTCAAGGAAGACCGCGCCTGGCAGCGCGAGATCAAGAAGATGCTCGACAACGGCTTCAAGATGGAGGTTGAGTCCCTCATCACCAAGGACATCAGCTACGTGACCGAGACCTATGTGCCCGAGCGACTCAAGGCGAAGGACTGGCTGAGCTAGGCCTCATGCCACCGCATGATCGGGACCCGGGTCGCACGGGGTGGAAGCGCCCCGAGCCCGCAGCGATCATCGTGAGTAGCCCGGGGTGGAAGCCGAGCCGCGGCGACACCCTTCCTCGTTCCCCCCCCACTCGCGGGGCCCCCGGAGCTCTCCTCGGTGCGCCCATGGCCCACTCTCGACGAATCCGCCCGAGATTCTGCCAATCATTGATCCCGCTCTTCGCAGAGGAGAAACCCATGCCCCAATCCATGCCCGACCGCTTCCGCGACTGGTACGCCTACGAGCGCGACTGCAACGCCAAGACCATCGCCATGCTCGAATCCGTCCCGGCAAACCGCCAATCCGACCCCAACTTCCCCCGCGCCCTGCGCAAGTTCGCCCACATGGTCGCGGCCCGCTGGAACTGGCTCCACCGACTGGGCCACATCGCCGACCACCCCACCAGCCGCGACTGGGTCCCCGGCGCCGGCACGCTCGAAGAGATCCGCCCCCACCTCGCCCGCATCGAGGAGGCGTGGACCGCGTACCTCGCCACGATCGACGACGCCGAGCTCGCCCGGAAGTTCGAGTGGAGCCTTCCAGACGGCCGCCGCATGCGCTGGTCGGTCGAGCCCACGCTCACCCAGGTCTTCGGACACGCCTGGTACCACCGGGGCCAGATCGCCACCCTCGTCGCCGACCTCGGGGGCAAGCCCGTCGACACCGACTACATCTTCTGGTCTCGCCCCGAACAGCTCGCCTGACCGTTCCCCTCCACCTGCTCGCGGCCCCGCCGTCCACGGAACCGAGTCACCAGGCCCCACCGCCGCCGCCGCCGCCGCCGCCGCCGGAAAACCCGCCCGAAAAGCCCGAACCCCCTCCCCCGAAGCCCGACGAGGACCCGCCCGAACTCCGGGGCAGCGATGTCATCGCAGTCCCCATCGACCCAGTTGTCCGACCCAGCTGCATGGCAAGCAGCGACGCCGAGAGCGGCGAGCCGGACGGGCCGACATACCAACCGGGCTCCGGCGTAAACAGCCCCTCAAACTTCTCGCCCCACCGCTCCACCAGCCCGAACGCCAACGCATAGGGCAGCAACGATTCAAAGTGCGCCTGGAACCCATCCTTCGCCGCCCGCTCCTCCAACTCGCGTCGCTCGGCACGCACCACGTATTCCTCGAGCCCCTTCACGGCCTCCAAGGCTCGCCGCCCCTTCGCCGTCCGCCGGGGCATATGCGGCGCCAGCACAAGCAATTGCGGAGCCCCAAGCACCGCCGCGATGATCCACGGGATCGGAGGCGCCGCGTCCGATTTGACGACCGCGACCGCCAACAGAACCCACGCGATCGCCCAGAGGACGCCCATGACCATCCAGGCCCCGCGCACGCCAGACGGGCTCGACGCGAAATAGCCACCCACGACGAGCGCGTCGTAGGTCTTTCTCGAGATGTCCGGCAGTTGCGCGTAGAACTTGTGCTGCAGATCGCTGAGGCTCGTCCGCTTGCCCTCGGCAAACACCTTGCCGAGCAGCATCCGCTCCGCGTCCGTCAGTTGGCGATCGGCCTCCCGCAGTTTCCACAACACAACGTCCTTCGCGTCGATGCTCCCCAGAATCGCCGCACCGGAGGCGTCGATCCGCAGGTACCCCCGCACGGCCAAACCCACCAGCGCCGCCGTCACATCCCGCGTATCGACCCGCTCATCGATCAGCGTTCCCACCTCGAGGGGACTGAGCCCATCTGGAGCCGAGTACTGCACAACGATCGGACCGGGAGCGCCCCGGTCGCGCCCAAACACCCGCCACAGCAAGAGCATGAGCAGGGCCGTCAACACCGGCGCCACGAGCACCCCATTGTCCGTCACGAACCAGCCCGCCCGGGTCGTCCAATCGGGAAACGTGATCGCCCCCGGCGCCCAACCCACCACGACCGTCAGCCCCTCCCATTCGCGCAGCGGAACACCCGTGCGAAACTCGACCTCCCGCCCCGCGATCACCGGCTCCGGACCGGATGCGCCCGTCCCAAACGCCCCCAGGTAAGACCGCGACCGGATCGAGGCCGCGTCGACCGCACCCGGCAACGTCACGGTGCACGAGGCCCGCTCGATCGGCACCGGCCACTCCGTGCCCGTCACGTTCCAGTACAACTCGTCGTGGGTGTCGAACGAGAGCAGCCCCCGCTCCACGCGGTAGACAACCACAAACTCCTGCAAACCCGTCAGCGTCTGGTCCGCATCCCCGATCCGCAGCCGGAGCTTCCCGCCCCGGCGCTCGCGAGCCCACCGGCGCGGATGGCCCTGCCCATCTTCCACCGACACAACCGCCAGCCGCAGATCGAACGACGAGCCCGCCCGCCGGTACCGGTACGGGATCTCACGGAAGATCCCGTGATGGGCCTCGCGCGAGAAGTCCGCGACGATCCGTTCACGGACGAGCATGCTCGCGTCCGGCCCGACCTCGACCTCGACATCAAACGAATCGATGTCCCAGTCGAGCCCCTGGCCCCATGCGTGCGGCGCGAGCAGCACGAGCAAAAGCGCGACCAGACCCGACACCGAGAACCACCCTCTCACGATCGCGCTCCTTCCCCGAACCGAACCGCCGGCACGCCCGCCGCCTTGAGATCCGTGAGTTGAAAGAACTCCCGCGGCCGCTTCCCCGTCATCCCCGCCACCAGCGACGAGGGAAACTGAGCCACCAAGGTGTTCAGGTCGCGAACCACCGCGTTGTAATACCGCCGAGCCGATTCCAGATCATCCTCAACATCAATGAGTTGATCATGCAGCGAGCGGTAGAGATTGTCGGCCTTGAGTTCCGGGTAGTTCTCCGCCAACGCGAACAGTTTCGCAAACCCGCGGCTCAGCCCCGACTCCGCCCCCGCGCGCACCTCCGCCCCTTCGGCCGCCTCGGCCCCCGACCGCGCCGCCGTCACCTCCGCGAGTGTCTCCCGCTCGTGGCGGGCATATCCGCCGACCGTCTCCACCAGCCGCGGCACAAGATCCCACCGCTTCCGAAGCTGCACATCAATGTCCGCCCACGCGTTCTCCGCCCGGACCGACAACGCCGTCAACCGGTTGAACGTGAGAAGGAACCACGCACCCGGTCCGACCACCAGAAGCCCGATCACCACAAACCAACCCAGTGTCATCACACGCTCCCGGCGACCCCTCTCGCAAGCATACAAGACAACCCCGATCATGGCCTCCGCGCCCCCGAAGCGGGCGCTGTCCCCTGCCCCGGGTGCAACCCGGGGTCCCCAGCCACACCCCTGCAGAGCCCTCGAAGGGGGCGAAGGTCGCGCCAACGCACCACAACCCAATCACCCCAACCGCGCGCACCACAAACGACATCCACACCCGCGCGCACAAATCCGACGGCCCAACCCGCACGCCCCGAGATTCCGCAAGTTTCTCTTTCTCCCGCACCAGCAACCACTTGCCCCAAGCGACCACCCGCGCACCACCTCCCCGCGCACAACCGCGCCCCGCCACCCCCTTGTGAGGGCACCGCGCGGCCCGCTCTCGACATCCCGGTTCTGGCCTCGAGTTCGTACCTCGCACCGGTGACGGGGCGGGGGTCACCAGCACGCTCCGGGTGGGGCCCTTCGACAGAGGGCCGGTCCCCGGAGTCCCATGAACGTTCAGCCCAAAGTGCCACGCCTCGCAAGCCCGACTCGGCAATCCAAAGGACCCCCGCCCCGATCACCATTCTCAGACCGCGACCGAACGTGCCATCAGTCAGCCGCCCCACCACACGCCGGGCACGCCACACACGGCGTCCGGGCGGCTGACTGATGTTCCCCCGCACACCCCACAGGAATCTTCCCCGAATCTGAACCCCGCGCGGCCATCCCGTGGGAGCATTCCGTTACGCTGCCCCCCCCGGAGGTTTGCCATGCGCACGATGCTCCTCGCACTCGTCATCACCGCGCCGGTGTTCGCCCAGCCGATCCCCGCCGATCCGCCGCTCCGCTGGTGGAAGGGCAACCTCCACACCCACACCTTCTGGTCCGATGGCAACGACTTCCCCGAGATGGTCTGCGAGTGGTACGCCGACAACGGCTACAACTTCCTCGCCCTCTCCGACCACAACACCCTGAGCCAGGGCGACCGCTGGATCCCGATCAAGGCCGTCAACGAGCGCTCCCGCGAGTCCGCCTTCCCCAAGTACCTCGAACGCTTCGGCGAGTCCTGGGTCCAGACCCGGGGCAACCGTGACTCCGATGACTTCGAGGTCCGGCTCAAGCCCTTCGACGAGTACCGCCCCTTCGTCGAGGAGCGAGGCCGGTTCATCATGATCCAGGCCGAAGAAATCACCGGCAGCTTCAACCAGCGCCCGATCCACATCAACGCCACCAACCTCGCCGGCCTCATCCCTCCCCAACAGGCCGACAGTATGGAGGAAACCATCCGCCGGGTCCTCCAGGCCGTCGAGGCCCACGCCGCCGAACACCACCGCGAGGTCCTCACCCACCTCAACCACCCCAACTTCGGCTACGGCGTGACCGCCGAGGACATCGCGCCCGTGCTCGAAGAGCGGTTCTTCGAGGTCTTCAACGGGCATACGGGTGTGCACAACTCCGGCGACGACAACCACGTGTCAACCGACCGCATCTGGGACATTATCAACACCATCCGCATCACCCAGCTCGACGCCCCGCCCATCATGGCCCTCGCGACGGACGACAGCCACTACTACCACGGGCACAGCAATGTCTCGATACCCGGGCGAGGCTGGGTCATGGTCCACGCCCGCCACCTCACGCCCGAATCGATCCTCCTCGCCATGAAGGCCGGAGACTTCTACGCCTCCACCGGCGTCTCCCTCGACGACGTCTCCTTCGACGCCACCAGCCGCACACTCACCCTCAGCATCCTCCCAGAGCCCGGCGAGCACTACGTCACCCGCTTCATCGGCACGCGCCGCGGCGTGGACCTGACCAGCACCCCCGTGACCGATCCCAACGGCACGCCGCTCGTCACCACCCGCACCTACTCGCCCCACATCGGCGAAGTCCTCGCCGAGGTCTCCGGCCCGACGGCGGCCTACGCCTTCCAGGGTGACGAGCTCTACGTGCGGGCCGTCATCGAGAGCGACGCGGCCCCGGACCGCCCAACCCGGGACAGCCTCCACAAACGCGCCTGGACTCAAGCCTTCCCTCATACCCCCCCTGGCGGCCCCTGAAGGCGGTTTGTCGCCTCGACGAAGCCGCCAACTTCCCCATCTTCACATCTGTACCACGCAAAAACACTGCGATTCGTCGTGTAAAACCCTCGCCTCGCGTTGCATCCGGATTCACCCCTAGGTAATCTGCGGCTGAGGCAGCGTCGATGTCTCAAATGACCGCGACGCGCCACGACGAGGCCGATTTCACACCCCGTCGTTGCGTCTAGGCGAGGAACACGCACGAGGTGTGTTACCACGCCCGCCAATCTGTGCGGCTGGGTTGTTGACCCCTCCCCCGGCCGCCGCGAACCTGCGTCGGGGAGCGCCCGGAGGAAGTGCTCGTCGAGGCAATCGCGGCGGCCGGTTCCCTATCAGGGATCCGCCAAAACAACGACGCCCCGGTTCCCCGGGGCGTCGCGGAACTGTGCTGCGAGAACCAGACGCTCAATCGTTCAGTCCACGTCCATGTCCAGGTTCTTCACGAGGAACGCGTAAATGTCCGCGCTCTCCTTGATCACCTTGCTCAGCGGCTTCCCCCCGCCATGCCCGGCACGCCCCTCGATCCGGATCAGCACCGGATTGTCGCACGCCTGCGCATGCTGGAGCGTGGCCGCAAACTTGTAGCTGTGCCACGGCGAAACGCGATCGTCCCCCTCAGCGGTGGTGACGAGCGTCGGCGGGTAGCACGCCCCATCGCGGACATTGTGCAGCGGTGAGTAGGCCCACTGGGCCCGGAACTCGTCCTCGTTCTCCGACAGCCCGAAGTCGTCCGACCACTGCCGCGCATTGGCGCTCTGGAGGTGGTACCGCAGCATGTCGAGCACGCCGACCCGCGGCACGCAGGCGCCGAACAGGTCCGGTCGCTGCGTCAGGCACGCGCCGATCAGCAGCCCGCCGTTGCTCCCGCCCTCGATCGCCAGCTTGGGCGTCGAGGTGTACCCCTGCGCGATCAGCCACTCGGCGGCCGCGATGAAGTCGTCAAAGACATTCTGCTTGTGCGTCTTGGTGCCGGCGACATGCCACGCCTCGCCGTACTCCCCCCCGCCGCGGATATTGGCGACGGCGTACACCCCGCCCATCTCGACCCAGGTCAGCCGCGAAACGCTGAAGGCCGGCGTCATCGGGATATTGAAGCCCCCGTAGCCGTAAAGCAACGTCGGGTTGGTGCCATCGAGCTTGAGCCCCTTCTTGTGGACCAGGAACATCGGCACCTTCGTGCCGTCCTTGCTGGTGTAGAAGACCTGGTCGGTCTCGAACGCGCCGAGATCAAACTTGACCTCTGGCTGGCGGAACAGCTCGCTCTTGCCGGTCGCGACGTCGTAGCGATAGACCGCGCCGGGCTCTGTGAATCCGCTGAAGGCATAGAACGTCTCGGTCTTGTCAGCGTGGCCCCCGAAACCGCCCACCGTGCCGATCCCCGGCAGGTCCACGTCGCGGACGAACCGCCCCGCCAGGTCGTAGACGCGGACGAGACTCCGGGCGTCCTTGAGGTAGCTGGCGATCAGGTGGCGCCCCACCAGGCTCACGCCCAGCAGGGGCTCCTCGGCCTGCGGCACCACCTCACGGACCGCCTCCGGGTGGAATGAGCCGACAGCGATCACGCGGGAGTTGGGGGCATCCAGCGTCGTCGAGAAGAACATCGTCTCCCCCACGTTCCCGAGGAACTTGTACTGCGCGTCCCACTTGTCGAACAGCGGCACCACCGCGTCCGAACCGCCGCCCAGACGCTCGAAGTAGACCGCGTTGGAGAGATAGCCCTTCTGGTGGTCGATGATCAGGAACTTGCCGTCCTCGGTCACCTCGGCGTACGAGTTGTGGGTCGGGTCGTCGGCCCGATGCACCAGTGTGTCCTTCGACTGCGGCGTGCCGATCACGTGGTGGTAGACGATCTGGGCCGCCTGGTCGTTCTGCTTGCCGTCCGGCCCGTCCGGGTAGCGGCTGTAGTAAAACCCGGAGTCGTCGCGGTCCCACGAGACGTCCGAGTACTTGGTGTAGACGACGTCGGAGAGCTTCTCGCCGGTGTCCACGTTGAGCACGTACCAGTTCTGCCAGTCCGAGCCGCCGTCGGCGACCGCGTAGGCCAGCAGCTTGCCGCTCGGGCTCACCGCGTCACTCGCCAACGCCTGCGTGCCGTCGGCCGTGAACGCGTTGGGATCGATCAGCATCCGCGGCTCCGCGCCGAGCGAGTCGGCCACGTAGAGCACGCTCTGGTTCTGGAGCCCGTCGTTGCGGCTGTAGAAGTACCGCCCGCCCTCCTCGGTCGGGATCCCGAACCGCTCGTAGTTGTAGAGCTCGGTCATCCGCTTGACGATCTTGTCGCGGACCGGGATCGCGTCGAGGTACGAGTACGTCGCGCGTTCTCCGACTTGATCCACGCCTGCGTCTCGGGGTCTCCTCCTGCTCCATCCACCGGTAGGGGTCGGCGACGCTCACCCCGTGGTAGTCATCGACGACCACCGCGCGATGGGCTGGGGGGTATTCAAGGGTCTGCGCGAGCGCAGACGAACCGACCGAGCACGCCACCAAGAAAGGCCCAAACTGCTGGATTCGCATGTCATACCTCCGGGAGAAGAACCCCCGATCGTACCACCGAAGCCCGGGGCGGGTCGGTGGGGAGCCGGCGCCGCCGGAGCCGGGCGTTCCCGCCCGGGCTCCTCGACCCGGACCGTGCGCATGCGACCGCACCCGGCCACAGGGCTGGCCGGGTGCGGGTTGGAGGTCGAGATCGGCGCGTCGATCAGTCGAAGAGCGCCGAGGCTGTGGGCGGGCTGATCGTGCGCAGCCCGACGGACGTCTCGATGCGGCAGTGAGAGTTGTACCTGTGCCTCTCGGCGAAGAAGAATGCCAGCTCGTACTGCTTGCCGTCGACCAGCCAGCCCAGCCGGTCGAAGTCGATGGTCTGGCTCACCGAACCATGGACACCGCCGGCGTCGATCACGAGCTGCCCGTCGACGAAGACCCAGACATCGTCGTCGCCAGTAAAGCTGAAGTACTGATCGGACTTGGAATCGCGGGTGAAAGTCGACCGGAGCTCGTAGGTGAAGTGGTAGTTGTGCTGGCTGTTCGGCGAGTTGCCGAAGAGTTGATTGTCGACCGGGAAGAAGCCGCCCCGGGCAGAGTATTCGGGGTCGGTGGCGTCATCGAAGACGTAGATCCCCGTGTCGGGGTCGCGGACGAGGGTGATGGAGGCGCTCTTGGAGAGATTCACGCCGACCACGTCGCGGTACCACGTGGCGAGGGAGGAGGGCGAGTATACCGCGCCGCCGCCGGGGTAGCCCGAATTGCAGACGTGGTTGTCGTCGTAGTCGAGCGAGTGGGCGTAGCTGTGGACCTGGTCGTTGTCGGACGAACTCGCCCAGAGGCAGGCGTTCTTCGCCGACACGACCTCGAGCCACCAGTGGCCCATCGCCCGCCCGTTCTTCACGTTGTCATTGAAGATCCGGACCTGCATCGAGGGGGCCCAGAGTTCATACTGCGCACCGTTGCGAAGCTCGTACGCCGCCCCATCGATGGTCAGGTCGTTCTGGTTGCCGTTGCCCTTTGGCCGGAAGAAGGCGTACTGCGCCTCCCCCTCGTAGCCGGCATAGGTCGCCTTCAGGTCGTCGCGGCTGATCGTGCTCCCATCGCCGAGCTTGAGCACGAACTCGTGGTCGGCGTTGTTGTTGGGGTTGAGGTTGACCATGCCCGCGACCACGGTGGGGCCATGAAACTCGCCGTCGTCGCCGTGATCGCCGAAGCAATCCCATGCGCCGAGGTGGTCTCCCTCGAGTGCGAGCAGGTAGTCCCGGGGCTCCATGATGTTCCGGCCGTCGCCATCCGTGGACTCCGCCGAGACCAGGCACCCCGAGGTTTTGAACCGGGGCTTGCCCTCCTCGTCGAGCTTGTCATCGACGATATTGATGTAGTGTCCGAATCCGCGGCAGGGGCTGCGCTCCATGTCGGGATGCCCCCCCGCCTCGCTGAGTTCCCGGAAATCGCGGACGAGCCCCTTGAGGACCAGCGTGTTCTCGGTCCCTCCCGCCGACGCGACCGAGGTCGCACCCGGGCTGACGGTCTGGAAGGCGGTGGCGAGTCCGGCGAGCGCCAGGAGGCCCGGGGCCGAACGTCGAAGGGGAAATGAGTACGGCATGCGTGGCTCCCTCATCCCTCCCCGACACATCAGCCGCAGGCGGACGGCGCCCGGACCGAGACCCGACGGGGGAATGTGCCAATCGGAACTGTGCCGGTCCAACCGGGGCCGGGCTCGCTCGCCTGGGAAGATCGGACCGCGCGGGCGAGGGGAATGGGGAAAGCAGCGGGGAGCGTGGCCTTTCCCGGTTCCGGCCCCGAGGATTCGGGCCCCGACCTGAGCAAAACTACTGTACCAGCCCCTTGGTCAGGCGCATGAACGCCGTCTCCAGGTTGACCGGCTCCTCCATGAACTGGGCGATCCGGAAGCCCTGATTGATGAGGACATTGGGCAGGTCGGTGAAGGTGTGGCCCTTGGCATCCTCGAAGGCGACGTGGAAGAGCGGGGCCGGCTTGCCGCCGACCGTCAGCGCGCCCTCGACCCGCGTGACCTTGTTCACGCCGGGAAACCTGGCGAGAAGCTCGGCCGCATCGCCGAATCGGTCGGTCACGCCAACGTGCAGCACGTGCCCGACCTTGGCGCGGCGGAGGATGTCGCTGACGGGCCCGCTGTAGAGCAGCTTGCCGCGTTCGATGATGCCGACCACGTTGCACAGCTCGGCCAGCTCGTGCAGGATGTGACTGGAGATCAGAATGGTCTTGCCCATCCGCTTGAGTTCCTTGAGCAACTCGCGGATCTCGATTCGGGCGCGGGGGTCGAGACCGGATGCGGGCTCATCCATCAGCAACACCTTCGGGTCGTGCAGGAGCACGCGGGCGATCGAGAGCCGCTGCTGCATGCCGCGGCTGAGGCCGTTGACCTCGGCCGCGGCCTTGTAGGTGAGGTCGGTCAGCTCGAGCACGTCGCGGACGACCTTGCGCCGCGCGTCCCCGTTGATGTTGTACGCGGCCGCGAAGAACTCGAGGTACTCGGTGACCACCATGTCCTCGTACGCGCCCATGAAGTCGGGGACGTAGCCGATCAGGGGCCGGATCTGGCGGTTCTGGTAGCCGACGGTCAGGCCGCAGACCTGCGCCTGCCCGCTCGAGGGCTTGAGCAGGGTGGCGAGCACCTTGATGGTGGTGGTCTTCCCCGCACCGTTCGGCCCGATGAAGCCGAAGCAATCGCCCTCGTCGATGGTGAGGTTGAGGTTGTCCAGCGCGACGAGGTCGGCGTAGCGTTTGGTCAGGTTGATCGTCTCGATCATGCGCACGTCAGGAGCCTCCCTCGGGCGCAGGCCCGGAATCGTTGCCGGGCCTGGTCGCCCCCGTGTCGGGCTTCGCGACACGCGGGGGCGCCGGCGCGAGCGGATAGACCCACCGCACAATCGTGGTGCCGTTCTCGTAGGGCTTCCGCTCCGACCCGTTGGTTGCGACGCGCACTGGTTCGGGCATCGACGCCTCGCCTTCGGTCTCAAGTGTCGCGATAACGACCAGACAGGGACGCGTGGACCAACGGCTCAGATCGAGCCCGTGGGTGTACTCGCGCAGCGCCCGCACAGGACCGCTGAAATTCGTGGAGCTGGTCTTGTAGTCGGGTGGCGGAGGGTCGAGCAGGTTGAAGAAGGCCGCCCACTCGAGACGCTTCATCCGTTCCTGCGGCCGGGGCTCGCCGCCAACCCCGACACCCGTGAGCAGATCGGCGAACGTGCGGACTTCCTTGACGGCCTCGCCTGCGGGAGTCTGGGCCTCGAGGTCGAGCGCGACGCCCGGGTCCCAGTCCCAAGAGCTCAGGGACCACGCGTAGAGCGAGCTGATCAGGGCTCCGCGGCTGGGACTGCCCAGCATGGGGGTCTGTCCCCGGAAGACGATGATCCTGACGTCCTTGAGCGTGCCGGGCAGACCGTGGATCAGCTTGCCGGAGAGGACCGCGTTGCCCTGGGCGAGCTTGATGGCGGTGAAGGGGTCCTGGCCCTCGCCGACGACGGGTCTGATCGAATCCCACGCCACGCCACCGGCCCAGTCGAGCTGGACCTGCTTGACGGTCGCCCTGGCGGGGAAGGTCATGGTCTGCGGTGCGCGGGCATCGATCGCGTAGGACCGAGCGTCCGGGAAGGTGCCTTGCGTGAGCACGGTATTGGCGGACCGTGCGGGCTCCCAGGGGGCGACGCACTGCACGAACCGGCTCCCGCCGGCGGCGGCATCGTCGGACTCAAGGCTGACGGTCGCGTCGCCGTAGACCGGCACGAGTACGCTGGCCCAGCTCTTCACGCGCTGGATCCGCTGCCCGTACACGTGGTCAAGGAAGCTGAGGTGGGTGATCTCGACGCGGTGCGGACGGAGGAGCGAGGCGCCGGTCCACGCGAGTGCGGTGAACACGATCGACGCCCCAAAGAAGCCTAGCCAGGCGTGCCGTTGCCAACCCCGCCGCTTGAGCAGGGCGAAGCCACCGGGGCCCGCCACGAGCCAATAGATCACGAAGACGACGAGCCCGAGCATCACACCCGCCAGCGAACGACCGGACTTGGCGATCTCCTGCGGGATGTCCTCGTCGTATCGGAAAAGCGTCCGGCGCTGCGGATCGAAATTGCCCTTGGAGTCGGTGCGCATTTCGTTGAACTCGGCTTCGGTCGCGATCTGCCCTCGGCGCCCGAGCACCCGGTGCCAGAACACATCGGCCTCGGGCAAGCCGCGAGACGCGAGCCACCGATTGGTCACGGGGAGCCCAATGAGCGTGACGGCCCCGATGCCGACGCTGCGGCTGGCGACGATGCACCGCCCTTGGGCGTCGTTGAGGATGCAGTCGGCCTCCCCGGGACCGGCGTCGGCGCGCGGCTCGAAGGTATGGACGGTGGTTGGCGTCTCGGGCACTTCGAGCTTGGCGGCGTCTTCGTCGGTCACGAGTGTGCGCAGGGAGGGGAGCGGCTCGCCCTCCTGGCGTGTGACGACGACTGCGGGGAGCATCGAGGACAGTTCCTGATTGGTGACGGCGAACCACTCCTGGCCGACATCGGGGAGGGCGATGATCAGGTGCCCGCCTCGCTCGACCCACTCCCGCAACGCCCGAACCTGCTCGATGCGCAATTCCGACGGGCTCACGCCGTTCCACACCAGTTCGCGGAGCATCGCCAGCCCCATCCACCTGTCGGGGATGCCATCGGGCCGGAGTTGGACGACCTGGGTCCACTCGTGGCCCAGCGGGTTGCCGACCTGGTTCGAGCCCTGGCCGTAGCCGGAGAGGCCGCCGGGGTTGATCCCGACGACGCCAAGCATGCCCGTCTCGGCCGACGGCATGCTCTGGGGCCAGTTGTAGGTGGTCTGTCCGAGCAACCTGCCGGGCTGGAACCCGACGGGCGAGGCCCCGCTGGGGTCTTCCTCACCGAGGAAGACGGTGACACGGAAGCCCGCGGAACTCCCGACATCGAAGGGCATTCGGGCGTAGAGCCAGATGGGCTGTTCGTTGCTGGGGTTGGTGGTGGTGACCGCCTCGTAGTTCGCGGGATCGCCGTCGAGATCCGTGAAGCTTGCGCGGACGATGACCTCGCGGGGTGTATCGCCGCGCTCGACGAGCCGGACACGGATGCCCGCCCACTCGCCCGGCCTCGCCGCGTTATTGAGTCCGACGCCTTCCACCCGGACGCCGACCTCACCGAGGTCGCCGGGCTCGACCTGGGCCTGATTCAGCAGATCGACCTGAGCGGTGCAGGGGCGGGCGGCGACCAGGGCCAGCAGGGCCCCCAGCCAGAATATCCCCCCGACGCACGCACGCCGTCCAAACATGGCGGCCCATTGTAATGGGTTCAAGCGACCCCGCGCGCGGGTCGATCCCCCAGGTATGTCCCCTATCACCGAGCCCATCGTCATCGTGGTCGGATTCGGCACCGGGGCGTTTCTCCTCGCCGTCACCCGGATACTCGGGTCGGCCGCGTCGCGACGTATCGATGCCCACATGGTGCAGGTCAAGGCCATGGAGCTCCGGAACGATTACATGCGCCAGCTCCAGGCAGTTGCACCGACCGCCGGGAAGGTCGCGGGCCGGGGGGCGCCGGAACTGACGGGCCGCAGGGCGGCCTAGCGGCTCTACGCCTCGGACATCGACCGGAGTTCGTCGATGAGCAGGACATGGGCGCGGGCGCCAAGCCGGAAGCAGTCCAATTCGAACTTCTCGTTCGGCGAGTGGACCCGGTCGTCGTCGAGCCCGAAGCCCATGAAGATGGTCTCGAGACCGAGCTGCTTCTTGAGCATCCCGGCGACGGGGATCGAGCCGCCGGTCTTGATGAGCGCGGCCTCGGCCCCGCCCGAGGCCGCCTTGAGGGCCCGCCGTGCGGCCGCGAGGACGGGGGAGTCGGTCGCGACGGTCGCCGGGTCGCCGCCGCTGTGGTCGATGAACTCCCAGCGGCAGCCGGGCGGGGTGCGCTCGCGGCACCAAGCGAAGAATCGCTCGGTGAGCTTGCGCGGGTCCTGGTCGTCCACGAGGCGGAAGCTGACCTTGGCGCTGGCGTGGGCGGGGATGACGGTCTTGGCGCCCTTGCCGGTGTAGCCGCCGATGATGCCGTTGAGTTCGGCGGTGGGCCGGGCCCACTCGCGCTCGAGGGCGGTGAAGCCCTTCTCGCCGACGTCGGCCTCGGGACCCATGCCGATCTTCTTGAGGGCGTCGATCTGGTCGAAGCCGAGCTTCTTCCATGCCTCGCGCTCGGCGCTTGTCAGGTCGCGGACGCCCTCGTAGAAGCCGGGGATCGAGATCTTGCGGTCCTTGTCCCAGAGCTGGGCGAGGACCTTGACCAGCTCGCTGATGGGGTTGGGGCAGCGCCCGCCCCACATGCCGGAATGGAGATCCTGGTTGGAGGCATGGAGAACGACCTCGGTGTAAGAGAGGCCCCGCACGCCGTAGGTGATGGCGGGCTTGCCCCGACCGAGCATGCCGGTGTCGGAGATGAGGCAGACGGCGCACTTGCCCAGCCGCTTGGCGTGCTGCGCGACGAATCGCTCGAGGTTGACCGAGCCGGATTCTTCCTCGCCCTCGAGCAGGACGGTGAACCGGACACCGGCGGCGACCTCGCCGGTGGTCTCCTTCCACGCGCGGAGGGCTTCGAGGAAGGTGGCTACCTGGCCCTTGTCGTCGACGGCGCCGCGGGCGACGATGCGTTCGCCGACGTCGCCCGAGGCGGGCTTGACGACCGGCTCGAAGGGGGCTCTCCCAGAGTTCGAGGGGATCGACCGGCTGCACGTCGTAGTGCCCGTAGAAGAGCACGTGGGGCCCCTTGTAGCCGGGGGCGCCGGGGCTCTCGGCGAGGACGACCGGGTGGCCAGCGCCGGCGGGCTCACCGGTGGGCAGGATCTCGACGGCGAGCCCGGACTCGCGAAGTTGCGCGGCCGCCCACTCGGCGGCCCTCGCCACGTCGGCCTTGTAGGCGGGGTCGGTCGAGACGCTGGGGATGCGGAGCCAGTCGCAGAGACGGTTCACGCTGGCAGCCTCATGGGCGCGCAGCCATTCCAGGACCTTGTTGGTCACGTGTAGATCTCCATTCTCTCGCACATGGGGCACCCGCGGGTTCGGTTTGGCATCGATGGTTGCCGCGAAATCACCGGCGCCTCAATAGATCTTCTCGCCGTTCGAGTAGCGGTCTTTAGATTCCGGGGTCGCACTCCCGCCGGTAAACTTGCTGCCGCTGGGGTACCAGTACTTCGGCTCAGACCACGCTTCGGTGCCTTTGATGTTGCCGACATGGGCATCAAAGAACGCCGCGTTCATCGATACGCCCTGATGCCGCATCGAGAAGAGGTATCCATTTCGAGCATCGTCCGGAGCCTTGCCGTACGCGGTAGATTGGGCAAAGATCGGCCCGGAACTCAGAAACGAACCGTAGATCCCCGGCGTCGCGCTGAGGTCGAAATCGAGCACGCTTCCCGACCAGAAGCGGGTGCCGTCACAGAGCATCACCTTGTCCGAGGGCTGGATGCCGACTTGGCTGATCCTGGGTTGGAACGAGGCGGGTACGGAAACAGGATCCGAGTACCCCGTGATGAATCGCGTCGAGGAGTTGCCGGGGACCGGTACGAGTGGAGCGGGGCGGCCGGTGATGTCCTGCCCGGGGTAGTAATGAAATCCGGAGGGGGCGAGGTAGCTCACCTGCTTGTACCCACGATCGTCCATGACGTGTCGGAAGTCGTTCTTGTCCGGGGCGTCACCGTAGAGCTGGTCATTGTCGATCTTGGCCGACGCGCACGCAAAGTCGTTGAAAATCTGTGAGGTGCGGTAGGCGCGATTCGCCGAGAAGATATCGCCCGAACCCATCGACGGGCTGATCCAGTCGTGAGAGGAGGTGGGCTTGGAACCATCGGAGTCGCCCAGGATCTCGTCGACGTACTTCTTGACAGGGTTGAACGTGATTACGCGGTACCGGGCACCGGAAGTGTTCGGACCAGCGTAGTAATCGTCGTTGTCGCCCATGTAGAAAGACTGGCCCTGGGCAAGATTCCGGCACATGGAGGAACACACGATGGACCGCGCGGTCTCCCTCGCGGTGCCCAGAGCCGGAAGCAGAATGCCGATGAGCAGGGCGATGATAGCGATGACGACTAGAAGCTCGATTAGGGTGAACGCGCGGCTTACCGCAGTTGTCACCCGCACATTTCCGGCGTTCCTGGGAGCATGTCTCATGCCGCAACCTCGTCCTTGTCGAAGCCGCCGGTCCCCGGCGGCCTAGTGTCGTTTGGCCACATATCGCTTGGGCGTTTCGCTGGAAACTTTCACCTTTCCAGTGCCCGCATCGAGCATCTTTGGATCCCCCTCGACCTCTTTGAGGGCTGTCTTCCCGAGGTAGCGGGACTCCACAACCCACTCCCCGCCTTCAGTCTTCTGCACTGGGAACAGCGCAATCTTGCCGGTGTCGGGGTTGCGTTCAGGAATGACGACCCCCTTGTTCTTGGTCGAGAAGTCGAACAGGTCACCCGTCGTCACATCGACGAGAAGGGTTTCGTGCGAACTCTTGGCCGTCGGACCTCTCCCGAGCGACCACCACACTCCGAATGCCATGGCGGCCACCGCAGCCACGAAGACCACAATCTGCCACCGCTTCACCTGCTCCATCAACCACTCCAGCCGAGGCCCCCACCCAGCACATGAGTCGCGCCGATCAGACGCCCAACACTATACCGAACAGCCCGGCCCCTTGCCCGCGTGTCGGATTCTTGACCCATCCTTGACGGGGCGCCCGCGGTACAGATGCGTGGCACCCATCGCAAACCCTTGGCTTTCCTCGCACTTAGTGCGAGGCGGCCTCAACCGGTCGGATCTCGATGGCCACCGGGTAGTGGTCGCTCGCGTAGCCGTCGGGTCTCCACGGCTCCCGCCAGTCGGCCCCTTCGGGCAGCGCGGGGGTCCCGAGGACGAAGCCGCTCCCCGGGACTTCCTCGGCCGCCAGGTTGTCGTTGACCAGGATGTAGTCGATTCGCCGGCCCGACTCGTGGGAGGTGAATCTGGCGCCGGGTTCGTACACGTCGCGCAGCGCGTCGTGGAAGCCGGCCCCGACGAGTGTCTGCACACTCCCGTCGCTCAGGATCGCGTTGAAATCGCCGAGAAGGGCGATGTTCTCCTTGGGGTTCGCGGCCATCTCGGCGGTGAGCAGCTTGACGAGGCCGTCGGCTTCGGCCTGGCGCCAGTATTCGCCGGGTCCGCCGCTTTTGGCGTGGATGGCGAAGAGCGTGAGGTCGTAGGCGGGGCCACCGGTCACGTCCGACGGGACCTCGATCACGACGCGGAGCGGGGAGCGGTGGAAGGTGATCGGCTCGCCGGCGTGGTAGTTGACGCCGCTGCCCCACTTGGCCGGATGCGTGCCCTCCAGCGGCATGTGCGGCCAGTTCTTGACGCTCTTGATCGGGAAGCGGCTGAGTACGGCCTGCTCGATCCCGCGCTCGTCGCCGGCCTCGACCGAGGCGAGGAACGTGTACCCGGCATCGGCGAGGTAGGTGTCACGGAACCATGTGACGACGGCCTCGGACTCGACCTCTTCGAGGGCGATCACGTCGGCGTCGAGCTTCCGGATCGTGGCGGCCAGGGCCTTGACCTGCGCCTCGGGCTTGGCGTCATCGATGTCCTCGTTGGCCCCGCTGAGGTTGGGGTCGTCGATGGCGTCGAAGAGGTTTTCGGTGTTGTAGGTCGCGAGGCGGATCGCCCCCTTGTGGCGGGCGGGCGGCGCGGCGACGCCGAAGCGGATGAGCGACTCGGCTTGGGCGGCGGGCTGCGAGGCAGGTTGTGCGGCAGGTTGCGCGGTTGGTTGGTCCGCCTGCTGGGCTTGGATCACGGATTCGGCGCCAGAACGCGAGCCGACAGGCTGGGCCATGAGGCCGAGCGCGACGCCCGCGGCCCCGACGGCCGCCAGGAATGCCCCCATCATCGGAACGACTGCCCGAGTCATCGGCACCTCCCGCCCGGCTCCCCGGGCTGACCAGTCCCCGGGCGGCATCCGCCGCCCAGCCGCCGGGTCTGGTGATCTACCATGCCCGGCGGATGCGGATCATTCTCACCAACCCGCGAGGTTTCTGCGCCGGCGTGCGCATGGCGATCGATGTGGTGGATCAGGTCCTGGATCTGTTCCCCGGCGAAACCATTTATGTGTACCACGAGATTGTGCACAACCGGCACGTCGTGGGGCGGTTCCGGGACCGCGGGGTGGTGTTCGTCGAGAGCGTGGAGGACCCGCCGCCGGGGTCGATCCTGGTATTTTCGGCGCACGGCATCCCGCCGGGAGTGCGCAACCGGGCCTTGGAGCGGGGGTTGCAGGCGATCGACGCCACGTGCCCGCTGGTGACGAAGGTGCACTCGGAGGCGATCCGGTACGCGCGGCAGGGGTACCAGATCCTGCTCATCGGGCACCGGAATCACCAGGAGGTGATCGGGACGACGGGCGAGGCGCCGGGGGCGACGCAGGTCGTCGAGAGCCCGGCGGATATTCCGGGGCTGAGCATCGCGGACCCCGAGAAATTGGTGTATCTGACGCAGACGACCCTCTCGACCGATGACGCGGCCGTGATCATCGAGGCGCTGGAGCGGGCGTTCCCGGCGATCAAGAGCCCGCCGAGCGAGGACATCTGCTACGCGACCACGAACCGGCAGCAGGCGGTGCGGCGGCTCGCGCCGGAGGCCGACCTGGTGCTGGTGGTGGGAAGCAAGAACTCGTCGAATTCGGTGCGGCTCACGGAGATCGCGGAGAACGTGGGGACGCCGGCGAGGCTGATCGACGACGCGGGGGGCTTGCGGGCGGAATGGTTCGGGAGCGAGCCCGGGTTTGCGGTGCTGATCACGGCGGGGGCGAGCGCTCCGGAGGATCTGGTCGCTGGGGTGTGCCAGGACCTTGTGTCGAGGTTCGGCGCGACGATCGAGACGCGGGACATCTTCGACGAGGACATGGAGTTTGCATTGCCGGGCAACCTGCGCCGGATGATGAAGGAGCGGGAGATTCCTGACGCGGACCGACGGATCCGGGTGCACAAGCCGGTGGTGACAGCGGAGCTGTACGGGGCGGTGCCGCTGACGATCGAGGGCGGGGGGGCTCACCGCTGAGGACGCAGAGTTCCGCTGAGTCAAGACAGGGCAATTCACCACGGAGGACACGGAGTTTCACGGAGTGGCGCTGTGGATGAGTTGGGCGGGCACCGGCGGGAGCACAGAGCACCGGGTTCTCTGCCTTGACTCCGTGGCACTCCGTGTCCTCCGTGGTTCAACCGGTCTGACTCAGCGGAACTCGGCGTCCTCAGCGGTGCAACCGTCGGCGTATCCTTGGCCGTGATTGCCCCGCTCCACCACATCTTCCACCACACCCCCGAGACCCTCCGCGCCTGGTTCAAGCAGCGCGAGTTGCCGACGTATCGCGCCGACCAGGTACTGGACTGGGTGTACCGCAAGGGCGTGGTCGATCCGGCGCTGATGTCGAACCTCGGCAAGCGGGACCGGGAGGTGCTGGCCTCGGAGATGACGTTTGTGTCGGGGGAGATCGTCCGGCAGCAGGTGGCGACGGACGGCACGCAGAAGCTGCTGCTGGAGTGGTCGGACGCCAGCCGCGTGGGGGAGCAGGGGGCGGCCGGGGTCTCACTCCCGATGCTGGGCGCGGGGACGCACACGGACCGGCAGACCGAGTGCGTGATGATCCCGAGCGAGGACCCGACCAAGGTGCGGCGGACGGCGTGCATCTCGTCGCAGGTGGGGTGCCCGGTGGGGTGCCGGTTCTGCGCATCGGGGCTTGGGGGGCTGGATGGCAACCTGACGGCGGGTCGGATCGTCGAGCAGGTGTGGCGGCTGAACCAGATGCTGGCCGCCGGCGCCGAGGAAAGCTCGCCGAACGGCGAGGACGCTGCGCATTCCGTCTCTTCATCTCCCCGTCTCTCCGTCTCTGACTCCGCTCCGCGCGTGACCAACATCGTCTTCATGGGCATGGGCGAGCCCTTGGCCAACTTCTCGAACGTGCTGCACGCGGTGCGGACGATTGCGGCGCCGTGGGGTGTCGGCATCTCGGCCCGCAAGATCACGATCTCGACGGTGGGCCTGCCCAAGGCCATCACCCGGCTGACCGAGGAGTTGGAGCTGCCGGTGACGCTGGCGCTGAGCCTGCATGCGCCGAACGACGAGCTGCGGCGGGAGCTGATCCCGTGGGCCGAGTACACGACGATCCCCGAGCTGCTCGCGGCGTGCCAGGGGTGGTTCAAGAAGCTCGGGCGCGAGATCACGCTCGAGTACATCCTGCTCGGAGATGTGAACGACCGGCCCGAGCACGCGGCCCAGCTTGCGGGGATCGCCAAGAGCCTGCGGGCGAATATCAATCTCATCCGGTACAACGAGGTGGAGCCGCTGCCCTTCCGGCGGCCGCGGGCGGATGACGTGCATGAGTTTCAGCGGATTTTGCGGGCGCGGGGCGTGAATGCCCACATCCGGGCCAGCCGCGGGCGAGACATCGCGGCGGCGTGCGGGCAATTGCGGCACGAGGCGCGGGTGTAGAGGGGGGGACTCGGAGCACGCGAGGATGGATGTGCGGCATGGGCCGGGTGTCTCCGGGGCTTGTACCATCCGGCCAATGATCGCGACGCCGCCTGTGACGCCTCCCGTGGGGACCGCCCCCACCGCCGACTGGGCCCACCACTTCCACGCCTTTACGCCCCAGCACGGCGTGACGCTGCTGGTGTTCGTGGGGTCGATGGTGGTGGCGGCCGCGCTGGGGCGGCGGTGGCGGGGCAGGATCGGGAGTGGCGTCCGGGCGGTGGATCTGGACGACGATCGCTGGCAGACGCTGGCGGTGATCTACTACCTGCTCCCGGCAAACTTTGACCCCTACGAGAGTTGGCCCCTGCACCTGTGCGACCTGGCGGCGTGGGTGGCGCCCTTCGCGCTGCTGACGCAGAAGCGGTGGCTCCGCACGCTGCTCTACTTCTGGGGGATCGGGCTCTCGACGCAGGCGTTCATCACCCCGGTGGTCGACGGCGGGTACATGGACGTCAAGTACTGGCTGTTCTTCGTCGGGCACACGCAGATCGTGGGGTCGGCGGTGTACGACGTGGTGGCGCTTGGCTACCGGCCTCGCCTGCGGGATTGGGGGGTGGCCACGCTGATCACGCTCGGATGGATGGCGGTGGTGACGCCGATCAACGTGATCTTCGACGTGAACTACGGGTATACGGGGCGACACCTGCCGGATGGCCCGACGCTGCTGGATGGGCTGGGGCCCTGGCCCTGGCGCATCCTCTGGCTCTTCCTGGCGGGGCAGGTGGCGTGGCTGATCGCCTGGGGCGCGTGGCCGATCGCGGGCCGGCTGGCGTGGATGACCCGCCAGCCCCAACTCGATCCCACGCCCCAACCCGCGGCGCCCCCCGAGTCGCAGTTGGCGGCGGATAGCCCCGAAGTCCGGCCTCCGGTCCGATAGACTCACGCCCTCATGGTCTGGCTATGTCTGTCATTGCTGGTGATCTCGCTGGCGATCTCGTTGCCGCTGACGGGGCTGCTGGTGCGCCTGGGGCACCGCATGGGGACGTTCGACTCGGCGGGGTCGCCGGGGCACGAGAAGGAGAGCCTGCGCCGGGTGCCCAACACGGGCGGCATCGCGATCTTCGCGGGGCTGGCGATCCCGCTGGCGCTGGGGCTGACTCTCGTGAAGATCGGGGCGACCGGCTATTTCACCAGCCGCGTGCCGGCGTTGGCGGAGCACCTGCCGGGGATTGCGCAGCGGACGCCTCCGGCGCTGACGCTGCTGGCGTGTCTGACGATCCTGCACCTGCTGGGGGTGATCGACGACCGGCGGGCGTTGGGGCCCTGGGTGAAGCTGGTCGTGATGCTGGGTGCGACGGCGATGACGCTGGTGACCGATACGCGGCTGTTCACGCTTCTGATGGACGGGTCGGGGGCCGTGGCTCGATCACGATCTCGGTGCTGTGGATCGCCCTGGTGACCAACGCGCTGAACTTCATCGACAACATGGACGGGCTGTGCGCGGGCGTCGCGACGATCGCGGGGGTGTGCTTTCTGGCGGCGGCGATCATCAACGGGTACTGGTTCATCGCGGCGACGCTGGCGCTGCTTGTGGGTTCTTGCCTGGGATTCCTGGCTTTCAACGTGCCCCCCGCCCGGATTTTCATGGGTGACGGGGGCTCGCTCATCCTGGGATTCACGCTGGCATTTCTGACGGTGCGGACGACCTACTACGACCCGGCGCGGGCGGGCGGGTGGTACGGCGTATTCATGCCGCTGGCGGTGCTGGCGGTGCCGCTCTATGACTTTCTGGCGGTGTCGCTCATCCGCGTGCGGCAGGGGCGGAGCCCGTTCGTGGGCGACCAGCAGCACCTCTCGCACCGGCTGGTGAGACGGGGCTTTACCAAGCCGGCGGCGGTTGGGCTGATTTGCAGCCTGGCCGCGATCACGGGCATCTCGGGGATCGTGCTCGAGCGCTCGAGCCGTGGCAGGCGATCCTGGTCGGGCTGCAGATCGTGATCGCCCTGCTGGCCCTGGCCTTTGCGGAGCACGCGACCAGCGAGAGCCGGAGGAACGGCTCATGACGAACGCCTACGAGCAGACGGCCCAGGACCGGGGGCGGGGCCTCCGTCGTATCGGGCTGGCATGCTCGCTCCTCGCGGCCTGCGCTCCGGTGGTGGTCAATCACGACCCGCTCCCGGGGTGGGGGCTCGACCCGCTCACGACGGTCGCGCCGCAGGACGGCATCGGGCCGGCGGAGGAGATGCTCCCTCGCGGCCCTGGCGTTCTTTGGCTTGGCGATGGTGCTGCTCGGCGCGGCCCGGTCGCGCGAGCGCGTGCCGCTCGCCCTGCTCGGGCTCGGGGCCCTGGGTCTCATCCCCGCGGCGTATCACGGCTGGATCGGGCCGGACGCTTGCGTCGAGAATGCCCGGATCGGCCTGGTGTGGGCCGGTGCGTTGGCGGGGGCCCTCAGCGCATGCGTGGCGTGCCGGCACGAAGAGGAGCGGGGCCTCGCACTGGCGGCCTGTGTCGGGCTGGTCGGGCCGATGGTCTTCCGGGCGATCATCCAGGTCTACAGCGAACACCCCCAGCTCGTGCACGACTACCGCGAGCGGCGGACCGAAATCCTCGCGTCGCACGGCTGGGCACCGGATTCGGCGATGGCCCGGAGCTACGAACGGCGGCTCTCGCAGCCGGACGCCTCGGCGTGGTTTGCCATGTCGAACGTGTTCGCTTCGGCCATGGCGGGCTGTACGGCGGCGTTCGCGGCCGGGGCCTGGGTCGCGTTTCGTGAGCGGCTCTGGGCCACGGGCGATCGGCGCGATGCCTACCGGGCCATCGGGCTGTTCGGCGGCTGGCGTTGTCAATTGCGGGGCTCTTCCTCGCTCTGCCGGCCGGGGGCAGCCCTTCCAAGGGCGGGGTCGCCGCGGGCGCTGGGGCTGGGGCTGGTCGGTCTGTGGCACTCGTCCGGTCAAGGGTGCCTCGGGTCGTTGCGGGGCTCATGCGGGGCGAGGTGGTCGGGATCGGCGTGGTGGTCCCCGCTGGGGGCGATCGTGGCGCGGGGCTGGGTGGGGAGCGGATCGGCGAACTCAGCCTGCTCTTCCGGTGGTTCTACCTCGAGGCCGCGGCCTGATCGTGGCCCACCACCCGCTGTGGGGCGTCGGGTCGGACCGGTTTCCAGTCGGCCTACCTCTTGGCCAAGAACCCGCTGAATCCGGAGGAGGTGTCGAGCCCGCACAGCGTGTTTGCGGAGTACCTGGCGACTCGGTGTATTCAGGGCCGGCTGGTGCGGTGGCGTTGGGCTTGGCGGCCCGGGCCGGAAGGACCCTGATGGGGGCAGGTCCTGAGAGGCCGGCGGATCGAAGGGGCGCGGCCAGGGTGCCCGGGTCGGCGGTTGCCCGGCTCTGCATCGTGGCCGGTCTCGGATCGGCGTTGATATTCGCGTTCCAGGGGCTCCCGCTCGCGCTCGCGGTGCCCGCGGCTTTCGGGGTGCTGCTGCTCGATGGGCTGGTCAAGGCGCTGGCGTGTTTCCTGGTGGATCGGTTTAAAGCGCGGTGTTGGGCATCTTCGACCGCCCTGCGGGCGCGGGTGGGGGCTGGCAGCCGCGGCGCTCGCGGTGCTGGGCTGCCGCAGATCGAGCTGACGGCGACCGATGTCGGAGCGGCGGGCTGGGCGTTCGTGCTGCTCCGCCGCGGCGGGGGCGTCGGGGCGTCGTGCCGCACTTTCGACGGGCCAGAGGCCTTCGTTCTTCGCCCTCGGCGTCCCGGAAGCGCTGCTGGCCGTGGCGGCCGGCGGCGTGGATGCCGGTTCGCGCCTGGCAGGCCACGCTGAGAGAGACGAGCCGCAGCGTTTCTGAAACGACGGACCTGCAAGCTCATCCGCCGCTCGGCCCGGCATCGACGCCCGAGGAGGCGCGGGCGCTCTTCGAGCGGCTCGGGGAACTCTCCGGTTCCGCCGGCCCAGCCGACCCTCGGCGTGGGTCTCTTCGACGCTTGACACGCTCGGAATGGAGGCTCGAACAGGGCGCCGCCAGGCTCGGAGAACTCGCGAAAGCTGCCGGCGACGCCGAGCCGTCAGATCGCGCATGGCCGCCCGGGCCCTGGGGGCGCTGGCCCAGGCGGCCGGGGGCAGGCGGGGCCGGACCCAACCACGCTCGGGAGGCGGAGACCCTGGCGGAGTGGACGACCCGGCGTTGGCCATGGGACAGCCGGGCGTGGCGGACCTCTTCCAGGTTCGATGCGCCCACCGAGCGGGTGGCCGGGCCGGGGGGAGCCGCTGGATGCGCTCCTGAAGTCGGCCGGGAGCTCGACCCCCCAGCCCGACGCTGGCACGCAGGTCGCTCGGGAGTACCGGGAGTCAGGACGGGGGAAGAGGCCCGGTTTGGGCTCGGCGTGCTCTGGAGCGCACGAGGCGATGCGCCCGGGACCCGCTGGCGGGACTGTCCGATAGTGAGGTGGGCTGGCTCGGCGAGTCCCGGGGACTCCTTGATTCGAACCCCCCAGGGCAACGATTACGCCGCAGGCGCCGGTCGGGCAGAGGCCGGGCGGGAAGGGTCTCCATGGAAGAGGAATCTGAGAATCTGATTCAAGGCTGGTGGGCCTGACCCCGACGCGCGCCTCCGCCGGCGATTTCCCCCGTCGGCGACGATCTGCGAATCACGAACCATCGACCCCAGCCGGGCGGCGACGAGAGCCCCGCCCGCGTGTTGAAATACCAGCCTCCGCGGCGAGGGCCGTCGGCGGCACCGGAACGAGCCTGAGCATCGGCTGAACTGAACGAGGACGACCAATGGCGATGAGGCCCAGTCCGAGACGGTGTGGCGTCAGGCCGACCGGTACAAGGTGCCGCGCCTGTGCTTCATCAACAAGATGACAAGCTCGGGCGGACTTCGAGTTCAGCTTCGGCTCGATCATCGAGCGTCTGGGCGCGAACCCGATCGCGGTGCAGTACCCGATCGGGCAGGGCAACGAGCTCCGAGGGCATCATCGACCTGCTGGGGATGCGGGCGTACTACTTCGATGCCGACGAGAAGGGCGCGGTTGTCACGGGAGAAGGACATCCCGGATTCGCTCAGGAGAAGGCCGCCGAGTGGCCACTCGCTGGTCGAGAAGGCCGTCGAGCTCGACGACTCGCTCATGGAGAAGTACCTCGAGGACGAGGGCTCTCTATGACGGTCGATGAGCTCCGCGCTGCGGTCCGCAAGGGCACGATCGAGCGTCGGTGCAACCGGTGCTTCTGCGGGCCGCCCTGCGGAATATCGGCGTCCAGCGGTTGCTGGACGGCGTCATCGATTTCCTCCCGCTCCCAACGAGGTGCCGGAGGTCGAGGGCACCGATCCGCGTGACGCCGACAAGAAGCTCACCCGGCCGCACGACGAGACGGCCCCGCTGTCGCTGGTGTTCAAGGTCGTCAACGACGCCCACGGCGACCTGACGTATATGCGGATCCACTCGGGCACGCTCAAGAAGGGCAGCCGCCTTCTCAACCCGGTGAACGGGAAGAAGGAGGAACGTCAGCCGCATCTTCGAGATG
>JADJMV010000010.1 GCA_016709445.1 Phycisphaerales bacterium
AGCCCGTCGCCGTTGAGGTCGGGGGGGCAGGTCGCGCAATCACCCACGTCGACGATCCGCAGCCCCAGAACCGGTTGGGCAGGTAGGCGGTCGAGCCGATCACCACAGGGTTCGACACCTCATCTGGGCATTCGAACGACGCGAGCCAATGCGGCGCCCCTGGGTCGCGGACATCGATCACGTGCGTGACCGTCAACGTCTGTGACGAGTGGAAGTCGCACACATACGCAATGCCATCCGCGACGGTCACTCCCCGGGGATCCATGAGCGCGTCGAAGCCCCCCAGCAACACCGGCGACGCGGGGTCGGACACGTCGAGGATGAGCAGCCCCGCGCTCGCGTCCGTCACATACGCGATATCCCCGACGATCGAAAGCGCGGTGGCCTGACTCGGGACCGCGTACGAGCCGAGCAGCGTGGGCAGGCTCGGGTCGGCCACGTCGATCATGAGCAGCCCCCCGGAGTCATCGATCACGAAGGCCGTGGAGCTCTCCACTTCGACCCGGAGGGCGTGGCCGGGCACCAGGTAGGAGCCGAGTTGCACCGGGCTCGCCGGGTCGGCCACGTTGTAGATGAGCAGGCCGCTGGCGAACCCCGTCAGGTATGCGGTATCGCCAACAACGCACACGTCATTCAAGGTTGTGGCCTCCCGGTCCGAGCTGAGCAGCGTCGGGGCCGTCGGGTTGCTGACATCGACGACCCGCAGGCGGCCCGAGCCGTCGGCGAGGAACGCGGTTGTGCCCGAGACATCGATCGCCGGCGCCTCCAGACCAAAGTCAGTGGACGCGAGGAGCACCGGAGCGTTCGGGTCGCTGACGTCCACGATCTGCAAGGCGCCCGCGTCGGATCCGTAATACTCATTGGCGACGTAGGCGATACTCCCCCGCACACTCGCATCGAAGGATCGACCGGGCAGGTCGAGCAAGCCGAGCACGCTAGGGGCGGGGTCGGGGTGGCTCACGTCGAAGATCCGCAGCCCGGATGCCTCTTGGGCGATGTAGACCATGTCACCGTCCGTCGTGGCGGCGTGGGTCCCGTCGAGCATGTCGTAGGTGCCGCTCCCCACCGGAGCCGTGGGATCGCTGACGTCCACGATGCTGAGGCCGCGGTCGAAGCAAGAGACGTACGCCTTCGAGCCCGAGACATGAACGCTCATCGCATTCCCGCCCGTGGGGTAGGAAGCGATCAGCGCCGGTGCCGCCGGATCCGAGACATCGATCATCTGGAGACCCGAGGAGCCGTCGGCGACATACGCCGTCTCACCCACGACATCCACGTCGCTGGCGCTCCCGGGCGTGTCGATCGAACCGAGGAGGACCGGGCTCGCCGCGTCGCTGACGTCGATGATCTGCAGGCCCGACGGGTAGTCGGCGACATAGGCCGTCGTTCCGACAACGGTGACCCCCCTGGCCTGACCGGGCGTGTCGTACACGCCGAGGAGGACGAGAGGACCGGAGGCAGGCACCTCGATGATCTCGAGCCCGGACTGGAAGTCGGCAACGTACGCGATCGAGCCCCGGACCGCGACCCCCCATGCCAGGTCCGGCGTGTCGTACACGCCCCGGACCTTGATCGAAGTGGGATCAGAGACATCGAAGACTTTCAGGCCCCCGTCGCGGTCGGCGACATAAGCGAACGTTCCCTCGAGGGCGACGTCAATAGCCCATTTCGTGCTCTTGCTCCCGACCTCGATCGGAGCGGAGGGATCGCTCACATCGATCACCCGCAGGCCGGCCTGCCGGTCCGCGACATACGCGAGTGAGCCGACCACCACCACGCCCTGTGCCGAGCCGGGCGTGTCATACGAGCCGATGAAATCCCGCCACTTGCAGACGACTCCGTCGGCGAAAGTGCTCGGAGCGATCGATGCGAGCAAGCAGGCGGCAAGGGCAAGCTCGGCCAGGCGCCTGCTTGCGATCCCGCTTTCGCGCCCGCCCGCCTGCGCAGATGCTGATGGAATCCCCATGTGTTGCTCCCCTCTAAACGCAACCTCGGCACGTCCCTCGCGAGCTGCCGGGGTGTGTGATCCCGGTGGGCCGCTCGTCCAGTGTACCAAAGGAGCGGATCGATCAAGGGAGATTCCGCGAGAGTCCCACGACGACAGAGGGTCTTGACCGAATCTGTAGCGATGTTCGACACATGTGCGATTGCGATTTACGGTGTCATGCCGCAGGCTCGCTCCCCGGCCCCTGCCCGGGGTCGGGAACGAGCCACGGATGACGGCACCCTGTTCGCGGGATCTCGGGGACCGCGTGCTCACCGCCTACGACCGCGGCATGAAGACCGCCAAGATCGCCGAGGTCTTCCATTTAACCCCCGCCTGGGCACGGCGTGTGCGTCAACGACGGCGCAAGACCGGCGAGACGCCCCCCCCGGAGCATGGGCAGCCCCGGCGTGAGCAAGATCGATCGGGCACGCCCCGCCGAGTTGGTCCGCGAGCAGCCCGACGCGACCGGCCCGGACTTGTTGGCGCGCGGCCGGGCTTTGAGTGCACGATCTCGGCGGTGTACCAGACGCTCCACAAGCTCGCCCCGACGCTTCAAAGAATATGGTCCACGTGGCCGAGCGACGCGCCGACTGGCGTGCCGGCCAGGAGGAGCGCGACGCCGGACACATGATCTTCATCGATAAGGCCTGGGCCAAGCGCAGCATGGCGCGGCTGCGAGGACGGGCGCCACGCGGTCCAGCGGCGCATCGAGAAGGCGCCGCACGGGCACTGGAAGGCGATGACATTCATCGCGGCGCTGGACCTCGAGGGCCCGCCTTGCTCCGCCGTCGTGGACGGGCTGGTCCACGGCGACGTCTTCGAGGGGTTCGTGGAGGAGGAGCCCAAGCCCAAGCCCAAGCCCAAGCCCAAGCCCGGTCACACCGTGGTGCTCGGCAACCCCTCCAGCCACAAGCAGGATCGGACCCGGGAGCGGATCCGTACCGCCGGTGCGAGCCCGGTGCTCCGATGTGCCGGTGCGGAGAGGCCGCGGCACAGGACGTTACGACAGGGCCGAGAAATCACTCCAGAATGTCGGATACGTCTTTCGAACGCACGCCGGATTCCGGATGAAGCAGTTGGGCCGGCGAAGCCCGATGAGCGCCATCGACATGGCCATGCGGTGGTCGTCGTAGGTATCGAATTCCACGCGGGGACAGCCGGGCGAACAATCGATGCCGCCCTCCGGTGGCGTGATCGAGAGCGCGTTGGGATCCTCCTCAACATCGGACTCGACGCGGACGCCGACCTTTCGGAGCTCGTTCTGCATGGCGGCGATTCGGTCGGTCTCCTTGACGCGGAGGGTCCGCAATCCCCGCAGCACGGAGCGACCCGGGGCGAAGGCGCAGACGGCGGCGAGCGTCATGGCGGTATCGGGCATGTCCGCGAGGTCGGCGTCGATGGGTTGGAGCCGGATGGGGCCGCGGACGCGGGTGATCCCGCGGGGATCGAGTTCGTGCTTGGCGCCCATTCGGGCGAGGAGCTCGGGGAAGAGGGCGTCGCCCTGAAGCGAGCCCGGTGAGAGGCCCTCGATGCCGACCGAGGCGCCCGGCATGATCGCGCCGGCGGCCCAGAAATAGGTGGCGCCGCTGGCATCGGGTTCAACTTCGTAGTCGAACGCGTGGAGCCCCGGTGTGCCGCCAGCCGCGGGGCCGACGCGGAGGACCCGAAAGCTCTCGCTGGCGCGGACCGTGGCGCCGAGTCGATCGAGCAGTCGCAGGGTCATCGCGATGTAGGGGCGGCTGGTGATCTCGTCCTGCAGCCGGATCGTGATGCCGGCGCGGAGCCAGGGCCCGATCATGAGCAGGGCCGAGATGAACTGGCTCGACTTGGTCGTGAGCAGTTCGATCGAGATGCCGCGGTTGGGCAGCGGCGATTGTGGCGTGAGTTTGAGCGGTGGGTAGCCGTGTCGGAGGAGGTATTCGACGGTGATCCCGAGGGCCGGCAGGACCGCCGCGAGCTCGCCGATGGGGCGTTCGCGCATCCGGGCGTTGCCATCGATCGTGATCGGGCCCGCGGAGAGCGCGGCGGCGGCGGCGAGGAACCGGGTCGCGGTGCCGGCGTTCTGGAGGTCGAGCTCGACCCCGGTGCGCGGGACGGACCAGCATCCGGCGACGCCGCGGATCTCGAGGGAGTTGTCGGACTGGTTGTGCTCAACCACGGCGCCGAGCGTCCGGAGGGCGGCGATCATGCGCTGAGCGTCATCGGCGTCGGTGAGCGGGTTTCGCAGCGTCGAGACGCCGTCGGCAAGCCCTGCGAGGAGCAGGGCGCGGTTGGTCAGGCTCTTGGAGCCCGGGGGCCGCAGGGCGAGCCTTGGGGGCGCGTGGGGAGTGGGTATGGGCAGGGGATCCGGGAGGGAGGCGAGGGGAGATCGGAGCGTCGTTTCCACGGCTCACGCCTCTTCGGATTCGGCGCGGAAGACAGCGACCACATCCTCGACCGGGATGACGAAGAGTCGGTTATCGCCCTCGAAATCGACGGGGATGGCCTGCTTGGGGTTAAAGAGGATCCGGTCGTACTTGCGGATGGGGTAGTCGTGGTCGCGTTCCACCTGGGCGGCGATGGCCACGATGCGTCCGGTGAGGGTGGGGATCTCGATCTTGTCGGGGAGGTGGATCCCGCTCTTGGTCTGCTTCTTGTCCTCGTCCTTGCGGACGAGCACGCGCTTCCCGATCGGCTCGACGGTCTCGAGCCTGGGGTGTGCACCGGACTTCTCTTCGCGGCGGGAGGGCATTGCAGCGGGAGTGTATCCCGTCGGTGCGCGCGGGTGGGACAAGAACGACCCCGCGCAGGCCGGCGCGGGGTCGTCGGGGTGTTGCCAGCGGGTTTCGTCCCATCGGGCTATGCCCGGCGGCGGCGGCCGAGGGCGGCGAGGCCGACGAATGCGAGCGTGGAGGTCGCGGGCGTCGGCACGCACCTGAAGGTCAGCGCGGAGTCGTTGTAGGCGTAGTGGATCGAGGTCCCAAAGGTATCCGTGTAGACATCGAAGTTGAGGTGGGTGCTGCTCAGCACCACGACGCCGGGGGAAAGGCCGTCGGCGGTGAACTTGATCTCGTACAGGGCAATGGGATTGGAAGCGTCGAAGTCGGGGTTGAACAAGGGCGGGAGCTGGAACGACTCGACCCCCAAGATGTCGTTGTTGCCCTGAAGCGTGCCATCGTCGGTGAGGGAGCTGAGGAAGTTCGTGGAGCTGTTGACGGTGCCCATGGCCCAGCAGTCGCCCACCGCGGTGATGTCGTAGATGGTGCCGGCAAAGCCCGTGAACGGGGTGCCCTGGCGGTCCATGCCCGCCATGAGGGTAAATGTTCCCTGCTGTCCGGTGAGCAGCGTGCCATTGCCGTTGGGGTCGTCGAACTCCCAGTGGAGGCTGGCGACTTGGGCTGAGGCGACGCCCGTGAGCAGGCTGAATGCGACAAGACAAGCTGTGCGGGTCATGGTGCTCTCCTTCTTCGGGTGGTGGACCCTTGGCTTCTCAATTCCGGCGCCCCGGCGTGGGCCACAACCGTCGGGGCGCAACCCGGTCGCGGCGGGCTTGCCCCAAAGCCCACTGGTGCATGCACCTTACGGCAACGCATCCCCTCCGCGATCCATGGCTTTCATCGAATTGAGCGTGGGAATGCAAAAAGCAACACCCCCGCCCTTTCGAGCGGGGGTGTTTGAATATGCAGTTCGTGATCAGGCGATCACGGTCGGTCGCGATTAGCGACGGCGACGGCCGGCGACGAGGCCACCGAGGCCGAGGAGGGCCATGGAGGCGGGGGCCGGGGCGACGGTGAAGCGGAAGCCGGTCACGTTGCCGGTGTAGCCCACGGAGGTGCCGAAGGTGTCGGTGTAGACGTCGAAGTTGAGGTGGCCGTTGGAGCCGCCGGTGACGGTCTGGCCGGCGTAGCTATTGGGGGTCCACTGCATGCTGTACAGGTGGACGGGGTTGGAGGCGTCGAAGTTGGGGTTGAACAGCGGGGGGAGCTGGAAGCTCTCGATGCTGTTGACGCTGTTGTTGGCGCCGGCGGTGCCGTCGTTGGTCAGCGCGTCGAGCAGGTTGTTGTAGCTGTCGAGGTTGCCAGCGGCCCACTCGGCGTCGCCGCCGATGTTGTAGATGGAGCCGGCGAAGCCGGTGGCGCCGGGGACCATCTCGGCGTACATGTTGAGGACGGCCGACTCGCCAGCGTCGATGACGCCGTCGTTGTTGCCGGTGTCACCAACGGTCCAGTAGATGTTCATGTCACCAGCGCTGGCAACAGCGGCGATGCCAGCAACGACGATCAGAGCGGTGGTCTTCATGTGAATCATCTCCTCACTTTGGAACGGACAAACGACTGTCTCTTGTCTCTACACACTGAACAATGGAATGGGACTCGCCGTCTCATTCCTGACCCACACCCAGCATAGTGGGTTGCCCCCCCGCTCGCAAGGGGCAAAGTGCCAACGAAAGCGGAAAAAACATTCGAGAGCACGCCGACACCAATGCGGACTTTGTAGTGCTCTTTAAACGAGACTGGTAAAATGGGAAAGCACAACGCCCCGGGCGGGGCCCGGGGCGTGCGGAGTGTGTGGGGAGTGCGGCTCGTGATCAGCGGCGGCGGCGGAGGGTCACGAGACCCCCAAGGCCGAAGAGCGCGACCGAGGCCGGGGTGGGGACGACCTGGAAGACCGCGTTGCCGGCGAGGCCCTGGTAGGCGACGGAGCTGCCGAAGGTGTCGGTGTAGACGTCATTGTTGAGGTGGTTCGCATCGGCGACCTGGATCGTCCGGGCCGCGTAGTCCGCCGGGGTCCAGACGATTTCGTACAGCTTCACGGGGTTGGACGCGTCGAAGTTCGGGTTGAAGAGGGGGGGGAGCTGGAAGCTCTCGATCCCGGTGATGTTGTTGTTGCCCTGCAGGGCGCCGTCGTCGGTCAGGGCCTTCAGGGAATTGGTGTACGAGGCGACGGTGCCGGTGTCCCAGTTCTCGACGCCAACGATGTCGTAGATGGAGCCGGCGAAGCCCACCCCGGCGGGGGCCATCTCGCCATGCATCGTCAGGACTGCGGATTCCCCGGGCTCGATGATGCCGTCGTTGTTCCCCGTGTCTCCGACCGACCAGGTGTAGGTCAGGCTGCTCTGCGCGGTGGCGATCGAGGCGATACCGGCGACAGCGATGAGGGTGGCAATCTTCATGGTGATCTCCAGCTCTTCGTCCGTGTGCCTTGCCGGGGACGCCCCGGTCGGGCTCGCGGGGATTTGTGTTGGGCAGGCTCCGTGTTGGCGGGCCGATGAGAAGATGCCATGGAAACCAAGGGCAGTCGAGGGATCAGGGCCGCGGAGACCCGGTTGCGGGGCCTTCGGGGCATCAGGACTGTCGCGGCTTCGCCAGCTTCGCGGCCGGGAGGTGGCGGCGGGGGGGGCAGACGTCTGATAACCCGCTAAGGAGATGAAAAGAACCCGGGCCTCGAGGCCCGGGTTCCGGTCATGTCACTTGCACAGGTGCCGGCCGGTGTGCGAATCCGGCCAGAGGGATGGGCTTAGCGGCGGCGACGGCCGGCGACCAGGCCACCCAGGCCGATGAGGGCCAGCGAGGCGGGGGCGGGGACGTTGGCCACATTGAAGCTGGCCTTGCCGGCGACGCCCGTGTAGGACACGGAGCTGCCGAAGGTGTCGGTGTAGACGTCGTTGTTCAGGTGGTTGGTGTCACCGACGGTCACGGTCTGGCCGGCGTAGGCGCTGGGGGTCCAGGTGATCTTGTAGAGGGTGACGGGGTTCGAAGCGTCGAAGTTGGGGTTGAAGAGGGGCGGGAGCTGGAAGCTCTCGATGCCGGTGATGCTGTTGTTGGCCTGCTTGTCGCCGTCGTCGGTGAGGGCCTTGAGCATGTTGGTGTAGGCGTTCACGACACCCGCGGACCACTCGGCGTCGCCGGCAATGTCGTAGATCGAGCCAGCGAAGCCGGTCTTGCCGGGAGCCATCGTGCCCTTGAGGGTGAGGACGGCGGACTCGCCGACGTCGATGAACCCGTCGTTGTTGCCGGTGTCACCGACAGTCCAGCTGTAGGTCAGGCTGTTCTGGGCGGACGCGACAGCGGCGAGACCAGCGACAGCAATCAGGGAAGCAAGCTTCATCGCACATTCTCCAATTCGCACCTGCATCCGAGGCCACCTGCGGGCGGGACACTCCGCTCCGCTCCTCCACTTTGGTTGGTGAACCCGAGGAAGTCGCCGTTGTTTGGTGAGGTCCGGCGATCGTGCGTTCGATCCGGAATATGCCACGGGCCCGCGCCCCGGCCAGCAATCTGCCCCCGGGTGGCCCAAGATATTTTAGGGATATGGTTCAGGTACGGTAGGGTACGGAGTCCGCTCGACTCACCCAGACCTGACGGAATCTGCGCATTTCTTTATCTGGCAGGATGGGTGGATTGGGGGCCATCGGGCCGCAGATTCTCGGACGCTCGGCCTCAGCGGTTGGAAACGGCCATGCGAACCGGCGGCGCCGCGGCCCCGACTCCGTTGGAGGCGCCCCCTTCGACGAGATTCGAACGCTGGATGGAACGGAGCGGGCCGGTACCGGGCTGGCCAAAGTCTGAACGGGACCCGGACAAACGGCCCAGGTCGAGTTGGGGTGGTCTGGAAGACGTCGGGAGTTGGGACAGACCCGGGGGTGTCGGCCAGGCGGGGACCGGTCCGCGCACCGGGGAAGCCTCGGACGGAGGGCTGGCACCGCTCGCCCGACATGGGGCGGTTCGGAGCGGCTCTCGTGAGACCATCTCGCGTCGTGGGATTGGTCCGCCCAAAAACAACGTTCCCCGGGCCGAGGCCCGGGGAACGCGTGTGTTTGGAGCTATCGATCCGCGGCTGGATTAGCGGCGGCGACGGCCGGCGACCAGGCCACCGAGGCCGATGAGGGCCAGCGAGGCGGGGGCGGGGACGTTGGCCACGTCGAAGCTGGCCTTGCCGGCGACGCCGGTGTAGGGCACGGACGAGCCGAAGGTGTCGGTGTAGACGTCGTTGTTCAGGTGGTTGGTGTCACCGACGCCAACGGTCTGGCCGGCGTAGGCGCTGGGGGTCCACTGCAGGGAGTAGAGCTTGATGGGGTTGGAGGCGTCGAAGTTGGGGTTGAAGAGGGGCGGGAGCTGGAAGCTCTCGATGCCGGTGATGCTGTTGTCGCCCTGCATGGCGCCGTCGTCGGTGAGGGCCTTGAGCATGTTGGTGTAGCTGTCGACGGTGCCGGCCGACCACTCGGAGTCACCGACGATGTCGTAGATCGAGCCAGCGAAGCCGGTGGCGCCGGGGTCCATCGAGCCCCAGAGGGTCAGGACGGCGGACTCGCCGACGTCGATGAAACCGTCGTTGTTGCCGGTGTCGCCAACAGTCCAGCTGTAGGTGAGGGTCTGGGCGGAGGCGGCGGCGGCGAGACCAGCGAGAGCGATCAGGGAAGCAAGCTTCATGGGAATCTCCATCCTCTTCTCCTGTGCCGCCGATTGGGTCCGCCCCATCCGGCAACACAGCACATGTGCGGGTGACTTTGACCTGCCCACCTGAGCACTCAGGTGGACAATGGCAAGGTGCCACAACCCCGGCGTCTCGCCAGTCTTTGGGGAAGAAAAAGCCGGCCCGTGTCGGGCCGGCTGGCAAAAAACGGCGTTTTTAGCGTTGAAATGGGGTTGAGACCAAACCGACTGCTGAAGGAATTCTTAGAGCCCGAGGTGTTCCCGCTTGGCGGCCCACTCGGCCTGTTCCCGCTTGTTCTCGGTTTGGATGGTGCCCGACCCCCCGGACGCCAGGGAGCGGACCGCTTCAACCTCGAGACGGGTGAGGCGGAGGCTCTCGAACGCGTAGTCACGCCACGCCTCCAGGGTTATCGGGACGATGGGCTGGACCAGGGCGTGCATCGCCCGGGCATAGGCCTGGATCTCCTCCTGGGCGTGCGGGTCCATGCGCAGGCTGAGGAAGCGCAGGAGGTTGTGCAGGTCACACTTCCAGTACCACTCGGTGTAGATCGAGACGGGCAGGCCCACCCTGGCCAGCTCGCGGCTGACTCCCTGCTCGGTCAGCTTCATGTAGCGGGGTAGAGGGCCTCGACATCCTTGAGGAAGTCGAGGAACTCCTGGGCGGTGGCGACCTCGGTGGCCTCGTCGATGCGGAAGCGCTCATCCCCCCCCTGGTTATTGGCACGGGACTGTTTGCGGACCTCGTCAAGGCTGGGGATGTAGAACCGGTCGGGGAGGATCGAATACCGGGCGGAGTACTCGTTGACGTTGGCGGTGCGGTGCCGGATCCACTGCCGGGCCACGAAGATGGGCATGGCGACGTGGAACTTGAACTCCACCATCTCGAACGGGGTGGTGTGCTGGTGACGGAGGAGATAGCGGATGAGGCCGCGGTCCTCGTTGACCTTCTTGGTGCCGGCCCCATACGAAACCCGTGCCGCCTGGACAATCGCGCCGTCGGCGGTGGGGGGGCCGGCTTCCGGCTTGGGAACGAGGCGGGGCATGACATCGACCAGGGCGATGAAGCCGTGGTCGAGGACGGGGAGCTGGTGGCGGAGGGCCCCGGCCATGACGTCGACGAGCGGGCGTCCGGCATCTGGCGGTCGATGGCGGGGGCGGGAGTGGGCTTGAGTTCGGCGTGGCTGGCTGGGCTGGACGGGCTGGCTGGGCTGGACATGGCGCGCCTCCGTGTGCGTCGGGGTGGGAACCCCGACCGTAGGTCCGGAGGGTACCGGAAGCCGGAGCATGGGGGCCGGGCCGACGGCGAGCAGAGGAGGCCCTGGCGCCAGCCTGGGCCTTTCGGGGCGCAGGAGCAATGAAGAAAGCCCAGGCTTGCGCCTGGCCCTCCTTTGAACAAAGTTGCGGCTTTGGGGTCAGGGTTCGTCGCGGGGATCGCGCGTCAGGGGCTCGTAGACGATGGGCCAGAGCACCCAGTCGCCGTCGTAACGTTGGGGCGTGGCGAGTTCGTTCTGTCGGGCGGTCTCGCGGGGTGCCCAGCGCATCTCGTCGCCGCGGCTCTCCGCGGCGGCCACGCCGCCGTCGTCATTTCGATCGGCGCCGACCGACCAGAGGCGGGGTTGACCGTCGATGAGGCGATAGTGGAGGGGCTCGCCCGTGAAGCGGTCGGGGGGCACCTCCGGGAGGTACCGGGGGACAAGCGTCTCGAGTGTTGGCGGGTAGCCTCCGTGGTCGCGCCGGTAGAGTTCGAGGGCGAGGCCCGTGAGCACCCCGTCACGCCGCTGGGCCATGCTTTCCACAGTCCGGGAAACCTTGTCGAGCGCGGGCATCAGGAGCGCGACCGGCATGTAGCGGACGCGCGCGATCGGGTCCGCGAGCATCGCATCCAGCTGCTGGTTCGCCTCTTCGCGTTTGTCGTACTCCCACATGGGTCCCGCGGTGTTGGCTTCGGCCCTGGCCATCAGACGCTCGTGCATGGCGGTCATGGATGCGCGATCGGCGATGACGGCGGCCGTGATGGGTGCGAGCGGGTTCGGGAGGACTTCGAGTTCGGAACCGCCGCTGGGTCCGGTCAGGTCGAGGAGTTCGTGCATGCCCTGGGCTGTGATGTGGCCGTTGCCCTTGCCATCGTCGGTGTAGATGCGCTGGATGACGTCCTCGAAGAACCATCGCTCGCCGGTCATGTCCGCGTGGGGCCGGCCGCCCATGAAGGCGGCGTGGCGGTGGGCGAGCGTCTGGAGTTGCTGGTCGGAGAGGAGGTCCGGGAATTCGTGGACAATCTCGGAGGTTGTCTGGATGGCGAGGGCCTCGATGGCGAAGCCGACCAATCCGCTGATGAGGAACGGGCGCTCGGCCGCGTGATCGGCGATGCCGATCATGGTGTCGATATCCCGGCCCGCGCGTTCCGCCTGGCCGGCTCGGGCGGCGACATGCGCATCGAATGTGAGCAGCTTGGCCATGCCCCGGAAGTGGCCGAGTTCGGGCAGGAGCACGGTCACGAGCATGGGGTTCGCGGCGGGCTCGGGCCATGGGGCATCTGTCGGCCCGGTGCGATGCTCGGTCGCTTGGCGCATGCGCGGGTCGATCGTGTCGGAGAGGGGGGCGCCGAGGTGGGGCTTGGCGGCCGCGCGGTGGAGCAGTGAGATCACGCCTTGCTCGCGTTCGAGGTAGGCGAGCGCATCGTTGTAGAGCGGGTGCTCCGGCGCAAGGGCGGGCCAGGCGGCTTCGAGGGGCTTGGGCAGCGGTTCGGCCTCGTTATAGGATTCGACATAGAGACCCCAGGCACGGTCGGCCTCGGGGATCTGCTCGATCTTCGAGTTGTACTCGGCGGTAAAGTTGCGGGTGATGCGGGGCTCGCCGGTGTAGTAGCGCCAGACCAGAAGTGCGTACACGAGCGCGCAGGCGAGGAAGACCGCCCCGATGCCGTGGATGGTGTGGGCAAAGGCCCGATGGGCCCAGTGACGGCCGCGACGTTTGGCGCGGCCCATGAGCCGGCCGGCCCGGCGCGGGTCTCCGAAATCGGCGGTCAACTGCTCGGGCGTGCGTCCGGCGTGGAGGCCGTCGGCGAAATGTGCCATCATTTCTCGGGCGAGGTCCACCTTCTCGCTGCGCCAGAGCCGCGAGCGCCCGACGACGCGGGAGACGAGGTCGGCGAGCGGCTCGGGAAGCCCGGCCTCGGCGATCGCGGCCCGCCAATCGAGCCGCCCCGTGAGCCGGAGGCGGGCCCAGTCGCGGGCGGGGGTGGTCGCCGCGAGGCGCACCAGCGTGGGTTGGGCGTGGTCGGTGGTCATGCGGCGCCTCCTGCGGCGGGCGAGCCGAAGAGCGCGGCGTTGAGCACGCCGATCGAGGTCATGGCCCCGGCAAGTGCGTTCCACTGCTCGGTGTCGGCCTTGAGACGCTTCTTGCCCTTGCCCGTGAGACGGTAGTACTTGCGTTCGCGCCCCGAGTCGGCCTCGTGCCAGGTGGCCTCGATCAGGCCCTTCGCCTCGAGGTTGTAAAGCAGGGGGTAGAGGGTCGACTGGCCCATGGCGAGCACGCCCTTGGTCTGGGCGGCCAGGGCCTCGACGAGTTCGTAGCCGTACATCTCGCGCCCGGCGAGGAGCCGGAGGACGGCGGTGGGACCGGCTCCGCGCATGAGTTCACGTTCGATTCGCATGGTGGTGCTCCGGGCGGGGCGGTGTGCCCCGGGTGGCATACTATGTGTCACATAGTATACGACTCATGCGCGGCGGGGTTGCGGGAGATCGCCAGATCTCGGGGCTGCGCCTGCCTGGGGCTACGGGCGGGTGATCGGCACCGCCCGGATCACCACGTCGCCGTCCAGATACTCCAATACGTCGACGGTTCGGAGCGCAGCGTCGGGGTTTGGGTGGAGGATGATGTCGGCGTCGGGCCAGCCGAGGTCGGGGATCCCGATATCGATGCCGATGGCGCCGGGAGGGTCCCGGCCGGGCAGCGCCTCGACAGATCCCGCCGGCAACTGGGTCGAACCGTGGCGGAGCCGGATGGAGTGGGACAGCCCGGCTGGGAGACGGGCCCGGTGGAGAAGCACCTCGCACAAACCGCCGCGGAATTCGATGGAGGGCCGGAGCAGGGCGGCGAGGCCCTCGCGGAGTTCGTCCGTAACCGGGACGGCGTGGATCGCACGGGCCTCGATCGGAACGATCTTGACCGGGAGCGTGAACTCGAGGACCGTGCCGTCCCCAGGCGTCTCGGGGATGGGGGCCGCGGGGTTCCAGACGCGTGCGAGAACGCGCACCCGGAGCACGGAGTCGCCGAGCGGGAGCGGCGTTTCGGCCACGAAGCAGAGTGTTCGGGCCTCGTAGTGCACCGACTCCACATCACGCGGCGCGTAGCGGCCGTACCGCTGGCCGATGCCGGGATTGCTTTCGAGCGTTGCCGTCGGGCGTGGTTCCGGGAGGAGGGCGACGCCGGCAATCTCGGCTTGGGAGAAGAGGAATTGCACCCTGTCGGACACGAGCGGGCCGGCACGGCCCTCGGCCGGTCGGACCGCGATGGGGATTGGGTCGCCCTGCCCGATGACTGGTCGAGTCAGGCATTCGATCACAACAGAGTGCTCGAGGTAATGCCTGTAGGCTTCGTTGGTGAGCGCGCCGGCGCCGTAGGCGGCGTCGATCAGGTCGCCGAGGCCGGCGATCCACGGGGCATCGGAATCCGCCTGACGGGCGAGCGCAAAGTCTATGAGCGGGGCGATGGCGGGCAGAGCGAGCTTCCCGTCGTCGATACGGAGGGCGAACTCCGCGGCGGCGGCGTCGGAGGCTTGTGGCGTGCCGTTGTGCAACTCATACCGGAGCATGGCGAGCGGCTTGTAGTGGTTGAGGTTGACGCCCCGGAGGGCGGCAAAGCCGACCGTGATCACGGCGACGAGGGCGGGAAGGGCGAGTGCGACGCCACTGACGAGTGGCCCCACGCGGCGGGTGCGGATGCCCATGCGGATGGCGCGGGGCGACGCGAGCGAGCGGCCGCACTCGGGGCATGGCAGAGTGCTCGATGGGTGGCCGATGAGGTCGAAGCGGCAGGCACGGCAGTGGGGGTGATCGTTGAGCTTGCGCCCGCGGAGCCCGAGGCCGACCAAGGCGAGGCCGATCCCGAGCAGTCCGATGACGATGGCCAGGAGGATGGATGCCATGGGATCCCCGACGAGGTGGGCCGCCGGGAATGTACAGCCGGGGGCGGGCCTGGGTTCTTCGACCTTTCGGGGCGGGTCGAGGTGGCGAGTCTGGTCTGGAGAGACCGTTGCCCTTTCGCCTGGCTTGAGACGGGCGGTCCCGCCGATCGGCACCTCTCTCCATCAATCCTCGTCGGTGTAGGGCTCGGGGCGTGGACTCGGGTACAGGATCCAGTCGCCGGGCGCAGCGAGGGAGGCTTCGGCGGGCGGGCACCACTTCATGGCCCTGGCGCCCGTGGTGTCGCCCTCGCACGGGACGCCTCCGTCGTCGGTCCTGTTCGCGCCCACCGAGTAGAGGAGCGGCGTGCCCTCGTCGGTGAGGCGATATTTGATGGGGGAGCCGTCGAAGCGGTCGGGGGGGATCTGGGCGAGGTAGTCGGGGACGAGTGCGACGAGGGCGGCGGGATAGGCGCCGTGGTCGAGGCGGTAGCGGGCAAGCGCGATCATGACGAGGCCAGCGTCGCGGGTTTGGGTAAAGGTCTCGTGCACATCGAGGGCCTTGCCCATCGCGGGCAGCAGGATCAGGAGCATGCGGAACTTGGCACGAGCCAAGGCGTCGGTGGCGATGCTTCGCTCGACAACGTCTGCCGGGCGCTCCTTCCATTCCCAAAGCGGGAGGGCCTCCAGTGCCTCAAGTTCGTGAATGGCGTCGTGGTACTTCCCGGTGAACTCGAGGCGCGAAGGCATGAATTCGGCGTTGATCGGCCCGAAGACGGCCGCTCCGGCGCTGAGACGTCCCGGGCCCCCAGCCATGGTATCGATCATGCGGAGGCCGTCGGCGCAGATGCGGCCGTCGCCCTTCCCGTTGTCGGTGTAGAGACGCTGCGCGGCGTCGGCGAGGAAGTCCTCCTCGGACTTGAAGTCGGCTCGGAGCGGGCCGCCCCCGCGGAACGCGCGTTGGGCCCGCTCCAGTTCCCGGAGCTGCGCGTCGTCGAAGAGGTCCGGGTGGTAAACGAGCACGTCGGCGAGCGTCTGGATACAGAGATGGTCGATCGCGAGCGCAACGAGATCGGAGATCAGGAGCCCGTGCTCGCCGGAGTGCCGGGCGATGCCAAACATCGCGAGGAGGCTGGCAGCGCCCCGGGCGGCGTCGCCGGACTCGGCCGCGGCGCGGGCGTCGACGCTCAGCAGGCGGGCGAAAGCGCGGTACGCACCCAGGGAATCGAGGCTCAGGTCGAGCGCCGGCGGGTTCGACTCTCGCACGGAGGCGGGGTCGGCGGCGGGCTCCGAGTCCGGGTAGAGGTGGGGATGCAGCGAGAGGTGGAAGCCGGCGAAGGGCTTGGCGGAGGCTCGGAGCAGGAGGTCGCGCACCTGGGAACTGCGGTCGAGGTAGGCGAGCGCATCGGGCCAGAGCGGATCCCCGGGGTAGATCTCCGGCCACTCCCGGTCGAGGGTGCCGCGCTGCTGGCCGAGAAGGGCTTCGTAGTGCTCGAGTGCTTCGCGGTAGAGCGGGGCGGCGAGATCGCTCTCCGGGATGTTGGCGAACCGGGCGTTGTGCTCGGCGGAGATGTTGCGGGACAGGACGGGGTGCGAGCCATAGAAGCGCCAACAGAGGAAGGGGTACCCGATGAGCATGGCGAGGATGGTGGTTGCGAGAGATCGCTTGTACCAGCTGGCCGCGCCCCAGCCAAGCCTGCGGGTTGGTGAGTGCCGCAGCAGGTCCTTGCGGAGTCGGCGGGCGATCTTGCGCTTGGGGCGCGTGGCGAGATCTCCCCTTCGCTCTCGCCGGACGCGAGACGGGACGCCGCCTCGTGGCAGAGCGCCTCGGCGACGAGGGCCCGCTCGCTGAGGCGCAGATGCGTGCGGCGGGCGATGGCGCGGATTCGTCGGGTGATTCGTGGGGGCAGCGCGGCGGCGGCCAAGATGTCCCGGAGCTTGGGCGGCGGCATGGAGGGAGAATACCGGCGGGGGTCGGGGGTTGTCGAGACCACGCGCTCGCCGCCGACGGGCGGCAAAGCGGAACCGTGCGGGCTGAAAGGGCGCCACAAAGGTGTGCGGCCGGGTGGTCTGTTCCTCAACTACTGCGCGGCTTTGAGCACGACCTGGGTTTGCTGGTGCAGCTTGACGCGTCGATAGTCCACGGTCACGGTGTCGCCCGGCTCATAGCTGGTCAGGACGCGGATGAGTTCCCAATAGTCGCGGACCGGGCGGTGGTCGATGTGGGTGATGATGTCGCCCTGCTTGAGATCGCCGGCCGAGCCCCGGCGGACATAGCTGGCGATCTCCAGTCCCTCGCCCGTGCCGGTGGCGTCGATCTCGACGCCGAGGGAGGGCATGCCGGGCTTGACGTCTTCGGGCACCTTGGGGAGGTTCCGGCAGAAGTCGGCGTAGCGGCGGTTGACCTGGTCGATGTCCTGGCCGAAGACGGCCTCGATCGAGGCGAGGCCGGAGGGGTCCTCGCGGTAGTGCTCGACGAAGTGGGTGTACCAGTCGCGGAGCTTGCCCTCGCGGTACATGAAGAGGAAGAGCACGCGGGCCTGCGCGTATTGGGCAAGCGGGCGCGAGCTGGTGAAACGCTCGCGTGGGATGTTGCAGAGGTCGCGGAGGTGGAGGAGGTGCCCGGTCTCGGCGAGGAAGCGGGCCTGGTTGGTGCGCCAGCTCTCGACCGGGATCAACTCGCCATCGGGCCCGAGGTCGTAATCCTCGATGAGCGAGCACAGACCCTCCTGCACCCAGACGGGGTGCATCTGCCCGTGCCGGGTGTTGCACCGCCAGTGGATCACGTGCATGAACTCGTGCCGGATGGTGGCGCCGAGATCCATGGTGACGAGCTGCTTCTCGTCGTGGGAGTAGTGGCCCCCGATGGCCTGGCTGAAGCTGCGTGCGGCCGGGCCATAGGTCTGCGCGGCCCAGATCTGGAAGTCGCGCTGGTTGGGGAGGACGACCAGCACCCAGGCGTCGTCGGGGCCGGCGAGTTCCTCGTTGACGCCGCCGAAGACGTTGGCCATGGCCCATTCGTAGACCTTGCGGATCTCGGTCTTGGTCTCGGCGAAGGTCTCGTCGTCATAGGCGCACGCGAAGCCGAGGCGGAGGTCGGGGTCTTTGGTGTAGGTGTAGCGTCCGCCGTAGCGCTCGCGGGCGCGCTCGAGGTCGGTGTCGATGCGCCGGTCGAGGACGGCGGCCCAGTTGTCGAGCAGGCCCGACATGGCTTTGGACTTGCGGGCGGCCGCGAGCGAGGGGTCGTGGCGGAGCAGCTCGACATCGGTGAAGCCGTGCTCGACGGCCTGGACGACGAGCTCGCCCGCCGCGTCGGGCTGGCCCTGGACCGACCTGACGCAGGCGAGGTTGTAGTAGTGGACGAAGTTGCCGGGGTCGGCGTCGATCAGCTTTCCCAGGGCCCCGGCCGCCCGGTCGAGATCGCCGGAGGCGAAGGCCTGGACGGCCTCGTTGCTGAGGGTGTCGAGTTGATCCTGGGTGAGTTCGACCGGCTGGCCGGGCTGAGCCTCCACCGGGGCCTCGTTCGGGGCCACGTTCGGGGCCTCGGTCGGGGGCGGGGTCGTGGGCTGGGCTAGGGCTGCGCCGGACGGGAGGGCGAGCACGGCCGCGATGATGAGCGGGGCGAGCGCGGTTCGCCGTTGTGGTGCGGGCTTCCAGCCTGCACGCCCGCGGAAGTTCGTGCAGGCTGGAAGCCCGCTCCACAAGGCTTCGAGGTGACAACGGCTCATCGGACGCCCCCAGGCGCGTCCACGCGCTGCCCGGCGAGCAGCATCCGCAGGGCCTCGGGATAGGCGAGACACTCCTGCTCGAAGACGCGCGCGGCCAGGGTTTCGGGTGTATCGCCGGGCAGCACAGGGCAGCGACGCTGCAGGATGGTTCGCCCGTGGTCGAACTGCTCGTCGACGAGGTGGACGGTGCACCCGGATTCGGAATCGCCAGAGGCGAGGACGGCCTCGTGCACGTGGTGGCCGTACATGCGGTGTCCCCCATGGCGGGGGAGCAGCGCGGGATGGATGTTGACGATGCGGCCGGCGTACTGCGCGGGGACTTCGACGAGCTTGAGGTATCCGGCGAGCACGACCAGAGCGATTCGTGCCCGGTCGAGGCGCTGTTGCAGGAGTGCGGCCGGTATGACGCCGGGAATGACTTCGACGGTCAGGCCCCGGTCCCGCGCCCGCTTGGCGCCCGCACATTCCTTGCTTGCAACGACCAGCGCGATCCGGGCGTCGAGCTGTCCGGCGTCGATCTGGTCTTGGAGGTTGAGGAGCGTGCGCCCGCCGCCGCTGAGGAGGACGGCCAGTCGCGAGGGGTGCTGGCGGGCCGGGTTGGTCACTTGAAGACCTTGAGGGCCGATTCGCGGTCGGGCTTGATCTGGAGGACCTTGTCGAGCCGGGCGATCTTCATCATGCCGAGGATGTCCTCGCCGAGGCCGAAAATGGCGAGCTGGCCCCCGCCCGCGCGGCAGGACTTGTTAATGGTGAGGAGGGCGCCCAGCCCCGCGGAGGCCAGGAGCGTGACGTCGGAGAGATCGACGGCGACGCGCCACGCGGCGGCGGGCCCGGCGGCGACGATCTCGTCGCGGATGACGGCGGCCTCTCGCTCGGTCACCTTGCTCGGGACAAGCCGGGCGATGATCGCGAGTCCGGAGTGCTCGAAATCGACATACTGGGCGGCCATGCCGGGAGTGTAGCGGCGGAGGCGGGCTCTTCAGACCGAGGGCGGGGAGTTGAACGGGATGGGGTGGCCGTCGGCGTTCACCGCGACCATGGTCATGGTCGCTGCGGTGACGGAGGCGAGGCTGCCGTCGAGGTACCGTTCCGCTTCGACCTCGACCTCGACGGTGACGCTCTTGGTGCCCTCGCGGACGGTGCGGGTGTAGAAGTTGACGATGTCGCCCAGGTGCACGGGGGCCTTGAAGTCGACGCGGTCGAGGCTGGCGGTGACCCAGCGGTGGGCGCCGTGGGTGCGTGCCTCAACAAACCCAGCCTGGTCGATGTAGCTGAGGATGACGCCGCCGAAGATCGTGCCGTACTGGTTGGTGTCACGGGGCATCGTCACGACGCGGAGGGCGAGGCGTCGGGCGGGGCTGAGCGTGCGGCTTGGGCATGGGCAGCGGGATCGGGAATGCCACCTGCCCGGAGGAGATTTGGGCAGGTGGCGTGCGGGGCGGGGCTGGACACCCCGCTCCCGGGTCAGGCGTCGTGCGGCCCCTTCGGGCCGGGCTCTCCTCCGGCGGACGGCGGAGGTTATACCAGGGTTGGGGCTTCCTGTCGACTCGCGGGGCGAGGGTGTCAACGATCCCTCGTCGGGGGCGGGGCCCGGAACCGGGCGAAAGGAGTGCGGACCATGGCTCACGACGGGTGCTGCGGCGGAACTGGGGCGTGCCGGACGAACGAGGCGGGCGAGGCGAGGCTGCACGAGGGGCTGATCGTGCGGTATCTGCGAGGGGTCGAGAACTTCGACGAGCGGCTGTTCGACCTGACCGACGAGCAGACGGACACGGCGTTCCAAGCCGATGCGGGCGTGGGCCGCTGGCCGGTACGGGTGCTGCTGGGGCATCTGGCCGACGCGGAGTTGGTCTACACCCACCGGATCCGGCGGACGATCGCCGAGGATGCACCGGTGCTGTCGCTGTGGGATGAGAACGCGTTCGTCGACGGAGGCATCTACGGGCCCGAGCTGCGTCCGCCGGTAGCGGGGTTCGTGGCCGCGATCCACACCATGCGCCGGTGGACGGCGGAGCTGCTCATGTCGCTGACGCCCGAGCAGTGGGAGCGCAAGGCGATGCACCCCGAGCGCGGAGAGATGACGGTGCGGCAGATGGTGGAGGGCGTTGCAAAGCACCTCGAGCACCACAACGACTTTCTGCAGAAGAAGGTCGACCTCTTCCTGGGGGCGGCGGAGACGGGCGGGTCTTGCGGGTCGGGCTGCTGCTGTCATGGGAAGGGGTAAGGGACGCCGAGACCTGCGGGGCCAGAGACGCAGAGACAAAGAGACGCAGAGACGCAGAGACGAAGAGACGAAGTGGGGGGGCGGGGAGGCGGTTGACGCGGTTCCACACCAAGGTGAGGGCCGGCCGGTCGGACTTTGCGGCACTCTCCTTCTCCCGGAGCATGGATGGAACGAGTCTTCAATGATCGCCGGTACCTGATCCCCTTCCGCTCCACGCTGCTGCCGCAGATCTTCACGGATGTGCTGGTGGTGGGGGGTGGTGTGGCGGGGCTGCGGTCGGCGATCGCCGCCGCCTCGGCCGACGCGGATGTGATCGTGCTGTCGAAGACCGATCTCACCCAGACCAACACGGCGTGGGCGCAGGGCGGCATCGCCTCGGTGATGGAGGCCGAGGACACGTTCGAGGCCCACGTGGAGGACACGCTGGTCGCCGGGGCCGGCCTGTGCGACGAGCCGGTGGTACGCCTCGTCGTCGAACAAGGCCCGGACCGGCTCCGCGAGTGCCTCGATTGGGGCATGCAGCTCGACCGCACGGCGGGCGGCGCCCTCGCCGTGGGGCGCGAGGGCGGGCACTCGGCACGGCGCATCTACCACTCGGGCGGCGACGCGACGGGGGCCGAGTTGCAGCGCTGCCTGACGGCCAAGGCGCGGAGCGTCCCCAACATCCGCATCTTCGAGAAGTGCTTCCTGCTCGACCTGCTCACCCCGAGCGACGACGCCGGCGCGCCGGTGCTCGGCGCAATCACCCACCACCCCAAGTTCGGGCTGCAGGTCATCTGGGCCCGCTCCACCATACTCGCCAGCGGCGGGGCGGGGATGGTGTATCGCGAGACGACCAACCCCCACGCCGCCACCGGCGACGGGCTCGCGGCCGCGTACCGCGCCGGGGTCGAAACGGCCGACATGGCCTTCATGCAGTTCCACCCCACGGTGCTCTACCTCCCAGGCGCGGCGCGGTCGCTGATCTCGGAGGCGGTGCGGGGCGAGGGGGCGTACCTGCTCGACGCCTCGGGCCGGCGGTTCATGCTCGACGTGCACGAGCTGGCGGAGCTGGCGCCGCGCGACATCGTCAGCCGCGCGATCGTGCGGCAGATCGCCAGCCAGGGCGGGCAGCAGGTGTGGCTGGACTGCCGGCACCTCAAGGGCTTCCGCGAGCGGTTCCCGGGCATCAGCGCGTTGCTCGAACGGTTCGATCTGAACCCGGGGCAGGACTTGATCCCGGTGCACCCGGCGGCCCACTACACGATCGGCGGCGTGCGCACCGACGCCGTGGGGCACACCAACGTGCCAGGGCTCTACGCCGTCGGAGAGGCCTCCTGCTCCGGGCTGCACGGGGCCAACCGGCTCGCGAGCAACTCGCTGCTGGAGGGGCTGGTGTTCGGCGAGATCGCCGGCCTCGCGGCCGCGAAGAACGGTGAGGCGACCGGCAAGCCCACCAAGCTCGTCAGCGACATCCGACCCAGCATGCACGGCGAGATCGACCTCTCGGACATCCGGTCGAGCCTGCGATCCGCGATGTGGCGGAACGTGGGGATCGAGCGGGCGGGTGAGAAGCTGCTCGACGCGGTGGAGATGTTTGACTTCTGGGGCCGGTACACGCTCGACAAGATCTTCGACGACCCGGCGGGCTGGGAGACGCAGAACCTGCTGCTGATCGGGGCGCTGATGGCGAGGTCGGCGCTGTGGCGAGAGGAGTCGCGGGGCTGCCACACGCGGGAGGACTTCCGCGAGGCCCGCGACGCGTTCCATGTGCACGACTGCTGGCGGCGCGGGCGCGGAGAGCCGGAGGCGAGGCCGGTCGAGACGCCGGTGGCGCGGGGGGATGCGTCGTGAGGTGGTGCAGGACCCACGCTCTGGCCGTCCTCGCCCTGTCCGGCGCCCTCGCCGGCTGCTCTTACGAGAAGACGGTCTACCGCCGGCCGATGCTCTCGGGGCTGCCCGGCGTGATCAGCGGCGGCGACATGATGAGCGAGAAGCCGATGGGGTACCAGGACCCCCGGGTATCCCAGGACGGCCGGATCACGATCGACCGGGGGGACGGTTCCAAGGTGCTGGTCGCGCGCTCGGCGCGGGACCTGATGGCGCACATCTACTCCACGCTCAAGGCCGACCAAAGGGATGTCTTCACCGCGCAGGTGCTCTGCGACGCAACGCGGCAGGAGTTCGTCGAGCGGGGCTTCGAGCCGGGAGAGGCATTCGCGTATCTCAAGGAGCACGAGGGCGAGGTCGCGGCGCTCTTCGGGCGCATGCCCGGCGGGGAATACACCCCGGGCGTCGTGCTCAGGCAGATCTCCGGGAATGTCTACCGCGTGGCCCTGTCACCCAAGGCCGCCGAGGGACTGAACTGGTGCGGGTTTGACATGGTCTGGGAGGGGGGACGGATGGAGACCGAGGGGGGCGACGACGCACCCCAGGTCACGGTGCCCACGCTCGAGGAGGCGGTCAAGCAGACCGGCTCGGTCTCGGGGGCCACCGCGCTGATCGCCGACGCCAAGGCCCGACAGCCCAGGCACACGTTCATCCAGAGCGGCTGGAAGCTGCGGTGGTTCGTCCCGACGCCGCCCAAGGACGAGTAGGTGTGGGCCCGGTTCCCCCGGACGGGGGAGCTCCGGCGGGGTGAGCCTCCCAAGCGGTGTGCATCCGCCCGGGCCGGTCTGTACACTCGCCGCCACAACCCGAAGGGGGGAAGCAACGATGATCGTCGTGAATACAGAGACTGTGCCCGGACGCCCGGTCATGGAAGTCCTCGGGCTGGTGCAGGGGAACACGGTGCGGGCCAAGCACGTCGGCCGAGACATCACGGCCGGGCTGAAAAACCTCGTCGGCGGCGAGCTCAAGGGCTACACCGAATTGCTGACCGAGTCGCGCCGGCAGGCGGTCGAGCGCATGATCGCGCAGGCCAACGAGCTGCGGGCCGACGCGGTCGTCAACGTGCGGTTCAGCACCAGCGCGGTGACCTCCGGCGCGGCGGAGTTGTACGCGTACGGGACGGCCGTGAGACTGAGCGCCCCGGGGGCGTAGGGGGATCCGATGCAGGACTCTGACACGGCCGAGTCCCTCCTCGGGCTCGCCTTCGTGTACGGCATCCCCGTCCTCCTGCTCGCAGCCGGCTTCGGCGCGGGTCGGCACGCCGAGCGCAAGCACCTGAAGAATCTCGCGGCCCGCGAGGCGGCCGTGGCCGGCGTGATGCTCACCAATGTGTCGTGGTATCCCGGCGGGGGGCTCACGGCGAGCGCCAACGCCGTCTACGCCGAGGCGGTGATCGCGACGGACTACTTCAAAGAGTTCCTCGGCAAGCTCGTGAAGTTTTTCGGCGGTGAGCTGCGGGCCTACCGGCGGTTGATGGACCGGGCGCGGCGCGAGGCGATTGTGCGTCTGGCCGAGCAGGCCAGGGATGCCGGGTGCGACGCGGTGTGCAACGTCCGTCTGGCGTCGGCGGACGTGGGGGGCAGCACCTCGAACCGCAAGGGGGCGGCCATGGTCGCGATCCTCGCCTGGGGCACCGCCTACAAGCGCGAGCAGGCCTGACGGCCCCCGCGATGAAGCGCCGGCGCGATCGTGATCCATCCGTCTTCGCCGAACCCCAGATGCCCGGGGCGGGCGAGGCCCGTCCCGATCCCTCGGAGCGGGCGGCCGACCGGGCCCCGATCGGGGCCGAGCTGGACTCTCCAGCGGAGGAGGCAGCCCGATCGGTCTTTGACGAGCCGGCCTTCGACGCGAGTCTCGCCGGGGGCGTGGGCGCGGGAGCATGCACCTACCGGGTGTGGCTGGAGGACCGGCGGGCCGAGACCAGCCGGTTCGAGTCGGGCTATTGGACGGTGCTGATCGCGCTGACCGGGGGGCCCCTGGCGGTCGTGGGCACGTTCGTCTCGACGCTTTACGGGGGCGGGTCGGTGTTTGCGCTGCTCGCGGTGGCGGTGATCGGGCCCTCGATCGAGGAGGTGATGAAGGCGGTCGCCCTGATGATGGTGGTGGAGAAGCGGCCCTACCTCTTCCGATCGCCCTCGCAGATCGTGCTCGCCGGCGCCTGCTCGGGGCTGGTGTTCTCGATCATCGAGAACCTGCTCTACACGTTCGTCTATATCGACCATCCCTCGGCCAGGATCATCGCCTGGCGGTGGACGGTCTGCACGGCGCTCCACACCGTCTGCACCACCATCACCTCCATCGGGCTGGCCCGGTGCTGGTCGCAGGGCATGCGGGAGGGAAGGAAGCCCGACCTCGAGCGGGGGGCGGCCTATCTCATCGCCGCGGTGGTCATCCACGGCGCCTACAACGCGATCATGTCGGGACTCGCGATGACGGGCATGTTCTGAGCCGGTGTCCGCCCCGGGGGCCCGACCCGGCGCGCCGGGCGCGGGCGCCAAACGCCGGTGACGGACCCCGAATGATGAAGGGAATGAGGAGGGGCTGGCGAGAGGCCCGCATAGGGCTGGCAAGGGGCGCTGGGGCTATGCTCCCGAGCCATGATCCACCCCGCACCGACCACCAAGATCGATCCCCGTCTGGCCCGAGGCACGCTGGTTGAGCTGACGCCCGCGACGGCGACCAAGCCCGAGTTCGTCAGGATCAGCTTCCCGAACACGCAGTACCAGATCCACCTCCTCCCGGAGACCCCCGTCGGCGTCGAGCCGGGCGCCCGGATCATCGGGACGATTCATGCCCAGGTGGCCCGCATCGACAAGGTCAACGCCGGCGGCCGGTATTTCGAGCCCGTCCTGGGGCGGCCCCGCCGCGTGCAGGGACGCGTGATCGCAGTCAACGGCGAGACCAACGAGGTCATCGTCAACGCCGGCGTCCCGATCCACTGCCACCCGACCGACAAGCGCCAGAAGGCGACCGACTTCCACGACGGCGACTTCGTCACCTGCGGTGTGCTCGAGGGGGCGACGTTCAGGGCGCAGGGCTGAGCGGGCTCCGCACTCTCAATCTGGTGAGCGCGTGTGGTAAGTCGGTCCTGGCGGTGGGGCGTTGGTGCGCAACGGCCAGATGCGCCAGGTTGTGACCGTGGGCATCGCGGCGGCCGGCGGGCTTGATTAGATGCGGATCGCGACACCGGGCCAGTCGTGCTCGAAGTGCGTGAGCATCTCGTCGAGGGCTTGACGCTCTGCGCGGCGGCGGGATTGATCGACGGCCGCGCGGCTGGTCCAGGCGTTGGCGAGCTGGCTGGTGTCCGCCGCGCCCTCGGCGGTCGCGTAGACCAGGCCGCTCCGGGTGTCGAGCAGTGCCGCCGAGGCTGTGGAGTTGACGCGGGCGGTCTTGGTGGGAAACAGGCCGAGCGTGACCACGGTGAGCGGGGCGAAGCCGTCCTCGGTGTTGAATGTGGTGTCGATGGTGTAGACGAGGAGGAGATCGGCGCCGAGTTTCGCGGCTGCGGCGCGGAGGTCGGTGTCGGTGTTGAGGCAGCCGGGCAACAGCAGGCGCGAGATGGGGGCGACGCGTTCGACTTGCTCGAGGTTGGCGAGGCGGTCGAAGTCCTCGTCGGTCTCGATGTCGCGGGTGGTGAGGACGGAGTAGGCGCCGGAGCCCCAGGCTCGGGAGCTGTAGCTCGCGTAGCCGGTGGACTGCACGCGCGCGACGGCGAGCGGCGTCGGGAGCTGGGCGAGCGCGGGCCGGTGGAGGACCTCGCGGATGCGCCCGTCGGTCTGGGCGTCGCGGGGGTCAACGCCGGAGAAGAGGGACATGTCAGCGCCGCGCCCGGGGGCCATGTAGCGGGCGGAAACGCAGCCCGACAGTGCGGTGGCGAGGACGAGGAGCGCTGCGAGCGGCTTCATGGGGTTCCTTTCACCGCCGAGTTCGCCGAGAACGCCGAGGAGGGCAAGCGGGCCTTCCTGCCACAGATGAACGCCGGTGGACTCGGATGAAGACTGCAAGGCCAATCGCGGGGGTGCCCATCCTCCCTTTCCGTCTGTGTTCATCTGCGTTCATTTGTGCCCATCTGTCGCCAGTCGGCCCATTCTGCTTTCTCGGCTTCTCGGCGAACTCGGCGGTGCAACCTGCTTCAGCCTCCGCCGGGCACGGTCGTCTCGTACTTGACACCCTCGGGCACGCTCACCGGCACCGCGACGGTGGTGCCGGTCGAGCCCTCGGTCACGCGTGACGAATCGACCGCGATGAAGGCGGTGAATGCGGACATGAGACTGTTGTCGAGGGCGATCTCCTTGACGTCGGCCGCGAGGTGGGCGTTGGGTTCGTAGGTGGCCTCGTCCATGAGGGCGGCGATCTTGTTGCGGGCCCAGACGGCGCGCAGGCCGCGGGCGAGGGCGTCGTCCTCGATGCGGGTGTTGGTGACGTCGAGCGAGAAGTCCGTCTGTCCCGCGGCCCCGGTGAGACGGACCGGGGCATCGGCCTTGGCGGGGTCGAACCGTCCGGTGATGACGACGGGGCGCCCGACGTAGACATCGGGCAGGCTGGCGGGGTAGACCTCGGCCTGCTCGAGCGCGGGCCACTCGATCGCGAGGTTGGCGAGAGCCGGGTGTGCGACGCGCTCGAAGAAGTTGGCCATCACCTCGCCCCCGTCGTCCTCGAGCGAGAGGTACGCGACCGCGCCCTGCCCGAGCTTGGCCATGCGCTCCATGAGGTAGCGGTTGGGGGCCGATCCGACGCCGAAGCTGAAGACGTGGGCGCCGTTCAGGCGCGGGCGCATCTCGCCCAGGATCTCGGCCTCGTTGCCGATGAAGCCGTCGGTCAGGAAGCAGACAAAGCGGGTGCGCTCGCCGTCGGAGGGGAAGTCGAGCGAGGCCCTGATGCCGTTGATCATCATGGTGCCGCCGGCGCCGAGGAGCTTGTCGAGATAGCGGTCGGCGTGCCGCACCGAGTCAGGCGAGGCATCGACCGGGCGGGCGCCGAGCTGGGACGCCGACTCAGAGAAGTTGATGAGCTGGAAGGTGTCGCCGGGTTCGAGCATGCGGAGGCCCCGACGCACCGCGGCCTTGGCCTGCTCGATCGGAGCGCCATTCATGCTGCCCGACGCGTCCACGACGAAGACCATCTCCATCGGGCGACGCGGCAGGCTGGCCAGTTCCGCCGGCGGCACGACGAGCATGGCAAAGTAGCCCCGCCCGCTCTCGGGGTCGACCCAGGTGATCATGCCCGACTGGAGCGTGCTGTCGGCGACGGCGAAGCGCAGCACAAAGTCCTTGTTGGGGATGGTGGTCTCGCGGGCGAGGCGGATTGTTGCGCCGGTGCCCGAATCGTGGCGGATGGCGACGGTGTGGCTCTTGCAGGCGATCTCGCCGAGCGGCACGCCGGCGTCGATATCGACCTCAAGCGACACATCGAGCCCGCTGCGCTCGTCGGGTGCGAGGTACTGCACCTCGGTCCGCTGGCCGCTGGAGCCGGAGGCGTCGCGCGGCACGGCCCCGATGCCGGAGCCGGCGGCGAAGCCCTCGGCCGGCGGCGGATTGAAGCGTGGGCCGACGACCATGGGGAAGACATACTCGAACGACCCGTCGCGGTAGGGGAGGGTGTGGAAGTAGGTGATGGAGACGTCGATCGCCTTCCCCGGCTCGATGTTGGCGACCTTCTGGGTAAAGACGTTGGGCCGCTCCTGGGTGAGCAGGCTGGCAACGTAGCCCTGGGCGCGGGCCTCGGCGTACATCTGCTCGGCCTCGGCCCGGTCGCGGATGATGCCGCGGATCCGCCGCTCACCGATGGTCATGACGAACTCATTGACAGCCGCGTTCTCGGGAAGGGGGAAGACGTAGACCGCCTCGATCTTGGCGTCATAGGGATTCACAAACTGCTGGGTGACCACGGTGGAGGCGATGAGGCCGCCGATGTGGGCTCGGACGTCGGTGTGCTTGAGGGGGACCGGGACGAGCTTGTCCCGCGGCGTGTCGGGCTCGAACCCGGCGAGCAGGCCGCCGCAGCCGGGGATGTCGTCCGCCCTCGCGGCGTCCCAATTGGCGGGCTTCTGGATAATCCAGATCTCGTCATCAAGCGAAGGGAGGGCGCCGGGGATGGAGGACATCTGTTTCGCGAGTTCTTGCCCAAACTGAAGCTGCATTCGCAGGCGGCGCGTGAACTCATCGGTGCCAGTGACCTCCCGATTGAGACCAGCAAAGCTGGTCGGATCTTGAACGCCGCCAAGACGCTCCGGTAGCACCGCGGACTCTCCCGGCAGAACCGTGTCATCCATGTCGCCGAATCGATCCTCGCTGAACGGAGATTGGCCCCCCGCCGCCCTGCGAGGACTGCAGCTCCGAGCGGAGGTAGCGTGTCGATGCATCGCCTGTGTCGGCCCGCGACGCACTGATTGCTGGCCAATCACTCGGGTAGTTCCTGATCCCCGGCGGCGGCTCCGCCGGCGCTCGTGCGACCCTGCTCGCGTCCGACATGCTCCGCGAGTTCGAAGAGCACGCAGAAACCGAGGCCATGACCATCGCCGCGGCCGCGAGGATGAGGACGGAGATGAGGAGAGACCACCGCTTCATGGATTGCTCCCGTTCTGGGTCTGGAACGAGGCCTCGAAGGAGGCCGCGGCGTGGATCGGATTGCCTGCGACATCACCGGCGACGTCGAGCTTGAGTTCGAGCGTGGGCGCGGGGCCCTCGATGCGCAGGTGCACGCGGGCGATCCGGGTGCGTCCCGCGGGCAGGTCGGCGCCGGTGCTGAAGTCGCCAAGGATGATCCGCTCACCGTCGGAAAGGGCCGCGGGGTCGTAGCGGGGGGGCTCGGCGAAGGCGCGGGCGTCGCCGCCCTCGACACCGACGATGCGGATGTCCCCGGCGGTCGCCCGGAGCTCGAGCTGATAGACAGCCAGCGGCGTCTCGGCCGAGTCGATGAAGAGATCGACGGAGCCGAAGCGGGGGCCCGTGACGACGCCCGCGCCCTGGTCGGGGGCAGCCGGGTCCCCCTCCGGCTGCGCGGCCGCCAGAGTCATCGCAGCGCCGCCGAGCAGGGCCGCAAGGAGAAGCAGCGGGCGGCGCAGTGTCATCCACGGTCGGCGACTCATGACGAGGCCTCCCCGAGGCTCACGGCCCGGGCGGCCAGCGTGTCCACATCGGCCCGGTCGATGGCGCCGTTGCCGTCCGCGTCCCAGGTGGTCGCGGGCGTCTCGCGCCGGTCGAGGATGAGGGTCAGGCGGTAGGCGTCCAGCATGGTGGCCGGGGAGGCAGGGCCGGAGGCGAGGGCCGGGGTGCCCGCGGGCCCTTGCCGGACCGGGTGGAACCAGACGATCGTTGAAATCGCCAGCCCCGCGGCGGCCGCGAGACCCGCCGACCAGCCGGCGACGCGGAGCGGCCGGCGCGTTCGCCCCCTCAACCGACGCGCAGCGACGAGCACCGGGTCGTCGGCGGGCCAGGCGGGCGGGGATTCGAGCCGGCCCAGGTCGCGGGCGAGCCGGTCGGGGATGTGGGGGTCGTCGTGCATGGAGGTGCCTCCATGGGTGAAGGGGGGCCGGGGGGCGGTTGGTTCGGAGGAAGTGCGAAATCCGGCAAATTGGGAACGCGGAGAACGCAACACCAGATGGCTTTGAACGCGAAGGGCGCGAAGACCTCGAAGGGGGTCAAAGCACCAGCGACTCTCGCCCAACCGCTTTCCTCTTCGGGCCCTTCGCGCCCTCCGCGTTCCATGCTCCCCCGACTCTGCCCCCCCTCGGCGTCTCCGCGTTCAGTCTTCGAAGTACCCCCGCAGGGGCCCGTCGCTGCGCAGGGTGTTCACGGCCGCATGGATGCGGCTCTTGACGGTGCCGAGGGGGATGGAGAGCGCGAGCGCGATCTCGCCGTGGGTCATGCCATCGACGGCCTGCATCAGCAGGGCCTCACGCTGCGGGTCGGGGAGGCGGGCCAGCGCCGATTCGAGGAGGGCGAGGCGTTCGTCCGTGTGGATCGGCGGTGCTCGGACCTCGGCCGGGCGGTCGGCGTCGGCCTGATCAACGCTCCGGCGTTGCGCAAGGGCATGGTGCTTGACGGTGGGGTACAGGAACGTCGTCAGCCGCGCCGTCAGGCGGAGCGTGGGAGCGCGCTTGAGGAGGAAGAGGAAGCTCTCCTGCGCCGCGTCCATGGCTCGCGCATCTTCACTGGTGAAACGCCTCGCGACGCGGAAAGCCCAGTCTCGATGCCGGAGATACAGCGCCTCGAAGGCCGTGGGATCGCCTGCCCTCACGGCGTCGAGCAATTCCTGGTCCGTGCGTGGGTCGTTCGGCACGCGGCCAGCTTACGGGGCGAACGCCCGGGTCGCCGAGCGCGAAGAAGAAGCGGGGGCAGGGGGAGGCGCGAAGAAGCGGGGGCAGGGGGAGGGCGCCTGCGGGGCTTGGCCGAAGGGAGGCTCCCGCTCCCTCTTCGCGCGCTTCGCGTTCAATTCGCCTTTCTCCGCGCTGCCGGATCTGGCCTCACGGGCAGCCGGCATTCCAGGCGTTGAGGAACCCGAGCACGTCGATGGTGTTGACCGCCCCGTCCTGGTTGAAGTCCGCGGGGCAGGGACCGGGCAGGCGGACGTAGAACGCCTCCTGATTCCCGTCCGGATTGGTGCCGACGCCGACGATCGTGCGACCGTCGCTCGACACCCCATTCGCGGAGTTGAGGGCCCAGCCCGCGAGTTCGGCGCTCAGGCCATAGTCACTCTCGAGCACGGTCTGCAGCGAGCGGAGGCCCTTCTGCGGCGTCCAGATTGTGGCCTGGGAACCCGAGTAGCCCACCGCGACACTGCCGTCGGCGTTGACAGTCCAGAACTCGGACGCGGGCGCGTCGCCGGCGAGGTAGCCCGCGCTGATCATGCCGGTGGACTCGGTCCACACCATGGCGACGTAGCCCGCGTCGATCGAGCCGAAGCCGACGATCGTGGACCCATCGTCCGAGACATCCGCCGCCGCTGTAGAAGTCGCCGCCGGGCAGGTCGCCCAGGAGCACCTTGCCCTCCGCCTGCGTCCAGCGGTAGGCCTGCGTGCCCTGGGGCACGTGTGTGAGCCCGGTGATGACCGAGGCATCGGCGGAGCAGCCAAAGGCGTCGGAGATGGTCTCGCCTGCCAGCAGCGGCAGCATCTCCCATCCGCCCGAGCGGGTCCAGCGCACGGCCCGCTGCGTCAGGCTGTCGTTGCCGATCCCCACCAGCACCGAGCCGTCGTGGCTGCAGTCGTAGATATGGCTCTGAAAGTCGCCGCCGGGCAGGTCGCCGAGCGGGACGAGCCCGATGTCCTCCGTCCAGCGGAAGGCCTCGAGCCCGTTGTCGGAATACCCGCTCCCCGCGAGCACGCAGCCATAGCCGCAGATCGCGGAGGTCTCCGTATCCACCGCGCCGCCCATGAGGTCGCCGAGCGAGACCATGCCCGTGGCGGCGGTCCATCGGAAGCCGACATTCCCGGTGGCGTCGGCGGCGATCCCGCTCACGGCCGATCCGTCCGGCGAGACCCGGATGGCCAGGCTCTCGAACGCCCCGCCCGGCAGATCGCCAAGCGGAGTAAAGACCGCCTGAGCAATCACTTGTGGTGCGATCGAGGCCAGGACGGCGAGCGCGGAGAGGCGGCAGGTCTTGCGGGGGGGCATGGTGTGCTCCTGTGGGTGTAGAGAGGCATGCGAGAACCGCTCCGGCCGGGGCCGGAGATTCCCCGCATCACTCGATCCGCGGGTCCACCCAGCGGTACAGCACGTCCACGACGAGATTGAGCAGCACCAGGAGCGTGGAGAAGACCAGGACGACCCCGATGATCAGGAATAGGTCCTTGTTCTGGACCGCGTTGACGAAGTGCTGGCCAAGCCCCGGTACATTGAACACCCGCTCGACGACGAACGAGCCCGTCATCGCCAGCGCCGTCGCCGGGCCGAGGTAGCTGAGCACCGGCAGGAAAGCGTTCTTGAGCGCGTGCTTGAGCAGGATGTCGACCTCCGCGACACCCTTGGCCCGGGCGGTGCGGATGTAGTCGGAGCCGAGCTGCTCGATCATGCCCATGCGGGTGAGGCGGGCGATGTACGCCGCGAAGGGCAGGCTGAGCGTGACGGCGGGGAGCACCATCTGCCCGAGCGTGCCCCACCCGCCGACGGGCAGGACGCGGACCCAGACGCCGAAAACGAGCAGCAGCACCGTGCCGATGACGAAGCTGGGGAGGCTGATGCCGATCAGCGCCACGATCAGCGTGGCCAGATCAAGGAAGGAGTTCGGACGCACGGCCCCGACGACTCCCGCGAACAGGCCGAGCGCAACGGCGATGATGATGGCCGCGAGGCCGAGGGTCATGGAGACCGGGAGCGAGTCGGCGAGGATGCCGTTGACGCGCTCGTCCTTGTACTTGAGGCTGGGGCCGAGATCGAAGACGGGCCGCTCGGGCGGGGCGAGCCCGGCCTCGCGGGCCCGTTCCAACTCGCGCGCGGCGTCGCCGTTGAGCTGGTCGCGCGCCCACTTGAGCCCCGAGGCGCTGTCGAGATAGGAGAAATAGAAGCGGGGAAAGCTGTCGAGGTTGTACTGACGCTTCATGGCCTCGACGATCTCGGCGTCGGGGCGGCGCCCCTCGGGGTTCTCGAGCGGGTTGCCGGGGACGGCCCAGGCGAGCACCAGCGTGAGCGTGTAGATGACGCCGACGATGAGCGGGAGTTGGACGAGGCGGCGGGCGATCAGCGCGAGCACGGGTCAATCCCTCGGGGTGATGGGCATGGTGAGGACCCTGTCGGACCCGACGCCGTCGCCAAGCACGTCGAAGAGAAAGACGTTCTGGCTGCTGCGCGGGTGAGGGTTGGGCCCGCTCAGCCGGGACGCGTCGAACATGAGCACGTTGACGTAGCGGAAGATCGGCACCATCGGGAGGTCGTCCTCCATGAGCATCCGCTCGGCCTCCCGCAAGATCTCGGACCGGCGCGAAGGATCGTGCTCGTCGTACGCATCGTCGAGGAGTTGGTCGAACCGGGGATTGGAGTAGGCCCGGTCGTTGTTGCCATCCCCGGTGCGGCTGATCTCGAGGAAAGTGAGCGGGTCGGGGTAGTCGCCGTACCAGCCCGCGCGGCTGGTCATGAACTGGTGCCGCTTGAGATCATCGCGGAACACGCTGAGTTCCTTCTGCGCGAGCCGGACGGGGACGCCGAGCGTCTCCTGCCAGTCGCGGGCGATCGCCTGGGCGATCAGGTCGTGCCCGCTGTCCTTGTTGAACTCCAGCTCGATCGTGGGCATCTCGGCCGGGGACGGGTAGCCGGCCTCGGCGAGCAGCGCGCGGGCCCTCGCGATCAGCGCCTCGCGTTCGGCGGGCGTGGTGCAGTCGCTGATACACGGGAGCCCCTCCGGCGGCTCGTAGTCCTTGAGAGAGCCGGGCGGCACCAGGGTCCGGGCGACAGGTTCCCCAGTCCCCGCACCTGCTCGGCGATCTGTCGCTTGTCGATCATCAGCGAGAGTGCCCGGCGAACCCGCGCATCGCCGAGCGGGTTGACCCGACCGTCCGGCAACCTGGGGAGGCAGTTGTAGTTCCAGAAATAGGTGCCAAACGCGGGGACGACATGGACGTCCTGCCGTGGGTCGTGGGGGAGGCGCCGGTCGATCTCGAAGAGATCGAGCCCCTGGGCGATCAGCGCCTGATACTCCGACCAGTGCTCGCGGTAGTACGCGTCCTTCTGGGCGACCATCTCCCGGCGGTAGGGGGCGGTCACGTCGGCGATGAAGTCGATCGCGTGGGTCTGGTAGGCAAGCACCTGCGCGCTGGGGTCGTCGATCGAGGGGATGTCGATCGTGCGGAGGTTCAGCGAGCCCCGATTCCAGTAGTGCTCGTTCACCTCGAGGCGCATGTCGCGCTTGAACCGCCACACCGTCAGCTTGTAGGGGCCGTTGCAGATCATGTGCGGGGGCTTGGTCCAACCACCCTCCGCGATGAGCCGGCCGGTCGAGGGGTCGATCCGGTCGTATTGCGAGACCAGCGGCGGGTAGACGGGGTAGTAGCTGGGAAACGCCACGAGGTCCAGGAAGAACGGGATCGGATGGCGCAGCCGGACCACGATCTCCCGGTCAGAGACCGCCCTGGCCCCCACGAGCTCGTCAAACTTCCGCTCGGTCTCAGCCCAGAGCCTGTCGGCGGCCCCGGCCCGCTCCGCCGGGGCGACCTTGTCAAACCCGTCCAGCGCCGCCCTGCGCCACGCGAAAAACTCGGGGACACCCTCGATGTACTCGAAAAAGGCGGCGTAGTCGGCCGCCGTATCGGGCAGGATGCAGCGGCGCCAGGCATAGATGAAGTCGCCCGCGCGGACCGGTTCGCCGTTGGACCACGCCGCGTCCGGTCGGATGAAAAACCGATATTCGAGCCCGTCGTCAGACACCTCCCAGCGTTCCGCGGCCGCGGGGATGATCTTGTAGTCAGGGTCGAACACGTCGTTCGCCACGAGACCCTCAAACATGATGCGGGCTGCCCGAAGGTCATGCATCCAGCTCATGCGCTGCAGGTCGAGGGTCGTGATATCCGGGCCGTTGCTGAACGCCAGATCTGCGCGGGGGAGCGGGCGATCCGACAGCATGATCGCGCCGAGCACGGCGCAGAACACCACGAGGGGGATGAGGAGGCGGCCCATGCCGACACAGTACCGCGCGCGGCGCGGTGGGGCTCCGCGGGCTCGGGGGCGATCACTTCCCGTCGAGCGCGTCGCGGATGCGCTGCATGGCCTCGGGGGAGAGGTTGCAGGGGGCGCCGCTGAGGCCCAGAACGGCCGAGCGGGTCCGGTCGAAGAACTCGGAGTCCTTGCCCGTCTCGAGCAGCGGGGCGAGGGTGAGCGGCGAGAGGCTGCCGCCGAGCTTGGCGTGGGCGAGCACGAGGGCCCGCTCGGCCAGATTGGTCAGGTCCAACTGCCACGCCCGGGCGTCCGGAGGGGGAAGGTCGCCCTTCTTGGCGTGGTAGGCGAGATAGGCGAGCGATTCACCGGCGAACGCGGCGGCTCCCCGGACGATCTCCGGCGGAGTTGCACCCGGCGCCGCCAGCCGGGTGCTGAGCGCATCCCCGACACGGACGCAACTGGCCAGAAGGCGGACGCGGGCACCGTCGTCGTCAGCCGGGATGCGGCGGAGTCGCGACACCACGCCACTGGAAACCTTGGTCAAGGCCTCCCCAGCGGGGCCGGCATACCCATCGCGGTTGATCGCGGCCGCCTCGAGCAGGGCGCGGACGATCGCGTCGGCGACGTCGGCGTTGGATTCGGCCGCCAGGCGCCCCGAGAGATGATCGACGGCCTGCGAAACCCGGGCAGGATCCAGGGCGGGGGCGTACGCGTTGACCGAGCGGAAAGTCCGCATGAGGGCGTACACGGCGGCGTAACGCACGTCATCGTTCGAGTCGCCGGTGTGCTCCTGCACGACCTGCCGGGTGGCGTCGTCGGCGATCTCGCCGAGCAGGATCAGCGCGTTGATCGCGACCCTTGCGTCCTTGTCGCCCGCCAGCTCGGTGAGCTTGTCGATCGCCGCGGCACGCACCACCTGCCGGAACGCGACGGAGACCGCCGGCCGGTGCAGGGGCTCGATGATCTCCTTGCGGGCCTTCTCCCGGTCCGCCGCCTCACCCGTCTGCATCGCATCGACACGTTTGTGAACAAACGCCTCGATCTGTGCTTTCTCCTCCGGTGTGAGGACCAGCTTCTCCGGCGCCGGCATCGGGTCGGACTGGGCAAGGGCGTGGGGCGCGAGAAGGCAGGCAACGAGCGCGAGGGGCGCTACGAACTTGCGAAGGCGGCTGGTGATCCGATCGTGCAAGGCCAAACACCCTTCTGCGACCGAGGACGACGCTCCGACGGGGGAGCCTCTGAACCCATGCCGGGCGTCTCCGGCGTGCCGCTGACCCCTGTGGGACGGGAAACCTACCACCCGCCTCAACGGCGGTCAACCATACGCACGTCCGGGGCTGCCGGACGCGTCGATCATCTCCCTAATACACCTCGAGGAACATGCGCCGGGTTGGGGCGATCTCCCTCGGGATCATCCGGCGGGTCCACCCCGTGGGGTCGCTCTCAAGCCCCGGGGCCAGGGTCACATAGCGGGCAAACTCCTCGGCCGGCAGCAGCCGATACAGGCCCTGCACGATGCCCAGTTCCATACCCGCCAGGCCGCACGCATACACCAAGCCGCGCTCCGTCGACAAGATGCCGCGGAAGAGCTCGGCGTGGCTCCCGAGGCGGCTCTGGACATACATCGGGGGCGACCCGTCCGGCTGCGATTCGCGGCTGAGAGCGCTCAGATAGGTGAAGTTGGGATGGGTGTCCTGCAGCGCCCGGAACTCCTTGTGGTAAAGCAGGTCCGTCCCAAACGGGGAGCCCATCACAAGCACAATCTTCGACCGGTGGTCGGGGCGCGAGAGCAGTTCCCGGACCATGCCCCGGAAGGGAGCGATCCCGGTCCCCGTCGCGAAGAACACATAATCGTGGTCGTCCGGGCGGGCCGGCAGGAGAAACCGCTTGCCGTTCGGCCCCGTGACGCGGATCTCATCGCCGACCTGAAGGTCGCACAGCCAATTCGAGGCCACCCCCAGGAAGAGCCGGTGGGTTTCCCAGTGTTCGTCGATCGTCCGCTTCACCGTCGTGGCGATCAGGTTCTCATCGCCACCCTCCCCGCCGGTGGCGTTCGCGATCGAGTAGAGACGCACCTTGTGCGGCCGGCCTTGCTCGGTAGTCCCGGGGGGGAGAACCCCAAACGACTGGCCCGCGCGGATCCGTCCCGGCAGGTCGCTCCCGGAGACATCCAGGACAATGTGCCGGACGAACGCCGCGGACTTGGGGCTCGCGGTGCACGAATACGTTTCGACTACCACACCCCGGGCCGGGCGATCGGGCGGGTGCAGATGCATCTCAACCTGGGGCAGGGCAGGTCCGGGCTCGGCTGTCCGCCTGTCGGACATCGGGAATCCTTTCAGCATCCCGCGACGTAGCGGCTCAGCCGCCCCCGCCGCCGGACTGCTGGATCAGCTGCATCATCTTGAGTCCGATGGCCTGCAGCTTGGTCTGGATGGTGACCAGCACCGCCTGATTGCTGCGGAGCGAGCCGTCCTGAACGCCCTTGGCCGCGCTGTCGTAGGCCCCGACGAGGGAGTCGAGGATCTCGGGGATCATCCCGGCGAGCGCCTTGGCGCCGGCGTCCTCGCCACCCCCGCCAAACGCGTTGGCGCCGAGCAGCAGCTTCCACTCGCCATCGATCTTCTTCAGGTGCAGCACGGGCGCGTTCGGATCGTCGAGAGCCACCGTCGCGGTCTCGTTCTGCGCCACCACCTTCGCGTCGGCGCCCAGCCCCGCAAACATCTTGGTCGGGTTGAGCGCATCCAACCCGGTCTGCGGGTTCTTCGCGGCCCACGCGGTGAAAGCCTCGCCGAATGCGCTCGCGGACGCTGTATCGAGCTGCTCCTCTGCCTGGAGCAATGCAACGAGTTTCGTGACCAGCGGCGCCTGGGTGTCGGACTCGGGCTCGAGGTAGGCCCCGATCTCGCCGAACTTCCCGGCCTGTGCCGCGTCGGCAATCGTCTGGAGCAGGTCGCGGACCTCGCCCTCAGGGTCGCCCGTGGCCACCGCCTCGTCGGGGACGCCGCCAGCAGGTGACCGGTCTCCCTCATCGGCACTCGGCTCAGGGTCCTCGAGGGCGCCCATCGCCTCGGCGTCGACGACCCCATCGCCGACCCGACGAGAGATCGCGTTCAATCGCGTCGAGACCTGATCAATCAGCTCGCGAGTCGCGCCCGTGGCGCCAGACGCCTCGTAGGCGCTCTTCGCCGCCTGATAAGCGTCATACGCCGCCTGCTTGGCCTCGGTCGCCGCCGCGCGAGCATCCTTCGACCTCGTCGCATACTCGGCGGCTGCCGGAAGCGCCGGGCGGGCGTTGGCCAACTCCTCGAGCAGTTGCGCGTAGGCGTCGAGGCCGAGAGCGCTGGTCCACTCGGCGTCCGCGAGGCTCTGCTTGGCCTGGCCGATCGCGATCTGGGCGTTGCTCTTGCGGGCGCTCTTGCCGTTGTTGGCACTGGTCACCGCGGAGTTGAGAAACTTCATCGCCTCCGCGGCCTTGGGCTCGATCTGCTGCTCCCGGAACGGCGTCAGCGCCCCATCGCCAGAGTCCACACGCTGGCCGATCTCCACGGCGGCCTGCTGCGCATCCCCGCGGGCGCGGGCTGCATCTTCTTTGGCGGCCTTGTCGCGGGCCTGAACGGCAGCGCGGGACTGCCCCAGGAGTTCGATCTGCGAGGCGAGCTTGTCGATCTCAACGGTCGCGGCGCGGAGGTCGATCTCCAGTCGATCCGCCTGACCCTGCAGGCCCCGGGCTTCAAGCTCGAGCTCATCGGCCTGACGCGACAGGTCGCGAACCTGCTTGGCGAGCTCCAGCCCTTCCGTGGCCGAAACGCCCGCGATCTTGAGCTGCAGCGTCCCCGCCTGGTCGCGGAGCGCCGAGGCCTTGCCGATGCGGTCAGCGACCTGCGCCAGCAACTCCCCGATCTGCTTCTCGATCGCCGCCTTCTTCGCGCGAGCCTGCTCCGCCTCGCCCTGCCGGGCGCGCGTGTCCTGGTCGATCCTCGCCAACTCGGGCGCCGGGTCGTACGAGCCGGCCGCCGCGGCGGCCGCGTTGTACATCTGCCAGGCGCGGAGCCTGGCCCGGATGCCGGGGAACTTGTCGATCGCCAGCTTCTCGAGCGATGCGGCCCCGGAGGCGGCACGGATGCCCAGGCCCCGCTGGGCTGAGGCGATCAGCACCGAAGCGTCCGCGGCCAACGCGTCCTGCCCCTTGCTAAATGCACTGAGGGTCTGGATGACCTCGTTGTAGGTGGCGGAGGCGACGCCCTCGGGCATCTGCGAGCCGACACCCACGTCCAGCGAGGCCAGCTTGATCGAGGCATCGCTCAGGGCCTGCTCCCCGGGGCTGCGTGAGCAACCCGCGAGAGTGGCGACGCCGAGGCAGCCCGCGAGGGCGATCACCCGGGTGACGTGGGTCCGGGCTCGGGCCCGAGGGGTCCTGTTGCCGTAGCACTGATCGCTCATGCGTTGCCGTCCGTTCCGCTGATCTGTCCGGGCTCGGTGAGGTCCGACTCGCGTCCGACCGCCGAGTGTCAACTCTAGCACAACCTGCCGGGAAGGGTGGCTCTACCGATCACCCACGGGTTCCCGGGGCATCTCCGGCACCCCCCCGGTCGGCACCGGCGGGGCATACGTCACGGGGTACTCGGGCCTGGGCCGGTACATCGCATTGATCCAGTCAATCGTCTCCCGAAACCGCCGGTCGTCCTCCGAACCGATCACCGGACGCCATGCCGAGGACCGGGTTGTCGCGACCAGCGGGTGGGGGTAAAGGCTCTCCTCCCGCGGGAGAGCCATCTGCAGCAGCGGCGAGCGAGCCGGATCCTCGTAGTTAATCAGGGGCGTGCCGTCCGGGAGGCGGTACCGGTCGAGGATCAGGAAGTTCGTGTAGATCGTCCTCTCAGAATTCTGGTTCTCGTTGTCGAGCCAGAGACGCCCGGCGAGTTCACCCCCGTGGCACGCGTTGGTGGCGCAGGAATTCACAACCCAGCCCCGGTGGACGTTCTCCCGGAACAACTTGAACGCCGTCGGCTCGCCCTCGACCTTGACGCGGCCGTAGAAATCCCGGGCCTTCAGGCGGAACATGAGTTCGAGGATGCGCTCGGGGGGGCGCCGCTCCAGAGCGGCCCGACCCTCGGCGCTCTGAGGAATGAGCTCATTCCCCTCGAACGCGTCGATGAGCTCCTTCACCGTGTCCCGGTCCACCAGCATGCGAGGGGGCTGGCCCAGATCGACCTCGTAGACCTTCAGCAGGTTGATCTGGTCGTCCGTCAGCGTCGGGAATCGAGGACGCCGCTTGGCCGGCCCGTGCGGAGTGCCCTCCTCGGGTTCACCCCTCGCAGCCGACTCGGCCTTCAGCTTGATCAGGCTCTCGATCTGCTTCTTGAGCATGATCGCGTTGTCATTCGCCGGGTCGATCTTGAGGATCTGCGCCAGCTCCTTCAACGCAAGACCAAAGGCCTCGCGATCACGCAGCCAGTCCACAAGGAGCAGCAGTTGCTCCGTGTCGTCGTCACGGATCACCGCGCGGATCTTCTTGTAATGCTCCTCCACGCTCGGCACCGGGTCGACGCGAAACACATCGGCCATGTTGAACGTGGCCTCGAGACCCGCCACCTCGATCACGACCTCCGAGGGGTCCTGTCGAACCAGCCGACCCTCGACCCGTCGCCCATCCTTGCAGAACACGGTGACTCTGCCGCTGGAGTTCTCCGGCGAAACAGCCGCGGGCTGCTCCCCGGGCCGAGAAGCCGGTGAAGTCGTCTCGTCGGGAGGGTCGCTGGCCTGCGCCAGCAGAAGCGGTACGGGAGCGAGCCCCATCAGCGCGGCCACCGCCCCGAGGCCCAGGAGGGCCAGCGCACGCCCCTCGAGCCTCGCCAGAGTTTGCGTTCGGCTCATGATCCGTGTTTCTGGGGCGCTCGAGCCTGCCCCGCTTTCGGCTCGCTGCGGGAGGGCCCCGCGACCATCAATGCCCAGGAGAGGACTCGAACCTCCACCCTGTTGCCAGGACTACCACCTCAAGGTAGCGCGTCTGCCAGTTCCGCCACCTGGGCCATTCCGGCCCATTCTGGGCCGGGCGGAGAGTGTATCCCGTCTCCACCGGCCTGTCGATCCCCGGGACGCGGCACCCGGTCCTGCGTACCGTCCGCATCGCGGCGGGACGAGTTCCCGCCGATATGGGAGGCAATGCGGATGGAAGAGCGCGGGATCGGGAATGTGCTGCGGGCAGTCGCGGCGGAAGCCGGGAAGGCGGGGGAGGGAGCCGCGGAACCCGCCGAGTACCGCGTGGAACACGATGCTCAGGGAAAACTCTGGGTGTCGCTGGTCACCGCAAACCGCTGGTTGAGCGAATCCATCGAGACCGACCTGCTCCACACGGGAGACAAGATCGAAGAACTACTCGACGATGAACTGGTCGAGGTCGGATTCGATGCCGGGCCCCTGAAGGTCGAGCACTTCCGCTCGGAAGACCTGCTCTTCACCTTCCGCACCGCCGTCCCCGCCGAGCACCAGGACGAGGCCGCCACGGCCTCGCTTCGTTGCCTTTTGGCGTACGAGGCGTGCTTCAGGCAACTCGGCGATATGAGCGGCGAGAAAGAGGCTTAGCCCCCCGCGTTGGTCCGACGCTGGCGGCTGCTCGCAGCTTCCTTCTGCTCCTGCTGCACCTGCTCGTCGAGCTGCTGCTGGAACTGAGCCTGCTGGGCCTTGTCGGGCTTCGGCGGGCTGGAAAACACGCCGAACCGCCACGCGAGGACGATCCCAACGACCACGAAGAGGGCGACGACCCCCGCGATCTTGGCCTTCGAAGCGTCCATACCGCCTCCGCCTCCGCGGCTCTTCGCAGGGGACGGCTTGTCCGCAATGCCCGCCTGATCCATCAGAGAGGGTCGCTGGTTCATTGTCGAATCTCCCGGCCTTGAGGGTTCGAGAAGGTGAAGCCTATCCGACGTCGCGGGTCTGGAACAGGGCGATCCCCAGGCCGAGGCACGCGAGGATCTGGGTGGCGGCATAGGCGGCCAACAGCCCCAGATGGCGGGGAGGGATCGGGCTGTTCATCGCCACCGCGTCGATCAGCCAGTAATGCTGGAAATTCGGGAGCACCGCGTACAGGGCGGCAGCCCCCAGATTCACTTCGGTGGGCGTCAGGAAGACCTGGTCTCCAGTCGTGGGCGGTCGCGTGGGAATCGGCCCATCATCACCCCGGAGTTCCAGCACAAGATCGCTGCCCTCCGAGGCCTTGACGGTCACCCCCTCGGCCTGCCCCTGCGGGTTCTGCCTGGAGCCGCCGGCGAGCATGAAGCCGTTGGGGTTGGCGCCGTAAAACAGCCCGTCACCTTCGTGGATTTCCGCCTTCGGCGGCACCCGCAGGTGGACGTCGTACTTCTCGCCCCGCTCGTTGAACAGGGGCTGGGAGGCAAGCACAGGGCTCGCAGACCGGATCACCGCAACCGAATGATTCCGGTAGGCGTGCCGGCCCACCATGTAGTTCGATAAAGGCCCAGCATGAAAACACCGGCGCAGACCACGATCGTCATGACCTGACCGAGCCGCGTCGAGGCGGCCGTCGCGACCGCGGCGATCACCAGCAACGCCATGAGCAACGCCGCCGCCGCGAAGATCACCTGCGGCTTGAAGTCCGTGAAGATCGGCTGCAGACCCCATTTCTTGCTGACCAGAAGCGTCACCACATACGCGCAGACGATCGCAGGCAGCAGGATGAGCGTCGCGGCCTGGGGAAACGACCAGCCGTAATAGAAGTTGCACCAGCCCGCCACCCCAACCGAGAGCAGGATCGCCGCCGTCGAGAACAGGATGACCGGCTGGTCCGGGTCGTCGGCGGCGGTCGACATCACCCCGTGGCGGAGCGCCAGGAGCAGATAGGCCGTCATGATGATCACCGCGACGCCGATCGCCCCGGCGACGCCGAAGTACTTGCCCACCACCACCGCGCCCCGGCTGATCGGCTTGCTCACCACGGTCAGCACCGTCTTGGATTCGATCTCCCGGCTCAGCACCGCCGTCGCCACAAACGCCGCCAGCAGCATGCCGGCAACAAAGATCGTCGCCAGACCGATGTCCAGCATCAGGCGGTTGTCCTTGCTCACCTCGGCCGACGTCGTATACCCCATGCTGTACGCTGTGCTCCAGGTGGTGAAGACCTGGAGCACCGCAGCGAGGAGCAGCACGATGAAATAGATCGGCTGCCGAATGCTCTCGACGAAGGTGTTGCGGGTGATGGTGACCGTCTGGATGATCATGCCGGTGACATCTTTACACGCCGCGAGGGTGGTGGGATCGGGGGAGGGGCGCCCCGGTGCACGATTTTTTGGCGCCGCAGCGAACCGGCGCTCGGGCCGGTCGTAGGTCGGCGTATCGCCTCGGTTCGCGCCGAGGGGATGCTCCCCGGGTTCTTGCCGGGGTCCGCCGCAGGAGAAGGGGCGGGCCGAAGGGGGCGCGGGCGTTCTGCGGCGCGCGGTGGACAGATGGGGTTCAGGGTTGCAGAATACCCGCCTCTCGGCCGACGCCGGGGAAGGGTGCGCTTCTGGGCGACCGGGCCGTTCGCGCCCGGGGTGCGGTTGTCACGGATCTACTCGTCCGCGGAGAGGCCATGAAGGCAGACCATCTGAGTTTCAAGCGTGCGGCCTCGGTGAGCATGCTGGGGATCGGCATCCAGATCGCCGTCACGCTCATTCTCTTTCTTTACGGTCGGTACACCAACGACCACGCCGCGATCTCCGCCTCGTTCTTCTCGCTCGTCGGCATCTTCGTCTGGCTCATCCTGATCCTGCTGTTCGATCAGCACCGCCGGGAACGGCTCGAGGCCATGGAGGCCGAGGCCCTCGCCGTCGAGGCCGGCGCTTCGGTCTTCGAGGAGGCCGGCGCCGATCTGCGGATCGCCTCGAAGCGGCTGGCGACCTGGTACAAGTTCGTGATCCCCGTCGCGAGCCTGCTGATCGGCGGCTCGCTGATCGCCATCGGACTCTGGCGGTTTCAGGCCGACCGCGCGCTCTCACGCCCGGGCGCGCTGGGGCCGACCGACGCCCGGGGCTGGGCGATCGCCTTCGGGCTCATCATCGCGTTCGTGGGTTTCGTCTTCGCCCGGTTCGTCTCGGGCATGGCCAAGCAGCCGATCTGGGCAAACCTCCGGGGCGGCGCCGCCTACTCCGTCGGCGCGGCCATCGTCGGGCTCGCCATCGCCGTGGCCCAGTTCGTCGACGTCGCCGGGTCCGACTCGGTCCGCCGACTGCTGCTCGTCGGCGTCCCGATCCTCACGATCGCGCTCGGCGCCGAGGTGCTCCTCAACTTCCTGCTCGATCTCTACCGCCCCCGCAAGAAGGGGGCCTTCCCCAGGCCGGCCTTCGACTCCCGCGTCCTGGCCTTCGCGTCGGCCCCGGACCGCATCGCCCGCTCGATCGGCGAAGCGCTCGACTACCAGTTCGGCTTCGGCGTGCAGGACACCTGGTTCTACCGCCTCGTCCTCCGCTGGTGGCCCCTCCTGGCCGTCGGCGGCGTCGCGGTGGTGTGGGTGCTCAGCGCGTTCGCGGTGGTGCTCCCCGACCAGCGTGGCATGGTGCTCCGTTTCGGCCAGCCGATCCGCGAGGATCTCCAGCCCGGACTGCACTGGAAGGCGCCCTGGCCGATCGACCGGGTGGTCGTCCCCGAGCTGGTCGAGCGCAAGCCCGACGGGGATTTCCGCGTCCTGGGCTATACCGCCACGGGCGTCCGCACCCTCCAGCTCGGCACCCCGCCCGCGGAGGGGGACAAGCCCATCCTCTGGACCAACGAGCACGTGAAGGAAGAGGTCTTCCACATCTGCCAGCCATCGCGAACCTTCGACGAGTCGGTCGACGGCAAGTCCCGCGACCTCGCCCTGGTGGCCACCGAGGTGCCCGTGCGGTATTCCGTGGCCGACCCGCTGCTCTACGACGAACTCGGGGCCCCGGGCATCCGCGAAGACATCCTCCGAGTCGTCGGGCAGCGAGCCGTCACGCAATTCCTCGCGACCATCTCGATCGACCAGATCCTGGGCTCGGACCGCTCCTCGCTCAGCGCCGAACTCCGGCGCCGCGTCCAGGCGGCGTTCGACAGCCTGAACACCGACGGCGACGGCACGCCAAAGGGCGCGGGCGTCAAAATCCTCGATGTGGAAATCGCCCACATGCACCCGCCGCGCGAGGTGGCGCCCAAGTTTGAGCAGGTCGTCATCGCCGAGCAGCACCGGGAGGCCAAGATCGAATCGGCACGGGCCGAGCAGGTCCAGGCCCTCACGAGCGTCGCCGGCAGCGTCGAGGCCGCCGAGCAGATCGTGGCCCAGCTCGACGTCTACGACACCATGCGCAACTCCGCCGCCACCGACGCGCAGCTGGTCAATCAGGAACTGAAGGTGATGCAGCTCATGAGCGCCGCCCAGGGTGACGCCGCGAAGATCCTCGCCGAGGCCCAGGGCCAGCGCTGGGACCGCCACATGGGCGCGTGGGCCGATTCGGTCCGCTACCGCGGCATGCTCGCCTCCTACGAGGCCGCACCCTTCGTGTACCGCGCCGGCCTCTACTTCGACGCCCTCAGAGATTCCCTCGCCCACTCGCGCATCTACCTGGTCGACGCCAACGTGCCCAATCTCCACCTGCGCGACGAGCTGCAGACCCAGAAGGTCGGCATCGGCCTGTTCCAGAAGAGCCCCGACGAATGATCGACCCCGCCCGGGCGCCGGCGCCCGGGGCCCGAGGAGCCTCCCCTGTGAAGAAGCGGATCCCCATTATTCTCACCATCGTCTTCCTGTTCGCTCTCCTCTCGTTCACCGTCACCTACTCGGTGCGGTTCACCGAGGCGGCGGTCGTCACGACCTTCGGGAGCGCCAGCGAAGAATCCACCATCAAGGAGCCCGGGCTCTATTTCAAGCTGCCCTACCCCATCCAGTCGGTGACCACCTACGACACACGCACCCGGCTGCTCCAGAACCGCGCCGAGGCGCAGCAGACCAAGGACGACAAGCAGATCATCGTCGAAGCCTTCCTCACATGGCGCGTCGCCAATCCGCTCAAGTTCTACGAGCGATTCAGCAACGCCGGCGGCCGCGCGGAGGACCACTTCGCCGCCGCCGAGGGCACGCTCAAGAGCCTCCTCGCCGGCGCGATGTCCGAGACCGGCAACTACGCCCTCAGCGATCTCTTCACCCCCACCGGCGACTCGAAGCTCCCCGAGCTCGAGGGCCGCATCCTCGCCGCACTCCGCGGCGACGGCGCCAAGGGATCGTCCATCGCCGACTACGGCATCGAGGCCATGGCCGTGGGAATCCACCGCGTCCGCCTGGCCGAGGCGACCACGCAGGCGGTCAACGACCGCATCGCGGCCAACCGCGACCGCAAGGCCAAGGAGATCGAGAGCGCCGGCGATGCCGAGGCCGAGGCCATCAAGGCCAAGGCCGAGCAGGACCGCAAGAAGATCCTCGCCTTCGCCCAGCGCCGGGCCGCCGAGATCAAGGCCGAGGGCGACACGGCCGCCTCCAAGTTCCTCTCGCAGATGAACGAATACCCCGACCTGGCCGTATTCCTCAAGAACCTCGACCTCGTCCGCCAGGCATTCAGCGACCGCACCACCGTGATCCTCTCCACCGATTCCCCCGGACTCAAGCTGCTGGACCTCCGCGGTGTCAGCGTGCTCAAGCCCGGTGAGATCCCGCCGAGCGGCCTCCCGGAGGCGTGGCGGAACCTGCGCTCCACCGATGCGGGCGCCCCCGGGGAGGGTTCCAAGTGACCGATCCGACCAACGAGCAGGCAGGCCAGACAGGCGGGCAGCAGGGCGGCCCGGCGCCCGGCCCGGCGCGGGCCGCCTCGATGCAACTCCGCGAACGCACCGAGGGCGAGGCCTCATCCACCCTCATGGACCCGGCCAACCAGTCGCTGGCCGAGGCGCTGCGCATCACCTTCCGCCTGCTCCAGGGCGCCATGATCGTGCTCGGCGTCCTCTACATCGGCAGCGGGCTCCAGACGATCCGCGCCAACGAGCGGGGCGTACGCCTGGTCTTCGGCAAGATCGTCGCCAGCGACCTCGCCGGGCTTCCAGTGGTCGGCCCCCTACCCCATCGGCGAACTCGTCAAAGTCGACGTCGGCGTCGCCGAGCAGAAGATCGACCGCGCCTTCTGGCCATACGTCGAGCCCGGCAAGGAGAGCCTCGGCATCGAGGGCCTGCGCTCCGTCGCCAGCCTGAGCCCCGACCAGGACGGTTCGATCCTGACCGGCGACGGCGCGATCGCCCACACCCAGTGGAAGGTGCAGTACACCCGGTCCAACGCGGGCGTCTACGCCAAGAACGTCTACCCCCCGCACGAGACCGGGATCGTCAGGGCCGCCGTGCAGCGTGGCATCGTCCAGGCCGTCGCCGGCGTCGAGATCGACGCGCTCCTGAAGCAGAGCGCCACCGGAGAAACCTCCGTGGCGAGCCGGGCCAAGGTCATCGCCCAGGACCTGCTCGACGAGGTCGGAGCGGAAGGCACCGGCATCGAGATCGATCAGCTCTCGCTCGAGTCGAAGATCCCGCCGGTCTACCTCAAGGACAGCTTCAACAGCGTGCTCGAGGCGACCAGCAAGGCCAGCAAGGCCAGAGAGGACGCCCAGAAGGAGGGCAACACCATCCTCTCCACCGTCGCGGGCGGGGCGGCCGACACCCTCGTCAAGCTCATCGACCGGTATCAGAGCCATATCGACGCCGGAGAGACCGACGCGGCAGCCGCGACGCTCGAACTGTTCAACAAGGTGCTCGCCGCCGAGCCCGTCGAGCTCGACGGCGTGACGGTCAACCCCTCCCTCGGCGGCGAGGTGGCCCGAATGCTCAGCGAGGCCACCGTCTACCGCTCGGCCGTGCAGGACAAGGCCAAGTCGGACCTGGCGGTCTTCCGCGCCAAGCTCGACCAGTTCAAGACCAACCCCACGGTCATGATCGCGTCCGACTGGACCGCCGCCCTCTCGAGCTTCTTCGGCGACGAGCGGCTCGAGATCCACTTCGCCCCGCCCGGCACCGACACGCTCGAACTCGTCATCAACGGCGATCCCATGCTCGCCGCCAAGAACGAGCAGCGCATCCGCGAGCAGCAGAACAAGGCCGCCCGCGAGCAGCGCCAGCGCGACCTGGACAAGAACCGCTACAACACGCAGGAAGGTCTGATGGAGACTCCGGGCTAACGCCCGTCCAAGGAGCGCCATGGAGCACGCCGCCGCGCCAACACAAGCCCCCGGCAAGCCCGTGATCGCGTGTCAGGGCCTCACCAAGGTCTTCCGCGATTTCTGGATGCGGAGCCGCGCCAAGGCGGTGGACAACCTCTCCTTCGAGGTCCACCCGCGCGAGATCTTCGGCCTCCTCGGCCCCAACGGCTCCGGCAAGAGCACGACGATCAAGATCATCCTCGGCCTGCTGCGCCCCACCCGGGGCCGCATCGCCGTCTTCGGCAAGCCCCCCACCGACGTCGCCACCAAAAAGCGCATCGGCTACCTCCCGGAAGAATCCTACCTCTACCCCTTCCTCAACGCCCGCGAAACCCTCGACTACTACGGCAAGCTCTTCGAGCTGCCCCACGCGATCCGGCGAAGGCGTACCGACGAGCTGCTCGACATGGTGGGACTCACCCATGTCCAGCACCGCCCGATCCGCGAATACTCCAAGGGCATGCAGCGCCGCATCGGACTCGCCCAGGCGCTCATCAACGATCCCGACCTGCTCATCCTCGACGAGCCGACGACCGGCCTCGATCCGATCGGGACCAGGCAGGTCAAGGACCTCATCCTCGAACTCGGCCGGCGGGGCAAGACCGTGCTCCTCTCCAGCCACCTCCTCGCCGATGTCGAGGACTGCGTCGACCGCATGGTCATCCTCTACGGCGGGCGCAAACGCGATGAGGGCACCTGCGACTCCCTCCTCGTCTCCCGTGAACGAACGACGATCGAGACCGACGCGCTCGACGACGACACCGTCGCCGAGATCGACGCCCTCCTCCGCCGGCGCAGCGGCGGGACGCAGAGCGTGCTCCGCGTCTCCAGCCCCCGCCAGACGCTCGAGCAGAAGTTCCTCTCGATCGTCGAGCTGGCCCGGGCCGAACGCGTCGAGACCGCCGGCGCCCTCCACGGCGGCGAGACCGCATCATTCCTCCGCGCCCCGGAGGGCGATGAACTCATCAGCCGCCTCACCGAAGAGGAACCCCCGAGCCCCCCTGACCAGACCGCCCCCGCACCGGCACCCGCCGAAGAGCGCGAGCGGGTGATCGAGGGGCTCCTCGGCGATGGCGCCGGCGACACGCCGCACGCCCCGCAGCCCGAAACGCCCCACGACCCACCCGCCGGCCCGGAACGCCGACCGACGCCGACGCCCCCCCCGGCGCCACCGGCGAAAGATGTTGACGCCTCCGTCATCGACTCGCTGCTCGCGGATCCGGACAGCGACAAGACGGAGGACGGCCGCACGTGAAACTGCGAGACCGCCTCGCGGCTGCAAACCGGCTGCAACGCTCCCGAGCGTTCAAGATCGTCGCCACGATCGCGATCGTGGTGCTCGCGATCGCCGTCTTCGGGACCTACGTGGTCCAGCGCACCGCCCCGCCCGACAACTCCGGCGCCGCCCCCGCCGCCGGCCAGCCGGAGTCGTCAAGCCAAGCCTCCGACGCCGCGAGCCCGCAGGACGACGAGCTGAGCGAGACCGAGCGGACGGCCCGATCGGCGCTGCAGACGAGCCAGCGGGCCCTCGAGCAGGTGCTCCGCGCTCGCTACGACTGGAAGAGCGTCGGCTTTGGGGTCGCCATCGTCACCGGGCTGGCGGTCACCGTGGTCTGGCTCGGCCTGGGCCTGACCTACCTCGCGCTCCTGCTCCTGGCCGCGGCCGTCGGGATGCCGCTCGCCCGATTCGGACCGACAGCCACGCTCGGAAACATCCTGCTCGGCATGGTCGCCCTCACCGGATCCTTCACAGCCCTCCTCCAGGTCGCGAGGCTGGCCCTCTCCCACTCCGGCCCGGTCTGCTCCATCGCCCGGGTCGTCCTCGACGAGGCCGTGCGGATGAAGGTCTCGCTGGTCTTCATCGTCATCCTCATCATCGGCCTCTCCGCCCTCCCAAACGCCCTCGACGCCGACCAACCCCTGCGATACCGCGTCCAGTCGTTCATGTCCTTCAGCACCGGGCTCTCGTTCTGGACGATCGCGATCCTCACCCTGCTCTTCGCCGCCGCGACGGTCGCCTTCGAGCAGCGCGACAAGATCATCTGGCAGACGATGACCAAGCCCGTCTCCTCCTGGAGCTACATCCTCGGCAAGTGGCTGGGCGTGTGCACGCTGAACGCGATCCTGCTGGCCGTCTGCGCCTCGGGCATCTTCCTGTTCGTCGAGTATCTCCGGGGCCAGCCGGCCCTGGGAGAGCGGGAGGCGTACGTCTCCTACCAGGGCGGGCAGGACGCCACCGAAGACCGCTGGCTGCTCGAGACGCAAGTGCTCTCCTCAAGGGTGACCGTCCAGGAGCAGCTCCCATTCACCAAGAGCACGCCCGAGTTCATCGACGGGGCGAACAGCTTCATCCGGTCCCGGCAGGAAGCCGAGCCCGACTTCGCGAATACCGACGCAGAACGGGCCAAGATCTACGACGAGCTCTACAACAACGCGCTCACCGCCTACCGATCCATCGAGCCGGGCACCAGCGAACGGTACATTTTCCGCAATCTCAAGGGCGCCCGTGACCGCGACGCGCTGCTGACCTTCCGCCACCGGATCGACGCCGGCTCGAACCGACCGGACGAGTTCTACAACGTCTCGTTTGTCTTCACCAACGACATGGTCCTCGTGCAGCGGATGGGGCCCGGCTTCTTCCACACGGCGACGCTGCCGCCCTCCATCGTCCGGGAGGTCACCGAGAAGGACCTGGCCGCGGAGAAGGACCCCGAGCGGCGGGCCCAGCTCGCCCAGCTCGACGGCACCGTCCTGCTCGAAGTCGTCAACGGCGACGTCCGCGACCGCACCACCAACCCCGACACCATCACCTTCCCGCCCGGCGGGCTCGAGTTCTCCTACTCGGTCGGGAGCTACCGCTTCAACTTCCTCCGCGCCATGCTGGTGCTCTGGGGCAAGCTGGCCTTCCTCGCGATGGTCGCCATCTGGGCCTCGACCTTCCTGAGCTTCCCCGTCGCCTGCGTCGTGGCCTTCGCCGTCTTCCTGGCCGCCGAGGGCAGCGGCTACCTGCAGGCAAGCCTCGATTCCTTCGCGACCTCGGATACGCAGGGAAACATCAAGATTCTCAGCCTCGTCGCCGCGTGGGTCACCCGGGTCGTCGCCGGGGCGTTCAGCCTCTACGGAGACCTGCGCCCGACCCGTCGCCTCGTCCAGGGCGAGCTGATCCCGGTCAGCAGCGTGCTGATCGGGGGACTGTTTATCACGACCGTCAGCGCCATCCTCTACGCCGCCGCGGCCATCACCTTCCGGCGCCGTGAACTGGCGACCTACTCCGGGCGTTAGAAGAAGGACCTCGCGGAGCATCCATGAAGCGAGACACGATCATCCAGCTCGGTGCCGTCGCGCTCGTCGCGGCCAGCTTGGTGGTCTCGGGCGGATTCGCCTCGGCGATCGCCAACTCCGCGGGCCGGAACCAGCTCACCTACGCGGATACCGCCGAAGAGGGAGACCCCCCCGAGGTGGCCCTCGGCATCGCGATGGGCGCCTTCCGCGGCGTGTTCGTGAACTTCTTGTGGTACCGCGCCAACGACCTCAAGGAAAAGGGCCAGTATTACGAGGCCATGGAACTGGCCCGCGCCATCACCAAGCTCCAGCCCCGCTTCCCCCAGGTCTGGGTCTTCCACGCCTGGAACATGGCCTACAACATCTCGGTCTCGACCCAGACCCCTTCGGAACGCTGGCAGTGGGTGCAGGCCGGAATCCGTCTGCTCCGCAACGAAGGCATCAAGGCCAACCCCAACGACCTGCTTATCCACAAGGAACTCGCCTGGATCTTCCTCCACAAGGTCGCCGGAATCACCGACGACGCCAACCAGTTCTACAAGCGCAAGCTCGCCGAGGAGTGGACCATCGTCCTCGGCGACCCGCCCGCCCGCTCCCCCGCAGACCGCGACCGCCAGGGCGCAATCGATCAATATGTTGCGTGGCTCCAGCCCATCGTGGACGCCCCGGAGACGCTCGAAGGCCTCACAGGGGCAAACCCCAAGGCCGCGGAGCTGCTCCAGAAGATCCGCGAAATCACCGGCGAGGAGCCCTACATCGACACGCTCCGCCGCTATGTCTCGCACATCGCGATGCGGAAGTCGATCTACCGGGCCCAGGCCGAAAAATCGATGGGCGAAAACAACAAGGCCTTTGCCGCGTTGATCGACAACCCCGAATATGCGCAGACCTGGCCCGCCCTGCTCGCCCACATGCGCAAGCGCGTCCTCATCGACGACTACAACATGGAACCGGCCCGGATGGTCCGGTACACCAAGAAGTATGGACCCATCGACTGGCGCCACCCCGCCGCCCACGCCCTCTACTGGTCGGCGAGGGGCGTCGAGGAGTCGCTGACGCGCTGGACCGAGGCCAACAAGCGCGACTTCGACTTCATCAACGCCGACCGCGTCACCATCCAGGCGCTCCAGGAGCTCTACCGCTCCGGCGATGTCTACTTCAACTTCTTCGACTCGATCGCCGGCGCCGAGCGGCCCTACCAGCTCGCGCCGAACGCCAACTTCGCCGAGTCCTACGGCAACGTGCTCAAGGAAGTCACGCAGCGAAGCTGGGCCGACAACACCCAGAAGCGCGCCTACACCATCTACTCCGCCGGCTACGAAAACTTCCTCAAAGACGCGGTCCGATTCTTCTACCGCCGAGGCCAGATGGATCTGGCCGACAAGTACTACCGCGAACTCGGCACCTTCCCCGGCCAGAATCTCAACAACCCCTACCAGGACATGGTCAACTCCGTCCCGCTGGACGAGTTTGTCCTCCAGGAACTGCAGGACGACCGGATCCGCTCCTCCTACGTCCTGGTCTCCGAGGTGGTGGGGGCCCTCCAGGGCGCCTACATCGGCGGCCTCCTCGGAGGCGACGACGAACTCTTCCGAAAGAACTTCGAGTGGGCCGGCCAAGCCCACAAGTACTACCTCGAGACGCAGGTCCGCGAAACCGTGGCGGCCCAGGGCGACCCACGCGTGCTCGTGCTCGACCGCGACTTCCGCATCGTCGCCGGCGATATGTTCGCCCGCACCATCCAGCTCCTCAATATCGACGACGCCGCCTCGATGTTCGGACGCGCACCGCTCGACCTCCAGCAGTTCGCCTACGACTTCCTCGCCGCCGCGTGGAAGCCCTCCATCGATGAACTGGCCGCCAAGGGACAGGGCAAGCCCTTCGGCGTGCTCTTCCCCGAGCCCGCCGGCATGCCCGAACACCGCGCCTGGCTCGCCCGTGTCGCCGAAGAACGCAAGGCCAAGCAGATCGATATTGAACAGAAGTAACCCGGCCCCGCGATCAGCGGTCGGTCAGGCGGTTCGCGGCCTCGGTGTACCGCGTCATGGTCCCGGCGACCACCTCGGGCGGCAGCTCCGGGCCCGGAGGTGTCTTGTCCCAGGCGCCAGACTGCGCCAGCGTCTCGAGGTACTCCCGCAGGTACTGCTTGTCAAAGCTCGGCTGCGCCCGACCCGGCTCGTAGCTCGAGGCCGGCCAGAAACGCGAACTGTCGGGGGTCAACACCTCATCGATCAAGATCGGCTCGCCGCCCTCCGGCTCGCCATCCGCCCCGAGCGGGAGCCCGAACTCGAACTTCGTGTCAGCGATGATGATGCCCCTCTGGAGCGCGTACGCCGCAGCCGCCGAGTAGATCGCCAGCGACTTCTCCCGCAGCCAGGACATCAGCGTCTCCCCGACCTCCGCCGCCGCACGCTCGAAGCTGATGTTCTCATCGTGCCCCTCCTCCGCCTTGGTCGCCGGAGTGAAGATGGGCTCGGGAAGCCGGTCGCACTGACGGAGGCCCGCCGGGAGCTTCACGCCGCACACCTCGCCCGTCTTCCGGTAGTCCTTCAGACCGGAGCCCTCCAGATAGCCCCGCACCACGCACTCGATCGGAATAACCCGGCAGCGGCGCCCGATCGTGGTGCGCCCCTCGAGCTGCTCGCGGGTTGTCGTGCCCGGACCGAACGCCGTCGCGGGCACCTCCGAAGCGTCGGTCGAGAGCAGGTGCGTGCGGCAGATCCCCTGCGTCTCGATCCAGCGGAGCCAGAACGCGGCGATCTGCGTGAGCAGCCGGCCCTTCCCCGTGATCGGTGTCGGCATCACCACGTCAAACGCGCTGATCCGATCGCTGGCGACCATCAGCAGCCGATCAAGCGAGCGCGGGTCGGATTTGGCTCGACCCGTCTCTGCCGGGAGAACATACGTGTCCCGCACCTTGCCCGAGCGACCCCCGGGGAGTCGGAGCGAGGTGCGGAGAAGGCCAGAATCCGTCGCGGTGGTGGTGTTGTGGTGCGCCATGCCCCAAGCGTACCCACCGAGGGCCGCCCCGCCCATCCCGGGCCCGTTCGAGCATTGGGCACGGGCACCCACTCCCGCCTATTCTCGTCAAGTTCGTCCCGGTAGGAGCCCCCGCCCGATGCTCAGCTTTGTCGTCTTCCAAGGAGAGACACCGGCGGCAGCGTTCCCGCTCCGCCATGCCATTCTCGTGGGCCCCGACGGCATCGGCCTCGGTTCGGATGTCCGTCTGACCGATGGCGGGCTCATCCAGTGCTCAGCCCCCGAGCGGGCGTCCGTGGGCCTCTCGCTGCAGGTTCCCGTCGAGAACCTTCCCCCCATCGCCGCCAAGCCGGTTCCGACCATGGGCTGCCTCATGCTGCGGACCTGTCTCCTGCCCCCCAGAGAGCGGCCGTATCTGCTCAGCCTCGAACTCGCCCGTCATCGAATCATGCTCTTCCTCAACAAACTCGAGGACTGGGCGCTGTTCGATTTGGGAGCCGATGATCCCATTCTGGTCCAGTTCGAGCTGGCGCGGCAGACCTTCACCCAGGCGCTCGTCGCCGAGCGGTCCAGCGGAGAATCCGGCCCGGCTGGTGGCCATACCGCCGAAGCGGACCGGCTCGCCTGGCAGGCACTCGCACTCGCCCTCGACGCCGGCGAGCAACTCGCCATGCGGGACGCCGCCCGAGATCTGCCGGCACGGCTCAAAGGCGAGACCTACGCCGAAGCAGTCGAGGCATTCGTCCACGCGAGCGGCGAGAAACCGCCCCCGAATGTCCCGATCATCGTCCAGAATTCGCTCGGCGTCACGCTCCCGGGCCGCCCCGTGATCGGCTGCGAGGTCTCGCCGGCGAGGTTCTCCGAGCCGTTGCAGCGCCTCGCGGCCGCCGGCTGCGATTTCGTCAACCTCCCCATGCGATGGGTGGATATGGAGCCGCGAGAGGGCGAGTACAGCTTCGCGGGCACCGACCGCTGGATCGAGTGGGCGGTGCGCAAGGCCCGCCTGCCCGTGTACGCCGGACCCGTCATCGACTTCCGCTCCGCCGATGTCCCCGAATGGATCTACATCTGGGAGAACGACTACGAGACGCTCCGCGAGCTGGTGTACGAGCACGTGAAGGCGATCGTCACGCGCTACCGCCGCACCGTCTCGCGGTGGACGGTGGCCTCCGGCCTGCACGTCAACAGCAATTTCCGCATGAGCTACGAGCAGATCCTCGACCTGACCCGGCTCTGCGCGCTCCTGGTCAAGAAGCTCCAGCCAACCGCAAAGATCCAGGTCGAGATCGACCAGCCCTGGGGCGAGCACTACGCCTACAGCCGCCAGTCGATCCCCCCGACGCTCTACGCCGACACAGTCTCCCAGGCCGGCATCCCCGTCGATGCCTACGCGATCCGCATGTGCATGGGCGTGCCAGAGCGAGGGTGCTCCACCCGCGATCTCATGGAGATCTCGGCGATCCTCGACCGCTACGCCGCGCTCGAGCGGCCGATCATGGTGACCGCGTGCGGGGCTCCAAGCAGCCCGGCCGCCCCGCCCTCCGACAAGCCCGATCTCGATCCGGGCTATTGGCGGGAACCATGGTCGGAGCGAATGCAATCGGCCTGGCTCGCGAACGTGGCCTCCGTCATCCTCGCCAAGCCCTTCGTCCACGGCCTCTGCTGGACCGAATTGTCCGACGGCCCCATCAGCCACTCTATGGGTTTGGCGAGCGCCACAGGACAGCCAAAGCCCTCTATGGAGCGGCTGATCTCGATCCGAAATGCGCTCACCGAAGCGCGCTCGTGGATGCCCGAACCGGTGTCCGGCTGACTGCAATCCTCGGGGGACCCGCCATGGCCGAAGACCGGGGCACGAGCCTGACACCAGCCGCTCGGATGGCCGCCGCCGCAGTGCTCGCGGCCGCGGGGGTCGCCGGGGTGGCCCGGGCGTGGCTCTGGCCGGCCCCCGCCATGCTCCCCCCCGCCCGCGAAGGCCAAGTCGCCGCCTCTCCGCCTGTTCCCCCGCCCGAGGCAGATCCCAATCCCGCCCCCGCCACCCGGCAAGACGCCCCCCCGGAGGCCCAGTCGGGGGTCGCAAGGCGGATCAACGTCAACACCGCCGGAGCGGCCGAACTCGATCTGCTCCCGGGGATCGGCCCGGCGCTCGCATCCCGGATCATCGCCGACCGCGAAGCCCACGGACCCTTCCGCAGTCTCGACGATCTCGACCGCGTCTCAGGGATCGGCCCCAAGACCGTGGCCAAGCTCGCGCCCTTTGCCAAGGCCGAGTAACCAGCCGCCGTACCATCCCGGCGTAGCGTGGCCGCATGAACGACTCATCGCCCGCCCCAGCCTGGCTGCACGCCATGGCGTCGGACGAAGCCGTCGCCGGGCTCGCGCGCGCGCTCACCGAGCGCCGCCGCTGCGTCGTGACCGGGGCGGTGGGCTCCTCGACCGCCCTGCTCGCTGGGCTGCTGGCGTCCCGTCTGGGGCGCCCGGTGGTGCTCGTGGTCGCCCACGTGGACGAGGCCGACGACACACTCGAGGAGCTGCAGGGACTGGCCATGCCCGCCCTCAGGCTGCCCGCGCTCGAGGTGCTCCCGGGTGAGACCGATGTCGCCCTCGATCTCTTCGCCGAGCGGATCGCCGTGCAACGTGAAATGCTCGCGATGGGAGAATCGCGGGATGCGGGCCCTGCCCCCGTCGTCATCGCCCCGATCCAGGCGCTGATGCAGGGCGTGCCGCGGCCCGAGCGGTTGGGTGCGCTCGCCCGAACCATCCGGGCCCGAGACCGCGCGAGCCTGACCGGCCTCGCCGAATGGCTCACCGGCGCGGGATACTCGCGGGTCGACGCCATCGAGGAGCCCGGCGACTTCGCCATCCGAGGCGGAATTCTCGATGTGTTCCCCCCCGGTGGCGCCATCGTGAGTGGCTCGGAGCCGCGGGCCTCGGGCGTGCCGGTGCGCATCGACTTCTTCGGCGACGAGATCGAGCGGATCAACGAGATCGACCTCGACACCATGGGCTCGGACCGGCGGATCGAGGCGGTGGAGCTGATCGCCTCACGCGTCGACGTGTTGAAGGACGACAAGGGGACCATCAACTTCCTCGAACTGGTGCCCGAACACGCCTGCGCGTTGCTCGCCGAGACGCTCGAGGTCGTCGAGCAGGGCAGGGGCTACTACGAACGGGCGACCGATGCGCGGGGCCTCTTCGGCCCGCCGGCCGTGCTCCGAACCCTCGAGACCCGCTTCCACGGATTCGCGGAGATCAACCAGTTCTCCGCCGGAGCGACCGGCGCGGACGTCCGGATCGAGTTGCCCGTGGCGACCCTGCCCGAGTTCTCGAAGGAACTCACCGAAGCGGTGGGAGAGTTGGTCGGCCTCGGCGCCGGCGGCGCGAGGGTCGTGGTCGCCTGCCAGAAGGGAGCCGAGTCGACCCGCCTGGGAGAGCTGCTCGCCGAGCAGCCCCAACCCGAGCCGGCCCCTCCCGCCCCCCGCGGCCAAGTCGAGCCCGTGCTGGCCTACATCCACCGCGGCTTCATCTGGGGCGAGGGCGGCGAAGCCGGTGGTCTCGCGCTCGTGCCCTACCACGAGCTGCTCCATCGCGTCGAGGCCCGCAGGGGCAGTTCGTCGCGGAGGCTCCGCGCCGGCCGCGCCATGGACACCTTCCTCGACCTCTCCGTCGGGGACTATGTCGTGCACGCCGACCACGGCATCGCCGTCTTCACCGGGCTGAAGCTCATGAAGCCCAAGCCGCTCCCCGGCAAGCTCTCCGCGAGGAACCCCGAGCCCGAAGAGTTCCTCCTGCTCGAGTTCGCCGGCAAGAGCAGGCTGTATGTCCCGGCCTCGACGATCGACCAGGTGCAGAAGTACGTCGGCGGCTTCAGCGGCAAGCCCCCGCTCTCGACCATCGGCGGCAAGAAGTGGCAGGCGCAGAAGGAGCGCGTCGCCGAGGGTGTCCGCGACCTCGCGGCCGAGATGCTCCGCGTGCGCGCCGCCCGCGAGTCGATGCCGGGCGTCCGCTACCCCGCCGACACCCCCTGGCAACGCGAGTTCGAGGCCGAGTTCCCATTCGAGGAGACCGAGGACCAGATCGCGGCACTGGCCGAGATCAAGCGGGACATGTCCTCGGATCGCCCGATGGACCGGCTCATCTGCGGCGATGTCGGCTTCGGCAAGACCGAGGTCGCGATCCGGGCGGCGTTCAAGGCGTGCGAGTTCGGCAAGCAGGTCGCCGTCCTGGTCCCGACGACCGTGCTCGCCGAGCAGCACGAGCGGACGTTCCGCTCACGCTTCGCCGACTACCCCTTCCGCGTCGAGAGCATCTCGCGCTTCAAGACCCAGAAGGAGTCCAACGACACCCTCGCGGCCCTCCGCCGGGGCCAGATCGATGTGATCATCGGCACGCACCGGCTCCTCTCCAACGATGTCAGGTTCGCCGATCTCGGGCTTGTGGTGGTCGACGAAGAGCAGCGGTTCGGCGTCGAGCACAAGGAGAAGCTCCTCCGGCTCCGTCTCACGGTCGACGTGCTGACGCTCAGCGCCACGCCGATCCCCCGCACGCTCCACATGTCGATGCTCGGCCTCCGCGACATCTCGAGCCTGACCACGCCGCCCCTCGAGCGGCGGGCGATCGTCACCGAGGTCATCCCCTACAACGGCCGCCGTGTCGCCCAGGCGATCGCCCGCGAGCTCTCGCGAGGCGGGCAGGTCTATTTCGTGCACAACCGCGTGCACAACATCAAGAGCATGGCCGACGAGGTGCACAAGCTCGCGCCCGACGCCCGGATCGTCATCGGCCACGGCCAGATGCCGCCGCACGAGCTGGAAGAGGTGATGCTCAAGTTCATGCGCCGCCAGGCGGACATCCTCGTCTCCACGACCATCATCGAGTCAGGTATCGATATCTCGACGGCCAACACGATGATCATCAACGACGCCGACCGCTTCGGGCTGGCCGACCTGCACCAGCTCCGCGGTCGCGTCGGCCGGAGCAAGCACCGCGCCTACTGCTACATGCTCCTCCCGCTGGAGCGGCCGGTCAAGGAGGTCGCCCAGAAGCGCATGAAGGCGATCGAGCAGTACTCGATGCTCGGCGCCGGGTTCAAGATCGCCATGCGGGACCTCGAGATCCGCGGCGCGGGCAACATCCTCGGGCCGGAGCAGTCGGGCCACATCGCCGCCGTGGGGTACGACATGTACTGCCGCCTGCTCGAGGAGGCCGTGCACCAGCTCAAGCACGACCGGCCGCTCGAGCAGCCCAGCGCCACCAAGGTCGATATCGGCCTCACCGGTGTGCTCCCCAAGGCCTACATCCCCAGCGACCAGCGGCGCCTCGAGGCGTATCGCCGGCTCGCGACCGCGACCAGCACCGCCGAACTCGACAAGGTGCGCACCGACCTGCTCGAGGCCTACGGGCCCGTGCCGAAGCAGGCCGAGAGGCTCCTGCAACTGGCCGAACTGCGGATCGCCGCCGCGGCGTTGGGCGTCAACACGGTGACCGTCCGGGAGCGGGACGTGGTCTTCCGCTGCGCGCAGGCGGGGAGGCTGCTCGAGCGGCTGCGCGGCGTGCAGGGGCAGGTGACGGACTTGCCGCCCAAGACGAACGACACGATGCACGAGGTCTATTACAGGCCCCCGGAGAACTACATGGAGCCCGAGACGCTCGGCAACGTGCTGCGGGCGCGGCTCGGGGAAGCTCAGGCGGCGAACCAACCGGGCGCGAAGGCGAAGAGCACCACGACATAGCCGGCGTACCCGCCGAGGAGCGCCGCGCCCTCGCCGCGGGAGATTCTCGCGCCGCTGCGCATGATCGGGATGCACGCGAGGCTGGCCAGGATCATGACCGGCACGTCGAGCATCAGCACCTGGCGTGAGACCTGTTGTGGGATCACCACGCACGTTGTGCCCAGGATCCCGAAGATGTTGAAGATGCTCGAGCCGAGGACGTTGCCCACGGCGATGTCCGACTGCTTGCGGACGGCCGCGACGAGGCTGGTGGCCAACTCCGGCATGCTGGTTCCCGCGGCGACGACGGTCAGACCGATGACCAGGTCGGAGACGCCGAGGGATTTGGCGATGCTGGATGCGGACTGCACGAGGAGCGACGAGCCGCCCACCAGCATTGCCAGTCCGGCGAGGATGAGCCCGAGGCTCACGAGCGGGTGGGGCGGGCCGCCGCCGGGCTTGACGGCCATCTCGGATTCGAGTTCTCGCTCGGCGGCCGCGTCGAGTTCGGCCTGGTTCTGCCGGCGACCGGATCGGTAGCCCCGCCAGAGGTAGAGCCCGAGGGCGGCGACCATGGCCAGCCCCGCCCATCGACCGATCCGGCCCCCGTTGGCCAGCGCGAGGAGGGGCACCGCTGCGGCGAAGAGGACGACGGCGACTTCCTTGCGGACCAGGTGCAGCTTGACGGGGATTGGGCTGATGAGGGCGGTGACGCCGAGGATGACGGCGAGGTTGAAGATGTTGGAGCCGACAACGTTGCCGACGGCCAGATCGCCTACGCCCCGTGACGCGGCCATGAGGGCGGTGCACAGTTCGGGGGTGGAGGTGCCGAAGCCGACGATCGTGAGCCCGATGAAGAAGCTCGAGAGGCCCATTCGCTTGGCCACCGCGACGGCGCCGCGGACGAGCAGCTCTGCGCCGGCCGTGAGGATGGCTAGTGCGGCTGCGAGCAGCGCGAGGTTGAGCAGCATCGGGGGCTCCGGCGTCAGACCCCCGAGACTCGGGGGATGGGTGGAAAAGCATACCGCGGCCCGAGCGGGCCGCGGCAGGAGTTCAGCTTGATTGGCAACGCCCCCGGGCTCAGCCCGTGGTGTGCAGGCCCTGGACGTGCTTGAGGCCGCGCCGGCGGTCGCGGAGGCGGCGGCTCTTGCCGACGCGGTCGCGGAGGAAGTAGAGCTTGGAGCGGCGGGCGTCGGCGCGACGCACGACCTCGTACTTGGCCACCATCGGGCTGTTGATCGGCCAGCTGCGCTCGACGCCCTCGTTGTCGACGACGCGGCGGACGGTGATCATCTCGGTGATCCCGCGGCCTCTGCGGCAGATGAGCACACCCTGGAAGATCTGGATGCGCTCCTTCTCGCCCTCGACGATCCGGGCGTGCACGTTGACCGTGTCGCCGATGTCCATGCGAGGGATATCGCTCTTCAAGTTCGCGGTGTTGATGCTCTCGATGATCTGCTGCATGCCCATCTGGCACCTCGGTCTGGCTCGTCCGGCAGGGGTTCTGCCCCGGGCACCGGAAGTTTGGAACACGTACGGATACCCCGTCCCGAGAGACGGGCCCGAAGGTTAGGCGGGCTCGCTCCGGGGTTCTAGTCCGGAGGTTGTGCGCCTGGCGGGGCCGGCGGCGGGGCCGCGGAGATGTCTTGCCTCGACCACGAGAAGCCATTCCGGCTTGTACCGGGCAAGGGAGGCCCTGCCTGCGGCAAGGATGAGCGCGCCCGCGCCGGTGCACAGCAGGATGGCGGCGATCACGAGGAGCATTTGAGAGCGTAGCGGATGCGTCCGGAAGTGCCGGGCGGTGCAAAGGGCGCTCTCCGGATTCGAGGGGGCAGCTCTCCTCGAGCCACCGGTTGGGGGAGGCGGGGTCGGAGTCGGGGCGGAGGGGGATCTGTGGGGGACGCACATCCTTTGACTCGCACTGGCGTGGTGAGTCGGGCCGTGCGCGGCAGGGGAGTTCTAGCTTGTGTCGGCGGGTTGGTTGACGGCGGGGTGGGTTGGGGTTGGGGTTGGGGTTGGAGTCGGGGTTGGGGTTGGGGTTGGGGTTGGGGTTGGGGCGAGTGATTCGGAGCTGATGACTTCGGTGACGCCCCATTTCTCGGGGGCGAAGTGGTGCGGGGAGCCTTCGTGAGTGCCGTCGTCGTAGTGGAGGACGATGCGGGCGCGGCGGAGGCGGCCGCTGTGGTGATGCCAGGCGATGACGCGGGTGGCGGTGTGCCTGCCGGCGTGGCGGACCTCGTGGATGGTGCGGGTCCAGGCGGGGTCGGAGGCGGGGATGAGGAGGGGGCTGGCGAGGACGCTCTCGTAGAAGGGTTCGATAGACTTGTGGCCGCCCTTGAGGACCTGGAGGTCCATGGCGCCCTCGAGGAGTTGCTTGATGCGCTCGCGGGAGGGGTTTGGGGCGAGTGCGAGACGGTCGGCGAGGCGCTGGGTGAGGATGGCGGGGTCGTCGCGCCAGGATCGCGGGATCATGAGGCGCTCGAGTTTGTCGGGATGGTCGAGCAGATAGAGGGCGCGGGCGGAGAGGGGGGCGTCGGGGAGTTGTCGAAGTCGAGCGGGGAGGGGGGCGGGGCGGGGGCCGGAGCGGATGCGCGCGCGGATGGAGCGGTGGCGGGGGCCGGAGCGGATGCGGGCGCGGATGGCGCGGTGGCGGGGGCGCTCGCGCCGGCAGGACCTTTCGGGGGACGAGAGGCTTGCCCGGAACGGAGTTCTCGGATGGTGGCGGTGGCGGCCCGGCGTCGCTCTACGAGGTCGTCTGAGGCCTTCATGACCTCGCGGAGGGTCTCGACTGCGTCTTTAAAGACCTCTTGTTGCCAGAGCTTGTGTTGGAGGGCGAAGAGATCCTGGATCGCGGCGAAGGTCTCGGCGGCTTCGGGTTGACGGAGGGCGCGGGCGAGCTGGGCGGTGGTGAGGCCGCGGGAGGCGGCGAGGGCGGCGGGATCTGCTCCGGGGCGGGCGAGAACCTCGAGGAGGGCGTCGTCGCAGTGGGGGTGGGGCGGGGGAACGGGGCCTTGCGGAGGAACTGGGCCCTGCGGGGGATCGGTGCTCAGCGGGGCCGGGGGACACGGGGCGCGGGGCGCGGGTTCGGGATGTGATGCTGGGGATTCGTCGGACGGGGAATCCGTGGCGCTGTGGCGGGATGGCGTGGCCTGGGGGGGCGCAGGGGCTGCCGGGATGGGCTCGAGGTCGGGCATGACGCTGACCGACAATATACCAAACGCTTGGCTGCTGTCAAGGTGTTTGTTTGGTATGTCCTCGGTTTCGCGGCGCTGGGGTGGGGGTCGGGGATGGTTGGGCTGGTCTGCGGCGCGGGAGGCCCGGATGTGGGCTGGGGCCGCGGGACGCGGCGGCGGTTCCTCACGGGATGGGGTGGGGTGGACTGCCTCGAGCGCGGGCGAGCCGGGAGCAGGTCTTGGGGTGGTGCGGGCTGCCACTCCCGACTGGCGGATGCACCGACCTCCCAACGCAGGGGTCGGCGGCGCGATGTCGGCGCCACCGTGCCGGCCTTCGATGTCTCCCGCTCCTCCCCCGTCTTCCCGCGCAGTGACGCGGGCCGCAGAGCACTGCTGCGCCGCGGAGAGACAGAGGGGCAGGAGAGGCAAGAGGGGCGGCGAGCAGTGGCACCCGAGGTCGGGGACGCGCCGAAGTGATGCCACCCGCCCCATGCGGCTATCTCACGCACAGGAAAGAGACGTGATCCGTATTATACCTCCGCAGGGGAACACCGACCTCGCAAAGCCGAGGTCGGTGGCACTTCTAAGGAGTTCGGTGCCACCTGCCTCTCACTCGGACTGGATCAGGCTTCCCAGGGCAGGTCATCGTCACTCCGTACTCACGCTCAGTGTCGGTCCCGCCCCGACCATCCTTCCACCGTATGCATCCCGTAGACACCAACAGGTAGCCAAGTACCCCACCAGGTCCCGTCTCCGTGCAGGTAGGGCTTCACCAAATCGTCTGCGTCAAACCGACCGCCGCTGCCGTCCACAAACGCTACGCCAATTCCCCTCTTAACGACAATCGTCGGGAGTCCTCGGTCGGGATGGACTTCGACAATTGCGGCCTTGTCCGATGCGAACACCACGCTGCTCAGCCTGCTCGGTCCCCACTGTGAGGGTCCAATGCGGGTCTTCTCCTCCCAATACGCTGGCGACGCCAGAAACGCGCTCGACAACAGGTAGCTCACATCCAACGGCGCGTTCGCGTCAGGGTGTGCCGCCGGGTGGCGAAATGACTCATGGTCCACAACGCCATCATAGTATTGATCGCACAGACCAATATTCCAAAAGAGTACCGACTCGAAGTACCTGCAAGTCTGAATTTGGCCACCGCCCCGGATGATCGACCAAGTCGCGTCGGGATCTGCGAGAGCGGGATAATAGTCATCCCAATCCACTGCATACGCCGCCAAAACCTGCGCATGCGTGCGCATGTTTGCCACCGACATTACATCGCGCACCGAGGCGCGCGCGTGCGCTAACACCGGCAGCAACAGAGCCGTGAGAAGTCCCACCAAGACTACTACAAGAAGACTCTCAACGAGGGTGAACCCGCGACGGTCGCTTCTCACGATCCCCCCCGCATCCCACCACCCGGCAACAATGACTGAAGCAAAGTAGCCACGAGTATTCCGTTGCGCAGCATCGCCGCCTGCAATCCACTTCGCTTGGTGTTGTACTCCAGCCATCGCCCAAAGCAGTAGCAATCAGGCATCTTCGCCAACGCGTACTCGGTTGCCAGCGCCGCAGAAAACATCACCAAGAGTGCTGTGGCGACGATTACTGCGACTCGCCTTCTCGTTCCCAAAAACCAGGAACACCCGCATGCAATTTCCGCCCCAACGATCACAAGAGACAATGGGATTGGAGCGACACTCGGAATGATCCTCCACCTTCCCAGGGACAGGGCGAAGTCCCCCAGTGTGCTCGCCTTCAGCAGCCCCGCCGCAAGTAAAACGCTCATTGCGATACCAGTGGCGATCACTCGCACTTTCGTAAGCATGCTCCGTTGCATCGCCCCCCACATCACGTCTCGGACCTGTCTCCGCTGGCCCAAGCATCCTGAATCGCCTATCCCAGAACTCGCAGCCAACGCGCGGGCCCGCCAAGTCGGGCAATCTCAATTGCGCGCAGCGACACCCTGGCACAGGTCGCTTGCTTGTAGTCCGACAAAGCCCAGACACACTTCACCTGCCCGCCAGAGCAGCCGGAATCTAGGTCCCCGGACCCACCTCGCAACCAAGTCCGTCGGCAACGGTCCCAACGGTACCTTCATTGCAGTAGTGAAGGATCGTGCAGAGCTGATTCGCGTCCTTGGTGTACCAGTAACTGAAGCACAAGAACGTGTGGGCCATATAGGACTGTCGCAAGCCGTGTGAGGTGGTCACTACCGTAACCGGCTCATCTACGAGCACTTCGACCGGCCCACACTCAGTGGTCGTAGCACAGCCTGACAGCTCACACGCGGTTACGCCAATTGAAAAATTGCTGTAACAGGTGGCATAGGCCGCAGCGGCCACGGCCACAACCATCCCGGCGCCGATAGCGGCAAGGCGTGGACTCATGAGCCTCATATGCTTCACACTCATCATGATCATCTCCTTTGAGCCTACGATGAGAAATGCGACCTCTTAAGGCGCAGCCACACAAAGCTCGCAGCCACAACCCCTGCCAACACCCATCCGCTCACATTAAGCCACACGTATGAACGGGAGCTCGAGCCCGAGGATTGCACGGGTACCCTGCTCGATTGCCGATCTGTACTCGTGTCAACATAGGCATGCCCGCTTCGTTGATCCAAAACAGAGCTAAAGCCGAGAGGCCCACGGACAGGGTCTGTGCCGTTCGCAGTGGGATCAGCAATGATGCCAGCGAGACTGTCGCTGGATACGGGGGAGATATTGAGGAGCACTCGGGTCTGAGTACCACCATCAGGGGTACCCGCACTCACCCGCGTCGCGAACCACTTCCCTACTGAATCCATGTACTTCCACTCGGCAAACAATGTCTTGCTACCGACCCACGTGGGATCATCTACACATTTAAGTACTTCCACAACTTGTGGAATAATTCGCCCGTCGGCAACCACGCCTTCATATCGGAATTCCCGGTTCCCATTTGAAGATCGCACCGTCGCCTCCCAGGCAGAGCCGCGAACGGTGGATGAGACAGGGCGAAGTTCCAACGGGCCCGAGCCGAACCCACAGCAGGCCCATCCGCGATAGTATGCAAGGACGGGAGTAAGGACGGAAGCTGGATCCTCCCCAGAATCTGGACGCACACGCATCAGTCGCAACTGCCGCTGAGTGAGTTGCCATGCCGCAGATCCTGCCACTGCGGTATCGGAGAAGGGCAGCGGCATCCCATCTCCGAAGTCCGTGTTGAAACGCCAATGGTCCTTGTCCCCAAACCAAAGACGGAAGGTCGTCACATTGGCTTTGCCCTGCAGCTGCTTACTAAGCGCTTCGTATGCTGGTCGAGCCGGATGGTCGGGCTTGTCGGCAATCTGCTCGCGAAGTCTAGCCAGGTCCTCTTGTGTACCCGGCAACTTCATCTCTACGGAATACGTGATGTTGACTCCTTCAGGAATCATCAAGTCGTCAGCCGCAGCCCATTCGCTTTCAAACCACTCCATCGATCCGAGATCTTGAGCGCGAGCCAAGGTCGCCATCAAGAGAATCGGGATGCACACCCGACACAGCGCTGTGCGAATTCGGGAGGAACAGGCTGAGACCTTCCGGGAATACACAGCCTGTCGCGAGGAGCCTAGTCCGTGGCTTCTCGTTACTACGATGAATTGCGGTGCGCTGCCCATGAATATTCCCCCGCCTCTTGAACTCGCACTCTCATGCCTACGCGGCAGTCGCATCATCGAGACCCTTGCTCCCCGGCCTCATCACCTGAACGGCGGGATCCGCACGACCGATCGGATTGTACCCGAGCTGCTGCGTGAGCATCCCGGCGGGTGCTCGACGCGGGCGCGGAGGCTCGACACCAGCGCGTTCCATCGCTCCTGGCAGCCATAGGGCTCCTCCTGTCCCCGGTTGCGCTTGGAGCAGATGGCATCGATCACCCCACGGCGACACGGCCGCCCAGGCCGGCACGTCGCGGGAGCTCGGCCACCTTGCCGCACCGCCGGTTCCTGGGACACTCCCCGACTGGCCCACCACGCATCCTGACGCCCGGAGTTTGGTCAGCCACGAACACCGGTGGCCGTCGCCTGCAACTGTTGCTCCTTGATGGGATCCAGCTACACCAGCCGGGATCATTCCCCGGTTGGCAACAGGCCTTCGTCCCATCGGACCTCTGCTTTGAGAGGTCGGTGCTTCTGTGCCTGATCAGTCGGACTCTCATTTGAACCCCTCCCATGCCGCCCACATGGCGGGGTCTCCCGGGGGCGGGTCGCACGGGAACTCCCCGTCCCGACGCCCCATCCACCAGTGCACGCTCGACCATCGCCAGTCCTCCGGCCTCTCGACCAGTTCCCGCTCCACCGGGTTGCGATGAATATACCGCACCCTGTTTGTCTCTGGGGCGCCGGAACTCACAGTCGTCGCGCACATTCCGGTCGAACCCGCCGCCCTTCTGCCAGTGCCGCGGCCGCCCGTGCCCGTCCGCGATCCGGGCCAGGATCGGGGCGTCGATCTCTCGCCAGCGGGCGATGACGCGCATCGAGACCGACAGCTTGAGTGACTTGAGCGCCGGGGCGAGTTCGCCGTGCTCGGGCGGGCGGAGGAGCAGGTGGATGTGCTCGGGCATCAGCACCCACGCGAAGATCTCGAGCGAGAACTTGGCCCGGGCCCGGGCCATCGCCTCCAGGAGGATCAGGCATATCGCGGGGTTGCGGAGCAGGGGCAGATGCCGCTGGCAGGAGCAGGTGATGAAGCGAACGCCGCCGGGAATCTCGTGGCGTTGCATCCGCTTGCGGTGGGGCGGGTGCATGGCCGCAGGCTAGCTGACGGCGGGGGAGGAAGCACCGACCTCCCAAGGCGGAGGTCGGTGGCACGAGTTCGGTGCCACCCCGCCGGGCATCGGTGACTCCGCGATTCAGCCGTCGGCTGAGGGGTGGAACACTACGACCTCCCAGCGGGAGACCCCTCGTTGTCAACGTGTGCTTGATTCAGGACGTTATCTTCGAGATCTCTTCTCATTAATCATTTACTGGCAGCCAGACTCAGGAGCATCCATTCCACGCAATACTTGCTCTCGCCCGCGGATCAATACAATCCGCATCTCCTATTACTTGTATTTGCACTCTCATTGTGCCAGTTCTTGGGATCAATGAATGCATCCTAATGAGCGGGGACGACAGCATGTCATGTGATCCTCCGGGCGGCGGCAACGGGATAAATGTGGTGCCAGTCGCGATAATGTTCCCATCAGCAACAATGTTTGCGCGGATCCCTAGTGCCCAGTTGATCCATCCCACTCCGGGATGGATGTCAGGCTGGGTAAATTCAAGCACGATATTCGTTCCGCTCAATACGCAATACGAGGCCTAATCGCTGCTAGAATTTGATTGGCTACAAACGGAGAATCGTACGCCAACATATGCACTTTCGCATTATCCAAGAGAATCGCATCGAATAGCGTGCCTTGCCACACCCAGTGCTCCCGGCCACGACGATCGACTAGGCCATAGCGACAAGCGACCGCCGGCCCGGGGCCTTGATTCGCCTTGAAGTCGAGTCTCGTGCCAACAACGCCAACTGGATTCTCGGCGGTGACCAGCGGAATCCATGCAGCGTCAGCGGCTGCGAACCGCACCTGCATCCTAGCGTTGTCGCAAGCCAGAGGCGTTGAATGCAGAACGCCTACGAGCTCATTGCTTCGGGATCATTGGCGATTGCGCGCACAGCCCTCGCAACAGCCACGGAGTGTCGCCAAGCATCTTGAGGCATAGAACTGCTTCGTCTTGTAGCGAAAGTTGACGCTCAGCCGATCGATCAATGAGCTCTCTCAGGATCGCGTCCCTGGTCGAAAACGGCGTTGTCTTGGCTCCCCTTGCTGGCAGGCTTGTCCAATCGGTCGTACTAGACCTTGCGTAGTGAAGTAGCAAGGCAGCAGGCCATCGACGCAAGGATGACAATGACCAAATTGCCCAGGATAGTATGGCCACCGTGAGGAGCAAACATACTCGGCCTAGAATCGGCGCGGACGGAGTGGCCGACACTACTAATGCTCCACACTCTGGGCAAATTGCACGACTCAGCCCAGCGACATCGTAGGCGCAACGCCAACACTTGAGCGAAACGGTACGCTGCTTTCGGCAGCGGGCGGTGTTAGTCCACAAGACAGTTCCAAGAACTGCGAACCCAATCGCCGCCATGGCAGCAATTGCAATTAGAATCGAATTCGGCAGCTCGCTCATGCTAGGGCACTTCGCAAACGTACTACATGGACGCTGTACTCAGACTTTTCCGCACTTCATGGGAGAATCGACGGGTTTCACCGATGGGTTCTTGCATAATTTGCAGGCGGCGATTGCTTCGCGACTCTGTCTGTGCCACATCTGATATACGGCCCTGCGGCACACGTCATTCTTGCACTTCCCTATCGCATTCATCAAACAGGCTGCCTCCGAACTGTAGGCTTCGCACTCCCGACATGGTTGATAGCCATCACCAAGAGGGTCTCTCTCATAAGGGGGATGGCTCGTACTTGGGTCGCCCTGCGCCAAATGGCAGGTCTCATGGTTGGCGACGGCGGGGTGGCACCGACGCCGTGCCACCGACCTCTGCTTTGAGAGGTCGGTGCTTCTTTGCGTGATCCGTCGGCCTCTCACTTGAACCCCTCCCATGCCGCCCACATGGCGGGGTCTCCCTGGGGCGGGTCGCACGGGAACTCCCCGCCTCTGCTCCCCATCCACCACCGCACGCTCGACCACTCCCAATCCTGCGGCCGCTCGACCAGGCCCCGCTCCACGGGGTTCCTGTGAATATACCGCACCCTGCTTGCCTCTGGGGCGCCGGAACTCATAGTCATCGCGTACATTCCGGTCGAAGCCGCCGCCCTTCTGCCAGTACCGCGGGCGACCGTGCTCGCCTGTGATCCGGGCCAGGATCGGGGCGTCGATCTCCCGCCAGCGGGCGATGACGCGCATCGAGACCGACAGCTTGAGTGACTTGAGCGCCGGGGCGAGTTCGCCGTGCTCGGGCGGGCGGAGGAGCAGGTGGATGTGCTCGGGCATCAGCACCCACGCGAAGATCTCCAGCGAGAACTTGGCCCGGGCGCGGGCCATCGCCTCCAGGAAGATCAGGCATATCGCGGGGTTGCGGAGCAGGGGCAGACGCCGCTGGCAGGAGCAGGTGATGAAGCGAACGCCGCCGGGATTCTCGCGCCGCTGCATCCGCTTGCGGTGGGGTGGCTGGGGGGCCACGTCCGGCAGTCTACCGGCGGCGGAGGCACCGACCTCTCAGAGCAGAGGTCGGTGGCACGGCGTCGGTGCCACCCCGCCGCGAGTCGTCGACGAACTGGAACCAGGGGTCGGCGGATGGGCTCGAGGCGTTGGTCTCGACCGTTCCGTGGCCGTCCACGTCGCAGCGCCCGCCGGCCTTGAAGCCCAGGCCGCTGTAGGTGTACTCGGCCACCACGTTGTTGGACTGGTTCTTGACCTGGGACCAGGCGTCAAGCTCTTGCACGTTCTCGTGGCCTTCGCCTCGGGGCGGGCTCAGACCACGGCATCAGGCGTTGGGTGGCACGGGCAAACCCGCGTGCGGGAGGGACCGAGATCGGAACACTGGCGGACAAGGCGCCGGTGGCACAGTGGTGCAGCTGCGCCACCGGGCGCTCGGGGCTCGTAGAGGCGGGGGTCTCTAGCGCAGCAGATCGGGTCTGCGATCGCGGGTGCGTTTGAGCATCTGCTCGATGCGCCACTTGGCGACGGCTTTGTGGTCGCCGCTGAAGAGGACCTCGGGGGCTTCGAGTCCTTCCCAGATTCTGGGGCGGGTGTAGTGGGGGCAGTCGAGGAGGCGCGTGCCCTCGGGGATGCCGAGATCGCGGAGGATCTTGGGGGGGAGGGGCGAGCCGTTGGGGTCGGTGGTGGGGATGGGGCCGAAGCTGTCTTCGGCGGAGTCCTGGTCGCCGAGGGCGCCGGGGAGGAGGCGGATGATGGCGTCCATGAGGACCATGGCGCCGAGTTCGCCGCCGCTGAGGACGTAGTCTCCGATCGAGATCTCGCGGGGGGCGAGGCGTTCGACGACGCGCTCGTCGAGGCCCTCGTAGTGGCCGGCGATGAGGAGGAGGCGCGGGGCCTGCGCGAGCTGCTCGACGATGCCCTGCTTGAGTGGTTCGCCCTGGGGGGTCAGGAGGATGCGGAGCGCGGGGCGGGGATCCATGGCCTCGACGGACTGCACGGCGTCCCAGATTGGCTGGGCCATCATGACCATGCCGGGGCCGCCGCCGAAGGGGCGGTCGTCGGTCTTCTGGTGCTTGTCGTTGGTGAAGGCGCGGATGTCGTGGGCGTGCCACTCGACGAGGCCGGCGGCTCGGGCGCGGGCGGGGATGGAGAGGGCGAGGGCGCCGGGGGGCTCGGCGGCGAACATCTCGGGGAAGGTGGTGAGGATGTCGAAGCGGTTGGGCACGGGGGAGTTTAGAGGGGGGAGGGGGGCCGCTGGGCTGGTTGGGCCGTAGCGTTTGGCGCGCGGAGGATGAGGGAGACGACGTCGGCTTCGAGGAAGCGGTCGGTGGCGGGCTCGTGGCGTTTGCCGGTGATGGCGAAGCCGCAGCGCTCCAGGACGCGGAGGGAGGCGGCGTTGTGGCTGGCGACGGAGGCGCGGAGGGGCCGGGTGGTGACCTCTTCGAGGAGGAGCTGGAGGGCGCGGGTCGCGATGCCCTTGCCCCAGTGTTCGCGGGCGATCCAGTAGCCGACGAAGTGCTCGCCCTCTCGGTTGAAACGGGAGATGGTGCCGGCGAGGGTCTCGTCGGCGAGGATGGCGCGGGGGATGATGGTGTCGTCGGCGAGGACGCCGCGCCAGTGCTCGAGGAAGTTGTCGGTGGTGCGGGGCTTGACGGCCGCGAGGGCGCAGGAGTCGGGGTCTTGCTGGAAGGCGCAGAGCGTGGGGAGATCGGCGGGCTGCACGGGACGGAGTCGGACGGTGACGCGGTGCTGGTGCGTGTCTGGCGCGGCCATGGGGCGATGATACGCCTCGGCGGCGGTGCGGCGGCCTTCGCGCTGCGTGGTGGGCATGGGGCGGTGCGGGTGGCGTGGGATGGGCGGCGCCGGCGCGGTGGGGGTGCGGTTTGATCACACGCAAAAACACACGAGCCCGGCGCGGGGCCGGGCTCGGGAGGAATGTTCTGATCTTGCTTATTCGGCGGCGGGGGCAGCGGCGGCGGCCTCGGCGGCCTTCTTGGCCTCGACACGATCGCGGGCCTTCTTGCGGTCGGCCTCCCACTGGGCCTTGAGCTTGGGGGTGAGCAGGTCGGCGCGGGAGAGCAGGTCGGCGACTGTTTCGCTGGGCTGGGCGCCCTGGCTCAGCCAGTACTTGATCCGCTCCCCGTTGAGCTGCACCTGCTTGGCGGGGTCCTGGGATACCGGGTCGTACCAGCCGAGCTGCTCGAGCACCACACCGTTGCGGCGGTTCCGCTTCTCGATGGCGCTGAGGCGGTAGAAGGGACGATTCCGGCGGCCGAGCCGCTGCAGACGAAGACGAACCATTCAGGCAACTCCTCGCGGGCTGCGCCCGCCGACCGGGTCCACTCCGCGACCGGCGGGGCCGATCGGGGCTCGTTCTGGGAACGTTCTGCCGGGGGCGGCGACTCGCCACGCCCGGTTCCGAGCCGGCAAGGATAGGCCGCGGGTCGGGCTTGGTCCGCCCGGCGTCTGGGCTCTTTCCGGCTCTGTTGCCCGGGCATTAGACTGGCGGCCGGTCTCCCTGACCCGAAGCCAGGAACTTGCGCATGCCCAGACTCCCCGGCCGCCTGCTGCTCGCGTGGTTGCTCATTTTGGGGGTTCGAACCTCTTTCGCGCAGGTTGGGGCCGGGTCGGGCGCTCCGGCTGCCGAGGCCGCGGGGGTGGTGGCGCCGCCCGGGGTTGAGGTGTATCTGGGGCGCCGGGTGGCGCAGACGATGCACTACTCGGGGGCTCCGTGGCTGCTCCGGGAGTCGCGGGAGCGGGAGGAGGGCACGCGGCTGATGCTCGAGCACCTGGTCGAGCATGCGGGGTTGAAGGCGGGCGTCACGGTGTGCGATGTCGGGTGTGGGAACGGGTTCTACTCGCTGCAGTTGGCGAAGCTGGTGGGGGCGGAGGGGCGGGTGCTCGGGGTGGACATCCAGCCGGAGATGCTGGAGATGCTCAAGGACCGCGCCAAGAAGGCGGGGGTCGGGAACATCACTCCGGTGCTGGGCTCGCTCGATGATCCTCATCTCGAGGCGGGGTCGGTGGACTTGGCCCTGCTGGTTGACGTGTACCACGAGTTCGACCATCCCGAGCAGATGCTCGCGAGGCTTCGCGTGTCGCTCGCGCCGGGCGGGCGGATGGTGCTCGCCGAGTTTCGGGCGGAGGATCCGGATGTGCCCATCAAGCCCGAGCACAAGATGAGCAAGGCGCAGGTGCTGGTGGAGATGGAGGCCAACGGGTTTCGTCTCGCGGATAGCTTTGACGGCTTGCCCTGGCAGCATCTGTTGACGTTCGAGGCGGCGGAGGAGCCTGTGGGCGATGCGCTCTTTGACGGGGAGACGCTCGGGGGATGGCACGCGATTGGCGGCGGGGCGTGGAGCGTGGAGGGGGGCGCGATCGTGGGGCGGTCGGCGAGTTCGGATCCGCGGCACGGGCTGCTGGTCAGCGACGCGTCGTTTGCTGATTTCCTGGTGACGTTCGAGTACCGCGTGGTGCGGGGCAACAGCGGGTTCTACTTTCGGTCCGAGGAGTCGGGGGACGAGGTTGGGGTGCATGGGTTCCAGGTGGAGGTGGATGATCTGAAGCCGGGGGGGCTGTACGAGACGGGGGGGCGCGCTTGGGTGGTCGAGCCCGCGCCCGAGCAGGCGGCGGCGTGGGAGCGGAAGGGCGGGTGGAACACCGTGCGTCTGTTTGCTCGGGGCGAGCATCTGGAGGTCTATGTCAACGGGTTTCAGACTGCGGTGCTCGACGATGCGGAGGGGCGCCGGGAGGGTCACTTCGCCCTGCAACTGCACGGGGGGCAGGACATGGATGTTGCGTTCCGGGGCCTGCGGATTTGGTCGCAGTAGGCGGCGCGGGCCTCGGATGGCTTGGACGCCGTGCGGGGGGCAGGTTGGTCGCGCTTGGGTCGCGCTTGGGTTGGGATTGGACGGATTGGCTCAGGTGCGCACCGCAAGAACCGTCAGGTTGTCGAGATGCCAGCCGTTCGAGTCGGGCGACCACCACACTCTGGCCGCCTCGTCGTTCGCCGAGGCGCCGAGGATGTTCATCGTTCCGCCCGGCGAGACCAGGCCCGAGAGCACGCCGACCGGTCTCGGTAACTCTGCATCGATGTTCGCGGTGAGCGGCGTATGGATCCAGCCGCCGGTGGTGGGGGTCCACCACAACGCGACGACCTCGCCATCGTCGTTCAGCCCGGCGTAGTTGATCGCGCCCCAGGGGGTGACAAACCCCGTGAGGAGCCAAAAAAAAAAAAAAAAAAAAAAAAAAAAAAAAAAAAAAAAAAAAAAAAAAAAAAAAAAAAAAAAAAAGGCTGGAGCGTGGCGCCACCGGCCGCGGAGCTGAGGTCGCTGGTGACCCAGTTGCCCCCGAAGCTCGGCACCCACCAGGTCACGATGAGTCGGCCGCTGCTGTTGACGCCGCCGAGGTTGATCGCGCTCCAGCTTGTGAGCGTGACGGAGAGCTGGCCCGAGAGCGGTGGGGCGCCGGTGATATCCGAGAGGTTGTCGGTGCGCCACCGGTCGAAGCTTGCCGGGTGGATCCAGACGGATTGGATGTCTCCGGCGGAGTCGATGCCGACGAAGTTCCATGCGTTCCACGCGGTGACATAGCCGATCAGGTCGGTGAAGTCGGGCGTGGACATGCCCTGCGCGACGAGGTCGTCGGAGATATCGAGGAACTCCCACACCGGGCGTGCGTCGATGGTCGCTCCGGTCTGCATGCAGGCCACGAGGTCGCCGGAAGCTGTGAGGCCGGCGACGATCACCCGGCCGCCCCGGGTGGCGATCTGGGTGAGTGCCGAGGCCGGGGAGTCGCCGGCTGCGACACCCAGATCGTCGGTCAGATTGCGGTAGCTCCAGACACCGGCCGCGTCGAGGGTGTAGAGGATCAGCCCGTCGGCCGTCGGCGCCGCGACGTAGGTCAGGCCGTCGCGGGGATCGATCCAGAGCGTTCCCTCGCCGTTCGCCTGCGGCGCCCCGGTCAGCTCGCGCAGCCTGTAGGCGGCCCACTGGCCCGTTGCGTTGTCGAAGACAACCAGGTCGCCCTCGGAGTTGCGGATCACGATCCGGTGGGCGTTGTCCTCGGTGGCGCTGCCGGCGACGTCGCCACCGGGCTTTACCGTGAGCGGATAGTCGGAGGGTCGATACTCGAACGCGCCGATGTCGTTGTTCAGGCCGTATCCGCGGTCCACGCCCCGTTGGTCGGTCGTGAGGAACTGGGGGTGGGCGCCGGCGTCGATTGCGGGGCTGCCGGAGAGGAGCGGGAGCGTGCGGGTCGGTCCGCCGTACCAGCCCAGCGCCCCGAGCCTTGGGTCCAGACCCACCATCGTGTGGTCGGCTCCGTCCACCAGACCGCCGGCCGAGCCCGCGTCGCCGATGAGGTTGTTGTAGGCGGGGAGTTGGACCGCACCGTCGGCGGTGAGCGCGATCTCGCTGGGCGTGGAGTCGCCGAGCGTGTTCCGGGCGAGGATGGTCATGTAGAGCTCGATCTGCCCGAAGTGATCCTGCTTGCCGACCCGGATCCCGCCGCCCTCGCCGTCGCCGTCGCTGTCCGCGTCGGCCTGGTTGAACGCGATGGTGACTGCGTAGAGCCCCCCGGATGCGTCGTGGAACTCGATGCCGCCGCCCGACCCGTCGGCGGTGTTGGAGCTCACGGTGCAGTTGATCAGCCGCCCAGAGGCGCCGGCGTAGATCCCGCCGCCGCTGCCCCCGGCGTGGTTCTGCGAGATGTCCGAGCGATCGATGTCGAAGTCGCCGGTGGGGTGGGTGGAGATTGCTCCACCGTCGCCGTCGGCGGCGTTCTGATACACCTCGGTCTGGCTGAGCACCAGCGACCCGCCGCTGCTGATCGCGCCGCCGCGCCCGCCGGCGGTGTTCTGCTCGAAAGTCGAGGCCGTGATGGTGAGCGTGCCGAGACTGCCGATCGCGCCCCCCGATCCGAGGGCGGAGTTGTTCGAGACGGTGCACTCCGAGAGCGTCAGGGTGCCGTAGGCGTCGCTATCGATCGCGCCGGAGTCGCCGCCGGCGGTGTTCTGGGTCAGCGTCGAGTTGGCGAGGGTGGCGGTCGCCGTCCCGTCGTTGTCGATCGCGCCGCCCGAGTCTCCCGCGGCGTTGCGGAGGAAGCTGCTGCTGTGGATCTCTAACGAGCCCGAATTGTGGATCGCGCCCCCGTCGTCGGTGACTTCGCAGTCGGTGATCGTGATGTCCCGCAACAGCAGGGACTCGGTGTTGTCGATCGCGCCGCCATTTGAGGCCAGTCCGTTCGTGAACTTCAGGCCCACCAGCTCGATGGACAGGCTCGCGCCGGGGTCGCCGTCGGTGATCGTGAAGATCCGCGAGCGGCCACCGCCATCGATCACCAGATGTGCTGCGCCGGGTCCGGTGACGACGACATCATCGGAAAGCGTCAGGGTCGAGCCGCCGAGGGTGATGGTCGAATCGACGAGCGACTCGGCGAAGCCGATGGTGTCGGCGCCGGGATTCGCGTTCGCCAGTTCGACCGCCTCACGCAGCGAGAGGTCGCCGGCGTCGTAGTTGCCGTTGCTCGCGTCGGAGGTGGTGTCGACGAGGTAGGTCGAGAGCAACTGGCGGGGCTCGAGCCCCTCGAACAGACCCGGACCCCCGGTGTGGAAACGTCTACGCATGCCGATCGCCCTCGTACCTGCCGGCCCCTGCTCGCGGGCGGGCGTGGTTGACAGAGTCAGACCGCTCAGGAGCCAGGTTTCGATCATGCCCGAGCACTCTCGGTGCATCCTGGAGCGGCGTGGCGGATGTTCCTCCCCCGCGTAGCCTAGCAGACCGGGGGGCCGGATCCCAGGGGAATGCGTCCGGAGCCCGCGGTTCGGCCCGGCCCGGCACAGAGACAGCATGCGTCGCCGGATAGCGAAGGTCGCCCGGCGTGCCCCATCCGAGAATCCGCGCCGTGCCGGCCCGGACCGGCCGCTCACACCCGCGCGGCGAGCTCGGAGAGGTTGTCGAGGGTGAACGCCCGGTTCTCCGCCGGCGCCCAGAGCCGGACGATGTAGCCGTCCGACGACGCGCCGGTGATGCTGGTCTCGCCGTCGGAGTCCACGTGGGTGTTGAGGGGGCCTACCGGCCGGACGGAACGGTTCTCAAACGCGTCGGTGAGGTTGTCGGCGCCCACACGCCCCGTCGCCGGGCTGCCAGAAGAGCGAGATGATGTCGCCGCTTGCGTCGTACCCGGCGTAGCTGATCATGTTGTTGACGCCGAGGAACCACGCGGTCAGCTCGCCTGGGTCGAGCGTGGGCGCGTTGGCGGTGACCTGGTTGGTCATGTCGGTCTGGGTCCAGTTGCCCGGTCCGCGTCCGGGGTTCCACCATGTGCCGACGAGGTGGCCGGCGTCGTTGGAGCCTGCGAAGCGGATGCCTCCCCAGGGGGTGAGCGTGACATCGAGCTCTCCGGCAAGCGGGTCGGCCCCGGTGATCGCCGAGAGGTTGTCGACCCGCCAGGTGGTGAAGGTCGCGACGTTGACCCAGACGCCCTGCACGTTGCCGTCCGCGTCCAGGCCCGCGAGGGTCCACTGGTTCCAGCTCGTGACATACGCGGAGATCTTGGTGAACGCCGGGGTGCTCATGTCCTGGCTGGCCAGGTCGTCGGAGATGTTGGAGAGCTTCCAGCTCGCCTCGGTGCTTCCCGCGGCACTGGTCTGCTGGTAGGCGACGATCTCGCCGGCGCTGTTGATCCCCGCGACATAGACGAACGCCTTGCCGACTTTCGGGCGGGTGATGAAGTAGGCAAGGGTGCCCACCGGCGCGTCGGCGCCGCTGGAGGTCTCCTCGCCCAGGTCGCGGTAGGTCCACGTCCCGCCCGGGCCCCGACGGTAGAGCAGGAACCCTCCGGCATAAGGCACGCCGATGTACGCCAGCCCGTCGTTGGGGTCGGTCCAGATGATCGGGTCGCCGCTGGCGAGCGGCGCGTCGGTGTGGTCGCTCAGGCGGAGCGCCGTCCACTCGGTGCCGGCGCCCTCGAGCACCACCAGGCGGTGCTCGTCGGTGCGCGCGACCGAGAGCAGCGTGCCGTCCGCGAGCGAGGTGGAGGTGACCTCGCCCCCGGCGAGCACCCGCAGCGAGAACGGCGCCCACTCGAACGCGCCGATGTCCGGCTGCTCGCCGTAGAAGCGCTCGAACGCCCCGCCGCGCTGGTCGGTCTGGAGCCCCGAGAACGCGGCGCCCTTGTCGATCGCGGGGCTGCCCGCCATGAGCGCGTGCGTGGGTGTCGGGCCGCCGTTGTCGGCGAGCGGGCTGAGCTGCGGGTCGACGCCGACGAGGTTGTGGTTCTCGCCGTCGGTGAGCCCGCCGGAGGTGTCGGCGTCGCCGATGAGGTTGAAGGCCGAGTCGCTCGCAACGCTGCCGCTGCCTGCAGTCTTGATGTCGTCGGGGGCGCCGCTGGCGCTGTTGGTGTTGTTGGCGAGGATGGTGCTGGTCAGCGTGATCGGGTTGGTCTCGTCGTAGATCCCGCCGCCGAACCCCGACTCGCTCGCCACCGAGTTGTACGCGATGGTCGAGTTCGCGATCGTGAGCTCCGCGGGTTCTCCGACCAGGGAAACCCCACCACCGAGCTGGGCGGCGGTGTTGCCCGAGATCGTGCAGTTGGTCATCGTGGCAGTGCCGTGGTCGGCGTCGAGTCCCCCGCCGAAGGTGGAGGACGTGTTGCCGGAGATGGTGGAGTTGGTGAGGTCCAGGGTCGAGCCGCCGCCATCGGCGCCGAACCGGATGCCGCCGCCGCGGGAAGACGAGTTGTCGGCGATCGTGGTCCGATCGATGCGGTGCGAGCCCGAGCCGCCGGCCAGCAGACCCCCGCCCGATCCGCCCGCCGAGTTCCCGCTGATCGTCGAGTCGGAGATCGTGAGGTCATTGCCCTGATAGAAGTAGATCCCGGCCCCGCTGGCAGAGGTGGTATTGTCCGAGAAGGTCGAGCCCGTGATGGTCAGTGAGACCGCCGCCCGGACGGCGAGCCCGCCGCCGTCGGACTGCGCGGTGTTGGCATCGAATGTCGAGCCCGCGATCGAGATCGTGGCGCCCTCGTTGTTGATGATCGAGATGCCCCCGCCGCCCTCCTCGGCGGTGTTGTCGCGGAAGGTCGAGTCGGAGATCTCCACCATCATGCTGCCGTAGATGGTCAGACCCCCGCCGAAAGCGCCGCTGCTATTGCCCGAGATGGTGGCGCCGGAGATGACGATCCCGTGGGGCCCGGCCGTGTCGATGCCGCCGCCCTCGCCCCCCGCGGTGTTGTCGGTGACGGTAGAGTCCCGCAGCTCCAGTTCACCTGAGGTGTACAGGCCACCGCCGCGTCCCGCGGTGTTCGACGAGATGTCGGTGCCGGTGATCGTGACGGTGGCGTCGTAGTCGGTGGCGATCCCGCCGCCATTGCTCGAGGCGGTGTTGCCCGTGACGGTGCAGTCGGTCAGCGACAGGTCGCCCGCGAAGAGGTACGCGCCGCCGCCGTCGGTCGCCGTGTTTCCCGAGAGCGTGATGTCCGTGAGCGAGAGCGAGCCCGAGGTGAGGTAGACCCCGCCGCCAGGCCCGGAGGCGTTCCCGCCTGTGAGCGTGAGCCCCGACAGGACGAGAGCCACCGCATCGCCGGCGCCGTCGGCGTGGAAGATCCGGGAGTTTCCGCCCGCGTCCACGGTCAACTGATCCGCCCCGAGGCCTGTGATCATGACCGACTCGCTGATGGAGAGCTCGCCGCGATCGAGCGTGAGGGTCGAGCCCGCGAGCGCCTGCTCGAAGCCGATCGAGTCCGCGCCGGGGTTGCCGTTGGCCAGCGCGAGCGCCTCGCGCAGCGAGAGGCCGACGCGCCCCGGGCTGTACCCGTCGTCCCGGTCGTCCGCCGTGGTCACCGTGAACGAGGCGGTCTGCCGCTCGTAGGCACCGATATCGACACCACCGCCCGACTCGCGGGCGAAGTAGCTCAGCGAACGGCCGTCGGTGGTCAGGCCGTCGGGGTTGAGCCCGGCGTCGATCGCCGGGCTGTCGGCCTGCAGGCGGTTGACATAGTTCAGGTGCCCCCAGTTCTCCGTCGCGTCCAGCTTCGGGTCCACCCCGACCATGTTGCCGTTGACCCCGTTGGTCAGCCCGCCGGACTCGTCCGAGCCGATCAGGTTGTTGGTTGACCCGCTTGTGTTGATCGAGCCGTGGGTGAGCAGGATGTCGTGGGGCGCACCCCCGCTCCCGGTGTTGTTGGCCACGATGTTGCTGATCAGATACCCGACGCCGTTGTAGATGCCGATTCCCGGGCCGGAGCCGCTGTCCGAGGAGTTGTATGCGATCGTGCAGTTCCGCAGGTCCAAGTCGCGGCCCGGGCTGTCGAAGAGGACCGCCGTCGCGCCCGGGGCCGAGTTGCTCGAGATCGTGCAGTTGCGGATGATCGTTGGTCCCGCGGCGTCGAGCACTCGCAGCCCGCCGCCCGACTCGTCGCTGTGGTTCTCGGTGATGCTCGACCCGTCGATCAAAGTGCTGGAGAGCCGGTAGAGGGCCAGGCCGCCGGAGTAGTCCCCCGAGCTGTTGCCGCTGATGCTCGAGCCGGTGATGACGAGCGTGCCCCCGTCGTACATGGCCAGCCCGCCCCCGTCGCTGCTGGTGGCGGTGTTGCCGCTGATCTTGGTATCGTGGATGGTGAGGTTGACGGTGTCGCCGTAGACCAGCATGCCCGCGCGCCCCTGCGCGGTGTTGCCGGAGATCTCGGTCCCCTCGATCGTGACCGTGGGCGTGCCGTCCACCACGATGCCTCCGCCGAAGTTGGCGGAGTTGTCCCGGATCGCCGAGTCGAAGATGGACAGGGAGCCGGTTGAACCGTGCTGATAGATCCCCCCGCCCTGTGAGGTCGCCGAGTTGTTGGAGAGCAGCACCTGGCGGAGGGTGAGATTCTCGGTGGAGTTGATCGCGGCGCCGTCTCCGGCATGTGTGTTGTAGACAGCGATCCCCTCGAGGCTGACTTCGATCGACGACGCATCGTTCCCGTCGTCGATGAGGAAGCCCCGGTGGCCCTCGCCCCACAGGGTGACCGTGATGGGGTCACCCTCTTCCGTGACGGCGCGGATGGCAAGGTCGTCGGTGATCGGCTCGCTGTTGCTCGTCTGGTGGATCTCCGCCGACCCGAGGCTCGAGGCGAAGATGATCTCGTCGGCGCCGTCGTGGGCGTTGGCCCGCTCGATCGCCTCCCGGAGCGTGAACTGCCCGGACCCAAAGTTGCCGTCGCTCGCATCACCGCTGTTGTCGACGATGTATGTCGAAAGCAGGCAGCGGGGCTCCAATTGATCAAACAACCGATCTCGCGGTGCGGTGGGCATGGAGCCACTCCTCTCTGGCCTTGGGGCCGCGGGGACTGCGACGCACCGCACGACTGGAGCGGTGGGAGTAACGCTTCGCTGAGGGAGTGCCGGCCTCCCGCGGCCCGCGACCCACCCGATGAGGCCACTCTACAGCCCTCGGCGGCGGGGGAAAACACCCGCGCCGAATCTCTTCAGACAGGAGTGGGCTCTCCAGAATGGGCCCGGAGGGACTCGAACCCTCACCTGGATTGCTCCAGAGCGGATTTTAAGTCCGCTGCGTCTGCCGTTCCGCCACGGGCCCGGGCTCCTTGGGAGATGTTGGTGGATTCCGGTGCGGGGCGTCACTGGCCCGAGTATCTCAGCCGGTACACCCGCGCTGTTGGATAGTCCACACTGAAGAGCACAGAGCCGTCGGGCGCCTGCACCACGTCGACCGGGCGACCGAGGACCTCGTCGTTGGGACCGAGGCAGGAGACGAGCTTGAGGAGGCCGACGGGCTTGCCCGCGTCGATGGGGTCCTTGTCGAACATGACTCGGGCGATGCAGTAGCCGACCTTGATCGAACTATTCCAGGAGCCGTGGCACGCCACCAGGATGTCACCGGCGTGGTCCGCGGGGAACCCACCCTTGGCGGCGTTGATCTTGGGGTTGAGAAAGGTCCATCCGTCGCAGGCCCAGTGGGCCCCCATCGGCCAGGCCGGCGGCGTGGTGTTCTTCGCGAGTTCGTGGATGTCCTGGCGATCCAGGAACTCGTACCGCGGGACGCGGAGCCCGGTGATGAAGGGATGGCCGTAGAAGCCCCCTTCCTCGTAGTGGTTCAGTTCGTCGGGTGGGTTGAGGTTGGTCACGGGCTGGTCGGTCTCGACGTCGCCCGCCCCGCGTCCGAACCAGTCTGACCCATGATCAAACCCCCACACCTCGTCGGTCCCGGGGCGCAGCCGCAGCTTCTCGGTGTTGCGGATCCCCGAGACGAAGAGTGACTTTCCCGACCCGTCGCGGTTGAATCGCCAGATCTTTTCGCGCTCGCTGGCGGTCATGTCCGTGATGTTGCCTTCATCTCCGATCGAGGTGTAGATGTACCGATCCGTCACAAGGACCGAACGCCACCAATGGCCACCGCCGGATGGGAGGTCAGAGAGCACCTTCTCGACCTCGTCGGCCTTCCCGTCACCGTCGGTGTCTCGCCCGCGCTCGATCTGGCCGTTGGAGGCGAAGTAGAGCCAGCCGTCAAAGAATTGCATGCCGTGCACGAGTTCGCGGCCGGAGACAAAGGTCCCAAGCTGCTCGAACTGCCCGTCGCCGTCGGTGTCCGCCATCGCGATGATGTCTTTCTGGCGGGGGCGCGAGATGTAGAGGTGGCCGCGCTCGTCCAGTTGGAGGAACCGGGCCCCCGGGAGGTCCGGTACGGCGACCTCGACGGCGTATCCCTGGCGCACGGTGAAGTCGGGCACGCCCGCGGCCTCGGTCTGGGCGAGCCCGGGCTCCGCGGCGGCCAAGACCAATACGATCCCCCAACAGCGTCGATTCGGCATGCCGATCCTCCTTGCGGTCGTAGATTCGCAGTAGCCTAGCGGGGGCGGGCGCGGCGTGACCGCTCGCCCTGGTCGGGCGGCGGGCGTCTTCTCTTGCGGAGGGGCCCGCATTTGACGGCCCCGGGAGCCTCCAAGCCGGTATGCACCCCTCCGACGAGCGTCGACATCCCGCTGGATTCACCCTCATCGAACTGCTGGTGGTGGTCGCTCTCCTCGCGATCCTGATCGCCATTCTGCTGCCCGCGTTGGGGGCCGCACGTCGATCCGCCCAGTCGGCGGTATGCTCCTCCAATCTCCGCCAGGCGTTCCTCATCTGCCGCATGTATGCCGACGCCAACGACGGCGTCGGGCCGGCCATTGGGCAGCCCTACGCGAGCCCGCCGAATTGGGCCCTGGTGGTGCTCCAGGACTCCGGGCTCGCCGGGGAGGGCGCGGACCTCTACCAGGAGGGCACGGCGCTGGTCTGCCCCACGGTAAATCGCGCCTTTGGCGGGCAGATGACCCGCTGCTACGCCATGAACGCCACCGGGCACGCCGACCCCGGCCTCGGCGATCGTGACAGCTACGACGACGCGGCCAGGCCTGCGCATATCCGGTTCGACCTTGTCACGTTTCCCGATCGGGAGGGGTTGCTCGTCGATGCCCGCCCGGCCAGCTTCGACAGCAACGCGCCTCCCCCCACCCGTTCGGCCAGCGTGCTCGATTTCCGGAACGCGGTCCACGTCACCGACCGGCTCGCGGTGCTGCACGGCTCGGCCGACCGCTTCAATGCGGCTCATTTCGACGGGTCGGTCCGCTCGCTCGCCGGGCCGCCGCCGAGTTGGCGAAATCCCCTGCCCTAGGCTCGAACGGGCCGCGAGGGGATCCTCGGTTCCGGCTGGCCGGGCCGCGGGGCGGTCCCTACCATCGGGCCAATTCTGGGAGGCCGCATATGAACCCGCTCGTCATCATCGTCATGGGGTCCAAGAGCGACTGGGAGACCATGTCCTACGCGTCGGAGACGCTGGACGCCCTGGGCGTGCCGCACGACATCCGCGTGCTTTCGGCTCACCGCACACCGGACCAGTTGGAGACGTTCCTCGCCGAGAGCACGGCGAAGGGCGCCCAGGTCGTGATCGCGGGCGCGGGCGGCGCCGCCCATCTCGCTGGCGTCTGCGCCGCCAAGACGACACTCCCGGTGCTCGGGGTCCCGATGAAGACGGACATGGCCGGGGGGCTCGATTCGCTGCTCTCGACCGTCCAGATGCCGGCGGGGATCCCGGTGGCGACCTTCGCCACGGGGCGGGCGGGCGCCACCAACGCCGCGATCTTCGCCGCCATGATCCTGGGACGCTCGAAGCCTGAGTTCGACAAGGCCGTGCGGGACCACCGTGACGCGGCCGCGGCGAAGGTGCTGGGTGTCGGTGACCCCCGCAAGGGTTGAGCCGCGCCGGGATCTAGTAGCTCGCGTGGTCGAGGGTCACCTTCCCCCGGAACACCCAGTAGATCACGGCGGTGTAGGCGAGGACGAAGGGCATCCCGACGATCGCGACCACCAGCATGATGCCGAGCGTCTTCTCGCTCGATCGGGCGTTGAAGATTGTCAGGTTCCATGCCGGGTCGCGGGTCGAGGGCACGAGGTCGGGGAACATCGCGGCCGCGAAGAGGAACGCCAGGGCCGCGATCGTCGCGCAGGAACTCGCGAACGCGTACGCCGGGCGTCGCTTGAACATCGCCCTCGGGATGTTCGCGATCGCGAGCACGTTGAGCACGGGCACCACCCAGAGCCACGGATGCTCCTCGAAGTTCTGCACGGCCCGCGGCACCTTCACCAGGGTGAACATCGTGGTCAGGACATAGACCACCAGGAAGAGCCCGAACGCCCGCCAGATCCAGCGTTCCACCTGTTGCTGGAGGTCTCCCTCGGTCTTCAGGTAGAGGAAGATCGCGCCGTGCATGGAGAACAGGAGCACCGTCAGGGCCCCGACCATCAAGGGGTACGGCGAGAGCTGCCCTGTCAGCGATTGCTCCACCACCAGGTGCTCGTCCATCGGCAGCCCCAGCATCAGGTTGCCGCCGGTGATTCCGATGAGCGCCGCGGCCAGCAGGCTCGAGCCGAAGAATCCACCGTCCCACACCCGTCGCCAGCCTCCGTGCACCACCTTGGACCGGAACTCCAGGCTGACCGCCCTAAAGATGAGCGCGAAGAGCAGCAGCATGAACGCGACGTAGAACCCGCTGAACACGGTCGCGTACGCGGGCGGGAAGGCCGCGAAGAGCGCCCCGCCGAAGGTCACCAGCCACACCTCGTTCCCGTCCCACAGCGGCCCGATCGAATTCATCATCATCCGCCGGTGCTCGTCGGTCTTCGCGATCGGATGCAGGATGCCCACGCCCAGGTCGAAACCGTCGAGGATCGTGTACCCGATGAGGAGCACCCCGAGCAGTCCGAACCAGATGAGCGACAGCGCGTCGTGGCTCACGCCCCACCCCCCGCCCGCGAGGCCTCGCCGTGCGCCTCGGTCATCGAACCGACGTGACCGACGCGCCCCGCGGCCGAGGCGAGGATGCCGCGCACGTCGGGCCGGTCTGACCCCGGCTCCGACGCGCGCTCGTCCGGGCCGTGCTGGATCTTGCTGTTGAGCACGAACACCCAGACCGCGAACAAGAGCGCGTAGATCGCGCCGAACATCACGATCGACCACAGCACCTGCCCCGCCCGCACCGATTCGCTCAGCCCGTCGCTCGTCCGCAGGCCGGGGATCTCGACCCCGTTCTGCACGCTTGGGTAGACCACCCAGGGCTGGCGGCCGGTCTCCGCGGCGACCCACCCTGCCTGGTTGGCCGCGAAAGCCCCGAGCACGGCGAACACGTACAGCCACAGGAGCCAGCGCATGCGGAAGACCCGTCCGGCGCGGAGGAGGGGGAGCGTCCCCAGCGTCAGCGCGAGAAAGGCCGTCCCCAGGCCCACCATCAGGTGGTAGCTCTGGAAGGGCAGCCAGACGCCGGGCCGATCCGACTCGGGGAACTCGTGGAGCCCCGTCACCGGCGCATGGAAATCCCAGTGCACCAGGAAGCTCAGGCCCCCCGGGATCGCGAGGCCGTACCGCACGCGGCCGCTCTCGGCGTCGGGCCAGCCCATGAGGTAGAGCCCGGCCGGGCCCGTCTCGAAATGGCCCTCGAAGGCGGCGAGTTTCGCCGGCTGCGTCACCGCCAGCTTCGAGGCCTGCTCGTGGCCGGTCACCAACGCGAGCACGCTGGAGCACGCCGCGATGATCACCCCGATGGTGAAGCACCGGCGTGCAAAGCGTTCGTGTCGCCGCCGGAGCAGGTAGTACGCGCTGACCGAGCAGGTGAAGAAGGCCCCCAGGATCAAGCCCCCGATCAGCGTGTGCAGGAGCCGGCTCACGCTCGACGGGTTGAACACCATCGCCCAGAAGTCGGTGATCTCCGCGCGGAACGAGGGCACACCGTGTACGACCGATTCCACGACGTGGTAGCCCGCGGGGGTCTGCTGCCACGAGTTGGCGACGACGATCCAGACGGCGCTGAAGCACGAGCCGAGGAAGACCATCAGGGTGCTGGCGAAGTGCATCCGGGGCCCGACCCTGTCCCACCCGAACACGAGCACGGCCAGGAATCCCGACTCGAGGAAGAAGGCGAAGATCCCCTCGGCCGCCAGCGCCGAGCCGAACACATCGCCCACGAACCGGCTGTATGCCGCCCAGTTGGTGCCGAATTCAAACTCCATCACGATCCCGGTCGCGACGCCCAGCGCAAAGTTGAGCGCGAAGACCCGCGTCCAGAACCGGGCCGCGTGCTTCCAGCTCTCGTCCCGGGTGCGGAGCCAGGCCCCCTCGATCACGACCATCACCAGGCCCAGCCCGATCGTCAGCGGGGGGAACAGGTAGTGGAACATGATCGTCCCGGCAAACTGCAGCCGGCTCAAGGCCTCGACGTCCATCCGCGTCCCTCCGTCATGGGCGCTCAGGACCGATGCCGTCGGTGGCCCCGGGCTCAGCCGCCCGAATGGGCCACCTCTCCGCCGGACGCCTTCACGCCCAGCGCGTCCAGCGTGTCCAGCAACATCGGCACATGCACATACCCCGGCCCACCCTGCATAGTCACGACCACGCCCGCAACCTCGATCAGTTGCTCCCTGGTCGCCCCGAACTTGACAGCTTTCTCGACGTGCGCATACACGCACTCGTCGCACCTCAGCGCCATCCCGATGGCCACCGCGATCATCTCCTTCTCGCGCACCGACAGCGCACCCTCGCTCATCAGCTTCTGGAACATTCCCCCGAACGCCGAGCCGATCGCCGGCGCCGCCTCTTTCATGGACTTGATCCGGCCGGGCCAGGTCTCGTAGTGGTGCTGAGCCTCCGTCGTCATGGCAATCCTCTCCGGCTGGCGCCCCGGCTGCGTTGTGGGCGCTCCTTTAGTGTTGCCCCGAAGCTCGCGGGTTTCTCCTCCGGGAGACTCGCACCGACGATTTCTCCGTGTCGGGGTCCGGATTCGGCCGCGCGCACCCGGGCAGGCTCGCGGGCGCCCACTCGGGAGGGCCCCCGAGCAGGGTCGGCACAGAACAAAAACAGGCGCCGCCCGTCTCGCACGGGCGGCGCCCCGGCGGTTCACCGCTTGCGTCCCTAGCAGCCCGAAACCCAGGCGTTCAGGTAGCTCAGGAAGTCCTGCGTGTTGATGACCCCGTCGCCGTTCCAATCGGCCCGTGAATCGTCATCGTTCCACAGGTTGAGGAAGAGCAGGAAGTCCTGCGTGTTGACCAGACCGTCGGCGTTGAGATCCACGGCGCACGCCCGGCCGGCCGTGCGGAGATCCGCCTCGCCCCAGCCGTTCCCGTTCGGGCTCATCCACTTGCCGCGCAGGGCGAGGGGCGAGGCCGCGGGCTGGTAGAGCAGGCGCACCCGCCAGTGCTGGGGCTCGCCGCGCTGGAGCAGCGTGGCCAGGGCGGTGCGGTCCTTGCCCGTGCGGGTGGAATCCTGCCACAGCGCTCCCCGCTGCAGGCCCGTGCCGTCGAAGGGCACGCCGAGCGGCTTGACCTCCCACTCCATTTTGACGCGGGTGCGCCCGACCGGACCGCGCCCGGTCGTGGTGACTCGGAAGCTCGTCTCGTCGTCGGAGAGTCCGAGGTGCGCGATCGGCGTGGTGAAGTCGCCGGTTCGGCCCTGCCGCGGATTGAGCGCGACGCCCGCGCCGCCGCCGCCGTAGTAGAGGTAGACGCGCCCGTCGTTGACCGCGCCGGCGTCCTCGCGGGGCGCCCCGACGATCACGTCGTCGAATCCGTCGCCGTTCACGTCGCCCGCGCCGGCCACGCTGAACCCGAAGAAGGCGTCGGCGACGTCCGGGTCGTCGCGCCACACGGAATTGGCGCTCAGCCCGTTTGCCCCGCCCTGGAAGACCCACACCCGACCCTCGTCGGTCTCGCCGTTGTCGTAGCCGTACGCCCCGACGATCACGTCGCTGTAGCCGTCGCCGTTCACGTCCCCGGCCGAGGCGACGGAATAGCCGAAAAGCGCCTGGGTCTGGTTGCTCTGCGAATTCCAGCTGGAGTTGTTGGAGAGCCCGCCGGCCGAGCCCCTGTAGAGGAACGCCCGTCCCTCGTTGGTCTCGCCCAGCTCGTCGTTCGGCGCCCCGATGATCAGGTCGCTGAACCCGTCGCCGTTCACATCCCCGGCCGAGGCGACCGCCTGGCCGAAGTAGACGTTGGCCCGGTCGCTCTCTTCTCCCCAGTCCGAGCCCGCGTGCACGCCGGTCGCCGAGCCGTCGTACTCGAACACGCGACCCTCGTCGGTCTCGCCGCCGTCCCAGCGGGGGGCGCCCACGGCGACGTCGCTGTACCCGTCGCCGTTGACATCGCCCGCCGAGGCCACGGCCCAGCCGTACCGGGCCCCGGCCTGGCCCTCCTCGAGCACGACCGCCGCGCCGAGGAGACCGAACGAGGCGCCGTGGTAGATGAATGCGCCGCCCTGGCCGTCGTAGAAGGGTGCGCCGATGATGACGTCCGCGTACCCGTCACCATTCACATCTCCCGCCGGGGCCACGCTGGTCCCGAACCGCGCGTTGGCGCTGCTCGGCTCGGCGCTCCACTCCGCCGGCCCGCTGATGCCCGACGCCGAGCCGTAGTAGGCGTACACGCGTCCCTCGTCGGTCTGGCCGTTGTCGAAGTAGGGGGCCCCCGCGAGGACGTCGTCGTACCCATCGCCGTTGACATCCCCGGCCGAGGCGACCGACGTGCCGAGCTGCGCGTCCGCCTGGTTGCCCTCGGCGTAGAAATCCGCGATCTGGGCCGGGCCCTGAGGCCCCCCGTGGAACACCGCGACCAGGCCCTCGTTGGTCTGTCCCGAGTCGTAGAACGGGGCGCCGACGATCAAGTCGGCGAACCCGTCGCCGTTCACGTCGCCCGCCGAGGCGACCGAGTACCCGAGCTGCGCTTGGGACTGGGCGCTGAAGACGCTCCAGGAGGGCGCCGCCTCGAGCGTCCCCGGCCCGCCGAGGTAGACGTAGGCCTGGCCGGGGTCCGGATTGCCGCCGGTCCCCGATTGCCCGATGATCAGATCCGCATACCCGTCCCCGTTGACGTCGCCGGCCGTGGCGAGGCCTTCCCCGAAAACGCCGCCGTCGCGGTTGCCCGACTCGCGCCAGGCGGAGCTGAGGCTCAGCCCGTCCGCCGAGCCATAGAACACCCACACCTTGCCGTTGGAGTCGTACCCGTTCTCGTTGTAGTAGTGCGCCGCGACGGCCACATCGGCGTAGCCGTCGCCGTTCACGTCCCCGGCGAACGCGACGCCGCTCCCGTACTGGGCTTCGGCCTGGTTGCTCTCGGTGGTCCAGGCCGGCGCGGCGGCGGGACCGCCTGCGCCCCCCATGTAGACGAATGCCCGCCCCTCGTCCTGCTGGCCGTGGTCGTACCACTCGGCGCCGACGATGATGTCCGAATACCCGTCGCCATTCACGTCCCCCGCGGTCGAGACGCATTCGCCGAAGGCGCTGTGGTCCTGATCGCTGTGCGCGACCCAGGCGGGGTTTGCCCCCAGCCCCGCCGCCGAACCGAGGAACACGTGCGCGGCCCCATACACCATGAAGGGACCGGACTGCGCGTCCGGCGAGCCGATGATCACATCGGCGTAGCCATCGCCGTTCACATCACCCGCCGTCGAGACGCTCCAGCCGAAGTTGAAGTTGTTCACATCGGTGTAGAACCACTCGGGATCCACGTCGTGGAGCCCGCTCGGACCCCCTTGGAACAGGAAGACGCCCCCGACATCGGCGTGCCCGCCCGAGTCCAGCCACGGAGCGCCGATGAGCAGATCGCTGTACCCGTCGCCGTTGACATCGCCGGCGGACGCCACGTCGGCGCCGAAGCTGGCGCCCGTCTGGAGGTGCTCGGCTGCCCACGTCGGGGTGGAGGAGGGGCCGCTCGCCCGGCCATGGAACACCCACACCCGCCCGCCGGCGCCGTAGCCGCCGGCGCCGACGGCGATGTCGCTATAGCCGTCGCCGTTCACATCGCCCGCCGAGGCGACGGCCCCGAGGCCCGCGTTGGCCTGGTTGGTCTCGAAGGTCCACGCGGCGTCGGCGGCCGGGCCGCCGGGCCCGCCGAGGTAGAGGAAAGCCTTCCCCTCCGAGGGCTGGCCCCCGTCGTACCGACCCGCGACGACGAGCACGTCGTCGTACCCGTCGCCATTGACATCGCCCGCCGTGGCGACTTCCGAGCCGAACTCGCCGACAGCCTCGGCCACCCACGCCGGACTCGACGCAAGGGGATCGATCGTGATCGGGTACACGGCCCCGGCATCATCGACCACGATCGCCAGCGCGTCCGCGCGGAGTTCGAGGCTCGACGCGAGTTCGCGTCCCGTGTCATCGGTCACCATCAAATGGTCGTAGACCAGCACGCGACCTCGATCGTTGTCACGAAACTCCACACCCCGGCCGACGCGCGAACCCGTGAGGCCACCGCTGATCCGCATCTCCACGCGGAGGAGATCGGTCGTGCCGGGCAGTCGCGCCGTGATCGTGAATCCCTGCTCCAGCCCCTTCGCGTCGTTCTGGTACCACTCGAGGATGCCCTCCCGCGCATACTCCACACGGCTGCCGTTCGGTTTGGGAGGGGCGTCCGCCATCTCGATCGAGCACTCCCCGCGCGCAGCGCCTGCAGCGCGATGCCCCACGTCCAATCGGGGCGGCCCTCGCGGGCATCGCGCGGCTCGATCCTCACCCCGTTCTCGTCGAACAGGGCTCGCAGGTTGTGTGCGCGGTTGGGCGCCTGATATACGCCGCCCTCCTCGTCCTGCCGCCAGGTGACTTCATATTCCATGGCCGCGATGCGACGCTCGACGCCGGACCACCAGTCCCCACCGATCGGATCGGGGCGGGCGGGCGTCGCCGAATCCGCGCCGGGGTTGCTCTCGGCAGCCCGGTGCGGGCCCTGCGCCGCCAGGGGCGCTGTCAGTGTGCTGGCCAGCGCGATGCCGCGCCAGAGAGTCCGGATTGTGAATTGATGCGGTAGCACGTGCATGCTCCTTGGGCGAACTCCCCGGATGCTGGTTTCCCATTCACGCCGGCCGGGGTTCCCGGCGCTTCAGGCCGGAGAGTCAGGCGACGGGGGCCGCGGACCCGGCTCAAGTTTTTCAGGTGTGCGCACCGGGCATGAGTCGGGCGCGGCGGCAGCGGGGGCCATTCGTGGAGGTGGGGGGTGGAGGTGTGAGATGGAGGTGTGAGGTGGAGGTGGGGGCGTGCGCGAACCTCGCGCATGCCCGGCTCGCGTGTGGACAGCATCCGGGGTTAGCGGTTGCCTTCGCCTCCAGCGGGCGACTTCGCGGCCGCGTCCCATCGTTCCGCGTCGTCGTTTCTTCCCCAGACCCGGTAGAGCTTGGCGAGTTGGTCCGCGGCGCTGCGCACCACGCTGTGTCCGGGCGGGTACGCCGCCTCGACTACCAGCCGCGCATCGAGGAGCACGGCCTCTGATTCTGGGTATCGCCCGAGTTCGCGCAGGCACCATCCGCGTCCGAGCAGGATGACTCCGGTAAGGCCGTGCCGCTCGCCGAGCACCCGCCGTGCTTTGGTCCCGGCATCCATCAGCAGCCTCTCCGCGTCCGAGTATCGTTCCATCCGGATGTAGAGCTGCGCCAGGGTGTTCATCGAGACAAGCGTCCCGAAGTCGTCCTCGCCGAGCAGCCGGCGTCGGGCGTCGAGCACCCGCTCCATCAGCGTGCCCGCCTCTTGAAACTTGCCCTGCGCCGCCAGCGCCGTGCCGAGGTTGTTCATGGTTGTGAGCGTCGAGGGATGGTTCTCGCCCAGGCTGATCCGTTGCTGTTCCAGCGCCTCGCGGTAGAGGGACTCGGCCTCGGGGTAGCGTCGCAGCGCCCCGAGCACGGTGCCGTAGTCGTTCATCGTCTGCACGGTGGTGGGGTGCGTCGGTCCCAGCACGCGCCGCTCGGCGTCGAGCGCTTCGGCACTCAGGCGCTCGGCCTCCTCGAGTCGGCCCTCTTCCTGCCGCTCGGTCCCGAGGCTATTGAGGGCGATCAGGGTCTCCGGGTGCTCGGGCCCGAGCACCTTCCGGCGCAGCTCGAGCACCCGCTCACAGAGCGGGCTCGCCTCCTTCCAGCGATGCTGCGTCAGGTACAGGTCTGCGAGATCGCCCATCGTCGCCAGCGTGTCGGGGCTCTCCTCTCCCTTGACGTCGCGCAGGCCGTGCAGTGCTTCGACGTACATGGTCTCGGCTTCGTCGTAGAGGCCGAGCTTCTGATATGTGGCCGCCAACGACGCGAGAGTCCCCAGGGTCTCGGGGTGGGTTGCGCCGAGCACATCCCGCCCGAGCGCAAGCGCCTCCTCATACATCGCCCTCGCCGGACCGTACTGCCCCCGTTCCGACAGCAGATGGGCAAGCCGAGAGATCCCCGAGAGCGTCTCCGGCGTCCTGAGCCCGAGTGATGCCCGCATCGCCTCGACCGTCGGCGACAATTCGGCCAACGCCTCATCGAGCCGGCCCTGGCGTTCCAGCATCGTGCCAAGCCGGGCACCGGCCATCAGAGCCTCCGCCGAGCGGGACCCGACCTCCAGCTCGAACGTGTCGCGTGCGATGCGAAGATGGTGTTCCGCCTGATCGAACAGGCCGAGCGATCCATACGCCGAGCCGATGGCCTGATGCAACCTCGCCGCGACGCGGGGCCGGTCACTCATCCCCTCGTCGACACGCCCAGAAGCAGCGTCGAGCAGCTCCCGAACCGTGACATCCCGCTCCGCGATACGCGGGTCGGCTGCCGCCAGCATCTCCGACAGGAACGCCGTGACGGCGTCCGATTCGTCCCGCGAGGACGACGCGTCCCGTCCCGCGTCCACCGCCCGGACCCTCGCCTCACTGACACGGAGCACCGCGATGGCCAGGGCGGCCACCGCCACCAGCAGCGTCACGCCGATCGCCGCCGCCGACGCGACCACCGCGCGGTGGCGGCGCGAGAGCTTGCCGAGCCGGTATCGCAGGCTCGGCGGTGTCGCGAGCACGGGGAGGTTTCTGAGGTGCCGCTCAAGGTCCGCCGCGAGTTCACCGGCGCTCTGGTACCGACGGGCCCGGTCCTTGGCCAACGCCTTGAGCACGATCCAGTCCAGGTCTCGACGGAGCAGCCTCGAGAGCGAGGGCGGGTCCGTTCCACGCCGCTCGGCTGCCCCGCCCTTCCGGCCGGCCTCGCCGACCGGGGGCGAGGCGCCCGCCCGCGAGCCCGACGCGTGCACCCGCGTCGAGGGCCGCGGCGGCTCCTCCTCGCAGATCATCCTCTGCAGCTCGCCCCACGAGGCGGTGCGAAGCCGGGCCGGATCGATCGGTGTTGCCCCGGTCAGCAATTCGTAGAGCAGCACGCCCAGGGAGTAGATGTCACTCCGCGTATCGATGTCCACCCCCGAACGTTCTGCCTGCTCCGGGCTCATGTATTCTGGGGTGCCCACGAGCTGGCGAAACTCGGTGAACATTGTCCGCTCGGTCAGTTCCGAGTTCGTGGCCTTGGCGATCCCGAAATCGATGACCTTGGGCACAGGTATCCCGTCGATGACCGAGATCAGCACGTTGCCTGGCTTGAGGTCTCGGTGGATGACCCCCTTCTGGTGGGCGTGCTGCACCGCGAGGCAGACCTGCCGCACCAGCTCGAGCCGCGACCGGATATCCAGCCGCTCGCGATCGCAATGCGCGGTCATCATTTCACCGCGCACCAACTCCATGACGAAGTACGGCCGCCCGCTCTCCGTCGCCCCCGCGTCGAGCACCCTCGCGATGTTGGGATGGTCCATCAGCGCCAGGGCGAGCCGTTCGGTCTCGAACCTGCGAATCACCTGCTCGGTGCTCATCCCCAGCTTGATGATCTTGATCGCCACCTCGCGCCGGACGGGGTGTTCCTGACGCGCGAGATACACGACGCCGAACCCGCCCTCGCCGATCCGTCGCACGAGTGTGTACGGACCGATCGAGCCGGTCGGCATGTTGCTCTCCGCCACGACGCCGGCCGCGGGCGATCCGAGGAATGCCCTCGCCGCATCGTGCGCCACGCGAAGCGTTTCCACCTCGTGCCGGAGGGAGGCCTCGCCGGCGCAGGCGCAGGCGAGAAAGGACTCGCGCTCCGCCTCGGGCAGCCCCAGAGCCTGTTCCAGCAACTCCGCCACCAACCCCGGATCAGGCGTCATGCCACTCGACATCGCCGTCACCCCCCTGGATCTCGCGCTGGAGCCACGCCCGCGCGTACGTCCAGCGCCGCTTCACGGTCGCCGGAGAGATGGCAAGCGCCATCGCCGTCTCGTCGACACCCAGCCCCGCGAACAGGCGCAGCCGGGCCACCTCGCCCATCTCCGGGGCCCGCTCCAACAGGCGACCCAACGCGGCATCAAGGCTCAGGAATTCCCGGCCGTCATCCTCGGTCGCCAGGTCCACCACACTCAAGGGCACCCGCCGACGCCCGGGACCACCCCGTTTCAGGCGCGTGCGGGACCGGGCGTGCTCGATCAGGATCCTCCGCATCGCCTCCGCGGCCGCAACGAAAAAGTGCGCCCGGCTGTCCCAGGCCAACTCCGCATTCCCCACCAGCCGCGCATACGCCTCGTGCACCAGGGCCGTCGCCTGCAGCGTGTGGCCGACCCGCTCCTGCGCCATCGCGCGCGAGGCGATGGCCCGCAACTCGTCGTACACAAGCGGCAGCAAGTCGGCGGCCGCGGCTTGCTCGACATGCTCGAATTGCTCGACATGCTCGACGATTCGGGTCACTTCCAACATGGCTGCGATCTCGCCCGCGTCCCGTGCTTGTCCCGGTCTCCGGCCTACCGGGCCGGATTACCGGGACTGCCACGAACCGCCATGCGAGCCAGCGACGGGACGCCGCTTCGGTCACGCCAATCCCAAAGGTGTTTCCCCTGTCCAGCGAGCCCCCCCGAACGCGATGCCGGCGCACCAGGCCCCAGGGGACGGGCAATCCGCTGATTCGGTCTTTATTTGGTCCAGGGGGCGCCAAGGCGAGCGGCAGGTTGCCCGCTCATCTCTCGGCAAGAAACACGGGCGAAGGGACTCGAACCCCTAACCTCCTGATCCGTAGTCAGGTGCTCTATCCAATTGAGCTACGCCCGCAAGGCGGGGAAGCCTAATCCCGTCCCCCTGGCCCGGCAAGCGGTTTCGATCCCTCCGGGCTTGATTTCCTCCCCCGGCCTGCCACGATTCTGGTCCGGACCGGGTTGCCCGGGCCGATTGGGTCGTTCCCCGCCCACGCTTGGGCGATCGTCGAAGGCAGCAGAGGTACCGAATGGCGCATTCCCGCACCGCACGCAAGCGAGTCCGTCAGAACGAGTCGCACCGCGCCCGCAACCGCTGGCGTCTTCGCTCGATGCGCGACGCGATCAAGGACTTCCGCGAGAAGCTCAGTGGCGAGGATCTCGACGCCGCCAAGGAAGCCTTCCGCACCTGCTGCTCGGTGATCGACCGCACCGCCCAGAAGGGCGTCATCCACAAGAACCAGGCCGCCCGACGCAAGAGCCGGCTCAATGCCGCGCTCAAGGTCAAGGTCGTCGGCTAACTCCGACAGCCCGCCGAGTCGCCCGAGACATAGAGGACCGATCGACCCCGTGGTCGATCGGTCTTTGCTTGCGTCCTGCTCATGCGGCTACCCTCTGCCACCATGCCCCGCGGCCCGCGAAAGCCCGCTCCAACGAAGGCGATCACGCAGGCCGCCGAAGGCTACCTGCAGATTTCGCAGCGCCCGCTCCACATCCTGCTCTTTCTGGCGCCGTTCCTCGCGGCCTACGAGATCGGTGCGGTCGTCTACCTCTCCGGACCGGGGGGCCAGGCCCGCACCATCGCCGCGTGGGGCATGCTCGCGCGATTCTTCGAAGCGTTCGGCGCCGCGGGCCTCCACCTTCCCGCGGCCCTGCTCGTCACGGTCCTGCTCGTCCGGCACGTGTTGCGCCGTGATCCCTGGACCATCGAACCCCTCACGCTCATCGGCATGGCCATGGAAGCATGCCTCTGGACGATCCCGCTCACGATCGTCGCCATGCTGCTCGCCGGCCAACAGTCCCCGGCGCCGGCCGTCATCCAGACCCCTGACGCCGGCGGGATCCTTTCCCTTCCCTGGCAGGCCCGTCTGACCATTTCCTCGGGTGCCGGCCTCTACGAGGAACTTCTCTTCCGCATGATCGGCATCGCCGCCTGCCACGCGCTGCTGGTCGATGTCCTCAAGCTCCCGAATCGGGCGGGGGCCGTCCTCTCCGTGGTCATCCCGGCCGTGGCCTTCGCCCTCTACCACCGCCTGCCGGCGGGCGGCGGGGCCGACTACTGGACCGCTGCGACCTTCTACGCCCTCTCGGGCGTCTTCTTCGGCGCGATCTACCTGACACGCGGCTTCGGGATCGTCGTTGCCACGCACGCTCTCTACGACGTGCTCGCCCTCGTGGTTATCGGGTAGCGACCCGGTGTTCGCCCGGGCTGTCTCAGCGTGCTAGACTGAAGCCGTCGGGGCTCGATGAGCCGATAGGCCATGGGTCGGCCGCATGCCGCGGCTGGCCCGCAGAAGCAAAGGACGGGAACCATGGGTCTCGACTTCGCCGTCGATCAGCTCTACGCAACCGGCTGGGCCGCACTGGACACCCGGGGCTGTGAGCGTCTCCCCGATGGTCGGGCGTACCCGGGCCAGGACCGGATCGGCGCCGAATTTGACGAAGCGGGATTCAAGCTCTCGATCCGTCACATCCAGCTCTTCGACTGCTACCGGGCCGAATGGTCGGACTCGCAGGGCAATCCGGCCGGTTCCGTCGTGGGCCACACGGCCGAAGAAGCCGGCGTCTACGCCCTCTCGCAGATGCGCCGGGCCGCCCTCGTGGCAGCCTGAACATCCGCTTGAATCCGGCCTCCCGGCCCGCTGAGCCCCAGTTTCCGGTCCTTCGCCGGTTGATTGCCAACCGGTCAGGGCTACCCTCTGTCCGGACGGCCCCATCGTCTAGCCTGGTCTAGGACGCCAGGTTCTCATCCTGGAAACCGGGGTTCGAATCCCCGTGGGGTCACTTCCCATTGATGCCGCCTTCAGGGCGGCATTTTGCTGCGCCAAACCACACGAAATTGGCCGATTTTACGGCCATTCCTCGCCCTCCGCGTCGCCGATCCCGATGACCCAACGCCAGCCTCGCTGTCAGCGGAGGGTGTATGACGGGCCACCCCAATTCCAGCAGTGCCCGACCCGAGGACCCCGCAGAGGAGTTTCGGGCCGAGCTTCCGGACTTTGCCCGGAGGCTGCGCGAGGCCTTTGCAGACCGCAACGAAGCCTCGCTCCGAAGCCTTGCCCACCGTTTGGTGGGGTCCGCGGGTCTTCTCGGGCTCGGGCAGATCTCCGGTCCGGCTGCCGCCCTGCACGCCCGACTGAACCGGGTGATTCCCTCCGCGTCGATCAAGGGCGACGTCGGACTTGCCGAATCAGTAGAAGAACTCACTCTCGCTTGCGAGAGAGCAGCGGGGGCGATCGCCCCCAGGCCGTGACCGCCGCGGAGCAGAGCCGGATGGAGATCCTGACACCCAGCCCAACCGCCGGCGGAGAGCCGACCGAGGATCGTCGGCCTGTCGCGCTGCTCATCGACGACTCGCCGGACGTGCACAGGCTCCTGGCGATGCGTCTCCGCAGCGAGGGCATCGATGTGGTCAGCGCCACCAGCGGCGAGCAGGGGCTCGGGATCGCGACCACTTCGATCCCGGCCGTGGTGCTGCTCGACATCGATATGCCCGGCATGGACGGGTTCGAGGTCCTCCGAAGGCTCAAGGAGACCGACGCCACGCTGAACGTGCCCGTCATCATGCTTTCTGGACTGCACAGCCCGCAGGACAAGGTCACCGCGTTCGACCTCGGCGCGGTGGACTTCATCAGCAAGCCGTTCGATGTCACCGAGCTGCGCGTCCGGGTCCGGTCCGCGCTCCGGGTCAGCCAGTTGCTCCGAATGCTCTCGCAGCTGGCGCACATCGACGGGCTCAGCGGCCTGTACAACCGACTCCACTTCGACCGCCGATGGACCGAGGAGGTCGCGTCCACCGCGCGGCACCATCGCCCGCTCTCGCTCGCGATCTTCGACCTCGACCACTTCAAGTCCGTCAACGATACCTACGGACATCCCGCGGGCGACGCCGCGATCCAGGGCCTCGCCAAGCTCCTCTGCAAGGAGTGCCGCCAGTCGGACGTTCCCTGCAGGTTTGGCGGCGAGGAGTTCGCCCTGATCATGCCGGAGACTTCCCCCGCCGACGCGGGCGCCGTCTGCGACCGGATCCGGTCCGCCCTGGCCGAGCTCGCCTGGCCGCGGCACCCCGAGCGGGCGATTACCTGCTCGGTCGGCGTGGTTGGCTCGACGGGCGCCGTCGGCGTGCCCCCCGAGCGATGGATCGAGCTTGCCGACTCGAATCTCTACCGCGCCAAAAAGGAAGGGCGCAACCGCGTCGTCACCTCCGCGATCGACGGCGGCATCTCCCTTGCCCGCGCGAGCTAAGCTGGGCTCAGAAGGGCACCGCGAACTGCACGTAGAGCATCGGGGCATCCCGTGAGGGGTTCCGTTCCTCGCCGTGAATCCGGGCGTTGGAGATGTGGTGCCAGCGCAGGCCCGCGATGAGGCGCGTCCCATCGGCGCCGATCGCCTCGGTGACGCCGAGGCCGATCCTTGGCGTGAAGTCGAACCCGGTGCCCATATCCGGCACGTTGTCCGTGGCGCCGAGCACGCCGATCCCCGCGTTGACAAACACGCTCGTGTCGCCGTTGTTGAAGAAGTGCCAGCGGAATTCCATGGCCGGGTTCAGGCTGGCCGCGTCGTCGCCTTCCTGGGCGTGGTACCAGGTCGCGAGTTCGAGCAGCCACTCGACGTCATCGACCAAAAACCTGCTGTACCCGATGTTCAGGTTCACGTCCGTATTGTTCGAAAAGTCGTACGCCGCCCCGCCCCCAAAGAGGATCCACTGCGTCCCCTCCGAGCCGTACCGGGCCGCGGGGCCGCGCGAGGGCTCGATGCGCCCGGCGTCGTCTGCCGCGGGCTGCGCCGCCCCGAGCCTCAGCCCGCGCCGGAGGCGTCGAGGCGGGCCTCCCCGTCGCTGCCGCGGGCGAGATTCGCCGCCAGGAGCACCACGACCCCGACCGTCAGGTTGAACCATCCACCTCGCTGCATCATCATGACGGGCAGCGTAGCCGAACCGACCCGAGAACGCCCGGAGGGAGCGCCCACGTGCACCACGACGCCGACGAGAGACTCACCCGCCTCGAGGAGGCCACGCTCTTCGCAGAGCGCCGGCTCGACGAACTCCACGAAGAGGTCCTCGGCCTGTCCGGCCTGCTCGCGGCCCTCGCCGCCCGAGTCTCCCGCCTCGAGCAGTCGCCGCGGGACGAGCCGGAACCCCCCGCGCTGGCCGAGGGTCCCTGACCGGGCCCTCCGGGCGTCGCGCGACGGCCCGCCGCCGTGCGAAGCCGCATCCCACTACCATCCCCCGCACGAGGAGCACCCATGGCCGATCCCTACACGCCCACACCGCGCGACCGTTTCACCTTCGGCCTCTGGACCGTGGGGAATCCCGGTCGCGATCCCTTCGGATTGACCACGCGCCCCGAACTGACCCCCGCCGAGATCGTCGACCTTCTCGGCGAGGTGGGGGGCGTCCACGGCGTCAACTTCCACGACAACGACCTCATCCCCATCGACGCCACCGAGGCCGAATCGGCCCGCATCAAGGCCGACTTCGGCGCCGCCCTCAAGCGCACGAAGATCCAGGTTGCGATGGGCACCACCAACCTCTTTTCCGACCCGGTCTTCAAGGACGGCGCCTTCACCAGCAACGACGCCGAAGTCCGCGCCTACGCGGTCCAGAAGGCGATGCGGGGCCTCGACCTGGCCGCCGAGTTTGGCGCCAAGGTGTACGTATTCTGGGGCGGGCGGGAGGGCGCCGAGACCGATGCCGCCAAGGACCCGGTCGAGGCCGTCGCCAGGTTCCGCCGGGCCCTCGACTTCCTCTGCGACTACGCCGTCGAGAGCGGGTACGAGTTCAGGTTTGCCCTCGAAGCCAAGCCCAACGAGCCCCGCGGCCACATGTACTTCCCGACCACCGGCCACTACCTCGCCCTCATCCCCACCCTCAAGCGCCCCGACATGGTCGGCGTGAACCCCGAGGTGGCGCACGATGCAGTGCCAACCCCAAGCACGCCTTCTTTCTCGTCAAGCTGCTCGAAGACCACAAGTATGACGGCTTCAAGCACTTCGACAGCCACGCCTACCGCACCTCCGACCGCGCCGACGTGATCGAGTTCGCCCGCGGCTCGATGCGGACCTACCTCATCCTCAAGGAGAAGGCCAAGCGATGGAACGGCGACAAGCAGGTCAAGGCCCTGCTCCGCAAGATCCACCGCGCCAGCAAGGACATCGACGCCCTCACGGGCGAGTTCAGCGCTTCACGCGCCGAGACCCTCTCGGCCATGACCTTCGACCGCGCGAAGCTCGCCGATCGCCCGCTTCCTTACGAGGAGCTCGATCAGAGGACAATGGAGATCCTGATGGGGGTGGACTGATCCGCCTTCCGCCGGGGTGGGAGGGGCATCGACGGCGTCACGCCCACCGCGCGAGGTGCCACGCCTTCTTCCCCCGCCGCAGGGCAACGAGTTCGCCATGCAGCAGGGCCTCGGCCGTGAGCCGATCCTCCAGCCCCGCCTTCCGTCCGTTGACGCTCACGCTCCCGCTCGAGAGGAACTCGCGCGCCTCGCGCTTGCTTTTGGCCAGACCGGTCTCGATCAACAGGTCGAGCAGCGCGACGCCCTCCCCGGCGAGCCCCGCCCTGGCGTGGCTGCTCGAGGGCACCTCCGCCAGCACCTCCTCGAGCATCGCCTTGGAGAGTTCGGCCACCTCGCCGGAGAAGAGCGCCTGCGCCGCCTTGGCGGCCATCTCCGCCTCGTGCTCCCCGTGCAGCAGCGCCGTCGCGTGGTGGGCCAGCGCGCGGTGCGCCTCCCGGGCGCCGGCGTTCTCGGCGTGGGCCTCGGCCAGCGCGTCGATCTCCGCCTTCGACAGCAGCGTGAAGAGCTTGAGGAACTTGATGACGTCCTCGTCCGACGAGTTCAGCCAGAACTGGTACATGGCGTAGGGGCTCGTCCGCTCCCGCGTCAGCCACACCGCACCGCTCTCGGTCTTGCCAAACTTGCCGCCGTCGGCCTTGGTCACCAGCGGGCAGGTCAGGCCGAAGGAGTGGGGGGTCCCCGACTCTTCGGCGCCGTGCTCCGGCGCGTGCATACGCCGGATCAGGTCGCCGCCCGCGACGATGTTGCCCCACTGATCGCTGCCGCCCAGCTGCACCGTGACCCCCATCTCCTTGAAGAGATGGGCGAAGTCGTATGCCTGCAGGATCATGTAGCTGAACTCGGTGTAGCTGATCCCCTGCTCGCGGCTCTCGAGCCGCGCCTTCACCGAATCCTTCTGGATCATCATGTTCACGCTGAAGTGCTTGCCGACATCGCGCAGCGCCTCCAGATAGCTCAGCTTGCACAGCCAGTCGGCATTGTTGACGATGCGCGGGGCGCCCGCGCCCGCCCCCGCGAACACCGCCTCGAAGATCCGCCGCTGGCTCGCCACGTTGCTCGCGACCGTCTCGGTCGTCATCAGCGTCCGCTCGGCGCTCTTGCCCGAGGGGTCCCCGATCAGCCCCGTCCCCCCGCCCATGATCACGATCGGCTCATGCCCCGCCCGCGCCAGGTGCACCAGCATCATGATCGGCACCAGGTTCCCGATCGTCAGGCTGTCGGCCGTCGGGTCAAATCCCGCGTAGGCGCGGCGCGTGCCCTCACCGAGGTGCCGGGTCAGACCGCGCTCGTCCGTGCACTGGTGCAACAGACCCCGCCACTTCAGCTCTTCCAGAAAGTCAATGGCCATAGGCCGAGACGATAGCAGACCCGCCCGTGCCCCAACCACTGAATGCGCCGGGACTCCCCGCCGGTGTCAATACCGACGCTCCACCACCGCCCGGGCCATCAGGTCCAGCATCTCCCGTGCCGGCCCCCGCGGCGCAGCCCGGAGCCCCTCGCGGGCCTCCTCCACCAGCGTCCTCGCCCGGGCACGGGCCGCCTCCACCGCCCCCGATGAGACCAGCCGGTCCCGCAGCTCCCCCGCGGCTGCCGCGTCGCCCTCCCCCGCCCGCTCCAGCAGTTCCAGAAACGACCCGCGCTCCCCCGGGTCCAGATGCCCGAGGTGTAGGAGCACCGGGAGCGTGAGCTTCCCCTTCTCCAAGTCCTTGCCGACGCTCTTGCCGACCACGCGTTCCTCACCGAGCAGGTCGAGCAGATCGTCCTGGATCTGGAACGCGACACCCAGGCGCCGCCCGAATCGATCGAGGGCCTCCTGGACGGCCGGAGCCGCCCCCGCCAGTTGAGCCCCCAGACGGCAGGAGACGCCGATCAGGGCCGCCGTCTTCCGCTCGAGGATCGCGAAGTACGTCGCCTCGTCCAGCGAGTAGTCGTCCCGGTAGTGCAGCTGCAGCAGCTCCCCGCCGCACAGCGTCATGCTCACCTCGCCGATCGCCCGCGCCGCCTCCACCGACCCGATCGACGTGCAGAGGTGGTACGCCCCGGCGATCAGGTAGTCGCCCAGGATGACGGCCGCCTCGTTGCCATAGAGGTGGTTGACGGTCCGCCCCCGCCGCCGGTTCTCTGCCTCGTCGAGCACGTCGTCGTGCACGAGCGTGGCCATGTGCACCATCTCGCACACGGCCGCGATGGTCACGTGCTCCTCCGAGATCCCGGACGCCCCGCACGCAAGCCCCGAGAGCATGACGAGCGCCGGCCGGAGCATCTTGCCCCGATACCGCTCCACGTGGGCGCACAGGCGCTCGACCGGGAGAAGCTCCGAGGCGAGCTGCTCGTCAAAGCGCTGTTCCACCCGCAGAAGCCCCTCGCCCAGCATCATCTGGATCGGTCCCAGCTCCGGCGGCACGTCGAGGAAGGTCTGCGTCATGGCCAAGGATAGGTCGGGGCCCGACCGGCCCGGGCGGACTATTTCTCCGCGACGATGTAGGTGATGAAGGCCATATCCGCCTCACCCTCCTCCGTCGCCTCGAACTCCCCATTGCCCTCGCCGTCCTCGTCCTCGCCCTCCCAGTAGACGCTGTTGCGCGTGAACCCCGCGTCGGCGAGGCAGTCCCGGATCTCCGGCAGCGTCCAGTGCCGCCAGTGATACTCGAACGCCCGCTTCATCTTCGATCCGTCGGGGAATTCGAAGTGGATGTAGCACACCATCTCGCCCGTGATCGGGTTGTACTTGTGCTGATCCCAGACATAGGTGAACCCGTCGAGGGGCCGCTTCTCCCGCGTCTCGGTCAACGCGTCCGATCCACCGTAGTGGTCGAGCATGAAGAGCCCCCCCGGGGCCAGCGCCTCGCGGACGGACCGGAAGTATGCCACCATCTGCGAGCGCTCGCGGAACACCCAGTAGCTGAAGTTCATCGCCAGCGTCACGTCCGAACCCCGCCCCTTCGGGCCCGGATCCACGACATCGCGGTGGAGCAGCGTCACGCGTTCCCGTTGGGCGGGCTTGAGGCCGGAGAGATTGTGCGCCTCGGCCCAGGCCAGCGTGTCCTCGCACAGGTCGATCCCGACCGCGCGGTTGCCCGGTCGCCGGCGCACCCACTCGCACGCCGAATTTGCGGTCCCGCAGAAGTCCTCGCGGAGCAGCGAGGGCCGCCGGCCGCGCAGGTCCCGATAGGTCTCGTCCACGAAATCGATCTCGGCCTCGACGCTCTGGACGGACATGCCGTAGAGCACGTGCCGGTCGGCCGTCGCCGCAGTGAGTGTGGGCTTCCGTGTCCGCTTCTTCTTGGTGTCCGGCATGGGGCCGAAGTGTAGACGCCGGGCCCCGGCCGCGCACGGCCTCCGCCGAACCCCCGGCGCGTATACTCGCCCCGAAGGTCCGCAGCAGGAGGCCAGCGATGCGCATGACCATGGTCGGCACCGGGTACGTGGGGCTTGTCACAGGCGTGTGTTTCTCCAACACCGGCGTCGATGTGACATGCCTCGACGTCGACGAGGGCAAGATCGCCAAGCTCCGCCGGGGGGTCTGCCCGATCTATGAGCCCGGCCTCACCGAGCTCATGGCCCGGAACACTGCCGCCGGGCGCCTCACGTACACGACCGACAAGGCCGCCGCCTACCGCGACGCCGACATGATCTTCATCTGCGTCGGCACGCCCACGGGGGCGGACGGGCAGACCGATCTCCGCTACATCGAGGGGGCCGCCGACGACATCGCCGACGTCATCAGGACGCTGGGCCCCAGCCAGAAGCCCAAGGTCATCGTCATGAAGTCCACCGTCCCCGTCGGCACCACCCTCGCCGTGCGGGATCGGATCCGTGGGCGTATCGGCCCCGACATCCCCTTCGCGGTTGCCGACAACCCGGAGTTCCTCAAGGAGGGCGACGCGATCAGCGACTTCAACAAGCCCGACCGCGTTGTGGTCGGCGTCGAGGACGAATGGGTGGCAGAGCTGTTCCGCGATGTGTACGACCCCTTCGTCCGCAACGGGCACCCCATCTACATCATGGACGTCCTCTCCTCCGAGATGGTCAAATATGCGTCCAACAACTTCCTCGCCACCAAGATCAGCTTCATCAACGAGATGGCCAACCTCTGCGAACGCTACGGCGCCAACATCAACCGCGTCCGTGAGGGGATGTGCGCCGACACGCGCATCGGCCACCAGTTCCTCTACCCGGGCCTGGGATACGGGGGCTCCTGCTTCCCCAAGGACACCCTCGCCTGCATCATGATGGGCGACAACGCCGGGCTCGAGATGTCCCTCTCCCGGGCAGTCCACGAGGTCAACCAGCTCCAGCGGGCCCGGTTCTTCGACAAGGTCCTCGAGCACTACGCCCCCGCCGGCGGCCTCGCCGGCAAGCGCCTCGCCTTCTGGGGCCTGGCATTCAAGCCCCGCACCGACGATATCCGCGAGGCGCCCGCGCTCACCCTCGTCCGCAAGGCGGTCGAGCACGGCGCCGAGTGCGTCGGATTCGACCCCGTGGCCGCCGACAACGCCGTACGCGAGATCGGTCCGAAGCTCCGGATCGCCGACTCGATCTACGCCGCCGCTCAGGGCGCCGACGGCATCGTCATCGCGACCGATTGGGATGAGTTCAAGAGCCCGGACTTCGAGCGCATCGCCTCCGCCATGCGCTCCCGCGTCATCTTCGACGGGCGCAACCTGTACCGAAGGCAGGACATGGTCAAGCTCGGCTTCGACTACATCTCCGTCGGGCGAGCCCCCGTGCATCCCCGCTGAGGCGCCATACCGAGAGCCCCATATGCACCGGCGCCTCTTCGACCTCTACCAGCGCAAACGCGTTATCAATATCAACGCCAACATCATCGCGTCCGGACTCCTTGCCGTCGCCGTCGCCAAGTATCCGGTCCTCCTCATCGGACGCTACATCGGGGAGCAGCACCGGCTGGTCATCACCTTCGCCGCCGGCGGCATCGACATGTTCGTCGATGTCCTCCTCTACTACGCGCTCCACTGGATCGCCAACCACTGGAACCCGCCCTGGAAGCGCAAGCCACGCCCCAAGCCCAAGCGCAGCTTTTTCCATGAGGCCAGCCTCGTCCAGTTCGAACGAGCCATCCTCAGCCCCATCTACTACCTCGTGGCGATGGGCCTCATGTACTACCTCCAGATCCGCGGCCTCGGCCACAGCTGGGCGTTCGTCATCGGCTTCGCCTCCGGGCTCGTGGTGACCCGAGTGCTCCACACGATCTGGGGCGTCCGCTCCGGCCGCTTCGCCGATTCCCCGCACGATGCCGGCTTGGAGGATGAACGCCCCGCCCGCGATGCGACCCCAGCGCCCTGAGCCCGGACCCGGAGCCCTCGCCCCCCAGGCGGGCTACCCGACCTCCATCATCCGCCGGATCGTCGACGGGCTCTCCGCCGAGCCGGTGCGCGCCGAGAGCAGGGCCGCCTGGCAAACCGCCAGGACCGTCCGGTGATCCAGCGGCCCCTCCTCAGGAATCGCCGGGTCCAGCAGCCTCGTGATCGACTCGGCGAGCGCCTCCACCGACCGCGGCACCTCGTGTGTCTCCCCCCGCCGCTTGGTCTGCCGCGCCGAGTCCACGCGCTCGCCGGCCGCACTCACCCACTCAAAGCCATCGTCAAAAACACGCAAGCGACCCCCGTCTCCCAGCAGGGTTGTGCTCCGCGACCATCGTCCGCTCTGGTCGCTCGCCACCAGCGCCGCGGCCCGTCCGTCCGCGAAGCGGAAGTTGGCCGTGACATCCCCGTGCGCATCCCGGAGCGACTCGCCGGGGAGCGGCACCAGCAGCCCGCGCTTCGGGGCGGCGAACGCCGCATCCACACTCTCCGGCTCGCCCATCAGCCACACCAGCACCTCGACGGCGCTGAAGAGCCTCGCCCCCAGGCTCCCCTCTTCCGGTCGGCACAGGGCCTCGACCACCAGCGTCCGGGCCCGCCCGAACATCTCGAGCACCTCCGAGGCGTCGCGGAACGACCGGCTCGTCCGCGCCAGTGGCACGAAGCGGGCCGCATCCACAGCCCGCACGCCCCCCGCCCCGACGCTCGACCATGCCCCGCTCAGTTCCAGCGCGCTCGCCGGCACCGGCTCCAGAGTCACGACGCGGACACCCCGCTGCCTCGCCGTCAACACCCCAGCCGCGTCCCCCGGGCTCGAGGCACCCCCGAACCCGCCCGCCGAGGCGATGAGCACCAGGTCGCAATCCCCCTCCGTCAGCGCGGACCGCAGGTCGTCCACCGGGGGGCACCCGAAGACCGACGCCAGCCCCGCGGATCGCCCCTTGGTCTCGCACCCCGCGCCCACGACCGAGAGATCCGCGGCCCTTGCGATGCCACGCACGAACTCCGCGCGATCCTCATCGCACCACACCACGATCCGCCGCCCTGGGTTTGCCTCCATGCGCTCGATCTTACCACCCGCCCGCCCTCCGAACCGATTCTGTCAATCCGACAGGCTCCTGCCGCTCTGACCGTCCCAGCCGACCGCGGACCCCGCGCCCTCCGCCCCCCAGCCCCTCCCGCCAGGGTTGCGCCCCATCCGCAGTGGCACGAGGGTTGCATTTTCCACAGTACCCGGGCGATGAGGCCCGGACTGACCAAGAGGAGTATCGCCATGTCCACCACCCTGCTGCGTCGCGGTTCCTGTGTCGGTTTCCCCGAGCTCGACCGCCTGCTCGGCTCCATGCTGGCCGAGCCGGGCCTCCCGGCGTCCCGCGCCGCCCCCCGTGTCGAGGGGGGCACGCTGGCCCTCGACATCTCCGAGGACGAGCAGAGCGTGATTGTTCGCGCTTCGCTCCCGGGCTTCACGAAGGACCAGGTCCAGATCGAGGTCCACGAGGGCATCCTCACAATCAAGGCCGAGAAGGAGGAACTGGCCGAGCAGTGTACCGAGCGCTACTACCGCAAGGAGCGTCGCGTTGGCTCACTCAGCCGCCGCGTGGCGCTCCCCAGCGTCGTCGAGGAGGGCAAGGCCAGCGCCGAACTCAAGAACGGCGAGTTGACCCTGACGCTCCCCAAGCACGCCAAGGCCCAGCCCCGCAAGATCGATATCAATTGATGCGTTTGGCAGAGGGGCCGAATGGCCAGAACGCCAGAACGGCAGAACGCCGGGGGGACAGAGGCACGAAGGGACACCGGGCGCAAGCCGCAGCTCCCGCCCAATAACACCCCTCTCCTCTCTCCCTCTCTCTCCCTCTGTCCCTCTGTCCCTCTGTCCCTCTGTCCCTCTGTCCCTCTGTCCCTCTGTCCCTCTGTCCCTCTGTCCCTCTGTCCCTCTGTCCCTCTGTCCCTCTGTCCCTCTGTCCCTCTGTCCCTCTGTCCCTCTGTCCCTCTGTCCCCCGGGCCCCCGCCCTGCCCCACGCGCGTCGGCGGTGCAGTCTCCGCGGGACGCAGCAGGGCATCGGCCTGCAACTTCCGCCTCGCCAGCACCTGGAACCCCACCGCCCCGATGGCGCAGAACACAAAGCATGCGCCGAACGCCCACGTGCTCGCGTGCGGTGCGCGGTTGAGCAGCAGTTCGTAGAGCCCGACGCTCAAGAATGGGGCGATCAACCCGCGCACACCCGTCAGCGTCACGTGCACGCCCATGTAGGCCGACGCCCGGTGCGCCGGCGCAAAGTCCAGGTGTCCCAGGTTCCACGCCAGCGCGCCGCCCCCGTACGCCAGTCCCTGCACCACCGCCGAGATCGTGAGCAGCCACGCCGTCTGCCGGTGCACCGCCAGCGTCGAGACCGCGGCCGCCACGACGAAAAACCAGCTGTGAAACCGCCGGAACTGGATCACGTGCACCCGGTCCAAAAGCCGCGCCCAGAGCGGGATCGAGATCGGCATCATCGCCAGGGGGATCGAGCTGGTCAGCTTGATCCCGCCCAGGTACTCCATGTGGAATTCGTCACGCAGCAGCACCACCAGGAGCGGCGTCTGCATCAGGTTCCCGAGCCCCAGCAGGAACATGCACGCCATGTATCCCGCGAACATCCGATCCCCCGCCAGCAGCCTCACCATCCCCGCCGGATTGAACGAGGGCGCGTCGCCATCCCCGCGGCTGGCCCGCTCCTGGCCGATCAGGCTCGCCCGCCCCCGAAGCCGGATCCGGCTCCAGGCCCACACCCCGGCCAGAGAGAGCACGCACCCCGCCGGCAGCAGCACGCGGAACCACTCCGGGTCCGCGTCCATCGACGCCCCCAGCCCGAGCCCCAGCAGCGCGAGCGTCAACACCTGCACCGTCGCGAGCTTCCCCGTCACCCGCGCCCGCACCGGTCTCGAGTAATTCTGCCGCCAGATCGTCGACCGGATCGTGATGAATCCCGCCCAGCAGAACCGCGCCGCCAGCACGCAGCCCGCCAGCATCCACAGGCCTGTCACGCTCCGCGGCATCGCCCCGATCAGCCCCACCAGCACGATCATCCCGACCTGCAGCCCGTTGATGAAGGGCACCTTGTCGCGCCCGTGGCTCAGGCGCACCCACGCGAAGCTCACGATGTTGCTGAATGCCGCCGACGCCGTGATCACCGCCACCACGAAGTTCAGCAGCGTCTCGTCCACCACCCCCGCGTACGCGTTCTTCACCACCACGCCGATGATCGCGCTATCTACGACCGCCAGGATGAAGGGCAGGAAGAATGCCGCCGTCAGCTCGTACCGATAGTTCCGACGCGCCATCGCCGGCATCGACGCCGGAAGGAACGACCAGAGCGGTGGCAGCACCCGCTTGATCCAGGACTCTGGCACCTCGGGGGGACGCACGCCCCAAGCGTTGACCCTCCCGGGACCCCGGGCAAGCGCCGCGTACCATCTTCCCTATGCCAGACCCCGCCAAGCCCGCGACCACACCGGCCCCCACCAGCCGCGAATACGTCCTCGGCACCAACCCCGTCGAGCTTGAACGCCTCGGCTTCCAGCACCGGCTCTGGTCCCAGGCCGCCCACGCCCTCTGGTTCCGCGCCGGCATCGCCCCCGGCCAGTCCGTCCTCGACATCGGCTGCGGCCCCGGCTTCGCCAGCCTCGACCTCGCCCAGATCGTCGGCCCCAAGGGCCACGTGGTCGGCATCGACGAGTCCGAGCCCTACATCGCCTTCGCCAATGACCAGGCCCGCAAGCGGCACCTCCCCCAGGCCAAGTTCGCCGTCGCCGACGCCGCCCAGATCCACACCCTCGACGACCTCCAAGCCGGCGCCTTCGACATCGCCTACGTCCGCTGGGTCCTCTGCTTCGTCCCCGATCCGGCCGCGGTCGTCGCCGCCATCGCCCGCCACCTCAAGCCCGGCGGCCGGCTCTGCATCCAGGACTACTTCCGCTACGAGACCATGTGCGTCGCCCCACGCTCCGAGGCCTTCGAGCGCGTCATCGCCGCCATCGCCAAGAGCTGGCGCGACCACGGCGGCGACCCCGACATCATGGGCCGCCTCCCCCGCCTCGCCCTCGACGCCGGCCTCTCGATCGACCACATCAGCCGCATCGAGATTGCCACCGCCCGCCCCGGCTCCACCATGTGGAACTGGCCCGACACCTTCTGGAAGGTCTTCCTCCCCCGCCTCGAAGAACTCGGGTACATCACCGAGGCCGACCACCGGGCCTTCCTCGAAGTCTGGCAGGCCCGCTCCGCCGACCCGGCCGCCTACATGCACCTGCCGCCCATGTACGAAGTCATCGCCAGAAAGTGACGAGCCCCGAGCGCCGGAGCGAGGGGGCACCATCCCCCAACCACCCAGCCCACTGCGTCTCTTCTTCTCTCTGTCTCTTCGTCTCTGTCCCTACTCCGCCCACTCCTTGAGCGCCGCCAGGAATCCCTGAAACGCCCCCGCGTCCCGCTCCGCCCACACGCTGCACCCGGCCCCGTCGATGATCTTCTCGCTGGTGCGGCCGAGCAGCGCCATGGCCGCCCGCGTCCGGCCGTGGGTCCCGAGCACCAGCATGTCCAGGTGCTCCTCCTGCGCCATCGCCGGCACCCGCGACCCCGGAGAGCCCTCCTCCAGGCGCAGGCGCCACTTCGGCGCCCCCGGCACGGCCGCCGTCGCGGTCTTCATCGCCCGCTCGGCCGCCTCGCGCAGGGCCTCCTCGAGCTGGGTGCAGGCCTCCTCCCACGTCATGATCGTGTGATACCCCGCCGGCACCTCGTAGCTGGCCAGCACCACGACCTCCTCGGCTCCGAACAGCTTGCCCATCTCGAGCGAACGCTGGAGTTCGAGCTGCGAGATTTCGTGCAGGTCGGCCGCGACGCCCACCCGCCGCACCGGGCTCCGGAAGTCGGGCTGGGCCACCAGCACGCTCACCTGGCAGCGGCGCACGATGCGGTTCGCAATGCTCCCCAGACGTCCGCGCTTCAGGCCGCCCTTGCCGTAGCGCCCGATCACGAGGACGTCCGCCTTGAGCTTCGCCCGGAGCTTCAGGATCTCGACCTCTGGCTCCCCCTCCAGCACGTGCAGCGCGACGTCCGGCCCGACGCCGTGCGACGAGCAGAAGGTCCGGAGTTCCTGCTCCGAGAACGCCCGGTGCTTCTCCGCCAGCCCAGGGATCGCCTTCTCGGTCATCTCGCTCGAGGCCTGGATCACGTGCACGATCTCGAGCGTCGCCCCCTCGCGTTTGGCGAGATCGACCGCCAGTTGCACACCGCCCACCGACTCCGGCGTCAGGCCGGTCGTTGCCAAGATCTTCCGGATCGGCCTCAGTGTCTCCGAACCCATCGCGCACCTCCGTCGTCAGGTCCCCGACCATTTATCGGCCACCTCAACCCCTACGCTGGAACGCCAGCCCCAGATCGCGACCCGGTCGGACCCAGCTCGGGCCCAGCTCGGGACCCAGCTCGGACCCAGCTCGGACCCAGCTCGGACCTAGGTCGGGTCAAGGTCGGGCCCTCTAGTCCCCGCGCCGCACCCCCGTTTCACCGACCGACTCCTGCCCTCCCCCGGCTATCATCCCCAGCCCGAAAAACCGCCGAATCCGGCCCCAGGGGACCCCGTCCCCCAGGGCTACACCCCCCCCCCGGGCCCCCAGAGACGACACCCGCCCTATGACCATCGACCGCGCCAACATCCGCAATTTCGCCATCATCGCCCACATCGACCACGGCAAGAGCACCCTCGCCGACCGGCTCCTCCAGGCCACCAACGCCGTCAGCGCCCGCGAGGCCCGCGAGCAGCTCCTCGACTCGATGGACCTCGAGCGCGAGCGCGGCATCACCATCAAGGCCTCCGCCGTCACCGTGCTCCACCGGCACAAGCCCGGCGCCAAGAGCGACGAGCTCGAGTCCGAGTTCGAGTCCCCCGTCGACGACTCCGGCCAGCACCGTTCGGCCAAGGGCGCCGCCGAGGATCACGGCGAGCTCTTCATGCTCAACTTCATCGATACCCCCGGCCACGTCGACTTCAACTACGAGGTCTCCCGCGCCCTCAAGGCCTGCGAGGGCGCCATCCTCGTGGTTGATTCCACCCAGGGCGTCGAGGCGCAGACCGTCGTCAACGCCCTGCTGGCCTTCAGCCAGGACCTCACCATCATCCCCGTCCTCAACAAGATCGACCTGCCCAGCTCACGCCCCGACGAGATCGCCATGGAGGTCGAGCAGGTCCTCGGCCTCCCCGCCGAAGACTGCATCCTCGTCTCCGCCAAGACAGGCCAGGGCATCCAGGAACTCCTGGCCGCCATCTGCGACCAGTTCCCCCCGCCCCGCCCCAGCAAGACCGAGAAGACCCGCGCCCTCATCTTCGACGCCGTCTACGACGACTACCGGGGCGTCATCGTCTACGTCCGGGTCTTCGACGGGCGGCTCAAGATCGGCGACAAGATCCGCATGATGGGCCTCGGGCGCACCTTCCTCGTCACCGAGCTGGGCAAGTACATCCCCAAGCCCGTCAAGACCACCGACCTCGGCCCCGGCGAGACCGGCTACCTCGTGGCCGCCATCAAGACCCTCGGCGATGTCCGCGTCGGCGACACCATCACCCTCGACATCGACCCCGCCGAGGAGGCCCTCTCCGGCTACGAGCCCCCGCGCCAGATGGTCTTCTGCGACTTCTACCCCGCCACCAGCGACAAGAAGGGCAACGATTTCGAGGACATGCGCGACGCCATGGAGAAGCTCAGCCTCAACGACTCCTCCTTCACCTTCCAGGCCGTCCACTCCGAGGCCCTCGGCTTCGGCTTCCGCTGCGGCTTCCTCGGCCTGCTCCACATGGACATCGTCCAGGAGCGCCTCGAGCGCGAGCACAACCTCGAGATCGTCCAGACCGCGCCCACCGTCAGCTACAAGGTCCGCATCCGCGCCAAGGGCGGTGGCTCCGAAGAGATCGAGGTCCACAACCCCGCCGACCTCCCCGACATGGGCCAGGTGCTCGAGATCCGCGAGCCCATCTGCCGCGTCGAGATCATGCTCCCCAACGAGTTCATCGGCGACATCATGAAGCTCTGCCTCGACCGCCGCGGCATCTACAAGAGCCAGCAGGTCGTCGGCGAGACCCGCCAGATGCTCACCTTCGAGATCCCCCTCGCCGAGATCATCTACGACTTCTACGACAAGCTCAAGGGCATGACCAGCGGCTACGGCACCATGGACTACGAGGTCATCGAGTTCCGCGCCGACAACCTCGTCAAGATCGACATCCTCATCAACGGCGACCCCGTCGAGGCACTCGCCCTCATCTGCCACAAAGACCGAGCCCAGGCCCGCGGCCGCCTGCTCCTCCAAAAACTCCGCAAGCAGATCGACCGCCACCAGTTCGAGATCCCGCTGCAAGCCGCCATCGGCGGCACCATCATCGCCCGCGAAACCATCAAGGCCTTCCGCAAGGACGTCACCGCCAAGTGCTACGGCGGCGACTTCACCCGCAAACGCAAGCTCCTCGAGAAGCAGAAGAAGGGCAAGGAGCGGATGAAGTCGATCGGCAGCGTGAACATCCCGCAGGAGGCGTTCATGGCGGTGCTGGATACCGGGGAGGATTGATCCACGTGTGCCATGCCCATGGCTCGCTCTGGGCATGGCAGGTCCCCGCTGCGGTATGATGCGTTGGGCTCGCGACCCCTCGGATTCGGAGAGCGCTCATGACCGCCCACCAGTTCGCCGATGGAATCACGGTTGATCGTGATCAACTCGCCGCGCTGTGCGAGCGCCATCGCATCACCGCCGTTCGGATCTTCGGCTCCGCCCTCCGTGCCGACTTCGGCCCCGAGAGCGATCTCGATATGCTTGTCGAGTTCGCGCCGGGCGTGGACCCCGACCTCTTCGAACTCGGCGGCATCCAGCAGGATTTGTCCGACCTGTTCGGCCGCGAGGTCGACCTGAAGACGCCCGAGATGTTCTCCCCCGCGTCCCTGCGCCATGTGCTCAGGTCGTCGAGGATCGGATATGCCGCGTAGCCGCCGCGCGCCCGGTCCCGAGGATCGGCTGCGAGCCGAGCACATGCTTGCGCTGGCCCGCGAAGCGATCGCCGAGTTCGCACCGGTCGAGGAGTCCGAGTTCCTTTCACGCCGTCTCTACCAAACTTCACTTGCCTGGTACATCCAGGCCATCGGCGAGGCGGCCGCCAGGATCAGCGACGAATCGCGAGCGATCATCCCCGACGTGCCCTGGCGCCAGATCGTCGGCGCCCGCCACATCCTCTCCCACGAGTACGACCGGCTGATCCCCGCGAAGCTCTGGCGCGTGCTCCGTGAGCATCTGCCGCCGCTCGTGGCCCAGCTCGAGGCCGGCGCCAATCGACTCCCCGCCTCTGTGGAGGACGATCGAGGTCCGCAGCCATGACGGAGCCAGGGCCGGCTCCCACCAGGCAGCGGTAGCCGAAGTGAGCGCTCCCGGATCGATCCGCGATGTCGATCACCTGACGTGGGCGCTGCGCCGCGCCGCGGAGATCGCCGAGCAGCGGAAGGCCACCCGGGACGCTGCCGGCGGCCGCCGGGACAACTCAACTTTATGCGTGCAGCGGTCGATCGCGAAACCATCAAGGCCTTCCGCAGGGACGTCACCGCCAAGTGCCGCGGCGGCGACTTCACCCGCAAACGCAAGCTCCTTGAGAAGCAGAAGCAGGGCAAGGAGCGGATGAAGTCGATCGGCGGCGTGAACATCCCGCAGGAAGCGTTCATGGCGGCGCTGGATACCGGGGGAGGACAAAGTCCGGTGTGCCACGGCCGTGTCGGCCGTGTGTGGCATGCCCATGGCTCTGCATGGGCATGGCTCTCTCCCCACACCCCATCGGGGTGCCCTCCAGTAGCCGGGGGTCGTCGCGCAGCGACACCCCCGGAAGCCAGCCACCACGCCCTCCACCACCCCGGAGGGGTGGGCCTGTGACCGAGCGAGCGCCACGCCCACGCACCCCAACGGGGTGCCTCGGGGGCCCCCGTTGCTGGCGAGTCCCGTTCCATGGAGTCCCGTGGGCCCAACCCGCCCTAGGCGGTATTTCGGCCGCACCGCCCCGGTGCGGCCCCAGCCCTGGGCGGGGCCAAAGTCCCACGAGAGAATCTGGCGGTATCTGACTCAACAAGTGCGAGATCCGGCGAGAGCGATCGGATGTCGGATGTGTCGGGCAGACGAAGCATCCGCACTCGGGCGCGTGTCCCGGCTTCCCCGACGTTCCCCGGCCGGCGCGTTCCTGGGCAGCCGGTCGCCGAGTGCGAGAACGACGAGTCCTCCATGCTCGAAGGGGTGAAGGCATGACAACGGTCGAGACGCAGCGTTCAGTCCGAGACACGATCCGCACCCGCGACCTGACGAGCGAAGAGCTGCTGGTGCTGGCGATCATGCTGCCCAGCGAATCCCGACGGAAGATCTACGCCGAACTCGATCTTCGTGCGGCCAGAGCCGAGATCGAGGCGATTCTCCGCGGCCCGTCTTCGAGCGGCGGCGCATCGGAAACGAACCTCGGGGCGGAAAGCCACAGCAGGGGCCTCGTGCCGAGAGTCGCCGGTGCGCTGCGACGATCCGAGGGGGCCGAGCGACCTGCCTTCGCCATCGATAGCTCGCATCCGATCGGGGTAGCAGGCTGAATCTCCCCTGACCATGTGTCCGCTGGTTGCCGTGCGCGTCCGCAGCATGCATGGTCCCTCTCTGCTCCCTTGTGACGCGCGCGGGGCCTAGCGGCGACGCGCGGGTTTCAGCCCGGTCCCGTGTGGAACCGGCATCGTCGCCCGCCAAGCGGGCAAACGCGGAGTACTCCAATGAACTCGCCCATCGCCTGTCTGCTGTGCGCCACGATCGCTGGCGTCGCCACCGCCGGAATCACCCCGGTCAGCCCATTCACAGGGACTCTCCAGGAGACATTCGAATCATTCCAGAACATCCGGGATAATCCCAACGTGTATCAGGACGCATCCGGACCGTTCCCGATCTTCTTGGGCGCGGCGACCATGGTGGGCCCCAGCACCGCCATCTACAGACCCGGATACGCCAACTTCAGCCTCGGCTCGAACGGCTTCGCGCAGGTCGCGGATGGCGCACAGGGCGCTGGCCTGAACGGGCTCGGTGCGTGGACAATCCGGTTCGGACCCACAGGCGCCTCGGACTTCGGAGGCTATTGGAGCTATCTTCCCGACTTTCACCACAACATGAGTTTCGATTTCTATGACCCGACCGGCAGCCTCCTCGGATCCGACTCGCTCACCGTGAATGACAACTCCGGCGCACTGCACTGGGCAGGGTGGACCAGCACGAGCCCGATCGCAACGGTGGTCATCACCGGCGACTTCATGGCCGGTGACTACCTCCAAGCCAATGTTCCGGCCCCGGGCGCGCTCGTCCTCCTTGGCCTCGGCGCCCTCGGCGCACAGCGCCGTCGCTCCTGATCTTGTACTCGCCGCGGGCCGATCCAACCCCGCGATTGCCGCCGGGTGGCCGGCTCAGGCTCCCTTGAGGGGGGCATGGGCAAGGCTGCTCTGAGTCTTGCCCATGCGGCTTGCCCGTACCCGCCGCACCCCGCCCCACGGGCCGGCCGCAAGGCTGGTTCGCCCAGCCTCTCCCTCGCTACCATCCCGGCATCGCCTTCAGCAACGGCGAATCGGGCCTCCGATCGCGCCCGACTGTGCCGCGCTCGAGGCTGAGTGAGGAGAGCACGATGAGCCACGAACCGGCGGTGCCTGCGACCAGGGGTGTTTCGGTGAAGGCGCTTGGCACGGTCGACCTCGGCCCAGAGATCGAAGGGATGGAAGGGCGCCAACTCCGCATGCGCATGGTGACTATGGAGCCCGGCGCCGTCTTCGGCCCCGTGCACGACCACAAGGACCGACCCGGCATCGTCTACATCCTGCAGGGCACGATCACCGACCATCGAAACGGCGTCGCCACCGACTACGGCCCGGGGCTCGGCTGGCCCGAAGATCGCAACACCACGCACTGGCTCGAAAACCGAGGAGCGATCCCGGCGGTGGAAATCTCGGTCGATATCGTCCGCCGTGACTAGCCGGGCGCCCTGGCCTGAGCGAGTCCCCGAGCGAAGGCCACTCGCCCACCAGAGCCGCGGGCGTCAGCCCGCGGGGGGGGCGCCCCCCCCCCCCGCCCCGGGGGCGGGGGCGGGGGCGGCCACCCCCCCCCGCTCACCAGAGCCGCGTGCGTCAGCACGCGGAAGCGGATTCCAAGTCCACCCCAAACCCCCCACCCGAGCGAAGGCCCCGCACGAGTGCCGATGCCGAGCCAACATGATGCCCCCAACCCACGCCGGAACCCCGCCATGCCCATCCACCCCGACATCCAAACCTACAACGACGCCCAATCCCCAACCGACAAGCAGATCTGCGACACCCTCGCAAAGTCCATCAGCCGCCACCTCCCCAACGCCGAGTGCAAGATCTGGCACCGCCACCCCGTCTGGTTCCTCGATGGCAACCCGATCGTCGGATACAGCAAGCTGAAGGACTCCGTCCGCCTCCTCTTCTGGAGCGGCCAGTCCTTCGACGAGCCCGGCCTCCAGCCCGAGGGAAGCTTCAAGGCCGCCGAGGCCCGCTTCACCTCGAAGGGCGAGATCAACGCGAAAGACCTCAAGCGCTGGCTCCAGCGCTCGATCGAGATCCAGTGGGACTACAAGAACATCGTGAAGCGCAAGGGCAAGCTCGTCCGCCTCAAGCCCCCCGGGTGACGCAGCCCCAACCGATGAACGGCCCGAATGCACCGGGCGCGCTCGCCCAAAGGCTCCCCACAATCCCACCTCCCCCGCGCGACCTCGCCGCGCCTCCCCGATTCCCTCCCCCCGCGGCCTTGCCCGACGCATCCCTCCATCGAGAGCATGCCTCGCGCCCCACCATGCGCGCTCCTCACTCCCGAGTACCATGCCCCTCGCCAGCCCCGAGGAGGACGTCGTGACCCACAACCGCCACCCCAAGCAGCCCCGTTCTCTCCGCGGCCTGCCATCCCTCCTGCTCGCCGGGGCCCTCGTGGCGTGCCTCTCGATCTCAGGCTGCTCCACGGCCCCGGCCGATCTCGCCGCCTACCGCCAGCCCGCCGAGTTCGAGCCGACCGAGACAGTCTGGCTCAGTGCCGAGCCAGACCACCCCGAGTCCATGGCGATCACGGCGGAGATGATCGAAGCCCTGCTCCCGCACGTCGGCATCAAGCTGCTGCTCCCGGACCGCCAAGCCATCGACCAGACCCGCGCGCAACTCGCGGCCCGCGCCGTGGACCTCGACAAGGTCGAGTGCTTTGCCAGCCCGCTCGCGACCTTCTTCATCCGGGACGGCGCCGTCTACCTGACCGACAATCAGGGCCACCTCGCCGTCGTCGATCTCCGCTGGAGCCTCTACGGCCTCCCGGGCTGGATGCAGCGGCTCTATCCCGACGACCCGCATTCCGCGGCCAGGGCGGCCGAGTTCCTCGACCCCGAGCAGGACAAACTCGAAGCCTGGTTCGCCCACCACTCCCACGCCGCCATCTACTCATCGCCGCTCTACCTCGAGAACGCCACCTTCGAAGTCAACGGGCGGGGCCTGCTCCTCATCAGCGAGCCACTGGCCCTCGAACGCAATCCCGGCCGCACCCGTGGAGAGTTGGAGGCGATGCTGCTCGAGATTCCCGGCGTCCGCAAGGTCATCTGGCTCGCCGGCGGGCTCGCCCAGGATCCGCTCGAGATGTCCACGATCGAGGGGCCGTACGTCGGCCTGGGCGCCGGCGGGCACACCGACGAATACGTGCGCTTCGCCGACCCCGGCACGGTGCTGCTCGCCTGGGTGGAGGACGAGCGCATCGGCGAGCACCCGGTGAACCGGATCAATCACGACACGATGCAGCGGAACTACGACATCCTCACCCACGCCACCGATCAGGACGGGCGCCCGCTCCGCGTCGTCAGGGTCCCCATGCCGAGGGTGGTCGAACGCCCCATCGTGCTCGCCGGTGCCAACGACCAGACCTCCCAGTGGCAGGCCGAGAACTTCCCCGCGGCCGAGGGACGCAAGCCGGGGGACAGCGTCATCCAGGTCGCCGCATCGAGCTACATGAACTTCCTGATCGCCAACGACCTCGTGCTCGTCCCGAGTTTCACCGAGGACGGAACCCCGGCGGAGGTGCAAGACCGCGTCCGCGGCCTGCTCGAGGACGCGTTTCCCGGGCGCACGATCCGGTTCATCCACGCGACCCCGCTCAATTGGGACGGTGGGGGGCCGCATTGCGCGACACTCTCCCAGCCGCGGGCTCGCTGACCAGAGCGGCAGGCGAGGGCAACCACACACCGCCGCGGCGCCGATCCCGGTCTGACACCCGTCATCTCCTATCATCAACCGAGGCGGCGCAGCCCGCGACGAGTCCGCCGCGCGCCTCGGCGCCATACTTCTTGCACGGGAGGTGCACCATGCGGCTCAATATCCGGGCGTTCGCGCTCACATGCGCCCTCATCTGGGGCCTCGGCCTCTTCTGCCTCACCTGGTGGATCATCGCCTTCGACGGCGCCACCGGCGACCGCACCTTCATCGGCATGATCTATCGTGGCTACGGCCTCAGCCCGCTGGGCAGCCTCATCGGCCTGGCCTGGGGTCTCGCCGACGGACTTGTCGGCGGCGCGATCTTCGCCTGGCTCTACAACCTGCTCGCGGCGCGCCTCGGCCGCGCCGCGGCCAACCAGGCCTGACCCGCCCTCATCCACCGGCTTGCCCCGGATGCAAAAAGCATCCCACCAAGTGGTCATCCACCATCCCGACCGCCTGCATGAACGCGTAGCAGATCGTGCTCCCCACGAATCGGAAGCCGCGCTGCTTCAGCGCCTTCGACATCGCATCCGACTCCGCCGTCCGCGCCGGCACATCCCCCATCCCCTTCCACGCGTTCACACGAGGCCGCCGCTCCCCCGTCGGATCGATGAACCGCCACACATACTCATCGAAGGACCCGAACTCCTTCTGCACCGCGAGGAAGACCTTCGCGTTCGTCACCGCCGACTCCACCTTCAGCCGATTGCGCACGATCCCCGGGTCCTGCAGCAGCTTCTCGACTCTCGCCGCGGTGAACCGCGCGACCCTGGCCGGGTCGAACCCCGCGAAGACCTCCCGATACCGCTCGCGCTTCTTCAAGATGGTGTCCCAGCTCAGCCCCGCCTGCGCCCCCTCCAGCACCAGAAACTCAAACAGCACCCGGTCATCATGCACCGGCCGACCCCACTCCTCGTCGTGGTACCGCACCGCCAACTCGTTCTTCGCCCACCCGCACCTGGTCATCCACCGAGTCTACCGCCCCCGATCCCCACCGAAGCCCCCGCGCCAGCGCGGCCTCCCCCTCACCCTATCATCCCCACGCCCCCTGTCCCCCTGTCCCCCTGTCCCCCTGTCCCCCTGTCCCTTTGTCCCTTTGTCCCTCTGTCCCTTTGTCCGAGACCCCCATGCCCACCAACCTCCCCCCCGACGCCCCCGACCACCTCTTCGTCGTCCGCTTCGACGCCGAGCCGCCCGCCGGCGCCTTCGAGGGCGAGGGCCCCATCGCCGGCGCCTTCCTCGTCTGCTACATCCGCGCCGACTCCTTCTTCCAGGCCATCGACCTCGCCGCCGCGGCCCTCGACGACGAGGGCTGGTCCCACGACGAGCCCGACTACGCCGAACGCTGCAGCGTCGCCGAACTCCTCGAAGACGAGGAACTCACCGAACTCGTCCAGGCCGCCCTCACCGAGGGCCTCGCCGTCGGCTGCTACGCCTACGAAGAAGAAGACGACTGAACCCCCGTGCCGGGTGCCGTGCCTACTCCCCCGTCTCCTCCCACGCCTTCAAAACCGGCCCCCGCACCACACGCGTCCAGATCTCATACCCCTTCGCATTCAGGTGCAGCCCATCCCCGAGAAAGATCGTCGGATCAGGCTTCCCCTCCGCGCCGAGCGTCGGCGTCACCGTGTCTAGGTACGTCGCGCCCGGCGTCGCCTCGCAATACGCCCGCACGATCTCGTTGGCGCGTCGCATCGCCTCCCAATTCCCCCACCGCGCAACGCTCGCCTTGATCGGGATGTAGAACACCTGCACCTCCGGCGACATCGCCCGCGCCAGCCGGTCGAACGCGATGAACCCATCCGCCGCGCTCTGAGAGTCGTGGTTGTCCGTCCCAAGGTCGTTGTCCCCGCAGTAATACACGATCACGCTCGGCCGATACGGCAGCACGATCCGATCAAAGACCGCCAGCACCTCCTGCGTCTTCGACCCGCCGAACCCGCGATTGAGCACCGGCATCGGCGCCATGTCCTCCGCCAGCGTCTTCCACATCCGGATGCTCGAACTCCCGATGAAGAGCACCTTGTGCACCCCCGGCGGGTTCGCACGGTCCGCCGCCTCAAACGCCCGGATCTCCGGCTCATACCACGCCTCAGGCGACGCCCGCTCCGGCCCGGCCGGCTCGGGACCAGCTTGCCCCGGCCCGGCCTGCCCCGGCCCAGCGCTCGCCGGCGCCACCTGTTCCGCCGCCGCCGTCCTCGAAGTTCCCGCCCTCTCCCCGCCGCCCCGCGGCCCCGAGGCGCACGCCCCAACCCCCAGCAGCATCGCGGCCACAACGACAACTCGGAATGCGTTCATGCCCAAGCATACCGCGAACCCCGCCCGCGATTCTGCTTGCCGCTCGGGCCACCATCCCATAGGCTGAGTCCAAGCAACCCACGCCAAACACGGAAGGACGCGCCATGACCACGCTCCGCCCCCGCCGCTCCGCCGCGACCCTGCTTGTCTGCCTGCTCGGCGCGGGCCTCGCCCTCGCCGCCCCGGCCCTCGCCGCATCGCGCGAACAGGACGAGATCCCCGAGGGCCTTGAGGAGATCGTCTTCGGTGAAGGCCGCGAGATCCTCCCGGCCACCGTCAACGGCGTCCGCTTCGAGAGCATCAGATGCTTCTCCGACCTCCCCTACGTGCTCTGGCTCGATGAGGGCGAGGCCGCCGACGCGCCCGCCGAGGCCTTCGCGCGCATGGATCAGCCCGCCCGTGTCGCCGCGTGGCTTGCCCGCGCCGCCCACGACCTCGGCTTCGAGGGCTTCGAGCCCCGCTTCCTCGAGAGCTTCACTTGGCACGACGACCTCGTCTGGTCCTACCAGCTCGTCCGCAACGGCACGCCACTCCAAGACGCTCGTCTCATGATCCACTGGAAGGACGGCCACTTCGTCGGCATCGTCAACCACGCCTCCGGCCGAATCGTCGCCATCGACGAGCCCAACCCCGCCGTCCCGCCCGCCGAGCGCGTCTACTACGCCGTCCCCGCCGAGGGCGGCGCACGAGCCATCGCCGCCTCGGCCCGCAGCGTCCGACTCGACGACCGCTCCATCCTCACCATCACCGATTCCCGCGGCCGCATCCTCGAGACCATCCACTCGCCCGACCCCGTCCCCACCAAACGCGACGACACCCCCGTCTTCACCGAGTTCCCCGTCCCCGGGGGCAGCTTCCCCGACCAGATCTCCACCGACATCAACGGGCTCGTCTGGTTCAGCGACCCCAACCGCAACGCCCTCTACTCCTTCGATCCCACCTCCGAAGACTTCACCTCCAACCCCACCACCGGAGCCTCCGGCCCCGACGGCATGATCAACGGCTCCACCGACCGCGTCTGGACCGGCATGTACTACTCCGGCGGCCTCGGTCTCCTCCACAGCTCCACCGGCACCTTCAGCCAGTTCCTCGCCCCCTACGGCAGCGCCGCCATGGCCATCCCCATTGAGACCTCCGACGGCCACGTCTGGGTCACCGACCACCAGGCCAACCGCATCAGCGAGTTCAACCCCGCGACCAACACCTGGATCCAGAGCCTCGTCATGCCCACGCCCAACTGCTGGGTCGTCCAGGGCCACGAGGATGTCTCCCGCCAGCAGGTCTACTTCACGGAATACAACGCCAACAAGCTCGGACGCATCGACCTCGGCGGCAGCTCCGTCACCGATCTCGTCACCCCCGGCGGCGGCCCCGCCTTCTGCGTCTACTCCAACGACAAGGTCTACTACTCCCGCTGGAACGCCAACGGCATCGGTGTCTACGACATCACCACCAACTCCTTCACCCAATACCAGTTCCCCATCCCCAACGAGAACGGCGGACCGCTCTGGCTCCGCCCCGACGGCGACATCGTCTGCGGCACCCTCAACCGCGGCTACGTCATGCTCTTCCACGTCGCGACCGAAGCCTTCACCGCCCTGCCCACCCCGACCTCCTTCCCCGGCTTCAAGGACGGCATGACCGTCGCCGCCGACAACGTCATCTGGTTCACCGAAACCGGCGTCAACAAGCTCGGCAAGCTCGTCTACGACCCCTACGCCTGCGCCGCCGACTTCAACGGCGACAGCACCGTCAACACCCTCGACGTCCTCGCCTTCCTCAACGCCTGGACCGCCCTCGACTCCAGCGCCGATATCAACGGCGACGGCGCTGTCAATACCCTCGACGTCCTCGCCTTCCTCAACCTCTGGAACGCCGGCTGCTGACACCCCGTGCCACCACCCCATCCCCGCTTCGGGGATGGACTGGTGCAGCCATGTGCAGCCCCCGTGCCACCAGTCCATCCCCGCTTCGGGGATGGACTGGTGCAGTCATGTGCAGCTCCCTGTGCCACCACCCCATCCCCGCTTCGGAGATGGACCGGTGCAGCCATGTGCAGCCCCCCGTGCCACCCCCAGCCCCCTGGGGGCGGTGCACCATGAGCCCCGTGCCACCACCCCATCCCCGCTTCGGGGATGGACTGGTGCAGCCATGTGCAGCCCCCCGTGCCACCAGTCCATCCCCGCTTCGGGGATGGACTGGTGCAGCCATGTGCAGCCCCCCGTGCCACCACCCCATCCCCGCCGCGGAATGAACCGGCGCAGCCGCACGCAGGACTCCGCCCTCCGAACCAACCTCCCAGCAAACCTCACGAGCCCCGTCCGTCGCCCCCCGGCCGCGGCGACCCCTTCAACGCCTCGCGCAACGCCGCGCCCCCTCAAGCATCAAACCCCCCATCGATCTTCAGCCCCGCCCCCGTGATATACGCCCCTTCGGGCCCCGCCAAAAACGCCACCAGCCCCGCCACATCCTCCGCCCTCCCGTAATGGCCCAGCGCCAGCAGCTTCTTCAGCGTCTCCGCGAACGGCCCGTCCGCCGGGTTCATGTCCGTATCGATCGGGCCCGGCTGCACCGTGTTCACCGTGATGCCCCGGGGCCCCAGATCCCGCGCCAGCCCACGCGTAAAGCTCGCCACCGCCCCCTTCGTCATCGCGTACACCGCCCCGCCCGGGAAGGGCATCGAGTCGCTGTTCACGCTCCCGATCTGGATGATCCGCCCGCCCCGCCCCATGTGCTTGGCCGCCTCACGGCACGCATAGAACACCGCGTGCACATTGATCGCCATGCTCCGCGCAAACTGCGCATCGCTGAACTCATCGATCGGCGCCAGCTCCGCCACGCCCGCGTTGTTCACCAGGATGTCCAGCCCCCCGAGCCGCTCCACCGTCTCCCGCACCGCCCCCTGCACCGCCCCCGCGTCCGCGCTGTCCGCTCGTATCGCAATCGCCCGTCCCCCAGAACCTGCGATCCGACCGACCACCCCCTCCGCCGCCGGCGCCGAACTCGCATACGTGATCGCCACAGAGGCCCCCTCCGAGGCCAGCCGCTCCGCGATCGCGGCCCCGATGCTCCGAGACCCGCCGGTCACCAACGCCACCTTCCCATCCAGCGTCTTCATGCCGCGCTCCTTGTGCCCCCCGATCCGAGTCGGGCCAAGTCTACAAATGAAACACACCGCAGGCCCCACACCCGCTCCGGACACATCGCACCGCAACGCCCGGGTGTCGGGTTTCGCGCATCGCCACCCTCCCCGGTCCCGAGCGTCCCGTGCTCTGCGCGAGCCCCCGAGCAGAGGCCCGCCCTCCTCAAGCATCGAACCCGCCACCGATCCCCCGCGCGCCCGCCAACCACCCGCACCCCGCGTGCGCAACCGACACACCCGCACGCGCACCAGGGCGTCCACCAAAGAAACAAACCACCGGGAGTCTGGGTGCTCCCGGTGGTGCAGATTGAATACTCAGCCGCGCCTCAGGCCCGGCGCCGCCGCGCCGCCACCAGGCCCCCAAGAACAAGCAGGGCCGCGGAGCCCGGCGCCGGCACCGAGCGGGTAAACACCCGAACCTGCTCGAGGTTGTTCAGCGGGCTCACCGTCGAGAACTGGAATGAGAGCACGTTGCCGCTGATCGACACGAAGTCAGACCCCGTCCAGTTGTTGAAACCCCGCAGCGAGAGCGTGGTGGGATACACCGTCCCCGTGGTCGCGGCCGAGTCCGAAAGATCCAGGTTCGTATCCGAATACTGCACGGCCATGATCGTGCCGCTGAATGTCACCGTCCCGGTATAGATCGCCCCCGGCACACCGTCCAGGTGAATGAAGTGCGAGTCCGCCAGGCCGCTGAGAAACCCCGGCACCGGGCTGAAGCTGCTGCTGGGGCTCGTCCCGAGGCCCACCGGCATCCCCGAGAGCGTGATCGCCGCCTGCTCGTCCCACGCCCACACGTTCTGCGCCACCAACGCACCGGGCAGCGCACTCGGGGGCGCGCCGATCTGCGTGCACTGGCCCGATGTCGAGACGATCGAGGCCTCGGCCGAGCCCGCAGCCAGCACAACAAGAACAGACAGCGACAACATGGAAGCAAGCTTCATGGGACACACCCTTCACTCTCGAGGTGCCTCCCCCTGCCAGCCCGGAACACCCGGTTCTGCGTCAAGGTCGGGCGAGTCGGGCCGCGGCTTCCCGCGGCCTCCACCTTCTCAGCGCCGACCGCGACGCCCACTCACGCAATCCTCGCCAAAGATGCTCCACCAACCCCCGAGGCTCCCCGGCCGCAAACCCGGCCCCGCCCGACGGCGTGCCCAGCCCCGGCGCAGATCGACCGAACCCAAAACGACAACCACCGGGGGCTCCCACACCCCCGGTGGCCTCGGTTGGAGAAGGTCCATCCGCCTCAGGCCCGGCGCCGCCTCGACACGACCAGCCCGCCCAGCCCCAGCAGCGCCACAGAACCCGGCGCGGGGACCGCATGCGTGAACACCCGAACCTGCTCCAGGTCCGGCTGCCCCGCGCACGTGAGCTGAAACGTCAGCAGGCTCCCGTTGATGTCCACGAAATCCGAGCCGGTCCAGTTGTTGAACCCCCGCCCCGGAAGCGAAGTCGGATACGCCGTCCCCGTCGTCACCAGCGCGTCGCTCAGGTCCAGGCTCGCGTCCCGATACTGCACCGCCAGGATCGGCTTGTTGAACGTCACCGTCCCCGTGATCACCGTGCCCGGCACACCGTCGAAGTGGATGAAGTGCGAGTCCACGTTCGCCGTCAACAGCCCGGGAATCGGGAAGAAGCTGTTCGACGGATTCGTGGACAGCTCCACCGGCATGCTCGTGAGCGACACGTTCGTCTGCTCGTCCCACGCCCACGCGTTGAACGCCGTCAGAGCGCCCGGAAACGCGCTCGCCGGGGCGGCGATCTGCGTGCACATCCCGCTGGTGGAAACGATCGACGCCTCCGCCGATCCGGCGGCCAGGGCAACGAGCACAGACAACGACAGACCGGAAGCAAGCTTCATGGGACACACCTTTCCGTGTGAGGGGGCCTCCCCCCGCCGGCCCGGAACTCCCGGTGCCGCGACAAGGTCGGGCAGAGCAAACCGCGGCTTCCCGCGGCCTCCACCTCCCAAGCGCCCTCCGCCCCGACAACTCACGCTCCGAACTGCAGATTCTCTCCACCCCACCCCCCGGGTGCCGTGGTCCGAGCGAGCCCCCGAGCGAAGGCCACGCGGCCCCAATCCTGCCTCGACGAGCCGGGTGCCGTGGTCTGAGCGAGTCCCCGAGCGAAGGCCACGAACCCCGCCCCAACCTCCACGCCAACGGCGTGACAAAGCCCCAGCCCAGGGCAGAGCGCAGCGCCGCCCTGGGAAGACTCATTCCCCGTCCCGCAGCCCTGAAGGGGCGCCGCATCTCCGTCAACATTCGCCCGCCCAATCCCGCTCCGCCGCGCCGGGTGCCGCGGTCTGAGCGAGTCCCCGAGCGAAGGCCACGAGGCCCCAGTCCTGCCTCGACGAGCCCCGAGCGCCAGCTCGGGAACCTTCCACGCCAACGGCGTGCCATAACCCCAGCCCAGGGCAAAGCGCAGCGCCGCCCTGGGAAGGGTCTCCATCCCCAATCCCCCGCAATGTCCATCCGAAGTCGCGCCCTGTGCGCTACATCGTGAACCTGCGCCCCCCCGCGCTTCCCGATCCGCCCCGCCCCGCGCACAATGGGGCAGAGAGCCGCACCGAAGGGGACACCATGGATCCGCACACCCCCGTCACCGACCCGACCGATCGCGACGCCCCCATCCGGCAACCCATCCCGCCCACCCCGGCCGCCATCCGAGCCATCCTCGACGACTACCTCCGCGGCCAGCTCCCCCTCAGCGACCTCGCCCCCGCCCACAACCTCCCCGTCCGCGCCCTCCTCGCCCAGCTCGACGAGCCCGACACCGACGAGCTGCTCGAAGAACTCACCCGACACGCCGAGCTCCACGCCCGCCGCACCGCCGCCCTCGCACGAGCCGTCGCGATCGCCAAGCTCACCGAGATCATCCGCGACGACCCCGCGTACTCCGCGCACCTCAGCCCCGCGCTCCTGGTCCGCAACCGCGAAACCACGCGCAAGGCCGCCGCACTCCTCGAGCGCATCACCAGACCTCCCAAGCCGATCTCCGCGCTGAAGGACGCCCCGTCCGACGACTCGGCCTCGAAAGAGCCCCCGCCCGACGCCTCAGCGCTCGACCCGCTTCCCATTTCGCGCGTCCTCGACGAGGTGCATGATCGGCCTCGCGCCCGCCTCGGGCCGGGGGCCGCGATTGTCCGTAGCCCCGGGCCGGGCGTACCAGAAGGTCACGGCCGAATACCCGAGCTGGTTCCAGGGGTTCCGGATGTCCGTCCCGAACGACGACTCCATGTCGAACCGGAGGCGCCGCTGGAACGGGAGCGCGTCAAGGCTCCGGCTGCGCGTGCAGATGTTGAATCCCAGCGTCGTCCCGTCGATCCCGCCGACTCGGACATTCGCGAGGAACGGAACGGCGAACTCATCGCGGCGGGTGGGGATCTCGCCGCCGGCCCAGCCGTAATAGTCCTCGGTGCCCGTCCCGAAGATCGAGGGAAACCCGGCCTCCCAGTCCCCGTCGACATAGACCTTCTCGTCCCCCTCGCCCCACCAGGTGTGGGCCTGAGGGTTGAGCACGGTCCACGCGTCCCCGACATACACCCCGCGCCCCGAGATATCGACGAAGTTCCAGTCGCTGAAGGGAGTCCCCGGGACGACATCATCGGGTCGCCACCCGGCGTGGAAGTGCATCGACCGATCGTCCCACTCCCAGCGGTCCGTCGTGACCCCGACCTCAACCTCGACGCCATCCCCGCCGCAGAGCACCAGCCGCACCCGCGCCTCCCGCTCGAACGGCATCACCCACCGGCACTCGAACTCCCCATCCTCGCGCACCGAACGCTCCCAGGTCTCGAAAGCATGGATCGAGTCGGCGCAGCAGAAGAAATCGCCCAGCGGGCACCACACGCACGGCTCCCCATCGAACTCCATCCCGATCGCCAGCCGCCGCAGGATGCTCGGGTCACCGACCGCCCCCGGCGCCCGGATCAACAACCCGCGCAACGCCCCCGCCCCGGCGGGCAGGCCCACCTCCAAGTCGCGGCCCACCTCGACCCTCCCCGCGATCCGCTCGGGCCCGTCGGTGTGAGGATGCCCGACCAGCCGACCACCCACCTCCCGGAGCACTCCCGCCAACCCATCCAGCCCCGCGCGGGAGAAGCTCTCGACCCTGGTCCCCGCCTCATAAGCGCGCGAGTTGATGGCGTAGTAGAAGGGCCGCCCCGTCATCGTCACCCGGCACCCCTTCTCGAAGGGGATCGGCAGATACAGATCGCCCGCCCGGGCCGTCGCGACGGCGAACGGCGCGCCGACCGAGCCCTCGCCGCGCACCAGCTTGATCAATGACTCGTCGATCACCGGCGTCGCCGAGCCGTCCAGGTACACCCGCACGCTCGGCCCAATGTGCTCGTTGAGGTCGTAGTAGAAGTACGGAGTCCAGAGCCGCGTGAGGCATCCCGGCCCATCCTGCTCCATGATCACCCACTCGGTCCGGCCGCCGACACGCTCCTCGCGGATGAACCCCGTCCCATCGCTGTCGGCAAACCACCCCGGAGCGTCGCGATGCACCGACTCGCGGTTATAGCTCGAGGCTTGCAGCGTGCGGTACGATGGCTCCGGCCACCGCGCCACCGCATCGCGATCCGTCATCTCTTCGAGCAGCGACCGCATGGTCACAGTCTGCCCGAGCGATGCCGCCGCGATGCACGCCCCGCACACTCCGCCAACCAATGGATGATGCATCCCTCGACTCCCGGGCGATCCGCACACCGGCGAGACATCCGCCGCGTCGGAGCGGGCGCGTGCCGCATCCTACAGACGCGCTCCCCCGCCCGCCCCGCGATCGCCCGGCTCGGCGCCGGGTCCTTCCGGTATGCTCCCCGCATGCTCCACACCACCCGCCGCCTCGCGGCCCTCGTCGGTTGCTCGCTCGCCCTCTCCGTCACCGCCGCGATCGCCCAGCCCGACGCCGACGCGATCGGATCGGCCCGCGGAGCCCGCATCGCGGTGCCCATGCCCGCCGACCCCGCCGACCGCCCGACCCTTATCTATCTGGCCGCCGGCCTCTCCGACGAGCAACTCGCCGAGCTCCGCACCCTCGCCCCCAATGTCCGTGTGCTCCTGGCCCCCTCGCGCCAGGACGCCATGCAGCACGCCGGCGAGGTGCAGGGCGTTGACGGCCGATTCGCGAGCCCCGAGTTCATCGCCGCCGCGCCCCACCTCAGCTGGGTGCAGTCCCCCTCCGCCGGCGTGGACCGCTACCTGGGCAACAAGGCCCTGATGGAGAACGACGCCATCGTCCTGACCAACATGCGCGCCGTGCATGGCCCAGCGATCGCCGACCACGCCTTCGCCATGCTCCTCACGCTCACCCGCAACCTCCGCGAGTACGAGCGCGACCAGGCCGCCGGGCGGTGGGGCGGCGACGCCGACGGGCCGCGGGCCGTCGCCCTGCAGGGCAAGACCATGTTTGTGATCGGCCTCGGCGGCATCGGCGCCGAGATCGCCCAGCGCGCCCACGGCTTCGGCATGCGCGTCATCGCCTCACGCCGCTCCGACGCCCCCTCCCCCGACTACATCGACCACGTCGGCAAGCCCGAGGACCTGCTCGCCATGCTCCCCGAGGCCGACGTAGTCGCGGTGTGCGTGCCGCTCACACCCGAAACACGCGGCATGATCGACGCCAAGGCATTCGCCGCAATGAAGGACGGAGCCTACATCATCAATATCGCCCGGGGCCCCATCGTGGAGACCGACGCGCTGATCCACGCCCTCAAATCCGGCCACCTCGCCGGCGCCTGTCTCGACGTGACCGACCCCGAACCCCTCCCCCCGGGGCACGCCCTCTGGTCACTCCCCAACGTCATCATCACGCCGCACGTCGCCTCCGATGCGCCCCAGACCCAGGAACGCTGGTGGGCGCTCTTCCGCGAGAATGTCCGCCGGTTCGGCGCCGGCGAGCCGCTGCTCAACACCGTCGACAAACAGGCGGGATACTGAAAAAAGACACGGCCCGCTCCGGAGAGCGGGCCGCGCAGGGGACGATCTTGAGGCAACGATCAGCGACGACGACGCGTCGCGGCCAGACCGCCAAGCCCGAGCAGCGCGAGCGCGCCGGGGGCCGGGACGATCTGATTGATGCCGGGGGTGCCGCCCTCGGTGGTGCCGTCGGCAAGAAGAGTCGTATCGAAGTAGAGGAACACCGCGCCGCCGACCGCATCGGTGCGGGCGAAGCCGGCCGGGAGGTTCGCGCCATCGGGGCCGACCGACAGGTTCGGCGAGTACGCCGTACCCGCGCGGTTGGGCGAGTCGCCCGCGCCGCCGTCGGACACGAAGACCGAGTCCATCGGGTTGGAGCCCGCGTCCGTGAGGATCGCGGTGTAGGAGCTGTTCTCGACGGAGTTGTCACCCCAGGACTGATTGAAGGAGTAGGGCGGGCTGGGGAAGCCGCTCTGCGCCAGGCCGTTGCCGATGACGTACACCTCGCCGGGGTTCAGGACAGCCGCACCGAAGACGTGCGGCGAACCGCCGTCCGCGCCGCCGTAGCTGCCGCCGGCATCGCTGTCCCAAAGCTCGAGCGTCCAGCCAGTGATATCCACCGGGGAGGCGCCCAGGTTGGCGATCTCGACGTACTCCCAGTCGGTCCCGGAAGTGCTCCCGAGGATCTCGCTGATCACAACATCCGCATTCGCCGCAGCAGCAATGCCCGCGACGGCCGCAATGGCAGCCAAAGTCCGCATGTCTGGTCTCCTGTCTCTCTTCCGCAAGGGGCTCTCTGTCACTCCGTGACGGCTCGCCGTCGTGGGCATTGTGGCAGCCTCGGAGCAGCCTGTCCAGTCGCGGGGCGCAGCCCCTGCGCGAAGAGAGCGCAAAGCCCTGGGAATCCCGGGTTTGGGTCGGAGCGGGCCCGCGCGTCAGCCGCGAACGAAGATTGCCCAGGTTATCACGAGGATCGGCAGCAGGATCACGACCGATCGGAGCAGGTAGCCGAAGAACGAGGGCATCTTGAGGCCCGAGGCCTCGGCGATGGCCCGGACCATGAAGTTGGGACCGTTGCCGATGTACGTCATCGCGCCGAAGAAGACCGCGCCGAGCGAGATCGCGATCAGCTCGTGCCGGTTCAGGTCGCTCGCGAGGTACGCGACCACGCTCTCGTGGTTGATGTCGCCCTCCCCGAAGGAGACCTGGAGGAAGTTGAGATAGGTGGGGGCGTTGTCGAGAACGGCCGAGAGCGATCCGGTGCCGAAGTAGAAGGCCGAGGGGGTGCTCAGCCCCAGCGAGTGACCGTGCGCCGCCAGGAACCCGAGCGCGGGGGCCATGGTCGCGAAGATGCCGATGAACAGGAGACCGACCTCCTTCACGGGGCCGAAATTGAAGTCGTTCGCCTTGAGGATGTCCCGGTTCGCGACCGCGTAAGCGACGCAGGCGACAGCGACCTGGAAGGTCGGCCCGATGGGGTAGCCCTCGATGCCCGCGTACTTCTTGAGCATCGGGTCGATGAAGACGCCGGCGACGATCAGGGCCAGGCTGATCATGCCCGATGCGCCGCGGAGGCGCACGCGGGTGGGCGCGGCGGGGGCGGCGTCGTCAGTCTGGAAGGGATGCTTGCGGGCGATGAGCGTGTCGGTGACGAAGTACACCGCGAGAAGCATGCCGATCGTGGCGGCCCAGGCCGGCCACAGGTGGATGATGGTCCACTCAAAGGGCACGCCCTTGAGGAAGCCGAGGTAGAGGGGCGGGTCGCCGATCGGGGTCAGGGCGCCGCCGCAGTTGGAGATGATGAAGATGAAGAGGACCACATGCATCGGGTGCAGCCGGCCCTTGTTGATGCGCAGGAAGGGCCGGATCAGCAGCACCGAGGCGCCGGTCGTGCCCATGATGTTGGCCATGACAGCGCCGACGGCCAGGAGCCCGGTGTTGACGATCGGGCCGCCGCGCCCGCGGACATCGACCAGCACGCCGCCCGAGGCGACGAACAGGCCGCCGATGAGGGCGATGAACGAGTAGTACTCGAGCGCCGTGTGGACCATCTTGTGCTGGCCGTAGCTCTCTCCCGGGAGATAGCCGGCCTTGCCGAAGGCGACGAAGTAGTAGGCGATCACGATGCCGCCGAGCAGGAAGGCAAAGTCGGGGTAGTGCGCGTGCCAGGCCTTCTCGTTGATGAAGGGCATGAGCGCGATGCTGGCCAGGAGCAGCACGAAGGGGAGGACGAGCCAGAGCGGGATCACCGGGCTGGGGCCGTGGACCTCGTGGGAGGCCACGGCGACGGCGTCGGCCGCGCCGGCCTCGTGCGGGGCGGGCTGGGCGTGCTCCGCGGCCATGGCGAGGGGCATGATGGGGGGCATGCCGTCGTCGGTGCCATCCGCGACGACGACCGGCTCGGGGAGGCCCTGATCGGCCAGGCTGCCCTCGAGACTCTTATCCGGCTGGGGGGAGTCGGGCGTGCCGTGCGCCTCGGGGGGCATGAGTTCGTGCGGCGTGACATAGGTGGCCGGGGCGACGAAGCTGACGATCGCGCCGATCACCAGCCCGACCAGCAGGGTCAGGATCCAGCACTTGGGTCCCTGGAAGCCGTGGTTGTGCGAGGCATGCCCGCTCATGGTGCATCTCCGCCGATCTTCGTTCCGAGTGAGGACGCGTGCGATTGCTATCGGTCGGAAGGCAGGGGTTCGACAGGTCGCCCCACGATTGTCCGGCGCGATGGGGAGAACGGGTCCTCGGGGTTCTCGGGTCCGCAGTTATCGGGCGTCCGGTGGGGTTCCCACGTGCCGCGCCCACCGGGCGAGGAGCGCGGACGCGACAACGATACCCGTCGCATTGGCCGCCAGATCGAGCGGGTCGACGGTGCGGTGGAGGATAGGAAATCCCTGGGTCAACTCGTCGACCAGCGCGTACGCGAGGGCCACAAAGCAGCCCCGCCACGCCGTCCGTGGGTCGTTGCGTGGCCCCAGAAAGCCGGCAAGAAACAGCAGGGTCGTCCAGCCGGCGAAGACCGAGGTGTGGATGAAGAGGTCGAGGCGGGGAATGAAGGGAGACTCGACGGCCAAGCTTGGCCAGTGCGTCGCGGTCACGAGCGCGAGGGCATAAAGCACGAACGCCGGCTTGCAGACGCGCGGGCCGGGGATGCGCGGGATCAAGTGGCAGTCTCGGGTGCGCGGTCGGTCACGACATGGATCTCGGGCTCCCGCCGTCCGGGCGCCTCGGGGTGCATCGCGAAGACCGACTCCGCGAGGTCGCGGTAGTCCTTGGCGCCCGCCGCATCGGGGGCGTACTGGAAGATGCTCTGGCCGAAGCTCGGGCTCTCGGCGAGCTTGATGTTGCGGCGGATGTGGGGCCGGAAGACGACGGCGTCGGACCAGGGGAGATCCCGGCCCCGCTGGGCCTCGAAGAAGCCGTCGAGGTCGGCGACGACCTCCTGGGTGTGCGTGGTCTGCGCATCGTGCATGCAGAGGACCACGCCCCGGACCCGGAGCGAGGGGTTGATCGAGGCGGTCATGAGACGCACGGTCTCGAGCAGCTTGCCGACACCCTGCAGGGCCAGGAAGTGGGCCTGCATGGGGATCACGACCTCGCCGGCGGCGGCGAGGGCGTTGATCGTGAGCAGGCCGAGCGAGGGGGGGCAGTCGATGAGGACGAGGTCGTAGGCCGGGGCGGCGCGCTGGAGGATGCGGAGGAGCCGGTGGTGCCGGTGCGGTTCGGTCGCCAGCTCGGTCTCCGCGGCGGCCAGGTCGGTCTCCGCCGGGAGGATGCTCAGGCGGTCGGTGACCGGCCGGATCGCCGCCTCGGGGTTGCCCGTGGGGTCCATGAGCAGCGAGTAGACGGAGGCCTCGAGGCCGGCAGGATCGACGCCCAGGTGCAGCGAGGCGTGGGCCTGGGGATCCATGTCGACCAGCAGGACGCGCTGCCCGAGGTCGGCGGCCGCGGCGGCGAGATTCACCGCGGTCGTGGTCTTGCCGACCCCGCCCTTCTGGTTCATGAGGGCGACGACGCGCGGGCGATGCGGGCTGTGATCCTCCATGCGCGGGGAGTATACGGGCGTGGGCGGAGGATCTCAGGCCGAGTCGGCATCCTTGTCGGAGGGGCCGGGGCGCTTCTCGGGTCGGGGCGCGGTTCTGCCGGGCGAGACCACGCCGAGGACGCGGGCGGCGGCGGCGTCCTCGATCTGCTTGCGGCGGGCGATCTTGATCGAGATGACGGCGATGTAGGCGATGAAGATGCCGGCGAGGGCGTAGGAGACCCGGGCTCGCCAGAGACTCATGGCGATGCCGAGGAGGCCGAAGAGGGCGCCGATGCCGTAGAGCGTGAGGACGGCGCCCTTGACGCCGAGGGCGCGCTTGAGCATGTGGTGGAGGTGGTCGGAGTCGGGGTCGCTCATGCGCTTGCCGGCCATCTTGCGTCGGACGATGGCGAGGCAGGTATCCATGATGGGAATAGCGTAGATGACGAGGCCGGCGAGCACGAAGTGCGTCTTGCCCGTGTCGCCGAGTGTGAGGACGATCACGATCGTCGTGAAGCCCATGAGCAGGGAGCCGCAGTCGCCCAGGAATATGGTGGCGGGGTTGAAGTTGTGGGGGAGGAAGCCGAGGCAGGCGCCGAGCAGCGCGAGGCAGAGGACCACGCGCTGGGCGTCGCGGGGGCCATCGTCGGCGACGGCGAGGGAGAGGGCGATCACGAGGAGCGCGGCCGAGCAGATGGCGGTGGTGCCCGAGAGGAGGCCGTCGAGGCCGTCGATCAGATTGGAGGCGTTGCAGGCGCCGAGGACGAAGATGGCGATGATCGCGGTGCCGGTCCAGTAGATCACATCGACGGGGATTCCGGCGCCGCCCATGGGGATGGGGTGCGTGAGGAAGGGGATGGAGAACCCGGTGGGGATGTAGAAGATGAGGTCGCGGTTGTGGAGCCACTCGCCGAGCGTCGGGGCGAGGACGCCCTTGGCGACCTTGACGCCGACGTCGTCGTAGGCGAGGGCGGCGGCGGCGAAGAGCTGGCCCCCGATCTTGAGACGGGGCTCGATGCCGACGACGTCGTCGATGAGCCCGACGAGCATGATGACGGTCATGCCCAGGAGGATGGATGGGGGGACGAAGTAGGGAACGGGGTTGGTGGGGTCGTCGCCGATGAGGTGGACGGTCTTGTGCCAGGCGATGAGGCCGAGGCCCGGGAAGGCCATGGCGACATAGCTGAAGAGGATGCCTCCGACGAGGCCGAGGAAGACGGCGACGCCGCCGAGGTAGGCGATGGGGAGCTTGTGGATCTTCCGGGCCTCGTTGGGCTTGTCGATGATGCCGTGCTTGATGGCGAGGCGCCGCATGATGGGCGTCGCGAGCAGCGTGACGACGAAGGCGATGATGAAGACGCCGATGTAGCCGTGGAAGATGTCGAGACGGGTGACCGGATCGGCGTGCTGCATGCCCGCCGCCTCGGCGAGGGCCTTCTGCTGCTCGGCCAGGCTCTGGATTGCCTGGCCCATGCGATCGATCTGGTCGGTGACGGCCTTGGAGGCCGGGCTCTCCGGCTGGGCGAGCGTCGGTGGGAAGTAGGTTTGCTGGAGGAATCGGGTGATCATGCCCGGACCTCGCGGGCCTGGTCGGCGAGGAGGGCGGCCGCGACGTCGCGGATGGTCTCCTCGAGGGGGCGGCGGGGGGCGAAGCCGATTGTCTGCCGGACGCGGGCGAGGTCGGGCCGGCGTCTCGGGAGATCTTCGAAGCCCTCGGGGAAGGCGTCGAGGTAGGGCAGGAGGGTGACCTTGGACCGGGAGTCAAGGGTCTTGATGACGGTCTGCGCGAGTTCGAGGATGGTGATCTCGCGATCGGAGCCCAGGTTGAAGACGGCGCCGTGGCACCGGGGCTCGGCGACGAGCCTCGGGAGCGCTTCGACGACGTCTCGGACGTCGCAGAAGCAGCGGGTCTGCGAGCCGTCGCCGTGGACGATGAGCGGCTCGTCGGCGAGTGCCGCGGCGACGAAGCGGGGCAGCACCATGCCGTAGCTGCCGACCTGCCGCGGGCCGACGGTATTGAAGAAGCGGGCGACGACGACGGGGAGGCCGGAGCGGCGGTGGTGGGCGATCGCGAGGTGCTCGTCGATGGCCTTGCTCATGCCGTACGACCATCGGGCGATGGTGGTGGGGCCGTAGAGGACATCGTCGTGCTCGGCGAATGGGCTGCGAGCGCCTTTGCCGTAGACCTCGGAACTCGAGGCGATGAGCGTCGGGGTCGCGGGGTCTGCCTCGGCGGCGAAGCGGAGCAGGGCGATGGTCTCGAGGATATTGGTCTCGATGGCTTCGATCGGGGCGTCCATCACAAGTTGGACGCCCACGGCGGCCGCGAGGTGGTAGATCTCGTCGAAACGGCGTCCGTCGTTGGCGAATCGATCCACGGCGGGCGCGACGCGGGAGTCGAGGAACTCGAGTCCGGGTCGTGGGGCCTGCTCGAGGTTGGCGCGACGGCCGGTGGAGAGGTTGTCCACGACGGTGACTTGGTCGCCGCGTTGGAGGAGTCGCTCGACGAGGTGGGAGCCGATGAAGCCGGCGCCGCCTGTGACCAGTGCAGAACGCCGGCCCCCTGGGGGGCCGGCGGGTGTGCGGCTTGGTGGGCTGCTGGACACGGCGAGTTCTCCCGCCCCGTACGGCGGGGATGCTCAGTCGGATTCGTTGGCGTAGGCCTGGGAGGCGCGGATGTTGCCCTTGAGGTACCCGCCGGCGGCGGCGCGGACTCCGTTGATGACGACGCCGAGGAACTCGGCCCGGGTCTCGCTGAGTTCGTTGCGGACGCGGGAGACGAGGCCTCGCTTCTCGGAGTAGGCCTTGACGACGAGGAGCGCACCGTCGCAACGGTTGGCGACGCTGAGGCCGTCGCCGCCGACGATGGCGGGCGGGACGTCGATAAGGATGAGGTCGTGATCGGCGCCGGCGGTGGCGAGGACTTCGGAGAACTTCTCGCTGGCAAGACGCTCGACGATCCTTCCCTTGGGTGAACCGGCGGTGAGGAGGTCGAGGTTGGACGAGCCGCTGGGGCGGATGGCGCTCTCGAGGGAGGCTTCTCCGGCGAGCACATCGGCGAGCCCGGGGGCTTCGCCGAGGCCGAAGATCTTGTGCTGGCTGGGGCGGCGGAAGTTGGCGTCGATGACGAGGACGCGGCGTCCGGCGGCGGCGCAGGCCTCGGCGAGGTTGCTGACGACCGAGGAAGGCGCCGGATCCGGGCATACCGGCCATGACCATGATGGACTTGTGGCCGGTAAGTTCGACGCGCTTGAGGAGCGGGGCGCGGAGCTGGCGGTAGCTCTCGGCGACGACGCCCTTGGAGGAGGCGTGGAAGGCCCGGGGGGCCTGCTCGACGCTGGTGGCGCTGTCTTCGGCGGCGTCGGGGATGTAGCCGAGGAGCCGGGTGCGGGGGATCATGGTGACATCGCCGGGGCCGCGGACGCGCTGGTCGAGCAGCTCGCGGAGGAAGACGATGGCGGCGGTTGCGCCGAGGACGAGCATGACGCCGGCGGGGACGGAGTAGATGATCTGGGGGAGGACGGGCTTGTCGGGGATGCGCTCCTGCTGATAGACGGCGACGCGCGAGGAGGTTTGGAGTCCGAGCATTCCCTTGAGATCGTCGAGCTTGGCCTGGGCGTCCTTCTTGCTCTCGAGGACGCCGTCGATCTCGAGGTTGAGGTCGTCGATCTTGACCTTGGTCTTGGTGAGGTCGATGAGTCGCTTGACGAGGCGGTCCTGCTCGTTGGCGAGGTCGGCGGACTGGGCGGTCATGGTGCCGATGGTGCTGCGGGTGCCGTCGACGATGGCGTCGAACTGGCTGCGGAGCAGGCGTTGGCGCTGCTCGTCGAGCCGGACCTTGTAGGAATCGATCATGTTCTGGATGTCGAGGAGGGACCGGTGGTTGGGGCCGAACTTGACCTGGAGCGCGGTCCTCTGGGCCTCGAGCTGGGTGATGGTCTGGTGGAGGCTCTGGATGAGCGGGTGGCCCTCGACGGCGTTGACAAGCTCGTCGGAGTAGGTGGGTCCGCCGGGGCTGTTGAGCTCGGCCTCGTAGCGGCTGAGCTGGCTCTTGGCGCCCTCGATCGAGATGCGGACACCGTGGAGTGCGGAGATGACGGAGGCGAGTTCCTGGCTGTCGGCGGCGAACCGCTGTTCGAGGGAGTCGACCTCGTCGGTCTTGAGGATCTGGTCGCGCTGGGCCTGCTTGTCCTTGTAGGCGTTGTCGAGGCTGGTGATCTGGGTCTCGAGGGCGGTGCGCTGGGGGCCGTACTGCCTGCGGGCCTCTTCGTTGCGCTGGTTGACGTAGGTCTCGCGGATGATCTGGAGGACGGCGGTGATGTCGTTGGCCCGCTTCCAGCGGAGGCTCATCTCGATGAAGTCGGTGTTGGGGATGAGACGGGCGTTGAGGTTGTCGTCGAGCCACTCGGTGGCGTCGGCGGCCTGGAAGCCGCCGCCCTTCATGAACATGTTCCGCCACTGGCCGCTGACGCTGGGGAGGCGGGCATCGGTCACGACGCTCTGGATCACGGCGTCGGACTTCATGGCGGAGACTTGGGTCTGGGCGAAGCGTTCCTGCTCGTCCTCGTCCTTGCCCACGGCCTGCTTGCCGAGGTCGTCGGTGGGTGGCAGGATCTGGAAGGTGACCTTGGCCTCGTAGATGGGGTAGACCTTGAGCCAGACGAAGTGTCCGACGACGCCGAGTATGCCTCCGACGAAGGCGGCGGCGGCGAGCACCCAGACGTACTTCTTGAGGATCTTGACCACGTCGATGGTGGGCGCCGCGGTGGCCGCGGCGACGGGTGCGCCGGCCCGGGGCTGCAGGGTCGAGGCGTGCTTGACGGGTGTTGCGGTGGTCATTGTGTCGGTCCCTGTTGGTCGGCGCTTGGCGTTGGTCTGGGGCGTGGCGTCGGGTGTGGTCTCGGCCCGGGCGTGTGTCGGCTTGGTGGTACGCGGCCTGGGGGTCGATCGTTCACCGGTCGTGCGGATGTTCGGGCCGGGTTGAGCTCTGGGCCGGTCGGCGGTCTGTATCTGGGGCGTGTGTGGGCACGGATGTCAATTGCCGTTGACGGAGGATCTGACCTTCTCCAGGAGGGCTGTGTACTGATCGTCGAGTTTCCGGCCCTTATCCAGCAAGGCTTGGACCTCGAGCACAAGGTCGGAGGCGCCGGGCTTGTCTCCGGAGTCGAATCGGGCCTGGGCGAGGCGGACCATGTACTTGGCGTCTTCGGGGGTTCCCCGGGCGGCGTTGACGGCGGCTTCCAGGGGCGCGACGGCGTCGGCGGCGCGGCCCAGGCCGAGGTAGACGGCGCCGAGGGTGTCGTGGGTTTCGGGGTTGTTTGGGGCGTGCTGGGTGGCGGAGAGGGCGTAGGGGAGGGCGTCGTTGTAGTTGCCGAGTTCGACGCCGAGGGTGTAGGCGATGTTGTTCTCGAGCTGCCAGTCGGTGGGCACGAGCTCGAGGCCCTGCTTCCAGAGTTGGATGGCGTCGTCGAAGCGCTGGGCGTTGTAGCGGTTGCCGGCGAGGGCGCGGATGGCGGAATATCGGACCATGGGGTCGCGGGTGCGGTCGACGAGGGTCTCGAGGTCGGCGAGGCCGCGGTCGGCGCCATTTTCCATCGAGAGCTGTGCTCGTGCGGCGAAGAGGGCGGCCCATTCTGCGCCGCCGGGCTCGTTGGCGAGGTCGCGGAGGAAGGCGAGGGTCTTGGTGGGGTTGTCGAAGACGCGGGCCAGGGTGGAGTACCAGAAGGCCATGGGGTCGGCTTCCTTGCGGATGAGCCGGAAGGAGGCGAGGCAGTCGTTCTGTGCGGCGGGGAGTCGGTTGGTGAGCGCGAAGAGCCTGGCGCGGGCGAGGAGGAGCGAGGGGTCGGTTGGGACGATGGTCTTGGCGTCGTTGAAGACGCGTTCGGCGTCGGCGAGTCGCGGGGGGTTGCCGCCGATGAGGAGGTCGGCGAGCCGGAGGACAATCTGGGGCTGGGGCTCGATCGCGAAGGCGTCCTGGTAGATGTGGATCGCGGGGAGGGGCATGCCGCCCTGGACGAAGAGTTCGGCGACGCGTGAGCGGAGTCCGACATCTCGGGGGTGGAGTGCGAACCACTCGTCGGCCATCTGGACGGCCTCGGTCTCCATCTTGCGTTGGACCATGATGCCGAGGAGGCCGCTGCGGAGGGCTTCGTCTCCCGGGTTGGTGCGGACGGCGTCGCGCCACGCGGCGATGGCCTCGTCGGTGCGTCCGTCGGCGGAGAGGATTTCGGCCTTGCGGCGGTAGGCGTCGCCGAGGTTGGGGCGCATCTCGATGGCGTGCTGGAGATCGGCGAGGGCCTCGGTGCGGAGGTCCGGGGAGGCGGCTTCGGCGTCGGCACGCATGATCCAGACCCGGTAGTCCTGGGGCCACTTGGCGACGGCGTCGTCGGCGATGGCTCGGGCGCGTTTGGCATCGCCGCGGGAGAGGGCGGTCTGGGCCTTGAGGAGGACGACGGTGGTGTCGGCGTCGCCGTCGGGGATGGAGGCGAGGAGCGTGTCGGCCTCGGTGAGTCTATCGAGCCGGATGCTGCACTCGGCGAGTCGCTTGGTGAGGAGGAATTCCTTGTCGCCGCCTGAGTTGATGACGATCCGGAGGAGTGTGGCTGCCTCGGCGTTGCGGCCGTAGTTCATGAGCGTGTCGGCGAGGAGGACATCGACGGCGTGGTCTCCGGGCTTCTGGAGCGTCGCGGCCTGCCGGAGCGCGACGATCGCGGGTGAGGAGCGTCCCCGGTCGAGCATGAAGCGGGCGAGGTCGACGTAGCGGGGGATGCGTTCGGAGGGCGGGGTCTCGGCGATGCGTTTGGCGTAGACGCGGCGGGCGTTCTCGAGCTGGTTGCGTTCGGCGTAGAGGCGGGCGTCGAGGGCGACGAGGCTGTCGGACTCGCCGCTCTTGGCGCGGGTCTCATCGATCAGGGCGCGGGCCTTGTCCCACTGGCCGAGGGAGATGTAGAGGTCGGCGAGGGCGGTGCGGTTCTGGATGTCGTCGGGGCGTGCGGCGAGGATCTTCTCGCGGTGATCGCGTGCGCCGGGCTTGTTGCCGACGCGGGCCTCGAGGCCGAGGAGCAGGTCCATGAACTGTTGGTTGGTGCGGCCGGTGGTCTCGGAGCGGCGTGCGACGTCGAGGGCCTCGTCGAGTCGGTTGAGGCCGATCAGGGCCTGGCAGTAGGAATAGATGGTGGCGAGGTCGTTGGGCCGGATCGCGAGGGCCTTCTGGTAAGAGGTGAGGGCATCGCCGGAGCGTCCCATCTGGAGTTGGAGATCGGCGAGCATGCGCCAGAGGGAGGCGGCGTTGGGGTTGCGCTGGACGGCCTGGTTGAACGCGGCGAGCGCGTCGTCGCGCTTGTTCTGGAGGAGGAGGAGTCGGGCGCGGTAGCTGAGCCCTTCGAGGTGGTCGACATCGGCTTCCTTGGCGCGCTGGGCGAGGGCCTCGGCGGCGGCGGTGTCTCCGGCGTCGATGGCGCGGGTGAAGAGCGCCTCGATGACGAGGGGGTGCTTGGGGTTGGCCTGTTCGGCCTTCTTGAGTGCGGCGAGGGCGTCGTCGGCCCGGTCGGCGCGGGCGTAGGCCTGGTATGCGGCGAGCTGCTTCTCGACCTCCGGCTGGTCCTGCATGTCCATGATCTGCTTGACGTATTCGTCGACGGAGGACATGCTCGTGACGAAGAGGGCGACCTGTTTGAGGGCTTGGTCGTCGGGGAACTGGGCGACGCCCTGCTTGGCGATCTGGTCGGCCTGGTCGGCGTCGCCGGAGATGGCGAGGAAGCGGGCGAGCTCGGCGTAGAGCCTGGGGTCGGGGCCGTTGTCGGCGAGGGCCTTGCGGAGGATCTCGATGCCGCCCGCGGCATCGGGGAGTTCGGTCTCGGAGCCCTGCGCGGTGCGTTGGGCGTCGAAGACGGCGCGGTCGATGGGGTCGGTGACGTCCTTCTCGCCGAGCTTCTGCTGGATCTCCGCGAGCTTGCGGAGGATCACCGGGTTCTGCGGGTTGCCCTTGAGGGCCTGCTGGAGGTGGTCGCGGGCGGAGTCGAGGCGCCCGAGGCTGGCCTCGATGTCGGCGAGGCCGATGTGCGCTTCGGCGGAGGAGGGGTTCAGGGCGAGGATGCGCTCGAAGGCGGTCTCGGCGTTGCCGGGCTGGCGGAGCTGGAGGGCGACGTTGGCGGAGAGCCAGAGGGCATCGGGGTTGGCGTTGGAGGTGTTCTGGTTGTAGGCATCGAGGATGCGCTGCGCGGTGAAGTAGTCCTGGGCGAGCGCGGCGATCTTGGCGTCGAGAAACTGGACGGGCGGGGCGGACTCGGTGACGCGCTGGACGAGGTCGGTGCGGGCCTCCTTGGCGCGGGCGAGCCAGGTGTCGCGTTCCTCGGCGGACTTGGCCTCGCTGGCGGCGCGGACGCTCGCATCGACCTTGCGGAGCGAGGCGTCGATCTTGCGGTTGATGAGCGAGACGCCGGGCAGTCCGAGGGGGAGTCGTTCCTTGGCGAGGATGGAGTCGAGGATGGCGATGCCGGCCTGGAACTCCTTGCGTTCCACGAGGAGCTCGCCCTTGAGGGCGAGGAGGGTCGTGTCGGAGGGTGAGGCGGAGAGGGCGCGCTCGAGGACGCCGAAGGTCGCGGCGTAGTCGCGGGAGGAATTGGTCTGGGATTCGAGCGACTTCAGGCGGCGGAGGACCGGGGCGGTGATCTGCTCGGCCGGGACCTTCAGGAGCGTGTCGGCGATCTGTCGGGTCTGCTCTTGGAACCGGTCCTGCAGCTCGGCCAGCTTGGGGCCGGCCGCGCTGCCGAACTCTGCGGCGATGCGGGTGCCCTCGTTGTTGAGGGCGAAGCTGGCGAGCTGCATGGCGGCCTGGGCGCCGGCGGCGCTGTCGGCGCCGTTGCGTTCGATGAAGTCGCGGAGGAGCTGCTGGTTCTCGTCTCGGATGCGGGTCGCCTCGGCGGTGCGGCCGGCGCCCTCGGCGCGGGCGGCGAGGTCGCCGCGGATGATGAGGAGACTTTCGAGGGCTTCGTAGTCGGCGGGCCTGAGCTGGAGGTCGGCCTTGAGGTCTTCCTCGGCCTGGGTGCGCTGCTCGTCGGAGATCTCGAGGCCGGCACCGGCGATGTGGGACCAGGCGAGGCCCCGCGAGCGGCGGAGGCCGATCCAGGAGGGGTCGTCGGGCTTGAGGGCCTGCTGGGTGGTGATGTAGCGGCTGCAGGTCTCGGCGAGGCTCTCCCAGCCCGGGCGGCTGAACCCGGACATCTCGATCATGGCGGTGATGAGGTCGATGTGCTGTTGCTGGTAGTCGGCGTTGGCCATGTTGTTGGCGAGGGCGAGCTGGCTGTGGAGGGAGAGGTAGGTGCTGGAGAATTCGGTCTGGAGCTCGCGGTCGGAATCGGGGATCCACTTCTCGAGTGCGCCGCGCCACTTGAGGAGAAAGTTCTCGTTGTAGGGGTCCTTGTTGACGGCCTTGGAGTAGAAGACCTCGGCGGCCTTGTAGTCGCCCTCTGCGACGGCGGCGTCGCCGCGTGCGGCGAGATCGTCGGCGGACTTGAAGACGACCTTGAGCGCGAGGAAGCCGGTGGCGCCGGCGATCGCGACGAGGACGATCGAGAGCAGCACGACGAACTTGACGTTGACCTTGGAAGCCATGATCGATCTCTCCGGGCGGGGCTCGTGCCCCCGCCTTCAGGGCAGGCAGTCTAGGGGTGCTTCTCGGGTTGGCCCTTGAGGGGGTTGTCGGGCGGATACTCCCCGGTCTGGACGTCGATCCAGTCCGGGACCCGGAGCATGAGGTCGCCGAACAGCTCCCGAGGAGGCTGGAGGCGGCGTCGGTGAGTTCCTCGGCGGAGGTCATCGTCGAGGAGTTGAACTGGACCTTCATGTAATAGGCGTAGTCGTCCTCGAGCTTGAAGGCGAGGAGACGGACGCCGTTGGCGCTGTCGGTGTGGCCGCCGTTGGCGATGAAGAAGTAGCCGGCGAAGAGGCGGGTATCGCCGCCGAGTTCGTATTCGCTGACGCGGAGCTTGATGGACTGCGGGTCTCGGGGGAGGTGGGCGCGCTGGCCGCTGGGGGTCCGGACGCGGTAGATGGGGGCGAGATCGGCGGGGACGTCGGGGTCGAGGGCCCAGGCGGACTGGTCGAGGTGGAGTGGGATGCTGGTGGGGCTCTTTCCGAGCTGGAGGCCGCCGCCGACGAAGCAGCGCTCCGGGACGTGCGGCACGGTGTCGATCATGCCGGTGTAGTAGGCGACGTGGAGTTCGATGGTTCTGGCCGGCTTGCCTGGGCCCGGGTTGCGTTCCTTGTAGAGGCGGGTGAGGTAGTTGGTGGTGCCGAGCTGGGCCTCGACCTCGGCGACCTCGCGTCGGTCGGCGACCTTCTCCCAGGAGGGGGTGACCTCGGGGAGGGAGGTGAGTGTGAGGCCGCTCTCGGGCTCGATGGACTTCTTCTGGAGGTGGACGCCGAGTGCGGGGACGATGGTGTAGACCGCGCCGGCGGCGGTGGCGAGGGAGGCGGTGACGGCGAGGAGGCCCAGCGATGCGGAGGCGGAGAGGCGCGGCAGGCGGAGCGGGGTTCCGGCGGGCGCGATGTCGGCCGTGCTTGGCGATTCCGGGGCGGCGCGGCTGAGGGCCCAGACGGCGCCCATGAAGAGGGCGAGGGAGGGGAAGAGCAGGATCGTGCCGATGACCATGTGGGCCTCGCCGCTGGCGAGGGCGGGGTCGATGAGGTTGAGGAGGCCGAGCGTCGTCACGCGGACGATGTTCATGAGCAGGGCGACGGGCGCGGCGAGGATGACGACGGCGATGCGCCGCCACCAGTCGCGAGAGCCGAGGGCGGCGACGGCGGCGGAGAGGGCGAAGAAGGCGACGAGCATGCGCATGCCGCTGCACGCCTCGGCGACATTGAGCGGCGGGAGTTCCTTGCCCGCGCTGTTGATGAGGGTGAGTGTGTTGCCCTCGAGGTCAACGGTGAAGTCGAGCACCTGGCCGAAGATGCTGAGCAGGATGTAGGCGCCTTTGCTGGCGAGGAGCTGGAGGGGGAAGGTCAGCTCGATCATGATGCGTTCGGAGACGGTGATGCCGAAGACGAGGAAGAGGATGGGCAGGGCGCTGAGGCGGAGGATGGTGGGGCCGAAGGCGGCGAGGACGGCGCCGAAGAGCGTCGTGATCATGGCGACGCCCTGGAGCATGTGGTTCGGGACGCCGAGCATGAAGAAGCCGTAGCACGCCACGCCAAGGGCGACGAGGGCGAGGCCGGGCGGGAAGGCGCGGGTCTCTGCGGCGGCGATCTGGTGACGGCGTCGCCAGAGCATGTAGCCGGAGATGAGGGGGATGACGAAGGCGTGTCCCCAGTCTTCGATGAATTTGGCGCTGAAGACGCCCTGGCGGTGGAACCAGCCCCAGAAGAGCGCGAGGAAGGCTCCGGCGGCGAGGGCGGCGAGGAGTTTGGCGGCGGCTGTGGATTCCCGCGTCGAACGGACTTCGGCGGCGGTGGGGGCGTTGGCGGTGGTCATGACCGGTCTTTCGTTCGCAGGACGCCCCTTGGTACGTCACGTCGGTCGTGCGTTGTTCGCTCCGTGCGAAGAGAAGCCGCCGTCGCGGTCCTGCTCCGGCGTTGGCCACTGGTATTGTGGGCCGAGAATCGTGGGAATCCGGCGTGTATCACTGCCCGAGGCGGTTTGTCGGCGGCGCGCCGAAGACGTCGTTGCCGAAGTTGCGGTCGAGGAGGAATCCGAAGCCGTAGGTGGCGCGGAAGCCCTGGCGGAAGACGGCGAGGGGGTAGGCCCAGAAGGTGGTGCCGATCGAGATGATGTCGTTGGGCTTGAGGACCACGTCGGGCTGGGTGCCCTCGACGATGGCGCGGTAATTGAGCATGATGGTGGCCTGGCGGTTCTCGCCGACCATGCGGGTCAGGTCGCAGCGCTCCGGGATGCCGACGGGGGAGAGCCCGCCGGAGCTGGCGATGGCGCGTCGGAGGGTGAAGGGGCCGATGGGCGGCAGGTTGAAGGAGCCGGGGCGCGCGACCTCGCCGTCGAGGTAGACGAAGCCCTGCTCGGGCGGGGGGATGCGGAGGACGTCGCCGGGCCGGACGACGATGTTGTACCGGGCGTCGCCGGCGAGGAGCGGCTTGAGCGGGACGCGGATGACGCGCTGGGTGACGACGGATTCGGGTCCGGGCGCGGCGCCGTTGCGGCCGTCGGCGCGGGCGGCCCGCACCCACTGGCCGTTGACGAAGATCCACGCCGAGGTGTTGTCGGGCTGGGCGGCGGAGGTCGGGGCGTCCGAGCCCTCGACGAGGTCGACGGCGGGCTGGCCGCCGGAATCGGGCTGGGCCGAGGAGGACATCACGCCCGGCGAGCCTCCGGCGGGCTTGCCGGTGAGGTTGTCGATGAGGTCGATGAGCTGCTCGCCGTTCTGGCCCCCGCTTTCGCCGGCGGGGGCGGCCCCGGCGCCCTGGTTGACGGCCTGGGCGTCGAGGGGGATCTGACGGATGACGAAGATGGCGGGGATGGTCTCGGAGGCGCCGCCGGCCACGGTGATGGCCTCGAGGAGGCGGAAGTCAGGGGCGGGGATGAAGTAGGCGCCGGGGTTCCCGACGGCGCCGAGGACGGTGAAGGTCTGCTTGCGGCTCGAGGTGACGGTGACCTGCACGAGCGGGTTGTTGACGAGCTTGGAGCTGGCGTTGGAGACGGTGTCGCGGACCTGATCGGCGGTGAGGCCGGCGACGGACAGGTCTCCGAGCTGGGGGATGGTCACGACGCCGCGGGTGTCGACGAGGAGGGGATAGTCCTCGACCTGCCCGGGTGAAATGATGTCCCAGATGCGGATATCGAGCTGATCACCGGGCGAGATCCGGTATTCGGAGGCCTCGGGTCGGAGGTCTTCGGTGCGGATGCTGTCCTGTTCGACGTAGCGGTCGGCGGGCCCTTCGATGGCGGCGATGCGGTCGAGGATGGGCACGACGGCGGGCGTGGCCTCGGCGCGGATCGGCTTGCTGGGATCCATGTAGGTGTCGAGGTCGGTGCTGCACCCTGAAAGGGCCGCGGCCAGGCCGCAGGCGGCGAATATGCCGAGCGGGCGGAGTCCGGGGCGGCGGGTGAGGGGGACGTCCAAGGTGTCAGATGTCCTTCCCAATGCTGGACTCCTTCAGGCTGCGGTGCTTGAGCTCTCGGCTCTTTGTTTCCTGGCTTCGGTCTTGCAAGGACGTATGTGGCCGAAGTGAAGTTCGGGTCCGCAACGCTAGCAGAACCCCTCCCGGTGTCAATCTAGGCGGGTCGGGCCTTGTGGCCCAAGTCACCTTCCGTCCAAGAATCGACCGAGGCCCTCGGATGGTTGAACGCAGGCGGCCAGATTGCCCAAGGCTCCGGGGCCGCGCAATCGCTGCGGGAGAGGCCGGGGCGGCCGGGCAGTGGGTGGTGGGTGAACCTAGAGTCTGCGGCATGGGCGACCCGACCCGTACAGATTCCCATAACCCGGCCCTGCCCCGTCATCCCAAGCCTCCGGGCGGGGACCCGATGCGCAGGATCGACCGGCCGCTGGTGAGCTTGACCCCGATGGTGCTCAACAACGGGTCGGAGGAGCCACACAGCCTGGCACTGAAGCGCAAGCCGCCATGGCTCCGGGCGAAGGTGCCGGGGGGCGAGGGGTATACGCGGACCAAGGCGATCATGACCGAGCACCGGCTGTTCACGGTGTGCGAGGAGGCGGGCTGCCCGAACATGGGGGAGTGCTGGGCCCGGGGCGTGGCGACGATCATGATCCTGGGGGACACCTGCACGCGGGCGTGCGGATTCTGCAATGTGCGGACGGGGCGGCCTCCGGTGTTGGACCGGGACGAGCCGCGCCGGGTGGCGGAGAGCCTTCGTCTGATGCACGAGGGCGCGGGGATGAAGCACATCGTGATCACGAGCGTGAACCGCGATGAGCTTCCGGATGGCGGGGCGGGGATCTGGGCGGAAACGATCGTGCGGGCGAAGGACGCGTGCCCGGAGATGTCGATCGAGGTTCTTATCCCCGATTTCGAGGGGAATTGGGCGGCGCTGCAGATGGTGATCGATGCGCGGCCGCACATCATCAACCACAACATCGAGTGCGTGAAGCGGATGTACCCGGCGGTGCGTCCGAGCGCGAAGTACGACCGGTCGCTGGAGTTGCTGCGGCGCGTGAAGGAGCAGGGGGGGATCGCCAAGACGGGGATCATGGTGGGGATCGGCGAGAAGGATGAGGAAGTGCTCGAGCTGATCGATGAGGTGCAGGCGCGGACGAGGGTCGTGCGCGATGCGGCCGGAGTGCGGGACAGCGGGACCGGGGTGGCTTTGGGATCTGCGCGGGCCGTCCCGAACGCTGGGTCCATCGCGGCCGGCCCCGACTCCTGCGACATCCTGACCATCGGGCAGTATCTGCAGCCGACCCGGAACCACCTGCCGATCGACCGCTGGGTCACGCCCGAGCGGTTTGCCGAGTTCAAGGCCGAGGGGCTGCGCCGGGGGTTCAAGGTTGTGGAGAGCGGGCCGCTGGTGCGTTCGAGTTATCACGCCGACCATCAGGCCGACATTCTGAGCACGATTGAAGCGGAGCGGGCGCGTCGGGCGGGGCTGGGCGGCTGAGGGGGCGCTCCGGTCGGGTTTGCGGATGTTGACGTCCCGTGCGTAATGACGAAGTTTGTCGGATCGGGATTGAGTCGGCCCCGGGTCGTCGGATAGGCTGCGTGCAATCCCCTACGTTCTGGGGATGGACGTTTTGGGGACCTGGCGGCGTGCCAGTGGGTGGGAGAGTGCGATGCATCGGTTGACCCTTGCGGCGGTGTGCCTGTGCGCGGTCGTGCGCGCGGGCTTTGCTCAGAACTGGGACGAGTTGCAGAAGCTCACGGCGTCGGACGGCGCGACCAGCGACGGCTTCGGGGCCGCGGTCGACGTGCAGGGGGACGTCGCGGCGATCTCTGCGCAGACATCGAACGCGGGCAAGGCGGGTGAGGTGTATGTCTTCGAGCGCTCCGGCGGCGTGTGGTCGCAGGCGGCGACGCTCGTTCCGCCGGATGGGGAGGCGGGCGACGGCTTTGGCTGCTCGGTCTCGGTGAGCGGGGAGACGATCTTCGTCGGGGCGTACACCGACGATGACCACGGGCCGAGCTCGGGGTCGGTGTATGTCTTTGATCGTGCGGGGAGCCAGTGGAAGTACACGGCGAAGCTGACGCCCGCCGATGGCGCACAGGCCGATATCTTCGGGACGAGCGTCTCGTTGGACGGGGACACGGCGTTCGTCGGGGAGCCCTACGACGACGATCATGGGACCAATTCCGGGGCGGCGCATGTCTACCAGCGGACGGCCGGCAAGTGGTCCCACGTTGTCAAGCTCGCGCCCGGGTCGCTCTTCAGCGGCGACGATTTCGGTCGGTCGGTCGCGTTGAGCCAGAACTACGCGATTGTCGGGGCGGATCTCGACGACGATGTGATGTTCAACTCCGGGGCCGCGTACATCTACGAGTTCGTGCGGGGGAATTGGACTGCGAAGGCAAAGGTCGTCGCGCCCGACGGCGGGGAGATCGACCATTTCGGCTACTCGGTGGGGATCGACGGGTCGGTCGCGGTGGTCGGGGCGTTCGCGAGCGACGGGGCTGCGACCGAGTCCGGGGCGGCGTATGTGTTTGAGCGCGTGGCGGGGACCTGGATCCAGACGGCCAAGCTCGTGCCGCCCGACCCGGAGATGTTCGGGTACTTCGGCATCTCGGTCTCGGTGAGCGCGGGGCACGTGCTCGTCGGCTCGTCCGCGGGTGCGGCGTACATGTTCGAGAACCTGGGCGGCGGGTGGAAGCTGGCCGCACGGCTCGAGCAGCAGGATTCCCCCGATCCGAATGGGTTTGGGTTCAAGGTGTCCGTCGATGGCGATTCGGGCCTGATCGGCGCGTCGTCGGACGACCAGGTCGCGAACGGGGCGGGGGCCGCCTACGTGTTCGGCCGGACGCAGTGCGTGGGCGATTTCGACGGCAACGGGATCGTCGATACCCGCGACGTGCTCGCGTTCCTCAACTCTTGGACCAAGCTCGACAAGGCGGCGGACATCGACGGCAACGGGATCATCGATACCCGGGATGTGCTGGCGTTCCTGAATCGGTGGGCGGCGGGCTGCTGAACCCGGGCGGCCGGATCACGGGCGCGTCCGGCCGGCGAGACCCTGAGCCAGGGCCACCGGGCCCGGCGTACGCCCGCTTCGCGCAGGCTCCCCATTGTGCCCGGAGTCGCTATCCAGACAACCCGGCGTCGGTGTGAGTCTGGGTCACCCCGCGGGAGGCCCGGAGCCCCACCGACCGGGTGTTGCGGACGTCGCTCTTGATTTCATACCTTTAAGTCCTATATATTGCCGAAGGCCCCGCGGACTGGGGGCTGGTGGCCATTCGATGGTTTGTCGTCGGTCGGTATGCGGCGCGGACCTGTGGTCGGGCCCGCCCGGGCGGGAGGCTTGAGAGTCGGTCGCGAGAGGTTCGCGCGTCGCGGCGCGGTCGGCACAGTTGATCTGGTCGGGTCTCTGCATGTTCGGGCGGCCGGCCGCTCGTCCGGAGGAGGATCACGATGACACGGCTGAAGGTGTGGATTCTCGTGGGGCTGGCGGTGTGCTCGTGCGCCGCGGTGGGCGTTCGAGCCCAGACCCCGGGCTCCGTTACGGCATGGGGACGGAGCACTTATGGGGAGTTGGATGTGCCGGCGCCGAACAGCGGGTTTGTCGCGGTCTCGGCGGGCTCGCTCCACAGCCTGGGCTTGCGCGAGGACGGTTCCATCACGGCGTGGGGGCTCAACACCCACGGCGAACTCGATGTGCCGGCGCCGAACGGCGGGTTCGTCGCGATTGCGGCCGGTCTCTACCACAGCCTCGCCCTGCGTGCCGACGGGTCGATCGCGGCTTGGGGCAACAACCTCTCGGGTCAGTGCAATGTGCCGGGGCTCAACAGCGGGTTCGTGGCGATCGCGGCGGGCGGTTACCACAGCATGGGGCTGAAGGCCGACGGCTCCATCGTGGCGTGGGGCTACAACACCGACGGCGAGTGCAATGTGCCCGCGCCCAACAGCGGGTTCCTGGCCATCGGGGCGGGCGGATTCCACAGCATCGGACTTCGCGCGGATCACTCCGTCGCGGCGTGGGGGGCGAATTTCTACGGCCAGCTCGATCTTCCCCAACCGAACGGCGGCTTCGAGTCGATCAGCGCGGGGTTCTACCACAGCCTTGGCCTGCGGACGGACGGCTCTATCGCGGCGTGGGGGCTCAACTCCTACGGCCGGTGCAATGTGCCTGAGCCGAACAGCGGGTTCACGGCGGTGGCCGCGGGCGGGTCGCACAGCCTCGGACTGCGGAACGACGGCTCCATCACGGCGTGGGGCGACAACTTCTACGGCCAGTGCGATGTGTCCGCGCCCAACACGGGGTATCTGTCGGTGGCGGCGGGCGGGTATCACAGCCTGGCGATCCGGCCGGTCGCTTGCGCCGCCGACCTCAACGGCGACGGCGTGGTCAATACCCTCGATTTCCTCGCTTACCTCAATACCTGGTCGGGGGGTGAACAGGGTGCGGACTGGAACGGAGACGGCCAGATCAACACGCTGGACTTCCTCGCCTATCTCAACGACTGGTCAGCCGGCTGCCCCTGACCAATGCACCACACTGACACCAGGGCTGCGCAGTGCCGTCGGCTTGCCTTCCCCATCCGAGCCAATGGCTCGCCAAGGAGCATCATCGTGACACGCTTGAGAATGTCGGTGTTCGCGGCGTTGGGCTTGTGCCTGGGGATGGCGGCGGTCGTCGGCGCCCAGACCACGGGCTCGGTCGAGGCGTGGGGTGCCAACTCGTACGGGCAGTGCGTTCTGCCCGCGCCCAACAGCGGGTTCGTCGCGGTCGCAGCGGGCGTCTGGCACAGCCTCGGCCTGCGTGCCGACGGCTCCATCGCGGCGTGGGGAAGGAACGATTCCGGCCAGTGCGATGTCCCGCGGCCCAACACCGGGTTCAAGGCGGTCGCGGGGGGTGGGAACCACAGCCTGGGCCTCGAGACCGATGGCACCATCGAGGCATGGGGAGACCACGGGTACGGCGCGTGCGATGTACCGGAGCCCAACATCGGGTTCCTGGCAATCGCGGCGGGCTCGTCTCACAGCCTGGGTATCAGGGCGGATCGTTCCATCTCGGCTTGGGGATACAACGGCTTCGGCCAGTGCGATGTGCCCGCGCCCAACAGCGGGTTCATGGCGGTCGCGGGGGGCTTGTACCACAGCCTGGCCCTGCGGTCCGACGGCTCCGTCGCGGCCTGGGGATGGAACGACCACGGCCAGTGCAATGTGCCCGCGCCCAACAGTGGGTTCGTCGCGGTCGCGGCAGGCCCCTACCACAGCTTGGCACTGAGGTCCGACGGCTCCATCGCGGCTTGGGGCTCCAACACGTACGGCCAGTGCAATGTGCCCGCCCCGAACAGCGGGTTCGTGGCCGTCGCGGGTGGCGGGTTCCACAGCCTGGGGCTGAAGGCTGACGGTTCCATCGTCGCGTGGGGCTACAACACCGACGGCGAGTGCGATGTGCCCGCGCCAAACGCCAGATTCGTGACCATCGCGGCGGGCGGGTACAACAGCCTGGCGGTGAGGGTCGAGGGCTGCCCCGCCGATTTCAACGGCGACGGGGCGGTGGACACCCGGGACGTGCTCGGCTTCCTGAATGCCTGGACGGCTCAGGACTCGAGCGCGGACTGCGACGGGAACGGGGTGGTGGACACGCGGGATGTGCTCTGCTTCCTGAATCTGTGGGCGGCGGGCTGCTAGCGGGGCGTTCCGGGCCGGCACATCTCGCAGGCGCCGCGAGGCACCCTGGCGGGCGGGGCGATCGCCGCCTCTTTTTCGCGCAAGTCCTCCCGTGTTTCGGCGGGCTTCTGGCAGGCTGCCCGGGAGCCACTCGCTCGGGGGGAGCATCGGGCCGGCCGGCTCGGTGGAGGTGGCGTGGAGGCGGTTGGTCGAGGCATGGAAATCGATCCGTCCAACTCGCCGACACTCTCCCTGCTGCTCGACGAGTCTCAGAGCGACGACGAACGCTTGGCGGTGCTCCTGCCCCTGGTGTATGACCAGTTGCGGGCGATTGCACATCGCGCGCTGGCGGTGGAGCGGCCGGATCATTTGCTGCAGGCGACAGCTTTGGTGCACGAAGCCCTTCTGTGGCTTGTGGGCGACCGGCGGTTGCCGTGGTCGAGCAGGGCGCACTTCGAGGTGGCGGCCGATGCAAAGCCTCGCGGCGGGAATCCTGTGTTTCTCCACACCCTTGCGCTGGCGCTCTACCAGTGCGGGGACCCTGCCGGGGCGGTCGAGGCGGAGCGGCGGGCGATGTCTCTCCTCCCGCCTCAAAGGTCGAAAGCTCTACACGACGAGTGTGCCGCTGCCCTCGCCACCTACGAAGCCGAACTGCAGGGGTCGGGCGATGCGCCCGACGACGCGGCGGACCGGTGAATCCGGATGCAACGATCCGTTGTATTTCGGCCAATCCCCAGACATTTCTTCGCCTCCGTGGGGTCGCACCGGCCGCGCCGACGCTTTGGGGTTGGCTCGGTGCTGCAACCCGACGCCAGGGTTGCGGCCAGGCCGTTCCGCTGGATCGCCGCCTGCCCCTTGGCGAGAGCATCCTTGGGAGGACCGAATCATGAAGTCAGACATCACACCTGCCGCGTTGGCAACCACCGCACTGCTTTGCTTGGTCGGGCTGGGCCTCATGGCCAGGGCTTCACCGACGACTTCAACGACGGCAAACTCGATGGATGGGGCGCGCCTTCCATTCTCTGGGGGCGGCAGGTGGACTCCTACCTCGTCTCGGCCGCGAGCGGCGCCTTGCGGATGGAGGGCGTCGGGAGCCAGTCGAGCCAGCAGCCCGAGGTCGTGTTCCTGCCGCTCGCCGCGTCGCAGGAGGATCGCGGCGTCTATCGAAATGGCGCCTGCGCTACGATGTGGATCTCGATGCGGCCAGTCAGTCCGCGACGATCGCCCGCCTTGATGAGGCCGCGGGCAGCTATGTGCTGCTGAATGCCACCAGATCCCCCGCAGGCGGACGGATCTCCATCGGTGTCTTTGAGAACGGGCAGTTCATGGGGGGCGACTATCGGAATCTCGGCTTCAGCTTCGAACACATCCGTGTCGAGGGGGCGTGGATGGGCGAGGAGCTGTCGCTTCGGGTGACCAACCGGGACACACTCGCATCCGGCTCGGTCGGCATCACGGTCGCGTCCAGCATTGCCGGCGGCGATGCAGGACTCGCGGTGGCGCGTGACAGGCCGGACATCTACGAGTTCGGCGCGACCTTCGACAACTTCTGGATCTGTCCCGCCGATGTCGACACCGACGGAGTCCTCGACACACGCGATTTCCTGGCGTTTCTGAACGCGTGGGTGCAGCAGCGCCCACTGGCCGACTGGGATGGCAGCGGCGGGATCAACACCCAGGACTTCCTCGCCTTCCTGAACCAATGGGCGGTGGGGTGCTGAGGGTATTTTGAGCTCCGAGGCCGTCCCGCCAAGTCGAGGTTACCATCTGCTTCGGCCGCCCGGGCGGTGTCGCGCCCGGGCGGTGGTGCGCGAAGGAAAGGAGCTTGTGCATGATCCGCGTGGCGATCTTCGTCGGATTGGTGGCGGTGCTGGCGGGGTGTTCGACGCCGTACCCCAGCTACCGGGTCTCTTCGGTGGTCCAGGACGCGTCGCTGATCGGCACTTGGCGGCTGATGGAGGAAGGCGAGGAGGGCGGGCACGCCGGCGCGGGGGAAGAGGGTGAGCGGGAACACGCCCGGGGTGAGGAGGCGGAGGGTGAAGAGGAGGAGATGGAGGGCAAGGGCACGTTCGTGCAGTTCGAGGGAAGGCCGGTGGCGGTGCACGACGGCCGCCTCGATCGTTCGCGTCCGGCGGCGGGCGCGTTTGGCGGCGAGGGTGATCGTGTGGTGCAGTACACGGTGCGGTATACCGAGGACGGGGAGGAGCGGGTGTTCGCGGGGTACCTGCTGAAGGCGGGCGGCGTCGAGATGCTCGCGCTGCAGTACGACGGCGAGGAACTGGCCGAGATGGGGACGCTCCTGCTGCCGGTGCATCAGTACTTCAAGATCGAGCACGAGGCGGACGAGATCGAGCTCTGGGCCGCGGAGCGGGGCGTGGAGTGGTTGCCGCAGTTTGAGCCGGCCGACGGGCCGGAAGACCCGGCGGCGCCGATTGCCGTGCGCGAGGCGGGCCGGGTGTGCTGCGCATCTCGGGATCGATCGACCGTGTGCTCGCGTACTACGCGGCCCACGCTGGGGATCCGGGGTTCTGGAGCGACTCGCGGATGGTCCTCAAGCATGTGGAGGACAAGGGCGAGGAGGACGAGAAGGACTGATCCGGCTCGTGCAAGCGCGGGCCGTATCGACACCGGTGGTCTGGCTCACCGGGCTGAAGAGGTCCAGGATGAGACACTCCTCGATGGCGCGGCAGCCGTGAGGGACGTTTGGGGGGAGGACGAGCGTCTGACCTCCACGCACCTCGATGGTGCGGGTGAGGCTGCCCTCGACGAGGTCGAACTCGGCCCGGCCGCGGAGCATGACGACGAACTGCTCGTTGGCGTGGCTGTGGACGGCGACGGTGAAGCCCGGGGCGAGGAGCACCTGGGAGATCATCATGTGTTCGCCGATGATGCGCCGGCGTGTGAGCAGCGGCATGGGGTGGTCGGTGGGGAGTTGGTCGAGGGTGAGGAGCCTGGCGGTGGTCATGTGTGGGCCTCCGGAGGGGGAGGATATCAGCGGCGGGGGTCGATTCTGCTCTCGGGCCGGGCTCTCGGGTTGGGGCTCTCGGGTTGGGGGCTTCGGGTCGGGCTGTGGGGGCGATGGCGCGGGCGGTGCGGCTAGGCTCTTGGCATGAATGCCCGCAAGGAACTGCTCGTCGAGCCCGGGTCCCGTGTGGAACTCTCGAAGATCGATCCCTCGCACACCCCGGGTCTGTCGGGGAAGAAGGCCGAGGAGCGTGCGGCGGCGGAGGGTCTGCTCGCGGCCGATGTGGCGACGATGCAGGACCTGCAGTACCTGCTTTGGGCCGAGGGGACGCGGTCGTTGCTGGTCGTTCTGCAGGGGATGGACACGGCGGGGAAGGACGGGTTGATCCGCCACGTGTTTGGGCCCCTGAACCCGCAGGGGGTCGGGGTGGTGAACTTCAAGCAGCCGACGCCGGAGGAGTTGTCGCACGACTACCTGTGGAGGGTGCATCGGGCGACGCCGGCGCGGGGACGGATCGTGGTCTTCAACCGGTCGCACTACGAGGACGTGCTGGTGGTGCGGGTGCACGGGCTTGTGCCCAAGGCGGTCTGGGAGAAGCGGTACGACGAGATCAACGCGTTTGAGCGGCTGCTGACCGACAGCGGGACCAGGGTGCTCAAGTTCTTCCTGCACATCTCGAAGGAGGAGCAGAAGGAGCGTCTCGAGGCGAGGCTCGATCACCCGGCGAAACGGTGGAAGTTCTCCGAGGGGACCTGGTGGAGCGGGCGCGGTGGGGGGAGTATCGGGAGGCGTACGAGGATGTCCTGACGAGGTGCTCGACGGAATTCGCGCCGTGGTTCGTGATCCCCGCGGACAGGAAGTGGTATCGGAATTGGGCGGTGGCCTCGATCGTGCGGGGCGTGCTCGAGGAGATGGACCCGAAGCCTCCCAAGGCGAGCTTCGATCCGGAGTCCATCCGGATTGATTGAGGCGGGGGGGCGGTCCGATATCGCGAACCGCGTGGGGGCGCCCGGTGATACTGGCGTCGAGGGCGGGGCGGCTGGTAGGCTTTGGCGGGAGGTCAGCGTGGATCCGGCGAGGGTCGAACAGCTCGTGCACGCGATCGAGGGCAAGGACATGTCCACGGCGGCCCACACCTGGCGCGTCGTGCTGTATACGCGGGCGATGGCGGAAGAGGCCGGGCTGGACCTGGACCGGATCCGCCACCTGACCCACGCGGCTGCGCTGCACGACGTGGGCAAGCTCGACATCCCGCGGGAGATTCTGGCCAAGCCGGGGAGGCTGACGGCGGAGGAGTTCGAGGTCATCAAGCAGCATCCGGTGACGGGCTATGCCCGCCTGGTGACGCTGGACGTCGATGACCCGCTGGTGCTGGACCTGGTGCGGTTTCACCACGAGCGGTGGGATGGGTTGGGCTATCCGTACGGGTATGCGCTGGAGCAGATCCCGGTGGCGGCGCGGTACTTCGCGGTGATCGATACGTTCGACGCCCTGACCAGCGTGCGTCCCTACCGGCACAAGGTGGGGGACGAGGCGGCCCACGACGCGATCATCGAACTCAAGAAGGGTGCGGGCACTCGGTACGCGCCCGACGCGGTGGAGATGTTCAGCGGGCTCTTCGAGACCGGCCGCCTCGACTGGATTCTCCACTACTTCAACGATGAGTGCCCCGTGCCGAGATATGGGGATGTCGATCAATTGAACCGGGCGTATGCGGCCCGGCGCAGGGAGTGATCGCGGGCTCGGCCGCGTGCGAGTGAAGGTGGCGCGAGCCGTGACGAGGAGGGGGGTTAGAGCCCGGCGATCGTGCGGAGCGCCTTGTCGAGCGGTGGGGGGACGGGCATGACGCTGAGCCTGCTCTGCCGCACCAAGGCGAAATCGGCGAAGCGTTTGTCGGCTTTGATGGCGGCGAGCGTCGCGGCCTGAGTCCCGGCCGGGCGCGCAGGGGCGATGTCGATGAGCACGAACTTGGGATGCCCCTCGGCGGTCAGGCCCGGGCGCTCCGGGTCGGGGTAGGCCCCGCGCAGGACTCGGGCGAGACCGACGATGCGCTTCTGATCCCCCGTGTGGTAGAGCAGGATCTCGTCGCCCTTGCTGATCTCGCGCATGTGCTTCTGGGCGGCGGCGTTGGTGACGCCTGTCCAGGCCGATCGCTTGTCGTTGACCAGATCTTCCCAGGCGTAGTCGCTGGGTTCGGTCTTGAGGAGGAATGTGGGCATCGGGCTAGGGTATCGCCGGGCCGCGGGCGGGGGCGTCGGCGCGCCCAACGAAAGATCCCCGCGTCGGACGCGGGGATCGGTGAGGGCAAAGCTCTTTCGGTTGCTCAGCCGGCGCTGGTGTCGCTGTCGGCCTGGGTGTCGGTCTGGGCGGGCTTCTCACCCTCGGCGACCGCGCCCGACTGGGGCGCGTCGTGCGGGCAGGCCTGCTGGCAATCCCCGCCACCCATCGGGCAGCCGGACTTGGCCGCGGCCTCGCTGGACTGGCAGGTCTTGGCGGACATGCCCGACATGGGACAAACGCCGGTCTGCTCGCAGGCGGCCTTGAGCTCGGGCGAGCACGCGTCACCCTCGCAGGCCGGGGCCGCGTTCTCGGACGCGGTGAGGACGGCGGCGCCCTCGGTCAAGCTGCGGCCGGTGATTGGGCAGACGCCTGCGGGGGTGTTGCCCGTGGTGTGGCTGGCGGCAACAGCCTTCGCGCTCCGGTCGCAGGAGCCCAGGGGCAGCCCTTGGTGGCGAGGTTGTACCCACCCATGCCGACGGCGGCGAGGGCCGCGACGATGAGAACGGGCTTGAAGACGCAGAGGGGGGATCCGAAGGCCATGCCAAGTCTCCTGGGTGGGGTTGGGGCTCGATGCCTGGCAGATTGTACCGCCTTGGGGGGCGGGGTGTTCCCCTCCTTCGGTGTTCCCGGACGGCGGGTTCAGGACGGTGGGGGATAGGACGATACAGCCCATGTTCCTCCGCCTCGCTGTGGGGGGGAGGGGCCTTGGGCGCGGAGGTCGGATGGCGAGTCGTGAGGGCGAGGCAACCGACGGGACTCGGGAGGGCACCCCCGAGAAGGCGTCGTCGAGGCGGGGCAGGGCCTCGAACGACACGGTGCTGCGCGCGCTGGAAGAGGTCGAGCGGACGCTCGAGCGTCTCAAGCAGGCTCGGGCCGAACGGGCTGACGCCGAGAGCCGGTACCGGCTCGAGATCGCCGCGAGGGACGAGCGGGTCGCCGAGATGGAGGGGCGATTCGGGGAGTTGGAGCGAGAGCGGGACGCGGCCGTCTCGCGTGCCGGCCAGATCGAGAGCGACCACGCCGCTGCGGTGGCCCGGCTCGCCGAGTTGGAAGTCGCTCTCGAGGAGGCCACCGAGCGGTCGGAGGTGTTGGAACGCCGGCTGGGTGAACTCGAGGCGGATCTGGATACCGAGCGGCTCAAACGCGAGGTATTCGAGGGCAAGCTGGCCGAGTCGCAGACGGCGAGGGCGCAGGCCGAAGCGGCGGCCGCGAGGATCGCCGGACTCGAGGGGGAACTGCACGCGCGGGAGTCCGAACTGTCGGCAGCTCGGGCGGAGGTCGAGTCTGCGAGGACGCAGGCCGCGGAGACGACAGCCCGGATCGCGGCGCTCGAGTCGGAGTTGGCTTCGCGGGAGGCGAGGACGGCGGAACTCTCGGGCGCTCTGGAGTCGTCGGAGTCGGCGCGGCTGGAGGCCGAATTGCTCGCCGGGCGCGTGGGCGGGCTGGAGTCGGATCTGCAGGCGCGGGAGTCGGAGCTCGATGGCTTGCGTCGGGAGGCGGAGGACGCCGCGAATGCGTCGGCGCACCGGCTCACCGAGGCCGAATCGCGGTTGGCGGCTACGGAGTCGGCACTGGCCGAGGCCCGGGCGGAGGCCGAGCGGCTCGTCGGGCTGCACGCGGAAGCTGTCGCGACACTCGAATCGACGCTCGCGGCCCGCGAGGGCGCGCTGCGGGAGCTCGAGGCGAGGGTGTCGGAGGCGGATCGTCTGGCGGCGGAGCGCCAGTCGGAATTGGAAGAGTCGGCGGCGAACCAGTCGGTCTACGAGGGTGAGCTCGACGCGCAGCGGAGTGAGCTGGCGGCTCTGCGGCAGGAGTTGGACGCGACGCGGGCGGAGGCCCGGTCGAACGCGGACCGGCTCGCCGACATGAGCGGCGAGGCCGATGCGCGCGTGTCGGAACTCCGCGGGCAGTTGGAGGAGGCGTCGGCGCGAGAGGACTCGCTGCGTCGGGATTGCGAGGCGGCGCTGGAGGCCGCGGCGGAGGCCGAGGCGGCCGGTGCCAAGGCGGCGTCGGAGTTCGCAGCCCGGATCTCGGATCTGGAGGCGGAACTCTCGTCCGCCCGCGAGGAAGCCTCGGTGATCGCGGCGCGGGCCGAGTCGGGCTCGGCCGAGGCCTCGGAAGCCGCGGCCCGCACCGAGGCGCTGGAGTCGGCGCTCGAGGCGGCAAGGGCGGAACTGGCGGCGGCTCAGGAGCAGATGGCGGGCTCGGCGGCGGCGCAGGCGTCGGAACTCGAGGGTCTGCGGGCGCGCCTCGCGGACTCGGAGCATGAGACGGACGAGTTGGCGACCAAGCTCGACCTCGCGGCGGACCGGTTGGTGACGCTCCAGCAGGCGCTGGATGAACGCGACCGATCGCTGGAGGCGATGGGCAACGGCGACGAGGCGGTGTCGCAGCTGCTCTCGGAGTTGTCGCTGGTGCGGGCGGAGGCCGAGGAGCTGCGCGAGGAGCGCGACGCGCTGGTGGCGAGGGCGTCCGAGGCGGGGAGCCGGCGTCCGGAGCGGGCCGGTCGCGACGAGGCCTTCATCGCGGTGCGCCGGCAGCGCCTGGCGCGTGCCCGGCGCCTTATTCGGGAGCGGATCCGCTCGGTGGACTCCCAGCGGGCCACGCTGGAGAAGCGGCTGGCGCAGTGCGACGAGGTGCTGGCCCGCAGGCGAGAACTCGTGGAGGCGAGGCAGATTGTCGAGCGGACGCACCAGAAGGTGGTCTCCGGCCGGGCGAGGAGTGCCGCGGCGGCGATGGTCTTCTTTGGCACCGCGCTTCTGGCGGTGCTCGGTGTGGTGTCCTGGGCCATCGTGAGCCAGCTCTACCCGGCGACCTACGCGGCTCAGGCGGTCGTGACGGCCGATTTCCACGGCCTGACCCCTGCGGCCGGCGAGACGGAGACCTGGCAATCGTTCCACCAGCAGATGCTGCTGGATCCGCAGCTGATCTCAAGGGTCGCGGAGCGGATGGCCCAGCGGGGGTTCGAGGACCTCTCGGCGGCGGGGGACCTCAAGGCCAAGCTGGACCGGGACCTTTCGTGGGCGTGTCCCGAGGCGGGGAAGCTCACGCTCGAGCTGCGTGGCGTCGGCGCCGAGCGGACGGCCCGGGAGTTGGATACGTACGCGACGACCCTTGCGGCCGAGTCGAATGCGCTGCGGCAGCGTCGATCGGATACGGCGACGACGATCGTCTTGGAGCCGGCCAAGGTGGGCAAGACGCCGATCCTGGACCACCGTCCGAAGCAGGCGGCGATCGGCCTGGCCGGTGGCGCGGCGTTCTCGATGCTGCTGTGGTTCGGGATCTGGGCCCGGATGGTCCGGACCAAGCGGGCATTCGAGAGTGCCTCGCAGATCGATCACCTGCTGGAAGAGGGGCGCTGGGTGGATCCGATCCAGCAGATCATCGACGCCCACGAGGGCGGTTCGCGGCCGGCCTGATCAGGCCTCGGGGCGGGTATCGGCGGCGAGCAGGACCTCGCTCTTGCCGTTGTCGCCGTCGCCGACGATGGCGAGATTCTCGCCGGAGATGCCCACGGTCACGGGGACTTCCTCGTTGAGCAGGCCGCTGCGGAAGGTGAACTCCGCGATCACGCTGAGCTGGTTGCCCTGGTCGTCGAGGACGACGAGGCGGTAGCGGTCGTCCTTGGCGGCGGGGAGATTGATGCCGAAGAGCTTGGCGGTGCGCCAGTCGGGGTTGTACCAGACGGCGGCCTGGGCCCGGGCCTGCTGCGAGGCGTCGTGGGAGGCGAGCGTGATGCGCTGGGTGGAGCTGTCCACGAGGGCGTCGACAAGGTAATTGGGGCCGAACTTGGCTTTGATCTCCTCGAGGAGGACGTCCTGCCGCTGGTCGAAATTACGGAGCGTGCGCTGGAGCTGGACGGTGGTCACACCCAGGACGATGGCGGCGGCGGCGCAGGCGAGGGCGAGGGCGCGCCAGGCGGCGGCGACCTTTCGCTTGTGCGCCATCGCGGGGAGGCGGGCGATCGTGTCGGGGTGGCGGAGGGCGAGCGCGGCCTCCGCGACGCTGCGTTCGGCGGCCGCGGCGCGGATCGCGTCGAGCACGCGGGCGCGGAGCGAGGCCGGCGGGGCGACCTCTGGGAGCAGGCTCTCCATCTTGGCGAAGCGGGTCTGCTCAAGCCGGATCTGGGCCTGGATGTGCGGGGGCGCGGCGGCGAAGGCGCGATCGAAGGCCTCTCGCTCGTCCTCGTCGAGGAGAGAGAACGCGTCAAGAAGGGCGTTCTCGAGCAACTCGCAGTGATTCATGTGGACAACTCCTCGCCGGGCCGCTCCCGGAGCCGTACGAGCGCTCTGCTGAGCGCGGACTTGACGGTTCCCAGGGGCGTGTTCAACTCTTCACTGATCTGCCGGAGCGTCTGGCCACCAAGGTACGCCCTGGTGACGACGCTCTTCTGTAGTTCGGGCAGCTCTCCGATGCGTTCCATCACCGTCGCGAAACGCTCGTCTCGTTCGAGCTCGGAGCCGATGGGCTCGGTCTCGCGGTGCTCGTCGCGGACCGCGGACTCTTCCATGGCTCCGGCGGTGATGCGGGCCCGGGTTCTGCGGAGGCGGTCGACGAGGTGCCGACGGGCGATGAGCATGACCCAGGTCACCAGCGCGGCCCGCTTGGGGTCGAACCGGTCGGCGGTTTTCCAGAGTCGAACGAAGACCTCCTGGACGGCGTCTTCGGCATCGGCTCTGGTGGGCATGGCTTGGTAGGCCATGCGATAAACGAGCGACCCAAAGCGGTCATAAAGCTCCGCAATTGCTCGTTCGTCATCGGACCCGACCCTGTTCATCAGGTCGAGATCGACGGCGTCCTGCTGTTGCCTGGGGCCCATGTCGCACCGGTCTCCGGACGGGATTTGCCGTCCCTGTCGCACGTCCCAAGATACGCTGGGAGCGGGAACTTGGATCCCATGGCGGCCATGGGAAGTCAAAGGTGGCCAGTACAAGCCAATCGAGATTTGTACGGATTTTGCAAGGATGTTGCGATCTATCTCGTGACTTGCGCGAATTTGCCGTTGCGTCGGGGGTCAAAGATCGGATAGGCTGGGTTGTCGGACCGATGCGAGGAGAAGCACCGGGGAAATTGGGCAAGAGCATGAACGGTTCTGCCGCACCAATCTCAGGCCGCGGAGGCCAGCGTCGGGGTCACGCATTCACCTTGGTGGATGTACTTGTGACTCTGTCGGTGGTGGCGATCCTGATCGGGCTGCTGCTTCCGGGCTTGGGAAAGGCCCGCGAGTCTTCCCGCCGGGTGGTGTGTGCCTCGAATCTGCGACAGATCGGGCTGGGGCTGGTGCTGTACGCGGACGCGAACCGTGATCGCCTCCCTTACAGCATCTTCCTGGAGCGCAAGGCTCGGGACAACCAGATCGAGTATGCGCCCGAGGATATGGCCACGCTTCGTCTGGACATCAAGACAAGTCAGCGGACGAAGACGACCTGGGACGGCCTCGGCCTTTTGTATTCGGCGGAAGTGCTTCCCTCGTCGGGGATCTTCTATTGCCCGTCGCACCACGCCGAGCACTCGTTTGAGACGTATCGCGATCGCTGGCTGGCTCCACAGGGCGAGATCCTCGGCAATTATCACTTCCGCGGCGAGGGGCCGAATGGTTCCACGCGCCTCTCCTATATCGAGCCGAGCCGCTCGGCGCTTGCCTCGGACAGCCTTCGCTCGCTCGCGGACTACAACCACGAGGTCGGGCTGAATGTGTTGCGGGCCGACCTTTCGCTGTTCTGGCTCGCCGACCCGCTGAAGCGGATACCCGAGTATCTCGCGACGGCGGGGCAGAACTTCGAACTCAGGGATTTTGAGACGCTCTGGGCTCAGCTCGACCAGCCCGAGACCTCGATCCTCCCGGACAAGTAGGCGTCGCCGGGCGGCGCGGTCCGGGCTACAGTCCGCGCATGAAATCACTTTCCACCCTCCAGTTGTTCGTCGCGCCGCTCCTGTGCTGCGCGCTGGCGCCCGCGGCGCTGGCCCAGCTCACCCCGGACCGTGAGTATTACGGCGTGGGGCGGACGATTCCCATGACGATCGCGCTGCCGACCGGTGTCGCGGGCGAGGTCGAAGTGGCGCTCTACCAGCCGACGGGGACCGAGACGGCCAAGGCGGCGGCGGCGGCCGGCCAGGTCGATCTGGCCGGGCTGTTCCCGGTGCTGTGGACGACCGAGGATCCGACGCTCTTCTATGCGCAGCTTCTGGTTGACGGCAAGGGCATCGGCTCTCCGGTGGTGCTCTCTCCGATGCAGACACCGAATCTGGCGCAGAGGGACTCTTCCGGACGCGCCGCATTCCCCGTGCTCCCGAAGAAGCTGGTCACGTACTCGGGCATTCGCGCATGGACCGACGAGCACGTGGTGTTCTCGACGAGCCTCGGGGACATGGAGTTCCGGATGCGCCCGGACCAGGCGCCGAACACGGTGGCGAACTTCCTCGATCTGGTCGAGGGCGGCTACTACACGGACATCATCTTCCACCGGATCATCGGGGCCAAGGCGGGGCGGCCCCCATTCATGGCGCAGGTCGGCGATCCGACGGGCACCGGATCGGGAGGCCCGGGCCGGTTCGTCGATCTTGAGGCGTCGAAGTTGCCGCACGACTTCGGTGTGCTCTCGATGGCGAGGACGGGCGATCCGAACACCAACGGGGGACAGGTGTTCGTGTGCTTCAGCCGGGAGGGGACAAACTTCCTGGACACGCAGTACTGCTCGTTCGCGGAAGCGGTTTCGGGCGCCGATGTGATCCTGGCGCTCGAGAAGGTGAAGACGGATGCGGAAGATCGGCCGGCGGATCCGCCCGTGCTCAAGTCGGCGCGGCTCGTGCCGGCACCGCCGTTCGGGACGGGCCCCGAGGCGTTGAAGCGCCCGGCGGACCCGGGAAGGTAATCCCCGCCGTCTTCAGAACTTGATGCTCACGCCGAGCCATCCGCTCAGCGCAGGGTCCGCGTCGGCATCGGCGATCTTGGCACCCGAGGCGTCGAGGACTTGATAGTTGGACCAGACGTCGGGCCGGCGCCGAGTTCGAGAGTCGCGTGGGGTAAGAAATCCCACGCGACGCCGCCCATGATGGGGAGGCGCTCGTCGCGGAAGACTCCGTCGGGTGCGGCGCTGGAATGGTCCAGGCGGTATTCACGGGAGGCCCAGCCGCCGAGCAGGAAGAGTTGGATCTGATCGGTCGCTTGGTACGAGAGTTCGAGGCCGCGGATGTCGACGGCGCGGTCGGCGGTGTGCAGGCTCCATCGCTCGCTGATCTGCCAGTCGATGGTGGGTATCGGGATGAAGCGGGCGTCGTCCTCGAGCCGGGAGGCGACACCGACGCCGAGTCCGACGCTGAGGTTGTCGCGGATCTGGTAGGTGGCCCCGACGAATCCCGAGCCAAGGAGCGCATCGCCCCAGGAGGCATCGTCGGCGGGGGCAAACTCGATGGTGCCGCCTCCGAAGAGCCCCCAGTGCTCGTCGAGCATGCGGGAGTAGACGAGGCCGACGCCGTACCGCGCGGCGTTGTCGACCGGATCGCCGCCCCCCGGCAGGAACGTGGCGACGTCCTTGAAGTCGTAGGTTGAGAACTCGGCGCCGAGGCGGAGGGTGAGGGCGGAGCGGTCGTCCGGGTGTCCGCTGACCGCGAGAGAGGTCCCGATGCGCCCGAGCGAGACCTTGCCGGCGCCGCCGTCGAGGTCGGCTTCCGCGGTGTACACGCCCCCGGCGCGGAGGCGGAACGAGAGTCCGGCGAGCGCATCGCCGGAGGAGCCAGCGGCTGCTTCAGAGGCGGCGGGCCGGTCAGATTGCCCGGCCGCCGGGACGCAAGAGGCAAGACCCGCCGTGATTCCCGTCGCCAGCCACACCGCGTTCCGCATCTTCCAGCTCCTTGCTCGGGTCCTTGGCGTTTGCGCCCGCGTGGGGCCGTGCCCGTCTGGATCCGGAGCGAGGGGGAGTATACCGGGAGCGGGGGTGGGCGCGGGTCGTGGCGGTTGGGCTGTTCCGGGCTAGACTTGGCTGCTCCCGTGGTCGCGGCCGCGCGAGCCGGTCGGGGCGGTAGCTCAATTGGTAGAGCGCCAGCTTTGCAAGCTGGATGTTGGGCGTTCGAGTCGCCTCCGCTCCATTTCAGGCAATCGGGTGCCCGGCGCCGCTCGGTCGCGTGGGCTTTACCGGGGTCGAGGGCGCCTTCACCAGGTGGGCGATGTTCCGGATCCGACAGGTCATCCCCGATGCCGTCCCGGCGAATAGGCGCCTGATCGAGGAGGTCAAGGCGGTCCTGTCGGAGCGTCTCCCCGGGCTTCCTCGCAAGGAATTGGAGACGTTTGAGGATCGGCTGCGGCATCCGTTGCAATACGGGATGCACTCGATCCTGCTGGTGGCCGACGACATGCGGGGGAAGCTGCTGGGCTTCGCCTATCTGTCGCACCTGCCCGACTGCGGAGTATGTCTGCTCGACTACATCGCAACGCCCTCGCATTCGGTCAGCGGCATCGGCGGGGCGCTCTACGACCGAGTGCGGGATGTGTGCCGCGGGCTTGGGGCAACGGGCCTGCTCTTCGAGTGCCTCCCGGATGACCCGGCGGCTTGCAGCGACCCGGGGCTCGCCGCGCAGAATGCGGCCCGTCTCCGGTTCTATGAGCGGTTCGGGGCTCGCCCGATCATCAACACCGCCTATGAGGCGCCGATGCGGCCCGGGCAGCTGGATATGCCGCACTTGGTGTACGACGACCTCGGTCGCGGCGGGGGCCTGTCGCGCGAACTGGCGGGGCGAGCCGTGCGTGAGTTGCTCGAGCGCAAGTACGCGGACATGTGCTCACCGGAGTACACCGCGGCGGTTGTGGCGTCGATCCGGGATGATCCGGTGCGACTCCGAGAGCGCGCTATGGCTCGAGGCCGGCGGCGACGGGCCAACGGGCGACAGGGGAGTCGCTCATCACGCTGGTGGTGAACGAGGAGCACGACATCCACCACGTCCGGGAGCGCGGGTATGTGGAGGCGCCGGCCAGGATCCCGGCCATCCTGAAGGGCATCGAGCCGACCGGGCTGTTTTACCGCGTGCCGCCCCGGCGGTATCCGGAGGGGGTGATCCGGGCGGTGCACGATGATGCGTTGGTCGACTACCTCAAGCGGGCATCGATGGAAGTGCCCGAGGGCCGGTCGGTCTATCCCTATGTCTTTCCGATTCGGAATCAGACCCGTCCGCCGAAGGACCGGGCGTACGCCGCGGGGTATTTCTGCATCGACACCTTCACGCCGATGAACCGGAACGCGTACCGGGCGGCGGTGCGTGCGGTGGACTGCGCGTTGACTGCGGCGGAGGCGTTGCTCAGCGGGCAGCGGTTCGCGTACGCGCTCGTGCGGCCGCCGGGGCACCACGCGGAGCGTCGGGCTTTCGGGGGGTTCTGTTATTTCTGCAACGCGGGTGCGGCGGCGGAGCATCTCTCGCGGCACGGGCGGGTGGCGATCCTGGACATTGATTACCACCACGGGAATGGGCAGCAAGAGATCTTCGCGCCCCGCGACGACGTGCTGACGGTCTCGATCCACGGGCACCCGAGCTTCGCGTACCCCTTCTTCACGGGATTTGAGGAGGAGGAGGGTGAGGGGGACGGGCGTGGCTTCAATCTGAACATCACACTTCCCGAGCGGATTGATGCGGCCAAGTACACGAGGGCGCTCGGGATCGCCCTCGACCGGATCGTGGCGTTCGCCCCGGCGTTCCTCGTCGTCTGCCTCGGGTTCGACACGGGGAAGGGGGACCCGACCGGCACCTGGCCCCTGCGGCCGGAGGACTTCCACGCGAATGCATCGCGGATCGGTGCGTTGGGATTGCCGACCGTGGTGGTGCAGGAGGGGGGCTACCGCACGGCGACACTGGGGGCGAACGCCCGGGCGTTCTTCACGGGGCTCGTCGGCCGGGGATTCCACCTCTCCTAGGCGTCGACGAGCACGGTGTATGCGCCCCCCGGGACGCGCCAGCCGCCGACGAGGATGAAGTAGGTCTGTCCGGCGACGGCGTTGAACGCGAGAGATTCATCACCCGACGCGGCCTTCTGATTCTGCCGCGGTGCGACGAGCGTGTGCGAAGAGTCGTAGATCTCGAACCAGCCGTCGAACCCGGTCCCGACATCCAGCGTGACGGAGACGGATCCAAAGATCGGGGCAGCGAACTTGAAGAGGTCGGTGTCGAGCGCGGCCTCGATGGCGCCCTTGCGGGAGCCGTTCCCGGAGGAGTCGAGGCTGATGTTCCTGGCGTTTGTCCAGTCGCCGGCGTCGGCGAAGTCGTCGGGGGCCGGGTCGCCGTTGACGCGGATGGTATAAGCGCCGCCGGGGACCCGCCAGCCACCCACGAGGATGAAGTAGTCGTGGTTGCGGCCGGCGGCGAAGGTCCAAGTCTCGGTTCCTCCGCCGGCGCGGACGTTGATCCATTCGGACTCGTCGCCGGGGTTGAGCTTCACCATCGAGGCGGTGTACACCTTAAAGCGACCGTCGAAGTAGGCGCCGACGGGGAGGGTGACGATCAGATCGCCGACGTTGGCGGCTGTGAATCGGAAGAGGTCGGTATCGCCCTGGACCTCGATCTCGCCGCGGAGGAAGCCGTCGCCGGTGTTCGGGTCCACGAGGATGCGACGGGCCTGGTCCCATTGCCCGGCGTCGGCATAGTCGTCGGCGGCCGCCGGACCATCGACCCGGAGCGTGTAGGTCCCGGTGGGAACTCGCCAACCGCCGACGAGGACGAAGAAGAGCTTGTTGGCCTGGACGGCAACCGCTCGGGATTCGTCGCCTCCACCGGCCTTCGTGTTCTGGCGAGCGATGAAGTTGTGGGACGCGTCGTAGACCTCGAACCAGCCGTCGAAGCCGGGGTCGACGTCGAGGGTGATGGTGGCGTCGCCGGTTCCCACGGCGACGAACTTCATCAGGTCGGTGTCGTGCGGCACCTCCAGGGCTCCGAGCCGGACCCCGTCACCGGATTCGATGTCGATATTGATCTGGGTGGCGTCGTACCACTGGCCCGCATCGGCGTGGTCGTCGGTGCCGGAGAAGAGCTCGAAGGCGCCGATATCGACCGCCGAGCCCCACTGGCGATCAAACCCCGCGCCGCGCTGGTCGTTGGTCAGGCCGAGGCCGTTGCTCCCGTGATCGCGGGCGGCGCTGCCGAGGCCGATGGCGTGCACCTTGGTGGCGCCCCCGACGTCGGCGAGCGGCTGGAGCTTGGGGTCGGCGCCCACGAGATTGCCATCGATGCCATTGGAGAGGCCGCCGGCGCTCCCGGCGTCGCCGATGAGGTTCTCGGTCGAGCCCGCCTCCAGATCGGCGCCACCGAGATCGCCGCCGGTGTTCTCGGCGACGATCGTGCTGTTGAGAAACACCGCGGAGCCCGAACCGTTCGAGATGCCGCCGCCGGTGGTGGCAGAGTTGAAGGCGATCGTCGAGTTTCGCACCCGCGTGGTTGCCCCGGTGTGGTCGCTAAGGATCCCGCCGCCATCGCCGCTGGTGACGGTATTGGTGGAAACCGTCACGTTGGTCAGCGAGAGCGTGCCGGAGACGTACGCGCCCCCGCCCCCGAGGCCCGCGGTATTGGACCAGATGGTCGAGTTGCTGATCGTCGCGGTGCCCGTTGCCATGAAGACGCCACCGCCGTAGACGGCGGCGATGTTGCCGGCCACGGTGACGGTTCGGAGCAGGAGTGCGGACGTGCCGTTGCCGTAGAGGCCGCCCCCCCATCCCGTCGCCGCCTCGTTGCCGGATACGGTGGAATTCAGGACGCTCAGGGCTCCGTCGACGGCGGCCGCGGCGCCGCCGTGCAGGGCGGCGGTGTTTCCGGACAGCGTGCTGTTGGTGATCGTGAGCGACCCGCCGGTCGAATAGAGCGCACCACCGACATTGGCGGAATTGCCCTCGAACACCGTGTTGAGCAGGTTGACCGCCGAGCCGTCGTCGAAGAGTCCGCCACCGAAATCCGGGGCGTGGCCGCCGGTGATCCGCAGCCCGGAGATCGTGACATTGAGGCCGGGCTCGACATGGAAGACCCTGGAAGCGCCGCCGGCATCGATGGAAAGGAGATCGGCGCCCAGGCCGGACACGACCAGATGGTCGGCGATATCCAACTCGGCGCCGCTCAGTGCGATGGTGTGGCCGCGGAGGGCGTCGCTGAAGGAGATGGAGTCGGCGCCCGCGTTACCGTTGGCCAGTTCGATCGCTTCGCGGAGCGAGGTCTGTCCTGAGCCGTAGTTGCCATCGACGACGTCGGAGAGATTGTCGACCACGTAGGCCGAGAGCAGCGCACGAGGCTCGAGGGATTCCATGAACGCACCACGCATCGCAGCTCCTCTCCGGTCGAAACTGGGTCGCGACAGAGTCGCGCCCTTGTCCGATCGCGTCGCCCGCGATCGTCGCATCCCCCTCGCCAAGACGTCGGTTGGACGTCGGTTGGACGTCGGTTGAGCCCCCGGGACGGGAGTACCCTCCGACGCGGGGGGCTCGGCGTTTCCTCTGGTCAGTTTACCCCAGGGTTGGGGCCGAAGCCTACCCGAGCATGCGGCAAACGTCGGCCGTCCGGGAAGAATGAGGCCGGCGGTGCTGGTTGGAGGAGCCGGGCCGTCAGAGTGTGGGTCCGGAAACCTGATCCCGAACGGGGCTCGCGGTTCAGCGCTCGGGCTCGCGGAGCGCCGCGAGGTATCTCGCGGGGTCCCGCCTGAACTCGGAGAGGCATTCGTCGCCGCAGAGCCGCACCAAACGGTCGCCGGCGACAATCTCCACGGGCTCGCCCTGCGACCCGAGCTTGTCCCCCGAGACGGGGCAGGTGTCGGTGGGGTAGGTCGGACGCTGTGCGTCGGCGTAGGCGGCGTCGAGCACGAGCATGAACTTGCGCGGGTTCACCTGGAACTTCGCGACGCACTTCTCGCTGCAGAGTCGGACCAGGCGATTCTCAAAGACGATGTCGACCGGAGCGCCCTGCTCGCCCAGTCTCTCGCCGGACACCGGGCAGACGGTGAGGGGATAATCCGCGCGCTGCGATTCGGCGATCGCGGCGTCGAGCGCGGCCCCGTAGGTTGTCGGGTCGCGTCGGAGTTTCTCCGCACACTCGCTGCTGCAGACGAGCACGAGCCGGTTGTCGATGACAACCTCGACGGGATCGCCGTGGGTGGTCAGCGCGTCTCCCGAGACGATACAGGTCTCGAGTGTGAAGTGCATCCGTTGATCGTCGGCGATGTCGCGGTCGATCTGCGACCAATACTCGGGCGCCTCGGCCTCGAACTTCTTGATGCAACTCTTGCAGCAGAAGCGGACCTCACGCCCCTCGTAGATCTTGACGACGGGGGCGCCCATGCTGCCGAGTTCCTCGCCGGAGATCGGGCAGTAGCGGAGGGGATAGGGCCGGGGTGGGGCGGCGGGAGGCGGCGCCGCGGCGACCGCGAGCGAGGCCACGACCGCCAAGATGAGAGAGCGCGGCTTGAACACCTCGGGGCTCCGTACTAGCGACCGGTGCGCCCTCCCCGCGGGCCCCCTTGGGACCCGCGGAGCGGCGCGTGTGCTGGCCTCAGCCGCCGGAGTCTGCGGGCTTCTCGGCGGGCTTCTCGGCCGGTGCCTCTGCCGGTGTCTCGGCGGGGGCCTCGACGAAGTTGGGCTTGGGCCGGATGGACGCGACGAACTCGGCGATGGCCTTCACCTCGGTCTGGCGTTGCGGTTCGGCGACGCCGACGGCGAGGTCGACATACGGGGGCATGCCCGACTCGATGTGGCCGCCAGTGATGTACTTGGTGAGGGCTTCCACCTCGTTGGCAGAGCCGGCGATATCCACAAACTTGTAGGGCTCCGTCGTGAGGTTGCGGGGCTTGGGGTTCAGTGCGGCGGCACCCATGCCGTCGCCATGCCCGGTATTGCCGTGGCAGACGGAGCAGCGCTGCTTGAAGAGCGCAGCCCCCTGGGTATTCCCTGCCGCGGGCTTGGCCGCAGGCTTGCTGGTGCCGTCACTCTCGGAACCGCCACAGGCGGCCAGTCCGAGGGCGAAGCCGGCGGCGACGACCGCCGCAGTGAGAAGCTTGGTCGAACGCGTGTTCTGCATCATTTCTATGCACCCCTTTCGTGGTCACTGTATCCCCCGCGGCGCCGCCGTCGCGCCCGTGCGGGAGGGTGATGGGCCCGGCCCGATTGTTCCCCTGAGGCCGGTCGGGGGTTCGGTTTGGGTGAATGGGGGGGATTTGTCCCTTGCCCCGGCATTCGGGGAGTCACGTCGGGTCGGGGTCATTTTAGGTGTTTTCCCTGGTATGCGTCGGAGGGCTGGGCAATTCGGGCGAAATCTCCGGCCGCGGGCGATCGGGAGTTCGCATGAGGGGTGCGGGGACGAGGGATCGCAGACCAGTTTGCTCAACGCATAAAGGAGGCACGATGACACGCTACACCAAGCGCTCCGCGGTATTCCTGCCGGGACTGCTGGCCGGGATGCTCTCGACGATGGCCTGGGCACAGACGGCGCAGCGGGCGCCCGGCTCGGAGCCGGAGGCGACGCCGAACGAGAATCTCCCGGAGGTCCATCCGTTCCTCGACCCGGAGCTGGTGCCTCCGGTGCCGTTCGATGCCACCGGTCCGGGCGGGCACTGCCCCGACCCCCGCGGCGGGATGGTGGTGTACAAGAACCTGGAGACCGGCACGGTCAAGACGTTCGATCCCGGCCGGATCCCCGAGGGGGCGTTCGACGAGGACTACGAGACCGGTTCGTTCGAGCTCGGCGAGGACGAGCCCATGATCCGCAATTTCGGGGCGCTGAGCGCGGTCAGCGATCCGACGGCCTACCCCTGGCGGGTCAACTGCCGGCTGATCATGGAGTGGTACAGCGATTCGGGCGTGTTCCAGGGGAGTGGATCATGCTCGGGCACGCTGATCGACGGGCGTCATGTGCTCACGGCGAACCATTGCACGTTCGACCGTGACGGCTTGGGCTGGGCCGACAAGGTCTACGTCTACCCCGCGTACGACGGGAGCAACCAGCAGCCATTCGGGCTCTCGCAGTCGGTGGGCATCATCGGCTGGACGGGGTACGTCAACAACGGCGACTACAACTACGACATGAGCGTGATCATCCTGGACCGTCCCACGGGCGGGATCACGGGGTGGTTCGGGTACGGATTCAACTCGGGCTGCTCGTTCTTCACCGACAACACGTTCCACAATGCGTCGTACCCGGCCGAGAGCGCCTACGGCTTCGACGGCCAGCAGATGTACTACCGGTACGGGTCGTTCGACGCGTGCAGCGAGACGAACCTGAAGAAGTACAACTCGCTCGGCTACAAGGGCATGAGCGGTTCCTCGGCCTACTACATCGACGGGAGCAGCAACCGGTACGCCTACGCGGTCACGAGCCACCGGAGGAGCAACGGGAGCGGCGACTGCAACGCCACGTGGTGCAGCTACCTCACGGCGATGTGGAGCGACTTCTTCTACTACACCAGGGACACGCTGATCCCCGCGACCTACGGCAACTCGGTCGACTTCTACCCCATGTGGGTGAAGACGTCGAGCTCGACCGTGACGACCGGCGTGCCGATCGCCAACTTCTCGTACCACTGCTTCAACAACTCCGACGCCTCGTTCAGCGGGACCGTGAGCGCCGATCTGTACATCTCGACCAACGACGTGATCTCCACCGGTGACAAGAAGCTCGGTACGCTCGCGTTCGGTTGGAACACGGGCGGCCGGAACGATGCGTTCCTGTCCTACGACAACACGGTGATGATCCCCAACGATTTCGTGCAGCAGGGTAACTACTACCTCGGGCTGATCATCACCAACTCGGACGCGAACAACGCCAACAACGACACCTCCGGTCAGGAGGCGATGCCGATCTTCGTCAACGCCAAGCCCGACCTGACGCCGACCAGTGTCAACGCCACCAACGGCACCTACAACCAGCTCGACACGCTCCCGGTCGCGGTGACCGTCAAGAACCTCGGTGGCGACTCGAGCAGCCACTACACGATCGACATCCGCGCCTCGCTCAACACCACCATCTCGACGTCCGACCCCCTGATCGCGACGATCGACGGCGGCTCGATCGCGGCCTTCGCGACCGAGACCTTCTCGGTGACGCCAGTGATTCCGCAGTCGGTCGCGGCCGGGACCTACTACATCGGTGTGATCGTGAACTCCGACACCGGCGAATTCTCGACGAGCAACAACACCAACTACGACGCGACTCCGGTCGTGATCACCGACCTGGCCGATCTCCAGGTGATCAGCGTGGCGGCGACCGACGGCACCTACAGCCCGGGCGATACGCTCCCGGTCTCTTTCACCGTCAAGAACAACGGCACCGAGCCCTCGGGCACCTGGGACTACAAGATCCGGGCCTCGCTCAACACGACGTTCAGCGACGCGGATGTCCTGCTCGACCAGCTCACCGGCGTCGGGGCCCTCGGCATCGGTCAGTCCAGGACGATCACCCGCAACATCACCGTCCCGCCGATCGCCGACGGGCAGTACTACATCGGCGTCACCATCACGACGGCCAGCGACAGCGACAGCTCGAACAACGTCAACTATGACGCGGTCCGGGTGACATTCGGCGCCGACTGCGTCGCCGACTTCAACAACGACGGGGTCGTCAACACCCAGGACTTCATCGCCTATCTCAACGCCTGGTCGGCAAAGAAGGCCTCGGCCGACATCGACGGCAACGGCACCGTCAACACGCAGGACTTCATCGCCTTCCTGAACCTGTGGTCGGCCGGCTGCTAGCCGGGGATTGAGTCAGAGGGAGAGAGAGCGTTGGTGGGGCCGCTCGAGAGATCGGCCCCGCCGGACGCGGCGGGCCCCACGCGGGGAGCGTGGGGCCCGCTCTCTTTTTGCCGCCTCCGCTGCGCGGGGCGCCGGGCGGTGCCGGGGGCGGCGTGCGGGTCGGCCTACGCTCCGGGCCTGATGGCGAGCGACGCGGTTCAGGCTGGCGGAGGGGGCGAGGGCGGGGCCCGCTGGATCGGCGTGCTCAGCGTGGTGATGGCGTTGGTGGGGTGGTCGAGCATCCCGCTCTTCCTCAAGCACTTCGCCGGATTGATCGACCCGTGGACGAGCAACGGATGGCGATACGGCTTCAGCGCGCTGTTCTGGTCCCCGGTGGTCGTGCTCGGGCTGGCGCACCGGCGGCTCCCCCGGGGGATCTGGCGGGCCGCGCTGTGGCCCAGCGTGATCAACTGCGTGGCGCAGACGCTCTTCGTGTGGGCGCCCTACCTGATCGACCCAGGCCTCATGACCTTCGGGATGCGATCGAACATCGTCTTCACGACCGTCGGCGCAGCACTCCTATTCCCATCGGAGCGGCGCGTGATCCGCGCGCCGGCCTTCCTGTGCGGCGTGATGCTGGTGGTCGTCGGCACCACAGGCACGGTGCTCCTCGGCCACTCGCTCCCCGCCGGGGCCACACTCACGGGGGTGCTGCTGGCAGTCTCGGCGGGCGCCGGCTACGCGGCCTACGCCCTGGCCGTCCGGCACTGGATGCACGGCATCAACGCCATCCAGGCGTTCGCGGTCATCAGCCTCTACACGGCGGTCTGCATGGTGGCCATGATGCTCATCCTTGGTGAGCAGGCCGGGGCGCCGGCGCTCAAGCTGATCGGCCAGCCCCTCGGCGAGGGGGCGCGGGGCGTGTTCCCTTTGGACCAATTCGGCATGCTGCTGCTCAGCTCGCTGATCGGGATCGCCCTGGGGCACGTGGCCTACTACTACGCCATCGCCAAGCTCGGCGTGGCGGTCTCTTCCGGGGTGGTGCAACTCCAGCCCTTCTTTGTGAGCCTTGCCTCACTGGCGATATTCGGAGAGCAGCTGACCGCCCTCCAGTGGGCGTGCGGGAGCGTGGCGGTCGTGGGCGCGACGGTGATCCTGTTCGTGCAGCACCTCATGCGAGCGCCCGCGCCGGCGCCCGCGGCCTCGGAATTCGCCGAGCTGCCCCCCGACCACGTCGCGGCCGCCGCGGCCTCGGAGCAGGAGCCCGCCTGAGTGCAGGCCAGGCTCAGCCGCGGATGCAGCAATCGCCTCGCGTCGGAGACGGGCCGTCGGCGCGCCGTGGTGCGCCCGCTCCGCCTCACTGGGGCGGCCCGCCGGCTCGCCGCCGCGTCCCGTGGTCGGTGCGATCGAGGTCCGCGGAGCCATCATCGGGGCCCGGGCGGTTCCCCGGTTCATCCGCTAGACTCGCCCCATGAAACTCCGCTTCTTCGGCGCCGCGGGCGAGGTCACCGGCTCGTGCACACTCGTCGAGACCGCCCGGGCGAGGGTGCTGGTCGATTTCGGGATGCACCAGGGCGGCCCTCAGGCGGCCTGCAAGAACATGCGGGTGCCGCCCTTCCGGGCTCGTGATCTCGACGCGGTCGTGCTCACCCACGCCCACATCGACCACTCCGGGCGCCTGCCGATGCTCATCGATGAGGAGTACAAAGGCCCCATCCACGCCACGCCAGCCTCGATCGATCTGTGCGACATCCTGCTCAAGGACTCGGCCCAGATCCAGCAGATGGATATGGAGCGGCTGGCCCGGCGTCGCTCGGCGGCCGGGCGTGACTGCCGCGGGCCGCTCTACAGCGTGAGCGATGTGGACCGGGTGATGCAGCTCTTCCGGGCCCACCAGTACGGGGAGTCGGTGCAGGTGGCGCCGGGGATCGGCATCCGGTACCACGATGCGGGGCACATCCTGGGCTCGGCGTGGGTCGAGATGACGGTGGAGGACGGGGGGCGGACGAAGACGATCGTCTTCTCGGGCGACATCGGGCCCTACGGGGCCGCGCTCCTGCGAGACCCCGAGCCGCCGCCCAAGTGCGATGTCTTGATCCTGGAATCCACCTACGGCGACCGCGACCACAAGGATCTCGATGGCACCATCGAGGAGATGGTGCAGATCATGCGCTCGGCGCGGACGCCCAAGGGCAAGGTGCTGATCCCCTCGTTCGCGGTGGGACGGACACAGCAGCTCATCTACTTCATCGGCGAGCTGAAGCGCGACGGGCGGCTGGAGCACCCGATTGTCTACGTGGACAGCCCGATGGCGATCGAGGCGACGGGGCTCTACCGGCGACACCGCGACCTCTTCGACGCGGAGACCTGGGCGATCATCAACTCCGGCGAGTCGGCGCTCCACTTTGACGGCCTGCGATTCGCTCGCACCGGCGACGACTCGCGGGCGATCAACCCCATGGGCAACGGCGTGATCGTCCTCGCGGCCAGCGGCATGTGCACGGGCGGGCGCATCCTCCACCACCTCAAGCACAACCTGGGGAACAGGGACACCCACGTCATCTTCGCGGGATACCAGGGCGAGGGAACCCTGGGCCGGAAGATCGTGAACGGCGAGAAGGTCGTGCGCGTGATGGGCGAGCCGGTCCATGTCGAGGCGCACGTGCACACGCTCGGCGGGTTCTCGGCGCACGCGGGGCAGAGCGACCTGGTGCGCTGGGCGACCCCCGCGCTCGAGAGCAGGCCGCGGCTGATCCTCAATCACGGCGAGGATCGGCAGCGCGGGATCCTCGCGAGCCTGATCCAAGAGCGCTTCGGTGTGGAGGCGGCGCAGCCACACTACAAGGAGGTCGTGGACGTGTAGCGGCGCGGACCTCGCTGCGGCCTCAATACTCCTGCCTCGACGAGCCCCGAGCGCAAGCTCGGGTGGCTTGCCCAGGAAGCGCCGAGAAACTCCCGAACTCGCGCTCGGCGTTCGCCAAGGCGGTCCATGACGGATGAAACCGCCGGCCTCCTAGGCATCGCTCGCTCCGAACGGCATCCCGCACTCCGGGCAGTGCAGGCCGGCCGGGATCCCGACGAGCGAGTAGCCGCACGCCACGCACCTTGTGGGATCGAGAGGGGGGAACCGGCGACGCGTTTCCGATGCGACGACCGTGACCATGACCGCGTGGAGTATCGCGCATCCGGTCGTGAGTCCCGCGAGTTCGCCCAATCCAGGAATCAACGCCACCGCACCCGCGCCCATCCCAGCGGCCGCCATCGCCACCGCCGGGACGATCGACCTCGAGGCGGCGCCGAGCGCCGCGGCATACGCCAGGCCGGTGGCGAGCAGTATGAGGGGCTCGTCGGGGAGGGTGGCCAACAAACCGAACGACTGAAGCCACCCGCTCAAAGCCCCCAGCCAGATCATGTGCGTCCCAGACACCGTGGCGAGACCGAACGCGGCGGCGCCGTCGTAGAGCCCGCCGCGCACCCAGTACAGCACCGCGAGGTAGAACGCCGCGGCGAAGCCGTTCCCGAGGAGGAGTGGGATCAGCAGCGGTTCGGATAGGACCGGGGCCACAAGGAGCAGGCCGACCCAGACCCAGCCACCGATCAACGCCCGACGCGTCAGGAGTCGACGCCGTGCGCCCGTGGTCGGCGAATCCGGCGTTCTGGCTCGTGGATGCACCACGATGCGTCTCCCGGGGGCCTTACCCCTCCGCCAACCACCACCGCTTCCCATCCCGCTCCACCCGCCGGTACAGCGTGTCGCGCTCGACGGGCCTGAAGCCGGCCTCGCGGATCGCCTGCTGGAGGTCCCACGCGGTGGTCTCCTGGTGGGTGTCGCTCCCGCCGACCTTGGTGATGTCGTACCAGACGACCGTGCCGTCGATGTCGTCGGCGCCATTCTGGAGCATGAGCTGGGCCATGCCCAGGGTCTGCATGATCCAGAACGCCTTCACGTGCGGGAAATTGTCGAGCATGAGGCGCGCAACCGCGAGGGTGCGCAGGTTCTCCAGCCCGCCGGGCCCGGGCAGGTGCTCGAGGTCGGAGCCGTCGGGGAAGAAGGGGAGGGGGATGAGGGTTTGGAAGTAGCCGGAGAGAGACGGAGAGATCGAGAGACGAAGAGACGGAGTGGGGAGCGGCGTGCCGGGGCGTGTGAGCGTGATCACGGGCGCGCACTCCGTCTCTTCGTCTCTCGATCTCTCCGTCTCTTCCCCCCCGTACCCCATCCGGGCCAGGGCCGCGTCCTGCACCCGCCGGAGCATGTCCATGTGGACCAGTCGCTCGCGGCGTTGCTCGATGTGGCCGTAGAGCATGGTGGCGTTGGTGTTGAGCCCGAGCGCGTGGGCCTCGCGGTGGACGTCGAGCCAGACATCGGAGCGGATCTTGCCCTTGAAGGCCTCGTCGTGGACGCGGTCGTCGAACACCTCGGCACCGCCCCCGGGCAGCGAGCCCAGGCCCGCGTCCTTGAGCTGCTGGAGCACCCAGCGGATGCCGGTGCGCCGGTCGTCGGCCTTGTAGACCTTGGCGATCTTGGCCAGGTGGACGATCTCGACGGCGGTAAACGCCTTGATGTGGAGCCGACCGGGCGCCTTGTGGTGCGGGCTTCCAGCCTGCACATCCCCGCCCGGTGCAGGCTGGAAGCCCGCACCACAACGGTCCGCTTCCTCCCGGATCGCGCTGACCATGTCCGTGTAGTACTCGAAGGGCAGGTAGGGGTGCAGACCCCCGACGATGTGCATCTCGGTGGCGCCGGCCTCGATCGCCCGCCGGGCCTCGGCGCGGATCTCCTCGATCGAGTGCTCGTACGCCCCCTCCTCGCCCCGCTTGCGGTAGAACTCGCAGAACTTGCAGGACAGGGCGCAGATGTTCGAGTAGTTCAGGTGGCGGTTGACGTTGTAGTAGGCGATGTCGCCATGCAGCCGGCGGCGGACCTGGTCGGCCAGCGCGCACACCGTCCAGATGTCCCGCGTCGTGAAGAGCAGCTCCCCCTCCTCGATCGACAGGCGCCGGCCCGCGAGGACCTTGTCGGCGATCGGGGCGAGTGCGGGGTCGCGGATGAGCGTCGGGGCGTCCGGGGCGAGCGTGGTCATGCGCAGATTGTCGGCGGGACAAGCAGTGCTTTCAACAACTTCTGAAACAATTTGTGCCGATATGTTTGGTATATAGACGGTCTTCCGGCAGCAGCGATGCCTCAGACCGCCACGCAGGCCCCTGTCTTCTGGGAGCGCAGCGCCCCGTCGAAGATCGCGTGCGACTGCTCGGCCTCCTCGGGAGTGGCGCAGTGGAAAGTCTGCCGCATCCCGCGCCGCCCGTGCGCCAGCTCGTCGCAGAACGCCGCCCACATCTGCTGGATCGCGTCGGGGAATCCGAATTCGAAGATGCCGCCCGTGATCGCGGGATACGCGCTCTGGTAGCCGAGGTCCTCCACGCTCCAGGCCTGCGCCTTCCCGCGCTCGTAGCGCATCGTCTCAAGCGTCCTGGGAAATCGGGTCGAGAACCGCCGAGGCCGCCGTCCCGTACACCTCCAAGAACCAGGTGTTGGTGTGGCCCGGAGCGATGCGCTTCATCTCGAGCAGCAAGGGGAATTCGGTCTCGGGCGAGTCGCCCACCATGCACGCCAGCACCGCGTTGTCCCAGGTCTCGCAGGGCATCGGCGAGCCGTCTGGACCGGGGCGTTCACGGACGATCTTGGTGAGCAAGGCCCGGACGTCGCGGGGCATCCACCCCGCCCGCAGCGGCATGTGGGCCGCGTGCATGCCCAGGTCGCCCATGCACCCGTACTCGCCGTTGAAGTCGATCTGGCGCTTCCAGTTGATGGGTTTGGAGGGGTCGAGGTCGGACGAGTGCAGCAGCCCGCTGCGGACCTCGAGGACGCGCCCCAGAGCACCCTCCCGGATGAGCGCGGCGATGCGCTGGGCCCCGGGGTAGAAGGGGAACTCGCTGGAGCACCGCACCAGCAGGTGGGGGTGGGCGCGGACGGCCCGCATGATCCGCTCGTTGGCGCCCCGACCGATCCCGAAGGGCTTCTCGGCCATCAGATGCTTGCCCGCCTGCAGCGCAGCGGTGTACAGCTCCTCGTGCAGGTTGTGGGGCACGGCGATGTAGACCGCCTCGACCTCGGGGTCTTCCAGCACGGCGAGGTGGTCGGCCGAGGCGCGGACGCCGGGGACGCAATTCTCGAAACGGTCCAGCGTGGCACTGTTGGGGTCGGCCGCCGCCACGATCCTGGGCGCAAAGTCGAGGCCGACGAGATGGTTCCACCGGGCGGCCGCCGAGGCGAACTCGCGCCCCATGAGCCCGCAGCCGATGACCCCGAACTTGATAGTGCGAACGGTGCTCATGATTCGTCCCGGCCCGACGGTGTCTCAACTGGAATCGCGGAGCGTGCGGAGGCCTCGGAGTCGGAATCCAGGCCTCCCATCTCGGCCTTCTCCGCGAGCTCCGCGGTGCATACGCCGATCCCAAGCTCCCGCCGCGCCCTCCAAAGCGAGCCGGCGCCTCAGCCGCCGTTCAAGATCTGCATCGCCCGCTCCGGCGTCGCTCCCTCGTGCACGATCGCCATGAGTGCCCGCGTAATGCCCGCGGGGTTGGCGTGCTGGATCACATTCCGCCCATACACAATGCCGCTCGCCCCCTGCTCCATCAACGCGTGGGTGCGCCGGAAGACCTCCTCCTCCGACGCCTTGCCCCCGCCCCGCACGAGCACGGGCACCCCCGCCGCCGTCTCGATCACGCGGTGGTAGATCGATACGTCGTCCGTCGGGTCGGCCTTGATGATGTCGGCGCCCAACTCCACGGCCTGGCGCACCAGCGGGATGATTTTCGCAGCGTCGCCGTCCACGCCGTAGCCGTCGGCGTTCGCGCCCTTCATGACCAGGGGTTCGACCATCAGCGGCATCCCGAACCGATCGCACTCGGCTCGCAGGCGCGAGACATTCTCAACGCAGCGCTCATGCACGGCGGGCTGGCCGGGCAGAAGCAGGATGTTGACGACGACGCACGCCGCGTCGAGACGGACGGCGGCGCCCACCGGGTCCTCGATCAGCCGGCTGAAGAGCGCAGCCGGAAGCGGACGCCCGTACACATTGGCCACGTCGGTCCGCAGCACCAGCGCGGGCTTGGCCCCGGGGCGATGCTGCAGGTGCGGGGCCATGCCCGGGCTGAGTTGGATCGCATCGGGCGCGGCCGCGATGATCGTCCCGATCGCCCGACGCATGTCCTCGATGCCGGATAGAAACCCTGCCTCGTTGAAGAAGCCGTGGTCGATCGCGACGTCGAAGCACCTGCCATCGGCGGCCAGAAGCCGGTTCAGTCGCGGGGCAGCGGCGGGGTTGGGCACGGCGGGGCTCCGGGGTCTCGGGCAGTGGGGGGTCGGGCGACGAAAGCGCGGGCTTCCTGCAGCGAGGGTACCGCCCCGGTCGCCCCCGGGCCGGTGATGGCCATGGCCGCGACGGCGTTCCCGAGGGCCGCGGCTGTTGGCAAACCCTCGCCGGCCAGGAATGCCGCGATCAGACCCGCACACCAGCAGTCCCCGGCGCCGGTCGCATCGACGACACGCCCGACCCGGAACGCGGGTACGTGGTTGACTCCTCCCGCCTCGTCCAGGCACAGCGCACCATGCTCGCCGAGCTTGATCGCGACCCGGCGGACCCCCTCGCGCCGAAAGAATTCGGCCGCGTCCAAAGGCTCGGCCTCGCCGCTGATCGCGAGCGCCTCGGGGAGGCTGGGCACGAAGTCGTCGAGGTGAGGGAGTGCGGGACCGATGCGGGCTCGCCACTCCCGCGTGGAGAGCCCCTCGACAAAGACGGTGTCGAGCATGGTCCGGGCCCCGGCGGCCCGGGCGCGAGCGAGCAGGGCCGCCGCGGGCTCGCCGTCGAGCCGGTCCATCACCATGGCGCCGGCGACGAAAACGATGGGCCGGCCCGCGAGGGCCTCGTCGGGCACATCCGTCGCCGCGATGCGGGCGTTGGCGCCGGGAGTATGCAGAAAGCTCCGCTCGCCGCCGGGGTGCACGGCGACGAAACTGAAGGAGGTCCCCCGCTCCGGGTCGCGGACCACGCGGTCGGTCGCGACGCCGTGCCGGGCCAGTTCGTCGAGAACGAAATCGCCATTGGGGTCGCATCCGACGCGGGTGATGATGTCGGCGCCGATGCCGAGCCGGGCGAGGGCAAGCGTCGTGTTGACGGCGCAGCCGCCGGTGGCGGTGGTCAGTTCGTCAAAGACCTGCAGCCCCCCCGGCGCGGGGAATCGCTCGATGGTCCGGGCCACGGCGTCGACCGTGGCGATGCCGATGATGAGCGGGCGTCCGGCTTCGGCAGGCAAGGGGCGGCTCCTCGGGACGGCCTCAGGATAACCGACCCACGCGCCGTCACACGGGCCGGGCTCGCTCCGCGGGGTACACTCCGACCCTGCCACGGAGCGGCCGTTGTCCCGACCACCCATCGCCCTGCCGAGCGGACACTTCATGGGCCTCGCGCCCCTCGATGTGTGGGTGCGCCTGCTCGCCTCGTGCCGGCGCGGCGTACACCCCCGGTACTGGCTCCGCCTCGCCTGTGCCGTCGCGACCAGCTCGCTCGCGACGGCGGTCACGCTCCCGGAGCGTCTCATCCTCGCGCCCTACCTGGCGTTCCGCTTCCGCGGCCTCGCACCCCATTTCGTCCCGCGACGCAACGCAGTCTGCATCCTGGGCTACTTCCGCTCCGGGACGACGCACCTGCACAACCTGCTCTCGACCCACCCCGACATCGTGACACCCAAGTGGGTCCAGGCGATGTCGCCCCAGGGCTTCTGGCTCAGCTGGTCGCTCCTGCGCTGGGCCCTCGTGCCCTTCCTGCCCAACACCCGACCCCAGGACGAGGTGGCCTTCGGCCCCGACTGGCCGGCCGAGGACGACTTCGCGCACAACAACTGGTCACTCGCCTCGAGCCTGCCCGGGCGGCTCGTCCTCGTCCAGGAGCGCGAGCGGTGGGGGCGTTTCAATGCGCTGTCAGGACTCAGCGCGAGCGAACTGGCCCGCTGGCGTCGCGCCGCCGCGGCCTTCGCCTGGAAGGTCGGAGCCTCCAAGCCCGGCCGGTCGCTGCTGCTCAAAACGCCGAGCCACACGGCGCGCGTTGCAGAACTCGACCGCCTCTTTGGGGGGCGCGTGCGGTTCGTCCACATCACGCCGCGTCGAGGACGTCGTGCGTTCCAATGTCGCGATGCACGCCCGGCTGGAGGGCCAGTCGCTCCAGGAATTGCCGGACGAAGCCGCGACCCGCGAGGCGATCGTGGAGGAGTACGTGGACTCCGAGCGGCGCTTCCTGACCGAATCGCAGGGACTGGGATTGATCGAGTCGCAGCGTCTGGTGCGGATGCGCTACGACGACCTCGTGGCCGCCCCACTGGCCGAACTCGAGCGGGTCTGCACCACGCTCGGGCTTCGGTGGGATGGCGAGGTCCGCCGCCGCGCCACGACCTATCTCGCCGAAGTCGGCGAGTACCGGGCCCGCAAGCACCAAGCCGACAAGACCAACGAAGACCCGCGACTTGCCGACCTGGAGCAGGCGCTCACCGAAGGGCTGCCACCCCGCCGCGAGCCGGAGCCGCCCCCGCCGGCCGCGAGCCGGGGACGCGGAGCACTGCCCGGCGTCCTGGGAGCCCTTCTCGGAGCCGCGGCCTGTCTGGCGGTCTGGCTCTGGCTCGCCCACCTCACCCACCGCAGGCTCGATCTCCTGACCTGGCCCCTGGGCGTCGTGGTCGGGCGCGCCGCGCTGCGAGGCTCGGGCCGGGGCGATTGGAAGCTCGGCCTCTGCGCGGCGATCGCCGTCGGCGCCATGGTGCTCGCCTCGGTCTGGCCCCTGCCGGAAATCGCCAACGGCTGGGTCGGGCCCGACCGCTTCCACGCCATGCGGGACGCCTACGGCTCGTTCAACAACAACTACGTCTACATGCTCTTCGGCATGCTCGCCGCCTACCGATACGGCTCCCGCCGCTTCCTCAAGCCGCCAGGCATGTAACCAACCCCCACCCCCTCTGTCCCTCTGTCCCTCTGTCCCTCTGTCCCTTTGTCCCTCTGTCCCTCTGTCCCTCTGTCCCTCCCCATTCACACCCACACGTTCACAATGATGCCCGGTTCCTTGCCAACCTTCGTGTTCCACTCGCCGATCGCGCTCGTCACCAGCTTCACTTCGTACTGCGGATGCGCATCCAGCCACTCATTGATCTGCTGATCCAGGAACTGGAGCGCGTCGTCGGAGAGCTTGGAGCGGAAGCTGCGGACGTGGATCGCCCCGGTGCCGGGCGTGTTCGGCGTGCGGCTCCAGTTGTCCTCGTGCCGGACGCCACCGATATTCTTCTGCACGCCGGAGTTGAAGCTGATCTTCGAACTCGGGGCAGCCGACCCGGCCGGCGCCGGGTTCTTGGTGTGCGGCACGGCGATAGGGCCACCATCGTCGGGATACTCAACGGGGTGGAGCAGCGGACCTGGCATGTCGGGCCTCCTGGAATGCGGGAGAACCCCGCGGGAGATGCGACCAGCATACCAGATCGCCTCGCTCTCACGACGTCATGTATCGAAACAGCCCACGAAATCGAATCCAAGCACCCAGCCGCCTTCGGCGCCGGGGCGGCCCCGGACATGGATCCGGATCCCCTCCAATGCCGCCTCGGCCTCGAAGCAATCCGGCGCATCGGTGAGAATCACACCGGTGCCGCTGGCGATCCGCCGGACGCTTCCGCGTCCGCCCGAGACCGGCCCCTCATAGGCCAGATAGAGCCGACGGTGCGGCTCGAGCCGCGCAGCCCGCAACTCGACGCCGGGGCCCGGCGGCACGGGCAGCCTCCACGCGACGAGCACCCGGTCCTCAGGGCCAGTCCCCGGTCCGGGCCCCGCGGGCTCGATCAGCCAATCAAAGTGGTGCGAGCCATCGGGCAGATCATGCCGGAGGAGGACGGAGCGGCCCATGGTCGATGCTAAGGGGCCGGGGCGGCCGATAGAGGGGGGGAGTACCATGTTGGGCCCTCCCGGGGTTGGTTCGCGGGGGCGGATCGGAGTGCGAATTGATGAACCGTGCGAACGTATCGAGGCTTGCCGTGGCCGGGTCCGGGCTCGCGATGCTGCTGGGAATGGGGCTGGCCGGCTGCTCGCAGCGCCCGCTCTCTTCCCTCCGCGCCGACGGCAACTACTACTACTACCGGGGGGACTACAGCTCCGCCCTGCCCTATTACCAGGAGGTCGTGGACCGCAAGGGCGGAAACGCCGAGGGCCACTACGAGCTTGGGCGCACGCTCCTCGCCCTCGGGCGCGCGAGCGAAGCCCGCGAGCAGATGGTCCTCGCCAACAGCCTCGAGCCAGAGAATATGGAGTATTTCGACGGCCTCGCCGACGCCTTCGTCGCCACCGGCGATGAGGACCAGCTCTTCCAGGCCCTGGAGCACCAGGCCCGGGACCGCGGGGGTGTCGCCGACTATCTGCGGATGGGTCGATACGCCCTGAAACTCGGGCACCCCGACGAGGCCGAGCGAGCCCTGCTCGGCGCGGCCGAGATCGACGACGGCAAGACCCCAGCCCCGCAGCTCGCGCTCGCCGATTTCTACCACGCCATCGGGGACAAAGACAACGAAGTCCGACGCCTGCGGATGGCCCTCTGGTTCGATCCGGCCGACACCGAGATCCAGACCCGGCTCCGCGAACTGGGCCAGATCCCAGGACCGACCTTCGTGCTCGAGCCGAGCGGCCGGGACTAGGGTCCTTCCCCCAGCTTGACATCGCCCGAACCGCTTGTACACTTCATCCGGATTAACGGATGAAGCACCCCTGCGAAGAGCAACTTGCCGAGCAACTGGCCTCGCTGTGCGAGCCGGTCCGCCTGCGCGTGCTCGCGCTCCTTGAGGCCGAGGAACTCTCGGTCGGAGAGGTCGCGAGGGTGGTGCAACTGCCACAGTCCACGGTGAGTCGTCACCTCAAGGTGCTCGCCGAGGCGGGATGGACGTCCCGACGCCCCGTGGGGACCGCGACGCTCTACAGCCTCGAACCCGGTGCACTGGACGAGGGAACGGCGGACCTCTGGCAGGCCGTCCGCAAGACGCTCGATGGCTCCCCGCAGATCGAGGAAGACCGCGTCCGGCTCGCCGCAGTCGTGGCGGATCGTCCGACGGACAGTCGCGCGTTCTTCGGCCGGATCGGCGGCGAGTGGGACGAACTCCGCCGCGGGCTCTTCGGAGACCGGTTCACATGCGAGGCGATGCTCTCGCTCATCCCGCCGACATGGACCGTCGCCGACCTGGGCTGCGGCACGGGGGACGCCGCCGCATGGCTGGCCACCCGGGTGGAGCGGGTCATCGCAGTCGATCAGTCCGGCGCGATGCTCAAGGCAGCCCGTACGCGCCTGGCCGGCGTTGCCGGAGTCGAGTTTGTGGAAGGGCCGCTCGAGGGTCTGCCCCTGGCGCCCCGCAGCGTCGACGCGGCCGTCTGCCTGTTGGTGCTGCACCATCTGGAGGACCCGGCGGGGGCGATCCGCGAGATGGCGCGGATTGTGCGCTCCGACCGGGGGGGCGGCGTCGCGCTCGTGGTCGACATGATTGAGCATCAGCGCCAGGAATACCGACACACTATGGGGCACCGGCACCTCGGCTTCGCGCCCGAGCTGGTCGGGGCCTGGATGCGGGAGGCCGGGTTTGCCCGGGTCGAGACCCGGGCATTGGCCCGAGAGCCGGACGGGAAGGGCCCCGGATTGTTTGCCGCCGCGGGCTGGGCCGGCGGTCCCGGCTGAAGAATGAACGACAGACATACGGCCGCGGGACACGCGGCAGGACCTGGCGGGGCTGGGACCCGCCTCATACGGAGATGACGATGACGACCATGACGACACGTGCCGCCGAGAAGATGGCGACGGGGACCGGAGCGCTCGAGTACCGGGTGAGGGATCTCAAGGAGGCCGAGCTCGGCCGCAAGGAGATCACGCTTGCCGAGCACGAGATGCCAGGCCTCATGAGCGTGCGGGCCGAGTATGCCGCGAGCAAGCCGCTGAAGGGCTTCCGCGTCGCCGGCTCGCTGCACATGACCGTGCAGACGGCGGTGCTGATCGAGACGCTGGCCGACCTGGGGGCGGACGTGCGGTGGGCGAGCTGCAACATCTTCAGCACCCAGGACTCGGCCGCGGCGGCGATCGTGGTCGGGCGTTCGGGGACTCCCGATGCACCGAAGGGCATCCCGGTCTTCGCGTGGAAAGGGGAGACGCTGGAGGAGTATTGGTGGTGCACGAAGCAGGCGATCACCTGGCCGGACGGGAAGGGCCCGGACCTGATCGTGGACGACGGCGGCGACGCGACCATGCTGATCCACAAGGGCGTGGAGTTCGAGAAGGCGGGCAAGGTGCCGCAGCACGATGAGGTGAACGATCCCGAGGAGTGGAAGTGGGTGCTGCACACCATCCGGGAATCGGTCGCGGAGAATCCCGGCTGGTTCACCTCGATCGAGCCCTCGGTCCGGGGCGTGAGCGAGGAGACGACCACGGGCGTGCACCGGCTCTACGAGATGGCCAAGCGCGGCGAGCTGCTCTTCCCGGCGATCAACGTGAACGACAGCGTGACCAAGAGCAAGTTCGACAACATCTACGGCTGCCGCCACTCGGTCATCGACGGCCTGAACCGTGCGACGGATGTGATGCTCAGCGGCAAGGTCGCCGTGGTCTGCGGCTACGGCGACGTGGGCAAGGGCTGCTGCCAGGCCCTCAAGGGCCAGGGCTGCCGCGTGATTGTCACCGAGATCGACCCGATCTGCGCCCTCCAGGCGGCCATGGAGGGCTACGAGGTCCGGACCGTCGAGGACGTGGTCGAGACCGCCGACATCTTCGTGACGACCACGGGGAACAAGGACGTGCTGACCGCGGCCCATATGCAGCGGATGAAGAACAAGGCGATCATCGGCAACATCGGCCACTTCGACAACGAGATCGACATGGCCGGTCTGGCCAAGATCCCGGGGATCAGGCGCAACAACATCAAGCCGCAGTACGACGAGTGGGTCTTCCCCGCCGATGCCAAGGGCAAGAGCAGGAGCATCCTCGTGCTCGCCGAGGGCCGGCTGCTGAACCTGGGCTGCGCGACCGGGCACCCGAGCTTTGTCATGAGCGCCAGCTTCACGAACCAGGCCGTGGCCCAGATCGATCTGGCCCTGAGCGCCTCCGGCAAGCCGACGCTCTCGGGCGCCAAGTATGAGAAGGGCAAGGTCTATGTGCTGCCCAAGGTCCTCGACGAGAAGGTCGCGAGGCTCCACCTGGACCACCTCGGGGTCAGGCTGACCAAGATGAGCAAGAAGCAGGCGGACTACATCGGCGTGCCGGTCGAGGGGCCGTACAAGCCGGAGCACTATCGGTACTAGAGACGGAGAGACGAAGAGACGCCGAGACGAAGAGACGAAGTGGGCGGGCCCCGGAGCGCATCCGGGGCCCGCTGCTTTGGTTGTTCAACCCGTCATGGCGCGACCAGTCAGCAGCCCGCGTTCCACAGGTTCAGGAAGCACAGCACGTCGCGGGTGTCAACGACGCCGTTGCCATCGCAGTCGGACGAGGCGTCCGAGGCGGCCCACGCGTTGAGGAACGCCAGCACATCGCGGGTGTCCACCGCACCGTCGCCGTTGAAATCCGCGAAGCACGACGCCTCCGGGGCGTACAACCCGTCCCGGGTGTTGCGTGCGTGATACGTGGGCCACTCGCGCCCGGTCGTCGAATACGAATCGGGCAGCGTGTAGAGATTCACATCCACTCCGCCGGCGTAGTAGGAGAGCACGGCCAGCTCGTCGTGGCCGTCGCCGTCGACATCAGCGATCGTCGCGCCGTTCAGATAGGTGAAGCCGTGCGGCCGGAGCGGGAACCCCGGCAGCTCGGCGCCGGTCGTGTCGACGCCGAAGAGGAAACCCTGGTCGTCCACCGTGAAGTTGTGGTCGGCGAAGATCTCCATGACGCCATCACCGTTGATATCGGCGACCGTCATCGGCCCCTCGCTCCCACCCCCGTGGGTGCTCTCGACAAAGGGGAATCCGGCGCGAGTCGCCCCGTGGGTGTCCCACACCCAGAAGCACTTGCTCGGCGGCGAGGCGTACCCCGCCTGCCCCGCGATCACCTCGAGCGCCCCATCGCCCTCGAGGTCGGTGATGGTGGGGGCGCAGTACGACCAGGTGTCAAAGTGGAACGGCCACCCGTTGACGAGCGAGCCATCGTGCTGAAACAGATAGGCCCCCGCGGCGCTCTGGTGGGCCGCGACCGCGATCTCGAGGTCGCCGTCACCGTCGATATCGGCCAGGGCCGCGGACTGATAGCTGAAGTTCGCCCCGCTGATCCCGCGGGGCCAGCCGGGCTCGGCTGTGCCGTCGGTCTGGAGCAGGTACATCTGGTCGTACGACATGCAGAAGATCTCGGGGGCGCCGTCGTGGTCGATGTCCGCGACGGCCGGTGTGGCCGTGGGCACATGGCTGAGGGCCACCGGCCAGTTTCCGCCCCATTCGCTCCCGTCCATCTCGATCACGTGGACATAGCCGATCGGATAGGCGCGCTGCGTGGCGATGATCTCGAGCTGCCCGTCCCCGTCGAGGTCGTAGAGCGTCGGGGAGGACTCGACATTGCCGTTGTCCAGGCTCAGCGGGAACCCCGGCAGTGGTGTGCCGTCGTGGTTGAAGATGTAGAACCGGCCGCCGCTGGTCTGGCCGCGGGTGTGGAGCACGATCTCGACATCCCCGTCGCCGTCGAGGTCCGCGACCGCGGCGGGGTATTGCGGGAAGCCGACGGTGGTGACCGGGAAGCCGGCGACGGGAGCGCCGTCGTTGTGCCAGGCATAGAGCTTGCCCTCGGTGCTGCTCACGATGATCTCGAGCTGCCCGTCGCCGTCGAGGTCGGCGAGGACGGCGCCGCGCGTCGGCGCAAAGTTGGGATGGCGCCCGATGCTGATCGGGAACCCGGGCATCTGCGAGATCTCCCGCTTCGTGCCCGAAGACCCGGTATCGGTCCACGGCATGTCTCGGATCGTGAGCCGGCCCGGCACGGCCTGGTCGGCATCGGAGAACGACGCGATCGCCGCGGTCTGTGCGAGGGCGGGCGTGCTCATCGCAAACGCGAGTCCGGCCAAGACGATCAGCGAGGCTGTTGTGGTGCGCATCTCAAGCTCCTCTCTCCGTGAGTCGGGTGCACCCGCACCCAACCCACCACCCTAGCGTCCGGGTTCTCCGGGCACAAGGGCCCGCCGGCGCGACCCGCGAGAACGCCGGAGACCCCGCGGGCTCAGCCGGATCCGAGCGGGATGCGGGGCTGCCATTTCAGCCACGAATCTTCGGGCTCGTCCGCGAGTTCGAACCGCCGGCCGCTCTCCACCATCTCGCCCGGCTTGTCCGGCGTGGCGAAGGCGATCCCGCCGCTGACGACCGATTCGAGCGAGTCGGTGCGGATGTCGAGCCCCTTGAAGAGCCCCCAGTCGGCGGTGATGCCCGAGACGTTGTAGAACCGTGTGTTGGCCCGGACGAGCGTCGCGAACCCGGGGTCAATGGTGATCACCAGATCGACGCCGGTCGCATCATCCGCCAGCGCGGCGTCGACCACCTGCCCGACCTGGATATCGCGGTAGCTGACCGGCGACCCCGCCCGCAGCGCCGTGCGCCGGTGGGCGCGGAGAGTGAGCAGGAGCGAGCCATCGGTGGGCGGGGAGCGGCGGGGCATCCGCGAGCCCCTCGAACGTGGCGACGCGATTGCCCGCCGGGGGGCCGGGCTCAACCGTGATCGAACGCGGCCCGAGCAGCGCGTCGAGCCCCGAGACGCCGCGGAGCGAAACCTCGGGGCGCACGATCCAGAGCTTGGTCCCCTCGACGGCGATACCCGCCGCGTCGTGCGCCAGGTCGATCTCGACGATCACGCTCGCCGCGTCGGCCGCCAGGCGGACGCGGCGAACCTGCCCGATCTGCACACCCCGGCAGCTCACGGGATCGCCCGGACGCAGGCCCGCGCCGTCGACGAACCGCACGGTGACCGGGACCGGGCGCGAGTTCAGCGCCTGCACACCCACCACGCCCAGGATCGCGAGCACCCCGAGCGGGATGAGCCAAGCCCAGGACCAGCGTCGGTCGCGCACGATGCGCGCCTCCGGGGGGTTGTCGGGCCCGGGCGGGCCGCCTGCGGCCGTGGAATTGGTCGGCGATTCGCGCAATTCGTCTTCTCCTTACGCAACGGCATACTGGGTGTTTTCCCAGATACTGTGCGGATCAAAGAGTGCCGAGGCGAGCAGACTGAGCACGACGACTGCCGCGAACGCCTGGATGCCGGGGCCCGGATGCACCTGAACCAGGTCACCCAGCTTGACGGAGGCCACGAGCAATGCGATCAGGACGACATCGAGCATGCCCCACCGACCGAGGAACTCGACCACTCGAAACGTCGCCGCCCGGTGCCGGCGCGGAAGGATGAGTTCGCCGGCCGACAAGGCAAAGATGGCCGCCAACTTGGCAAGCGGGGCAAGCACGGAGCAAAAAAGCACCACCAAGCCCACCAGCGTCTGCCCCTCCGCCATCAGCGCGACCATTCCTGACCAGATCGTGGCCTCCTGCGTGTGCCCCATGCGGGTGAGGGTCATGACCGGGAGGCCCATAGCGAGCGGGTAGAGCAGCAGGGCGGCCAGGGCACAGGCCCCGGCCCGTGCGGCACTGCGGGGTCGTGGGCCGCGCCGGATTGTCGAGCCACACCGGGAGCAGAGCGCCCGGTGCTTCCGGGGCACCTCGCCGACCCGGTGCACGAGGCCGCAGGCGTGGCAGGCGCGCAGGGGCATGGCTCAAGTCTACTTGGCGTCCGGGATGTCTGGCTTTCAGTCGATCGGGCCGCCCAGGACAGAGTATGGAAGGGGTTGCCCTGGGGGCGGCGATCGCATAGTGTGATGAGCAGTATGAAGCCGAACGAGGAGATACGACCGACCTCCCGCCGAGGCCCACGACAACGGTGTCTCTTGGCTTCTGACAACCAGATCTGTGGCTTCAAACCCGCCGGTTGTGGCGGGTTGTTTGTTTTTGGCGCTGTGAAGGGCTCCGAGGCGGATCAACCCTTCACCGAGGCCCAATCAGTTCGGCGACGTGTGTGACGCCGCCGGCGAGGACCGGTCCGGGGGCGCCCGATCCTTTCGGCAGCCCCACGCGAGAGAGAATAGGAGAGATACGCATGCGTAAGGTTCAAATGGCTTCGATGCTTCTGGCGGTTGGGGCGATCAGTTCGATCGCGTCGGCTCAGATCGATCCGAACGCCTTCTGGGGCGCCTACCGCGGCAACCAGCTCCGCACGGCGTTCGCGTCCGTCGCGGCCGGCCCTGCCGACAATCACGCGATGACCGTGACGGGCCAGTACCCCGTCTCCATGGGTGGCTTTACCGTTGGCGCCAACGGCGACCTCTACTTCAAGACCCACCGCAACGACGCGAACATCGACGCCGACGGCGGCCCCGGCTGCACGGTCGTCCGGATGGACCGCGCGACGGGCGCGGTGCTGGCCTCGGTCGATCTGCCCGGCGGCTCGGGCAACTACTCCGGGCTGACCCACGCGGTCAACGGCATCTGGACGGTCGTCCACGGCCACGGCGCCACCCCCACGATCTACCGGCTCAACGCGACGACCCTGGCGGTCGAGCAGCAGATCACCAACGGTGACTTCGGTGGCCTGCGCGGCGCCCCTCTGATCGGCAGCGTGCCCAACATGAACGGGCACCTCAACCTCTACGTCCACGACCGCAACAACAACAAGATCCACTGCGTGGACTCGGTCACCGGCGAACTCATGTGGTCCTACATCCCCATCGGCAGCCCCGCGCTGTTCGGCAAGATGGGCCCCTCCTGGACCGACGGCGGCAAGGATGTCTTCGCCTACTTCGCCAACACCTCGGTGTTCCCCGGCGTTGCGCTCAAGGACAACGGCGACCACACCTATACCGAGCTGTGGATCGGCGGCCCGGAGAACTTCAACTGGCTCGGCTCGGGCGCCAGCGCGACCCCGGGCGGGACGATCTACGTCAACACCTTCACCGATGATGGCGGCGCCGGCCCCACCCCCACACTCTGGGCGATCGACGGCGGCGACGGCTCGGTGCTCTGGGCCGTCGACGGCCACCGCGGCGAGGGCGCCGATGTCGAGCTCAACTTCTTCTCCCGTCCGGCCGTCAAGGGCAACCGCGTCTATTGCTGCGGAGGCTACGGTGTCGTGACCTGCTTCGTGGATAACGGCGGCAGCTACACCCAGGCCTGGGAGTACCGCGATCAGATCGGCGAGTTCACGATCTGCACCGTCGTCGAGGCCGCCGGCCAGACCTACGTCTACGCCGTCCGCCAGGGCGACCCCAACGCGGATCCCTTCGTCCCCGGGGAACTGCTCGTTCTCCGCGATGACGGCGGGAGCTTCACCCAGATCCTGAAGACGGACCTGAACGGGACAATGCTCCCCACCTTCTACGGCGCCAACTCCGCCACCCCCGACCCCGACGGCAATGTCTGGGTCTCGGGCGGCACCTTCGCCAACCCGGTCTTCAAGACCGGTCAGATCTACAAGTTCGCCCCGGCCGGCAATTCCTGCTTCGCGGACTTCAACGATGACGGCGCTGTGGATACCCGCGACGTGATCGCCTTCCTGAACTCCTGGACCGCCGGCAACATCGCCGCCGACTGCGATGACAATGGTGTCGTCGATACTCGCGATGTGATCTGCTTCCTCAACCTCTGGACCGCCGGCTGCTAAGCCCGAACGAATCCCGCTCGCCGGCGACGAAAGTCGCCGGCGGGTATTGTCCCCGCGCCGGCCTTCCCGGTCGGGGATTCACACGGAGGCGCACGCCATGGAACGAACGGACCGGCAACCCCACCGCGCATTCACACTGATTGAGCTGCTGGTGGTCATCGCGATCATCGCGTTGCTCATCGGCATCCTGCTCCCAGCGCTGGGCAAAGCTCGAGGCGCCGGCCAGGGTGTATTCTGTCTGAACCAGATCCGGCACAGCCTCCAGACCACGATCACCTTCGCCGCCGACCACGGGGAGCAGTCCCCGATCGCCGGGCAGATGTGGAAGGTCGCCGAGTCTGTCTTCCACAAGTCCGCGGATGGGCACCCCGAGGTCTGGCGGAAGAATCTCACCTATTGGTACAACGACCGCCTGAAGCGCGAGTATCCGATGCCCTTCTTCCTCACGCTGGCCGACTACAACGGCCTGGACTGGGACAAGCGGAGCCGCGACGGCATGCTCCGGGCCGCGGGCACGCTCGACAAGGTGGATAATGAGGATTCGCCCTTCCTCGAATTCTACCGCTGCCCCTCGGACAAGACCTTCGAGCCGGGCAATCAGGACTTCGCGACCGCCTCACTGACGGCGGGCAGCAATACGAATGGCTGGTACACCAACCAGTGGCACGTGCCGGAGATGAACTCGTTCAACTTCAACGAGGCGGTTTTCGGCCAATCAAGCTCCGGCAACGGGCGTCTCGAGGGCAATTTGAGGCGGCTCCTCTTCCCGTCCGAGTCCATGGGAATCGTCGACGGTGAACCCCGCCATCTCTACGGCGACAATCTCGGCACGGTGGTCGATCTCGACCCGCATAACGGCGCTTTCGGCATGAATTGGAAGGACAAGAACAACCTGACCACCTGCACGCTCTTCGACTACTGGGCCGTCGTCAAGCGGGACAACCCCACCTGCCCGCAGTTCGCGTTCGACCGCCACAACAAGACGGTCAACGCCGGCTTCATGGACGGCCACTCCGCCGGCTTCAGCCGCGACCAGCCCGGAATGGAGCAGATCGTGATCCGCCGCTACGACAAGTGACGCCCGGGCGAGAGCGCCGGCGAATCGCAGAAAGAACAAGGCCCCGCACACCCGTGCGGGGCCTTGTTGTTGATGCTCTGCTTCAGCGCCGATCAGTCGTTCCCGATCGAGGGCTCCGGCTTGATCTCCTTGTAGACCGAGCCATCGACAAATCCCTGGAGCTTGCGGGCCCGCACCGGGTGCTGGAGCTTGCGGATCGCCTTGGCCTCGACCTGCCGCACCCGCTCGCGGGTCACCTTGAAGATGCGTCCGACCTCCTCGAGCGTGTACGTGTACCCGTCGCCGATGCCGTAGCGCAGCTTGATGATCTCGCGCTCGCGGTAGGTCAGCGTCTTGAGCACCGCCTCGATCCGCTGGCGCAGGGCGTCGTTGCTGGCGGTGGTGGCGGGGGCCTCCTGGCTCTCGTCCTCGATGAAGTCGCCGAAGTAGCTGTCCTCGCTCTCGCCCACGGGCCGGTCCAGGCTCACCGGCTGCTTGGAGATCTTCATCACCCGGCGCACGTCGGGCAGGCTCATGCCCGCCTTCTCGGCCAGCTCCTCCATGGTCGGCTCGACGCCCGTCTCCTGGAGGATCTGCTTCTGGATGTTCCGCAGCTTCGACATCGTCTCGATCATGTGGACCGGGATGCGGATCGTGCGGGCGTGGTCGGCGATGGCGCGGGTGATCGCCTGGCGGATCCACCACGTCGCGTAGGTGCTGAACTTGTAGCCCCGCTTGTACTCGTACTTGTCCACCGCACGCATCAGGCCCGTGTTGCCCTCCTGGATGACGTCCAGGAAGGAGAGCCCGCGGTTGCGGTACTTCTTCGCGATCGAGACCACCAGGCGCAGGTTGCCGCCCGAGAGGTCCCGCTTGGCCTGCTCATACTCCCAGAAGACGGTGTTGACCGCGTGCACCCGGGCCGCGAGCGCGCCCGGGGTCTCGAGCACCAGCGCGGTCAGCCCGCCGAGTTCCTCGTGCATGACCGCCAGGTCCTCGGCGTCGCGTGGGCCATCGCGCCCCGCGGGGGCGTCGATCTCGGCCTGGAGGTCGATCATCTTCTTGGAGATCGACCGGAGTTTGCGCATCAGGGGAATGATCCGCCCGGTGCGGAGGCTCAGCTCCTCGGCCAGCGCCGCCATGCGCCGCCGACGCATCGCCATGCGCGCCGTGATCTCGTCGGCCTTCTTCTTCTGGCGGGCCGGCAGCCCCTCGATCTCGGCCCAGTCGCGCCGGTTGGCCTCGAGCAGCTTCTCGAGCGTCGGCAGGTTCGCCGGGATCCGCTTGGCGATCTTCTCCTTGGCGTTGGACTCGAGCGTCGAGAGCCGCATCGTGCGGTCGAAGGGGAGCGTGCCCGCGTCCACCTGCCGCAGGATGTCGATCGCCTGGGCGATCACATAGTCGCTCTCGAGGCACCGCCGGCGGAAGATCATCCGCGTGGTCTCGATCTTCTTGGCCAGGCGGATCTCCTCGTCCCGGGTCAGGAGGGGGATGGCGCCCATCTGCGTGAGGTACATCCGCACCGGGTCGTCGATGCGCCGCGCCCCGGCCTCGCCCGCGCCGGCCTCGTCCAGCTCGCGCTGGAGCGTCTCGGCGTCCATCGCCTCCGCCTCGGCGACGTCCTGCTCCGCCTGGCTGAGCGGGGAGTCGGAGATGGAGAGCCGCTGGCGCAGCTCGGCCGCCTCCTCCGCCCGCTCGCCGCCGGAGACCGACATGGCCCGGAAGACCTTGCCGGGGATGCCGGCGCCCAGGCCGCCCAGGGGTGTGCCGGTGAGCGGGTTGTGCCCCGGCTCCTCGCCGCGTTTGAGGCTCTCGCGGTGGAGGCGGGCCTTGTACTCCAGCTCGTCGATGAGCTCGAGGCCCAGGCGGTCGATGATCGTGAGCAGGAAGTCCACCTGCTCGGTGTCGACCATGTCGTCGGGGAGGGTGTTGTTCAGCTCCTCGTAGCTGAGCCAGCCGCGGCGCTTGGCCACATCGAGGAGTTGCTGCATCGCCGGGTGAAGCTCGCTGATCACGCTGCTCTCCTGCATCTGTCTTTCAGCGGGGACCGGAACCAAAGGTCGCCTTGCCTTCATTGGCAAGGGCCCAACGTGTGTGAAACTCAGGGGGCCGAGGGGCGGGGGATGACCCCCCGCCGGTCACCGAACTGGGCCCGGTCGCGCCGGAGGCGTGAGACCGCGTCCATGAGCGAAGCGGAGTCGTCGCATACCGGGCCGGGGGCCTGGGACTGCTCGCGCCGCCGCCGCTCTGTATTGATGCAGTCGGCAAACCAGGCGCCGATGCGGTCGCCCAGGTTGCGCTGAGCCGACTCGTGGAGGCGGACGGCAAGCTCGATCGCGTCGCCGTCCTCGCTCAGGTGGTTGAGCACCTCCCGCAGCGAGGGGATATGGCCCGCGACACCGATCTGTTGCACCACCCGAGCAATGGCCTGCATGCCGCGCGAACGGTAGGCCTCCGGCGCCAGCATGGCGCGGTCGGCCTCGTCGAGCGCCGCCCACAGCGCGCCCTCGGCGAGCACGCAACTGAGGGCCTCGGCCATGTGGCGGGGCTCGGCGGGCTCGGCATCCGGCGAGGGTCCGCGCGGCTCGAGCTCCGACCCCGCCCGAGGGCGGTGCTCCCGAAGCTGGTCGGCCAGCAGCCTGTCGTCGAGCCCGGTGATCTGGTGCAACCGCCGGAGGACGAGCTGGCGGCGGATGGGCGTGACGCGGTGGAAGCCGAGCTGAGCCAGCTTGGCGACCTCCTCGGTCGTCGCGCGTTCGAGCGCGGAGAGGCCGGCCCCGGCGAGGCGCTCGCGGAGCCGGGCGAAGCGGTATTCGAGCAGGTCAACGCTGGCCTCGATCGCCCGGCGGAAGACCACTTCGCCGCCCTCGCGCTTGAGCAGTTCGTCGGGATCCTTGGCGTCGGTGAAGCGGTTGAGGGTGGCGATGCGGACGTCGATCGGCTCGGCAAAGAACACCTCGACGGCCCGGTCGGCCGCCTTCTGGCCCGCCTCGTCGCCGTCGAACAGCAGGACGATCGTGTCGCAGAGGCGCCGGAGGATCCCCGCGTGCCCGGGGGTGAGGGCCGTCCCGAGCGTGGCGACGACGTTCTCGAACCCGGCCTGATGGCAGGCGATGGTGTCGGTGTAGCCCTCGGTGACGATCGCGGTGCGCTCGCGCTGGATCGCCTGCACCGCCTGGAAAAGCCCGAAGAGCGAGGCCGACTTGGCGAACAGCGGCGTCTCGGGGCTGTTGAGATACTTCGGATCGTCGTCGTCGTTGATCCGCCGGGCACCGAAAGCGATGACGCGCCCGATCTGGTCGCGGAGGGGGAACATCAGCCGGTTGCGGAACGTGTCGTAGTGGCCCCCGCCCTCGCGCGCCTTCAGCAGCCCGGCGCCGCGGAACAGCTCGCGGTCGCCCTTGGCCAGGTCGATCTTCGCCACCAGCCCGTCCCACCGGTCGGGCGCGGCGCCGAGCCCGAAACGCTCGACCATCTCGGCGCTGATGCCGCGGCGTTCGATCACGGCGCGGGCGGCGCGCCCGTGCTGCTCGTGGCGGAGCACCCCCCGGAAGAACGCGCTCGCCTGGGCGTTCGCGTCCGCCAGAGTGACGCGGGAATAGGCGGCCCCGCCGGCATTGTCGGCCTCGGCGGGGCGGCCGCGCGGCGTCAGCGTGATGTTGCACCGCTCCGCGAGGTACTCGAGCGCCTCCCGGAAATCCATGCGGTGGTACCGCTCGACGAAGCGGAAGACGTCCCCGCCCACGCCGCAGACAAAGCAATGAAAGATCTGCTTGTGCGGCACCACGCTCATCGAGGGCGAGTGGTCGTCGTGGAAGGGGCACAGCCCGACGTACTCGCGGCCCTTGGCCTTGAGCGCGACGTGCTCGCCCACGATGCGGACGATGTCCGCCGCGTCGCGCACCCGATCGACATCGGACATTTGGAGCCCGCCTTGGCTCATGCGCGCAACACTCCCCCGTCTCTGTGCGTCGTTCGATCCAAAGCAGCCTCACGGCGCGGACAACACCGCAGGTCGAAAGCTCTCACGATGGCGGGCCGGACCCGGAGCCGCCGCAAAAAACACTCTCGCGAGAAACGCGGGCGGCCGGCCGGTCGGCTCGCTCCCTGTGGTTGTGATCGTCCGGGCATCAGGGCCCGTGATCCGTGGGTGGAGCGAGCGTGCACCCTGACGGTAGCACGGCTTTGACGCGAAGCCAACATTCCGGGCATGCAGAGACCCGGGATATCCCCAGGCGGGCGGATGCCCGTGATTCTCGGGCCTCCGGTGGCCCGGCGCGTGCGAGCAGGACAAACTTCGCCCTGATGCAGCGTCGAGCAGTGATCTATGCCGGCCGGGTCCAGGGCGTCGGCTTCCGGGCCACGGCCGCGGGGCTGGCCCGCGGGTTCGCCGTGACCGGTTGGGTCCGCAACGAGCCGGACGGGACGGTCCGCCTGGAGGTCCAAGGGGGCGCCGGCGACGTGGAGGCCCTGCTCCGAGCCATCGGCGAACGCATGCGGTCCAATATCGGCTCGTCCCGCGAACACGAGATGCTGCCCGTCTCGGAAGAGATGGGGTTCGAGATCCGCCGGGGCTAGGCGCCGCCCTCAAGACTGCCCCGCGCCACAGACCCGCGCCACAGACCCGCGCCACCACAGCCAGGAGCCCCGCCGATGCTCATCCTGTTCGATATCGATGCGACGCTGATCACCACCGGAGGGGCAGGCGTTCGCTCGATGCTCGACGCCGGCCGCCGGCTCCACGGAGACACCTTCCACGCCGACGGCGTCGACTTCGCCGGGCGTCTGGATCCGCTGATCCTCCGCGACCTCCTCCGCGCCAACGGCATCGACCCGACACCCGAGACCATGGCCGCGATGCGGCGGGGCTACGGCGAAGCCCTGACGGCGCGGTTCCAATCCGAGCCCACCTCCCGCGCCCTCCCCGGCGTCATGGAACTCCTCGCCGCCCTCGCCGGCACCGGCCCGACCCTCGGCCTGCTGACGGGGAATTTCGCCGAGACGGGCTCCCTCAAGCTGCGGACCGCGGGGATCGACCCGGAAGGCTTCTCGGTGCGGGTGTGGGGCGACGAGTCGCCCCACGACCCCCCGGCCCGCGACCATCTGCCCGGCGTCGCGATCGAGCGGGTCTCGAGGGCCTGGGGCCGCGCGGCCCGGGGCGAGGAGGTCGTCGTGATCGGCGACACCCCCCACGACATCGCCTGCGCCCGAGCCCACGGCTGCCGCGTGCTCGCCGTGGCCACCGGCAAGTTCTCCATCGACGAACTCGCCCACGCCGATCGAGCCCTCCCAAACCTCACCGATCTCGCGGGGGTCATGCAGTGGCTCGCCCGCTGAACGACGACCACGCCATCTCCGCGGCCCCGGTCGCGCAGGCCCGGCGAATCGAGTCGCTGGACGTGCTCCGCGGGCTTGCCGTACTCGGCATCCTCGCCATGAACGTCATGACGTTCGCGATGCCCATTGCCGCCTACTCGAATCCCACCGTGTTCCCCGCCCCGGGCCCGCTCAACACGTGGACCTACCGCGTCGTCCATGCGCTCTTCGATCTCAAGATGATGGCCCTGTTCTCGATGCTCTTCGGGGCCGGTCTGGTCGTCTGGTCGCGCAAGGAGGCCGAGCAGCGCCGGCCCGGAGCGCTCCGATGGCTGTGGATGAGGCGGATGGCATGGCTGCTGGTCATCGGCATGATCCACGCGTGGTGGGTCTGGGAGGGCGACATCCTCGTCAGCTACGCGGTGTGCGGCATGCTCGTCCTGTGGTGGTTCCGCCGGCTCGAGCCGGCCTGGCTGCTCGCCGCCGCGGGGGCCTTCTTCGCGATCCACCTCCTGTTTCAGGTGTGGAGCGCATGGTTCGCCGTCCAGCTCTTCGCCGAGCCCTCGCCGTGGGCGGGGGTCATGAGCGCCGCGGAGTTAGAGCAGTCCCGGGAGGGCATGCGCCTCTGGATGGACCCCAGCCCGGGGCAGATCGATTCGCAGATCGCCGCCCTGCGCGGCTCCTGGCTCGACACCTTCCGCTATCGGGCCGAGGGCTGCCGCATGCTGCAGTTCCAGGCGATTCCCTACTACCTCTTCTGGAGGTCGAGTGCCCTCATGCTGCTGGGCGCGGCGTTGACGAAGCTCCGCATCCTCACCGGCGAACGCCCCGCACGCTTCTATGGCGCGATGGCGCTCGCCGGCTATGGCGTGGGCCTACCGCTCGTCGCGCTCGGGATCGCCTACAACGAGTCCCACGGGTTTCGGATCGTGCCCTACCTGGCGGTGGGCAACTGGGCCAACACGATCGGGAGCGTGCCCGTCGCCCTCGGCCATGCCGGCCTGGTGCTCTGGGTGCTGAAGCGGGGGTGGCTCCGCCGGGCGGCGACCGCGCTCGCCCGAGTGGGGCAGATGGCGCTCACCAACTACCTCATGCAGTCCGTGCTCTGCTCGCTCATCTTCTACGGTTTCGGACTGGGGCTTGCCGGCGAGGTCAGCCGACCCGGCCAGGAGGCCATTGTCGCCGGAATCTGGATTGTGGAAATCCTGTGGAGATCGAATGGGCCTGGCGAAGCCTGACCTACTGGTCCCCGCAACCCATGCGCTCCTCAGAGCCGCGTGCGTAAGCACGCGGAAAGGCCATCCATCCGAGCCGCGTGCGTAAGCACGCGGAAGGCTCGCCCGGCGTAGGCACGCGGAAAGGCCATCCATCCGAGCCGCGTGCGTAAGCACGCGGAAGGCTCGTCCGGCGTGTCCGCGTCGCACAAACACCCGCCTGCGGCTCCAGGGCGCCTGGCGTGCGATGGCCCCCCGGGCCGTCCAGGCCGCCTCCCGCGTGCTCACGCACGCGGCTCTGATCCGGCGGACAGTTGCGGGTAGACTCTCCACGTGTCTCAGGGAGGAGCACGGCCATGACGGCGAGCTACGGCGCGTTCTGCACGGATCACTACGTCAACCTCAAGCTCGGGCTCAAACTGGAGCTCTCCCGGAGCAGGGACACCGTCCTCGCCCTGTTTGAACGCGTCCGGCGTCAGTACCCGGGCATGAGCGAGTTCCGAAAGTACAAGGAGGAGCTGGCCCTGGAGTCTCCCGCTTCGGCGACCCCGCACCGCTGGGTGGCCGTCCGGTCCAGCAGCGTCCGCTCCGGCGTCGTGAACCCCTCGACGGGCCAGGAGGCCTACCGGCTGCACCAGTCCGTCCTCGAGGTCTCGCCCTACTTCCTCAGTATCAGCCCCTGGACGTCGACTTCGTCGAGGTGCTGTTCGGATTCGATCTGGCCGCCGGTGGCGGCCAGGACGCCGTCGTCGCCGAGACACTGCTCGGCGGCTCGCCGATCGCCCAACTGCTGGAAACCGATGGCGCACGGCTCATCGACTGCCAGCCGGTGCTCGGGTTCAGCCTCGCCGGCGGCGTGGAAGCCTATTTCGAGGTCAAGACCCGCCCGGCCAGCGCCCGGCGCGAGCGGGGTGAGGAGCCGATCAGCGTCTATCTGACGCTCCGGCGGGCCGGGCCGGTCGATGAATTGAAGCAGCTCACCGAGATCTTCGACGATCTCTCGATGCGCGGCGAAGAGATCGTCGAAACACGGGTCCTCCCGACGCTGGTCAACCCAATCCGGCGGGGGATCATCCCGGGGATGTAGCCGGATAGACCGTCGATGCAGGGAAAGGACTTCACCACATACCTTCTTGTCATCGCCTCGGTGATCGTGCTCCTGATCATCGCCGGTGCGGTCATCTTCGCGCTCCGCAAGAAGCTCTTCTCTGACGAAGAGTCCGCCGACGGAGCGGCCGTCGGTGTCCTCGAAACCATGCGAGAGATGTGGACGCGTGGCGAGATTTCCGAAGACGAGTTCCGCACCGCCCAAGCCGCCATCGTGGCGAAGGCGTCGGGAAGCCGTTCCAAGCCCGCCTCACCGTCAAGACCCCAAACACCGGTGACGCGGGCGGGCGAGCTCCGCGCCCGGCCCGGCTACGACCTCACCGGGGAACCCCTTCCCAGATCCACCACGCGGCATCCGCCGCGGCGTGAACCACCCACCGGGCAGTGACTGTAGAGAATGCAGGCGACCACGCCGATAGACTGGCATACCTCCGCCGGGGAGGAGTTTGTTTTACCGGACCGAGCGAGGAATTCATGGCGAAGACCAGAACCGATGGGGGCGAGCAGGCTGGCGGCGATGGCGGATTCCGCGGTCGCAAGGTGACCACCTGCTCCTTCTGTGGGAAGACAAGCCGCGAGGTCGGGCCCATGGTGGAGGGACCGAGCGAGGTCTACATCTGCGCCAATTGCGTGGATCTCTGCCAGAACATTTTCCGGCAGGAGCGGCGCCGTGTGAACTCGGTCTCGACGGCCCTGGGCGAGGTGCCCGCGCCGCGTGACATCAAGGAATTCCTCGACCAGTACATCATCGGTCAGGACCGCGCCAAGCGCACGCTGAGCGTCGCGGTCCACATGCACTACAAGCGCCTGCTCCACCTCGAAAGCGAGGAGGCCTCGAACCTCGAACTCGACAAGAGCAACATCCTGCTTGTCGGCCCGACCGGCAGCGGCAAGACCCTGCTCGCCCGCACCCTGGCGCGCATGCTCAAGGTGCCCTTCGCCATCGGCGACGCGACCACGCTCACCGAGGCCGGTTACGTCGGCGAAGACGTCGAGAACCTGCTGCTCAAGCTGCTCCAGGCCGCCGACTTCGATGTCGAGGCCGCCCAGCGCGGCATCATCTACATCGACGAGGTCGACAAGATCGGGAAGACCTCCAACAACGTCTCGATCACCCGGGATGTGTCGGGCGAGGGCGTGCAGCAGTCGCTCCTAAAGATGCTCGAGGGCACCGTGGCGAACGTCCCCCCGCAGGGCGGACGAAAGCACCCCGAGCAGCAGTACATCCAGATCGATACCTCGCACATCCTCTTCATCTGCGGCGGCACCTTCGTCGGGCTCGAAGAGATCATCCGCCGCCGAATCGGACGGAGCAAGATCGGCTTCGCGGCCGGGCGTCACCCCGAGAGCGCCCACCCGCTCACCGACTCGGCCTCCCGCGACGAGATCCTCCAGCAGGTCACGACCCAGGACATCGTCGAGTACGGGATGATCCCCGAACTCGTCGGCCGGCTCCCGATCGTCGCCCCGCTCGAGTCGCTCTCGACCGAAGCGATGATGCAGGTCCTGACGCAGCCCCGCAACGCGCTCGTGAAGCAGTACCAGCACCTCTTCGCGCTCGAGAACGCCAAGCTCACCTTCACCGACGGCGCGCTCCGCTCGCTGGCCCGCCGCGCCGCGAAGCGCGACACCGGGGCCCGGGCCCTCCGCGCAGTCATGGAAGAGATGATGCTGGAACTGCTCTACGCCCTGCCCGAGCAGGACAACGCCGGCGCCGAATACGTCATCGACGAGGACGCCATCCGAGGGACGCCGATCCTGGAAACCCTCCGCATGATCCGCAAGGAATCGGCCTAAGCCCCGCGGCGTGGCTCAGCCCCCCAGGCTGACCGCCACCATCCCGAAAACCGTCGCCCCCGCGGGCGCCGCAAGGTGCACCCGCAGCGGCGAACCGAGCAGCCGCGACGCCGTCGCCGTGCAATCGGTGATGAGGTGCAGCACCGGCTCGCCCGCCGAGAGGCAGACGCCCTCTGCCCTCGCCAAGAGCGATGCGTTCGATTTCGCCCACACCGAGGCGTGCAGCAGGTCGCCGATCGGATCGGCCGCGGACACCTGCGGGGCAACGCGGAGCGATCCCGCGACCAGGTGCAGGGCGCCCAAGGCGTCGCACGCGAGCGAGACCCGCGGTGCACCCGGGCACTCCGAGGCCAACGGGCTGAGGCCGGGGATGAACGCCACCAGCGTGCCCGGCAGGGTGGCCGGGGTCGCTGCCTCGGGTTCAATCAAGGGAGCCGGACGCGCGCCCGACCGAGAAGCCGGAGGCGGGCCCACGCGTTGCATGCGATCCGGGGCGGCGACGGGCTCCACCAAATCCGGTGCATCGATCTTCGCGGCCTCGTTGGGTGAACCCGCTCGCGACTCCGCCGGTCCGTCCCCGACCAACTCGCCCAGGTGTCCAGACTTCACGACCGCCGCGATGGCCGCGAGCGGCTCGGAGCAGGGCCCCTCATGCACAGTCGTGGCGTGGACCGGCGCGATCTTCGGAATGATCACCGGATCAAGCAGGTCGGCCTCCAGAAACGCCCGCGCCGCGCGAACCACCCGCTCGTGAGCGGTCTGCGCCCTCTCGGTGGGTGCCCCCATGACGACCAGCCGCACCGCGGGCAGCGCACGGCCCCGCTCCGCCGCCGCCTGGGCGAGGCCCTTGAGCCTTCGGTAGCAGCCCACGATCGCCGCGTCGTCCGCACCGGTGAGGATCGAGACCCGCTCGACCTCCGGCAGTGTCACCAACTCCGCCTCGTGCGCCTCCGGAGCCCGCAACAGCGCGAGCCCCGCCGGAGCGGCTCGCATGTCGAACGCACCGACCCCGGCCGACCACGAAGTCCCCGCAGGGTTCACCCATTGGACCGACAGAGCATCCAACTCCCATCGCACCACCGCCACCGGCTCGGCCCCCGCGTCCGCGAGGTGTCGCGCCAACTGTGACGGCCACGCGGCCGCGAACACCGGGAGGTGGCCGAGCACAAGGGCCTCAACCGTGGGGCCACGCCGGGCCCGGACCTTCGGCTCGACCCTGGCCGGCGCCGGGCCGAGAAAGAGGTCGGCCAGCGCATCCAGGTCCTCTTCCGAGGCGTTGGGCCCGTCGTGCCGCCCATTGGTCAGTCCCGAAATGCCACGATCGGTGCGTGCGTCCATGGGGCACTCCAACGCCCAGAGGTCTCGCGGAGCTCAATCCGCGCCCGAGCAGAGGTCATCCGCGGCGCACGGCGCCTCGGAGCTCGGAACCTCGATGATACTGTGCGGCTCGCCCAGCCCGTTGAGCACCCAGTCCGTGTTGTATGGATCCGCGATCCAGTGCCCGTCCACCTGGAGCCGGTACTCGTGCCGCCCCTGCGGCAGACCCAGACACAACTCGTGTGCCCCCGTCGCTTCGACCAGGGTCATCGGGATCGGCTGCCAGTCGGTAAACGAGCCGGCGACGCAGACACGCCGACCCAGAGGACCCGGCTGCACAAACAGCACGCCCTCCAGGGTCGGATGCGCCCCGTAGGGCCTCCGAGCCGGGGTCGGCAACGGCCGCGGAGAGGCGACCGGGATCGATGGCAGCGCGGTCGTCATCCGGAGCTGCGCCGCCCGCCGCGCGATGTCCTGGGCGCGGGTCGGCGAGGGTTCCCGAGTCTCGTGCACCCGCTGCGTCAGTCCCGTCGGGAGGTCTCCGCCGCTCAGCGTGACCACCACACCCCCGACACCCGCCATGGGCTGGGAAGTCGCCAAGCCCAAATCCAAGGGCCCGGAGATCACCACCTGCCCGCCAAAGCCGCTCCCGATAAAGGCCGGGAGTGCCGGGCCGCCGGCCGGCTTGGGGAACGCGGGCCTATCCACCGGGCGGTCGGCGTGCTCGTCCAGATCGGACCAGTCCTCCTCCGCGCCGACGCCGCGGAGTTCCTCCGATTCCACGATCGCGATCGCGACCTGGGCGTAGTCCATCGCGCCACGAGATTCGGGCGCGTGCTCGCACACCGGTCGTCCGAACGACGCCGCCTCCCGCAGCGACGTATCGCGATGCACCACGACCGGGAGCAGCCTCCGCCCGAACCGCTGGCGGAGTTCCTCGAGCAGATCCTCAGCCACGGCCACGCCCGCCTCGTGGAGCGTGGGAAGCACCACACACCGGATGTCTGTCTGCAGCCGGCGCGAGAGCGCCCGCACCGTCGCGAGCTGGCGCGAGGCCCCCTGCAACGAGAAGTAGCCAGTCTCTACCGGCACCAGCACCAGATCCGCAGCCACCAGCGCGTTGTAGGTCACCACCCCGATCGACGGCGGGCAATCGAGCAGGCAGACGTCGAACCGCGGCGCCAAGTGGCGCAACTCCTCGGCGAGGGCCTCCTCCCGTCGCTCACGCCGCGCAAAGGCAGAGCCCGGAGCCTCCAAGCCCGCCAGACGAACCCGGCTGGCGATGACATCGAGGTTCCTGCACGCCCGCCAGAAGAGTCGCCCCGGGTCGACCCCGCGTCCGCCCCCCATCAGCAGGTCTGAGGTATCCAGATCAATTCGAGAGTGGGGGATGCCCAGGCCCGCGGCACAGTGACTTTGCGGGTCTAAATCAACCAAAAGTGTCCGCAAGCCCCGGCGGCCCAGACATGCCCCGAGGTTGATGGCTGTTGTGGTCTTGCCGCAACCGCCCTTCTGGTTGATGATCGCGATCGTGCGCACGGGGGACCTCTCCGGACGGGGGAGCTCGAGAGGAGTGACCACGCTACTCCGCGACAAAATCGCGTGGTCAGGTGCGTTATCGGGTCCGCACGGATTGCGCCTTGAAATCCCGTCAATCTGGGGTATTCCCGGCAGGGAAACTACGCCCCTTTGATCGCCGCCCACCCAGCCTCGACCGCCGAGACTTCGGGCGACACGACCACGCGCGCCGTGCACCCGGGGGTCGGTAGCACCAGCCGCAGGCGGCCGCCCGAGGTCTTCTTGTCCGCGCCCATCAGCGAGAGCAGTCTCATGGCATCCGGAAGCCCGGCCGCACGAGTCGGAAGGCCGCAGGCCTCCAGTGCGCGGGCAATCCGCGGCCCCAGTCCACGGTCGATGAGTCCGAGGGCCGCGCTCGTCTCGGCGGCGCAGAGCAGACCGAGCGCCACGGCCTCGCCATGGAGAAGGGGCGAGTCCGCCGGTCGCCCGGCAGGCGAGGCGCCCTTGAGCGTCTCCATCGCATGCGCGAAGGTATGACCAAGATTCAGCAGGGCCCGGCCGACCCGACCGGGCGTGTCCTCAGCCAACTCGAACTCGTCGCCGGCGACAACGGCCGCTTTGAACGCGACCGAGCGGTGTATGAGTTCCGCCACCGCATCGGCCTCTCGCCGGAGCACCCTCTCCGTATTGGACTCAAACCATCCGAGGTGGTCGGTGTCGCCGAGGCAGCCGCCAAGGAGGGCGTGTTTGAGACACTCGGCCAGCCCGGCCTTGAACTCCCGATCCGGGAGGGTCCCGAGCGTCCGAGTGTCGGCGAGGACGAGCGAGGGCTGGTGGAATGCGCCCACCATGTTCTTCTGCAGCGTGTCGCCGATCGCCAGATTCGCCCCGGTCTTGCCGCCCACCGAAGCATCGACCATCGCGAGCAGCGTGGTGGGGCACTGGATCACCGGCACGCCGCGCCGGTAGACCGCCGCCGCGAATCCGCCGAGATCTCCAGTGATTCCGCCGCCGATGGCGACAACCGGCTCGCCCCGCTCGATCCGGGCCTCTCCGAGCGATCGGAGGATCTCCGCCAGCGTGGCGATCGATTTGCCCGGCTCGGTGGCGTGGATCGTCGTCACGCCGACCGCAATACCGCTCCGCTCAAGCGATTCGCGGCAGCGCCCGGATGCGTCGGCGACGTTGGCATCGGCGACGATGAACGCCGCGCGAGGGCGCATCACCATGGCGTCCAGTCGTTGCGGGAGGGTCTCCAGCAGGCCGGGGCCGATGACGACGTCGTAGCCCCGATCGGCGAGGTCCACCCGGACGGTCCGAGGCTGGGTGTCGGCGGGCATCATTCGGGCGCAGGCCTGCCCCACGGGATCTGCTTGGCATCACCCCACAGCATCTCGAGGTCGTAGTGGGCTCGCGTGTTCGGCTCGAAGAGGTGGGCAACGACATCGACGAAATCGGCGATGAGCCAGTGCGCGCCGCTGTCTCGGGTCAGGTGATAGGGCAAAACCCCGCGCTCTCCGGCGAGGTCCGACGCATGGTCCAAAACCGAGCGCATCTGCCGCTCCGAAGTGCCCGAACCAATGACCAGGAAGTTGGTCAGCGGGCTCAGGCCCCGCACATCGAGGACCACGACCTGCGAGCACTTGTCGTCGTGGAAGAGCCGGGCAAGATCGATCGCCAGATCCATCGCCTCGGACTCGGATTCGGGCCGGGGCTCCGGCCGCGGCTGCGTCGGGTCGGCCCGGGTCAGGAAGCTCTGGGTGGCGTCGGGATTCGTGGTCTCGTCGTGGTTCATCGCATCGGAGGGTAGGGGCCCCCCGATGGCGGGGCGTGTTTCGGTTCGGGCGGAGGGGGCTGCCTGGCGATCAGGGCCGCCAGCTCGACGGTCTCCGTCGGCTCGATCCGGGGCTCGGGGTGCAGCCCGTGGAGCAGGTTCCGCAGTTCGGGCGCAGAGAGCCGCCACGGACCGGCCGCCCCGGCCTCGGGAGCCCGCGCCCCGGTGACGGGCAGAGGCTGGACGAGCAGCATGGGCCCGCCCGGGGCGAGCACCCTCCAGAGCCCGGCGAGAGTTCGTGCAGCCTGCTCGGCATCCTGGAGCAGTTCGACGGCGACGATCGCATCGAACGCGCCCTCGAACTCGCCCGACACCGAGTCCGGGCCCCCGATCTCGAAGGAGACGTTCCCGTATGGGTATCGACGCCTCGCGAACCGGATCGACTCGTGGTCGGGGTCCAGCGCGACCACCGCGCCGGATGGGCCGACCTGTTGGGCGAGGTGGGCGGCGCCGTACCCCGTCGAGCACCGCGCGTCGAGCACCCGCATGCCGGGCCGGATGATCGGATCCGACTGGCGGTAGGGGGCGAGGATGGCGGGCCCCACGATGTCGGCGTAGGGGCGCGAGGCCGTGCAACGGATTCGGAGCGGCGCCGCCTCGGGGAAGAGGGCGTCGTAGTCCTTGAACCCGGGACCGCGGTCGCCGAGAGCCCGGTGGAGCGGCTCGGTGGTCCGCTCCGTGTACCGGATCCCCTGCACCGAGATCGTTCGTCGACCCCGGAACACAGCCGTGAGCGCGGCGCGCACACCCGTCACCGGCCCCCCTCCGGGGACGGCACCATGTGATCGAAGAGAGATCTGGCGATGACCGATCGCGGCCGCGGCGGGCTGGCCTTTGGCCCCGCCTCGAGCGGGATCCAGGGTGTCGGATCGAATTGGCTCGTGATGGTCACGCTGTAGGGGCGCCTCGCGTGCATCCTCGCCACGAGGGCCGGGTCGTTGCACTGGCGGGACAGATGGAGCAGCACCACGTGCGACCTCGGCCCGATCTCTTCGACCAGCGCGGCGCACTCCTCGTTGCTCAGATGGCCCCTCCCGCCCATGACACGCTGCTTGAGGAACGCGGGCCGGTCGCTCTCGATCTGCATTCGTGGGCAGTAATTGCTCTCGATGGCGAGGACATCCACGCCCGCCAGGTGCCGCACGAGGGCCTCGCTGGGGCGTCCGAGATCGGTGGCAAACCCGAGCGCCGCGCCGCCGGCACACTCGAACCGGAAGGCGGCGGTACCCAGCTCATCGTGCGCGGTGACGACCGCCCGGGCCTCCACGCCCGGCGCCGGGGAGAACTCGCCCTCGAAGGTGCGGAGCCGGTCCTTTCCCAGGCCGCAGCGGGCCGCCTCGCGGGCGTGCTGCCGGTGCACCAGGATCGGGACGTCGGCGGGAAGGGCGCTGCTCCAGCCGCCGTAGAAGTGGTCGCTGTCGAGGTGGGTGAGCAGCACCGCCTGAAGGTCGGCGAGCCCGAGCCCGCACTCCTCAAGGTGCCGGCGTGTTCGGCGTGGGCTGAGGCCCGCATCGACGAGGATCGCCCCGCCCTCGGGAGTTCGCAGGAGGGAGCAGTTGCCGCTCGAACCGCTGGCCAGCACCCGCAGCTGCGCTGGGGCGACCCGCCGCTCCGGCCGAGTTGTGGGCGTCGGGGGCTCCATCCGTGGCACGAACGGCGAGTCTACAGGGTCGGCTCTTCCTCTTCAAAGTCGTCGATCTCGCCCCGCCGGCGGCGCTGGAGCCACGTCGTGAGCACCCGCGGCGGGCGGCCCATGCCGGGGCAGATCCCCGCCGGGTCCCGCGCACAAAGTCGGCGATCTCGGCGACGGCGGGCGAGGTCGCGCCGCGTTCGTCGAGCTCCGCCAGCATCTCATCCTTGGGGACGGGGCGCCGGAACAGGTCGCGGAAGGCCCTGCGGACCTCCGTGATCTCCTCGCGGCTGATCCCGTTCGGCGCATGCCGACGAGATTGAGCCCCCCCAGCCGGTTCCGCTCGTTGGCCATGCAGAAGGGGGGCACATCCATGCCCACCGAGGCCCCGCCGGAAAGAAACGCCAGACGCCCGATCCGCACGAACTGGTGGACGCCGACATGGCCGGAGAGCGTCGCGTTGTCCTGCACCTCCACGTGGCCAGACAGCCCGCAGTAGTTCACCAGGATCACCCGGTTCCCGACCCTGCAGTCGTGGCCCATGTGCGAATAGGCCATCAGGAAGCACCCGTCGCCCAGGGTGGTGGGGGTGTGGTCGTTGCTCGCGGCGTGGATCGTCACGTGCTCGCGGATCAGGCAGTTGGCGCCCACGCACACCCCGGCCGTGAGGGCCCCCGGCTTGAACTTGTAGTCCTGGGGCTCAAAGCCGAGGCAGGCGCCGGGATAGACGATCGTCCCCTCCCCGATCGTCGCCGGCCCCTGCACGTGCACGCTCGCGAGCAGGCGCACGCCCGGTCCGAGCGTCACACGCCCCGTGAGCACACAGAAGGGACCGATCTCGACATCGTCCGCGAGCACCGCCTCGGGGGGGACGATCGCGGTGGGGTGGATCTTGGCCATGGAAGGGGATCCTAGGTGGGACGCCATTGGCGGCCCATACGATCCGGCCGTGGCGACGCTCCCCGTCATCGACCTTGGCCGCATGCCCTACCGCCCGGCGTACGACCTCCAGCGCGACCACCTGGAAGAGGTGCTGGCCGCCCGGGCCGCCGGGCGTCCCGAGTGCGGCCGTCTGCTCCTGGTCGAGCACGAGCCGGTCATCACCGTCTCGGCCCGCCGCGGGGCCGAGGCCCACCTGCTCGCCGGCCCCGAGACCCTCACCCGCGAGGGCGTCACCGTCGAGCCGACCGACCGCGGCGGGGACATCACCTACCACGGGCCCGGCCAGCTCGTCGCCTACCCGATCCTCGACCTCAACACCCTGATGCTGAACCTGCACGAGTACATGCGCCTGCTCGAGCAGGCGGTGATCGACACCTGTGCCGCCTTCGGCGTCGAGGGCCGGCGCGACCCCACGGCGACCGGCGTATGGGTCGAGCACGCCCCCCAAGACGGCGTCCTCGCCAAGGTGGGGGCCATGGGTGTGCGGGTGCGCCGCTGGGTCTCGATGCACGGCCTGTCGCTCAACGTCGACCCCGACCTGCGGCACTTCCAGCTGATCGTGCCCTGCGGGCTCTCCGGGCGACCGGTCACGAGCCTGCGGCAACTGCTCGGCGAGCGGTGCCCATCGATGCGATCGGTCAAGGCGACGCTCGCCGACGCGCTGGCGTCTCTCGTCCGCGAAGCAGCGGACAACGCAGAGGCCCATCGAGCCGCGCACCCGGACTAGATTCGGCGACGAATCCCCGACGATACGTCGGCGCCGCCGGAAGGCCCGAACTTCAACTGGTGTCGTGCAAGTCGGTGATGTTGGGGGCGGTCCCCGCCCTTGAACGAAGACCCTCGTGGACACTGGTAAGGAAGCTGGGGACAGGTCAAGCTGGCGCTCCGCAAAGATTGTCCCGTCAGGCCTTTACGTGCCGATCTCAAGCCGGGAGTTCACGGCGTTGCGTGCCACCGACTTCCGCCCTGGGTGCTTTCCTCACTGGCCCCCGATCACCCATCACACCTACCCCCTCCGCGCAGCCCGCTCGGCGGCCGGTCCCGGGGCAGGCCAGCAGCGGAACTCCCCCTCGCGCTGCCCCATCCACCACCGCACGCTCGACCACCGCCAATCCTCCGGCCGCTCGACCAAGCCCCGTTCCACGGGGCTGCGGTGAATATACCGCACCCGGATCGCCTTGGGAGCGCCGGAACTCGTACTCGTCGCGCACGTTGCGGTCGAACCCGCCGCCCTTCTGCCAGTATCTCGGGCGGCCCTCCTCGGTGGGGATCCGCTCGAGGATGGGCGCGTCCAGCCGCTTCCACCGCGCCAGCAGGCGCATGGAGGCCGAGAGTTTGAGCGAGGTCAGCGCGGGCCCGAGCCGCCCGTCGACGCTCGGCTGGGCGAGCAGGTGGACATGCTCGGGCATCAGGACCCACGCGAACTTCGCCAAGCGGAACTCCTCGCGTGTGCGCCCCATCGCGTCACGGAACACGCGGCAGATTGCGGGGTGGCGCCGCAGCGGGAGCCGATGCTGGCAGGACCAGATCACAAACCGCACGCCGCCAGGGATCTCGCCGCTGCATCCGCTTGCGGTGGGGTGGGGAGCATGGCCGCAGGATTCCTGACGGCGGCGAGGAAGCACCCGCCTCTCGGGGCACGGGCCACGCCACCCCGTCGGACGCAGGCTAGAGGCCCCTGTGGAGATCGGCAGGCCGACTCGCACTTGGTGTGCGGGCATTTGCGTCGTGAAGCTTGCCGGCGCGGGCTCGGCGGGTATTCTGGGAACATCCCCGGGAGGCCGCGTCGATGCAGAAGGGCCCAGGAAGCCAGGACGCCGGGAAAGGCGCCGACCCGCTGGCATTGGGGCGCGGGCCTGCCGACCTTCTCCCGCTGGTCTACGACGAATTGCGTCGGATGGCGGCCCGCGCGATGCGCCACGAGCGGCCGGATCACACGCTCCAGTCCACGGCGTTGGTGCACGAAGCGTGGGCCCGCCTGGTTGGGAACGGCGAGGTGGAGTGGGAGAACCGGGCGCACTTCTTTACTGCTGCGGCGGAGGCGATGCGCCGGATTCTAGTAGAGCACGCCCGGGCCCGTGCTCGGCTGAGGCGTGGCGGTCCAGGTCGGCGCCGGCTCGGGGTGGATGTGGCGTCACTGGCGGCCGTGCAAGACCCGCCGACCTTTCTGCGGCTTGAGCAGGCGTTCTCGAGTCTTGAGGCCCAGGCCCCAGCGATGGCGGATGTGGCGAGGCTGCGCCTGTTCGCGGGGCTGGGGGTGCCGGAGACGGCAACGGCGCTGGGTATCTCGACGGCGACGGTGAAGCGGCGGTGGGCGTACTCACGGGCGTGGCTTCAGCGTGCGTTCTCGGAGGGTTCGGAGTAATGGCCGGCGGCGGGATGCCCGACCCTGAGCGCGTCGCGGAGGTACTCGTGGCGCTCCAGGCGTTGCCGCCCGAGGCGAGATCGGAGGCCGCGGCCTCGGCATGCGAGTGGCGACGGGGCGATGCTCGCGGAAGTGCGATCTTTACTGTCCGCGGACCGGTCGCTCATCGGCTTGCTCCGCGATGGGGCGGAATCCAGCGGGGCGGCAGGCGAGATGGAGGGCCGGGAGATCGGTCCGTACCGGCTGGGCTCCAAGGTGGGGGAGGGCGGGTTCGGGGTGGTGTACCGGGCCAGCCAGACGGCGCCGGTCCGCCGAGGTGGCGTTGAAGATCATCAAGCCGGGGATGGAGAGCGAGAGGGTAATCGCGCGGTTCGAGGCCGAGCGTCAGGCGCTGGCGATGATGGACCACCCCGGGATCGCGAGGGTGTTCGACGCGGGGACGACGGTGTCCGGACGGCCCTTTTGCGATGGAACTGGTAGAGGCGCGCCAATCACCGCGTACTGCGACCGGGAGCATGGGGTGGATGCCCGGCTGGGTCTGTTTGTCGAGGTATGCCGAGCGGTGCAGCACGCGCACCAGAAGGGGGGTGATCCACCGAGACATCAAGCCGAGCAATGTGCTTGTCGCGACCGTAGACGGTCGGCCGGCGCTGGGTGATCGACTTCGGCATCGCGAAGGCGATCGATGCCGAGCTGACGACGCCAGAGCTTTCACCGAGCAGCGGCAGCTGGTGGGGACGCCGGCGTACATGTCGCCCGAGCAGGCGGCGATGTCCGGGCTGGATGTGGACACCCGGTGCGACATCTACTCGCTGGGCGTGTTGCTGTACGAGCTGCTCACCGGGACCGCGCCGTTCAAGGATGAGATGCTGCTCTCGCGGGGTCTTGTGGAGATGCTGCGGGTGATCCGCGAAGACGAGCCGCCGCGCCCGTCGGCGCGGCTGGCATCGCTGGGGGAGACCGCGTCGGGGACGGCCCAGGCGCGCCGGACCGACACCCGCCGTCTCGGGCACACCCTGCGAGGGGATCTGGACTGGATAGTGATGCGATGCCTGGAAAAGGACCGGGCGCGCCGGTACCAGTCCGCGGGCGATCTGGCGGAGGATCTGCGGCGGCATCCCGAGCGACGAGCCTGTCATCGCAGGGCCTCCGAGCGCGGCGTACCGACTGCACAAGTTCGCCAGGCGGCACCGGGGCCCTGTGGCGGCGGGGGCGGCGATCGGCGTGCTGCTGGTGGCGGGCTTGGTGGGGATGGGATTGGCGCTGGCGGCGCTCGACGAGCGGGCAGGGCAGCTGGCGCGCGTGGCCGACTTTCAAGCCGAGCAGCTCGGCGCGATCAACCCCGAGGCGCTGGGGGAGGGCCTCCGTCGCGAGGTGATCGCGACGGCGCCGGAGGGTGCGCGGGGAGCTCGAGGAAATGCTCGCCGGGGCGAACTTCACGACGATCGCGCTGGACACGCTCGAGGAGCACCTGTTCAAGCGGACGGAGCGTGCGATCTCGGAGCGGTTCGCCGACCAGCCGGTGGTGCGGGCGCAGCTCCTGGGCACGCAGGCCAAGACGCTCGCCTCGCTGGGGTTGCCGGCAGAGGCGATCGGGCTGCAGGAGGAGGTGGTGCGTCTGCGCCGGGCCGAGCTCGGCGATCGCGACCCGGACACGATCCGTGCCATGGCGATGCTGGGAGCGCTCTACTGCGACCTGGGGCGGGTCGGCGAGGGCGAGCCGCTGGTGCGGGAAAGCCTGGCACTGAACCGGCGTCTGCGGGGGGGCGAGGATGACCGCGGGACGATCGAGATGCTCAACACGCTGGGCGGGGTGCTGCTCGATCGCGGGGATGTGGACGGGGCCGCGGCCTGTTTCAGCGAGGCGGTCGAGCGGTCCGGGCGCGTGTTGCCCGCCGACGACGCCGAGACGCTCCGGGGTCTGAACAACATGAGCATGCTGCGTCGGCAGGAAGGGCGGCTGGAGGACGCGGTCGCGCTGCAGGAGCGGGTGGTGGCGGGGACGGTGCGATCGCTCGGCGCGGACGACTGGGGCACCATGGTCGCGGAGAACAACCTCGCGTCGCTGCTGTTCCAGGTGGGCCGTCTGGAGCAGGCCGAGCCGCGGTTCCGGGAGGTGCTTCGCGTGCGTCGGCGGATGCTCGGCGACGACCACCCCGACACGCCGCTCTCGATCAACAACCTGGGTGTGGTGCTCGAGCGGATGGGTCGCTTGGAGGAGAGCGCAGGCCCTGCACCTGAGTCGTTCGAGGGGGGCGCCGCCGGCCTGGGGGCCGATCACGCCCTGACACTCTCGTCGCTCAACAACCTGGGCTCGGTGTATAGGAAGCGGGGGATGCTGCCGGAGGCGGAGGAGTGTTACCGCGGTGCGCTCGAGGGGCTGCGTCGTGCACTGGGAGACGAGCACCCGTACACGCTGATGGCAACGGGGAATCTGGCCGGGGTGATGATGATGCGCGGGGACAGCGCGGGCGCGGTCGGACTGCTGGAATCCGCGGCGGTGATCGCGAGCGGGGTCTGGACCGGGGAGAACGCGCCGGTCTATGCGACGATGCTGTCGGACCTGGGGGCGGCCCAGCGGGGCGTTGGCGCGTTCGGAGAGGGCGAGAAGAATCTGCTCCTGGCGTACGCACTCCTCGCCGAGGGATACGGGCCTGATCACCCCACCACGCGCTCCTGCGCCGGCAAGCTGGCGGCCTTGTACGAGGCGTGGGAAGCCGCCGAGCCCGGGGCGGGCCATGGTGCGGCCGGGCCCGCCTGGCGGGAGAAGGCCGGCTAGGCGGGCGCGATCAGTCTCTCGCGGCTCACGACTTTTTCCTGAATGCCTGATCCCGGTAGGCGGGCGCCGTCGCCTGTGCCCCTGTCACCCGCCCGGTGTGGTTTGGCTCCGGCAATCGGGCGGGATGAACCCCCTGAGGCGGCGAGCAGAGCATCGGGAGATCCATCATGGAATCGACAGCGCAGCAGGCAGGGATCTCGGGCCGTTCGGGCACTTGGCGAGGGCGTCCCGGGCGGGCTCCGGTCGCGATGCTCCTCAGCGTCGGGATGCTGGCGGGCGCGGCCCAGGCGAGATCCGACTTGTTCGAGCCCATCGACGCGGCGCACGGGTATGTGCGCGCGTTCGACGAGGAGATCGGGGGTACGGACCAGCAGGGCACGCGCGACACTTTGGATCCGTTCTCGTTCAGCGCGAACGCGGACGACCAGGCGATGGCATCGTCGTGGCGCCTCGGCGACGCCATCGGGCGCCGTCGCAGCCTCCAGGACGGGTATGTCGGGATCGCGAGCATCGAGCAGGTTCCGGGTCACCGAGGATGTCGATGTCGTGATCCAGTGGAACTTAACGCCGACGGCAATGACTTCGGCAACGAGGAACTCTGGTTCTGGCAGATCGAACGGGGCACCGGGACCGAATTCCCGCTGCTCTACGAGAACAGCGGGGCGGGCTCCGTCATGTTCTCGCTCACCGCCGACGACATCTGGGATTACCGCATCTTCGGATACAATGTGGCTTCCGGCGGGTCGGGCCAGGGGTTCGTGTGGATG
>JADJMV010000011.1 GCA_016709445.1 Phycisphaerales bacterium
CCCATGCTGCCGCCTGGGAGCATCACGTCGCGGACACCATCGGGGCCATCTCGCCATGCTGCAGGAGGCCACGCATCGTCCTTCAGAGACTCGGAACGCTCCAATGAGTGCCAGCCGGAGCCCTCGCGAACCCACGCGAAGAAGTACTCGGTGTCGGTACGCTGCGTCGGGGAGCGGGCGTATCGCGGCATGGCCTCGCCTGCAAAGTCCATTTCGACCTTGGTTCCGTCAAAGCGTGTGAGGCTTTGGAGCGCGGCCGCACGGGCGGAGAGGGCATCATCGAACTGCGCGGTCATGGCCCGTCGCAACACGAGCACAAGCACCACGCCGCCGATGAGCAGCAGCACGGTCATGCTCAGGGCCACCAGCCGGCGCGGCGCGCGTATGCTGGTCATGGCGTGCCCTCTTTCAGGACATATCCGACCTGCGCCCTCGTGTGATTAGTTCGGGGCACCCCGCTCCACCCGCCTCGGTGAGTTTGGCACGAAGTGCGCCACCGCCGAGTCGATCGCGTTGGAAAAGACCCGCGAGCGGTCGTCGTACAAGTGCTCTTCGAGTTCCCGCGAGAGACGGTTTGCCCGCGTGGGTTGTGAGATACGCAAGCAGGCCGTATTCGCGGGGCGAGAGGTCCACTGGCATCTTAACCGCCCGCGTCCGGGCATGCTCCGGGTGATTGCGCCGTCTTGGCCGATGTGTCAATCGTGAGCGGCCTCATGCGAAGCACCGGGGATCGCTCCCCGTGCTTGCGTCTGGTCGCCTGCACCCGCGCCAAGAGTTCCTTGAACGCGAAGGGCTTGACGAGGTAGTCATCGGCCCCGGTGGTCAGCCCCCTCACCTTGTCGTCGAGCGTGTCCTTGGCCGTGAGCATGAGCACGGCGGCGGGGATGCGCTTTTCGCGTATTCTGCCGAGCACCGTCAGCCCATCCATCTCGGGCAGCATCCAGTCCAGCACGATCACGTCGTAGTCGGTGGTCTGCGCGTGGATCAGCCCGCGCTTGCCGTCCGCGACCGTGTCCACGGCGTACCCCGCCTCGCGCAGCCCCTGGGCCAGCGAGTCGCGGAGAACGGGGAATCTTTCGACGATGAGGACACGCATGGAATACCTCGATCATTGGGGCCACGCGGCGGAAAGATGATGGCCAAATGACGGCTGGAGTATCGCGTAATGTCGGGGCCGGGGCCATGCTCGGGCACTGATTACTGGTGCACCGCGGTGCGGGACAAACGCCAGTGTGACCAGCGACACCACCGCGAACCCAGCGCCGATCAGGAACGCGGCGGTCGGACCGAAGCGGTCCCACAACAGGCCCGCAATCAGGCTCGCGATCAGCGTGGTCGATCCGGTCAGCCGCATAGAAGATGCCCATCGCCGCGCCACGCGCCCCGGGCGCATGGTCGGCAATCAAGGCCTTGCCCACGCCGTCGGTCAGGGCCATGTAGATGCCGTAGAGGGCCATGAGCGGCCACATGCCCCACGCGTGCGTCGCCGGGAGCAGCGCGAAGCCCGCATACACAACCGCGTAGATCACCCATCCGGCAGCGATGATCCGCCAGCGCCCGAGCCTGTCGCTGAGCACGCCCGCCGGATACGACAGAGCGGCGTAGGTGACGTTGAACAGGGCGTACACCATGACCACCGCCCACGGCGAGTAGCCCAGGTCGCTGGCGCGGAGCAGTATGAATGTGTCGCTGCTGTTGGCCAGCGAGAAGAGGACCAGCACGCCCAGCACCGTCCAGTAGGAGCGCGGCAGCGGGACACGCGCGGACCCCGTGACCCCCGCGTTCGCCAGGCCGTCGGTAGAGGGCGTGATCGGCGCGGGCGCACCGCGCCCGGGCTCGGCCGCGTCGGACTCGCGCACGAGGAACGTCAAGAGGAACGAGGCCAGCCCCAGCCCCGCGCCGACTCCAAAGATGACGCGATAGATCCACGCGGGCGTATGCGCCGCGGCGGTCACGACCTCGGGGTGGTCGGACTTCGCGGGCGTGCCCGTGAGCCACCACAACAGAAAGGCCGCGAGAAGCACCCCCAGAAGCGCGCCCGCCGTGTCGAGGGCACGATGCACGCCGAACGCCCGCCCGCGCTGGTCCGTTTCTACCGCGCCCGCGATCATGGCATCGCGCGGCGCGCTTCGCAGCCCTTTGCCGAAACGGTCCAGCAGCCGCCCGCCCAGCACGAACCCCCACGCGGTGGCCAGTGCGATCATCGCCTTGCCCAGCATCGGCAGGCCGTAGCCGACTTGAATCCAGATCACCCGCCTCCCACTGCGGTCGCTGCGGAACCCCGCGAAGGCCGTCATCACCGACACGATCAGGACCGCCGCGCCCTCGATCAGGCCGAGCTGCATCTTGGATGAGCCGAGTACCCCGATCAGGAACAGCGGCAGGAGCGGATAGATCATCTCGCTGGAAACATCAGCAAAGAACGACACCCAACTGAGCAGCCACACCGCCCGGGGCAAGGGCGTGCGACGTGGGGCGGGCTGATGGTCGGGCGGGTCTGTCATTGGTGATCGAGCGTATGAGCGTTGTGGTTTCTGCTGCGGTCGTGCGGAGTTAGACGGCATCCGGCGCAACGATCCGTCTGTTCATCCACCGGCTGACCAAGAGCATCCCCAGCGTTCCGCCGAACCACCCCACCGCCCCCGCCCACCATCACATCCGAGGCGTAGTGCGCCGAGTGTGACGCGGGCCACGCCCACCACCACGACAAGCACGACGACCAGACCACGCAGGCGCGGGTAGGCGTAGACAAGGAACGCGGCGAGGGCGGCGGCAAACAGGGTGGCTGATGGCATCGAGGTCAGGTCGGCCCAGTGCCGCGCCAGAACTCCCAGGCGTGATGCACCCCGCCGCTGGCACCGAGGTCGTACGTCCCCCACGGGCCGAGGAACGACGGGTCGCCGAACTTAAGCGCGGCTGCCCAATGAGGTTCTTGGCGGTGGTGCCGATGATGCCGGGCGCACGCGAGCGACCCCGCACCAAGCCAAAGCACGCGGCGGCGGTTCGGGTCAAGCAGCCAGATCAGTGTGGCCACCAGCGCTATCGAGAGCAGGTCGCCGAACTGCTGTGCGACCTCCAACTCACGCTTGACATCGCCGCCGAGCTTGATCGAGGTGGCCCATGTACTGATCGGGCCGTCCCAAGGGATCACGGCAAGCCCTGTGACGAGCAACGCCAGGCAGGGCCAGACAGGCAGGCGTTGGTGCGACGGGTCGCTTATCACGCTTCGACCCGGACCGGCACGACCGGGCTCTTCCTGTCTCGCCACATCGTAGAGGATCACGGCGACAAGGAGCACCGCGAGGACGGCAGATGACCTGATGGTGCTGAAGCCGAGTCCGCCTTTTGTCCGCGTCTTTGGTGAGGACATCACCCATCGTCGCGCCGAAGGGGCGGGTGAGGACGAAGGCCGCCCAGAAGAGGCCCACGTACAGGGCGGGGCTGGCCACCCTCATGCGTTTGGCGACGAGATAAACCGCGACGATCAGCGCGATGATGCCGCCGATGAGCGCCGCACCGCCCGCGAACCCAAGGCCTGAATCATCGGCGAGGTAGTCACCAAGCGAGGTGCCCAGCGTGTTGGAGACGAGGATCGCGGACCAGTAGAAGACCTCGGCCCGGCGCGAGCGCACGTCGGTTACGGACAGAGACTTCTCGACCGAGCGCCACACTAACAAGACGCCTAGGAGGAGCGACACCAGGATCGCGCTGCCCGTGGCGTAGCCGATGCCCAGGCCCGGGCCGTCGCCGTGGGCGCTGGTGCGGTTCATGAAGTCGGACATCGTCGTGCCCGCCGTGCTGGTGGCGAGGATGACGGCCCAGTACAGGAACGGGATATAGCGCTTGGCCGCGAGTTGGCCGATGAGCACCACCACGAAGCCGGACATCAGGATGAGCGTGCTCCACATGTAGCCGATGCCCATCGTCATCGAGAACAGATCACCCGCCGTCTCGCCCAGCGTGGTGGCGGCGATCTTCATGACCCAGAAGAGCAAGGTCAGGGCTGGGAGTTTGCTGAGGGCCGTTGCGTTGGCGTGGGGCATCGGGCGGGGTTCCTTGGACACGGGGACGATCGCTGGAAGAAAGCCGTCAATGGCCCGGCGGGGCGATTGACGGTGGATGCACCGGATCTGTACACAAGGACGGTTTTAGTCCTTCTTGTCCTTCTTTTCGCCCTTCTCATCCCCGTCACCCTTTGACTCGTCCTCGATGTTGCCCGAGGCGTCCACCTTGACCTCGTGCTTCTTGCCGTCGATGACGATCTCTACCTCGTAGAACATCTTGGTCACGGCGAACGGGTTGGCGAAGGTGGCCTTCGGGTAGTCCTTTTTCAGCGCGGCCATGACCGCTGGGGGGAGCTTGGCCTCGGTGGTTCCTTTCTCCGTTTCCATCAGATCGCCGGCGACCGAGAAGATCGCGGCGCACTTCACCGCGCCCTCGTTGTACTCGACCTCGTACTGCACCACGTCCTCGTCGTCCTCCTCCTTGATGACCTTGGTGATGTTCTTGGCATCGCCCGCGAGTTTGATGGCGGCGGCACGCACGGCCTCGGGGGCCTTGTCGAGCGTGATGACCTCTTCCTCATCGCCTTCCTTGTCCTCGCCCTTGGGCTGCGGGTTCCCTGCGGGCTGGGGCGGCTGGCCGGGCTGGGCGAAAGCCCATGCTCCGGCGCCGGCGAGAAGGGCGATTGAGACAAATCCGACTGAGAGTTTCCGAATATCCATGCGAATGCTCCGTAGCCGAGCGGGGATCTCCGCCGCGGCGGCTGGGGGTGGCTGGCGGAACGCGCGTTCCGGCATGCAGGTATTGATGCGCATCGGGCGGACCAAACATGATGCAATCGTGTCGTTGCCGGACACAGCGTCGGTCAACCCGTCGGTTCACGGAGTGATCCGACCCCCCACAGTCTGCTCAAGAGCGATATGAGCGATTGCCGAATCTCGCTCAAGGTCGTTCAACATGCGCCGGGCGTCGATAAGCTCCCGCTGTGAGTCCAGCAGCACCGTCACGTCGGCCTGGCCTGACTTGAGGCGCGGCCTCCGCGAGCGTCAGGTTCCGCTCGGAGATCGCCAGCACTGTGGTGCGATACTGCCCCGCGAGCCGCGAGGCGCTGTCGAACTCGACCCACGCGACGCGGGCCTCACGCACGGCCCGCTGCGAAACGGCCTCGTAACTGGCGAGGGCGACGCGGGCGAGCGATCCCGCCTTGGCGATCTGTGCGGCGTTGGTGTCGAAGATCGGGATGCCGACCTCGAGCACCGGGCCGATGGTCTTCTTCCCGTCCACGTCCCTCTCGAAGTCGGCCCCCAGCCCAAAGTCCTTCAACCGGCTTCTTTCCTCCACGGAGAGATCGGCCTGTTGTGCTTCAACGATCGAGCGAGCCGCAGCCACGTCAAGCCGCTGCGAAGCCGCGAGTGCGATCGCGGCGGGCTCGTCGATGGAGGTTGCGCTCACGACTGTGGCGCTTACGTCGGCGGTCCACTCAGCGCCCTCGCCTGCGAAGCCGATCAACTCAAGCATCCGGCGACGCTCCTTGGCGAGGTCGCGGACGACGAGGGACCGTTCGGCCTGTGCTTTCGCCTGTTGCTGCTTGGCGCGGTTGACATCGAGCGGCGTTCCCTCGCCGCCCCGAACGCGTGCGTCGAGCGAGTCGATGGAACGTTGAATCGTGGCAACGTTGTCATCGCTGAGCGTGAGAGCGTTCTGGCCGAAGGCGATCCGTGTATGGGTGGACTTCACCTCGGCCACCAGCCGCAGGGGCTTTGTCAGAGATATCGAGCACGGTCTGATTCAGCCAGGGCTGCGGCCTTGATCTTGCCGTCGCGCAGCCAGAGGGCCGTGAACGACTGGACGACTTGAGCGCCGACGAACGAGCCGCCGCTGACCGGATCGAAGGGGAAACGCAGCGTGAGACCGAGCACCGGATTTGGCAACAGCCCCGCCTGCACGAGGTCCGCCCGCGACGCCGCGATCTGTTCGACCTGGGCCCTGATCTCGCGGTTGTTGCGGAGCGCCATTGCCAACGCCTGCTCGACCTTTAAGGGCGAGCGCCCGTCCCACGTCGTAAGTGATGCCTCCCACGGCTCGGTCCACGCCGGGATCACGCCCGATCGTTCACCGATCGTTGAAGCGGCGCGGTCGATGTCTGGCTTGGGGTCCAGCGAGGCGCACCCGCCGACAACGGCGAGCAGCGCGAGCGCCGTGGACACGAGCGCGCGAGCGGGCCGTGGTGTGGAGCGGGTCATGTGGAAGGAACGCGACGTAGGGCGGAGCATCATGCGTGAACTCTACAATCGGGAATCGCCCGGCGTCGCTCTCGCGCGCGGGGCGTGTGATCGATTTACTTGTGATCGTGTCCGTTTTCCTTCTTCTCGCCGCCGCCGTGCTCGTGCGGCGCGGCCTCGCCCTTCCCATCGCCCTTGGCAACGGTGAATGTGAAGGGCACAGTAATGACCTGCTCCTTCTCCTTCGTGCCGACGTTGAACTGGGCCCAGCCCTTGTAGGTGCCGGGGACGTTGAAGTGGGCCTCGAAGTCCACCTTGGGGCCGCCCATGCCGCCAGCCGCGTGCTCGCCGCCTTCGTGCGGGTGGCTGTGGACGAATTCCTTGCGATCCTCGCTGATGATGACGAGGTGGCCCATCGCGCCCAGGTACGGCTGGAGTCGTCGTCACCGGCTTGCCGTCCTTGGTCACGGTGTACGCCATGTGCGTTGAGCCGCCGGTCTGGACCGGCCCTCCGGTGTCGAGCGTGACGGTGTATCCGTCGATGGTCTTGGGCGTGCCCGCGTCAACCGTGAGCGGCTTCGCTGCCGGCGCGGTCCCCGCGACCGTCACCGGCACCGTCACGACCTGTTGCCCGACGTTGGGCGGCGTGAAGTCGTTGCAGAAGAAGAACTCGCCCGCCTGCGGGAAGGTGTAGGTGAAGGTGAACGTGCCGTCGGGCTGAATCTCCGGGTGCTCGTGTGCGTACCACGAGAGGTCCTTGCTGACCATGGCAGGTGCAGCAACTTCTCGTGGACGGTCTCGACCTTCTTGACGGGCAGGCCGGTGGGGTCCTTGATGGTGAAGACCATCGTCGCGGGCTTGCCCACGGTGATGGTGCCGCCCACGGGCTTGACGTCCATCGTGAACTTGTCGCTGGTCTGCTTCTTGAGGTTCATCGAGCAGACGGGGCACTTGCCCGGCTTGTCGTAGGTCTTGGCCCCTTCGCAGTGCATGGGGCAGAAGTACTTCGCAGGAGCGAACGCCGTGATCGCATCCGCCTGCTTCTTCATCTCCGCGTACGCGGCCTTGGCGGCGGCGACATCCTTCTTCTCGCCCGCCTCGTGGACGCCGTCGGCGGCTTCCGCGAGCGCCTTGCCCGCCTTGTTGATCTCCTTGACCTGAGGCTTGTCCACGCCCGAGCCCTCCTTGAGCGCGAGCGTCCCGAGCGACTTGGCCAGCGCCCCGATCGCGTCGGACTGCTCGTGGGCCTCGTCCAGTTGGCCTTTGGCAATGAGCCCGTCGAGCGCGGTCATCCGCTCGCCGATCTCCCGCACCGCCGCGGCGTAGTCGGCCGCGGCCTTGGCCTGGGCGTGGCATGGCCATCGTCCTTGTGCCCGGGCTGGGGCTTGTCGTCGTGGAGTGTTGGGCCAGCAGGGCGTGGTCCAGAACGCCGCGGCCGCAAGTGCCGCCAAGAGAGTACCTACAGAACACTTCTTCATTGATGAACTCCTTCAGTTGGCCGGCCCATTGGTCGGGCTGGGGCTTTCTGAGTTTGCGGCAGGGGCGGATGCACGGCCGTCGTCGCTCGCCCCGGCCGGAGGTGCGACGTGGTCACTTGACTGAACGGGAGCGGCATCGACCGTCCCGGCTTTGGTTGACTCGGTTGTGAGGGGACTGGACGCGGGTACTTGGTGGCCATGCTTCGCCGCATGCTCTTGTGCGAGACGCTCAGCAGCGGTCTTGCCGAAGCGGTAGAAGATCGCCGGGGTCACAAAGAAGTCCAGCAGGGTGCTGGTGATGAGGCCGCCGAGGATGACGACCGCCACTGGGTACAGGATCTCCTTGCCCGGCTCGCCTTTGCTGAGTACCAGGGGAATGAGGCCCAGCCCCGCCGTGACGGCGGTCATCAAGACCGGGGCAACGCGCTCCTGGCTGCCCCGGATGATGAGGTCCTTGCTCCACGGCTCGCGTTCCTCGGTCATGAGGTGGATGTAGTGGCTGACCATGAGCACGCCGTTGCGTGTGGCGATGCCGGTGAGGCTGATGAAGCCCACCAGCGAGGCGACGCTGAACGGCTCGCGGGTGATCGCGCAGCGGTCACGCTGCCGATGAGCGCGAAGGGGACGTTGAGCATGATCTGAGCCGCGATCATCGCCGAGCGGTAGTGCGTGAAGAGGATGACGAAGATGGCGACCAGCGAGCCCATGCCCAAGATGAGCAGCAGCCGGGTCGATTCTTGCTGCGCTTCGTAGAGGCCGCCGTACTGGATGGTGTAGCCGGTGGGGAGTTTGCTTCCGCCCACATCCATCGCGATGGAGCGTTTGATCTCCTCGACCGTCGAGCCCAAATCGCGGCCCCGTACGTTGCACGACACGACGATGCGGCGTCGCAGGCTCGCGCTGCACTTCATTGGGGCCGAGTTTCTCGATCACCTCGGCGACATCGCGCAGCAGCACGATCGCGCCGGTCGGCGAGACCAGCCGCAACTCTTCGCCGGGTCGCTGCGGTGGTGGCCATCGAGTGTGAGCGTGATGTCGAAGACTTTGAGGCCATCGAGCACCTGGCCCACGACCTTGCCCTTGGTGGCGGTCTCCATCGCGTCGGTCAGCGCGGCAGGGGTGAAGCCCACGCGGGCCGCCGCGGCGCGGTTAACGCTGATGTGCAGCTGCGGCACCAGCACCTGCTGCTCGACCTGCAAGTCGGCGACGCCGGGGATACCTTCCATTGCGGCCCTCGTCTGGTCCGCCAGCGTCCGCAGCGTGTTCAGGTCGTCGCCGAAGATCTTGATCGCCACCTGCGCCCGGACGCCCGAGAGCAGGTGCTCGATGCGGTGGCTGATGGGCTGGCCGATGCCCACCGACACGCCGGGGAAGGCCGAGAGCTTCTCCTCGATCTGCGAGAAGACTTCCCGCGCGGCACGATTGACTTGGCGGTCGGCGGTTTACGTCCGCTGATGGTCGCGGGGCGTGTTCGGGTTCTTGGCTTCTTCCTTGCTCCAGAAGTCCACCTCGATCTCGCTGGCGTTGACACCAAGGGCGTGCTCATCCTGCTCGGCGCGGCCCGTCCGGCGGGCGGTGCTCTTCACCTGAGGGATGGACAGAATCAGCTCCTCGGCCTTCGTGCCGAGCTTGTTGGATTCCTCGAGCGAGATGCCAGGCTGCCCGTAGAACGCGACCACCGCGGTCCCCTCGTTGAACGGGGGCAGGAACTCCGAGCCCAGCCGCGTCACCATGAAGAGCGCGCCAGCGACGAGCACGCCCAGCGTGGCAAGCACCGCGACAGGTCGCGGCATCGAGATCGCATACGACCGCAGCGCGAGCCGCTTGCAGACGCGAAGGAGCAGGCCGTCCTGGCCGTGTGTCATCCGTTTGATGCCGGGGAGCAAGTAGTATGCGAGTACGGGCGTGGTCGTCAGCGCGACCAGCAGCGACGCGAAAATGCTGACGATGTACGCCGTGGCGAGCGGGGCGAAGAGCCGCCCCTCGATGCCGGGCAAGAAGAACGTGGGAAGGAAGACGAGGTTGACGATGATGGTGCCAAGGATGATCGGGTTGCGGATCTCGCTGGAAGCGTCGAAGACCACATCCACGATGGGCTTGGGATTCGCGGCCCGGCGGTTCTCGCCCAGCCTGCGATAGACGTTCTCGACATCGACCACCGCATCGTCGACGAGTTCGCCGATGGCCACGGCCAGCCCGCCGAGGGTCATCGTGTTCACGCTCATCCCCAGCCAGTGAAAGACCAGGAACGTCGTGATGATCGACAGCGGCAAGGCCGTGAGCGTGACGATCGTGGTCCGCACGTTCATCAGGAACAGGATGAGCACAATGACGACCAGGATCGCACCGTCGCGGACGCGCGTGGATCACGTTGGTGATGGCCGAGTTGATGAAGTGTTCTTGCCGGAACACGTCGGCGTTGATCTCGATGCCCGCGGGCAGCGTGGGACGGAGCTGGGCGAGTGTCCCATCCAACGCCCGGGTCAAGGCGACCGTGTCGGCGCGGGCTGCTTCTGGATCGCCATGATCACGGCCGGCGAAGCGTTGTCCGAGCCAGCGCCACGCTTGATCATCGGGCCGGCCTCGGTCACGGCGGCCACATCGCCGATGAGGACGGCCCGAGGCGGTGAGTCGTGATCGCCCGGCTTGTTGGTGATGAGCGACGAAGCGATGTCGGCCGCGGTCTGTACGCGGCCGATATTGCGAACGACCAGTTCCTGAGCGCCGCTCACGAGGAACCCGCCGCCGGTGTTCTGATTGGCCGCCGTGAGGGCCTTCTCCACATCTTCGAGCGTGAGGTCAAACAGACGCAGCTTGTCGGGGTCAACCTGCACCCGGAACTGCTTGAGGTCGCCGCCCTGGGCCGTGACCTGGGCGATGCCGGGGATCGAGAGCAGCGCGGGACGCAGCGTGAACTCCGCGACAGTGCGAACCTCCATTGGCGAGAGCGTCCTGCTCGACACGCTGATCAGCGCGATCTCGCCCATGATGCTGGTGGCTGGCGTCATGGCCGGCACGATGCCGGGCGGGAGCTTGCCGGTGACCGTGCTGAGTCGCTCGGTGACCACTTGCCGGTTGTACTTGAGATCCGTACCCCACCGGAACTCAACGAAGACGATCGAGAGCCCAAGCGATGACACGCTCCGCACCCGTTCGACGCCCGGCGAGCCGTTGACGGCGGTCTCGATGTTGTACGTGACCTGCGCTTCGACCTCTTCGGGCGCAAGGCCCTCGGCCTCGGTCATGATGGTGACGACCGGGCGGTTCAAGTCCGGGAGCACGTCGGTCGGGGTGTTGACCGTGACGTACATGCCGTAGACCGACACCAGCACGCGAGGGTGAGCACCAGCACTCGGTTGTTGAGCGATGATCGGATGATCCAGTTCAGCAAGGGGGAGTCCTTCCTAGTCGAGTGTCAAGGAGCGAGTCCCGATCAGTGCGTGTGCCCGTGTCCGTCGTCTGACTTCGCCGGTGCCGCTGGCTCTGCGCACCGGGCCCCGCCACAAACCCTCGCAGTTGAGACAGGCTGAACGCACCGCTCACCGCGATCACGTCGCCCGGCACCAGACCGAGCTTGATCTCGACGACGCGGCCGTCCCGCACGCCCGTAGCAACATCACGCTTCTTGAAAGCCTCGTTCTCACCTTTGCCTTCCTTGACAAAGACGTACTGCAACGGCCCTTCCTTGACGATCGCAGAAGCTGGCACAACGACGGCGCTATCGCTCGCGCTGAGCACCACCGAAAGGTCCACGAACTGACCCTGCCGGAGCAGCCCGGCCGGGTTCTCGACATCAACGATGAGGTGTGCCGTCCGCTTGGTGGCGTCGATCACCGGGCTGATGAAGCGCACGACGCCCTCGCCAACGACCTCGCTTGTCTCGCTCACGCCGCGGCGTATTCGAACACTGTGTGGACGCGAGGAAAGGCGGTCAATCAAACCCTCGGGCACTTCGCCTTCGATCTGTACCGACTGGAAGTTGCCAATGGTGAGGATCGGCGCGCCCGCGCTCACGCCCACTCCGGGCCCCGCGGTGCGGCTGACAACCACGCCGTCGATCGGGGATACGAAGCGCAGCAATCCGGGCCGAGCGGGGTCAGCGAGCGGTTGCCCGTCGGAATCGGTATCGGTGGATGCCTCCGTCTTGGATCTGGGCAGCGTGCCACGGAGCGCATTCGCGGCCGCCCGCGTCGTCTCGGCTTGTCGCTTGAGCGAGCCGACCTCAGCCTTCGCCTGCGTCAGTGCGACCGCCCTCAGCCCGGCATCGGCCCTGAGCCTGAGTGCTTCCGCCTTCCGCTGCGCCAGCAGGTTGGCCGACACGCTTTCGCCCGCTTGGTCAGGCCGCCGCACTTCCGCCTCGGCCAGTTCGGCACCCTTGACCAGTGCAGGGGCTTCGATCTCCAGCGATGCAATCTGCGACTCTGCCCGAGTGACATCGGAGAGCAGCTTCTCGTACTCCGACTCCAGGCGTTTGAGGTCGTACATGAGCCGGGCAAGTTCGGGGATGTCGAGTTCCGCGACGACCATGCCCTTGGTGACTCTGTCGCCGGGCTGAACCGCTATCGAGCGCACCACTCCGGCGTAGGTCGGCGCGATGGTGTAGGTGGCGTCTGGTCGTGACCTGACCATTCCCGTGAGGCGCACAACGTCTTCGACCTGACCAAAGTCGACCTCGGCGGTCTTCAGACCGATCGCCATCCCCGTGGCCTCAGAGACTCTCTTGGGGGCGTTGGGGTCAAACGTCGCCCCGCGGGGCTTGGTTGTGGCCTTCGTGGGCGTAGACAGGAATCAGGATGGCGGCGGTCGCTCGCCAGTGCGCCCGCCACCAAGGTCGCGCGTGAGCGTGCCATGGGATCCTCCGGAGGGGGTGGGGGTGAATCTCAAGAACGTGAGTTGGAATGGGGAGCCATCGCGTCAATCGCGACGACGAGCGGGAATAGCGACGCAGTCCCGAGTGGATCAGCGCGCATCCGCGCGCATCGCCACCAAGAATGGCACGGGTTAGGCCGAAGCCCAAGCTCTTTTGCTACACGATAAGCGCGCAATGCTGGCGCAGCAGCGATGTTGGCGGTCTTGCGGTCGCCCAGACATCGTGTCTACTGATCGTGATCTGAGCCTGCGGAATGCGATCCGTGGTCAGAACCCAATCGAGAATCGCGATGAGCACCGGAACTGGCGGCTCAACGCTCGGCTTCGCTCCCGTGAGCATCTTCGAGTCGTGCTTGCCGCACGCGCAGTCGTTCTGGTCGTCGTGATGGGGACCGCACGGCCCGCTCTTGTCGGGGTGAGCGTCGTGACCTTCCCTGGCTGAATCCGACGGGTTATCCCCATCGTGATCGTGCGTGCTCGCGTCCGAGTGATGGTGAGCGACCGCAACCACTGACCCACGTTCCGCATGATCGTCGCAGCTGGAACACGCGCTCACCCAAGCGTGGAAGTTGCAGCAGCAGAACGGCACAGCAACCACCAGAAGGAGGGAAACCACGAGCCGGAATGTGCTGCCACGGTGGAGCATACTGCTGGGGAGTATATCGGTCTCACGAGTAGTACGCCATGACGCCGGCTCTTGTTCGAAGTCTCGAACCTCGGACGCTGCCCATAGAGGGGTTCCTGCCGGCACTTCCGGAGACCGGGCTGGACGGAAATCAGATGTTTGTCCCGGTAACGCTTCTAGCCCGGGCGTTGTGCCCTGCAGCGATCATCTGACCATGCGGCAAGTGCTTTGGACTGCTTCAATGCTAAGTTGTCGCTGCGCGGGCATTCGATCAGCCCTTTGAACGGGCCGAGAAACGGCTGACTGTGGCATCCAGAGCGGAGCCCGCGCGGTTTCACCTTCCGTTCGCCATCAACACAAGCCCCCGCCAGCGCCGTCGCTGCTCGCGCCAGTCCGAGGCGGCACACACTTTGCGCAGTTCGTGCTCGCTGACCGCATCGCGCTCGCGCTCAACGCGGGGCAGGAACAGCAACTCCTCCTGGATGTCCGGAGCCAGGCACAGCAGGTCCATGATCTGGCTGATCCGAGCCCGCGTGACCTGCCCCAACCGGGCGAGGTCGGCGTGGGATTCGACCTCGCCCATCCGAACCAACTCCTCGAACCGGATCGCCAGCGCCATCAGGCGGGCGATGCGGGGCACGTGGCCCGCTTCAACGGCGGGCGCGGCGGGCTCCACGCCTACGTTGACCTCTTTCCGGCCCGCCGCCCCCCGCGTGAAGTGCACTGGAACTCGATCGTGACGTCGTGCATGTTTTCATGCGACCTCTCGTGCTCAACGGGTGCCTGGCCGAGCGTGCAGCCCGGCCGGATGGAACGTGATCGACACCGTCTTCTTTGCACCGTCGTAGTCCACCCGTTTGACAAGGTTCGCCAGCACGGCCGCCTGTTCCCGCGGGTAGAGCACGTCCCACGACGCGGCGAACTCGCGAAGCGAGGCCGCGACGTCGGCCTGGGTGATCGACTCGTTCTCGATCTGTTCCGCCTCGGCGCGAAGAACCCGTGTCCGCTCGCTGGCCGTCGCCAGGCGTTCGTGGAGGTCGGCCAGCCGGGCGGCGGCGTTGGCGTCCGTGCCTGCGGCCATCGCGGCCTTGCGGATGTCGCCCTCAATCTTCTGGATCTCACGCGTGCTCGCCGTGTGGTCCTTGTCGATCTGGGCGCTCCGAGAGCGGATGCCGCTCTGCAACTGGCGGAATGTCGCCGCGACCAACGCGGCATCGCCACCGATGTGCTTGATCCGGTCGACTACCAACCTTTCAATCTGCTCGGCGGGCAGGGAGCCCGAAGGGCACGCGTGCCAGCCCTGCTTCTGGGCGACGTAGCAGACGTAGTAGCGGTACGCGGCCTTCCCGTCTTTGACGCTGTAGGTGTGGCCCATCGCGTGCCCGCACGGCCCGCAGTGAATCAGCCCCTTGAGCAGCGCCCCGTGCTGGTTGCGGACGTGCATGCCGCCGGTGCGGCCGTTGTGCTTGATCGTTTGGAAGACCTGCTGCCACAGCCGCTCGTCGACGATGGCCGCCTGTTCGCCGGCGAACAGCTCCTTCTTGTGCTTGACCTTGCCCTCATAGGCCGGGTTGGTGAGGAGGTTGATCAGCAGGTGCTTGTCCCACACCCGGCCGCCGACCGCCGTGCCCTTGCGGGTCGTCCAGCGCTTGCTCGTGCTGCCGCGGGCGTTGAGGATCTGGGCCACCTTGATGAGGCGAGCGGTGCTCAGATACAAGTGGTAGACCTCGCGGACGAGTTCCGCCTCCGCGGCGTTGACCACAGCTTGCTCCCGCCCGCGGGCTGGGGCGCGAGGTCGTACCCCAGGATCGGCTTGCCGCCAAACCACTTGCCCTTGCGCTTGGACGCGGCGATCTTGTCGCGAGTCCGCTCGGAGATGATCTCGCGTTCGAACTGGGCGAACGAGAGCAGGATGTTCAGCGTGAGCCGTCCCATCGATTGCGTGGTGTTGAACTGCTGCGTCACCGATACGAATGACACGCGGTGCTTCTCGAATACCGCCATCATGCGGGCAAAGTCCAGGAGCGAGCGCGACAGGCGATCGACCTTGTAGACCACCACGCAGTCGACCTTCCCGGCTTCGATGTCCGCCATCAGCCGCTGGCAGCCGGGTCGGTCGGTGTTCCCGCCGGTGAAGCCGCCGTCGTTGTACTGGTCCGGCAGCGCCACCCACCCCTCGTGCTTCATGCTGGCGATGTAGGCCTCCGCACTCTCGCGCTGGGCGTGCAGCGAGTTGAACTCCTGCTCGAGTCCCTGTTCGCTGGACTTGCGGGTGTAGATGGCGCATCGCACCGTCGGCACGCCGGACTGCTTGAACGGTCTGGATTGATAGACGATCTCTGCGTTGCCCTCCGTGGTGCCGGGCTCGTGGAGCCCGAAGAAGCGGAATCCGTTCCCACGCGACCCGGTCACCTTCGCCGCGATGGCGCTCAGCGACCGGTAGACCTCTCCTCAAACTCGAAGCCCTTGGGCAGCACCCGGACGACACGGCGCGGCCCTTGCACTCGCGGCGGAGGACCGTGCCGGGTGGCGGCAGCCGCCCGTCCTCTCGCGTGTGGATGGGCACGCTCACCACGCTCTCGCCATTGGCCCGGGGCTTGGGCGCGTCCGGCGATTGGGCGTGTGGCGGGCTTCGCCGCAGGTCAGCGTCATTGGCCAGTTCGCGTGCCCGCTGGCGGGCGCGCTCGGAGAGGTCCCCCTCCCGAAGCGCCTGCATCCGCCAGAGAATCCGTTTGATGAGCAGCACCTTGTGGTGCGTGCGAGTTTCTTCGCCGTAGACCTTGGCGTACCGCTGCTTCAGCTGCGGCACCGTCATCTTCTCCAAGGCCTTCTCGGCTGCATTCACATCGATCGCCATCGGGGTCTCCGTTCTCGTGGTCTCGGGGGGGCGTTAACCACGCGACCCATCAGGGCGGGCATGCTCGGAGAGTTCAAGTCGAGTCTGAGAGCCTTCTTGATGCTCGATGCTCGGCCCCGAAATGGCGACCTGTCGCCGCCGGCGGCGGATGCCCTCGGCAAAGATGGCTGCGATGTTGTCCAGCCGCGCGGCGGGCGTGGTCGGGGCATCGGGATCAAGCGAGGCGGTTGGGGGGGTGGGGGCGGGCGCATCGTCCGTGAGCGCGGTGTCGTGCACGGGCACATCCTCCGTGAAGGGGGACATGCATCCGTGCGGGCGTGCGCTTGGCGCTCGGCTTCGCACCTGATGCTGGAATGGGGCCCGCGTCCGTTGCGGGCCGTCTGCCTCTGAATACGCGAAACGGTCGGGGAGCGGCGCAGGGTCCGAATCTCACCCCTCGTTCACCCCGGCAGCGCGTTAACCAGACCCGCTCGGGCGTTGGAGAGCGCGGAGAGACTTTCGTCCCCCAACCCCGGCGTGGCGACCGAAACGGCGATGCGATGCCTCGGATTCGAGAGCGCCCGGCAAATCGCGGACTTTCAGGAAGTGCCACGATTCCCGAGAGATACGCGCGGTGGGCGAAAGGCCCAGACCGTTAACGAGAAAGGCCTCTTTACGAGGCCTTTCTCAAGCTCCCGGGCTGGATTCGAACCAGCAACCTAGCGGTTAACAGCCGCTCGCTCTACCATTGAGCTACCGGGGATCAAAATCCGAACACATCCTGCCCATGGGCAGGCCCAGAAGACTAGCATCGTGGTCTTGATCGTCAAGGCACCCAGCCCGGATGAGCCGAGGAGGCCGGTTTTCGGGCAGCCTCGAGCAAGGTGCTCTCCCTCGGCCTTGCTCCGACCGAATCTGAGGATAGACTTTCGGCCCTTGCCGAGGAGCGGCTTCCGCACGGCTCGGCCCGGCGGAGACTAGGAGCGTACCGATGAAGACCGAAACACACCCCAAGTTCTTCAACTGCAAGGTCTTCCACAACGGCGAGGTGGTGATGGAGGTCGGGGCGACCGTCCCGGAGCTCCACGTCGAAGTCTGGTCGGGCTCGCACCCCTTCTTCACCGGACGCCAGGCCTTTGTCGATGCCGCCGGTCGCGTCGAGAAGTTCCAGCGCAAGTTCCAGGGCAACTACTTCCAGGCCAAGAAGAAGTAGACCCGCCGCAAGCGATGATCCCCACCCGGCTGGACCCTTGTCCAGCCGGCTTTGTTTTTGTGCACGCACCGAGCCCCCCTGCACCGATTCCCCACATAATCCGATCAAACATCGACGTGGGTTTCATCCTATCATCCGCATGAACGGATATATCGCCTGACAAAGGACGGGAGACCCAACCCCATGACCAGCCGCTTGCTTGCCCACCTTGATCGCCAGATCCTCGTCATCGACGGCGCAATGGGGACCGCGATCCACGGCATGGACCTGCAGGTGGAGCGCGACTACCTCGGCTGCGAGAACTGCCCGGAGATCCTGCTCAAGAGCCGACCAGAGATCATCCAGCAGGTCCATGAGTCGTTCCTGGCCGTCGGCGCGGACGCGGTGGAGACCGACTCCTTCGGCGGAGCGAGACACGTCCTCGCCGAGTTCGGGCTCAGCGAGCAGACTTTCGAGCTCAACCGCCTCGCGGCCGAGATCGCCCGGGCCGCAGCAGACCGGCATGCCAGCCCCTCCAGCCCCCGATTCGTCCTCGGCTCCATGGGCCCGGGCACCAAGCTCGTGACGCTCGGTCAGATCACGTGGGATGAAATGCTCGCCAGCTATGCCGAACAGGCCGCGGGACTGCTCGCCGGCGGCGTCGACGCCTTCCTGATTGAAACCTGCCAGGACCTTCTCCAGGTCAAATGCGCGATCAATGCCTGCCTCGCGGCGCTGGACGCCAAGGGCAAGAGCCCGGGAGACGTCCCGATCATGGTCTCGGTCACGATCGAGACCACCGGCACGATGCTCCTCGGCACATCGATCGAAGCCGCGGCCGTGGCCCTGCGGGGCTACCCCATCGCCTCCCTCGGCCTCAACTGCGCCACCGGCCCGACGGAGATGGCCGAGCACATCCAGCACCTCGCCCGTCACTGGGACCGCCACGTCTCGGTGGTGCCGAACGCGGGGTTGCCCGTGCTGCACGAGGGGCGCACGGAGTTCCCGCTCCGGGCCGATCCGTTCGCTGAGAGTCTCGCCAGGTACGTCCGCGAGCTGGGGGTCTCGGTGGTCGGGGGCTGCTGCGGCACGACCCCGGAGCACATCGGCCGGCTCGCAAAGCTCGTCGGCGGCACGCCCCGCAAACACCGTGAGCTCGAGCCCTACCGCCCGGCGTGCACCAGCCTGTACGCGCCCACGGAGTACCGGCAGGACACCTCCTTCCTCATCGTCGGTGAGCGGATGAACGCCTCGGGCAGCAAGAAGTTCAAGGAGCTGCTCGAGGCCGAGGAGTGGGACGGGGTCGTCTCCCTCGCCCGCACGCAGATGCGCGAGGGCAGCCACGTGCTCGACCTCAACGTGGACTACGCCGGGCGAGACAACGCCCGCGACGCGGCCGAGATCGTTTCCAGGGTCGTCCGGCAGGCCGACGCGCCCCTCATGATTGATTCGACGCAGGTGGGAACGATCGAGGCCGCCCTCAAACGGGCCCCCGGAAAGTGCATCATCAACTCGGCCAACTTCGAGGACGGGGAGGAGAAGTTCGACCACATCTGCACGCTCGCCAAGCGGTACGGCGCGGCCCTGGTCATCGGCGCCATCGACGAGGACAAGGAGGCCGCCATGGCCCGAACCGCCGATCGCAAGCTCGCGATCTCGCGTCGGGCCCATGCGCGAGCGACGAACGTCCACGGGCTGCACGAGGGCGACCTGTTCTTCGACCCGCTCGTGCTCCCGGTCTCGACCGGCATGGCCAGCGACCGGCGCAGCGCCCTGGAGACGATCGAAGGCGCCCGGCGCATCGCCAGCGAACTGCCCAATTGCCAGATGACCTGCGGGGTCTCGAACGTCTCCTTCGGCCTCAAGCCCGCGGCCAGGGTGGTGCTCAACTCCGTCTTCCTGCACGAACTCGTGGCCGCGGGGATGACCAGCGCGATCGTCCACGCCTCGAAGATCCTGCCCCTGAACCGCATCCCGGAGGATCAGCAGCGCGCCGCGCTCGACCTCCTCCACGACCGCCGCCACGCCTCGGCGGGGGGGACAGGCCTGCCCGACGGCGTGAGCGATCCGGCGTTCGACCCGCTCCAGGCGTTTATCGCGCTGTTCAAGGACGCCGGCACGGCGACGGCCGTCGCCGCGAAGAAGAAGGACCAGACGCTCGAGGAGCGGCTCCGCTCCCACATCGTCGACGGCGAGAAGGAGGGTCTGGTCGCCTGCCTCGACGAGGGGATGCGCAAGTACCGGCCGCTGGACCTGATCAACGACCACCTGCTCGACGGCATGAAGACCGTCGGCGACCTCTTCGGCGCGGGCCAGATGCAGCTTCCCTTCGTGCTCCAGTCGGCCGAGGTGATGAAGACTGCCGTGGCCTACCTCGAGCCCCACATGGACAAGGCCGCCGGCAAACCCCGCGGCTCGATCGTCCTCGCAACCGTCAAGGGCGACGTGCACGATATCGGCAAGAACCTCGTGGACATCATCCTCAGCAACAACGGATACACGGTCCACAATCTCGGCATCAAGCAGCCCCTCGCAAACATCCTGGAAAGGTGGAAGGAAACCCAGGCCGATGCGATCGGACTCTCCGGACTGCTCGTCAAGAGCGTCCACGTGATGGAGGAAAACCTCAAGGAACTCAACGAACTCGGCCACCGCGTGCCCGTGATCCTCGGCGGCGCTGCGCTCTCCCGCCACTACGCCGAAGGCCACCTCCGCGCCACCTACGCCGGCCCGCTCTACTACGGCAAGGATGCGTTCGAAGGGCTCCGGTTCATGGACCTGCTCGCCACCGGACAGCTCGCCAGCATGGACGCCGAGATCGACGAGCGCATCGGCAAGCGGTCCGCGGCCGAGCAGGTCGTCGCCGCCTCGAAGGCCCGGAGAGCCGCCTCCCAGAGCGCGTTCGAGGCGTCCAAGGCCTCGGGGGCCGCGACGGCCGAGCGCGCACGGAGCGAGGTCGCCACCGACGCGCCCATCCCCGCCCCACCGTTCTGGGGCAGCCGCGTGATCGACAGGATCGACCTCGACGAGATCTTCCCCTTCATCAACACCGTCGCGCTGTTCCGCGGGCAGTGGCAGTTCAAGAAGGGGCGGATGACCGACCAGGAGTACGACCGCGCGCTCGAGGAAACCATCGTCCCCGTCTTCGATCGCCTCAAGTCCAGGTGCCGGGAGGAAGGCATCCTCCTGCCGCGCGTGGCCTACGGCTACTGGCCCTGCGCCAGCGAGGGCGACGACCTCGTGGTCTTCGAGCCCGGCGCGGCCGCCGACGGCCCACGCACGGAACTCCTGCGGTTCACCTTCCCCCGCCAGCCCGACAAGCGGCGTCTGTGCATCTCCGATTTCTTCCGGTCCGTCGAGTCCGGACAGCTCGATGTGCTCGCGCTCCACTGCGTCACGATGGGGCCGCGCGTCAGCGAGATGGCCAAGCAGCTCTTCGAATCGAACAATTACTCCGAGTATCTCTATCTCCACGGGATGGGTGTCGAGTCCGCCGAGGCTCTCGCCGAGCTGTGGCACAAGCGGATCCGCCAGGAACTCGGCATCGCCGGCGACGATTCGCCCCGCATCCGGGAGCTCTTCACGCAGCACTACCGCGGGAGCCGGTACAGCCCCGGCTACCCGGCCTGCCCGGACATGAGCGACCAGGCCAAGATATGGACGCTCCTCGAGCCCGAGCGCATCGGCTGCACCCTGACCGAGAACTGGCAGATCGACCCGGAGCAGTCGACCAGCGCGTTCATCGTCCACCATCCCGAGGCGAAGTACTTCAACGTCTGACCCCCGGACCCCGGGCCTATCGTTGCTCCTCGCGACCGGGGCCCCGGGTGCCACTATGAAAGACACGCTCCACGTTCCGACGACCGAATTCGAGAAGCGAGACCGCTGCGCCGACCTCGACCACCGGCCGCGCGTGCTCCTCGGCAAGATGGGGCTCGACGGCCACGACCGCGGCGTCAAGGTCATCGCCCGGGCCCTCCGCGACTCGGGGATCCACGTGATCTACTCCGGGTTGTGGCAGACCCCTCGCAGCCTGGCCATCTCGGCCCGCGACGAGGACTGCGACGTCATCGCCGCGAGCATGATGTCCAACTCGCACCTCAAGCTCGGTCCCATGCTCGTGGGATCGCTGCGCGACGCCGGACGCCCCGACATCCCCGTCTACATGGGCGGGATCCTGCCGCAGGAAGACCTCCCCACCCTCCGTGATTCCGGGATCGCCAAGTGCTTTACGACCGGCACCGGCCTCGAGGAGATCGCCACGGCGGTCCGGGACTCGGTCCGCGACTACGCGACATCCCTCGACGGGTCCCACCCGATTGCCCAGCTCGCGCGGGACATCTCGCTCTGTCATCTCCGCCGGCCGCCACGCCACGGCGCGGCCCGACGCCGACCCGCCCGGGTCATCGGCATCACGGGCTCGCCCGGCGCGGGCAAGTCGACCCTCGTGGCCCAATTGGTCAGTGAACTGACCCTTCGCGCGGAGGCCGGCACGGGGCTCGGGCGCTGCGCCGTGGTCGCCTTCGATCCCATGAGCCCGATCACGAGCGGCGCCCTCCTTGGCGACCGGCTCCGGGTCGATTTCAACCGGCTCGGCGATGCGGTTTTCTATCGGTCGCTGGCGATCAGCGGCGAGGACTACCACTCCCTCGACGAGATCGTCGAGCTCATCGGCGGCGTGCAGTTCCCCGACGGTACCCGGTTCGACACGCTCTTCATAGAGACCGTCGGCGCGGGGCAGAACGAAACCAAGATCCGGGGCCACGTCGACACCACCGCGGTCGTGCTCACCCCCGGCATGGGCGATGCCGTCCAGATGGACAAGGCGGGCATCCTGGAAATCGCGGACATCTTTGTGTGCAATAAGGCCGATCACCCCGGCGAGCACGAACTGGTGCGCGACCTGCGGGATATCGCGGGCAGACGCCCGATCCTGGAAACCGTTGCGACCCACGCCAAGGGAGTGCCCGAGCTCCTCACGGCGTTGCTGGCGCCTACCGCGGGCTAGCATCCGCCCGCCGTGAGCCCCCTTCGTACCCGGATCCGTCGACGCATGCTCGCCCTTGGCGACTGGCGCGGGCCCTCCGGCGTGGCGACTCCGGTGCCCGCTCGCCGCGGCGCCGGCCTCACACCCGACGGCCGGCTCCGCGCGGGACAACTCGCCAACCTCAGCATGAACCGGGCGATCTGGGTGCTCTGCTGGCCCATCCTGATCGAGTCGTTCCTCAATTCCCTCGTCGGGCTCACCGACACGGTGCTCTCGGCCCAGCTCGGCGTGCCGGAGACCGACGCCGTCGGCAGCGCGTCCTACGTCATCTGGTTCATGGGCCTGGTCGTCATGGCCATCGGTGTCGGCACGACCGCACTCGTCAGCAGGAGCGTCGGCAGGGGACGCCTCGCCGTCGCCAACGCCGCCGTTGGCCAGTCGCTCCTGCTGGCGGCGGGGCTCGGATGCGTCGTCGGGGCGATCATCGCGCTCTCGGGCCCGCCGCTGGGCACGGCCCTGACGCAGAGCCCCCGCGGGGCGGAGGCGTTCGCGTCGTATCTGCAGATCGTCGCGGCGGGCACACCATTCACCGCCGTGCTCGGCGCCGCGATCGCCGCGCTCCGTGGAGCGGGCGACAGCGTCCGCCCCCTCTGGTCGATGGTGATCGTCAACGCCGTCAACGTCGTGTCGAGCTGGCTGCTCTGCGGCACCGACCTGACGCGCCTCGTGCCGCACGACGGCGGCACCTCGGTCGAAGTCCTGCTGCACAACCCCTCGCCCTGGGAGTTCGGTGTGTCCGGGATCGCCCTGGGCACCCTGCTCTCCAACGCCATCGGGTGCGTGATTGTGATCGTGATGCTCTCAAAGGGCGCCGGCGGGGTCCGGCTGATGCGCCGCCGATTGCGCCCCCACTGGCACACAATGAGCCGGCTCGTCCGCGTCGGCCTTCCCAACTTCTTCGAGACCCTCGGCATGTGGGTCGGCAACTTTCTCGTCCTCGGATTCGTCGTGCACCTCAGCGACGCCGACGGCATGACCGGCGCCCACATGCTCGCCATCCGGATCGAATCGTTCAGCTTCCTGCCCGGATTTGCCATGAGCCTCGCGGCCGCGACGCTGGCGGGTCAGTACCTCGGAGCGGGAAGCCCCCGCATGGCACGTCTCGCGGTGTGGCGATGCTGCCTGATCGGCGCGGTGCTCATGGGCTCGCTGGGGTTGGCGTTTATCTTTGTCCCCGACCGGCTGGTCGCGCTGCTCAGTTCGCAGCCCGAGCACCTCCGGATCGTCCCCCCGCTGCTGCGCGTCGCGGGTTTCGTCCAGGTGCCATTCGCGTTCGCGATCATCACGAGAGGGGCGCTCCGCGGCGTCGGTGACACCCGTGCGGTGTTCCTCATCACCTGGACCACCACGTACCTCATCCGACTGCCGATGGCCTACCTGTTCTCGGGGGTCACGTTGCCCCTCCCATGGGGCACGGACCTGCCGAACCCGTTCCCACACGACCCGACGCTGACCGGGCTCTGGATCGGGCTGTGCGCGGAACTGGTCATCCGCTGCTTCCTGTTCGTCGCGAGATTCCTCTACGGCGGCTGGGCGCAGAAGCGCGTCTAAGAGCAATGGAGCCGCTCGCCGCGATCGTCGGAGCGTTCAACCCTCTTCCGGCGCGTCCTTGCCGGAGTCGCCGCGGAGAGACTTGATCGCGAACTTGTGCCGCAGCTTGAGGGCGTCGTACCGGAACGGCACCGGCACCCCGACACCCCGGAACGAATCTCGCTGATGCATGCGCACCGCGTAGTCGGCCCAGCTCGGGAGCGTCTCCCGGGTCAGGGGCTCGATTCCATTGATCTGGCTCACAAGGAAGCCCAGCTTCTTCGGCAGCGCCGTCACCACGACGCGCTCAGTGAGCGGCACCGTCTCGATCGGCGTAATGGGACTGATCCCGCTGGCCTTCGCCCGGATCTGACTGATCACCTCCGGGTCATTCTCGGCCGCGGAGCCCAGTCCGTCGGTCCGGTCCTGCAGCACGCGGGCGTTCTTGCTCACCGACACCCGCGCCTGGGGCTTGGCCTCGGTCTCCCCGAGCGGGATCTCTTTGGGGACCAGTTCGCCAAAGCTCTCGGCGAACTTGTCGATCCCCTCGGTCACGACGCGGGAGGCGAACTCAGACGCCGAGCCCGCGAGCACCTCATACTCCTTCACCGCTCGCCAGTCGGTCGTGATGGCCTCCGGATCCAGGAGATCGCGGATCGATTCGGGCTCGGACTCGGCCGCGGCCGCCAGCACTCGGTAGAAATACTTGTTTCCGTCGCGGGACGTGGCGGCCAGATCCTGCGGCGTGAGCCCGACTTGCGTGAGCAGGACCGAGTTTCCGGCGAGCTCCCGCACGCACATCGCGGCCTGGGGAAAGGTGATCGTCTGCTGGCCGAAGCGGACCTGCGCCGCGCCGATCCCGGGCAGCTTCGAGAGCATGGCGCCATCGAGCCAGGAGTTGTCCCTCGCGTAGACGGCGGGTGTCGGAATGGAGACCTTTTCCGCCTCCCGCACCGTCTCCACGATCCGGTCGGCGATCTGCACGTAGTTCGGCCGCACCTGCGCCCAGTTCTCCGGGAGCTTTCGGTAGTCGCCATCCTTCTCGAGCGGGCGGGTGGTCGTGGCGATCTCGGCACGGATCACCGATTCGGCCTCACCCATGATCCGGTCGGCCAGGGCGCCCTTCAATTCGGCCTCAATCTTCGCCTTCTCCGAGTCGATGGGGCCGGGGAACCGATCGCGGTTGAGATTCCAGTGCTTATTGATGTCGACGAGCGAGATCTTGAGCACGCCCTCGATCGCGCCACGATTCAACTCGATCCATTCGACCTTGACCCGCGGCGGGAGCTTGTACCCAAGACCATACTCCCCCTCGCCCGGCTTGAACGACTTGTTCTTCTCGAACAGGGCCCGGAGTTCCTCAGGCGGGGGTGTGAGTGTCTCATCCATGAGGCGGCGGGCCGGCAGAAATGCGGCGTCGATCAGCACGGAGTCGGCCTGCTCCTTGGCCAGCAGCGCGGCCTGCTGCGCCGACAGCCGCTCCGCGCTCGAATAGGTATCGAGCATGCGGAACACCCCGCGCAGGCGGGCCAGCGCGGCATCGAACTCGTCGAGCGTCAGCCTGCCGGCGCCCGCCGCTTTGGAACGGGCCATGGCCATGCGCATCTGCATATTGGATACGGCCTGTTTGTACTGATCCGGCTGGTTCTGGATCACCATGTCGGCGTACTGCCGGTACTGCTGCTGGTACGCGCTGCGGACGGTCTCCTCCGCCATGATCGGGAGCAGAGAGGCCCCCTCGTTGGAGCCCCCGACCATCCCCGCGTTCTCCGCCTCCGTGGCCAGAAGCAGCCAGTGCTCAGCCTCGTGGCCCTTCTCGAGCGCCAGCGGCAGCTCTCCGCGGGGGAGATCTTGGAAGAAGGTTCGCAGCGCGGTGAGTTCCCGGGACGACTCGTCCCAGTGCGCCGCCGACACCTTGTGGCCGTCCATGGTGCCGATCGATTTGCCCAACTTGGCCTTGCCCACCTGCCGGATGGCCTGTGGGACCAGGAACGCGACGAGCAGCAGGGTGCCGCCCACGACAAGGATGACCTTGTTGTGCTTGCGCAGGATCTTGAGCATCGCGCACTCCACGCAGGGGCGCAGACCCGAGACGAGGATTCACCTGCGTCGTACGGGCGCCCGGCCGTTGTCGATCAGCGGTAGAACTCGACGATCATGTTCGCGTTCACGTCGAAAGGCGTCTGATCGGCCGTGGGAGTCGCGATGATCTTGACGGTCAGTTCAGACGGGTTGAAGTCGATCCAGCCGGGCACCTCGTGGCCAGCCATCGTCTCCATGTTCTCCCGCACCATCTTCTGGATCTTCGTCTTCAGCGTGATCACGTCGCCGACGCTCACCTGCGCGCTGGGCCGATCCGTCTTGCGGCCGTTCACCAGCACGTGGCCATGCGCCACGATCTGACGAGCCGCCCAGATCGTCCGGGCGAGACCCGCGCGACGGAGCACGTTGTCCAGACGCTGCTCGAGCAGCTGCAGGAGCACCTCGCCCGTGTTGCCCGGACGGCGGGCCGCCTCGTCCACCGTCAGGCGGAACTGCTTCTCCAGCATCCCGTAGTGGAACCGGAGCTTCTGCTTCTCGTTGAGGCGGATGCCGTACGCCCGCAGACGCCGCCCACGGTACCCGTGGACGCCGTTGGGGTTGAGCGCGCTTGCTGGTGTGCTTGGGGGTGTCCGCGATCGGGACGCCGACACGGCGGGACAGCTTGACCTTCGGTCCGGTGTAACGAGCCATCGAGATTCTCCATCCGTCGGGGCCGCCGAGGGCGGCCGGTGCCACAACGATCCACAGTCCCAGATGGTGGCGATCGGCCGACTGCCGCGGCTGCGGGGCGGGAACGATCCGGGCAAACCTGGGCCCGATTGAAGACCCACACCCCCCCTTGGTCAAGCCGGGCCATGTTTGCCTCGGCAATCCAGCGGCGGGCCCCCCATCCCCCCATTCGACCGCTAGACTCCCTCCGCCCCCCCACCGACCCCCCGGAACACCATGCCAAGGGAAATCCGACTTCCGCAGCTGGCGCTCCCGGCGGGATCCTCGTCGGCGGCCTTCCTCCCCGACGCCCGCGAGAAGTGCGGCGTGTTCGGGATATGGAACCACCCCCAGGCCGTCCAACTCTCCTACCTGGGGCTCTACGCCCAGCAGCACCGGGGACAGGAGTCCGCGGGCATCGCGGTCTCCGACGGTCAGAGCCTCACGGCGTCCACGGGAATGGGGCTCGTCTCCGACGTCTTCAACGCCCGCAGCCTGCGGGAACTCGAGAGCCGTTGCCGGGTTGGCGCGATCGGCCACAACCGGTACTCGACCGCCGGGGGGTCGCGTTCCTGCAACGCCCAGCCCCTGCTCGAGTCGTTCGTCGGCGGGCAAGTCGCCCTCGCCCACAATGGCAACCTGATCAACGCGATGGCCCACCGCGACCGCTTTGAGCAGGCCGGGCATCTCTTCCACACCACGGGCGACACCGAGGTGATCATCCACCTGCTGGCCTCGCCCGAGCAGCAGTCGCAGTCCGATCCGCTCGCCGCGACACTCCGGCGCCTGCAGGGGGCCTTCTCGCTCGTCTTCCTGTTCGCCGACCGCCTCGAGGTGGCCCGCGACCCGTGGGGTTGGCGGCCCCTCGTCCTGGGACGCATCCAGCACGCCAACGGCGTCAGCCACGTCGTCGCCAGCGAGACCGTCGCCCTCCATGTCGTCGGCGCCACGCTGCTCCGCGAGATCGAGCCGGGCGAAATCGTCACGATCAACGATTCGGGGGTCCACTCGCGCCGCTTCGCCGACCGCTCCCACCAACCATCACACTGCGCATTCGAGCATGTCTACTTCGCCAGCCCGGCCAGCGTCGTCTTTGGGCAGAATGTCCAGACCGTGCGTGAGCTGCTGGGTGAACGCCTCGCTCGCGAAGCGCCGGCCGACGCCGACTTCGTGATGCCGATGCCCGACTCGGGCCGGTCGGCCGCGAACGGGTACGCGCGGGCAAGCCAACTCCCCTACCGCGAGGGGATCGTCCCCAACCGCTATGTCGGTCGCACCTTCATCAAGCCGACCCAGGACGAGCGACGGGCCGCCGTGCGTCTCAAGCTCAACGTGGTGGAGGACATCGTCCGGGGCCAGCGCGTGGTCGTGGTGGACGACTCCGTCGTCCGGGGAACGACGACCCGCGAGAAAATGGCCCAGATCCGCGAGGCCGGCGCGAAGGAGATCCACCTCAGGATCTCCTGCCCGCCCATCCGCCACCCCTGCTATTTCGGTGTCGACTTCGCCAGCAAGGACCAACTGATCGCCAACGGCCGCACCGTCACCCAGATCCAGGAGTTCCTGGGCGTCGACTCGCTCCACTATCTCTCCCTCGAGGGCATGCTCGCCTGCATGAAGCACCGGCCCGAGCACTACTGCACCGCCTGCTGGACCGGCCAGTACCGGCTCGACCCGGCCAAGCCGGAAACCGGCCCGATCTCCGAGGCCGGCCAGCTCCGGATGTTCGGCTCCATCTGACCGCCACCCGCCCGGGTCAAGAGATGACGCAACCCGCCCGCATCACACTCGCCCACTCGCCCGACGCCGACGACCTTGTCATGTGGTGGCCGCTCACCGGCGCGAAGGCCCCCGACGGCGGCCCCATCCTCGGGGTCCCCGCCGAACCCTCACTTGACACGCTCGGCTTCGCGTTCGAGACGATCGCGGCCGACATCCACGAACTCAACCGGCGGGCCTCCGAATCGGGCGATCTCGACGTGACCGCCATCAGCGCGTACACCTACCCCTTCGTGCGCGATCGCTACCGGATCACCCGATGCGGCGCCTCCTTCGGCGACGGGTATGGCCCGAAGGTCGTTGTGCGGGCCGACTCACCGATCATGTGCGACGGCTGCCTGAAGCGCCAACGCCCCCGGATCGCCGTACCGGGCGACAGGACCACCGCCTTCCTGACCCTCTCCATCGTGCTCGGTCAGCCTTTCGACTACGTCGTGATGCCGTTCCGGGATATCGCGCCGGCCGTCGCCTCCGGCCGCGTCGGGGCGGGCCTGCTCATCCACGAGGCCCAGCTCACGTTCGCCGACCTCGGTCTGCGTCAGGTCATCGACCTGGGCGCTTGGTGGAAGGCCAGAATGGGACTGCCCCTCCCCCTCGGCCTCAACGTGCTCCGCCGCGACCTCGACGCCCGGCATGGCCCCGGCGCCCTGGAAAGGGTCGCGGCCCTGCTCCACGGCTCGGTCGCCTTCGCCCGGTCTCACCCGGACGAATGCCGGGCCCTGCTCCGCGCGGGCATCGGAGAACGCCCGGAATGGGCGGACGACGCGCTCGTCAACCGCTATCTCGACATGTACGTCAACGAGAGCACCGCCGACATGGGAACGACGGGCAGGCAGAGCCTCGAACGGCTCTACGCCGAGGGCGCGAACCTCGGCCTCTGTCCCGAGGCCGGCCCGATCGACCCGGCGTAGCCCCACGGCGCGGGGGGCGAGCGAGATCACCCGCCGCCGCGCGGCGTATCCTCGCCCCATGGAACTCATCCGCCTCGACTATGGCGTAGGCATCAGCCTGCCCGACGGCGCCACGCTCCCCGTGCGCCACATCATCGGTATCGGGAAGAACTACGACGAACACGCCCGGGAGCAGGGCGAGACCGCCCCCGAGCGGCCGATGATCTTCACGAAGAACCCCGCGGCGACGATCCTGAACGGCGACGAGATCGTCATCCCGGCGATGTGCCGCGACGAGGAGACCGGGGGGCCCCAGCAGGTTGACTTCGAGGCCGAACTGGGCGTCGTGATCGGGGCCGCGGCCCGGGATGTCCCCCTCGATCAGGCCCTCCACCACGTCCTCGGGTACACCTGCGTCAACGACGTCTCGGCCCGCTGGTGGCAGAAGACCGGCTCGGGCGGGCAGTACTGCCGTGGAAAGAGTTTCGACACCTTTTGCCCCGTGGGCCCGAAGCTGGTGCCGGCGCGCGATATCGAGGACCCGCAGCAGCTCCGCGTGATCTGTCGCGTAAACGGCACGGTCATGCAGCAGGATTCGACATCGAGCATGATCCACCCGGTGGCGACCCTCATCGCCGAACTCTCTCGCGGGATGACCCTGCTCCCCTGCACGCTGATCATGACGGGCACGCCCAGCGGTGTCGGCATGGCCCGCAAGCCCCCGGTCTACCTCAAGGACGGCGACATCGTCGAGGTGGAAGTGGAAAAGGTCGGCACACTCAAGAACCGCGTCGTGAACGGCTGAGGCGGCGACTCTCCCCACATGGCCAAGAAGAAGTCCAATCCGACGCCGACTAGCGAGAACCGCAAGGCCCGCTACGACTACGAGATCCTCGAGACGCTCGAGTGCGGCATCATGCTCTTGGGCTCGGAGGTCAAGAGCGTCCGCGACGGCAAGGTCTCGCTGGCCGAGGGCTACGTGCGCGTGCAATCCTCCCCGCCCGAACTGACCCTCCACTCGGTGAACATCGCCGAGTACGGCCCCGCCGGACCGACTGCGCACCAGCCGACCCGAACGCGCAAGCTCCTCGCCCACCGCAAGGAGATCGACCACCTCGCCCGAGAGGTGGACCAGAAGGGCGTGACCATTGTCCCGCTCAAGATGTACTTCAAGGACGGCTACGCCAAGGTGCTCATCGGCCTGGGTCGAGGCCGCCAAGCCCACGACAAGCGGCAGGCCATCTCGCAACGCGAATCGCGCCGCGAGATCGACCGCGCCCTCTCCAAGAAGCTCCGATAGGGACGCCTGTCAGATCCCCTTGGCGCGGGTGGACTTCGCAAGGCGCACCTTGAGTTCCGCCCGGTCCCGGTCTCGCCGAAGCGCCGCCTGCGCCGCCGCCTGGTCGTTCGCATCCGGCGGCACGACTCTTGCCCGGGCCTCGGCCAGCTCCGCCTCGGCTTCGCTCAGCGAGAGCTGCTCCCCGGGGATTGCCCGCTCGGCCAGGATTGTCAGGCTGTTGTCCGCCATCTTCACGAAACCACCGTCAACCAGAAACGACCGTTCGCCACCCGTCGCGCCGGCGCGATTCGCGTAGACGATCTTCAGTTCGCCCATGCCCAGCCGGGCCAGCAGCGGCGCCCGCTGCGGCAGCACGCCGAAGAGCCCGTCCCAGGCCGGCACCGACGCGTAGGTCAGGTCGTCGTCCACGAGCTTCTCGGCCGGGGTCACGACGCGGCAGTGAAAGGTCTTCTCAGCCAAAGCGGGGCCTCCATACCAAGGGGGCGGGATGATAGCCGTCGGGGACGGTAGTCTCTCCCTCCGATGCCCCGCCGCAAGCTCCTGATCCTCGGCCTGTTCGCCCTCGCCCTCGGGCTCGCCGCGGCGGTGCACCTCCTCACCGGCGACCCCCTCGGCGGCCTCCACTGGCCCGAGACCACCGAGTTTCTCGCCGGTCGCCTCCGACGGGTCTCGATCGCCACCGGGGTCGGGGCGGCGCTGGCGCTCGCCGGCGTCCAGCTCCAGGCCCTACTCCGCAACCCCCTCGCCTCGCCAGACATCCTGGGGATCACCTCGGGTGCGGGGCTCGGGGTCGCAGCGGCGACATTCGTCGGCTCCAGAGCCGGCAACGCCAGCCCGGGCCCCGGGGTTCAGACCCTGGCAGGGCTCGTTGGCGCCGCGCTGACGCTGGCAGTGATCCTCGGCTGGAGCAAGCGGCGCGGCGGCATCGATGTGATCTCGCTCGTGCTCGTGGGGGTGGTCATCGGCATGACCTGCTCCGGCGCCACACTGCTGCTGCACCAGTTGCTGCCCGACGGGGGTGTGTCGGCGCGTCTGTGGTTCCTCGGCTCGATCGACGAGAGCGTGCCGGTCTGGCTCATCGCCCTGTCGTGGCTCATCATCGGGGCATGTGTGCTCACGACGATGCGGTGCGCGCGAGCCATGGATGCATCGACGTTCTCCGAGGACGAAGCTCGGGCGCTGGGCGTCCGCGTCGGGCGACTGCGCCTCACACTCCTCCTCACATCGGGCATTCTCACGACGATATCCGTTGTCCTTGCGGGACCAATCGGATTTGTGGGCCTGATTGTCCCTCATGCGGTGCGCATGGTGCTCGGCCCACACCACGCGCCCCTCGCGATCGGCGCCACGCTCGCCGGCGGGGCGTGCATGCTGCTCGCCGACGCCGGCGTCTCCGCGATCCCGCTCTCCCACACCGGGCGCATCCCCGTCGGTGTCGTCACGGCAATCGTTGGCGGACCGCTCTTTCTGCTTCTTCTCCGTTCCACCCTCAAGCACCGCACGCTGCCCTAGCCCATCGTGTATGCTCTGGGCATGCCCTCGATCGAGCAGCTCATGCAGCTCCTCTCGCGGACTCCGGAGGATGACTTCGTTCTCTATGCGCTGGCGATCGAGCACGCCAAGTGCGGCGAGCATGACAGCGCGATCACCTTCTTCGATCGGGCGATCGCCGCCGACCCGTCCAACGCCTACCACCACTTCCACAAGGCCCGCTCCCTCGAGGCGATCGAGCGGATCGAGGAAGCCAAGGAGACCCTCCGCACCGGTCTGCGGGTGGCCAAGGAGCACGGGGACCGGAAGGCCTCCAGCGAACTCCGGGGCTATCTCGATATGATCGGTGGGTAGAGGATCCGCCGGCTTGGAAGGAAACCCCAGACATTCCGCCGCCAGACGACGCGTGGACGAGCAGATCGCACGCCTCGACGGGCTCGCCCCCGACGCCACGGTGACCGCCCTCCGGCCCACCGGCGAGGACGCGGCCCGATTCAACCTGAAGGTCGGACGCGTGCAGGTCGGCCCGATCCACGCCGACGACGTGCAGCAGTTGGGGCTCCGTGTCGGCCTCCCGATCGACGGCGCAGTCCTCTCGGCGCTTGGAGCGGCTCTGGCCCGCGAGGCCGCCAGGGCCGACGCCATGCGCTTGCTGCGCGCTCGACCCCGCTCCAAGATGGACCTGGTCCGACGCCTGACCATCAAGGGACACGAGCGGGAGCACGCCGGGGCCGCGGCAGATCGGCTCGAGCGCGCGGGACTGATCAACGACGAGGCGCTTGCCGCCACGCGAGCCGAGAACCTCGCGGAGACCGGCAAGGCCGCGCCCCGGGCGGCGGAGGTCAAACTCAGGGCCCTCGGGCTCGCCTCCCCGGTGGCGACCAAGGCGGTCCGGGAGGCGTTCCAGGGGCTGGACCTGGTGGCCCAGGCCACGGAGGCGGCCCGCAAGCGGGTCCGCGCCTTGGGACCTGCGATCGATGAGGCCACCCGGCGGCGGCGCGTCTGGGGCTACCTGGCGCGGCGCGGATACGATCACGAGACCTGCCGCCGGGCGCTCGACGACGCCCTTGGCGAGCACACCGGGGACTGAGCCTCGCCCACCCCCGCCAGGAGTTCATCATGCTCAAGTTCCGCGGCCGTCCTCGCCCTGTCGGGTCTCTCGCTGGCCGGGCTGTCGGGCTGCACCCGCGCCGAGAATGATCGAATCGAACTCGGGACGACCGTGCTCCTCGGCGCCTTCCAAGAGCCGGAGCACCAGATGGCGCCGGCCCTGCCGAGTGTGACGGGCCTCGACCGCTCCAACTGGGAGCCGGTGCTCTTTGAAGTGCCGGTGAACGGCGTGGCGCATTCGCCGACCTACGCACCACCCACGTTCGATCTGGCCGGCATGCCGCGCCAGCGCGGCGATGAGCCGACGATCGAGAATTGCCTCGACCTGGGCGAGGCCGACGTGGGTGCGGAGATCGGGCAGGCGTTTCGGTCCCATGGGCTGGCCGTGCTGGATGCCGCCCTCCTCGTGCCCCGCCTGATCATCCGGCCTCCCCATGCGACCGATTGGAGCCCGCGATGGCCGTATGAGCGGGCCCCGAGTGCGGCGATCACGGCCCCATGGTGTGACGAGTGCGGCTCCCCATGTGCGGGAGGCTGCGACGAATCTTGCGGGACCGCGTGCGATGGCGCCGCTCCGACGACGCCCGTGGACGACCCGTCTCCGGCCCCCAATGCCGGCGACGTGGGTGGGTCGGAATCCCAGGGCGGATGAACATCGACGACCCCAATGCCGGTCTACCACGGGGGGTGCGACTTCGCGAGGCGCACGAGATCTCCCCGGCGGCCGCGAAGCGGCTCCTCGATGCCGGCGACCCGCCCTACCTCGTGCTGGATTGCAGGCTGCCCGAGGAGCACGAGGCCGCGCGGGTCGAGGGCTCCCTCCTTCTTCCACTGCACGAGATCGAGCAACGCCTCGATGATTTGGAAGACGCTCTGACGGAGCGGGGTTTGGCGCGGAACGCGCCGTTCGCGGTGCTCTGTCATCACGGACAGCGGTCGCTGAGGGCCGCGCTATTGCTGCAGCAGCACGGGTTTGGTGGGGCCCGCTCGGTGCATGGCGGCATCGAGCTCTGGGCGAGCACGGTCGACCCGACGATCCCCCGCTACGAGCGTTCCGGCTCGCGCTGCCGGATTCTGCCGTAGCCCGAGGAATCAGCCCCGCAGCACCCGACGGGAACAACGACGCCCGGAGGATTCCGTCCGGGCGTCGCGCACATGCGTGGTCAAGACTCGTGGGGCGTGATCGGACTACCTGCAGGCCACCCAGCCGTTGAGGAAGCAGGTGAAGTCGCGCGTGTCGACCACTCCGTTGCCGTCGCAGTCGGCCGCGATGTTCTTCGGAACCCACAGGTTGAAGAAGCAGGAGAAGTCGCGGGTATCCACGACGCCGTTGCCATCGCAATCGAAGGCCGCGCAGGGGTCGCCGCCTCGCTCGCCCCAGAACGCGGCCGCCGTGCCGAGCGGGGGGCAGTAGCCCAGCGCGTACGTATAGCACTCGCTGGAGGTGTGGGCGCCGTCGACGGGGTTATCGTCATCCAGCTGGTTCGGCCCCTGTGTACCGGGAGCGGTGGGATCGCCGCGGGCATCTCCCGTGCCCCACAGCATGGGCTGTGCGCAGGTCGCGAGCGCTGCTCCGCTGCTGGTCAGAAACCCGATGACGTAGGAGCCGGTTCCGGTCGAGGGCACGGGCCATGTGCCGACGCTGCTGATATCCACGTTGGAGTAGTAGTAGCCGCCGGGATTGCAGCTGAGGGTGCCGTAGTTCAGGAGCCAGCCGCTGTAGTCGAAGCTGTCCAGGTCGCAGGGGACCGATTCCTGGGTCCAAACGCCGATGACGCACTGCTCGGTGCCAAAGCCGCCACATGACCAGTACCAGGCGAAGTCGACGCGTCCCATGCCGGTCGGGATCACGGTGTCGGCGGCGACGGTCATGTCGTTGGTGGCGAAGCCGTTGCAATAGGCGGTGCCAAAGTACCAGAGCGACCCGGTCGCGCAGTCGCCGGTCTGGTTGAAGCAATCAAAGACGAGTTCGTCGACAGGTCCCCGCTGGGTGTGAGAGCCTCCGTAGGGGATCCAGTCCCCGACGCGCTCGACTCCGGACTCCGTGCGGATGGCTCGGGCGATCGAGACCGGCGTCACCTCGATCGAGGTGTCGAGGCGCTGCGGCGTCCTCTCGACCTGGCCAATCGCTCCCCCACAGATGGACGCTGTCGCGCCTGCTACACACATCATCCTGGTTGCCATCAATGACTCTCCTTGCTCTCCCACAAGCCGGAAAGCTCGGACCCGTGTTCGCACGGGCCGCTCGGTTCCTGCATCGGCTTCGCCGGGTTGCTGGTTCGATCCGTTGGGGCGACTGCTCAACGTCCGGCCGGTCATGGCGCCACGGCGCGAAGAACACGCGGTGCGCGGCGGGGGTCAGTGGCTTGTACGCCACAAAGCGGCCCTGGTTGCAGCGCTTTTGGGACGGTCGTCGTGACGGTTGGCGAAGGATGGCGGACCATCCCCGAAACAGGTGGAGTTTCGTGTCACACCGGGCGGCGTCGCTTGGGATGGCGTTGAAAAAAGACGACGCCCGGACGTTTCCGTCCGGGCGTCGAGAGTGATCTGCTTGATGCGGCCTAAGCCGCGATCAACTTAGCGGCAGGAGTTCCAGCCGTTGAGGAAGCAGGTGAAGTCGCGGGTGTCGACCACGCCGTTGCCGTCGCAGTCAGCCGCGATGTTCTTCGGAACCCACAGGTTGAAGAAGCAGGAGAAGTCGCGGGTGTCGACGACACCGTTGTTGTCGCAGTCGTAGGCGGCGCAGGGATCGCCACCGGTCTCGCCCCAGAACTGCGCCATCGCGCCCAGCGGATCGGGGCAGACGCCGAAGGCGAGGGTGTAGCACTCGCTGGTGGTGTGGGAGCCGTCCAGGGGGTTGTCGTCATCGAGCTCGGCGGGGCCCTGAGCGCCGGGGCCGTTGGGATCGCCACCGGTGTTGTTGGGGGAGCCCCAGAGCATGGGCTGGGCGCAGGTCGCCAGGGCGGCGCCGCTGCTGGTCAGGAAGCCGATGACGTAGGAGCCAGCGCCGCCGGTGGGGGCCGGCCAGGTGCCGGTGCCGAGGTCGACGTTGCTGTAGTAGTAGCCGCCGGGGTTGCAGCTGAGGGTGCCGTAGTTCAGCAGCCAGCCGCTGTAGTCGAAGCTGTCCAGCTCGCAGCCGTTCTCGGGGCTGGAGTCCTGGGTCCAGACGCCGATGACGCACTGCTCGGTGCCGAAGCCGCCGCAGGTCCAGTACCAGGCGAGGTCGATGCGAGACAGGCCGGCCGCGAGGTCGGTGTTCGGATCGAGGGTCATGTCGTTGGTCGCGAAACCGTTGCAGTAGCCGGTGCCGAACCACCAACGGGAGCTGCTGAGGCTGCAGCCACCAGCGTCGTCCATGAAGCCGTCGCTGTTGGAGTCGCCGAAGCAGTCGAAGACGCGGACGGTCGCGGCGCGGGTGGTGCCGCCGTAGTCCATCCAGTCGCCGACGCGGACGACCTGGCCGTTCTCGTAACGGGCCTTGGCGATCTTGACGGGCTGAACATTGATCGAATTGCCGAGCAGCTGGGGGGCGGGCTTATCGCCACCGGCGACAGCCACCGAGGCGGCGCACAGGCCCGCACAGAGACACAGGTTCTTGGCCTTCATGAGCAACTCCTTCTTCGGTGAAAGGAAACCAAACGCAGTTTCTCCCCATCACATGGGGACTCTCTCAAAACAACCGGCGCAACAACTCATCGCCGGACACGCTCAAATGTGGTCTTGATCTTCGATTCGTTGCGACGAACGCGGCACACCCTCGAAACCGGCGTGCAGGAACTCGCTCTCCGACTCTCTCTCCAAGGAACGCGACGCTCCTTCCCCCAATTGTCGAGAGCCTGTGATCCGCCTGGTCGGAGCAGCCTACGGAGAACCCGCGGCCGCATCGCCGAACCACGCCTTCGATCTGACTCTCACTCTCCATCCGAAACATCTTCGGCACCGCACGATGCCGACACTTGCGCAATATACACACACCGGACCTGTACGCAATAGCCCCATACCCATTTTTCGAACTTTCCGGTACACCCCTCCCGTTTTGCCTCTGAAACCGCTATTCCCACTGAGAATCTGGTCAATCTGGGAGGATTGCAGTGTCTGGACCGGCTACCGGACGCCGCTCGCACCTTTGCCAAACGCCTCCCTAGCTCTTCGCCAATTCCGGAGCAGTACGACACTGCATCATCCGGACAAAAAGGTCGAAAAGCGGAGACGCGTCGTGGGGCCCGGGGGAGGCCTCGGGATGGTACTGCACACTGAACACGGGCCGGTCCTTCAGGCGGAACCCGGCGACAGTCCCATCGTTCAGGTGCACGTGCGTCACCTCACCCCCGGCGCGCTCGAGGCTCGCCCGATCGACGGCGAACCCGTGGTTCTGGCTCGTGATCTCGACGCGGTCGAACAACCGATCCATCACGGGCTGATTGGCGCCCCGGTGGCCGAAGGGCAGCTTGTACGTCTGAGCTCCGATGGCCAACGCGAGGAGCTGGTGGCCAAGGCAGATGCCAAAGGTCGGGACCGGTGGGTCGGCACGAACGACATCGCGGAGGGTCTGGATCGTGGCCTCGACGGCCGCGGGATCGCCCGGTCCGTTCGAGACAAACAGGCCGTCGATCTCTCCCCGCCCCGCACGGGCCAGGATCTCGGAGGCCGGCGTGTCGTGCGGGACGACGGTCACTTCGCAGCCCCGATCCGTCAGGTTTCGCAGGATATTTCGTTTGGCGCCGCAGTCGAGCGCGAGCACATGGAGCACCCGGTCTCGCGGGACTGCCCCTGCTCCCGGCGACCAGTCTCCCAGCGTTTCCTGCCAGGTCGAGCCCGAAGCGCAGCCGACCCCCGGGACTAAGTTCAGCCCCGCCATGCTCGGCGCCCGGCGGGCTCGGCCCACGAGTTCTGTGTCGGAGAGATCCTGGCGGTCGGTCAATGCACCATTCATCGAACCCGAGGTCCGAAGCCGGCGGGTCACGGCCCGCGTGTCGATCCCCGTGATGCCGAGCACGCCGGCGCCGGCGAGGTACGTCGACAGGTCGGTTTCCGCTCGAAAGTTGGAGTGCCTGCGGGCAAGCTCTCGCACGACGAACCCCGAGACCTGCACCCGGGCGGATTCGACATCGTCCGAATTCGCTCCCGTATTGCCGATGAGCGGGAAGGTCTGCACCAGGATCTGGCCGTTGTACGAGGGATCGGTCAGCGACTCCTGGTATCCCGACATCGCGGTGTTGAAGACCACCTCGGCCTCCACCACGAGGCCCCGTCCGACGGCCCCGAAAGCGTGGCCGCGGAAAAGGCTCCCGTCGGCGAGTGCAAGGCGACAGGGGGGCAACGATCTAGGGCTTGGTTGCATCGGTAGAGTGTACGCGGTGCGAGGATCCCTCTTCGAGCATGAGTCGGTGGAGACCTCGCTCGAGGGGGCGGTGTTGGTGCGTGTGGCGGTCGAGCGCGGGCTCGATCGGGCCGGGGCGGGCTCGCTGGGGAACTGGGACGCCCTGACCTACAGGGCCGAGCCGGGCACCCGGGTCGGTGAGCACGTCACCGTGCCGCTGGGGCGATCCGATTCCCCCACGCGGGGCATCGTCGTCGAGGTCGGGGGCCTCGCCCTCGCGGCGGGCCTGCGGCCGGAGTCGATCAAGGCCATCCTCGCACGGTCCGGGTCGCGCCTGCCGGAGCACCTGGTTGCCCTCGGGCGGTGGCTCTCGGAGTATTACGTCTGCCCACTCGGGATGGCCCTGGGGACGATCGTCCCCGCGGCTGTGAAGTCCCGAATTGGAGCCCGGACCATCCAGGAACTCCGGCCCGCGGACCCTTCACCCGACATGGGGACACTCTCACCGCGGGTGCAGGAGGCCTGGGAGGCGGTCGGACGCGTGGACGCCGGCGCCTTCCCCCTGGCGGCCCGCGCGCTCGCTGACGCCATCGGGACCCCGACCCTCCGCGAGGTGAATCAACTCATCCGACTCGGGGCGCTGGTCCCCATCGAGCGCGAGGTTGTCACGACCCGGTCGGCCCCAACAGCACTCGCGAGCCCCTTCGGCGACGCTCGCCCGCCGACGCTCAATGGGGCGCAGCAGCACGTCGTCTCGGGCCTCTTCGACCACATCGACGGCTTCTCGACGCACCTGCTCATGGGCGTCACCGGCTCGGGGAAGACGGAGGTCTATCTGCGGCTGCTCGAGCGGGTCCTGTCGCTCGGCCGGACCGCGATCGTCCTCGTTCCCGAGATCTCGCTGACCCCCCAGACCGGGTCGCGGTTCAGCGCCCGCTTCCATGCCGAGGGCGTCGCCGTGCTGCACTCGGGCCTCACGGCGGCGCAGCGGCACCGGGAGTGGCGGCGAGCATCCGAGGGCTCGGCCCGCGTGGTCGTCGGGGCGCGCTCCGCGGTTTTCGCTCCGCTGGAGCGCGTCGGGCTGATCGTCGTGGATGAGGAGCACGACTCGTCGTACAAGCAGGACCAACTGCCGCGGTACAACGCCCGGGATGTGGCCATTGTCCGCGGGAGACTCGAGGGGTGCCCCGTGCTGCTCGGCTCGGCGACACCCTCTCTGGAGAGCTGGGCCAACGCCTCGGGCCCCAGCCCCGGTACGCGCTGTGGCGATTGCCCGATCGCGTCGGCGAGGCCACCATGCCCCGGATCGAGATCGTGGACATGGTCGCCGTGCAGCGTGCCCAGCCCCGCGGCACCCGGCCGGACCGGATGCCAAGCCTCAGCCCCCGCCTGGCGGACGCTCTCCGCCGGACGCTCTCGCGGGGCGAGCAGGCGATCATCTTGCTCAACCGGCGCGGCTATGCGCACTACCTGTGCTGCGCGAGTTCCAAGTGTGGTTGGACGCTCGACTGCGAGCATTGTGATGCCCGGCTCGTGCTCCACACGGGACGGGGCTTGCCCCGCGGCTCGGTGGTTCGCTGCCACCACTGCCTGGCGGAGCGGGTCATCCCCGATCGCTGCCCCGGTTGCAGCGGCAAGCTCATCGCGATGGGTGTCGGAACGCAGCGCGTGGAAGAGGAGTTGGTCGCCGAGTTCGGCGCCGAGAGCGTCGGGGCGTCGAACGCCCTCGTCGAGGGCCGCACACTCGCGAGGGTGGACTCCGACTCGATGCGGTCGGGTCGGGACTATTTCGAGACGCTGCACCGGTTCGGCGCCGGGGAGATCCGCGTGCTGTTGGGGACGCAGATGATCGCCAAGGGGCTGGACTTTCCCAATGTGTCGCTGGTCGGGGTCCTGTGTGCCGATGCCGCGCTCTCCATGCCCGACTTCCGCGCCTCGGAGCGGACGTTCCAGCTCGTCAGCCAGGTCGCCGGGCGGGCCGGGCGGGGGGCCAAGGCGGGCTTGGTCGTGGTCCAGGCGTTCGAGCCCGAGGCTCCGGCCCTGCGCCGAGCGGCCGAGCACAGCTACGAGGCCTTCGCGGAGGCCGAGCTGGGCGCCCGACGCGACGCCGGCCTCCCCCCGGCGACGCGGATGGCGAGGATTGTCTGCCGGGATCGGGAGTTCGAGCGGGCCCGGGCAGCCGCGACGGCGCTGGCCGACTCGCTCCGGGGGGCCTCGTCCGGGGGTGTGGAGGTGCTCGGGCCGTCTCCCTGTGCCGTGGGGCGGATCGCGGACCATTTCCGGTTCGAGGTGCTGCTGCTGGCGCCGTCGGCTCGGCAGGTGCAGCAGGCGATGGCGGCGGTGCGGGGCATGGGGCTCCTCAAGAGCGACGCGAAGACCGCGATCGACGTGGACCCGGTCGCTCTGCTCTAGCGGCGGGGCGTCGCGGACCGATCACAGGCGGCTATGCTGCGCCCGATGCTCGTACACCTGAACGGACGGATCCTGCCGGCGGACGAGGCGCGGGTGAGCGTCTTCGACCGGGGCTTCATTTTCGGCGATGGGATCTACGAGGGCCTGCGCGCATTCGGCGGTTGGGTCCGGAATGTCGAGGACCATGCGGCGCGGATGCGCCAGGGGCTCGACGAGGCAGGGATCGACTGGGAGCCCGACGCGCTGGGCCCGCTGAGCGAGCAACTGCTGGAGGCCAACGGCCTTTCGGACGCGTTCCTTTATTGGCAGATCACCCGGGGAACCCCTGCACCGGGCGATCCGGTCCGGGCCCGCATCCCGCCCCGCTCGATGCGCCCGACGGTCTTCGCGTACTGCCTCCCGGCGCCGGGGGTCGAAGCGCTGGACGAACCGATGGCGAGTACCGGGGCGACCGTGCCCGACGAGCGGTGGCAGAAGGGTCACGTCAAGGCGATCTCGCTCATCGCGAATGTCATGGCAGCGATGGTTGCCGATCGTGCCGGGGGCGAGGAAGCGGTCATGGTGCGCGACGGGCGGGTCTCCGAATCGTGCGCCACGAACGTGTTCGCGGTGCTCCCCGGCGCGGACGGGCAGTCCGAGATCGTCACGCCTCCGGTCGGCGAGGTTTCCATCCTCTCCGGGGTGACCCGGAAAATCCTGCTCGAACTGGCCCCCGAGGTCCGGGTACGTTCGATCTCCGTCAACGAGCTGGACCACGCCGACGAGATCTTCCTCACGGGAACGCTGACGACGGTCAAGAGCGTGATTCGGCTCGATGGACGAACCATCGGCACCGGGACGCCGGGACCCGTGGCGAGGCGGTTGCTCGGGAGGTACGCCGACTACGTGCGGGCGCATGTCGCGGAGGCCTGCGGCCGATGATCGATGTTGCCGGGCGACGCGTGACGGTCATGGGGCTCGGACGGTTCGGCGGCGGCCTCGGGGCGACGCGCTGGCTCGCCGGCCAGGGCGCGAGCGTGCTCGTGACGGACCTCGCCGGGCCCGAGAAGCTGGGCGAGCCGCTCGGAGAGATCGCCGACCTGATCGCGGCGGGCAGGGTCGAACTCCGGTTGGGTGAGCACCGCGAGGGGGACTTTCGGGGATGCGACCTGCTGGTGGCAAACCCCGCCGTGCCCCGCCCGTGGGAGAACCGCTACATCGAGGCGGCGAGGTCCGCCGGAGTGCGGGTGACCAGCGAGATCGGCCTTCTGGTCGAGCGATTGCCGGACCGGCGCCGTGTGATCGGAGTGACCGGCTCGGCGGGGAAGAGCACGACGACGGCCATGGTGGCCCACGCGCTGAACGCCTGCGGACGGTGCGCCCATCTCGGTGGCAATATCGGAGGCTCCCTGCTCGAAGCGTCGGGCACGATCGCTCCTTCAGACTGGGTCGTGCTGGAACTGTCCAGCGCGATGCTGCATTGGCTGGCGGGCTGGTCGCCGGCGCTGGCCGTGGTCACGAACGTCTCCCCCAACCACATCGACTGGCACGGCACGCTCGAGCACTACGTGGCAAGCAAGAGGCGGATCACGGCGGACCAGGCGCCGGGCGAGATCGCCGTGCTGGGCCCCGCGATCGCGCCCGATTGGCCTCTCGCGTCGGGGGTCCGGGTGGTACGGATCGCGCCGGACGCCCGGGTGGACGGCTTGGCGATCCCCGGCTCGCACAACGCGCTCAACGGCGCGGTCGCCTCGGCGGTGGTTGGGGCGCTCGAGCCGGGCCTGACCCGGGACGCGATCGAGGCCTCGCTCCGTGAATTCCGGGGGCTGCCCCACCGCCTCCGGCTGGTGGGCAACCGGTCGGGAGTGCGGTATTTCGACGACTCGAAGAGCACGACGCCGGAGGCTTCCCTGCTGGCGATGCGCTCGTTCGAAGAACGCGGGGAGTTGGGACGGGTCCACCTGATTGCCGGGGGCTATGACAAGGGCAGCGACCTGACGCCGATCGCGGCTCGAGCGGGAGAGTTGGCCGGGCTCTACTGCATCGGGAAGACCGGGCCGGCCCTCGCCGGCGCCTCGGCCGGAAGGGGGCTCATGTGCGGTGATCTCGAGGGCGCGATGGCGGAGATCACGCGGCGTGCAAACGCCGGCGATGTCGTGCTGCTCAGCCCGGGGTGCGCCTCCTGGGACCAGTTTGAGAACTTCGAGGCCCGGGGGCGAGCATTCGCGGCCTTGGCCGGGCTGGCTCCGGCGTGAATCCCACGAATCCAAGCCGCGCCGGCGCGCTCGTTGGGGTCGTCCTGCTCGCGGGCTGCGCCGGACCTCGGGCGGGGGGGCCACCCGAAGCCGACCGGCCGCCGCATGCGGTCTCGCCGGGCCTCGTGGAGGTGCTTCCGGGCGTTCGGGCCGATCCGCGCGAGGGCATCGTAGAGTTTGACGGCGAGATCGCGGTCGATTGTCACGACCTCGAGACCCCGGATGTGTATCTCGAGGTCGTCTGCTGTGGGCGGGACTCGAGGGAGCACGAGGCGCTGGTGGTGACCGATGTGGCCGCGAGCCTGGTGCACGCGGCCCTGCTCTCCGTCGGCGCCGAGCCCGGCCACCCCGGCGGTTGGCGGCGGGAGGGCGACCGCGTCGTGCCGGTGCAGCCGGAGGGAAGCGGGGTCGAGGTATGGATCCTCGTCCGGGGGCCCGATGGGACGATCGCGGAGCACGCACCGGGGTCGTGGATCCGGGATCTCAAGAGTGGGCGCTCGCTCTCGGAGATCGCCCCGGACGACGGCTGGGTGTTTGCGGGCTCGCGGGTGCGGCGGTTCGGGGATCGCGATGTGTACGACGCCGACGGCACCGGGCAGATCGTCGGGCTCCATACCTTCGGGAGCGAGACCATCGCCTGGAAACACGTCGAGAGCCCCGACTCGGCCCAGGACGACCCCAGGTGGCTCGCGATCGACGACCGAGTCCCCCCGATCGGTACTCCGGTCACCATTCGGTTGCGGCGGCTGGCGCCGGCATCCGACTCACGGTGAGATTTGGAGCGTGATCGACTTCTGCTGGATCTCGCCGGTATCCGCGTCCTGTTGCGTGACCTCGATCTCAACCTCACGCCCGATCAGGAACCCCTGATCGGACAGGGCCGCGGCGAACTCGTCGAGCGTGGCCACGTCATGCCCGCCGACCTTGACCACTCGCTGTCCCCGCTGGCAGCCCGCCTGTGCGGCGGGTGAGTCGGCGACCACGCGCGTGAAGACCGGTGGGTCTCCGCCGCTGCGGCGGTCGGTGCCATTGACCAGCAGCCCGAACCGGGCCAGCTCGTCCCTGACGCCGGCGCTAAGCACGACGTCTGGTCCTGCTTGAGCAAGGACCGCGCGAGTCGTCCAGGTCTCACCGTTCCGCCACACGCTCAGGAGGATGCCGTCTCCCGGCTTGACCGAGCTGATGAGCGAACGAAGCACGCCGATCCCGGTCACGACCTGCCCGTCGATCGCGGTAATCACGTCGCCGTCCTTGAGACCGGCGTCGGCGGCGGGGCCGCCAACACTGACCGCATCGATCTGCACTCCGAAGCCGTTAAACCCAGCGTCCCGGAGCCGCTCGGTCTCCGAGTTGCCCATCGTGATCCCGAGGAAGCCGCGGCGGACGGTGCCGGTCTCAATCAGTTGCGTGACGACCGACTCGATGACGGGGAGCGGGATGGCGAAGCTGATGCCGGCCGACTGCCCCTCGGTGGTTCCCTGCGAATCGCTGCCCGTCGCGATGGCGACATTCATGCCGACGACCTCGCCGCGGACGTTGACGAGGGGCCCGCCCGAGTTGCCCGGGTTGACGGCCGCATCGGTCTGGATGAAATTGGTGAAGCCCGCGGACATCGCGACCGCGCCTTCGGGCTCTCGCCCGAGCCCGGAGATGATGCCCTGGCTCATCGAGAACTTGAAGCCGAAGGGCGAGCCGAAGGCGAAGACGCGTTCACCTTGGCGGGGGTGTGTCCCGCTGGCGCGGGTCGCCGGGACGAGGCCCTCGGTCGTCGGGAGCTTGAGCACCGCGATGTCGGTAAAGGGGTCGGCGCCGACGAGTTCGGCGTCGTAGAGGCGCCCGTCGGAGAGCTGCGCACGGATGCGGTCGGCGCCGCGAACGACATGGGCGTTGGTCACGATGTGGCCCGCCGTGTCGAACAACCAGCCGGAGCCGGACGAACTGGCCCAGTGCACGCGCGAGGAGAGGCGAACATCGATGTGGGCTACGGAAGGCTCGACGGACTCGGCGACACGCCGAACGGCCTGGTCGATCCGCTCCAGGATGTCGTCCTCGCCGAGCGCTTGCCTGGCAAGCGTGACGCGGGCCGAAGTCTGGGCGAATTCAACCCGTCGCACCATCGTCGGGGCGACCAGGAGAGCCAGCAGCGTCGCGGTCAGGACCAGCACGGCCGGTCCCCAATCCGTGAACTTCCTCATCCGTGGTCCTCCCGTCCGCCCGTGCGGTCCGTTGGCTCAACGCCCCTGCCCATCGGTCGCTCCGGGGTGGCGGCGTCAGTCGATTCGCCCGATGCCCCCGCACGGATGCCCAATCTCTCCGCCTCGCCCGGTCGCATCAGGTAACGCTGACCCCCGATCTGCCCCGTTTTGACACGCTGCGTCCATTCCGCCGCCGCGGCCTGGAGCTGCGGGCCCATCCGGACGACGGGCTCGGCAAATCGGGGTGGCTGGTCCGTCAGCCCGAGAAGATCCTGTACCACCAACACCTGCCCCTGGCAGGCCGTCCCCGCCCCGATCCCGATCACCGGGACCCGGGAGGCCGAGACGATCGCCCGGGTGACCTCGTCGGGCACCGCTTCTACGAGGAGCAGCACCGCGCCGGCCCGCTCGAGCGCCAAGGCGTCGGCAACGACGCGTTCGGCCTCTTCGGCCGTCCGGCCCGCCGCGGAATAGCCCCCAGCCACCGCGACGGTCTGAGGCCGGCACCCGACGTGCGCACAGATCGGGATCCCGGCCCTCGTGAGCTTGGCCACGGTGCCGGCGAAGGAGGCGTCCGCCTCGATCTTGACGCAATCGGCGAGCCCCAGGGTCAGAAACTTCGCCGCGTTGCGGACGGCTTGCTCATCGCTCTCCTGGTAGCTGGCGAAGGGCATATCGGCCATGACAAAGGCTGTGGGCGCCCCGCGTTTGACGCCAGCGGTCAGGGCGATCGCCACCTCGAGCGGCATGTCGATCGTTCGCTCGAAACCCAGCACAACCTGAGCCGCCGAGTCGCCCACCAGGAGCACGTGCACGCCTCCCCGCTCCAGCCAGCGGGCCGTGGTCGCGTCGTATGCCGTCAGGCAGGCGAACGGCTCCCCACGGGCGGCCATGGCACGGAGCGTCCGGATCGTCACGGGCTTGCGGCCGAGGGGCTCGGCGGGGCCCCCGTTTGGGCTGGGCGGCGAGATGCTCACGCCGAGAGTGTAGGGATGGCCGCCATGGTCTCCGGCCCGGCGTCACCTACCATCGACCCGATGTCGATCCTCGTCGCCGCCAACATCCACTACGCCATCGGGGACCGCACGATCCTGGAGGGGGCCTCGCTCTCGATCGAGGCGGGGGACCGGATCGGCGTGGTCGGCCGCAACGGTACGGGCAAGTCGACCCTGCTGCGGGTGCTGGCGGGGTTCCTTGTTCCGGACTCGGGGACGGTTTCGCGGCAGCGCAATACCAGGGTGGGGTATCTCGCCCAGGAGCCGGCGCTCTCGCCCGGGCAGACGCTCCGCGATGAGGCCGAGAGCGCCTTCGCCGACCTCCACGCCCTGCATGAGGAGTTGCACCAGATCTTCGACGCCATGGCCGACGCCGAGGGTGAGGCGCTCGATCGGCTGCTCCGCCGGCAGGAGGATCTGGAGCGCCGCATCGCCGCCGCCGGCGGCTACACGCTGGGCCACCGCATCGACGCGGTGCTCCACGGTCTGGGGTTCACCGACGCACAGTTCAGCGTGCCGGTCGAGGGTCTCAGCGGCGGTCAGCGGGCTCGACTTGCCCTTGCCAAACTCCTGCTCGAGGAGCCGGACGTCCTCTTGCTCGACGAGCCGACGAACCACCTGGACATCGACGGGCGGATGTGGCTCGAACGATTCCTGAGCAGTGAGTACAAGGGAGCGGTGCTGATCATCTCGCACGACAGACGGTTGCTCGACAACGTCGTCGGTCGGATCGAGGAGGTGGAGCAGGGAAGGCTCATCGACTATCCCGGCAACTACGCCAAGTTCCGCCAGCTCCGCGAGGAACGGCGCTTGGCGATCATGCGGGCGTACGAGAACCAGCAGGTCAAGTTCCGGCAGGAAGAGGCATACATCCGCAAGTACAAGGCCGGCCAGCGGGCCAAGCAGGCCCGGGGACGCGAGAGTCGACTGGATCGGGAGAAGGAAGCGAGCACACTCGAGCGGCCGGTGGAGTTGGTCGCGTTTCGCTTCGAGCTGCCCAAGACCGAGCGGGCCGGCGATATCGTCGCCAGCGCGCGCGGGCTGTCCAAGGCCTATCCGCTCGAGGATGGCTCTTCCAAGGTCCTGTTCTGCAACCTGTCGCTCTCGGTAAGCCGCGGCGAGCGTTGGGCCATCGTGGGGCCGAACGGGGCGGGCAAGACCACCGTGGTGCGGACGCTGCTCGGCGAGATCGAGTCGGACTCGGGGACGGTGAAGCTGGGGTCCAACGTCAAGGTCGGGTATTTCCGGCAGAGCCACGAATCGATCGACCCCGACAAGCAGGTGTTCCGGTACCTCCAGGATGTCATCCGGAAGGAGAACCCGGGCACGATGATGAGCGAGCAGCAGGCCCGCGACCTGGCCGGGGCGTTTCTCTTCAGCGGCGCGGAGCAGGAGAAGGAACTCGGCGTGCTCTCGGGCGGCGAGCGGGCGAGAGCGGTGCTCGCGGGGCTCATGGCCAGCTCGAAGAACGTGCTGGTGCTCGACGAGCCGACGAACCATCTTGATATTCCCAGTGCCGAGCGGCTCGAGGAGTCGCTCGCCGCCGACGGCGGGTACGACGGGACCCTGATCCTGATCAGCCATGACCGCGCCCTGATCGATGCGACATGCGACCACCTGCTCGTGCTGGATGGGCTGGGCGGCGCAGAGATCTTTCCCGGTAACTACTCGCAGTGGCGGGAGCACAAGGATGCGGCCTCGAGGCCCGCCCCAACCCCGGCGGCGCCACCGAAGGCCCAGACCGCGCCGGCCCGGACCGCCGGCCCCAAATCCAAGAGCCGCTTCTCGTGGATGCGGGCTGAGCAGATCGAGGAACGCATGGGTGAGATCCAGGCCGAGCTGCGGGGCCTCGACGGGGCCCTCGCGGGCACGGAGATCTGGAAGCTCGCCGGACAGGCCAAGGCGGCCCAGGACTCGCGGGCCTCGCTCAAGGCCGAGTTGGCCGAACTCGAAGAAGAATGGCTGCGCAAGGCGGAGTAGGCCTCTGCCGCTCGGGAAGGGACTCTCCGCATGAGGCGGGCATCGCTCCGAGCCGATCTGACGCTGCTCCTGGTGGCGTGCATCTGGGGCTCGGGCTTTGTCGCGCAGCGCCACGCCTCGGCCGTGATGGGGGCATTCACATTCAACGCCCTGCGGTACACGATCGGCTTCGCACTCGTGGCCGGCCTCCTCACAAGGGCCCGACGCCTACGTCCGACCCGGGAGGAACTGATCAGAGGTGGTGTGCTCGGTCTCATCATGACCGCGGCGGCGTGGCTCCAGCAGGCGGGCGTGGAGCACACGACCGCGGCTCGCGCGGGCTTCTTCACCGGGCTCTATGTGCTCCTCGTGCCTCTGGTCGGGCTCACGATGGGCCAACGGGCGAGCCTGGCACACCTCTTTGGCGCCGTGCTCGCTGCTCTCGGGCTCTGGCGTCTCAGCGGGGACGTATCCGGCGGGATCGGTCGCGGCGACCTGCTCGTCATGGGGTGCGCGGTGCTCTGGGCCGTACACGTCGCGTTGACCGGGAAGCTTGCGCCCCGGGCCGACGCAATGCGGCTGGCGGGCGTCCAGTTCGCCCTGGTGGCGGTGTGCTCCGCGGTGCTGGCCCTCGTGCTCGAGCGCGCCCGCTTCGCCACGGCGCCGCAGGGCCTGCTGCCCACGCTCTATAGCGGCGTCTTCCCGATCGGCGTGGCGTTCACCCTGCAGATCGTCGGACAACGCCACGCCCCCCCCGCGCACGCGGCGGTGCTCATGAGCATGGAGGCGGTGTTCGCGGCCGCCTTCGGCGTCGCGATGCTTGGCGAGCACCTGCGTGCGGCGGAGATGACCGGTTGTGCCCTCATGTTCGCGGGATGCGTGCTCCCGGCAGTATGGCCCCACCGGCGGGCCCGCTACGAGATCGACGCGCTCAAAGACCCAACTCGATGACGGCCGCGAGCACTTCGGCGGCGTGGCCGCAGGTCTCGGGATCGTCCCACCGGCGTGCCACCCTCCCTTCGCGATCGACGAGGTAGGTCGTCCGGCGTATCCCCATGTACTTCTGGCCGTACAGCATCTTTTCGACCCACACGCCGTAGAGGCGGGCCACGACCGGTTCCGGCTTGCGACGATCGTTGGTGGCGTCATCGGCCAGGAGGGGGAATCGCAAACCGTGCAGGTCGGCAAACTTCTTCTTGGACTTCGCGTTCAGGATGGAGATACCCAGCACCCCGACCCCGCGTCGGCGGAACCGGCCCAACTCGGCCTCGAATCCGCACGCCTCCTCGGTGCAGCCGCTCGTCATGTCCTTCGGGTAGAAGAAGAGCACGGCGGGCGAGCCAAGTAGGTCGGCGAGCGAGCGTGCTCGCCCGTGCTGGTCCATGAGCGTGAAGCCAGGCGCGGGAAGGCCGGGATCGATCGGCGCCGTACCGGGGGGTTGCATGTCGCCATTCTTGCCGGCCGGGGCCGAGCGGGCTCAACCCAGGAGCCAACGCACCAGCAGCCCCGCCCAGGCCGCCGAGAAGAGCAGGCACGCGAGTACCCACCGCCCCGGTCTCGCCCTCGCTTCGGTGCGCGGCCCGGGCACAAGCATGAGGCGATCCACCGTATCAAGGTCACGAGGCGTTTGCCCCTCCCTCGCGGCGTCCTGCACGATGGCGATCACCATGTTGGCGTCGAAAGGCCGCAGACCCATCCGCGTGGCAGAGGTGACCAGGCGGGCCCGGGTTTCCGGCCGGAGCACGGCCGCTCGCCCCCCCTCGAGCGCGTCCGACACGCGCACGGCCATGACCCAGCGCGCGTCGAAGGTCTCCAGGGCGGCGGCGGCCCGGTTCTCGGCCCCAACCTCCCAGGCGCGATGCTCCGCCGAGGTCGTCCGGATCCGGTCCATCCGCGCCCGAGTGTCGTCATTGGACGACGCCTGGCGTGGCGTGCGGGCAACGTCGGTGACGAGCCTCAGCCTCGCGGGCCGCGGCTCGGCCCGCCCTCGGAGGCCGTCGGGGGTTGTGCTGTCGGTTGGTCTCACTGCTGAATCATCCGCATGCGAAGGGCGTGCCGCTGCTGATCCGACAGTATTTCCACGCCCGATACACTGACACCCGGAGACACCGATGCCCGCGACGACGCCCAGCCCAGAGCCGAACACGGAGATATCGGACCTGATCGCCGGGGGAGAACTCTCGATCGCGACGGGCCTGGGCGGTGCCGAAATCATCGACCGCCTCCGCAAGGCCGGCCGTCGGGGCAAGCTGCCGGGTTTCGACTCCAAGGACGCCCGCGCGTTCCGGCTCGACTGCGACGCGGTGCCCTTCGAGCACGAGCTGCGGGGTTCGATCGTGGATCAGGGAGAGTCTGGGGCGGTGGTCCGCGTGAGGCTCGCCCGCAAGCCCGTGATCCCCGCGGTGTTCGCCATCACCCTGGTGCTGACCGTCTGGCCGGGCGTGTGGCTCACCGACTCTCTCATGGCGACGTATTGGAGCGCGTACGGGCGGTGGGCCGAGTCGATGCCGTGGCTGACCTACGCCTGGTACCTCCCCACCACCGCGCTCCCGCTGCCGTGGATGTGGCGGTCGCTCGTACGCAAAAGCCGGGCGGGAGCGGCGGAATCGGCGGGCAAGATCCTGCCGGTCCTGCGAGACCTGCTCGGGACGGAGCCCGTCGGCCCCTAAAAAAGGCGCGTGCCCGCCGGTCGGCGGGCACGCGCGATGCATACTCGGATGGGTCGGTGTTACTCGACGTCCGAACCGTCGACGACGTCGACGATCCTGGGGGCGGCGTGCGGGTGGAACTCGCCACGCTTGAGCTTGCCCATGTACTCACGATACGCCTTCATCGCCATGGGCCCGAAGATCAGCATGATCGGGATGTTGGCCCACAGCATCACGCCCGTTCCCAGCGTCGAGACGATGTCCAATTCGTTCTCGGTCTTGATGAACTGCGGCACGCATGCGAAGACGATGAGGACGCAGTAGACGATCCGATAGATCATGACCGACTTGGGGCCGAAGAGGTACACAACCCCCTGCTCCCGTAGTAGCTCCACGAGATCATCGTGGAGAAGGCGAAGAGGAACGCCGTGGCCGGGACCACCCAGAGCCCGAGCCCGGGCAGGACTCGGTCGTACGCCTTGGCAGTCAGGGTCGCGCCCTTGAAGCCGAAGTAGGCGCCGTCGGCGGTGATCTCGGGTTTGGCCTCCGTGTCGAGGGGCGAGAATTTTGCCGTCCATCCGGCGGCCTCATTACCTTCGAGCTGGCCGGTGACCTGGAAGTGGTCGCCTCCAGTGACCGAGTTCTTGCCCGCCTTGACGACGAGGAACACGTTCGTGCCCGCCTTCATCTGGCGGCTGGCCTCGTTGGCGTCCCGCACCTTGACCTGCGCGGGGGCGACCTGCCAGGATGCGGTCGGGTTGCCCTGCGCATCGACGACCTGTGTGATCGCCGGGGGCTGCCCGTCGGCCCAGACCAGCGCGGGGTTCCGGTTCCAGGTGCCGCTGAGCAGGATCACCAAAGCGGTGATGGTGCAGACGCAGATCGTGTCGACAAACGGCTCCAGGCCCGCGACGACGCCCTCACGCACCGGCTCGTCGGTCTTGGCGGCCGAGTGCGCGATCGGGGCCGATCCCTGACCCGCCTCGTTGGAGAAGAGAGCTCGCTGCATGCCCTTGAGAAAGCCGAAACCCGCTGCCCCGCCGAGGAAGGCCCCGGCCGCCTGGGATGGCTTGAACGCCTCTTGGAAGATCAAGCCGAAGAGGGAAGGGACCTGGCCGAGGTTGGTCAGAATGACATAGAGGCCCGCGAGGATATAGAGGCCGCACATGAACGGCACGACTTTGCCCGCGACGTCGCCGATCCGCTTGATGCCACCGATAATGACGATGCCCACCGCGATCGCCATGACGATCCCGGTCACCACTTGGGGGATGCTGAAATAGGTGAATCCGAGGTCGGCAACGTTCCAGGCCTGGAACATGTTGCCGCCGGTCACGCACGACACGATGAGCGTGAGGCAGAAGATGCCGCCGACCACAGCCCCGAGGGGGGCTAATGCTGGATGGATTTTGGAGAACCCCTTCTTGCACACCCACATCGCACCGCCGTGGGGATTGTCAGGATCGTCGGTGTTCCGGAAGAGCATGGCCTGCGTGACCTCGGTCATCTTCAGGGCCATGCCGACGAAGCCGGTTACCCACATCCAAAAAACAGCGCCCGGCCCGCCGACCGAGATAGCGATGGCAACACCGGCGATATTGCCGAGCCCCACCGTCGCCGAGAGCGCCGTCGACAGGGCCTGGAAGTGGTTGATGGCGCCCGGGTCATCCTTGCGGTCGTATTTGCCCCGGATCACGGCGACGCCGTGTGTGATGGCTTTGTACTGCCCAATGCCGGACCACAGCGTGAAGAGCACACCGACCGCCAGCAAGCAGTACAGCACCATGTCGTGCCAGAGCACGCCGTTGATGGCGTTGAAGAAGTTCATGATCTGGTCCATGCGGGCTCCTCGGGGGACAATGGCGGACCGCGGGCGGGCCCACGGGAGCGGCATAATGGCATGCCTCCGGCTGCATTGCAACCGGCCCCGGCCAAGAGCCCGGTACGATCGGGGCCGGTGTGGTACGCCGAGGACATCACGGAGGCGATGGCCGAGGGGCTGCGATTCGCCGAGCGAGCGCTCCGCGAAGAGCAAGCGGTCCATGGCCTCGATGCGCTGGATGAGGTGCAGATGCACCCCCTGCTCGCCGCTGGATTGGCCGGAGCCGGCCTCACGGTCTTTCGGGAGATGCCCTACCCCGCACCGGCGGAGGGCATTCCGAAGGCCAGCGAACGGGAGCGATGCGACCTAGTACTCGCACCGGGTGGCACAGTCGGCCTCCGAGACGAGGTGGCCGCTCGACGAGAACGCCAGGCGGCAGAGGGGACGCTCTTTGCAGGCCCGCTGGCGCGCGTTGAGGCGCCGCAGGAGTTGGGAAAGATCGAGCCCCAGGAGGCCTACTGGCTCGAAGTCAAGACGTTCGGGCAGTTCTCGTATACCGATGGCGTTGCGGGCCAAAACCGGACATATCTCTCTCAGTTCAACGCCTGCCTTGCCGATGTGCGCAAATTGTCGCGGGTACCGGAGATCGAGCGCGCCGGGGCGGCGATTGTGCTGTTCGCCGAAAGCCCGGAGATTGCCGAACACGACCTCGCAGCTTTCGCGCACCAATGCCTGGACAAAGATCTCCCGCTCGCCGGCTTGCATGTCCAACGTGTCGAAATCGCCGACCGTATCGGCAACCGATTCGCCGTCGTGGGAACCTTGGACTTGCGGCCGAGTGTCAGGACATAGCCGCGGCGCCGATCCCCAGATGCAGCAGGATCGCCTCGGCCGCCTCGGCCCCCGCGTGGTGGCCATCGAACTGCTCGGTGATCCGGGCCAGTTCGGCCCTCTGGCGGGAGGCTGTTTCCGGCGAGCGGATGATCTTGAGCGCCTCGGCGGCGATGGGTTCGTGCCCGCCGAAGTGCGGGACGAACTCGGGCACAATCTCCCGCCCGGCGACCAGATTCGGCAGGGTGAGGAACTCGGTCGAGAGCACCCAACGGGCCAGGAGCATGTAGAGGAGCGGGCTCGACTTGTAGACGATGATCATCGGGCGCTGCTGGCGGGCGATCTGCAGGGTCACCGTGCCGCTGACCACCAGCGCCAGGTCGCTCCAGTGGATGACCGCGTCCGTCTGGCGCACGGCGACCTCGAGCGATTCGGGCCAGCCGCCGTGCCGTGCGGCCAGCGATCGGATGCGCTCGGCGACCGCCGCGGTGGTGGCGGCGACCACACCCCGAGACTCCGGTTCCGCGCCGGCGATCTGGCGGTACGTCTCAAGCAGGAGGGGGAAATTGCGAGCAATCTCGGCCGGGCGTGATCCGGGGAGGAGCGCGACACGCGGAGAGCCCTGGCCGAAACCAGCGGCCTGCGTCGCCAGGGCCTCACGATCAATCGGCGTGTCGAAGAGGGGGTGGCCGACGAACCGGGCCGGGATCCCCCGCTCCTTGAACCACGGCTCCTCGAAGGGGAGGAGGCAGAGCAGCATGTCCGTCAGACGCCGGAGCTTGCGGATGCGCCACCCGCCCCACGCCCAGACCTGCGGAGCGACGAGGTGCAGGATGCCGATCCCCTGTTTGCGGGCGATCCGACAGATTGGAAAGTTCGCAGCAGGCGAATCGACCGGGACGTGAAGCTTGATACCAGGGGTCGCTCGCATCCACTCGCGGATGCGCCGGTTGATCCGGCGGTGTTCGCGGATCTTTGCGAGGCCAGGCAGGCCCATCACCGCATCGTCTCCCGTCCGCTCGACTATCGTCGCTCCCGCGGCCTCCATATGGGCGCCGCCCCACGCGTAGATCGGCAGCGTGGGCAGACGACGCTTCAGTTCCGCGATGACGGCCGCGGCGTGGTCGTCGCCGCTGGGCTCGAATGCCGTGAATAGGAGCCCCGGGAGGGTCTCCGGGGTCGCGGCTGCGGATGGATTCGGCGTTTCGGCCGGGGGCATGGGGGTGACTCAACCCGCCGGGAAGCCGGATGTCAACCTGGGATGCTCGGGCGGGGGGCTAGACTTTCGTGTGCAGCCCCCGTCGAAGAGCCGCCAGACACAGTTCGGAGTGGATCGTCGCGAGGGCCGGGTGAATCCCGGGCGGGCGGCGGTGATGTCGCGCCTCGCCGCGGAAATCCGCCGATATCCCGATCTGGGCCTCGACGCCCTCGACACAGAGGGGATTCCAGATCGCGACGCCGCGCTGGCTCACGCCGTGCTCGACGCCGCGATCCGGCGCTGGCTCACGATTGAGCAGTTGCTCTCTCAGTTCCTTCGACAGCCGTGGGAAAGCCTGGAGGCTCCGACGGGTGCTGCGTTGCTCGTCGGTGCGGCGCAGATGCTCTTTCTCGACCGTGTGCCCGTGCACTCGGCCATCGATGAGTCGGTGGAATGGACAAAGCAGCATGCCCGACCAAAGGCATCGGGGCTCGTGAATGCGGTGCTCCGGCGCCTCGCGGAACTCGTTCGACGCGATGCGCAGGGACAATCGCAGTCGCGCCCGGGATGGAGCAACCTGCGCGACGAACTTCCCCTCCCGGACGGCCGCAGTCTCGTGCTGGCGCGCCCGGTACTCCCGCCGGAAGAACTGCCGCGTGCCGCGGTCGCGGCTGGCATCCCGACCGGGCAGGTGCGTCGGTGGGCCGATGAATATGGCGAGGATGACGCGATCCACATCGCGTGGCACTCGGTATGCAACCCGCCGACGGTGCTGTATGCGGGCGGGATGGCTTCCGGAGCGGATATCGGCTGCTCGACCGAGCACAGTTCGGCGCTCCATCGCGTGTTCACCGGCTCGCGGTCCGATCTGGTGGCGCTGCTCCGGACAAACCCGGACCTTTGGGTACAGGATGCCTCGGCGAGCGCGGCGCTGGCCGTTGCGGGAGATTTGGCGGCCGAGTCGGTGGTGGTCGATCTCTGCGCCGGGCGTGGCACCAAGACGAGGCAATTGCTCTCCGGGGCGAGCGCAGCGCAGGTCATCGCGTGCGAGGTGAGCGAGCCCAGGCTCGCGGACCTCGACCGGCTTGCGGCCACCGCGAATGGGCGGCTCTCGGTGGTTCGCCCTGAGCGGGCGGCCGAGGCGTGGAGGGCCCGTTGCAGCCTCGCTCTGGCCGACGTGCCATGCAGCAATTCCGGGGTGCTGGCGCGCCGGGTCGAGGCCCGGCACCGCTGTTCCTCAAGACAACTTGCCCGGCTCGGGGAGCAGCAGCGGACGATCGTGACGCAAGCGGTCGGTCTGCTGGCGCCGTCCGGGCGACTGGTCTACTCGACCTGCAGCCTGGAGCCGGAAGAGAACCGAGGGATCGTCGACTGGGCGTGCCGCACGTTCGGCCTCCAGGTCACCCGTGAGCAGCAGAGACTCCCCGAGGGCGGGCCGGGGCGACCCCCGTCGGAATATCAGGATGGGGCCTACGCGGCCTGCCTCTCGCGAGGCTGAGCCTCCCCACGGCTGGGGCGGGGGATAGACTCACCGCCAGTGCGGGCCGATCCGCGGGCCCTGGAAGTCGATGAATCGCCGTTGGGGCCGCTGATGAACCTGTTCGAGATCCTTTCCAGCGAATGCATCCGGGCGCCCCTGGCGTCGGTGGACAAGAGGGGCGTCATCGACGAACTCGTCGATGTGCTGGCCGCCACGGGGCGGGTCACCAATCCCGACTCGCTCAAGGAAGCGGTCTGGACACGTGAGCAGACCCGGACCACCGGCATCGGGCATGGGTTGGCAATCCCGCACGGCAAGTGTCCGGGCATGTCGGCGCTCGCGATGGCGATCGGCCGGCCCGCCGAGCCGCTGGATTTTGATGCCATCGATGGCCGACCGGTCCGGCTCGTCGTCCTGTTGGCGAGCCCCCCGGACCGCACCAGCGACCATATCCAGGCTCTCGCCAGAGTGAGTCGCCTGATGACCATGGAGGATTTCCGCGAGCGGATCTACGCCGCGGAGACCGCCGAGGAAATCTGGCGACTGCTCAAGGAGCAGGAGACCGCGCGGTAGAGCTGTGGTCAGGCTTGGCGGGCGCGTCCGCGGATGCTGTGGTGATCAGGCTCTGGCCAAACGCCTCAAGGCGTGCCAAGCACCGATCGGCCCTGGCGCGATAGATCGTGTAGGGAAAGAGGGTCACCAGGGCGATGATGAGCCCGAAAGCGGTCGTGATGAGCGCTTCCGCGATGCCCCCGGCGACCGAAACCGGGTCGGAAACCGGACCCTCCGCACCCAGCAGCCGGAAACTCCGGATAATGCCGGTCACGGTGCCCAGGATGCCGAGCATCGGGGCCGCGGTGATGATCGCGCTCAGGGTCGCGGCGAACCGCTCGGTCGAGGCCCGGACCGACTCGATCCCCTGGGCGACATCCGCCTCGGAAATCAAGGGCCGCTCGGACCAGCCGGGCTCATCGATCCGGATCATGGCACGGGCGAATCGTCCCAGGACCGTGCTGTCGACCTCCGCCCGTGCCGCCGCGGCGGGCCAGTCGCCCGCCCGGGCCGAGCGGGTCACTCTTTCGATGAGCCGGAGGGTGGCCCGCTCCCGGTGGCGAAGCCAAAACACCGCCCGCTCCAGGCACAGGGTGACCGAGAGCAGGCTCACCGCCAGCAGAGGGTACATGACCCATCCGCCCGCGCGCAGCATTTCGAAGGGGCCCAGACTTCCCATGCCCGGGATCGTACCCGCGGACGAGGCGTGGGCACGGGGTCGATCGCGGTTCCTAGACTCCCGCGCTTCGGAGCCCCAATTGAGCGCAAATGCCGAACAACACGGTGTGGACTCCGGATCACTGCCCCACACGGTGGCGGCGGCCCTCCCCCAGATCGAAGCCTACATGGCGACGGTCGTTCGGCTCGCCGGCGCGCCCCCCGCGCTCGAGCAAGCGATGGCCTACGCCACGCTGGGAGGCGGAAAGCGGCTGCGGCCGCTGCTCGCGTGGCACGCGTGCATGGCCTCGGGAGGTGCAGGACCCGAGTCCCTGCCCGCCGGCGCCGCGATCGAATTGGTGCACTGCTTCAGCCTGGTGCACGACGATCTCCCCGCGCTCGACAACGACGACCTCCGACGGGGGAGGCCCACGCTGCACCGGCAGGCGGGGGAGGCGATGGCCATCCTCGCCGGCGACGCGCTGCTCAATCATGCGTTCGGACTGCTCGCCGACCGGCTCCCGCCGACGCTCGCTCTGGCGACGATCCGCGAACTCGCGGACGCGTGCTCGAGGATGATCGCCGGACAGGTGCTCGACACGCTCGGATTCGAAGGGGATCCGGACGCATCGGAGTGGGACGATGCCGCGAGGCTTGAGCGAATCCATCGGGGCAAGACCGGCGCCATGCTTGTCGCGTCGGTCCGGATGGGCGCGATGAGTTCCGGTTCCGCTGAGCCCGCCTCGCTCAAAGCCCTGACGGGGTTTGCCGAGGCGGCGGGGCTGATGTTCCAGATCGTGGACGATCTCCTCGACGTCACGCAGACGTCCGAACACACGGGGAAACGCACCGGCAAGGACGCGGAGGCCGGGAAGCTGACCTATCCCGGCGTGTTCGGGGTGGAGGCGTCGCGACGGATGGTCGAGGAGATGCGGGACACCGCTCTCCGGGCGGTCGAACCCTTCGGTGAAGAAGCGGAGGGCCTGCGGCAGATCTGCCGGTTCCTGGCGGTTCGGACGAGGTGACGAACCGAGCGGGCGCGGAAGCCGAACAAACCGGACGCCTTCGACGTGGCAGCCTACAGTATTTTCAGGAGCGATTGAAAGCTCGCCCGATACAGACCATATCCACCATGGCCATACTCCCCACCATCACGTCACCTTCGTCCCTTCGCGGCCTCGGGATCGACCAGCTCGAGGTGCTCGCTGCGGAGATCCGGGAGGCGATCTGCAGCCAGGTTGCGCGGAGCGGCGGGCATCTGGCGCCAAATCTGGGCGTCGTCGAGTTGACGATCGCGCTGCACTACGTTTTCGACTTCTCGACCGACCGCCTGCTGTTCGACGTCGGGCATCAGTGCTACCCCCACAAGCTGCTCACGGGGCGTGCCTCGCTGCTCCCCGGGCTGCGGACCCGCGCGGGCATGTCGGGATTCCCCGCCCCGAGCGAATCACCCTACGACCTCTTCAGCGTGGGGCATGCCGGGACGGGTATCTCGACGGGTGTCGGTATCGCCCGCGGCGACCTGCTCAACGGGAGGCGTTCGATCCGCAGAGCAATCCCTCCGGCCGACGGGTCGTGACCCTGATCGGCGACGCCTCGATCGTGAACGGTGTGGCGATGGAGGGGCTCAACAACGCGGGCACCCTCCGCCGGCAGTTCCTGGTGGTGCTCAACGACAACGGCATGAGCATCTCGAAGCCGCAGGGCGCGGTCTCGCAGTACTTTGATCGCCTCCGGATGAGTCATCTGTATGCGGATTTCAAGCGGGGCGCCAAGGACATTCTCCGCCGCGTCCCCGGCGGCTCTCTCCTCCACGAGGCCTACCACAAGATGGGAGAGGGCACCAAGGCGATGATCAACGAAGGGGCGTGGTTCGAGCACTTCGGGCTGGTGACGGTCGGGCCGATCGACGGCCACTCCCTCCCGGCGTTGATCGAGTTTCTGAGCGAGGCTCGGGACTTCGATCGTCCCATGGTGCTGCACGTCCAGACGGTCAAGGGCAAGGGATTCGCATTCACCGAGAACGACAGCTCCAAGTTTCATTCACCGCCGGCGTTCGAGCGATTCGAGGAGGAGGGAACCTCCAAGTGCCGCGTCGAACTGAAAGAGCCCGGACGCAGCTTTACGACCGCGTTCGCCGATGCACTCCTCGACCTGATGACGAGGGACGATCGGGTCGTGGCGGCGACCGCGGCGATGCCCGACGGGACGGGCGTGTCCTCGGCGATGGCCGCATTCCCGAGCCGGGTGTGGGACACGGGCATCTGTGAGAGCCATGCGCTGGACATGATGGCCGGCCTGGCCAAGTGTGGCTTCAAGCCGTTCTTCGCGGTCTATTCGACGTTCCTCCAGCGGGCGTTCGATCAGGCCTTTCAGGAGGCGTCGCTGCAGGGGCTCCCGGTGCGTCTGTGCCTGGATCGAGCGGGGCTTGTTGGTGGGGACGGCGCGGTGCATCACGGGTTCTGCGATGTCGCGTTGCTCCGAACGCTCCCCGGCGCATGCCTCATGGCCGCGATCGATGAACCGAGCCTCAAGGCGGCCCTCGCGTTCATGAGCGGGTACGAGGAGGGGCTCAGCGCCGTCAGATATCCGCGGGACTCGGTGTCCGATCGTCTGCTCGACCGCGCGTGCCCCGAGTTCCGGCTCGGGTGTGCTCGGGCTTTGACCCCCGCGTTCGATATGCTCCGGGGTGGTCGACTGCCCCGGGTCGCCGTGCTGGCGTTCGGCACACCGGCGATCGCCGCGTTGGCCGCCGCGGAGGAGCTTGGGGATGAGCACGAGGTCGGCGTGTGGGACGCCCGCTTTGCCAAGCCCGTGGACGTCAGGCTGCTCGGCGAGCTTCTGGGGGCGGGTGTACCGGTGGTGACCATCGAGGACCACGCTCTGATCGGTGGATTCGGCGCCGCGGTGCTGGAAGCGGCGCAGGAACTCGGACTGGATGCGTCGGCCGTGACTCGTCTGGGGCTCCCGGACAACTGGATCCACCAGGACTCGCGGGGGCGTCAGCTGGCGGAAGCCGGGATCGATCAGGCAGGGATCCTGCGGGCGATTCGCCGGGCCGAGAATCTGCCCCTCGGCCCCGGGCCCGTTCGGCGAACAGCTCCTCACCCGCTTCACCCTCCCAGAAGGTACATTGATCGCATGGGACGGGGCGTCGCGCTCGTGTACAACCCCGACGGCGAGGAAGCCCGCGAGGCGGCGGGACGTGTGCGGGCGCTGGTGGAACGCCACGGTCGGCTGGTCTCCGAGGAGCACAGCCGCGCGACAGTTCCTCTCACCAAACCCGACGAGGTCGACCTCGTCGTGGTGCTCGGGGGCGACGGGACACTTCTCGCGCAGGCGCGCCGCTTCGTCGACGCCGAGGTGCCGTTGCTGGGCGTCAACCTGGGTCGCCTCGGATTCATGGCCGAGTTTGACCTGGCCTCGCTCGAACGCATGGCGCCGGTGATCTTTGGAGACGGCGCGATCGAGACGCATTCGCTGGGCTTGCTCCGGGCGGAGGTCGTCGGGCGGAACGGGTCGCCGCGATTCCGGGGTCTCGCGCTCAACGAGGCCGCGATCAACGCCGGCTTCCCGTTCCGCATGATCGAGGTGGCGATCCGCTTCGACGGCGAGACGGGGCCGGTCGTCTCCGGCGACGGCGTGCTCGTCTCGACGCCCACCGGCTCCACGGCGTACAACGTGTCCGCCGGGGGGCCGATCGTCTCTCCCGGGGTCGATGCGTTGACCATCACCCCGATCGCGGCCCACACGCTCTCGTTCCGGCCGATCGTGCTTCCCGCGAATACCTCGATCGAAATCGAGACCCGAAGGGTGAACGAAAACCACCCCGTGGGCGGCACCACACTCGTGCTGGATGGTCAGGTGCAGGAGCCGCTGACGCTGGGAGATTCGGTCCGGATCCGCGGAGCCGAGCACCACGTGAGGTTCGTCCGCAACCCGGATACGTCATTCTGGGAGACGGTCGCCGAGAAGCTGCAATGGGCGACGAGACCCCGCCTCAGGACCCCCTGAGCCGGCCTAGGACATCAGCAACTCATCGGGATTGACGACCGCGATCACGCTCTGGCCGGGCTGCGGATCGGGTGGGCGGTCGTGCGTCATGACGGAGAGCTTTCCGGTTTCCCGGATGATGAAGAGAACCAGCGCCCGCGGCCCATACAGGGTTCGGAAGTTCTCGAAGGTGAACTCCTCAGAGATCGTCGTCACTTTGACCACCCATCCGCTCCCGAGTCGCTGAGCGAGGGTGGCGTACCCGATATCGGGGCCAAACAGCCGGCGGCCGGGCATCTCCCCCTGGGCGCTCTTATCCTTGCTGGCGTCGCCGGTGAGGCCCAATCGGTACACGTTCGCACGGTCGAACAACCGCGAGAGTTGCTGGCAGGCCAGGGCGTTGACCTCGTGATTCGGCGTCAACGCCAGAACTCTGCCGATCCCCGCCAGATCCAGCATCTCGAGGACATCCTCCTGCAGCACGTTGCCGTAGACGGCGGGGAGGCCGGCGAGGCGCGCCGCGCGGACATTCTCGTAGTTGGTGTCCACGAGCAGGGTTCGGAAGCCGCGACGCGAGAGCGCCGCCGCGAGGTCACGAACCCAGGGCGCCGCCCCGAGCAAGAGCAGGCCCTGCGGGTTGGGCGTCGCGAGCCCGAGTCGGCGTGCGATCGGCGGCGCGGCGAGCCCGTAGAACGCCACACTCCCGAGAATGACTGCAAACGTCAGCGGCACCAGCCGACGCGCCTCCTCCAGGCCCGCGGACTGGAGACTGATGGCAAAGACGGAAGCCACGGCCGCGGCCACGATCCCGCGGGGCGCGACACACGCGAGGAAAATGCGCTCGCGGCGCGAAAGCCCGGAGCCGAACGTCGCAGCCAACACGCTCGCGGGGCGGACGACGACGATCAGGAAAACGATGAACGCCACGGCCTCGAGCCCCACCTGTCTGAAGTCCTCCGGCTGGATGCGGGCGCCGAGCGTCACGAAGAGCGCCGAGATCAGGAGCACCCTCAGGTTCTCCTTGAATTCGATGATGTGCTTGACATCCGCCCCGCGCTGATTGGCCAGCACGATGCCCATCACAGTGGCGGCGAGCAGCCCCGACTCGTTCTGCACCTGATCGGAGAGCACGAAGACCAGCACGACGAGCAACATCGACACGGGGTTCTGCAGGTTGTCGGGGATGAGGTAGCGGCGGAGCAGGAACGCTAAGAGCATGGCGGCAGCGACGCCCAGGCCTCCGCCCACGAGCACCGTGAATACCAGGGCCCTGATCGTGGGCCCGGCGGCCTCCTGGAACTGCCCCACCAGGATCGCCTCGTAGATGAGGACCGCAAGGAGGGCTCCGATGGGGTCGATGACGATCCCCTCCCACCGCAGCACCGGGCCGACCTTGCCCTGAGGCCTGATGTAACTCATCAGCGGGCCGATCACCGTCGGCCCGGTCACAACCAGGATCGCCCCGAGCAGGGCCGCGAGCGGGGTCGGGAGTCCAAGCAGGAACTTGGCTGCGGCCGAGGCCAAGACCCATGTCACGAGCGCTCCGACCGTGACGAGCCGCTGGATCACATCACGGACACCGCTGATCTCCCGCAGGTTCAGGGTCAGCCCGCCCTCGTAAAGGATCAGGCCGACCGAGAGTGAGACCAGGGGCAGGAGCAGGTCTCCGAGCAGCGAGTCGGGGTCGAGCAACGGTCCCTGCTTGGGGAAGACGAAGGCCCAGACGGGGCCGATGGCGATGCCCGCCAAGAGGAGGAGCAGGATCGACGGGACCTTCAGCCTCCAGGCCAGCCATGGCGCACCGACACCCAGGACGATGATCAGGGCCAAGGAGACCATGGGCTCGTGCACGGTACGACCTCCCGAAACCGGGCCTGGCCGGGATCCCGGTCCAAGCGGCACCAGCATAGAGTGGCGGCCCCACGGAGGCCCGCATGCGCATTTATCTCGTCCGGCACGCCAAGGCAGAGCGGCAGAGCCCCACCGGACGCGATGAGGACCGATCACTCACCAATCGGGGGAAACGCCAAGCTGGATGGCTCGCCGGGGCGATTCAGGCGAGGGAACGCGAGGGCGTGCGGCTGGCGGCGAGCCCGGCGGCCCGAGCCCAGGAGACGGCCGCCATCTTGGCGGAGGCACTCCGCTGCCCGATCGACCTGGCGGAGGCTCTCGGTCTGGACTCGTCCCCGCGGGGTGTGGTGGGCTTCGTGGCGGGCCTGGCGGGCGACATTCCCTGGGTGCTGGTGGGGCACAACCCGACCTTCAGCCGGACGGCCGACGTGCTGGTGTCGGGGGCGACGGCGCCCCTCCAGTTCGAACTCCGGACCGGGGAGGCCGCGGTGCTGGAGATCGCCGACCCGGCTGTCCCCATCGGCTCAGCGAAACTGCTGGATGTGCTGCGGATCCCGGAGGCCGACGACCGGCGGTAGGGAGCGGCTACCTGCGGGACTCGCCGTCGCCGAGGAACCGCGGAGGGCGCGGGCCGGGGCAGCAGCCGATCGGCCGCCCGTCTCCCTGGCCGCCTGCAGCGCACGAGCCTCCCCTGCACCTGTCGGACGCCGTGTCCTCCCCATCGGTGTGGCGGCCGAATTGGCCTTCGGACGAGGCGTTCGCGAGCACGCCGACGGCGATGATCGCGAAAGCCGCAAGCGGGACCCACGAGGGCAGATCGACGCCGAATCGGGGGAGCACGATGTAGCACCCGATGGCGACGAGCACGAGGACGGCGAACGCCACGAGCAGGCGCGAGAGCAGCCGGCGCCCTTCTGGTGGGGGCGCAGCGTCGGCCTCGTCGTCGGCCAGTGCCGTCGGGTCGATCCCGGGTCCGATCGGCGCAGCCTATCGCCCGCGGCGGTCTAGACCAAGAGCGAAGCGGGCTTCTCGAGCAGGCTCTTGACCGTGGCGAGGTACTGGGCGGCCATCGCGCCGTCGACGACGCGGTGGTCGCTGGACATGGTCATCGACATCTCGTGCCCGACGACGAGTGTGGGCTCGCCCGCCTCGTCGGCCTCGACGAAGGGCTTCTGAACCGCACGCCCAACCGCGAGGATGGCGACGTTGGGCGGATTGATGATCGCGGTGAAGTGATCGACACCAAACATCCCGAGGTTCGAGATCGTGAAGGTCGAGTCGGCCATCTCCTCGATGGTGAGGCCCTTCTCGCGGGCCTTCTTGCTCAACCGCTTGGTCTCGCTCGAGATCTGGCGCAGCCCGATCCGATCGGCATCGCGGAGCGTCGCGACCACCAGCCCGCCGCCCCGCTCCATCGGGAGGGCGATGGCGACGCCGATGTGGACGCGTGCGTGCAGCTTGATCGCCGGACCGTTGGGCTCCCAGGAGCTGTTGAGGAAGGGGTGCTCGTGCATCGCGACGGCGCAGGCCCGCACGATGAAGTCGTTGACGCTGAGCTTGACACCCTGGCTCTCGAGTTGCTCGTTGAGCTGCTCGCGGAGGTCGAGGAGCGCATCGACGCGGACGGAGACGGTGACCTGGTAGTGCGGGACCGTGGCCTTGCTCTCGACCAGCCGCTTCGCGATGGTCGCCCGAATGTTGGAGAGTGGGACGGTTCGGTCTTCGAGCGACGTGGGGCCGGCGGCCACGAGGACCGGCTGGACCCGCGGTGACGCGGCGCCCGCATCCGACGCGCCGCCCGCCGGCGTCGCCGCCTCGACATCTTTGCGTGTGATCCTTCCACTGGGGCCTGAGCCGTGGAGCGAGGCGAGGTCGACCCCTCGCTCCTCGGCGATCTTCCGCGCCAGGGGCGAGGCGAACACTCGCTCTCCGGACGCGACGCCGTTGGTGTTGCTGCCAACGCTTGGGCGGGCCGGGGGCTCGGCAAGCGCCGTCCCCGAGCGAGAAGCCGGCGCGCTCGGGGCACCGCCCGCCGCGGCGGCGCCGGAGGCGGTCCCGGTCTTGGCGGCCGTGGCGGAGGGCTTCTCACCCTCCTGAGCCAGCACACAGATCACCGCACCGATCGGGACCGTCTGGCCCTCGGCGGCGACGATCTTGCCCAGCACGCCGTCGTCGAAGGATTGGAGTTCCATGGTCGCCTTGTCGGTCTCGATGTCGGCGAGCACATCGCCGGACTTCACGGCCTGGCCTTCCTTGACGTGCCACTTGACGACGGTGCCCTGCTCCATGGTGTCGGAGAGGCGGGGCATCGTGATTTCAATCGCCATCGCTAAACCCTCTCGTCGGGTGGGAGGAAGTCCCGGTTCAGGCCATCGCTCGGGTGACCGCCGCAACGATCTTGGCGGGGTTGGGCAGGTACTCCGCCTCGAGGTTCTTGGCGTAAGGGGTTGGAACGTCGTCGGTGTTGACGCGGATGGGGGCTTGGTCGAGCCAGTCGAAGCCCTTCTCCACGACCTGGGTGACCACCTCGCTGGCGATGCTCGCGAACGGCCAGGATTGATCCACCACGACGATGCGGTTGGTTTTCTTCAGGCTCGTGATGACCGAGTCCATGTCCAGCGGGCGGATCGTTCGCATGTCAAGCAGATCGCACTCGATCCCCTTGGCGGCGAGCTGCTCGCAGGCTTCCACGCAGAAGTTCACAGGTCGCCCGAAGGAGATCAGGGTGCACGCGTCGCCTTCGCGGACGAGGCGGGCCTTCCCGAAGGGGATGTAGTACTCCTCCTCGGGCACATGGGCCTTGTCGCCGAGCATCCGCTCGGATTCGAGGAAGAAGACCGGGTCGGGGTCGAGGATCGCGGTCTTGAGCAGGCCCTTGCCGTCGTACGGATTGGAAGGGATGGCGATCTTGGTGCCGGGCACGTTCGCGAAGAGCCCCTCGACGCACCAGGAGTGGGTCGAGCCGAGCTGACCGCCCGCGCCGTCGTTGCCCCGGAAGACGATCGGACACCCCCACTGCCCGCCGGACATGTAGAGCATCTTGGCGGCGTTGTTGAGGAGTTGATCGGCGGCGACGAGGCTGAATGACCAGCTCATGAACTCGATGATGGGGCGGAGGCCGTACATCGCGGCGGCGATACCGAGGCCGGCGAAGCCGTTCTCGCTGATCGGGCTGTCGATGATGCGTTTGGCGCCGAACTCCTCGAGCATGCCCTGGCTGACCTTGTAAGCGCCGTTGTACTCGGCGACCTCTTCGCCGAGGAGAAAGACCCGCTCGTCGCGGCGCATCTCCTCGCTCATGGCCTCGCGGAGCGCCTCGCGGAACTGGATGATCCGCTCTCCCTCCCGGGATGGGAGCGGGCGGTCAAAGTCCGGGACGGCGAAGCCTCCTGGGAGCGCGGGGTGCTCGACACGGCGGCCGCCGGAAGGGACTGGGGCGGTGATGGTCGTCATGGCCTGGGTGCCTCTCGTCTGGGCTTCAGCGGGGTTCTAGAGCAGCGGGTTCTTGGCGCCGTGGGGGTAGTCGGCGATGGGGCTGGACTGCGGGAGCGGGTTGATGTACACATCGCTGTACAGCTCGGCTTCGACGTCCGGGTCGGCCGCGCTCTCTGCGAATTCGATCGAGTCGCGGACCTCTTCGGCGATCTCGGCCCGCATGGCCTTCCAGTCGTCCTCGCTCAGGCAGGCCCGTCCGCCGTCGGACTCGCTGCCCATCAGGTGGCTCGCCAGTGCGGCGATCGAGTCCTTCTCCTTCCACCCGTCGACCTCGTCTTTGGTGCGGTACTTCTGGGGGTCCGACATGGAGTGGCCCATGTAGCGGTAGGTCTTGAGGTCCACGAAGGCGGGGCGCTGGAGGTCGCGGCACTCGTCGACAAGCGGCTTGAACTGGTCGTAGACGTTGCGGACATCGAACCCGTCGATCTCGACGCTCTTGATCGCGTAGCTCTGGCCTCGGGAGACCAGGTTCTTGCTGTTGGCCGTGTGACGATGGATCGCGGTGCCCATGGAGTAGCCGTTGTTCTCGATGACATAGATCACGGGCAGGCCGAAGAGCGAGGCGAGGTTGAGCGCCTCGTGGAACGCGCCCTGGTCGATCGCGCCGTCGCCGAGGTAGCAGACCGAGACCTTCTTGGCGCCGGTACCCATGACCTCCCACTCGTAGCGGGCCGCGAAGGCCAGGCCGGCCCCGAGGGGTGTCTGGGCGCCGACGATGCCGTGGCCGCCGAAGAGCCAGTGCGGCTTGTCGAACATGTGCATCGAGCCGCCCTTGCCCTTCGCACATCCGGCGGCCTTGCCGAACATCTCGGCCATGCAAGCCCGGGCGCTCATGCCCCGAGCCAGCGCGTGGCCGTGGTCGCGGTAGGCCAGGACAATCGGGTCATCGGGGTTGAGCGAGCGGATCGTGCCGACGGCCGAGGCCTCCTGCCCGGAGTAGATATGGCAGAACCCGCCGATCTTGGCCTGCTGGTAGGCCTGCATCGTGCGGGTCTCGAACTCCCGGATGAGCTGCATGTCGCGCAGCCACTTGAGGAGCGTCTCGGCGGGCAGGGCATCGGACGGCCGGGCGCCCGCTCGGGTTGAGGGCGACTGGGTCGAGGCTGAGGCCATCATCTACTCCAGAACCGGGCGCCGCCCGAACGAACCCCCGCAGCAACGGCTTGGGGAGAGCGGCTCGGGCACTTCGCCTCGATATCGGCCTTCGCGGCACCGGCGCAAACAGCTACCTATACCGTTTGCTCGGCTCGGGGCAAAGCGTAGGAGGGTCCGGACTTGCTGACTATCAATACCGGCCCCGGACCATGCCTGCGACGACCTTCTCGGACCTCGGCCGGACGGGTGGACGCAACTTTCACGTCTTCTCAGGCCCCGGGCTCCGTCTCCCGGCTGGCGGTCTTCCCCTCGTCCGACGCGACCGTCCGGCCCTTGAGAAGGACGACCGCGGCTTCGAGCTGGAGATCGATCCCTTTTTGGATGAGATCATCCGGATTGACCTGCGCCGTCGGCGCCTGCGCGAGATTGCCGTTCTCATCGAGCGGGAGGACATCGGCATCGCGTCGGATCGTGATGGCTTGCTCGTTCTGCGAGGGCAGCATGTCCACGGTCAGGTCGGGCTCGATGCCCCACTGCGTCATGCCGGGTCGGCGGTGGATCAGGCGGCCGGCGGGGAGGCGGTAGTACTGGGTGGTGACCTTGAGCATGCTCTGGGCGGTCGTCGGGAGAGGCCAGGCGTTCTGCACGCTGCCCTTGCCGAAGCTGCGCTTGCCGATCACGATGGCATCGAGCTTGCCCTGCGAGGCGTAATCTTGCAGTGCGCCCGAGACGATCTCGCTCGCGGAGGCCGAGCCTTCATTGACCAGGATGGCGAGGGGGATGTCGCTGAGTTCGCCAGTGCCGTTCGCCCGCTCGACACCGGTGCGGACACCGTCGGCGTTCTCGGTCGTCACGACCACGCCGGTCGGAACGAATTCGCCAACGACCGCGACGGCTTGGTCGAGCAGACCCCCGGGATTAAATCGCAGATCCAGGATGAGCCCGTTCAGACCGGCCCGACGCATCTGCGCGACGGCGCTCCTCAGATCATCGGAGGTGTTCTCGGTGAACTGGGTGAGCCGGACATACCCGATGCCGCTCTTGGAGTCGACAAACCAGTCCCAGTCGTCCTCGCTGGCGCCCTCGCGCTTCCAGCCCTTGACGCTCCTGAGCTTGATGGGGGACCGGACGAGCGTGAAGTCCTGCTCCACGGTCTGGTCGTCCTTCGCCCTCTCGACGGTGAGATTGACGCGGGTGCCGGCCGGCCCGGTGATGACATCGACGGCCTGATCCAGCGTAAAGCCCGCGGTTGACTCGCCGTTCACCTTCGTGATGATGTCATCGGACCGAACACCCGCCCGCTGGGCAGGGGTGCCCTCGAGCGGGGTGACGACCTTGATGCGCATGAGCTCGTCGTGCTGGATCTGGACCCCGACCCCGACGAATTCACCGCGGGTGTTCCGCTCGAAGCGACGGACCTCGTCCGGCCAGATGATGACGGAATAATCGTCGAGGGCCCCCATCGCCCCGTTGCCGAATTCGTGCAGGAGCGCCTCGCTGGGGATGCGCACCGTCGAGGCGGAATCGTCGAGAACGGCGGTGATGGTCGAGCGGATGTCGCGGGCGCTCAGCTCGCCATTCTTGGCCTCGAGCTTCTTCCGCTGATCCTGGAGATGCGCGACGAACGCCTCCCGCGTCATCCGGTCGCCGAGCCCGGGGAATGCCTGCGCCAGCTCGGCCGTGGTGGCCATGGTCTCCACGCTCTCGAGGCCGTCGAGGAGCATCTGCCGGACCGCCTCGCCGTCCACGTGCTTCGTGCCCGCGACCTCGATCGACTTCTGCACAAGCCAGGCGTCGATCCCGTCGAGCTTCTCCTGGTAGCTGTCGCCCATCGCGTTGTAGGGCGGGAGCGCCGACTCCTCGGCATCAAGACGACGCTGGTTCCGCAGCTCCCAGTAGTGCTCCGGTGTGTAGAGGCGGATCATCGAGAGCCTGCGGCTGAGCCGGTCGATGTCGCCCTTGTAACGCTGATCGATGTCGAAGAGCACGTGGAGGCGGTAGAACAGCTCGCTCGCCTTCATCCACTCGCCCTTGGACTCCGCATCGCGGGCCTGGGCATCCGCCTGCTTGATCGCGTCGGCGATCAGCGGGTCGGCGAAGAGATCCGCGGCGGCGAGCGTGCCCCCCCGGAGCTCCACCAACTCCATCACCTGCACCAAAGCCTGCCCAAGCTTGAACCCGTGCGGGTCCGCAACGGCCTCGCCGAGCTTGGTCGTGAGTTCCCCGCGAACCTCGTCGAACCGCGCGTTCCGGTCGGTTTCGCGTTTGACCAGATTCTCTTCGTAACGCGCGGCAGCACTCTTGAGCGAGTCGGCGGCCACCGGGGTGTCCATCCCCGGGAAATCCCTGAGCAATCTTTCGATGCTCGAGGAATCGCCGCCCTTGGCGGTTTCCCACAGCTGCGTCGACCAATCCGCGACGGTCTCCGTCGCCTGGGGTTGGAACGCAAGCGCCCCGGCTGATGCCGCGCCTACCGCCAAAGCGGCCGCCAGAAGACGCACAGATTGAAGTGTGGGCATGATGACTCCCATATCTCGGGCGTCGCCGGAGCGACTCACCCCAGGTGTGTACCCGGGCAACGGCCTCGGAGTTCCGCCTGTTCCATCGACGCGCGGGAGCGTCTTGGTGGAATCCTCTTGTCGGAGCGCGGCCCCCCGACATGTTATCGAACCGGCCGCGGAACGGTTGGACGGGGTGGAAGGGTTGCCAGACCGAGAGTTATGCGGCGTCTCGGGCGGCTCGCCACACACGACGGGTGACGAGGATCGCGACGATGACCAGGACACCCCCCAGAAAGCCGAGCACCACGAGATTCAGTACCGGCTCCGGGAAAACCCCCAACCGGACGAGGAGCGTTGCCGCAAGCCCTGTCGCCGGCCCCCCGGCGAACCCGACACCGATGAGGGCCTCGTGGGTTCCTCCGGCCTCGACCTCCCCTTTGCCGACTTCGAGGGCGTAATAGAGGGCTGCGGCATAAATGACGCCATTGCCGATCCCGAGCACCGCCAGTCCGGCGATGACTCCGGGCAGCGCGAGATGGGGCCCCAGGCTGGGGGCGACGAGCGCGACGCCGATTCCGCCGACGATGCCCACGACACCGACGACGACGGCGCCCCACCGGCCATGCCAGCCGTGCCAGCGTTCCATTGCCGCGAAGGCCAAGAGTCTTGTGAGCATCCAGGTGGCCGCGACACCGGTTTGCCAGGCGAGGGGGACGCCGAGCCTCGCCAAGAGGGCGGGGGCGTAGGGCGACCATACGCTGACCAAGAAATAGCTCGTCGGGAGGAGCAGGCGGAAGGTGGTGAGCAGGGGGACGTACTCCGGCGGATGCGGCTCGTGCTCCTCGAGGATGTGCTCGCCGGGTTCGCTGCCCAGCGGCCACATGAACGCGATGCTGGCGATCTGCACGACGCCGAACGCCATCAGCGAGGCGAGCGGATGCTCCTTCATGGCGGGTCCCATGGCCCAGAGCGCGAAGAGCACGGCAACGGCCCAGATGATGTTGAACTGGCCGATGGCCCGGCGAAGGCGATCTCCGGAGCGGCCCCCGCTCAGGTAACTCTCGACGAGCGGCCAGAACGCGCCGCTGAGGGGCGAGTAGAGCGCGACCACGAGCCAGATGCTCCAGCCGACTCTTGCGGGATCGCCCGCGGCCCAGGCGGCGAGCTGTGGGACGAACGCGACGAGCCCCATGAGGAGGGAAAGTGCGATCAGCACCGCGCGGGTGCTGACGGCGCTGGATCGTCGAGCAAATCGGCGCAGCGCCGGGCCGACGCCGGCGGCGCCGACGATGTATGTGATGCCCAGGAGGAGGCCGAGGCCGAAGTTCATCCCCTCGGTGAAGCCGCAGGCGCCGGTCGCGAGGAAGAAGACGCCGTTGGTGACGACGCCGGTGCCGAGGCTCCCAAGAAACGCGACGACCTGGACCGCCCAGAGGGGGGCTTTCGCGCGTCTGCTGGGCGTCGGTATGGGTGTCAAGGGGGAGGGGCCCGGCATCGGCAGATTCCAATCGGCAGCCATCGCCGAGCGCCGGTTTGCCGGGCGCGGGCGGGGATCGTACCATGTTGCCGACCCGGGGAGTCTGTTCGAACCCGGGGAGCAGAGCGCCCGTAGCTCAATTGGATAGAGCGCTGCCCTCCGAAGGCAGAGGTTTCGCGTTCGAGTCGCGACGGGCGTATTCGGGAAAGTCTGGACCCAATCCGGCCCTCGTTCGGGGTTCGTGCAAAGCCCACCTCCAAGCCAGCCGAGGAATGCACCCATGCACACCCGCGGGAAGATTGCCATGACCGTGCTCGCCGGCCTCCTGGGGACGGCCTGGGCTGCTTCCCCGACCCACCGCTCGCCCGGGGCCGAGCTGGTCGCGGACCAACCTGCCGATCTCCCGGCGGCGGAGACCCTGTTCGAGGCGTACATCGAGGCGATCGGGGGTCGAGCGAATCTCGCGAAGCAGACGAACCGGGTGCTCCACGGAATCTACCGGGTGGCCTCCTCGGGGATGTGCAGATCCTGACTTTGTACACGGCGGCACCCGACAAGATGCGCGCCGTGCTGGACGCGCCGGCGCTCGGAACGACCCTTCGGTGCAGCAACGGCAAGGTGGCCTGGGGCACCAACGTCAGTGGTACCCCATTCGAGTTGCCAGAGCAGGAGGCCAAGGAGATCATGGATTCGGCGGTCTTCGCCGGCGAGGCGGCGTACAAGGAACGGTACGAATCGCTCAAGACCGTGGGCACCGCGAATTTCGACGGCAAGCCGGCATATCAGGTTGAGTTCGTCTCCAAGAGCGGCCTCCGGGGCTCGGTTTTCTTTGATCAGGCCAGCAAGTTGGTCGTGGCCAGGCAGCTCAAGCCCGCCGAAGGCAAGGGCGACGGGACGCTCGTGCTTGTGACCGACTACAAAGACTTTGGCGGCGTCATGATCCCCACCCGCCAGCAACAACGGATGGGCTCGGTCCAGAACATCAGCGTCGACATCGAATTCCGCTGGGTCGACGTGAATGTCGAGGACCTGCCGAGCTTCGACCCTCCGGGAAAGCTCGGCGAGGCGCCCGCTGAGGGCGGCTGAACCCGACCGGCGTCGGCTAGCCTCTCGACAGTTCGCAGCACTCGCCAAACCGACGGCAGATCGGGTGATCGGCACACGCCGTACCCCGGGCTTTGCACGCCCGGCGCCCATGCCAGATCAACATGTGGCTGAGATCGCACCAGCGCTCACGCGGGAAGAGCGCCATCAGGGTCCGCTCGGCCTGCGCGACGCTGGTTCCCTCTTCGACGAGCCCGAATCGTCTGGCCAGACGCTGCACATGCGTGTCAACCACGAATCCCGCGTTGATGCCGAAGGCATTGCCCAGCACAACGTTGGCGGTCTTTCGGGCCACGCCCCGGAGGGTGAGCAGGTCTTCCATCGTTCGGGGCACCTCGCTCCCGAAACGCGCCACGACCTCGGTCATCGCGGCGTGGATTGCCCTTGATTTATTGCGGAAGAGCCCGATGGATCGCACGAAGGGTTCGATCTGCTCCGGGGTCGCGGCGGCGTAGTCCTCGGGTCTCGGGAAGCGAGCGAACAGCCCCGGGGTGACCTTGTTGACGCCCGCGTCCGTCGCCTGCGCGGAAAGGATCGTGGCGATGAGCAGCTCGTGGGGCTCTGCGTAGTGCAACTCGCAGTGGGCTTCTGGATAGTGCAACTCGAGCGCCAGCAGCAACGCCAAGGCCCGCCTCTGTTTCGCCGCCGAAACGCGGGGCAGCTCGAAGGAAATCGCGGGAAGCGGCTCGTCCCGGCCGTCGGGCTCGGGGGCTCCGGCCTTCCCCTCCCGGCGGCGCGCCATCAGGATTCACTCCGCCGCGGCATGCCGGAGGCGGTCCACGCCGCGACGCCGAACAGGACAAGCGCCGAGAGCGTGGTCGCGGAGAGCAGGCGGGAGGCCGTGGGGTGCAGGCCATCGAACCGCTCTTGCGCCGCGGTCGCGGCGGTGTTGGAGCCGGCGAGGGCGGCCGCGCGGAACTCCTCGAGCGCTCGATCCATCCGAGGCTGGAGCCAGAGGAGATGGATGAGGAAGATCGCGAATGTCAGCAGCACGAGTGCCAATCTCGCAACCGGAAACCTGGCCTCGGACCTCGACAGGATCAGTCCGACGATGGACGCCAGGCACAAGGAGAGCCCGACAGCAGCAACCGCGAACCCGATCTCGAACATCCGGGCCGCCACGAAGCCCCCACCAGCATCCAGTGCGGACCCGAGTAGGCGGAGTAGTCAGGAAGCGATGGGCTGAGGGACTTCATCATCGGGAAGACCACGGCCGCGAAAGCCGCGACCATGGCCAGCGTGCTCCCTGTCAGTCCGGCGCCGATGACGAGGAGAGCCCTGCAGAGTCGGCTGATAGCGTTCATGGTGGATGGTAGTTCGGGTGGAGCGGTGGGCTTGCTCCCGGCCTGCGCGCTATGAATTCCCGGCATGCTCGATCGGCCTTCTCTCAGTCTGGCGCTGGCATCTGTTCATTCTCCATCCGTGGAGGGGGGACCTCGGACGCTGATCGAGCACGCGGCCGCCATGGGATTTCGCGGCGTCGCACTCGATGCCTCGACCCCCGGCCTTCGGCCTCGGGAGCTCGACCGCTCGGGACGGCGTGATCTGGCGGCGCTCCTCCGACGGCTCGAACTCGGCTTGGCCGGCCTCGACCTCTGGGTCCCCTCGGCACACTTCGCCGATCCTTCCCTGACTGATCGGGCGTTGGCGGCCTCCATTTCGGCGATCGACCTCGCCCGGGACCTTCACTCCCTCAACGGCGAGGGGGCGACCGTGAGTCTGACCCTTCCCGACGAGGTTCCGGCATCGACGCTCCACGCGCTCGAGTCGCACGCCAGCGATCGCGGCGTGCGACTGGCGGACCACGCCTGGCCCCCGAGGGACGGGGCGGACTCTCGGATCCTGGGCATCGGCCTCGATCCGGCGGCACTGCTCCTGGCCGGTGAGAACCCCGCGAAGTGTGCCGCGCGCAGCGGGGCGCGCCTCGCGTGCGCCCGGCTCAGCGATGCCTCGGAGGTGGTGCGCGTTGAGCCCGGGACGGGGCGAGGTCGGCTCAGCGACCTGGCCTACATCGTCGCCCTCCAGACCGCTGGGTTCGGGGGCGCCGTGCTGCTGGACCTGCGGGGTCTGGCCGAGCCGCTCGCCATCGCGCCCCGTGTCCTGCGCTGGTGGAACGGCGGCTGACTACTGCAGCGGCGATCGGCCCTCGACAATCGCCTGCTTCGAACCGGGTCGCACGATCTGCTGGAGGAAGTCTGAAAAGCGATCGGTCTCCGCGGCGAGATCCTCGCCGAAATACGCCTGCCACACCTCGATCCCGGTGCGGCGCAGCAGCAGCGATTGTGCCGCACGATCGCCGGCCCGGTCGCGCACCCTCGCGACCAACCTGCCCGCTGCGGCATCGGCGAGGAGTTGGTTGAGCGCCCGCCGCCGCTGGGGCGTCTGGTCGAGATAGGCCGCGAGGGCCCAGCACTGCGCGTAGTAGTTGAGTGTCGATTCCGGTGAGACCTTGATGAGTTGCTGCGGTCGCTCGGTGAGCAACTGTTCGAGCGGGACCAGGCCCTCGCGCCCGGCGGCGGTGCGGAGCTGGTCGAACCGTTCGACGTTCGCCCAAGGCAGGAACACCGGATCGCTCGGGGCGCGGGGATTCCAGCGAAAGCCCTCCGACCACGCGGCGAGCCCCTCGTCGAGCCACGCGGGGAGGGGGTCCTTGAGCGTGGTTTGGACATACTGATGCCAGCCCTCGTGGGCGAGGATCGCGAAGGTATCCTGGACGCCGATATCCCACAGGACCGACCGGCCTCGCTCGGTGAATCCGCCCCGGTCGATCCCGCCGTAGCGGTCAACGCCCTCGGGTCCGAAGACCTCGATCACGAATCTCTCCCACTCGGGGCGCGAGTCGAGGACGAAGATCTCAAGCCCCGCCCGCGGCTCGGGCAGCGACGGGAACAGGGCGCGGAACCTCGCGAGCGAAGACTCGGCGAATGAGGGCAACCGGTCGGCGACGATGCTCCGGCGCACCGTGGTCAGCAGTCGGTAGTGCGGCGTACGAAACGCGGTGCCACGGTTGCCCTGAAAGGTCCACGGCTCGGACAGGTTCGAGAGCGTCGTGGGGGGCGCAGGAGAGGGCAACACGCCCGCGCTCCCGCGATTCGCGGCCGAGGGCCCGCATCCCGGAATGCCTCCCAAGGAGACGACCAGAAGGAAAGCGCAGGATGACCGTCGCCTCATCCGAGGCGCTCCATCTGTTCACGGAATGCGGCGAGTTCGGAGCGTTTGGCCTCGAGCAGACCCCGGGTCTGCTGGACGAGTTGGGCGGGGGCCCGCTCGGCGTATCCGGGGTTGCCGAGGCGTTTCTCGAGCGCGTCGACCTCCTTGACGAGGTCCGCGATCGCCTTGGCCAGGCGGGTTTGCTCGGTCGCGGGATCCACGGCGTCGGCGAGTTCGCTTAGCCGCAGGTCAAATCCCTCGAACCGCACGGGGACCGAGGGCCCCCTCGGCTCGTCGTGGGTGAAGCCCGCGAGGCCGACGAGGGACGAGATGATCGGCTCGGTGGTCACGATGAGCTGGATAACTTCTTCCGGGGCATGGAGCCGGATCCGACGCTTCGGCGGGACTTTGTGCTGCGATCGGACCTCGCGGATCGCGGTCACGAGCGAGCGGACACGCTCGAAGTGGGCATCGACCTGTTCGCTCCGCCACTCGGTGGCGACGCGGGGCCATCCGGCGGTGGCGAGCACCCCGCCGCGCTTCGCCGGCGTGAGGTCGATGCCCTCGATAGCGACGGCCTCGACCGTGCCGAGGTGGTCCCAGATCGACTCGGTGATGAAGGGGGCGATCGGGTGGAGCAGCCGGAGCGTCGCCTCGAGGGTGTGCAGGAGCACGGCGCGCTGCAACGGGCTGTCGGCCACGGTGGGCTTGATGGCCTCGAGATACCAGTCGCAGAAGTCCCGCCACAGGAAGTCGTACATGGCGGTGGCGTAGTTGCTGAACTGGTAGCTACCCAGGGCCCGCTCGCACTCGGCGATCGTCTGAACGAGGCGAGAGAGGATCCAGCGGTCGGGGAGCGAGAGCATTTCGCCTGGCGTCCGGGCGCTCATCGCCCCGGTCGCAGGCGCAGAACCCAGAATCCCCAGAGCAAACCGGGAGGCGTTCCAGAGCTTGTTGCAGAAATTGCGGGCCTCGTCGAACTTGCCGGAGGTGTTCTTGGCGAGCGGGCGTTCGGAGCTCGGCTTCTGGCTCTGCGAGACACCGTAGGCGGTGAGCATCGCCTTGCCGCAGGCCGGGCAGGCCTGCTCGGGGGCCGCGACAACGTGGCCGGCGGGGGTCTTGATCGTTTTGGGCTCGAAGGGGCGTCCGCAGTGCGGGCAGATCAGATCGACGGGCATCCGCACGTCCTGGGTCTGCGTGGTGAGCTTCACGAGGCAGAACCGCAGGGCGTCGGCGCCGTGGCTCTCCACGATGTCGAGCGGGTCCACGCCGTTGCCGAGACTCTTGGACATCTTCTGCCCTGTCCCGTCCTGGATCATGGCGTGGATGAAGACGTCGCGGAAGGGCAGACGCCCGTCGATGTGGCGAGCGGCATCGCCCGAACCCTCGCCCAGGAAGTAACGGTTGAACATCACCATGCGCGAGACCCAGAGCGTGATGATCTCGCGGGCGGTGCAGAGCACACTCGTGGGATTGAAGGCCTCGAGGAGCTGATGGGTGGACGCGTCCACGAAGCCGTGCGAACGGAGCCACGCCGCGAGGTCGATCTCGCCGTAGTTCCGCGTCCGCACCACCCCGCTCGTACGAAGCCCGACGGCGCAGACCAGATTCCCGCACCCCTGGATGTCGGCCAGGGCCCGGAGCGGCATGTGCATATCCGCGCCATCAAATAGTTCGTACACAAGCGGCTCGGCGGGGTCCTTGTCGCGGAGCGCCAGCAGTCGCTCGATCAGCTCGCCCGAGCGGGCGCCCTCGTCACCGATGAACGACTTCCAGGTCCCCACATGCTTGACGAGGATCGATCGGAGCGAGCCGGGCTCCTGAACGTCCAGCGTGGCGGCCACGGGTGCGGAAGGCGCACCGGGCCAGCCCATCGTGGAGAGCGGCCAGAGCGCGGAGGAGAACCACGTATCGAGCACGTCGGGATCGCGGGCATAACCCCACGCCTCGAACTGGGCCACCACCTCCGCATCGGTTTCGTCCCGGATACACGCGGCCTCGAGCTGCGGCTGCCCGTCGGACTCGCCCCGCTGGTGGGCCGCCGGGTCGACGAGCCGGTGCAGCGCGACGCGGTCCTCGTTTCGCCACGCGCTGACCAGTCGGTCAAACCGCGCCGATTCGTCGCCCCCGACGGGGCGGGCGCCGATCCACACGGGGATCCGGTGCCCCCACCAAAGTTGACGGCTGATGCACCAGTCCCGCAGCCCCTCGTGCCAGGCCTCGAAGGCCTTGGCGTACCGATCGGGGTAGAACTTGAGTTCACCGTCCCCCTCGTGGTGGGGCCGTGGGAGGAAGCTCTCGGTGGTGCGCTGCTCTGGCGCCATGGCCCGAAGGGCCGCGCCGCGCAAACGCCCGTCCGTCACGGCCACGTACCACTGGTCGGAGAGGTACGGCTCGATGGCGGCGTGGCTGCGGTAGCTGTGGCCGACGCTGTGACGGTACGGCTTGACGGCCTCGAGCAGCCCTCGGGCGCGGAACTCCTTGAGCACCAGTTCGCGGGCCTCCTCGCGGCTCTTGCCGACGAAGATCTTCCCGCCCTCGGACCGGGCCTCCCGCTCCCAGCCGTGCTGGTCTGAGATCGAGGCGTCCGGGGCCATCACGTTGATCTGCTCGAGTTCGTGGCGCCGCCCGATCTCGTAGTCATTGGGGTCGTGGGCCGGGGTCACCTTGAGGAAACCCGTCGCGTATTTGGCCTTGGGGTCGTCGCCCTCCGGGTCGGCCATCACCACGTAGTCGTCCTCAACGATGGCGATGACCCGGCCCAGCAACGGAAGTTGCACGCGAAGGCCACGGAGCGCGGCGGCGCGCGGATCTCGGGGGTTCACCGCGACGGCGGTGTCGCCCAGATAGGTCTCGGGTCGCGTGGTGGCCACAGTGAGGTAGGCGTTCTCCTCGCCGGGCAGGAGCTCGGCGCCGGGATACCCCCGCGCGGCGAGTTCGGACCAACTGACCTCCTGCGCATCCTTGGGGTCGCTGGCGTTCTGCGGCGGGTGCACGAGGGGGTAGCGGAGGTAGTAGAACTTCCCTTCCACCTCCTCCATCTCGACCTCGTCGTCTGCAAGTGCGGTCTGCGTGACCGGATCCCAATTGACGATCCGCTTACCCCGGTAGATAAGCCCGTCGCGGAACAGGCGAAAGAACGCCTCCCGCACCGCGCGAGCGCAGAGTTCGTCCATGGTGAAGCGCTGGCGGTCCCAGTCGCACGAGCAACCCATCATCTTCAACTGATGTGTGATCCGGACTTCGTATTCGTCCTTGAACGCCTGCGCGGCCTCGATGAATTGCTCGCGCCCGCCCTCGATCCGGCGCAGGTCGCTGATCGACGGCTTGCCCTCGGCCTTGAGGCGCTTGTCGACCACTGTCTGGGTGGCGATGCCCGCGTGATCGGTCCCGGGCATCCAGAGGGTCTCGTAGCCCATCATCCGCCGCGCCCGGATCAGGACGTCCTGCAGGGTGTTATTCAGGGCGTGCCCGAGGTGCAAAGCCGCCGTCACGTTGGGGGGCGGAATCAGGATCGCATAGGGCGCGGCCTCGGCGGCGAGCACGCGCCCCGGATCGGCGTGAAATGCCCCGGCCTTGTCCCACCGGGCTCGGATCTGCGCCTCGTGGTCGGCCGGTTGGTACTTGGGCGGCATTGCGCCGCGTTCTTTTGGGGGATCTTGGGCTGGGGTGGTCATTTCACCGAAAGTGTAAGCGGCGCGATACCCTGAAGCCGCCGAGGAGACCCCCCAGAGTCATGACCAAACCCGGGCACAGTATGGGCGTGTTTCTGGCGACCTGCGGCGCCGTGGCGTCGGCCACGCTGCTGACGATCGTCGCCTGCCTGCGATTCGGCCCTGGTCATGCCGACGCCGAGCCGGCTTCCAACCCGGCCGGGTCCCACGCGGCCGATCCCGCGTCGGCCGGTGCGGGGACGAAGCCGAGGGCCGCCTCGACGGTGGACGCCATCCTCTCCGCGGCGGACAAACTCGTCCAGCAGGGCGAGGCGGACCGGGCCGAGGCGGTACTCCGAGCGGCGGTCGCGGAGCAGCCTGAAGACCAGGAGCTTCGCCTCGCCCTGGCCGGGGCATGCGTGATGCAGAAGAAGCTCGCGCCGGCCTACGAGCAGTACGAGGCGGCGCTGGCGATCGGACCCCGCACGGCCGAGGTCGAGTTCAACGCGGGCATCGTCGCCAGCCAACTCGGGCGCATCGATCGCGCCGAGGAACACTTCTCCGCTGCCCAGGCGAGCGACCTGAGCGACCCCAGATACCCGCTCTACCTTGCTCAGGTCCAGATCCGCGCGGAGGAGTTCGACGCGGCACGCAAGAACCTGATGCTCGCGACGCGCCTCGACGAGAACTCGGCCGTGGCCTGGGGCACGCTGGCGGACCTCTCCCTCCGCCAGAGCGAACCCAACGTCGCGCTCCAGTTGGTCAAGCGGGCCCGGACGCTGGAGCCCGACTCGACGGCGTGGAGGGTGATCGAGGCCAGGGCAAGAAATCGGCTGGGCCAGGCGGCCGAGGCCTTGGCGGTGCTCCAGGGGATCGCCGTGGCGGACCGTCGTCAACTGCCGATCTTGCGTCTGGTCGGCGAGACGTACGGACTCCTCGGCAAGCCCGCCCAGGCCGCCAAGGAGTTCGAGGAGGCGGCCCAGGCCACGCCCGCGAACCCCGACTTGCTCTTCGAGACGGCGGTCTGGTGCGAGCGGGCGGGCCGGCAGGCCGACGCACTCCGCTACGCCCAGCAGGCGACCCGCGCTGGATCGGAGTCCGCTTCGAAGATGGCTCAGCGCCTGTCCCACGAGCTTTCCGGCGGTTGAGGATCCCCCGGGGGTGCCCGGCGGTACATTGGGACCGATGCCGAATCCGATACCTGGTCAAGAACAGGAGCAGGCGCTGACGATCCCGGCTGGCCGCCTGTGCCCGAAGTGCGAATACCCCCTCGAGGGGCTCCGGGAGGGTGGGCGGTGCCCCGAGTGCGGCACGCCGATCGGCCGGAGCAGCAGGCGGGTCGCCCTCGCGCGTGATTCACTCACGGACGCACCGTTGGCATACCTCAACCGGCTCAGATTCTCCTTTGGGCTGCTGGCCCTGCTCGGCGGGCTTTCGGGTCTGCTCCAAGTCGCTTGGAAACTCACCGGCCGGGAGTCGATCGCGGCCGGGATTGGGCTGGCGGGGGCCGGCTGGGCCGTTGCGGTCTACCTGTCGACTCAGCCCCGACCCTTCGTCGTCGGCATGAAGCAGCACCCAAAGCGCGAGCACGCAAGGCTGCGGGTCTGGGCGAGAATGAGCCAACTTGCCTGGCTCGTCCAGGGCGTGCTGCTGGTCCCGTTTGCGTCGCACGCCGGCACGCCGTTGGGGTCGACGCTCTGGCATCTCGCCCACGTCGCGGAGGTCGCGGGGATCACCGGCTTTGCGCCCCTGTGCATTCTGCTCGCCCACATCGCCGACTGGGGGCAGGACACCGACCTCGCGGCGCGCCTGCGGGTGGCGGCCGCACTCACGGCGGCGGGCGGAACGATCGCGGCCGTGGTCGGGTGGATCACCCCGGTCCTGCCCGCGGGATTCATCGCGGGGTCGCTAGGGCTGACGGCCATCTTCGCGCTCCTGGGCTGCGTGATCGGCATGGGGATGTTTTTGGTGGCGCAGATGCAGTTGGCCACGATGGCCAGCCAGTCGACCGGGAGTGCGATCCGCGCGATCGAGAGGGATCAACGGGTCCTGGAGCGGAAGGCGCGCCGCACCTTCAGCGGCGAGGCCGCCGAGGGCTCCCTGCTCGCCGAGATGGAGGCCAAGCGGGGCGAGCGCGTGCTCGACCCGTGTGCCGGCTGCGGCTACGACCTGACGGGCCTGCCCGCGGGGAATCCGTGCCCCGAATGCGGGCGCAAGCCCGAGGGCGGGGACACGGCGTTCCTGCGACGGCCCGCCCCGCGCCCGGTGGCGCAGACCGAACTCCCGCTGGTGGACGATGAGCCGCTCCCTCTGGCGGGCGACGAGGCTGAGGGTGGAGAGACCTGAGGCCGGTAGGGCTGGCTATTTGCCGCCGCCCGGGACGGGCTCGGCGGGTGCCGGCCCGGTTGCGCCCGGTTCGGTGGGGGCGGCATCGGGCTTCTGAGGCTCGGCTTCCTTGATCCCCAGTTCCTCCATGATTTGCGGCGTCAGGTCGTCGCCACCGGCGTTTCGAAGCACGGGGCGGAGCAGGACCTCCTGGACGATGACGTTGGTGTTGTCGGCGTTGATGTCCTCGGTGGTCATGCGACTGGAGAACACCCGGTCGTACCCTCCGGCCTCGGCGACCTTCTGCACCGCGGCGTGGATGTGCTTGTAGGCGTCCGCCAGCTGCTGTGCGCTCAGCTTGTCGACTGCCGCCCCGGCCTCCTGGCTCAGGCCGTTGATGCGCTGCTGGAGCCCCTGGTATTGCTCGTACAGGGCCTGGGCGTTGGCATCGTCCGGTTTCATCTGGGAGAGGCTCTGAACGAGCGCGTCGCGCTGGGAGGCCAGATCGGAGATCTGGTCATTCCAGGTCTTGGTATTGCTCTCCCGCTCACTGGCGTAGGGCTCACCATCGAGCATTCTCTCCAGGAGCTTGAGCACGTCAACGGTCGCAACCTTGATGTCCGCGCCATACAAGCCCGACGAGGCGATCGCCGGCTCGGACCAGGCGTGGGACAGGAAGGTGGCGAACACCGCGCCGGCGATGCCGGCCGCGAGGACGAGGTGTGAGTTGCGCTGCATATCGGCTCCGTTTCGGCCCACTCCGGCGTTGGGGGGCTGGGCCCAGTGTAGGGGGACCGACCGGCGTGGGCCGATCCGGCTAGGCTTGCCGGACGCACCCAGAGACAGGAGTCCCGCCGTGCTCGACCGCCTCGCCGACGTCCTCGTCGCCTATTCGACCGAAGTCCGCCGCGGCGATCTGGTCGCCATCGTCGCTGACCCGATCGCGATGCCGGCGGTCCGCGCGATCTACCGGCGGGTCCTCGCCGCTGGGGGCAACCCGGTGCTCGTCGCGAAGTCAGACGAGCTGCGCGACATACTCCTTGAGGATGGCGACCTCGACCAGATCGCCTTCGCCTCGCCGCTCGACGCCCATCGCGTGGAGACGATGGACGTGCAGATCGGGCTCTGGGCGGAACGGAACACCCGGTCGACCAGCCGCGTCGACCCCAAACGCCTCACCGCCCTGCAGAAAGCAAGAAAGCCGTTCCTGACACGGTTCCTCGCGCGGGCCGCCGAGGGCGGGCTCCGCTGGGTCGGCACGCAGTACCCGACGGAGGCCTCGGCGCAGGACGCCGAGCGCAGCCTCGCGCAGTACGAGCGCTTTGTCTACGAGGCGGGGCTCCTGCACCTGCCCGATCCCGTGGGGGCGTGGCGGAAGGTCCGAGACCGGCAGGAACGCGTCCGCGACCACCTGCAGAAGCGGCGGGAGCTGCGGTTCCGCGCGCCTGCCAGAGACGGACACGACGGCACCGACCTCATCGTCAACGTCGACCCCGCCAAGAGCGTCTGGATCAACTGCTGCGGCAAGGAGAACTTCCCCGATGGGGAGGTCTTCACCGGCCCTCAGGGCGTCGATGGGCACGTGAACTACTCCTTTCCTGCGGTGTATGGCGGGCGCGAAGTCGAGGGCGTCCGGCTGCAATTCAGAGCCGGACGAGTCGTCGACGCCACCGCGAGGAAGAACGAGGCATATCTCGTGGAGATGCTCGACCAGGACGCAGGCGCCCGCTCCCTCGGGGAGATCGCGATCGGGACGAACTATGGGATCACCGAATTCACGAAGAACACCCTCTTCGACGAGAAGATTGGCGGCACCTTCCACGCCGCGTGCGGGGCGGGCTACCCCGAGAGCGGAAGCAGCAATGAGTCGGGTCTGCACTGGGACATGGTCTGCGATCTGCGCCCCGGCAAGGGCGTGGGCGGCGGCGCCATCGAGGCCGATGGCGAGGTGTTCCACCGCGACGGACGGTTCCTGATCGAGGGGTGGAAGGACTAGCACGACGAACCGGGGAGGTAGCGCGATGATCCGCGAACGGGCTTTCGGCGTGGTGGACGGCCGCAAGGTCATGCTATTCACGATCTCGAACGGCGCGGGCTACGAGGTCGCCATCACGAACTTCGGCGCGACGGTGACGGAGCTGTGGGCGCCGGACAGGCGGGGCGAGCGGGCCGACATCGTGCTCGGCTACGACGACCTCGCTGGGTACGTGAACGGGCACTACTACTTCGGGTGCATGGTGGGGCGCTGCGCCAACCGCATCGCGGGGGGACGCTTCGAGATTGACGGGCGTTCCTCCACGCTGGCGACAAACAACGGGCCCAACCACCTCCACGGCGGGATCAAGGGGTACAACAAGGTGGTTTGGGAAGCCGAGCCATTCGCCGCCGAGGATGGGGAGGGTGTGCGGCTGTCATACAACTCCCCGGACGGCGAGGAGGGCTATCCGGGCTCGGTGCGCCTCATGATGCACTACGTCCTGACTGATCGCAACGAGCTGCGCCTTCTCATCGACGCCGAGACCAGCGATCCCACGGTGATCAACATCGCACACCACGGGTACTGGAATCTCGCCGGGCACGATTCGGGAACCATTCTGGACCACGAGCTCACCCTTCATGCGGGCCGGTACACGCCGGTCGACCCGACCTTTATCCCCACCGGCGCGTTGCCCGAGGTCGTGGGCACGCCCTTCGACTTCCGCTCCCCCACTCCCATCGGAAAGCGCATCGGCTCGCTCGAACGTGTCGGCCCGATGGACCCCGGCGGCTATGACCTCAACTACCCGATCGACGGCCCCGCGGGCATGCTGCGCCCCGCGTCCCGCCTCCGCGATCCCAAATCCGGCCGCACCATGGAGATCCGGACCGATCAGCCCGGGGTGCAGTTCTACTCGGGCAACTATCTTGACGGACCGACGGGGAAGCATGGCACCCGATACGCCAAGCATGCGGGCTTGTGCCTGGAGACCCAGCACTTCCCGGATGCCGTCAACCGACGCGGTCAGCCCGGCTGGCCCGATCCGGTGCTGCGCCCCGGCCAGCGGTACCGGCACCTGATGGTCCACGCGTTCGCCACCGACTGACAGGCCAACGTCCCACGCGCGGTTCGAGAGGCCGATGCGCTATGCCTTTGGTGGTCCCGGCCGCTGATCGTCGCCGTCGCGCCCGCGGTCCATCCAGGAGACAATGAGCAACAGGAGGATCAGCCCGAGCAGATAGGGCAGCAATCCAGAGAGCCGTCCGACGAGGCTGTACACCGCTTCGAGCAATGAGCCGGCCTCCAAATCTGGGACGGGGTTTCCACCCAGTTGGAGCAGTCTACTTTGCCCGCAGGGCGGGGACGCCCGGGCCGCCGCTCCAGCGCGATTGGAGGCAGAGGACTTGGGGGGCACGTTCGAGACGGGCCGAAATGCTCACTTGGAAATTCTCGGCTTCTCGTCTGCCGGGACGGTTCGGGGGCGTTGGGTTGTGGAGTCGCTGGAGGAGCAGTGCTGGTTCAGGAGCAGTCCGAGGAAAGCTCGCATGCGTCCACTCGGCATCGCGGAAACTTGCCACTGATACCAATGATAAACCCCCGCCAGAGCAAGCTTTACGCTTCGGCGGGGGTCAAATGGGCGCGGGAGGATTCGAACCTCCGTAGGCTATTGCCAGCAGATTTACAGTCTGCCCCCGTTGGCCACTTGGGTACACGCCCTGCTGACTTGTCATCGACCGGAGGCAGCCCGGTTGGGCTCCGGATCGGTCGGTAAAGGTACACGCGTCCGTTCCGGGAGACAACTTCGCGGCGGGTTCTCCGCCGGTGGGTGTTCTCGGACTCGACAGAGCCGCCGCCCGGACTTGAACCGGGGACCTACGGTTTACAAAACCGTTGCTCTACCAACTGAGCTAAGGCGGCGGGTCAGGCCGCCCCGGGAGCAACCCGGAACGGCGTTCGAATGGGCGATACTGGACTCGAACCAGTGACCTCTTCCTTGTCACGGAAGCGCGCTAGCCAACTGCGCCAATCGCCCGGATTTCAACCCGGCCGCACCTGGGGTGCCCGCCGGGTCAATGGACGCGGGGTTCACCCGGCCAAGGGCTGAAGTATACCGGGCAATTGGGGATCGGCCAGCGGGGCCGGGGGGCATACTCAGCCCAGCATCCGAACGGGCTTCCGGCCCGGGAGCCTGCTCGAGCCGGCTGCCACCCCGGCGCTGGAGAGCCGCGATCGCGGGGTCAGCCCGAGGGCGGGGTGAGCTCGCGGGCGTAAACAAGCTTGTCGTCGCCCGGGGTGTAGAAGTCCTCGAGCCTGGCCTCCAAGCGGTAGCCACATGTGCGGTAGAACCCCTGCGTCGGGGCGTACTTCTCCAGGGAAGAGGTCTCGATGTACACCCGTCGCCCGCCGAGAGACCGGATCCGCTCCTCCGTTCCCTGAAGGAGCCTTCTGCCCACTCCGTTTCCCTGCTGGTCGGGGGCGACAACGATCCAGTAGAGGTCGTAGCTCCCCACAGTGCACGCGATCGTCCCGAAGCATGTGTATCCGACAAGCCGGCCTTGCTCGTCGTCCGCCAAGAGAAACCGGTAGTCGGAGGCGGTGCCCTTCTCGATTCGATCGTGAATGAGTTCGGCCGCAACATCGACCTCATCCGTGCGGAAGAACCCAGTGGCCTCGGCCATCCGCCGAATCGCCTCTTCATCGTCTGGTCGGGCTGCTTCACGAAGGTGGATTGGCGCGCCGGATCGAGCTTCGAGCCGCGGACGAGGCGGTGGAGGTGGTCGGCGAGAGCCTTGTCGGCTCCAGGGTGGCGGCAAGAATGCGGTCGATGACCCCTTGCGGGGGGATTCCGGCCATACGGGCCGCGAGCATGAAGCCAGCGTCCGGAGCGATGCAGGGATTGGCATTGACTTCGAGCACCCAGGGCCTTCCGGATGGGTCGACGCGGAAATCGACGCGCGCATACCCCCGGAGTTCGAACACATCCCAGCACTGGAGCGCGACCGCGCCAAGGCGCGGAGCAGTGGACCGTCCGCCGGGGACAGGTCGAACCTGCGGATCGTGTGGGCGTACTCGAACGAGTCGGGCTCCCATTTGGCCCGAAAGCCCACGACGCGGGGCTTCCCGGCGTCGTAGTCCTCAAACACGATCTCGGCAATCGGGAGCACTTCGACGCCGTTGGGGCCCTCCAGGAGGCCTGCGTTGAACTCCCGACCCTCGATGTAACGCTCGGCGAAGCCCCCGCCGCCCAAGGCCCCGAACCTCGCGTGGATCATGGACGCCAACTGGCCGGCAGTGGGTGCGGCGGCAACGCAGTCCTCGTCGAGGCCGACGGAGGCGTGCTCCCATCGGCTCTTGACAATCCAGTCGCCGGGCCCGAGCGACCCTTCAGAGCACAGTTCGGCCACGGTGCGCCAGGCCGGTGTGTCGACCCCGGCGGCCCGAAGCAGGCGTTTGGCCAGCGGCTTGTTCGAGGTGATCGCGATGGCCTCCGCGGAACAGCCCGTATAGGGGATGCCGCGAGCTTCGACGAGGGCGGGGCCGACATCGATCATTCGGGCAGAGCGGCCGAACGACTCCATGAGGTTAAACACGCACCGCGGGCCTCGTCGTAACGCATCATCAAGGGGCGCGAGATCAAGCCCGACGGCCAGGATCTCGGGCTCGTGGCCTTGATTCCGAAGGCTGCCGACGACGAGTTCCACCTCATCGAGCAGGTCCTTCTCGTCGGCCCGGGCGTCCGGTGCGATCGCATCGTGGATGATCAGGACACGCATGTTCCCGCCCGAGCGGCCTTGCCCCCCCGCGTCTGTCGCTCCGCCGCTGAGTCCAGAATGGCGCCGATGAGTTCGTCGTACCCGAAGCCGGCGAGCCGGCAGGTGATGGGGAGATCCGAATTGTCGGGATTGAGCCCGGGAAGCGGGTTCAGCTCGATGACCATGGGACGACCATGCTCGTCGGCCCGGATATCGACCCGTCCGGCGTCTTGGAGACCGAGGCCCCGGTACGCCTGCAGCGCGACTCCCTCGCATGCACGGGCGAACTCGTCGGCGGCGAGCGTGAGGATGCACACGTCCTCCCAGTCCTGCTTGACGTCGTAGGAGTACACCCTTTCGGCGACAGTCTCTCGCAGGGTGATTTCCATGACCCCGAGCACCCGGGCCCGGTCGCCAGTACCGACGATGCTGACGGTCACCTCCCGGCCCGGGAGGTATCGCTCGACCAAAACGGGCTGGCTGAACTGGTCGAGGAGCGTGCGGCAGCGATCGGCGAGTTGCTCCGGAGTTCGGCAGAGCGATGCGCTGGAAATCCCCTTGCTCGACCCCTCCTGGGCCGGCTTGGCGAAGACCGGAAAGGCCAGGCCGACGGCCTGGAGATCGCCCAGGACCTTCACGACTTCAAAGTCGGGAGTCGGGATTCCCATATCCCGCAGGGCCCGCTTGCACATGGCCTTGTCGAGCGTGAGCGCACAGACGAGCGGGTCGGCGAAGGTGTAGGGGACCGCGTAGTAGTCGAGCAGGGCGGGCACCAAAGCCTCCCGTCCGACCCCCCCGAAGCTCTCGGCGATATTGAAGACCAGGTCCCATCGTTCGCCATCGAGGAGGCGGCGGGCGAGGGCGTCCGCCGAGCCGATCCGGTCGGCCTCATGTCCAAGCCGACCCATCGCGGCGACGAGGGCGTCGATCGTGTCGGCCGAGTCGAACTCGGCGGCCTCGTCGCGGCTCCAGCCCCGGGCCACGTACTCGTCACGCAGGTCATAGGTCAGCCCGACGCGCATCACATTCCTCTCCGGTCTGGAGTTCACGGTAGAGCATCTGCCGCCATCGCTCACCGGCGGCCGGATCCATGCGGAGGACCGTGAGCATCGTTGCACCCGGACCGTGCGGGGGAAGAAGAGCTTCCTTGGGGCAGTACTCGTCGTCCAGTCCGGTCATTCCGCGCTCGGTGTACGACCAGGGGTACAGCCGGCACACGAGCGGGCGGACCTCCTCTGGCAGGGTGCATCCGCTCGATCCGAGAAATGTGCAATCTCCGTCTGGCCGGCGCTGCAGGACGGTGCGGGTGCCATCGGGGGCGATCGTCCACCGCTTCCAATTCGGATCGTCGGGATCGTCCTGGGCGTACGCCGGTCTCGCGGGGGCCTTCCGCGATGTGAAATCGGCGAGCCCGGTATGCCGTGCGATGCGGGCGCGGTCGCCAGCGGTCACGAGGATCTCGGCCGTCTGGCAGCACGTGCGCTGGAGCTTGGCGCAGGTCGCGCAGGGGTGCTCAGCCTGTTGGGATGCCACGGCGTCACTCCTGCCCGCGCCGGGCGCGAGGGAGCGGGTCCGGATAGCGGAATGTCTGGCCCGCGTAGTTGCGGATGATGATGTCGTCGCCCTCCCGACCGACGACATACTCGGGCATGAGCGGGATCTTGCCGCCGCCGCCGGGCGCATCGATCACAAACGTCGGCACGGCGTAGCCCGTTGTGTGGCCGCGGAGCGCCTCGATGATCTTCAGGCCCGTCTCGACCGGCGTGCGGAAGTGACGCGAGCCCGGGATCGGGTCGCACTGATAGATGTAGTACGGTCGCACCCGGATCTTGAGCAGGTTGTGCATCAGGGCCTTCATGACCTCGGGATCGTCGTTGACACCTGCCGTCAGCACGGTCTGGCTGCCGAGGGGGATCCCCGCGTCTACCAGGCGGCCGCAGGACTGCGCGACCTCCGGGGTCACCTCGCTGGGATGCATGAAGTGGACGCTCATCCAGAGCGGGTGGTACTTGCGCAGCATGGCGCAGAGGGCCGGCGTGATGCGCTGGGGCAGAACGACCGGGATCTTCGAGCCGATGCGGATGAATTCGATGTGCTCAATGGCACGGAGGCGGCTCAGGAGCCATTCCAGCCGCTCGTCCTGCATGGTCAGCGGGTCGCCGCCGGAGATCAGGACATCCCGGACGGAGGGGGTCGCCCGGAGGTATTCGAGTGCCCGCTCGAACTGCGCGGTGTTGAAGTGGTACTCGCCGGTCTTGCCGACCAACCGCGAGCGGGTGCAGTAGCGGCAGTAGGTGGCACAGAAGCTGGTGACCAGAAACAGGACGCGGTCCGGGTAGCGATGGACCAAGCCCGGAACGGGCATGTCGGCGTCTTCGGCGAGGGGGTCTTCGAGTTCGCTCCGGTCGTGGATGAATTCGTCCCCGACGGGGACCATCGTCCGCCGAATGGGGTCGGACGAGTCCTCGGGATCGATCAGCGAGGCGTAGTACGGCGTGATCCCGACGGGCAGTCGCTCCCCGAGTTCCGCGACCGTGTGGCGTTCGTCGAACGACAGGGACATCGTCCGCTCCAGTTCCGACTGATCGCGGAGCCGATTGCGGAGCTGCCACTTCCAGTCGTTCCACTGCGAGTCGGTCGCGGCGGGGAAATACCTCGCGCGGAATCCGGCCGTCCGCGGCCCGACGATGAACGTCTCATGGCCTGCGAATCCCGGGTCGACCTCGAGAGGACGGCTTGGGGGCGTGACGACGCTCGGCACGCCCCGAGTACCTGGAGGCTCCGAATCGTCGATCTCCTCCTGGCCAAGGACCGGGAGGGAGATCGCGCCGCTCGACTCGGCGCTCACGACGGGGACCCGCCGAGCTTGATTGGTAGACATTGGTGCCCTCGGCACGCGCCGTAGACGCTCGGATTGGTGTGGCGGACGATCCACGCCCTGATTCACCCACACCTCGCGGCGACCATGGTCGAAAAGATACGCCGGACCCACCCCCTGTCAAGTGCGGGGATTCTGGAAGGGCAAGGGTGACAATCCTCCAGAATTCGCGCCCCAGGTTCCTGCGCCGGTGATTCTGCCTCGCAAGCACCACCGCAACCGAATGGGGGTGCCCTCCTGGGAGACAGACGCGCGAGCCGGGTGGTGTGCGTTTTCCGCGCGGACGCGGAGCACACCGCTCGGAACAGGTACGACCGGATGCGTTGGGCCCGGGCAGACGGGCGATTTCGTCCGTGCGCTTGTATTTACGTACAAGTCTATCCTATTATCCAATATTTGTGCCGCCGGGGCTCGGAAGGAGGTCTGGATGTTCCAGGTTCGGATCCACGGACGGGGGGGGCAGGGAGTGGTGACTGCAGCCGAGATGCTGTCGGTCGCGGCCTTTCTGGAGGGGCGGAGCGCCCAAGCCTTTCCGAGCTTCGGCTCGGAGCGGATGGGCGCACCGGTGATGGCGTTTTGCCGGATTGACACTCGGGAGATCCGGCTTCGGGAGCCGATCGCGGACCCGGACGCGCTCATCGTGCAGGACCCGACTCTGCTCTACCAGGCCTCGGTCTTCGAGGGGCTGTCGCCCGAGGGATTCCTCCTGGTCAATTCCGGGCGTGACCCCGAAAGCCTTGGAATCGGCGAGGTTCTCGCACGGCTCCCCGCCGGGCACATGGTGGCTGTCCCGGCCACCGAGCTCGCGCTGGAGCACGTCGGTCGGCCGTTGCCTAACGCGGTGCTGCTCGGCGCGTTCTGCGCGCTGACCGGGGCCGTCGGGCTCGAATCTCTCGCCAAGGCGATTCGAGATCGATTCCCGGGAGACGTTGGGGAGCGGAACGTCGGGGCGGCCAGGGCGGCGTTCGAGTTGGTGGCGAGCAAGGGCTCGGGCATGGAAGGAGCGGCCAGACATGTTCAGACAGCTTGAGGGATCGCAGGCGATCGCCGAAACGGTGGCGATGTGCAGGCCGGAGGTCATCTGCGCGTACCCGATTACGCCGCAGACGCACATCGTGGAGGGGCTGGCGACGCTTGTGAAGAACGGCACACTCTCGCCCTGCGAGTACATCAACGTCGAGAGCGAGTTCGCGGCAATGTCGGTCGCGATCGGGGCTTCCGCGGCCGGGGCGCGGGCGTATACCGCGACGGCGAGCCAGGGCATCCTGTTCATGGCCGAGGCCGTGTACAACGCTTCGGGGCTTGGCCTGCCGATCGTGATGACGGTGGGCAACCGGGCGATCGGGGCGCCGATCAATATCTGGAACGACCACACCGACAGCATGTCGATGCGCGATGCCGGGTGGATCCAGCTTTACGCGGAGACCAACCAGGAGGCTGCGGACCTGCACATCCTCGCGTTCCGTCTGGCCGAGGAGATCTCGCTTCCGGTGATGGTCTGCGTGGATGGGTTCATCCTGACGCATGCGTTCGAGCGTGTGGACATGCCGACGCAGGAGCAGATCGACTCGTATCTGCCGCCCTATGCGCCGCGGCAACTCCTCGATGTTGATGAGCCGGTGACGATCGGCGCGATGGTGGGCCCCGAGGCGTACACCGAGGTTCGGTACCTCGCCCACCACCGGCAGATGGACGCGTTGGAGCTCATCCCCCGCCTGAGCGCCGAGTTCCGAGAGACCTTCGGGCGTGATTCCGGCGGGCTCCTGCATACATACCGGACCGAGGACGCCGAGACGGTCGTGGTCTCGCTCGGTTCGGTCAACGGCACGATCAAGGATGTGATCGACGAGTTCCGCGACGAGGGCGTCCGGATCGGGGCGATCAGCATCTGCTCGTTCCGGCCGTTCCCGATGGAATCGCTCCGCGTCGCTCTGGCTGGCGTGCGGCGGGTGGTCACAGTCGAGAAGAGCCTCGCGATCGGCCTCGGGGGCAATGTTGCCCCGGAGGTGCGGGAGGCGCTCGCGGGGATGGGCATCTCGGTTGCAACGATCATCGCGGGGCTGGGCGGCCGCGCCATCACGAGATCCAGCCTGCGAGGGGTATTCCGCGACGCGGTCGAGGAACGGTTGCCCCCGCTGACCTTCCTCGATCTCGATCTGGACCTGGTGCACCGCCAACTGGAGCGTGAGCGGGCCGATCGCCGCTCGGGGCCGGCCGCCGAATCCATGCTCAAGGACCTCGGCGCCGTTGCGTCGCGGGTCGGATGAAGGAGCACTCCATGGAAGCTGCAACCAACGGGCAGACTGTCGGCCCGGCCCGCGTCCGGTTCTACCAGACCGGGACGTTTACCGTCGGCAATCGCCTGCTCGACGTCAGCGTGCAGAGCGTGCAGTCGGACCCACGCCGCAACAACTCCCTCAACTCCGGCCACCGGGCCTGCCAGGGCTGCGGCGAGGCGCTCGGCGCTCGGTACGCGCTCGACGCGGCCATGCGGGCGACCAAGAACCGCATCGTGGTCGCGAACGCGACGGGCTGCCTCGAGGTCTTCTCGACTCCCTACCCGGAATCCTCGTGGCGGGTGCCGTGGCTGCACTCGCTGTTCGGGAACGCCCCGGCGGTGGCGACGGGGATCGCGGCGGCGCTCAAGGTCAAGGGCAAGGACGATGTCCGCGTGGTGGCGCAGGGCGGCGACGGCGGCACGGTCGACATCGGCTTTGGGTGCCTGTCGGGCATGTTCGAGCGCAACGACGACGTGCTGTACATCTGCTACGACAACGAGGCGTACATGAACACGGGGGTGCAACGTTCATCGGCGACGCCCGCGGGCGCGAAGACGAACACGACACCGGGCGTGGGCGAGGAGCCCGGGAACGTGTTCGGTCAGGGCAAGAGCGTGCCGCTGATCGCCATGGCGCACGGGATCCCGTATGTCGCCACGGCGTCGGTCGCCGATCTTCGCGATCTCGAGTACAAGGTGCAGAAGGCGATGGGCCTGCACGGGGCGAGGTATATCCACGTGCACGTGCCGTGCCCGCTCGGGTGGGGCAGCGCGCCGTCGGACACGATCCGGGTTGCACGGCTCGCGATCGAGTCGGGGCTCTTCCCCGTGTTCGAGGCCGAATGGGGTGAGGTAACCGGTCGACGGCGGATCAGGGACCTTGTGCCGGCGCAGGCCTACCTCGAGGCCCAGGGCCGGTTCCGCCATCTCTTCGGCAAGCACCCGGATACCCGGCGGATCGCCTGGATCCAGGACATCGCCAACCGGAACATCCGACGATTCGGCCTGCTCGACGAGGGAGTCCAGTCATGAAGAAGCCGTTCGCTATCACCCTGGATGTCGGCTCGAGCCTCGCGAACAAGACGGGCTCGTGGCGGACCGAGCGTCCGATGTATGTCGACCGCCTGCCTCCGTGCAACGCTTCGTGCCCCTCGGGGGAGAACATCCAACGCTGGCTCTTCCTTGCTGAGGAGGGCGATTACGAGGGCGCCTGGCGGGAGATCATGGTCAATAACCCGCTGCCGGCGATCATGGGGCGGGTGTGCTACCACCCTTGCGAGGGTGGGTGCAATCGGGCGCAGCTGGATCATCCGGTTGGGATCCACGCGGTCGAACGATTCCTGGGGGACGAGGCGATCCGACGCGGCTGGCGGGTGGAGGTCGGGAGCCCGCCGACTGGCAAGCGCGTGCTCATCGTCGGGGCCGGGCCATCGGGTCTGAGCTGCGCCTACCACCTCGCGAGGATGGGTCACGGCGTGACGATCCTCGAGGCGGGTCCGATGGCCGGCGGGATGATGCGATTCGCCATCCCGAAATACCGGCTGCCGCGGGAGATCGTTGACGCGGAGATCCAGCGGATCGTGGAGATGGGCGTTGAGATCCGGTTGAACCAGAAGGTGACGGATCTCGAGGCGACTCGGCGTGAGGGCGGCTACGACGCGGTGTTCCTGGCGGTGGGCGCCCACATCGCCAAGCGGGCCTATCTGCCCGCGGGGGACGCGACCAAGATCCTGGACGCGCTCTCGCTGCTTCGCGAGGCGGAGCGCGGCGAGCAGGTGCTGCTGGGCCGGCGGGTGCTGATCTACGGCGGGGGCAACACCGCCCTGGACGCGGCACGCTCTGCCAAGCGCCTCGGGGCCGCCGAGACGATCGTCGTGTACCGGCGGACCCGTGAGCGGATGCCTGCGCACGACGAGGAGGTTCGGGAGGCGCTCGACGAGGGCGTGATGTTCCGCTGGCTGACGACCATCAAGGGGGAGCAGGGCGGCAGCTTCCAGGTGGAGAAGATGGCGCTGGACGGGGAGGGCCGGCCTCAGCCGACCGGAGAATTCGACACCATCGAGGCGGACGCCCTCGTGCTTGCCCTCGGGCAGGACGTCGATCTCTCGTTCCTCGGGAGTGTCCCCGGTCTCGCGGTCGAGGACGGCGTGGTCCGGGTCGGCCGGGACATGATGACCGGATGCCGGGGCGTCTTTGCCGGCGGCGACATGGTGCCCGCCGAGCGCACCGTGACCGTGGCGGTCGGACACGGGAAGAAGGCGGCGAGGAACATCGACGCCTTCCTCAGTGACACGACCTACACGGCGCCCGAGAAGCACGAGTTGGCCACATTCGATCGGATCAACACCTGGTACTACGCGGACGCGCCCAGGACGATGCAGGTGACGCTGGAGCGAGCGCGGAGGGAGTCGACATTCGAGGAGGTGGTGCAGGGGCTCGAGGAAAGCAATGCGCTCTTCGAGGCCCGACGCTGCCTCTCATGCGGCAACTGCTTCGAGTGCGACAATTGCTTCGGCGTGTGCCCCGACAACGCCATCAGCAAGCTGGGCCGGCACAACCGCTACGGCATCAACTACGACTACTGCAAGGGCTGCGGCCTGTGCGCGGCGGAATGCCCGTGCGGGGCGATCCGCATGGAGCCCGAGTCGACCTGAGTCGCGGCCGGCGGGCTTTGCGGGTCGGGCCGGGAGGTTTATGATGGGGTGAGGTGTGAGCCCCATGGAGCGTCAGACTCAACAGCAGGCGGCTATCGAGCGGGTCATCTCGCGGGCTGGGCGCCCGCTCAGCCCGGCGGAGTTGCTCGCCCTGGCGCGGGTCCAGATCCCCTCGCTGAGCCTCGCCACCGTCTATCGCGCGCTCCGCCGCCTCGAAGGCTTGGGGCACGTGTCGAGGGTGGAACTGCCGGGGCATGGATCGAGGTACGAATCCCGGGCCGCAGCGCAGACCCACCACCACCACTTCGTGTGCCACGGGTGCGAGCGGGTATTCGACGTGCCTGGGTGCGCTCCGGACGTCGAGCGGCTCGCCCCGGCGGGGTTTCGCGTCGAAAGCCACGAGATCGTGCTCTACGGTCGTTGCAGATCGTGCGAGCGCGCCGGCTGAAGGTGGTTAAGGCCCGAGATCGCGGATCCGGACATCCTTGAACTCGACCGGGTCGTTGTGGCCCGCAAAGCCGAAGTGGCCCCGGGTCCGATGGCGCCCGGCGAACTTCTCCGCCTCGTACATGAACTCGGTGACTTTCGACGTATCGGCGTCGAGGATCCGCGTGCCGTTGAGTTCGACGGTGATTCGGGGCCCGACGACCGTGACCTCCTGGAAGTTCCACTCTCCGGGCTGGCGCAGGTACCCACGCTGCGCCGCCACCTGCCCATAGACCGATCCGTGGTACTGGCGGGGGTCGAGCTTGGCATAGCGGGGATCTTCGCTGTCGAGCACCTGCAGCTCGCACATCCCGACGTAGGCCGTGTCACCCTCCCCCGGATAGCGGATGGCCAGGCCGTTGTTGCCGCCGGGGGGGAGCCTGAACTGGAAACGCACGGCGAAGTCGCTGTACTCCCGCTCGGTGTAGATCGTGCCGCCCTGTCCCGGCTTGCACCGGAGGGCGCCGCTCGAGACCTCGTACTCATCCGTCGGGCCGGCCCAACCGTTGAAATCGACGCCATCGAAGACCCGCTCAAAGCCATCCCCGCCGTGTGAGGCCAGCGTCGCATTGGCCTCGTCGGGGGGGATTTCGCGGATGAAAATGTTGCGCCAGCGGATTTGCCCGCCGTGGGTCTGGAGTTCGATCGGCCCGGTGCGGGGTATCGGCAGGGCTCGGTCGAAGTAATTCTCGAGGCGAGCGTGGTCGACGACATGATGCCCGTTCAGCCAGACGCTGACTCGTTCCCCCACCATCACGACGCGGAGGCTGTTCCACTCCCCGAAGGGCTTGTCCGCCAGTTCCAGCGGGTCCTTGCCGGGCGCGCCCGGGCTGTTGTTCCACAGCCCACCCGAGCCCTTGTCGGCGCCGATGTCCCATTTCCCACCCGCCTTGGTGGTATCCCAGATCTGCACTTGGGGGACGCCCCGAAGGTAGACCCCGCTGTCGGCGCCGGCGACGGTGGCGTATTCGAGGCGGAGCTCAAAGTCGCCGAATTGCTCCCCGGTCGTGAGGTAGAGCCCCTCGCCGTCGTTGACGAGGACACCGTCCTCAACCCTCCAGTGCTGGTGGATGTCCGCCTGGCTCCGGGCCTGCCGGAGTGCGAGTTCGTCGGGGGGCACGGCAAAGACCTCGCGCGGGTCCTCCGTGCCCAGGCCCCACCATCCCTCGAGGTCCTTGCCATCGAAGAGGGCCCTGAAGCCCTCGGGCGGGCCCGGCTGGGCCGTCGCGGGCATCGCGGAGGCAGCCAGTGCGAACGCAACGAAACCCCACCGCAAGCAGGACGGCATAGTGCTTCTCCGGGCTCGGCCCCTCCAGGCCGGGGACACCCTATCAGGCGGTCGGGGCCTCGTCCAGCCGCGGGGTTGGTGGGAACGGGGCTCGGCCTTATGATGCAGGAACAGCGGGCGCGTTCCGTGCGGATCGTCGGCTCGCCAGCCTGCATCACCCCCAGACGGGAGGACTTGTCCCATGGCAACCCGAGCATCCCTGATCGCGCTCGCCGGAGCATCCCTGATCGCGTTCGCGTCGGCGGGCTACGGGCAGTCCCGGCCCCCGGAGAAGATCATCAGCGATATCGCGGCCCTGAAGCAGCCGATGTTCGATCAGGGTCGCAGGGAGGAGCAGGGCTACATCGACAGCTTCCTGCAGGCCCGCAAGGACTACATGCGTCAGCGCGCGACCCTGGCGAAGGAGCTGTACGACGCCGATCCGGAATCGCGCCAGATGGGGCGCCTGATGACCGAGCGTTGGACCTTTCTGACGCAGGAGGGCGATCTGGACACGGTGCTGGCCGAAACGGAGGCGGTCTCCAAGGGCGATTCGCAGCTCGCCCTCGACGCGGCATACGCCCACGCCCAGGCGGTCGGCGAGAAGAGCGGCTGGGATCTGGAGAAGACCATCCCGGCGATCGACGCGTTCATCGCCCGCGCTCCGGATGGGGATCGCGGCGCCCGGCTGCTGTACGATGCGGCAAGTCATGTGACCGACCGTGACGCGCAGGTCGGTCTCTATCGGCGGCTGATTAAGGACTTCCCGGACTCCCGCACCACGAAGTACGTCGCCGGCAAGATCCGTCAGATCGAAGAGGTGGGCAAGCCCTTTGAGCTCTCGTTCCAGGATGCCATCTCTGGCGAGACGGTCGACCTCGCCTCCCGGAAGGGCACGATCTTCGTGTTGGACTTCTGGGCCACGTGGTGCGGCCCGTGCGTTGCTGAGATGCCGCACAACAAGGAGCTCTATGCCCAGTACAAGGACAAGGGCGTCGAGTTCATTGGCGTGAGCCTTGACCAAGCGCAGGACAAGGGGGGCCTCGATTCCCTGAAGAAGTTCGTCGCGGAGAACGACATCCCCTGGCCCCAGTATTACCAGGGCAACTACTGGGACAGCGAGTTCTCCACCGGCTGGGGCGTCAACTCGATCCCGTGCCTGTTCGTCGTGGACGCTTCGGGGAATCTGTACTCCACGGAGGCCCGGGGCAAGCTCGAGGAGATCCTCCCCGAGCTGATCAAGCGGCGGGACGAGAAGCACTAAGCACGCCAGCCGGCATCACCCGCAGCCCGACGCCACGGAAAGGCCAAGCCGATCATGACCGAGAAATCGTTGTTCAGCCGTCGCGACTTCGTTCGTGCCTCCGCCGCGGCGGCGTGGGGTCTCAGCGCCGCCTCGTACGCGCGGGTGCTCGGCTCAAATGCCCGGCTGAACGTCGCATTCATCGGCGTCGACGGGATTGCCGGGAGCCAGCACATCCCGATCCTCGCGGATCTCGGTGCGGCGTGCCCGTGCTATTGCGACGCCGACAGTGAACGGTTCGGTCCCGGTGCGTCGCGCTTCCCAGACGCCAAGTCATACACCGACTACCGCCGGATGTACGACAAGCACATGAAGGAGATCGACGCCGTGATGGTCGGCACGCCCGACCACCACCACTACCCCGCGACGATCCTGGCCATGATGTCCGGGAAGCACGCCTACACGCAGAAGCCCCTCACCCACACCGTGTGGGAGGCGAGGCAGCTTGCGCTCGCGCAGCAGAAGTACAAGGTCGCCACCCAGATGGGTAACCAGGGACATGCGTCCGAGGACCTGCGCAAGACGATCGACTACCTTCGATCTGGTGCGATCGGGGATCTCCGGGAGGCCCACATCTGGACCAACCGGCCGATCTGGCGGCAGGGATTGACAGTCCCCGCGGGGGCGCAGCCGATACCCGCCAACATGGATTGGGAGGCGTGGATCGGGCCCGCGCCGATGCGTGCGTATCGGCGTGATCCGGCAGACGGCTGGGGCGGCCTCTACCACCCCTTCAATTGGCGTGGATTCTGGGACTTCGGGTGCGGCGCCCTGGGCGACATGGCCTGCCACGAGGTCGACCCCGTCTATTGGGCGATGAACCCGGGCGTGCCGACCGCCGTCGAACTGATCAAGCCCGATCCCATTGGTACGGCGGACATGTTTCAGCCCAACGGCATCGTCAAGTTCGAGTTCGCGGCCGCCGGCGATCGGCCCGCGTTCGACCTGTACTGGTATGAGGGCGGCCTGAAGCCAGACCGGCCGGACGAGCTCGAGCAAGAGACGCAGCTGACCGACGAGGGCGCGCTGTATCTCGGCACCAAGGGCAAGATGATCGCGCTCCCCAACGCGCGGGCGGCGCCCCGGTTGCTCCCCCAGTCGCTCCACGACTCCGTCGGCTCGCCGGCGCAAATGATCGAGCGGTCGGAGGGGCACCATCAGGAGTGGTACTCGGCCTGCATCGGCGAGAAGCCCTACGACCACCCGAAGAGCAACTTCGCGTATGCCGGGCCGTTTAGCGAGTCGATGCTCCTCGGGTGCGTCGCCCAGAAGGTGGGAGGCCGGCTCGAATACGACTCGAAGAGCCAACGATTTACCAACAACGACGAGGCCAATCGGTTCGTGACCAAGGCATACCGCGAGGGTTGGGACTTCCGGATGTCTTGAGCCGCTGCCGTCACCGCAGTGCGGGGCGGCTTGAGGGGTTGCAGTCTGAGCATCGAGAAAGCAGCCTCGATCGGGCGTCGTCTCCCGCGGCTCGTCTGGGCAGCCGCGTGGGTCAGCTTCTTTGCCGATTTCTCGACCGAGTTGATCTACGGGATCCTGCCGGCGTACTACCTGCAGACGCTGGCGATCGGGCTGGTGTGGTTGGGGGTGATTGAAGGGACCGCGGAGACCGTGGTTTCGGTTACGAAGCTCTTCAGCGGGTACCTCTCCGATCGGTACGGCGGCCGCAGGGCGTGGATGGTCGCGGGGTACGGGCTTGCCGCGCTGTGCAAGCCCGCCCTCGGTTTGGTCGCCTCGGGTCCGGGGGTTGCCATCGTCCGGGCGACCGACCGCCTCGGGAAGGGCATCCGCGGCGCTCCGAGAGATGCGCTGGTCGCGGCGGCCGTTGACTCCGACAGCCGCGGGCGTGCGTTCGGCGTCCAGCGGGCGCTCGATCATGCGGGTGCGCTTGCGGGAGGCCTGCTCGCGGCCGCACTACTTGCGTTGCAGTGGGCGGAGGCGTCTGATCTTTTTTGGCTCGCGCTCGGACCAGGCTTGGTGTCGGTCCTCATTATCCTGCTCTTCGTGAGAGAGCCCGAGCGCCTTCGGGTGACGGCCCCACTCCGGGAGGCGTTCTCACCGTCGAGAGCTTGGCGTGGCGCGTCCCCGTCGCTGCGGCGGTACCTGCTCCCGATCGCGATCTTCTCGCTCGCAAACTCGAGCGACATGCTGCTCTTGGCGCTGTGCTACAAGCGGTTTCTTGAATCGGGGCAGTCGGAGTCGATCGCACTCTCGCAGCTCCCGCTGCTCTGGGCGCTGCTGCACGTCGTCAAATCGCTCCTCTCCGTGTGGGGTGGCACGCTCAGCGACAGGGTTGGCAGGGGGCGCCTGCTGGGAGTCAGTTGGGGGATCTACGCCCTGGCGTATTGTGGAGCGATGTGGCTCGCCTGGGGTGGCCCGCCCCTGCTCGCATGGGCCGTCTTCGCGGTGTATGGCCTGTTTGCAGCGCTCGCGGAGGGGCCCGAGCGGGCATTGGTCGCGGATCTCCAGGCCGACGCGAATTCCCGCGGGACGGCATACGGGCTGGTGAACTTCGTGACCGGCCTGCTCGCGCTCCCGGCGACGCTCGGCGCGAGCCTGGTATGGACGCGATTCGGACCAGCGCCGGCGTTCTGCCTCGGCGCGGCGCTGGCGCTCGTCGCTATTCCCGCGCTCGCGTGGGCTCTTGCTCCGCGGAACGCGACCCAGTAAGCCCGTGGCAACCTACCATGCGCAGTGGCCCCACGGGCCGCGCACTGGCGAAGGGAGGGTGCAGCCCTTGCAAACTCGATGTTTGATCGGCGGCGAGTGGACCGATGCCAGGGCGGGCGGCACGCTCCCGGTGACGAATCCGGCGACCGACGCCGAGGTCGCGCGGGTGCCGTCCATGGGAGGGAGTGAAACCTTCGACGCCATCGGCGCGGCGTGGAACGCATCCGCCGCATGGAAGTCGCGGCCCGCTGCCGATCGCGCCCGCTTCGTCCGACGGCTGTCCGAATTGATGCTCCGCGATGCCGACCGGCTTGCCCGGCTGATGACCCTCGAGCAGGGCAAGCCGCTGGCTGAGGCGCGCGGCGAGATTGCCTACGCCGCATCGTTCCTCGATTGGGCGGCCGAGGAAGGCCGTCGCCTCGGCGGCGAGATCATTCCCGCTTCGGCCCCGAACAAGCGGATCCTTGTGCTGCGACAGCCCATCGGCGTGGTCGCGATTATCACACCGTGGAACTTCCCCGCGGCCATGATCACACGAAAGCTCGGCCCTGCTCTGGCCGCGGGCTGCACGGCGGTGATCAAGCCCGCCGAGGAGACACCGCTCTCGGCGCTCGCGTTGGGTGAACTGGCGATCGAGGCGGGGCTGCCCGCGGGCGTCGTGAACATCGTGACCGGTCCACCCGCCGAGATCGGGGAAACGCTGCTGGCTGATGCGAGGGTGCGCAAGCTCTCGTTTACCGGGTCGACGGACGTCGGCCGCGTGCTCATGCGGGGCGCCTCGCAGCACCTGCTCAGACTCTCGATGGAGCTCGGCGGTCATGCCCCGTTCATCGTTTTCGACGACGCCGACTTGGAGCACGCCGTCTCGGCGGCTCTGGCATGCAAATTCCGCAACGCGGGACAGACCTGCATCTGCGCCAATCGGTTTCTTGTGCAGGCGGGGATCTACGAGGACTTCCTCGGCCGGCTCGCCCAGGCCGTGGGCACCCTTCGGGTTGGAGATGGTCTCGCCGAGGGCACCACGGTCGGCCCGCTTATCAACGATGAGGCGGTCCACAAGGTGGAGGCGCATGTGGAGGACGCCCAGTCGAAGGGCGGGACTGTGATGGTTGGGGGCAGGCGAGTTCGGCTCGAAGGCCTCGCGGACCGGTTTTACGCCCCGACGATCATTGAGGGCATGACGCGGGAAATGCGCCTGTTCCGCGAGGAGACCTTTGGACCGGTCGCACCGGTCATGGCCTTTGAGGATGAAGCCCAGGCGATCGAGCTGGCGAATGATTCCGAATTCGGGCTGGCATCATACTTCTTCACGAAGGATGCCTCACGCCTCATCCGCGTAGCCGAGGCGCTCGAATACGGGATCGTGGGGGCCAACGACGGCGCCCCATCCACCGCGCAAGCGCCGTTCGGCGGCATGAAGCACTCGGGCTTCGGGCGTGAAGGCGGGCACTTCGTGATGGACGAATACACCGAGGTGAAGTACGTTTCGTGGGGGCTGTAGTGCCGCTTGGACCGCGGCGGACGCTCCCAACCCCTGCCGTGGCGCTCTCGGCGGAATAGCAAGAGGGGCATAGCAGCGATGCCGGTGGGATTGGACCTCGCCGACCGGCCTGGTGGGTTACCCGGGTCGACCCCGCGCCGATCGGGTGTGCGCCGCCACGCGCTGAACACAACTCAAACCCAGACTTCTTGCAGCCCGGCGCCAAGCCGGCGCAGGTGCTTGCTAATCTGTGACCGCATCCCGCGGTGTGGGCTGCCGGGCCGACTCGCCCTGGATTGGAAAGACCAGCCGCGGCTGCGCGGCCCGGCCCCGGACCGACGGCCGCGATCCCGCTTGGAGTCCGCCAACGAGGCGAGCGCCCGAGCGGCCAGGAGTTCGAACAGATGGTGATGATCAACTTGAAGGGCTTTCCTGGCACGGACGGCGCCCCATTGGACGCGTCCGGTGGTACGCGGCTTCGGGCGACCGTGCTCTGCGCCCTGCTCGCTTTCGGGCAGGCGGCCCGGGGACAGGACGGGAAGCCGGCCGATGAGGAATTCGTCGGACACGGCGCGGATGGTCGCGTTGTCACGCCCGTGAATCAGATCCTCACACCATTCGGCCGCCAGATCGAACTGCCCGGGATGCGTCCGCAGGCCATCGTCCTTTCGCCCGACGGCAAGCTCCTCGTGACGGCGGGCAAGACGAGCGAGATCGTGGTGCTTGATCCCGCGACTGGGGAGATTCGTCAACGCGTGAAATTGCCGGGAGAAACGCCGGCCGACCCAGCCCAGCAGCCCGTATCGAGCCAGGTGCTCGAGCCCGACCGCCAGGGTCAGCTGAGCTATACCGGCCTCATCTTCAGCCCGGATGGCTCTCGCCTCTATATGAGTAATGTCGACGGTTCGGTGAAGGTCTTCGGCGTGGATGCGATGGGAACGGTGTCCCCCGAGCGGACGTTCGCGCTCCCCGCGGCCAACGCTCCGCGCCGGAAGGCGGAGATCCCCGCCGGGCTGGCGGTTTCCGATGATGGGCGCAGGCTGTACGTCTGCGGCAATCTCTCCAACCGACTTCTCGAACTCGATACCGAATCGGGCGAGACGCTGCGGACCTTCGAGGTCGGCGTCGCGCCGTATGACGTCCGGATTGTGTCTGAACGCGCGTACGTGTCCAACTGGGGTGGAAGAAGGCCGGGGGAGGGAGACCTGACCGGCCCGGCTGGGCGTGGCACGGTGGTCCGCGTCGACCCCCGGCGAAGCATTGCCAATGATGGATCTCTGAGCGTGATCGATCTGGCGAGCGGTTCCCATCGGGCCGAGATCATCACGGGACTCCACCCCTGCGGACTCGCGACATCCGGCGAACACCCTTATCTGGTCTGCTGCAATGCCGCGAGCGACGATCTCAGTATCATCGACACGCGGACGGACACGGCGGTCGCGAGGATCTGGGTCAAGGCGAACGCGGCCGACCTGCTCGGAGCCGCGCCCAACGCGGCCGCGTTTGATGCCTCGGGACGCCGCCTCTATGTCGCGAATGGCTCCCAGAACGCGATCGCCGTTGTCGAGTTTGATCGGAATGAGCCCGAGGAATCCCGGCTCGCCGGCCTGATCCCTGTCGGCTGGTACCCCGGCGCCCTCGCCCTCGACCAAGCCCGCGGCACAATCGACGTCGCCAACATCAAGGGCCTGCCATCCGAGCCGCGGCGGTACCGCGAGGGTTCGGGTCCGGAAGCCCGCGGCTTCAATTCGCACCACTACCAGGGGTCCGTCACGCTCGCCCCGATTCCTGAGGCTTCCGCGCTCGCCGGCCTCTCGGAGCGGGTCGCCCGGAATCTGCGGGCACCGCGTATCGCCGACGCGATCCTCCCCCCGAGGCCGGACCAGCCCGAGCGACCGATCCCCGAGCGGATCGGCGAGCCGAGCCCCATCAAGCACGTCGTGTACGTCATCAAAGAAAACCGGACGTACGACCAGGTCCTCGGCGCTTGCGGCCGCGGGAACAGCGACCCTTCACTCTGCATCTTCGGGCCCGAGATCACTCCAAATCAGCACAAGATCGCCGAGGACTTCGTGCTTCTCGACAACACCTACTGCTGCGGAATCTTGAGCGCCGATGGCCACCAGTGGAGCGCGACGGCGTACTCGACGGACTACATGGAGAAGAGTTTCGCCGGATTCCCTCGGAGCTATCCGGATGGGATGGGCACCGACGAGAATGATGCGCTCGCGTATGCCCCAAGCGGGTTTCTCTGGGACAATGCGCTTGAACATGGCGTCTCGGTCCGCAACTACGGTGAATTCATGGGTCCCTCCGTGCACTGGAAGGACAAGTCCAGCAAGGGCAGCCCGGGCTTCAGCGCGTGCTATGAGGCATGGAAGAGCGGTTCCGACGACGTGGTGTTCGAGAGCTGGCCATCCCTCGAGACCATGCGGCCGTTCTCCCCCACCGACTATGTTGGATGGGATATGTCGGTACCTGACCAGTTCCGCGCCGACTACGTGCTCCGGGAACTCGCCGAATTCGAGGCGGAGGATCGGTACCCGCAGTTGACGATCATCTGCCTCCCGCAGGACCATACCAGCGGGACCTCCCACGGCGCCCCCACTCCTGCGGCCTGTGTGGCCGACAACGATCTTGCACTCGGTCGAATCCTCGAGGGGCTGAGCCACTCGAAGTTCTGGCCCGAGATGGCGGTGTTCGTCATCGAGGACGATCCACAGGCTGGGTGGGACCATGTGAGCGGCTATCGCACGATCGCGTTCTGTGCGAGCCCGTACGCCAAGCGCGGGCAGATCGTCAGCACACAGTACAACACCACCAGCGTCATCCGGACCATCGAGCAGATCCTGGGGCTGCCTCCGATGAACGCCTTCGATGCGAGCGCCGTGCCGATGTTTGACTGCTTCGCCCTCACTCCCGACCCTACGCCCTACACCGCCCTGCCGACCAATGTCCCGCTCGACCAGATGAACCCGGTCGCGATGGAGATCAAAGACCGCCAGCTCCGGGAAGACGCGATCATCTCGGCCTCCCTCAACTTCCACGAGGTAGACCGTGCCCCGGAGGACGTCCTCAACAGGATTCTCTGGCACGCGATGCGGGGGAATGCCCCGTACCCCGAATGGGCGTCCGGCGCACCGGATGAGGACGACGAATAGCGTCTGGCGCGTCGCGACCTGCCGATGGACGGCCCCCGGGCGGACCGGAGCTTCCCGCCGGCGTGAGCGGTTCAGTACCGGTCGAGGCACATGCCGCGGCGAGGCCGATCCTGATGACTCCAGAGGGCGGCCGACATCCTAGGCCCCAATGTCTTCCGCCCCTCCGGCGTTCACTCCGCCCATGCCGGGGGGTTGACATCGATTCGCGTGCCGCGACTGGGGCGCGGGGCTATTTGTTTGCGGCTGCGCTGTTCTCGATGCCTCCGCCGAGGTGTTTCACATCCTTGCCGAATCCCTCTGTGGTGCTGCATGCCGATAGGGCGACCGCGCCGACGACGAGTAGGACCACCACCACGAGCTGCCGGTGCGATCTCCCTGGTTCGACGCGAAAGCTGCGATTGATGTTCACCATTCGATTTCTCCTTTGTGTTGTTCCGGGTTCAGAACTCCCGCGGGGCCAGTGATTTGGCCTGAGGAATGCTTCGGTGCGGTGCGTGTGGGCTCCACGGCGAATCGTCCTCGAGTTGCCGGCATCGTCCGACAGATCCTGATCGGCCGCTCGCACTCCACACCGAGTGCATGAGCGCCGCCACGACTTCTCCATCCGTGGTCATCTGAGATGGAAGGGGGCGGTGAGGGCTGCGGCATCTTCGGGGACACCAGCCGGCAACGAGGGCCGTCGCCGGCTGGGGCCATCCCGTCTTCAGCGATTCTCGTGGTGTTAGTGCTTTCCGCGGGTCATGGGCGCGTGTTCCTTGTCCGGGCTCACCACCTGGAGCATCAAAGGACACTCATCCATCTGCGCCTGCATCTTGACCTGCATGTCCGCCGGAGCGGCTTCCATCACGTGCTGCATCATGTGCTGCATGATCTTGGGCTGCATGTCCGCCATTCGGGCGTGGGCGTCGGTCCGCTGGTTGACCAGCTCGGTGACCACCGCGGCCATGGCTTCAGCCTTCATCGGTCCCGCTGCACTGTTCATAGTGGCGAGCAAGCCGTCGAGCCGGGCGTCGGCCTCTTCCTGCTGTGCCATCATCTCCACACGCACCTTGCCCATCGACGCACAGTCCGCCGGCATGACGGGCTGACCCTTCGCTGCCGGCTGAGTGAGACGCGGCGCTTCCTGCGACGGCTGCATCGCCCACGCGATGGAAAGGGTGGTCGTGGTCAGCAGGGCGACGGCAAAGACAGTCGTGCGATTGCGAGACATGTGGATCCTCCATCAAGTGAGGCGTGTGCGTGGTCCAGCCGGCAGGCGCCGGGGATCTGGGCCCCATCGGCTCAACTCCGCCGGCCGACGTTGGTCGGCCGGCGAAACCCACTCACGCTGACGCGGTTCTGCGGGGAGGTGGGCACCCCCCTCTGGGCAGACTGGTTCCGCAAACAGCCGGTGACGAGGGTGGCTCGATCTATTTGACGGTGGAATCTCCACAGCAGCCGTGGTCGCCCGATTCCACTCGGTCCCACGCATCCTTGGTTGCCAATCTCGCCTTGTCCCATGCCAGATCGGACTTGCCCTTCGCCTTCTCCCAACCGCGTCGGAGGTCACTCTCGACGCTCGCGAACGTGTGGCCGCTGCCGCCGCCGTGGCGGCCGAAGCTCTCCCACCCGTAGCGGTACGCCGGCTCGTAGTGGTCAAAGCCGAGCTTCTTGTCGGCGTACGGCCTGGTGCCGTAGGTCTCCTTCCAGTACTTGGTCTCGATGGTCGGGTCAAGGGCCTCGGCCGTGGCACTGCCGACCACTCCGCCTACCACCGCTCCCACGGCCGCACCAGCGACCGCGCCTATCGGTCCGCCGATCGCCCCTCCGGCGGCTCCGGCCGCGGCCCCCGCGCCGACCGCGCCGAGACTCACACCGATCGGGTGCTCGCCGAGCACTCCTGCCTTCGCATGCTGGTCCGCGGGCTTCGCCGTCGTCGTTGCGTCATTCTTCTTCTCGTTCATCGCTGAACTCCTTGGATGCGGCGGGGACTTCCGAGTGAATCCCTGCCAATTCCGGCGGCTCTTGACTCGGCCGTCTTGCAGGATGACGGTCCACGGCGCCGTGCCGCGGGCTGGCATCATCGACATTCCGTCATGGCCGGTCCCACGCCGGGGCATTGTTCACGTCGAGCAGCATGGTGCTTCTGCCCTCGGCATTGATGGATCTGGCGATCCAGTACGGCTTCCCGTCGATCGTCGTGCGGCAGGCGTCCACCTCGATGGAGTCCCCAACCTTGCAGACCGGGCTCTGGTTCTCCATGTACCAAGCGGGCCCGATGAGGACGATCTCGTCCTTCGCCGCGTCGCCCGACATCCGGATCTTCAACGCCCGGGCGGACTGGATGCCCTTCTCAAACTTGATCTCCGTGATATCGCTGACTTTGCCCGACATCGTCTTGAGCGTGTCCTGCTGGATCGCCCGGATGATGGACCCCTCGGCGGACCAGTCTCGGTTCTCCGTGAGGAAGCCGGACGACACCGGCTTCCGCGACTCGTATTGTGGCGCCGGCACCTTGTAGGCCTCGTACGCGGTTCGGGCGGCCGTGCCGGTGTTCAAGGTGGAGAGGTCGGAGGGCGTCTCGGGGCTGGCCAGGATCATTTCCTTGGAGGCATCGATGCGCACGGTGCCCTCGAGCGTGACGGTGGCGACCGCCCAGGGGACCAGGCGCTTGGTGTCTGCGATGCCCAGGAAGTTCTGGTTGGGGTCGATGGAGAGGAAGCCGATCTCGCCCGAATTGCGGTCAAGAATGATGTCGTTCACCTTGCCGCACTCGCTCCCCCGCGCGTCGATCTTCATGCCCGACAGGTTGCTCAGGACGAGGTATCGCGAGTACGGTGTGCTGTAGACGTTCCCGTTGGATTCGACGGAATCGAGCGTCCAGGCGGCGCTGCCATCGGTGTTCCGCAGGCCAAGCTCGCGGTCGCCGGTCCGAAGGTGGGTGGCCACGAGCAGCCGATCGGGGTCGCGGGGCAAGGCCAGGGTCTCCACGACGACCTTATCCCCCCGCATCGGGGCCGCGGAGGCGCTGTTGACAAACCAGGATGGGCCCAGCGCGATCTTGTGGGCGGAACCGTCGGCGGACTGGACGGTGATGACGACCTGCTCACCGAACGTGGATGTCCGGGTGCGCTCGACTTCCGTGATTTCGCCCTCGATGCGAGCCTGCTTTGCCGTGTCGAGATTGCCCGAGTAGGGATCGGAGGGCGAGGCGGCGTCGGCGGTCAACCTCTGCCGGAGCGTGCTCTTGTCGTTCCTGTTGGACTCCCGCAAGGCCGTCCAGCTATCGGCCGAGTACTCCGGAAACTGCTTGAGCTGCTCCACGGTCGACGCGAGGACGAAGCGGTCCTTTCCGGCATCCCATCGGAACGCGCCATACGGGATCGCGACGGCCCTGCCACCCAGCCCGAGGATTGTGCCCGTCTTGATTATCACATACTCGATCCGCCCCGAGCCCCGGTCGAGAACGAGGTCGGAGACATTCGCGATCTCTTCACCGTTGTCGTTGACGACCTTCTGATCTCGCAGCCAGTCGGAGGATCGAAAGTCCACGGTGGGTGCAGCGGTGACGGACTGCTTCGTCGGCTTCTCGGCGGTCTGCCTCTGGCCGGAAGCCGGGGCGGCCGCGCCGGCGGCCAGGGCGAGCATCAGAGCGGTAAGGACGGGAACTGACGCGCGGTGACTCATGGGAGGCTTCCTTCTGTTTGCCGGTCGAATCCGGCTTGCAACACATTTGGTGTCGCGGGCGTCGCTTCCCATCGATCAGAGGACGAGCGCCGCGATTGACATAATCATGGCGCGCAGACGCGCGACGACTACGACGGAATGTTCCCACATTGTCGGACACCATCGGGCTCGAATACGCTCACGCACGATGAAGCGCATGGAGCCCGTGAGGGCGCTAGGCCCTCGGCTCGAGCATCATGCGCCGCGCTCGCCGGTGGGTCGCTACATGCATCGACGCCGCACCCGGAGCGGTAGCCACGGCCGTTCCGGAGTCCGGTGACAGCGAGCGATACCTGTGTCAGAGGACAGCATCAGACCTGCCCGTGGGTCCGGGCTCTGCATGCGTCCCGGACGTGCGGGGTGGGACGCACCCGATCCGCGAGCGCATGGGCATCGGAGCACCGACGGCGGCGCGAGCAAGGGTTGGCCGATGAATGCACAGCTGCGGACGCCGCGGGCGCGATCAGGCCTGGGCCAGGCCCTCGCGGATCGCGAATCGCATCAGCTCGGCGCGGGCGGCAATGCCCAGCTTCTTCATCATGCGATCCTGGTGCGCATCAATCGTCTTAACGCTGCGGCAGAGCTGCGCCGCGATCTGCGTCCGCGACAGCCCCTTGCCAATCAGCCGAAGTACCTCGAGTTCACGCGGGGTAAGTGATGCGAGGAGCGTCAACGGCGCCCCTGTCCGCATGACGGTGAGGTCGTGGCGTGACATGGCGGAGTCGGTCCTACCGCCCGCCCGCGTCGGCAGGTGTCGGCACCGCTCACGGACCTTCGGCCCGAGTACGAACCCATCGGCCCGGCCCCGCATCACCTCGCGTATTCCGCCCACAATGTCCTCGAGTTCGTCGGTCTTGGCGAAGTACCCGCTGACTCCCGCGGTGAACGCAGCAGATATGAACCCGTCGCGGATGTGGGCGCTGAGGACGATCACCCGGACCTCGGGGAGCGTGTGCCTCAGCCGATCGGCCATCTCGAAAGCGTCGGGGCCGGGCATCTCGATATCCAGCAGCACCGCGTCGGGCCGGTGGCGCCGGACCTCTTCGACGAGCCGCACTGCCGACCCCAGACGCCCCACGACCTCGATCCCCGCGTCGATCGCAAATTGCACCTTGAGCCCTTCCACCAGCACCGCGTGGTCATCCACACAGAGCACACGGATGGCGTGCGAGACCACGCCACCCGGGCCTGGTTGAGCATTGCCACCGGACTGCCCGCGGGGCGTGGCCGCGCGCCCGGACTTCTTTGCGCGCAGCGCCGTCGGCGCGAGATCTAACGTGCTCGGACTGGTCTGCTTCCGACTCATCTGCGTGCTCACTCTCTCGGGGGCCTCTAGCCCCCGTGGTCCCCGCCCTCCGCTGCATGACCCAGGGCAAGGCGTATGGCCTCGAAGTCGGCCGGGGAGTCGATGACCGTGGCCCCGATCGTCGCCCATTTCGCTCGGGCGTGCTTCGGCGGCGCGCCGAGGAGGACGACCGCTCGCTCCGGGTGGCCCTTGCGCCAGCGCGGTGCGGCATCGAGAGCCTTGGGCGTTGGCTTCGTCACCCACAAACTCGCCCGTCCGGGCGCTTCGCCGCTGGCGGGCTTCACCCGGTAGCCGTTTGCGATCAGGATTTGCGAGATGAGCGCCGCGGTCCGATGATTGCCGACGGACACCGCGGCCGTTCGGTCGCCCGGAGCGCGCCTCGCGGCCTTCGCGGAGCCCGACTTCGTCGTCGGGAGAATGAGCTCCACCGTTGTGCCCGCGCCCGGCTCGGAGGTGAGCACGATATCGCCGCCGGCGCGTAGGGCCACCTTCCGGGCTAGGGGCAGGCCGAGGCCCGTGCCCATGCTGCGCGACTTGGTGGTAAAGAACAGATCGAAGGCGCGGCGCTGAACCCTGGACCCCATGCCGCGCCCGTTGTCGGTGATTCCCAGCCGAACGCTGCGGCCCCCATCCACCGGCTTGGCCGTAATGCGCACCCGCCCCTCACGGCGTCCCTCCGGGATCGCTTCCCCTGCGTTCACGATGAGGTTCAGTACCGCCTGCGTCAGCCAGTGTGGGCCGATCTTGACTATGGGCAGCCCAGCGGGAAAGGATGCCTGCACCTTCACATGCTTCGGGACAGCCTTCCGCAACAGCGGGCCGACCTGCCTCCACCAGCGGGCCAGTTCGGTGGTGCCCTCTCCGTCGCTCTCGCCGCCATCTCCGACGGCATCCGGATCGAGCGCTAGAAAATGGAGCGCATCGCTCAGGTGCTGCAGATACACGATGGAGCGTCGGACGGCGGTCACGTGGCGGAGGGCGGCGGTGGTCATGCCCCCGCGCTCCAGTGCGTTGAGCCGAGCTCGCACCGGGAGCAGCACGTTGCTCATGTCGTGCCCCAGGCCGGCCGCAAGCGTCCCGAGCGAGGCCAGTCGGTCGGCCAGGTGCAGACGCAGGTTGGCGGTGGCCAGAGCCCTGGTCTGCTCGGTGATCAGGTGCTGCAGGCGCGTGCGTTCGTCCGCGGTGCTGACGTTCACATCGATCTCGTTGCTGACGTCGCGGATGATCCCGATAAAGAACAGCCCGGCGTTGGCCGGAAGGTCCGCTCGCGACATCGACAGCTCGATCTGGAGCAGCTTCCCGTCCTTTCGAACCGCGTCGAATCGGCGAGCCCGCTCCGCGACCCGCGGTTTGTCTGCATGCCGGTACCGATCAAGGTACCGGTCCAAAGCGGAGCGCCGAGGCTCCGGGATGAGCACCTTCACGCTCCGGCCGAACAACTCCGAGGGCGTCCACCCGAACACCCGCTCGACCGAATCGCTCGCGGACTGAATAATGCCCCCCTCATTCATCGTGATGATCGGGTCAAGGATGAGATCACGCACACCGCCACTCGCCGCGGGAACCGCAGCGGACGCGGCACCAGGGAGCTTGCGAAGGCGGGCGGCCATCCAAGCCGATTGTACGACACGCGGGAGTGGCGCAAGCCCACTTCACCACCTCACGGGACGGGATTGCGCCGAATGAGGGAAGTTTCCGGCGAAAGCTCGAGCGTGAATGCCGCAATGGCCTCGGCAGGCCAGGATCAGACCGGCTCGTCGACGAGTGGTCCAAAGTCTGGCACCCGTGCAAGCTGCCACTCTTCGGCACCTCCGCAGCAGCTTGTTGCAGGGGTGGTGCGGGGACTGCGAGTCGGCGGGTGGCCAGTCGACTAATGCACTGGTTGAGAGTCGATCGGCGCCGCGGCCGGAGCGTGGCGTTCGACCGCTGGGCATGCCCCTCCGCATGTTGGGATCGCCAATGCGCGAGAATGGCCGTCCCTGGCCATGCGCCTGGAACGTCCCACGTCGAAGGATGAATATGGGAAGTTTCCGAATAGAGTTGTGCGACGATTGTGGCCATACTCCATCTGCCAGTGCATCGGACTTCGAGTTCCGATGTGCAGGGCTGAGACCCGCCACATCACCTCTACCCGGAACCACACCCGCACAATCGGGATGAACCGGGTTGCGACGAGACCGAGTAGTGGCTGCCCGCACGTGCTCACGCACCCAGCACCCGAAAGGGAGAGTCATGAATGTGCGACTTCAGTGGGTCGCCGCCGCGGCCGCCATGGGACTTGGAGCAGGCGTCTGCCTCGCGGAGCCGACGGCCGTCTTCTCTGATGGGCCCGGCAACACCGAAGGGGGGATATTTCGCGCCGTCACCTCGGCGAATGGCACCTTCGACACATTCTGCAGCGAGGTGGGCGAGGGGCTGACGATCGGATTCACGTTTGAATACACGATCAGCACCAACATCCTCTACAACGGGAACGGCACCGTCAATCCGCTGAACGGCGAAACCGCGTTCCTCTATACCAAGTTCGTTGCGGGCGAAATCCGCGGCATTCTCGGCAACCCCAACATGCCCGAGGACACAATGGCCGACGCCATCCAGCTGGCCATCTGGAAGATTGAGAGCGAGCGGAACACCGTCGACCCCAACGCCCTCGCACTGATAGCCGCGGCCCAGGCTGCAATCGGCTCCGGCGCATGGTCGGGCCTCGGCAACGTCCGCGTGATGAACAACTGGGACGTCGGCCACATCGGCGAACAGAACCACAGCAAGCAGGACACGCTCATCATCGTCCCGCTGCCCCCTGCGGCCGGCCTCGCCGGCATCGGCGTTCTTGGTCTGGCGACCGGCGCCCGTCGTCGCAAGTAAACCCGCCGGACGGCCCGCGGTCCTTTCAAACAACCCAACGCCCCAGCTCTCAAGCGGCTCGGGGACGGAGAATGGAGAGTCCTCGTGACACGTTTCTACGGAGTGTTTCTTTCGGCTGGAGTGATCGCCGCGGCCGGCGCTGGCGCTCACGCCGGCCCGGTGTACGTTCAGCTTCAGGGGCACAACCTCGGACGCGGCGTGGTGGTCTCGCTCTCGGGCGGGCTCACCTTCGCCGACGGCTCCACATCTAGCACCCTCTGGGCGGGCGAGCGTTCGTTCCGCATCGACGGCCAACTGGCCCGGGCCTTCTCGGCGGAACTCACCAACGCCAACGGCGATGGTTGGTACCAAGAAAGCAGCGTCCGCGGCGGGCCGAACGAGGAGAAGGCTCAAGCCATCGCCGCGCTGTTCGCCGGAAGGGCCGGCAACCTCGCGAACCAGGATCAGGCCGCGACCTTCCAGGCTCTGCTCTGGGAGCTGGTATACGACTTCGATGGGTCTGAAGGGTCGATCGATATGGCCGGGGGGCACGTGGCCTTCGGCCTGATCGACGGCGCGCTTTTCGACGACATGAAGCGGACCGCCCTGCGAATGGATCTGAGCGGCTCGGTCGCACTGCTCTCCAGCGACAAGTACAACAACCAGTTCCGCGTCGTACCCCTCCCGCCTGCCGCTGGCCTCGCGGCCCTCGGCCTGCTCGGTTGCGCTGCACGACGCCGCCGGAGCACCTCGTCTATGGCGATGTAATCCCTCTGGGCGGGCGGCCATGGGGCTGCCCGCCCTCGATTCTCTCTCAACGCTTCCGCGGGTGTTCCGCGATGCGTATTCCCATCGCTCCGAAAGGGGCCGGTGAATGGAGTGCGACCATGCTCGGCACTGTGATTCTGATCATTCTCATTCTGCTCTTGATCGGCGCCCTGCCCGTGTATCCGTACAGCCGCAAGTGGGGTTACGCACCGGGAGGTGTTCTGGGTGTGATGCTGCTGATCCTCGTCGTACTGCTGCTCATGGGATACATTCACTAGAGCGGAAGTCGGCAGCGGCATCGAAGCGCTTGGGCACCGGCGCAGCGGAGGGCTGCTGCGCCAACGGCAACGGACAAGGGATCCTCCCCACCGAGCAGCCCGCCGACGGTGCAACTGTCGCAAAGCAGCAGAGGCGGAAGGCACTGGTGCCCGGAGCGCTGGACACACCTTGTGCCACACAGCGAAGGGTTTGCTCTAACCAAGGAACGCACATGCAACCGCAACGCCTCGTCGGGATTCTCGTGCTCGCTGGCGGAATCGTTCTACTCGTGATGGGACTCCGGGGATTGAACTCGTTCGGTTCGCAGGTCTCGGAGTTCTTCACCGGGTCGCCCACCGATCGCGCCGTCTGGCTCACGATCGGCGGGATCTTGGCGATCCTCGCGGGATCGACAGCGGCGATGCTGCCCTTCCGCAATTCGAGCCGCTGAATGCGGTCTCGCGCGGCTCCGAGGGCGCGGAGGAGCACGCCCGGTTTCTCGGGGATCGAGCCAGAGCTTTGGATGAGGCATTCGCCAATGGCACAGGAAAACCAGTGATGGATCAGACGCGACTCGAAGCACTCGAACCGCGGGTACTGCTCTCCGCATTTCTGGTCGACAACGCGGCGGACTCCGTGGACGGCAACTACGGCCTGGGGCAGATGGCGCTCCGCGAGGCGATCATCCTCGCCAACGCAAACCCCGGAGCGGACTCGATCACGTTCAGTCCCTTGCTGGGCGGCCGGACCATCACGCTTCTGCACGGCGAACTCGGCATCAGCGATGACCTCGCCATCGCCGGCCTCGGCGCTTCCAGCCTCGCGATCAGCGGGAACAGCACGTCGCGGGTGTTCAGCGTTGCCACGGGCGTCACAGCCTCGATTGAGGGCCTGACCATCACCGACGGAGAGGCGGCCGCCGCCAAGGGCGGCGGCATTCACAGCGCCGGCACTCTGACGCTCACGAACATGGTGGTCTCGGGAAACAGCGCCGGCCAGGCAGGCGGCGGCATCTACAGCTCATCGAGCACGCTCACGCTCACGATGTGCGTCGTCTCGGGGAACAGCGCCGACGACTATGGAGGGGGCATTCTCAGCGATGGTGTGCTGTCGCTGACGGGCTCAACCGTCTCGGGGAACAGCGCCGGCAACGGCGGCGGCATCTACACCTCGGGCGTGCTGACCCTGACGAACTCGACCGTCTCGGGGAACACCGCTGTCTATGCCGGGGGCGGCATCTTCAGTTCCTCGGCGACACTGGCCTTGACGAACTCAACCATCGCCGAGAACAGAGGGACCTCCGCAGGCGGCGGCATCTACAACGGCGTCGGCTCGGGCGCCGTGCTCATCAGCACGATCGTCGCATTGAATCCGGGCGGCGATGTGGACGGCGATCCCGTGGCCGCCGGCTCGGTGAAGAACCTGATCGGCGACCCGGGCAGCGCCGGCGGACTCATCAATGGCGTGAATGGCAACATCGTTGGCGCCGATCCCCAGCTCGCGCCGCTGGCAGACAATGGCGGTCCAACGCGGACTCATGCCTTGCTTGCAGGCAGCACGGCGATAGACAAGGGGAGCAATCCTCTCGGCCTCGCCTTGGATCAGCGGGGTGCGGGATTCCCAAGGATGGCGGGAGCGAGCACGGACATCGGCGCCTACGAGTGGGCACCCGTCGCCGAATTCTCGCTCAACGCCCTGGCGGGCGCCGCCGCGACGACCGCGACGATCAGCGACGACACCCATTTCTCCGCTGTACGCAACGCCGATGGTGACATCATCGTCTTCGTCGGCGGCGGCACAGTCTGGACTGCGTTGCGACTGCGAGACCACACCGGCGCGCCGGCAGCGACGGGGGACCCGATCGCCTGGACCGACCCCAATGACGGTCTGGTCTATCTCGCCGCGCCCTCCGCCGGCGGGTTCCTCCTCTTCCGCCGGGCCGAGGACGGCAGCTGGAGCTTCCGCGACTTGGCGGCCGAAACCTCCGACACCGCCGACGCGCCCGTCGGCACGCTGACCTACTTCATCACCCGTCCCAAGACCGGATCTCCCCTCCTCTATATCGCGGGCCTCAACGGGGCCGGAGAGATCGTCGCCTATCTCCAGACCGACGCCTCCACCACCACCAGCCAGGCGGCCTGGGCGCTCCACAACATCTCCGACGACCTGCTGAGCCAGGCGATGACCACCCCCGCGTTCACGCGGATGACCAGCTATGTCACGAGCTGGAACCAGTGGACCCTGGCCGGGCTGGATGCCAGCGGCAATGTCCAGGGAGTGTGGATCAACGTCGCCACCTTCACGACCTGGCGCCTGGACAACCTCTCCTCGATCACCGGTGCCGATCCCCTCACCGGCGAGTTGGACGTGACCCTCACCAGTTGGGGCGGGATCCGCTTCGCCGGCGCCAGCGCCGGCGGGAAACTCATCGCCAGCTGGTGGAACCCGACCCGAGGGCCCGGAAACTGGAAACAGACCGACCTCACCGATCAGATCACCGGCGGCGGCCCCTTGCTCACCAGCGGGAAGCTCACGGCATGGTTCGTCCCTTCGACCGACAACATCAACTACGCAGGGTTCAATAGCGAAGGTGACGTCATCCGGTTCTCCTGGCAGCCCCGCGACGGGGCACGTTGGAATGCCGACAGCCTGACCAGCGCAGTTGCGAATCCGCAGGACCGCCCGGTTGGAGCGATCTCGGCCCACGCCTCCGACGCCGGCACCGTCAGCATCCTGGGCAGTTCGACCGCTCTCGACGTCGTCCGGCTCTGGGCATTTGCCGGCTCGGAGACCTTCAAACTCGACAACCTCACCAGTCTGGCCACCAGGGCCTGAGGGGCGAGTCCCCACGGCGGGCTCCCAAACCGCTGGGCTTGGACCGGGTCTCGCGCTTCAGCCGAACCTCGACGGTCGCCGCTGCGCCGCACAAAGGCACCGGGACGGGTCCGGGGCGGGGGTCGCAAACTCGATTCACGGGGAAGGTGCCACTTCCGCGGCCGTGCAACGGGGCGTCAATGCACGCCAGGCACTCTGCACACGCGCCATCGCGGGTGACTCGAACACGAACAAGCGGAGAGGGGGGGATTCGAACCCCCGGTGACGCAAGCGCCACACCGGTTTTCGAGACCGGCCCATTCAACCACTCTGGCACCTCTCCAAGGGCGAGCAATGGTTGGCATCCCGCGGCCGGGGGTCAAACCCCCCACCGACCCGGGGGATCCCCGATCAGCTCAGGCTGGACTCCGGACCAGGCCGGGCCGAACCGAGCGCAAGCTCGGCCGCGAGCCGCTCCCCGGGATTCGTGTCGAGGAACTGGAACCCCACGGACCGAAGCAGATCAACCACCTTCGAGTTCTCGGCATCCATCTCTGCAGTGAGCCGACGCGTCTGCATGATTCTGGCCACGTCGAGGCACCGTTCGGTGAGCAGGCGGCCGAGGCCCTGGCCCTGCCACGGATCCGCGACGAGGATGGCGAATTCGGCATCGTCCAGCCCCGCGGCGCCCACCATCCGGCCCACTCCCGCCAGCCGACGCTCCGGGCCTGTCCCGACCTCGGCGACAATCGCCATCTCACGGTCGTAGTCGATGAAGCAGAACCGCGAGGCCAGACCATGGCTCATCGGGTCCACCACCGCTCCGAACCGAAAGTGCATCGACTGCTCCGAGCACGCCGCGACCATGTCGTGCCACATGGGCTCATCCTCGGGCCGGATGGGGCGCAGCAGCACGCTCGAGCCGTCGGTGAGTATGGCCTGATGCTCGAGCCCCGCCGGGTAGGGCCGGATCGCCAAATGCTCGTAGGTCCCGGGCTCGCCCTTGGTCTCCATCGCTTCGATCCGGATCCTCGCGTCGAGGGCGATCACCCGCTCCGGCGTTGCGAGCAAAGGATTGATGTCCAACTCGGCGATCTCGGGATGATCCGAGAGCAGGTACGACACCCGCTCGATCGCGCTGACCAGAGCGTCGAGATTCACCGCAGGGGAGTCCCGGTAGCCCCTGAGCAGTGGCCAGCACCGCAGGCTCTCGAGCATCCGGCGAACAAGACGCTCGTTCAACGGCGGCAACTCCACGACCCGGTCCGCCAGCAGCTCGGCGAGCGTCCCCCCCGCGCCCACCAGCATGACCACCCCGAAGACAGGATCGCGTTTGGCCCCGATGATCAACTCAACGCCCGCGGCCGTATCCAGCATCGGCTGAACCATCACCCCCTCGATCCTCGCCTCCGGGCGCTCTTTCACCGCTCGGGCGACAATATCGGCGTATGCGTCGCGAACCGCGTCGGGGCTGCGCAGATTCAGCTTCACGCCGCCCACATCGCCCTTGTGCGTGATGTCGGGCGAATTCAGCTTCAGCACGACCGGATAGCCGATCCGCTCGGCCGCCTCGATGGCCTTGGCTGCCGAGGCCGCGGGGACAGCCTCCGCCACGTCGAATCCATATCTCGAGAGCACCGCCTTCGCCTCGTGCTCGGTCAGCATCCCGTCCTCCGCGACGCCGGGCTCGATCGCCCGCAGCCTCAACTCCGGGCTGCTCCCCAACTCCACCGGGATATCGCGAGGGGTGTCAAACAGTACCTCAAGGTTGCGGGAATACTTCACGAGATGCATGAACGCCTGCACCGCATCGTCCGGAGATCTGTAGGTCGGGATCTGCGCCTGCTCGAGCAGAGAGGCGCCCTCGCGAACGCTCGGGCCACCCATCCAGGAAGCCAGCACGGGCTTGCGCGACTTCGCGGCCACGGCGATCAGAGCGCGGGCCACATCAGTCGGGCTCGTCATCGCCTGGGGGCTCAGCACCGCGAGCACCGCGTCCACGCCCTTGTCCGAGAGCACGGTCTGGCAGGCCTGGGCATACCGCTCCGCCGGTGCATCGCCGAGGATGTCCACCGGATTGCCGTGCGACCAATCCGCCGGGAGGAAACCGTTCAGCTCCGACATCGTTTCGTCGGCCAAGACCGCCAGCCGACCGTCACGAGCCAGCAGCGCATCGGTCGCGATGACCCCGGGGCCGCCCGCATTCGTCACGATCGCGAGCCGGTCCCCGGAAGGTCGCCGGCCTCGCCGCAGCAGCGACGCGCACTCGAACATGTCCGCGATCTCGTACACCCTCTCAATACCGGCGCGACGGAACGCAGCGTCATAGACGGCGTCCTCGCCCGCCATCGCACCCGTGTGACTGCTCGCGGCCTTCGCCGACTCGGCGAACCGGCCGGCCTTGTAGGCGATGATGGGCTTCGTGCGGGCGAATGCCCGGGCCGCAGAGAGGAACCCTCTCGCCTCACGCAGGGATTCGATGTACAGAATGATCGACTTGGTCATCGGATCCTGGGCGACATAGTCGATGAGGTCGCCAAACGTCACGTCCAGCACATTCCCCACCGACACGAAGTAGCTGAAGCCCACGCCGGCATCGAGCGCCCAATCGAGCACCGAAGTGCAGAGCGCGCCGGACTGCGAAATGAAGGCGATCCCGCCCTCCTGAGCCGTCCCCCGCCCGAATGTGGCGTTCATCCCCAGCCCCGGCACCATGACACCGAGGCAATTCGGCCCGATCATGCGCATGCCGGGGTAATCGCTCATGGCCCCGCGAAGTTCTTCGCGCAGGTTCGCGCCCGAGCCGGCGCCCTCGCCGAAGCCCGCCGAGAGCACGAGCAGCCCCCGCACGCCCGCCTCCCCCGCTTCACGCACCAAGCCCGGCACGGTGCGGGCCGGCGTGCAGATCACGGCGAGGTCAGGCGTATGCGGCACACTGGCAATGTCGCGGTAGGCCTGAACACCGCCCACCGATTCGTGCTTCGGGTTGATCGGATAGACCACGCCCTGGAAGCCGGAGGTCAAGAGATTCGTGAAAACGGCGTTTCCCACGCTCCCCACACGGTGGCTGGCGCCGAGCACCGCGATACGACGTGGGGCAAGGATACGGTCGAGGTTTTGAATACTCATATGACCCTCCTGATATCCTAGAAGATCGGTATCCGATGTCACGCGCGCGGAGCATGAAGAGACGCAAATCCCCGATCACCGAGCATCGGAAACTCACACAACCGCTCGCAGACGGCGGCGCGCCCTGCCGAGCGACCGGGTGCGCCCGAGCCGACGGACCGAATTCAACGCGACTGCAGATGACCCGCGAGGACAGCGAGGATCTCTTCGGGCTCGCTCATCCGCCCCGGCCCAACCTGGCGGCAGGCCTGCCAGCCCTCTGCCGGGCCCACGAAGCGATATCCATCGCCCCGCAGCGTCCTGAGATTGCGCTGTGTCGCGGGCTGCGCCCACATAACCGTGTTCATGGCGGGGGCGAGCAGCACCGGGATTCGTGACCGATCGATCGCGCTGAGAATCAGCGAGACCACGTCATCTCCCCTGCCCTGTGCCAGTCTGGCCATGCAGTCCATGGTGCACGGCGCTATGACCGCGGCGTCTGCCGCAGCGGCGAGCGAGATGTGCTGGGGATCGTGCGATTCAACATGCTCCCAGGCCGCGGTGTAGACCGGACGACCCGAGAGCGCCTGAAATGTCAGCGGAGCGACAAAGTGCGTCGCGGCTTCGGTCATCAGCACGGTGACCTCCGCCCCCGATTGCGCAAGGCGGCTCACGACAGCCGCGGTCTTGTAGCCCGCGATCCCACCGGTCACGCCGACAAGCACCCGACGGCCCGCAAACGCCTGGCCGTCCGGGCGTGCAAGTCCCTCGTCCTGGGGCCCGGTCGCGGTCACAGCAGGGGTTCGGCGCCCGCCTCAACCGGCTCAGCACCAGCCCCGACACTCGATTCGAGCCAGCCAAGGGTGATCTTGTCTTGCACGATCTCTTCGATGACGAGTTCCAGGTCGGTTCGCCCGTTCCGCTCGACCAGCGGCCGGGCACCGTCCATGAGCTGCTCCAGCCTCCGCTGAATCAGAGCGCAAAGCTTGAAACGACCGCCGACCTTGGTCAGAATCTCGTCGTTCTTGAGCGCTTGGATCATGCCACCTTCCTAACTTGTTCCGAACGGATGCCGCGGGGCTTGCTCGCCCTTCGCTCCGCGAGTTTCTCCTCTATGCTAGGCGGGACTTCGGGGGTTCGCGCTGCGTGTCAGGTTTCTGCCTTGCGCTCCGCGCCAATAGACCAGGGTGTTGTACTGGTGCGACCCGGCTTTTCCCGGGCCCAGGAGAATCATAATGTCGGAGACCTTCTGGGCCACTGGAGACCGCGTGGTGCACACTGCGCGACCCGAGTGGGGCATCGGGCGCGTTTTGACCGCCACCAAGCTCCGTCAAGATGGGAAAGATGTCCAGCGGCTCACCATCCGCTTCGACCGGGCCGGAACCAAGACCATCTCCACGGCGGTGGCCAGGCTGGCGCAGGCGGACTCGCTCCCGGTGCGCGTTTTCTCTCCGGCGCCCGATTTCGAAGACGACCCCGCGCCGACCCCAAATCGCACCGCCCTGGTGGCAAAGCTCGCGGAACTGCCAGACCCTGCGACCGACCCGTTTCGCTCGCTCGCCAACCGCCTGAACGCCACGGTTGCCCTTTACCGCTTCGACGGCGGCGGCGCTTCGCTGCTTGACTGGGCGGCATCGCAAACCGGATTGACCGACCCTCTCTCCGCCTTCAGCCGCCACGAACTCGAGGACGAGTTTGCCAAATTCCGCGCGGCCCTCGACGCCCATCTCAAGAAACTCGCCCTGGACGCCGCTCGTCAGGAGCCGACGGCCCTGGCCGGGATCGGCGCCAAGGTCCCTGCGCCGATTCGCGACATGTTGACGCGCTGGCTCACCAAACGTTGAGCCGCGGAAACGGTCGTTACAGCCGGAGAACCACCTCGGCGATTTGGGCGACCCTCGCCGCGGGTCAACCGCCGAATGCCTCTGAAACCCGCTTTTTCTCGGACCGGGATCTTGGCACGCCCGAGCCGCCCCGCGACGGCCTGATCATTGCCACCGCTTCCTCCACAGCCGCGGACTTCCGTCCGCCCAAAGACTTGGAGGGAAGACCATGGAAGAGCAGAACCTCGACGCCCACCTCGGTGAGATCCTCGACAAACTCCCCGAACTCGCCCCGGATGCCCGCGCCAAGATCGAGCGCCTGTCCCAGGAAGTCCGAACCCGTCATGAGCGGATGCGCAAGACGCTCGGCGATCTTCAGGACTCTCTGGACCACCTCCGCCTCAGCGTGAAGTACCTCGTCTTCGACCTGGAGGCCACGCGGCGCGAGAACCAGTACCTCCGGCGCCTGATCGAAGCCCAAGGGGGCCGCCCCGACGAGGTCGAGGGCGATTGAGTCCCGAATCAGGCCGTTGCAGGGCCTCCTTTGCCCCTCTCCCTCGCACCGGGTATCCTTGATGCCCCAAGGCCGCCGATCGGAGAGATGGCCGAGTGGCTGAAGGCGACGGTTTGCTAAACCGTTAGGTGGGTATTACCTGCCTCGCGGGTTCGAATCCCGCTCTCTCCGCTTCTGACCGCCCCGGCCCGTGCCGGGGCGGTCGTCGTTTTGGAGCGTCCATGTCGCCCGCCGCGTCGTATGCCGGTCCGGCATAGGCTGCGACGCGCCCCTCCCTGGAGGTCCAAGATGCAACGCTTCTCCTTCTGCTTGGTGCTCCTCCTGGGGTGCTTGGCTCCTGCAGCGGCCGGGCAATCCGTGCCGCTCACCAATCCGGGGTTCGAGTCCGGTCCGACCGGCGCCATGCCCGAGGGGTGGTCGCTCCGGCCACAGTCGTCGCCGGATTTCGCGATCGTGATCTCTGGTCGATCGCCGGCCGAGGGGCACCAGTGCCTCTCGATGCGGTACTCCGGGCAGGCTCCTCCGACCGGCCGCACATGGGCTGCGGTGGAACAGAGCGTGGATGCGGCGGCCGTCGCAGGCAGGCGGCTGCGCCTGTCGGGCCGAGTTCGGACCGAGGCGACCGAGACCTGGGGCGGTGGCGGGTTGTGGCTCCGCATCACTCGGGCCGATGGCTCGGTGTTATTCACGGACAACATGCGGCAGCGGCTCGTGCGCGATGAAGCATGGACCGACTGTACGATCGATGCCGATGTCCCCGACGGCGCCGCGAAGATCGCGGTCGGCGGGCTGCTGGTCGGCGGTGGCGATGCGTGGTTCGACGACCTCTCATTGACGGCGATTGGGAACACACCCAAGCCCGCCCCGCCTCGAGCGCTCTCTGAACGCGGACAGGCCAATCTCTGCGCGTTTGCCCGGGCGCTGGGGGTGGTGCGATACTTCAACGCTGACGCTGCGGGGGCGGCGATCGACTGGGACGCGTTCACCGCGGCGGCGCTCCCGGCCGTGGAGAGCGCGCCCGACGCCACGTCGCTTCGCACATGTCTCAACGACGTGCTCGGCCCAGTCGCTCCGGGCCTCCGGATCAGAGTGACTGGTGAGCGCGACGCTCCGTCGCCTTCGCGAGGGGACGGCCAACTCAGACAATGGGTCTATCACGGCTACGGCATGCCGTCGACCGGGCAGCCCAATCTCTATTGGCGGAAGCTCATCGAAGTACCGGCAGCCTCGCTCGATGACCACGACCTTTTCTGGCGAGCGGACCTGCCCGCCGGCGTTTCCTGTGACATACCCCTTGCGACTCCTGACGCAGAGCCCATCGCCGATCCCGGAGCGGTCTCCGTGGCATCGGCGAATGATCGGTGGACGAGACTCGCGGACGTCATCACGCTCTGGAACGTGATGGCGCACTTCCACCCCTACCTGACCCAGGGTTCCTGTGATTGGGATGATGCGCTCGGTCCGGCGCTCCAGCATGCCGCCATCGACGACTCGGGAGCCCAGTTCCTTCGAACGCTGCGAGAGATGACCCGCTGCCTCGGAGATGGTCACGTCTTCGTGGCCTCCGAGGGCGAGGACCTCTCGGGGAGCCTGCCACTCGCCTGGCGATGGCTCGGGGACGACCTTGTCGTGACCGGGGTCGGTGATCCGCTGAGCGGCATCACCCTCGGCGACCGGGTGCTCTCCATCGATGGGCAGGGCGCCCTCGACGCCCTGCAGTCGGTGCAGACGCAGATCAGCGGCTCGCCTCAATGGGTCCGAGAGCAGGCCCCGCGCCTGCTCTTGATGGGCCGAGCTGGGAGTACGGTCGAATTGCAATTGGAGGCGCCGAACGGCGAAGCAAGGAAAGCGGTCGTGCGCCGCAGAGCCGGGCGAAGCGCGCCGGAGCCCCGCCCCGAACCAATTACGGAGATCAAGCCCGGCGTTTGGTACGTTGATCTCACCCGCACCACGGACGGGCAACTCGATGACGCGTTGGACAAGATTGCTGCCGGGACCGGCGTCATCTTCGACCTGAGGGGGTACCCGCGGATCACCGACCCGCTGAGCTTCTTTGGGCACCTATCCGCCACAGCGTTGACAAGCGCACACTGGCAAGTCCCCGTGCTGACGAAACCGTTCCAGGACGGAAAAACATTTGGGGACACTGGTCAATGGGAGATAGCGCCGGCAGCGCCATTCTTCCCTGCGAAACGAGTCTTCCTGACCGACGGCAGGGCGATCTCCTTCGCCGAATCGTGCCTCGAGATCGTGAAGCACTTCGGGCTCGCCCGCATCGTCGGCGCCCCCACCGCGGGAGCCAACGGCAATGTGATCCGGGTCGCCTTGGCGGGGGGTTTCCAGGTCACATTCACAGGCATGCTGGTGGAGCACCTCGACGGCTCTCGCCTCTTTGGCCTGGGTATTTTACCAGATACTCGTTCCGAGCCCACCCGTCAGGGCATCGCGTCGGGCCGGGACGAGGTGCTTGAAGCGGGCCTCGCGGCTCTCGCGGAGTAGGCGTTTACCCAATTCGGATCCCTCGATCCCGATTTTTGGGTCAATGGAACGCTCTGACGCTGTATTTCGGACATAAACATCGCTATACTCGGATATAGCACGGTCGTGCCGCTCAGCGGCACCGTGCGGCCCCGGAGCCGTCGTCCCGGACGGAAGGAGGCGTACCCGAGGACAGCAGCGCCGCGTCGCGGCGCAGTCCAACCACCCCCAGGGTCAGCGGCAGCCCGGCCGGGCGTCGCACTCGACCTTGCGGCGGGCCACACACACCACGCGACACGCGGGACGTCAGGGCGTCGGGGGCAGGGCCCTCGTGCGGTGTCCCGAAGCCAGAGGAAGCGACCACCATGGAAAGCGGCAGAAACTCGGCAGTCGTCCACGAGCAGGGAGCGGCCAGGCAGGTCCGGGAGGCGATCGTGGAGATCGTCAGTGACTCGGGCGAGGGGGCGCAGAAGGCCGGACAGAGTTTCGCGACCGTGTGCGCCAAAATGGGCAACGGCGTCTGGACCGTGGAGATCATCCCCGCCGAGATCAAGCCGCCGGCGCGCTCGCGGGCGGGAGCGAGCGGCATCCGCATCCGGTTTGGGTCCAAGGCCGTCACCAACATGGGCGACCAGGCCGACGTGGTCGTGGCGTTCAATGAGCAGGTGCTGTACGGGCGGATCATGGCCGATGCCTTCCGCGAGGGGACCGTCATCCTGCTCGAGAACCGGTGGGCCAAGGACGCCGACGAGCAGATCCGCGACATGTACGCCACGGCGGTCGAGGACTTCCGCGCCCGTGGACTCATCGTCCACGAGTTGCCGCTGCACGAGGCATGCTTGAAATACACCACCGATCCGCGCCTCGGCAAGAACATGTTCGTGCTCGGCATGCTCTGCCACATCTACCAACTCAACCTCGATCTGGCGGCCAACGAAGTCAGGGCCGCGTTCAAGAAGAAGGGCGACAAGGTCATCGAGCAGAATCTCGCGTTGCTCCGCGGCGGCGGCGAGTTCGCGGCAGAGAACCTGACCTACCGCTTCAACGTGCCCGCGATGCCGACCAGGCAGGACCTCGTCGTGACCAACGGCAATCAGGCCGTCGGCCTGGGTGTGATGGCCTCGGGCATGGATCTGGTTTCGATGTACCCGATTACGCCCGCTACCAGCGCTACGCACTACCTTGCGGGAGTCTTCCAGAATCTCGGCGGCTTCATCCACCAAGCCGAGGACGAAATCGCGGCGATCGGCTTCGCGATCGGCGCCTCCTACGCCGGCAAGACCGCCTGCACCATTACCTCCGGCCCGGGGCTCGCCCTCAAGACCGAGTTCATCGGACTCGCCGTCATGGCGGAGGTTCCGCTGGTGATCGTCGATGTGCAGCGCGGCGGTCCGGCGACGGGGCTGCCCACCAAGATCGAGCAGGGTGATCTCTTCGCCGCGCTCTACGCCTCGCCGGGTGACGCGCCAAAGGTCGTCATGGCGGCGGCCACCATCGAGGAGTGCTTCCACATGGTGATCACCGCGAGGAAGCTCGCCGAGTCGTTCCGCACGCCGGTGATCCTGCTCACCGACGCCAACCTCGCGACCGGTCAGACGCCGTATGCGCGGCCGCGCGTGCGCGAGGATTGGATGGCGGCCCCGATCGATCAATCGCCGTGGCCGGAGGGGGTCACCCCCTATGAATGGGACCCCGAGACCGGCCTCTCACGCCGCCCGATCCCCGGCCAACGTGGAGGGCAATATGTGCTCACGGGGCTCGCGCATACAAAGCAGAGTCACGTCGCGTACGACCCGAGGGCCAATCAGGTCGGCTGCGAGATGCGCAGCCGCAAGTTCGCGGCCCTTGCATCGACGCTCCTGCCGCCGAAGATCCACGGCGATGACCAGGGCGACCTGCTTGTCGTCGGCTGGGGCTCGACGCTCGGCACGATCGACGAAGCGGTCGAGAGAGTCCGGGAGGAGGGCTACCGAGTTTCCTCGATCCACCTCCGGTTCCTCTCGCCGCTGGAGCCAGGCCTCGCCGAGATCTTCGGCCGTTTCAAGCGTGTGATGACGATCGAGCTGAATTACTCCGATCCGCCATCGGGCTTCGGCGGCGACGTCCAGTCGGCGCGCCGGGCACAGCTCGCGCAGTATCTGCGGGCCCAGACGCTTTGCGACGTGGACTACTGGTCGATCACACCGGGCCAGCCGCTACAGCCGGGCCAGGTGCATGGCGTGATCATGGAACGCCTCGCGGCGATGGGCGTGGTGGATCAGCGCGCGGCGGCGGCACACGCGGGCTAACTCGGGCGAAGGAGCCAAGAGCATGTTCGGTCTGAAGACAGATTGGTCGTTGGAGGTCCTGCCCCGGTACTTCACGCTGGAGGACTACGAGGGCGGCATGGCCCGCTGGTGCCCCGGGTGCGGCGATCACGGCGTGCTCGCCGCGGTGCAGCGCATCTGCCGGGACGCGCAGCTGAAGCCCGAGAGCACCGTGAGTGTTTCGGGCATCGGCTGCTCGAGCCGCTTCCCCCACTACATGAAAACCTACGGGTTTCACGGCCTGCACGGGCGTGCGCTCCCCGTCGCCTGCGGCATCAAGTCGCGTCGACCCGAGCTCACGATCTGGGTCGCGACCGGGGACGGCGACTGCTGTTCCATCGGTGCAGCCCACTGGGTGCATGCCATCCGGTACAACATGGACATGGTTGTCATGCTGTTTGACAATAACGTGTACGGCCTGACGAAGAACCAGACATCGCCCACGAGCCGACCAGGATCGAAGACCAACACCCACCCCAGAGGCTCGTTCCTTCCCCCGCTCAACCCTGCGCTCACAACGCTGAGCATCTCCAATGTGTCGTTCGTGGCCCAGACGGTCGACTGGAACCCTGTCCACGTGTACGCCACCCTCAAGGCGGCCTACGAGCACAAGGGGCTGAGCTTCGTCAGGATCCTGCAGCGCTGCCCGCAATACACACCGAAGGTGTTCGAGGAGGCTCAACGCGACCCCTCCCTCATGCTGCTGCTGGAGCACGAGAAGGGAGTCCAGGCAGATCCGGCGGGGACCAAGATCTACACGAACCGAACCCAGCACGACCCGTCCGACATCAACGCCGCGAGGCAGATCGCCTCGCGCGAGGACGTGATCCCCATCGGCCTGCTCTTCCGCGACGCCGACAGGCCCCGCTACGAGGAGTTCAGCAGCCTCGGGGCCGACGTCACGATCGAAGAAAAGGTCCAGGCCCTGGAGAAGGAGCTCGATCGCTTCGCGATCTGACAAGCCCATGAACACGACGACCCAAGCCAGCCCTGGCGCCCAACCCGCAGCCCGCGAGCCGGGCTCTCGGGGGCAATCCCGTAACGAGCGGGGGGGCCTCCGCCGGCCAGCCCCCCCCCCACCCCTCTCCGATGAGGATCGGAGGGCGGCGCTCGCGACGCTGCGACGCTTCTGCGCAGGGGAGACGGACGCCGGATCCAACCTTGGTCGTCCCGGCGAGCATTGGCTCCCCGCGGCTCTCTATCCCTACCGCGATCGACAAGCCGTGCGGCAAGACTACCCCGTGTTCGTCTGGCCCGATCCGGCGACTCCACAGCGCTGCAGCCCCATCGGCGAATTGCTCTCCTCGCTCGCCGGATTGATCGCGCCGAAGCAGGACGAGGCGCGGATCTTGTTCGACAATCTGCTGCGGCTCGAACGCGAGATTCGAGCCTTGTTCGAGTCCGCCGGCTGCGGTATCGCTGACGCCCGGGAGGTGCTTCTGCAGGCCGCCCGAGCCCTCGAGACCTCGCTCGCCCTCCAGGCTGAACCCGCACGGCAGTTGGTGCAGTGGCTGGATCGGTTGGTGGGCGCCTGCCCCGAGGGGGGCGTCTTGGTGGACGCGACCGCGTCCTCCGCACAAGACATCCTGCTGACCATGGCGACGCGCGAGGCGGATTCCCGTCTGACGCGGCTCCGAGGACGAGCCGAATCCGCGAGGCGACGCATCAAGGACCTCCTCGCAGCCGAGCGCGCCAAGGGCGCTTCGGGTCAGTCGGGCGCGGCGCTCGCGGGGTCCGTGGGGGGCACTGACGCCGGACGGCTGAACGCCGACGCCTTGTCCAGAGTGCTCGGCAGGACAGCCGGGGGCGCGAAGAGCGATCCGGACCGACTCCGCCGCCTCGAGGATCTCCTGGACGTCCTCGGCACATTCCTCCAGTCGAAGCTCGGCCCGACGGTCCATGTCGTTGGGGCCACGATGCGATCCGCGGACACCACGGACGGGTCGATCATCTGGCACGAGGCCGGTGCGGCCGCCTGCGAAACCGCGTGCACGCACTTCGATCGGATCGCGAGGGAGATCATTCCCGTCTTCGCTGCCCTGCGTGTTTCGGCGTTGGAAAGCTCTGGACAATTCGACCCGGCGCGGCACGGCCAGGTCGCCTCTGGACTCACCTGGCAGAGCCTGAACCGCGAGGAACTGCTCTCATTACCTCCGGTTGTGGCGATTGAGACGCAGGAGACACTGGCTGGACCCGGGATGCTCGGGCTCTCGCATCTGCTCCGGTCGGGGCGCCCGGTGAGCGTCCTCGTTGGGGTCACGGCGGGCGGGGCACCGGGTGGGGGACAAGACCTGCTCGGTGGCTACAGGCTCGAACTGGCCTATCTCGGCATGGGTCACCGTGAAGCGCTGGTCAGCCAGTCCACGGTCTCACGGCCGGTTCACCTCGCGGAAGGGTTCGGGCGAGCTCTAAACGCGAGCCGCGCCGCGCTGCACGTCGTCGATAGCGGGTTGGATACCTCCGGCGCGAGCGCAACCATCGGCGCTTGGCTCCATGGCGCGGCGGCGCTCGAGGGCCGCGCCCACCCGCTGTTCCATTACGACCCGGAGCGCGGAGAGACCTGGGCGAGGCGGCTCGACTTTGCGACAAACCCCGCTCCGATGGACGACTGGCCCACCGGTGAGATCCTTGTCGAGGACGGGTCAGGCCCGCCATGCAGCATCGCCACTCGCTTCACCTTTGCCGACTTCGCGCTGCTCGAGCCGGCCTTGCGTGACCAATTCCGGATCGTCCCCGATGCGCTGCCATCGGGCGCTCTTATCGATGCCGCCGATTTCGTTGAAGCCGATGAGGCTCTCGCCCACGACCTCATCCCGATGATCTGGGCTGCGGATGAGAACGGTGAACTTCGGCGATTAACATTCTCCCGGCGTCTTGCCTTCGCGTGCCGTGACCGTCTCGGCTACTGGCGCACGCTGCAAGAGCTCGCAGGAGTACGCAACGAGCACGTGAGGGAAGCGGTCCAGGCAGAGCGGGAACGGCTCGCGACCGGTTTCGCGAGGGAGCGCGACGCCCTTGCCGCATCACACGCTTCCGAGATCGAACGGGTCCGGGCCGAGGCCGCCGGCGATGCGCTGCGGCGACTGGCCGGGGCCCTCCTCGACACGGAGTTCCAATCGTTGGCGCCGGCAGCGCCGCCCCCCGCGCGCCCTCAGCCCGCGACACCGGCGGCGATGGAGCAGGCCGCGGGTCCGTCCGGCGTTGAACCGGTCCCGCAGCCCGCCGTTGAGGAGGCGGACGCGGGCTTCGATGAGCCGTACGTCGACACCGCCCTGTGCACGAGCTGCAACGACTGCACCAACCTCAATTCCAGGGTCTTCGTCTACAACGCCAACAAGCAGGTCGTGATCGGCGACCCGAGCGCCGGCACGTTTGCCGAGCTTGTGGCCGCGGCCGAGAAATGCCCGGCCCGCTGCATCCATCCGGGAAAGCCCTCCAACGCCGACGAGCCAGGACTGGCCGAGCTGATCGCCCGCGCCAAGCCCTTCAACTGACCGGAGCCTCGCCTTGGCAAGCCTGCTCACAGCCATTGCGATCATGACCGGCCTGGGGGCGTTCTTCGGCCTCGGGCTCGCGATCGCGAATCGCTTCCTGAAAGTCGAGGAGGATCCGAGGCTCGACATGCTCGAGGGCATGCTCCCGGGGTCGAACTGCGGGGCGTGTGGAGAAGCCGGCTGTCGCGCATTCGCCGAGTCGATGCTCGGTGGTCGCAGCAGACCCAGCAAGTGCTCGGTCAGCAGCCCGGAGGGCGTCGAACGCATCGCCGAATTCCTCGGAGTCGACGCGGGCAGAGAGGAGAAGCGTGTCGCCCGATTGCACTGCGCCGGCGGTCTCGGCAAGGCGAGGCAGATTGCCGAATACGAGGGCCACGGGAGCTGCTCGGGTGCACACCTGGTCGGTGGGGGCGGCAAGGGCTGCGGGTGGGGCTGTCTGGGCCTCGCCGACTGTCAGGTCGCGTGCGACTTTGACGCGATCCGCATGAATGCCGATCGACTGCCCGTCGTGGATGGCGCTGCGCTCAGGACGGGGCACCCGGCCTGATTCGGATGCACAACAACCTGCCGCTCGTCGACTACAGCGCCGGCGGGCCGGCCCGGCCCGAGGCCACATTCCGGTGCCCGACCGGGGCGATCCGGTGGGTCGAGGGCGGACAGTTCCAGCCCTCCAAGCTCGTGCAACTCACGCTGGGAGAACACGGTGACTAGCTTCGCCTCCGAGTCGCTGAAACTGCTCCGACGGGTGCTCGGCGGACGCGGCACACCCGCGCCCCACCCCGGGCGACCCCGTACGCTCGACGGGCTCAGCGCGATCGCGTTGCTGGAGTCTCGCGTCTGCGATATCGCCGGCCTCGGGGCAGGCTACCCGTCGTCCCTGGCCGCCAGGGTCTGGGAATCCCAGCGAGGACAATCCCCCCTCAACGCGTTCGGAGCACCGATCAGCTCGATCTCCGCCGACGGGCCCCGCGGCGCGGTGGCGGCCGCCACCGGCGCGGCGATCGGCGGCCGGCGGGCGACGGTATTTCTTTCCGGCCCGGATGTTGTGCAGTGTCGGGATCTTCTCGCGCAGGCCGCGGGACGCCGCGCTCCGGTCCTCATCCACGTCGCGCTCCGCGCGACCTCTGGACATGCCCAGGCGCTCGGCTCGGGGCATGAGGCGTACCACGCCATCGCGGACCTGCCCTTCCCGCTCTTTCTTGCCCGCAACGTTCAGGAGGCGGTCGATATGGCGGTGATCGCGAGGCGGACCGCCGAACTGGCCCTGCTGCCCGCCGTCGTCGCCATGGATTCCGAGCAGACCGCCCTCGCGCTGCAGGACGTTGCGATGCCCGAGGACCTACTGCTGCGGTCCTACCTCGGAGCGCCCGCGGACGCCCTTCCTCCCCCGACAAGGGCGCAGCGCCTGCTCTTTGGCGACACCAGGCGCCGCGTACCACGACTCTTCGACCTTGAGCGCCCCACCCTCCTGGGACCATTGCAGGGCCCGGAGGCGTGGGCTCTTGGAGCCGCCTCCGCCCGGGTGCTCCTCGACGCCGATCTCCATCGGCTCGCACGCGAAAGTGCCGACCTCTACGCCGCGCTGTCGGGTCGGCGGAGGGAGGGCCTCTGGCTCCACCGCGTGCAGGACGCCAAAGTCGTGCTCATTGCCCAGGGCTCGATGGTTGAGCATGCCGCGGCCGCCGCGGACTGGCTCCGCGAACGGGAGCGAGTCCGGGTCGGCGTGGTCGGCATCTCGCGGCTGACCCCACTTGATGCCGGCGTACTGGCCAAGACCCTCAAAGGCGTCCAGGTGGCATGCACCCTCGAGCGCGTCGAGCTCTCCGCGTTCCGCGATGGCCCCCTCGCCCAGGTGATCCGGAGCGTGCTGGAGCGGGCCGTCGAGAATGGCCGGTGCGCCCACGGTCTCCACCCGGATCTTCCCGCACTCGCCGGACACGAGATCCCCCGTGTCGTGACATGCTCCGCCGGCGCAGGCGGCAGTCCGGTCCGAGCCGCTGACCTCGCCAAGCTGGTGCACGAACTCGCCTCGACCAAGGGCTCCACCTACGTGCTCGGGATCGACTTCGCCCGGCGCTCCAGTTCGCTCCCAAAGCACCAGGTGCTCCTCGACGCCATGCGCCGCGAGCTCAGCCTGCCGCAGGACCTCGGCGTGGTGGCGGAGACCTCTGAATCCACGATGGCAACCGGGGTCACAACGCTGCTGGTCGCCCGCGGCGCCGGGTCGGAGGACGAAGACCTCGCAGGAGAGTTGGGGACGCTCGCCCACGGCATATTCGGTGGACACGTCCGCTCTCGCCCGGCCGTGACCTGGCACCGACACGACGCCCCGTGTCTTGACCAGATCATGATCGCCCCCGGGGAGTTCTTTGACCCCGGCGACGGAACCCCGGCGCAGATCGCCGTCTTCACCTCGGCCCCAAATCCGACTGCGATCGGACCGCTCCTCGCCCACGACGCGGTGCTTATCGCGCCCCAGGCACTGGCCGCGGCGCTGCGTCCTCTCCTACGGGATTCGCGCCGCCTCCGACTGCTTCCCGCCGGTGACCCCGGAACCCCCATGCTTGGGCGTGAGGCCCTGCTCGGCGCGGCGATGCGCGCCGCCGCGGAACGGATCCCAGGCGAGACGCCGACGAGCGGAACGGCCAAGGCTCGTCGCGAGGAATCCATGCCGGGATTGGATCAGCCAACGCGTCAGGCCCGCCTCGGGGCGTTCCTCGCCGGGTACGAGGGGGCCGGCGAAGAGGCCGCGACTGCCCCCAGCGAGGCCCACGCCCCGGAGGTGGAGGCCGTGGCGCCTCGCGAACTCCTCGAGATGGCGCGGGAATCGGGCGGCCTCGCCAGCCCGACACGCTTCTGGGACCACACCGGCTCGTTCTACCGAGGTGGAACGCTGGACGAACTCGTTCCCGAACCGGCTGCCGGATTCGGCGTCGTGCCGGCCCTCACGTCGATCATGCGCCGCGTGGGTGCCTCGAGCAGGCTTCTGCCCGCATTCGATCCCGGTGCGTGCGACGGCCACCCTTCGCTCTGGATGTCATGCCCCGACGGATCGGCCGCACCCTTGGCCATCACGCCCCGCGAACTCCTCAGTGCGGGAATCGACCTCGCCGCCCGCGCCGGGAGGCCGGCCGATGCGGTCCGGCCCCTGCTGCCCCAGCTCATCAAGGGCATCGCCAAGCTCGCGACCGAAGCGGCCCCGCCGACCACCGCCGGCGAACTGTTGCTCCTCGCGTTCGACCGGGTCGCCTCGAAGGTGGATGCCCCGGCAGAGCGCAAGGCGGCGATGCGGGAAGCACTCGACGCCGTCGTGGCCCGGATCGGCGCCTTGCCCGTTGCATTCACGGATGTCTTCTTCCGCGAGCCGGAGCGTGCCTCACCGGGCTCCGGAGCGCTGCTTTCCCTCGTCGTCAATCCCGACGCGTGCAAAGCCCCGGAGTTGCTGATCGCCCGTGGCTCCGGGCACGGCCTCATCGCCACCGAACGCACTCCGGCAGCCGAGGACCATGCCCGTTCGCTCTGGGCGTTGTGGCAGGAATTGCCGGATACCTCCGGAGCAATCATCGAGCGGGCACGCAAGGACGCCCGCGTCGGACCGCTCGCGGCAATCATGCTCTCCCGCCACTGCCTCCACGCGATGGCCCACGGGGAGGGCGCCGAAGCCGGGTCCGGCGCCAAGCTCGCCCTCCGGCAGGTCCTTGCCGTCGCCGAGTTTCACCACCAGCCGAGAGCACAGAAGCTGCTTGACGACGTCAGCGGCCTGCAAGCCAAAATCGCCGAGCGGATCCGGAGCCTGCTCGCCGCGGCACTCCCGACCTCCGATCTCGACGCCCTCGCGGAGGGCCTCCAAACCCTTGGCCGCGGTGACATCGAGCTGGCGACGCTCTCTTCGAGGATCGAGTCGGCGGTGGGGAGCGGTCACGTCGACGGCGAACTGCTAACGGGTTTGGTCGGCATCGCGCGCGGCCTCGCCGACCTGCAGTGGAAGATTCGCTCGGGTCCCATGGGCCTCGGCCGGGCCCGCCTCGGCCTCACCATCGCCTCCGGCGCCGTCGCCGAGTGGGCGGGAGCCTTTCCTTACAACCCATTCCTGGTTCCCACCGTGATCGATGCCTGCGACCAGGCCGCACCCCTGGCGAGGGGCGCGCTCGAGGCATGCCTGCACGAGGTGCTCGACGGCTTCCGAACGATTCGCGTTGCGAAGACCCTGCTCGAACGACCCGCCGAGGCGCCGCACGCCGCCGCACGTTTGGAAGGACTGACCTACGCCGACCTGACCGCCGCCGAGCGCGAGGTGGTCCCACCGATGCTGGTGGTCGGCGACGGTCAATCGCTCGGCTCCCGCGGGCTCGCGCAATTGGTCTGGCTCCTCGATGCCGACCTGCCGGTCAAGGTCGTGATTCTGAGCGACGCCGGCGGCCGTGCCGATGGCACTCAGCCTCGACGCCCAGGGGTCGTACCCGCCGGCGCAGCGTTATGACACCGCGTTGCTGGCGACGCTCGCCCGCCGAGCGGTGGTCGCCCAGGTCTCCATCGCCTACCCGGATCACTTCTTCGAGAGTGTCGAGCGAGCGATAGCCTTCCCGGGGCCCGCGCTCGTCCAGATCCATGCGCCGAGCCCGGAGCGCCACGGGTTCGACACCGCGGCGCTCTTCGAGCAGGCGGCGATGGCGGTCCGCTCGCGGGCCTGGCCGATTTTCAGCTTCGACCCCTCACGTCCGGGCGTGTTCGGCTCATGCCTTGATATCTCACAGAATCCCGACCCGGCGGCGCCCTGGGTCACCGACGAGCGCGGCTCGCCGATCACCCCGGTGCACTGGGCCATGACAGAGCGCCGGTTCGAGGCCCAATTCCTCCCTCTCGATGCCGCCGCCCCGGCCCCCACCGCTCCCGCGGCCTTCCTGGATCCGGCCTGCGTCGGGCGCGAGAACCTCACCCTAAGCCTCGATTGTGAGAGCGCCGGAAGCCGGGTGCGCCGACGCATCAGCGCCGCGCTCGCGTCGGATGCGCTTGATCGAACCCGGTTATGGAGAACGCTGCAGGAGCTGAGCGGCGCCGTGACGCCGTTCACAGAACGGGTCCGCGCCGAAGTGGAAGCGACTGTCGCCCGTTCCCACGATGACGAGATCGATCGACTCCGGGCCGACCACGAAGCGCAGCTCCGCGAGCTCCGGGAGAGGTACGACGCCGAGGCCGCCGATCGCGTCACTGCCCGCCTCATGACACTCGCCGGGTACCCCGACGGCGCGGGAGTCCGTGGATGACCCCGCTCCCGCTCCAGAGGTCCTTCCGGCACGGCGTTCACCCGGCCGAGCACAAGGAGGCGACCGAGCACCTCCCACTCGAACGGATGCCCTTCGTCGATCGTTATGTGCTGCCTCTAGGACAGCACATCGGCGCGCCCTGCCGGGCGGTTGTCCGCGCGGGCGATCGCGTCCGAAGGGGCCAACTGATCGCCGAACCCGGGGGGTTCGTTTCGATCGGCCTGCACAGCCCCGTGTCCGGCCGGGTCCTCGACGTCGGTCCTCACCGTCACCCCAACGGGCAACTCGTCGCCGCGATCCGAATCGAGGCCGACCCCTATTCGTCGCAACAGATTACGCCCGGCCCCACGGCCGATCCGGCCTCGCTGGGGCTCGACGAGTTCCTCTCCCACGTCCAACTGGCCGGCCTCGTCGGGCTCGGCGGCGCGGCGTTCCCGAGTCACGTCAAGTACAAGCTCCCGGAGGGGAAGGCCTGCGAGCGGCTCTTGATCAATGGGTGCGAGTGCGAGCCCTACCTGACGTGCGATCACCGGGTCATGGTCGAACGCCCAGAGGCGGTGGTCCGGGGAGTCGAGCTCCTCGCCGAGCGCCTCGGCGCCGCATCCTCCTGGATCGGCGTTGAGATGAACAAGCCCGACGGGTTCGATGCCCTGAGCAGGTGTGTGCCCGCCGGTGCAACGATCAACATCAGCCCGCTCTCGGTCAAGTATCCCCAGGGTGCCGAGAAGATGCTCATCGAGGCGCTCTTCGGAGAGGAGGTCCCGGCCGGCAAGCTCCCGATCGACCTGGGCATCGTCGTGAACAACGTCGCCACCATGGCGAGCTTGGCCGATTCATTCGATCGCGGGATACCCCTCATCGAGCGGGCGTTGACGGTGGCCGGGCCGGGCGTGGATCGCCCGGCCAATCTCATCGTCCCCATCGGCACGCCGATCCGCGACGTGCTGGCGCATTGCGGCATCAATCAGGCAACCCGCCAGGTCGTGATGGGTGGCCCCATGATGGGCATGCCGCTGGCGACGCTCGACGCACCGGTGCTGAAGGGCACGAGCGGTCTGCTCGCCTTCACCGAAGACATCGTCAACCACCCAACGGAATATGCATGCGTGCGAGCGCGTGCGGGACGCTATGAAGACCTCGAGAAAAGTTACGTCATGGATTGCATGGAGTGCGGCGCCTGCACTTACACCTGCCCCTCGGGCGTGCCCATCGTGCACCTGATCCGGGCCGCGAAGCTCACGATCCGGCAGAAGAAGGCCAACAAGGCATGACGCCCCGTGATCCCCATCTCCTCCTCCAGGCCGCCCCGTTCCTGCGCCGGGGGATCACCACCCCGCGCCTCATGACCGAGGTGGTGATCGGTCTCGGCCCGGTCGTGCTGGCTGCGTGCTACTACTTTGGGCTCAGCGCCCTGCTCGTCCTCGCGGCGACCTCAGCCGGCGCCGTCGCGGCGGAGGTCGCCCTCGGATCGGCCCGGCCGCGCGGCGCCTCGATCCGAGACGGCAGTGCCATCCTGACGGGTCTCGTCCTCGGCCTGACGCTCCCACCCGGGATCCCTTTGTGGATGGCTTGCATTGGGGGACTGGTTGCCGTCGGACTGGGGAAGCTTCCCTTTGGGGGGCTCGGTCAGAACCTCTTCAATCCCGCGCTCATCGGGCGCGCATTCCTCCAGGCGGCATTCCCGGGCGCTCTGACCTCCTGGACCAGCCAGGCGGGCCCATCCTCATTCTTCCATGTCCATCCCTCGAGCCTTGCCCTCCCGTTCATGCAGGCCGCACCCGATGCCCTGGCGAGCGCCACCCCGTTGGGCATGATGAAATTCGAGCACCACGCAACCGCCTTCAGCGACTTGCTCCTCGGGAATACGTCGGGCTCCCTGGGCGAGACCTGCGGCCTCGTCATCCTGATCTGCGGCATCGTCATGGCAATCCGACGCGTCTTCGACTGGCGGATCCCGGTGTGCATCCTGCTGACTGTTCTCGCGGTGTCGGGAGCTATCTGGGCATTCGGGCAGGGGAGATACCCCTCACCCTGGTTCATGCTCGGATCGGGCGGCCTGCTGCTCGGCGCGATCTACATGGCCACGGACCCGGTGACATCTCCCATGAGCCCGCGCGGAGCGTGGATCTTTGGGGCCGGCGTGGGCGTGCTGGTGGTGCTGATCCGTTTGTGGGGCGGACTACCGGAGGGGGTCATGTACGCGATCCTGCTGATGAACGCGGCAACACCCCTCATCGACCGCGTGAGCCAGCCCCGTCCCCTCGGCCGAGGGAGGGCGGTGGCATGAGCACCCAGGTCGAACTCACCGTCGGCGGGCCGAAGCCCACGAGCAGCGCCCGTCTCGTCGCGACACTCTCGATCGCGGGGATGCTGTCCGGATTCCTGCTTGCGGCCTCCTACCAGGTGACCAAGCCGATCATCGACGCCAACCAGGCCCGGGAGCTCCGCGAGAGCGTCTATAAGGTGGTCCCCGGCTCGACCTCGGTCCAACGCCTCGTGTACCGCGAGGGCGCGTTGCTCCCGATCGATGAAACCGAGAAGACCGGCGAACCGGTTGTCTTCGCGGCGTACGACGCGGCGGGCCGGTTCTGCGGGTATGGCGTAGTGAACGAGGGAGCCGGCTTCGCCGACCAGGTTCGGCTCATCTACGGCTTCGACCCGGCGAGCAAGAAGATCCTGGGCATGAAGGTGCTGGCGAGCAAAGAGACGCCCGGCCTGGGAGACAAAATCACCAAGGATGCCAAGTTCATCGCCAACTTTGACTCGCTCTCGATCGCAACCCCGGTCGTCGTGGTGAAGGGCGGACGCAACGCCGACAATCAGGTGGACGCCATCACGGGCGCCACGATCTCCTCCAAGGCCGTCGTGCGCATCGTCAACGAAGCCAACACCTTCTGGTCCGGCAAGCTCCCGCCTCCGGGGGCCGAACCGCCACCACCGACCAGATCAGAGGGAGGAACGCCATGAGCGCCGCGCCGACGCAGCAGGGACGGCTCGCCACGGAGTTCGCCAAGGGAGTCTGGAAGGAGAACCCTGTATTCGTCCAGGTGCTCGGGATGTGCCCCACCCTGGCCGTCACGAACTCGGTCGCGAACGCGATCGCGATGGGCGTAGCCACATTCTTCGTGCTCGTCGGATCGAGCTTTCTGGTCTCGCTGCTGCGGAAGCTGATCCCCCGCGAGATCCGGATCAGCACCTACATCATCATCATCGCGACGTTTGTCACGCTCGCCGACTCGGCGCTCGAGGCCCTCGTGCCGGCCGTCCACCATGAGCTGGGGGCGTTCATCGCGCTCATCGTCGTGAACTGCATCATCCTGGGACGACAGGAGGCCTTCGCCGCGAAGAACCCGCCACTACTCGCCATCGCCGACGCCGCGGGGATGGGGCTGGGGTTCTGCATCGCCCTGCTGTGCCTGGGCGGCACCCGCGAGATCCTCGGCTCCGGGTCCTTCCTCGGCGTCAGCCTCTTCGGCCCCCACTTCGAGCCCTGGGTCATCATGATCCTGCCGCCAGGCGGGTTTTTCATGCTCGGCACGGCGCTGATGCTCTTCGCCTGGATGAAGCAGCGCCGCGCCGCTCGCGATGGAGCACTGGCATGAACGAGCTGTTCTGGATCTTTATCAGCTCCCTGCTCGTCAACAACTTCACCCTGTACTATTTCCTGGGACTCTGCCCGTTCTTCGGCGTCTCGGGCCGGCTGACGGTCGCCCTCCGACTGGGCGTCGCCACCGTCTTCGTGATGGTGATCACCTCGCTGTGCGCCACCGCGCTCAACGCGTTCGTGCTCCCGCACGCCCCCTATCTCCGTCTCATCAGCTTCATCGTGGTCATCGCCTCCACGGTGCAGTTCGTCGAGATGGCCATCAAGAAGCTCAGCCCCATGCTCTTCCGGGCGCTCGGGATCTACCTGCCGCTCATCACGACCAATTGCGCCATCCTCTTCCTTGCACTCACCCAGACCAGCAGGGAATACACGCTCCTCCAAGGTCTCGCGTTCGCCCTCGGCGGCGGAGGCGGACTCACCCTCGCCCTCGTCCTCATGGCCTCGATCCGCGAATCCGCCGAACTCTCCACGATCCCCGCGGTGCTCAAGGGGACCGCCGTCAATATGTTTATCGCCGGTATGCTCTCCCTGGCGTTCATGGGCTTTGCCGGCCTCTTCTCGGCGTCCTGAAACAGAGGGCCTCATGCTCCAAACCCTGCTCGGCGCCATCTCTCTCGCCGCGATCTGCGCCCTCTGGGGGCTCTGGCAACGCTTCGCCGACCGGGTCGACCCCAGGGCCGCCAGCGACAGGCGGGCGGGAGGCCGTTGCTGCGTGCCCCACCCCCCGACGCACGGGAATGCCGCTCCGTGAGCCGGCGCACCGCCAAGTTCGCGACGATCGCCCTGGGTGGCCTGCTCGTCGGCCTCGCCCTCGGCCAGGCAGTCCGGCACCGCAGCACCCAGACGGGCGCGCCGGAGCTTGCGTCGAGGGTCGAGGAGATCATGGCCACGCCGATCCTGGTCGAGACCAGACCCGACCAACTTGACCGCGCGGCCGAGATCGTCTTTGGCGTGTTCCACGACGTGGACTCTCGGATGAGCGAATGGAAGGACACCTCCCCGCTCTCCGCCGTCAACAAGGCCGCGGGGATAGGGCCCGTGGTCGTGCCGGCCGACCTCCGAGCCGTGATCCAACGCGGCCTGCAACTGGGGGAAACGACCGAGGGCGCGTTCGACATCACTTGGGCGGCGCTCTGGGGCCTCTGGGACTTCAAAGCCGAGGACCCCCATCCACCGGATCAAACGGAGATCGATGCCCGACTCACAAGGATTGATTACCGGAGAGTCCGCGTCGATGATGCCGCGGGCACGGTCTACCTGGAGCAGCCCGGAATGCTGATCGGCCTGGGAGGCATCGCCAAGGGCGCCGCCCTCGATCGCGCCGCAGCCGCGCTGCGAGAGGCGGGAATCGAGGACTTTCTTCTTTCCGCTGGCGGCCAGGTGCTCGGCGGTGGCCATCGTCCCGGAGGCGACCCGTGGCGCATCGGTGTCCGCGACCCTCGGGGGCCGAGCGACGACTACTTCGCCACCCTGACGATCTCCGACGCCTCGATCTCAACGAGCGGCGACTACGAGCGGTACTTCATCTGGCATGGGACACGTTACCACCACATCCTTGACCCACGAACAAGGTGGCCGTGCCGGGGCTTGCGATCGGTCAGCGTCATCTCGGCCGATGCGACGCTCGCCGACGGGCTTTCCACGGGCCTGATGATCCTGGGACTCGACCGCGGGATAGCCCTGGTGGAGTCGATGCCCGGCGTCGAAGCGCTCTTCGTCGACGACCGCGGCCAGTTGCGCACCACGTCCGGCCTCAAACGTCTACTGAACGTTGACCACCCGCCCCGGGCCCAGTAAACGCTCGACCCGGCCTACTTTGGCGGCTCCCGCCCAATAAAGAAACGCCATGAGTTCTGCTCGCGAGCCAACCTTGAAGTGCCGGTAGGCGGCGAGCACATGTTCGTGCACCGTCGCCCGGCCGACGCCGAGTCGGGCCGCGATCTCCTTCTCGCTCAGGCCTTCGAGCAAGGCCCCGAGCACATCGCGCTGGCGGGGGGTGAGGGCGCTCGGTTTGGGCTCTGCCGCTGAAGCCAGCGAGCTGCCGATCTGCCGCCCGATCTCCTCGTGCACACAGCGGAGAATCCACCAATCCCTTCGATTGAACGGGTCTTCCCCGATAGCGCGATGTATCCAAAGTGAATGCCAGAGGCCGCCAAAGGGCAGCCGCTGGATAGAGATCACATAGTCGTCGATCCCGACGCGCCGGTGCCGCTCGTTGTACGTCTGAGAGCGGTACCACGCCTCGCGGCCCCAGAGTTGATCCCGAGTTCGGGTAACCAGCCGATCATGCTTGCCGATCAGCGCGGGATACTCGGGTGTGCGTTCGACCGGAACATTGAGTGCGTACTCGAGCCAGAGTTTCTCGGCCTGCTCATCCGGCCAGCCGAGACGGACCGAACCGAGCGACTGCGCATCCCCCTCACCGAAGTTCCGCATGTTGCCGCTGATGCCGACCTGCGCCCTCAGCATGGTGCAGAGGCCAGAGAGCAGGCGCGACTGCCAAGCCACAACATCCGCCCCCTCGTCTCGGCATTCCCCGACGAGCCGGAAGGCCATCCGAATGTCTCTCGCGCGAAGTCTGCCCGAGTGGCTCACCCGCCGCCGCCCGGAGGAGGCCCGCCTGGACCACCGCCGACGACGCCGGTGACAGGCTGATTGACCAAGCCATCAACGGTGGAAATGCCCGTCTCGACGCCGAGACTCACGTACCGACGCCCGTTCACGACGCCATAGCTCGTCTGGGCCGAAGGCCACCAGGGATAGCCGCCGAGCTCACGGTGAAGATAGTCCGGCCCCTTCACGAGCAGATTGCCCTGGAAATAGCGGATGGTGGCTGTGCCCCCCCCGGTGAGCCAGCTCTCGGGCTCGACGAGTTGCTCGATGATGTCGATGATGTCCTGGGCTCGCTCTTCGGTGGACCGCCGGGGAACATCCTGCTGGTTCTGCTGGGTGAACGGGCTCTGACCGCCGCCACCGCCCTGAGAACTCTGCAGGACGCTCTGCAGGTCGATCTTCGGGGATTCCGTGTAGTTCGGGATCTCCCAGAGCATGTCCTGGATCGGGTACACCTCGAGCCGGGTGCGCCTCGCCAGCAACTCCTTCGGCCCGCACTCGATCGAACCCCAGTCGGTCATCTGCCAGCCGTTTCCTCCGGAATAGTTCCCTTGGTCTGCAGCGGCCTTCTCGAGGACCATCTCGAGCAGCCGCAGCGCGGAGACTCGCTTGGCAGTCAATGTGATCGTGGCGTCCTTGTCGAGACCTTCCGGCGTCTTGTCATCTGCCCACACCGCTTCGAGATCCGCGCCCGTGACCTCCTTGATGTACTGCAATACGTCCTCGAGCCGCTGGTCCTCGAAGTTCACCTCGGGCATTTCTCGCATCATCTTCGAGAGATTGTCCCGCTTGATCCGCGTGGGTGAGGGTGCCACGGCCGCAGAAGGATCCAACTGCGCCGAGGCCGCCGAGGGGATCCACCAAGCAGCCACCAACGCCACCGACGCAAGTCCAACTCTGTTCAATCGGACCTTCATCCAAGGCCTCCTCGGGGGTGTCCCCGGCTACGCCAGCCTTCATCGGCGATCCGCCAGCGGGAGCCGGACTTCACCGGCAACCTTCACTGTACAAGACTCCCAGGGCCGGCGGAAGTGCCCTTCGGTCGGAACTGGATACGCGACATTCGTATCCCGTTCGGCTGCGGCCCTCGCGGGCCTCGCCTGCGGCTGTTCCTAGCAGGTTTTACGTCCTGGGCCTCCCCGGGTTGCACGGGCCACCGTGCGGGCCTCCGCGATTCTGCCCAACCCACACAATCGGCTCAACCCACCGCGCCCGGCACCCGATCCCCAGGGGGAGGCGCAACAAACGCGGACCCGCAGAACCGGCATCGCCCCACGGCTCGCTTCGCAAGTCGTGCCCCCTTCAGGACCGATATGCATCGCGCCGACGGCACCGAGCCGATGGCACGGAACGGAACGATCGCGGCGTCTCGAACTCGGGCCGGCCGCGAAGACACGCTCGAAGGACGCAAGTGAGAAAGGAATCGCGCATGAACACGATGTTCACCAACTGGCAAACCCCGGTCAACACCTACCCCACCAACACGCCCTGGATGCAGGGCCAATTCGGCAACCAGTTCGTCAATCAGGGCGGCTGCCCGGTCATCCATCCCCAGAACACCACCCCCTGGACCGGTTACGGCTACGGGCCGAACGGTTGGTGGTTCACCCCCACCTACGGCATTGGCAACACCCCCACCAATACCTGGAACACCTCCGGGAATAGCGCGTGGAGCGGCAACCCCGGCTGGAACAACGCCACCCCTTGGTTCGGAACCACGCCCCAGACCTGGGCCAACGGGACGCCCTGGCACTCCGGAAACCAGAACACCATCCCGTGGGGCAACACCAACACCACCCCCTCGTTCGGTTTCACTCCGTGGCAGAACCCCACCTTCGGCTTCAACCCGGGTTTCACAAACCAGATCAACCCCTACTTCAACAACCCCTACTTCAACAACCCCTACTTCAACAACCCCTACATCAACAACCCCTACATCAACAATCCCTACATCAACAATCCCTACGCAACCAACCCCTCCTTCACGAACAGCGCCCCGACGACCCCCTGGACCAACGGGGCCCCGTTCCCTCAGGGCACCCCCAGCTTCTTCTCCCCCACCTCCCCGTCGAACTTCGGCAACCCCTATCCCACCAATTCCCCGAATCCCTACGCCCAGAACAACACCACCCCCTTCCAGCCGGGTTACACACCGACCGGCAACACCTCTTACGCCAACTCCACGCCGGCCAACGCTTTCGGTTACGCCAACTCCTACGGCGCCCCCTTCAGCAACTGCACGAGCACGCCGGCCACCTGCGCGGGCCGCGAGGCAGCCTGAGCCCCGGGTCCGAGGCATCCGCCCGGGCCTGACCAGCAGCCATCTCCATCACGCAGACAACCCGGCCCAGCGCCGGGTTGTCTCGCTTTCCGAACCCGCGATTTGCACCCACCGTACGCCCATGTGCCCGACCCGCGTGGTCGACCCCGACACTCCCCCGCGAGAATCCCGTGCCCTTCCGAGTCGGACTCCTGCTTTACCCGGTGTTCCTCCTGCTCACAGCCCGAACCAAGAACTCCGCGGCCGCGAAGTTCCGCTCGGCCGGCGCGCTCTCCCCGGAAACCGCTCGACGTCCCGAGAGCTTTGACTTGCCGCGAACTCTTGGTGTGATCCAAGACGGCGTCCGCCGGGGCCTCCTCATCCCGGTAGGCGACGGCAGGTACTACTTGGATCTCGGGGCTCACAAGCGGCGAAGGCGGTTTCGCCTCGGTATGTACCTCGCCGGAACCCTTGCCTTCGCGCTGCTCGTCCTGGTCGTAATCCGCCCTTCCTAGCCGAAAGCGGGCATCCCGCCGATCGCGGTAGGATGCCGGCATGCCCCTCACCGTCCGAATTACCGACGTGGCCCCCCGGGATGGCCTTCAGAACGAACCGGGGTCCGTCCCGACCGCTTCGAAAGCGACGCTGGTCCGGCGCCTGGCCGCGAGCGGCGTTGACGAGATCGAGATCACCAGCTTCGTCAGCCCCAAGTGGGTCCCGCAACTCGGAGACGCCGCAGAGCTCTGCCAGGAACTCGCGAAGGACCGCCAACCCGGCGTCGTCTATTCGGCGCTGGTCCCCAACGAGCAGGGGCTCGAGGCGGCACTCGCGGCGAACGCGCGGGCGGGCAGTCGCGTGGTCGACAAAATCGCTGTGATCGCCGCTGCGAGCGAGACGTTCAGCCAACGCAACACCAACGCCTCGATCGCCCAGTCGTTCGAGCGCCTCGCACCGGTCATCCGTCGAGCGCACGAGGCCGGGCTGGCCGTCCGTGGTTACGTTTCCTGTATCGTCGCCTGCCCGTTCGAGGGCCCGGTCGAACCGTTCGCCGTCGCGGCCGTCGCTGGCCGGCTCGCCGATCTTGGCGTCGATGAGATCGACCTGGGAGACACGATCGGCGCCGGCACGCCCGAGACCATCGGCCGAGTCATCTCGACGACGCTCCAGTCCCTCGACGAATCCCACGGCTGGGATGGCGCCTCGGGGGTGACGTTGCATCTTCATGACACCCGCGGGCTCGCCGCAGCATGCGTGAAGGTGGCGCTCGAACTGGGCGTCCGCAGTTTCGACGGCTCGGTCGCCGGCCTTGGAGGTTGCCCGTACGCCGGCACGCCTACCCAACCGGCCCCGGGGAATATCGACACCCGGGTGCTGATCGGCGAGATCGAACGCTGTGGCCTGAGACACCGGATCGACCGCAACACGCTCGAGCGAGCCGCGGCGTTTGCCGCCGCGCTCCGCTCGGCGCAGCGCGCGGAAACACCGGCATGATCCGATCGACCCTCGAAGGCAGGGTCGGGAGAATCCTCCTCGACCGCCCGGACCAGCGGAACGCGCTCACCCCAGAGATGGCTGCTGATCTGGCCATGGCGGTCTCCCACCTCGCCCAGAAAGCCTCCTGCCTTCTCCTGGAGGGAGAGGGCAGGGTGTTCTGCGCGGGGTTCGATCTCGAATGCTGTCGCCGGACCCCAGACAACTCTGCCCTCCGGAGCCTCCTGGAGAGCCTCCACAAGACGCTTGCCGCCATGCGCAGCTCCCCGGTCCCGGTTGTCATCGCCTGCCACGGCGCGGCGATCGCCGGTGGCTGCGCCCTGCTCGGCGGCGCCGACTATGTCATCGCCGACCGAGCCGTGAAACTCGGATATCCCGTGGCTTTATTGGGTATTTCCCCGGCTGTTTCGGCCCCCACTCTCGCGAACAGGATCGGGGGCGGTGCGGCCCGATCTCGGCTCCTCGATCCCGGCCTGATTGGAGGACACCAGGCATTACAGGCCGGGCTGGTCTCAGCGTTGGTCGATAGTCCGGAAGACGTCCGCCCCGCCGCCGCTCGTGCCGCCGAACGCTTTGCGAGCCAGCCCGGGGGGGGCATTCGGGCAACCCGCGACTGGCTCGGGAAGCTCGAGGCGGCTGGGGCTGCTGACCGGTCGGGGCTCGAGGCCTCGCTCGCCGTGACCGGTGGTGAGGAAGGCCGGGGCCTCCTGGAGCAATTCCTTCGGTCCTTGAATCGGCGCACCGCGGGCCGGTAGCCACCCAGGCAAACCCCTGCCCACCCCCGCACGATGAAAGGAAACTGGTGCAACCGGGAAGATTCGGAACCCACAGGACCAGACATTCGGATATTCTGTACCCAAAGTACGGGTCCGGCGAGGCCGACCGGCCACGACGCCAGGGCCTGCCGCTCGGCGTCCCCAGCGGGGAGCCTCGTCGGGCGGTACTCTGCCAAACGAGAAGGGTGCAGAGTCCAACGCTGTACCGGGAGATGACCTCATGCCTTTGAGCCGTTCTGTCCGGAATCGGGCCGTCGCTGCTGTTCCCGCCCGTCTGCGCGCCGCCGCTGGGAGGGACATTTCGTTGATCGATGAGCTCGAGCCGCGTGTGCTGCTCTCCGCGGATTGGTCGTCGTTCGTCGCGCCTCAGGCGGCTTACGGCCCCGAATACGTGGTGGGACAAGGCGTCGAGCAGATCGCGTGGCGCGGCGGGCCCGTGGAATCGGTCGCCAAGTCGTGGCTGCTGACCTTCGACGACGCGTACGGCGACCAGCAAGCCGAGGCGTACGCCCGCGAGGCCGGCTCCCTGACCGGGCAGCAGATCGTCTCGGTTCGTTCGATCGGGCGGGGCCGGTGGGCCACGGTGACATTTGAGGCCACCCCGAGCGAGTCCGCGATCTCCGCGGCCGCGGGATCGTTCAACTGGCTGACGGCCTTCGAGCCAAACGTGGTCTACCACACGGCAGCGGTGCCGGACGATCCGAGCTTCAGCAAGGCCTGGCAGCTCGACAATACCGGGCAGAACGTGCCGGGAAGCGGCGTGGGCGTTGTGGGGGCCGACCCCTCCCTGCTGGAGGCATGGGACATCACCACGGGCTCCCACGGAGTCATCGTCGCCGACATCGATACCGGCATCGATATGACCCACCCGGACCTGGTGCCGAACATCTGGACGAACCCGGGCGAGATCGCGGGCAACGGCATCGACGACGACGGCAACGGCTTCATCGACGATGTCCACGGCTGGGACTTCGGCGAGCTCGACAACGACCCGAGCGACGTTGAGGGCCACGGGACCGCGACCGCCGGCACGATCGGGGCCGCGGGCAACAACTCGATCGGCGTCTCCGGCGTGGCGTGGGACATCTCCCTCCTCCCGCTGAAGATCGCGGACGCGTTCGGCCAGCTCAGCCTCGCCGCCATCGTGGGCGCTCACGACTACCTCACGATGATGATCACCGACTTCGGTCACAATATCGTCGCGAGCAACAACAGCTACGGCGGTTTCGACCAGGCCTTCTACACCGACGCCCCCGAAGGCTACTCGGCCGAGAAGGACGCGATCACCAGGTTCATCGCCACGGGCGCCACCTTCGTGGCCTCCGCGGGCAACAGCTCGTTCAATAACGACGACCCCAACTTCACCTTCTTCCCGACCTCCTACAACATCCCCGGTCTGATCTCGGTCGCCGCGACCGACAACCGCGATACCCTCGCGAGCTTCAGCAACTACGGCGCGGAGAGCGTGGACCTCGCCGCCCCCGGTGTCCAGGTCTACACCACCTTCAACGGCGGCTCCTACGGCTATATCTCCGGCACGTCGTTCTCCGGACCCATGGTGGCCGGCGCCGTCGGCCTGCTGAAGGCGTTCCGGCCCAACGCCTCGGCCGTCGAAATCCGCCAGGCCCTCATCGACAGCTCGGATGTGCTCCCCTCGCTCCAAGGCAAGGTCGTCTCCGGCGGCCGGCTGAATGTGTACCGCGCGCTGCAGATCATCGGCACGGACGGCCCCATCGCGATCGGGTTCGATCCCGGCCCCATCACGTCCCGGACCGACCCGGACACCGGTCTGCCGCTCGACACGATCACCGCGACCTTCAACAAGGACCTGGATGGTTCAACACTCGATTCGTCGGCGGCCCTGCTGACCTTCGCGGGAGCTGACGGCGACTTCGGCACGGCCGATGACAGTTCATCGCTGATCCCGGTGACCGACGTGGCCCTCCGCTCCGGCGAGACCCGGGTCGTCGACGTCTCGCTGGATCTCACGGGGGTCCCGCAGCAGAGGCTCCCCCTGGGCAACTACCGCGTCACGCTCTACTCGGGCACCAGCTCCGATCCGAAGTTCCAGGACCTCGACGGCAACCTGCTCAACGGCAACAGCTCCAGCGGGTCCAATGAGGAATACGACTTCGAGGTCGTCGGCGTGGGCGGTGCCCTCGAGCCCAACGACACCCTCACCCTCGCCACACCCGTGACATTCGACGGGAGCGGCTCGGCCAAGTTCACGAGCGTGACCCTCGGCGATGGACTGGCCGCCGATCTCGACGTCGACCTCTACAAGATCACGATCCCCAAGGGCGGCCTCCTGACCGCCTCGATCACCGCCGCCAACCTGCCCCTGCCCTCGAGCCTGGACTCGGTGCTCCGCCTGTTCGATGCCAACGGCCAGGAACTGACGAGCAACGACCAGTTCAACGGGCGCGACTCGGCGCTCGACTTCTTCGTGACCACCGGCGGCACGTACTACATGGGCGTCTCCGGATTCCCGAACTTTGACTACAACCCGACGACGGCCGCGAGCGGCCGCTCGCAGTCCACAGGCGTCTATGACATCAGCTTCGGCTACCAGCGGATCGCGGACGACCGTCTGACGGTCGCGAGTAATCTGTCCGATCCGCTCCCCGTTCCCGCGGTGGGCACCCAGGGCACGCAGAGTTCGACCCTGACCGTCACGGACGCCCGGGCCATCAAGGACCTCAACCTCCGCCTGGACCTCGACCACACCTTCGTCAGCGATCTGGAGATCATCCTGATCTCGCCCGACGGGACCCAGCAGGTGCTCTTTAACCGCCACGGCGGCGATGGTGATGACTTCGCCAACGTGCTGCTGGACGACGAGGCGGCCAACAGCATCACCACCGCGACGCCCCCGTACACCGGCAGTCTCCGCCCGACCAACGGCCTGAACAAGTTCGACGGCAAGTCGGCGCTGGGCGACTGGACGCTCCTGATCCGCGACCACTCCGCGCTGAACAGCGGGCAGCTCAACAGCTGGTCGCTCGAGTTCACGCTCGAGAACGACATCTTCGGCGCGTTCGAATCGAACGACACACTCAACACGGCCCGGAGCCTCACCGAGATCAACGGCACGGGCACCGCGATCCGCGATGCCCAGATCGGCGACGGTGGGTTCGGCACGCTCGACCGGGATCTGTTCCGCTTCACCGTGGACGCGGGCGCCACCCTCAACGCCTCGGTCACCTCGACGTCGGCGACCCCCGGTGAGGACCCCACGCTCAACACCGCGCTCCGCCTGTTCGACGCGAGCGGAAATGAAGTCAAGAGCGCGAGCCCCGGTGGGACCCTCAACGCCACGATCGCGAGCTTCGTCTTCCCTTCGGGAGGCACGTATTACATCGGGGTCAGCGAGGGCGGGAACACCAACTACAACCCGCTCGACGTGACCACGGGTACCCCGGCCGTGACCACCGGCTCGTACCAGCTCCGTGTGGTCGTTTCTGCCGGGATCTCCGACCCGGCCGGCGTGCTCGCAGGCGACGACCTGAACACGGGGATCGACTCGGACGGCACATTCGGCACCACCGACGCCGACGGCAACCCGGTCGGCATCTCGATCAACGGGACCGATGTGCTGCTGAACCAGTCCACCGGCGCCGGTCTCGACTCGATGTACGGATTGACCGCGTCCGGCTACGACTTCCTCAACACCGGTCAGCGCCGCTCCACGGCGCTCCCCGTCTCGCTCACCAACGAGAGCAATCCCTACAACAATCGGCTCACCGCGAGCGGTGTCTTCCGAGACATCAAGGTGCAGCGCACCATCTCCTACGGGATCGCCGACGGATTCCTCGTCTTCGATGTCGTGCTGACCAACTCCGGCCTGTCGGACGCGACCGACGTCTCGTGGCTCGAAGCGTTCGACCCCAACCAGGGCGAGAACCTGGGCAACAAGGGGCGGAGCACGGCCAACGACGTGGACAGCGCCGGCAGGTACGCCAGCGCCAGCGTCGTCACGAACGCCTACCCCGAAGGCTTCACGGTCGCGCTCGCCGCGCCGGCATCCGAATCGCGGGCGATCGCGACCTTCATCGATACCGATGCGCTGGTTATCCGCGATCCGAGCCAGGTCATCGACTTCGGCATCAACGACCCCAACGGGACCAGCGGCGATCTGCTGATGGCCCTCGCCTACAACATCGGCACCCTGGCCGCCGGCGATTCGACCTCCTTCCGCTACTTCGTGTTCATGGGTGAAACGCCCGACGCCGCACAGGCGTTCTACGACGAGGTGAACGCCGGCACCGGCTCCGGACATCTCACCTCCGACCCGGCCGCCCCCGCGGACGAGACCCTCTCCAACGGCGAGACCGCCCCGACGTACGCGTACCGCTACTACTACCCGGCCGGCTTCTCGAGCCCATACATCTACAACTTCGTCCCCATGACCAACGCCAACGAGCAGGACACCCGCGTCGTCGTCATCGCTCGCTACGAGCGGGATCAGCGCGACGACGTGATCGCGAACTTCACCATCAAGGCCGGTGCGCGTGGCGGCATCACCGTCAACACGCCCCAGATGTTTGACATCGGCTTCGGCAACGCCGGCGGCTCGCTCGTCAGGCCTCTCGAGCCCTATGCCCTCGAGATCCGTTCCGAGCGCCCCATCGCGGCCAACTTCAGCTACTTCGACACATTCCTCCTCGATGGCGAGAAGGCAGCCGTCGGCGAGTCGTTCAGCGCCACCACCAGCGACACCTGGACATTCAGCAGCGTCGTGAAGGAGCCCGGCCGCTCAGACTTCCCGGTGTACGTCAACACGACCGACAGCACCATCAAGGTCACGACCACGCTCCTCCCCACGGGTGGCGGCCCCGAGATCGTGCTGACCCAGGAACTCGGCGCCCACCGTCGCGGTGGCTGGAATCTCTCCGCCGTTCCCAACCTTCCGGACGGTTCCTACGGCATGATCATCGAGGCGCAGGGGCAGATCGTCGCCTCGCACTCGGCCTACGACGATGGCACCACCTCCGGCCACATCTTCGCGGATGGCTCGATCGGCATCCCCGGCCTCGGCTCGGTCACCGGCGCCACCCCCGAGGGCGAGATCGGGCTCAACTCCACCGAGGAGGTCATCGGCGTCACCAACGCCAACAACGCCGCCGCTCGCGTCACCTTCTCGTTCCTCTTCTCGGGCGGCAGTGCATACCGCACTGTGCTCGATGTCCCGGCCCGCGCCCGTGGCGAACTCGATGTCGCCAGCCTGCCCAACTTCCCGGCGGGCGAACCCTACGCCATCCTGTACAGCTCGACGCTGCCCGTCGCCGCCACGCTCCCGACCTTCATATTCAACGACGGCGCGCTCACGGACTTCTCCGGCGAGGCATACTCCCTCTGGTCGTTCGGAGCCGGCTTCCGGCCGCAGAACGGTTTCGACCAGAACGTCACCGAGTACCTCCGCCTGTTCAATCCCTCCGACAGCCCCGTCGTCGTGGAGATCACCATCCGCTTCGACGGCAATTTCGAGGGCACCAGCACGCCCCTCGGCCAGGAGACCTTCCGGCGGGTGCTCGACCCGCGCCGGGTCACCGAGTTCGACGTGCACGACTTTGTGACAGGCGACCGCCGAAGCCAGGACACCTTCTACGGGCTGACCGTCAAGGCCGGCACCCCGATCATCGCCTACCTCGGCAGGTACGACACCTTCTTCCCCGGCGCCTTCGGAACCCTCGGCGTCCCCATGGGCGTCACCTCGACGATCTGACCCGAGCCCGCCACCCGTCCCCACGCGACCTCCCCGGACAGCCGGGGAGGTCGTTTGCTATAAAGACGTCATGACCCTCGCCACGCTGGACATCCGCGGCCGCGTCGCCACGCTCGCCCTGAACCGCCCCGATCAGCGGAACGCCCTCTCCATCGACCTGATCGCCTCACTCCGGCACCGCGTCGGTGAGTTGGCCAGGGACGCCGGCTCGCCCGACGCGCCTCGGGTGTTGATCCTGACCGGGCACGGCAAGGCCTTCTGTGCCGGAATGGACCTCCGCGCGGTGCTCGATGACCCGGCAGCCCCGCCCAGACTCCTCGGAGCCCTGGCGGAATTGACCCTCGAGATCCGGGCGCTCCCCCATGTGGTCATCGCCCAGGTGCAGGGTGCCGCGATCGGTGGCGGCTGCGGACTCACCTGCGTCGCCGACATCTCCCTCACGCACGACAGCGCGAAGGTCGGATTCCCCGAGGTGGACCTCGGTGTGTGCCCGGCGGTCGTCGCCCCATGGGTTGTTCGAAAGGTCGGCGGGGGCAAGGCCCGGCAAATCCTGCTGCGCGGCGGGCTTCTCGCCGGGGCCGAGGCCGCGGCCCTTGGATTGATGGACCGCTCCCTCCCCGGGCCCAACGAACTGGACTCCGCCGTGCGAGAGCTGGCCGACCGAATCGCCGCCGGTGGACGTCTCGCACTCCGAGCAACCAAAGAACTCCTCAACCGGCTCGACGGCTCACTGGATGCCGACGTGGTGCGCGAGGGCGCCCGGCTGTCCGCTGAGGTGGTCGCCTCGCCGGAGGCCCAGGCGTCGCTGCGTGCCCGATTTGAATCCAGCTAAACCCCTGGGAGGCGGCCGCGTGGAGTGACCGCGCCGGTGGGACAGACCTATAGTGTGTTCCGGGGTCTTGCGTGGCTGTTCTGTGCCGGCACTGCCCCCCGACAACTATGGGAGCGGAGCGCCCATGACAGCGACGCCATTCCGGATCGAAACGGAGGAAACCGGCCCATTCGCCGGTATCGCGTCGCTGTGGCTGGAGCAGGACGGGCGCCCCGTGGTCGTGCTCGACGAGCCGCTGATCCGGCGGCTTGAGGCCACGCTCCAGACGATCCCCCGCAGCTGCGCGGGACTTGTCGTGGCCTCGGCGAGCGCCAAGGTTTTCGTGGCCGGTGCAGATCTCAAATCGATCAGCGAACTCGACGACACTTCGCTCGATCAATACCTGGCGTACGGCCAGCGCGTCTTCGGCCTGCTCGCCGCCGCACCCTTCCCCACGGCCGCCGCGATCAACGGCGCGGCCCTCGGCGGGGGCCTCGAGGTGGCGATGCACTGCGACGGCCTGATCGCGTGTCCGGGACCGGGCGGGAAGCCCTACCCGGTCGGGCTTCCCGAGGCGGGCCTGTCCATCTGTCCCGGCTGGGGTGGAACGAACCTCCTCCCCGCGCGGATGGGTCCGGGGGAAGGCATCCGACGCACCGCCACGGGGAAGACCATGCTGGTCCACGAGGCGAGGGACGCCGGATTGTTCGACGCGTTTGCCCCGACTCCCGAAGAGCTTCTCCCCACCGCCAAGCGCTGGATCTCCGATCGCGCGAAGGAGGGACGCCCCGAGCGCGATGGCGCCCCGAGCCGGTGGATCGGTAGACCCCGCTATGCCGCGGCGTGTCTGCGTGCGCTCGACGCCTGCCGCGCCGAACTGCCGGAGACGGGCTCCGCCCTCGCGGTGGCCGAGGCGGTGCACGCGGGTCTGACCCAGGGTTGGCAGGCGGCCCTGGATACGGAGCGACGGCGTCTGGTCGCGCTGCGATCGAGCCCCGAGGGCAAGGCCGCGATCCAGACATTCTTCGAGCGATCGGCCGCGAAGTCGTAGCCGTCGATCGCTCTCGCCCCGGCCCCGCGGTCGCGGGCGCGGTGTCCCCAACGCTTTCGCACGGCGCACTCGCCGGCGAGGAGATCCGAGATGGCCGATCTGAAGACCATGAAGGGTGTGTCGGAGAAGGACCGCAAGCTCATCGCCGAGGCCGAGGCCTTGCTCGGGCCCGAGCCCGAATCCATGGGGTTCATCAAAAACCTCTTCTGGGGACGCTTCCGCGAGGAGATGGTGCTGCCGTTCCCGCAGGTCAATGCCGAGGAGTCCGCCCGCTGCGACCAACTGCTCGCCGAGTTGGAGGAATATCTCAAGAACGAGCACCCCGCGATCGAGGTCGACCAGCAGCAGGAGATCCCGCGGTGGGTGATCGACCGGCTATTCCAGATGGGTGTGCTCGGCATGACCATCCCGAAGGAACACGGCGGCCTCGGGATGGGCATCACCAGCTACAACCGCGTGCTCGAGATGATCGGCCGCTATTGCGGCTCGACCGCTGTGATGGTGAGCGCCCACCAATCGATCGGCTGCAAGGCGATCATGCTCTTCGGCTCCGAGGAGCAGAAGGCGCTGTGGCTGCCGCACCTCGCCAAGGACTGGCTGAGCGCGTTCTGCTTGAGCGAGCCGAACGTGGGCTGCGACGCGGGCGGCCAAGAAACCACCTGCGAGTTGACTCCGGACGGCCAGCACTACGTCCTCAACGGCGAGAAGAAGTGGGCGACGAGCGCCGCGATCTCCAGCGTCTTCACCGTCATGGCCAACCAGAAGATGCCCGACGGCAAGACCAAGGTCACCGCCCTCGTCTGCACGCCGGACATGGAGGGCGTGGACATCTTCGAGAAGAACCGCTCGAAGTGCGGCATCCGCGGCACGTGGCAGGGCCGCCTCCGCTTCACCAACGTCAAGGTGCCCAAGTTCAACCTGCTGCACAAGGAGGGGCGAGGCCTGAACGTCGCCCTGACCTGCCTGAACTACGGCCGGTGCACCCTGAGCGCGGGCATGCTCGGCGGCGCCCGGCGGGCCATGGACCAGGCCGTCAAGTGGGCCCAGACCCGCTACCAGTTCGGTGATCCGCTCAGCGACAAGGAACTCGTCAAGCAGCGGATCGCCAACATGGCGGCCCTCGTCTACGCATCGGACGCGATGCTCTACATGACCACCGGCATGCTCGACCGCCACGACCAGGACATCATGGTGGAGACGGCGCTGTGCAAGTGCTTCGTGAGCGAGATGGGTTGGCGCGTCGTCAATGATGCGATGCAGATCCTCGGCGGCGAGAGCTATATGACCGAGAACGAGGTCGAGCGCATCTTCCGCGATTCACGGATCAATCTCATCGTGGAGGGCTCCAACGACCTGATGTGGTCGTTCATCTTCGCCTACGGCGGCAAGCAGCTCGGCGAATGGATGCTCGGGGTGCGTGAGGCGCCGATGAGCAGGAAGCTCGGCATGGTGAGCCAACTCCTGCCGCTGGCCGCTGAGGTCTTCCTCGGCATCCGCAGGCGTGCCCCCCAGATCTCCCGCGTCGATCCGTCACTCCGCCCCCACGCCGACCGGCTCGCCCGACTGATCAGCGAGTTCACCTACCAGTTCAAACAGATCAGCAAGCGATACGACGCCTCCATCATGAACCGCCAGGTGGTCCAGGCGAGGCTCGCGTTCATCGCGATCTATCTCCACGGCTGGACGTGCACACTCTCCAAGCTCGACAGCGATCTCCGGGCCCACGGCAACAACGGCGGCGCGGAGTTCGCCCGCGACAAGGCCGCCGCGATCCACTTCTTCGACCTCGCGGAGCTCGAGATCCAGAAGCTGTTCCGCGAGCTGTACTACAACGCGGACGACACCATGCTCAAGGCCGCCGAGGCCGCGATGGCCTTCAGCGACACCCAGCCGGCCTCCGACTTTGTGATCCCCGAGAAGACGCCCACGGAGTTCCGCGGCAAGGGACGCAAGGTCGACCAGTCCGCCATCAAGCAGTTCCCCGGCGGCAGCCGGCTCGAACACGCCCATAGCGGGCAGGGCTGACCGGGCCCGGGCGGCCGGGCGTGATATCCTGTCCGCGGCGGGGGCCGCCCATCCCAGGCGGGGGCGGTCGGTACCGACAGACCGCACCACACACGAGTTTCCGCAGCTCCGGAGTATTCGATGCCCAAGAAAGTGGTCTATGAGGCGAAAATCGAGCACCTCCAGATCCTCGATGAGGACGGGCGGCTCGATGCCAAGCTCGCCAAAGACACGCTCACGGACGAACAGGTCGTGTATCTGTATGAGCAGATGTCGACCTGCCGCCAGTTCGATGAAATCGCCTTCAAGCTGCAACGCTCGGGCCGGATGGGCACCTACCCGCAGAACAAAGGGCAGGAGGCCAACGCCGTGGGCGCCGGGCTCGCGCTGCAGAAGGGCAAGGACTGGGTCATCCCCTGCTACCGCGAGAACGCTGCCCTCTTCATGCACGGCCTCCCGATGCACTACGTCCTGCTCCACTGGATGGGCGATGAGCGAGGAAACCAGATCCCCGAAGGCTGCCTGATGACGCCCCTGTCGATCCCGATCGGCACACACATGCTCCACGCCGTGGGCATCGCCTGGGCCGCGAAGCTCCGGAAGGAAGACCGCGTCGTTGCCACATTCTTCGGGGACGGCGCCACCAGCGAGGGCGACTTCCACGGTGCGATGAACTTCGCGAGCGTGCTCCAGGCCCCCGTCATCTTCTACTGCCAGAATAATCAGTGGGCCATCAGCGTGCCCCGCGAGTTGCAGATGAACTCCGCCACCGTGGCGCAGAAGGCCCTCGCCTACGACATCCCCACGATTCAGATCGACGGCAACGACATCTTCGCGACCTACAAGGCCACCACGGACGCGGCCGCCCGGGCCCGCCAGGGCGGTGGGCCCAGCTTTATCGAGGCGGTCACCTACCGCCTCGGTGACCACACCACAGCCGACGACGCCCGCCGGTATCGCGAGCAGTCCGAGGTCGATGCGTGGCTCTCCAAGGACCCCCTCATCCGAACCCGCAAGTACATGGAGAGCAAGGGACTCTGGGACGACAAGCGCCAGAAGGCGCTCGAGGAGCGTCTGAGCCGGATCGTCGACGAGGTGGTGAAGACCGCGCTCGAGATCGAGAATCCGTCGCCCGCCGATTTCTTCAATTCCATGTTCGCCGAACTCCCGCCCGATCTCGCCCGTCAGCGCGACACCATGCGGACGAGCAGCCTCGGGCTCGACCCCGACCAGGCCGGCCTGCGGTCGACCCCCGAGGGCGTGCGGTAGGCCCGCCCGCCATCCGTGACCCCGCAGGACCAGGAACCGAGCCCGCAACGGAGACCCGAATGGCCCAGCTCACGCTCGTACAAGCAATCAACTCCGCGCTCGCCTCCGAGATGGAGCGAGACGACCGCGTCGTGCTGCTCGGCGAGGACGTCGGTGTCAACGGCGGCGTGTTCCGCGTCACCGAAGGGCTCCAGGCCCGCTTCGGACGCGACCGCGTCGTCGACACCCCGCTCGACGAATCCGGCATCATGGGCGCCGCGGTCGGGCTCGCCATCGCCGGGATGCGCCCCGTGCCAGAGATCCAGTTCGACGGCTTCCTCGGACCCGCGTACGACCAGCTCGTCAATCATGCGGCCCGAATGCGCACCCGCACCCGCGGCGCGATCACCATCCCGCTCACCGTCCGGGTCCCCGTGGGCGGCGGCATCCACGCCCCCGAGCTGCATTCGGATTCACCCGAGGCGATCTATACCCATTCGCCCGGTCTCAAGGTCGTCATGCCCTGCACGCCCTACGACGCCAAGGGCCTCCTGCTGGCCGCCATCCGCGATCCCGACCCCGTGATCTTCTTCGAGCCCAAGCGTGTGTACCGCAGCTTCCGCGAAGAAGTGCCGGACGAGGACTACACCATCCCGATCGGGCAGGCCAAGATTGTGAGCGAGGGCGAGGACATCACCGTGGTGACCTGGGGTGCGCCGGTGTTCCAGTGTCTCGCCGCCCTCGACAATCTTCCCGAGGATGTCAGCGTGGAGCTCATCGATCTGCGCACCGTCGACCCGATCGATATCGACTGCATTACGGAGAGTGTGCGTAAGACCGGCCGGTGCGTGGTCGTCCATGAGGCCCCGAAGACAGTCGGTCTCGGCGCCGAGATCAGTTCGCTCATCCAGGAACACTGCTTCCTGCACCTCCAGGCGCCGGTCCAGCGTTGCACCGGTTTCGACACCATCATGCCGTACTACAAGCTCGAGCTCGAGTATCTCCCCGAGGCGCCCCGTATCCAGAAATCCATCGAAGAATGCCTGGCGTATTGACATTGCCGCAGCCCGGCCCGCTCGCCCCGGCCTCCATGAACCAGTTCTCCGCTCCGATCGGGAGTGACATAGCGAAGTGGGCAGACAGTCCGGAGAAGCTCGCACTGGTCTGGTTGGTGGGCGGGGCTCTCCTCATCGCGGTGCTGGTGCTGCTGATCAAGATGAAGAACGACAAGGACTGAACGAACCATGGCGCATGCAAAGTCGACCAATCCGAACGAGTTCATCCTCCCCGACCTCGGCGAGGGCGTGCACGAGGCCGAACTCATCAAGTGGCGTGTCCAGGTAGGCCAGCCGGTGAAGGAGTATGACATCCTCGCCGAGATGGAGACCGACAAGGCCCTGGTCGAAGTCCCCAGCCCCCGCTCCGGTGTGATCAGCGCCCTCCACGGCAAGGAGGGGGAAATCCTCAAGGTCGGCGCCGTCCTGGTCGTGTATGAGAGCGATGGCCAGGAACCGCCGACGAAGGCGGCTCCCGTCGCCACGCACAAGCCCACACCCCGGGCGCCCGAGTCCCCCGAAGAGCGCGAAGACGCCGGGACAGTTGTCGGCAAGGTCGGCGGCGATCTCGCCGGCGTCTCCGCCGCCGACGGCAAGGCTCTCGCGACCCCCGCAGTCCGGCGCCTTGCCCGCGACCTCGGCGTGGATATCAATCGCGTCGAGGGGTCCGGTATCGGCCGACGCGTGACAGAAAGAGATGTCCGCCTCGCTGCCTCCGGCGCCGAGTCGGGCGCGGCGCCGGCCACCACAGCACCCGCCGCACCGAGGCCCTCTGGCACCGCACCCGCCGCCGCTCCTGCTCCGCGTCCGACCCCCATGGCGGCCTCTGCCTCTCCCGCACCCGCCGCCCCGTCCGGGTCGCCGGCGCCCAACCAGACCGCAGCGATTCCGCCCGGCGCAGATTTCGCCAAGGTTCCCTTCCGGGGCGTCCGACGCACCATCGCGGGGCGTCTCCGACAGAGCGTCGACACCGCCGTGCATTTCACCGTCATGGACGAGGCCGACGTATCCGACCTCGACGGGCTCCGCAAGAAACTCGCCGCCGCGAGTGGCGAGAAGGTGAGCTTCCTGCCCTTCGTCTGCTCCGCCGTCGCCCGCGCCCTTACCGAGCAGTTCGGCGTGCTCAACGCCACGGTCGACGATACCGCCGAAGAGATCACCCAGCACCGTTCTGTCCACCTTGGTATCGCGACGGACACCGAGAGCGGGCTCATGGTCCCGGTGATCCGCGACGCCGAGCGGCTCGGGGTGCTGGAGATCGGCCGCCACATCGCGGCCATCGCCGCCGCGGCCCGCAACCGCTCGATCCCCCGCGAGCAGCTCATGGGCTCGACATTCACCATCAGCAATGTCGGGAGCTATGCCGGTCGTTTCGCCACGCCCGTGATCAATTACCCGGAGGTGGGGATTTTGGCCGCGGGCCGCGTCCGCGAGGGCATGGTCGTGGGCAAGGGCGGATGGTTCCGAGTGGGCAAGCTGCTGCCGCTCAGCCTCGCGTGCGACCACCGCGTCGTCGACGGCGCGACCGGCGCCCTCTGCCTCGCCAGGATCGTCGAACTGCTCCAGAATCCCGAGCAGCTGCTCGCACCAGCCCGGTAGCGATGTCGGCTACTTAAGGCGGCCCTTGCTGCGCTGCTGGCTCTTGGGCGTCACGTGGAACGTGGCCTGGCACCGGCCGACCCGCCGCTCCTTCGAGCCCGGCTTGGTGATCGCCTGCACGATCTCCATGTCGATCGTCGTGTTGAACTCCTCGCCCGACTGGACGAGGGCCTCGATATCGTCGCGCGGCGTGATGCGGTACACCGCCGGCCCGAGGCAGGGGCGCAGGAACTGGTACTCGAGGTGCTTGCACACGACGGTGTAGTCGCCGCCGCAGATCCCGAAGACGTAGCTCCCCCCCGCGATCTCCGAGTTGCCGAGCAGCGCGGCGCCGGCCATCGCGTTGTACCAATTGCGGTTGAAGCGGCGGAAGGGCAGCACCGCCTGGAACGTCTTGGCGTCCAGCCGCTTCATCTTGATGCCCGAGTGGAACGCGTAGGGCAGCCAAATCATCGAGCACACCCGGTGCCAGAAGTTGTTCCGGGTGCTCAGGCGGCTCACGAACGCCTCCGCTCGCTCCATCAGTGTCCTCTTTCGGCGTTTGCCCCGGCCGCGGGTGCCCCGCGCCCGGCCCCCGCTGGGCGTGGCCGCGTCGACCACCTCCTCGGGCTGAGGATCGGCCTGTGGTGGTTCGGGTGTCGCGGCTTGCGTTGGGCTCACGGATGCTGCCTCGGCGGATTGTACGCCCTGACCAGACCGTCCCACGGCCGGGCTCAAGCCCGGGGAACCTCCCCCGGCGTCAGGTCGAACCAGCCCTTGCCGTTCGGAGACACGGTCTGGATCGGAGACCCGGGTTCGTGGTCGAGCACCAGGGTCCACCCAAGCCTGGAGGCGGCCTCGAGGAACCAGTGCCGCGAGACCATGCTCGTGTAGGGCTCCACGTCGTAGGAGAGGCTATACGCGGCCCCCAGGTGCCACACGGTCGGCATGACATCCGGGGTGAAGACCACCGTCCGACCCTCGACGTCTGTGAATCCAATGGCCTGCTGGCCCCAGGTGTGCCCGGGCACCAGCACCACCCACACGCCCGGCTCGGTCTCCATCCGCCGGAGTTCGGTCGAGATCCTGGGGACCTCATCCCGGTGGGGAGTGATCCCCGGCGCAAATGGTGGTACGGAGTCCACGAGCCGGAGCCGGGGCTCGATGGGGAGCAAGTGGTCACGGTAATAGGTCCGAGTCATCACCGAACTGTTCGCCAGGGCATCGGCCCACTCGCGGGCCTGCGTCCAGACGACGGCGTTCTGGAACGTCAGTCTGATCTCCGATGCATCCCCGGAAGCCTGGCCCGGGCCGGCAACCCAATCCGCGCTCTCGCCGGGCCGGCACCGCCTCGTGAGCCCGCCCGCGTGGTCAAAGTGCAGGTGCGTCACGACCACCGCGTCGATCTCATCGGGCTCGACCCCCACCTCCGCGAGTGCCGTCTCTACCGTTCGCCCGTCGAGGCCGAAGATGTCTCGCATCTTCGCGTCGAGCTTATCACCCGTACCGGACTCGATGAGCACGCGCCGGGGCCTGCCGAGCTTGGGATCCGGCCGCTCGCTCTCCAGCAGCAGGCAGTTGTGACGGAGGGCGATGCGGTGGCGATCGTCGGGGGTCGCGTGCCGGGTCCACACCGACCGGGGGATCAAGCCAAACATCGAGCCGCCGTCGAGCAAGAGCCTCCCGGCGTCGAGCAGACGCCAGCGGTAGCGGGTGTCCTTCATGTCCCGATCGTACCGCCCGGAAGGGTCTAACGCCCGGGGGGGGAGGGCTGGCCGAGGCCCGAGCCGACGATGCCGCCCGAGCTGAAACGAAAGAACTCGAACGAGGCCTCGGATTTCCGGCTGCTCCCCGGGCAGATCGCGCCGATCCCGGCTTGAACCTCGGCGAAGTCGGCCGAGAGCGGCGGGCCCACCGGCCACCACGATCGTCCATCCACGCTCACAGAGCACTCATAGGTTCGGCCGTGCCTCGCGATCTTCATCCACACCGTGTCGCCGATCGTGTTCGGATACTCCTCCGAGAACGTCTCTCCGCCGAGCTCGCGGATGACCTGCCACCGCCGCCCGCCGTCGAACACGTTGGCGAGCCGGATGTAATTGTTGTGGTCCTGCCACGCGGTAATGAACACCTGCTCGAAGTTCTGCCGGACCTGGAAATTGACCCGTGTCGCGGCCTCGAAGTCGCCGGGAGGCACCGCCTGCAGGAACAGGTTCTTGATGTCGAATCGCGACTGCCACACGTTGCCCTGCTGGGGTGTGATGAAGAGATTGCCCCCGCCCATCCGCCATGCGCCCTGGTCCTCGTTCACGATGGTCCAACGGTCACGGTCGATGGTCTTCCCCTCGAACTCGTCGTTCCCAGCCGCGAGCGGACCCTGTGCCCCGGACGGCAATCGCATCGAGAGCGTTGTGGGACCGTCCACCTCGACGCGGATACCGAACTTCGGGTCCTCGACGAACCGCATCCGGTCGACCGCGATCTGCCGCGGATCACCGCCCGAGAGCTGCTGGTGCGTGTGGTAGACCATGAAAAACTCCCGACCGTCGGGCGAGCTGACGACCGAGTTGTGACCCGGCCCGGAGACCACCGGAGTCCGGGTGAGAATCGGCGAGCCGAGCGGCTTGACCCACGGTCCGCGGGGCGAATCCGCCAGCATACCCGACCGAGTATGCCGGCATGTCGTACCCCGGGCCGGAGTAGAAAAGGATGTACTTGTCGCCACGGCGCATCACGTACGGGCCCTCGTTCCATTTTTGCTCCCACTCCTGGGACGGATCGATGCACAGCACCGCGTCGCCCGCCACCTTGGTCAGAGACTTGTCCAGAGGCACCATCGAGACGCTGCCATTGGAGTAGTAGAGGTATCCCTTCCCATCGCGGTCGATGAATACCTGGCCGTCGATCACCATGTCGCCCGGGTCCCAGATCGGTGCGGCGACATCCTTGAACGGCCCGAGCGGGCTGGAGGACTCCGCGACACAGATCCGCTGCGCCCTCGCGCTCCCGGCGGGGACGTCGGCCGGCTGCGCGTTGTAGTACATCAGGTACCGATTGCCGGCCTTGACGACGCACGGCGCCCAATAGTCCCGCTGCCCCCAGCTCTGGTCAGTCTTCCGGAGTGCCATCCCCCGCTGCTGCCAGTGCACCAGATCCTTGGAGGACCACACCTGGAATCCCATCGAGGGCGCCGAGGTCGCATACATGTAGTAGACGCCGCCGTCGAGCAGCACGTCCGGGTCGGCCCCAGCGACGTCGGTCGGGTTGGCGAACGAATTTACTCGTGTCTCCGGCGCAACCTGCCCACTCGCAGGTCCGGCCAGCACACAAGCCCATGCAACGCAACAAACCACGCGGAATCCGGTCATTGGAGATCCTCCCGCCGCAGTGTATCATCCGCGGCTTCCGCCCCGCGTCCGGGCTCGGAGTTCCCCATGCACCCGCTCGAGCCGATCCAGGTGGCCCGCGTCAATGAGACACGCCAGATGTGCGCGCTCCGAGAACTTGCCCACGAGGCCGAGCCCCTCTCGGGCGGCTGGATGGCATTCTCGCCCGGCGTGCCGTGGATCTGCCACGCGACGGGGCTGGCCGCTCGGGACCGATCTCTCCGAACAGGACCTTGGCATCCTCGAGTCCTTTTATGCGGATCGGGGCGTCACACCCAGGCTCGAACTCACCGTATTCGTTCCCGAGGACACGCTGCGACTCCTCGGTTCGCGGGGCTACCTCGTTGAGCACTTCGAGACGGTCCTCGCCCGTCCGCTCGATGAAGGGCTCGACATGGCGGACCTGCTCCCCCGCGGCTGGCCGCCGGGAGTGGAGATTCGCCGAACCGACCCGGCCGACGAAAGGGCCTGCCGCCAACACTCGAGCCTCGTCGGCTCGGGATTCCAGACCGAGCCGCTCTCAGAAGCCATGATCGACATGGGAGTCCGGGCCATCCGGCACCCACGCTCGGTGGCATTTATGGCGTTCGTGGAGAACCAACCTGTCGCGGGCTGCGGCATGGAGGTCTGCGATTGTGTCGGCACGCGTGCCTGCTCGCTCTGGGGCACCACGGTCCTCGAGCCCTTCCGTCGGCGCGGCATCCAACAGGCTCTGATTTCCGCGAGACTGGCGCACGGGATTTCCGAGGGGTGCCGTCTGGCGATGATCGAGAGCAAGCCCGGCATCCCGACCGAGCGCAACGCTGCGCGTCTGGGCTTCACACCGGCGTACACCCGCGTCTGCATGGCGGGCCGCCTTCAGTAGGCTCGCCCGCCCGAGCGGTCCCACTCCTGGAAGAGTCTGACGCAATCCTCTCGCATCACGCCAGGAATCACCCGGACGTGGCTCCCCCCACCCTCGTAGAGCCGCTCGATCGGTAGCCGCAATTCTCGGAAGCCTGCCGCCTCGGCATCGGCGATGCGTGCGCCGAACGCCACGGCGTCCAGATTGGCCCAGTGGATGGCCGACGCACACATCGGGCATGGCTCGCAGGTGGTGTACATCTCGCAGCCCGCGAAGTCGATCTTCTGGAGCACCCGCCCCGCCTCGCGGATGCACACCACCTCGGCGTGGGCCGAGGGATCGGTCCACGCCCACACGTGGTTGTGCCCGCGGGCGACCACCTCGCCAGCCCGCACGATGACCGCCCCGAAGGGAGACTGCCCGGCCGCGATCCCCGACCGGGCTTCCTCGATCGCCAGCGACATGAACCGTCGGATCGCGTCCGTCATGCGGGTGTCCTCGCTCACCGTCCGACCTGCCGGCGCCGAAAGCTCGGCCTTGCGAGTCTACGCGACGGCCGCCCGGGCCGCACCCTCCGCCCCTGAGCTTCTACACCGCGGCCATCGCGCGGCGACGGCGCCCCGCGAGGATGCCGACCGCCACGGCGAAGGACGCCAGCGAGGCAGGCGTCGGGATCACGGTGTCCAGATACGCCGTCAGTTCGCGGAGCGTGATCTCCGTCGCGGCGTTGGCCGCGTCGAGCGGTGTGCCCATCCCAACATGGATGTGCCCCGCGGCGAAGTTCTCCCACGCCGCATCATGCGAGCTGTTCAGCGAGTTGTACCAGACCCCGTGGAGGCCGATGAACTCGGAGAGGTAGTTCCCGCCCGTGCCGTTCCAGTCGATAAACGCGTTGCTGATCACCCCCGAGTCGGCGACGGCGTCGCGGATCGCCTCCATCGGCAGCGTGCTCGACAGCTCCGTCCCGACCTCCAGAGACTGGAAGATCGGCATATCCAACGTGGGCTTGACAGGGTCGGTAAAGTCATCCGCCCAATCCCCGGGCGCACGGAGCCTGTGGTGGCTCTCGATCTCCCAGTTGCTGCCTCGCCCGCCGCGGCTGAACGTGATGATCGCCGCGGGCTTGATCTCTTGGGTGATCCTCTCCCAATCCGCCGAGGTGTCCTGGTAGTCCACCTCGAAATCACCGGCCCCCTGACCCCAGTTGTTGTCGCCATCGTCGATGAAGCTTGGGAAGAACGAGTACACGTTGTACCCCCGCCCCTCCCAGTTCCCGCCGATCCACCCGTCGGGGTTCAGATCCGGATTGGTGCTGAAGCGTTCCACCATCCAGCTCGTCGGGGGCCAGTAGCCGGTGAGCATGATGTTGTGCGTGAAGTCGGCCCGTGCCACCGCCCCGAAGCCGCAGCAACTACAGAGCATGAAACGGCCCGGCATTCGGCGCATCGCAGTTCTCCAACCCCGGCTGTGAGGACGGATCATCCCAACCACGCCTTCCACGCAGCGCAGCGGCACAATGCCCCGGGAAGGGGTCGGCACTTTACCATGCCACCGGGACCAGCTCGGTCCACCCGATTCGCGATTTCCGCGCCAAACTCCTAGAATCACAGCGCCGTGAAGCACCCCCACCACGAGCCACCCGCCTCCCCCTGGGCCATCGTCGGATGGGCGCTCTACCTGGCCTGCTCGTGGACCTGGTGCATCGGCATGTTTCTGCCGGTATTGCTCATCCGCGACTATGGCCCGTGGGGCTTCGTCGCCTTCGCCGTCCCCAATGTGGTCGGGGCGGCAGCGATGGGCTGGGTGCTCTCCGGCCGCCACGCCCCGCGTCGGATCCTCGAGCAACACGGACCGGCGATCCGTGCTTTCGCCATCGTCACCGTGGCGTTCCAATGCTTCTTCCTGGGCCTGATCCTGAACTGGTCGGGCTTTGCCCAAGCGGGCACCGGTGTGCTCGCCGTGTTGGTCCTGGCTGCGCTCCTGACGCCTGCCGTAGCGAGGGCCCGCTGGCTGGCTCTTGCGATCTGGCTCCTCTCGGCGGCCTGTGCGGCGCTGGCGTGGCGGTCGGGCGCTCTGGCCGCGCCCCCACAGTCAGCCCCGCCCATCGACCTGCTCTGGCTCTCACCGGTCTGCGTCTTTGGTTTCGCCCTGTGCCCCTACCTCGATCCGACGTTCCTCCATGCCGCCGAGCGACTGCACGACGCCGGCCGCCGGACCGCCTTCGCCCTGGGCTTCGGTGTGTTCTTCCTGGCCATGATCCTCCTGACGCTCGCCTACGGCGGGCAGGCTGATCGTCTGGCGCAGCTCGCGGTCCAGCCGGTTGGTCCACAGGGGCTCATCTTTCTGCACATCGGCGCGCAGCTGGCGTTCACGATCCTCGTCCACCTTCGCGAGCTCCGGCGCATGCGAGCCCGGCGGGCGATGGTCATCGCGGGGATCGCGGGCGCTGTCGTGGGCCTCGGGGCGTTCGCGCTCGATTGGCCCCGACTGACCGAGTACGCCCCCGGACCGGGCTCGCCCGAGCTCTACTACCGCTGTTTCATGTCGTTCTACGGCCTGGTATTCCCGGCCTACGTCTGGATCTGCATGATCCCGACGCCCGACGGTCACGCGGGCCTCAACGGCCTCCGCGGCCGCCGGAAGCTCCTGGCCCTCTGCGGCGCGGTCGGCGTCGCCGCCCCGTTCTATTGGATGGGGTTCGTCATGCTCCAGGAGTTCTATCTCGTCCCGGGACTATTGGTCGTCCTGCTCGCGAGGCTCGCTGTCCGAGGCATCGGCCGATAGCCGCATCCCCAGCGCGGACCGCGCGGCGCCCCGAACCTCCTCTGGTTCGCGGGCATCCCAGGCCAAGTCCGTCAGCCTCGACCTGATGTTCCGCATCGCTTCGGGTCCTCCGGACGCCTCCGAGTCGGCCGCAAGTATGGACGCGAGCACAAGCACGGCATTGCGTTTCATCTGAGCGAGGGTAACGCGCTTCATGGCGCTGGTCGCGAATCTGCCTCGCCGGGTCGCCTCGTCCCAGCCGATGACGTCGAGCGGATCAAATCCGGAGCGACGCGGCGCATAGTCCGCACGCACCGGCGAAGCCGGGGCCGCGCGCGGTGAATTGTGCGGGCAGACCTCCTGGCACACATCGCACCCGACCAGCCAGTTCCCAACGCGAGCCGCCAGGCCCGCCGCGATCGGTCCCTGATGCTCGATGGTCAGGTAGCTGATGCAACGTCGCGCGTCCACGCCATAGGGTTGGATCGCATCCGTCGGGCAGGCATCGATGCACCTCGTGCAAGATCCGCAGCGGTCGGGTTCGACACGCTGGGCCGACGGCGGCTCCAATTCAAGCGAGGTCAGGAACCCGCCGAGCACCATCCAACTCCCGCGCTCCGGGTGAATCAGGAGGGTGTGCTTCCCGATCCAGCCCAGGCCGCACCACAAGGCGAATTCACGCTCGAGCACGGGCCCGGTATCGCAGAACGCGCGCGTCGTCGCCCCGGCAAACGCGGATCGCACGCGATCGCAGACCCGGCGAAGCCGCCGCTTCACGACATCGTGGTAGTCGCGCCCCTGGGCATACCTGGCCACCCGACCATTGCCCAGAGTCGTCGGCTCCGCCGCCGCGTGCCGCCCGGAGTAGAAGTCGGCGACCATCACCACGGCCCGGGCCCCTGGGAGGGCCCGTGTGGGATCGAGCCGATCAGCGACGGTCTCGGCCAGCCATGCCATCTCTCCATGCTTGCCGGCGAGCAGCCACTGCCGGAGAGCCTCGCCCCAGCCGCTCGGCCGCAGCGGGCTGACCCCCGCGAGCGAGAAGCCTTCCGCCTCACACATCCGAAGGATTGCGTCCGCGCGCGATGCCGGGGTCTCATGCACAGCGTCGCTCCGGGCAGATCCTCAGTTCGAGAGCGCGGCCCGCGGTCGCGACTGCGCCCCGGCCCCGGCCTCGGCGATCCAGCCCTGGATCGTCGCCATCGCTCGCGGCAGCACCGACTCGGCCGAATCGAGCGTGGGCACCCAATATCGCATCCACTCCACCACGAGCCATGCGTCGGCCCCCGTCCTGGAGAGGTGCTGTACCGCGCGTGCCAGCGGCACGTCGCCGGCGCCCAACTCGACGGGGCGCGTGCCCCGCAGGTCCTTGAGCTTCACGGTCCACAACCGATCACCGAGCAGATCGATGGCGGCCTCGGGGTCGTCACCGTGCCCAGTGCCGACCGCGACGTTGTACGCGGCGCCGAGCCAAGGGCTCGCACACCGACGGATGATCTGCGCCAGGTCCTCCGCCCGGGCGAACGAGCCGCCGTTCTCGATGACGACACGAATGCGGCGTGAGCGGGCCGAGTCAAGCATCAGGGACAGCCGCCGAACCACTCTGTCGAGCGTCTTGGCAGGGCGTTCACTCCCCGGCGCTTCGAACCCGAACACCCGCACGCAAGGGCACTCAATCTCGTCGGCAAGCCTGATCATGCGAGTGCCCTCCTCGACGCACCTGTCCTTCGAGGGGAGCGCGAGTCCGAGGATCGGCGGCCACACGGCCTCGTCAAACCTGACCGAGGTGCCGAGACACATCACGTGGGTCCCGGTCTCGAGGGCAAGCCGCCGCACCTTCGATCCATCGGTCAGCGCAGGATCGCACGTCAGATCGGACGCACCCCACCCGAAGCTCCGGAGCTCCACGCCATCGAACTCGGTGTCATCCGCGAAACTCATGACGCGTTCGAGCGTCCAATCCGGGCAGGCGACGGTGCTGAAGGCGATTCTCATGGTGAGGCTCTCTGCGGCATGCTCAGGTGGCGAAGACAACGGCCGACGGCCGCATGGTAGGAGTTTGACCCCTCCGACGCGGCGATCCCGCCCAACCCCCCACGCCCGGCCCAATAACCAGGCGCGGGGCAGGGCAGCATGGCCCCCGACCCCCCCAACCCTCGGATCCACACCGACTTACGCCCGTACAGAGGCGAGGGACATGGCCGCGGCAACGCGATGTATTCGATGCTGTGGGGACGCAGGCAAGGGCAAGCACCGTCCGGGGCAGAGGTCTCGCACCATGAGCCAATCCACCAACGCCGGGAGCACCAGAGTCGGACTTCTCGGTGCCGCGGTCCTCCTCGCCGGCTTGGGCGGATGCGCCGGAAACTCGGCCCGCAACCAGTACTACGCGTCCCGGGCCGTCGTGCGGCAGGCGGAGCCGGGGGACGGCTCTGTGACCGCGCTCCGGCCCGGCGCTGGCGAGGGCCTTTGGAGCGCTTCACTCACCTTTGTCCCCATCGACGAGACCGGCGACTACGCGTCGGCCGACTGACCTGCATCTGCTGATCGCGCTGCACCGGCGGTGTACCCTGTGTGCGAACGGAGACCCCGACGCCGCAGGAGCACGCCATGACCGCGCCGGAACACGCGTTCCACACCGAACTGGCCGATCGCCTGGACTATGGGCGATACCTCCACCTCGACGCGCTGCTCGCTTCGCAGCAGACGCTCTCGGACCCGCCGCACCACGACGAGCTGCTCTTCATCATCCAGCATCAGACCAACGAACTCTGGTTCAAGCTCGCCATCCACGAACTCCGGGCCGCCATGCGCCTCATCCAGACAGATGCCCTCGAGCCCTCCTTTAAGATCCTGGCTCGGGTGAAGCACATCCAGGGCCAGCTCCTGCGGCAGTGGGACGTGCTCGCGACGCTGACCCCGAGCGAGTACGTCGAGTTTCGCGATGTCCTCGGCCCCGCCAGCGGGCTCCAGTCGTTCCAGTACCGCATGATCGAGTTCCTGCTCGGGAACAAGGACCGCCGCATGCTGGCGATTTTCCGCCACATGCCGGCCATCCACGACGAACTCCAGGCCGCGCTCGAGGCGCCCTCGCTGTACGACGAATTCCTGGCACATCTGCACCGCCGCGGCCTGCCGATACCCGCCGGTCTCCTCCGCCGCGACTTTGCGCTGCCCCGCGAGCCCGACGCCGGCCTGGTGGGAGTCTTCCGCACCATCTACGAGAATCCCCACCAACATTGGGACGCCTACGAGATGTGCGAGAAGCTCGTTGATATCGACGAGCAGTACGGCCTCTTCCGATTTCGGCACATGAAAGTCGTCGAGCGCATCATCGGCTTTAAGACAGGCACCGGCGGCACCCCGGGCGTGCCCTACCTGCGTCGGGCCATCGAGCTGGAGTACTTCCCCGAGCTCTGGCAGGTCCGAACCGAGCTGCGGAGCCCCGGCGATCGCGGAGCCGGGTCGTGACCCTTCCCGGTTCGACCCTGGTCCGCCCGACTATCGCGGATCCCATCGCGGCCATGGGAGGCGGCCCGCTCACGGAGGAGGGCCTCCGACGCCACATCCACCCCCTGTTCTCGCGGGTGCTCCGGCGCGAAGAGATCTACCTGGCCAACCACTCGCTGGGTCGCCCGCTCGACGCGACGGCGGACGATCTCCAACTCGCGATGGATCTCTGGTATGAGCAGATGGACGGCGCGTGGGCGGGATGGATGGATGCGATCCAGCGGTTCCGCGCCCTCCAGGCGGCCCTGATCGGCTGCGCTCGGGCCGACGCGGTGGTCCCCCGCGTCTCGGCGGGGCAGGGTCTCCGCGCTGCGCTCAACGCCCTGCCCCAACCCCGCCCCACCGTCGTGGCGACCCGCGGTGAGTTCGACTCGATCGATCACATCCTCAAGACCTACGCGCGGCAGGGCCGCGCCGATATCCGCTGGCTCGAGCCCGACGGCCGAGGCCTGTTCTCCGCCGAAGCCGCCATCGCCGCGTTGCGTCCGGGAACCGACCTCCTCGTGCTGAGCATGGTCTACTTCGCCACCGGACAACTCGTCGAGGGCCTTCCTGAGATCGTTGCGGCGGCGCGGCGGGCCGGATCCATGGTCCTCCTCGATTGCTACCACGCCGCGGGCGCGATCCCAATGACAGGCCCACTCGCGTTCGACGCCCTCGCCCCGGACTTTGCCATCGGCGGGAACTACAAGTACACGCGGGGAGGGCCTGGCGCCGGATGGCTCGCGATCCACCCTCGCCACCTCACCCCCGACCCTCTGCCGCCGCTGTTCACGCTCGACACCGGCTGGTTCGCCAAGCGCGGCGTGTTCGAGTTCCGTCGGCCCGACCAGCCCGAACTCGCCGCCGGTGGCGACGCCTGGCTCGAGGCGACGCCAGCGGTGCTCACGAGCTTCCAGGCCCTCGCCGGGCTCGAACTGACCCTCGGCCTGGGGGTCGATCGCCTCCGCGCCTACAGCCTGGAGCAACAATCCAGACTCGCGCACCAACTCGCCGCCAGAGGCGTGCCCGTACTCGATTTCGAACCCCACGGCGCTTTCCTGCTGGTCCCGTCCAGCGATTTCCAGGCGCTCTGCGACCGCATCCGTTCCCGAGGCGTGAATGTCGACGCCCGCCCCAGCACCGCGGGCCCGGAGCGCAGCACGGAGCGTTCCGGCTTCGTGCGAGTCTGCCCGGACATCTTGACGACGGACGCCGAGATTTCCCTCGCGGCCGCTCGCATCGCCGAGGCATTCGAAAGCCTCTGACCGCTGGCATGCTCCGGGGGTGCTCAGTCGGCGCGCTCGCCGCCAGCCCGCTCGCACGGCAGCGTCAAGACAAAGTCTGTGCCCCGACCTTCCTCCGTGTGCACCTCGATGCGCCCCCCGTGAGCCTCGATAATTCGCCGCGATGTGGGCAGACCCAGACCCGAACCACCGGACTTGGTTGTAAAATAAGGGGTGAAGATCTTCTCGCGCGCGGACTCCGGGATGCCGGGGCCGGTGTCGATCACGTGCAAAACCGCGACGGAGCGGCGCTCCTCGTCCACGCCCTGAGCAGTCTTGAGGATGAGTTCCCGGGGGCTCCCCGAGGCCTGCTTTGCCATTGCCTGCACCGCATTGAGCATCAGGTTCAGGACGGCCTGCTTGATATGAGGCGGATCGATCCACGCGATCAGGGCCCCGGGGGCGAGAGTGCTCCGCAGGCGCACCCCGTGCTGCTCCGCTTGAGGGTGGAAGAAGTCCACCAGTTCGTCGATCGTGGTGTTCAGATCGGCCAGCCGCGGCTCAATCCGCAGTTCACCGGCGTATTCGAGGAAGTCCGTGAGGATTCCCCGCAGCCGCTCAACCTCGCGCGCCCGAGCGCCGAGAGACGCCGCAGCAACGGGGCACGGAATTCCTCCGCAATCTCCAGATCTTCGACGCCCTCCGCCAGCAATTGGGCGTTGAGACCGATGGTCGAGAGCGGATTCTTGATCTCGTGGGCGAGGCCGCCCGTCATCGAACCGATCTCCGCCAAACGCTCGGCGCGCCTCGCCCGCTCGACTGCCGACCTGAACCGCCGGAGATGCCTCCGGACCAGTGCCCGCGCGGCCATCGCGGCGGCGAGCACGCCGATCCCGAAGCCCACCAGCCCCGGGCGGAGCCAAGCCGCACCGGACGGGGGCCCGTCGCCATCGGGGATGAGGCGCGTCGTCTCGGTCAAGGGTTTGGACTGTAGAAGGATTCAGGACCGCCGTGGTGTTCGGACATGCTGCCGCTTGGGCACCACGACCGCCGGATCTGGGCGGCTGACCCGAGTGGCCTTCCAGCCCTTGTCCGATTCCTCGGCGTCGTAGACGACCGGTGAACCGTCTTTGAGCACGCGGAACCCGTCGCCCTCGATGCACGAATAGTGCACGAAGATGTCCTGCCCCTCGGGCCCGACGATGAAGCCGAACCCCTTGCGGGGATCGAACCACTTCACCTGACCTTCCACGCCGTCGAGCCGGCCATGGCCATTGTCGCTCATCGGGACACCCCCAACTCGGTGGCGCCGTGCGCACGCCGCTCACACCGCGTGCCATGCGGACGCCTGAGCGATCCAAACAAGAAGCCGAAACTGCCCCGTGCTGCCCTCCTTCAAGCGCGGGGACGGTTCGGCGGACGAACCCCGGACAGCCCAGCTTACCGAAATCGATGCGGGCGTCAATGGCGGTCCGAGAAGAAAGCGACCCCGGTGCTGCCACCGGGGTCGCTCGCAATTTCTGGCGTCAGGGAAGTGTCAGGAATTCACCGTCTCGCCATCCTTCGGGGCCTTGGGCATGGCCTGCTTGCGGCTGAGCTTGATGCGGCCCTGATCGTCGACCAGGATCACCTTCACGCGGACGATATCGCCGATGCGGACGACATCCTCCACGTTCTTGACGAAGCCCTCCGCGAGCTCGGAGATGTGGCACATCCCGTCGGTGCCCGGAGCCAGCTCGATGAAGGCGCCGAACTCCTTGGTCGAGACAACCTTCCCGTCATAGATCGTTCCGACCTAGATCTCCTCGCACAGCGCGCTGACCTCGGCGTGGGCCGCCTCGACGGACGGGCCGTTGGTGCCGGAGATCATCACCGTGCCGTCGTCCTCGACGTCGATGTTCACGCCGTGCTTGTCCTGCAGGGCGCGGATCATCTTGCCACCGGGCCCGATCAGCTTGCCGATCTTGTCGACCGAGATCTGCAGCGTGACCATCTTCGGGGCCAGCGGCGAGATGTCCGGACGGGGCGCCGGGATGCAGGATTCCATGGTATCGATGATCTCGAGCCGCCCCTCGCGGGCCTGCTCGAAGATGCGCTCGATCTGGCCGATCGAGAGGCCGCGGGCCTTGAGGTCGAGCTGGATGCCGGTGATCCCCTCGCGGGTCCCGGAGACCTTGAAATCCATGTCGCCGAAGAAATCCTCCTCGCCGATGATGTCGGTGACGAAGATCTCCTTCTCGCCGTTGTCGTCGGTGAACCGACCGACCGAGATGCCCGCGCAGGTCGCGCTGATCGGCACGCCCGCATCCATGAGCGCCAGGCACCCGCCGCACACCGAGGCCATCGAGCTCGAGCCGTTGCTCTCGGTGATGTCGCTGACGAGCCGCACCGTGTAGGGGAAGACCTCCGGGCTCGGGAGGATCGCCATGAGCGAACGCTCCGCGAGCGCTCCGTGGCCGATCTCGCGCCGGCCCGGGCCGGTGATGCGCTTCGCCTCTCCGGTCGAGAAGGGCGGGAAGTTGTAGTGCAGCGTGAACTTCTTGGAGTACTCCGGCAGCAGGCCGTCGATGATCTGCTCGTCCCGGGCGGTGCCGAGGGTGCAGGACACCAGGCTCTGCGTCTCACCCCGCTGGAAGAACGCCGAGCCGTGCGTGCGGGCGAACACGCCCACGTCGCACTCGATCTGCCGGATCTCCTTGGCCTTGCGCCCGTCGGCCCGCAGCCCCTTCTCGGCGATGAGGCGTCGGGTGATCTTCTTCTCGAGCGTGCGGAAGGCCTCCTTGGCCTGAGCCCGGGCCTTCGACGTGGCCGCGTACTCGCCGTAGGTGCCAGAGTCGTTGACCTTAAAGTGCTCGTCGAGCATCTTCGCGCGGATCTCGTCGACCTTGTCGTTGCGCTCCTGCTTGCCGGGGAGCTGGCGGGCCGCCGTGAGGGCCGCCTCGGCCAGCTTCTTCACCTTGGCGACAACCTCGTCGCTCGGGAGCACCAGCTCGCCGGGCACCTTGGGGCGTCCGGCCTTCTCGGTCAGCTCGCCGATCGCCGCGAGAATCTCCTTGATGTTCCCGTAGCCGAACTCAATCGCGCGCAGCACCTCGGACTCGACGACCTCGGCCGCCCCGACCTCGATCATGTTGATCCCGTCGGCGTGGCCGGTCAAGACCAGGTCGAGATCCGAGAAGTCCATCTGCGAGACCGTGGGGTTGATGACCATCTGCGGCCCGTCATCGGTGTGGACGCGGCCCACGCGGACGGTCGCCGTCGGCCCCTCGAAGGGTGCGTCGCTGAGCGCCAGCGCCGCCGAGGCCGCCGTGCCGGCGAGTACGTCGGTGTCGTTCTCGCCGTCGTGGCTCATCACCCAGACCTGGATCTGGATCTCGTCGATGAACCCATCGGGGAACAGCGGCCTGATCGGGCGGTCGATCATCCGCATGGTCAGGATTTCTTTCTCGTTCGGAGCGCCCTCACGCTTGCGGAACCCGCCGGGGAACTTGCCGGCGGCCGGCATCTTCTCGCGGTAGTCCACCGTGAGCGGGAAGAAGTCCAGGCCCTCGCGGGGCTTGGCCCGGACCACGGTCGCCAGGACGGTGCTGCCGCCGTAGGTCGCGATCACCGCGGCCCCGGCCTGGCGCGCCACCCGCCCGGTCTCCAGAATGAGCGTTCTCCCGCCGATTTCACGCTCGACGCGGACCGATCCGAGACTCTTGGTTGTCATGGGAAATCTGCCTCTGCTGCGCGGATGCTCGCAGCCGGACCCAATCCGGGCCGCGGGCCGCCGCTCCTGCGGCCCTCACGCCGCCCGAGAGGCAGAAGGCACGGAGCAGTTCGATCCTGCCGGGTGCCCACTGCCGCTGAGTGCGTGCAGGGCCGCGAACATATGCCTGGGATAAAACGAACCCCGCCGACGCTTCCGTCGGCGGGTCGGGTACTGGATTACTTGCGGAGGCCGAGTCGGCCGATCGTGGTGAAGTAGCTCTGACGATCCGAGGCCGCCAGATATCGCAGCAGGCGGTTGCGACGGCTCACCATCGAGAGCAGCCCACGCCGCGAGTGGAAGTCCTTCTTGTGCGTCCGGAGGTGCTCGGAAACCTCCTTGATCCGCTGCGTGAGAAGAGCGATCTGGACTTGCGGAGAGCCGGTATCACCCTCGTGCTTGGCGAAGTCGGAGATCGTGGCGGCGCGAGCCTCTGGAGCAACTGCCATGGAATTCCCTCTGCGATCGGGCCTGGTGACACCCCGTCCCGACGAACCGCAACCAGTCCGGCCGTGCCGGGGGGGCTCGATCGTAGCCCGTCCTGCGGGGGGGATCAATCAACGACGCCCCGGCCCAATCCCGACCGCTGGCCTCCGCGGCGACCCTGTCCGACACCGCCACGCCCAACCGGGGAAAGCCCCCGCCCCACCCTGGGCCTCAAGCCCCCCGCCGGGCCGACCCACTGGGACCCGGGCCGTTCGAGCCCGAACCGCCAGAATCGGGCTCGACCCCGTGGGTACAGACATATTGTTGCGCCCATGCCGACCACCACGACCCACAAGATGTCCATCGCCCGACGCGTTTCCTCGATGCACCCCTCGGTGACGGTCGCCTTCGGCAACCGGGCCAAAGCCATGAAACGCGTGGGAATTGATGTGCTGAGCTTCTCCCTCGGAGAGCCCGACTTCGACACTCCCCTGCCCATCAAACAGGCGGCCATTGATGCCCTCCTCGCCGGACAAACGAAGTACATGCCCACGCTTGGCGATCCCGAGACCCGGGGCGCCATCGCGGCCAAGTTCGAGAAGGACAATGGCATCCGGGGGCTGACCCCCGACCATGTCGCGATCTCCGCCGGCGGCAAGCACTCGCTCTACGTCGCCTGCCACTGCCTGCTCGACCCTCCAGAGCCCGGCGAGGAGCCCTGGGACGTGCTGCTGCCGGTCCCGGCCTGGGTGAGCTACGCGCCGATCGCCCACATGGCCGGTGGCCGCATCGTGGAGATCCCCACCGGACCCGAATCCGATTTCAAGATCTCGCCGGAGCAGCTTCGCGCCGCGATCACCCCCCGCTCCCGCCTGCTCATCATCAACAGCCCGAGCAACCCGTGCGGGACGATGTACTCGCCCGATGAACTCCGCGCCCTCGGCGCCGTGATCGAGGAGATGTCCGCCACGGTCGCCCCCGACCTGGTCGTGCTCTCAGACGAGATCTACGAGAAGATTGTGTACGGTGGGATGCCCCACTTCTCGCTCGGCTCGATCCCGGCCATCGCCGAGCGGGTGCTCACACTCAACGGCATGAGCAAGGCCTACTCGATGACCGGCTGGCGCGTGGGCTACACCGCTATGCCCGGTGCGTTCGGGAAGCAGCTCATGCAGGCCATGAGCACCCTCCAGGGACAGATGACCACCAACATCGTCTCCTTCGTCTACCCCGCCATACGCAAGGCCCTCGCAGATTGCGACGCCGAGGTGCACCAGATGTGCGAGGCATTCGCCCGACGGGCCGAGGTGATCTCCGCCCGCCTCGCCGCGATCGAGGGCCTGGTTTGCCCCAAGCCGACCGGCGCGTTCTACGCCTTCCCCGATGTCTCGCGATACTTCAAACGCACCAGCGCTGGGGGCCGGGCCATCAACTCGGCCATGGACATGTGCGAGGCGCTGCTCGAGGAGGCCCATATCGCCTTCGTTCCGGGCGAGGATTTCGGCGGCTGCGGTCGCAACTGCGTGCGCATCTCCTTCGCCTGCTCCGAGGAGCAGATCCACCAGGGCATGGACCGCTTCGAGACCTTTCTCTCCAAGCTGCACTGATCGGGACCCACCGGCACAATCGCCTCACTCGACGTGGGGCGGCTCGTCGCCATCCGCCGCGACTTCCTCCGCGGGGCGGAGGCCGACGACGATCTCCCCGAGCCCGCCCTCCTGATGCACCCGCACGGCGCGGCGCCGCACGAGTTCGAGCAGCGCAAGGAACAGGCCCAACATCTCCCCCCGCGTCCGACCCTCGAAGATTTCGCGGAGAGTGAGCGACGCCCGCCCTTCCGCCGTTTCTCGCCGCAGTCGGTCGAGCATGTCCTCGGCGTGCAGCTCGATCGGGGTGTCGTCCGCCAGCACCTCGTGGTCACCGAGACGGTCGAAGATCACCGTGTCGCAGATCTTCTGGAACGCTTCCATCAGATCGACGACCGAAAGGTCCTCGATATCCAGCTCCCGGCCTTCCGCCAGCGCGGCGCGGAGTTCGCCCGCATCGATCCCCGACCTTCCGGCGGGATGGCGTCGGCTCCACACGTCGAACCGATGCTCCAACGCCTCCGCTGCGTCCCGGAATCGCTTGTATTCGAGGAGCTGCTTGACCAGGTCGGCGAGCGGGTCCTCCCCCTCCTCCACCGCCGCGGGGCCGTCTTCGGGGCTCGCGCCGGCCATCGAGTTTGCACCCAATACCCGCGATTTGATCTCCGTCAAGGTGGCGGCCATCAGCAGGAACTCGCCCGCCTTGTCGATATCCACCCGCTCGATGCCCTCGAGATACGCCATGTACTGATCGGCGATCTCCGCCACCGGGATCTCGGTGATCTCGACCTCCGCCTTGCGCACGAGATAGAACAGGAGGTCGAGCGGTCCCTCAAACGCGTCGAGCTTCACCTTGTACTCGGTCTCGGCCATCTGGCGCTCTCTCGACAGGGGAAACGGGCGGCGACCCGCGAGTATACCGCCCGGCCCACGAGGCCCCGGGCCCGGCCCCTCCTCCAGCTATGATGGCCCATGGACACGCCGGAATTCGCCCGCCGCATCCTGGCCGCGGAAGCCGACGCCCTCAGGGCCTGCGCCGAACAGATCGGGCCCGCGTTTCTCGAGGCCGTCCGTCTGATTGTGGCCTGTGCCGACGCTGGCGGCATCGTGCTCGTGACGGGGCTGGGCAAGAGCGGGCTCATCGGCGCCAAGATCTCCGCAACTCTCGCCTCGCTCGGGATTCCCTCCCATCCGGTCCACCCCGCCGAAGCCGCCCACGGCGATCTGGGGCGCTTCCGTCCGACCGACACGGTCATCTGCCTGAGCCGCTCCGGCGAGACCGACGAGGTCGTCAATCTGGCCGCGATCCTGCGCCAGGACCGCCTGCCGATCATCAGCATCACCGGGGGAGCGGCCTCCGGCGCCCGCGCCGCGTCGAGCCTCGAGCGGCTCGCCACGGTCGCGCTGCATCTCGGTGAATTCGACGAGGCGGGGGACGGCGTTGCCGCCCCCACATGCTCGACAACCGCGACCCTTGCGCTGGGCGACGCCCTCGCCCTCGCCTCCGCCCGCAGCCGGAACTTCGGGGATGCGGACTTCGCGCGCCGGCATCCGGGCGGCGCGCTGGGCGGCCTGCTCCGGCCGATCACCGAGGTCCTCCGGTTTCGAACGGATTCGAACTGCCCACCGATCCCGGAGACGACCCCCGTCATCGATGCCGTGCGCTCGACCGGCGCGGGACGCCGCGCGGGCGCGGTGCTGCTCGTCGACGACGCCGGACGCCTTTCCGGCATCTTCACCGACGCTGACCTCCGTCGCAAGCTCACCGAACTGGGCAGCGGCCCCTGGCTCAACCGCCCAATCGCCGAGGTGATGACCCCCAACCCCTCGAGTCTCCCGGATACCTCACTGGTCCGGGATGCCGTCCGCCTCACCAGAGAACGCCGACTCGATGAAATCCCGATCGTCGACCCCCAGGGACTCCCCGTCGGCATCCTCGACGTGCAGGATCTGGTCGCCATGCGACTGGTCAAGGACGACTCCTGATCGCCGAATCAGAAGGGCCGCTTCCGAACCCGAGTTCGCCCCGCGGGCGAGCACCCGCCTTCCTGAAGGGGTTGTACGATGTCCCCGATGGCCAAGACCAATTCTCGCGCATTCGGCCGCCCGCTGGCGGTCATCCTCGTGATCTGCTGCATCGCCGCGGTGGGGTTCATCACGCTCCGGGCAGTCACCGCTCCGCCCCCCGCTCCGCCCGGCGCGGGCGACGGCTCGGGGTTCAGCCACAAGGACATCTCCAGGTCAGACGACGAACTCGGCAGTGCCCGAGGGTTGCACATCCAGATGGTCGATCCGGAGGACCGCAAACGCCTCGCGGCCGAGCTCGAGACCGAGACGCTGGACCCTCTCCAGGCACAACGGTACCGGGTCGGTCGGCCCAGTGCGACCATCTACCTCGCGGATGGACGTCTCGTGCATATCACCTCCGAGAGCGGGACACTCGTGCTCCCCGACCGGACGAAGCCGCCCGAGACCGGCACGCTGACCGGCGATGTCGTTGTCCGACTCTTCGACGCCCGGGCGGATGGACGCCGCCCCGACCCGCAGCACGACCTGCCCTCGATGGTGTGGAAGGGCAAGTCGCTCACATTTGATTCCACGCTTGGCGAAGCCTCGACAAATGAGCCGTTCGTCCTCACGACGGCCCAGATTGAGTTTCGCGCCGACGACGCGAAGCTCTTGATCAATCAGGCATTGCAGCGCCTGGAACGGTTCACGGTTCGAAAGGGCGGCACGATCGTCTATCACGATCTGGCAGACCCGATGCGACCCAGCGCGGGCGTGAAGGCCTCGGCGGTACCCGCCGGGGGCTCGGTGCTGGCGGCCAGCCACGCGTCCCGAGCAACTCCCGCGCTGCGCAGCCTCCAGGCAACCCCGGACCCCGACCGTCAGCCCGGTGCGGCGGACGACCTCGCGGCGTCGCCGGCGCCGGCCGTGCCCCGGGAACCGGTGGTCACCTTCTACCAGGCGGTCGCGCGGGGGACTGTCGAGCTGGTCCGGGGCGGTCAGCGCATCGAGAGCGACCGGCTGGATCTCTTCGCCCGCACGATCGACAACAAGCTGCCGAAGGACGCGATCGGCGCGATCCGGCCAGCGAGCGAGCCCCCGGCGGCTTCCCAACCCGAGCCCTCAGCATTCCGCAACGCCATGCCCCGCGAGACGGCGGGCCCGGCCGTGCGTCTGGCAGCCTACCGCCCCCAACCCGAGGAGGCTGATTCCGCGAGCCAGGTCCAGGCGCCCGCGACGCAGCCGACGGTCCCGGACGCCGAGGCCCCGGAGGAGGAGTCCACAACGCTCACCTGGAAGGATGACCTCGAAGTCCGCCCGCTGCTCGATGAGCCGCAGGAACTCCGCGAGAACCACCTGGTCGCCCGCTTCACAGCAGATCAGAGCGGCGTTGTCCGTTTCTCAGACTCGGAGGCCGAGGCGAGCGGGCAGGCGGCTGTCTTCGAATACTCCCTCACAACCCGCGACCTGGTGCTCAGCGGTCCGGCCCAGGAGAATGTACTCCTCACCTCAAAGTCCATGGGCCAGGCGCGCATGGCCCGGTTTGAGCTCCCCCTGTCCACGGGGATCGGCCGCGTGATCGGCCCGGGCACCGTCATCGGCAGCCACTCGGACCGGGTCGACTGGCGAGAACGCACCAATCTGGTGTTCAAGATGGATGGCGAGAGGATGTCCGGAGAACTGCTCGAGGCCGAGTGCATCGGCAGCGCCCGCGCCACCGATGGCAACGCGTGGATCGAAGCCGACAATCTGCACGTGTACTTCGACGATCAGCTCGACGGCCAGTCCCGCCCGACACGCCTGGTCGCCCAACACGCCGTCAGACTCGGCGACGGGCGAGGTGCCGACGGAGCCTGGGAGAGTCTGGAGGTCGCGTTCGACCCTATGGCCGATCATCCCGCGCCGACCTCGGTCGATGCCGGTGGTGGCGGGTCGTTCCGCGACCAAACCGCGCGGGTCGCGGCCGAGCACATCTTCGCCGAACTCCGCGAGGACGACGAGGGCAAGAGTCAACTCGCGAGGGTGTGGGCTGACGGGCAGGTCAAGTTCACCCGCTTCACGGACAAGATCGAGGTCGAGGGAGAACGGCTCTTCGCCGATGTTGACGAGCAGTTGCTCGAAGTGCAACACCCCGGGGGGACCAGCCGCGTCGCCCGCGGCCCCACGGTCATCACCGGTGAGCGGGTCCGCCTCCACGGCCAACTCCGGACGGCAGAGGCCTACGGCCCCGGCTCGTTCGAACACCAAGCCGGCGCCGGCGAGACCCGTTCCTCGATTCGCGCAGTGTGGACCGATGGGATGGCTTTCGATGACATCGCGGGCAAGCTCGAATGCGTCGGCGGAGTTGTCGCGGTCCACCAACCCGATCCACTCACCCGAGAGAGCATCTCCGGGGCACTGGTGCGGGTCGAATTCGAGTCCAGCGAAGCGGGTGAGCCCGGAGCCGACGCCGCGGCCTTCACCAATTCCTCCGATGGCGGAGACCGCGCTGTCCGTACGCTGTATGCGGGCGGAGAGGCCGTGCTCGGGACCGGTGAGAAGCTGGCGACAGTCGAATCCACCCGCTCGTCGACGCCCCCAGTCGAGGGCCAGCCGGCCCCGCCCGTCGAACGCGCGTTCCGGCTCAGCGGCGTCGAGATCTTTGCCGACAACGAAGCCGGCACACTCGACGTGCCCGGGCGCGGCCGACTGTTCGTCGCAGACCTTCGCCCGACTCCCGAGGGGCGGAGCGAGAGCAACGACCGTGGGGCCTCGCTGTTCGATTGGAACGGCTCCTTCCACGCGGATCGTGCTGTGGGTTCCGCGGAAATGCTTGACTCGGTCCGGATGAGTCACTCCCGCGCCGTGGACGGCTCGAAGACGCTGCTCGAGTGCGCCAAGCTGCGAGCGTTCTTTATCCCGGGCGACAAACCGGAGAAGATCTTCGCGGGGCTCCGCTCGGCCGTTGCCGAGACAGACGCCTACCTCCGCACCGAGAGCCGCGAACTCTCCGCCGACACACTCCTCTACGACCCCGACACGGGCGTCGCCAAGGCGGTCGGGATCGACGGCCACCGGGTACGAATCCTCGACCGCACCACCGGTTCGCCGATCTCTGCCGCGGCACTGGTTTGGGACCTCAACGCCGACCGCGTCGATGTGGTGGATCCGGGGACGATCGTGATCCCGCGGTAGAACATCGAACCGTCGCGATTTCCGGGGCGGAAGGCAGGGCGCTGGCGAGCCCCAGTTTGTCCAGGATCGCTGGACTCAGGCCGAAGTACGGTCGAGCACGCGGTAGGCCTCACGCTCGCCCCGTCCTCGCAGCGGATAGTCCTTGCGAAGCGGGTGCGCCGGGAAATCCTCCCAGGTCAGGATGCGACGCAAGTCCGGATGATTCCGGAATCGGATCCCGAACATGTCGTAGACCTCGCGCTCGTTCCACTCAGCGCCAGGCCAGAGGTCTGTCACCGAGTCGAGCCACAACGCCGGATCTGCTTCGATCCCGCCCGTCGGGACGGACGGGTCGAGATAGGCCTTCACAAACAACCGGTCGTCCCGATCAAAGCTGATCAGGTTGTACAGCACGGCGAACCGTCCCGGCGTGCCGCCCGGGTAGCCGAGGTAATCCACGCCGGCGACATCCGAGAGGAAGCAGTAGGAGCACGCCGGATCGTCCCGGAGGAACGACATGACTCGATGCAGGTCCTTGGGCTCCAGCACGAGGGTGGTCTGACCGCGAAACTGGGTGGCACGCAGCCGGAGCGAGGGATGCGCCTCGCGGACGCGCCGCAGTGCCGCATGGTCGACCGTCCCGCCCGGCTTCTGACTCTCCGACATGCCTCACTCCTTGGCTCAACGAGTTCCAAGCATAGCTCTTGCCCATGTGCCCTTCCGCCAGGGTCGGATCCTGGCCGGATAGTCCGAAAACACACGGCAGCTTCTGAGTGATTTTTCTAGGACCCACGCAGGAAGCGACCCCGCCCCCAACCCGTCGGGGGCGGGTCGCCGTTCAACCACGGCACCTAGGGCCCTGGGGTTTCTCTGCCCCGGGCCTTCCCGCGTCTGCGCAACTCCAGCCGGAGTTACACGCTGGTCCGGGCGGTTGTTGCGCGTCGATGGGATGGAGGATGAAGGACTCGAATCCCAAGGAGCCCGCCGTGCTGCTGACCGCCCGCCCCACGACACTCCGATCGCTGTGCCACGCCCTCACCGGCCTGATCCCCGAGCCTTCCCCGCGCGGGAACCCCCCCTCGGAGCCGGCCGAGACCTCAGAGACGAGCCCGGTCATTGACCGGATCATGCTCATCAATCCATCGGCCACGGCCGCCTACCTGGCGAGCTTCAACCAGATGGCTCTGGACCGATACCTGGCCCACCTGGAGAGCATGGACGCCCCCCGCGGGGCCCGCTGGGAGCGTCCGGGGGACACCTGCGCGATTGTGGTCCAAGAAACCGAGTTCTGAACCCACCGCCCCGGCGGAACTTCTCGCGATCTGAGTTACTGGACTCAATCGCCCGCCCGACGACGTCGATGACCTGCTCGTGATTCCCGGTCCCGCGAGAGGGGCCAGGAGGCCGGAGTTGGCTTGACCTCGGAGGGCACGATGAAGATCCGTTCGCACACCTGCAATTCCACGCGTTCGTGCTCCGCCCTGCTCTTGGCCGCGGGGCTCGCCCTGGCCGGATGCGAGGCCAACCAGGGCTGGTACACGAGCCCGGCGGCCGAGCGCCCCGCCGAGCCCACCCCGACCACCCCGCCGCCGACCGAACTGAGCCTGTTCGGCCAGGAGACCTGGGGCGCACCGACCGCACTGCCCGCCGACCCGATCCCCCTGACCTCGAACCCAAACTCGGTCAACGCCTCTCGCATCACCTTCGCGGAAGAGGGGGCGGACTTTGATCCGTGCGTTTCGAGCAGCGGCGGGTTCATGGTCTTCGCGTCGACGCAGCACAGCCGCAATGCGGACATCTATCTCAAGAACCTCGGCAGCACGATCCTGACCCAGCTCACCAACGACCCCGGTCGCGACGTGATGCCGAAGATCAGCCCGGACGGCCAGTGGATCGCGTTCGCGAGCGATCGTGCACTGGATTGGAACATTTACGTCATGCCCCGCGCAGGTGGCCGCCCGGTCCAAATCACCTGGGAGAGCGCCGCAGAACTGCACCCATCCTGGTCTCCCGACGGCAAGCAGATCGCCTATTCCAAGCTGGGCCAGACGTCCGGCCGTTGGGAGATCTGGGTCACAGACGTCACGAACACGTCGACCCCCCACTTCCTGGGCTACGGGCTGTTCCCCGAGTGGTGCCCCAAGGCGGGCACCGGGCCGAATGGTGGCGACCTGATCCTCTTTCAACGCTCCGCCGATCGCGGGGACCGCGCGTTTGGGATCTGGATGTTCGAGATGAAGGGCGGGCAGGTCGGCAGTCCGAGCCAGCTCATCGGGAGCCCCGCGACGGCGTATATCAATCCGAACTGGTCGCCCGACGGCCGGTACGTCGTCTTTGCCTCCGTGAGCGACCCGCACGCAATCCAGTCGGCGGACAAAGTCTTCACCGGCGACAGCGACCTCTGGATGATGTCCAGTGACGGGAACACGATGGTCAGTCTGACCACCGGGAACAGTTCCGACCTGCTCCCGGCGTGGGGGACAGACGGGAACATCTACTTTGTCTCGACTCGGACGGGCCGGGACAACATCTGGGCGATCAACGCCGAGACGGCGATGCTCGCCGCGGGGCTGAGCCCCTCGGAGCCCGTGGCGACCGTCCCGACCGACCAATAGCGAATCGTCGCTCGCGGTGTGCAGCCGGGAACGCCTGCACGCCGATTCATGGGAGGCCGGGTGGGCCGAGAGGCTGGCCCGGAGCTTGCGACGCGGGGTGGAGTCCCCGCGCGAACGGCAGGACGCCATGACAAGTGCACAGACCATGCTCGCCCGCGCTCCCGCCGGCCTGATCGGCCGCGCGGTTCTTGCGCTCGTGCTCTCCGGCCTGCTCCAGGGCTGTGAGGGCTTCACCAACCGGAAGCCAGAGCTCACACCGCCCACGGTGACCCGGGCGCCGTATGCCGGACAACCCGGGGAGGTGCTCTGGGGTGTCGTCCCGCTCGCGAATGAGTCAGGGACCGACGTCTTCGATCCGCTCATCGTCAGCGACAAGCTCGTCGCCGCGGTGGAGGAGGTCGAGGGCATCCGTGCCGTCCCCCTCAACCGGACGCTCCAGGCCATGCACGCCCTGGAGATGCGGGGCGTTCGGGACCCCGGTGACATTGCCCGGCTTGCCGATGCGATGGGCGTCGACGGGCTGGTTGTGGGGACCATCACAGCCTTTGATCCCTACGACCCCCCCACGATCGGGCTTTCGATCGCGCTGTATGCCCGGACGCCCGCGATGGGCGCCCAGGCGGCACAGGCTGGGATCGACCCGCGGGCCTTGTCGGCCTCCCCGACGGATCACACGCCCGGGCCGGGATTCCGTCCCGGCGACGGGCCGACCGCCCTGGCCTCGGCCCACCTGGACGCACGAGACCACGGGGTGCTCGTCGCCCTTCGGGACTACGCCCAGGGCCGGCACGATCCGGAGGGCGCCCTGGGCTGGCGGCGCTACACCGCGAGCATGGACCTGTACACGCAGTTTGCGACCCAGCATCTCGTGGCGGAGTTGGTGCGACAGGAGCACCTCCGCCTCGCGACGCCGGGCGAGGATGAACCCCCCGCGCCCTGACGACCGGCCCGACCGGCGCGGGTGTGCCGATCGGAGTCGACCGTGGCGAGGAACCGAGAGCGTCAGAGCAATCCGGACCTGCGAATCGTCACGCTGGTGCATGGCAAGCACCAGTGGCGGTTCGGTTGTGCCCCGGGGGAGGAGCGTCTGCTGGTGACCGCGGCCGCCCGGATCGCTATGGAGGGGCGGGACGGACTCGATCTCGCCGACGCGGCGATCCTGGCGCGCCGGCTGGATGCATGGCCCGCGGGGCCCGAGAAGAGAGAGACCCACTGACCGTAGGAATGACGCCCGGCCGAACGGTCGGAGACGGGCGAATGGAGATTGCCGATGTCCACCCTGCCGATCACCGACTCCTTCGCTTCATACCTGACCAACGAGCGGCACTTCAGCCCCTACACCGCCCGCTGCTACGGGGCCGATCTGCGTCAGTTCGTCGAATACCTGGTCGACGAGGCCGGCATCACGATCGAGCAGGGCGCCGAGCGCGAAGCCTTTCAACGCCGCAGCAACACCGCCGCGGGCCAGGCCGCGCTCGTCGTCGGTTCCATCGGGCCAAAGACGATCACCGAGATGATCTGTGCGGCCGACGCGGACACGATCCGGCCGTTCCTGGCGCACCTCTCGGAGCAGAGCTATTCGGCGGCCACCATGGCCAGGAAGATCGCCACCCTGCGCTCGTTCTACAAGTGGGCCGAGCGTCGAGGGCTGGCGACGGTCAACCCCATGACCCTCATCCGCACGCCCCGTCAGAGCAAGCGCCTGCCCAAGGCGATCACGGTCGAGCAGGTCGAGCGGCTCCTCGCCGCCCCTGGCGACGCGGACGTGCTGGGGCGGCGTGACCGGGCGATGCTCGAGACGCTGTACTCGACAGGGATCCGCGTCAGCGAACTCGTCGGGCTCAATTACCTTGACCTCGATGTGCCGGGCGAAGCCCTGCGAATCCGCGGGAAGGGCAAGAAGGAGCGGCTCGTCCCCCTGGGCACCCACGCCCTGGCGGCGATCCGCCGATACATGGACGGCGTCGAGGCCGACACCAAGTTCGCCCAGTGCTGGAACGCCGAGCGGCGTGGTCAAGCCCCGCTGTTCGTCAACAAGCATGGCGGGCGGCTGAGCTCCCGCTCGGTCCGACGCAAGCTGGACAAGTACCTCCGCGAGGCGGGCCTCGATCCGACCATCAGCCCGCACACACTGCGCCACAGCTTTGCGACGCATCTCCTCGACAATGGCGCCGATCTCCGCAGCGTTCAGGAGTTGCTCGGGCACCAGTCGCTGAGCACCACCCAGGTCTATACACACCTCTCGACCCAGCGCGTCCGCCGCGCCTACGACGAGGCCCACCCCCGCGCCGAGGCCAGCTAAGGCCTACCCGTCAGGGGAGTGACGGCAGGCCCGCCGCCAGCATCCCGACCACGCGTTCGACGGTCGACTCGCTGTCGATCCCGAACGCCGCGACCACCCGTCCGCGTCCATCCACCAGAACCGCCGCGGCCTCGGCCCCGACGCGGACGCGGTCGATCGGGCGAGAGTCCTCGGCGCTCCAGGCCAGGAGCGGTGCGCGGCCCGTGGCGTCGGCACGCACGCCCCTGAGCCATGCTGGCGTCAGCTCGCCGACCCTTGCGAGGATGTCTTCGCCCGGCTCGGCCACCAGCGCACACACCGTGTCTGCCAGTGTCATCCGCTTGTCGATCCGGCCCTCGATCCTGCCCCGCAGCAGCTCGCGGCGCAGATCTCTCGAGGCGTTCGAGGCCAGTGCGGCGATGGCCTCGAATCGAGCGGGATCAACCGAGCTTCTCGCGAACAGGAGCAGGTGCAACTCCGGGGATGCGTCCTCGGGGGCGGGGGTGAGGAGGCGGTACGGCTGGCTGCCAGGTGTCAGCGTGAGCCCGATCCCGGGCCAGAGTGTCCCGGCCGTCACCGGGGGACCAAGCGGCTTGAGCGACCCGATTCCCGCGATCCGGCGCCGTCCGCTGCGGTCGATCGCCCAGTTCGCAGGGTCTCCGGGGCTGACGGACTTGCACTCGACGAGCAGCCTCGAGCCGGAGTCGGCATCGAGTCCGGCCTCGAACCGGCGAACCCGTGAGCCGACCAGATCCAGACTCGCCTCACCCGCCGACGAGCGTCCGCGGAGCCGCACGCCGCGCTCGCCATCCTGTTCGATCCGCTCGGCCGACTCCCATCGAATCGCGGGCAACAGCGGGCACCAGCGGACGTCTTCCTTGTCGAATGCGAGACTCAACTGCGGTATGGGTATAGCGGGGAGGAGTTCGCGGAGGACGTCGGCCGGGCTCGCGGCCGGATCTGAGGCCTGCAGTTCGGCGTAGGTGGACGGATCCAGCCGGTGAATCGCCACGAGCCGTCCCTGGCTGGCGGCGATGATGATGTCGCCCAGTTCGAGCCTCGCCACGCCGGCGGGACCGGGGACGCAACGCACCGTCAGCGTGTGCATGTCGCTCCGGCGGGGACCGGTCAGAGTCACGCGGACTTCATCCGCCGTCGCCGCGAAGCGATACCTGGCAATGACAGCCCACAGCTGCGAAGAGACCTCCAGCGAGCCTGCGACAGCTGCGGGGGGCTCTGGCGTCGACCCGGCGGGCGACGGCGGCTCTGGTTGCGCCGCCGCGACGGCGCAGAGCGTCGCGCTGAGCAAGAGCCGAACGCGCCTCAAGGCATACCCCCCGCAGTCTCGTGGCCCTGCAAGCGTTCGAACAATTGGAGGACGGTCCCGCCCACGGAGGGCACGCGGGTGTCCGGCGCGATCTCCGCCAGCGGCTCGAGGACGAACAGCCGCTCGCTCAGACGCGGGTGGGGAATGGTGAGTCCGGGCTCGCACATCTTGACATCAGCGTAGATCAGAATGTCGAGGTCGAGCGTGCGCGGGCCCCAGCGGGTCTCGCCGGCGCGGTCCCGCCCCCTCGACCGCTCGATCGCTTGCAGAGATTCGAGCAATCGGCGGGGTTGGAGGCCGGTCTCAACGGATGCGACGGCGTTGAGGAACGGGCCCTGAGCGACCGGGCCGACGGGCTCGGTCTCCCTGAAGGTGGAGACAGCGAGGAGCGTCGTCTCGGGGAGGTCGGCCAGGCTGGTGAGGGCGGCGCGGAGGTGGCCCCGCCGATCTCCGACGTTGGAGCCAAGGCCAATAAAGGCTTGTGCCGGCGGGGGCATGCCCCCAAGTCAAGGAGCGCGGGGACCCCGGGGCAAGGCGGAGCGGAGGCGGGTCGGAAGGACTATTGGGGTTCGTCGCCCTCGAGTTCCCGCATGCGGTGCTGCATCTGGGCCTTCAGACGGGCGAGGATCGAGCTGTGCATCTGGCTGACCCGCGACTCGGAGAGGTCGAGTGTCGCGCCGATCTCCTTCATCGTCATCCCCTCGTAGTAGTAGAGGAGCACAATGAGCTTCTCGGCGCGGCTGAGCCCCTTGGTGATCAGTTCCTTGAGATCGTTACGCTGGATCTCCGCGAGCGGGTTGGTCTGCGTCTCGTCCCGGATGACGTCGATCTCGCGCACATCCTTGGAACCGTCGCTGGGGAAGCACCGGCGATTGAGGCTGACGGTGCCAACCGCCTTGCCGTCGCGCATGTACTTGTCGAGCTCTTCGGACTCCAGCCCGAGGCGGTCGGCGATCTCCTGCTCGGTGGCAGGGGTGCCGGATTCCATCTCGATCTTCTGACGGATCTGGTCAATCTTGCCGGTCCGCTGGCGGACCAGACGGGGGACCCAGTCCATCGAGCGGAGCTCGTCGAGGATGGCGCCGCGAATTCGCGGGGCGCAGTAGGTCTCGAATTTCACCTTGCGCTCGAGATCGAACGCATCGATGGCGTCCATCAGTCCGAACAGGCCGGCGCTCATGAGGTCCTCGAGATCAACCTCGTCCGGCAGGCGTGTATAGATCCGCTCGGCGTTGTAGCGCACGAGGGGGAGGTACTTCTCCATGAGGAAGTTGCGGATGCCTTCTTGGCCCGTCCGCTGGTATTCCAACCAAACTTCCTCGATCGGCATGTCGTCGTACGGAGATGGCAAATTCGATGGCTCGGCGTGCCGTGCGTTCCGGCGCGCGATGCCACGAGATCCAACCCTACCCATCGATGATCTGGCCATCGCCATGGTCCACTCCTTGACCCTGCTCGTTCAGCGTTCCAGCCCGAGAACCCTGCTGGAACGCCCGGTCGAAGCCGATCCATGGCCCGACCGCGAGGGAGTATACAAACTCTTCTCGCGGTGCACAGGCCGAGACCAACTTCTGCAAAAAACTTTCACGGACGTTGCTCCGCTTCGTCCTCAACGACCTCGACAGGTATGGCCTCCCGGCGCGAACGCATCGAGACCGATTCGGGAATCGGTGTCGAACGCAACACATGCGTCAGGTGTTCGTTCAGACAGGCTTCAAGCACGGCGCCCAACACACGACCGATGGCGGATGCCGCGACCAAGACCACAAGGGATCGGGCCAGAGTCCCCGACGCTGCAGCACCCGAGACGAGTCCTGCGACCACCGCCACCGCGAATGCTGAAAGCGCGAACGCGACGCCGATCTGTCTCGCCACGCCGTCCGGCATTCGAGCGAACTCCTCCCTCTTTGTGCCCGCATGAGACTGACCCACGGCGGGCGTCTATCGGTCCACCGAGCCGCCGACTTGGGGGCTGTCCCAGCTTTCCTGCACGGATTCATCGACGCGGCCCACAAAGTCCGCACGCACCGCGCATGCCAATCCGACTCCCCCTGGGATTGACCCTAGTTGCCGGGCTGGAGGCGCACCGCCTCGGCCAACCCGATGGCGATGCGCAGGACGTCGCGGCTCGCCGGGCAGCGGGGCCACAGCAGCGTATGGGGCGACCGCTTCCGGACTGCGCGGGGGACATGTCGATCGGCCCGGACGTGCCCCAGCCGCTCGACCTCCACACCCAGAAAGCGCTCGCAACATCCTGCGAGCTTTGCGCTTACGCGATGAGCCTCCCCGTCGCCATCCGCCCCGCTGACCACCAGGCCGATCCGGGGCCGACGATCCCCATCGATCTCCCGCCTCCCAACCACACATTTCATGAGGCCGTAGGCGTCGGCGATCGAGGTCGGCTCCGGTGTCGCCACAACGAGCAGGAGATCCGCCGCGTCGGCGAACGCGAGCACCTCGCGGCCGATGCCAGCGCCGGTGTCCACCAAGACGAGGTCGCTGCGCCCGGAGAGGCCGGCGAGTTGCGAAAGCAAGTATGCGCGGCGCGGCGCGTCCAACTCGGCGACCCTGGCCACGCCGATCGCGCCGGGGATAAGGAGGAATCCACCGGGCGCTTCAACCACGCACGACTCAAGTCTCACACTCTCCGCACCCGGAGATCGTGGGGCGAGCAGCACGTCGTCCAGGCGTCGACCGGGCGCGAGGCCGCAGAGCACGTCTGCGTTGGCCATCCCCAGGTCCGCATCGAGCAGCGTGACCCGATGTCCGACCCGCGTCAGGCAGACGGCGAGGTTGACGGCAAGGTTGGTCTTGCCCACCCCGCCTTTCCCAGACGCGACCGCAACGATTGGGGCCCGACGGTGTTGTACGGAGGGCGCATCGGCCGGGGCGCCGGAAAGCGCCTCGACGAGCGCCCGCAGGCGCCACGCCTGATCACGCGGGCGCGAGGCCTCAGGGGGGATCGCAATCGCGCTCATCAGGCCCTCCCCGTCGGAACTCTCCAGGCGGGAGCCCCATCGAGGACGAGCCTTGCCAGCCGGTCAGCGCCGGCCGGCTCGATGTGATCGGGGACCTCCTGTCCCGTGGTGACATGGCTCAAGGGAAGCCGGACGCGACGGGCGATGTTGGCGATGACCCCAAACTCCACCGCCTCGTCGAGCTTGGTGAGGATGAGCTTCTGCGGGCCGAGTGCGCCGAATCTCTCCGCCGCCGCGACAATGACGGACTCGGCCGCGGCGAGGGAAAGCACGAGGTGGCACGCATCGGGCTTGGCGGCATCGAGCAACTCGGCGAGTTCATCCAGTCGCGCGCTGTCGTGCTGCGAGCGGCCAGCGGTATCCAGGAGCACGACATCGCATGCGCCCAGCGAGTCGATCGCACCCGGGAGATCCTGGGCCGAAAGCACGACCTTGAGGGGCAGTCCCACGATGTCGGCGTACGTCCGGAGTTGCTCCACCGCGGCGATGCGATAGGTATCCGCCGTGATGAGGCCGACCTTTTTGCCATACCTGAGTTTCAGGTTTGCCGCGAGCTTGGCGACGGTGGTGGTTTTGCCCACGCCGGTCGGTCCGATCAAGGCGATGACGGATGGACGCCCGATTTCGGCCCTTGCCGCAGGAGTGGTCGCCGGAGCGACCGGGATCAGCTTGGCGAGGTGACGGAGCAGCGAATCACGCACGACGCCGGGATCACCCAATTCTTCGGCAGTCAACTCGTCCCGCACAGCGGAGGTCAGTTCGTCGGCGACCTCCGTGGATACCTGGTTGTTCAGCAACTGCATATAAAGATCGAACAGCGGGCCCGTGCTGACCGCGGCATCCGGTGAGGCACCACCGCTGCCCGAACTGGCCCGCGCCTCTGCGCGGCGGGTGGACTGGAGGACCTGACCGACGAGGCGCCGGATGGCCGCGAGTTCCTCCTCCAGCGCGGCCTGTGCCCGCGGGGTGGTCGGCGCGGGAGTGACCCGGCCGGCGCTCAGTCGGGAGGTGTCCGCTGAGAGGCGTCTGGGCTCTGCGGGAATCTCCGGCCCGGCCGGCGCGGCGACCGATTCCGATGCGAGGGGTTCGCGGGGCGGGGCGCGCTCACCCTCGGTCCGGGCGTCTCGGGAGGCCGAGTTCGGGGAAGGCGCCAGGACCGGCGAGGAAGCCGGCCGACCTCGGACCACGACCTCGGGGGGTGTCCGCTCCTGGCGCTGGAACCAGGGAGGGGTAGGGATAAACGCCTCCGCCGTCCCACCGACGGCTGCCCGGCCCGGATCGAGCAGCGCCCCCAATTGTCCCGGCGCGGCCGGCGTGCCACCGCCAGCGGCACTCATCTCGCGGGGGCGGATTCGTTTGGGTGCGAACTGGGGGCTCTCTGCCGACGCGGTGATTTCCACGCGGTTCCTGGCGCCGACGCCCATCACCCCCCCGACGCGGAAGGAACGCGTGTGCAGAATGACCGCGTCGGCCCCCAGGTCCTTCTTGACCTCAGCGAGGGCGTCCGCCATGGAATCGCCGTGATATGTCTTCAGCGTCGTCGTCGCCATCCGTGGCTCCTCGATGACGCGAGCACTCTACCGCGGGTCGGCCAGATTTGCCAGCGGCGGGCGCAAGTTCTGTCAGGCGGCGCTCGCCGCCGGGGAAGCCGGATCCCCGCCGACGAGCCCGAGGGTCTCGACCTCGACGCCCGGAGGCACCTCGTTGTAGCCCAAGACCACGACGGTCGGCAGGTGGGGCTCGACGAGCTGGCGCACCACGCCGCGGACCTGCGGGGAGGCGATCACGACGGGATGGTGGCCGCCCGCCGTCACCCGCTGGAGCGACCGCAGCACCTGCTCGGCCACCCGATTGGCGACGCGGGCGGGCATGTTGATACTGGTGCCGGCGGGGCCCCGATCGACGTAGGACGCGATCTGGTCCTCGAAGGCCGGATCGAGCGTGACCGAGACAAGCTTGGGCTTCCCCCCGTCGCCGGGGATCGTGTACTGCTCGCAGATGGCCCGACGGAGGGCGTTGCGGACATACTCGGTCAGCACGTCGAGGTCCTTGCTCCGCGGGGCCCAGTCGGCCAGGGTCTCGACAATGGTCTCCATGTCGCGGATGGGGACGCGTTCTCTCAAAAGGTTGTGGAGCACGCGCTGGAGTTCGGCGACCTTGAAGATCCCGGGGATCGCCTCCTCGACCAGCTTCGGGGCCTTGGCCCGCAGGTTCTCGACCAGGTTGTTGACTTCCTCACGGGTGAGCAATTCGTGGCCGTGCTGCTTGACGATCTCGGTCAGGTGCGTGGCCAGCACGCTGGTAGGATCGACCACGGTGTAGTTCATGGTTTCGGCGCGGTGCCGATGCCCTGGTTCGATCCACCACGCGTCGAGCCCGAACGCCGGCTCCTTCGTCGGCTCGCCCTGCACCCTCCCGGTGGCGATGCCGGAGTCCATGGCCATGAGCAGGCCGGGGCGGAGATCGCCCGCCGCGACCACCGCGCCGCGGATCTTGACCCGGTACTGGCCGGGCTCGAGCTGGATGTTGTCCCGGATGCGGACCGGGGGCATGACCAGGCCCAGGTCCGCGGCCAGTTGGCGACGGATCGCGGAAATCCGCTCGAGCAGGTCGCCGCCCTGCCCGGCGTCGACCAGCGGCACGAGGCCGTATCCGATCTCGAGTTCGAGGGTGTCAACCTTGAGCAGGTTCTCGATGGGAGGGGGCTCTGCCGGAGCCTGGGCTTGCTCGTCGGCACGCTCCTCGGCGTGCCTGGACTTCGCTCGGGCCGCCCGGACCATCCCGAACGCGAGGGCGCCGAGGCCGGCCCCGGTCGTCAGCAGCGGGATCGTGGGCAGAGGGGTGAACGCGAGGAGGCAGAGGAACCCCGATGTGATCGCCAGGCCCCGGGGCTGGCTGATGAGCTGGCCGGTGAGTTCCTCGCCCAGGTCTTCCTTCGAGCCCGAACGTGTGACGATGAGCGCGGCCGCGATCGAGATGACGAACGAGGGGATCTGGCTGGTCAGGCCGTCGCCGATGGTGAGCTTTGTGAAGACCTGCGCGGTCTGCATAAACGGCCAGCCCCGCTCGATGATGCCCACGGCCAGGCCGCCAACGATGTTTACCGCGGTGATGATGATGCCGGCGACGGCATCGCCGCGGACGAACTTGCTGGCACCGTCCATCGCGCCGAAGAAGTCCGCCTCCTGGGAGATCTCGAGCCGACGTCGCCTCGCCTCGGCCTCGTTGATGATGCCCGCGTTGAGGTCCGAATCGATCGCCATCTGCTTGCCGGGCATTGCGTCGAGTGTAAACCGTGCGGCAACCTCGCTGATCCGCGTCGCGCCCTTGGTGATCACGACGAACTGCACGATGACAAGGATCATGAAGATGACGACGCCCACGAAGAGCGAGTCGCCCGCCACGAACTGGCCGAACGCGCTGATCACCCTGCCGGCAACCCCGATTGCCTCGTCGGGCGTGGCGGCATCCGCCGTGAGGATGAGCCTGGTCGAAGCGATATTGAGCACCAGCCGGAGCATGGTGGTTGCGAGGAGCAGCGAGGGGAAGACGCTGAAGTCCAGCGGCTTGGCCATGTAGATCGTCGTCAGGAGGATGATCACGGCAAGGGAGATATTGGCCGAGATCAGCATGTCCATGATCAGCGGCGGCAGTGGGATGAGGATGACCACCAGGAGCAGGACGAAGCTGAGCGGGACGATGATCCCCTTGTGCCGGTGGGCGAGCGATAGCCATCGCGGCATCCCGCCCGTTCCCTCGCCGCCCGCCTGTCCGACTCGATCCGCCACGATGTACCGACCTCCCGGCTAGCCGACCCGCTGCTTCGCTCGACGCCCCGGCGCCGGACGATCACTCCGCGTCGCCTCCCGGCCGGCCCGCGCCGACCTGGACCGCTGCTCCAGCCGATAGACGTAGGCCAGGATCTCCGCCACGGCCTCGTAATACTCGGAGGAGATCTCCCGGCCCACTTCGACGCCGTAGTAGAGCCCGCGCGCCAGCGGGGGGCGCTCGATGATGGGCACACCGGCCGCGGCGGCGACGACGCGGATACGCTGGGCCATATAGTCCGCGCCCTTGGCCACGACCCGGGGCGCACCCATCGCTTCTTCGTCGTAGCGCAGCGCCACTGCAAAGTGCGTGGGGTTGGTCACCACGACGTCGGCAAGCGGCACCTGCTGCTGGATCCGCTGCATGACGATGTCACGCATCATGCGGAATCGGCGCCCCTTGAGCTGTGGGTCGCCGTCCATGCTCCGACGCTCGTCCTTGACCTCCTGCTTGGTCATCTTGAGGTCCTGGGTGTGCTGCCAGCGCTGGTACAGCCAGTCGATCACGCCGATCACGAGGAGGACCGCCGCCAGCCACAACGCCAGGGCCAGGAGCATCCTCGCGATGAGCACCATGCCTTCCGCCGCGCCGAGCGCAGGGAGGCCGACGATCTTGGGGGTCCCCCGGGCGATGATCGAGACCGCGAGCGCGAGCACGACGGCGAGCGTGACAGAGTTCACGGCAGACTTCACGATGCCGCGCTTGCCGAACAGCCTCTTCAGGCCGGCGGCGGGGCTGATCTTGGAGAGCTTCGGCATCAGCGGCTTCGTGCTGACATTCCACCCGACCTGGAGGAACTGGGCGATGAAGGAGATGATCGCCGCGGCCAGGAGCATCGGAACCATCACGCTCGCCCCGTCTACCGCGACCGACTTGGCCAGGGGCCAGACCGAGGCGGGATCGGTGGACCAGCCCGCGCCCTCGGACGCGTACGAGCGCTCCATGATCGACAGGAACGCGCGGACGATGAAGCCCCCGGCGACGACGAGCAGCACCACGCCCGCTGCCAGGTCGATCGCGGCGCTGAGCTCCTGGCTCTTGGCGATCTGGCCACGCTCACGCGCCTCGCTGAGGCGGCGTGATGTCGGCTGCTCGGTCTTCTCGCCCATGTCCTCCGGCATCGTTGCTCCCTAGCCGCCCCGGACCGCCAGTCCCCGTGTCCACTGACCGAGGAGATCGAGGACGCGTGATGTCTCGTCGGATGCGACGTTCGAGATGACCTGCAGGGCCATCGCCGTGACCAGCAGGCCCGCGACGATCTTGATGGCAAATCCGACGCTCATCACGTTGAGCTGCGGCATCGTCTTCATGACAAAGCCCATCGCCACCATGATCAGGAACACGATCGCTGTCGCCGGCGCCGAGACCCTGAGCGCCATCTCGAAGCCGGCCCGTGCCAGACCGACGTAGGTCTCGAGCGGCACCGACGACACCGCCATCCCCCCGAGCGGCACGCGCTCGTACGACTCGAGCACGCAGCCGAATGTCGTCTCGAGCCCCCCCACCGCCAGAAACACCGCGAAGCCCAGGTAGAACAGCGTCTCCCCGACCACGTCGCTCTGAGTCTCGAACTCGGGGTTGTAGACCGAGGCCATGCTCAGACCCATCTGGAATCCGGTCACGTGGCCGCCGAGCTGCAGCATCATGACCGGGACCGAAGCGATGAGCCCGACGCATACTCCGATCAGGGTCTCGCTGATGAGCAGCGGCACGAGCCCGATCAGGCTCAGGGGGATATCCGTTGTGTGCACGGGCATGGCGGGGTAAACCGCGGCCGCGAGCATGAATGCGAGCATCGCCTTGGCCATCCGGGGCGCCGAAACGCTGCTGAGCATCGGCGCAAAGAGGAAGAGCCCCACCAGCCTCGTGGTGACGAGGATGAAGGGCACGACATGCGCCAGCAGCGGCTCGATCCCCGGCATGCCCGCCCGCCTCCTAGATCATCGTGAAAAGGCCGGCGGCATACTCCGCCAGCTTGAGGGCGATCCACGGCAACAGAAACGCCGCGACCAGGATCATCGCGATGATCTTGGGGACGAACGAAAGGGTCTGATCCTGGATGCTCGTGATCGACTGCACCAGGCTCACGACCAGACCGATGATCACGCCGGCGAGCAGCACCGGCGCGGCGATATTCAGCGCTGCCAGGAGCGATTCGCGGACCAGATAGACAGCGGATTCGTCGTACGGCATCGCGGTTCACCTATGCAAAGCTCGCCAGCCGGAGCAGGTCCGGCATGAGCGAGCGGATTGGTTCCATCATCGCAGTCCCGGCCTCGACAGACGCCGGCGCAAAGCTGTACAGCAGACCGCCGACCACGAGCGACCAGCCGTCGACGAGCACAAACAGCAGGAGCTTGAACGGCAGGCTGATGAGCACCGGCGGGAGCATCATCATGCTCATGGAGATCAGCAGGCTCGCGATGACCATGTCGATGACCAGGAAGGGCAGATAGACCTTGAACCCCATGACAAACGAGGTCTTGAGCTCGCTGAGCATGTAGGCGGGCACCAGCGCCGTGGTCGAAACGTCCGCCCGGGTGAGCTTGGACGGATCGCTCACGTCCTTGCCCTGGTATTCGAGCACCATGTACAGGCTCGACCAGTTGCCCGTCGCCTCCAGCTGACCGAACATGAAGTCCCGCATCGGCTGCTTCGCGCGTGTCCAGAGGTCCTCGTAGTCGCTCACCTCGCCGCGCTGGTAGGGGAGCACCGCCTCGTCCCACACCCGGTCCAGCGTCGGCGACATGATCATGAGCGTCATGAAGAGCGCCAGCGACGTCAGAACCTGCGGCGGCGGGATGCTCGCGGCCCCGATCGCCTGACGCAGCAGGGCCAGCACGATCATGATCCGCATGAAACACGTCGTCATCAACATGATCGACGGAGCCAGCGCGATGACCGTCAGCAGCAGCATCACGCTCATCGCCGTCGACATGCCCCGCGGCTGGTCGGGGTCTCCCCGCCCCCTCCCGCCGACGCCCGGCAGCGCCTCGCCCGCCTGGTCGAGAATCGCCAATGGATTCAGCACATCCGAGGCTCGAAGCGAGGTGTCACCCGTCAATGCGCGGGCGCCAGCGCTCCCCGGCGTGGGAGGACCGTACGAGCCCTGGGCGCGGGCCCCCGACGCCACAATCCCGAGCAGGGCCAGCAGGATGGCGAGCATCCGGATCCTCATGCCGCCCCCCCCCCGCGAAGGCGCACCAGGCGGGAGCGGAGCCCGTCCACGGGGTCCGTGCCGGTCCCGCGGGCCGGGAGTGCGACCGGGGCGAGAACCGCCTCCGCGGCCTCGTGGGATGTCTCGTACTTGGTGACCATCCCGCGGAACCGTGACGCCAGCGACCGCCCCTCGGCTTCCGACGTGAGCATGAGGATGGACGAGACTTCCTCGGGGTCGGTGAGTTCGCAGAGCGTGCGGACGCCGCTGCCTCGGGCCGAGACCGTCTGGCAGAGCAGCAGCACCCGCCGGTCGAGTTTGAGCAGAATCATGGTCTGGCCCCGCCCCATCGGGTACCTGCCCAGCACCTGCAGAATGCCGGCCGGCGCCTTGCCCCCGGGGCCGATCGTGCCGAGCAGGGTGCCCCCCTTCCGGGCCCAGACACGGAGCAAGACGCCCAGCCCCGCGATCAGTGCGATGATGAGCAGCAGCACGACAGCCGTGCGCCACCACCCTTCCGAGCCTGTCGCCCCGGCGGCCTTGCCTTCATCGGGGCGGCCCCCGGGCCGTCCCCCCCTTGAGCGGAGAAACTCTTGCGCCGGACGCACCGCTCCGCCCCCGAGAGGGAGCGATTCCGAACCCGCCGCGGGCGTCTTGGGAGGAGCGACATCGGCTGGGCCGCCGGAGAGAGTCGCTCCGATGCCGGGCGAGACGGTCGACGTCGGATCGGGCGCCGTCTCGGCGGCCACCGAGGGCGGCAGCGGGTCCGGCCCGAAGACGGGCACACCCTGCGCCGCGGCGCCAGACACGACGGCGAGCCAGCAGACCGCACTCGACACCCCAGTTCGCCGCATGACGCCTTCCTGGCTTCGCTCCCGGCGTGCTCCGACGCCGGCCCGACACGACTCGAATCAGCTGACCTTGCGTTCTTCCGGGTCCACAATCTCGTTGATGCGCACGCAGAAGTTGTCGTTGAGCACGAGCACCTCGCCCCTCGCCACGTGCCGTTCGTTGACGTAGATATCCACCGGATCTCCGGCGAGCTTGTCGAGCTCGACCACCGCGCCGTCGTTGAGCTTGAGCACGTCTTCCACCAGGAGGCGCGTCCGCCCCAGCTCGATCTTGACCTGCAGGTTCACGTCGGACAGCAGGTCGAGCTCCGCCGGGGCCCTCGGGCTACGCCCGGCGTCGAAGGGCGGAAAGCTCATAGGCGTGGAGCCCGCCGGCGGTGGTTCGCTCTGGGCCGTCTGAGCCCGGGGCGCCGGCCTCGGCATAGGAGCGGTCGAGTCGTTCGCGTCGTTCACGGCCGCGCTGACCTGCGCGAGCAGAGCCTCGGCCATGGCTGCCGCGGCGTCCGCCGAGACGAACTCCTCATCAGGTGTGCTGGCGGGAAGTGGCGGCGTGGTGCTCCCCGCCGGCTGGTCCTGCGCGACGTCCTCGGGACCCTCGTCGGGCACAGGCCGCTCTTGATCGGGAGGGAGTTCTTCGGCCATCCGCGGATCCTCCGCTGTGGTGCGCTCGCCGCGCCGATCGGCGGGGCGCACTTCCTGCGCGCTCCGTCATCCGTCGGCGAGGTCTGCATCGGCCCAAGCGCAGCAGCACCCGCACAAAAAGCCCGCCGGGCGGCGGGTCCTGCGCGTGGCGGCATTTCTTGCGCGATCACCTTGGGGGGCGCCGGGCGACTACTCCGGGGGAGTCCCCTGGCACTTCGGAATCAGCACCTTCGTGACATAGGGATCACCCGCGGGCGTAGCCCCGAAGATCTGCTGCACGTAGGCATCGATCTGGCGGTGCAGGGTCTCGAGGCCCGGCTCGGTCAGGTGCGAATGGGCGGCGCGGCGGATGATGAGCCCGACACCCTCGGTGATCTCGGCGGATCGCCGGTCGAGCTCGGCCTTGACCCGCTCCTCGTCCTTCTTTCTGGTCTGGAGCACGATGTCCACCGCCCACGTCCAGGCGCGGCCCGAGGCCATGTTCTGGAACCGGCCCTCGACCAGCTTGATCTCGACCGTCTGCTCTTCCTCGGCCTTCTGGGCGCCCTCGATATCCTGGGCCTCCGCCTTCGAGGGCCCGCCCCCGGAGAACATGATGAACCCCAGAGCCGCCACGCCCTCGAGCACCATGACGACCGCCACGATCGCGATGGTCAAGATCGGTGATTTCTTCTTTGCCTCCGCCGGAGCGGCTTCAGTTCCCTCGGGCATGGGATTCCTCGCTTTCGAACTCGAATCGTCTAACGCCCCCGCCCGGTTCCCTGGGGATCCGGGTGGAGGTCGTCCACCGCAACCTCCGTCATGAATACGTCCACCCTGCGGTTGCCTGCGTCGGCGCCTCCCTCGCGGGCTTCCAGCTTGACTGGCTGGGTGTCCCCGGCAACCCAAAGGGAGAGCAGGTTTCGGTCCACCTCGCACTCATCGATCAGGAAGTCGACCACGGTCTGTGCGCGGCGGTAGGAGAGCTCCCAGTAGCTCAGGCCGCCCGTGCGGTCCTCCACCCCCCAGGCGTGGCCCATCACCACGAACTTCTTCCGCGAGCCCCGGATGTAGGGCGCGATGAGCGTCCGGATGTCCTCCTTGTTCTGGTCCGTGAGCTCGTAGCTCGCGGCGACGAATGGCAGCGGGCGACCGATGGTCCACCGCTGGCCCCGGAAGAGGGTCGAGGTGGTCTGGTCCGACCCCTCCGTCGTCTGCTCGTTGACATCGGAACGGCTCTTCTCCTTCTGCATCTTCTTCCGACGCCCATCCGGCAGCGCGTCCGGGGAACTCGCGAGCATGAGTTCATCGATCACGCTCGAATCCCCCCCCTCGGCGCCGAGAGCCTCTTTGATCGCATCGATCACCTTCTGGAACTCGTCCGGCTTCTTCAGCTCGCTGAACGCCGCCAGGAGGATGAAGAAACAGAGCAGCAGCGACATCAGATCGCCATAGGTGACAACCCACTCAGGGACCGCGTTTCCAGCCGGGGGCGGACGCTTACCCATGACGGTCGGCCTTCTAGGCCGCCTCCTTGGTCTCGAAGGCGGCCCGCTGGCTTGGCGGCAGGTAGGTCAGCAGCTTGCTCTCCACCACGCGGGGATTGTCGCCCGACTGGATGGACATCACGCCGGCCGCGATGATGGTCTTGATCAGGACCTCCTCGCCGTCGCGCGCCGCGAGGCGGTCGGCGATCGGGCCGGTCACCATATTGGAGATCATGGCGCCGTAGAGCGTCGTGATCAGGGCCACCGCCATGCCCGGGCCGATCTTGCTCGGGTCGTCCATGTTGCTCAGCATGAAGATCAGACCGAGGAGCGTCCCGATCATCCCGAACGCCGGCGCATACTTCCCGATCGTGTCGAGTACCTGCTTGCCCTGCGCGTGCCGGTCCTGCAAGGCGTCGAGCTCCGTGTCGAGGATCTGCTGGATGAATTCCGGATCCGTGCCGTCCACGGCCATCTTCACGCCGCGGACAATGAAGGGATCCTTCATATCCTCGACATGATTCTCGAGCGCCAGGATGCCCTCGCGGCGGGCGATCTCGGCGTACTTGACCAGGTCCGTGATGACCTCGCCAGCGTCGATCTGCTTGGCGAATACCGCCTTGAGAAACACTTTGTGGATCTTGAGCACACGGGCCAGGGGGAACGAGAGCACTGTCGCGCCGGTGGCTCCACCAAACACGACCAGGATCGACGCCGGATCGATCAGCGCCGCGGGATTGCCGCCGCCGATGACGATGCCCGCGGCGATCGCTCCGATCGCGACCACGAGCCCGATGATCGTGCCGATGTCCACTGGCGCGGCCTCCACCCCGGTGCGCACACCCTGCGCCCCGCTTCAGGGTTCATCGGGAGGCCGGACCGGGGACTTGACAGTCCCCACAAGTCGGCCGCGACGCGTGGTCAAGATGGGGGGATCATGCGGCGGAGCAGGCGCCCGTACTCGATCGTCCTGTCCACGACGTCCTGCATCCGCTCCTGGACCACGACGTGGTCCCCGTTCACGAGCGTGATGATCGTGTCGGGATTCTCCTCGACGGTGCGGATCAGTTCCGCGTTGAGCACGAAGGGCTTCCCGTTGAGTCGGTGCAGCGTCACCAAGGGTGATTCTCCCCAACTCCATCGGCTCGACCACCCGCCGACTTCAGCCGATTATCGGGACCTAGCGGGAGAGCTGGGTGAGTTGCTGCAGCAGATCGTCGGCCGTCCGCACCACCCGGCTCGAGGCCGAATAGCCCGTGGACGACATGATCATCTTGATGAATTCCTGGCCCAGATCCACATTGGCCTGCTCGAGCGAGCCGGACACGATCGCCCCCGAGCCGAACGTCGAAGGGGTCACCACGGCCGCCTCCCCGCTGTCCGGGCCCTGGCGGAAGAGGTTGGACCCCTGCTCGACAAGGCCGTCGTTGTTCGTGAACTTCGCCAGCACCACCCGTCCGAGCGTGCGCGTGAGCCCGTTGCTGAACACGCCGGTAATGAGCCCATCCCTGTCGATGCTGAAATCGTCGAGCGTCCCGCTCGGGCGGCCGTCCCGAAACGTCGAGGCGACCGACGATGGATCGTCCGCCAGCGAAGTCAACTGCTCGCCCGAACCCGAGAAGGCCAGCGAGAAGGTCTGCGGCGTCGCGGCGCCCGTGCCCGCCCTGTCGATGGTCACCGAGACGGGTGTCTCCGCCAGCAGCAGCCCAGAGTTGTCGAACGAAACCTCGCCGGTTCCCAGGCGCAGATCGAGGTCCGAGTCATCCCCCGAATCCAGGAAGTACCGCCACGTGGTTCCCGTATCGCCCTTGGACTCGATCGCGAGCGTGGCGTCCACCGCCACCTCTTGCCCTAGCGAGTCGTAAACGATAAATGTCGTTCGCACGCTCTCCCCGGTTGCGTCCTGTGATTTGGAGGAGACAAAGGGCAGCCTGTCCACCGAGCCGTCGCTGTCCAGGAGGCGGATCGAGCTGGTCGCGAGTTCCAGATCGTTGACCGAGCCGATATTCCCGACGAGCTGGATGGTTCCCGTTGACGTCACCACGGATGCCCCGGGCGTGAGCCCGTCGGGGTTCGCGCCGCCGGTGGCGTGCAGGCCCAACGCCTGGTTGAAGAAGGCGAGCAGGTCCTGCACCGTGGTGCCCGCACCGATCTCGAGCTCCGCCGTCGGGATCGACGCACCGCCCTTGGTGGCCCCCCGGATCTGCAGCACCTGGCCAGAGCGGAACATCGCCTGGCCCGAGGTCTCGGGGTCCGCAATCTCCACCAGCAGGCTATCTGTCTCCAGGCTGTTGCCCGCGCCCGGCGGATTCGTAGCCCCGCTGATCACCGACAGGCCGGTGAGGCTCGTCCCGGAGAGCGTGACCAACGAACCCCCGCCGGAGAGCGAGCCCGCAGCGTTGAGGTTCCCGACCAGACGCACGTTGGCCGTCGGATCGGCGACGGCCCTCGCGCCCAGAGGGATGTTGAGCGTGGTCAGGTCGCCATCGATCAGCGCGTAGCTGTTGTCCACCGCGTACCCCATCACCTGATCGCCGTCGATCGTGACGAGGTTCCCGTCGGCATCCTGACGGAAGGCGCCGGCGCGGGTGTAGAGCGTGTCCTGGTCCCGGCGCACAACGAAGAAGCCGTCGCCATCGATCGCGAGGTCACGTCCGTCGCCGGTCGCCTGGAAGGCCCCCTGCGCAAAGTCATGCTGCGTTCCGGCGATGTTGACGCCGAGACCGATCTGGAGGGGGTTCGTGCCGCCGGTCCGGTCCGCCGGCAGGGAGCCGATGCTGACCGTCCGCTGCAGCGCGGTGCTGAAAAGCATCCGTGAGCCCTTGAACGCGGTGGTATTCACGTTCGCGATGTTGTTGCCGATCACTTCGAGGTTGCGCGAGTTCGCATTCAACCCTGTGAGACCGGTCAGAAGGGCTTGCGTGCTTCCCATGAGTTCCTCTCCGGCCGCGATTACGCGGCGGTGGGCTCGCCCGCAGAGGGCAGGCCTTCAAGCAGCTTGAGCACCGATGCCTGTGGCAGGCCCGAGGGGAGCGGGAGCACCGAGGGAGTTGGTGTTCCCGCATCGCCGAGACGCATCACGCCGTCGATGCCCGTGAGCACCTTGCCGTCCGGGAGGTCGGCCGTCCCCAGAACGGACCGACCCAGGACGTCCACATCCAGGGAAAGGCCATCCATCAGCACCACGATCCTCGTTGCCCCCTCGGCGTGGGCTCTGTCCACGGCGCCGGCGAGTCGGCCGAGTTGCTCCCCGGTCAGTGAGACCCCGGCGCCGTCGGCGATCGAGACGGGGAGCCCGGTCTCGAGCTGGCCCGCGCGCGCCTGGTCGAGCAGATCCGCGAACGAAGCGCCGGCCGCGGGCACGCCCGCCCCGACGTCGCCGCTGGTCGGCCGGACACCCGAGCCGAGTACCCGCAGGAGATCGGCGGCGCCTGTCTCCATCACGCGCCCGCCTCCGTGGCGTTCTGCGTCAGCACACGGTCGACCGATGTCATCGGCACACGTGTGCCGCCATCGATCGTCAGGACGACGCCGTCGGTGGTTCGGGAGGCCGACTGCACGATGCCGGTCACGCGCTGGTTGGTCTCGCTCAGCCCGCTGACAGTCCGACCGATGAGTCCGGCGCCCGATGAGAGCTCGTTCTGCCCCGCCACCTCGCCCAGGCGGTCCACAAGATCCACGTCCGACTGGATCGAGCGGATGTTGGCGAGCTGCTGCAGCATCGCGTTCGTGTCGTTCGGCTGAAGGGGATCCTGGTTGCTCAGCTCCGTGAAGAGGAGCTTGAGAAACTCGTCCGAGGACAGACTGCTCATGCCGCTCGACGCGCCCGAAGCGCTCGATGTGGGCGCGCTGATGCCATCGACTGTGCTCACAGCCGGACTCCGATTCGCGGCCGCGCCCCGTGATCCGTCACGCGAGCGCGTCAACCATGACGATGCGTGCGGCTCCGTCCGCGACGCCGTATACCACGCCCGGGTGGCTCACCAGCCCGAGCACGGGGTCCCCGGGGGACCCATCCTCCCTCGCCCCCTCGTCGGCCGGGGCGCCGCCGCCCTCGCCCGGGCCCGCCGAGTCCCTCGGCGCGCCGCCAGCATGCTCCCCCCCGGCTCCCGAGCCGCCAAGGCCAGGTTGCTCCCGGCCCTCTCCCAACGTGTGCTCCGCACCTGGGTTCGGCGAGTTCGGCGCCGGTTCGATCTCGATCCGCCCAACGTGGAGCCCTCTGGACTCCAACGCCGCACGGAGCGAATCCACACTGCTCTCCAGCAACTGGTGTGCCTGCGACGTTGAGGCACGGATCCTTGCGTCCACCGAACTCCCCTTGAGCTGGAGCTGCACGCGTACGTCACCCAGCGACGCGGGTCGCAACTTGAGGACGACCTCGCCGGTGCCCCGACGCAGCGCCGCCGCCAACCCCTGCACCAACTGCGTGCGGAACGCCTGCCCGGATGCACGGGTCGGCGCCGATTGGGCCGCCCGCCGCGCCGACGCCGGGCCCCGCCCCGTGCCCGTACCGAGCGGTGAGCCCAGCATGGACTGCTGCCCGCCCGCGGAGCCGGCGCCCGGCCCCTTAACGGCGGTGACCGCGCCCGCGCCCGGACCCCCCGCACCCGCGCCGTTCGCCTGGCTCGAGGGGGGTGCGGCGCCAACAACGCCCGCAACCCCGGTCGCCGGTGTGTCGGGCTGTTGGCGTGCGCCCGGCGAGCTCGAGTCGGGCTCGGTGGCCTTCTCAGCCGATTGACGCTGCCCCGGAGCCGCCGGCGATCCCTGCGCCGTTCTGGCCGCCTCGTCCGCTGCTGTCGACCGCACTGGTGGTGCTTGGACCCCCGCGTCGGCGCGCTTCGGCCCGGTGGCACCCAGATGGTCCCGTGCCGCGCCGCGATCCGCGCCACGCCCCACGTCCGGCCCACGGGGCTCGGAACCGGGTGGCTCGCTCGGCGTTCCCGCGTGCTCGGTCAGCGCTCGAGCCGGCGCGGTGCGTTGGCCGATCGACAGAGACAGCTTGCCGCTTGCACCGGCATTCAGCGCGGTGCGTTGCGCAAACTGCGCGAAGATCCCGGCAAAGGCCGCGCTGGCGGCGCGGGTTCTGCGCTCCACCTCGCTCTCGAGGGGAGCCTTTGGCGTTGGGGTTGTGGTGGTGGGTATCGCGTTCAAGGCCCGGCATTCCCGGACGCGTCGGCAAGCAAGCCGAAGGTCCGGATCCGCTCGAGCAATTCCGCTGCCACTTGCGGGGACGATTTCGCGAACTGCGACATGACCTCACCCCGCGCAATCGAGTCCATCGCGTTCAGATACGCGGCCGCACGGTCCATCCCGCTGAGACCCCGGGTCTCGCCCGAGGACAGGACGTTCACCTGGCCGTCGATGAGCTGCCTCAGGATCGACGCGGCTTCCGCGGGCTTGACGCCCTCGGCCAGCACGGAGACCGCGGTCTTGAACTGCTTCTCACCCTCAACGGCCGCCAGCCGCGCCCGCATGGCGCTGAAGTCGTCCCGCTCCTTCTCGAACGCCTGACGTTCCCGGTCCAGCCTCTGGAACTCGAGCGCTGTGGTCCGGGCGAGATCCCGGTTGTCCCGCTCGAGCCGCTGGGCGCGAAACTCCTCGGCGCGGGACGACTCCTGCTGCAGCCCGACGAGTTGCTCGGACGGGACGGGCGGCGTGGCGGGGAGCGGCTCGGGCAGCGCCGCCGCCGCCGCCTCGGCATCTTTCTGCTCCTTCGCGAGCCGGGCCTGCTCCTCGGGGATGGTCTCGTGCAGGATCGCCCGCACCGCATCCAGCCGCTCCCGGCTCAGGCGGTGCGTGGCCGCCAGCCAGCCGAGCGCCCCTCCGATCCCCAGGAGATTGATCACCGCGAGCACCGCGATCGCTGTGAGTAGCCGCTTCATGCCGCCGCCCCTTGTTCACCGCCGCCGAATCGCGAGGTGATCAGCTCGTCGAGCGCCATCGCCTCGAGCCGGCGCTGCCCCGCGATCCAGGCTTCAAGCCGGCGTTCCCGCAGCTTCTCCACCGCCCGCCGTCGCGTCGTGGCGTGGAGCAATTCGACCCGCGCCGCGTCCAGACGCTTCAGCACCGCCGCGGCCGAGAGCGCAAGCTCGTGCGTCCGCCGGACGCCGTGCAGCGAGGCCCCGGACTGCAGACGGACCCGGCCCAGGTCCACACTCCGCCCCCCGGCGAGCTCGGCCCGGAGCGCTTCGCGCTCATCCCGCAACGCCGCACCGAGGCTCGCCGCCGCCCGCTCTATCGCCAGACGCTCCTGCTCGAGCACACCGAGCGCCCGCATGCGGTCGCGCTCTTCGCGTCGCCGTTGCTCCAGCAAGGCCTCGAGCTCGAACGTGAACTTCGCCATGATCCGGTCAGCCCGCCTTCCGCTTGGTCGCCCGCTCCAGCTCGCCACCGGCGCGGACCGCGACGTCGACGAGCCGCTTCGCGGCCGCGTCGAAGCCTTGCCGCTCGAGCGTGCCCTGCTGCAGCACGCCGTTGATCTCCTCGAGAAACGCTATGGAGGTGTCCGCGATCGGATCGGATCCCTTCGCGTAGGCGCCGATCTGCACGAGGTCCTCGATGTCTCGGTACTTGGCGAGCAGACGGATGATCTGCCGGCGTGCCGCGATGTGGGTGGGGCCCGTCACCGCGTCGGCGACTCGACTGATCGAGTCCAGCACGTCGATCGCGGGGAAGTGGCCCTTCTGCGCCAGGCGTCTCGAGAGCACCACGTGCCCATCGAGGATACCCCGGGCCGCGTCGGAGATCGGGTCGCCGGTGAGGTCGTCCCCCTCGACGAGAATCGTGTACAGCCCCGTGACCGTCCCCCCGGCCCGGCCCCCCGGTCCTTGCTCGAGCGCGCCCGCCCGCTCCAGCAGCAACGCAAGCTGGGAGAACACGCTGGGGGTGTAGCCCTTCGTCGCGGGCGGCTCGCCGACCGAGAGCCCGATCTGGCGCTGCGCATGGGCGAATCGGGTGACCGAGTCCATCATCAGGAGCACATCGCGCCCCAGGTCTCGGAAGTACTCGGCGATCGTGCAGGCGACCTTGGCCGCCCGCACACGGAGGAGCGGCGATTCGTCGCCCGTCGCGATAACCACAACCGAACGGGCGAGCCCCTGCGGCCCCAGGGCCTCCTCGAGGAATTCCCTCGCCTCGCGCCCACGCTCGCCGATCAGTGCGATGACATTGACGTCCGCTTCGGTGCCCCTCGCGATCTGCCCGAGCAGCGTGCTCTTGCCGACACCCGGCCCCGCGAAGATGCCGAGGCGCTGGCCCCGCCCGAGCGTGGTCATCAGATCAATGGCGCGGACACCCGTGGCGAGCGCCTCACGAATGGGTCGCCGGCCCAGCGGCCCGATCGGATCGGGGCTGATCGGGCGCGGCTCGCGCTCATCGATCGGGCCGAGCCCATCGATCGGCCGCCCCAGCCCGTCCAGGCATCGTCCCAGCATTCTGACGCTCACGCCGACGGTCTGGGCGACCTGTCCCCCCACCACCCGGTCGCCCGCGCTGATGCCCGCGGTCTGCCCCAGCAGCATCACCACAGCCTGGTCGGCGGTGAATCCGACCACCTCTCCCAGGGTCGAGCCCGATGAGCCCCGCGCCGGCTCCACCCGGACGAGCGAGCCGACCGGGAGTGGCAGTGATTCCACAAGCACCGTGAGCCCGCGCAGCGCCGCCACGACACCGCACACCCGCGGCGCGAGCGCTCGACGCACGATCTCGATCTCCGGCGCCAGGAGGCTCACGAGTCCACCCCGCACTTGTCCGGGAGCAGCTCACGCACCAAACGGTCGAGCTGCGTCTCGACCGTTGCGTCGATCGTCGCGCCCCCGAGCGTTCGCGCCGCGCACGAGCCCCTCGACACCTCGGCCGACGCCACGAGCTTCACATGCACCCCCCCGACGAGCCGCTCCCGCATGCGGGGCAGCGCCTCCGCAGCCAGCGGCTCGTCGTCAGGGTGGACCGTCACGACCAGTGTCGAAGGCGCCGCGACGTACGTCAGCAACTCCCGGAGTTGGTTCTCGACGATGGTCGGATCGAGCTCGATCGAGCGGTGGACGACGCGTTCGGCGATCGCGGCCGCCAACTCCACGACCGCCCGCCGGCTCTCCGCGAGCAGGCTCTCCCGGTCGGCGATGAACCCCGCCATCGCCTCCGACCAGGAAGCCTCCATGGCCGCGAGGCGCCCGCGGAATTCCTCCACCGCCTCGAGCCGCCCGGCCTCCCTGCCCTGCCGCCGCCCCTCGGCCCGGCCCTCCGCGATCCCCGCGTCCGACGCCCCGGCGACGATCCGCGCCCGCTCCCGGTGGGCCTCCTTCAGAATCCGCTCGGCCTCCGCCGTGGCGGCGTCTCGCAGCATCTCGGCGCGCTGGGCCAGGTCGCCCAGGTCGAGGCGCACCGACCGATGGAACGTGCCTTCCGCCTCGCTTTGCTTGATGATCGCCAACGACGCGCTCCCGCCAGACCGGCCTTACACCACGAGTTCCGTCTCGCCGCCGCGGCCCTGGATCACCACCTCGCCGGACTCCTCGAGTCGCCGGACGATGTCGACGATCCGCTGCTGCGCCGACTCCACATCGCTCACGCGCACCGGCCCCATGTACTGCATGTCCTCCTTGATGAGCGATGCCGCACGCTCGGACATGTTCCCGAAGATCTTCTCCTTGAGCGGGTCGCTGGCCGTCTTGAGCGCCAATGCCAACTCGTCGTTGTCGACCTCTTTGAGCACGGACTGCACACCCTTGTCGTTCACCAGCAAGATGTCCTCGAAGACGAACATCAGGCGTCGGATCTGTTCCACCAGATCCGGGTCCTCCGCCTCGAGCCCCTCCATGATGGTCTTCTCCGTCGCACGGTCCGCAAGGTTGAGGATCTCCGCGACGGTCTCGACTCCACCCGCCTTCTCCATCGATTGCGTCAGCATGCTCGAGAGCCGGCTCTCGAGCCCCCGCTCCACCTCGCGGATCACCTCCGGATTGGTCTGCTCCATGTTGGCAATCCGCTTGATCACCTCGACCTGCTTCTGCACCGGCAAGCCGCCGAGAATCTCCGCCGCCTTGTGGTGCGGGAGGTGGCAGGTAATCAGGGCGATCGTCTGGGGGTGCTCGTCCTGGATAAACGTGAGCAGGTTCTCCGTCTCGGCCCGCTGCAGGAACGAGAACGGCGTCTTCTGCACCTGGGTCTGGATCTGCGCCAGCACACGGTCGGCCTGCTTGGGGTCCATCGACGACTTCAGCACCTCCCGCGCAAAGTCCAGATTGCCCTCCGAGGCATACTGATTTGCGATGCTGACGCTGTAGAACTCCTCGACGACGCCCGCCGTCAGGTCGACCGGCACGCGCCCCAGCGACGCGACCTCACGCATCACCAACTCGACCGCATCCTGCGGGAGCTTCGCCAGCAGCGAGGACGCACGCTCCGGCCCCATGGTCACCAGCAGGATCGCCGCTTTGGTGATCCCGTCCAGCTCATCCATCGTCGCCGGTAGCCGTTCGTGGGGCTTGCGGGGCATCAATCGGACTCCTCAACGCGGCCTAGTGGTCATCGCTGATCCATCGTCCCAGCAGGCTCGCGGCGCTGTCCGGGTTCTGCACCACCATCTCCTGCACCTGCTCGATCAGCTTCTGCGTCCGCACCTCCTCGTCGCCCACCTCGATGCCCGTCATCGCCGCTTCTGACTCATCCGCCTCGCCCACCAGGTCGCTGACCGTCGGCAGAGTCGGCGGGATGCCCGCCAGTTCCTCCGGCGTCGGCAGCGCCACCGGCTTGGTGGCCTTGCGCACCATCATCAGCATCATCCCCATCGCCCCGAAGGCCAGCAACGCCAGCAGCCCCTTCTCGATCAGGCCGCCTCCCAGCATCCCGCCCGTCCCGCCCGACGCCAGGCCGCTGAAGAGCCCGGCCTTCGCATCCATCGAGGCCTGGCGGCAGGTCCATCGGGATCATGCTCACCACCACCTTGCCCTCGACGCTCCCGGCGTCGCCCATGGTCACCAGATGCGGCTTGATCTGGTCCTCGATCTGCACCCGCTCGGTTTCCCAGCGGGCGTTGACCTCCGCCTCCGTCGGCTCCGCCGCACCCTCCGCGGCGAGCGCCTTGAGCTGCTCGACAATGAAGCTCCGCGGCACATTCACGGAGGCCGCCAACAGCGTCGGCATCCCCCGCGGGTCCTGCGTTGTGGTCGTCTCGCTGCCGAGCCCCACCTCAAACTCCTTGTCGCCCTGCTCCTCCGTAAACGTGGAGCCGTTCCCGCCGCCCTGCGAGGCGCTGATGTCCCCCTGCGAATTCGGGCGCACCCCGGCCTCGGCCGCGCCGGACGCCTTGCCCTCATTCCGGCTCTGCGAGGTGGTCTTCTTCGGCAGCGCGATCGACCCCTCCGACGAGGGCAGGTATTTCACCGACTGCTGCTGGACCCGCGTGACGTCCACCTGCGCCGTCACCGCGATCGACACCCCGCGGATATACCCAAGGAGGTCGCTGAGCTTGCGCTGCAACTGCTCCTCCACCGCGGCCGCGTGCTCCAGATAGGTCGTCGGGAGCACGTCGTCCGGGCTGGTCGGCCGGCGCTGGCGGTTCGCCGAGCCGTCGATGACCCTCACGTTGTCGACGCCCAACCCCGCCCGGGCGCCCGCGATGAGCTGCGCGATCGCGTCCACCTCGCCCTGCTCCAGCGCCCGACCGGACCGGGTCGTCACCATCGCCGAAGCCGTCGGCGTCCGGACCGACCGGCCCAGCCCCTGAGGCTCGGGGACGTCCAGGAGCACACGGGCCTCTCGGATGTCCCGGAATCCCTGGATGACCCGCGAGAGCTCGTTCTGCAGCGCAATGACGTACATCTGATCGTTCTGCTGCTTCGAGTAGTAGAACCCCTGGCGGTCCAGCAGGTTGGCAAAGAGCAGCGTCGTGTCGTTCGGGAGGCTCCCCGACTGCGCCAGCTGGGCCACGGCGACGGCCCGATACTCGGCGGGCACCAGCAGCTTGCCGCCCTTCAATTCCGCATCAATCCCCGCCGACTGCAGCGACGCGAGTGACGCCGCCTGACTCGCCCCATCGCTCGGGGCCAGCAGGTCGATCATGTCGGGCTTGGCGGTGTACTGCGCCGCGAGGAACAGCCCCATCGCCGCGATCACGCCCACCGAAGCCACCAGCAGCTTCTGGCTGACCGTGAGCTTCCCCAGGTACTCACGGGCGTTCTCGATCACGCGACGAAACGGGTCCATGACGGCGGCCTCCCTGCCGGAATCCCGGACGCACTCCACGTCCGCGCAGCCCCCCGCCCTGCGGACGGGAGCCGATCGTCATTCCGTCGGCAGTGGAGGCTCTTGCGCTTGAATGTGCGCAAACACAGACGCGGGACGGCAGAACTTGCGCGTCAAGCATCGCGGTCACACCCGCATCTGCTTGATCTCCTCGTAGGCCTGCATCATCTTGTTCCGCAACGCCAGCACCATCTTGAACGCGGTGTCCGCCTTCTGCGTGGCGGCGATCACGCCCTCAAGGTCATCCCGACGCCCTGTGCTCAGGTCCTCGACCGCCCTCGTTGCATCCTGCTGCAGGCGATCGGCCTCGCGCAGCGTGTCCTTGAGCACGTCGTGGAAGGTCGGCCCGCCCACCGGCGCCTTGCCCTGCGGCCCCGCCTGGCCCAGGCCCCGCAGCGGCCCGGCGCCCGAGGAACCGATCAATCCAACAGGATCGCTCATCGTCCGACCTCCGCCTCAAGCATCAGGCCAGCAGACGCAACGCCTGTGCCATCGTCGATTTGATCGCCTCCGCCGCCGAGACATTCGCCTCGTAGGCCCGCATGGCCTCCAGTGCATTGACATTCTCGGTGATCGGATTGATGTCGGGCACCATGATGTAGCCGGCCTTGTCCGCGTACGGACTCGTCGGATCATACTGGGGGCGCAAGGCCCCCTCGTCGACCCGGATGCCCGCAATATGGACCCCCAGCCCCCGCCCGTCGCGAGTCGAGGCGGATGGGTCGCCGGCCGCGAACTCCGCCGCCCGGCGGCGATACGGGTTGTAGTTGCCCTTGGAGTCGAGAATCGCGTTGGCGTTCGCGATATTCGAGGTGATCGCCTCGAGGCGGGTCCGTTGGGCCACCATGCCGCTCGTCGGGATATCGAGTGAACCCCACATCCGATCACCTCCCTGGCCCCGCCCACCCGGGGCTCAAACCTCTACACCCGCTCCGAGATCGCGGTATGCAGCAACCCCACATGCGCCCGGTACAAGTCCGAGGCCACGCGGAACGCCGCCGTGGTCTCGGCCAGCGACTGCATCAGACGCTCCGTGTCCCGGTTGTTCCGATCGTGGAACAACACACCGTTGCCCGTCGTTTCAGGGTGGATCGCCAATTCTCCCGTCCCCTCCCGCCGCCGCAATTCCCGCGTTGGCTCCCAGGCCAGTTCCCCGTGCATCCCCCCGGTCGCGGCGCGCCGGTCCCGGATCGCCCGATCCAGCATGCGTTGGAATCCAGCGACCGAGACGTCCTTGGGGATGAAGTTCGGGGTGTCGACATTGGCGATATCGTGGGCGATCAGCCGCTGCCGCTGCGCAGCAAACCGCATTGTGAGTTCCAGGCTCGGCAACGCCCCGGAGTTGGAAAGTTGATCGATCAACATCCGCGGTGCCCCCCGCAAGCCACAGGCCAGATCACAGCGTGGCCTCCACCAGGCGCAACTCCTTCCACTTGCGGAGCTTCAGCCCCAGGGTCCGTACCCCGATGCCCAGCGCCGAGGCGGTCTTCTGGCGGTGTCCGTTGAACCTGTGGAGCGTATCGACAATCGCCTCCCGCTCGATCTCCTCCAGGGTCCGTACATCCCCGTTCGAGGCGAAAACCGAGAAGGGCTTGGGCTCGATAAGACTCCCGCGCCCGTTGGTGGTTGGGCCGGCGAGCCCGTGGGCGTGCCCGTTCATCTCGGCAGCCCCGCGCTCGATCTCCACCCCGAGCCGCGAGGTGGGGAGGAGCCACGGCTCGACCATGGTTCTGGTCAGCACCCTTGCCCCGGGTTCGCCCGCTCGGGCCTTCGCCGCCATCAGCACGACCGCCCGCTCGCACACGTTCTGGAGTTCCCGCACGTTGCCCGGCCAGCGGTAGGCGCCGAGCAAGTCCATCGCCCCCGATTCGATCTCGATCTGACCACAACGCTCCCGGTCGCACAGGGCGCCGACAAAGTGCGCGACGAGTAGGCGGACGTCTTCGAGCCGTTCACGGAGCGGGGGCACCTGGATCGGGAGCACGTTGAGCCGGAAGAAAAGGTCCTGCCGGAACTGCCCCGATGCCACCGCGTCGGGCAGATCGCGGTTGCTCGTCGCCAGCACCCGGACGTCAACCCCGATGGTCACACTGGAACCAACCCGCTCGAAGGCCCGCTCCTGCAGCACGCGCAGGAGCTTCGCCTGGACCTGCGGGCTCACCTCCGACACCTCGTCGAGCAGCAGCGTGCCGCCATCGGCCAGCTCGAACCGCCCCTTCCGGGTGCGATCCGCGCCGGTGAAGGCGCCCCGCTCATGCCCGAACAGCTCGCTCTCGAGCAGGGACTCGCTGAGCGCCGCGCAGTTCACGGCGAGGAACGGACGCCCGGCGCGGGTGCTCGACTCGTGGATCGCCCTCGCAACGACCTCCTTGCCCGAACCGCTCTCGCCCGAAATCAGCACCGTGCCCTGCGACCCGGCGACCGCCTCGACCTGCTGGCGAACCCGATGCATCGCCGCAGAGGCGCCGATCAGGCGCAGGGCGCCGCCAGAGCTCCCCCGGTCCGACGCGATCGGCGCCGGCCCCGGGAGCCCGCCGAGCCGGAGCAGGGCGTTCTCACGCACCACCCGCCCGTGGTTGACCGCCCGCTTCACGGTAATCACCAGCTCATCGCCCTCGAACGGCTTCGTGATGTAGTCGAAAGCCCCGAGCCGCATGGCCTCGACCGCCGTTTCGATCGTGCCGAACGCCGTCATCAGGACGACGGGCACCTCGTCGTCGATCAAGCGAATCTGTTCGAGCAGCTCGATACCGGTCATGCCCGGCATCTTCAGGTCCGTGATGACCACGTCCGGCCTGCGCCTCGCGATCTGCTCGATCGCCGCATCACCCCGCTCCGCCAGCGCGACCTCGAAGCCAGCCCGCTTCAAGGACGAGGAGACGCTGTCGCGCATCATTTCCTTGTCGTCCACAACCAGCACCGTGCTCATCCGTGCGCCTCCTCGTCAACCCGCGACGCCTCGGCCCTCGCCGCCCTCGCCGGGATCACGATCTCGACCGTCGCGCCATCCCCGACGCTCGGCCCGTTGTTGCTCACCGTACCCGCCCCCGTGGGCGTCCACGATCCTGTGCACAATCGAGAGACCCAACCCCGTCCCGGCCTCGCGAGTGGTGTAGAACGGATTGAACATCCGCTCGACCGACTCACCGCGAACGCCGGTGCCCGTGTCCCGAATCACGAACTCCACGGCCCCTTCGCCCCCGAGTTCCGACGCCCGAACCGAAGCCTCCAGACAAGCCCGACCCACCCAGCCCTGCCGGGCCGCGTCCTCGATCGCCTCGAAGCCGTTCCGGACCACGTTCACCAAGGCCTGACGCACCTTTCCCTCGTCGCACTCCAATGACAACCCCTCGCTCGAGTGCACCAATACCTCAATACCCCGCCCGGGCGGGCCCGCACCCTCTACAGCGCACGCGAGCAACTCCGAGGCGTCCGTTTCCGAGGCCCGCAGGCGCGATTCACCCGCGAAGGCAAGCACGTCCGTGACGATCGCGTCGAGCCCCCGCACAGCCCGGCCGATCTTCACCGCGACGTCGCGGTCCGACGGCCGATCGGCGAGGTCCTCCGCCAGAATCCGAGAATACAGCCCGATCGAGCCGAGCGGATTGCGGATCTCGTGCGCGATCCCCGCGGCCATCTCCCCCAACGCCGCGAGCCGACGCGATCGCTCCAGCTGCTCGTCCGCCTCACGCAACTGCCCACGCAGCCGCACCACCTCCGCCGTGAGCTGATCGTGCGAAACCTGCAGCTTCGCCGTCACCTCATTGAACGCGGCCATGAGTTCCGCAAGGTCGGTGGCGCTCAGCACGGGCGCGGCCCCCGCGCCGCCCTCCCGCTCCGCCACCATTGCCCCGCCGCGAGCCTGCGTCAACACTCAGCCCTCCCGATCCTGAAACCTCGCACCGGCCGGCGGCGCCTTCGGGCGATACGCCGAAACGGCCCCCCTCGCACGCCCCAGTCCCGCCAGGTCGCCCGCGAGACCGTCCCGACGCTGCTCGAGCGTCCGCCGATCCGACTCGTCCCGCGCCGCAATCTCGGACGCCAGTTCTGCCAGCCGCTCCACTCGGCGTCGCACGCGCTCTCGCTGGTCGGGCCGGGCAAGGCTCATCACCTCGTCCCACCTCGAGCGGAAAGGCTCGATCGACCGGGAGACACCCTCCAACGCTTCGACGACATGCTGGCGGTCCTGAAGCACCTGCAGAAGGTCATCGGTCTCCTCGGCGCGAACCAGCCCGCTCTGCCGCTTGCTCAGCGCATCGAGTCGGAGGAACAGCGTCTCCTGCTCCTCCAGAAGTTCGCCCAATCGCTCGTAATCGAGCATGCCGCCCGTTCCCGTCCTCGTCATATCCAGACTCCCGGGCGCCGCCGCCCCTACTGCTCGCCCCCGAACCCGAACAACTCCGCCGTCGAGTCCAGCCACCGCTCCCAATCCTCCCGACTCATCGGGAGATACGGGTCGCTCCAGGCGTCCTCCGGGAGCGTGGCGTAGAACCGCCTCGCCCGCTCGTTCGCGGCCCTCGCGCGGTCCAGCTCGCCCATCGCCACGTACGCGTTCACGATCTGCACCATGCCGACGAGGGACGCCGGGTCCTTCGCGTATCGCTCCCTCGCCGTCTCGTAGTGCCGCACCGCCGCCTCGTAGTCCCCGAGGTCGAAGGCGCAGTCGCCCAGAAAGAAGAACGAGTTCCGCAGGGCCACCCTGCGGCTCTCCGTCGCACGCTCGGGCGGCTCCGCGCTGAGTCCGTCTCGGACCTCGGCGAAGAGCGTGAGCGACTCGCGGAGGTGATCCTGCCTGGCCTGTTCAAGCGAGACGGCCTCCGCATCCGGCCTGGCCTCCGTGGCCAGCGAACGCTCGATCGAGGACGCCTCCTGCCGCAGGGAATCCGCGAGGCGATACTTGAGCATCAGGATCTCAGGGTCCTCCGGATACCGCTCGATTGCCTCACGCAGCCGCTCGATCGCGGGCACCAACTCGCTCTTCCGGTGGTGCAGCGCCGCGAGTTCCAGCAACGCGTCGTGGAAGTACGCGCTCCCCTCGTCCCCCAGCTTCCCGGAAACCGCCTGCAGCAGGAGGCTCCGGGCCTCTTCGTCGTTCGTCTCGTCGCGATCCGCCAGATAGGTCTGCGCGAGGGGGACGTAACTCTTGGCGGCGTACTGCCCGACGTCGCCCTCCAGCTCCCCATCCGATATCAGTGCCTCGAAGACACCGGCCGCCAGCTCGTACTCCCCGCGTGCCTGGTACGCCCTGCCCAGCCGATACCGGCCCTCCGCGCGTGATCCCCGGCGCCCGGTGGCGCTTGGATCATCCGGCACACCCTCGACGAACTCACGGAACAGACGGACCGCGTGCTCGTAGTCCCCGCCGGCGTCATACGCCTGAGCCCCGGACCAGAGCGCCTCCGCGTACGCGTTGTTGTCGGAAAGGTTCACCGCGTCCGCATACCTGGCGTAATACTGGCCGGAGGCGATGAAGTGCCGCTGTACGGTCTCACGGGTGGTCGGATCGAGCTTGGCGACGCGAGCACCGACGCCCGCGTCATCGTCGGAGGTCTCGCCAAGCCCACGCTCGGCGAGCTTCTCGTGGGCGACCGCCAACATCCAGAGCACATCCGCCGGGACCGTCTGGGAACTAAAGAGCTCCTCGGCCCGCAGCACGAGACGCAACGCCGACTGCGGGTCGTCGGCCGCCAGCCGGTCGCTCGCCTGATTCAACAGGCTCGCCGCGACACGTTCGGGGGTCAGGAGCGAGGTCGGCTTGCCATCCTTGAGCGACTCGACCACCTGGCTGTATGCGTCGATCGATTCCTCCGGACGGCCCAGGAGCCCCTCGGTCTCCGCGAGGCCGAACTGTGCGCGCACCTGCCACTCCATTCCGTCCGACCAGCTCACGACATCCGCGTACCGCTCCCGGGCTTCCGCCAATCGCCCGAGAGACTGCTCGGACATCGCGATCGAAGTCTCGACCCGCGCCGCCATCGGCTCGCTCTTGCCCAGCATGGAACCCGCCCGCTCGAGCTGCTTGATCGCCGTCTCGAACTCACCGAGTTGGTAGTACGCCGTCCCCAGCAGCGTGTAGAGCTCCGCCAGCGCCCCGGCCGGCGCCTTCTCCAGCCGCATGATGCCCTGGAGCAGACGGGAAACCGCCTCGCCCGCAAAGCCCTGCCCAAGCCGGATTTCTGTCTCCCGTGCGAGCGACCACGCCCTGTCCTCGGGCGAAAGGTCCGCATCACCGGAGAGCTGCGTCAGCAGGTCGATCGCCCGCCCAAACTCGGGCCGCGGCTTCGCGAGTTCGTTCTCCACGAGCCGCCGCATGATGGTCCGGCGCTGCTCCGAGGCCGACGCCGGGAGCTTCATCACACGCCCAACCGCACGGTCCTCCTGACCCAACGCCACGTAGCTGTCGCAGAGGAAGACCACGTCCTCCGGCGACAGCGTCACCCCCAAGTCCTCGGCCGCCAGGAACTCCCGCCGGACCGTCTCGTCATTGGTCGCGTCGTGGATCCCCAGATCACGCTGCCCTAAGTAGACCGCGCGGGCCACCTCGCGGTGGTATCGCCCCCGCTGGGCCTCAGAGATCCACGCCTCCTGGACAACCGGAAGCACCTGCTTGTTGAGCAGATCGAGCGCCTGTTGGAAATCCCCGCGACCAATCATCCGGTCCGCGGACTTCAGCGGCCCCTCGATATCGGGCTTGGGCCGTGTGACAATGCCCACCACGATCCCCGCGCCCAGCGCGGCCGCCCCGCCAACCAGCACCAACGCCGGCCACGCCGACTTCAGGGCTGCACGCAGCCGGGAGAAAGCCCCGGGCTGCACTGGATCGGGACCGCTCTCCAAGCGACCGCCTCCGCTGTTGCGGCGCGGACATACCGGATCCTCCGGCGAGCCCGCGAGCCGATCCCTTCCCTATCGGACGCCCCCCCGCGCAAACTTCACCTGGTGCGCAACTTCCGGCAGGCCCATCCTGTTGGGTCGGTCCCAGCGGGAAAGCCCCGGCATCACAGGCGCGGGTCGTCGGACGGCGACCGGCCTAGCTCGGAGAACCCGGCTCCTCCCGCTCGCCCTCCCGAAGCACGGCCACCGCCGCCCCGGCCACGACGTCGCCCCGGTGCCGGAGCGTCGGCGGGCCCATCCCAAGAACTGCCCACGGCGCGAACGCCCACCGGAAGACGTTGCGAGCCAGACTCGCCGCGAGACCCACCCGCGGCCGGCTGGGGACGACCGACACCACACGACAGCCCGTCACCAGCTTCCCCAGCGTCCGTCCCGTCAGCCACTCCCCGGCGGTGCTCAGCACCGAGCCCGCCGCGACGATGGTCGCCAGCGCGACCACGCCCCGCGGGGTCTCCAGCAGGGGAACAACCATCACGACGCGCCCGATCGGAAGCCCGAACGCCGCCGATACCCCCACCATCACCACGAAAGCATCGATCGCCCCCGCTCCCATCCGGCGGCCCGGGCTCGCCAGCGCGAAGCCCGCCGGCAGAACCGGCTCGGCCGCTGCCAGGGTCGGACGCAACAAATAGAACAGCACGCCGACCGTCAGCCCGATCATCCCCAGACTCAGCCAACGGATTTCATCACTGAGTTCGAGGATGCCGATCCGCGGCGGGCCCCGGTAGAGCTCCCGACCCGAGACCAGCGAGGTCTCTACCAATTCCCACCGCTCAATCGGCGCCGCCTGTCCGGCCGCCCCCTCATCGTGGATCACATCGAGCACGGCCAAGCGCATGCCCCCCGAGAGCGGAACGGCGGCGACTGCCGAGCCGGTCAGCGGTCCGGACGCAATGCGACCCTCGACCTCCGGCCCAAGGCTCCCGACCTCGTAGCCGGCCTCCGTCCGGGAGGCGACGCAGACGTCCCCGCCCGAGGCAAACACTGCGAGCACCCGGTCGGGGGCGATGCCTTCAGCCCCGGTCAGCAGCAGCGGAGACCATGAATCGCCCTCGCTCCACTCCCAGCGAACCACCCGGCCACCGGACAATTCGAGGACTTGAGGTGTTGCCGCCCCCTCGACCAACGCCGCCCAGCCCATCCCGGGCTCGGCCGCCACAGGCGGCATCGGGATCTCCTCCCAACCGCCGGACAATAAGCGATCGAGCCGCCACCGCTCGCCTCGCGTGAGGACGAGCAGGGTGTCTCGGTAGGCGGCCGCGGAGGCAAAGCTCGCGGTGCCCATCGACAACGACGGCTCCGCCTGCGCCCCCTCCGCCGGATCACCGATCCAGTGCCCGCTCAATCCGGCCGGTCGCACTCTGATGCTGTACACCACCAGCCGACCCTTCGCCGCCGGGTAGAGCAGGAACACACGGCGCCCCGCCCCGACGGCCCCGATCGGGGCGGAATCCAGCGGGCGGAAGGAACGCGCCACACCGGCATCGACCCCCATGGAACCAACCCCATCCTCTCGCGGGGGGAGGTGGAGGAGGGTTGCCCCACCTCCGGCAAGGGCGCGGGTGACGATCCACCCGTGCGATTCGCGCGGGGGCATGTCAGTCGCCTGGCCCATCGCCGTAGCAGCGACCGCGCCCAGCACGACCAACCAGCGCCGGATCCCGATCACTCGCGATCCCCCTCGCCCGGGCGGAGCCGATAGATCTCATCGACACCGTACGACTCCACGAGGGCCGCAAAGTCGAATGCCCGCGGATCGATCGGCTTGTTCTCGGCGCCGTACAGCTCCATCGTCAGCGAGGCCTGCTGGCGTGGCATCGAAATCTGATACTTGGAAGCCAGCTTGGGCGGCACGCGTCCATCGCCCCGCACGGGCGCGGCGATGAACCGCGACATGTCGCAGGACGCCCGGAGCTCGCCGGCCTCATCGGTCAACTCCACACGGTGCGGGGCCAGGGTGACCGGATCGAGCCACATGGTCCGCGTCCCCCACATCGCGGGAACCGCGACCCGCAGCAGACCCCGCGAACCGTCCCAGTCGATCGTGCCGGGCGCGACGAGGCCGCCCGCCCCGCGAACGGGCAGCGGCGTGATCGCGATCAGATCCAGGAGTTCCCGGGGATGCACAGGCAATCCGAGTTCGGCCACCAACTGCGGGGTCGCCTCGTCGTGTCGCCCGTACAACGCAACCTTGTGGTCCTTGTCCGTCAGATCGATCCACCAATACCCCGTGGAGTCGGATCCAAAATAGAGGTAAACCTCCATGAGCTTCTCGACCGTGATCGCCGTCCGATCCGGCAACTCGATCTGCACATGCCCCTCGGCATGGTCCACACTCGTTCCACCCCGATCCCGCGGCGATCGAAGCGTCAGATTGACGCGGGACCAAAGGCGATCAAGCCGCTCCACCCGGGAGTTGAACCGCTCGGCCAGTTCGTCGTAGCCCGGGAGTGATGCCGGGCGCTCCGCCCCCCGGGCCCCCGGAGAGGCACAACCCGGGAGCGTCATCGCCCAGGCCCCGAGCGCCGCCAGCAACGCAATCAGGATCCCGCGACGGCTCATCCATCACCCCGCGCAGCCCCCTCGCCCCCCCCCGCCAGAACGACGCCGAGTTCTTCGATCCCCGCAGCGACCGCCTGCTCATCCATCCCCGGATCGGTCACCTCGATCGGCTCGGGCTCGAGGCCCTTGGGGCCACCCCGCCGGACCAGCACCAGCACCGGCCGCCCACCCTCGCCGACCCGCTGATCCTTCACTCGGAGCACACGCCGCCTCAACAGCAAGAGCGCGAGGAGATAACGGAATACCGCCGCGCGGCCCTCTGCCAATGGGTCTAAGCCCTCGAGCAGACCCAGGATCTCTTCGTCGTCGAGGAGCATCGATCGCCGGTCTTCGCGCCCAGCTGCGCGGGCCCGCCAGACTGCGACGGGCCGGACCGGGGGCGGGGGCCGGGCCCCGCCCTCCCAGGCCTCCACGCAGAAATCGAACCGGAGAAAGTCGTCGCTCTCCGGAGATTCCCCCAGAGTCGCAACGTACCGCTCCCCCGCCTCGAAGGCGCGCCCGCTCGCGGCGCACACGTGCGTCGGCCTGGCGGACTCGTACCCCATGCGTTGCAAGCTGCTCATCCGAGCCGAGTGTACCCCGGCTACCGGCAACTCACCTCGAACTGGCGAGCCCCGGTCCCCCCGTCACCCACCCGAAACGTCGCGCATCGCCCGCAGGAGGGGCAGCGGGCGATGTACTTGGTTCCATCGGGCTCGCGGAACACGCGGAGATACTTGCCCGCACAGACGAAGTGGACACCGAGCCAGGGCCGCACCCCAGGGTTTTTGCCTGTGTCTGTGGACGCGTTCGACGGGACATTCAATGAAGGCTCGTGCATTGATCCGATACGTATCGGTTCGAATGTGCAGTGATCTTGGATAGGTATAAACACGCAATCACGGCCCAGTGACTATTTCCAGCCAGAGCAGCCCGGGAAAGCACTGTCCACCCGCGTCCTGCTCCCGAGCACGCTAAGGTTTCGTTGATCCCCATCGAGCATGGTCGCCTGCCTATCCATCCTCCCGGACCCACCCCCACCCCCCACCGCGATCGGGCTGATCGCCGGCGGCGGGCGCCTACCCATCCTCGTGGCCGAGGGGCTGCGGGCCTCGGGGCATCCGGTGCATGGCCTTGGATTGGTTGGCCAGTACGAGCCGGAACTGCCCGGGTTGTGCGACAGCTTCCGCGACGTGGGCCTTCTCCGCGTCGGCAGTTGGGGGCGGCTCCTCGGACGCATGGGGGTCCGCCACGCGGTGATGGTCGGGCGGGTGGACAAGGCCAAGATCATGCACGATCCGCTCCGGCTAGTCCGGAATATCCCGGATGTGCGGACCGCCGTTGCATGGTTCCGGCATTTGCGTCATGATCGGCGGTCCAGCGCGGTGCTCACCGCCATAGCTGATGAATTGGAGCGTTGCGGCGTGTCCCTGATCGACTCGACAGCTCCCATCCCCGACCACCTCGCGACGGCCGGCGTCATGACCAGGACGCAGCCCAACGCGCTGCAGCGGTCGGATGCGGAATTCGTCTGGCCCCTCCTCGCCGAGCTCCTTCGCCTCGACATCGGCCAATCCATCGCGGTCCGAGAGCGCGATGTGATCGCCGTCGAGGCGGTCGAGGGGACCGATCGGATGATCGAGCGGGTGAGCGTGGTCTGCCGAGCCAAGGGCTGGACCCTCTGCAAGGGGGCCCGTGCGGGGCACGACCGGCGGTCGGACGTGCCGACCGTGGGCATCCAGACGATCGAGAACCTGGCCCGCCACGGCGGCGGGTGTCTCGCGGTCGCCGCGGGCGACGTCATCATGCTCGACCGCGATCAGATGCTGGAGCGTGCCGACCAGCTCGGCATCGCCGTGATGGGTGTTCCCGTCGCGCAGCCCTCGGTCCGACGCGAGGCCTCCTCCGGCATCTTCGTGGTGCCCTCCGGCTCGGCCCCGAACGACAGAGACGAGTAGGCGCCCGGCGCATGCCCGACGAATGCCCCTACGTCAGCCGCGGCGGCCTCAAGCTCCGCCACGCGCTCGACGCTTTCGCCCTCAACCCCACCGGCCTCATCTGCGCCGACCTCGGCTGCTCCACCGGCGGCTTCACCGACTGCCTGCTCCAGGCCGGGGCCGGCCGCGTCTTCGCCGTCGATACCGCCTACGGCGAGTTCGCCTGGAAGCTCCGCAACGACCCCCGCGTCACGCTGCTCGAGCGCAGCAACGCCCTCCACACCGAGCCCCCGCCCGACGCGGGCGCGGGGGTGGACCTCGTCGTGATCGACCTCGGCTGGACACGCCAGGACAAGGCCATCCCCGCCGCCCTCCGCTGGCTCAAGCCGACCGGCCGCATCATCACGCTCATCAAGCCCCACTACGAATCGCCGAACCGGACCGGCGCCAAGCTCGGCAAGGGCGCGGCCATGAGCGAGGCCGAGGCCGAAGCGGTGGCCGCACGCGTGGCCTCGGAGCTGCCGGCACTCGGCGTGCGTCCGCTCGGACTCACCAGGAGCCCCATCCTCGGCGGCAAGGCCGGCAAGGGCGCCGCCAAGGGCAACGTGGAGTTTCCTGGCACTGCTCGAGCGATCGTGAACAGGGCCCGCCGCCCCCCGCGCTCAGCCGTGGCGCCGACCCCGCACGTCAAGCACCCCGTCGCTCAACGCGAGCAGCCCGGTGATCGCCAGCACGATCGCCATGAGCGTGAAGTGCACCCGGAACTGCATCACACCCGCCAACGCCAGCAGTCCCGCGCACGCGGTGAATGGACGAATCCGCGCGGGCGGCAGCGTGCCCAGCACGATGGCCGCGACCACGGCGCCGTTGACCCAGACCTCGACCGGTCGCCACACGAACTGCCACACCAAGGCATAGCCGACGATCCAGATCAGACAGCTCGCGAGCCGCCGCGAGAGCGGATCCGCCGCGCCGCGATGACTGAGACTGTCCTGTTCGCTCATGGCGCCCCCTTCCGAGCGTGCGTCGCGCCAGAATACCCGAGAACCCCGGGAGCCCGCTCAGCCTCCGTCCCGACCCTGCTGTAGCAGCCAAGCCGATACCCCGACCGCGGCACGCGACGGCCCGGGCGGGGTTGAAGGCCGGATTTCACCGCCGAGAACGCCGAGAGCGCGGAGGAAAGCAGTTTTAACACAGACAGAGGCACAGAGGAAGGCAGCCTGTGTCGCTCCGCGGCGCAAGACGAAGGCGGCGCGGCACCCCAAAGGGCCCCGCGCCGCGTGTGACTTCATATGCTGCTTTGCTGCCTTGCTGCGTTCCTACGCCGCCAGGCTCAGCCCGCCCTCGCCCTCCTGCACCGTCGCGCTCGTGCCGAACAGCACGGTGAACTGGGCCGGGCTGCCCCGCAGCGTCGAGCGGACGGCGGTAATCTGGTAGGTCAGCGGCCCCGAGTTCGCCGGGACGGTCTCATCCAGGAACTTCTTCACGCCCACGCTCTCGACATAGGTCATCGGCCCACCCGCGTCGCTCCGCAGGATCTCGTACACCGTGCCCCCGGCCCCCGCCGGGTTGTTGCACTTCCAGGCCAGCTCCACCGACCCGTCCTGCCGCAGCCCGACGCGGAAGTCGAAGGGCGTCCCGGGCGGCGGCACCGTGCCCCCCTGCGCCGGCGGCGGGATCTGGGCCAGCACGTACACGTTGGGGTCGTCGGTCGTCTGGGCGAAGTTCTTGATCGTGTCGATCATGTCGCTGCCGTCCCGGCGCGCTGTGCATCAGGTCGACCTTCTCGTAGAAGTTCTGCGTCGCGGCCTTGGCGGCGTCGCGGGCCGCGAGCATCGCGTTGTACGCCACCCGCGCCGCCCCGGTCGCGGTGGTCAGCGCCGTCACGTCGGCGACGACGAGCCCGATCGCCACCGCGTTCGTGCTCCACGGCAGGATGTGCGCCTCGTAGAACTGGACCTTCCCGATTCGTGAACCCGGCACGATGCCCATGGTGTGTCTCCCGGCGGCGCGATGGCCGCGTGGCGACGGCGCGGCCGGCCGCACGCGCAGCCGCCCCGCCCCGTCCGTTCCCGGCCAAGCACGAATCGCCGGTCCCCGCGGCCGACAGGACCAACCCGCCCGCCGCAGCGGCCAGGTGGTCGGCGCGATCCTCAGACCTCCACCCCGATCCCCAAGACCCGCCGAAAAACGGGGCTTTCCTCCACTCGATCGGCTCCGCGCCCCCGCTGCCGGTCCCCGCGCTGCACAAAGTTGAGCCATTGTCGGTCACCGACAACGCCCGCGCGACGACCGACAACGGTCGTGCGGCCGCCGACAACGGCTCAACGGCAACCGACAACGGTCGTGCGCTGACCGCTCGCTGTCGCACGGGCCCCGCACGCGGCCCGGCGAAGGCGGAAAGGCAGTTCACCGCTGAGGACGCGGAGTTTCGCGGAGTGAAACCAGGCGAAGAGCGTGCACCGCCGAGGACGCC
>JADJMV010000012.1 GCA_016709445.1 Phycisphaerales bacterium
CACGCCGCCTCCGGGCTGCCCCAACCGCGGAAAACGCGGCATGACCCAGCTCTTCGCGAAGCTCTTCGGTCTCGACGGCCTCCGCCCCGGCGAGGACGGCGTCCGCCTCGGCTTCTCCCACGCAGCTCCCCACGCGGATCTGAGCACCCATTGTCGTCGCAGCGGTCCTCCTCGCCATCTGGAGCTGTTGGCGCTCGAAGGCCGGCGCAGCGAGCGCGTGGTCCTTGCCGCGTGCCGGGCATTTACTCCTCGTGCTCCTCGCCGTCCTCGCCGGCCGGCCCCCAGCTGGTGCGAGAGAACGAGCGGACCGAGCGCGACACTGGGTCGCCGTGCTCCTCGACCGCTCCGGGCTCCTTGGCGATCCCCGACGGCGGTGCCAACCGCACCCGCGAAGCCCAACGAGGCGGCCGCCAGCTCGCCCGCCTGGGCCAGAATCGCCGGGTCCCACGAACTCCTCTGGTTGGGCTTCGACGCCGACGCGTACGAACTCCCCCGCACCGCCGCACTGGGTGAAGCGGCCGGCGCTTCCCGCCGCACGTCTGGGTGCTTCTCTTTCTGGCATCCTTAAGCTGTCAGGACGACCCATCTCGAGCGTCGTGGTCGTTTCCGACAGCCGCACGAGCGATCCCCGAAGAACCAGCGCTCCATGGAACTGACCTCGCAGCCGGTCCCGGTCACCACGGTCCCGCTCGGCAACGAACAAGCGCTGCTGGATCTTGCAGCAATCAGTCGATGCGGCAAGCTCGGCGTTCGTGGGTGATTTCATTCCAGTGACGGCCCGGGTGGTCGCCCGGGAGCGTGCTGGCGGGCGGGCACGCCCCGCCGCGCGCCGCGCTCACCGGTCCCATGACCGGAGAGACGATCGACTCTCGGGAACTCTCGCCTGACGCACGGCACGATGGCGTCGCCGAGAATCACCTGGCCGCACGCCCGGAGGAGGGCCGGCATGCCCAGTGGTCCGTCGGGTCGGAATTTGGCGGGGCGACCTGCTCCCCCGAAACAACGAGCAGGGCGTCGGATCAGAGCTGGTCGACGAGCCGCTCCGTGTCGCCTATTTCGACGGCTATCCGCGATGGGAATACCGGTTTGTGTCAAGGACCTGCTGGGTGCAGAGAAATCCGTCAAGTCGAAGCGTCATGCTGCTCGCGACCGACCGCCGCTACATCCAGGAGGGCAATGTCGGCCTCGCCATGTGCCGCCAACTCCAGCGGTGAATGGTCGGAGTTTGATGTCATCGTGCTCGGCGACGTGCGCTTCCGATGCCTTCACGCCCGAGCAGCTCGAGCAGATCCGCGAGGGTGCATGCGAAGCAGGGCACCGGCCTCCTCTGGATCGCCGGCCCCGGTTCGACCCCATGGCTCTGGGCCTCCACGCCCCTCCGTGACCTCCTCCCTTCTCGCCGACACACAAACGACAGCCCCGCGCCCCCGTGCCTGCACCGCAGCCGCCGCCCCGATCACCCGCCGACCCAGGCCCGCCGCCGCCCGCCTCCGGCGTGCTGGAGATGGGGGGATAGCGCCGGGCATGAAGGCTGGCCCGCAAGCTGAGCGATCCCGCCACCGGCAATCCCCGGTGCTGCGATAGTCGATCGCCCTCGACCGTCACCGGCCATCAAGCCCACGGCCGAAATCCTCACCGATGGTGTTCCAATCTTCCGGCGGCGATCCCTCGCCCACGGTGGTCACGATGCGGTTCGGCGCAGGGCGCGTGGTCTTCGTCGGGAGCGACGAACTCTGGCGATGGCGCTACGGGCGCGGCGAGGCGCTCCCCGAACGGTTCTACCTCCCGCTGGTGCGGCTCGCCGGACGCGGCAGTCTGGCCCGCGCCGGCCGACCCGTCGTGCTCGAAGCGGCGCCGGCGACGATCGGTGTCGAGACGCCCGTCCGCATCAGCGCAACTCACTCGACCAGTCCCTCATCGACGCCGCGCCCTCAGTCGGCGTGAGGATTTTGCCAGGCCTCCGGGAGGATCGACCGACGAGGAGGCGACCTCGATCGGGCGCTCGGCTCCGAGAGGCTCCAGCGGCGGTGCGCGTCCTTCGCCTCAAGCTGGGTCGCGCCCCGGGCCCCAACGGCATTATGTTGTCGAGGCGACGGATCCGCTCTTGGCATCCAGCGGCGGCGAGGCCGAGTTCAGGTGCTCTCACCCGGTGACGACGAGATGTGCGGACGCCAGAGCCGACCACGCCCTCCTCGCCCAGGCCACCCAACGCACCAGCGGCGTCGTGCCGCCCGACCGCCTCCACGAACTGAACGGCCTCCTCCCAATCGCTCCATCGTCATCGCCAGCGAGCCCGACGTCGAGACGCTCTGGAGACAAGCCGATCGTTCTCGCCGTGTTCGTGCTCCTTCTCACCGGCAGGTGGGTGGGCCGTCGCCATGTTCCGTCTGGCCCGAGCACCCGGAAGCCGCGTGCGGCCGAGCACGCCGGGAAGTGGCGTCTATCACGCCCCGCCCGGTCGATCAGCGCGCGTGTGAGCACCTGCAAATGACAATCTATCCGCCCCAAGCTCGTGGGCCCACGGACCCAGCACCAAACTCGCCGTCACGGTCCGATGACCTCCCACCTCTGTGCACCCCGTGCTCACGCACGCGGCTCTGTCAGGACTACCATCCATCGGCGTGGCAAAGCTGGCGCAGGAGGGGTGACCCCGACTGAGAAAGTCGAGCACGACAGGACACGGTGGTAGGTAACGCCCACCCGCCACTTTGGTCCGGGGCGAGGGAAAATTACCACAGAGAGCAAACCGCCGATGGCCCGAAAACCGGGGATCAGGAAATGGTGAAAGGGAGTGCGGTAGGCACCGCCCGGCTGGTGACAGCCGGGGCACGGTAAACCCCACCGCGTGCAAGCCCAAGCAGCTCCCAGGCCTGTCCGGTCAATGGGGGCGGGTAGGGTGCTCGGGGCCTTGAGCCCCGGACCGCGTCGGCAACGGCGCGGCGAGAGAAATGGCCGCTCGGGTCCGGCGGAGGCCTCCGCGTGAGCCCCGTCAAAGGGCGCTGGAGGATTTACCGGCGACGACAGAACTCGGCTTACCGGCCACGCCGGACCACTGGGGCGCGGGCCACTCGCGAAGCGAGGGCCGCAGCCATTTTGCCGGTGCGGCGGTGACACGTGATTTCACCAGCAGCATCAGCTGAACAGCGCGACGAAACAGCGAGGCAGTTCAAGAATTACGATCCACACTACGTGGCTTTTCGATTCGGTCGATGTTCGCCATCGCGTGAACAGGCCGGTAGCGCCACCCGCACCCTTCCCCCGATGAGAGGTCACCGGGCCCTATATCCATGAGTAGAAGCTCGCCCCTGCCCGCCGCCTGATCGAGATCATGCAGAGATCGCCAGCGTTCTGGTCCTTCGCCCCGGCGGTCGGCGTCGGCGTTCGCCGCGTGTCGCGCCCCGCACTCGGGGCAGTTGGTCCCGAACGGGACGCCGGTGACGTCGTACCCGCAAACGGGTCAGGGCCGGAACGCCGGAAGCTTCGCGGGCAGTTGGGGCATGGCGTCCTTGAGGTTACGGCCCATCGGTCCGACCGCAGCAATGCGGCGGCGGACAGTGTGCTTCACAGGCGGGTTCGGAGATTCAGACCGCCACCGTGTAGAGCAGGGCCGGGCCGCCGAAGCAGGAGATAAGCACGTTCCAGGGCAGGCATGCCCCAGCACAGCCAGCGTCGGTGCGCTGAGAATCTTTCCCGAGGAGCCCAGCCGCCCTGCCCCTGGCGACGGCGGGACGCGACAACAATGCAGAATGCGTCCGGCGAGGCGCGAAGATCCGACGCTGATCGGGGGAGCCAGAAGAGTGCGGCCGCCCGCAAAGGCCGCACGTACCCGAAACGTTCAGGCGTCCAGAGGATGCACGGAAGTCCGCGGCCTCCCCAGGTATGCGGCGGGGGATCTGGTGACTTACTCAGGGCGGGGAGTCTGGCTGCAGGCCGGCAACGTCGTAGCCGCAGTTGGGGCAGAGGAGTGGGTGGTGGTCGGGTTCGTCGGGCATGGGGCGGCTCGAGAGCCGGATCGTACTCGACCGGTCCGCGTGAGTTGCAGGGCGCGTGGGTTGCGGTGTTCGGGCTCCCGCGGAACCGGAACGGCTTGGGACACGTGGCTCCATCCGCACCACCGTCGTGCCGTGGGTGAGCATTGGTGGTTGGAGGATCGGTGGGGGCACGACGGTGGTAGCACGTGGGCGGGCTCGTCATGCTCCGGGCGCCGGTGGACCCTGCGGTCCGACCTACCACGCACACGAAAGCTGTCCTCGATGTCGTTGTCGCCTGTGGCCGGGAGCGTATAGCGCGTTGCCCTCAGCGTCGGTCGCGTCGGGGGTTCAGTCGTAGACCTCGGTCGTCGCGAAGCCGGCCTCGGTCAGGGGGCGTCGCGGGTTCGGAGACGCTCCACAGCGCCCAGCAGTAAACGAACGCCTCCGGCGAAGTGGCTGCTCGACCTTGCGCTCCGCGGAGGATCTCGAATTGGAGCACGTCGGTCACCATCCCCGTCAGCGGGTTGGCCTCGCGCTGCTCCCAGGTGTAGCGGACGGTGCGTCCGTCGGGCAGCTCGTGGTCGCGTTCGACCTCGCCGGTGAGGAAGGCCGACTCACCGCCGTAGGTCTCGCAGACGAACACGCCGGCGGGGGCGAGGCGGGCGCGCGCGACGCGAGAGATAGGCGACCAGCTCTGCGCGCGTGGGGGTAGCCGATGGAGAAGTTGCCGACGAAGAGGATGTCGCAGGCAGGCTCGGCCGGGGCCGCGGCCCGGACATCGCCGACGATGCGGGTGATGCGGGGTGGGGTCGGCGGTGGAAGGCGGCCCCGTCCGAGATCGTCGCGACGGCGCGGGCGTCGGGCGACGATTCGGCCCCAGAGACGAGAGCGCGCTCCGTCCCGGCGAAATCCTCACCCAACACACGGGGCGAGCCGCCGTGGACCGCTCAGGTCTGGGGAACATCTGTACGGGCGACTGGACGCACAGCTCTGTAAGTCGTGCTTGTCGAGTTCGGGTCGCAAGCGTTCCACCGCCGGGTTCGACGAGACCACCGAGGAAGACACCAGCGCCGGTCCGGGATCGCCCGAAAGCCCAAGTCCGGGGTTCCGAACCTCACAACTCCGCTCCCAGCGACCTCAGCGGTGCTCCTTCTTCAGCGTCACGGTGAGCCACGGCGGGTGCCCCCACCACGAGTTGTCGCCGCCCGGCTCAGGCAGTACCCTCAATCCACCGGACGACCTCCGCCGTACCGCTCCCCGCGGGGCCTCGCTTCCTCGACATCAGAAGTCGTGCTTGCAGTTCTCGCACTTCTTGGCCGAGTCGAAGCGGATCGGGCACCAGAACGTCTCGACGTTGCGGAGCATCTCGCCGCCGAGGGCCCAGATGCCGGTCATCCAGTCGCAGAGGCACCAGATCAGGTCGTGGCCGACGAGCCCCTCGAACTTGTGGCGGCTCACGTTGACCCACTCGGCGGGCTTGTACTTCGGCAGGCGGACCAGCCACGTCAGCGGCGGATAGACGATGCACTCGGCCACCCGGATGACCCAGAACACCGGCACCGCCAGGGCTGTCCACCACACCGCGGCGTGATTGCGCCGGCCCAGGCCCGGTTGAGCGTGTGGACGATCCGCGGCCCCCTTGAGGTGCTTGCGATTGCCCCAGTCCGGAAGCACCGTCCACCATCACCGCCAGCACCTGCCCGACCACGGCCGCGAGAAACCCGAGCAGGGCCGCCAGCCCGCGGCTCAACGCCCCCGAAGACCCGGGGCCCGCGATCGCCCCGCGATCATCGGCCCGGCCGTGAAGTACGTGATCGCGAGGTCCAACCCCGGCGCCCTGCAGAGCCAGAGCGAGACCGCCCTCCCCGCCGGGCCCAGGCGCGGTACGAGATGCACGACGGCCGCGCCGGCGAGCATGGCGGCCAGGGTGATGAGGGCGATCTGGAGGAATGGGGGCATGGCCGCGAGTTTACGCTCGCGCGGGCCGCAACGAAAGCCGGCCCGGGATGAACCGGGCCGGCGTCGGAAAGTCCCTGATGCGAGGGCGACTACTCCCTCCGCGCCGATCTGCATGCCGTAGAACGACCGGTAGACGAAGAAGGCAGAGATGAGGAAGAAGACGCCGGTAGGACGCCGGTCAGGAGGTGTGCACCTTGTCGCCGGAGGCGTTGACCACCGTGAGGCTCATGGCCAGCTCGACGGCGAGGAGGCCGAAGAGGGTGGTGAACTTGATGACCGGGTTCATGGCGACGGAGGAGGTGTCCTTGAACGGGTCGCCCACGGTATCGCCGACGACGGTCGCGGCGTGCAGCTCCGTCCCCTTCTCCTTCAGGTCGGTCTCGACGATCTTCTTGGCGTTGTCCCAGGCGCCGCCGGCGTTGGCCATGAAGATGGCCTGGTACAGCCCGAAGACGGCGATGGAGATGAGGTAGCCGATGAAGAAGAACGACTCGTAGAAGGCGAACGCGAGCGTGGCGAAGAAGACGCCCAGGAAGATGTTGAACATGCCCTTCTGCGCGTACTGCGTGCAGATGGTCGACGACCTTCTGGCTGTCCTCGACGCTCGCCTTGGTCGAGCCTTCAAGCTTGATGTTGGCCTTGATGAACTCGACCGCGCGATACGCGCCCGTGCTCACAGCCTGAGTGGAGCGCCTGGTGAACCAGTAGATCATCGTGCCGCCGGCGATGAGCCCGAGCAGGAAGGGCGGGTGCAGCGAGAGCTTGGCGACCTGGTGCCTGGAGCCCGTGCGTGAGCGCCACGATGATCGAGAAGATCATGGTGGTGGCGCCCACGACGGCGGTGCCGATGAGCACCGGCTTGGCCGTCGCCTTGAACGTGTTGCCGGCGCCGTCGTTCTCCTCCAGGAAGTCCTTGCCCTTCTCGAAGTCGGGCGTGAAGCCGAAGTGCTGCTTGATCTCCTCGGCTTGATGTTCGGGATCGACTCGATCGTCGAGAGTTCGAAGACCGACTGGGCGTTGTCCGTCACCGGGCCGTAGCTGTCGACGGCGATCGTCACCGGGCCCATGCCCAGGAAGCCGAACGCGACGAGGCCGAACGCGAAGACGGCGGGGGCCATCATCAGGGCATGCTCACCGGTGGGGAAACCGTTGCTCACGTAGTAGCCGATGCCCATGAGGACCAGGATCGCCATGCCCAGCCAGTAGGCCGAGAAGTTGCCCGCCACGAACCCGGCGAGGATGTTGAGCGAGGCCCCGCCCTGCTTGCTGGCCGTGACCACCTCGCGGACGTGGCGGCTCTCGGTGGAGGTGAAGACTTTCACCAGCTCGGGGATGATCGCCCCGGCCAGCGTGCCGCAGGTGATGATCGTGGAGAGCTGCCACCACATGCTGGTGTCCCCGCCAGATCGGGGATCAGCAGCTTGCTGGCGATGTAGGTCAGCACCACAGAGACGATCGAGGTCAGCCAGACCAGCGTGGTCAGGGGGCCTCGAAGTTCATCTTGTCGGCCGCGGCGTACTTGGCCTTCGCCATCGCCTCGTTGATGAAGTAGGACATCGCGACGAGCAGCTGCACCTGCACGTACGGGTCGTGCACGGCGAGGAGGATGAACGAGATCAGCGCGACTCCCGTCACGCCGTAGGTCTCGAAACCGTCGGCGGACGGGCCGACCGAGTCGCCCGCGTTGTCGCCCACGCAGTCGGCGATCACGCCGGGGTTGCGGGCGTCGTCTTCCTTGATCTTGAAGACGATCTTCATGAGGTCCGACCCGATGTCGGCGATCTTCGTGAAGATGCCGCCCGCGATACGCAGCGCCGCCGCGCCCAGCGACTCGCCGATCGCAAACCCGATGAAGCACGGGCCCGCGTAGTCGCGGGGGATGAACAGCAGGATGATCAGCATCAGGAGCAGTTCGACGCTGATGAGCGCCATGCCGATCGACATGCCGGCCTTGAGCGGGATCGCGTAGCAGGGGAAGGGCTTGCCACGCAGCGAGGCGAACGCCGCGCGGCTGTTGGCGAAGGTGTTCACGCGGATGCCGAACCACGCCACGCCGTACGAGCCGGCGATGCCGATCAGGCTGAAGGCCATGATGATGGCCACCTTGAGCAGCGGGAATCCGTGGCCGATCGCGCCGCTCACAGGGTCGACCGTCTCGACGAGCTTGCCGAAGTAGATCGCCACGATGATGCCGATGAAGACCCAGAGCATCATCAGGAATTTGCCCTGCTGCACCAGATACGCCTTGCACGTCGCGTAGATCAGCTCCGAAATGTCCAGCATCGACTTGTGGACGGGCATGTTCTTCAACTGGACGTAGATCGTGAAGCCGAACGCCAGCCCCAGCGCGCTCACCACCAGCCCGCCGAGCAGCAGCGTGTGCCCGTCGATGCCGCCGAGGAACTTCGCCGAACCCAGATCCGGCAGGACGAGGCTCGCCTCGCCGCCGCGATGCACCTGCACCGCCGCCGGGTCGCCGCCGCCCGGCGTCGCCCCCTGCGCGAATACCGCCGCGGGGGGCAGGGAAGTGCAGATTGTGGGGCATTCTCCCGGGGCCGTCAAGCCGCCGGGGTCCTCCGGCCACGAGACCGCGACGGGATCATCGGCCCCCGACGGGGGCATCGGTACGAAACTTGCGCCCCACCGACTTACGAGCCGCGCGACGGCGACGCTCGGAGGGCTTCTCGTAGTATTCCTTGCGGCGGATGTCCTTGGTCAGGCCTTCCTTCTCGCAGAGCTTCTTGAAGCGCTTCATCATGCCTTCAACGTGCTCGCCGCCCCTCGCCTTGATCCGGATCGCCATGCAAACCTCGCTGCCCGCGCCCCGCGCGGCTGGGATGAGTACCTTCTCCTCGGAGCCCCCCGGGGTTTCTCATCGGCCCTCCCAGGGTCCCAAGTAAGGTCCACCATCGCCGGGGATCAAGTCCGAATCGGTTTGGGCGAGGATAGGGTCGTGCTGATTGTCGACGCCTACAACGTGCTCCACCTGCCCGAGGCGGCCGCAAGAGACCTCGATGTTGCCGCCCTGTGCCGCTCCATCGGCGCCAGCCGGTATGCCGGGGGCCGAGTGGTCGTCATCTGCGACGGGGCCCCTGGATCTGGCCCCGAGGCCCGCGAGCGTGCGAGCGGAGCGGGGATCGACGTGGTCTTTGTCGGGGCCGGGCGGTCCGCCGATGACGAGATCGAGGCCCGCCTCCACCGACATGGCGGAGCCGGGGTCACCGTCGTCAGCGACGACCGACGCCTGCGGCGGGCTGCCGGCCGGGCCAAGGCGCGCACGCTGGCCAGCGGGGCGTTTCTGGCCCAGATCCTGCTCGACCAGGCCCGTCGCCCCACCCGCCAGAGGCCCGCATTTACTAAGGATCTGCCCCTCGACCGCTACTCGATCGCCCACTGGTTGTCGGAGTTCGGGTTGCCCGCCTCGGACGTGCTCGCCCCGCGTCCGAACGCGCCCAAGAGCGGGACCCGGCGAGCGAGGCCTAGCCCCGCGGCCGAGACGCAGCAAAGAGCTGGTCAGGCTTCCCTGCCCGAGCCTCCCCCTGCCACGATTACGCCCAGGGAGACCTCCAGCCGAACGGAAGAGGCCGCCGAGGGGCTGGCGCGTCTTGAGGCCCTCCGCGAGGATCCGATCATCCGCGACGCCCTGGAGGCGTGGCGCGGGCGCCTGAGTCTCGAAGACCTGGACATGCAGCGATGGCTGGATGGACCGGCCGGCCGGGGCCCGGCGGGCTGACTAACGCTCGGCGATCGGGATATAGGGGGCGTCGTGGGGCCCGATGTACGCGGCCTTCGGACGGAACAGCCGGTTATCGCGGAGCTGTTCGAGGACGTGGCCGCTCCAGCCCGCGATGCGGGAAAGCGCGAACATCGGCGTGAACAGATCGAGCTTGAGCCCGATGCAGTGGTAGGTCGTGGCGGAGTAGAAGTCGACGTTGGGGTAGATGCCCTTCGACGCGACCTCGCGCTCCATGATCTTCTCGATGGCATTGCTCTTCGCGTAGAGATCGCTGTTGCCGGTATCCTCGGCCAGCTTCTTCGCGAGCTTCTGGAGGTCGGTCGCCCGCGGGTCTTTGGCCTTGTAGACGCGGTGGCCGAACCCCATGATCTTCTCGTGCCGCTCGATCTTGCCCATGACGTAGGGCTCGACGGCTTCCAGATTCGGGATCTCGTTGAGCATGTGCATCACGCCCTCGTTGGCGCCGCCATGGAGCGGGCCGCGGAGGCTGCCCACGGCGCCCGTGAGGGCCGAATACACGTCGGAAAGCGTCGAGATGATGACGCGGGCCGTGAAGGTGGAATTGTTGAGCCCGTGATCGGCGTGGAGGATCATGCAGATGTCGAAGGCGCGGGCCATGGTGGGGGTCGGCGCCTCGCCATTGAGCATGTAGAGAAAGTTCTGGGCGAAGGTGAGGCTGGTGTCGGGCTTGACGAACGGCAGGCCGCGACGGTGACGGTCGAAGCAGGCGACCAGCGCGGGAGCCATTCCCAGGATTCGGATCGACTTGGCGCGGGCCGCGTCCACGTCGTTGGCGTTCGGCGTGGTGTCGTAGAGCGCCAGCTCGCTGATCAGCGTGCGGAGCGCGTGCATGGGTTGCGCAGTCTTGGGCAGGGCGCCGATCCGCTGGATGAGACCCTCGGGCGGCATGTAGTTGCTGCGCAGGGCGGCGGTGAATTCCTTGAGCTCGTCGGCCCGCGGGAGCCTGAGGTTCCACAGCAGGAACACCACCTCCTCAAAGGTCGAGTTCGAGGACAGTTCGCCGATGGGGATGCCCACATACTCGAGCACACCCTTCTGGCCGTCGATGTAGGACATCTGCGTCTCGGCCGCGACGATGCCCTCCAGCCCCTTCGCGAACGTGGCGGTTGTCATCCTCAAAGCTCCTTCTCGGCAATCTATCGGTCGCGTCGACCCCACGGGTGCGGGGAAAAGAGTATAGGTTGGGAGCCCGCGCCGAGCCACGCGGGACGGCCCCTCCCGAGTGGGTACCATCCGGCGTGTTCCTGCCCCTCGGGACAGACCGGTACAAGCGCCGACCCACCGTGGTCACCTACGCCCTGATCGCCGCCAATCTGGCGGTCTTTGGCCTGCTGCGTGTCGTCGCGCAGCAGCACGCCGCCGAGGCCGAGCGGTGGGAGGCTCTGGCCACGCTGGTGCCCGGACGCTCGGCGTGGTGGACCTACCTGACCTACGCATTTCTCCACGCCGGCTTCGCCCACATCGCGTTCAACATGCTGGCTCTCTGGGTCTTCGGGCCCGATGTCGAAGACCGGCTCGGCCGGATCGGCTTCCTGGGGCTCTACCTTGCCGGGGCCGTCGGCGCGGGCGCAGCGCACGCCGCGTTCGACCGGCACGGCGTCGTTGGCGCCTCGGGCGCCATCGCCGCCGTGACAGGCGCATTCCTCGTCTTCTTCCCCTATGTCCACGTCCGAACCCTGGTGTTTTTCTTTATCATCGGCGTGTATCACATCACCGCCTGGTGGTTCATCCTCTTCGCCGTGGCCGCGGACCTCCTCGGGCTCGCGCGGGGCGGCGGCGACGTGGCCCACCTCGCCCATGTCGGGGGCTACGGCCTGGGGATGGGGTCGCCGCGATCCTGCTCGCCACGCGGGTCGTCCCCCAGAGAGCCCTACGACCTGTTCACCATCGGGCGGCAGGCCGCGCGACGACGGGCGTTCAAGGCGGCTCAGGCGACATCGACCTCCCGACGGGCCGTGGAGCGGCGGAACAGAGGCCCCCGTCAAGGCGCCGAAGGGCCCGCCGCGGAGGCCCGGCTCCGAGCCCAGGAGCGGCTTGCCGCCGGGGATACGCCCGCAGCCGCGTCGGCGTATCTGGCCATGCGAAGCCTGCCCGGCGGCGCTCAGCTCCCCCCGCTCGGACGCAGCCAGCTCTACGAGATCGCCAACCAACTCTTCAAGTCCGGCGACTACGCCAACGCCGTCGATGCGTACCAACAGTTCCTCTCGGCCTACGAGACCGACGCCGAAGCGCCGCGCGTCATGCTCATGCTCGGGCTCATCAACACCCGCTTCCTCAACGACCCCACGGAGGCGAAGCGAATCCTGACGCGGGCCCGAGATCGGCTCGCCAGCGAGGAAGACACCACGCTCGCGAGGGAACTCCTCGACGAGATCGGCTGAAGGAGGCGGGCGAGCGATGCGGACCGACCGGACCCGGATCAAAGTGTGCGGGATCACCAGCCACGAGGCGGCCGAGGCCGCCGTCGAGGCCGGGGCCGACGCGATCGGCCTGGTCTTCGTGAAGGACTCTCCACGATGGATCGAGCCGGCCTTCGCCGACGAGATCGCCGCCCAACTCCCGGCGTTTGTCTCGACCGTGGGCGTCTACCGCGACGAGCCGCTCCGCACGTTTCTCGAGATTGTCGAGGAGTGTCCCACGCGATGGGTCCAGCTCCACGGACTGGAAGACGAGCAACTCGTCCGCAACTGCGGCTGCGTGATCAAGGGCATCAGGTTCGATCCCGACACCATCGCCGACGAGCTGCTCCGGTGGAGCGAGATCGAGGAGGTGGATGCGATTCTCGTCGATGGCTCCGCCGGAGGCGAAGGGGTCGCCTTCGACTGGGCCAGCCTCACCGAGCCCATGGCAGAGGCGACCAAGCCCATTCTTCTGGCCGGCGGCCTCACGCCGGACAATGTCGGCGACGCCATCCGAGCGTGCCGGCCCTTCGCGGTGGATGTCTCGAGCGGTGTGGAATCGGCGCCTGGTGTGAAAGACCCGGCGAAGGTCAGGGCGTTCTGCCAGGCAGTCCGTCAGGCGGACGCCGGGGCGTAACCGGCGGCGACCCGGTCCGCGGCCGCCGCAGTATCGAGCAGATCGACCTGCACCACCATCGACGCCAGGGCGACGTACTGCGCGTCGCGGGCCGCGAAAACCGACTCGATCTCGGTCAGGGTGCCGAGCCCGGTGAGCGAGGGGCGATCGTCCCCGGCGACGGCTTCCAGCCGGCGGCGCAGAGTCTCCGGCTGCGCTCTCAGATACACCAGCACATCTCCGTCCTGCGCGACGGCGCGGCGCAGCAAGTCAGCAGCCCCGGGCGCCGTCGGAGCGCCGCCCCCCAACGCGAGGATCTTTGGGCGCGGGGCCCGGAGCGCCTCGCGGAGACACTCCGCTTCGGCGGCCCGAAAGGCCCGCTCGCCCCGCGACCGCCACACGTCGGAGACCGACCCGCCGCCGAAGGATTCGAGGACGCGGGCGTCGAGATCCACAGAGGGGATGCCGAGCCGCTCGGAGAGCACCCGGGCGATCGTGGACTTGCCGCTGCCGCGCAATCCCATGAGGATGAGGTTGGGGAGCGAACGATTCACGCGTGGGCTCTCACCCGCCGACCCCGAGCGGGGCGACGGAGACCTGGGGTTCCGCGACGGTCCCGCGGATCCGGTACGTGACGAGGCGGTCGGTCACCGACCCGAGCAGGTCGCCGACGCCGCCGAGCATCGACTGGAGCTTCTCCATGGGGCCGGCATTCACGGAGAGATTCAGCGTGCCATCAAAGGCGATATCCCCCGTCGCGCGGGCGGCGAGGAACTCGGTGGTCACCTGCGATGAAGTGACGATGACCCCCGCGGGCCCGAGCGTGAATTCGGCATCGGCCTTGTGGTTGAGTTTCTTGGACAACATCCCGGCGCTCATCACGTGCATCGCCTGAGCGAGCTGGCTGAGCCCGGGAAGCACCATCAGCCTGCCGTCGCGCACATGCGCATCGCCCTTGCCGTCGAGCGACGCGAGAGGATCTGAGAGGTCGGACGTCGCCGAGCCGCCGCCGGAAAGCGTGCCCGCCAGCTTCGGGGGCTCGTCGGCCGGGGAGCCCGTGCGCAGCAGCCTCTGCAGATCCAGGTCCTCGAGCGTCCAGAAAATGTGGGCCGGCCGAGTGGACACCGTCGTTTCGACGTCGCCCTGGGCCGTGACCGCGCCGCCCAACATCTCGGCACGCAGGCTCGTCAGCGTCAAGATCCCCGAGCCGAGCGTGGCCTCGGCGGCGAGCCGGTCGAGCGGGATCTGGTAATCCCCGGAAGCGAAGTGTGCCGATTCGAGCGAGACCGTGGCCTGCAGCGAGCCGGCCATCGGGTCGGCGAGGCTCAGCCGCCCCGACGCGGCCAGGTCGAACCGGCCCCGTGCCTCGTATGCAGCGACGAGCGTCTGGATCTCGGGGGGCAGGATCGACCTCGAGTCCGGGCCGAGATCGCTACTGAGGTCCAGTTGCTCGATCTTGGCCTCGAGTGAGTCGAGACTGAAGGCCCCCTTGAGCTGGAGGCGAGCCAGGGGGCCCAGCGCCGAGTCGATGTCGAGCGCGTACCAGCCCTCCTCGCCGGCCGCCGGCGAGGCGATGATCGTCGTCGTCAGTCCGCGCACCACCATCGGGGGCGACCCGTCGGCCTGGTCGTAGGCCAGCGAGCCATCGTTCACCTGGATGCGCCGCAGGCGGAGGACATTGGAGAGCCTGAAACTGGGCTCGACCTCCTCGTCGTGTCCCGGGGAGGCCTTAGCGATCGGGCTCAGTCCGCGGAAGCCCGATGCCCCATCAGCGCCCGTCTCCCGGATGAGATGGACGACGGGCCGATCCAGGTCGATCCGCTCGATCACGAGGGGCTGCCCCAGCCTGGGCACCTCCGCCAGTTCCACCGTCATGCCGTCGAGTTCGAGCACGCGCGTGCCGTCCGGTGCCGTCAGGGTCACGCCCTTGAGGTGGACGGTGCCGGGGGCCTCGTAGTCAAGGCTCTCGAAGGCGATCTGTGGGACGAGGTAGCTGTTGGCGATACCGACGATCTGGGAGCCGATCCAGCTCTCCAGCCGGTGGGCGACACCGCCCAGGCCCCCTGTGCCGGGCCCCAGCGTCCGCAGCGCGATCACACCGACAACGCCGACGACCAGCAAAGCGATCGCGAGACCGACCACGAGAGGCTTCATGGCGCGGGCTGCGATTCGATTCGCCATCGGGTACTCCCGGGCGCGTGGTTCCGTCAGGGTCAGGCCCAGGACTGATACGAGCCGTCGGTGGTCGAGATCCGGATCTTCTCACCCGTCGTAATGAACGGCGGAACCTTGGTCTTCAGCCCGGTCTCGCACACCGCCTCCTTGAGCTGGTTCGTCGCCGTCGCGCCCTTGATGCCGGGGGCGGTATCGGTCACCTCCAGCTCGACGGAGGCCGGCAGCTCCATGCTGATCGGGTTGCCCTCAAAGCAGAGCACCACGATCTTGGAGTTGGGGACTAGGTACAGCATCGCGTTGCCCAGCACGTCCTCGTGGATCACGAGCTGGTCGTACGTCTCCGAATCCATAAAGGTCGCGCCCGTGCTGTCGGCGTAGAGGAATTCCATCTCCCGCCGGTCGAGGTCGATCTCCTCGAGCTCATCGGTCGAGGCGAAGCGCCGGTCGATCAGCTTGCTATCGACCACGTCGCGGAGCTTGGCCTGGACGAAGGCGCGGAGGTTGCCCGGCGTCCGGTGCTCGTAGCCCACGACGACATACAGCTTGCCGTCAATCCGGACACCGTTGCCGATACGGAGATCGTTCGCCTTCATTCCTGGCTCCTGCCGCCTGCGGGGAGAGTGCTCCCGGGCGGGTACACTGCTTCGGGGGCGATGGTAGCCCGCGAGGAGGCGGGCTGTCCCCGGGGGAGTGGGATTGGAGGCCTCTGATGCGCAGCCTGGACCGCCGCTCGTTCCTTACCCTTGCCGCCGGGGCCCTCGCCGGGACGGCCCTGCCCCTCCGATCCGCCCTTGGCGCCCCCCACAGGCGGGGGGTTCCCGACACCTTCTTCACCTGGCACGAGGTCCGAGAGGGCGTCCACGCGGCTGTCGATCTCTCAATGGGTGGCAATGTCCTCCTCGTGACCTCCGGCGACCAGGCCCTGCTCGTCGACACCAAATTCCCCGCCTTTGCCGCGGCCTTGGCGAGGGAAGGGGCCGGCTTCGGGGCCCCCGTCCTCACCGTCCTGAATACCCACCATCACGGCGACCACACCGGCGGGAACGGCGTGCTCCACCCCAGCCGCAAGCTCGTCTCCCACGCCAAGGCAGCCGAGAGGATCGCCGGTCAGCTCGCCCAGTACGCCGGAGCAGCCAAGGGTGGACCGAAGCAGGTCGACACCAGCCGGCCCGGGGCCGACGTGGTGCTCGCCGAGGCCCAGGCCGCGGCCGAGGCCGCGCCGGCCTGGACCGCCGACCTGTTCGTCCCCGACGTGAAGATCGACTCATGGCCCCACGAGATGAAAGTGGGGAGATCCGCGTGGTGCTCTACCACTTCGGCCCCGGCCACACCGACAACGACGTCGTCGTCCACCTGCCCGACCTCAACGTCGTCCACACCGGCGACGTGTGCTTCCACGGGCTGCACCCCTTCTTCGATCCCCCCGGCGGCGCGACCTGCAAGGGCTGGCGCTCGTCGGTCGCCAAGACCATCGACCTCTGCGACGGCCTCACCGTCGTTGTCCCCGGCCACGGCGAAATCACCGACCGCGATGGCCTCGAGGAGCAGGGCACCTACCTCGACCGGATCTGGGACCACGTCGCCGAGGAGATCCGCGGCGGAAAGACCAAGGACGAGATCAAGGCCATGAGCTGGGACTTCATGGACGGCCTCGGCTTCGAGCAGATCAGAGAGCGTGCGCTCGACGCGGTCTACGACGAAGTCAGCCGCGCCGGCTAACCCTCCCCACACCCTCCCCCGCACCCCGAAGGGGTGCACTCCAATAGCCGGGGGTGGAGGCGCGCGGCCGACACCCCCGGACCACACCCCCACACCCTCCCCCGCACCCCGAAGGGGTGCACCCCAGTAGCCGGGGGTGCAGGCCCGAGTCCGACCCCCGCGGACTACACCCCCACACCCTCCCCGCACCCCGAAGGGGTGCACTCCAATAGCCGGGGGTGGAGACCCGCGGCCGACACCCCCGGACCACACCCCCACGCCCTCCCCGCACCCTGAAAGGGTGCCAGTCTCCCCACGCGCAGAGACCGCCATGCCGCCCCACGCCGCCGCTCCCCATGCGCACCCTTATCGATCACCTCGCCCGCCTCGCACGTCGCAGCTCGAATGCGGCGGCGGTTCCCTCGAACACCTTCGCCATGTCGGCCAGATCGTCGCGGAAACCATAGCCGATGGTCCGCGCGGCCTCGGCGACCGCTCGCGCCCGCGGCAGGAATACGCCCGCCCACTTCTGGCCGCTCCTGTCCCGGCAGAGCGTCGAGGTTTCCACCGCCACCGCGCCCATGCTGGCGTACGCCCGCTCCTCGTCCCAGGCGATCTGGTTCACATATCTGGTGCCGACCTCGAGGTAGTGCAGGCCCAGATCGATGGTGCCTCGGATGTCGAACCCGCCGAGCATCTCGGGCGCGGTGGTGACGCGGCGATACTCCTTCAGGAGGCGTCGGCATAGCGCGAGGTCGCAGCCGCCGCTCAGGCGCGGAGCGCCGCGAACAAAGAACTGTGTGGTGATCTTGGCCTTGTACCCATCGAGCAGTTCGACCGACGCGTCTTCGTCGCCGATCCAGGCCGCCAAGAACGCGCGATTCTCCGGAGAGAGCTTGTAGAGGTCGTGCAGCAGGCCGCACAGGGACTCCACGTCCATCTCGTCGAGCGTGGCGGCGACGCTCTTCCAGAGTCTCGGTTCAGGGGTAGGCCTCGGCATCGGAGGATCGTACCGGGAGCGGCGGGCCTCGTGCTCGACATGCTGCCACCGGGGCAGTGGGGGACGCGCGGCGGGCGTCAGGGCAGGGCTACGTCTCTGGCCCAGACCGTGGCCAACGACCCCGCGAAGCACGGCACCAGGCGCGTGCCCAACCGCATCGCGCCACCAGGAAGGCGGGCGACCGCTCCTCGTCCCCCAACCAACGGAACATAGTCGCCCAACATCTGGTGATGGACGGCCGCTTCAAACGGGTGTCGGCGGCGACAGCCCTGCTGCGCTACGGCCGCGAGTCGATCGAGCTGGACGACCTGGCGGCGCGGGTGGACCAGCTCGAGGACGAGCAGCGGAAGGAGGGCGTGTCATGACACGACGGCTGGCCTCGCGCATCACGCGGCTGGAGCACGCCCCGGGCGGGACCCGCGGCCCGTGCCGGCTCTGCCGGGGCTGCGGGACCGTGGCCCTCGTGGACGAGGCCGCGGGCGAGCGGGTGGGGGACGCCGCCGGCTGCGCGTCGTGCGGCAAGGTGTCCAAGGTCATCGTGCTGGAGGGGGACGGCCGTGCCGCGGACGCTGGCTAGCCGCGTCGCCCGCCTGGAGGGGCGCCGGCCCCGCCTCTGCCCGGTGTGCGGCGGCGGCGGGCCGGGGCCGGTCGTCTACGAGGTCGTGATGGCCGAGCCCGCGGCCCGGGTGGAGACCGCCCCGACCGCCCGGCCGCCCACGCTGTGCCCCAACTGCGGGCGGGCCAAGGAGTTCTGGATCTCGTTCCCGGCCCCCAGGGCGGGCGAGGACTGACGGGGCGACCCACGGATCTGTGCGGTCGGGCAACGCACCCGCAGGTACGCTTCCGTGGGGTTGCGGGACTGGGCTTGGGGACAGCCGCGTGGTTCCTTGGAGTGGTGCTTGAAGAGCACACGGAGGCGAGTCCAATGCGGGGGGTATTGCGAGGGGGCCCGAGTTCGCGTGGCCATGATCGAGGATTTCGTCAGGGCAACCCAAAGCTGCAACCATGACAACCTGCCCGGCCACCCTGTCGCCCCAGCGCGATTGCAGCTGCATGGCTGAATCCGTACACTCATTGCACATGGATTCACATCGGCGATACTACTGAGGAGACTAAAGATGACAGCCAGGATCACTGCATTTGTGATGTTCGCTTTGGCATGGCTCGCTACCCCTGCGGCGGGGCAAGTCACACCACTGGTCACCGTGGGGCCGCGGGTTCGGGTGAACGACCCGATCCAACATCCGGGATTCTGGTTCGAGTGCTCACTGGCGGCGAGCCAGGTTGATCCGAACCGGGTCGTCTTTGCGTCGCGCAAGGAGGGTGGTGCTATCGGCTATGCCATTGGCTCGGTGGATGCACTTGGTACGCTCAGCGTGTCGGATCTGGGCAACATGCCTTACGCCGATTCGGTGGCTGGTGAGGTCCGAGGCGGCGATCCGGGGCTCGTGTGTGCGCCTGGATCGGGACAGATCTGGATCTGCGCTATCCACAATGCCATTGCAATAGAGCAGGGCCTTGTCGGCGCGTGGCTTGATCCGACCGATTCGAGCATCCCGGCCGATCGAACCTACCGGATCACCGGCGCGGTAGACAAGCCCCTCATGGCGGCTGGCCCGTCGGCATTCAATGGCCAAACACTCTACCATGTGCTCTACAACTTCAAGTCGAATTCGCCGTTGGCCTGCAGCAATGACCTGTGGGATGCCGCGTCGACCGACCCAGAGGTGATAGATCCGTTCTGGGCCTTGGGGCGCGTGCGCCCTGACACACAAGCCCACCAGTGCGACTATCGGGGGTGGGGCGCGACTCCCGTCGTGCTCGATACCGGACCGAACGCAGGGCGAGTCGTTGTGGCGGTGACGGATCCCCAGGCATGCGGCGGCGGGTGCTACAACGAGGATCTGCCGTATGTCGTGTACTCGGACACCGACGGGGCAACCTGGCTGCCTGACTTCGGCCAACCTGTTGAGGTGGACGGAAACGCGACCATCGAGGCAACGACGGTGACTGCCTCTTGGGGCACTCCAGGGGATACGCCGTATGCCGTCGATCGGCGCTGGTGCCACCCCGCGATGGCGGTGGATCCCAACAACGGGGATGTCTATGTGGCGTTCTACGCGCGGTCGCAGCCGGGATCGACCAACACCGACATCCACATTGCGCAGTCAAGATGGCGGCGCGTCCTTCGCGGTCCTCGCGGAGGATCACTTCGTGCTCACGGATCTCAAGCTCCTGGGCCCCGGTGCCCCGGTGACAAACCACGGCCCAGACCAGATCATGCCGTCGATGGCGATCGACGGGTGCGGGGCGATCAATCTCGTCTTCTACGACAACCGCAACGACCCATACCTTGATGTCGACGTTGACAATCTCGACGTCGATTCGGGCGGCAACCCCATCTTCCACGAGGTGGATGTCTACTACGCCCGGATCACCGGGTTCGACACCGCCTCTCCCAATGTCTACACCAAGCGGCTCACCACCGCCCCGTTCCCCTTGATGCAGGCCCCCTCCCAGCAACTGGGGGACTATCACCACATGGTGACGGCGGGCCCGGACAAGAAGACGCTGTTTGTCGCGTACATCGCCCGGGAGTGGGACGGCAACGCGTGGAGCGAGCGAAACTGCTATGCCCACCGCATCAAGATCAACCGGTGCCTGAGCGATCTAAACCTCTCGGGCGGGGCGGACGGCGGTGACGTGGATCTGTTCGCTGACGCGCTCGCCAACAACGATCCTCTGGCCGATGTCAACGCCGACGCAGCGATTGATGGCACCGACATCGAACTGTTCATCGACTCGTATGTGGACAACGGCGGCGAGTAGCCCGCCGCGGCCGGCGAGAGACGCCGAGTACGCCGGCGGCCCCGGCGATGCTCGCAGGGCCGGGGGCGGGGATGGTACCGGTCCAGACGATCGCGCGGGCGGTGCCGAGGCCGTCGGGGATCGCTGCGCCAGCGGCGTAGATGGTCTCGCCGACCACGGAGAGGGAGTAAATCTCCGAGGACTTCCAGTTGCCGGGGATCGCGTCGTGGAGGGAGATAAAGTCATTGGGGTTGTCGCTGAACCAGAGCGCGGCGTGGGCCCACTGACCGGAGTAGCGCACACTGCCGCCGTGCAGATCGCCGGTGGTGGCGTAGAGGTGGGCGTTCATCACGCCGTCGGGCGTCATGTTGATCGCCGACTCGGGCGTGCCCCCGCCAGAGCACCGCGACGTTCTGCGTGCCGACCGGCGCGTCGCCGATCTGGACGCCGGCGGCCATGTCGTTGATGGTGGAGGTCTTGGCCCCGAAGGGATTCAGGTCGGTCGCGCTCTCGGCAGAGCCCGACCAGAGCACGGCGTGGATCGCGTAGCCGAGGTCCGGGAACTGGGCCTCGCCGCCTTGCCAGCGTCCATCGGTGGCATAGCCTCGCGACCAACGGGCACCGGGCGGGTGGAGATCTGTGAGAGTCCGGTCGGTGAGGTTCCACACCACCGCGTGGGCGTTTCCGCTCCCATTCGGCGAGGCCAGGCCCACGACTTGATCCCCAGCTACATCCTCGGCGATAGAACTGCGATACCCGCTCGGATGCAGATCAACAAATGAGCCGGCCGATCCATACCAAAGCGCCGCGTGCTGGGCGACATTTGCCGCGAGCACCTGGCCAACCTGCCGTCCGCCTTGCATCGCGTACACATCGCCCCGATCCCAGTTTCCAGCCGGGAGGAGGTTGACCAAGCTGTCGGGCGATCCGAACCAGAGAGTCGGAAACCCATAGTCCTGGCTGCCCGCAGGGTCGACGAAGCCGCCCTGCATTCCGCCATCGACGGCATAGGCGAACGACTCGTACGCCCCTCCCGGATGCAGCACGGTCGCCTGCCATCGGATCTGCGCTTGGGCGGCCCCAGCCAAGCAGCAGACCGACCCCAATGTCCAGATAACGGCGTACCTCATGGATGGATCTCCGGGCGCGGTTGATCCCGGTGTGGAGCATACCGGATGGACGGCCCGCCCCACAGGAAAAAGTGCTCGGAACGATTCTTGGACCGGATTGCTGGGGGCAGGTCAAACGACGACGAGGGGCCGCCGATCTCGTGGAGGCCGGCCCACCGCAGTAGTTCCGTACTCGATCGAACCCACCTCAAGCAGGCTGATGGCAAACCGTTCGGATGACTTCGGCGGGTGGC
>JADJMV010000013.1 GCA_016709445.1 Phycisphaerales bacterium
GAAGATCAGGATCGTCTGCTGGATCGCCGGGTTGGCCGGCACGATGGCGTCGATCGCGTCCTGGATCGTCGTGTAGCCGGCGTTGCCCGAGGGATCGACGGTGAGGGTGCGCGAGAAGTTGTGCTGGCCCTGAGCGGCGGCCGCCAAGCAGGCCGCAAGGACCGGGACAAGGCGGGTCGTGGTCATGGTCGCTCCCTTCGGTGAGGATGGACACCGCCAGTATCGTCCTGGGGATGGGCTCTCGCAACGGCAATCTGGGGAATGGTGGGGCACAAGGCGTGGATGTCCTGCCGAGCGCGCCATGCACCGGCGGCCCGGCCATATGAGGTGGTGCAAAGGTGCATGGTGCTGAGTGCGCCGATCCCGGCGATGCTCAGTCCCGCAACCCCACGGAAGCGTACCTGCCGGGGCGGTCTGATCGCCCCACAGATCTGTGGCGTCCCCCTCAGTCCCCGCCCGCCCTCGCCGCCGGGAACCCGATCCAGAACTCCCTGGCCCGCCCGCAGGCGCCGCACGCCCTGGGCTCCCGCGGCGGCCGGGAAGCGGCCACCCGGGCCACCGCCGCGGGCCCCTCGACCTCGTAGGCCACGGGGCCGCCCCCGCCGCAGGCGGGGCAGGCCGACCCTCGGCCCCGCTCCAGCCGGGCGATACGCCTAGTCAGCCGCGCCGTCATCATCGCCCGCCTCCAGCAGGATGACCTTGGACACCTTGCCGCAGGACCCGCACCCGCGGGCGTCGGCGAGAGTCTGCCCCCGGCGTTCGTCCACGAGCGTGATGCGGCCGAGGCCGCGGCAGGCGGGGCAGGGGCCACGCGGCCCGCCGGGCCGACGCTCAAGCCTGCCGATGCGTCTGGAGAGCCTGCTGCCCATACCGCTCCTCCCTCGCGATCGCTTCGATCCGCGTCACGCGCCCGCCCCCGGCTGCTGCTCTTCCTCGAGCTGGTCCACGCGGGCGGCGAGGTCGTCCAGCTCGATCGACTCGCGCCCGTAGCGGAGCAGGGCGACGGCGGCGGTGACCCGCGCCGTGTTGTGGCTGGCGGGGTCGTTCATGATCTTGGCGAGGTTGTTGACGGCCATCGCCGAGTACCGCTGCGTCATGGCGATGGAGAGGCTGAACGCCTCGCGGCGGGCGCGGCGGTAGGCCTTGGCGAACTTGGGGTCCTTCATCCAGGTGTGCAGGGTCCGCTCGGCGATGCCGCTGGCGCGGGAGGCCGCGGCGACGGTGGTCTCGTTGATGAGGGCGATGACGCCCTTCTCCTGGCGGACGGTGAGCCCGTCCTCGTTGATGTTGGGCCTGCCTCTCCCGGCCATCGCGTCCTCCCTCCCTCAGGGCTTGTCCTTGCATGCTCGGGGGATGTCCTTGCACCGGGGCGCACGGCGCGGCACCACGCCGAAAACATCTGGAATTCCTGCTCGAATCGCCTTCCAATCGCGGCCGCTCGCAGGGCTTCATGTGGTCATGCGAAAGGAGAACGCCATGACCAGCAGACGTGAGGCCGGCCCCGCCAACGAACGCCGCATCGCCGAGGCGATCGAGCGCGTCAGGCAGTACCTCGACTACGAGACGATGGAGACCCGCTACCGCGACGCCCTCGACTTCCACGACATCTCGGTGGCGGTGCTCCGCGAGGTGGTGCGGATGGCCTTCGAGGCCGGGTACGACGCGGGCTTCCAGGACGCCAAGTTGCGCAGCAAGTAAGGGAGGACGGACATGTTCATCAAGCAGATGGTGATCGAGGGGGTCGAGGGCGACGTCGAGATCCGCCGCACCGACGACGGGGCGGTGGTCACCGCCAACGGCGTCGAGATCGAGGTGGGCCGCAACGACAGCCGCGAGGCGCGGTACGCCGTCGCGTACAACGCCGCGAAGGTCCTGTGCGGCACGCGCCGGGGCGGGGAGCCCAACGCCACCAACTCGATGGTCCACGACGTCCTCGACCAGATCGACCGGGTCGCGGGCTGCTGAACAACCAACCGGAAGGAGACGACCATGAGCGAGCGAACCCGACCGAACTTCAGGACGCACTGCAGGCCCTGGTGCAGGACGCTCCGATCGGGCTTCTGGCGCGACGAGGTGCCGCCAGGACCTGTGCTGCGATCCCCGACCACGCGGGGACGGCGTCATCGACGGCCAGGCCCCCGACCTCGGACCGATGGCGGGGACCTGGGCCGGGGACGGCGACGAGATCGCCGCGGCGTTGCGCAGCCGGGGCCGACGGCAGCGAGTTCCAGCTGACCATCGTCCGCAGCCGGTAGCCCCGACGCGGGCTTGGGGGGAACCCCACGCCCCGCGATTGCCCGCCGCACGTCGCGGCGGCGTTCCCAACCCAAGCCAGGAGATCGATCATGGCAGCGAAGAAGACATCGGTACGCGCACCCAAGTCGGAGAAGGCCACGGAGAAGACCACCGAGAAGAAGCGGAAGGAGGCGGTCGCGCAGGCCGACGCCAACATCGCGGCGTTGGACGCCGGGACGACCGAGGCCGCCACGCCCCACGACGCCCACGCCCCCCACGACGCCCACGACGCCCGCCAAGGCCAAGCGGGGGAAGAAGGCGGCGGCGACCCCCGCCCCGGCCCCCGACGCCACGGACGCCAACGTCGGGGCCGACGCGGGCGAGGCCCCCGCGAAGGGCAAGAGCAACGGGGAAGGCCGCCAAGGCCGCCAAGGAGCCCAAGCCGAGGAAGACCAGTGCCCTGGACGCCGCGGCCCTCGTCCTCGCCAAGAGCAAGGTGCCCATGAGTGCCCGCGAGATGATCGCGGCGGTGGTGGCCCAGGGCCTGTGGCAGAGCCCGGCGGGCAAGACGCCCGACGCCACCCTCTACTCGGCGATCATCCGCGAGATCTCCGCCAAGGGCGCGGAGAGCAGGTTCGCCAAGGTGGACCGGGGCAGGTTCGCTTCCAACGGAAAGCGGGACTGAGCCATGGCCAACCGCACCAGAGAACTGCTCGACGCCGCGAGGCGGCTGCTCGACGCGAGGGAGAACCAGATGGTGACCTCCGCCGAGTGGGCGGCACTCGAGACCGCCGTGGACGCCTTCGCCGCACCGCCCGCCCGGGGCGAGTCCTTCAGCGTCGCCAAGGACGGCGCCCTGGTCCGCTCGGTCGTGCCCGCCAAGGGCGAGCCCTACCAGCACCGATGTGAGCTCTCGACCTTCGAGGCCGTGGCCCACGCCGCCGAGGAAGCGGCGGGCGAGGGGTTCACGCTCGAAGAGATCGCCGACGCCGAGGGCCTGCCCTCGTCGCAGGTGGCGGCCGCGATCGCGTTCCTCAAGGAGCGGGGCTGCGTCACCACCGAGGGGCGTCGGAGCTACGGGCGCGGGCCGGGCGTCCATATCGACGCCATGACGGAGTACCATGCCCTGCGCGAGGGGGCCTGACCATGTGCGAGCAAGAGCCCGAAGCACCTGACGAGTCCAACCTCGTGGCCCCGCAGCACGGGTGCCCGTCCTGCGGCGAACGCGACGCGGACAACCTGGTCTGGCTGAACGACGACCGGGTTGAGTGCCAGACGTGCAGCACGGTCTACACGCCGGGGAGAGGGTGGGACTGAGGCCGAAGGCCGGGCGTCCCATCAACCACCCCCGAACGCCTCGGCTCCGGCCGGGGCTTTCTCAGTGGTGACGGCGTTTGGGGTAGGCTCCTCGCCATGCGCGAACACGAGGCCCGCCAACTCCTCGATCTGGTCCAGAAGGAGTTCCCCGAGACCAGCACGGCACCGCCCGCCATCTGGGATGGCGATCCCCCCCTCAAGATCATCGACTGCGTACTCAGCCTGAACCGGCACTACGAGCGTGTGGTGGTTCCCCGCGTCGCGGCCTTCGCGGCCAAGTACCCCGACATCAAGACCTGCGGCTCGCTGCGGGATGCGATGCTGGCGGCGACGCCCGAGGCGTGCCTTCGCACACATCTGGACACGCGGGACCCGCGCCGGGCGGCGACACTGCTGGGGGTCGTCGAGTTTGCCATCGACGCGGCGCAGGCCTTCCCCGCCGAGTCCGAGGAGGCCAGCCTGCGGGCTTGGGCGGCCGATGCGAGGCCGGGGGACTACCTCGCCGTGGGCGTCAGGGGGTTTGGTCTCGCGGGTTTCCAGTACCTGCGGATGCTGTTCGGCGCGAACACCGCGAAGCCCGATCGGCACATCATCGACTATGTGTCGCGGGCGACGGGAGGGGAGCCTTCCGACGTGGAGGCCCTGTACGCGATGGAGCGGGCGGCGCAACTCGGCGGCTTCTCCGCGGCGTGGCTCGACCACGAGATCTGGAAGCGGGCTACCCACAACTGACCCGCTCCGCCTTCTTGCCCGAGTACTTCTCGAAGCGGGCCACAATGACGTCCGCGTAGGCCGGGTCGATCTCCATCAAGTACGCCTTGCGCCCCTGCTGCTCGGCCGCGATGAGGGTGCTACCCGAACCTCCGAACAAGTCCAGCACCCGCTCGCCCGGCTTGCTGGAGTACGCCATCGCCCGCGCCGCCAGCTCGACGGGCTTCTCGGTGAGGTGGACCATGCTCTGCGGGTTGACCTTCTTGATGGGCCACACGTCCGGCACGTTGTTGGGGCCGAAGAACTGGTGGGCCGCCCCTTCGCGCCATCCATAGAAACACCACTCGTGGTCGCCCATGAAGTCCTTGCGGCTGATCACCGGGTGCATCTTGTGCCAGATGATCTGCTGCGCGAACCGCAGGCCCGCGTTCTTCAGGGCCGACGGGTAGTTCCCGATGTTGGCGTACCCGCCCCAGATGTAGAACGCCCGGCCCGGCTCCAGCACACGGGCCAGATTGCCGAACCAAGACGCGAGCAAAGCCGCGAACTGCTCGTCGGTGACGTTGTCGTTGTCCAGGGGGCGGTCCTTGGCCCGCATGGCCCTGGTGGTGGCCTTGACCTTGGCGCCCGCCCTGGCGGCGTCCTGGGGCACGGGGTGGAAGGAGGTCTTGCCCGCGACGAAGGCGTTGTTGGAGCGGGGCTCGACCTTCACGTTGTAGGGACAGTCCGCGTTGACCAACTGTGCCGTTGCCCCGTCCATGAGCCGGTCCACGTCCTCAACGCTCGAGGAGTCGCCGCACAGCAGCCGGTGCTCGCCCAGCACCCACAGGTCGCCCCGCTTGGTCACGGGCTCGTCGGGGGGCTCGGGGATCTCGTCGGGGTCGGTGAGGCCGGGGTTGCCGGCCGGGGCCATGAGCTGCTGCAACTCGTCATCATCGAACCCGAGGATCGAGAGATCGAGGCCCAGGTCCTTCAACTCCGCCAGCTCGACCGGCAGCAGCTCGAAGTCCCAGTCCGCGATGGTGGCCGTCTGGTTGTCGGCGATGCGGTAGGCGCGGGCCTGCTCGGGGCTGAGGCCCTCGGCGACGTGGACGGGGACGAGATCCATGCCGAGCGTCTTCGCCGCCTTCCACCGCGTGTGGCCGACGACGATGACGCCGCTCTCGTCCACGACGATCGGCTGGCGGAAGCCGAACTCGCGGATCGAGCGGGCCACCGACTCGACGGCAGAGTCGTTGACGCGGGGGTTCTTGTCGTAGGGGTGGACCTCGTCGGTCCGACGCATGGCGATCTGCATGATGGGTCCTCCGTGACCCGGAATGGCGTCCGTGCCATGCGATTGTACCGGCTGAGGCACGAGGTTCTGCTCGACCCCGCAACGATTCCATGAGATCAGCGTGAGGTATGAGCTCTGACGTGACGCACGGATGTGTATGGCACCGCACGGTACTGCCTGGTCGCGCAGTGAAGTTCACGGTGTTGGGTGGCGTTCGATTACAAGAGTTGCCTACGGCGGTTCTTCGTGGACTCACGCCCTCGCCCTGTTCTCAACTTGCTGCTTCTCCCGTCGGGTTGCTGGTCTGTGGCGTTGCGCCGTCCTCGGTCTGTTTGCGAGGCACCATTGAGTCCAAGAAATCCCTGAAATCCCGACGAAAGCAATCGCGGCACTCGTTCCAGATATCGACTTGGCCGGGTCTCGAGAGCACATCCTTCATGAACGTCTGCTCAGCCTCCCAGCTTACCTCGTCGATGCATTGTCGCTCGTGAAGTACGAAGAGACGTTCAAAGTGGGCAAACCGAATGTGAGAAATGGTTTCGCCAGACTGATGGTCGGAGGAACCTGGGTGGTCGAGGATGGCAAGATTCATCTGATTCAGGCCAGACACGACCTCGTTATACATCGCGAGCCTGCGATCTTCCTCCATGTGCTTCAGCTGCCTTCGTATCAAGTACACAGAACAAATGAAGACGATTAGGGTCGCGACCGCTACGCCGAGACTCAGCCAATTCGTCAAGTGTGATCCGACTGCCGCCGCAGGCACAGACGCAGGTGTTTCACCCAACTGTGCGACGCCCACGATCGGTCTGCCGACGGGCGCGGCGAGCATTGCGAAAGCCCAAAACACAATGACGAAGCACGAGAGGACTCCGCCAGTGCTCGTGAAATTGGCGAGCCGCGAGAACATCGAGTCGAGTACCGGCACCCCCAGGCTCTCCGAGAGGCGACGCACATCCGTCTCAACGTCTTTGCCGAGGCCCCGACCGAGCGTCGCCACGTAGATTCCCGCCCCCGACAACGCAACACCGACGAAGACAACCCCAAGGAACGCGGATCTCACCTGAGTGCTAAAGGCGTACGTCACGAGGGCTCCAGTCGCCGCGAGATAGAGGGCGAAGACCTTGAGGAACAGTTCCGGTAGCTGATGCCCCCACACAATCGTGCACTTGAGTAAGTCGTGCTTGAGCGTCGTCTGGTCAGATGGTGACAAGCGGGAAGACCCATCCCCTTGTTCGTTCATGAAGCTATCGTACACGGCCATGCACATCCCTGACTGGGTTCCTGGCTACGCTCCCGCGGGACCCGGAGAACCGCCATGCCGACACGGACCGCCCCGCGGATCTGCTCGCTGGCCCTTCTCCTGGTCGTCGCCCTCTGCTGCGCATGGGGCTCCACCGGCCACAAGGTCATCGTCAAGATCGCCTACGACCGCCTGACGCCAACAGCCAAGGCCGCGGTGGACGACCTGCTCGGGGACAGCTCCCTTGCCGAGTTCTCCGTCTGGCCCGACCAGATCAAGAGCGATAAGGCGTGGGCGTGGACCAAGCCCTGGCACTACGCCGACATGCCCGAGGGGGAGACGGAGTTCAATCTCGACCGGGACTGCCCCGACAAGGGCTGCGTGGTCCGCGGCATCCAGAAGTACGCCGACGTCCTCAAGAGCAAGGACGCCACCCATGAGGAGCGGGTCCAGGCCCTCAAGTTCCTGACCCACTACGTCGGGGACATCCACCAGCCCCTGCACGTCGCCCACGCCAGCGACCAGGGCGGCAACGCCATCGACGTCACCCTGTTCAGCCGGAAGATGAACCTGCACTCGCTGTGGGACACGGCCCTGATCAAGCAGACGGGCATGACCTTCGACGTCTACGCGAAGAAGCTGGAGGAGGCGATGACGCCGGAGGTCGAGAAGGCGGGCATCGAGGTCATGGACCCCGTCGCCTGGGCGACCGAGTCGCACGCCCTCGCCGAGGCGGACGCCTACCGGGATGCCGACGGGAACGAGATCAAGAGCGGCGACCGGCTGGGGCAGGAGTACATCGACCACAGCATGCCGGTCGTGGACGACCAGCTCACGAAGGCGGGGGTGAGGCTGGCGGAGATGTTGAACGAAGCCCTGATCGCAGAACGCGCAAGCAGTTCGGAGCAAGCCCATCATTGATCTGGCGATACGAAAGGCGAGATCCCACCGATGCCGAGAGTTGCAAAGGCATCAATGCCGTAGAGCGAGAGAGACCTCGGGTGAAACTGCCTGACCCGATTCGACGCGACGGGTGCCAGCTCGCCCCGTTTCAAATCACTGGCCAACAAACAGCCATCTGTTGGACCTACGAGAGAGTCTCGAATGCAGCTGTGCCACTGCGCCGGTGGCGGCAATTGCAAGGCCCGCTGCAAACGGCACAGAGGCAGAGGCGACTGCAATAGGCAACGACACGTACGTGACAAGCTCTGCTAACGCCCCACAGTACTTCGCCCGCCGCAGCGCCCTCGATGCCGCACGGATGTCCTTTACCACTCTATCGGTCTGCGCACCTTGCTCCTCGCGCGCCGTCTCGGTCCACCTCAGCAGCACCTCCCGCAAGTCCTTCATTCGGACATCATCACGGAGAAGCACGGCTTCGGCGAGAGTCTGGGGTTGTGGAAACGCGGCTAGCTCCCCGATGGCTACTGAAAATGTTGCGAAGTATGGGTCGTGGAATGGGTCCGGCACCCTTGGCCCCGGCAATGTCTTGACACGCCGACCAAACCACACCGGGAAATCATGGTCGGATGAGAAGGAACACAGGGGCTTTAGGAGGATCGCTTGCCCAATGAAGTCTCTCCGCAGACAACGCTCCGCCAATTCTCGTCTCCTCCCACGAACGAGCGCTTGAACCAATCGATCCCTTGCCCGCTCAAGATTCGAGTGTGCCGACAACGGCACCCCCAACGTCTCAGCGATATCTCGGAGAGCGTCAAGATCGGTGACGTCTGCAATCTGCTCTAGTTCCCAGTCCGCAACCTCACCATCGTCGCCATGGTTGGCTGCGTCAAGCCATCCCCACCCTTCCAGTCGGCTCACATCGAAGACAGACTCTGCGTCGTATCTCTGCCATCGCATCGGCTTGGAGAATTCCTCAAGAGGAAGGCTGACGCCATCAAGGCGCTGATGCGTCATGGATGCGCGACAAAGCGGCGCGATGAGCCGCAGCTGCGACTCGAGTGCATCGCGATAGACTTCATGATCGAGTCGCTGCTCAACCTCGGCGAGCTCCTCATCATCCCAGGGCGCACCCGTGTCTAGGGTGCTGTGAAGTACCGCGTCACGCGGACTCAATTCCTCTGAAGCCTTGATCAGGCGCTGCTGCATTTCGATGACATACAGATCGGGCACATCATGGACGGCTACTAGGCCATGCATGCCCGAGCCGATTTTGCGTGGCAGCGGCGAGACATAGATATCCGGGTAGAGGGCTACCGCCTGCAATAGTCGCCTATCGACGACACTCCTAGCAGCAGCATCCGGGGGGCGCTCCAACAGCGCGTCAAGCCGCTGCGAATAACCGGGGTCGAGAATCAGCGCGGAATAGGGCTGAAGACTTGCCATGGGGCTCTCACAAGCCGGAACCAGCGCCGTTTAGGACCACGCCCAAGCACTCGCCTCGCCCGGATGACAGGTCGCGGACGGCCCTCATTACCACACCGACGTAAGATGTTCGCGGACGGATCACGAGGATGCTGACATGTGTCGCCCCGGCGACAGCGGCGGCATCTCCCGCGACCACGATCGGGGGCACATCAAATAGCACATGGTCCACGCCCGACTCAATCGCTGGGAGGTGGTCATGCAGCGTGTAGAGCCGCTCGAAGATGCGTTGGTGCGGGGTACCTGCCGGCAACAGCCGGACGCCGTTCGGAAGCACTGCCACGACATCGCGAAGTTCGGATACTCCGGCGAGGACATCCGCCAGTCCTGGTGCCCCATCAAGCCGATGCGCCGAGCTTAGCCTGGGCCTTCTGAAATTCGCATCCACGATCAGTACGCGTTCGCCGGCCTTCGCAAGTGCGGCAGCGCACTGGAACACAACGGTGCTCGCGCCGTCGCCCGGCATTGTCGCACAGATTGTGATGGTCTTTGAGTTGAGCCCTGCCGTGGAACGCGCCTCAAGAGCCTTCCGAATGCGCCCCAACTGCTCCGTGAGCTGCGGGAATTCTTCGCATGAAGGCTCTTGCTGTAGGAACGCTCCCTCAGTGTTGTCATGGGTATCCGGAAGCACCGCAAGTAATCGGAGTCCGGAACGCACTACCTGAGACGCCGAGCATAGCCGGGGGTGCATCGCTCCGTATAGCAGGAGCGTGGCCGCGTTGGTGATTCGGGACAGCCAAAAGTGGATCGCGTAGAAGCCGACGACCAGTGCGATCGCAGCTGACCCAATCGTGCCCAAAGCGCTGCGCCCAACGATCCATGTGGGGACCGCTGCCGTCAGCACGATCAGGGCCAGCAACCAGACATTGGTCACGACAAACCATGCCGGTGGCGCGATCGGTCTATCCCCTGCGTCGGACACCGCCGTGTGCCGTGGCTGGGTTGCCGGAACGCTGTAGGCCGATCGGGTTGACTCTGATACGGAGGGTGACATCGTCTCTACTTGAACAGGGGCGGCGATACTGGCCAAGGGGTCGGGCAGACCGCCGTGCAAGGCGGCCACGGAACCCGTCTGAACTCGGGGGCCTTCGAGGGGTCTATCGGCACGCGCCGTCGCTTCAAAGGAACTCCCCAAGCCAACTTGAGAAAGATGGACGGCGTTGGCGTGGTGCCGGCGTAGACCCCCGGGCCCCAGAACCCCGCCCGGGACGCCCTAAAGCCACTCGCCAAGATCTGCTCGGCTGCAACCGCGTCGGTGAAGTGGAACCGCCAATTCGGACAGACGCGATAGGAAGACTGAAGGTACTCCAGCCCCTGATCGAGCGAATGACCTTGACTCACCAAAGTCTGAAGCTCGGTTTCATTCCCCTGCCCTCGGCCCGGCGGGTTGGTCTCTAGCTCGAGTGCCATCCCCCCTCCATCGTCTGGGCGGTCGTGGGTTGCGTGCGACGCATGAATTCCTCCCCAACTCAGTCGGGTGGCTACCCAGCAAGCCGCGTCGCGCCAGCCCAACGCTGCCCGGTCGTACCAAGGACCTCGCATGCTAGCAGGCCGCGATTGCAGCGATCGTCAACGCGAATTGAGAATCCCCGCGTGCGATCAGCTTTCGCCCACGCCATCATCGCACGGCGGCCAGTCCTACCGAACACACCGCGACCGCCACTTGGACACAACCGAAATCGGTTGTGCCCAACTGCCCGGGACGGAACCCCGCGATCCCGGCCTCTTCCGTCCCTGTCAGTGGGTCACAATCGCAGTCTGTTGTGACCAACTGCCCCCGGCCGGGCGTCCCCGCCCCGTGCCGCCCCGGGTGGCGTTACGACTACCCCCACTCCCTACGAACGTCCTGGGCTGTCTTTCCGGGCCAGGTGGTGGCCGAGCGAATAGGGCGATCGGACCGAATTCTGACAATCCGACCCGATGGTGTGCGAGACCTCGGACGAGCCTCCGTATGTCTTGTGTGCCGGGCGAGCGAAACAACTGCCGCAGTGTCCAAGGACATCCAGGGCGTGTTCAGGCAGGTTGTGATGGGTTCATGCTCCTTCGCCGGGGTGGCGAGGTGTGTCGTGGCCAGGGTTCCGGCAGCGAAGGGGTGTGACCATGCTCAGCCGAGCCGGCACCACAGCGAGGGTCCGCTTCCGACCTGAGCCCATCGGATGGCCCCAGTACCTCCTCCCCTTCACCGCTCTCTTGGGGGGCATCGCGGCTGGGCTTTGGCTCCTCTCCGCGTACGTTGGCTCGCACACCTCAATACCGCCTGGAGTCGCTGGCTTGGCCGCTACCGCCGTGATCGTCTCTCCCGCCGTCTGGTGTATCGTGCGCGTCGAGCGAGCCCGCCAGCGGGCCTATGTCAAGCGTCTTCGGTCCATGTTCTCGGCCAGACAGTGGCATGTCGTGTCCCAACCGACTTGGAGCGAGTTGGAACGCACGTTCGGCGGTGACACCATCAATGCCTGGCAACGCCGGTCCCGGGCACGGCCCGCCTATCTTGCTGATGGACAACTCGGTGGCCACCACGCCTGCCTGATAGGCACCGGCAGTCAGTGGGGCGTTCTGGAGAGTGGGCCAGAGGCGTTGCGACACTATCTGACCGCCTCGCAGGGGCCGGCGACGATGTGCTTGTTCCTCGATCAGCCGCTCCCCACATTCCTGCTCACCCGCCGCCTCGACGGGAGGAAGCCGGTCGAACCCCTGACACCAGGAATCCCGTCCACATCGGGAAGCCGCATCGGGCTTATGCTCCCACTACTCGCACTGGCCTTTGGCGCCGTTGCTGTCTTCGCCCTCACCGGCGCCTCCACACGCAGCTTCGGGACCGCCTTCAGTCGCATAATCGCGTCCGTGGCGGGCGCGTTGGCGATTGGCTGCACGCTCTCCGCATTCGGCGCGAGGCGCGCGCCTCCCAAGATGGATAGCCCCGTGGAGGGCCTTGCTCCCAGCTTCACGGACCTCTTCACGCTCACGCCGTCAACGCCCCCCGGAGAGAACTGGCTGCCCAGCGAGGACGCCCAGAAGTGGCTTGTGGAGCGGCGCAACATGGTCTTCCGCATTCATGCCGAGGGGCAGCGTGTAGTCATTGCACTAGCGCCTCTTCCCGGGAGTCGCCCCGGGTATCCGATGCCGCTCAACGAGGCCACTCTGAACGACCTACTCGCGTTCAGCACGGAATTGTCACAGGTGCTCTTGGAAGAGTTCGGCGCCATCTGACCCCTTGAGGACCGCGGCCCGATTGGTCGTCCGGGAGGGCTGACGGGAGGGTCGGGGTGCCGATAGCCCAGAGTGGCACGCGGTGCCATCGGAGTCCGCCACGGTCTGTGCGGCGCGTCGTCTCGCTACCCAATCCAAAGGGGCGCGGCCGCGACCGTCCCAGTCCTTGGACGCCCGGTGGAACCCTGTGCGTCACATTTTGCGTCACCCCGATTTCGCCGATCGCGGAATCGCCTTGTTTTGTAGGCAAAACGTGAAATGGCCGGGGGGTTCAATTCCCCCCGGCTCCACTTCTCAAGGGTTGCGCACCGGATTGCACCGGTGCGCAACCATTTGCCTTTGGGTCCCTTGCGAGCAATGTGCAACATCGATAATCACGCGTTCCGGAGCGCCTCGCGCTTCAGTGCGGCCGCGTGCTGCGTCACATTGTGCCTTATCTTTCGCCCCGTGACCCTCGCCATCATCTCGTCCGGCATCGCAATCGTGTCGTGCCGCTGGCTCACGGTGATCGTGTGCCCGAGCCACCGGCAGACGAGTTCCGCGGCACGCCCCGCGTCGAGCCCCGTCGTCCTACCCCTCCCTGGCCGTTGAGGACGCGGACGGCCCCCGACGCGGCGTCCAGGTCCTTGGGGTAGAGGGCGAGGGCCTCGGAGACCCGGAGGCCGCCGCGGTAGAGGAGGGCGATCAGGGCTCGGTTGCGGTGGCAGGAGGGGAGGCCGTCGCCGCAGGCGTCCATCAAGGCGCGGACCTCGGCGTCGGTCAGGACCTCGGGCGGGAACCTCCGCCCGGCGTTCGTGAAAACGGGTGGTTCCCCCCTGGTCGCGGTCGGCATGGCGTCTCTCCCGGGTGCGGCGCAGGCCCGTTTCGGCGGGCCAACCGACACCGATACCTCGGGCGGGCGTCAGGGGGCAAGGCCGCAAACGCCCTTCCGGCAAACAGTTGCGGGCTGCCACCGGAGCGGGGCTTTTGGCCGTCACCGCGATTGCGGTTGCGGAATCCCCACATGATTGCGCCATACGCCGGTCAATCAGACGGTCATGCCGAGCCGCGAGCTCCTGCCCCGCACTGGGCTGCTATGGCCTTGGGGAACAGGATGTTGTTCTCTTTGTGCACATGCTGGTGCATGTCCTGTTCGAGTGTGGCTAGTCCGTCCAGCAGGGCGAGGTAGGTGTTGCAAGCCCACTCGGGCGGCTGGAATCCTTCGGTGAGCTCTCGCAATCTGGCGAGCGCTCGACCCGCTTCGTCGTGCTCGGCTTCCATCTGGCGAATTGTCTCGGACACACCGGCCCCTGTTGAGGTTTCAGGGTCGGACTCCAACGCCCGCATGATCGGGAAAAGCGCTTGCTCTTCCTGCGTCATGTGATCCACAAGCGCCGTTCTGAACTCGCATACGACTCGGTAGACATCAGCCAGTCGTGGGTCGGCCGCCAGGTGTGCTCGTGCGACTCTCTCTGCCAATCGCTCGAGCCGCGGCAGTTCTCCCCGCAGGAATGCGTGATGTGATCCGACGATGTGATCGGTCAATTCGGTAAGGGACATCGAGTCAGCATCGGCCAAGGTCGCACGCTCCTCGGTGGAGGGCGCAGCATCCGCGAGCATGACCGCGACCTGGGAAGGCACGAGCCCCAGCGCCGAGCAAGCTTTCTCCAAGGTTTGCTTTCCGCCGCAGCAGTAGTCCACGCCCAGCTGCTCGAACACTCTGGAGCGGGCAGGGACCTGGGCGACGAGTTGGCCGACGGTGGTCTGCAGATCAATTGAGGGGCACATCCAATTCTCCGATTCGCAAATAAACGATATTCATGTATTAATGCCCTCTTGATTTCATATAGACAAGCCGATAGGCTCTATTCGGTTGAAGAAATCCGTATTTGGAGTTCGCCGGTGAAGCTGTTCTCAGATGCATGTGAATATGGTTTTCGTTCGGTTCTTTGGCTGGCTCAGCGTCCAGCAGGGCCGTTCACGGTGCGTGAGATTGCAGTGGGCACCAGGACCACACCGGGCTACCTGGTGAAGGTGCTCCAACATCTCGGTAGGGCGGGGATTCTGTCCGCTCAGCGGGGCCGCCAGGGCGGCTTCACGTTGGAACGGGCACCGGCCGAGATCACGGTGCTTGACATCATCAACGCCGTGGACCCATTCGACCGCATCAATTTTTGTCCTCTCGGGCTCGAGCAGCACGGGACGGACCTCTGCCCGCTTCATCGGAGCATGGACGAGACCATTGCCACGCTTGAGGCAAACTTTCGGAACATCACCATCGCCAGTCTGCTCCGCACGCCGACGCGTTCCACCCCGTTGTGCGGTGGCTTGGTCTCGGCAACCTTGAGCGCCGGCGAGCATCGGGGTGACGCGGATGCGGCGATTCAAGTCTTGAGCAACAGCAGCTAGTCCACCACTCGCTGAGCGGTGGGAGCCGACGCGCTCCCGCGACTTGCCAGCTCGACGAAAGTCCCGACCCAACGCACACACCGCACGTGCGGGTGTGGCGTCTCATTGCCCGGCCGAAGCCCAGGACACTTGAAAGAGGTACCTGTCATGAACCCGACCCGGATTTGTTACTCCCAGACCGCCGGCCGTGCGCGAGGTGCCAGTGCACACAGAGCACACGGCGGCACGCCTCAGGTTGTGGCCGCCGCGGTGGGCTTGGTGGCCCTCCTCGCCGCCGTTACGGTATGGGGAGCGCTCTCGGGCGCCGGTGCCAGCAAGTACGGCACCCCGGCCGACTCGGGCCCGTCATCGGTCAATTCGCAGGCCGTCGCCCGGGGGAAGGCCAGCTACATGAGCACCTGCATCGCGTGCCACGGAGAGCACGGTGAGGCGAGGCCCGGCCTGGGCAAGGACCTCTCTCGATCGGAGTTCCTCGACGGACTCAGCGACGAGGAGGTGCTCAAGTTCCTCATGGTGGGCCGGGGCCCAAGCGACCCGCTGAACACCACCGGCGTGCAGATGCCGCCCAAAGGCGGGAACCCCGCCCTCAGCAGTGACGATCTGAAAGACATCGTGGCCTTTGTGCGATCCTTGAAACAGCAGTGATCGAGAGTTGACGCGGCGCAAAGTGGCTCCGGACGGCTCCGGCCGCGGGCGCTGGGTCCATCAAACCCGTTGTGCCCATGGGGCACCAGACCAAGGAGATGACTCGTGACAGCCAAGCACCTTGTGTGGGGCGCGTGCCTGCTCGTACCCGGCCTGCTCGTGGGCTGCGGCGGCGGAGACAGCAATAGCGGCGGGGAAGACTCGTCCTCGGCCGCCAAGCCGACCAGCGGCGGCGGGGGTGCCGCGCCGTACGCCGCGCTTCAGACCGTCGCCCAGGAGCGGGGGCTCACGCCTGACGACCTGGTAGCCGCCGCGAAGACCTTCCAGCCCTCCGGTCGGCACGACGATTACCTGATGTTCGCATCCGACGGGCACGGCGGGCAGATGTTGGTCATCGGCGTGCCGTCGATGCGCATTCTTCGTGTCATCGGCGTGTTCACCCCCGAGCCCTGGCAGGGCTGGGGCTATGGCGCCGGTCAGGATGTGCTCGATGAGGGCAAGATCAACGGCAAGGACATCACCTGGGGCGACACCCACCACCCGGCGCTGAGCGAGACCGCCGGCGACTACGACGGGCAGTTCTGCTTCATCAACGATAAGGCCAACGCCCGCCTTGCGGTCATCGACCTCCGCGACTTTGAGACCAAGCAGATTGTCAAGAATCCGCTCTCGCTCTCGGACCACGGCGGGGCGATGGTGACGCCAAACACCGACTACATCATCGAGGGCGGGCAGTACGGCCACCCGCTCGGCTGGGACTACGCCCCCATGGAAGAGTATGTCTCCAAATACCGCGGGATGGTGACGCTCTGGAAGTTCGACCGTGACTCCGGGCGGATCGACCAGTCCAAATCGTTCGCGTTGGAGCTGCCCCCCTACTGGCAGGACCTCTTTGACGCGGGCAAGCTGGTCAGCGATGGTTGGATCTTCGGCAACTCGTTCAACACCGAGCTGGCGGCCGACGGGGGCGAGTCCGGCACTCCACCCTACGAGGCGGGCGCCAGCCAGCGCGACAACGACTACATGCATGTGATCAACCTCCGAAAGGCCGAGGCGCTGTACAGGGCGGGTAAGGCCGAGATAATCAAGGGATTCCCGGTGCTCTCCATCCAGACGCTCGTCGATGAGGGCGTGCTCTACTTTGTGCCCGAGCCCAAGAGCCCTCACGGCGTCGATGTCAGCCCCGACGGGGCCTACATGGTTGTCAGCGGCAAGCTCGATCCGCATGTGACGGTGTACAGCTTCGACAAGATCCAGAAAACAATCGCCGCCAAGAACTGGGAGCCCGACCAGTTCGGCGTGCCAGTGCTCGACTTTGACAGCTGCGTCGAGGCCCAGATCGAGGTCGGACTCGGCCCGTTGCACACACAGTTCGACAACCAGGGATACGCGTATACGTCGCTGTTCCTTGAGCCGGCGGTGGCCCGCTGGACGATGGGTGGGCCGTTGGGCGCGAAGAACCCCGAGCCGGACTGGACGCTCGTGGGCAAGGTGCCGGTGCAGTACAATGTCGGGCACATCTGCGCCGCCGAGGGGGACACCGTCAGCCCGGACGGCAAGTACTTGGTGAGCATGAACAAGTGGGCGATCGACCGGTTTACGCCGGTGGGGCCGCTGGTGCCGCAGAACTTCCAGCTCGTGGATATCGCCGATACCGGCGACACGATGAAGGTTATCTACGACATGCCCGTCGGCATGGGTGAGCCGCACTACGCGCAGATGATCAAGGCAGACAAGCTCAAGCCCTGGAAGGTCTACCCGGAGGTCGGGTGGAGCCCCGAGACCCAGTCGGTGCGTCTGGACGCCGCCCAGAAGGGCAAGGAGCGGGTCGAGCGGAACGGCACTACCGTGGATGTCTACATGACTGCGGTGCGGAGCCACTTCACGCCCGAGTACGTGGAGGCGGTCGAGGGCGACCATATCCGTTGGCATATCACCAACATTGAGCGCGCCTACGACGCGACCCACGGGTTCGCGGTGCCGGCGTACAACATCAACCTGAGCCTGGAGCCCGGCGAGGCACAGGTCATCGAGTTCGTCGCCGACCGGTCGGGGACCTACCCGTTCTACTGCTCCGAGTTCTGCTCGGCGCTCCACCTCGAGATGATGGGCTACTTCCTCGTCAAGCCCGCGGAATGACCCCTTTCTGCGCCGCGCGGGTGAAGGCCCGCCGCGGCGCGTTTCCCACCCCGGGCCATCCCGGACACTCTGGAAAGGAGGCGGCATGGCCGCCGCATTGCAAGCAATCTTCGGCCCACGCATCCCGTCCGAGGAACTGGCCACGCACCGGTGGCGCTACCTCACGCCGGCGTTTCTCCTCACGCTCGCGCGGGTGCTGCTGCTCGTCTCGATCTTCGTCCCTTACTGGGCCATGGAACTCAGGGCCCCCCAGTATCCCGATGGGCTGCATGTCCAAGCCTACATCAACCGTCTGACGGGTGATGTGACCGAGATCGACGGGCTCAATCACTACATCGGCATGCGTCCACTCAACGACGCGGCCAAGCTCGAACGGACCGTCTCGATCACCATGCTCATCGCCCTGGTGCTCCTGGTGGAGGGGGCCATCTATGTCCACAGCAAGTGGACCGTGCTGCTCACGCTGCCCTCGATCCTCTTCCCGCCAGTGTTCCTGCTCGACCTGTACTTCTGGCTCAACCAGTTCGGCCAGCACCTTGACCCGAAGGCGCCGCTCTCCAACGCGATCAAGCCGTTCACACCGCCCGTCCTGGGCACCGGGACGATCGGACAGTTTCACACGCACGCCAGCGCGGGCCTGGGCTGGTGGCTGGCCGCCGCCGCTTCGGTGCTGACGATCGCTGGTTTGGTCTTCCACCGGAGGGCGTTCAAGCCGCTCTACGACGCGGCGAGTGCGGCCAGGCCCGGGCCCGTCGTGCCCGCAGAGGAGTAGCCCATGCCGAGGTTCCCAACAATTCTCGTCCAGGTCTTGGCCGCGGGGCTGATCGCGGCCGGGGCTCTCGCGCAGCCGCGGGGCGGGTTTGATCTCCCGGCGGTGATCGCGGCGGCCGCGCCGGGGGCCGAGGTGCGGGTGCCTGCGGACGTCTACGCCGGCCCGGTCACGATCGACAAGCCTCTGCAGCTGGTGGGTGAGCCCGGGGCGACAATCGACGGCGGCGGGCTGGGCGATGTGCTCCGCATCACCGCGGACGATGTTACGGTCCGCGGGCTGCTGCTCCGCAACACCGGAATCAGCCTCGACAAAGAGAACGCCGGCATCACCTGCACCGGCGCCCGCGTCCACATTACCGAATGCGTGTTCGAGGATGTGCTGTTCGGGATCTACCTGAAGGAGGCCCCCGACAGCGTGATCAGCGGGAACCACATCTCCAGCAAGGACCTGGCGGTGCAGCGTCGCGGAGACGGCATCCGGCTCTGGCAGAGCCCCGGCGCGATCGTCGAGGACAACGAGGTCATCCGGTGCCGGGATGTGGTGATGTGGTTCTCCGACGCCGTCCAGCTCAGGCGGAATCGGATCACCCTCGGACGCTACGGCCTGCACTTCATGTACAGCGACGGCAACGTCCTCGAAGACAACCACCTCGAGCACAACTCCGTCGGCGCGTTCCTCATGTACAGCCACAACCTCACGCTCCGGCGCAATGTGTTCGCCCACAACCGCGGTCCCAGCGGCTACGGCATCGGCCTCAAGGACATGGACGGGCTGGTCGCCGAAGACAATCTCTTCGTCGGCAACCGCATCGGCCTGCATCTGGACAATTCGCCTTCCGAGGAGGACATCGTGCACCACTACCGGCACAATGTCTTCGCGTACAACGACGTTGGCATCGCGTTCATGCCGTCGGTCACCCGCAACGAGTTCACAGAGAACACCATGCTTGACAACATCGAACAGGTCGCCGTGCTCGGGCAGGGCATGTTCGAAGGCAACCGGTTCACAGTCGACGGCGTCGGCAACTACTGGAGCGACTACCGGGGGTTCGACCTCGACGGCGACGGCGTGGGCGATATCGAGTACAAGGCCGAGGGACTCTTCGAGAACCTCATGGACCGCGAACCCAAGCTCCGGATGTTCCTCTTCAGCCCTGCCGAGCACGCCGTTGAGATGGCGGCCAGGGCCTTCCCGCTCGTTACCCCGCGCCCGAAGCTGATCGACACCGCCCCGCTCATGACCCCCGTCCCCACCGCAGTCACCGTCGCGGCCCGCACCAGCGCCGGGCCGATGTGGCTGACCGCCCTGGGCCTCACGACACTCGGTGCGGCGTGTGTCGTCGGCGGCATTAGACCCTGGCGGATGCCCGGCGACCAGGCTGCCAGCGTCGGAGGTGCGGCATGATCTGTATCAAGGGTGTCACCAAACGATTCGGCCGCTTCGTCGCACTCGACAACGTTTCGTTGGACATCGAGCGCGGCCAGGCCGTCGCCCTCTGGGGCTCCAACGGTGCGGGGAAGACGACACTGCTCCGCTGCACGCTCGGCCTACTCTCGTTCCGCGGCGAGGTCACCGTCAACGGCGTCGATGTCCGCCGACGTGGCAAGCCCGCCCGACGCCTCCTCGGCTATGTCCCGCAGGAACTTGCATTCTACGACGATTTCCGCGTCGCCGAGGCCGTGGCGTTCTTCGCCCGCCTCAAGGGCACTGATCGTACGGGCTGCGTGCGGGCACTCCAACTCGCCGGGCTCGAACAGCACCGGCACAAGCGCGTGCGAGAGCTCTCCGGGGGCATGAAGCAGCGACTGGCCCTGGGCATCGCCACCCTCACCGATCCCCCCATCCTCATGCTCGACGAGCCGACCTCCAACCTCGACGCCGCGGGCAGGAGCGAACTGCTCGCCCAGCTCGCCGAACTCCGAGGGCGGGGCAAGACCGTCTTCTTCACCTCGCACCGTCCCGAGGAGGTCGAGGAGCTCGCCAACCGCGTGATCACCATGGAGTCCGGCCGCATCGTCAGCGACGCGGCTCCCGCCCGGAACGCAGGCGCCGCCGCCTCCCCGAGTGTCGAGGTCCGCATTCCCCATGCGTGCTTGGACCAAGCGCTCGGAGCGCTGCGGGCAGAGGGCTTTACGACCCGCCTCGCCGCCGACGGCGCGGCCGTCGAGTGTCGCAATGGATGCAACGGCCACGTCTCACCATCCGCCACCGAACCCCGCACCGAGGGGAGGCTCCCATGAGCGTCCAGAGTCATCCCGCCCAAAGGGGCGGGCTGGGCGAGCTTTCGCTCGACCCGCGCACCATCGCCCCCCTCGTCCGAAAGGAGCTACGCGACGCCCTACGCAACCGCTGGCTTCTGCTCTACACGCTTGCCTTCGGCGCGCTGGCTGTCGGCCTCGCCACGCTCTCCCAGATCGGCACCGGGCTCAGCGGCTTCGCCGGGTTCGGCAAAATGACCGCCAGCCTCGTCAATCTCGTGCTGCTTGTCGTGCCCCTCATGGCCCTCACCGTCGGCGCCTCGGGTCTCTCGGCCGAGCGAGAGCGCGGCATGCTCGCATACCTGCTCAGCCAGCCGGTTACCCGACTCGAGGTGTTCGTCGCCAAATTCATCGGTCTGGGGCTCGCGCTTACCGGCTCGATCTCCATCGGCTTCGGCCTCAGTGTCGCTCTTCTTGCGGCCCACAGCGGACGGGGCGACCTGTGGGTCTTCGTCCGACTTGTCGGTCTCAGCGCGATGCTCGCGATGGCCATGCTCGCGGTCGGCATGCTGCTCTCGGTCGTGCTGCGACGGTCGAGCACCGCGATCGGGGCCGCAGTGTTCGTCTGGCTTGGCTTCGTCTTTGTCGGCGATCTCGGGCTCATGGGCGCCACCGTGATATTCCGGCTTCCGGTTCAGCAGCTCTTCGGTCTGAGTCTTGTCAACCCAACCCAGGCCTTCAAGCTCGCCGCCGTGGGTGGATTTGACTCCACGCTCGACCTGCTCGGTCCCGCCGGCCTCTACGGCGTGCAGGAGTTTGGCCCCTGGCTCATGCCCATGCTGCTCGGCGCCATGGCGGCATGGATCGTTGTCCCCCTGATGATCGCCGGCCTCAGCTTTGCCCGGAAGCCGCTCTGATGTGCCAAGCAACCCAACGCCGACCCAGACCGTTCCACCGCTGGCTCGGGTACCTGCCGTTGCTCCTGCTGTTCGGCTGCGGTGGCGAGCCAACCCTCGATCCTCCCACCATCCACTACGGCCAGGATGTGTGCGACGTCTGCGGAATGATCGTCAGCGATGAACGATTCGCCGCCGCCGAAGTCGTGATACGAGGCCGGCGCGTCGAAGTCCGAATCATGGACGACACTGGTGAGATCTTCCAGCTCGATGCGCCAGACGCCGCGCAGCATGCGTGGTGGGTCCACGATTGCTCCTCGCTTGAGTGGGTTGATGCGCGCGACGCGATCTATCTCCAATCCGTGGAGCTCCGCACCCCCATGGCCCTCCACCTGGCGGCGTTCAGTACACGCGAGGCGGCAGCCGAGGCACAGAAGGAGCACGGCGGAGAGATTCTCACCTTCACCCAAGCCGTCTCTGTGGCCGGGCCGCCGTAGCACTCCCTTACGAAGCCCTTGACGAGCGGGACTGCTCAGCAGCCGTCCGCCCAGTCGCGGAGGAAGCCAAGCACGGCACGTGATCCGATTCCAGTCCCGCAACCCCACGGAAGCGTACCTGCGTGTGCGTTGCCCCTCGTCGCACAGATCTGTGTGTTGCCCGTCAGTCCCCGCCCGCCCTCGCCGCCGGGAACGAGATCCAGTACTCCACGGCCCGCCCGCAGGCGCCGCACGCCCCGGGCGGCCGGACGGCCCCGGCGGTCGGCACCTTGGCGACCGCCACGGGCATGACCACCTCGTAGGCCACGGGGCCGCCCCCGCCGCAGGCGGGGCAGGCCGACCCTCGTCCCCGCTCCAGGCGGGCGATACGCCTAGTCAGCCGCGCCGTCATCATCGCCCGCCTCCAGCAGGATGATCTTGGACACCTTGCCGCAGGATCCGCGCCCGGCCGGTGGTGAGCGGTGGCCTGCGATCCCGAGGTTGGGCAATCGGCTCCACCAGCCCATCATGCACGGGTATCAAGTTCCGCACTGGTCTCCGCCGCCATGATGCGCACCGGATCGAGGTCATCCGAACACGTCAGAGACTTTCGGGCAAGCTCGGCGATGAGGCGGGCGTGGCGGGAAAGGGTTTGGCGGCGGTCGGGATCGGACGCCTGCCGGCCCGCGGCAGCGATCGCGCTCAGGAGGGCGGTCATCACGGCGGTATTGCCCGAGGCCGACTGCCGGATCTGGTTCAGGCAGAGCCCGGCCAGTACGTCGAATGAACGGCCGCTGCCGATGAAGCGGATGACTCCGTCTTCGGCCCGCAGCCGGTCGGGGATCGGGCGCGCAGCGATCCGCTCGAGGACGACCGCCAGGTGATCGACGCACATCACACCGGTGGTCGTGTCGTTGATCCCCGGCGAGAGGGCCTTGAGCGCGATATCCACGATCTGCCGGATGCCGAACGCGGCGTCCTGCTCGATGGTTCTGGACCCGCCGATGTCGAAGGCGCCGCGGAGGCGGGTGACCAGCGCCTCTTCCGGCGGGGATGGGAGGGCGATCTCGCAGAGCGATCCGGCGGGCGTGACGAAAGCGCCGATGTCGGCGATCATGCGGATCACGCTGTCGATTTCCGCGGCGATCGCGAGCAGGCCCTTGGCATCGACCGACTCCACATAGCCGAATCGCCCGGCCGGGACCGCGTGCCAGCGGCTTTGCGAGGGGATGGCCTCGTCGGCGCTCTGGGAGGGGTCGAGGGAGGTCGGTCCGGGCGTGGTGAGCGCGGGCATCTTCGCCTCTCCCAGGTCCGCCGGGAAAAGCTCGTCGATCGCCCGAAGCGTATCGGCGGTGACACGCTCGAGGATGGTCCCCGCCTGGATCGAGCTCGCGATGTGGTGGATGAAAAAGATCAAGACGCCGATGCTCAACAGCGCCAATAACAGCCCGCCCATGACAGCCAAGGAAGGAACGAACGCGCCCTCTTCGCCGGAGCGGATGGTCCGGAGCACGATCAGGCAGTACCCGAACAGGCCGACGAAGTACCCGAGCACGAACTGATTGAGCCGGTCCCGCATGAAGTGTCGGATAAGCCGCGATGTGTACTGCGACGAGGCGGTGGCGAGCGTCGAGATCGTGAGCGTAAAGGTCAGACTCGCCACCGTCATCATCGAGCCCGCGATCGCCGAGAGCATCCCCCGCGCCCCCGCCGCCCCGACGCCGAACAGCAGCGAGTGCCCGCCGATCCAGTCAGCGCCGACGGCGACATCCGCGAGGATCAGGAGCACAGCCAGCACGATCGCCCCGAGGACCATCGCCAGCGGAACGAACCACAGGCTCGAGCGGATGCGGATCCAGTATTGCCGGAGGTGGTGCACCGGCGAGATGGTAGAGGCGCGGCAGGGGCACAGCGGAGCGCGGGCGCTCCACCGGGCGCCCGAGGCGCATGTCGTCGGCGGAGGGCCCGTGGTGGACGGCCCGACACCGGACCTGCTTGGCCGCGGCCCGCCCGGCGCCACGCTTCTTGGCCGCGAGCTTGCGAGGCCTCGCGAGGTCGCGCTCCTGGCTTTCGGTGATGTGCATGCGGGGCCTCCGTGCGGGTGCGGATGCCGATCATGCCACGCCCTTGATCGCCGCGAGGGCGTTCGTCGGCACGCGTCGGATCGGCCAGATCCAGAGGGGTCGCGCCGATGCAGTACCTGCGCATCGACCGGACGCCATGGGCGATCACCAGCCACCCAGCCTCGGTCGCGACCGGCGAGCCGCCGTGGCCGATCTTGACCGACTCCCAGTTCTCGCACGGAGGGCGGATGAACCTGGACCCATCTCACACACCACTTGAGTCGTGCGGGCAGTGTTCGCGGCGGTTGGCGCGGTCGTGTTCTGCGGCCTGGCGTTTGACTTCCGCGCCACGTCCGAGCAGGGTCGCACCGGGCTGGCGGTCGCGGTCCTGGGGGTGTCGCTCGGCGGCGCGGTCGCCGCGGCGATGTTGAGTTTCTGCTTCGTCGCGGGTGGGGCCGACCGCCCCGCCCGCCCCATCGGCTCCTCCAGCCCCACTGGCTCCTCCAGCCCCATCGGTCCCGCGGGCTCCTGAGCGCGCGACGGGCTCTCTCCCCGCCGGTCCGGTCCGGGGTTTTCGGGCCACGGCATCTGCTCGATCCGGGCCAGGCGCCGGGGATCACCGGGGACCTCGGCGGCCCGAGCGTTCGCATGGAGTTCGGAGTGGTCCCGCCTGGGTCACGGCGGCTGCGCTCTCTCCAATTCGTGCAGACTGGCCCCCCGAACAAGATTTTCACTTGAGCAGGGGTCCCGCCGGTTGTAGCCTCAAGGCTCGACGGAGACCCAGGACGCCGCCGCGCGGCCCCGGGGAGCGATCGGACAGCAACGGACGGAAGTCATTGAAGTTCAAGAGCGGGTGCAGGCACACCCGGCCGCGTGGCCGTGATGGTGCCTCAGTCGCACCAGTTGGATGAGGAAAGGGAGAGTCAACATGCAGGTGAAGCACATGGTCGGGTGGGCGGCGGCCCGGCGGATTCTGGCGGTTTCGGCCTTCGCACTGGCCGCGCAGTCGGGCCTGGCCGCGGGCACATGGACGAAGCTTGCCCACAACGCGCCGGCGGGCGTCAACCTGATGCTGCTCCTCCCCGATGGCACGGTCATGGCCGCGCACAACGATGGGCAGACCATCGGCAAGGAGTGGTACCGCCTCACGCCCGATATCCACGGGAGCTATGTGAACGGCACGTGGACGACCCTCGCTTCCACCACCTATACCCGGCTGTACTTCCAGTCGCAGGTCCTCCAGGATGGGCGCGTGTATGTCTCGGGCGGCGAGTATGGCACCGGCGGCCCGCGCGCCGAGGTCTACAACCCCCAGACCAACTCCTGGACGATCGTCACTCCCGGCTCGCCGTTCTGGAATCCCAGTTCGGACAACTTCTACGACTGCAACAGCGAGATCCTGCCTGACGGCTCGGTCATGATGATGCCCGTGTTCCCGCACAGCTCGGGCATCGGCCTCATCTACCACCCGACGACGAACACCTGGTCCAACGCGGGCAAGCTCTTCCGCGGCACGTGGCAGGATGAGGCCACCTGGGCGAAGCTGCCCGACGACAGCATCCTGACCATCGACCCGTGGGGCACCGACTGCGAGCGGTATATCCCGGCCAGCAACACATGGATCAATGACAACCCCGTCCCGGTCGCCATGTACGACCCGTTTGGTTTCGAGCTTGGCGGCGCCGCCCTGCTGCCCAACGGCAAGGCGATGTTCTACGGCTCGACCGGTCACACCACGATCTACACGCCCACCGGCAATACCACTCCGGGTACGTGGGTGCAGGGCCCCGACTTCCCGAACGGCACCGGCCAGCCTGACGCGCCCGTCAGCATGATGGTCGACGGCAAGGTGCTCTGCGCCGTCAGCCCCAAGGCCACCTCCGGCAACCACTTCCCCACGCCGACCACCTTCTACGAGTACGACTACACCACCAACACCTTCTCTTCCGCTCCCTCGCCCGTCGGCGGCTCTGACCCGATCTCCGCCTACCAGGCGATGATGCTCAACCTCCCCGACGGCACCGTCCTCTACTCCCACATGAAGACGGACACCTACGTCTACACCCCCAGCGGCGCGCCGCTCGCCCAGGGCAAGCCCGTCATTGCCAGTCTTACGCAGAGCGGCGGCTCGTTCCACCTCGCCGGCACCGGGCTCAACGGCCTCTCCGAGGGCGCGGTCTACGGCGACGACTGGCAGATGAACAGCAACTACCCGATCGTCCGGCTGAACCACAGCAACGGCAACACCTACTACGCCCGCACCTACAACTGGAGCAGCACCAGCATCCGGACCGGCAACCAGCAGCTCAGCACGGACTACGTGCTGCCCTCCGGCTTCCCCTCCGGCAGCTACACCGTCACGGTCATCGGCAACGGCTTCGCCTCCGACGCCGCCACCGCGCCGACGATCAGCAGCGGGCCCAACAACCCCTCCACCTGCCCCGGCGGCTCGGCGACCTTCACCGTGACCGCGACCGGCGTCGGCCCCCTCAGCTACCAGTGGCGCCGCGGCAACACCAATATCAATGACGATGCCCACATCAGCGGCTCGCACACCGCCTCGATGACCATCAACCCCGTCGGGGCGGGCGACGTCGGCAGCAACTACAACTGCGTCGTCACCAACGCCCTCGGCACCTTCACCAGCCGCAACGGCACACTCAGCGTCTGCCTGGGCGACTTCAACTGCGATGGCGCGGTCAATACCCTCGACGTTCTGGCGTTCCTGAACTCCTGGAATGCGGGCGAGGCCAAGGCCGACTACAACGGCGACGGCTCGATCAACACCCTCGACGTCCTGGCGTTCCTCAACGCCTGGACCGCCGGCTGCTGACCTCGGACCGGACGGACCGAGCAATGCACGCATGAACCGCAGGCCCCGGCCCCACAAGGCCGGGGCCTGTTTCATTGGATGCCGACACTCGGACACGTGCCCCCGACGGCGGCCCCTTTCCATGACCCCGCGCGGATGGAGGGCTGTGCGGGGTGTTTGAAGGTCGGGATCGGGCGGTGGGCTCTTTGGGCCGCGCATGATCGCTCCGTCACTGGATCCTCCGTTGGGCTGGGCCGGGCCGGGCCGGGCTGGGCCGGGCTGGGGGGGGATCGGGCGTGCGGTCAGCTGGTGTCGAGGGGTTCGGTTCGTTCGAGGCGTTCGGCGCGTTCGGCGCTTTCGGCGCGTTCGGCGCTTTCGGCGCGTTCGATGGCGTCGATGAACCAGGGGCCGGTTTCCCGGAGGTAGTCGTGGGCGTAGATGGAGAGGCGGAAGTGGGCGGGGGGTTGGTGGTCGTAGCTGAGCGTGTAGAGCTTGGTGGCGCCGTTGGGGGTGGAGACTGATGGTTCGGAGGTGATCGTCGCGCCCTCGAGGGCGATATCGAGGGCGGCGATGCCTTCGAGCATGGCGTGGCGGGAGCCTGCGTCGGTGTAGGGGAGGAGGTTCATGACGGGATAGAGGTCGGTGAGGGCCTGGAGGGGGCTGGTGGGCTTGAGGGCCTGGAAGCGTGCGAGGAAGTCGTCGGCGAGGGTGTCGGGCGAGCCGTGCGCTGGGGTGGGGAGCGGGGGGATTGGAGGGGTCCACTTGGGGTTGGCGGTGGGGCCGGGCGCCCTCTGCAGGGTGGGGGGACCGAAGGGGGGCTGGCGGGGCTCTGTCGGGGGGGGGGGGATCGGAGGGGGAGCCCAGGCTGGCGCCGGGGCCTCTGTCGGAGGGGGGGGGGGGATCGAAGGCGAGCCCGGGCTGGCGCCGGGGCCTCTGTCGGAGGGGGGGCGGGGGGGGGGGAGGGGCGGGGGGGTGATCGAGGGCGAGCCCGGGCTGGCGCCGGGGCCTCTGTCGGAGGGAGGGCGGGGGATCGAGGGGGAGCCCGGGCTGGCGCCGGGGCCTCTGTCGGAGGGGGGGCGGGGGATCGAAGGCGAGCCCGGGCTGGCGCCGGGGCCTCTGCTGGAGGGGCGGCGGGGGCGGTTGGTTTGGAGGATGGCGCGGAGGACGTCGGAGGCGGCGCGGCGGCGCTCGACGGGGTTTGGGGAGGTCTCGGCCAGCTCGGCGAGGGTGTCGAGCATGGACCGGGAGAGTTCTTCGTTGCGCATCTCGCGGCGGAGGTGGCGGAGGCGTCGCTGGGCGGCGATGAGATCGCGGATGTGGGGCTGGCTGGTCCAGGCGACGAGGTCGGGCTCGTCCATGCCCTGCGCGGCGGCGGCGGCCAGGAGGTCGGTGTGGGGGTTGAAGAGGGCGGAGAGGAGGGCGCGGTCGGCGGGGGAGAGGGGAGGGGGGATGAGGGGGTGCGCGGGTGGGTGGGGGCGCGAGGCCGCCGCGCTTGGCGAATCGGGGTCGGCCGGGGTGGGGAGGAGCGGGATGGAGTTTGGGGCGACCATGTGGCTCTACCAAAATTGTACCAAACATGGCGGGAGTGTCAAGGTGTTTGTTTGGTAGTACCACGAGAAGGCGCACAGGGGAGGGGATCGGGGGCTGATGTGCGGCACGCACACTCGCTTGGTGGCGGGGTGTGGGGCGGGACGGGGTGGGGGGGCGGGCCACCCGGGAACTCAGCTGTCAGCACCCGACGGCGGCGGTATGGATCGGGGGAACCCGGCATCGGGACGCTCTGACCAGCCGCACTGGCGAACGAACCGCCAATGGCACCGAACGGTGAAGAAAACCTTCATGCCCATCGCGCCACCGCGTCGGTTGCATCCCGCACTGTCCCTCCAGGTCGATTTCTGGCCAACCGACCCGCGGCATTGGCCAGGACTTGCCACCTCCTGTGTGTGTGTGTGTGTGTGTGTGGACGAACGAGGGGCGTGCCCGGGCTATGGTGCGAGTGGCACCATTGTTGCACTTCCGCTCCGTGGTACTCCATCGTCACGAGTTCCACCCCGGAGTCTGGCTCATGCGCGCTTCACGACACTTTGGCTTTCTCGCTCTCGGGTGTTCGGCCATCGCGGCGGCGCAGCCGGCGATTGACTCCACGAGCAGCGGCGTTCTCCCGCGGAGCGGTCGCATCGTGCTGAGGGGCTCGGGCTTTGGCGCGGGCGGTCCCGACAGCCGCGTGGAGATCGGCGGGCTCGCGGCCTGGGTGACGACCTGGACCCCCGGGCGCATCGTCGCGTACGTGCCGGAGGCCGCCGTGCTGGGGGCGGGGGACGTCCGCGTGATCGTGGGTGGGCAGGGGAGCAACCTGGCGCCGCTGGAGGTGACGCTCCGGCAATCCGACGGGCGTGTGCGGTGGACCTTTGACGCCGACAGCGACAACCAGTGGTTCCGGCCTGCCCTGGCGCCGGACGGGACTCTGTACCTTCACACGTCTCAGGGCTTGGTCTACGCGCTCTCGCCCGATGGGGCGCTCAAGTGGACGACGACGGCGCTGGGGTTCCCCTACATGCCGCCGACGGCGGGGCCGGACGGGACGCTCTACTGCGGGAGCGTCCAGACGATCTTTGCCATCTCGCCGCAGGGTCAGACGCTCTGGACCTACAAGGACCAGTCGGCCCAGGGCCTGCAGAACTCCATGACGGTGGGGCCCGACGGCAAGCTCTACGGGGCCTATGACTTCGGCCCGGGTGCGGTCTCACTCACGACGTCGGGCGACCTGGTGTGGAGTAACGCGGGCGACCCCGCCATGTTCGAATACGGCGGCATCGGGAACCGGACGGTCTTCGGCCCCTCTCAGCCGGGCGGGCCCGACGATCAGGTCTATATCGGCATGGACCTGTTCGGGGACAACCACCTCTATGCCTTCGACCTCGACGGCCACCAGAAGTGGGCGGCCCGGGTGGGCCCGAACAACTACGGCGCCGAGCCGACCATCGGCTCCGACGGCACGGTCTACACGCCCGACTTCATCGCCTCGGGCTTCGGCTGGGTGATCCAGGCGCTCGATCCCCAGGACGGTCACAGCAAGTGGTTCTACGACGGCGACTTTGCCGCCAACTGCTCCAACATCGAGATCGGTCCCGACGACACGCTCTACTACGTGCGGGACCTGGGCCACCTCGAGGCGTTCAACCCCCGGACCCGCTCGCTGCGCTGGCACAACCCTACCGGCGGCATCCTCACGCGCCCCGCGATCACCCCCGATGGCTCCACGCTCGTGATGAGCGGGGTTCCCACCTACGGCCAGCCGGGCTTTATCCGTGCCTACGCCACCGCCGACGGCTCGCAGTTGTGGGAGGTCCCGCTCCCGGGAGAGCCCTATCCCGGCCAGCGCGTGATCGGGAACGACTGGGCGAGAATCTCCAGCGACGGGCGGACCGCCTACTTCAGCACGGTGACGCTCTCGGGCCCGGCCGACGACCCGCACTCGCTGTTCTACGCCATCGACCTGACCGACGGCTCGTGCCCGGCCGATTTCAACGACGACGGCAAGGTCAACACGCAGGACGTGCTTGCGTTCCTGAACGCTTGGGCGGCCGGCGATGCCTCGGCCGATTTCAACACGGACGGGACGATCAATACGCTGGATGTGCTGGCGTACCTGAACGCGTGGAGCAGTGGGTGCCCCTGACCCACTTCGCACATACACCCCACGGCGCGGGACGCCACGGCGTTCTCACGCACCATGAAGGAGCCTCACGCATGTCCTTGGCGGGAACAATCCTGCTCTGCGTCGCTTGTGCCGGGGCCGTGTCTTCCGCCGCACCCCCGCGGTATCGCGTGTCGGATCTCGGCGAGTCGGTGAGTATTGCGGGGATGAACGACGCCGGCGATGTCATCGGTGCGATCTCGGTGGGTGGGAACTCGGTCGGATGGATCTCGCACGCCGGAGGGCCGCTCGAGACGCTCCCGCTTCCGCCCGGCATGATCAGCTCGCTCGTTTATGACATCAATGATGCCGGCGAGATCGTCGGCGCGGTGAGCAACACCTCCTCGGCTTACGACTGGCCGTTCGCGGCGGTCTGGCGGCCCGGCTCCAACGGCTACGAGGTGGAGACCCTGGGCGCCCTTCCCGGTCAGACCTACAGCACCGCCGCGGCGATCAACAACCTCGGCGACATCGTCGGCTCTTCGCGCGGCTCGCAGTACAGGTACCCCGTGCTCTTCGCACCGAGCGGGATCGTCGATCTGACCGCCACGGGCATCTTCGACCCGGCCGATATCAACGACGGGCGGACCATCATTGCCGGCTCCAAGCGGCTCTCCCTGGACTCCATGATCGTCGACGAGATCGGCACGCCCGATCCGCACTACATCGCGACGACCGGCGGAACCATCAATGAGCACAACGATGTCGCTGGGGTGGCCATCGCCAACACCCAGCACTGTGAATCCACGCCCGCGAGATATGTCGAGGGCACCGGCTGGGAGATCTTGGGTCGCTGCAGTTCGTGGAATGGCGCGGTCGACATGAATGACGGGCGCGACACGATCATCGTGGAGATTCCCGCGCTTCTGGTCCGGTTCGAGGACGAGGGTACCTTTGCCGTTGAGAGCCTGATCGACCCAGCACAGGGCGAGTGGGTTATCCAGTATTGGGGCGGGCGCATCAACAATGCCCGCCAGATCGCCGCTGTCGCGAAGGAAATGCCGAGCGGTCGCGTTGCCGCGGTGCTTCTCACACCCATCAACGCGTGCGATGCCGATTTCAACGGCGACGGGGGTGTGAATTCTCTCGACGTGCTGGCGTTCCTCAACGCCTGGGCTTCCAGCGACGGGTCGGCGGACTTCAACGACGATGGCGACATCGACACGCGCGACGTGCTCGTGTATCTGAACGCCTGGAATGCCGGGTGCTGAACCGGAACCGAACCAACCCGCGGCCCCCGCTCGCGCCGCTCAACCAGAAAGACAAGATGAACATCCGACGCCTCCGCCCATGCCACGCGCTGCTCACCCTCGCCCTTGCCGCGGGAGCGCACGCGCAGACTGTGACCGTGAACACGGTCGAAGACTACGTCGATTTTCCCGCGCCCCAGCAGGTCGCCCAGCTCCCCGGCCCCGACGGGTTCGTCTCGCTCGCCGAGGCGATCATCGCGGCCAACAACACACCCGGCCCTCAGACCATCGCCTTCGCCATCCCCCGGGACCAGTGGTGGCTCCTCGATAACGTTGCCCTGCTGCAACAGGAGAATCTGTTCCTCCTGACCGACGACGGCACCACGATCGACTTCTCGACCCAGACCGACTTCACCGGCGACACGAACCCCGACGGCAACGAGGTCGCGATCTGGGGCACACACCCCGGCAACCTCGGCATCCCCTCGATCTGGGTCATGGCCGACCACTGCGTGATCAAGGGGCTCGGCAATGTCTATCAGCGGGGCAACGCCGTCCGGCTCCAGGGCAATTTCAACCGCGTGATCGGGTGTGTCACCGACGGGGGTCTGTACTCCGCCGTCGAGATCACGGGCGGATTCGGGGGCCCCTCCCCCCACGGCAATATCATCGGCGGCACCGAGCCGGGCGAGGGCAATGTCCTCACCGCGGGAGGGTCGGGGATCAGCAGCGGCGGGCCCGCCGATCACAATGTCGTCATCGGTAACGTGCTCAAGGGCCCGTCCAGTGGTATCGTCGTGGCCGGGGTCCCCCAATCCAACCTGATCGCGGCCGACAACCGCATCGGCGGGCCCACGCCCGCCGAACGCAATCTCATCGCAGGCTCTGGCCTCTACGGTGAAGAGGGGTTCCCCTCCGGCACGCAGGTGCACATTGAGGATGCCGACGGCACCATCGTGGAGGGGAACTACATCGGCACCAACGCCGATGGTTCGGCCCCCGACCCGCACCAGCGCGGACCCGGCGGCGTCGTGGTCGTTGCCGCGCGCGGTACCGTGATCCGCAACAACCTGATCAGCGGGCTGTGGGTCCCCGGCATCAATCACTATGCGGGCGAGACCTTCGGCACCGCGATCGGCCTGGTCGGAGGGGCGGTCGATACCGTGATCCAGGGCAACCTGATCGGTACGGACGCGTCCGGCGCCTCGCGCGTCCCGACCTTCTCGGGGATCCTCGCGAACTTCTTCCCGGGCCGTGGCAGCCCTGGGGCCACACTCATCGGGGGCGTCGGCCCGGGGGAGGCGAACACCATCGCCTACACCGATACCGTCGGGGTCAGCCTCTTCTACCAGTCTGCTTCGATCACCATCTCCGGGAACTCGATCCACGACAACGGCCTCCAGGGCATCGACCTGCAGTCATTCGAGGGCGGGGGGATCACCCCGAATGACCCCGGCGACGGCGACACCGGCGCCAATGAGCTGCAGAATTTCCCGGAACTGGTCCTGGCGCAGGCGTCGCAGACCGGGGCCACCGTGGTCGGCTCGCTGAATTCACACGCCGGGCGCGAGTACTCGATCGAGTTCTTCGCGAGCCCGTCCTGCGACCCCTCGGGCTACGGGCAGGGATCGCGATTCCTCGGCTCGGTCGACGTTTCCACCGATGTCCAGGGCAACACCTCCTTTGAGGCGCACCTCGCGTCCGGGGTTGAGCCTGGTGAGGCGATAACGGCGACGGCGACGGACCTTTCGACCGGAGATACCTCGGAGTTCAGCGCCTGTATCCTGGCCGAGAAGGCCTGCGCCGCCGACTTCAATGGTGACGGAGCGGCCAACACGCTCGACGTGCTCGCGTTCCTCAATGCGTGGGCGGCCACGGATGCGTCGGCCGATTTTGACGGCAACGGTGTGATCGACTCGCGCGATGTCCTCGCGTTTCTGAACGCGTGGACCGCCGGCTGCTGACGTCGGACCGGACGGATCGGGCGTTGCGCGCGTGAACCACAGGCCCCGGCCCGACAAGGCCGGGGCCTGATTTGTCGGGCGCCGACACTCCGGGGCTTGCACCCCACGCCTGCCCCGGGGCCAGAGGTCGACCCCGCAGGCCCCTCTCCGCCGGACCTCCCCCCTCCGCCTCCGGGCAGGCTTCGGGTTCCGTCTCGGGGTGCGCCCGCCGCGGGGTAGGCTGGCGGCATGGGGTATGGGGACGCCGCCTGGGCCGGGCGGAGGGGGTTGATGTGATGTGGCCTGCCCCCCAAATCCTGATCCACTTGCTATGAGAGTTCCGACGGGCCCCGGTCGGGCCCGGCACGTCCAGCCGCGGGCGTCATGCGGACCTTCCGCCGAGATCGCGCGGCGGCAGCATCGGGCCGGGGTGCAACTGGTGCGATGTCGAAGGGGGTCGGGCGCTGACGCGGCGGGGTGATGGGAGCGGCGCAGCCCACCGTGACGCTCCCGGCGCGCGGCCTGGATTCCGGTTGCGTCCGCGCCCCGCACCCGATTCGCGCCCGCCCGGGTCGCGCAGGCCCCCGGCGCCACTGCCCATCGCCCCATCCCTAGCATCCCCGGAACCCCAGGGAGTGCTCTCCATGCCATGGTCCTTGCGTCACACGCTGTTCGGCGCTCTGCTCTGCCTGTTCGCCGCCACGCTCCGTGCCCAGGATGTCCCCTGTGAGAAGTACACGCTGCCCAACGGCATGACCGTGATCCTCCACGAGGACCACAGCCTGCCGATCGCCACGGTCAATATCTGGTACCGCGTCGGCTCGCAGGATGAGCCCCCGGGGCGGTCGGGCTTTGCCCACCTCTTCGAGCACCTCATGTTCATGGGTACGCACCGGGTGCCGGGCAACCAGTTCGACATCCTGATGGAGACCGGCGGCGGGGCCAACAACGCCTCGACCGATCTGCACCGGACCAACTACTACTCGTGGGGCCCGGCGAAGCTCTTGCCCACACTGCTCTGGCTCGACGCCGACCGCCTGGAGAACATGGGCCTGGACATGACGCAGGAGAAGCTCGACAAGCAGCGAGACGTCGTGCGCAACGAGCTGCGGCAGACTGTCGAGAACGCGCCCTATGGCAAGGCGGGCGAGGCGGTGTACAAGCTGCTGTATACGCCCGACCACCCGTACTACTACGGCATCATCGGCACGCACCAGGACCTCGAGGCCGCGACGGTCTCGAATGTGAAGGACTTTTTCGCCAACTTCTATGTCCCCAGCAACGCCTCGCTCGTGGTCGCGGGTGATTTTGATTCCGGGGCCGTCCGGCCGCTGATCGCCGACCTCTTCGGCTCGATCGGCGCGGGCCAGCCGATCACGCGCAAGTATGCCCGCCCCAAGGAGCCGCTCCCGGTCCGGTCCGAGGGGGTCAAGCGGTTCACCGCGATCGACCGCGTCGAGCTGCCCAGGGTCGAGTTCAGCTATCACAGCCCCATCGCGTTCGGTCCGGGGGATGCCGAGATGCAGCTCGCGGCCTCGGTGCTGGCCGATGGCAAGTCGAGCCGGCTCTACAAGCGTCTGGTGATGGACGAGAAGCTCGCGGCCGAGGTGAGCGCCGCCCAGATGGGCTACCCGCTCGACGGCATGTTCCAGGTGGATGTGTACGCCCTGCCCGGGGCCGACCTCGATCGCGTCGAGGCGGTGATGGATGAGGAGATCGGGCGGTTCCTCCGCGAGGGGCCGACGGACGAGGAACTCGAGCGGTACAAGGCGGCGATCGAGCTGGGTTCCCTGCGTGCTCTCGAGAGCATCGCCTCCAAGGCCGACCGGATGAACGAGTACGAGTATTACTGGGGCGAGCCCAACAGCTTCAAGCGAGACCTCGACCGCTTCCGCAACGCGACCGCCAAGGGCGTCCGCGACTGGGCGGGCGAGGTGCTCAAGCCCGATTCGCGGGTGATCGTCCGCGTGCTGCCGGAGGAGCCCGAGACCGAGCCCTCGGCCCGCGACGAGCGGCCGAGCGATGCACCGGCCGGCACGTTCACGCTGCCCGAGCCGGAGAGCTACACGCTGGAGAATGGTCTCAAGGTGCTGGTGTGGAACCGGCCGTCGCTGCCCATGGTCTCGCTGCGTCTCGTCAGTCGCGCGAACGCGGCGGCGGACCCGATGGGTCGGCAGGGACTGATGTCGCTGGGCGCCGAGATGATGGGCGAGGGGGCGGGCGAAATGGATGCTCTGGAGTTTGAGAACCGGGTGCAGTCGATCGGTGCGACGTTCCGTGCGGGGGCGGATCTCGAGTCGACTTCGGTCTCGATGACTGTGCTCGACCGGAATCTCGACCAGGGTGCGCGTCTCTTCGCCGATGCGGTGCTGCGGCCGCGGTTCGACGATGACGCCTGGCAGCGCGTCCACTCGCTCAAGCTCGAGGACCTGCAGCAGCGGGCCCAGTCGCCCGCGTTCGCGGCCGGGATCGTCGGCGAGCGGCTGCTCTTCGGCGACGCCAATCCGTATGCATGGCCGGCCGACGGCCTTCCCTCGACGGTCGAGCCCATCACGCTCCAAGAGGCCAGAGCGGCGCTCCTCGCGGGCGTGCGCCCTGATGACTCGACGCTGCTGATCGCCGGGGACATTTCCGGGCGCGCGGCGCGCCTGCTGGCCGAGCAGGCGTTCGGCGAGTGGCGGGCGGCCCCGGGTGTCGGCGGGGGCGCCACGCCCGGGTCGGCTTCGGGCGTTGCTCCCGCGCCGGCGAAGCCGCTGCGCGTCGTGCTCGTGGATCGGCCGGGCTCGACGCAGACCTCGATCCGATTCACCGCGCCGGGCATCGCGTATGACAACGCCTCGCGCGTGAAGGTGCAGCTGCTCAACGTGATCCTCGGCGGCAGCTTCACGAGCCGGCTCAACCAGAACCTGCGAGAGGACAAGGGCTACACCTACGGGGCCCGTTCGCGGTTCCGCATGCTCAACGGCGCCGGCAGCTTCTCCGCGGCGGCGAGTGTGCAGGCGGAGGTGACCGGGGCTTCACTGAAGGAGTTCCTTAGAGAATTTGACCGGATCCGGGCCGGCGACATCTCCGAGGCTGAGGCGACGAAGGCGGCGGAGACGCTGCGGAATGACACGATCAGCGGGTTCGAGGGTCTCGGCGGTCTGCTGGGGGCCGCGGAGGATCGGCTGGTGCACGGCCTGGGCTTTGCGACTGTGGGGGCGGACCTGGCGGAGATGCAGAAGGTGCGTGCGGCGGACCTGAACGCACTGGCCCGGACCGCGCTGCCGGTCGACGAGGGTGTGCTGGTGCTGGTGGGGGATAAGGGTGTGATTCTGCCGCAGCTCGAGGGGCTGGGATTGCCCGAGCCGGAGATGTACGACGTGTCGGGGGTGCCGGTGGTGTCGAAGTAGGGGTTCGCGACGGTGGGGGATCTGGGTTGGAGAGGGTCGGGCCGCGGCGCCTAGAGCCCCGCGAGCCACTCGTCGGTGACGACGGGGCAGCGCGGGGAGGCGGTCGGTTCGGGCCGACGGAGGCCCGGCATGTCGGCGGGGTAGCTCATTCCGGCGTGGCAGTCGGTGCAGGTGGCGATGGAGTCGGCGTCGCCGCCGCGGTGGCAGGCGACGCAATCGAAGTGGCCGTGGCTTCCGGCGAGGGGGACGTCGGCGCTGGCGTGTGAGCCTGGCGTCATCTCGGGGCACTGGTGGCAGGCGTTGCAGCGTGCGGCCGCGGGGGGACCGAATGCGCGCTCGGCCCCGTGGCACTCGGTGCAGGCGACGGCGTGGTGGCTGGGCTCAAGACTCCAACCGGTGACGGCGGCGTGGGAGAAAACGGGTCGCTCGTCGGGACCGTGGCACTTGACGCAGTTCTGGCTGGCGTGGCAGGAGTAGCAGGTCTGCTCGCGGTTGACGACGCGGCGGGGCGGCTTCGGGTCCGTGGCAGGCGCCGCAGGAGGCGTCACGGTGGCAATCGGCGCAGCGGAGGCCGAAGACCTGGGTGTGGTCGTCGTGGTGGAAGGTGACGGTGGGGAGGGCCTGGTGGGTGGTGGTGTAGAGGTAGGTGCCGCGGGCGACGACGTCGGCGTGGGGGGCGTCGAAGGTATCGGTGGGATCGGGGCTCGTGTGGTCGCTTGATCGGCCGGGGGACTCCTCGTGGCAGGAGACACAGCCGTTGGCGTGGCTCCACTCGCGGTGGCAGCCGAGGCATTGGCGGTGGAATGCGCCTTTGAGGCTGGGCCGGGAGAAGGTGGCGATGTCGGCGGTCGAGGCGTGGCACTCGGCGCAGGCCGTGACGGGGGCGTCGGCCTCGGTCTGGTGGTGGCAGGTGCGGCAGTCGTCGCCCATCGCGGCCATGCCGACGTGGACCTTGTGGTCGAAGATGACGGGGCCGTAGTGGTCGGCGATGGCATCGATGATCGCCAGGTCGGGGGAGTCGGTGGGCGGCGGTTGGGGCGGGGAGTGGAGGCCGTGGTTTGGCGTCGGCGTGGCGGAGAGCAGCGCGAGGGGCGAGCACGCAAGGAGGGCGGCGAGGCGACGCATGGGGCGTCTCCTATGCGGTGGTGCGGCTGGGTGATCGGGCGCGGCGATGGCCGGTGGGGGGTGGCGAGGCGGCGCGGCTGGGGCGCGAGTCGTCCGCGCACCGGCCGGGCCGGCGCGGCGCCGGGTTGGCCCGCGGTGTGGAGGGATTCGATGACGGGGAAGTTCAGGACGAGGAATCGGTAGATGAGGACGATCATGGCGACGAAGGCGGCGGTGACGGTGATCTCGGTCCAGGCGGGGGTGTAGGAGGCCCCGGATCGGACGGGGGTGTAGCAGAGGAGGAAGACGTTGACGCGGTTGAGGACGAGGCCGAGGATGACGAGCGAGGAGCCGGCGAAGAGCCAGCGCGTGGAGCGTCGGCGGCGCGGCGAGAGGAAGATGACCATCGGGACGAGGACGCCGGTCGCGACCTCGAGGGCGAAGAGCATGCTCTCGCGGTCGCCGGCGACGACGCGGGGGAGTTCGCGGCGGATGAGCAGGTCGAGGAAGCGGACGCTGGCGTAGAGGCCCAGGAGCATGGGGATGAATCGGGCGAGGCGTGAGAGGGCTTCACGCTCGGGGGCGAGGCGGAAGGAGCGGGCGGCGAGGATCGATTCGAAGATGACCATGGGGAACCCGACGGCGATGGCGGAGAGGAGGAAGAGGAGGGGGAGGAGGGGAGTCTGCCAGAGCGGGTGGAGCTTGGGGCCGGAGATGATCATGAGCGTGCCGAGGGAGGACTGGTGCATGCAGGAGAGGACGATGCCGAGGATGACGAAGAGGGTGAGGACGCGCTCGACGGTCGCGTCGAGGAGTGTGAGCAGGCGTTCGACGGGGGCGTTGAGGCGGGCGAGCCTTGCGGGGAGGCGCACGCGTCCCCTGAAGCGGGCGCAGACGGCGGGAAGGAACTCGATGTAGAGCACGGTGAGGTAGGTCATGACGCACATGGCCACCTCGAAGAGGACGGAGTTGGGCTGCCACATCCAGGGAAGGGGGACGTGCCAGAGGGCCCAGAAGCGTCCGAGGTCGGTGGTGACGCCGAGGGCGACGAAGGTGTAGCCGATCATGGCGGTGAGGAGCGCGGGGCGGAGGAGGGCGTGGTAGCGCTCGCGGTGGGTGATATGGACGAGGAACGCGGTGGTGAATCCTCCGGCGGCGAGGGCGACGCCGCAGGCGACGTCGAGGGCGATCCAGATGCCCCACGGGTATCCCTCGGAGAGGTGCGTGGTGGCGCCGAGGCCCGTGGAGAAGCGGACGAGCAGGATCGCGGCGCCGAGGAGAGCAACGGCGAGGACGACGAGGACGCCGGGGGTGAAGAAGCGGGGGCGGGGATCGCGGAGGATGACGGGAGGTGCGTTCACGAGTCGGCTCCCTTCTCGTGCGTGTGTTCGTGCTCGTGCCGGGTCACGTTGTGGATGACGCCGAGCAGGCCGCCCAGGAGGAGCGGGGCGGCGAAGCCGCGGAAGATGCCGTGCTGGACGGACTCGGAGCTGTCGGCGGGGCTGCGGGTCCCGAGGCGTGGGAGGCCGAGTTCTTCGAAGGGTCGTCCGGCGATGTAGAGCCATGAGGTGCCGCCGGCCTCGTGCTCGCCGTAGATGCGGTCGATGTATCGGTCTGGGCGGGCGGCGATACGCTCGCGGGCGGTGGCGATGAGTTGTGCGCGGGGGCCGTAGGTGAGGGCCTCGACGGGGCAGATCTTGACGCATGCCGGGAGTTCGCCATCGCGGGTGCGTTCGCGGCAGAGGGAGCACTTGCGGACGCGCGGGGTGAGGGCTCTTTCGTACTCGTATCCGAGGACCTCGAAGGGGCAGGCGACCATGCAGTAGCGGCAGCCGATGCATCGGGAGGCGTCGTAGGTGACGGGGCCGTCGGGCTGCTTGCGCATGGCGCCGACGAGGCAGGCGGAGACGCAGGCGGGCTTCTCGCAGTGCATGCACTGGAGCTTGAGGTGGATGGGCTCGGGCTGGCCGGGTGTGCGGTTGACGACCGTGAGCTGGGTGGCCGTGGGGCGGCGCGGTCGGTCGAAGACGGAGGCGTCGTCGTACTCGTGGAGTTCGCCGTGGGGGTTGTCGTTGGCGTCGGCGCAGGCCCACTCGCAGCGTCGGCAGCCGACACAGAGGGTCATGTCGACGAGGACGCCCTTGCGGTCGGGGTCGAGTTCGGCGTGGTGCGAGGCGGTGGCCGGCGCGGCCGCGGCGGCGACGGCGAGCGCGGAGAGCTTCATGAAACCGCGCCGGCTGGGGCCGTTGCTCGAGACGTGCGGAGGGACTGGCTGTTCGGATTGTGGGGCGGGGGGTGTCATGACGAAACTCCGGAGCGGTTCGCCTGCGTGGCTCGGATGGTGGTCAGGCGGTGGCGGCGCACTCGCGCTCGAGCTGGCGCCAGGCATGTTCGTCGAGCGGCGCGGGCGCGGAGTCGGCGGGCTGGTCGCGGAGGACGCGGTCGACCTGGTGATGGAACCAGGCACGCGCCTTGTGGCCTCGGAGCAGGTGCGCGCGATCCTCCTCGGGCTCTTCGGCGTGGAGGCGCGCGATCCAGCCAAGGCTGAAGGGGCGGCTGTTCACGAGTTCGGGGCAGCGTGCGAGGGTGTCGTTGGTGCGCGTGACGGTGCCGGAGATAGGGGAGGGGATGTTGAGCCGGCGGTCGCCGTGGCGGAGGGTGAACAGGGTCTGGCCCCGGCGGACATGCGAGCCGGGAGAGGGCAGGGTGACTTCGTCGATGGGGCCGATCGCGGCCTGCGCGATGTCGTCGGCGCCGACGATGGTCTCCTCGTCGAACCACGCCCAACTGTGTCCGGGATGGAGCACGACATCGCGGGCGAGGCGGAGGCCGCGGTAGGCCTCCTCCGGGGCGACATCGGCGGTCCAGCGGCCGCGGGTGCGCGGGACGAGGACCCAGGGTGAGATCACGGCGAGGAGGACGATGGCGAGGAGTGTGAGGAGGAGCGGTCGGAGCATGAAGAGGGCGATGCCGAGGAGGGGAAGGCTGGCGGCGAGGGCGAGCGCGACGGCGGCCGCGATGATGGTCTCCTTGGCGGGCCATCTGGTGGTCCATCTGGTTGTGGGGATCTGGGGTTTCATGGGTTCCTCCCGAGAGCCCTGGATTGGTGGGCTTTCAGCGCCCGTCTGGGGTGCAAGCGGCGGGCCAGTCGCGGCATGAGGGGCGGGGCGGGGTGCGGGGTCATGGGCTGATGAAGTTCGCAACACTGCTGTTGCAAGGCGCAGCACACGGCGCGTGGAGCAGGTCGCGGATGGCCTCGACAAACTGCCGGGGGCTGAGGAGGGTGCGCACGTCGGTTGTGGCGCCCGCGAGGCGATCGGGCGGGCGGGGCTGGTCGAGCGAAGCGGCGTCGTCGAGCATGGCGAGGGCGATCCTGCGGCGGAATCGCCGGAGATCGAGGCGGGCGCGGCTCGCGGCCTCGGGGGCGTCGAGGAATGCGTCGGGTGCGGGTTGGTCGTGTTCGGTTCGTTTGCGATCGGTTGGCATCGCGGCGAGTTCGGCGAGCCAGCCGTCGCCGTAGGGGTCGGTGAGGAGGAGACCGGGGTCGGTGTCGAGGGCGTGGTTCCAGCGCGTGAAGCGGAACTCGTGCGGCGCGAGGACGGGGATTCCGCCCTCACGCAGGATCAGCACGCACGCCGCGGCGTCGGGGGGGTGCTCGATGCGGAGCGGGAGTCCTACCAGTGCGGCGGCGAGGGCGTCGAGCCCGAAGCGGCCGTGCTGGGCGCCGGGGGTGTCGGGGCGGAGCCAGGTGTGGCGGGGGGTGTAGCGGCGGTCGTCGGGGAACCGCTGGAATTGCGGCGGGCTGGGGGTGTGGGGTTGATCGGCGGTTGCGGGGCTCGGTGCGCCGGCGCGGAGCGCGGCATCGAGGGGGCAGTGCTCGCAATCGAGGTGCAGTGGGCAGAGTCGGTAGGCGAGGAGCCCCGCCTGCATCCAGACGCAGGCTTGGGCGCCGGACGGCAGGGGATCGGGGGTGACCTGCATGACCATGGCGGTTCCCTCGCGTCGTTGTGTTGGGGTTCGGACCGGTGTTGCGCCCGGGGTTTGTCGGGCGTTCGCTCGGACAGGAGCAAGAGGGACACCAGCGGGGGTGTGGGGTTGGCGCGGCGTTTGGCGCGGGCGGGCGCGTTGAAGAAGTTGACAGGGTGTGGGGCGATTCAGCGCGGCGCTACGATGATGCAACGCAACTCTGCGGCAACGCGGGGGAGTCCCGGGTGTCCCTTCGGGCTTGGCGGACTGGGTTTCGGCGGCTGCGCGGCGGCGCGTGGCGGTCGCTGGAGCTGCGCCTCTTTATTCCGCTGGCGTTGACGCTGGCGGCGGTGCTCGTGCTGCATTCGGCGCTCTCGTACCGTTCGAGCCGGTCGCACTTTGCTCGTCTGATGTCGGCGGAGGTGGAACGCTCGGCGGGGCTCGTCAAGGGCGCCATGCACGACGGGATGTTGCTGAACCGCCTCGACGATGTGCAGGTGACGCTCGAGCGGCTGGCGCAGGCCCCGGAGGTCGCTTCGATCCGGGTGTTCAACACGCGTGGCCGGATCGTGCTCTCCGGCGACCCGACGGAGCGTGGGCTCGTCGTGGCCTCGGAGTCGGAGGTGTGCGTGGGCTGCCACCGGGGCGGGACGCCCTCGGCGGGGTGCGCGCCGTCGTCGCTTCGGGAGCGGCGCATGGTGACGGTGGCGGATGATGGGCATGAGATCATGCGGCGGTTGTCGGTGATTGAGAACGGGGAGGGCTGCGCGACGGCGACCTGCCACTTCCACGCGGAGACGGACCGGGCGCTTGGTGTGCTGGATGTCGGGATGTCGATGGAGCCGTTCGATACGGCCGTCGCGGCCTCGCAGCGGCAGTTGGTCTGGACGACGGTGGTGCTGGTGGCGGTGTGCGGGTCGGTGGTGGCCCTGTTCATCCGGCGCGTGGTCCACGCGCCGGTACGGCGGCTGCACGAGGGGACGCTGCGGGTGGCGGCCGGCGATCTGGAGACGCGGATCGAGGTGCGCGGCGGGGACGAGCTGGCGAGGCTGGCGGGGGCGTTCAACGGGATGGCGGCGGAATTGGGGGCGGCCCGGCGGGAGCTGACGGCCTGGTCGGCGACGCTGGAGCAGCGGGTCGAGGCCAAGACGCTGGAGTTGCGGTCGGCGGAGCGGCAGGTCCGGCACATGGAGACGATGGCGTCTTTGGGGAAGCTCTCGGCGACGGTGGCGCACGAGCTGAACAACCCGCTGAGCGGGATCCTGACCTATGCGAGGCTGGTCCGGCGCGAGCTGGCGGAGCGGCCGGTGGCGGGGGGGGCCGAGCTGGATCGGTACCTGAGCCTGGTCGACAAGGAGTGCAGCCGCTGCGGGGCGATCGTGCACAACCTGCTGACATTCGCGAGGCGGAAGGGCGAGGAGATGGCGCCCGTCGATGTCTCCGAGGTGATCGACCGGAGCCTGATGCTGATCCGGCACCATCTGGAGATGCGGAGGATCCGGTTGTGCGCCGGGGCGCAGGGCGGCGATGGTTCGGCGGAGATCGTGGCGGAGATCGTCGCGGATGGGGGCCAGGTGGAGCAGGCGTTGCTCGCGCTGCTGATGAACGCGGTGGAGGCGATGCCGGAGAGGCCGGGTGTCGAGTCGGTATTGACCGTGCGTTTGCGGGGAATCGACGAGGGGAGCGGGGGCGGGAGCGGGAGTGGGGGCGGCGGGTGGGTGGAGATCGAGGTCGAGGACACGGGCGTGGGGATTGCGCCGGAGGTGCTGCCGCACATCTTCGAGCCGTTCTACTCGACGAAGTCGGGCGGGGGCGCCGGGGAGGGCGGTGTGGGGCTCGGGCTGGCGGTGGTGTATGGGATTGTGCAGCGGCACGGGGGGACGGTGGGCGTGCGGAGCGAGGTGGGGCTGGGGACGACGTTCACGCTGCGGCTGCCGCGGCGGGCGTCGGAGGCGGGTGGGGACGGGGAGGCGGCGCGATGAGCGACACGAGCGGCGATGGCGCGGACATCCTGGTGGTGGACGACGAGTTCTCGATCCGGGATTCGCTGCGGCACTGGTTCGAGAAGGAGGGGCACCGGGTGGTCGCGGCGGAGAGTGCTGAGGCCGCGCTGGAGGCGGCGGGGGGGCGGCGGTTCGACGTGGCGGTGGTGGATATCCGGATGCCGGGCATGGATGGGTTGGAGCTGCAGTCGCGTCTGCACCGGAGCGCGCCCGAGACGGCGGTGATCATGATCACGGCGTTTGCGACGGTCGAGACGGCGGTGCGGGCGCTGAAGGAGGGGGCGTTCGACTATGTGACCAAGCCGATCGATCCGGACGAACTGAGCCACCTGGTGCGCCGGGCGGTGGAGCAGCGGCGTCTGCGGGCCGAGAACACCCGCCTTCGTGGGGTGATCGACGGGATGGTGTCGGTGGACACGATCGTGGGCGAGAGCCCGGCGATGGGGAAGCTGATGCAGCTGATCCGGCACGTCGCGCCGACGGATGCGACGGTGCTGGTGGTCGGGGAGAGCGGGACGGGCAAGGAGCTGATCGCGAGGGCGATCCATGCGAACAGTCCGAGGCGGTACATGCCGATCGTGAGCGTCAACTGCGGGGCGGTCCCGGAGAGTCTGCTGGAGAGCGAGTTGTTCGGTCACGAGCGTGGCGCGTTCACCGGCGCCACGCACCGGCGCAAGGGGAAGCTGGAGATGGCGGACGGGGGGACGCTCTTCCTCGACGAGGTGGGGGCGATCACCCCGAGGATGCAGGTGGAGTTGCTGCGGGTGCTCGAGACGAAGGAGTTCACGCGGGTGGGGGGCGAGGGGTCGGTGCGGGTCGACTTTCGCGTCGTGTGCGCGACGAACGAGGATCTGGAGCGCGCGGTGGAGGAGGGCCGCTTCCGGGAGGACTTCTACTACCGGATCAACGTGTTCACCATCGAGGCGCCGCCTCTGCGGGCGCGGCGGTCGGACATCCCGCTCTTGGCGGAGCACTTCGTGCAGCGGTTCGCGCAGCAGATGGACAAGCGGATCACGGCGATCAGCCCGGAGGCGATGGCGATGCTCTCGGGGCACGACTGGCCCGGGAACGTGCGTGAGCTGTCGAACGCGATCGAGCGGGCGATGGTGGTGGGGGCGCCGCCGGCGATCCGGGCGGAGGATCTGCCCCTGCGCCGAGCCCGGCGGGCGGGGCACGGGGCGGGCGAGACGCTGGGCGAGGTCGAGCGGGAGCACATCGCGGTGGTGCTCGAGCGGGCGGGGTGGAATATCACGCTGGCGGCGAAGATCCTGGGTGTGGACCGGGTGACGGTGTACAACAAGATCCGGAAGCTCGGGATCGAGCGTGGCGCTGGGCACGGGGTGTCGTGAGGGGATCGCGCGGGGCGGCGCCGGCGCGGCCCGGGCGCGGCATCGGCGGAGCGTGTGGTCGCGTTAGTGCAGTTCGCGGATGCGGATGTTGCGCCAGCTCACGTGGAGTGGGTCGGTGCGGTTGCCGACGGTGTGGACCTGGAGGGCGATGAAGCCGTTCGCGACGAGGTCGTCCTGGAGGTCGGCGACGGGGACGCCGTTGATCCAGGTGCGGATCCGCGGGCCGCGGGCCTCGACGCGGTAGTGGTTCCATTCGTTGTTTCGGAACGGGGTGGCCTTGGCCTGGGCGGGCGTGGGCTCGGCGAGCCATCCCCGGTTTCCCTCGTCGTAGAGGCCGCCGGAGTAGCCTCGGGGGGATGGATCGACCTCGACCTGGTAGCCGTAGACCTGTCCGTTGTTGTAGTCGGGGCTGGAGTGGGAACGGATCTGGACACCGCTGTTGAGTTCGTCGTCGCACTTGAGATCGAGTTCGAGGACGAAGTCGGCGTAGTCGCGGTTGGTGCAGAGGAAGGAGTTGCCGGTGTTGGGTCGGGTCTCGCCGAGGATGACGCCATCGGAAACCGTGTAGGAGGCGTGGCCGTTGCGTTGCGTCCAGCCGCTAAGGGTTGTGCCGTCGAAGAGGCTGGTCCATCCGTCCTGATCGTTGGAGGCGGCTGGGGCGTCGTTGGCGCGGGTGTGGTGCGAGCCCTGGGCCGCGCAGCCGGTGAGCGTGAGGAGGGCGAGCGCGGCGGGGAGAGAGGGCTTGGGGTGCTTCATCGTCGGCCTCGTGGGTTGATTGGCGAGCATACGCGCGGGGCGCGTGGAGCGCACGCGTTCCGAGGCGGGGCCTCGCTACTTGACCTCGAGGAGTTCGGGCTCGGTCCACGGGCCGGGGCGACCCATGGTTTCGGCGCGAACGCGGGCGACGGTGGAAGGGTCGACGGGGTCGGCCTGGTTGCCGAAGGCGCGGCGGACGAAGGTGAGGACGGCGGCGAGGTCTTCGTCGGTCGGGAGCGGTGCGGCGGGCATCTGGCCGTTGTAGTCGAGGCCTTCGCGGGTGATGGGGCCCTCGAGGCCCTGGAGGAGGACGCGGAGGGCGCGGGCCTCGGGGCCGGTCGCGATGGGGGAGCCGGCGAGGGGCGGGGCTTGGCCCTGGATGCCGCGGGCATCCGGGCCGTGGCATGCGGCGCAGATCGTGAAGTGTTGGCGGCCGAGGGTGAAGAGGGCGCGCTGGGGTGCGGAGAGCGGGGCGGGGCCGGTGTCGCCGGTGTCGTGGCCGGGCCAGCGGAGGCGGGCGGTGGCGAGCGAGGCTTTGGCTTGGAGGTCCCAAAGGCCGCCGGCGAGCGTGCCGGTCCACTGGGCGGGCTCGGAGGCGAGTTTGAGGGAGGCGGGCTTGTCGGAGTCGAGTTTGAGCTCGGCGGCGAGCTGATCGAGCATGATGCGCCCGAGGGTGCGATCGGTGGGGAGGAGTTGGGCAAGGAGGTCGAGGTAGCGGGTGCGCTGGGCGGGCGAGCCTCGGAGGGCGGTGGCCGCGAGTTCGGCGAAGGCGGCGCGGGTCGCGTCGGTCGGGGCGAGGCGCGGGGATAGGGCGGCGAAGTGGGCGAGGGCGTCGACCTCGCGGTCGTGGAGGCCGCTGATGACGGCGGAGCGGAGGAGCGGGTTGGCGGCGCCGGCGCTGAGGATTCGGGCGAGTTCGCGGGTAGCCTGGGGGAGGCTGGATTCGCCGAGTGAGAGGGCGAGTTGGAGCTGCGCGGGTGTGCCCGGCTCGATGGTGGACGGGCCGATCTCGACGAGTGCGTGGGGATCGTCGGCCCACTGTTCAAGGAGTCGGATGCCGGTCTGGCTGATGAGGGGGTCGGCGTCGGCCGCGGCGGCGGCGGCGTCCTGCATGGTGAGTTCACCGATGCCTTGCAGGGTCCAGAGGGCGAGGATGCGCGGCGTCGGCTGGGAGCGTTCGTTTGCCGCCCACTGACGCAATTGGCTGGCGGCATCGGTGGCGCGGCGCTCGACAAGCAGCTTCTGCGCGTGCTCGCGGTCGTAGGCGTCGCGGCTGTCGAGGGCGTTGACGAGGCCGGCGTTGCTGAGCTCGCTGAGGCGGGTGTGCGGGGTCGGGGCGGCGCCGTCGCGGACGATGCGCCAGATGCGGCCGAGGTGGATGGGGTTCTCGAGGCCCCGGGCGACAACCTGCTTGCGGAGGAAGGTGGTGACGTAGGTCCTGTGCTGGATGACGCCGCGGTACATATCGACGATGAAGAGTGCACCATCGGGCCCGACGGCGGAGGCGACGGGGCGGAAGCGTTCGTCGGTGGAGGTGAGGAACTCGGTGTCGGGGTAGGCGCGGTGGGCCGTGGGGTGCCCGTCCTTCTCTTCGAGGATGACGCGCATGACGCAGTTGCCGGCGGGCTCGCAGGTGAAGCTGTTGCCGTAGAACTGGGGGCCCAGGGCGGCGGAGCGGTAGATGAGCGGGCTGCAGGCGGCGGTGGTGACGGCGAGGTGGTAGTCGTCGCGGAGCATGGGCTTCTGGTAGCCGCGGTTGATGCCGGGGTTCACGCGGCTGGAGAAGACCGACTTGTCGGGGCACACGTCGGCGTTGAGCCCCCGGAAGCCGCGTTGGTCGGGGTTGCGTGCGGCGTAGTGCTTGGGGAGGAAGTCGGCGCGGAGGACGTCGGAGTTCGGGCAGTAGTAGATGCGTCCCCGGTCGTCCTGGGTGATGCCCCACTGGCCGACGACGGGGACGGGGCGGGTCTCGAGATGTTCGCCGTCGAAGCGGATCTCGACGGGGTGCTGGGAGATGTGGATCCAGTTGTCGAGGCCGTAGAGGAGGCCGTTGCCCGCGTGCTCGGGGTTGTCGAGCCCGGCGAAGCCGTCGAGGAGTGTGCGCACGTCGTCGGCCTTGCCGTCGCCGTCGGTGTCTTTGGCGAAGAGGAGATTGGGCGGGGCGATGACGAGGGCGCCGCCGTAGCAGGGGAGGACGGAGCGCGGGAGGATGAGGTTGTCGAGGAAGGTGGTGGCCTTGTCGAAGGTCCAATCGCCGTCGGTATCTTCGAGGATGACGATGCGGCTGGTGGGGACGTGCTCGCCCTCGCCGTCGATATCGGGCATGTAGCTCTGCATCTCGACGACCCAGAGGCGGCCGTCTTCGTCGAAGACGGCGGAGACGGGGTCGTGGATGAGGGGTTCGGCGGCTGCGAGGACGACGCGGAGGCCGGGCTCGGCGAGGGCGAAGGTGGCGAGTTCCTGTTCGGGGGTGAGCGCGGGGGACTCGGGGATTTTGAGGTCTGGCGGGAGGTCGGGCTGGGGCTCGCCGGCGTGGTCGCCGTGTTGGGCGAGCGCGGGGGCGGCGAGGAGCGCGAGCGCAGCGAGGGCTGCTCTGGCGCACGCTGGAGTGAGGGTTCGGGGCTTCACGGTCTGGCGAGTCTAGCGGCGACGGGCCGCGGCGGTCAGCAGCCGGAGGTCCAGTAGTTCAGGAAGATGAGGAGGTCGTAGGTGTTCACGTTGCCGCTCTGGTCGAGATCGGCGGAATTGGAGGCGGCCGCCCACTCGCCGAGGTAGGCGAGCACGTCGCGGGTGTTGACGAGTCCGTCCATATCCCAGTCGGCGATGCAGGGGGGGAAATAGTCGATGCGGAGGACGGGGCGGTTGGCCGGCTCGGGGTTCTCGCGGGTGTCGAATCGTTTGGCGGTGGAATCGATGGATTCGTCGCCGATGAGGATCCAGCCGTTGTTTGCCGAGGTCCCATCGAGCCAGGCCTGGGCGTCGGGGATCATGCCGCTCCAGGGCCCCCAGGAATAGTCGCCGACGCCGTCCACGATGGAGACGTTGCTGGGTGTGGGGTCGAAATCACCGCCGCGTTGGTTCCAGTAGTAGGTGTCGTGCTCGGTGTGGATCCAGGTGGCGTCGTTGGGTTGTGCGGGCGCGCCGGAACCTTCGGCATCGTCGGCGTCGGATGCGCCCTCGCCCCAGTGGTTGGTGACGCGGTGCAGGGTGACTTCGGTGGGGCCGGCGACGGTCTTGGACATGTGCATGGTCAGGGTGACACCGACGATCTGGACGCCGGGTGGGACGGCGCTCTGGATGTCGAACGCGATGAGGGCGCGGCGGGCCTTGGGCTGGCCGGTGACGCCGACGAAGCAGTGCTGGCCCGCGCCGTTGCTGAGCGAGCCATCGGAGGTTTCGTAGAGCGTGTTGTCGTGGCTTGCACCGATGCGGACGACGCCCGCGGACGCGCTGATGGCGAGACCCGCGGTGGCTGCGATTGCGCTCAGCTGGTTCAGTCTCATGACTCTCCCTTTCCGTCTCGTTTCTGCGGCGAATCCCCGATTCCCGCGCGCAGTATAAGGCAGAGCCCCGGTGTGCCAACTGCTTTGTTGGGAGAAGCGGCGGTTTCAGCGGATACCCGCGTCCGTCAGAGCGTGAGTCATGGCTTGCGCGACGGCGTCGTAGCCTGCGGGCGAGAAATGGACGAAGTCGCCGGCCATGCGTTCGGGGCGGGCGCGGCCCTGCTCGTCGGTGAGGAGCGGCGTGATATCGAGCCAGAAGATGTGTTTGGCGTCGGCGCGGCGCGCGAGCTGGCGGTTGATGATGTCGCCGCGAATTCGGAGTGGATCGTCGGGTTCGCGGCCGCGGGGCGGGACGCTGATGAGGAGGATGGTGGAGTCGGGGTGGCGAGATCGGAGCCGCTCGAGGATGGCGTCGATGCCCTGGATGATGCTCTCGGAGTTGTCGTCGGGGAGGTTGTTGGTGCCGATCATGAGGGTGATGGCGTCCGGTGATGCGCCGTCGAGCATGCCGTGGTCGAGGCGCCAGAGGACGTGCTGCGTGCGGTCGCCGGAGATTCCGGCGTTGAGGACGGGGCCGAGAGGATCGAGGAGTGCTTCGCGGGCGGTTGCGCCGCCGCCACTGATTTGACGCGCGGGGCCGGCCCAGCCCTGGGTGATGGAGTCGCCGATCATCACGAGGCGCGGATGGAGGGATTGGGCGCCGCGCTGGATGTCTTCGAACTGGTTCATCCAGGAGCGATCGCCCCAGCCCGCGGCCTGGGAGCGGGTCTCGGGGCTGGTGACGGGGACGCGGGTGGGCGGGGCGCCGCTCGCGAGGCTGGCGGCGATTGCGCCGGGGCGCTCGATCTGGTTGCCGGTGGTCTTGTCGATCGAGAGTTGGGCGCCGGTGTCGTCGATCCAGGCGTCCATGACACGGGCGAGTTCGGCGACCTTGCTGGGCAACTCGGGGGCGAGGTCGCGGGTTTCGCCGATGTCCTCGGCGAGGTTGTAGAGCTCGAAGCGGCGTTTGGCATGGAAGTAGATGAGCTTCTCGTCGCCGACGCGGATGCTGGTGAAGGGCCAGATGCCGGGTCCGGAAGCGCCCCACTGGTGGGGCTGATTCCAGCCGAGGACGCGCGAGGGATCGAACTGCTCGGCGCGGCCGGTGAGGAGGGGGGTGAAGTCGCGCCCGTCGAGTGATTCATTCGGCGGGAGGGGGACGCCGGCGAGGTGGAGGATGGTGGGGAAGTAGTCGTGGGAGATGATGGGGGTGTCGATCGTGGAATCGGCACGGCCGGGCGCATCGGTGACGCCGGGCCAGGCGACGATGGTGGGGACGCGCGTGCCGCCTTCATACGCGGAGCCCTTGCCGGAGCGTGCCGGGGCGTTGTGGGTGTGGGCGGTCTGGCCGTCGGGGGCGGCGCCCCGGGCGTGGGCGGAGAGGCCGCCGTTGTCGGAGGAGAAGATGATGATGGTGTTGTCGAGTTGGTGGAGGTCTTCGAGTGTGGCGACGAGGGCGCCGAGCGCGGCGTCGACGGTCTCGATCATGGAGGCGTAGGCGCGCTCACGATCGTCGAGGTCGGGGTAGTTGGGTTCGTAGCGGTGGTTGCCCATGATGGGGGCGTGGACGGCGTAGGGGGCGAAGTTCATGTAGAAAGGCTGGTCGTCGGCGACGGCGTCGCGGATGGCCTGGGAGGCCTCGATCGCGAGGGCCTCGGTCATGAAGATGTCGTGGCCGTGGTATTTGTCGAGGCCGGGGGTGTCCCAGACGGTGGGATTGGAATGCGGCGGCTTGCCCTCGCGCCCGGCGACGGTGAAGTGGTCGAGCCCGTAGTAGGAGGCCGGGCCGCCGGCGGCGTGGCCGGCGATGTTGATGTCGAAGCCGAGAGCCGTGGGCTCGGCGCTCGGCGTGCCGCTGGCGCCGAAGTGGGCCTTGCCGACGTGGATGGTGCGGTAGCCGGCGTCGTGGAGAAGTTCCGGGAGCGTGGCGTAGTCGCCGGGCTGCAGCCCGTTGACACGCCAGGCGGGCGCGGCGATGTCGTCTCGGCCGGTGGAGGTATCGGAATCCTTGTTGAGCGTCCAGTAGGTGATGTGGGTGCGGGCGGGGCACATGCCCGTGAGGATGCTGGTGCGCGTGGGGGTGCAGACCGGGGCGCTGGCGTAGGAGTTGCTGAAGCGCACGCCGCGGGCGGCGAGTTTCTCGATGTTGGGGGTGTGGTACCGCTGGTTGAGCGGGGTCGGTTCCTTCCACATGGGGACGGAGAGGTCTTGCCAGCCGAGGTCGTCGACGAGGAAGAGGATGATGTTGGGGTGCGTAGGTTCTGCGTCGGTCGGGTGGGCGAGCAGCGAGCAGACGGCGGCGAGTGCGAGGACGAATCGGGTGAGCATCCGGGGAGGATACTGCGCGATCACGGCGACCGAGGTGTCGGCTGGAGATCTCGGTGGGTTGAGGTTGGGGTGGGAGAGGCCGAGTGGTGCTACGCGGGGAGGTGGTTGCGGTTCGCACTGGACTTCGCCCAGTGGCACCCGCTCATTGATTGACGCGCTCCGTGAAGTCGGCGTCGCCCATGATTCGATCATCGGCGGCGGCTTCGTGGCCCTCGACGGTTGGCGCGCGGAGGCCGCGGCCGGTGGAGGCGTCGGTGACGGTCATCTGCCATGGGCCCGCGTCGGGGACTCTGGGGATGAACCCGGCGAAGAGCCGGATGGTGTAGAGCGGGGTTTCGGCTCCCTCGCGGCGGACTTCGAGGATGTAGCCGTCCGGGGGGTTGAAGGTGATGCGGGGGAGGGAGAGGCTCCAGGATTGGCCGCAGTTGTCGGATTGATGGAGCGTCACGGGCCATCCGGCGTAGCAGGCGGCGCCATCGGCGGTGGGATCGACCCAGCGGGGCCAGGCCTCGACGATGCAGGAGCGGTCGGCGGCGTGGAGTCGGACGATCTCGTAGCCGGGGGCCTTGTCGTAGAGGCGGGCGGGCTCGACGCCGGAGATGATGGGGTCGGCGACGGCGAGCATGGTGATCTTGTTGCCGAAGGCGTCGGTGTAGTCGCCGGTGTTGCGGGGCGCGCCCCTCGGCGCGGTTGGCGCCCTCTTGGGTCGGGTACCAGCGGCGGGGCCAGGTGTTGGCGATCGCCGGTGAGGTCAGGCAGATGCTCGCGTCGCGCCAGTCGTCGAGGCCGTAGCGGATGAGTGTCGCGAGGTGCTGGTCGCCGGCCAAGTGGAAGGCGAAGCCCTCGCGGAGGGCCTCGACGGCGCGCTGCCGCCCGGTGTGGGGCCAGCCGTTGGTGTCGGCATCGGCGACGGGGACGTCGTCGGACGGGTATTCGCCCGGGGCGAGGCTGGGGAGGCGTCCGACGATCTCGTCGTCCTTGGCGCTGGCGGGAAGGGTGTGTGCGGCCGCGAGGGGGGATTGGGAGAGGGCGAACTTCATCCACGCGCCGTGACTCCAGTCGGCGGCCCATTCATGGAGGAACTGCTCCTGCTGCGCGCCCAGGAGCGGGATGGCGGGGTCGTCGGCCTGGGTGGCCGGGTCGAAACCCTCGGCCTGCGGCCAGCCGTTGCGGAACTTGCCGGCGGGGACGGCGACGCTGGGCGACTCCTTGAACTCGCGGTCGGAGAAGACGGCGAAGGAGACTCCGGCGTCGGTGAAGCTCGTCGTGTAGGTGGTGTAGCCGTCGCCGACGACCGGGTCGATCTTGGGCGGCGGGAGGTTGGAGGTCTGGGTGCGGTGGACCATGTTCACGAATCGGGGGGACATGACGTAGCCGCCGGAGTCCTGGGCGGTCAGGCCGTCGTGGGCCTCGGCGCGACGGCCCCCCGCGCCCCAGAGGTTGCCGTGGAAGACATCGTGATCGTCGGGGATGGCGACGGTGGGGCGGTCGGCGGTGAGTGGGCCGAACGCCCAGCACCACTTGGTCCACTTGTAGAGGTAGTCGAGGCAGGCGAGGTCCTCGTTGCGCCGGTCGGCGGGTGTGAGGTCGCCCTCGTAGATCTGGTCACCGGCGAAGAAGAGGAGGTCGGGGTTCTGCGCCGCGAGGTGGGCGACGAGGTCGTCGTGGGGGAACCAGAGGCCGAAGCGGTTCCACTTGAGGCCGCCGGTGTAGGTCTTGTTGCAGCTCAGCGAGCCGATGACGTAGTCGCGTTGGGTGGCGTCGGGGGCGGCGCGAAAGAGGCCACGGCGGGCGCCGTCGAGCGGCGCGTCGGTGGTCGTGGGCTCGGCGAAGCGGACCTCGTAAGGGATGTCGCGCCCGGTGTCCCAGTGTTCGAGTTGGAAGGTGGCGGTCCAGGAGTCGGGGACGACGGGCGCCGTCGTGATCTTGCGCCAGCCGTCGTCCTCGACCCAGAGTTCGGCGTCGGGGAGTTGGATGGCGTCGGCGGGCGCGCCGAGCGGGGCGAGTGGCGGGAGCTGGGCGGTGAGCCGGATCGTGCTTTGATCGCGGAGGTACATGGTGTGCCAGACGGGGCCGAAGGCGCGGTCGGCGCGGGTCGAGACCAGGCTGCCCGTGGTGGTGAGGTCGTCGAACCAGAACCCGGAGGGCGAGCCCTCGGGGCCCCCGGTCGAGACGAGGGCGATGGAGCCGTCGGTGAGGGCGGGGTCGACCTCGGCGATGGCGAAGTAGAGCACGTTGCCGCCTTCGTCCTGCACTCGTGCGGCGACCCGGGACTTGGTCTGGCCGTGGACGATGCGGACGACAAGGGTGTACTCGTCGCCCTGGCGGGCGACGGGGGTGACCATGCCATCGCCGAGGAGGGGGAGTTGGTCGGGGCCGAGGGGGGTGTTGATGGCCCAGAGCGGGGTGTTCTCGAGCGGCTGGTCGTTGCGGCGGATGGAGATCTTCCCGTCGCGTTCGACCAGGATGACCATGCCGCCATCCTCGGCGGGGACATGGTGGACCTGGGCGGTGAGGCGTGGGTCGATGCCGATGCCGCCGGCGCCGAGGAGCAGGCCGGCGGCGGCGTGGGGACCGAGGGCGGCGGCGGGGTCGATGGGGCCGAGGCGCACCGAGATCTCGGCGTCGCCGTTGCGGGCGCCGAGGGTTTGGGTGAGGCAGTGGGCGGTGCGCATGGGGAGGTTCTTGCCGGCCTCGACGCACTCGAGGCGGCCATTCTGGACGCGCCAGTCCTGGAGGCGGTTGGCCCACCAGTCGCGCCCGATCCAGACGCGGTCGGGGGTGGCGTCGAAGTTGAGGGTGGTCTGGCCGGGGCAGTGGGGCGCGAGGCCGGCGAGGGCCAGGGCGAGGAAGTGGAGGAGGGCGGAGCGGCGGGGTTGCATGTGGGGTCCTTTCGCTCGGGGACTTGTAACCGATGGGGCGTCGCGGGGGCAAACCGGGCGTTACAGTGCGGCCATGAAGAATGCCTCCGCAGGTCGTTTCGTCCGTCGTTTGGGAGTGTGCGCGGTGCTGGCGGCGCTGGCTGGGTCGGCGTCGGGCCAGGACGCCGAATGGATCTGGGTCTCACCCCAGGCGAAGGCGGGTCAGCACGCTCGGATGCTCCGGCTGTTCATGGTGAGCGGCGAGGTGGATCGGGCGCAGCTCGTGGCGACGTGCGACAACCACATGGTGGTCTACGTCAACGGCGAGGAGGTCGCCAGGAGCGATACATGGGAATCGCCGGTGGCGGTGGATGTGGCGGGGAAGCTGCGGCAGGGCCGCAACGTCGTGGCGGTGGATGCGTTGAATGACGGGGGAGCCGCGGGGCTGGCGCTTCGCCTGGACGTCACGCTCAAGAGTGGGGAGAAGTCGCGTGTGGTGAGTTCCGGCGACTGGAGGGCCTCGGAAGAGGCTCCCGAGGGCTGGGAGCAGCCGGGGTTCGCGTTCCGGGCGTGGGAGCGGGCGGCATCGCTCGGTTCCACGACGGATGGCTCGCTGCCGTGGGGCGTCGTGATGCAGAGCCGCGAGGCGACTCCGGCGGCGGCGATCCATCTGCCGGACGGTTTCGCCGTGGAATTGGTGCACTCGTCGCAGGCGGGCGAGGGCTCGTGGGTGAGCCTGACGATGGACCCGGAGGGTCGGGCGTTGGTCTCCCCGGAATCGGGCGGGTTGCTGCGCCTGACGCGCACGGGGCCGGAGAGCGCGACGGTGGAGCGCGAGCCGGTGGATATCGGGATGTGCCAGGGGCTGCTGTTGGCGTACGACTCGCTCTACGCGAGCGTGAATGAGAACGCGGACCGCAAGGGCGGGCTGCACCGCCTGCGCGACACCAACGGGGACGGGCTGTTCGACACCGACGAGCAGCTGGCCTCGTACCCGTACCAGGGTGAGCACGGCCCGCACGGTCTGGTGCTGGGCCCGGACGGGATGATCTACACGGTGCACGGCAACCACACGCCGCTGATGTTGAAGGTGGACAAGGCGCACTCGCCTCTGCGGGACTGGGCGGAGGATCTCTTGCTGCCGCGGATCTGGGATCCGCGGGGGCACGCGGTCGGGATCAAGTCGCCCGCGGGGGTGGTGCTGCGGACGGACAAGGACGGGCAGCACTGGGAGGTCATCGCGGGCGGCCTGCGGAACAGCTACGACATCGCGTTCGCGCCCAACGGGGAGCTGTTCACGTACGACTCGGACATGGAGTGGGACATCGGGACGCCGTGGTACCGGCCGCCGCGGGTGGTGCATCTGGTGGAGGGCGGCGAGTATGGCTGGCGGGGCGGGACGGGCAAGTGGCCGGACTACTACCCGGACAGCCTGCCGCCGGTGCTGGACACGGACTTGGCCTCGCCGGTGGGGGTGACCTTCCCGAGTGGGGGGATGTTCCCCGAGCCGTGGGCGAGCGCGCTGTTCATCGGCGACTGGGCGTACGGTCGGATCGCGGCGGTGCACCTGACGCCGAAGGGGGCGAGCTATTCGGGCGTGTACGAGACCTTTGCGCTCGGGCTGCCGATGAGCGTGACCGACATCGCGTTTGCGCCGGACGGGTCGATGTGGTTCACGACGGGCGGGCGCGGGACGCAGTCGGGGCTCTACCGGGTGACCTATGCGGGTGACAAGCCGGGGGCGGAGGGCGCGGCGCTCGCCGGCCTGACCGAGGAAGCGGTGCTGCGCCGGAAGCTGGAGCACATCGGTCCCGATGACGGACCGGCGGGGCTGGCCGAGGCGGTGGGGCACCTCGGCGACCCGGACCGGTTCGTGCGCTACGCGGCCCGGCTGGCGATGGAGCGGTTCGGGTTCGAGGAGTGGGTGGGGGCGGTCGTGGATGCGCCGGTCGAGGCGCAGCCCCAGTGTGCGATCGCGGTGGCCCGGCACGAGGACAAGCTAAACGTTGACCGCGCGGTGGAGTTTGTGACGCAGTATGCCAAGGACCTCGAGGGCACGGAGGATGATCTGGCGTATCTGCGCGCGATCGAGATCGCCTGTGCGCGCGGCGGCGAGCCGAGCGAGGCGACGCGGCAGGCGGTGCTGGACAAGTTCGACAGCGCGTTCCCATCCGAGGACCCGCACCTGGCGCACATCCTCGCGGAGGTGCTGACCTACTTCAGGGCTCCGGGCATCGGGCCGCGGCTGCTCGAGATCGTGGAGCACGGCGCCACACGCGAGGAGAAGATCTACGCCGCGTTGTGTCTGCGGCTGGTGGTCGATCAGCTCGATGCGTCGGGTCAGGATCGGTATTTCGGCTGGCTCCGGCAGGCGAGGAACCTGCCCGGCGGCGCGAGCTTCACCGGATTCATGCAGGCGATCGAGAAGGAAGCGGTCGAGCATCTCGACGGCGACTCAAAGGCGCGGGTGGTGGCGGAGTTGGCGGCGATGGACAAGGAGGCTCCGGTCTCGCCCGCGCCCCCGAATCGGCCGTTCGTGCGGCAGTGGGACCTCGCGGGCGCTGCGAAGGCGGTCTCCTCAATGGGAGGCGAGCGTTCGGTTGCGCGAGGGGCGAGGCTGTTCACGGAGGCGCGGTGCATCGAGTGCCACCGCTTCGGGGGGGCGGGCGGTGCGACGGGGCCGGACCTGACGGGCGTAGCGCGGCGGTTCTCGCGGGAGGATCTGCTGCAGGCGGTCGTCGAGCCTTCCAAGGTCGTGAGCGATCAGTACCGCGCGTCGATTGTGACGCTCAAGGACGGGCGGCAGCTCAACGGGCGGCTGATCCAGATCACGGGCGGGCGGATGGACGTGTTGACCGATCCCTTCACGCACGCGGTGACATCGGTCTCACCGGGTGACATCGAGAAGGTCGAGGAATCATTGATCTCGCCCATGCCCGCCGGGCTGCTGGACACGATGTCGGCGGCTGAGATTGCGGATCTGCTCGCCTATCTGGAGAGCGGGGCGGCGGGCGCCAGATAGCAAAGCCCGATGAGCTGCGGGCGTGGGGCGGGGAAGGCGGCGAGATCGACTGGCCCTGCAACAGGGGAGGGGTGTGATGTCGTTCGGGCTGGGGCGTGGACGCGAGCTGGATGCGGCGGTGGGGACGGTGGGTATCGGCGAGGCGGAGCTGCCGGCGCTGCCCGACGCGATCGCCGAAGATCCGCGGGCGGGTCAGGTGGACCCGCGTGCGTGGTTCCCGGACGCGTCACGCCCGTTCGAGATCGAGATCGGCTCGGGGAAGGGCACCTTTCTTGTGCAGCAGGCGATGCTGCAGCCGGAGGTGAACTTCCTGGGGATCGAGTGGGCGCGGGAGTTCTATCTCTATGCGGCCGATCGGGTACGCCGCCGGCGGGACCGGGGGCTGCTCGGCAATGTGCGGCTGCTGAACGCGGACGCGACGAGCTTCCTGCGCTGGAGGGCGCCGGAGGGCATCGCAAGGGTGGTGCATCTGTATTTCAGTGACCCATGGCCGAAGACCCGGCACCACAAGAAGCGCGTGGTGCAGGACCGCTTCCTCGGGGAGGTGTGGCGCGTGCTGGCACCGGGAGGGGAGCTGCGCGTGGTGACGGACCACGACGAGTTATGGGATTGGGACTGCGCGCACTTCGATCGCTGGACCGGCGGGGCCGGTTGGGCCCTGCTCTCGGAGTATGGGCTCGGGGGCGAGTCGCCTCGCGAGGGAGGTCCGTTCGCGCGAGAGACGTTCCAGCGGCCGCCGAGTGCGGAGCGGGGCGAACTCGTCGGGACGAACTTCGAACGGAAGTTCCGGCGGGCGGGAAAGCAATTTCACTCGGTGGTGTTGCGCCGCTGTCGCTGAAGGTGCGTATTTCTACCCCGGTCGAAATACCCGTTTCATTGTCCGAATTTGGGTCGGCCCGGGATTCCGCCGATGCAAGCCCCGGAGCACGAAGGGGATACACGCACATGGATGAACGCAAATTGCATCAGGGATCTGAGGGCGCTGCTTCGTGGATGGGCTCTTCGGTGCGCCGGGGGATCTGTCTGGACATGGACTTGGTGTCGGGGTTCGTCCGAGAACTCCGGGGGCCGCTGACATCCATCATGGGCGCATCGGAGCTTCTGGCGGAGCCGGGGATGAGCGTGACAGACGCCGCGGAACTGCGCCGGATGCTGGTGCGGAACGCGCGGGCGTTTGAATCGCTGGTGTCGAGGTTTGAGGATTCGGTCTTGATGGGCGCGGGCGCATTGGCGCCCACATTCCAGGCGATGGACGCGCGCCGTGTGGCGGAGCGGGCGATCCGGGACGTGAACGAGGAGCACGGGCTGGGGACGGGCGAGATCGAGATGCGACCTGCCGGGGACGAGTGGGAACCGGTGTTGCTGGATGCGGAGCGTCTCCGCTTCGTGCTGGCGGCGTTGATCACCCAGGCGTTGCACTCGGCGGCGTCGGGGCCGATCGTGGTTCGGGTGGCGCTGGACGAGGCGGATGGCGACATGCGCCGCCTGCGGTTCGATATCGGGGTCGAGGATGGGGGCCGGAGTGCCGGGCAGCGCGGTCGGGAGTGCGTGGGCGCGGCCTTCCACATCGGTGTGGCGACGGGCCTTGTGCATGCGCTCGGTGGCGAGGTGTGCGCGGGCGAGGGCGGGGGCTCCTTCGGGCTGGTGCTCCCGGTGGGTGCGGCCTCGGAGACGGCCTCGGATGCGGCCTCGGAGCAGGCGGCTTTGCGGGATCTGACTGGGGTTCGGGTGTTGCTGGCGGAGGACGGGGCCGCGAACCAGAAGGTGCTGGCGACGATGCTGCACTGGGCGGGGGCGAGCGTGCAGATCGCTCGGAACGGCGAGGTCGCGGTCGAGCTGGCCCGCGAGGCGCAGCAGGCCGGTCGGGACTTCGATGTGATCCTCATGGATCTGCACATGCCGGTGCTCGACGGGCTGGAGGCGACGGGGCAGCTCCGGGGGTTGGGCGTTCGATCGGCGATCATCGCCGTGACGGCCGACGCGCGTGAGGAGGATCGGGCGCGGTGCATGCGCTCGGGCTTTGAGGGATACTTGGCCAAACCTGTCTCACGCGAATCGCTCCTGGAGGCGGTGTGGACTTGGAGTCATCGCGGGCGCGACGCGCGGGCGGCGTAGCGGGGCCGGGCTGCGCAGGCGGTAGATTCGGGCTCGCGTCGGGCAGCGTTGCGAGTCGCTCGGGAAGGACTCAGCCCACAGGCTTGCCCGGTCGATAGGGCAGTCGATGTCACCAACCAGTTCGAATTCGTTCCGCCCGCAGATCCCGTGGCTGGCCTTGGCCGGCTTGGTGCTGGCGGTGGTGTCGGCGGAGTTTCTCGTGCACTGGGGGTTGGTGACGTTGGGTACGGGGGGGATGCCGCACTCGGAGGAGGTCGTGATCGACGCGACCTCGGTGGGGGTGTGCGCCGCGGTGCTGAGCTGGCTGGTGCTGGTGGCCCCGGCGATGCGGCGTGAGAACCGGCTCCGGCAACTCTCGCAGCGGGTGTCGGCGCGGGTCGAGTCGGCGCTGGAAGGAGATCTCGGACCGGAGATCGTGCGCACACTGGTGGAGGAGTGGGGTGCGTCGGGCGGCTACTTCGCGGTGCGGAGCGGGGAGGGGCTGGTTGCGCCTTCGTACGTGTGGTCGGGCGGGCGCGCTCTGGACCTTGCGCCCTTTCCGATCGCCGGGACCATGTGGGAGCGCCTCGCGGATCGGGAGCTGGCCTTTGAGGAGGAGGAAGCGTCGCGGGTCTTCCGTCGCGATCCGCTGGTCGCGTCGGCCGGCTTGGGCGGGGCGGTGGGGTTCGCGGTGCGTGACGGATCGCGGGCGCTGCGCGGGGTGCTCGTCGTGGCGGGGGTCGAGGCGGGGGGGATGGACACCCTGCTTATCCTGGGGCGGCACCTGGCGTCGCGGCTCTCCGAGTCGATGATGCGGCGAGACGCGGAGCAGGATTCGTCGCGGGCGCGACGGCGCAACGCGCAGTTGCTCCAGCTTCTCGACAGCGCCGCGATGGTCAGCTCGATGGATTCCGAGGGCTTGACGACCTACGCCAATGCGCAGCTCTGTCAGGCGACGGGATGCACGCTCGTCGGGATGATGGGACGTGAGCACTTGCTGCGTTCGAGCGGCGATCCGCCCGCGAGCGATTGGGAGGCGATTCAGTCGGCGATCCGCGAGGGGCGGACGTGGAGGGCGGAGGTCCGGCATTGGCGTCGGGACGGGCGGCCGTTGTGGCTGCACACCACGGTGCGGGGCATGCTCGACGATGCCGGTCGCCTCGAGCAGATCCTGTGCCTGTGCTTCGATGCCACGGAACTGCGGATGGCCGAAGGGAAGGCGGGTCTATTGGCGCGGGCGGCGCAATCGGTCTCGGACGGCCTTTGCGTGGTCAATCCGGCGGGGCAGGTCGTCGAGACGAATGATGCGTTCTGGGAGGTGCTGGGACTGAGGGCAGGGCCGCTGGGGGTCTCGCTCTTGGAGTTGGTGGTCGATCGCCCCGAGGCCGAGACGCTCGCGCGCGCGATGGAATCGGCCGGGCCCGCGGTGGTGTGCGCGAGGATGCGCTTCGGGAACCGGGGAGCAGTGGTCGCGCTGCCCGTTGTGGGGCAGGCCGCCGGGGCGGCGCCGGAGCCGCCGAGTTTCTGGGCCGAGGTGCGGGTGGATCCGATCCGCGGCCCCGGTGGGGCGCTCTCGGTGGTCTCGATCCGCGATGTGACCGAGCGGGTGCGTCTGGAGCATGGCCTGCGGGCGGAGGCCGAGATCGCCGTGTTCGAGCGGGACGTGAGCGTGGTCCTGTCGGAAGGCTCGCGGTCTATCCGGGATCGGCTCACCACACTGCTCACGCGCCTGCTCTCGATGGATGTGCTCCGGGTGCGTCGGGAGGCGGGCATCTTTGTGCTTGCCGACGGGGCGTTGCGCCTGGCGGCGACGGTGGGTGATGTTGGCGAGGACTTCCTGCGCGACGACGCGGTGGTGCCCCTCGGGGGATGCCTGTGTGGGCGGGCGGCGCTCGAGGATGCGCGGAATGGCGCCAGCGTGCTGATCAGCGACGAGTGCCCGTGCCGCCCGCGGCACGGGGGGCCCTGCGGCGGGGTGACGCACGGGCTGCTTGTGGTGCCGCTGTTCTCGGAGGTCGGGTGCGAGGGCGTGCTCTTTCTGACGACGGAGCCACATCCGGCGAGAGATCCCGAGGCTCTGGAAGTCCTGGAGCGCGCAGGGCGCGCCCTCGGCGGAGCGCTCCGAGGTTTGGGGCTGCACGACGTCAACGGGGACGAGGCGGGGGTATCGCTCGAGAGGGCGATCGATTCGGTGCGGGCGGAGGTCGAGCGGTCGGCCTCCATCGCCTCGGGGGCGAGGCGTGGTCGCATGGAGCCGGGACCGGCGGACGGCGCTGCGGCGGGGAACGTCTGAGCCTGGGCGCGGCGCCGAGTGGAGTGCCGGATTGGGCGACGGGTTGGGTGTCGGGTTGGGCGTACCATGCCCCATGAGAGCGGAGCGGGCGGATCGACGGGCGGTGGTTTTGGTCTCGGGCGGGCTCGACAGCGCGACCGTGCTGGCGATCGCGCGGGGGGCGGGCTTTGCGTGCCACGCGCTGAGCTTTGACTACGGGCAGCGGCACCGGGCGGAGTTGTCGGCCGCGGCGAGGGTGGCGGGGGCCCTCGGGGCGGTCGATCATCGCGTGGTCGGCATCGATCTTCGGGCGATCGGGGGCAGCGCGCTCACGGGCGACGCCTCGGTGCCGGAGGGGGGTGCGTCGGGGCCGCGGGAGATCCCGATCACGTACGTGCCGGCGAGGAACATGACGTTTCTCTCGGTGGCGGTCGGGTTTGCGGAGGTGATCGGGGCGGGGGATATCTTTCTTGGGGTGAACGCGGTCGACTATTCGGGGTACCCGGACTGTCGCCCGGAGTTTCTCGAGGCGTTTGCCGTGGCTGCGGCACGCGGGACTCGGTTGGGGACCGAGGGCGGCGAGTTCCGCTTCCGGGCGCCGCTGATCCGGATGTCGAAGGCAGAGATTATCCGTGAGGGGGTCCGACTCGGGGTGGATTTCGCCATGACGCATTCGTGCTACGACCCGGACGCCACGGGGGCGGCCTGTGGGCGTTGCGATTCGTGCCGGATCCGGCGGCGGGGCTTCGAGGAGGCGGGGGTCGCGGATCCCACGCGCTACGCGGCGGGCTGAGCCGGGAGCATGGAACGGATGGATCGGCGCGCGTTCGGGAGCGATCCGCATGACTGACGTCGCGTTGCCCATCTCGGAGACATTCGTTTCGTTGCAGGGTGAGGGGAAGCTCACGGGCGTGCCGAGCTGGTTCGCCCGGTTGAGCGGGTGCAACCTGCGGTGCACGTGGTGCGATACGCCCTACGCGAGCTGGAGCCCGGAGTCGCAGACGCGTTCGGTCGACGCGCTCCTGGCCGAGGCCCGAGCGAGCGGCGTGGCCCACGCGGTGGTGACGGGCGGGGAGCCCATGATCTTCGAGGGCGTGTCGTCGTTGACGTCGGCGCTGCGGGACGCGGGGTTGCATGTCACGATCGAGACGGCGGGGACGGTCTACCGGGCGGCGGCGTGCGACCTCATGAGCATCAGCCCGAAGTTGGCGAGTTCGACGCCGGCGGAGGGGGACGCGCGGGATCCTGGCGGCGTGTGGCGCGTGCGGCACGAGTCGCGGCGGTGGCAGCCGGCGGCGCTGCAGGCGTTGCTCGATGGATACCCCGAGCGGCAATTGAAATTCGTGGTGTGCGGGGCGGGCGATCTCGCGGAGATCGAGGGGATGCTGGCGCAGGTGCGCGGATGGGCCCCGGGCGATGTCTTGCTGATGCCGGAGGGGACGGCCGTGCCGGGGCCCGGGCGGACGGCGTGGGTCGTGGAGGCGTGCGTGGCGCGGGGGTGGCGGTATTGCCACCGGCTCCACGTGGAGCTGTTTGGGAATCGGCGGGGGACGTAGCGGGGCGGGACTGGGGGCCTGGGCGGGCAATAGGCTTGGGGATGAAGTACCGCGTCTGCAAGGCGTTCGAGATCGAGAGCGGGCACATGCTGCTGAAGCACCCGGGCCGGTGTCGATATCCCCATGGGCACACCAGGCGGGTGGAGGTGGTCGTCAGCCGCGAGAAGCTGGACGCGAACGACATGGTGTGCGATTTCAAGGCGATCAAGCTGGCTCTAGCGGACTTTCTTGACCGGTTTGATCATGCCCTGGTGGTGAATGCTGCGGATCCGCTGCTGGAATGCCTGCAGGCGGAGTTGAAGGAGCGGGTGGTGGTCTTTGAAGGCGAGGACCCGACGACGGAGGTGCTGGCGAGGCGCATCTATACCCACCTGGAAGGCGAGATTCGGGAGGGGAGAGAGTACGTGGAGCGGGACGGGGAGCGGTATTCGCTGCCCCGTGATCTCGTTCTGGAATGCGTCCGGGTCGGGGAAACCTCGACAAGCTGGGCCGAGTACGGCCTGTAGCGCTGCAAGGAGGGCATGATGAATCTGTCGCGAGGCTGGGGTGCGGGTGTGTTGGCGGCGGGCCTGATGGCGTGTGCGGGTTGGGCGACCATGGGGCCCCGCGGGGCGGCGGCGCAGCCGGAGCAAGCCACGAATCCGTCTCCCGTGCCGCAGGTGGCGTCGCCGGCGGACGTGCAGTTCGCGCAGAGTCTCTCTCGGGCGTTCCAGCAGGCGGCGGCGCGGGTTGAGCCCTCGGTGGTGAACATCACGACGCGCTCGGAGCGGGTGGCGCGAGATTTCTTCGGGCGGCGATTCCGTCAGGAGGCTTCGGGGCTGGGTTCGGGCGTCGTCATTACGGACGACGGGTACATCCTGACCAACAACCACGTGGTGGAGGACGCGACCGAATTGGCGGTCAAGCTCTACGACGGGCGGACCGTGGATGCGGAGGTGGTGGGGACGGATCCCATCCGCGACCTGGCGGTGGTGAAGGTGAAGACGACCGGATTGACGCCGGCGCGGTTTGGCGATTCGGACGGTCTCGAGGTGGGGCAGTGGGTGCTGGCGGTGGGGAGCCCCTTCGGCTTCGACCAGTCGGTGACGGCGGGGATCGTGAGCGCGAAGGGACGGGGGCTGGGGATCGTCTCGGACGAGTTCAAGGACGCGGAGGATTTCATCCAGACCGACGCGGCGATCAACCCGGGCAACTCGGGTGGGCCGCTGATCAACCTGGACGGGCAGGTCGTGGGGATCAATTCCGCGATCTTTACCCGGACGGGCGGCTCGGTGGGGCTGGGGTTCTCGATCCCCGCACGCCTGGCGCAGGCGGTGTACGAGAACATCGTGCATGGCGGGCGGGCGGACTTCGGTTGGCTGGGCGTGGAGTTCGAAGCCAAGGAGGGGGCGAAGATCGCGCGGGTGCTGGATAGCAGCCCTGCGGCCAGCGCGGGGCTGCGGGTGGGCGACAAGATCGTCAAGTATCAGGGCAAGCCGGTGATCGATGTGGACCAATTGATCCGATCGATCCAGTTCACACCGCCGGGCAGCGAGGCCGCGTTGGAAGTCGCCCGTGACGGGCACGAGGTGGAGGTCAGGGCCAAGGTCTCGTCGCGGACCGACGCGGAGGTGGCCCAGTTCGGTGGCAAAGAGATCCCCGACATTGGCTTGACGGTCGTGACGGCGACCGAGAAGGCGCTCGGCACCGGAGAGGGGACCGACCCGCTGGGGGCGTACGTGGTGGACGTGGAGCCGGGGAGCGTGGCGGCCGCGGCGGGTCTGTTGCGGGGCGACCTGATCCTCGGCGCCGATGGGACGGCGGTGTCGGATGCCGACGCATTGGTCGGTGTGCTCTCCCGCACGCGGACGCGGGTGCGGATCGACCTGCAGCGTGGGCAGATGCGGGGGTATACGACGCTCGGGCGTTGAGATCCTGCCCCTCTCGCGAGGAGGGGGCGCCGGGGTTCACGTGGCATTGATCTGGGCGGTTTCCTCGGCGTCGATGAAGGCATCGAGGCTTTCGGGCTCGGTGCGCGCCTCGGGCTCGATGTAGACGCCGCGCCAGAGCATGGCGATGACGCGTTTGACGTCGGCGAGGATCATGAGCAGCGAGGGGAGTAGGACGAGGACGAGGACGGTCGAGGACATGAGCCCGAAGCTGATGGTGATCGCCATGGGGATAAGGAACCGGGCCTGGAACGACTGCTCGAGGAGCATGGGGGCGAGGCCGCCGGCGGTGGTGATGGTGGTGAGGAGGATCGCGCGGAGCCGGGCGCGTCCGGAGGCGACGCAGGCGGCATAGCTCGTGAGGCCCGCCTTTCGCATGTGGTTGAAGAACTCGACGAAGATGATCGAGTCGTTGACCACGATGCCCGCGAGGGCGATGAAGCCGATCATCGAGAGGAAAGTGAGCCTGTAGCCGAGCAGGTAGTGGCCCCAGATGACCCCGATGATGGCGAAGGGCACGGCGGTGAGGACGAGGATCGGCTGGGTGTAGCTCTGGAAGAGCCAGGCGAGGCACACATAGATCAGCGCGAGCGCGGTGAGGAACCCGAGGGGGAGGTTCGCGAGGCTTTCCTTCTGGTCTTTGGAGCGCCCACGCTCGACGATCTTGACGCCGGGGAACTGCCGCTCGAGTTGGTCACGCTCGGCGAGGATCTTGCCGGTGATCTCTTCGGGGCTGATGCGTCGGGTGTCGGCGTCGGCGGTGACCGTGACGGCCCGGCGTCCGTCGATGCGCCGGACGGTGGCGTAGGCGCGGGCCTGCTCGACGCGGACGACCTCGGGGAGGGGCACGGGTGTTCCCGAGGGCGTGAAGACGTGCATGGCCTCGAGGGCCGCGAGGTTGCGACGGAAGGCCTCGGGGTAGCGGACGCGGATATCGACATCCTCCTCGTCGCCGGCGAAGGTGTAGGGCTCGAGGCCGAAAACAGCGCCCCGGACCTGGGAGGCGATCGTGGCGGTGGTGAAGCCCAGCTCGGTCGCGCCGTCGCGGAGGTGGAAGCGGAGTTCCTGCTGCCCGGACTCGGCGTCGTCGGCGACGTCGTAGACGCCCTCGAACGCGTCGAGCCGCTTCATGATCTCGTTGGCGGCGGCCTCGACGGTCTGGATGTTGTCGCCCACGACGCCGATGGCGATGGGCGGGCCGCTCCCGCCCCCCTGGATCTCCTCGAGCCGGAAGCTCTTCACGCCGACGAGCTTGCCGGCGAGGGCGTCGCGGAGCCGGACGACGACCTTGTCGGAGGAGTCCTGGCCCTTGGCGGTCCGATCCTCGACGCTGGTGAGCTCGAGCACGATCTGGGCGAGGTGTGGCGCGGCGGCGCCGCCGTCGCCCTCGAGGCTGGAGACGGCCCCGACGATGGCGAAGACGCTCTTGATCTCGGGGATCTGGATCGCCGCCTGCTCGACGCGCCGGACGTACTCGTCGGTGACGCTGGCCGGCGTTCCGACCGGCATGCGGAGCTCGCCGTTGATCGTCTCGGCGTCGGAGCTGGTGAGGAAGGCGTAGCCGACCTTGCCGCCGGCGACCATGCCGATCGAGATGGTGACGGTGGCGATGCCGACCGCCACGGAGAGGTAGGGGTGGCCGAGGCAGACGCGGAGCAGGCGGGTGTAGGCCGGGAGCAGGAGGTTGGCGAAGAAGTGGTCGCGGACCTGGTCGAACCGCTGTTCGAGGCGCTCGAACCTGCTCTGGTGGTGCGATGCCTCGCGACGGTCGACGCCCTCGAGGGTGTGGGACATGTGCGAGGGGAGGATGAAGAGCGCCTCGACAAGCGAGGCGGCGAGGGCGACGGCGACGACAATGGGCAGATCACCGAGCAGATCGCCCATGCGGCCCTTGATCAGGGCGAGCGGGAGGAAGGCGAAGATCGTGGTGAGCACCGTGCCGACGACGGGCCAGCCGACCTGGTTGGCGCCCCGGATCGCGGCCGTGACCGGCGATTCGCCCCGCTCGTGGCGTGCGACGATGTTTTCGGCGATCACGATCCCGTCGTCGACAAGGATGCCGACCACGATGATCAGCCCGAACATGGTGAGCAGGTTGAGCGTGATGCCCGAGATCCGCATCATGATGAGCGTGCCCATCAGCGCGACGACCATGCCCGCGAGCACCCAGAAGCTCACACGCCAGTTCAGGAACAAGAACAGCGTGATGAAGACCACCACGGAGCCCTGGAGCGCGTTGCGGGTGAGGAGCTGGAGGCGCCCGACGATGAACCGGGCCAGGTCGGTGGTGAGCGCGACCTTGCCGGGCAGCTCGCCGACGGACCGGCGCTGCTCCCCGAGTTCGTAGGCCCGCTTCTTGGCCGCGGCGCTGCGGGGGGAGATGACGTTGCCCAGGCGCTGGAAGACGGTCGGGCGCGGGGCCTGGCCCTGGAGCCCCGCGGCGTAGGACTTGACCAGATCGGCCATGCTGACGGCGTCTTGCTTGCCGACCTTGTAGACGGTGAGCGAGACGGCGGGCTTGCCGTTGAGGCGGGTGCGCAGATCGACATCGACGAAGCCGTGCGTGACGTCGGCGACATCGCGGACCCGGACGAGCTGGCCGTCGTCGCCGGCCTTGACGACGATGTTGGACACGTCCTCGGCCGTCTCGTCGGCGCCCGGGGTACGGATGCCGATGTTCTCGGTGGGGGACCGGACGGCGCCGCCGGGCTGCTCGATCATGGAGGCGCGGATGCGGTCGGAGATGGCCGGCAGGCTGAGGCGGTGCTTGAGCGCCGCCTCGGGGCGGACTTCGACGTCGATCTCGTCGGTGCGCGAGCCGCTGACGACGACCTGTCCCATGCCGGGGAGCGTGCGGAGGTCGTCGCGGATCTGGCGGATCGCCCGCTTCATCGCGCGTTCGTCGCCGTCTCCGTAGAGCGAGAGGACGATCGCGGGCAGGTTGGGCTCGAGCTTGGTGATGATGATGCGGTCGGCGGCGTCGGGGAGGTCCTGGAGCGCGTCGATGTCTCGTTTGACCTCGGCGACCGCGGCGTCGATGTTCTTGCCCGATTCGAACTCGACGCGGACGGTCGCGACACCCTCGCTGACGGTGGCGGTGATCTCCTTGACGTCGCGGAGGTCGCGGAGCTTGTCCTCGATCTTGGTGGCCAGCGACCGCTCGACCTCGTCGGGGGCCGCGCCGGGATAGGGCGCGGTGATCACCACCTGGGTGGGGTCGGTCTCGGGGAAGAACTCGCGCCGGATCCCCATGCCGAAGAAGACCCCGCCCAGCAGCAGGCCGAACATGAGCAGGTTCACGACGACCGGCTTGCGGACGCCGAAGGCGGCGAGGCTCACCGCTTGGGCTCCGGCGCCGGTTCGGCGGCGGCTCGGGACTTCTGCTCGACGAAACGCCCGTCGGTGAGATCATCGAGGTTGGTCACGATGACGGGGGCTCCGGCGGGGAGCGGGGCCTCGAGCACGGCCCACTGCCGCTCGACCGGGTCGATCTCGGGGTAGGACCCGGTGGCGTAGAACAGCACCGAGACGGGGACGCGTCTGGAGATCCACGCTCCCTGGTCGCCGGGCTCGGCGAGGAAGACCGCGCCGTCCTGGATCGCCCGGCGCGGGACGAGCGTGCGCCCGTGCTCGGGTGCGCCGACGAGTTCACCGACGACGAACTCGCCGGGGAGGAGCAGCGAGCTGCCCTCGTCCTGCTCGAACCCGGAGGGCTTCTGCGCGACCTCGACAAAGACCGCGAGCGTGCGCGTCGCGGGGTCGGCCTCGGGCGCGATGCGGACGACCTTCCCTGTCCAGTGTTTGGAGCTGGGGCCGTCGGGGCGGAGCGTCGCCTGGTCGCCGATGGCGACGTAGCCGAGCGCGGAAGCGGGGAGGCGGAGGGGGACCTCGACCCGGGAAAGATCGACCACTCGGGCGACGGGCGAGCCCACGGCGAGCAACTCGCCCTGGCGGGCGTTCACGCTCTGGAGCACACCGGTGATCGGGCTGGCGATCGTGGTGCGTTCGAGGTTCTGCCGGGCGAGGTCGGCATCGGCCTTCAGCCGATCGAGCGTCGCCTGGAGCGACTGGCGCTTCGACGGGACACGCTGGAACTGCTGGCGGATCCCGGAGACCTGCGCCTCGAGCGCCCGGAGCGCCTTGGAGCGGCGGTCGATCTCGGAGGGTGTCGAGGCGTTGCGTTCCATCGCCTCGGTGGCCTGGCGCAGCTCCCGGCTCTCGATTTCTACCTGCTCCTCGCCCAGCCGAAGCTGCTCCTGCCAGCTCGCCTCGTCGACATCGAGGGCATCGAGGTCGGCGGCCGCCTGGGCGACCTGCTGCTCGGCGGAGCGGAGGCGGGCGTCGTAGTCGGTGCGTTCGAGTTGGAGGATGAGGTCCCCGGCCCGGATGGGGGCGCCGGCCTCGATCGCTGTGGGGCGCTCGGTGACGCGCGCCGAGACCTGTGCGGCGATATCCACGGCGTTCATCGCGCGGGCCGTGCCATAGCCCGACCACTGTCTCGGGACGTCGAGGGCGGTGGCGGGGATGGTGCCGACAAGCAGCGACTGCGAGACGACCGGCTTCTCGGGCGGTTCCTTCTTGGACGCCACGAGCGCCGCGGCGATACCAACGCCGGCGGCGAGCACCGCGACGCCGATCAGGATTCGGAGGGAGACAGAAACTGCCTTGAGGAGCGGACCGGCGGCCTCGGACGACATGGCGTGCCTCATCCTTCTGGGGGTGGGAGCAAGTGTAGGCCCCGGCCCCGGGCGCTCAGGGGTTGGGCATGATCCGAAGGATGAAGTCGCCGGCGAGCAGGGTCGCGGCCGAGATGAGCACAATGCCGGCGAGGTTAAGCCCGAGCCCGGCCCGCGCCATCTGGCCGATGGTGATGCGGCCGGAGCCGAAGACGATGGCGTTGGGCGGGGTCGCGACGGGGAGCATGAACGCCATCGAGGCGGCCAGCGTCGCGGGGACGAGGAGTCGGAGCGGGGGGATGCCCATCGCGACGGCGCCGGCCGCGAGGATGGGGAGGAACGCGGTGGTGACGGCGGTGTTGCTGGTGAGTTCGGTGAGGAGGATGACCACGGTGCAGACGAGGACGACGGCGAGCCAAACTTGGAGGTGGCCGAGGCCGGCGAGGGCGGCGCCGAGGTAGGAGTCGACGCCGTTGGCGCTGATGGCGGCGGCGAGGCTGAGGCCGCCGCCGAAGAGGAGGAGGACGCCCCAGGGGAGTCGCTCGGCGGTATGCCAGTCCATGGCGAAGGTGCGGGTGCGGGGCTGGACGGGGATGAGGAAGAGGGCGAGGGCGGCGGCGATGGCGATGGAGGCGTCGTTGAGGCCGGCGAGCGCGACGAGCCCGTGCCGCGTGCCGAGTTCGGTGAGGAGGGGGCGGCCGATCCAGAGGAGGACGGTCGAGAAGAAGACGGCCATGACGATCCACTCGGCGCGGGAGACGGGGCCGAGGGCGTGGAGTTCGCGCCGGATCATGTCGCGTCCGCCCGGGATCGTCTTGAGCCGCACGGGCTGGCTGATGAAGACGAGGTAGAACCAGGCGACGGGAAGGTAGAGCGCGACGAGGGGGACGCCAAGGAGGAGCCAGTGGGCGAACGAGAGCTCGATATGGAGATTGGAGGAGAGGTAGCCCTTGAGGATGGCGTTGGGCGCGGTGCCGATGAGCGTGGCGACCCCGCCGATGGAGGACGCGTAGGCGACGCCGAGGAGGAGCGTGGAGTCGAAGTTTGGATCAGGGGAGGGGGCCTCTCCCGGCGGGGTGCCCGGGGGAGCGTGGCGGGCGGCGACGAGTGAGATGACGCTGAGGGCGATGGGCAGCATCATGATGGTGGTGGCCGTGTTGGAGACCCACATGCTGATCACGGCGCTGGCGACCATGAAGCCGGCGATAAGACGGCGGGGGCTTGTTCCCACCGCGAGGAGCGTGAGGTAGGCGATCCGGCGGTGCAGGCTCGAGCGCTCCATGGCCAGGCCGAGGATGAACCCGCCCAGAAAGAGGAAGATGACGTCGTTGGCGTAGGGAGCGGCGGCGGCCTTGATGCCCGCGGCGCCGCTGAGGGGCAGGCAGACGAGCGGGAGCAGCGCGGTGGCGCTGAGCGGGATCGCCTCGGTCAGCCACCAGGCCGCCATGAGCACGGCAAGCGCGGCGGTGGCGCGCCCCGGGTCCGACAGCCCTTGGTCGGGGGCCGCCCCCCCAGGGAGCAGGAAGTAGGCGAGCGCGGCGAGCAGGGGGCCGACCAAGAGTCCGGCCCACGAGACGCGGGAGTGCAGCCCCTGATGTGGGTCTGTGCCGACCATCGCGGCAGCCTATCGCAAGGGGTCGCGAGGCGGGCGGGCCCGGGGCCGGCCCCGCGTAGAATCGCCGGATGCACCAGAGCGAAGTGGCGATCGTGGGCGCGGGGCCGATCGGGCTCGAGGCGGCCGTGGCGTTGGGCCGGGCCGGCGTTTCGAGCGTCGTGCTCGAGGCCGGAGAGATCGGCGCGACCTTCGGCTGGTGGGCGCCGGGGACGCGGTTCTTCTCGAGCCCGGAGCGGATCGCCATCGCGGGTGTGCCGCTGGTCATCGCCGGCGAAGAGAAGGCGACGCGGGAGGATTACCTGCGGTATCTCCGGCACGTGGCGCAGCAGTTCGCCGTGGATGCGCGGACGTTCGAGCGGGTTGTCGCCGTGGAGCGGGCCGGGGAAGGCTTCGAGCTGCGGACGGTGCGGAGCGCCCACGGCGTGGGCGGACCGGCGGAACTCGCGGAGGGTGCACGGGTCGGGGGCGAGGCCGCCGCCGTGTATCGGGCGGAGAAGGTCGTGCTGGCCATCGGGGATATGCACCGGCCACGACTGGTGGGCGTGCCCGGCGAGAACCTGCCGCACGTGAGCCACTACCTGCAGGATCCGCACGTGTACTACGGGCGTCGGGTGGTGATCGTCGGCGGCCGCAACTCGGCGGTGGAGGCGGCGATCCGGCTGTACCGGGTCGGGGCCCAAGTCACGCTGTGTCAGCGGAAGGCGGAACTGGAGCGCGACCGGATCAAGTACTGGCTGCTCCCCGAGCTGGAGTGGCTGATCGAGAAGGGCAAGATCAGCTTCCACGCCGGCACGGGCGTGCGCGAGATCGGCTCGACCTCGGTCGTGATGGATCGGGCCGGAGCGGGGCGATTCGAGGTCGCGGCCGACGCGGTGCTGCTCCTGACGGGGTATGTGCAGGACACCCGGCTCTTCGACATGCTCGGGATCGATTTGGTTGGCGCGGAGCGGCGACCCCGGTTCGACCACGACACGATGGAGACGAACGCGCCGGGGGTCTATGTCGCCGGGACGGCGGTGGGGGGGAGCCAGGCACGGGCGCGGGTGTTCATCGAGAACTCGCACGAGCATGTGGAGCGGATCGTCGCGGCGATCGCGGGCAGGCGGGCGCCGGGGCTGGAGTTGCCGGTCTTCGAGGGGAACGAGGAGAGTTGAGGAGGCTCCGAATCAAATCGCTCACCCCGTGCTCTGCATCGCGGCCGCGAGGGCGTTGACGCTCAGCAGCACGAGCATCTGCACCCGCGTGCGCTCCGGTCCCTCGGGCGTCTCGTGGCAGCGGTGGATCAGCTCGACCTGGAGCGTGTTGATGAGGTCGGTATCGGGGTTGCGCTCGCGGATCGAGGCCTGGATCACGCGGTTGTTGTCCAGGAGATCGGCTTGCCCGGTCACGGCAAGGATGGCGCGGCGGGCACGGTCGAACTCCGCGGCGACCTCGGTGTGGACGGCCGAGCCCGCGTCGCCGTAGGCCGCGGCCATGACGAGGCGGGCTCGTGCCATCTCCTGCTGGGCATTGTCGATGAAGGTGCGGAAGTACGAGCCCTCGGCGTAGGCGCCTCGGCAGAGCTCGAGGCGAGCGGGCTCGTCGAGCACGAGCGCGGCGAAGGCGGTGCCGATGCCGTACCAGCCCGGGACGTTGAGACGCATCTGCGTCCACGAGAAGACCCAGGGGATGGCGCGGATCGTCTCGAATGTGACGTCGGCCCCGGCGCGGGAGACGGGGCGCGAGGCGATGGGCAGTTCGCCGATGAAGAGCACGGGCGACGAAGCGAGGAACCAGGGCCAGAAGTCGGGGCGCTCGACGAGGGCGCGGTAGTGCCGCATGGATGCGAGGCTGAGGTCGGTCATGAGCCCGTCAAGGTCGGTGGCGGCCTCGGGGGCTTCGGCGCATTCGGGCCGGCTCGCGGCGGCCAGGAGGGTCGCGTTGACGATCTGCTCGAGGTGTCGTCGGGCGAGTTCGGGGAGGGTATAGCGGAAGGTGATGACCTCGCCCTGCTCGGTGAAGCGGAGGCGCCCCGAGCGGCTGTGGGCCGGGGCCGCGAGTATGGCGCGGTTGGCGCGCCCGCCGCCCCGGGCGACGGTGCCGCCGCGCCCGTGGAAGAACCGCAGTTCGACGCCGGCCCGCGAGCAGACCTCGGCGAGTTCGCCCTGGGCCTGGCGGAGGCGCCAGTTGGCCATCCAGTAGCCGCCGTCCTTGTTGCTGTCGGAATACCCGAGCATGATCTCCTGGAAGGAGCCCCGGGCGCGGAGGTGTTCGCGGTAGACCGGATCGGCGAAGAGGTCTCGCATGAGCTGGCCGGCGTTGGCGAGGTCGTCGACGGTCTCGAAGAGCGGGGTGATGTCGAGGTCGCTCTCAGCCCCGTTGGGCCCGTGGCGCCACAGGCCGACTTCGCGCATGAGCAGCAGCACCTCGAGCAGGTGCGAGCGCTCGTGGGTCATGCTGATGACGTAGGAGCCGATCGACTCGGGGTGCAGGGGATTCGTCTCGGCGAGCAGCTCGAAGACATCGAGCAGTTCGCGGGTGGGGGCGGACACCTCGGCCCGGCGGCTGAGCAGCGGGCGGTCGAGGGCCAGCTCGGCGTGGAGCAGTGTGAGTCGCGACGCCTCGTCGCGGGCGGCGTAGTCGGGGCAGACGCCGGCGGCGCGGAGCATCTCGTCGACGGCGGCCTCGTGCACGCGGCTGTGCTGGCGGATATCGAGGGCCGCGAGGTGCAGGCCGAAGGCGCGGGCCCGCACGATCATGTCCGCGATGGGGCCGCGCTGCGCCACCTCGCCGAGGCCGGCGTGCTCGAGCGCCCGCCGCAGCAGCTCGAGATCGGCCCGGAGCCGGGCGGTGGTGTAGGCCGGATCTCGCCGCAGACGCTCGCGCATGTGCACGAGCTTGACACGGAACGGCTCGTGGGAGAGGTGCCTGAGGCTCTCCGCGGCGACCGGCGACTCGGCGGCCTCGCGCTCGAGGTCGGCCGCGAGTTCGGGCAGGATCGGGACCCGGCGATCCGACGGGCTCAGCTCGCGACGGAGCCGCTCGATCGAATCGATCCAGAGGTCGCGGGCGGCGTCACGCATCATGGAGAGGGTCTGGCGTGTGACCGGTGCGGTGACGAACGGGTTGCCGTCGCGATCGCCGCCGATCCACGACCGGTACCGCAGGATGGCGGGCAGGTCGGGGCGCGCCCCGAAGGCCTCTTCCATGGCGTCGGCGACGTCGCGGTGGATGGTGGGCACGGCCTCCCAGATGATCCCCGAGAGGTGGTGCAGCCCGTTGCGGACCTCGTCGAGCACGTCGAGTCGCCTGGCGCGGACCTCGTCGGTGGCGGCCAGGAGCGCGAGCGTTTGTCTGGCGCGGCTCTCATTGCGGGCCTGCTCGGCGGGCGTCTGGCCCCCGGCCTCGCGGGCCTCGAGGCACTCGGCGATGTGGCGTTGCTTCTCGAGCACGGCGCGTCGGCGGGTCTCCGTGGGATGGGCGGTGAGGGTGGGCTGGATATCCAGCCGCGCGAGCGAGCGCTCCAGGTCGGCGCGGGAGAGACCCTGGGCGGCGAGCGTCAGCACGGCTTCCCGGATCGATTCGGGCCGGGGCTCGGCACGTTCGCGCTCGCGACGACGGTTGACCCTTACGATGTGCAGCTGCTCGGCCTTGTTCCGGAGGTGGAAGCGGATGGTCAGCCGCTTGAGGATGTGCTGGATCTCCTCGAGGGGCAGGTCGCGCAGCGGGCGCTCCGTCTGGACGCCCCCGGCGACCGCCTCGGCGGCGGACCGGACCAGTTCCGCGGCGTCGGTCGGTGGGGCCACCTCGTCCAGCAGCGCGTGGAGCCAGCGGACATCCTGATGCAGTGCGTCTTCCATCGGGGGAGAGTACGGCGCTCGGGTCGCCTACACGGCGTTGGCCGCCCGGGCGAGGTGCATGAGGGCGCGAAAGGAGCCGCTCGCCTCCGGAGATTCCTCTTCGGCATCCGGCGGGGGGGTGCGCAGGATGTACGAGCCGTCGGGCTGCAGGTCCCACGCGCGCTTCTGGTCGCGGGTCAGGATGCTGCGGAGGCGGCAGAGCCGGGCCTTGGCCGCCCCGTCATACACGGGGCACGCCGCCTCGACGCGGGCGTTGAGGTTTCGGTACATCCAGTCGCCCGAGCCGATGTACCAATCGCCCTCGGCGGGGTCTTCCCGGCCGTTGGCGAAGTGGAAGACCCGGGAGTGCTCGAGGAACCTCCCGACGATCGACCAGACGCGGATGGTGGGGCTGAGCCCCGGCACGCCCGGGCGCAGGCAGCAGAAGCCCCGGACGACCAGGTCGATCGGCACGCCGGCCTGCGAGGCCTCGTAGAGCTTCTCGGTGATCTTGATGTCCTCGAGGGCGTTCATCTTGGCGAAGATGCGCGAGGGCCGGCCCGCACGGGCGTTCTCGATCTCGCGGTCGATGAGCTGCTCGAATTTGGCCCGCATCGCCACCGGGGCGACGAGCAGCTCGTTGTACTCGGTCTGGGCGCTCCGGCCGGTCAGCAGGTTAAACAGCGCGACGACATCCTCGGTGATCCGGGGGTTGCAGGTCAACAGGCCGAGGTCGGTGTAGAGCTGGGCCGTCGTCGTGTTGTAGTTCCCGGTGCCGACGTGCGCATAGCACCGCAGCCCACGCGATTCACGGCGGACGACAAGCGAACACTTGCAGTGCGTCTTGAGGCCCACCACGCCGTAGGCGACGTGCACCCCGTGCTTCTCGAGCATCCGGGCGAACCGCAGGTTCTTCTGCTCGTCGAACCGCGCCCGCAACTCCACCAGACACGCCACCTGCTTGCCGTCCTCCGCCGCGCGGATCAGCGACGCGACGAAGGGCGAGTCGCGGCTGGTCCGGTAGATCGTCTGCTTGATCGCCAGGACGTCGGGGTCCCTCGCCGCGGCCGCGATGAAGCGCTCGACGCTCGCGTGGAACGATTCGTACGGGTGGTGCAGCAGCAGGTCGCGCTCGCGGATCAGCGAGAAGATGTCGGTCTTCTCGTCGGCGAGCACGGCCGGGACGACGGGCCGGTAGGGCGAGAGCTTGAGATCCGGCCGGTCCAGCGAGGCGATCTCGAAGAGGTCCTGGTATTCGAGCGGACCGCGCCGGGAGTAGACATCCTCCGGGCCCAGGCCGAGGGCGTCGAGCACCACCCCGAGCACCTCCGGGGAGGGCCTCTCCGGGGACTCCAGCCGCACCGCGCTGGCGAAACGGCGGAGCTGCAGCTCGGCCTCGACATATTCGTAGAGGTTCTCGTTCTCGTCCTCCTTGGTCTCGATCGAGGCGTTGCGCGTGAGTCGGAAGGGCATGACGTCGTGGATCGTCATGCCCGGGAACAAGTCGTCCAGGTTGTTGCGGATCAGCTCGTCGAGCGGGAGCAGACGCAGATCCCCCGGCTCCTCGCGGATCCGGATGAACCGCGGGAGCACATCGGGGATCTTGATCCTCGCGAACGCCCGCTCGCCCGTCCCGGGAGAGCCCACCAGCACACCGAGATTCTCGGAGAGGTTCGAGATGAACGGGAACTTGTGCCCCGGGTCCACCGCCAGCGGCGTCAGCACCGGGAAGACATTGTCCCGGTACCAGCTCTCTATCCGCGGCCGCTCTGTCTCCGTGAGCTGCTCGTACCGCAGCACGTGGATCCCCGCGCCCGCGAGTTCGGGCACCGCCCGCGTGAGCCAGAACTCCGCCTGCTCGGCCTGCAGCGCCGACGCCCGCTCCCGGATCAACGCCAGCGCCTCCGACGGCGAATGGCCGTCGGGCGTCGGCGTCTCCAGCCCGCTGAGCACGAACCGCTTGAGCAGCCCCACCCGCTTCATGAAAAACTCGTCGAGGTTGCTCGAGAAGATCGCGAGAAACTTCACGCGCTCCAGCAGCGGGAACGAGTCGTCCCCCGCCTGCGCAAGCACGCGGCTGTTGAACTCCAGCCACGAAAGGTCCCGGTTGAGATACCGGCTCTCGGTCGCGTCGCTCGTCGTCGGGGCGGGCATGGTCGTCATGGCGGTCGCGCTGCCTGTCGTCGGGGCTCAGAGGTCCGGCGTGTACGTCGCGGCGCACCCGGCGGCCTCGGTCACGCGGCACGAGGCCACCCGCGTGCCGAGGGGCAGCATAGCCCCCAGAGCCGACTGCACCCCCTCGGCGATGTGCCGCGCCACATGCTCCGCCGTCGGATTCACCCGGTCGAACGGTGGCGTGGCATTCAGGTCGCCGTTCTGGAACGGTCCCGTCACCTCCCGCAGGGCGGCCTCCACCGCGTGGAAGTCGCACAGCAGCCCGTCGCCGTCCAGCGTCGGACCCGCGATCGTCAGCGTCACACGCCAGTTGTGGCCGTGAACCCGCTCCCTCGACCCGCCCATCACAATCGCGTGGGCGGCGCAGAACTCGCTCTCGACAGACAGGTGGAACATCGGGGGAGTATAAGTGGGGGGAAGGGATCCAGTGACAGCGGGACACGGGGACGGCTGGCGAGGATCCAGGCCCGGGGGCGACGAGAGCGAGTGCCGGGGGGTAGGCTGTGGACGTGGAAGGAGGCGGTGATGAGTGATGCGCCCTTGATGCTCGGGGTGAGCGGCTGCCGCGGGATCGTGGGCGAGAGCCTCACGCCCGAGGTCGCCTCGAGGTTTGCCGGGGCGTTCGGTGCGTGGGTGCGCGAGAGCCGGCCAGCCGGGGCCAGGGTCGTGCTCGGACGCGACGGCCGGGCCGGCGGCCACGTGATCCACCACGCCGCCATCGCCGGACTCTGCGCCGCCGGGTGCGACGTGATCGATCTCGGGGTCGAGATGACGCCCACCGTCGGCGTCATGGTCGACGAACTCGAGGCCGACGCCGGGATGATCCTCACCGCCAGCCACAACCCCCAGGAGTGGAACGGCCTCAAGTGCCTCGTCCGCGAAGCCGGCGCCCGGGGCCCCTCCGCCTGTGCCCCCGACGCCGCGACCGCCGCCCACATCGTCGAACGCTTCCACGCCGGGGCCGCGGGGGGACGGCGGTGGGATGCCCTGGGCCGGGTCTTCCTCCAGCGCGACGCCGCGGCCCTGCACGTCGGGCGCGTCCTCGAGCGCTTCGGCCAGGACCTGCTCACGGCGATCGAGGCGATGAAGCCCACCGTCGTCCTCGACTCGGTCAACAGCGCGGGCGTCGTCGCCGGGCGCCGCCTGCTCGAACGCATGGGCTGCCGCGTCGTCCACCTCGGCAACGAGGACACCGGCCTCTTCCCCCACACCCCCGAGCCCACGCGCGACAACCTCACGGGCCTCTGCCAGGCCGTCCGCGAGCACGGCGCCATCGCCGGCTTCGCCCAGGACCCCGACGGCGACCGCCTCGCCATCGTCGACGAACGCGGACGCTACATCGGCGAAGAGTTCACCCTCGTGCTTGCCGCCCGCGAGGCCATCGAGCTGGGCCTGCGCCAGCGAGAGCGCCGCAGCCGCGCCGTCGCCGTCAACCTCTCCACCAGCCGCATGATCGACGACGTCGCCGCCGAATACGGCGTCGCCGTCGAGCGCACCCGCGTCGGCGAGGCCAATGTGGTCGAGGCGATGAAGCGGGGCGAGATGGTCATCGGGGGCGAGGGCAACGGCGGCGTCATCTGGTCGAGCGTCACCTACGTCCGCGACTCGCTCGGGGCCATGGCCCTCGTCCTCGCCGCGATCGCCCGCACCAACCGCCAGCTCAGCGCCCTCGCCGGATCCATCCCCAACTACGCCATCGAGAAGCGCAAGGTCGACATCGCCTCCCGCGCCGACGCGGGCCCCGCCGGCGACAAGGTGGCCGCCTGGGCCGCCCACGACCCCCAGGCCAGGGTGGATACCCAGGACGGCGTGCGGGTCGACTGGCCCGACTGCCCCCACGCCGGCGGCGGGGCGGCCTGGGTCCACGTCCGCGCCAGCAACACCGAGCCCATCATGCGCCCTCATCGCCGAGGCCCGCACCGCCGAAGGCGCCTCGACGCTGCTCGATGAAACCGCCGGGGTCATCGCCCGCTAGCGCCCCGCATCAGCCCCCGCAAGGCCCCCTCGGCGTATGCTTCACCCGCCATGACGATCTCCAGCCCCTCCTTCCAGCCCGGCCAGCGCGTCCGCATCACCCAGCAGGTCTCGCGCCTGTCCAAGATCGGGACCGTCACGATCGAGGGCGTGGTCGAGGTCTTCGAGCAGAGCAAGACCGGGTCGTGGTTCGCCCACTCCGAGGATAAGAAGCTCTGGCTCGACCGCCTCCGCCTCCGCAAGGACGACGGCGAGATCGTCTACTGCAACCTCGACCAATTCTCCCGCGTCGAGGTGCTCGGCGAACAGGCCTGACCGGTCACGAGACCACGCTCCCAGATCAAAGGCAAACGCAAAGGCAGGAACTCTGAGGCCGCTGAGGCCGCGGAAGGGACGCCGATGGCGCGGATTGCGCGGAGAAAGCGCGTCGCCGCGCCGCTCCGGAGGAGCGCGTGATCGTTGCCAGGGGCGCAGGCCCGACGAAGTCGGGACCAGCCCCTGGGAGTGCCTTCCTGACCAGTCCGCCCCGGAGGGGCGCGCGGCGCGTCCGCTTTCGCGGCGGCGCGAATCACGGCGTCGGCGACGCGCGGGGGGCCACCCCCACCATCCCAACCCCCCCCTCCGCGCGCGCATAGCAGGACATCCACTCTCGCGCGCACATTCCCGCCCACCTCCCGACCCTTCTCTGAGCTTTCCACAGATTTTCTTCTCCCGTTCTCCCAACGACTTGCGCCCTCCCGCTCCCCACCGATCGCCGCATCGGCGCGCACAAACACGACCCGCGCCCCCTGGGTGACGCCACACCCACGAGACGCGACCCATGGCCAACATCCCCGCCGAGATCCAGCACGCGATCGACCACCACCGCGCCACCGCCCTCCCGGCTCGAACTCATGTGGCGCTACTACCGCAACGACATGACCCTCGCCCCCGGGTCGGGCCGCTACGAGGTCGCCCAACGCCGCGGCCTGCCCGCCCGCATCATCGACCGGCCCGATGTCTCCACCGACGACCGCGCCGCCTCACGCGAGACCGTCGTCGAGAACGACATCGCCTGGCGCATCCACACCATGGTCGACTTCATGTTCGGCAAGCCCGTGCGCATCCTCTCCACCGCCCGCGACGAGGCCACCCGCGACGCCGTCGAACGCACGCTCGACGCGATCCTCGAAGCCTCCGGGGGCGTCGCCCTGCTCCAGGAGATGGCCCTGCTGGGCCACGTCTACGGCCACGTCGACCTCGTCCTCCGCCTCGACCAGCACGCCTTGCTCGACGCCGCCGGCGCCGACCCGTGGTCCATCGCGCAGCGCATCGCGATCGAGCCCGTCGAGCCCACCCGCGGCGTCCCGATCGTCAGCGATGCCGACTGGCGACGCCTCGACGGCTACATCATCCACGCCGAACCCGCCCGCCGCCCGGGCGAGCCCCGACGCGGCCCGCTCGTGGATTGGATCGAGAGTTGGCGTCGCTCCCGACGAGAGCCCGCCCCGACCCCCGGCGTCACCGAGGTCTTCGACGGCGCGACGCGCTGGCTCTACCTCGACGGGCGCCCCGTCGAGACCGAGCCGCTCCGCCTGCTCGCGGGGCGCGTCCCCGTCGTCCATGTGCAGAATGTCGCCCAGCCCTTCCGCTACGAGGGTCTCAGCGAGGTCGAGCCGCTCATCCCCCTGCAGGACGAACTGAACACGCGTCTGTCCGACCGCGCCAGCCGCGTCACGCTCCAGAGCTTCAAGATGTACCTCGTCAAGGGCATGGAGGGCGTGGACCGCGTCGGCGTCGGACCCGGGCAGATCTGGAGCACCGACAACCCCGACGCGAGCGTCCAGGCCTTCGGCGGCGACGGCTCGAACCCCAGCGAGGAGGCGCACATCAAGGAAGTGCGCGACGCGCTCGACAAAACCAGCGGCGTCCCGCCCCTGGCCACCGGCGTCGTGCAGGGACGCGTCGGCAACCTCTCGAGCGCCAACGCCCTGAAGATCACCCTCGTCGGCCTGCTGGCCAAGACCGAGCGCAAGCGCGTCACCTACGGCCGGGGCCTCGCCGAGATCTGCCGCATGATCCTCACCGCGCTCGACACCGCCGGCGTGCTCGAGACCGACCCCCGCGATCGCGCCGTCCGCCTGGAATGGCCCGACCCGCTCCCCACCGACGTGCAGGAAGAGACCCTCGCCGCCAAACGCAAGGTCGAGCTGGGCGTCCCGCAGTCCCGAGTCCTCGACGAACTCGGCTACCAGCCCACCGACCCCGGCATCACCTAACAGAGCCGCGGGCGTAAGCCCGCGGAACAACCTCCAGCCCTCTCCCCCCGCCACCCCCCATCAGAGCCGCGGGCGTAAGCCCGCGGAACAACCTCCAGCCCTCTCCCCCCCCACCCATCAGGCCGCGGGGCAACTCCAGCCCCCCCGCACACGCGGGCGAACTCCAGCCCTCTCCCCCCGCCACCCCCCATCAGAGCCGCGGGCGTAAGCACGCGGAACGAGCGTCCGCACCCTCTCACCCCCGCACCCCTTCACCCCGGAGCACCCCATGCCACCCGAGCCCAATCCCCTCGATCCCGGCATCAACCCCGACGCCCCCTCCTCGCCGCCCGAACCCGCCGACTCCCACGACCCGGCGACCGCTGCCCGGGCCGCCGAGACCCACCAGGCCGAACTCGCCGACCGCCTCGCCTCCGTGGAGGCGCTCGCCACCGACCTGCGCCAAATGCTCGAGCAGGCCGAGCACTCCCGCGCCATCGACCGCGAGCTGCTCGCCGGCGGCGTGATCGATCTCGACACCGCCCGGGCCGCGATCGAGGAACGCGTCGCCTCCGGCGCCACCATCACCCAGTCCGTCGCCCAGCTCCGCGAGCGCCGGCCCCAACTCTTCGCCCCGCGGGGCCGGCCCATCCGCGCCACCACCATCGCGGCCGCGCCCGCGCACCCCATCCTCGACGACGTCGCCGCCGCGGCCCGTGAGACCGGCGATCGACGCCTCCTCCTCGACTACCTCCGCCTCCGCCGCACCCAACCCACCTAGTCCAACCCCCACCCCCGCGCACTCCGTCTCTCCGTCTCTCCGTCTCTTCGTCTCTTCGTCTCTCCGTCTCTTCGTCTCTCTATCTCCCACCCCCATCACCCAGGAGCCCACCCCGCCCGGTGGCCCCCAAGGAGGAGAACTCGATATGGCATTCACCGGTAAGGCAACCTACACCGCGGGCGTGAGCCTGCCCGAGCTCGTCGAAGATGTCGCCGACATCATCGGCATCGTCAGCCCCTTCGAGACGCCACTGCTCGCCCACCTGGGCGACGCCCGGCGCCCGGCGATGAGCACCGTCCACGAGTGGATCGAGGACTCGCTGCTCCCCAACACGGATCAGCTCAACCAGACCGTCTTCAACCCCAACCCTGAGGACGCGACCCAGCTCACCGTCGACCACGGCTCGCGGTTCAAGGCTGGCGACCTGGTGCGCCCCGAGGGCTGGGCCGAGGTCATGCTCGTGACCAACATCGTCGGCAACCAGCTCACCGTGGTCCGGGGCTACGGCGGCACGCCCCACGCCACGCTCGCCGACGACATGAAGCTGCACATCATCGGCAACGCCGCCCTCGAGGGCGCCGACGCCCCGGCCGCCCGATTCACCAGCCGCGCCCGCGTGCAGAACTACACCCAGATCTTCTCCGCCAGCCTCTCGGTGAGCGGCACGATGCAGGCGGTGCGGGCCCACGGTATCGCGGACGAAGCCGACTACCAGAAGCAGGAGCGCCTCCGCGAGCTGCTCCGCGACCTCGAGAACACGGTCATCAACGGCGTCGCGCCCGAGGCCGATCAGCAGGGCGGATCCAACATCCGCCGCTCCATGAACGGCGTCGACGCCCTCATCGACACCAACCGCTTCAATCCCGGCGTCGGGGGCTTCCCCGACGGCGGCGGCGCCTCGGGCGACGGGCTCACCGAGGAGCTGATCAACGCCGCCCTCCGCGCCGTCTGGGAGCAAAGCTCCGGGGCCGTCGACACGATCCTCATGAACGGCAACCAGAAGCGGGCCTTCAACCAGCTCATCGAGGGCCAGCGTCAGTACGGCCCCGCCGACGACCGCGTCCGCTCGCTCGTCAACTTCTACGAGAGCGACTTCGGCGTCTGCCGCGTCGTCGTCAGCCGCTGGGCCCCCTCCGACGCCGTCTACTTCCTCGACAGCTCACGCCTGCAGGTCATGCCCCTCCAGGGACGCAGCTTCCACTACAAGCCCCTGAGCGCCACCGGCGACTCCGTCGAGGGACTGCTGCTCGGCGAGTACACCCTCGAGATGAAGAACGAACTCGCCCACGGCGTGATCCGCGGCCTCAGCCTCGACGGGAATTGAGAACGCCAGGGCCCGCGAAGACGCGGAGCAGGAACGAAGTATCCGGCCCGCAGGCCATGCCCGACCCCGCGCCGTCGTCCTCTCAGCGTCTTCGCGTGCAAACAGCCGTTCCGCGGGTGGGGGAGCCCGCGAACACCCGGCCCGGGCCGAAACGCCCGGCGCCGGGCTTGAAGAAGACCAGCACCACCGAGCCCGCCGAACGGAAACACGATTATGCCCACGACAGATACGGAGACCTCACGGGGAGGAGGCCGGGGGATCGGGATCGCTCGCGCCAGTCCTCCCGCTCTGGGTACGGGATCGCGTTGGATGCATGCAGCCTACGGCACGCGCGTCGGATGCTTCGACCCATGGCGTTCCGGCCATGCTCGGCGTACTCCGCGTTCTCAGCGGTGAACGGCCTTGCTTCCCCGCCCCCAACCGTGAAAGAAAGGAGCATCCCTTGTTCGCGACCGACCGCCAACTCCTGATCCTCGAGCCCAGCCTCGTCCGCGACATCGGCTGGGCCGGCCAGCGCCTCGTCAAAGGCATCGGCGACATCGCCGGCTCCACGCTGACCATGACGAGCCAGGATGTCGACTTCCTCGCCGCAGGGATCGACGCCGGACAGATCGTCGTCGTCGGCGGCGTGGTCTACGAGGTTGTCCAGGCGCTCGCGGAAGACCAGCTCGCGATCTCCCGCATGCGGGCCTCCGCCGATGGCCCCCTCCTCCCACCGAGCCCCGTGACCGGGGCCTCCGTCGAGCTGCCGACCTTCGCCCCGCAGCTCGCCATCATCCACGCCCAGATCCTGCGCTTGCTCGGTCTCGACGAGCCCGCGATCGATGGCTCGATCTCCGAGGCCAGCATCACCAATCCCGAGTCGCTCGCACTCCTCGAGGCCCTGGGCGCGCTCCACCTCATCTTCTCCGCCGCCGCGGCCCTGGCCGGCGACACCTCGCCCGCCGCCTTCAAGGCCGGCCTCTACCGCGAACGCTTCGCCGCCGAGCGCGGACGCGCCGCCGCACGCATCGACACCGATGGCGACGGCCTGGCCGACGCCACCCGGCGGCCGAGCCTGATCCAGCTCTACCGCGCATGAGAACGGCGCAGCGCCAGTTCGACCAAAGAGCGGTACGCGACCCCGGCGGCCGATCGCTTTCCGAAGGAATCTCGCCATGCTGCTGCTCAATCCCAGACAGGTCACCTTCGCCAACACCATGTGGGAAGACGTCGCGGCCGTCGTCATCGACCGTGCCGCCGAACGATCCATCCTCGACTGGACCGACCTCGGCCCCTACCCCGTGCTCGCCGATGTCCCCGAGCAGCGCGTGGCGATCCGCGTCGTCCAGCAGATCGTTCGCGACGATCTCGCGGCCCCGCGCCCTGGAGACGCCGGCGAACTCACCTTCAGCACCGCGCCCGCCGGCGCCGATACGCCGCGCCGCCGCCTGCGGGCCCAGTGCGTCGTCCTCGAAGTCTCCCACGAGCTGAGCCTGAAGCACGGCGCCCTCCGCACCGTCCGGTTCGCCGCCCTCTCGCCCGACGGCGCCGCCGACCCCATCACCACCGAGCCCGCCGACGGTACCGAATGACAGAGTCACCGCGGACGCCGCCGAGCGTCGCAGGGAGGGCAAGGGTGCTGTGGAACGAAGGGCCGCAGAGATCAAGTCGCATCGCATGAGACACCCGCTCCCCTGGTTTCCCTCCCTGTGCGGTGTGCCCTTGTGAGAGGCCTTCCCTCTTCCGACTCTGCGCAACTCAGCGTCCTCAGCGGTGAGAATCGGAGTTCCACGAATGTCAAGCTCATTCAAAGGCCACGACCTCTTCGGCTCCGGACCCCACCGGTTCGCCCAGCGGAGGCAGGGCCAGGTCATGCTCTCCTGGATCCAACTCGGCTCCACCCAGCCGGGCACCGTGCCCATCGGGCTCACAGAGCTCGATGTCGTCGTCGTCGGCCGCCTCATCGCCGCCAACGAGGCCGCGTTGTGGATCCTCCGCGACGCGATCGTTGCCGAGTTCGAGGAGTCGCCGACCCCCGGCACGCTCATCGATCTCCACAACCACCAATGGACCGGCATGACCTTCATCGACTACGCCGAGGCCGACCGCACCGACCGAGGCCGCCTCTGGTCGCTCGCCTACACAGCCACCTTCCGCCGAATCCGCCAGTACTGAGCGAGGCCGATGGCCAGATCGCCAAACCAACCGCACCACCCTCACCCCCCCGCCTCAAGCCCCCCTTGGCCCTCTCTGTTCCCCCCTGTCCCCCTGTCCCCCTGTCCCTCTGTCCCTCTGTCCCTTTGTCCCTCTGTCCCTTTGTCCCTTTGTCCCTTTGTCCCTTTGTCCCTTTGTCCCTTTGTCCCTTTGTCCCTTTGTCCCTCTGTCCCTCTGTCCCTTTGTCCCTCCGTCCCCCGTCCCCCGCCCGAGGAGCCCCCATGCCCACCGACCTCCTCGCCCCGCTCGCCCAATTCGGCGCCGCCGGCCTCATCGGCTGGATGTGGATCACCGAGCGCCGCGCCGCCGCCACGCGGGAGCGCCAACTCTCCGAGGCCCACGACCGACTCACCGGCCGGCGCGAACATCTCGATGCCCTCGTCCGCCTCGCCACCGACAACACCAAGGCGCTCGCCGCCCTCGAAGCCTCCCAACGCGAGCTGGCCCGGGTCGTCGGGCGACTGGGCGACCTGCTCGAGCGGGGCGATCGACCCAGCGCACTCCCCGGCCGAGCCGCGGGTTAGACTCCCGCCATGCCGCGACGGCGCGCCATCCTGCTCCCAGTGCTCCTCACCCTCGGCGGCTGCTCCGGAGGGGGGTTCTGGGCCCTCGGTCCCCCCGCGGCCCCGCAGAGCGACCTCCGGGAGGGCTACAACGCCTTCGCCCCCGCCTCGCTCCGCATCTTCCCCCTCACACACCTCGGCCTGGACGATCAGGGCCGGCCCGCGATCATCTGCCACATCGAGCTGGCCGACCGCTGGGGTGATTCAGTCAAGGCCCTCGGGCGCCTCCGAGTCACACTCTCCCGCTCGGAGGGTGGTCTCGGAGCCGCGACCGCCCGCCAGGAACTCGCCTGGGATGTCCGCCTCGACGACGAGCGCACCAACGCAGAGGCCTACGACCCCTCCACCCAGACCTACCGCCTCCTGCTCGGAGGCCTCCCCCCCTGGCTGGCCCAGAGGGCCACGGAAGACGCGGCCCGCGCTCCCTTGCGCCTCCGGCTCGACGCCGTCTTCCAGACCCTCGGGCGCAATGGCGAGGAGCAGGTCCTCTCCGACGGACTGGTCCTCGACGTCTAGGAGGCCGCGCCCCACGCCACGGATTCGGGACCCACCGCGAGAGGGATGACAAGCCGAGCCTGGTGCCGTATCCTTTGCGGCTCGTCAGGGGTGACCCCCCCGGCGAGCGACAATCCGGGCCTATAGCTCAGTTGGCTAGAGCGCGCCCCTGATAAGGGCGAGGTCACAGGTTCGAGTCCTGTTAGGCCCATTCCTGGAAGCGGTATGCTCCTGCGTTCCGCGCCGTGATCTGCGCCCGGGGGGCGCGACTCCTCGCCCCATCACTCGATCCCGACGAGCTTGCGCCGACGCCAGATCTACGCCATGGCACAGCAGAAGACCTTCATGGGAGATTTCAAGAGGTTCTTCGGCCGCGGGCTGGGCATCCTGCTCCCGTCGGTGCTGACCCTCTGGATCCTGTACCAGTTGTTGCTCTTCCTGAACAACAACGTGGGCGAGCCGATCAACCGCGGCGTCCGGATCCTCTTCATCGAGGTCTATCCGAGGCTCGTCACCGAGGAGAAGCTGCCGACCTGGTTCCGCGTGACGCAGGATGAGGTGGACAGCGCGAGAGTCACCAAGGTCATCCCGCGGGTCTCCGAGCTGTCGGACGCCACCGTGCGGGACCTGCTCCGACGCGACAAGCTCCGCCAGCTCTGGCGTCAGCACTGGTATCTGCAGGCCACCGGGCTGATCCTGGCGATCGTCATCATCTACTTTGCCGGGCGGTTCCTGGGCGGCTACCTGGGCCGCCAGGTCTACGACCGGCTCGAGGCGCTGCTGGCGAGAGTGCCCGGTTTCAAGCAGGTCTACCCCCACGTCAAGCAGGTCGTCCAGATGATCCTGGGTGACAAGCCGATCGCGTTCAACAGAGTCGTGCTGGTGGAGTACCCGGGGAAGGACATCTGGACGATCGGGCTGGTGACCGGCCCATCGATGAGCTCGATCAGCAAGCAGGCCGGCGGGGACGTCGTCACGGTCTTCATCCCCACCACGCCGACCCCTTTCACCGGGTTTGCGATCAATGTGCGCCGCGACGCGGTGCTCGATCTGCCGATGTCGGTCGAGGAGGCGTTCCGCTTCTTCGTGACCGGCGGCGTGCTCGTGCCCGAGCACCTCGCCAACCGAGCAACCGAGCAGCCCGCCCGGGTCGCCGAGCCCCTCCAAAGCATGGTGCCCGGTGGCATCCCATCGACCCCCGAGGTCGCCAATTCCTCCGGCCCGGCGGCGGGGGATGCACCGGGTGGGGCCCCCGGCGAGGGCGGCGTATGATGGCCCCTGTGGTCGGCGTGCCCGCGAGGGACGACGACGACGCGCACCGGATGAGGAGGAGCGCATGCGGATCGATGTCGTCGGCCGGAATCTGGAGATCACCCCCGCCATCCGTGAGTACGCCGAGAGTCGGGTCGAGAAGCTCCCGAGGTACTTCGACGGCGTCTCGATGACGCTGGTGACGATCCACAAGGAAGACCACCAGAAGAGCGGACTATTCGGGGTTGAATTCGTGATCGACGTGGAGAAGCACGAGAGCTTCGTGGCCAAGGCGAGCGACGCGGACCTCTACGCCGCGATCGACCAGACCCTCGCCAAAGCCCAGCGCCAGCTGCACGACTTCAAGGAGAAGCTCAAGCAGGGCAACCGCTGACGCCTACGCACCGGAGTGACCACAGACCATGAAGCTCAGCTCGCTTGTCGCAGATGGGGCGATCGTCGCGCAGCTTGTCAGCAAGCAACGCGACGACGTCATCAAGGAACTCGTGGACGCGCTCATCACCGCGGGCTCCGCACCGGCCGCCCTCCGCGATGACCTGGTCCGCTCCGTGCTCGATCGAGAACGCAAGGGCTCGACCGGGTTCGGCAAGGGTGTCGCCGTCCCGCACGTGAAACACCCCTCGGTCGGCTCGATGGCCGCCGCGATCGGGCTCAGCGCCGGCGGCGTGGAATTCAACGCCCTCGACAAGCAGCCCGTCTACAGCGTCTTCCTGCTCCTCAGCCCGGAAGACCGCCCCGAGGACCACCTCCAGGCCATGGAGGTCATCTTCAAGAACCTGAGCAAGGACACGTTCCGCCGATTCCTCAGGCAGGCTTCCACCGTCGAAGAGGTCCGGACCCTGCTCGAAGAAGCCGACAACCAGCAGATCTCCTGAGACAGGCCCGCTGCCCACCGCCCGAGGCGTTCGAACGGGAGGCTCCGGCGGGCAAACACCGCCGACCCCCGCGGCCGGAGCGCAGCGTGCCCCAACGGACCGTCCAAGTCACGATCGTCAACCGCCTCGGCATGCACGCGCGCCCGGCGATGGCCTTCGTCGACTGCGCCGCCGGATTTGCCAGCGCCGTGACGGTCCGAAAGGGCGAGACCTCCGTAGACGGCAAGTCCATCATGCAGATGATGATGCTCGCCGCGACCAGGGGCACCGTGCTCGAGGTCTGCGTGGATGGCGACGACGCCGACGCCGCGTGCGAGGCCCTCGCCGCCCTCGTAGCCGCGGGGTTTGAGGAAGACTGAGCCGCCCCGTCCTACGCGCTCTCGGGCACCCGCTTGATCCGGGCCCCCAGGGGCGCCAGACGCTCCTCCAGCCGCTCGTAGCCCCGGTCGAGGTGGTAGACGCGATTGACCACCGTCGTGCCCTCGGCCGCCAGGCCCGCCAGCACGAGCCCCGCGCTGGCCCGCAGGTCGGAGGCCATCACCGGCGCGCCCGTCAGACGCTTGACCCCCGAAACCACGACGGTCGGCCCGGCGCGGAACAGGTGAGCCCCCATCCGACCCAGCTCGGCCACATGCAGGAACCGCTCTGGGAAGATCCGCTCGGTGATGATGCTGTTGCCGTCGGCCAGGCAGAGCAGGGCCATGAACTGGGCCTGGAGGTCGGTCGGGAAACCCGGGTGCGGCTGGGTCGTGATCTCGATCGGCTTGAGCACGCGATCCGCCGTCACGCGGCACGTGGCGTGGAACGGGTCGGAGCCGTCCATGGTCTCCAAGTGGACGCCGGCGTGCTCAAGCCGGTCGACCACCGCGAGGAGGGCGTCGACCGGGCAGTTCTCGATCGTCAGCGACCCGTTGGTGATCGCGGCGGCACACATGAAGGTGCCGGCCTCGATGCGGTCGGGGATCACGGCGTGGTCGGCGCCGCCCAGGCGATCGACACCCCGGATCGTGATGCGGGGAGAGCCGGCCCCGGTGATCTTCGCCCCCATCCGGTTCAGGAAGTTGGCCAGGTCCACGACTTCCGGCTCGCACGCGGCCGATTCGATGATGGTCGTGCCTTCGGCGAGGGTGGCGGCCGACATCACGTTGGCGGTGCCGAGCACGGTGGACCCGAAGGGGCCGCCGAGGAAGATCGTGTCGCCCCGGAGGCGTCCGCCCGCGGGGGCGGAGGCGACGATGTCGCCGCCCTCGAGGGTGATCTGTGCCCCGAGAGCTCGGAGACCCCGGAGGTGGAGATCAACGGGCCGGTCGCCGATGGCGCAGCCGCCGGGCATGGAGACGCGGGCCCGCCCACGTCGGGCGAGCATGGGCCCCAGGGCGCAGATGCTCGCCCGCATGGTCCGCACGATGTCGTACCGGGCGTGGATCCGGGACTCATCCTCGGATCGGAGGACCACCGTCCCGCCGACGGAGCCGTTCGGTCCCGGTTCGTTCTGGCGCTCGCAGCCCAGCTCGGCGAGGAGCTTGAGCATGTTGCGGATGTCGGCCAGATCGGGGACATCGCGGAGGGTGACGGGCTGGTCGGAAAGGAGTGCCGCGGCCATGAGCGGCAGGGCGGCGTTCTTGGAACCGTGGACGCGGATCGATCCCTCGAGCCGCTTTCCACCCTCGATGACAAAGCTATCCATGGCCGGCTCCCTCCGGGGCTGTGCGGGCGTGTTCTCGGTCGGATGCTATATCGGACGGGGGGCTGGCGCGGGTGGAATCGCGGTTGGCGGCGATGCAGGCAGTGACAGACGTTCCAGGCGTTGCAGTCGGACGGGTGGCACCAGAGTCGCGCGCGTCACGGCTGGCGGGGACGTGGGGTGAATTGGACATTGTCCTACGAGCAACGCCGCCGGGCGAACGACCGGCTTGGAGGACTGTCATGAGCACTACGATGCAGCGGATTCGAGCGACCGGCCTTCTGGCGGCGGTGGGACTAGCCTTTGTGTGTCCCGGGGCTCTGGCCCAGGGCGACGGCCAGCCTTCGACGCTGGTGCTGAAGGGCACCATCCGGGACTTCAAGTCCCGTGGGGAAACCGGCGGCCACACGGATTTCGAGTGGCAGCCCAAGAACGCTCTGAACAAGGGCTCTTACGGCCAGTACCTGCAGATCGTCAACGACGAGCTGGACGCGGACGGGAAGCCGAGCTTCCGGTCGAAGGGCTACCGCCTCACGGCCCAGTGGACGGACTCTCAGGGCAACAACATCATCTCGCCGAAGGGCTACATCACGGCCAAGGATGGCGACCATGCCGGCTCGATGGAGGGCCAGGGCTACGCGGTCGAGAACGCGGACAAGTTCGCGCAGTGGTACCGCGACGTGCCGGGTGTCAACGTGAGCAAGACGTGCTCGATCACGCTGAAGCGAGATCCCAATTCCGGCAAGTACGTGTTTGACGACAAGGACGACGAGCTGTTCAAGAGCCGCGGCGGTTTCTTCCCGATCAACGACGAGCTCTACGGCAACTACAGCACGACGGGGAAGAACTTCCACTTCACCTACGAGCTGTCGACGGAATTCACCTACAAGGCGAACTCGGGCCAGATCTTCAGGTTCATCGGCGACGACGACGTGTGGGTGTACGTGGACGGCAAGCTCGTGATCGACCTTGGCGGCGTGCACGGAGCGACGGCCCAGACCATCAACATGGATCGCCTGAGCTGGCTGCAGGACAACAAGGCCTACTCGCTGAAGTTCTTCTTCGCCGAGCGGCACACGACCGAGTCGAACTTCCGGATTGAGACCACACTCCAGTTGCGGGATGTGAATGTCCCGACGGTCTCGGCCCTGTACGACTGATCCGACCCGCGTCCAGCCTCGACCCCACCCCACGCCCGTCCGCACCTGTGCGGCGGGCGATTTTCGTTGGGCGTGTCACCAGGAGTGTCGTTCGTACGACCCGCGGTGTTCGGACCGGTAGTAGAGGTAATGGTCCGGGGAGCGGGGCACCCAGATGACCCGGGGGCGCGAGAGGGTCGGGCGCTCGCGCTCGGGCCAGGCCGTGGTGGCCAGGAGGGGGCGTTCCGTGTGGGCGGAGAGGCTCTCGTTGCGGCGCCCGTCGATCCATGACGGGTGGCCCCGGAGCGAGGACGCCTCGACCACAACGGGGCCGGGGAGCACGGCCTGCCAGGAGGCGCGTCGAGGTGGGCCGACCCTGCAGACGGTCTGGGTTTCGGCGCAGGCGCCGAGCATCGCGGCGGCGGTGAGCGCGGCGAGGAGCATGAGGGGCCTGGTTGACCTACGGCGATCGAGCATCCGACTCCCAGGGTACAAAGACGGGACCACATTGTTATCCCCTGTACCAGGTGAAATGCGCAAGATTCGCCTGTTGTTCCATGACAACGTGTGGTGACCGTGCGACATGCGGCGGTGTCGAATGTCCCGATTCGTCGTGGCGAGGGGGCGAACCCCCGCCGATAAGATCCCGTAGCGACATCGCCGCGTGGCGGCTGGGAGGGCTTGTCGATGAAGGGCGTGATTCTGGCGGGCGGGCTTGGCACACGGCTCCGGCCGCTGACCCTGGTTACGAACAAACACCTGTTGCCGGTGTACGACAAGCCGATGATCTACTACCCGATCGAGTGCCTGCTCAACGCGGGGATCGACGACATCCTGATCGTCACCGGGGGCGAGCACGCCGGGGACTTCCTGAAGCTTCTGAAGAACGGGAAGCAGTTGGGTGTCCGGCACCTCGAGTACGCGTACCAGGAGGGCGAGGGCGGGATCGCCGATGCGCTGAAGCTCGCGGAGGACTTCGCCGACGGCGAGAAGATCTGCGTGATTCTGGGTGACAACATCATCGAGCTGAACATCCGTCGCGCCGCGGCGGACTTCTACACGCAGCGGTCCGGCGCCAAGCTCCTGCTCAAGGAGGTGCCCGATCCGGAGCGGTTCGGGGTGGTGCGTTTCGAGGGCGAGGGCGATGCGCGACGGGTGGCGGAGATCATCGAGAAGCCCAAGAGCCCTCCCTCGAATTGTGCGGTGATCGGGGTGTATTTCTACGACGCGGACGTGTTCGGCGTGTGCAAGGACCTCAAGCCGAGCGGACGCGGCGAGCTCGAGATCACGGATGTGAACAACTACTACCTGCAGCGTGGCGATCTCACGCACGAGATCCTCGATGGGTGGTGGACGGACGCGGGGACATTTGAGAGCCTCTACCGGGCTGCGGACTTCGTGGCGCGTGGCGGCGCCAACCACAGCGATCAGCCGGCGCGCAAGGAGGCGGCGGGAGCGCGCTGAGCCGCGGGCTCAGCCGGGGGATTGGATCGGGTTCGGCCGGCGGGCCATGCCGCCGGTCCTAGGGCCTGTGCTCGCGGAGGCCGACAATTGCTCACCAAATCGGTACAGCGTTTCGATGGTTCTCTGGTCGATGCGTTCGCGAGGGCGGGGGAGGTGGTTGAACCACTCTTCGTGCCGTCGCAGTTCTTCACCGACGATCGTGGCTGGTCGCTCATGAACCAGATGCAGGGTGTGCTCGGGGCGCAGGGCCAGGTGAATTTCTCGGTGCAGTATCCCGGCGTGATCAAGGCCTGGCATCGGCACGCCAAGCAGACGGACTTCTGGATGTGCCTGCAGGGGCATCTCAAGGTCGGTGTGCACCGCGAGTCGGACGGATCGAGTTGGTCGCTGGTCATCGGCGAGAAGCGACCGGGGACCGTGGTGATCCCGCCGCCGCTGTGGCATGGCGCCGCGACGGTGGGTCCGGCGCAGGCCGGGCTGCTCTACTACGTGACGCACGCGTACGACCCCAAGGCCCCGGATGAGGAGCGGCGGGGGCATGACACGGTGGCGGGCTTCTCGTGGGAGGTGGAGCACAAGTAGGGGACGGGGACGGAGAGACGGAGAGACGGAGAGACGGAGAGACGGAGAGACGGAAGAGACGGAGTGGCGTGGTGGTGTGATTTGGGGGGGCGACTGGTCTGGGGTTGGAGGCGGCGGTGGCGATCGGACGGGTGCTCATCCTCGGTGCGAACGGCATGGTTGGGCGCGCGTGGTGCGGGCTGCTGGCTGCGCATGGCGTCGGGTTCGACTTTGGGGGCCGGGAGCTGCTGGATCTTGAGGATCTGGACGCGGTGTCTCGGCTGGACGTCTCGTCGTATTCGCACGTGGTGAACTGCGGGGCCTGGACGGCGGTGGACGAGGCCGAGGCGCAGGAGGCGCGGGCGCACCGGGTGAATGCAGAGGCGGTCGGGGTGCTTGCGAAGCGGTGCGGGGCGGCGGGGGCGCGGCTTGTGACCTACTCGACCGACTACGTGTTCCGTGGGGAGGCGACGGCGCCGTATCCGGTGGATGGCGAGCACGATCCGGTGAACGCGTACGGGCGGAGCAAGGCCGCGGGCGAGGCGCTGCTCGGGGAGACCGGCGGCGGTTGGCTTTGCATCCGGACGAGCTGGGTCTATGCGCCGTGGGGCAAGAACTTCGTGCGGACCATCGCGGGCGCGGCGAAGAGCCGTCCGGAACTTCGGGTGGTGCATGACCAGCGGGGGCGGCCGACATCGGCCGAGGGGCTGGCGAGGACGAGCCTGGGGCTCATGCTGCGTGGGGCCGCGGGCATGTGGCACGCGAGCGACGGCGGGGAGTGCACATGGTTCGAGTTCGCGTCGGAGATTGTGCGGCTCACGGGCGCGGCGTGTCGGGTTGCCCCCTGCACCTCGGCGGAATTCCCGCGGCCGGCGGCCCGCCCTTCGTACAGCGTGCTCGATCTGGGCGCGACGGAGCGGGCGGTGGGGGAGATGACGCCCTGGGCTGCGGCGCTGGGGGATGTGGTGCGGCGCCTGGGGGCGGCGGAGCGCGGATAGCGTGCGGCACGGCCTCGGGAGGGCTGGGGGCATCGCGGGGTGCGTTCTCGAAGGGAGCACAGGGATGACGACGATTCTGGTGACCGGGGGCGCGGGGTTCATCGGCGCGAATTTCGTGCGGTTCGTGCTGCGGCATCGCCCGTCGTACCGCGTCATCAACGTGGACGCGCTCACGTATTCGGGCAACCTCGAGAACCTGACGGACATCGAGAGCGATTCGCGGTACCGATTCGTGCGGGGCGACATCCGGGACGGCGCCGCGATGGCCGCGCTGATGGACGAGGCGGACGCGGTGGTGCACATGGCGGCGGAGAGCCATGTGGATCGGTCGATCCTTGATTCGACGCCCTTCATCCAGACCAACGTGGGGGGCACGCAGGTGCTGCTGGATGCGGCGCGCAAGTCGGGCCGGGCGGGGCGGTTCTTGTATGTCTCGACGGACGAGGTCTATGGCTCGCTCGCGTTGGAGGACACGGATGCGAAGTTCACGGAAGAGACTCCGCTGGCGCCGAACAGCCCATACGCGGCGAGCAAGACCGGGGGCGACCTGCTCTGCCGCGCGTACCACCACACGTTCGGCATGGACATCGTGACGACGCGCTGCAGCAACAACTTCGGGCCCTACCAGTTCCCGGAGAAGGTGATCCCGCTGTTTGTGACCAACCTGATCGAGGGCAAGAAGGTGCCGCTGTACGGCGACGGGCTGAACGTCCGTGACTGGCTGCATGTGGACGACCACTGCGAGGCGATCCTGACGGTGCTCGAGAAGGGTCGGTCTGGGGAGGTCTACAACGTGGGGGGCAACAACGAGCAGTCCAACGTGGAGCTGACGCACGCGATCCTGTCGCTGATGGGTTGTGGCGGGGAGATGATCCAGTATGTCACCGATCGGCCCGGGCACGACCGGCGGTACGCGATCGACGCGTCGAAGATCGAGCGCGAACTCGGTTGGCGTCCGACGCGCTCGGCCTGGCCGGGTGCGCTTCGAGAGACCGTGGAGTGGTACAGGACGAATCCCGCGTGGTGGCAGCGCGTGAAGAGCGGGGAGTATCGGCGGTACTACGAGCAGCAGTACGGGGGTTGATGGGGAAGGTGGGAGAGACGAAGAGACGGAGAGACGGAGAGACGGAGAGACGGAGAGACGGAGAGGGGGAGGAGTGGGGTGGGGCTCGGGGGAATCGAGGTTGGCGCGAGCCCTTGGAAGTCCGCGCTGTGTGGGGGCGTCGCTGGACGATGGGGCCTCGTTCGGTTGATCGGTCGCCGCGTCGTGCGGGGCTCGCGAGATGGCGGCTACGCGGCGTAGCCTGTCGCGGGGATGCTTCGAACCGGTATCCGGGCCGCGCGAGATTCCACGAGAGGGGTTGCGCGTGCACCAATGGAAAGGGAGCGGCCCATAAGGCCGCTCCCTTGAGCTGCTTGCGATGGAATTGGTCGAAGCGATCAGGCGCGACGACGACGGGCGGCGATGCCGGCGAGGCCGAGGCCGGCCATGGCGGCGGCGCCGGGCAGCGGGACGACGCGCATCCCGAGCTGGTCCTGGTAGTCCTGGTTGGTGTAGGCGATCACGTTCGGGGTGGCATCGCCGTTGGCGGCGGTGGCGTAACCCTTGTAGGTGTTGAAGAGGCTGCTGGAGATGCCGCTGATCTGGACCTTGCCGCCGCCGATGCTCAGGCCGCTGCTGAAGTCGTAGACGATCTCCCAGATCACGGCCTGGAAGGCCGCGGCCTTGCTGTCGGAGTCAATGTCCGCGGCGCCGTTGGTCGCGTTGAAGAGCTTGTAGATGGCCTCGGCCTTGTCGGTGCCCATGGGGCCGCTCGAGGGGGCGTCCTTGACGTCCACGATCTGGAACGTCCCGGAGTGGGCCCACTGGGTGAGCTCGGTGCAGAAGGTCTTGGCGTCGTTGCCGTCGACGTTGTAGCTGAGCTGGCCGGACCAGACGTTCTTGTTGCTGCCGCCGTCGGCGAAGTGGAGGCCGCCGGAGAGCGACACGGTGACGTTCTTGCCGTGGTTGCCGGTGATCCCCTGGAACACGAGCGGCACGGAGTCAGCGTTCGCGGCGGCGGCGAAGCCCGCGGCGGCGATGGCGGCGATGGTCAGGACGTTCTTCATGGGTATTCCCTCTCTCCCTGTTTGTGGCTGCTTTGTACTTAAATGCCTGTCGATACAGAGCTTACAACGTTTTTGATGATGGTCTACCCCACGATTGGGGTTCGCCTACAGATTCCGGTTATGGGCTGGGGCGTCGTTCCGGTTGGAGCGGAGCCCCTTGCTGGCAGTGATGCCCGACGTCTGGGATCGCCGGGCACCGGGGGACTGGATGTGGTTATCTGACGATCAGGCTCGACGGCGGCGGCTTGCGATGCCGAAGAGGCCGAGGGTGGCCATGGCGGCGGTCCCAGGGAGCGGTACGACCCGCATCTGGTCTTGGCGGGTGTCATTGACCATCGCCGTGACCGTGGGGGTCACATCGCCGTTGGCGGCGGTCGCGAGGGCCTTGAACCCGTTGAAAAGGCTGGCGTTGACGCCGCTGGCGAACTGGACCTTGCCACCGGCGACCGAGAGGTCGGACTCTTGGCCGCTGAAGTCGTAGATGATTTCCCAGAGCACAGCCTGGAAGGCGGCGGCCTGGGCGTTGGTGGTGACGTCGGCTCCGCGATTGGTGCCGTTAAAGAGCTTGTAGATGGCTTCGGCTTTGGTTTGTCCCATGCCGGAGCCCGGCTGGGGGGCCTGGTCGAGGCTGACGACGTCGAAGACGCCCGAGCCGGCCCATTGGGTGAGCTCGGTGCAGTAGGTCTTGGCGCTGACGCCATCGATCGATTGGGAAAGCTGGCCGGCCCAGACGCCGTGCGAGGAGCTTCCGTCCTGGAAGAACAGGCCACCGGAGAGGCTCACGGTGACGGTCTGTCCGAGGTTTCCAGAGATGCCCTCGTAGACGACGTTGACGGATTCCGCAGAAGCGATTCCCGTGGCTGCGGCCACGACTGCCAAAACGCATGCCGTACGCATCATAATCTCCCCTCACACCCAAGGTTTCCAGGCCTTGGGGTGGATCTCTCTCCTGCCTTTGACTCGCCAGGGCCTTGCGACCCAAACGCATAGAAGGCAGTCGTTTATATCACAGTGCGGGGGGGGGAGCCCAGGGGCGGCCCAGTGTTTTGCATGATCCACACAAGATGTCATGTTATTGGACGCATGGATGCGCGGGCATCGCGGAGGTTTGGGGGGACCGGGGGGATCGCGCTGGATTGCTAACCCAGGGCCGGGCTTGGGCGTGGTTGCGGTGGCTTGGGCTCGCATGTTCGGCGTGCGGCGGAAGCCCGGTGGCCTGGACCCTGGCAAGGTTGACGGGTGGGGGTACTGAAAAAGACCACCGGGCGGCCGAATGGCCGCCCGGTGGAGATTTGAAACCGAAGGCCGCCGAACTCAGGCGCGACGGCGCTTGGCGGCGAGGCCGAGCAGGCCGAGGCCCGCGAGGCCGGCTGCGGAGGGCAGCGGGACGATCCGCATGTGATCGTTGGAGGCATCGCTGGCGATGATGGCGATCGAGGGCGTGGATCCGCCCCGGATAGCGGCGTTCCTCATGGAATCGAAGAGGGCGCCGTTGAGCATGCCGAAGGCGATGTTTCCGGAGTGCATGTCGAGGGACTGCTCAGAACCGTCGAAGTCGTAGATGATCTCCCAGAGCATGGCCTGGAAGGTCGCGGCTTCGTTTCGGTCATTGAAGTGGTCGCCACGAGCGCCGAAGAGCGAGCTGATGGCCTGGGCCTTGACAGCGCCCAGAGCGTCCTGCGCGGAGGACTGCTCGAACCATCCGTCTGCGTTGGTGCTGGTCAGTTCAGCGGAGAACGCGCGGACGAACTGGCCGTCGACGAGCAGGGACTTCTGTCCTGCCCAGACGGTCCTCGAGGCGGCGCCATCAGCAAAGGTGAGGCCACCCGAGAGCGAGACGACGACGCCACGACCAATTTCGTTTCCCTGGGCCTGCACAAACACCGAACCAGCGTGAGCGGCCGCAACAACTCCGGCGATCACGCCACACGAGGCAATCATGCCGTGTGAGCGTTTCAAGGGGATCCTCCCGATCTTCGGCCCGGGCTCGTCTTTGAGCCCGGGCCAGTTTTGGTGTGCATCGGCGGCACATTGCCGCCGTTGGGATTACTTGCGACGGCGGCCGGTGAAGCCCAGGCCGAGAAGGCCGACAGAGGCGAGGCCGGCGGCGGAGGGGAGCGGGACGATGATGAGGGTGTCCTGCTTGGCGTGGGCGGGATCGCCGATGTGGCCGGGGTCCCAGTTGTTCATGACACGGACGTTGCCGAGGCCGGACCACTGGCCGTTCTGGACGGCGTCGAAGGCGATCTGGAGGAGGGTCAGGGCGTCGGCGTTGTTGGTGTCCTGGAGCCCCTCAAGCTTCCAGATGGCGAGCTGCACCGCGTCGGCGAGCTTGTCATCGGGGAGGGCGGGCTTGCCGAGGAGGTTGCGGATCTCGCCCTGGGTGAACTTGGTGTAGATGAACGCGGTCCGCTGGTTGAGCGGGTTCACCGTGCCATCACCGTTGAAGATGATGTCGGTGCCGATCGTGTACTCGTACGTGAAGCCGTACGAGAGACCCTCGCCGATTTCGCAGCAGAAGGTATCGAAATTCCCGTTCGCCGAGGTTGCGGCATGGAAGATGCCACCCTGGGTGTTTCCGGGACCATCAGTAAAGACAACGGTGGGCGCGGCAAGAGCCAGGCCCGACACTCCCGCGACCACCACAGCGGCCGCGACCATGCGCGCAGAAATCATGTATTTTCTCCCACACTCTTCGGTGCGAAAACAAACAAATCGAACTCTCGCGACCGACCGCCTCCCAGTGGCTGTCCAGTCAGGACAGGAGATTACCCTGGAGAACGCGGGGAAGCAAGATATTTTCGCGCGTTTGCACGCAATGCCAAATCAAAATGTGAAGATCGGCAATCTGTGCGCGTTCTCGGAGCAGCGCGGGTGGGATTACTCGCCGAGCGCCGTGCGAACGGCCTGGGCTCTGGGCGCAAGATCGTCCGATAACGGCGCCGCACCGAGTTGGGCGAGCGTCGCCTTGGCCTGATCCGGTTGTTGGTTGGCGAGGAGTGCTTCGCTCAGCCCCACGAGCGCATAGTTCCAACCTGGGTCGGCCTTGAGAATGCTCTGGTAGAGCTTGACGGCTTCGGCGGGCTGGCCGGTGGCGAGCAGGGCTTGGGCTTCCGTGTCGATGTACGAGCGCACGCGGTCGGCCGGGATGCCGGCGGTGGTCGCGAGGGCTCGGGCCTTGCGTGCTTCGGCGAGGGCCTCGTTGGGGTCGGCCTTGCTGAGCAGCAGCGTCGTGGCGTAGTTGTTGTGGATGTCGGGGTTGTCTGGCAGTTGCTCGACGAGGGCGGCGTAGAGGGAGTTGGCGCGGGCCCAGTCGTTGGCTGATTCGTAGGCGCCGGCCTGCGTGATGCGCAGCCCGACCTGGTCGGCGTCGGGTCGCTCGAGGGCTGCCTCGACGAACCGGACGGACTGGGCGGCGTCCTTGGGATCATGGGTGATTCGGGTGAGGGCGTACCAGGCGCCGGCGAGTTGTGAGAGCCGCTCGGCGCCGGGTTCGGCGAGGGCGCCTTGCTCGGCGCGGGCAAGCCAGTCGCGGCGGGCGTCGGGGTCGGTGATGCGGGTGGAGGAGTCGATGTAGGCGGCGACGGGGTGACCGGGGGTGGAAGCGAAGGGGCCGATGACGGATTGCGCGCCCCGCGTATCGCCGGAGAGGAGCATGGCGTCGGCGAGGATCCACGCATCGTCGGGGTACTTGTCGCGGTCCGCGAGGATGCGTTCTCGCCAGGGCCCGAGGATATTGAGCGCTTCGGCGCCCTGGCCGCGCCGGACGAGGAGCGCGGCGACGGATTGGTCGGCGCTGAAGTTGGGGTTGGGGCTGCGTTCGCGCCAGTTGCGGGCGGCGAGGAGGGCCTCATCCTCCATCCCGGCTCGGGCGAACAGACGCATGGCCATTCGCGCGATTTCCGGATCGAAGCTGCGGGCTTCCATGGCTCTGAGGAGGGTGGTGCGCATGTCTTCCGGGCGGGAGGTGGCGAAGTAGGTTGCGGCGAGGACCTGCCACGGGCCGAGGGCGGTGGGGGCGGCGGCGTTGATCTGCTGGAGTCGCTTGATGAGGGTCTCGTCGTCGATCTGGCCGGCGAGGCGTTGGTCGACGACGGCGCCGGCGGCCTCGACCTCCGGGGAGGCTTGGAACCTGAGCGTGGAGCGGATCATGGCGAGGAACGCCATGGGATCTCCGGCGTCGTTGGCCTTGAAGAGCGTGTTGAGCGTGGCGAGTTCCGGGGATGCGGGATCGAGCTTGAGGCCGGCTTCGGTGACGCGTCGGGCTTCGTCGAGTTCTCCCGCGCGCAGGTAGGCCTGGGCGATGGCGGCCCAGACGCCGCCGTGCCTGGAAGCTTCAAATTGCTGTTCGAGGGCTCGGGCGTCGGCCGCGGTGTCGGACGTGACCGCGAGGTACTCGGCCATGATGGTGTCTCGGTCCCCCTGGGGGCCGCTCTCTGGGAGCTTGGAGAGTGCCTGCATTCCCTGGTCGATGTGGCCGCGGAGGGCGTGGTAGGCGGCGATATCGCGCAGCAGGCCGTCGGGGAGCTGCGTGGCGGCTTCGACCTGTTGGACGAGGGCATCGGCCTGTTCGGTCTGCCCGGCCTCGAGGAGGGATTTGGCGAGTCGGACGGTGGCGCCGGGGTTGTTGTCTCCGGCGAGCGCCTTCCAGTCGGCGGCGGCGAGTTCGGGGAAGCCGAATCGTTCGAGGGCTTCGGCGCGTTGCTTGCGGAGTTCGCCGTTTGGGGCGTCGAGTTTGACGAGGTCGCGGGCGTTCCGGCGCGCCTCGGGGAGGCGGCCGTCGAGCTTGAGGGCTCGGACGAGGGCGAGGGCGGTCTGGAGGTCGTCGGGCGCGACGGCGGCGGCCTTGAGCATGGTGTCGGCGGCGCGGGCGGTGTTGCCGGCGCGGGCCGAGGCTTCGGCGGAGACGCGGAGGGCCTGGAGGTTGGTGGGATCGGCCTGGAGGACGGAGGAGAGATCGAGGACGATGCCGTTGGCACGTTCGACCATGTCGGGGGCATCGGCGTCGAGGAGTGCCAGTTCGCGGCGGTTGCGGAAGACGCGCCACTGGGTTGCCTTGTCGCCGGTGAGGGCGCGGAGCCTGGCGATGACCTCGTCGAGGGGACCGGGGTCTTTCCACACGGAGTCGGCGACGAGGACGAGTTGCTGGGTCTCGAGATCATCGGGTCGTTCCGCGGAGACCTGGAGGAGCAGGGGGGCGGCGGCGGGGTCGCCGAGGTCGTCGAGGAAGAGTCCCTGGAAGAGCTTCCACACCGACTTCTCGCTTTCCGGAGCGGAAGCGAGGCCGTCGGCCATCATGGTGCGGGCTTCGTCGGCGTGTCCGTCGCGTTGCATGAGCAGGGCGAGCTGGTAGAGGTTGATGGGGGTCGAGGCGTCGGCGCGGATACTGGACCTGAGGGCTTGGCCCCGGGCTGGATCGATCGAGTCGAGCCGCGAGGCGAGCACAAGGGCGGGGGAGGCGTCGGCGCCGAGTCCGTGCTCGAGGAGCGCATCGACGAGGGCGAGGGCTTTGTCGGCCTGGCCGTCGGCGAGGTAGGCGCGGGCGGCCCAGATCTGGACGGTGGGGTCGTCTTCGCGGACTCCGAGGGCCGCGTCGGCGATTTGGGAGGCCGGGGGGACGCCGGGGACGGAGACCGCGCGCTCGGCGAGCATGGTGGCGACTTCGAGCGCGTGGGTTCCGCTGCCCATCGAGCTGCCTTCGAAGAGCGCTTTGGCGGCGTCTTCGAGCCGTCCGAGGCTGATATAGGCCGAGACGAGTTTGTCCTGCGCCGCGCTCCAATTCGGGGCGATCTGGAGGAGGTCGTGCCAGATCTGCGCGGCCTGGGCGGTCTCCCCGAGGGCGGCTCGAGCCACCCCGGTGAGGTACCGATCCGCGTGATCTGCCTCGGCGTCGGTGGGCGCAGCGGCGGCGAGCGACTCCGCGGCGTGGAGCGCGTCGCCGGCGTCGAGTTGCTTCTGGGCGGAGGCGAGCGCGAGCCACTCGCGGGCGGCGGCGGACTGTCGCTTCTTGAGTTCGTCTGCGGCGTCTTTGGCTTGCGGGAGCGTGCTGAGGGCGAGCCATCCGAGGGCGTCGTCCTCGGCGTCTGGGATGGAGGGGCAGGTATTGAGGACGATGGCGCCGGCGCCCTCGAAGTCGCCGTCGGCCCACTTTCTGGAGGCGGCGAAGGCCGAGAGCGCGGCGGCGGTCTTGGGATCGCGGATCAGGCGGTCGACGGTCTGATCGGCGAGAGCCCGCAGTTCGGGCCCGAGGGAGTCGAGTGTCAGGATCAGGGTTCGGGCCTCGTCGACGGAGCCGGGTTCCATCGAGGCGCCGGCGGTGAGCAGGTCGCGGATTTTCTGGTAGCGCTCGGCGACCTTGGGCGAGGCGGGGTTCAGTTCGTCGATTTCGCGGAGGACCAGGCCGGTGCGCATCAGTTGGACGCCGAGGCTCTTGGGGAAGCGGGCGGCGCTGGAATCGACAAATGTTGAGAGCACCGCCGGCTGGGCCTCGGCGCGGGCCATGGCGTTGAACGCCTCGCGCTGCACATCGAGGTCGCCGGGCGCGGCCTTGGCCATCTCCTGGGCGGCGGCGATGATCTGGGTCTTGTCGCCGACGGCGTCGAACGCCTGGATCTGGATGCGGTAGGCCTGGATGTTTCCGGGGTCGAGCTTGAGGAGGCTGTCGGCGGCGTAGCGAGCCTCGGGCCACTGGCCGAGGCTTGCGTACAGATCCATGAGCATGCGCTGGACGCTGGCGGAGTCGGGCTTGAGCTGGAGGGCGGTCTGGGCGATGCTGATCGCCTGCTTGATGTGCTCGTCGTTGTCCATGGGGATGCGGCGGCGGGCATCGGCGAAGTCGGTGAGCGCCTCGACGTTGGACTTGTCGCGAGACACGAAGGCGTTGAGATTCTCGATTGCGCCGGGGTAGTCGCCTCGCTCGTAGGCGGCGATGCCGTCGTTGAGCCAGCGGTCCATATCGTGGCGGATCTGGGCTTGCCGCGCGGTGTAGACCCCGGCGGCGAGTCCGGCGACCGCGACGAGTGCGACTCCGAGCAGGAGTCTCTTCTTGCCGGCGCGAGTCATGGGCATGGGTGATACTCCATCAGAACAGGATCTGCTTTGCGGTTTGGAAGATAATCCAGAGGTCTCTCCCGAGCGATTGGTGCTTGACGTATTCCAGGTCGTAGCGGATCCACTCCTGGAAATCGGTCAGCGGCTCGCGGGTTCGGAGGACCTGCCAGAGCCCGGTGATGCCGGGGCGCACGCTGAGCCTGGCTTCCCGCCAGGCGGGGCAGTACTGGTTTTCCTTGTCAGGGCTCGGCCTGGGGCCGACGACGCTCATGTGGCCGACGAGCACATTGTAGAACTGGGGGAACTCGTCGAGCTGGAACTTGCGCAGGATCTTGCCGATCTTGAGCAGGCGCGGGTCGTTGGGGATGTAGAACTGCGGGCCGTCGGCGACATTGGCGGCGACGAGCTCCTGCTTCATCCGCTCGGCGTCGCGGCACATGGTGCGGAACTTGTAGCACGGGAAGACTCGCCCGCCGATGGTCTGCCGCCCGTGGGCGAAGAAGAAGGGCCGACCGTCCTCGATGAAGATGGCGAGCATGATGACGGGGTAGAGGGGGAGCGTGACGAGGAGCACGAGGAGGCTGAAGCAGATATCGAATGTGCGCTTGACGAAGCGGCGGAGGTCGGCATTCTCGTCGAGGATGGAGGGCAGTTCCCAGGAGGGGCTGCGGACGATCTCCCATGGCACTGGTGAGAGCGGCGGGAGGGGCCGGTCGGGCCGATCGCTCATGATGGCGGGGCCGACGACGGTGGCGCCGGCCTCCACGGTTCGCCCGGCGCCGATCCAGACCGGGCCGACGAAGCGGGCGTCGGGTGCGACCTCGGCGGATTCATGCACCCAGACCCCCGGGGCGAACTCGTAGACGTCGGCGAAGACCGCCGAGGCGCGGGACCACGACGGGGCGGTGTCGTGCAGCCAGTGGCCGATGCCGCGCGGGGCGTGGGCGTATTGCACGCTCCCGGTGAGCGCGACGGGCGCGGTCTGGCGATTGCGGGCGAGCTGGCGCATGCGGTCGAGCGCGTCCCGCGGCGAGCGGGCGCGTCGCCACTGCTCGGCGACGTCGCGTTCGGCGGTGATCCAGGCCCTCCCTGTGGCGGCCGTCTGCTGGTAGTACTCGCGCCGGATCTCGAGGAATGCGCCATCGCGCCCGCAGAGCAACCGCTCGCGGTAGGGGCGTTCGTGATGATCGACGACGCGGATCCGGACGGGCGCGGGGCTTCATCCAGTGGAGGCGTCGCACCACCGGTTCGAGGTCGAATTCGATCATGGACGCGGGCGAGGAGCAGGTAGAGGACGGGCCCGTCGGGATGCACCGCCGCGCCGCCCGGCCTCACGACCTCGACGCCGCGCGAGGCCCAGACCCGGTCGTGGAGCGCGAGGTGCGACGCCCCCCAGAGCGTGGAGGGTTGTCGCTCGGCCTCGGGATGGACTCCGGCGGTGGGGGTCATGGGTGCCGGGTCATTCCCTCGTGGCGCCCTCGCCGGCGCCGACGCCGGCGTGGCCGTTGGATTCGGAGTGCTCCCAGTGCGCGCGGACGTCGGCGGCCCGCTGGCTGGTCATGCTGATACTGGTGCTCCGTTCGACGTCCTGGCGTGTGGCGCGGTTGAACACCACGCCGATCTTCTTGGCGCCGAGACGGTGGAGGCGGTCGATCGCGAGCTTGACCTGCCGGACCTCGCGGCCGCGGGTGATGACGAGCATGACCTCGTCGGCGACTGCGGCGACGGATTGGGCTTCGAGGCTGCCGAGGATGGGTCCGGTGTCGATGACGATGGCCTGGAAGACCTGCTGGAGGGGGCCGAGGAGGTCGCCGGAGCGGGCCGCCGAGATCTCCTCGGGCTCGACGCGGTCGGTCCGCCCGCAGGGCATGAGGTAGAGGTCGGTGACCGGGGTCTCGTGGACGGTCTTGCCGGAGGAGTCGGCGCCGGTGACGGCGTCGGCGAAGCCGCAGGCTCCGAGGAGGCCGAACTCGGCCGTGATGCGGCGGCCGATCATGTCGGAGTCGATGAGGAGTGTCTTCCGGCCGGTGGCGGCGAAGCTCTTGGCGAGGCGGAGCGAGATCGTGCTCTTGCCCTCTCCGGCGCCGGCGCTGGTGACGACATGGATGAGGGCGCGTTCGCTGGTTCCGAGGAGACGGGCGTCGATCACGCTGCGCACCTGGTGGACGCTGGCGGCCACGAGTTCGCGGGACTGCGGGTCGGCGGAGTCGAGTTCGGGGACGGCGCCGAAGACGAAGACGTTGCGGGAGGTATCCTCGACATCGCCGATGAAGCGGTACTTCGGGAACACGATGCCGACGAGTGCGACGAGGCCGATGCCGACGCCACAACCGCCCATCGCGCCGAGCACGGCCAGGGGGATGCGTCGGTCGGTCGAGGGGCGGAGTGGGGGCGAGCCCATCTGCGTGATGGAGATTCGGGCGAGGTTGCCATTCTGTCGCTCAACCTCGAGTCCTCTGAGTCTCTCCTCGGCGAGCTTGAGCTGCTCCTCGGCGCCGCTGGCCTTCTCGCGTTCCTGGTTGATCTGGAGCTGGAGTTTGCCGAGCCGCTTTGCCTCGTCGGCAGCCTTGTCCCGGAGATCGCGGAGGGCGGCGAGCTGTGCGCGGAGTTGGCGGGCGGTTGCGGCCGGCGAGGCGACCTGGGCGGAGGCGTCGGAGGGTGACTCCTGACCGCTCACAAGGCCGACGCGGGCACGGATCATCTGTTCAACGGTGGCGAGGTCGTCCTGGGCCTGGAGCACGGCGCGGTGGCCGTCGGCGTACCGCCGTTTGAGGCTATCGAGGTCGAGGCTGATGGCGCGCCTTTGGTCGAGCAGTCGGGCGAGGGTGGGATCGTTCTGCGCGAGCACCTCGGGTGAAACATCGCCCGCCGTTGCCTGGCCGGAGCCGGGGGCGGCTTCGTCCACACCGGCGAACGGCACGAGCCGGATCTGGTAGTCGAGGATGAGCTTTTCGAGCATGTCGACCTGCTCGTGCTTGCTGGCGCGGCGTCGTTCGAGGTCGTCGGTGCCTTCCTGCTCGGCGATGCGGAAGGCCTCCTTGCGTCCCTCCTCGCTCTCGGCCTGCAGCTTCTTGACGATTGCATCGAGGCTGGAGATCGTGGTCTGCACCTCCGAACCCTGCTTGTTGATTGAGAGTTGCTGATAGGCTTCCAGCACCGCGTCAACCGCCGCATTGGCCTTGACCGGATTCTCGTTGGTTACGCTGATGTAGATGTCCTGTCCGCGGTTGGGGACATCGACCTTCAGCCCGTCCATCAGCTCGATCGCGCCATCGGGCAACCCTGGCCAGCCGGCGGCCTTGAGCTTGGGCTCCTTCACTGCAAACTCGATGACCCGCCAGCTCCGGAGCGTCCCGGCCTCGCTCTGCACATAGCTGTCGAAGGCGGTCATAGGCTGATTGAGTTCGTTCTGGACAAGGACGACGGGTCGAGTCGGGGCGATATTCACGACGCCGACGCTCGTGTACTTCGGCGGCACGGCCACATAGCCCAGGACGGCGCAGGGAACAGCGAGCGCGCCGCCGAGGATGGCGGCCAGCAGGTACCGCCCCCGCAGCCAGCGGTGGAGCAGCTGGACCGGGTTGATCGCCTCGGCCTCGGGGGTGGGTTCCTGGGAGTACCAGTCGGCGCCGGGCACGATTTCGTACGTCATTCCGCACCCTCCGCGATGGTGGTGAGAACCGGCTCGAGCTCGTCGAGGGTCTGCTGCCAGATCTTGCGTCGTGCCTCTTCGGACATCTCGGCGGGGGTGAGGATCTGGACCTGCGCCGCGCCGAGCTTGTCGGTCTTGGGTGAGCGGGAGAGCATGTTGACGAGCTCCATGTCGCGGCCGAATCGGGGCTGGCCGGCGGGCACGATGAAGAACGAGAGGATGTCGATCCGCTGCGGGAGGATGCCGCCCTCGTAGCGGAACCGGTAGCGGCGGACGGGGACGGGGATCCCGCCGGCGTGCAGCTCGAAGTCCGACGGGTCCTGCTCCTTCACCCAGCCGGCGCGGGGGTAGCAGTTGGGCGGATAGTGGCCGTCGAGGTCCTTGGCGTAAGAGCACTGCACGACGAGCAGGTCGAACCACTCTCCGGTCTCGGGGACGACGTAGTGCCTCTGGAGGAGGTTGTTGGGCTTGAGGAGTTCGACGACGACGCGCTGGACTTCCAGCTTCGTGCCGATGAAGGAGCCGATGTTCCATGGCACCCGGTCGATGGCCTTCCTCGCCTGGGCGAGGTATTGCTCGACGTTGCCCGCGGTGCTGCGCTCGACAAAGTTCCACGTGAACAGGGACACGAGCATGGCCGCGGCGACGGCTGGGGCGAATCGTGATGGGCCTCGTGCGGTCATGGCGTTCTTACCGGCGGGTCACTGGGTAGGGATCGATACGGACCTCGATCCACCTGAGGATCGAGAGGAAGCCCCACAAAAGGGCGAGAGCGAGGAGCAGGACCGCCCATCCGGAGAGGTCGTGGAAGAGGTCGGCGGCGCCGGGGTTGGCGTAGCCGTAGAGGAGGACCGTCGGCACGAGACGGGCGATGTTCACGACGACGGCGATGGCGGGGCTCACGGCGAGGATGGCGAGGCGGACCCCGTTGCGCATGGGCACGGAGAAGATGAAGGCGAAGGAGATCAGCGCGAGGGCGGCGACCATCCGCATCCCGTTGCAGGCTTCGGCGATGGCGACCTCGTTATTGTTGATGACCAGGACATTGCCGGAGCGGGTCGAGGGGACGCCGAACAGGTCGAGGAGGAACTGTGAGGCCTGGGCGGAGACGTTCTGGAGCGGGATCGCGATCTGCTGGCGGATGCGGCCCGGCACCGGCATGAGGAAGAACAACGCGGCGAAGACGGGGAGAAACTGGACGACGAACCGCGGGCCGAGGACGGAGACCGCCGCCCCGATGACCACCAGGAGGGCGCCGGTGTGCCGGAAGATCTCGAGGGCCTGGAGGATGCCGATGCGGTCCATCGCCACACCCAGGACGATCATGGCCGGTCCGAGGAAGGACCATGTGGGGCGGCACATGCGGAGGCGCCCCCGCCGGAGCCAGAGCAGCCAGCAGGCGATCGGGATAGCCATGAGGATGTGGGAGTCTTCCTCGCTGCGCAGCGCCTGCTCGAAGATCTCGGCCCACGTCCGCCCGGTTGCGATGATGGCGAGCACGACCAGGCCCGCGAGGGCGAGGGCGTCGGTCCGCTTCCAGCCGGAGAGTCGCATCATCGCTTCGCCCCCCTGAGCGTCACGGGTTCGGCGCGCCCGCCGGGGCCGACGACGGCATCGACGACGGTTTGTCCGGGGCGCACGATGCAGCCCGGCCCGACGATGCTCCTGGCGACGAGTGCGCCCTCCCCGACCCTGGCGCCGGCGGAGACGACCGAATCGACGATGACGGCGCTCGGGGCGACTTCGGCCCCTTCGCAGAGGATCGAGGCGGCGCACCGCGAGCCGCGCAGCACGCGGGGCTCGAGCGAGTCGGGCTCGGGCCCGATCTCGACGCCTGCGCACGCGCGCACGGCTCGGAGGAAATCGGTCCGAGTGCGGAGAGGGAGAGACCCGGGCTCGGCGAGTTCATAGACCATCACGCGCCGACCCTTGGCGACCAGGCGGGCGAGCCATTGCTCTTTGAGATCCATGAAGCCGACGTGGGGCACCTCGTCGAGCATCGCACGCGAGAACACGTAGAGCCCCGAGGGACTCTCGTCGGCGTTTCGGGCCACGGTCGCGTCCGCCTCTGACCGGACATGTTGGGCGAGCATCTGCCCGAGGTCCGCGAGGCAGCACCGGGCGGCCTCGGCGGCGATGATCGTGGTCTCGGGGGCCATCCGCTCGCACGCGTCGCGCAGGGCGCCGGCCGGTCCCCGATAATCGCTGCGATCCATGATCGTGCGGAGGAATCCGAGGGTGGTCTGGGGGACCGGCGTCGACCCGCCGCAGAGGCACATGCGCTCGCCGGTCAGCCCGGCACGGTCGAGGGTGGAGAGGGCGCTCCGCCAGCGGTCGAGGACGGTTTCTTCTCGGGTGAGGTGCAGATCGAGCACGGAGCACCCGGCCTCAAGCCCCAGCGGCGGGGGGCTAAAGCCGCCGGCCATCAGGACGAGGACCAGGGGCGCGCTGGGCGACTGGGCCGCGGCGGGGCGCGGAGTCATGCCAGGGTTTGCCTTGTCGGGACCGATCTCCAGAATGACCCACCCTCCCAAGTGCGGTCACCAACCACATCTACGGGCAGACCGACCGCCCGTTCGCCATCTGCATCCGGACCACCGACGAGCCCAAGGATCCCTTGATCGTAGGTCTGGGGGTCGCAAGGGTCCGATAGCCGCGGGGTTACCGTCACCCCGACGAAGAGTTCATCGGCTGGAATCCGCGGGCTGATAAAGCCGCGAGGGCGGCGAGCCCTTTGGCCTCCCAGGTTTCTCGTTCGACCCGGGCGCGGCGGGGGTCCGAATCGCCCGGGTCGGCGATTGCGGCCCGGATGGCATCGGCGTAGGCGGCGGGCGTCTCGGCCACGGCGATGAGGGCCTCGAACCTGGCGAGCTCTGGGAATGGGGTCGAGACGATGGGGCGGCCGACGGCGAGGTACTCCTTGAGCTTGATGGGATTGCAAGCCTGGATCCACTCGTTGCGGTTCCAGGGCATGATCAGGACGTCGCAGGCCGACATATAGTTCGGAACATGTTCGTAATCTCGCTTCCCCAGCAGATGGACGTTGGGGAGCGAGATCCACCCCTCGGGGAGCGAGCAACCCCCGACGAGGACGAACTGGGCTTCGGGGACGAGAGCGGCGGCCTCGGCAAACAGGCGGGGGTCAAAGGTGTGGGCGTCGATGCCGCCGACGAATCCGACCCTGGGTTGCGGGATCGGGGCAAGGTCGGCGGGCTCGGCGGGCGCCTGGCCGGCCCGGGAGAATGCGTCGTAGTCGCAGCCGTGATCGATGAACTCGGCGCTGCGACATGCGGCCTGTTCCTGGCCCATCAGCCAGGAGGAGCAGAACACGGTCATGTCGGCGCGGTCCTTCAGCAGGGTGTCGAAGCCCTTGATTCGGTCGGGGTTGACGCCGTGGAACGCCTCGAAGCGGTCGGTGCGCTGGTAGACGACACCCACGGGGTGCAGACGGTCGACCACCTCGGCCCCCGGTGGGCAGGCGACCCAGACGATCGGGCGGCGGATGCCGGCGCGGCGGGCGAAGGCGCGGACCTGGAATGCGAGGGCCGCGCGGTTCAGGCCGGCGCCCAGCCCGGCGGGGGCGACGAGTGGAGAGGCGACGAAGAAGTTGTCGCGGACCCTGACGAGACCACGCTTGAGGCTCTTGAGCTTGCGGAGGACTCGCTTGAGAAACATCGAGCCCTCGCCGACGCGGGGGACGCGCATGCCGATGGAGTTGACGTAAAGCACGGGGACGACGCGGGAGAGTTCTCGCATCATCTGCATGTCGAAGTGGCCGCGGTTGTGGTACCACCAGTCCTCGCCGCCGAAGCAGATGACGCCGTCGAATTGTCGGGGTTGAGTGGGCGTGTTCATGGGTGGCGTCATGCCTTGACGAGCCGGGCGCCCATCTCCGTGGCGTAGGACTGCATGGCGTTGCGTGTATCGACCACCAGCCGGGCGTGCTTGGCGATCATGGCGTAGTCGAAGTCTCGGTGGTGGGTCACGATGACGACGGCGTCGTGGGCTTTGAGATTCTCGGGCGTGAGGGGCTGGCTCTGCATGCCCAGGTCGTATCGACGCATCGGGTGGGTGCGGGGGATGTGGGGATCGGAGTAGGCGACGGTCGCGCCCCGTTGGCGGAAGAGCTCGATGATCTCGAGGGCGGGGCTCTCGCGGACGTCGTCGATGTCGGGCTTGTAAGCCAGGCCCAGGACGAGGACGCGGGCGTTGTCGATCGGCGTGCCCCGCAGAGCGAGGGCCTCGGCGGTGCGGTCGACGACGCGGGCGGGCATGGCGTGGTTGATCTGGCCGGCCAGCTCGATGAAGCGGGCCGGGGCGCCGACCTGGGCCGCCTTCCACGACAGATAGAAGGGATCGATCGGGATGCAGTGGCCCCCCAGGCCGGGGCCGGGGTAGAAGGGCATGAAACCGAAGGGCTTGGTGCTCGCGGCCTCGATCACCTCCCAGACGTCGATGCCCATGGCTTCGAGCGAGAGCTTCATCTCGTTGACGAGGGCGATGTTGACGGCACGGAAGATGTTCTCCAGCAGCTTGGCGGCCTCGGCAACCTCGGCGCTGGAGACCTCGACCACGTGCTCGATGGCGCGACGGTAGAGGGCGGCGGCGAGGCCGGTCGAGGTGGGATCCAGCCCGCCGACGAGCTTGGGGATGGTGCGGGTGGAGTGGGTCGTGCGCCCGGGGTCCTCGCGCTCGGGGCTGAAGGCGAGGAAGTAGTCGCGGCCGAGTTCGAGACCGGGGGCGGCGGCCTTGGCGATGGCATCGGCGAACTCGTGCCGCGTGGTGCCGGGATAGGTGGTGGACTCGAGGACGACGAGCTGTCCGGGCCTGAGCGCGCGGCCGATGTCCAGGCCGGCACGGAGGACGTAGGAGATATCGGGGCGTCGGTCCTCGGTGAGGGGCGTCGGGAGACAGACGAGGATGGCGTCGGGCTCGGCGAGACGGGCGAAGTCGGTGGTGGCGTCGAAGCGGTCGGAGGCCGCGAGGGTGCGGGCGAGGTCGTCGCCGAGGTGGCGGAGGTAGTTGGTGCCTCGGGCGAGGGCCTCGATCTTGGCGGGGTCGATGTCGAAGCCGAGGAGGCGGAGGCCCCCGGCGTGCATGGCGTGGGCGAGGGGGAGGCCGACGTAGCCGAGGCCGATGACGCCAACGAGGGCGCTCCCGGAATCGATGCGTTGTCGGAGGATGGTGTGCATGGTGCTCTTCACCGCAGTGGCGGCCGATTTTCGCCTGGTCGGGAAGAGTAGGGCATCGGGCTGGGGATCCTGCGCCGCGCGATGCGCTCGACCGTGCGATGTTTCAGGGGCTGTCGATGAACTCGCGGATGGCCTTGATGAGGGTGGGGGCGGCGAAGGGGGGGATCGGCTCCCCTGCCTGGAGATCGGCGAGGCCATCGAGAATCGCGGGCAGCTCGGTTTCGTCGTGGGCGACGAAGACACCGGTTCGCCCCTCGAATCGCGCGGCCGTGGCGAGCTGGTGGTCGTTGCGCTGCTCTCCCAGCGCGGCGCGGCGGGGCATGATGACGATCGGCTTGCCGTAGGTGAGGGCGGTGATGATGGAGCCCATGCCGGCGTGGGCGACGATGGCGGCGGCCTCGCGGGCCCGCGCGGCGAACTCGCCGGGATCCACGAAGGCTTTCCACTCGATGTGGCGGGGGATCCACTCGCTTGGACCGATTTGGGCAAAGACGTCGGCCCGTCCGGTGCGTCCTGCCCACTCGTCGATGGGGCGGACCATGCGGTCGAAGGCGAGCTGCGTGCCGACGGTGACGAAGATCACAGGACGCTCCCTTCGCAGCGCGGGCCCTGGGGCGTGGCCAGCTGGGGCCATTGGGTGAGGTAGAGGTCGGCGTACTTCCCAACCATGCGCCCGGTCAGGGAGAGCTCCTCGGCGTTGGCGATCGAGTCGATCCAGATGGTGCGGGCACCGAGGAGCTTGCCGAAGCGGAGGGCGAAGTAGCCCGCGGCGGCGCCGGTCGAGATGACCACCTTGGGTCGGAGTCGGAGCAGGGTCCAGAGCACGCGGAGGGCCATCCGGGCGACACCGATCTTGTCCCAGCGGTTGGCGTCGTTGACGAGGTGGAGCGTGGCGCCGGGTTCGAGTTCCTTGGCGTATTCGGCGAGGGTGGTGAGGTAGTGGACCTCGCAGTGCTCCCAGGCGGGGCGCATGCGGCGGAGCTGCACGAAGTGGCCGCCGCCGGAGGCGACGGCGAGGACGCGCGTCCTGCGCGGGGCCGGTGTCGGGCTCATGCGGCGACTCCGTTGGCGGGGTTGGGGCCGGCGGCCATGAGCGCGCCGGCCTCGCGCCACTCGCGCCGGCGGGCGAAGATCGTGCGCCAGGTGCGGGCGAGCTCGCGGTGTCGGACGCTGAGGGGGGAGAGGAGCGTGCTGCGGGCGAGCTTGTTGAGGGCCCAGAGGTCGAGGCATCGGGTACCGAGGGCGGCCTTCCAGGCGGGCCAGTGCTTGCGGAGGAGCTGCGCGCGGCCCTTGTACTGGCGGATGGTCTGCTCGACGACGACGCGGTCGGAGGCGCCGCCGTAGTGGATGATCGTGGCGTCGGGGATCGCGATGGGTCGGGCGCCGAGAGCGCGGGCGCGGAGGCATAGGTCGAATTCCTCGGCGTACATGCGGAAGCGATCGTCGAAGCCACCGAGGGCCTCCCAGAGCGTCCGCTCGATGAGCAGGAAGCAGCCGGAGATGATGGGGACCTCGCGGATCGTCGAGCGGTCCCAAGCGCCGAGCGACTCGGGGTCGAAGAGCGTGGAGCGTTTGAACAGCGAGCCGAGCCCGGAGCCGCGGCAGAACATGCTCCAGAGCGTGGGCTCGCCCCAGGCGCTGGCGCGGTTGAGAGCGAGGTCCGGGAAGAGGGTGCGTCCGCCGTAGACGCGGTGTTCGGGGTGGGCCTTGGCGAATTCGACGAGGGTGTCGATGGCGTGGTCGAGGGTGACGGTGTCGGGGTTGAGGAGCAGTATGGATTCGCCCCGGGCGTCGCGGGCGCCGATGTTGTTGCCGGGGCCGAAGCCGATGTTCTCGGCGAGCCGGACGAGCCGGACGGCGGGGAATTCGGCGGCGATCGCGTCGGCGGAGCCGTCGGAGGAGGCGTTGTCGACGACGATGATCTCGCTGGAGACGCGGGTGGTCTCGCGCATGGCGGAGCGGACGGCCTCGAGCGTCAGCTCGCGGGTGTTGTAGCTCACGATGAGGATGGTGACGTCCATGGGCGGGCTCAGGCGGTGAAGCGGCGGAGGAATCGTTTGGCGATCATGCCCGGGTCGCGGCGGTCGACGTCGGTGGTGCGTTCATCGGGGATCTTCGAGATCAGGCGGGAGATCTCGGAGAAGGTGGAGCGGCTGGCGTAGACGAGGGCGTCGCAACAGGCCAGCAGATACATGTCGACGAGCGCTTCCACGCCGTTGGCGACCGGGTCGGCGCATGCATCGTTCTGGTGCATCGTGGCTCCTTCGGGCGGGAACCACTTGGGGGTGGTGATGACGTTCCGGAACTGGCGTCGGTAGTCTTCCTCGACGCGCTTGTTGTCGGTCGCGAGGAACACCGCGGCGTCGGGCATCTCCCGCAGCCGCTCGCGGACCGCGGCCTGGAGCTTGCCGAGGTCGGTGGTTCGGTCGGTGTAGCGGACATGGACGCCGACGACCCGTTGGGGCCAGCCACTCCGCGTGAACTCCTGGATCCGGCTGTGGACCGCGTCGTTGAGGGGGAGTTCTTCGCGCAGGGCCTTCCGGGCGATCTGCTCGATCCCGAGCCCTTCATAGCCGGGGAGGCGCTTGCGGACGAGGGGGGCGATCGCCTCGAAGCGGCCCATGTAGTACCAGAACACCACGAGCGGTTGGGGTATTGCGCCCGCGACGGATCGATCGAGTACTTCTTGTGGATTGTGAGGCTGGAGTGCTTGTCGGGGTCGTAGGCGTGGAGCATCTCGCTGACCGACTGGTCGAGGTGGCCCCGCCACGCCGGCGGGTAGACCTCGCCCGATTCGGCGGGCGGCTCGGCGAGCACCTCGGGATTCTCAAAGAAGTGGAAGAACGAGTTCTCCTTGGAGCGGGAGTAGGCATTGTCGCGCCAGTCGACATAGGGCCGGCGGCCCACGGCCTTGGCCCAGAGGATGCCGCTGGCGGCGCAGAGCATCCGGTTGCCCATGCCGCCCTTGGTCTTGATGAAGCACACGCCCGGTGCGGGGCTTTGGTTGCTCATGACGCGAGCCTCGGTGGGGTGGGAGTGGGGGCCGGCGGACGGAAGTGCCCGAGCGAGACGCCCATGCCGAGCAGGTATCCGAAGAGAACGAAGGCGCTTCCCCAGAGATGGACCGTGACGGCGGCGATGGACAGGCCGATGAAGCTCACGAGCCACCCCATCTTGAGCGGCTTGAGCCCGGCGTAGGGCAGCCGGGCGACACGGTAGATCGCGAGCAGGGCGACGGCGAGCAGGGCGCCGACGCCGGGGAGCCCGTACCGCATGGCGGTGAGCAGCCAGAAGTTGTCCACGCTGGTGTTGGGCCACCAATCGGGCGCGGTGGTCCACGCGTTCATCCCGATGCCGAATGCCGGGGTGAGCCTGACCTGCGCGGACCCGATGTCCCAGATGAGCTTGCGGTCGTAGCCGGTCTGCGGGTTGAAGGTGGCGTAGCTGATGAAGACGGTCATCGGATCGCGGTTGGACAGCGCATCGATGGCGACGTAGGCGAACACCATGCCCAGGAGCAGGATCCACCAGCGGCCGCGGAAGGCGCGGGTGGCGACGTCCCACCCGATGATCATGCACTGGACGCTGCAGGCCATCAGGGGCCCGGTGGAGAGCGAGGCGAAGGCGGCGCAGACGACCGCGAGGGCTCTCCAGAGGCGGCGGAAGGAGAGCGAGCGTGCGGTCGGTGCGAGGTACCAGACGAAGCCGAGTGCGGAGGCGCAGAACACGCCGTAGAGGATGGGGTGGTCGAAGGGGCCGAAGGCCCTGGTCAGGCCGAAGCGGGGCTCGACACCGGCGGTGCTCCTGGGCGAGAAGATCATGCCGAACGCATCGCGGATGAAGTGGCGCCCCGTGATCATCTCCGGGAAGGCGAGCAGCGCCATCGCGATGATGAACTGAAAGAACCGGCGCGTGAAGAAGACCAGATGTGCAGGGGACAGGGTGAGAGCGCGCCCGACGAGGTAGCTGCCGAAGAACTCGATCGTGTAACTCCCCGCGGGCTGCAGGGCCCCGGTGATCCCGTGCGCCTTGACGAGCGCAACCCACGCCCAGAGGGCGTGGAAGACGACGAAGGCATCGGCGGCGCGAGCGCCGAGCCGGCGGTCGCTCACGACGCGGGCCATGGCCGGGATGAGCCCGAGCATGAGGAACACCCGCTGAGGGGAGAGCACCAGCGAGCCGAGGGAGAACTGCGCCTCGGGTGGGGCGAGCAGCACCAGCAGGAACCCCGTGATGAGCCATCGGTCTGTCGGGTTGACGGTCGCGCGGTGCGGCGCGGGCCTGCCGGTCGGGGCGCCGGCGGGCCGGGACGGCTGCGCCGTGCCCCTGTCTGGAGCGGGTTGGAGCATCGCAGCGGGCATGGGGTGCTAGGTGCGCTCCCCCGGTTTCACGCCGCGCAGGATGACCTGGCTGGCAAAGAATTCCCGGAAGAGGTGCAGGGCGGCCATGGAGAGATACTTCTCCCGCCGCCGCCAGATGCGGTAGTCGATGGCGTCGGTCCTGAGCCCGACCTGCCCGAACCACTCCTCGATCATGCGCCGGGTGGTCATGCGGAGATGGGTGCGGTCGAAAATGCCCGCGTCGGTGTAGCGGACGTGGCCCCGCAGGAAGAGGGCCGCGAGGACTGAGTGGTGGCGGAAGTTGGGGACGCTGACGACCACGCACCCGCCGGGCACGAGCAGCGACACGTGCTGGCCCAGCACGGCGACGGGGTCGGCGATGTGCTCCAACACGTCGGCGTAGATCACGCAGTCGAAAGCCCGCCCCGCGAGCTGGGCGTTGATCTGGTTGACATCGCCCTCGAGCATCTCGAGCCCGTTCTCGCGTGCCGCGAGCGCCGCCTCGTGGTCGAGTTCGATCCCCGTCACCGAGCACCCTCGCTTGACCAGCTCGGCCTCGGTACGCCCCGACCCGCACCCGACGCTGAGGAAGCGCTCCGCGGACGCCGGGACCATGGCCAGGACGTCGGTCCGGAGGTGGACGAAGTACTTCTTTCGGCCCTCGCTGGGCTCCTCGGCGGAATGCCGCGGGGAGGGGACGGTTCGGGCCGGGCCGGTCATCTCGGCTGCGGGCATGGTTCTTCCACCCTCTCCCAGAGGCCGGTCGCCTCGTTGAATGCGCGGATGGGTCGCGCGGGGGCGCCGGCGACGATGGTCCGCGGCGGGACGCTCGAGGTCACCACGGCGTTGGCCGCGACGATGCTGTTTCGCCCGATCCGCAGCTCGCCCCGGTTCGAGACCACGCAGGCGCCGAAGCCGATCCAGCACCCGGACTCGACGACGATGGTCCCGCCTTCGGTGACCCCCTGATGCAGGATCGGCCGTTCGACGTCCTCGAACTCGTGGGCGTGGTCCATGATGAGGACCTGCGGCCCGGTGACGACGGCCTCCTCGATCCGGATGGAGTTCTTCGCGCTGATCACGTTGTTGCGCCCGATGGCGCACCCGGGCGCCAGCGTCAGGGCCCCGTCGGGGGCATCCGGGGTAGGGACGTTGAGCCAGGCCGACCGCTCGACCACGCACCCGGCGCCCAGCCGGATCTGGCCGGGGCGGCACTGGCGGAAGTCCACCGACCAATGGAGCCACGCCCCGGGATCAACGCCCGACCATCCTCCGAACCATCGCATGGTCGCGGTCCGGGTTCTCGAGATGGCATTACCCGGCTTCATGCGTGACGGCGGCCTCCGGCGCACCGGTCATCGGCGTGGCGGGCCGGCGATGTTTGAGGAACCCGGCGATGAGGTGCCGGGCGGAGGGGTCCAGGCAGAGTGTGACGCACGCGGCTGTCCCGCCGGCGAGCACCCCGAGAGCCGACCGGAGATAGACGCCGAGGTGCTCGACTGCGGCGGAGGTTGAAGCGAGCCAAGCCAGGGCGAAGGCCCCGAGCGTGAGGGCCGCGGGACCTACCAGGGAAATTGCTGGAACCTTGAGCTTGGCGCGGGTCAGCCCCGCGGTGACTGCGAGGGCGACCAATTCGCCGCCGGCACCGATGGCGAGGACCACCCAGGCGGGCGAGCCGGCCTGCGCGACGAACCAGCCGACGCCCACGGCCGAGGCCCGGGCGAGGTTGCCGAGCATGGGGGCAAGGGTCAAGCTCTCGGCGACGGCGATGACCGTCGGGAAGGTCCGGAGGATCCGGAGCGCCTGGCCGAGACCGAGGAACGCGGCGAGCGCGGCGGAGAGGTCATACTTGTCGGTGAAGATCGAGGCGACGAAGTCCCGTCCGGAAAGCCCGAACAGCACGGCCATGCCGATGGCGGGGGCCGCCAGGATGCGCACTCCCGCGGCGTACTGCCGGTCGCGGGCCTCTCGGTTCGCTCGGAGAGAGGCGAGTTGGGGGACACCGAGGCCGAGGCCGACGCGCCCGAGGATCGCGGAGGGGGTCCAGGCCAGGAGGAACGCGGCCGAGTAGGCGCCGAGAAGGGTCTTGCCGTAGGTGTTAGCGATGACGATGCGTTCGCCATGCAGGACGACGAACATCAGGATGCCGTCGCCGAGGAGCGGCATGCCGAAGGCGAGGAGCTGGCGGAAACGCTCTCGGTCGTAGGCGAGGCGGTAGGGCTTGCGGGCCGCCACATGGGAGAGGACCACCGCGAGTGCGGCGTTGGCCATCAGGAGCCAGAGCAGGGCGCGGAAATCCGGGAGCAGCTTGGCCAGGGGATAGGCGGCGAGCAGGGTGAGGATCTGGGGCGCGGCCTGCGTGGAGACAAAGGCCTTGAACCGCAGCTCACGCTGGGCGAGCCAGATCTGGTTGTGGGTCAGCCCTCGCATCGCGGGTACGAGCCCGACCATGCGGAAGGCCCAGGTGGCCTCGGGCATCTTCATGAGGGCGGCGATGGGGCCGGCGAGCATCACGAGGAGCAGGCCGCCCACGCATCCCCGGATGATGGAGATGCCGTGGGCGATGGCGAGCCAGGACTCGCCGTCTTCGTCGTGGGCCCGGGTGAGGAACCGGCCGGCGCCGAGGTCAGAGAGCATTTCGACGAGGGAAACGCTCATGGCCAGCGCGGCGGCGATGCCGAACTGCTCGGGCAGGATGAGGCGGGCGACGAGGAAGTTGCGCACCAGGCCGCAGAGCTGGACCACCGCCTCGCCGACCATCAGGACGGCGCCACCCTTGAGGAGTTGTCCTCTTCGCTTGCTCACGCTTCAGACTTGCTCGGCAGGGCCGAGTCGTGGATGAAGAGGAAGTTCTCCTTTTGGTAGTGGGCGAGGTGGTATCCCGCCCTCCCCAGTGCGCGGATCGCGCGGAGAACCTTCAGCACGGAGGTTGGGGAGTCGAACTCGACGCACAGCACGGGGATGGTTACGCCGTGGGCGGCGAACTGTTCGACGACGGGCCTCCAGGCCCCCTCGATGTCGATCTTGAGTAGGTCGACGCGGTCGTGCCCGAGCCGGCGCTTCATGGTGTCCAGGCCGAGGCATTCGGCGTTGAAGTACTCGCCGGTGCCGTTGAGGTCGAGCACCGAGTGGGAGGTCTTTCGCTTGTCGGCCGGCGCGAAGAATCGCATGGTGGTGTCGCTGGTCCAGAGCCCCCAGGTATGAAACGTGAGGCCCTTGGCGCTGGCGTCGAGGTCGAGCATGTAGTTGATGGCGCGGGGTGTGGGGTCGAAGCAGTGGACTTCGCACCCGAACCGCTCCCGGAGCGCGAGGTCGAAGGTCGCGTCGCACCCGACCCCGACGCAATAGCAGACCCAGTCCGGCCGGACGAGGTCGACCGGGATGGTCCAGCCCCCGTAGCCGGAGCCGAGGGTCTCGAGGCGGAGGCCGAGCCGCACGGGACGCTTGACGAACCGGAGCGTGCGCCGGACCAGTTCCTTGTTGCCCCGGCGCCAGAGAAGCCAGGCGACGGCGCCGGCCCTGCGGGCTGCGGCGGCGGGCACGGGGGCCCGGTCACGTTCGAGGCGGGTCTCGTCGGCCCGGGCGATGGTGCTCTGTTCGAGTCGGGTCATGGCGGCTCCTGGGCAGCTCTATCGGCTCACCGGGGAGTCTACTGCGGCGGAGCCCAGGGCTTCGCCCCACGATCCGGGGTTTCCGAATCGGAGTAGCCGGGTATGAATGCTCCGGAGCCCGCGATCTTGCTTGCGCCGTAGCCCTTGTACTCGAAGGCGCCGCCCGAGCTGTTGATGATCGCGATGGCGCCGACCGTGGGCTTCTCGCCGACGGGCTGGTTGTAGTTGAAGTGGCAGTGGTCGATGGTGACGCCCTCGGGGATCGGGCCGAAATAGTCGGCCGCCTGGATGCGCTCGACGATGCAGTTTCGGAAGAAGACGTTCTTGGCGGTGAATTTCTTGGAGCCGGCCATATCGTCCCGCAGGACGAACCGCTGGCCCGGGTTGCTGATGTGATAGAAGAGCACGTGGTCGTGCGGCGAGTTGAGCTGGCTGAACGGCGGGTCCGACTGGGCGTTCTGCACCGAGATATTGACGAAGGCGCAGTTGGTAAAGGTGCTGTTGGCGTGGTCGAGGAAGATGTTCTGGGTCGAGATGATCATCGAGGCATTGACGTTGTAGATGATGAGGTTGTCGAAGTACCCGAAGTACTGGAGCAGGTCGGAGTGGTGGCTCAGCACCGTGCCGTCGATGTTGTGGGCCGACGAGTCGACCACCATCAGCGAGTTCTGGAAGACGTCTCCCGAGATCTTCTCGGCGTGGCTGTTGCGGACGAGGTTACACCACACGAAGGCGTAGAGCATGTTCTCGGCGACCGAATCGGTGATGTACAGGCCGCCGTACCCGACGTTCCGGACGGGCGAGACGGAGGCCGGCGGGGTGTACGTCCAGCCCTGGCCGTAGGTCCAGCGGCAGTGGTCGTACCACTGGGCGTGCGGATCCTCCTTGTACATCTGGTACATGTCGCTGAAGTCGAGGGTCACGTTCTGGAATCGGAGCCGCTGGGTATTGGGCCGGATGAGGTCCGTCGTGCTGCCGGCGGCGATGACCACATCGTCGCGCGAGAGGCCGCTCGCCGGGCGGATCGTGATCCACCGGCTGTTGAGCAGCGGCTTGGCGGGCTGGTTGATGTCGTAGCGCCCGGGCTCGGTGATCACGATCTCCGCCCCGTCCATCAGGGCCATGTTGGTATTGCAGGCGTTCAGCGCCTTCTGGATCGTGCCGAAGGGCTTGGCGGCCGAACCGTCGCCGGTGGCGTCGCTGCCCCCCGACGCCACATTGAGCTTCAGGCCCGTCAGCGTGCCAGAGTTGTTCACATAGAGGAAGAGCGGGGCCAAGAGGCGTGGCGTCCCCACGTTCTTCGGATACGCAATCGCACGGACCTCGATCAACTCGTCCTCCGAGAGATCGGGGTCGTCGCCGGGGATGATCATCACATACTCGCGGACACCCGTCCGCGGATTGATCTGCATCGTGCTGATGTTGGTCCAGGGCCCGCCCTCCAACGAGACCGATACATGGTCGATCCCGTTCATGTGGAAGGCCAGGATGCCCACCGGAAAGTCGCCGGCGATCGTCTGGTAGGGCACCACGTCCCAGCGGGCAATCGCGTCGGCGTCGTATCCGGGCGCGGCATCGTCGCCGATCGGGTCGGGTGGCTGGGTGTCAGACAGGAACTCATCGCCCGCATCAAGGCGAACGATCGATTCGGTGTCTTCCGAGAGGTAGAGCCCGTTGTCGTCGAGTTCGCCCCCCGGCGCCCAGCCTCGACCGGAACGCCATTGCGTCGCGTCGTCTCCCGCCACCGTCGGCGCCCCCGCCCTCTCGCTCAGCCCCACGCTGTGCGGGGCGATGAGCGGCACATCCGCGTGGAGGGAAAGGGCGCCGCGCCCAGTGATCGGGTGGGAAACCACCGGTCGGGAGGCGCTCCCGGCCGGGATGGGCACCGGCGCCGACCCGCTGGAGTCGGGGCGCTCCGGGCGCGGGACCCGGGTGGAGATGGCCGGCCGGTGCAGGCGGAGCGTCATCGGCTGGTGCCGCGGCACGCGGAGGTAGACCACCGACCCGTCGGGGCGCGAGAGCCGGACGGTCTCGTAGTCGGATTCGTTGGCGGGTTGCGACGGGGCGGCCGCGGACTTGGGAGGATCAGCCGCCTGCGCCCCGGCCGAGAGCGGCGAAGCGCCGAGCAGGAGACAAAGAAAGCCGCCTTGGACGCACTGGCGACACCAATTCCGAGAGGACATGTGTCGACTCCATACAACCCCCGCCTTGGATCCGTTCAAGTATCGGAATACCAACGAGTTGCGGTTCGCCCTTCCCTGTCTTACCGCGTGTGAGTCGACTCGCCTAATCGGCAGAAACCCGCCAACCCGGAAAGGGCCTCCCATGCCCGTTCCAAGCGGAGGGTAATCCGGACCTTTTCGCCGGGAGTTCCACAGACCGTCCGGAAATCTGACGGCACATCCCGCAATCTTTGCGCACGTACATTCCTTGGCAAAGGTCCACAAGACCCTGGTCGGAGCGACTTTACGTCGAGCGTACCAGATCCGATGGCTTGAGGGGCGAAGGAGCTCTTCATGCGTCGGTTGCCGCGGAATAATCCGGGAAACCTCCAGCACCGTGCGGGCCGAATCCGGGCCGCCGGGGGCTGGTGCGAGTCCCTTGAAGCGCGCTGCCTGCTCTCCTCGCAATTCACGCCGGAAGAGGTCTACCTCGCGGAGCTGATCAACCGGGCCCGATCGGATCCGGCCGCGGAGAGTCTTCGCCTGGGGTTCGACCTGACCGAGGGGCTCAGTGCTGGGCAGCTCGCGCTGTTCGGGGCTGTGGAGCCCCTGGCGCTCGACGCCTCGCTCGCGGCTGCCGCACGGGCGCACAGCTTGGACATGCGGACCAGAGGCTTCTTTGACGACATCAACCCTGACGGCCAGAACCCGACGCAGCGGGCGCAGGCCGCGGGGTATTCGGGGGTGGCTGGCGAGTCGATCGGCGCGGGGGAGCCCAATGTGGACCGGCTGTACGAGACGTGGATGGCCACGGTCGAGAATCGGATCAACATCCTGAGCCTGCTGACGACCTTCGACTCGAGCTTTCACTATGACCAGCTGGGCCCAGGATTCGCGACGGACGTCCAGGACGACGAGTATTACACGCTGATGCTGGGTGACCCCGGCGCGGGCTCGACGGCGAGGCTGCTCGGCGTGGTGTTCGACGACGCGGACGCCGATGGCTTCTACGCGGCTGGGGAGGGGGCCGGCGGTGTGCGCGTGGACGTGGCCACGGCGGCCGACCCCGATACGGTGGTCTCAACCTTCACCACCGATGACGCGGGCAACTACCAGCTCGTGCTCGGGGATGGCGCGTGGATCGTGACCTTCACCGACATCGCGACCGGTGATCTCGTTGAGCGGCAGGTGACCACCTCGGGCCAGAACGTGAAGCTCGACGCGATGCTCGGCGACTTCGCCCCGCCGGCGGACGATGGTGGTTCGGGGGGTGGTTCGGGAGGCGGCTCGGGGGGCGGTTCGGGTGACGGCGGCAGTGGTGGCGGTGGCAGCGATGGCGGCGGAGGCGGCAGCGATGGTTCCGGCGGCGGTGGCCAGACCGACGACCACGCCGACGACGGCGACTACGCCGGCGCGACCTTCATCGAGTTGGACCAGTCGGGCTCGGGGGCGGCGGCGGGGACAATCGAGGTGTCCTCGGACTCCGACCTCTTCTATCTCACGACACCGATCTCCGGCGCGATGACGGTGGTGGTGGATGCCTCGGCTGGTAGCCTGCTGGGATCAATCATGCTCCGGAGCGATGCGGGGCTGGCGCTGGCGTTCGACTCCGCCTCGTCGGGTGAATCGAGCGTGACGCTGAGCTGGAATGTGCCGGCCGGCGCGCAGTACTTTCTGGTGGTCTCATCCGCGGACCAGGCATCGACCGGGGTGTACGGGCTGACGATCACGATCGACGCCGGCCAGGACGGTGGCGGCTCCGGGAACGGTTCGGGAGGCGGATCGGATGGTGGTTCCGGCGGTGGTTCGGGCGGTGGCTCGGACGGCGGTGGCTCTGGCGGCGGTTCGGATGGTGGTTCGGGCGGTGGTTCGGGCGGCGGAGGCGGGGATTCGGCGCAGGACGAGGACCCACCGGTCGATGCAACGAGTGACAGCTCCGGCGCCTTCACGATCGTGCGCACCGACGACAGCGGCCGGCCGATCGTGTACCTGCAGCAGGCGGACGGATCCTGGCTCCATGTGGACCTGATGCAGGAGGCGGGCGGGCCGACGCCGGAGGGCCGCTTCTCGACCTTCGTGGACCCGGTGAGCGGGCGATCGAGCATCGTGAGCGCGACGGCGTCGGGCCTGGCGGTCTACGAACAGGACGCGTCCGGGCACTGGCGGGTGCGCAATCTGTCGGCGGAGATGGGCGTTGCGCCTGTCGCCAGCAAGCCGGTCACCTTCACCACCCGCAAGGGGCTGGTGTACGTGGCGGGGCTGGATGAGGGCGGCGATCTGGTCGTCTACCGCCACACGGGCGAACTCGATAGCGAGGGCGGACGGGCCTGGGGCTTCGGCGACCTGACGAGCGAGGATCTGGCGAGCCAGGGCATGACGATGCCGGAACTCAACGGCGCGACGCTCATCGCGTATGTCACCGGCTGGAACGGCCTGACCATCGCCGGTTTGGACGCCGACGGCAATATCCAGGCGGCGTGGTGGTCTCCGGGCATGGAGAAGTGGAAGCTGGCCAACCTCAGCAGCGTGACCGGCGCACCGAGATATCAGGGGACGATCTCGGCATACCTGACGCCCTGGAACGGGATCAATATCGCCGGCACGGATGTGAATGGTGATCTGTCGGTCGTCTGGTGGGTGCCGAGCTTTGGCGGCAGCTGGAACCTCGCGAAGCTCAACCGCATGTTCGATGGTCCGGCCTTTGTAGAGGGCTCGGTGGCCAGTTGGGTGACGCCGTGGGGCGGGCTCAACATCTCCGGCCTGACTGCCGAGGGCAAGGTCGTGGTGTACTGGTGGACCCCGACCTCCGGGGGTTGGAAGATCACGCCGCTCTCGGACTACATCTCCAATGTCGATCCACCCGCCCGCGGGGTCATCGGTCACACCTCGGAGACGGGCGTGATCTCGGTGATGGGCCTCAGCGAGGCCGGCGATCTGGTGCGGTACTGGTGGCAGCCCGGCGCGAAATGGCAGGGTGAGGATCTCAGCCTGTAGCGGAGCCCCGCGCCGCATCGGCGCGGCGGGCGCACGGTCAGCAGCCGGCCGCCCAGAGGTTGAGGTATGCGATCACGTCCTGCGTGTTCACGCTCCCATCGCCGTTGATGTCCGCCGAATTCTCGTGCCCGACCCACGCATTCAGGAAGGCGAGGACGTCCTGCGTGTTGACGTCGCCATCGCCGTTGAAATCGGCGGTGCAGGGGTTGGCGATGCGGAGCCGCAGTTCGAGGGCGTCGGCGTAGCTGTCGTTGTCGGTGCCGCCGTTGCGGGTTCCGGAGAGGTGGAACTCGATGGTGCGCGTCCCGAGGGGCACGGGGTCGACCGCGCTCAACACCTGCCAGGACGACGTGTTCGACCCGACTTTGGCGGACTGTCCGAGCGTCGCGCCGCCCGCGTTCTTGTAGACCAGCCAGATGTCCGGCCGGTCCGACCCGCTGTAGTCCTTGAGTGCGCCGGCGATGCGGGCATCGACGAGGCCGCCGTCGATGGCTGTGGCGTGAGAGGTGACGTCGACGGGTTGCATGGCCTCGCCGTAGGGGCCCTCGTCGGCGCAGACGCCGCCGACGGCGAAGAAGCGCGCGCCCTCGACCGGGTTGGTCTCGGAGGCGCAGTCACCGGCGGCGAGCGATTCGAGCGGCGGGTCAAGGATGGTCCACCCGCTCACGCCCTGCTCGGCCCCGGGGTTGACGAGCAGGTTGGGGCCCAGGCTGGAGCCACCCGTGGCGAACGACGCCTCGGCGGACCAATCGCTCCAGGTGAGGCCGGCGTCCCGATAACGCACGCGCCAGTAGTAGGTGGAGTTCGGCTCGAGCGAGCCCAGGCTCACGTGGGTGACGTCGGGGTCGGTCACGGTGTTGATGCTGAAGGCGCCGTTCGCCCCTCCATCGGCCCCCGGGGGGGCGTACCAGTTCTCGAAGCGGATCCACTGATCGGCCACCGGGTTCGAGTAGTCGCCCGGGAGCGTGGTGACCTGGAACTCGCTCTCCCAGTGGGCATCGTCCTCGGGATCGCTGTAGGCCGAGGCCTGGAGCATCAGCCCGTCGGGGTCGGCCGGGGGATCGGACGCGATCGGGTGCTCCGGCGTTGGCGCCGCGGGGGCGCCATCGTGCAGCCGAACGGTGATCGAGTCGACCACCTCGTTGTCGCGGAAGAAGTACTCATTGCCGCGGCTGACTCTGTCGAGCCGGAAGGAGGGCGTTTCGCCCGCCTGCACCTCGACGAGGGCGAAGCCGTAGTCGGGCAGGGAGTACTGGAACTCGGGATAGTCGGCGTTGGGGTATTCACCCCAGTAGTCGATATTGCCCTCGCCGCTGGCCACATTGACCCAGAGGTGCCGGAAGTCCTTGCTCTGGCCCCGCGAGTAGGCGTGCGTGTGCCCGAAGAAATGGATGCTCGGCTTGCCGCTCTGGGCGCTGAAGGCCTCGAGCCGGCGCACGACTTCTCCGGTATAGGGGATCTCGCCCGGGGTCCACAGCTCGCTCTTGAACGGGTGGTGGATCTGGGCGAAAACGAAATCGATGTCGCTGTCGGTCGCCGCATCGGCCAGCACACCGTCGAGCCAATCGAGCTGAGCCTGCACGGTGTATCCCGTGTTCGAATCGAGGCCGATGATCCGGACATTGCCGTAGTCGTTGTACCACCAGTGCTCGGTGTATCCGGGCGTGCCGTTGGTGGGGAGCACGAAGTAGTCGAAGAACCAGTGCGCATCCTGGTCGTGGTTGCCGGGGACGGGGTAGAGCGGCACCGTGCCGGCGAGATTCTGCACCGCGTCGAACAGATCGTCCTTCCACTGCGACGTGACGGTGCCGTTGTCGACGATATCACCGGCGTCTATCCAGAAGGCAAGGTCGTCGGCCAGATCGCCCCCGAACTTGTCGCCCAGGTAGGCGATGATCCCGTCGTTGACGATCTCCCCGAGCTTGGTGGGGTTGCCCAGATCGTGCTGGGTATCCGAGACGGCGGCGAAGCGGAAGGGCTTCTCGGCGGAAGCGAGGGGGGCCGTGCGGAAGTGGCCGATGTCGCTGGTGACGCCCCCGGTGGTGGCGGCGTAGTAGTAGATGGTGTCCGGGGCGAGGCCCGCCAACTGGGTCTGGTGGATGCGTCGGGCGCCCTCGCTGGTCTGGGCGCTCCCGCTCGCCGTCGAGCCCAGGGCGGGTGTGGGGCCGAAATCGACCCGACTCTCGTCGCCCGATGCAGACTCCCACACGATCCAGGCGCTCGAGGTCGTCACGCTCTGGATGAAGGGGTTGATGTAGAAGCCACCGCCCCCATCCTTCGGCGCGTCGGGGATGCCCGAGGCCGAGGCGCCGCCGAGGGCGGCGACGTCGGCATCCTTCATGGCATAATCGCGGAACTGGAACGAATTGACCCATCCCTCGTTCGGCGTGTCGCCGCTCTCGTCGGCGAAGAGGTAGAAGATCGCATCGAGAGAGAAGCGGGCGTCGGTCCCCCAGCCGGTCGGCGCCTGCACCTGGTTCTGCAACTCGCCGTCCACGAAACAGCGGAATGTGGCGTTGCCCGACGTCGAGGCGTCGTCGATGACGATGGCGATCCGGCGCCACTGGCCGTAGTCGTACCGGAGCGGGTTGCCGCCGTCGTCGTAGTCGCCGGAGACCCCGATGCCGCCGTCGGAGCGGATGAAGCACTCGCCGTCGTTGGCGTTGGAGACATTCGATTGGTAGAGGCTCACCCAGTCGGATGCCGGGAATCGCACATCGAAGAGCAGCGTGTACTGGTTCGTGTAGAGCGAACTGCCCCCGTTGGCGCCGGCCGGGTTGGTCACGGTGAAGCGGGCGTCCGTGTCGGGGCCCGAGCCCGCGAAGAAGTGTGCGACCCCGGCAGATTGGCCGCCGATCGTCGCGGTCTCGAACGAGTAGGTTCCGAAGCCCGTCAGCGGTTGTGCGGCCCCAGCCCGGGCGGCGAGCGTGCTGTTGAAGTCCCAGGTCCAGCCGTCGGCGTGGGCCGGCGGGGCGGCCAGGCCGAGGAGCAGGCCGGCGGCCAGTGCGGCAGCGAGCGGGGACAGGAGGGGGGCGGCAACCGGGGCGGGGTGTTTCATGGCGTCTCCGACCCGAAGGTAGCCGCTGGCGCCATCGCTGAATAGCCCGATCTCGGGGTTCACGGACGCCTGGATGCGAATTCTTCCCCCAGAACGCGCAATTGCAGACGGGATCGGGCGTTGGGCCACCGGCCCCGGGGCGGTATGCTGCAGGCATGCGATGGATTGTTTGTGGCGTTGGCGCGGCGGCCGCTCTTGCCGCGGGGCTGTTTGCGGTCTCGTCTGGCTCTCCGGCCACCACGCCGGGTGGGGCCGTGGCGACCTCCTTCGCGGCCAAGCCGCGGGGGAGCCGAACCCGCGCCCAAGGCCGGTCCAAAGCCCAAACCGGTCCGGTACGGGCGGGATGTGCGTCCGATACTCTCGGACCGGTGTTTCCTCTGCCACGGCCCCGACCGGGAAAAGCAGAAGGCGGATCTCCGACTCGATAATTTCGAGGGAGCGACCTCGCCCCGCGGCGAGCACCCCGCGGCCATCCTGCCGGGCAACCCGGATGCGAGCGAGATCTGGCGACGGATCACCTCCGACGACCCCGATGTGGTCATGCCTCCCCCCGACTCGAATAAGAAGGCGCTGAGCGAGGAGGAGCGCGAGACGATCCGGCGTTGGATCGCCGAGGGCGCGGTGTACGAGCCGCACTGGGCGTTCCAGGTCCCCAAGCGCCCCGTCCCGCCCGAGGCCGCCAACGGCGCGTGGTGTCGGAACGAGATCGATCGGTTTGTGCTCCGCGAGCTGGACGATGCCGGTCTGGAACCCTCACCGGAGGCCGATGCCGAGACCCTGGTCCGGCGCGTGTTCCTCGATCTCACGGGCTTGCCCCCCACCCCGGAGGAGGTGGAGGCCTACCTGGCGGACGGCAGGCCGGATCGGTACGAGGCGCTGGTGGACCGCCTCCTCCACGATGAGCCGTACCGCACCCGGTACGCCGAGCGGATGACCGCCCCTGGCTGGACCAAGCCCGTTATGCCGACACATCGGGCATCCACATGGACGCGGGACGCTCGATCTGGCCCTGGCGGGACTGGGTCCTGAACGCCTACCGCACGAACATGCCCTTCGATGAGTTCGTGATCGAGCAGCTCGCCGGCGACCTGATGCCGGACGCCACCGAGAGCCAGAAGATCGCCAGCGGATTCAACCGCAACCACGTCACGAGCGACGAGGGCGGCGCGATCGACGCGGAGTACCTCGTGGAGTACGCCGTCGATCGGGTGAACACCACCGGCTCGGTCTTCCTCGGGCTGACCGTCGGGTGCGCCCGGTGCCACGACCACAAGTTCGACCCGGTGACGCAGGAGGATTTTTACAGCCTGGTCGCGTTCTACGACAACAACGAGGAGCCGGGGATCTACTCGCAGTCGCAGAATCCTAACCGTGCGCATGAGCCTTTCATGGCTGCGCCGAATGCCGAACAGTCCGGGGCGATGCAGGAACTGCGTGCGGGGCTCGCGGCATACCAGGCCGAGCGCGACGCGCCGAACCCCGAGGAGGACGGCCAGCGCGCCGCCTTCCTCGCGGGGCTGACCAGCCGCGCCGGGGTGACGTGGATGACCCCGGGCGCCGGCGTAGACGTGGAGAGCGCCGAATCCGGCGCGGGCACGACGCTCACCATCCAGCCCGACGGTTCGGTGCTCTCGAGCGGCGCCAACCCCGACCGCGACGTGACGACGCTCACGCTCGGGACAGGCGCGACCGGTCTGCGCCTGATCTCGCTCGAGGCGATGACCGATCCCTCGCTCCCCTTTGGTCGCGTCGGGCGGGCCCCGAACGGCAACGCGGTGCTGGCCGCGATCGAGGCCGAGGCGGTCTCCGTCGTGGATCCGACGCGCACGCAGAAGCTCCGGTTCACCTGGGCCTGGGCCGACGTCGAGCAGGAGAACGGCGACTACCGCGTGACCAACGCGATCGACCCGAGCCCGGCCCGCGGCTGGGCGGTGGGGGCTCACTTCGAGCCCGAGGGGCAGAAGCCCCGGGGACGGACCGCCCTGTTCCTCAGCGACGAGCCCTTCGGCTTCGAGGGCGGGACGCGGCTCGTGGTGCGGCTGCGCTACGACTCGGTCTACGCGCAGCATTCGTTCGGGCGTGTGCGCCTGAGCCTGGGCACGATCGACGACGCGGGGCTGGCGTTGCTCCCGCCGGCCGCCGGCGGGTACTACCGCGTGGGTCAGTTCACGACCGGGGATCGCGACACGGTGTTCGACACCTCCTTCGGGCCCGAGCAGAGCGCGGGTCTGGATCTGTCCGCGAAGTTCGACGACAAGATGTGGCGGTACGAGGGTGGGATCATGGACGGGGCGCCGGCGGCGCTCTCGAACGGCGTTGGAGTCGACTACGTCGCCCGCGAGGTCTTTGCCCCGACCGAGCGGTCGCTCGACCTCTCGCTGGGGAGCGACGATGGCATCCGCCTGTTTGTCAACGGAGCCGAAGCCTTCTCCAACCGGATCGACCGTGGCGTGCTGCCCGATCAGGACAGCGCGACGGTGCGCCTGGCGAGGGGCGCCAACACGCTCGTCTACAAGATCGTGAACACCGGCGGGCCCTCAGGGATCTACTCCCGCAGCATCGAATCCGACGCGGTGCTCCCGCACGATATCGTGGCGGCCGTGCTCCCGGAGGGGGCGCGGCGTCCCGAGCTGCAGGAGCTCGCCGACGCGGCCTGGCGGACCCGCTTCAGCCCCCGATACCGTGAACTCTCGGCGCAGATCGCCGCCCAGAACGAGGCGATCGCGAAGCTCGACGCGGAGATCCCCCGCACCATGGTGATGAAGGAGCGGGCGATGCCCCGCGAGACCTTCGTCCTCACCCGGGGCCAGTACGACCACCCCGACAAGGCCCGGCCCGTGCAGCGGGCGGTGCCGCGCGTGCTCGGGAGCCTTGCGCCCGACGCACCGAAGAACCGGCTCGGCCTCGCCGAGTGGATCATGAGCGACGAGGACCCGCTCGTCGCCCGCGTCACCGTCAACCGCCTCTGGGAGATGCTGTTCGGCCATGGCATCGTCCGCACGAGCGAGGACTTCGGCTACCAGGGCGAGTGGCCCACGCATCCCGAACTGCTCGACTGGCTGGCGGTCGAGTTCCGCGACAGCGGGTGGGATGTTCAGCACATGCTCCGGCTCATGGTGACCAGCAGCACCTACAGGCAGGCCGCGAGGGTCCGGCCCGACGCCAAGGAACTCGACCCCGAGAACAAGCTGCTCGCCTACTACCCCCGCCAGCGACTGACCGCCGAGGAGATCCGCGACCAGGCGCTCTACGTCGGCGGGCTGCTCGTCGAGAAGCTCGGCGGGCCGAGCGTCAAGCCCTATCAGCCCGAGGGCCTCTGGAAGGAGGTCGCGATGCCACAATCCAACACCCGCCTGTACCAGAGGGGTATGGGCGACGACCTGTGGCGGCGCAGCATCTACACCTACTGGAAGCGTGCCGCACCGCCGCCCGCGATGCTCACGCTCGACGCCCCGACGCGGGAGTTCTGCACGATCCGGCGGATGAGCACCAACACGCCGCTCCAGGCCCTTGTCCTCTGGAACGACGAGCAGTTTGTCGAAGCGGCACGGGCGGCCGCGACGCGCGTGATGCAAGAGGCGCAGAACGACGGAGATCGCCTCGCCCTGCTCTACCGTCTGTGCACGAGCGCCACGCTCGACCCGGGACGTCACGACGCCCTCGCCGCCGCCCTCGCGGACTTCCGGCGCCGCTACCAGGACAACGCCCCCGACGCGGCCGCCCTGCTCGCCGAGGGCGACTCCCCCGTGCCCGACGGCATCGACAAGCAGGAGCTCGCGGCCTGGACGCTCCTCGCCAGCGCCATCCTCTCGAGCGATGCGACCATCGTGAAGAACTGACCCAGAAGGCCGACGACGGCAGCCCCGACCCAGTGCCCCCCTCAGGATTGGAACGTGCGACAATGAGCGAACTCACGCCCCACGGCAGCGACCCCCTCGAGCAGTACCTGCTCAACATGACCCGTCGGCGCTTCTTCGGCATGGCGGGGCGATCCATCGGCGCCGGGCTCGGGGCCGCCGCCCTGAGTTCGCTGATCGGCGCCCGGCCCGCCATGGCCGGTCCGCCCGACCTCGCGGCCGGCCCCGGTCAGCCCCGCATGATCCCGCCGCACTTTGCGCCCAAGGCCAAGCATGTGATCTATCTCCACATGGAGGGCGCGCCCAGCCAGCTCGATCTCTACGACTACAAGCCGCACCTCGTGGACCGGTTCGACGAGGATCTGCCCGACTCGATCCGCCAGGGGCAGCGGATCACGACGATGACCAGCGGGCAGTCCCGCTTCCCTGTCGCCCCGACCAAGTTCCGCTTCAACCGATTCGAGAACAACCAGAACGGGCTCTATCTCAGCGAGTTGCTCCCCGAGACCGGCACGATCGCCAAGGAGATGTGCCTCATCAACTCGATGCGGACCGACGCGATCAACCACGAGCCCGGCATCACCTTCTTCCAGACCGGCAGCCAGCAGCCCGGCCGCCCGAGCTTCGGTTCGTGGGTCAGCTACGGCCTGGGCAGCGAGTGCGCCAACCTCCCCTCGTTCGTCGTCCTCATCACCCAGGGCATCGGCAACATGCAGGCCCTCTCCGCCCGCTTCTGGGGCAGCGGGTTCCTGCCCAGCGAGCACCAGGGCTGCAAGATCCGCACGGGCGAGAATGCCGTGCTCTATCTCAAGGATCCCGACGGAGTGACCCGCGCAGACCGGCGCCGCATGCTCGACCTCGTGAACCACCTGAATGAGCAGGAGTTCGCCGAGACGCTCGACCCCGAGGTGCAGGCCCGGATCGCCCAGTACGAGATGGCGTACCGCATGCAGATGTCGGTGCCCGAACTGACCAACTTCGCCGACGAGGACGCGGACACGCTCGCTATGTACGGCCCCGATGTCAACAAGCCGGGCAGCTTCGCGGCCAACTGCCTGCTCTCCCGCCGACTCGTCGAGCGGGGCGTGCGGTTTGTCCAGCTCTACATGCGCGGCTGGGACCAGCACAACAACCTGCCGGGCGAACTCGCCGCCCAGTGCAACGCCGTCGACCGGGCCCAGGCGGCCCTCGTCAAAGACCTCAAGCGCCGCGGGCTCCTCGATGAGACCCTCGTGCTCTGGGCCGGCGAGTTCGGCCGAACCGTCTACAGCCAGGGCACACTCACCCACGACAACTACGGGCGCGACCACCACCCCCGCTGCTTCAGCGTCTGGCTGGCCGGCGGCGGCGTGAAGCCCGGCATCACCTTCGGCAAGACCGACGACTACAGCTACAACGTCGTCGAGAACCCCGTCGAGGTCCACGACCTCCACGCGACCATGCTCGCCCTGCTCGGCCTCGACCACAAGCACCTGATCTATCGGCACCAGGGGCGCGACTACCGCCTGACCGACGTCGCCGGCGAGCTGGTGACGCCGATCATGGCCTGAGGAAAGGGCCAAAGCGCCCCGTGGCCAAAGAGCCCCTCCGGCCCCCAATCCGCCCCCACCCGCCCCTCTCCCTCTCCCCCTCCCCTCTGTCCCTTTGTCCCTCTGTCCCTCTGCCCCCGTCCCTCTGTCCCTCTGTCCCTTTGTCCCTTTGTCCCTTTGTCCCTCTGTCCCTCGCCCCCAAAGCACCCCGGAGAGGACTCGAACCTCTGACCTGCGGTTTAGGAAACCGCCGCTCTATCCACCTGAGCTACCGGGGCAATGCCTGAGGATACGCCCGCCGAGGGCCCCCTCCCCCAGCGGGCGGCCGCCCCCCTTGGATGCCGGACGTTGGTGGAACCGGGGATCCTCGTATATTGACGGGGTGATCTTGACGGACCGGGACGCCAACACCGCCTGGGCCAAGCTGGAAGCTCAGGACGCCGCCGCCAGCACGCTCGAGGAGCGGGTGGACGACGTGCAGATCTGGCGGGCCTCCCAGGTCGCGCTCACGACCAGCGACGGCCGCCTCATCAACCAGGTCCGCGACGACCCCTACGGGGTCCCCGTCGGCATCGCCAAGAGCGACCTCGAGGCCGACGGGGACGTCGACAATGACGACTACACCCTCTTCAGCAGCGACTGGTCGGGCTCGACGATGCCCTTCGCCGACTGGAACTGGGATGGGACCAAGAACAGCACCGACATCACCGCCTACCTCAACGACAAGAACGCGGATACGGGGCTGGGCCGGGCGGTGCTCGCGTACCTGACCTGGTCGCACGCCGGCGCCGCCGACCGCAAGGGGTACGCGGGGTACGAGGTCGATCCTGTTCTCACCGGCTCGGAAGGCTGGGCATCAATCTACCACGTCAGGAACCGCGTGTACCTCAGCCAGTTGGGGAGGTGGACAAGGAGAGACCCGCTGGGGTACCGGTACGGTGCGGGGCTCCACTGTTACTCCGCGGATCTGGCGATGGTCATGACGGACCCGACGGGACAGTACCACGGGGACGCTGGCGATATTGGAGCATGCCCACGTTTGGTTTTGATCCGAGGCGACCAAGGTGACTGTGGAGGCGGCGGAGGCTTGGACAATACTCTAGCCCTCGATCCCACATGCATTGACCCTACCGATTGTGTTCCGTGTTGCCTGACGGCATGTCTCAATCAACACGCGCACACGTATGGTGTAGTGGCATGCTGTGACAAGACGCCCACGATTTGTGTGGGCGAGCAAGCCTTCCCACGCCAGTCCGTACCATTCGTGGGCAGACATAATAAGGCACGTGATCTTGCATAGCACAACGCTCGCGTGCACAAATGTCGGCACTGCATCGATATCACATGCGACGGCATGTGTAACGGGGACTGTTCCGGAGAGGCAGGAAGGAATGGCTGGCGGGATCTTCCTCAGAATGATGAAGACAAAGCATGCGGTGAGTGCCGTGCATACAAAGATAGCATCGCCTGTCTCGAAAAAGCGTTCACTGAATGTGTTGCCATGGGTGTTAAGCAGTGCGATGTCGTGCTGATCGCCAAACGCCTGCAGAACGCTCAATTCGGCGTGGCTAACAACTGCCCGAATTGTCACGGAGACGTCGATCCGGTTCGAGAGAATCCGGGCTTGATCGGTGATTGGAAGACATTTCGAAACGCGGATTGTGTGTGCGACGGTGGGGGAGGATCGGGCTCATGATCGTCCAGAGTGGCCGCGGCAACGTGATGCTATTGATCTCTGCATGTCGAAGGGATCACCAGTCCATGACCGACGCGTTGGTTTACACTGGGAAACCGGCGAAGGGGTGTATTGCCCTCGCTGATCTCAATAGCAATAGTAGCCAAGCATCTATGGCGGATCGTATTGGCCGGCAGCCTGGGTATTCTGGGCATTATCGCGTGGCGCATGACTGATCACGGGTTACCGCCACTGGCAGTCGTCGGTCGTTGGTCGCAGTCACAAGACGGGCGACCTTTCATAATCTCACAGATAGGGATTCGGACGAGCATTCGGATGTCCGTACGGGTGAGGAACAAGTCGTTTGGCGCAGGAGACAATTTGGGGAGTGATCCGAACGACGTGCATTTCACGCCTACAGAAGCACGATCGCTTCCGATGGGGGTGGGAATGACTCCGGAACTTGAGTCGTTGTGTTGTTCATTAGAATACCCTAAATCTGAAATACAAGCGGCGCAGGTGAATAGCTGGGGAATACCGTGGCGATGCTTTCAAGAATCCTGGATCTATCATATCAATGAGACTGGGGATGCGATGGTGTGGAGTATGGGCAATGATGGCATCGCGAGAACTAATGTCGATTATGTATTGGGCTGCTACGACGGACGCGATAGTGATCGGACTACTGGGATATCTTAGCATGAGGTGGAGTCGCGCGAGCGTACTCTATTGCATCCGCCGCCGCCGCGCAGCCCACGGATGCTGCCCGCGGTGCGGCTATCCGGGGATCTATGCCAGGTGTCCCGAGTGTGGAGCAGAACGATGTGGCATATGATATTGGCCTGTCCCGTACCGTTCCATCCTTCGGCCGAGGGTAGATTGATGGATGCTCCGGTGCTCACAGCACGTCAAGGCACAGGCGTCATGCGGACCTTCCGCCGAGATTGCGCGCAGCGGCGGGACGGCATGGAACTGACCTGCCCTGGGAAACCTGATCCCGAAGTGTTCCATCCTTCGGCCGAGGGTTATTTCGTGGATGCTGCGATGGCCACAGGACCTTGAGCGGCGAGCGCCAAGCCGACCGTCGGCCGAGATCGCGCAGCGGCGGCACAGGAGCGAGGTCGAACGGATCGGATGTTGAATGAGGTCAGCCGTTCACGCGGCGCGCTGGCCCACGCCGCCCCGAAGCCAGAGGTCGACCCCGCAGGCCCATCTCCGCCGGACATGCCCCCTCGGCTCCCGGCAACCGGATTCCCCTCTCGGACCGCCCAACGCCGCGCGTGGTAGGCTGGCGGCGTGGGATTCCGCGACGCCAACACCGCCTGGGAGCGCTCCCCGACGGCACGCTCGAGGAGCGGGTCTACTACTGCCAGAATTGGCGGGCCGACGTGGTGGCGCTCATGACCAGCGACGGTCACCTGATCAACCAGGTCCGCTACGACCCCTACGGGGTGCCCTTCGGGATCGCCAAGACCGACCTCGAGGCCGACGGCGACGTCGACAACAACGACTACACCCAGTACTCGACCTACTACTCCGGCTCGACGATGCCCTTCGCGGACTGGAACTGGGACGGGACCAAGAACACCAGCGACATCACCGCCTACCTCAACGACAAGAACGCCGACTCGGGGCTGGGTCGCGGCGTGCTCGCGTACATGACCTGGTCGCATGCCGGCGCCGCCAACCGCAAGGGCTACGCGGGGTACGAGATCGACCCCGTCCTCACAGGCTCGGAGGGCTGGGAGTCCGTCTACCACGTCAGGAACCGGGTGTACCTCAGCCAGCTCGGGAGGTGGACGAGGAGGGATCCGCTGGGGTATGTCGATGGGATGGGTGTGTATGCGTATGTGCAGGGAAACGGGCTTGTAGGGGTCGACCCGGCCGGTCAGCGCAAAGAATGGAACCCGCCGCCCGGCTGCGCCGCATGTCTTGCAGCGTACCATGCCTGTCAGCAGGCTGCGGATTGGCGACTCGCACAGAACGCCCTGAATTGCACGGGCGATCTTGTGGAGTGCACGGCTCTTTGCATCATCACGTGCTCACTCGCGGGGGGTGCAACCGGAAACCCCGTGATCGGCCTCTGGTGCTATCGAGCGTGTTATCTTCTCGCCTGCGCCCAAATATGCATTCTGTATGGCGTCCGCGTATGCAGGTATGAGGCGGACATGCATCTGTTGGGCGAATTTGGTGACGTGTTGTCCACCGATCTTGGAGGCGCAATGAGACGGCAGGATACTCGAAATCTACGGATGGGCGAGCACGCCGCTCGCGGAAAGCGGTGGTGGACCGACGCAGGCCGGATTGGAAGAGGCCGCTTAAACCTACTGGCAATATGCGTCGCGGTGTCGGTGATTGGTGAAGGTGCTTTGACCGTGATGGGTGTGCGTCCCGCCGGGATATGGAT
>JADJMV010000014.1 GCA_016709445.1 Phycisphaerales bacterium
CAACGATCTGTCGTGGGCCTCGTTTGGGGACTCCCATGTGCGGCAGCTCATCTCGCTTGCGGTTGAGGAACGGACTGCGTGGGCGCTCCATGCACTCCGCAGTGTATGTGGCGGCCGGCCTGATCTCGCAGTGACGGTCGAGCGTAATGCTGCGAAGGAGTCGGGCATCGCGAAGGCAGCATTGCTGCATTGCGTATCGCCAGCCCGTGTCGAGCCGGTCTTTCGGGCATTGGCGGAGCTGCTTCAAATGAGCGATGATGACCGCCGACGGGGAGCCAATCGGCTCTCTGCGAGAAATTGAGTTGGACTGGGCGGGTCAGGAGATCTTGTTTGTCCACCTTCTCAAGCTACGAGACCTGGAACTCGCGTCGGCTTTGTTCGGCGGCAGCTCTCCTCCCAGGAGTCCCGGTTTGGGTGAGCTTGAAGTCGGCCCGATTGACTGGTGGCTGGAGTGGGCCGGAGAAGTGGGCCGTAGTGGCAAAGACGTATGGTTCATTGATCAGTTGGGGTCGCTGTTCGCGGTACACCTATCGCGTGAGGCCCAAGATCAGTTCGTTGCCGAGTTCAACAGAGTGGACTCTCAATTCCGCTCGCTGCTCTTGCACTTTGTGCTGCCTCATCGCAACGATCTCACGACCAGTGTGTTCAGCGAGGAAGCCATTTCCTTCTTGCTGGCGGATTTGAACCGCGCGGGAAGCGTGACTTATTTCCGGCATCTGCTCAGCCAAACGGCGACCGAGGAGTTCGTGACAGAGCGTCTGCTTCCCCTATTGGCTACCGCGGGGTCGCCGCTCTTGGAGAATCTCCGGTTGGTGCTGAAGCGTGCGGGCTCACGCCACGGCAGACGCTACCTTCTCCACTGACTCTGAGCGACTTGCGCATCGGTCTGAGGCGGGTTGGCACCGACCCGTGCCGCCGACTTCCGCCCTGGGAGGTCGGTGCTTTCCTCATTCGCCCCCGAACACCCATCACACGAACCCCCTCCACTCCGCCCACTTGGCGGCCTGACCCGGGGACAGGCCAGCAGCGGAACTCCCCCTCGCGCTGCCCCATCCACCACCGCACGCTCGACCAGGCCCCGCTCCACGGGGTTGCGGCGAATACACCGCACCCTGATTGCCCCCGGGGCGCCGGAACCCGTGCTCGTCGCGCACGTGAGCGGTGGCACCGACGAAGCCACCCGCGCCGTGGACGGGGCGTGGGAGCCACCGGAGAGGGCAGAAACGACGGAAGGGTGGATGAGAGGGAGCGGCCCAACGCTCCCCCCGCCTCCCCCCGGGGACGGGAGAGGCGAGCCCCGTCCATGTTCCGAAAATACGACACGAATCCTCTTGACGTGCGGTATCAGTACGGTATGATCTCCCCAGAACCGATCAGAACCCGCTCATGCAACTCAGCCCTTCCAATTCCGCACTCCCCGACCTCGCACGCGGCGGCCTCCCCGATGCATCCGGGGCAGCGGAAGCACCTGCGCCGGGCGCATCCCCCCGCTCCTGTATCGGACCAGGATCGCCTCCTCCTGGCCGCCCTCTTCGACCCCTCGTCCGACCTTTCCGCCATCGCCGCGCCGCTCGGTCTCGACCTCGTCGATCTCGCGCACTGGCTCGCCCAGTCGCACATCCAGGCTCAAGTCGAGCTGATTGAATCCCTCCGGACGCTCCGGCGCGAGATCTGGGCCGAGCAGCTCCGCCGCGAGGCGGCCGAAGCCCTGCGCGAGGCCCTGCGCGAGGGCATGCAGCTCGCCGACGACCCCGCCGAGCGCCGCCGCTGCGCCAACACCCTCCTCCGCGCCACCTCCCACCCGCGCGCGGTCTCGCCCCGCCCCCGCGAGATCCCCCTCCGCCCCGCGGCGGAGGCGGCTCGACCTTCAGGTCGAGTCGGAGAAGGTGCGTCCCCGCGCTCCGAGACTCCGCCGATCCCCACCGCTCCCGAGCCCGCACTTCAGAGCCGCGGGCGTCAGCCCCGGTTGGGGCTCGTGCAACCCGCCGGCGCCGCACGCGCTGGCACCACCGAAGACGAACTCACCGACGACCAACTCGACGCCCTTGACGACGAAGCGCTCGAGCCCTCGACGACGCCGAACTCGACGACCTCGCCGCCAACCTCACCGACGCCGAGATGGCCGAGGCGCTCACCCTCGCCCGGCACCACCTGGCCCGACCCGACGACACCAGTTGACTCGCGCGCGCCGAATCCAACACCGCCCTCCATCAGCCATGCGCGAGAAGACCCCTCCGGGGGCCCCAAACCATGCGCCCAAAATCGTCGCCGGGCTTTCCGTCTCTACTCCGACTCGGCGGTCTCGCCGGCGGGGAGTCGGACGGGCCGGATGAAAAGGCTCGAGGCGATCAGTTTCGTGCCGGGGCGTCGCTGCGCGTGCCCGAAGATCTCGGCGATCTGCCACATGCATTCGCGGAGCTGCTGGCGCTGCTCGTCGTCGAGCCAGCCGAACATCGAGAGCATGGCGTTCTCGTATCGCGGTGGCTCCCCGCGGGCCCCGGGGGGCGTGGAGGAGGCGACCGCGAGGACGCGATCCCGCGTGGCGGCCGCGGCCTCCTTGCCGGCCTGTGCCGCGGTGCGCTCGATGTAGCGGCACAGCGCCTCCATCGCGGCCCCGTTGCGCTCGGGGGTGACGAGGTGGACCACCTCGCCGGTGGCGGTGTACGTCATGGCGTCGCGCCCGCCGGAGGGCTGGGCGCCCGTCTCCCGGATGAGCCCGGCCTCCACCAGCGCCTCGATGTGCCGGTAGAGCGAGCCGGGCTTGCGCCCGAGCTGCGAGCCGATCTCGCGGATGGAGACGCCGGGCCGGTCGGGCTGCTCGGGCGACCAGGGAGCCTGGTTGACGACCACCTGGAGGATCTGGTCCCGCACGGGCGAGGCGATCGCGTCGAACTGGGCCGCGGTGCGGACCTCGGCGGGGAAGGGAGGACGTGGTTGATTCCGTTTTATTTGCATTTGGCCGAATCTGCAGAATAGTATCCGCGTAAGGACAGTCGGTCATCCCGAGGGACCGCCCCGGCATCGGGCCGGGGGCATCGCGGGATGGTACCGAATCGTCGCGGCGGGCAGCCCCCAGGGCTCGCGACGCCGCATGCGCAGCCGGGCCCCCCGGCAGGAGACCGACGCAATGTCCAGACCCCACCGAATGCTCCCCCTGGTGTTGGCCCATGTCGCGCTGCTCGCCTCGGTCGAGCGGGGGCTCGCACAGCCCGCGCCCGCGACAGCCGGATACACGGGGCTCTTCTTTCACTCGTTCACGGGCTCGGTCGAGGGTTCGGAGTGGGCCACCTGGGCTGATCGGCCCGGCGAGGGTCGCTACGAGTTCAGCGATCTCTCCGCGCAGGGGCACTACGCGGGCACGATCGACGAGGGGGGTGTGATCCTCTTTGACAATGGCAACGGCACGGGCCAGTTCCTCTCCGACGACGAGGCGGACATCCATTTCACCCTCGGCGGCGGCCTCACCTTCGAATCGCACATCCGCCGCGCCCCGTACACCGACGCGGCCTTCCCGGTCTTCCTGGATTCGAGCGTGGCGGGCGATGCGTCGCTCGCGGGGGCGTGGGGGGCGCACGTGCTCGATGTCGATCCGGCAACGGGCGCGACGCTCGACCAGCACGACGCGACCTGGAACGTGGATATCGTGGGTTCGACTGTCCGTCTCACGCGCCCGGATGGCGAGTTTGTCCAGGGCGTCTGGGCATCGGAGTCGCAGGCCGCATTCCGGGTGATCTCGCCGCCTCCCCGGGTGCAGAGATACCGCACGTTCGTCGGCTCCGAGACGAGTCTCGACCTGGATACGGTCGGCGAGCTCCGCGTCCTAGGGCCGGAGTTCATGACCCTCACCGCGTGTTTCCAGACGCGCGACCCGCTGGGCGAGCAGATCCAGACGATGCAGTACGTCGAGCTCTCCCGAGTTCCCGGCCCGGGCGTTGCGGGACCATTCGTCGTCGGCGCGATGGGGCTGGGCCTCCGCCGGGAGCGGCGCGGGTCGGGTCGACGCGAATCCCCAGCGCGACCCGCGACTCGTCGGCCGGCCGCGATCGGTCTCGCCGCGGTAGCGTTGTGCACAGCGGCCCACGCCGGTCCCGTGCTGGACGACTTCGAGTCCTACGAAGTGGGCGGCCTCCCCGGGGCGCCCTGGGAGGACATCGCCGACTCGATTCTCCATCCCACTCTCCCCGCACCCACCGGGCAGATCATCACCACACTCGGTCGCGACGGCGCCGCGACCCAGGCCTACCAGATCTTCCAGGAACGGGGCACCAGCCAGGGCATCATCACCTCGATCCTTCCGTCCGTCCGCCCCCGTGTCGGCGCAGACCTCCGCGTCGACGCCCACCCATCTCCCAGGCGGTACGGCAATTGGACCTCCGCGCGGGTTTCTTCCAGGATGTGGGCGCCCCGGACATCAACGGAAACCCTCAGGCGGTCGTCTACGTCTACGACGAGCGGTGGTACTTCTTCGGCGCGACGGACCCAAACTCGAACTTCGTCAACGAGCGGCTGGACGAGGCCCCGGTGCTCGCGGGCTCGTGGTACCACGTGGATCTGGCCGTGGACGCGGCCACCGGCTCCTTCTCCATCCAGGTCTTTGACGACTCCGGCCTCGCGATCGACCGCACCGTCGTGCTCCCGGACTGGGATCCGGGCCTCGGTCGGTACGACCGGCTCGCGGCGTTCGACGGTGAGTACGCAAGGGCGGCCGTCGATCCAGGCCGGTTCACCGTCGACAATCTGCGCTACGTGCCCGGGACACCATCACTGGGGCTGATCGCGGTGGCCATCCTCGGGGCGCCCTCCCGGAGGCGCGGCGCAAGAGCATTCTGGAGCGATTGAGGGCCGCTCCGGCGCGGCGGGAGAGCCGTCGGCCCACATCGGGGTGCCTGCGCCCCCGGCCCCTCTAGACTTGTCGATGCCCTCTCCTCGAGGCAAAGTTCTCCTCGCCATGTCCGGCGGCGTTGACAGCTCCGTGGCGGCCGCGCTGCTGCTGCGCGAGGGGTACGAGGTCATCGGATGCTTCATGCGGCTGGGGACGGTGGGGGAGAGTTTGGAAGGGGCCGGAGTGTGCGAGACGCCCTCCGGCGGGACGGGGCGGGGAGGTGGGGCACCCCTTCCGCGTGCTGACGCACGCGGCTCTGACGGTGGGGCCACCATCCGGCATCGGGGCTGCTGCTCGGTGTCGGACGCCGCGGACGCGAGGCTGGTCGCGGCCCAGCTCGGCATCCCGTTCTATGTCTGCAACTTCAAGAAGGACTTTGGTCGGATCATCGACTACTTCGCGGACGAGTACGCCGCGGGGCGGACGCCGAACCCCTGCGTCCGTTGCAACGACTGGCTGAAGTTCGGCAAGCTGCACGAGTACGCCCGCGAGCTGGGGTGCGACTTTGTCGCCAGCGGGCACTACGCCCGGATCCTGCGCGATGCGGACGCGGGCGATCCGCGGCTCGCACAGGGCGTGGACGCATCAAAGGACCAGAGCTACGTGCTCTTTGGCGTCGATCGGGCCAAGCTCGCGCACATGCTCCTGCCCATCGGCGAGATGCGCAAGCCCGACGTCCGAGCCCTGGCCGAAGCGCTTGGCCTGCCCGTATTTGATAAGCCCGACAGCCAGGAGATCTGCTTCGTGCCCGACGATGACTATGCGTCGCTGGTCGAGCGGCGTCGGCCCGAGCTGGCGGGCAGGCGCGGCGAGATTGTGGACGCGGAGGGTCGCCCGATCGGGGCGCACGAGGGGCAGCACCGATTCACGGTCGGACAGCGCCGGCGGATCGGTGTCGCGCTCGGTCATCCGCTCTACGTGGTCGGCCGAGATCCCGCGGCCAACCGGGTCGTAGTCGGCGATAAGGATCTCCTTATGTGTCCGGGCTGCATCGCAGCCGAGGCGAACTGGCTCGTCGAGCCGGAGGCGGGCTGGCAGCCGGCCGAGGCGAGGTTTCGCTCGAATGGGCGGCTTGCGCACGCGGCCTTTCGGCCCATCACCGACGCGAGAACGCCGGGCCCGTCGGGTCGCGCGGGCCGGTTCGAGGTGCGCTTCGATGAGGCCCAGCCGGCCATCGCCCCCGGGCAGGCGATCGTGCTGTACCGCGACGGCGTCGTGCTCGGAGGTGGCTGGATCGAGACGGCCGCGCCGGCCTCAGAAAAAGCTTGATCTCGACGCGAGAGTATTTGCGGCGCGCGTTCCGGGTGGTATGCTGCCGCCGCCGCGGTCGTCGCTCCGCGGCCCGATCGGCTGGGCGTTCTGCTCGCCGTCGTGGGGAACTCGATGGAAGGGGTGCCGCCATGGCTGTCGGTGCGCGCCGGGAAGTAGATGTGGCAATCGTCGGAGGCGGGCCGGGCGGCTCGACCTTGGCGACGTTGCTGAAAAAGTACGAGCCCTCGCTTCGCGTGCTTGTCCTCGAGAAGGAGAAGTTCCCACGCGAGCACGTCGGCGAGAGCCACCTGCCCCCGATCGGCGCGGTGCTCCACGAGATGGGCGTCTGGGACAAGGTCGAGGCGGCCAACTTCCCGATCAAGATCGGCGCGACGTACCGATGGGGGAATACCAACGACCTCTGGGACTTCGAGTTCCTCCCCCCGGCCAAGTTCAAGGACCAGGCGCGTCCGGCGACCTACGAGGGGCAGCGTCGGCTCACGGCGTTCCAGGTTGATCGGATGGTTTACGACGACATTCTGCTCCGCCACGCCGAATCGTTGGGCGTGGAGGTCCGCGAGGAGACGCTCGTCCGCAACATCGAGCACGAGGGCGACCGGATCACCGGTCTCGTGCTCGCGGACGGATCACGTGTCGAGGCCTCGCACTACGTCGACGCCGCCGGCAACACCGGCCTCTTCCACCGGGCGATGGGGGTCGGGGCGATGGTGCCCGAGACGCTCAAGAACATCGCCATCTGGGGCTACTGGGACAACGCCGAGTGGGCCGTGGAGATCGGCGTCGGCGCCACGCGGGTGCAGGTGCTCTCGATCGGTTGCGGCTGGGTCTGGTTCATCCCGCTGGGGCCCACCCGCACCAGCGTCGGGTTCGTGTGTCCCGCCGAGCATTTCCGCAAGTGTGGCAAGACCCCCGAAGCGCTCTACCACTGGGCGCTGCAGGAGGAGCCCCGCGTCCGCGACCTGATGCGCAACGCGACCATGCAGGGTGAGGTCTACGCCACCAAGGACTGGTCCTACTGCGCCGATCGGCTCTGCGGGGAGAACTGGTTCCTTGTCGGGGATTCGTGCGGTTTCGCCGATCCCATCCTCGCCGGCGGCATGACGCTCGCCCACACCGGGGCCCGGATCGTCGCCTACAGCCTGCTCTCGATCCTCCGGGGCGAGCACGACCCGGACTGGCTCAAAGCGCACTACGACACGACGCAGCGGAAGCGGATCAGCCAGTACATCCGCTTCGCCGAGTTCTGGTACAGCTTCAACGGCTGCTTCACCGATCTGCGCGAGTACACGCAGAAGATCGCCGCCGATGCCGGCCTCAAGCTCGACCCCCGGCAGGCGTTCCGGTGGCTCAGCTTCGGCGGGTTTGGGCATGAGGATTTCCTCTCGCCCGGGCTGGCGACGTTTGACCTGCTCAGTGTCAAAGAGGTCACGAAATTCTTCCTTGGCGAGGGTGATGCCGGCTGGGAGCTCAACAAGTTCAACCTGTTCCGACTCAACCTGGAGAAGGCACGGAAGATCGAGGTGCCGATCTTCAGCGAGGGTCGGACGATCAAGGCCGAGGCCTGGCACCGGGACGGGGCGACCCTCCCCTTTGTGGGCTACTTCCGCGAGGTCGTCGAGGTGCTCCGCCAGCACTCCGTCCTGCAGGACATCTACCGCGAGTTCGAGGCCAGGGCTCGGAAGGGCGCGCGCCCAGGATGAACAAGGGGGCCCACTACGTCGGCCAGTGCATGAGTTCGCTCGAGACCATGCTGCTCGATGGTTGGGTCACCGGCCGGCTCGACGCGAAGAAGGCCCGGGGTCAGTACTACTTTGATGCCGGCGCCGCCGATGTCAACATGCACTGGAACTACGACAGCTTGATCGACGAGAAGCGCAGGGCCAGCGGCGCCACCAACGGCGCCCCCGAATCGGCCTGAGGCCGCGGGGCTCAGCGCCGCTCGCGTCCGCCCCGCCCCCGCGGCCCCGGCCGGGCGCCGGCGTTCCGCTCGCCCCGTCCGGCGGGTTTGCGCATCAGGAAGAGGTAGTTGAACCCGCGCAGCAAGAAGGTCTCGTCCGCGGCGGCCTCGTGCCATTTCCCCCGCTTGAGTTTGGCGTTCTGTCGCACCACGGCCACGATGTCCACGGGCTCGAAGCGCCGCCGCATCATGGCGAAGAGCTCGAACCCGATGGCCATGAACTCGCCCGGCGCGTGCCCTGCCGGGCCGGTCGCCCGCCCGTCGCGCTTGCGCCACGAGTCGCTCACGTAGAGCGCCATGTGCCTGCCGGGGCGGAGCACGCGGTCGGACTCCGCGATCACCCGATCCATCGCCTCGTAATAGGCTCGGCCCGAGTCCGCCCCGCCCGCGTCGAGGCGCCCGATGCAGTCCGGGTCGTCCGAATACCGCACGTGGGTGGAGTAGGGCGGGTCGATGAAGACGAAGTCGCAGCACGCATCGGGCAGCGGCAGCCGCCGCGCGTCGGCCCGCTCGATATCCGGGCGGGTCGGCGCGATATCGAAACCCCTGCCCTCGCGTCCGAGATCCGCACAGACGTCCAGCGTGGTCCCGCTGCCGCACATCGGGTCGAGCGCCCGCTCCCCGGGCGAGGTGTAGCGCTGCAGCACCTGCCAGATGACCCAGCTGGGCGTCGCTCCCGTGTAGTTCGGGTCCCCCTGCACGCCCGCACGCTCGCCGGGGCGGGCTTCCGCCAGGTAGTGCTGGCTGGGGTACTCCCAGAGCGTCGTGGTGAACAACTCCAGCGCGGGCTTCCGGAAGGTGGTCCCCTTCGGCGTCTGGGGTCGGAATTTCGGGGCGTTCGCCGGCGCTTCCTTCGCGGTGGGTTTCGGATGCGCACCGCCGGCGCGTCGCGGCTCGTCGGTCCCGCCGGAGCCTTCACGTCCCAACCGGCTGCCACCCATCCGCGCCATCACATCCCCCCGACCGAGGCCAGCGCCCCGAGCACGGCGTCGCGAGCCTCGGGGAGGCTTCCGGCGATTCTCGCCCCGGCGGCGCGGGCGTGCCCTCCGCCACCCAGCGACGAGGTCACCTGGTTCACATCGACCGCGCCGGGCCCGTCCTTCGAGCGCATGCTCACCTTGGTCATCCTCGCTCCCGCGTGGTCTCGCGACTCGTTGAGCACGACCGCGACCGCCACCGACTCGATCACCAGGATCCGATCCGCGAAGCCGCCCGTGTCGCCCGGCAGGGCGCCCGACTCTGCGAAGTCCTGCTCCGTAAGGCTCATGATCCCGATCCGATCGTTCGAGTGCATTTCCAGCGTCGTGATCGCGCGCCCGAAGAGGCGGAGCCGCCCCACCCGGTCACGCTGCTCGACAATGCGATACAACTGGGTGTGCGGCACGCCGGCCTCGATCAGGTCGGCCGCGAGGCGCAGCACCGGCGCCCGAACATTCGAGTGCCGGAACCAGCCGGTGTCCGTGGCCAGGCCCAGGTAGAGCGGTGTGGCGATCGCCTCGGGCAGCCGGCGCGTGGGCGTGGAGAGCAACTCCGCGGCGACGGCGGCCACGATCTGGGCCGCGGCGGCCGCGGTGGTGTCGATCAACCGGTGTGCGGCCATCGCCGTGTCGCCATTGAGGTGGTGGTCGATGATCAGCGACCGATCGGGGCGTCGTTCGAGAAACTCACGGGCCGGGCCGACCTGCGTCCACGCGCCGGTGTCAACGACCACGACCCGACCGGGATCCTCGCCGCTCGAGATGGGCTCCCGGTCCAGGTGGCGGTGGGGGGTGTCGCCGACGATCTCGGCGAGGAAGTCCGGGAGCACGCCCGAATACCAGAGCTGGACCGACCGGCCGGGTGTCTGGGCCAGCAGGGATCGCGCCAGCGCGAGGCTCGATCCCACCGCGTCCCCGTCGGGCTTGGTGTGGGTGAGGATCACGACCGAGTCGGCGCCGGCCAACCAGGCGGCGGCCTCGGAGGGGGTGAGATTGCCGGCATATTGGGTGGGGTTCGTGTTCATGGTGCCGCGTGCGCCGGGGTCGGGATGGTGAGCGAGTGCACGGTGCCGCGCACCCGCGCGCAGTCCCGTTCCATTTGGGCAACGAGCCGTTCGATCGAATCGAATCGCATCTGGTCGCGGATCCACCCGACCACGTCGAGTGCGAGCTGCCAGCCATATTCGGTCAGCCCGGGCAGGTGCGCCGTGCCCGGATCGGTGGGGGCGTCGAGTATGAACGCCTCGGCGGTTCTGGTCAGGCCCCCGAATTGGGGCTTGCTCCCTACGGAGAGGGCCGCGGGGTGTCGGGCGCCGCCCGGCAGCGTCGCCACCGCCGCGTAGACCCCGTCGGCCGGGAGGATGGTCGGGCTCTCAAAGTTCGCCGTCGGAAACCCCAGTGTCCGTCCCCGCCGGTCGCCACGGACGACCTGGCCGCCGAGGCGGTAGGGCCTGCCGAGCATGCTCCAGGCATCGCGGGCCCGACCGTGGGAGAGCATCCAGCGGGTGAGGCTGCTGGAGGCGGGAACCACCGTGTGATCGGAGAGGGCGACGGAGACTGTCGGGGCGAGTTCCACTGTGAAACCCAGGGGCCCGCCGAGCTGCTGCAGCGTCTCGACACTTCCCGCCCTGCCATGCCCGAATCGGAAATCCTGCCCCTCGATCCATACGCCGGGATTGTGCCGCTCGACGACCCACTCCACGAACGCCTCCGGGCTCAGCCGGAGGAGGGCTTCGGTCGGCTCCAAGCGCTCGACGATGTCCGCGCCCGCCTGGCGGAGCAGCTCGGCCCGCTCGGGGAAGGTCGTGAGCGGCTGCGGGGCCCGTTCCGGGGCGAGGCGTGAGAGCGGGTGGGGGTCGAACGCCAGCACCACCACGCTCCCGCCGTTGGGGGCCGCCAGGGCACGCGCGCGCCGCACGATGGCCGCGTGTCCGGCGTGGACGCCATCGAAGTTCCCCACCGTGACGACCGTGGAAACGGGGCGCATAGGAGGGGAGGGTAGAGCCTCCGCTCCCCCGGGTCGTCGGGGCGCGAACCTATAGTTGAAGCCCGGCGTGTCGAGCCATCGAGACCCTCGCGCCCGGGCCATTCTTCCTCCGGACGCAAGGATCTGTCATGGCGATCTTCTCCCGCAAGGCCAAGTCCCCCGTCGCGGTCCCTGCCCCATCCACCAACGCTTCCGGCCTTGAGAGCCGCACCGTCGAGATCGGGTCCGACATCCTCGCCCGAGCCCGGTCCCACAAGGCCGGGCTCCTGAGCGCGAAGTTCTACTCCGACAAGCTGATGGACTGGTCCATGAAGGACCAGGCCTTCAAGGTCCAGCTCTTCCGCTTCGTCGACGCGTTTCCGATGCTCACGACCCCCGACGCGATCCACGACCACCTCGCCGACTACCTCTCCCAGCCCGGCGTGAAGACGCCGCCCGGCATGGACCTGGGCCTGAAGGCCGGCGGGCTCGCCAAGGGGCTGTTCGCCTCGACCATCGCGGGCCAGATCAAGGGCATGGCCTCGAAGTTCATCGCGGGCACCGACGCGGCGAGCGCGCTGCCCGGCCTCGCCGAGCTCTGGAACGACGGCATCGCCTTCAGCGTCGATCTGCTCGGCGAGGCGTGCGTCTCCGACGCCGAGGCCGACGCCTATCGCGACAAGTATCTCGACCTCGTGGGCAACCTGCCGGCGAGCGTTGCCGGCTGGAGGGCCAACCCGGCGATCGAGACCGACCACCTGGGCGGCATCCCCCGCACGAACGTCTCGATCAAGATCTCCTCGCTGAGCGCCAAGTGCGACCCCATCGACACCGAGGGCTCCATCCGCGATCTGATGAGCCGCATCGTGCCGATCCTGGAGCTGGCCAAGGCCAAGGGCGTCCTCATCAACTTCGATATGGAGCAGTTCAGCCGCAAGGACCTGACGCTCGAACTCTTCATGCGTTGCTGCGAGGCGGTCGATTTCCAGGCCGGCCTGGCGATGCAGGCCTATCTGAAGAGCGGCGTGAGCGACGCGAAGCGCATCGCCGAGTGGGCCAAGCGCACGGGGCGGATCGTGACCGTCCGCCTCGTCAAGGGCGCCTACTGGGACTACGAGACCATCCACGCCGAGCAGCAGGGCTGGCCCTGCCCCGTCTGGCCCGAGAAGTGGCAGAGCGACAGGTGCTTCGAGGAGATGACCGATGTCTTCCTCGACGCCAGCCCGCGCTCGGGCGGCGCGGAGACCGGCGGCGGCGGACTTGGGCCCACCCGCCTCGCCGCGGGCTCCGGCGGCGTCAAGCTCGCCCTCGGCTCCCACAACGTCCGATCCATCGGCCATGCGGTCGCCGCCCTCGAGGCGCGGAACCTGCCCAGGAACGCCCTGGAGATCCAGATGCTCCACGGCATGGCCGACCAGCTCAAGCACGCGGCCGCCGAGACCGGCCTCCGCGTCCGTGAGTATGTCCCTGTCGGTGAGATGATCCCGGGCATGGCCTACCTCGTGCGCCGCCTGCTGGAGAACACCTCCAACGAGAGCTGGCTCAAAGCCGGCTTCCTCGACAACGCCGACGCTTCCATCCTGCTCGCGATTCCCGCGCGCAAGAGCGGGGCCCCGGAGAAGAAGGACCTGCTCGGTGTCTCCGCCGAACGCCACAACCTCTCTCCCTCGCACCCGCGGGTCGGCAACGGCAAGCCCTTCACCAACGAGCCGATGCGGGACTTCGCCGATGCCAAGGTCCGCGAGGCGTACGCCAGGGCGATCGCCGGCGCCGTCGTTCCCACGGGCGACAAGCTGCTGGATGCCGACCAGGCCCGCCACATGCTCGACACCGCGCACAAGGCCTTCCCGCGCTGGCGCGACACGCCGCAGGTCGAGCGTTCCGCCTGCCTGGTTCGGGCCGCGGCCGCGATGCGGGCCCGGCGCGACGAACTCGCGGGTGTGATGGTCAAGGAGGCGGGCAAGACCTGGCGCGAGGCCGACGCGGACATCTGCGAGGCGATCGATTTCTGCGAGTATTACGCCCGCACCGCGATGCCGATGTTCACCCCCGCGAGGCTCGGGCGCTTCATCGGCGAGCTGGATGAGGTGTGGTACCAGCCCAAGGGGATCGCCGTCATCATCAGCCCGTGGAACTTCCCCTCGGCGATCTTCACGGGGATGACGGCGGCGGCTCTGGTCACGGGCAACTGCGCCCTGGTCAAGCCCAGCCGCCAGACGGTGGGCATCGCCCGGCTGTGCACGGAGATCCTGTGGGAGGCGGGTATCCCGCGCGATGTGCTGCACTTCTGCCACGCGCCCGGCTCGACTGTGGGCTCGGTGCTCGTGCGCGATCCGCGGGTGAGCATGATCGCCTTCACCGGTTCCAAGGAGGTTGGGCTCGACATCATCGAGGGGGCCGCCCACACCGTTCCGGGTCAGGCCAACGTCAAGAAGATCATCGCCGAGATGGGCGGCAAGAACGCGATCATTGTCGATACTTCGGCGGATCTCGACGAGGCCGTGCTCGGCGTCCGCTACTCGGCGTTCGGATTCCAGGGGCAGAAGTGCTCGGCCTGTTCGCGGTGCATCGTGGTGGACCCGGAGGGGCCGGAGGGCGAGGCGACGAGGCTGTTCATCACGCGCCTGGTCGAGGCGACCAGGTCTCTGGTCGTCGCCGACCCGACACTCCCCGGTTCGGACTTCGGTCCGGTCATCGACGCGTCGTCGAAGAAGTCCATCCTCGCCTACATCGAGAAGGGCAAGGCCGAGTGCCGTCTCGAGCTGGCGATGGAGGTGCCGGCGGGCCTCGAGGAGAAGACGAAGCGCGACTGGGTGCCGCCGCACATCTTCAGCCACGTGACGATGGAACACGCGATCGGCAAGGAGGAGATCTTCGGCCCGGTGCTCTCGATCTTCCATGCCCGGACGTTCGAGGAGGCCCTCGAGATCGCCAACGCCAGCGAGTTCAAGCTCACCGGCGCGGTCTACAGCCGCAAGCCCGCCCACATCGACCGGGCCAAGCGGGAGTTCCGCGTCGGCAACCTCTACATCAACCGGGGTTCGACGGGGGCGCTGGTCGCGCGCCAGCCCTTCGGCGGGGCGGGGATGTCGGGCGTGGGCACGAAGGCGGGCGGGGCGGACTACCTGCTGCACTTCACGGACCCGCGGGCGTGCTGCGAGAACACGATGCGGCGGGGGTTTGCGCGGAACTGTGATGGCTGCACCCTCCTCGCCACCGGAGATCGTCATCATCGCGGGGCCGAGACCACTCTGGCGCCAGGAAGTCCACAGGACCGGGTTCCGGACCTCATCAAGGACCGCCTTCACATTGCCGAGTCGCTCCGCCGGCACCTGGATTGCCGCAGGCTCTCCCAGTTCTGCCCCGAGACCGTCGCGTTCGAGGCCGGGCGTCTGATGCGCACTCGCATCCGCCACCTGGCCAACCTGTTCGAACTCTACCTCCCCCTGGCGACAACCTGGCGGATGTATAATAATGGCGGCGATGACGGCCCCAAGCTCATCGCGTCGTCGAGATCGCTGATGCAGAACTCTGGACCCACATCCAAAGCACAGCCGGGCAGCACTGATCGCATCGGCCCCGTTGAACGCGGTCCACCGACGCGCGGAGGGTTCTGCAACGCCAACGCTGACCCAGGGCTTAAGAGGCCAGATGCCAGGTTTCTCGCCACCACCGCGAAGGGCATCCCATCGTCGTGGCCTCGAACGGGACGGTACGCGAGGTCGACCCCGGACAGGCGTAGGCCATGGCGGCGGGGGCCACAGGTTCCGGCGGGAATCGCCATCCGGTTCGCAGGTGCTGCGCAGGGGCTTTCTTTCTAGTTCATGTGTTCACGCTGGCAATCGGGCCTGTGATCCTGTATGGCAAGATCGCCATTCTCCCAAATGCCGACACCCTGAGTCCGCCACCGGACACTGACTTCGCGACTTGGCAGGCAGCCGCCTCACGGTCTTCAATCGGGCATGAGTTCTGCTGGGACCACCGTCGCCGCTTGGCGGGTTTTCTGGAGGCTCTCCCGGAGGCGGTCTCAAGCTGCTCCTGGGGATCGCCGGCCCGCGTCGAGCAGATCGGCACCGAGGAACTCCGTCGCCGGGCTGCCAGCGAGCGCGAAGTGGAGTGATAGACCTCGATCTCCATCCGCCGGGGGGACTTCGCCCGATGTCTCGTTCCGGTCCCGGTACCCGCAACCATCCCGCTACGCTGCTGATATGCCGCCTCCTCCACAGCTCCGCCCCATCCTCGCCTCCCAGCTCCAGGCCGCCCTCTCCATGCTCACCGAGTGCATCCGCCTCTGCCCGGCCGAGCACTGGGACGACCCGGTCGCCAAGTACCCCTTCTGGCAGGTCGCCTACCACACGCTCTGCTTTGCGGACTGCTATCTCTCGGCGAGCCCCGAGGCCTTCGAGCGGCTCATCGCCGACCGTCGCGCCGCCGGCGTGGATTTCCACCCTACCGGAGTTGCCGAACTCTCGGAGGAATACCCCAGCCGCCGCTTCGTGCAGGCCGAACTCCTCGCCTACGCCGAGGCTTGCCGCGACAAGATCGCGCAGGTGCTGGGCGACGGCCCCGAGGCCGAGAGCGCTGAGGCACTTGCCGGTCCATCTGGCTTCCCCCGCCTGAAGTTCAGCCGCACCGAGTTGCACATCTACAACGCCCGCCATATCCAGCACCACGCCGGGCAGCTCTCCGCGCTGCTCCGCCGCTTGGGGCTCGAGCCGCGCTGGACCGGGGCGGGGTGGCGCGACTGAGCGAGCGCCGCCGGACTTGACCCATGCCCACACTCACTCTCTCCATCACGATCGGCGCCCCGGCCCACCGCTGCTTCGACCTCGCCCGCTCCATCGATTTCCACACCCACTCCATGCGGGAGACGGGAGAACGCGCCATCGCCGGGACGACCACCGGCCTCATCGGCGCCGGCGAATCCGTCACCTGGCGGGCCCGCCACCTCGGCCTCACCCACCACCTCACCAGCCTCATCACGTGTTTCGAGCCCCGCGACCTGCTTTGTCGACGAGCAACTCCGCGGCCCCTTCCGCTCCCTCCGCCACGAGCACCGCTTCGAGCCCCTCGACGCCGATACGACCCGTCTCACCGACAGGCTCGACTTCCGCGCGCCGTGGGGCCCTCTCGGCCGCCTCGCCGGACCCCTGCTCGCCGGCCATCTCGGCCGCCTGATCGGGGCCCACCAGCAGCACCTCAAGCAGGCGCTCGAGTCCGATGCGTGGCGAGGTTTCATCGTCGAAGCATCCCCGGCGGGCCCGAACGGGATCGTTTGATCCGGCCTCTGCCGCGCCGAGGCTGCGCGAAGCTCCGCGTCCTCAGCGGTGCGTCGTCTCCGGGGCCTGGTGCGGCTCCACGTGGATCAGCACCGAATCCACCTCGGGCATCGCCTCGCGCACGCGGCTCTTGATGATTCCCGTCAGCCGGTGCGACGCGGCCACGGTCATCTCCGGGTCTACCTCCGCGTGCATCACCACCCGGTAGGCACGCCCGGACCGTCGCGCCTCGCACCGCTCGACGCCCAGCACGCCCTCGGTCGCCAGGGCCGTGCTTGTCGCCAGCTCGGCCACCTCTGGAGCGTGCTCATCCATCAGCTCGGCGAAGGGGCCGCGGGCGAGCAGCACGCCGTTGAGCATGATGACGCCCGAGGCCAGGAGGGCCGCCCACCCGTCCGCCGACTTCCACTCGGGCCCGCCGATGAGCGCGATCGAGATCCCGACGAACGCGAAGACCGAGGTTATCGCGTCCGACCGATGGTGCCACGCATCCGCGTGGCCCGCGTTGCTCCGCGCCCGCTTGGCCGCCCGGGCCGCCAGGCGGAACATGCCCTCTTTGGTGGCGACGACGATGACCAGGACCACGAGCGTGAACCCCCGCGGCGTCGTCCGGGGTGAGAGGATCTGCCGCACCGCCTCGGCGGCGATCCCGACGCCTGTGCCGATGACCAGCAGCGAGACTGCCATCCCCGCCAGCGCCTCGATCTTCCCGTGGCCGAAGGGGTGGTCCTCGTCCGGGGGCTTGCGGCCCCAGTGCAGCGCCCCCCAGATGACCGCCGAGCCCGCGATGTCGACGAGCGACTCGGCCGCGTCGGCGACCAGCGCGAACGAGTGGCCGAAGATGCCCGCCAGCAGCTTGACCACGGCGAGCGCGGCGTTGACCACGACGCCGATCATCGCGAGCCGCTCGGGCTCGTCGCGTGCGTCGTGGGCGTTGTAGGCGCTGGGGGAGGTTGGTGGCGCCGTCATCGCATCCTCTCGAACGGCCCGCGGCCGGCTCTGCCGGCCATTTACCCACACCAAGCCGGCCCTAGTCGTGGCGGAACGCTCCCGTGTCGATGGGCGCAGGCGCTCCGCCGACCGGCGCCATCTTGAGGCCGAGCTCCGCCCCGCCGGTGTTGTTGAACCACTCGACGGTGATCGGATGCCAGCCGGCCGCGAGGGCGGCCACGCCGGTCTTGGTTTCGGTGCTGTGCAGCCCGTCGTTGTCCACCACGGTCTGATCTCCGATCTTGAGCATCGACCCGTCGTCGGAGGTGAGCGCGAAGACGTACACCCCGTCCTCCGGCACCCGGAGGTAGCCGGAGTAGCGCAGGGCGACATGCTCCTTGCCGTATCCCGGGGCCAGGGCCCGCCCGGTCGCCGTCGTCGGGGCCCCCGGCGTGAGCTTGGAGAAGTCGGGCATCGCCCGCCAGTCGCCGGCGTACTCCTCAACCTTGAGCCCTGTCGCGCTCCCCCAGTGGGCCACGCCTCCGGCGGGCGTCACCTTCTCGAACTGCTGCTGCACCACCGCGCTCACGGCCTTGCCGCCGTGGAAGCTCTGCGCGCTCAGCGTGCACGAGTCCTTGATCGCGATCGGCCCCTTGGCAAGGGGCGAAGTCGCCGTCGGCGCCGAGCCGTCCAGCGTGTACCGCGTCTCGAGCCCGGCGGAGCCCGGGGTGATGCTCGCCTGCACCGGCCCGACCAGGATCGTGCTGACCGCCTCGATCGTGGGGGCCTTGTAGACGACCGGGCGCCCCGCGATCTGCACCGCGACCACCGAGCAGATCGGGTCGGGGCGGTTCGTGCCGACCTGCAGGTATGCCGTGCCGTCGCGCTGCTCGACTCCGACGGCCCGCCCCTCGTCCCCGAGCAGCCGCGCCGCCGTGATGTCGCTCCCCAGCCCGCCGAGGGTCAGCACGCCCGACTTCGGCCAGTCGAAGACCTGCAGGTAGAGCGTGGAGGCCTTGTCCCCCGCGCGCACCGTGCAGCGCCCCCACGTGATGTCGTCGAAGGGGCTCGCGGTGGTGCCGTAGATCGACTGGCCGTTCACATGCATCCAGTTGCCGATGTCGTGCAGCCGGTCGATCGACTCCTGCGGGAAGGTTCCGTCGGCCTTGGGCCCGATGTTGAGCAGGAAATTGCCGCCCTTGCTGGCGATGTCGCAGAGCTTGCGGATCAGGTCCTCGCTGCTCTTGAAGTTCTTGTCGTGGCTGTTGTAGCCCCAGTTGTTGTTCATGGTCATGCAGGTTTCCCAGTCCACACCTGGGATCCCCGTCGCCGGGATCTCCTGCTCCGGCGTGCCGTAGTCGCCGAAGTAGCCGTCGTCGCTCATGCCGCCCATGCCGCCGCGTCCCTTATCGACGCGGTTGTTGACGATCACGTTCGGCTGGAGCGAGCGGCAGAGCTTGTAGAGCGCCTCGCCGCGCTCGTGGTTCCACGTCGACTCCCACTCCCCGTCGAACCACATCACGCCGATGTCGCCGTAGTTGGTGAGCAGCTCGGTCACCTCGCTGAAGAGGTACTTGGTGTACCGGTCCATATCCGCGTCGCCCTCGGGCCGGGCGGCCGCCTCCCACCCCCGCCGGGGCAGGTAGTCGGGGTGGTGCCAGTCCATGATCGAGTGGTACCAGCACATTTTCAGGCCGTGGCGGGCGCACGCCTCCGAGAGCTCCTTCATGATGTCGCGCTTAAAGGGCGTGGACATGATGTCAAAGTCGGTGGACTTGGAGTCGAACAGGCAGAAGCCGTCGTGGTGCTTGGTGGTGATGACGACGTACTTCATGCCCGCGTCGGCCGCCATCTGGGCCCAGGCGTCGGCGTCGAAGTTCACCGGGTTGAACTGGTCCACGAACTTCTCGTACGTGCCGATCGGGATCTGTGCCGTCGTGCGGATCCACTCGGCGTGGTTGGTCTGGCCGTTCCACTCGCCGGCCGGCACCGAGTAGAGCCCCCAGTGGATGAACATCCCGAAGCGGGCGTCGCGCCACCACTCCATCCGCGCGTCGTCGGGCGATGCCGGCCCCGACCCTGCGCTCTGACCCGTCGCGGGGCTCGCGCCCAGGATCGAACCGGCCACTACCGCCGCCGCGAAGGCACGCTGTGCGAACATGTTGGACCCTCTCATTCACCGCGGAGCACGCGGAGGTCGCGGAGTCGTTGCCTCTCGATTTCGGCGATTCTCTCCGCGTGCTCCGCGCTCTGGCGGTGAGAAGCCGTGCTACTCGGTCACAAACCGCACGATACCCCACCGCTCCGGCACGTGCATGTCGATCAGCCCCATCGGCGACCACACCCAGTTGTGCTCCGCACGCCCGGGGATCTTCTGGTACTTCCCCTCGACGATCGCCGTGTCCCACTCCACCCGCGAGAAGTTGATCCGCCAGGCCTCGCCCTCTTCCGGCGCCCGACCGCCCCCCGGGTGCCGGTCGAAGGCCGCCCAGGGCATCACGATCTCGACCGACCAGCCCCGGTCCTCGTCCGACGCGTCGTTGACCGTCCCGTCCACGAACACCGCCGTCCGCAGCCCGGCGATGTCCCACGAGTTGTCTGCCTGCCCCCCGTCCCGATAGGGCTTGGGCAGGAAGAGATCCCACACCGTGTTCAGCGCGTTCATCTCGAACTCGTAGTACCGCAGGCGGTTGCCCGTCGGGTTCAGGAACACCTCGAAGTCGTTGTCGTGGAAGATCACGCTGTCCCGCTCGGTGAGCGTTCCCCAGACGTGGGGCTCGGCCATCTCTGCCCCGATGTAGAGGTTCTGGTCGTCCCAGAGCATCTTCACGCGGGTGCGGAGCGGGGGCCCCGGCTTCAGGTCGCCCTCGATATCGACGAAGTCGTCCGACCACTCGGCCGCATCCCAGAACGGCTTGTCCAGCCGCCCGTCCGCTTCCTCCAGCGGCCCCGGCGCCCGGACACACAGATACTCGCGTTGCGGCTGCGGCGGCGGCAGTGGGGGAGGCGGCATCCCCCCAGCATAGTGGCGGCCGGGCGCCCGAGTCCTTCTCTCCGGGGGCCGCTGGACGCAGTCGAGTGCAGACCCTCCCCGCCCTCTGGCAGTCTCCCCCAATCCCTGCCACAATCCGCCCATGCACCAGCAGTGCCTCGATGGCGACAACTGGGTCCTCCAAGCCGTGGGAGACCTCTCCCATGTCCCGGCGCACATCCGGGGCAAGGTCTTCCCCGCGCGGGTGCCCGGCTGCGTGCACCTGGACCTGATCCGGGCGGGAGTGCTGCGCCACCCGAACCTGGGGTACGCCGAGCGGGATCAGGAGTGGATCGGAAGGACGGACTGGCGCTACGAGCATCGGTTCGTGGTCGAGCCGGGATCAGGCATCCCGGCGGAGGCGCGGTTCGAGTGCCTCGACACCATCGCGACCATCGAGTTGAACGGCCGGGAGATCGGAAGAGCCTCGAACTTCCATCACCCGCACGCCTTCACCGTGCAAGGGGTCGTGCGCGAGGGCGCCAACTCCCTCGGCGTGACGCTCGCGGCGCCTCTCGCCTACGTCGAGCGGGCGCACGCCGAGTCCGGGCGCCTGCCCTACAACGGCGACTTCCTCGGCTGGGCGCCGTTCCAGATGGTGCGCAAGCCCGCGTGCAACTTCCGGTGGGACTGGGGGCCCGCCGTGCCGACGAGCGGGATCGCCGGATCGGTGCGCCTGACGACGGGCGAAGGCGGCGAGCCCGCGTGCGGCCCCCCGCGCATCAAGCGGCGGACTTCCTCGCGATGGGCGGTTGAGGTAGACGTCTGGCGCAACCCCGGGTCCGCCGCCGGGAGCCAGGAAGGGAGCCAGGAAGTCTCGCTGCGCCTGACGCGGGACGGGGTGGTCGTCCCCGGCGCCCAGCACGAGGCGGGATCGGTGCGGGACGAAGCCGGCGCGCCGGAGCGGCACAGGCTGCTCGTCGAATGTCCCGAGCTGTGGTGGCCGCGCGGATTCGGCGAGCGAGCGAGGTATGAGCTGCACGCCACGGTGCGGGCGAGCGGGAAGGACCTCGAGTATCGGTGGCCCGTCTGGTTCCGCAGCGTGGAGCTCGACTCCTCACCAGACAACTTCGGCTCCGCCTTCGCGATCAGGATCAACGGCGAGCCCATCTTCTGCCGCGGGGCGAACTGGATCCCCGACGCGCTCTTCCCGACCGAGGCGACCCCCGAGAGGGTGCGTGCTCGCGTGCGGCAGGCGGCCGACGCCAACATGAACATGCTGCGGGTGTGGGGCGGCGGGCTCTACGAACAGGACGCCTTCTACGACGCTTGCGACGAGCTGGGGATCATGGTCTGGCAGGATTTCATGTTCGCCTGCGCGCTCTACCCCGAGTCGGTCATCGCCGGTGAGCTCCCGGCCGAATTCAGCACACAGACGGATCGCCTGGCGCGGCACCCCTCGGTGGTGCTCTGGTGCGGCGGCAACGAGTGTGTCGAGGGGTATCAGCACTGGGGCTGGAAGGACAAGGTGGAGGCGGGCACGGGCTGGGGCATCGGGATCTGGTGCCGAGACCTGCCTCGGATGCTCGAGCAGGCGGATCCGACGAGGCCGTACTGGCCCAACAGCCCGTGGTCCGGGCTCGAGGCACAGGGCCCGGAAGCCGAGCGAGCCCTCGCGGCTGGCAGCATCCTCGATGTGCGCGACCCCGACCACGGCGATCGCCACACCTGGGACCTCCACTTCGAGGACGTCCGCAAGCTCGTGCCGCGGTTCGTCAGCGAGTTTGGGCGCGTGGCGCCGGCGTGCGAGCGGACGTTGCGGGACGCCGAGGTGTTCGGCGATGCGGTGCGGCCTTCCTGGCCGCGTGAGGCGCCGCCGCTCAACGACGGCGTCCGCGCCGCCCTCGAGCACCGCCTCCGCCAGACCGGTGGCTCGAAGGTCGCCTACGACCCCGTCCTCCCCGAACAATTCCGCCGTCCTGCCACCGACCTTCGAGCATGGCTCTGGCAGACCCAGGTCCTCCAGGCCCGCGCCCTGGCCACCCACATCGAGTGGCTCCGCGCCAACGCCCCCCGCTGCCTGGGCGCCCTCATCTGGCAGCTCAACGACTGCTGGGCCTGCCAGAGCTGGTCCCTCATCGACTTCGGCGGCCGCCCGAAACCCGCCTGGTACGCCGTCCGCCGAGCGTTCGCCCCGCGACTCTTCACCATCCAGCCCTTCGGCGGCGACGAGCGCCTGAGCGCCGTTCTCGTCAACGACACCGACGATCCCGTCGAGGGCGAGTGCCGCGTGAGACGGATGACATTCACCGGGGTCGAGCTCGCCGCCGCCTCCGCCCCGCTCACCGCCGCTCCTCGATCGGTCGCCAGGCTCGACCGCCTCGTCGACCTCGTCGGCGAGCCCGGGGACCGTGCCTCCGAAGTCCTCGTCGCCGAATGCGCCGGCGAGCGCGGCATCTGGTTCTGGGCCCGCGACCTCGACCTGCAACTCCCCGCCGAGCCCCTCGCGGGCGCGCGCTTGAATCGCGACGGCCGCACCCTCGCCCGCCTCGAAGCCCGCGCCCTGGCCCGCGACGTCATCATCGCGGCCGACCTTCTCGGCCCCGCGGCCCGCGCCGCCGACAACTGCCTCACCCTCCTCCCCGGCGAGACACTCGAGATCGAGATCGAGACCCCCGACCCCGCCCTGCTCGCCGCCATCCCCATCCCCGAACTCATCCGCAGCGCCAGCGGCCCGTGCCTCGACGGGCCCCGAGCGCAAACGACGGATCGGTCAGAGCCGCGGGCGTAAGCACGCGGAGGGGGGACCGCGGGGTTCGGCGAGCGCCGGCATGGTTGGGAGTAGAGGCGTTGCGTGTGGGCAGTTGGGGACCGCGGACGCTCGTTCCGCGTGCTTACGCCCGCGGCTCTGAAGTGCATCGTTTGCGAAGCCCGGGGAATTCCGCGCCCGTGGTCCTCAGGCGGCTACGCCTGCGACCTCGACGCCCGAATATGCCGGCGCTCGCCGAACGCCGCGAGGCCGCTCCCGCGTGCTTACGCCCGCGGCTCTGAAGCGCACCGTTCGCGAGGATGCGCTCTTCTCAATCCCCTCAACCACCGACACCAGATGCTCAGCACCAGCAGCATGTACAGCCGCTGCGAGTGATCCCGACCAAGTCGCGGGTTCCCATTCCCCTGCCCGGCGGCATCATGCTCCCGCATCATCCGTCGCACGAGGTCCATGTTCAACTCCACGCCCAATGCCGCCAACCCGGGAAAGGGATCCGCCGACTCCAGGTGGTCATGCAGCAGTTGGCGCATCCCCCCGTAGTCCGTCCGGAACCACTCACCCACGGGGATCGCGAACCCCATCTTCGGCCGATCGACGAGCTCCGCGGGGAGGTACCTCCGAGCAACCTCGCGAAGCAGCCCCTTCGGCCGCCCCCGCGGCATCAGATGCCCGACATGACTCTGGAGTGCGGTGTCGACGACCGTACGATCCAGAAAGGGCGAGCGGACCTCGAGCGCCACGCTCATCGAGGCCGTGTCGCTCTTTCGGAGGATGTCCTCGGGCAGGTACCGCTTGATGTCGAGGGAAATCGCACCCGCCGTGCCGAACCCTGTCAGGAGTTCGAGTGCGGGGGACAGCAGCGTGTCGACGAGCACAGCGGCTGAAGCGAGCGTTCGGAGCGATGCCCCAAGCCACCCATGATTCGGTGCAAGCCGGTCGATGAGCGGCTTCGGGAATATCGCGAGCAGGTCGGCATACCGGCCGCGCGCCGCGGCATGGAAAAACCTTGCCCGCCGGGTAGCCCGACTCCTTGGGTCCCCATGCTCTTGGAGAAGGGGGAGGGCCGGCCACACCAGGTACCGCAGCGGCCCCATCAGACCAAACCAGTGCGCCGCCCGGTACCGTGCATAGCCCCCGAAAAGCTCGTCTCCCCCGTCGCCCGAGAGGCACACCCGCACGCGCTCCGAAGCCGCCTTGCACACCCAGTAGGTCGGCAGCAGCGAGGAATCACCGAACGGTAGCCCGAGTTGCTCGATGAGCATCACGAGGTCGCGGGCAGGTTGGGCGTCGCATGCGAGCACGTGGTGCCTGATCCCGATGGCCCCCGCCGCGGCCTCGGCGAACCGACTCTCGTCATACCGCTCGTCCGGCATCCCCACAGTGAACGACTCGATGTCCGGCCGCTTCCGGCTCGCGTACAGGGCAATCAGCGAGGAGTCGACGCCGCCCGAGAGAAAGCAGCCGACCGGCACATCCGCATCAAGGCGCGACTCGACCGCGCGTGCCAGCAGGTGATCGATGTGATCCACCGGGGGCCGATTTGATCGCGATCCGGGGAGCTTGCGCCAAGTCCCGACCGTGGTTTCCCCCTTGCCCCGCATCCTCGGCATGCCCCGCTCGCGCGTCCCGGTCGGGCCTACCCGCTCGACCCCTCCCGGACGAACGGCGCCGAGCCACGCCTGGGATCAGGGAATATCGGGTAGCCGCAACGCAACCACTTTTTGGTCATCAGCGATTGCAACGCAGCGACCGACCTCTTTTCGAGGCGTGGTTCGGGGCCCAGCGGGAGCTTCGCAATCGCCGACGCCGTGCTCGCGAACGCCTGCGTCAGGGGCGGCCCGATCCGGTCCGTCCCGTACAGCGGCTTCTCTCCCATCCGGTCCCGGGCCGAGAGCAGCGAGCCGGAACTCGCATCCCAGATTGCGACGACGAACATGCCCTCCAGACGATCCCAGAGCCCGCCAGCCCACTCCCTCCACCCATGCAGCAAAACCTCCGTATCGCTGTGATCCGTGAAGAACTCGTGCCCGGCCGCTTCCAACTCCCGCCGCAACTCCCGGTGGTTGTAGATGCAGCCGTTGAACGCGACCGCCGCCACGCCCGGCCCGCACTTCGGGCACACATGCGCCCGCACCGGCCCATACGGCAGCCCCTCCCGCGAGAGGAGCGGTCCCTCCATTCCACCCCCCGTGCCACCGGCGGCTTGCCCGCCAGTGCCCGGCGTGCCGGCACACCCGATCACCATCGGCTGCGCCCCGCCACCATGGTCGATGATGCTCAACCGCCGGTGCACCAGCGCGACATCGACGGTCGCCCCGTCCGCCCGCACCACCCGCTGCCGGAACCGCCCGCATCCATCCGGTCCCCGGTGTTTGATCGACTCGTCCAGGATGTCGAGCCACGACTCCGGGATCGCCTCCATCAGCGCGGGCGGAGTCTCGCCCGCCGCCCACGTCCGCAAGATGCCCGCGATGCCGCACACGCAGAGCAGCTTACGCCGGCCCGCGGTTCGCCGACGCGCCCGCGAGCCGGCCTCAATGGACGATCCCACGCCCGGTCCCTACCTCACCAACCGGCATTCCCCCGGTCCAGCAGCGAACTCGAGGAGGAAGGCCCCGGCCCCGTCGGGTCGCCGCCGGCCCGCTCGAGTTCGCCAACGGCTGCGCCGAATCCGAGCATCGCGCCGACGGCCGCGAACGCGTGACCCACGTCCGGCAGGTCGACGTCCGACTGCATGCCGCCGGCACACCCGCCCAAGCAGGCAAGACAGGGTCCGAGCACCCAGGCCGTCACGCGGGGCATCGGGCCTCGTGCCGTGCGTGTCGTCCTCACATGCTCCAGACTACATCCGGACACGGCGGGCTGCAAAGGGCGCGGCCGATCCGCCCCCGAATCGGCTAGCCTTCACCCATGCCCGACTTCTCGACCATCCCCAGCAACCAGCACCGCTACGCCGACCTGCCCGTCCTCTCCGACGAGGCCATCTATCGACGCCGCGAGGGCGTCTTCCTCGTCCTCGCCGGCCTCTTCCTCGGCACCCTCGCGATGCTCAATATCCTGGGCATCACCCGCTTCATCACACTCTTCAAGCTCGACTTCGACGGCAACCCCGCCACGGCGGCCACCGTCTTCGCCGTTGCGGTCGGTGTGCTGCCCTACCCGCTCACCTTCCTCTGCACCGACTTCATCAGCGAGCTCTACGGGCGCAAGCGATCCAGCCTGCTGGTCTGGATCGGCTTCGTCCTCAACCTCTGGGTCATGTTCATCCTGTGGGCCGGCGGGGCGATGCCCGGCGGCGAGGCCCACGACCCCGCCACCGGCAAGATCGTCCTCGACGCCGCCGGGCGTCTGCCAGTCTTCTACGAGGTCCGCCGCCTCGCCTTCGGCGCCGTGGCCGCGAGCATGATCGCCTACCTCGCGGCCCAGTTCGTCGACGTCTACGTCTTCCACTTCTGGAAGGACCTGACCAAGAACAAGCACCTCTGGCTCCGCAACAACGGCTCGACGCTGGTGAGCCAGATGGTGGACACCGTCTCGGTGATCCTGATCACCCAGTATTACAACCACGCGCTCCCGCCGCCCCCCGAAGGCCGCTCACTCACCAGGCATCTCCTCCTCTTCATCGGCACCAGCTACGCCTTCAAGGCCATCGCCGCCCTCCTCGACACCATTCCCTTCTACATCGGCGCCCACCACCTCACCCGCTACCTCCGACTCCCACCCCCAACCCACGCCCCGCACCCGCCCGCGGGCGCGGCCGTCGAAGCCGGCGTCGGATAGGCCGGAACGACCAGCGGCAAACACCGCCTGCCCCCCACACTCCGTCTCTTCGTCTCTTCGTCTCTTCCCTTCACCTCCGCGGCACCCTGACAATGTTGCTCATCCGATCGCGGCTGATCTCGTGGTCGATGTGCAGGGGCGCCCAGCCGGGGATCCCCTCCACCGTGCCCTGCGCAAAGTCCACGACGATGTAATCGATCTCCCCGCCGGCCCCGAACCGGTAGATCTTGTCCCCGCCGGCCGCATACTGCGGGTACTGCGAGGGGACCTCCACCCGCACCTCCCGCCGCGCCTCGCGATCAAGCCCGTCCTCGTGCCGCTCGGCCTGGCCACCGGCCACCAGCACCACGAGAAGCCCCCCGAGCGCCGCGATCGTGATCCTCTGGTTCCGAATCGTGCGCGCCGCCCGCCCGTCGTCCAATCCACTGCTCATTTTCCGGCTCCTTTGCGGAATCCTGACTGGTGCGATCCCCCGGACTCGTGTACTTTACTGGATGGGGGCGGATTTGTTGCATTCCTTGTCGCACCCGAGCGGGGCCGGTGCGGCCCGACGATCGCGTTGCCTTGAGCGTCGGGAGGAGAAGAGATGAAACGCCAGTTCGTCCTGCTCGCACTTGCCGCCTCCCCGGCCTGCGCCCAGGGGACGATCACCTACTTCTGGGATGTCAACCACTCCGGCTCCAGCATCGCCGCAATCACCCCGGGCCACACCGTCCACCTCGAGCTCTGGGCCAGCTGGCAGCCATACAGCTACGGCTTCGCGGAGTCGATCTACGAGGTCCGCGGCCTGCGCAACTGGGACACCGGCTCCATCACGCACTATGAGAACAAGCTCGACATCCTGACCGACCACGGCGACCTCCAGCCCGACAACGACATTCGCGACATCGACGCCTTCGCCCTCCCGCCCGCCTTCGGCGATCCCTGGTACCCGCCCCCCGCGCTCCTCTACGTGATCGACTGGGTCCCCGACGACTACGCCCAGCGCACGGTCCGAGTGACCGACGCCAACCATCCCTTCAGCATCCTCTACACCGATCAGTTCGGCTCGAACGTGTACTACGACACCGCCCCCAGCGAGGGCGCCATCATCCACGTCGTCCCGGCCCCCGCGACGCTCACCATCCTGATCCCCGCGCTCCTCCGCCGTCGCCGCTGATCACCGCCCCTCCGCCCGCACCGCGCTCCCTTGTGGCACAGGCATCCTGCCTGTACGGACCACCATTGTGGTGCAGGCATCCTGCCTGCACGGTCCCCGCCCCCAGACCGCCCCCCGCCGAGCCCTCGCCTATCCTCACCCGAACTCCCCGGGGGGAGCGACCGGAGGCCTCGCGTGCATCGACCCGACGAGCAGTTTGCCACCAGTCCCAACTGCGCCACCGGCGACATCTTCGACCTCGCCGCCGACCTCGCCCGCCGCCTGATCGCCCGCGACGGCGCCATTGTCCCACTCCCCGACCCCCGGCGCGTCGAGCAGGCGCTCCACCTCGCCCCGCCCGCCCTGGGCCAACCCCTCGAGACCGTCGCCGAGCACCTCTGGCGTCTCCTCGAGTGCACACCCAGCACCGCCGGCCCGCGCTACTTCAACCAGCTCTTCGCCGGACGCGACGACGCCGCCATCCTCGGCGAGATCCTCGCCGCCGTCTCCAACAACTCCATGTACACCTTCAAGGCCGCGGGAGCGCAGATCCTCGCCGAGCGCGCCCTCATCAAGCACATGGGCGCCAAGGTCGGCTGGACTACCTGCGAGGGCGCCTTCACGCCCGGCGGCTCCATGTCCAACCTCGCGGCCATGCTCGTGGCCCGCGACAACGCCCTCCCCGACGCCCGCGAGCGAGGCCTCGACGGTCGCCCCATCGCCATCTACACCTCCGCCGAGTCCCACTACTCCATCAAGAAGAACACGGCCATCCTCGGCATGGGCCGCCAGACCGTCCGCGCGATCCCCGCCGACAACGAGGGCCGCATGCGCACCGACGCCCTCGCCGAGGCGATCGCGCACGACAAGGCGGCGGGCGTCACGCCGGTACTCATCGTCGCCACCGCCGGCACCACCGTGCAGGGCGCCTTCGACCCCATCCGCGAAATCGCCGGGGTCGCCCGCGACCACGGCGTCTGGCTCCATGTGGACGGCGCCTTCGGCGGCACACTCCTGCTCTCCCGCCACCGCCGCCACCGCCTCGATGGCTGCGAACTCGCCGACTCCTTCACCTGGGACGCCCACAAGATGATGGGCATCCCCCTCACCTGCTCCGTCGCCCTCTTCCGCGACCCCACGCTCCTCCAACGCAGCCTCGACGAGTCCGCCTCGTACCTCTTCCAGCGCGATGACGACGCGTACAACCCCGGCCTCCGCTCCCTCCAGTGCGGCCGGCGCAACGACGCCCTCAAGCTCTGGACCGCCTGGCAGCACCACGGCGACGAAGGCTACGAGCAGCGCGTCGAGCGTCAGTTCGCCCTCGCCGCCCACGCCGTCGGCATCATCGAGGCCGACCCCGCACTCACCCTCGTCCGCCGCCCCCAATCGATCAATGTCTGCTTCGCCGTCGCCGGCGTGGATGCCCGCCCGCTCTGCAACCAACTCGACCACGACGGACTGATCAAGGTCAGCCACGGCGAAGTTGACGGAAAGCCAATCGTCCGTTTGGTCTGTGCAAACCCCGCCCTGACCGAGCCCGATATCGACGCGTTCTTCGCCGAGATACGGGCAGCCGCCGTCAGGATCCGAGGGTAACCTCGCTCCCGAACGGGATATCAACACCAAGATTGGGCGATCTCACCCGCGAACCGCCAAGGTCCGCGAACGTAGCCCATTTGACGAATCCCCCGTGTTTCACTCTCTGTCGGGCCCGTGCGCTCAGATAGATGAAGAGCATGTTGTCTGAAATACCACATGGAGGTCGGGGATGACGCACCATCAGCCCAGTGCCGTCATTGACACGGTCGAAGAACGCCGACCCAAGCGCCGTGCCGCGGCGACGCCGGGAAAGAAGAAAGCCGGCCAGGCGGGCATCCTGCTCGAGCCGCTCCCGACGCTCCTCCCGCCCGCGCCGCCGCCGGCCCCGACGGAGGACGAGATCCGCTTCCGGGCCTACCTCATCTACCTCTCCCGCGCCGGCCAGCCGGGATCCCCTTCGGAGGATTGGCGACTGGCCGAACAGGAGCTCCGAGCCGGCATTCGGCGCTAGCCCGGAACATCCGCCGCTCAGATACCAACGAATCGGTCGCAGATGCTCCGCGCGGACGTGGTATCGTGCGCAGATGAGCAGCGGCCCGACGGGATCCCAGACGCCTGAAACCAAACCCAAGAGCGGAATCAAGGGGTTCGCCCTCTTCCTCGGCGCCCTCGTTGTGCTCGTCGTCGGCGGGATCGGCCTGGGCTCGCTCCTCTTCGGGCCGCCCCCCAAGAAGCAGTACGACCGCTCGACTCCCGAAGAGGTCCTCGCCGCCGCCAAGGACATGGTCTTGAACAGCGACGCCGAGCGCCTGAGCGAGCTGTTCTACGCCGAGAACGACCAGATGCGGGAGCTGTACGCCCGCCTGGGGCTCGTGCTGGGGCACGTCCAGGACCTGGGCGTCGCGATCAATGCCAGGTTCCCCGACGACGTCGCCAAGGCCCGCGCCACCGCGGAAGCCGCCGCCAAGAGCGGCAAGGGTCTCTCGCTCCTCCAGCAGTTCAATCCGGCCCAACGCGGCGCCCGCAATGGCCCGCCCTCCGCCGCCGACTCGGAGCGGTGGAACCAGCTCCTCCAGACCATCGCCAGCGACCCCTACGCCTGGCTCACCGATGCCCAGGGCCGACTCAGCTTCACCTACATCGACGACGAACGCGTGGCCGTGCTCTGGGACGGCAAGCCCGTGCTCCCTCCGCTCGGTCTGATCATGCGCCAGGAACAGGGCCAGTGGGCCGTCGTGCTCCCCCTGGCCGGCCTGCCCATGGCCTCGCGCTTCATGCCGCAGACGCCGGACGAATACTCCATCTGGGGGAGCCTGATCCAGATGGCCGACAACGTGATCGTCGATCTGGAGAAGGACGTGCGCGAGGGGCGGCTCACCTCGCTGGACAACCTCGCCCGCACCGCGGGCGAGAAGGCCGCGCCGCCGATGCTCATGGGCATGATCGCCTACAACAAGGCGCTCGAAGAACGCCGAAGGCGCGAGCGTGAGGCCAAGGCGGCGCCCAAGCCCACCGGCGACGGCTGATCGGCCCGGGTCGGCTCAGCCGCCGAGTTCCGAGCCGCGCTCGTTCCGCCCGCCCGTGCGGACGCCGAAGCCGCCACCCAGCCCCCGCGGCGAGAGGATGAACCCGATCGAAGACTCGTCGGTGATGTTGTTGTACGAATAGGCCAGCCCGACGACCAGATTGGGGTACGACCGCGACAGGCTCACGCTCACCCGCTCCAGCTTGTCGATCGTCGTGTCGTAATTGGTGTCGAACGAGAAGTCGTACTTGTCCGTGATGCTGTAGTCGAGCGTGTAGAAGACCAGCGTCGAGTCCAGAGCGTTGACGAACCGCTGGCCGATGCTGGAGCGCAGACCACCCCCGTGATCGATCAGCAGGCCCGCCGTCGAATACGCCGGCTGGTGTGTGTTGTCCACGTCGTACACGATCCGGCCCGTCACGCCGACAGGGTCCGAAACCTGCCACAGCGCCTCGGCGTCCACGAACTCGCCCGGGCTCGAGAGCTCGGGCCTCGCCTCATACCAGCGCCCGATCGGGCTCTCGCGGTCCGTGTCGCCCGACGCCCACACGTACTCCACATTCAGCTTGAACACGTCAACGTCGCGCCAGCGCCCCGGCCCCCCGCGCATGGTCTGCCACGTCTGGTTCACGCCCACCCGCACCATCGTGCCCTCGGCCAGCGACTCGACCGCGTCGTCGTAGACCGGCAGGTAGACCCGGTCCACCGTGCTCCCCGCGTGCCAGACCGTCACGCCCGGCTCGACGATGTGCCGGATGCGGTGCAGGTCGAACATCTCGCTCTCCACCGAGTTGTCCACGCGCTGCAGGCTCGTCGAGAACCGGACGCCCGCCGCCCCCCACAGGCGCACGTTGTCGTCCTCCGTCGGGGAATAGGTGTCGAAGTCCTCGTCGTACGCCGTCGCCCGGCCCACCACGAACGGGTTCACGCGGATCGGCCCCGCGTCCAGCACGGCGTCGACCTCGTGCCGCGTGTCCAGCCGCACCACCCCCGCCTCGCGCAGACCCTGCGCGCGGAGCGAATCGGCGATCGACTGCGCCGGGTCGATCCCGAACGCCGCCTGCGACAGCGTCTTGTTCGTGAAGCCCAGTTCCTGCACCGCCGGGTCGCTGAAGTTCATCGCCAGCTGCCCGAGCCGATACTCCGAGCTCAGCGTCAGGACCCCCGGGGCCCAGCCCTCCCCAATGTCGTCCAGCGTACGGACATAGCTCAATTCCGGCAGCTTGTCGACCGAATACCCGCGGCTCTCCAGCAGCCACTGGTTCGAGATGAAGTCGTCGAGATTGGTCTTCGCCTCCAGGCTCAGCTGGCTGTTCTCGTCCGTCCGGTCCAGCCGCGCCCGCGTCGTAAACTCGCGACGCTCCGTGGCCCACCTGTTGAACAGCGCATCGACCAGCCGCGGATCGGAAATCGTCGAGAGCTCGGTCGTCAGGGTCCAGGGGCCGCCCAGCCGCCACCGGTTCTCCGCCAGCAGCATCCCGCGGGTGTCCCCGTCAAGATCCACGCGGCGCCCGGTCGTCGTGACGTCCTCACCCGTGTCGTGGAAGAGCAGGTAGGCGAACACCCCGCCCTTCATCTGCTCGGTTTCCCACGTGGTCTGCGTGCCCACCGCGAAGCCGCGCTCGTTGTAGTAGTCCACCAGCAGCGTCGTGTCGAAGCCCTCGGGCCGGTCCAGCCCCAGCAGCGTCGCGACATCCCACGCCGTCATCCACGCCGGCCCCGTCCTCGACGAACTCTCCACCCGCAGGTCCCGGATCGGGAACCGCTCAGGGTCACCCCGCCAGTTCGGCCAATAGAAGAACGGCACCGGCCCCGCCCTCGCCGTCAGCCCCTCCGCATCGACATGGTTCCCCTCCGTGCCGTTCGAGCGGGTATACCGCTTGACCGTCACCTCCCGGGCCCCGATCGACATGTGCGGGTGCGCAAACCGCGTGTTGGCGACCGTCGCCTCCTTGGCCACGAACTCCTTCGCCGATTCCTGCCGCAGCGAGTCCGCCCGCACATACAGCGGCATCTTCAGCTGCTGGTCGTACGTCCAGAACACGGCGTCGACCAGCATCGCCCGGTCGTGCGACACGTCGTAATACACCTTCGGGCCCCGCAGCGTGTACTGCCCGTCCGTGACCGTCACGCCCCCCTCGAGATAGATCCCCTGCACATCCTCCGGCTTGAACTGCGCCAGCTCCGCGATCGTCCCCGGCGAGAGAAACACCACCGCCCGCTCCGCCTGCATCTGCAGCCGGCGCGAAGACTTGGTGTCCTGATACAGCACCTTCACCCCGTCGGTCAGCAGCAGCGACCGCCCCTCCTCACCGTTCACCAGCGCGATCTGCCCCGGATCGAAGGTGATGATCCCGTCCTTGGCAAAGATCTCCGTCCCCGCGTCGGCCACCACCGGCGCCTCCAGCAGGATGTCCCGCTCCTCCGGCGCCGCATACCGCCCGCCCGAGTTCCCCGTCTCCGCCGGCGCCTCCGCGACCTCCTCCAATTCCACCGGCCGCCCCATCGCCAGCTCGCGCAGATACCGCGTGAACTCCCGCTCCGACTCCCGGACGAACGCGTCGTTCGGCCGCCCCTGCTCGGCCAGGTCCACCGCCAGACGCACCGGATCGGCGCTCATCACGACGCCATCCACGCTCAGCCGATTGGCCTGGATCGCCGAGCCGGCATCGGCACCCAGCGACCCCACCCCGTCGAAATACACCCACACCTGGTGCAGCTTCGCCTCGCCCGGCCCCCCGCCCAGACGCTCGATCCACACCGCCGCCCGGTCGGCCGTGAGCGTCGTCCCCCCCAGCGTCACCGACACATCACCATCCAGCAGCAGCCGTTGCACCGGACCCGAGCCCGCCCCCTGCTCCACCCAAACCCGCGCGTGACGACCCGAAAACTCCAGCACCCCCGCCACCGGCGACAGCGGCACCCGCAGCCCCCCAAACGTGCGGCCGTCCAGGTCCAGCGGGTCCACCGCCGCCCGCCCGCTCTCTCCCGAAGCCCCCTGACCCCACGCCGACGCCGGAAACACCGCCACCGCAGCCCCCGCCCACAGCGCCAGCACACCGGCAGAGCGGCGCAGAGTTCGACCGAGGTTCGGGCGCTTCGTGGTCATGGGTTGGGCGGCCGCCTCCGTGCGGGAAACTTTCCCGCGGGCCGGGCGGCAGTGTACCCATTGTGAACTCCCCCGGGGGCGGGTACGCTCGACCCGTGCCCCACCCCGCCGGATCCCCCAGCAGGCCGCCAGCCCCACGGGCCCGCGGCCTCCGCCCCCGCGCTCCCAAGCCCGCCCCGGCCTTCACCCTCATCGAACTCCTCGTCGTCATCGCCATCATCGCGATCCTGATCGCCATCCTCCTCCCCGCCCTGGGCAAGGCCCGCCAGACCGCCCGCACCACCGCCTGCGGCTCCAACCTCCGCCAGATCCACATCATGATCGAGGACTACATGGTCGCCTCGCGCGATGTCCTCCCCCCGCACCGCTCCCCCGACAACGGCAACCCCGACTCCAAGTGGTGGTGGGCCACGCTGCTCTACCCCACCGACTTCGACACCCCGCAGAAACGCAAGAACGCCGACTGGGACGTGCTCGCCGGCGTCTACAGCCTCTTCAAGTGCCCCGAGCTGCACCAGAACAACGAGTGGCAGGGCATCAAGTGGGAGTGGCGCTTCGACGCCCACCGCGTGAGCTACGGCTACAACGCCTTCTGGCTCGGCTTCTCCCCCTACACCAAGGCCGACGCCAAGGGCATGGACAGCTGGTGGGCCACGCGCGACGGCAAGCACCTGCGCACCAAGCCCAGCCTCCGCATCGACGAGGTCATCCGCCCCTCCGAAACCATCAGCGTCGGCGACTCCAACCCCAAGCCCGACGGCAAGTGGTCGATGAGCCTCTGGATGCCCTACATCGACCTCGCCAAAGAGGGCATCACCACCCGACACGGCAACAAGGGCAACACCATCATGCTCGACGGCCACTACGAGACCCTCGCCGATGAAGAGGTCAACGACCCCATCGGCCAGCGCCGCCGGTGGGACCCGCACTGGCCGGGAGAACTCGCCCAGTGGTGGTAGCGCAGCGAGCGGGGGCCCCGCGGGAGAGTCCAGTTGGTCGCCGGTGAGCCAACCACGGCGCGGAAGTGGGCCAGATGCCGGCGCTGCGCCTACGAATGGAACGCGGCCAGGTGCGACGTCTGCCCGGAATGCGGCGCGACCCTGTACGGGCCGGGCGCGCCCAAGGACCGCCCGATACTCCGGGGGCTCTGGGCCGCCGGGCCGTCGGCAAACCTGCTCCTCTCCGTCTGCCTCGCCGCTCTGGCCTCCGTCGTGATCGTGAGGCTGCTCCCGTGGAGCCTCGAGGGCGCGCCCGGTGTGGTCGTGAACCTGCTGCTCTGGATCGGCGTCGCCTCGGCCCTCCTGCGTTGCGAGTGGATGCTCATCCTCGCGATCGGCGGCGGGTGCATCGTCGTGGTCTCGCTCGGCTCGGTCGCCCTCGTGGGCATGCTCCCGATGGCGATGGTGCTGCAGCTCGCGGGGGCCTATGCCTGCGCGATCATGCTCGGCTGGGGTGCGGCCCAGGCCGCGTCGATCGCGCTCCACCTGCTCGGCATGCGACGCTAGCCCCCAACCCCAACCCCAACCCCAACCCCGGCCCCAGCCCGCGCTCAGGGGTGGCGCCCGTATCCCCCCGGGTTGCGACCCGCGAGCACGTACACCAGCGCCCCGATGCCGTTCGCCAGCAGGATGACCAGCACCCAGATCAGCCGCGTGGTGCTGTCGAGCCGAGGGTTCTTGATCGCATCCACCAGCGCCCACACCCAGAAGAGCAGGCAGGCCAGGCCGAACAGGAAAAAGATCGGGATCAGCAGGATCGCGCCCATGACACCGCCAGCATAACGCGCCCACCCGAGCCGTCCCCGACCCCGATTCCTTACCCTCACCCATGCCCCGGCCCCGCCCCCGCCCCCCGCCCCTTCACCCTCGCCCCGCTCGCCACCACCGGCGACACCTTCGCCGATTTCGCCCCCTACGTGCCCTCGATCAACAACGCCGGCGAGGTCGCCTTCCAAGCGTCGCTCCGCGCCGGCGGGTCCAGCGTGTTCGTATCGCGCGGGGGCGCCATCGAGCCGGTGGTCGAGCCGGGCCGCGACATCGCCGAGGTCGTCAGCCACCCCGCGCTCAACGATGCCGGGGCCTGCTGCTTCTACGCCCTCACGCCGCAGGGCGACCGCCTCGTTGCCCTCGCGGCCGCCGGTCGCGTGCGCACCATCGCGCCCGGCGCCGGCCCCCTGGGGCCGACGATCAACAACGCGGGCGTCGTCGCCTTCCGCGCCGCCAGCCCCGGCCCCGACCAATCGGGCATATGCCTCGCCGACGGAGCATCAAACACGACGATCGCCCAGGTGGGCCCGCGGTTCAGCGCCTTCCACGGATTGCCCCTCGTCGGCCCCGGTTCGGCAGTCCTCTTCCGGGCCGACACGCGAGCCGGCGGCCAGGCGATCATCCTCGCCCGCGATGGCCAGGAGCGGGTGGTGTGCGCCACCGGCGAGCGCTTCGCCGCCCTCGGGGCCTTCCCCGCGATGAACGACGCAGGCCAGGTCGCGTTCGCCGCCACGCTCCGCTCCGGCGAGTCCGCCATCTTCCTCGATGGGCCCGGCGGCCTGCGCATGCTCCTGGATGGCTCCGGCCCCTTCGAGAGCTTCCGAGGCGTGCTCGTCGATGGCGCCGGCGGCGTCGTCTTCTACGCCACGCCCCGGGCCGGCTCGCTCGGCGTCTACGCCGGCCCCGACCCGGTGCGGGATCGCCTCCTCGGCATCGGCACGCCGTTCCTGGGCTCCCTCGTCACCGAGTTCGCCCTCAACCCCGTCTCGATCAACGAGGCGGGGCAGATCACGATCCGGGTGGCGCTGGAGGATGGGAGAGGGGTTGTGGTGCGGGGGGATGTCGGAGGGATGTAGGAGAGACTGAGCGGGCAAGACGGGGAGGATCAGAGGGAATAACTCGAGATTCCAGATTCCAAATCGCCAACTGCGCCCCTCGGGTCTCTCATAGCACGTGGATCAGGTTTTGAGGAGCAGGTCAACCCCACAAACTCTAACCAAGCACCGCCCCCCAGAGCCCGGCCGCTACAACCGAGAATCTCGCCCCGACCCCCGCTCCCGCGCCGTCATATCGGTGACCTCCCGCCCTCTCCCCTTGAGCATCCCCTCCCCCCGCGTCACGATATGGGTGGAGGACAACCCCGATGCACACCCACACCAACGGCTCCACCAACGGCGCACCCCATCACCACGCCCACCAGAACGGCCACCACCACTCTCACAACAACTCCCACGATCACTTCCACGACAACTCCGCCCACAACCCCCCCCACAACGAACCCCCCAACTCCCACCCCAACCGCATCACGCCCTACATCACCCCCGACGCCCCCTCACCCTCTCAACCCATCACCCACGCGTCCCCTCCCCTCTCCGACCCCGGCCCCGCGGCCCCCTGGCCCCTTCGGCCACTGCGTCCCCCTCTCCGCCCTCGACGCTCTCCTCGCCGACTTCCACTCCGCCGCCCTCCCCCTCGAAGGCCTCGCGGCCCGCCACTCCCTCACCCTCTCCCAACTCCTCGAGATCGTGAACTCCCCCCTCTTCCTCGCCCGCCTCGACCTGATCGAGGCCACCAACGAACGCCGCGCCCGCGCCATCGCGAGCGCCGGCCTCGCCGACGCCACCTTCGTCCTCCGCCACCTCGTCGAGGCCTTCGTCACCGGCGAAGCCCACCCCGACCCCGCCCGCAAGGCCGCCAACACCCTCTTCCGCCGCGCCGCCACCCCAAAGCAGCCCCCAACAGAGGCCCCGGCGCCAGCCCGGGCTCCGACCTCCCACCAGCCCCCACCCCCCAATCCCACCCCAAAACCGCCCCCAACAGAGGCCCCGGCGCCAGCCCGGGCTCCGAACTCCCACACACTCCCGCCCCCCAATCCCCCCCCAACGCCCACTCCCGCCCCCGAGCGCACCCACACCCCCCGAGCGCCAGCGAGCGGGTCCCAACCACCCCCCGCGCCCACAACCACGGATCCCCCGCGCCCCGACGCGCCGCCCCACACCAGCCCCGCCCCTACGCCGGCATATCCCGCGACGGATCGAACCGCCTGAACGAATTGGCGACCATGGCGATGCCGACGGCCGCCAGGCCGCACGCCCCGAGCGTGAGGGCGACGATGGTGACCGCGGCGTTCTTGGTGGTGAACCACGCGAGGGCGCCGAGGCCCCCGAGCACACCGCCGGCCGCGAGCAGCATGAGGACCTTGAGAATCGCGGTGGCCATGTGCCGGAACATGACATTGGTGTCCGCGGCCGAGCCGGCCGTCACCCGCGTGGGAAAGAGCAGGAAGACCGTGTTCTCGATCGAGCAGACCACCGTCCCGACGGGCAGGGCGCAGAGCAGCAGCGAGGTGGGCAGCCACCACCCGCCCGCGTGGAAGAGCGGGAGGGCGATGCCGACCACGGCGATCATCGCGGCCGTGATGAGCGCCGGAGCGGCGAGCTGGCCCATCGCCACGGCCCAGGGGCGCACGGGCAGCGACTTGAGCGTGTCGAAATGGTCGAGGTCGCCCCGGAAGTCGAACCGGAGCAGCGAGGAGAAGACGACATACAGCGGGAAGGCCAGCCCGCCGATGCCCGCGCCGCCCTTGGTGTCGCCGAGGAGCCAGCGGGCCAGCACCATCATGCCGATGATGAGCCCGAAGAGCGCGAGCACGCTGGGCCATGCGCGGGCGGCGGTGAGGAGCTGCCGCCACGCCAGCGGGCCGACGCCCCCCAGGTGGGGGAACGAGGGCAGCCGGACCGCGGCGCTCCTGGCGACGAGGCCGGAGCCCGAACGCTTCGCACGGTCGAGCTTGGCCGCCGAGCGGGCGCTGGCGGCCAGCGCAGCCTCGGCGTAGAGCCCGTCGAGCTTGAAGATGCCCATCAGGATCGCGCCGAGCATGGCAATCGCCCCCGCGCACCACGCGAGGAGCAGGATGCCCGGGGGAGAGAGCAGGATGTGGATGAAGACCTCGAAGGGCGAGAGCGCAGCGCGGGCGATGGGCGAGTCGTGGGAGCGGGCGCCGATGCTGCGGAGGATGGCGCCGAGATCGACAAAGCCCGCCGCCCGGACCGTGGGAGCAGCCGCGAGAACGGCGGCGAGCAGGATGATCGCGACCAGGCCGAGGGCGATGCGTCCGTAGACGCCCTGGCCGAGCCGTTGGCGGGCGAGGGCGGCGAGGACGCCGGTGAGCTGGGTGAAGAGAAAGGCGAGGAAGAGCGCGAGGAAGGCCGAGAGCCACGAGGCCCCGACGTGCATGAGGCGCCCGGAGAGGAAGAGGCTGAAGATGAGCCCGCCGAGCGCGCCCATGCCGAGCTTGTAGACCAGGAGCTGCCGGCGGCTGAAGGGTGCGGGGAAGAGGAAGTCCATCTCCGGAGCGGTGAACTCCAGTGCGCGGCTGGTGAGGGCGGTGGCGAGGCGCGTGGCGATGAGGAGGGCGAGGATGAGCGGGCCGATGGAAAGGACGATCGCCGGGTCGGTGTGCTTGTCGTCGTTGAGCACGGCGACGACGACGAAGGAGGCGACCCAACTCACGAGCAGGTAGCAGGCGAAGACCCCGCCGAGGATGCGACGCACCAGGCTGCCGCGCGTGACGAAGCGGCGGAACCACGCGGTGATCCGCATGCGGAGGAGCTTGAGGAGCGCGGGATGCACTCAGGCGGCCCCGCCGGGCGAGTTGGAGTCGGGCGAGTGGAGCCCGGGTTGGGCAGCCGCCTCGGGCTGGGCCTCGGTGGCCCGGAAGAAGAGGTCCTCGAGCGACGCGGAGGCATCGGGGCCGCCAAACTGGGCGCGGGCCGCGGCGATGGAGCCGGCGAAGACCTGCCGGCCGCCGAGGATGATGAGGAGGCTGGTGCAGAGGTCTTCGACGAGTGCGAGGAGGTGGCTGGAGATGAAGAAGGCGGCCCCGGCGGCGGCGCGCTCGCGGATCGAGTCTTTCATCTCGCGGATGCCGCGGGGGTCGAGGCCGGTGAGGGGCTCGTCGAGCATGATGAAGGCGGGGTCGTGCAGGTAAGCGCAGCAGATGGCGACCTTCTGGCGCATGCCGCGGGAGAGTTCGCCGGCGAGGGCCTTGCGCTTGTCGGTGAGCTGGAAGCGGGTGAGAAGGGCTTCTGCCCTGGGCTTCCAGTCTTGCACGCGGTAGGCGGAGGCGATGAACTCGAGGTGTTCGTTGACGGTGAGGGCGTCGAAGAGGCGGGGGTCGTCGGGGACGTAGGCGAGCCGGCCCTTGGCCTTCACCGGCTGGGCGGCGATGTCGAACCCGTCGACGGCGATCGTGCCGCTGGTCGCGGGGATGATGCCGGCGATGCAACGCATGGTCGTGGTCTTGCCCGCGCCGTTGGGACCGACGAGGCCGACGACCTCGCCCGGCTGCACGGAGAAGGTGAGCCCCTGGACGGCGTGGGTGGTCTGGTAGCTCTTGTGGAGGTCGGCGACTTCGACGAGCAAAGGGGGGCTCCGAGAGGGCTTGGCCCGGGAGAGAAACTGGCCGGATCGCGCGAGCCGGGCCCGTGGGAGCTTATGTCCAGGTGTTGGTGGGAGCGTCCTTGTCCGTGCCGGGGGCCCGGCCGCGATTGCCGGCTGGGGCGTCCGAGCGCGGCTCGCCGGGGGCGTGGTGGTCGGCGCGCCAGCTCTCGGGGTAGTGGGGGTCGTCGATGCCGAGGCCGGCCTTGGTGGGGAAGAGGGGTCGGAAGGTGTCGCACATGACGGCGAGTTCGTCGGTGAACGTCTTGCCGAGGCTCTTCTCGACGGTGCCGGGGTGAGGGCCGTGCGGGATGCCCTGCGGGTGGAGGCTGATCGAGCCGGACTCGATGCCCCGCCGGGCCTTGTAGTTGCCCTCGACGTAGTAGAGGACCTCGTCGGAGTCGATGTTGGAGTGGTTGTAAGGGATGGGGATGGCCTCGGGGTGGAAGTCCAGCACGCGGGGGCAGAAGGAGCAGATGACGAAGTTGTGGCCTTCGAAGGTCTGGTGGATGGGGGGCGGCATGTGGAGCTTGCCGACGATGGGGGCGAAGTCGTCGATGTTGAAGCAGTAGGGGTAGTAGCAACCGTCCCAGCCGACGACGTCGAGGGGATGGTAGCTGTAGATGTAGGAGTGGACGCAGTCGCGGGCCTTGATGCGCACCTCGAACTCGCCGAGTTGGTCCACGGTGAGAGGCAGTTCGGGGATTCGGAGGTCGCGCTCGCAGTAGGGCGCGTGCTCCAGGAACTGGCTGGTCTGCTTGGAGATGTAGCGGGGGGGCGGGCCGATGTGGGAGGCGTTGGCGGTCTCGAAGGCGACGAACTTGCCGAAGGGCATGTCGGCCCTGGACGCCCCCTCGGGACGCTCGCCGTCCTTGAGCTCGTTGAACTCGAGGCGGTAGATGGTGCCCTTGGGGATGATGATGTAGTCCTTGGGCCCGAACTTGAGCGTGCCGAACATGGAGTGGAGGGCGCCGGAGCCGTAGTGGATGAAGAGGCACTCGTCGCCCTGGCCGTTCTTGAAGTGGTAGTCCATCTGCTTGGCGGGGATGCAGAGGGCCATCTCGACGTCGCTGTTGCCGAGGACGACGACGCGCCCGTCCACCGGGTCGCCGCTCGCCTTCATGGGCGCGGTCTTCATGTGCCGCATGCGCATGATCTCGCATTCGACGTATTCGGGCTTGGTGACGTAGAGCTTCTTCCAGCCGGTGACCTGGGTGGGCGGGTGGATGTGGTAGAGCGTGCTGGTGGGGCCGACGAAGCCCTCGGTGCCGAAGAGCTCCTCGGAGTAGAGGGCGCCGTCGGGGCGGCGGAACTGGATGTGCCGCTTGTGGGGGATCTCGCCGAGCTTGGTGTAGTACGGCATCTCCTGCGTTCCTCGTTCTTCCCCGCGCCGTCTCGTCGCGACGGGGGAGGGGGTTCGGAGGCATTCTAGGGGATGGGGGCAGCGGAGACGGAGAGATGGAGAGACGAAGAGACGGAGTGGGAGGAGGGGCGGCGCGAGGGAGGGGCTCAGGCGGTTGCAGACCAGCCGGTGGGCTTGACGCCGGTCTCGGAGACGAGGGCCCAGAGTCTTTCCAGCAGTTCTTTGAGACCGATGCGGGCGACGCCGCTGAGCGGGAGGACTTCCTGGGCGGCGCCCTCGGTGCGGAGTGCGCGCTTGAAGCGGAGGAGCGCCTCCTGGCGTTCGGCGTCGGAGCCGAGGAGGTCGAGCTTGTTGAGCGCGACGAGTTCGACTTTTTCGGCCAGGCGTGGCGAGTGGCGGAAGAGCTCTTCGCGGACGGTCTTGTAATTCTCGACGGGATCCGATCCGTCGGAGGGGAGGGCGTCGACGATGTGGAGCAGGACCCGGGTGCGCTCGACGTGGCGGAGGAACTCGTGCCCGAGGCCGGCGCCCTCGGCGGCGCCCTCGATGAGGCCGGGGATGTCGGCGAGGACGATGCGGCGCGCGGGGTCGATCTCGGTGATGCCGAGCTGGGGGGAGAGGGTGGTGAAGGGGTAGTCGGCGATCTTGGGGGTGGCGCGGGTGAGGACGCTCAGGAGCGTGCTCTTGCCGGCGTTGGGCTTGCCGATCAGGCCGACGTCGGCGATCAGGCGGAGCTCGAGGCGCAGGCGTCTGCGTTCGCCGGGCTCGCCGGGCTCGGCGCGGCGGGGAGCCTGGTTGGTGGAACTCTTGTAGTGCTCGTTGCCGTGGCCGCCCCGGCCGCCGCGGGCGATGACGACCCGGTCGTCCTTGCGGAGGTCGCAGAGCAGCTCGCGGGACTGCTCGTCGTAGACGATGGTGCCGGCGGGCATCTTGATGACGCGGTCCTTGCCGGCCTTGCCGAACTGGTTGTTGCTGCGTCCGGCCTCGCCGTGTTCGGCGTACCAGTGGTGGGTGCCTCGGAAGTCGTAGAGGGTGTTGATACCCTCGTCGGCCTCCAAGATCACCGATCCGCCGTCGCCCCCGTCGCCGCCGTCGGGGCCGCCCTTGGGCATGTATTTGGCACGGTGGAACGAGATGCAGCCATCGCCACCGTTTCCGGCCATGACTTCGATTGTGGCTTCATCGACGAACACGCGGCAAGGGTAGTCCTCCGCCGCGTCGGCCGATTTTTGGGGTTTGGGGCGTGGTCAGGCGGCTTCGGCGTAGCGGCGTCCGCTGAGGCTGCGGAGGAAGAGTTCACGCTCGGCGACCGAGCCGAAGCTGGTGAAGACGGCGGCCATGCGGACGGGGCCTGGGGCGTCGTCGTCGTCGGTCCAGATCACGGTGCCGCGGACATGGACGCTGGTGAGGTCGGTGTGGCCGTCGGCGAGTCCCTGGAGCCACTCGGGGAGCGTGAGTCTCATCCAGATGGGGGTTCCGCTCTCGATGGCGTCGTCGAGCTCGAAGCAGACCCCGCCGCGGGAGATGTCGTAGGCGTGGCCTTCGAGCTCGGCGGCGCCGTCGACGGCCAGCTTCACGGCGATGGCGGAGTACATCGGCTTGAGGGCGAACCTGGTGTGCGCCCGACGATCGCTGGGTTTGCCCTTGAGCTCTTGCACGAAACAGCCCCTTCCGGGTGATTGGCGGCCGCGCGGGGAGGCGGCCAGCGCCCGGAACTGCATCGGCCGTCGGGGGACCGGGGTTGACCTCAGGTGGGAGAATCGGCGGGGTGGGCGATGAGCTGGACCCCGAGACTCACCAGGGGAAAGCCCGTGGTCGAGGCGATCCTCGCCGCGAGGGCGGGGGGGAGGGCGTGGAGGACTTCGCGGCTGACCTCGGGGGGCAGGTCGAGCACGCGTCCGTCGGGGAGCACGAGGTGGACGTGGTCGGAGAGGTCGGCGTCGAACCGGCAGCCGGCGGAGACGTTGGGCAGGCGGCGGCAGAGGCCCGCGTTGCAGAGGGCGTCGAGGGTGTTGTAGACGGTGGCGAGGCTGAGGCCGGGGTCGCCGCCGCGGACGAGTTCGTGGAGTTCTTCGGCGGTCGGGTGGGCGCTGCTGGCGCAGAGTGCGGCGTAGACCGCCTCCCGCTGGCGGGTGTGGCGGAGGCCGGCGCGGTGGAATGCCTCGCGGACTTCGAGCAGGGCGGGCTCCTTCGAGGGAAAGTATTGGGCGCGAGGGAGCCTGAGGCGAGCGGTCAATCGTCGGTGGCCGCGACATGGCGGAGGGCCATGCGGTGGTGGGGGATGCCGGCTTCGAGGAACTCGTCGTTGTCGGCCTGCCAGCCCAGGCGGCCGTAGAAGGGCATGGCGGAGAGTTGGGCGTGGCAGAAGACCTCGCTGAGGCGGAGTTCGCCGAAGGCCCGGGTTTCGAGTTCGATGACGAGTCGGCGGCCGATGCCCTCGCCCTGGCGTTGGGGATCGACGGCCATCTGCATGAGCTTGCCGGAGCCGGGCTCGGGGTAGTGTGGGATCAGGAGGACGCATCCAACGACGCGTTCGCCGGCGGGGTGATCGAGGACGGCGACGAAGTGCTCGGCGCGGGGGTCGATTTCGGGGTAGTTGGTGTGGAACCAGGCGATGTCTTTGCCGAGGGGGCGGAGGAGGACCGACTCGCGCAGGGCGCACTCTTGCGGGTAGAGGGCGTGGTTGGTGTCGATCTTGAGGTAGCGGATCACGGCGGTTCTCGGGGGTCGGGGCATTATCGGTCGCGGGGCGGGTGAAGGTTAGCGAAACCAAACCGGGTTTGCCTGGGGGGCGTATAGGTTGGCCGTGGGCAGGGATGATTCGCCAGAGTGGGGCGGGCCGCGGTGTGAGAGCTGCGGGTATTCGATCGCGGGGCTGCCGGCGGCGGCGCGGTGTCCTGAGTGCGCGAGACCGGTGGGGTCGAGCGATGCGTCGCTGCGGCGGGGGACGCCATATCAGCGGGTGCCGCGGTTCGATCGGGTGTGGGCGTCAATCCGGCTGACGCTGCTGGAGCCGGGGGTGGCTTGGGCGAACGCCCGGCCTCTGTGGCATGCCTCGTGGCAATTGCAGAACCTCACGCTGCTCTTGGCGAGCGTGGGGTATGGAGTGGGGGTGGCCTTCGCGGTGGCGGACATCGGCTTGCCTGGAGCGTCCGCGGACGTGGGCCTCCACTTCGCGCTGGGTATGTTCTTCGCGGCACCGAGTTTCATCGTGTTGTTTCTGGTTGCGGCGGTCGTGGGCGCGGTGTTGCGGTCGAGCCGTGGGGGGCAGGGGTTCGACAAGGTGCTCGCGACCACGGTCGTGGGGCACGCGGCTGCGGGGTTCGTGCCGGGCGCAATGGCGTCGTCGGTGAGCGGCATCGTGATGGACCTGATCTGGGTGCGCCCGGTGGTGTGCTTTGCGGTGCAGGCGGCGTGTTGGGTGCTGGGTTTGGGGTGGTTTGTGGTGTCGGTGGTGGGTGGCGTGGCGGCAATGCGCTATGCAAATCGGGATGGGCGCTGGCTGGAGGAGGAAGCATGAAGCGGCAGGGATCGCCGTGGCGTGATGAGTTTGAGCTGCTGTGCGAGTGGTGCGGGTATTCGGTGGATGGGCTGCCCGGGGGCGGGGCGTGTCCGGAGTGCGGTCGGGCGATCGCGGGGAGCGTGCCGGGGCGCGGGCGGGGACGGCGTGGCAGCGGAAGCCGGGCGTCGTGGGTTGGGCGCGGACGAACGTTGCGTTGCTTGTGCGGCCCCGGACGACGATGCGTGCGGTGGTCGTGGAGCGGGGTCGGTCGATCTCGTTCGCCCGCACGAATTATCTGGTGGGCGGCGCGGTGCTGGCTGCTGGGTTGTGTGTGGCGTGCTTGAGGTTCGGGTGGATGCTGCACCGGTTTCTGGACGCCTCGCACCACGAGTCGTGGGTGGCGCGGGCCGGGGTGATGACACTGGTCTTTGGCATCGGGTGGGCGTTGGGGGCGGCGGCTCTCAGACTGCTCACCTGGATCGAGTTTCTGGGGATTCGGGCGTTCGGGCGCGTGCACCGGGCGCGGATCACGCCGACGATCGCGACGGCGATCACGGCGCACGCGACGGCGGGTTGGGTGGTGGGGGCGGTGATGATGCTGGTGGGGCTCGTGGCCGGGGTGTGGCTCCACGGCGTGGCGATGCGCCAGAATGTCGGGGGGGTGCGGGGGGCGCTCGAGCTTGCGCCGGCGTGGATTCCGCTGCTCTCGGGTCTCGGCGCGATCCTGGTGTTCGACGCGATCGTGTATGTGGGGGTGCGGCAGTGCCGGTTTGCGAATCGGGCGAGAGAGGGCGGGGTTGAGGCACCTTCGCCCCTCCGGGGCTCTGAGGGGTAGGCGGCGTTGATTCAGGGGCTGCACCAGTCGGCTTCGGAAGCCTGCGCCGACTGGTGGGACGGGTGTGGAGGATTGGGGATGGGGGTGTTGCTGCACCAGTCGGCTTCGGAAGCCTGCGCCGACTGGTGGCACGGGTGTGGAGGATTGGGGATGGGGGTGTTGCTGCACCAGTCGGCTGCGGAAGCCTCCGCCGACTGGTGGCACGGGTGCGGTGGTTTGGGGATGGGGGTGTTGCTGCACCAGTCGGCTGCGGAAGCCTCCGCCGACTGGTGGCACGGGTGTGGAGGTTTGGGGATGGGGGTGTTGCTGCACCAGTCGGCTTCGGAAGCCTGCGCCGACTGGTGGGACGGGGGGGGGGGGAGGATTGGGGATGGGGGGGTTGCTGCACCAGTCGGCTTCGGAAGCCTCCGCCGACTGGTGGGACGGGTGTGGCGAGCTAGGATGGGTGCGATGCAGACGAGACGACTGACGCGGCCAATCTATGTCGGGGACGAGCGGACCGGGATCGTGCAGATCGGGGGGGGGAAGCCCGATTCGCGGGGGCGGGCGACTGCGCCGGCTCCGGTGAGCGTGCAGACGATGACGGCGGGGTACACGCACGAGATCGACAGGTGCGTGGCGGAGATCCACCGGCTGCAGGCGGCGGGTGCGGACATCGTGCGGGTGGCGGTGCCGGAGAAGAAGGACACGGCGGCGCTCAAGGAGATCCTGGCGCAGACCACGGTGCCGATCGTGGCGGACGTGCACTTCCACTTCCAGCGGGCGCTGGAGGCGGTGGAGGCGGGGGTGCACAAGATCCGGCTGAACCCGGGGAACATCAGCGACCGGGAGCAGGTGAACGCGGTGATCGACGCGTGCAAGGCGGCCAAGGGGGGGCGGGGGATCCCGATCCGGGTGGGGGTGAACGAGGGCTCGATCATCGAGCGGCGGGACAAGCAGAAGCGGGCGAAGGAGCTGGGCGCGATCTTCAGCAACCACCAGCACGGCTACCTGCTGGCGATCATGATCGCCAAGCTCGAGGAGTATCTGGACATCTTCGCCGAGCGGGGGTTCTCGGATATCGCGATCAGCGCCAAGAGCATGAGCGCGCCGATCGTGATCGACGCGTACACCGAGATCGCGGCGAGGTTTGACCACCCGCTGCACCTGGGCGTGACGCACGCGGGGCCGAAGGAGACGGGGTGCATCCGCTCGGTGGTGGCGCTGGGGACGCTGCTGGCCAATGGGATCGGGGACACGATCCGGATCAGCTACGCGTCGGACCATGTGCACGAGGTGGAGGACGGGCTGGAACTGCTCTGGTCGCTGGGCCTGCGCGAGCGGGCGGGGGCGGAGCTGATCGCGTGTCCGACCTGCGGGCGGATCCAGGTGGACCTGTTCACGCTGACGCAGGACGTGCGGAAGAAGCTCGCGGCCGAGATCACGGTGCCGATGAAGGTGGCCGTGATGGGGTGCGTGGTGAACGGGCCGGGCGAGGCGGAGGGGGCTGATGTCGCGGTGTTCGCGGGGGACCGGCGCGGGATCATCTATGTGCAGGGCGAGCGGGTGGCGAACGTGATGGAGGAGGAGATCCTCGACCGGCTGCTGGACGAGTGCCGGGCCTTTCAGACGCGGGTGCTGGCGGGGGAGGCGAAGCTGGGGGAGAAGCGGGTGGACATCGTGCCGCCGGACCCGATCGGGGAGCTGGGGTCGGGGGTGGAGAAGATGGCCGCGGAGCGGATGAAGCGGGGGGAGACGCGGCTGACGGTCCGTGGGGAGTGAGCGCCGATTGTAGCGGGCGGGGCGGGGGCCCGCGCTCGCTGGTCAATCGTTGTGCATGCTCTCGAGCTGGGTCTTGATCATCCTGTGCATCATGGCGCGCATGCCCTTGACCTGGGCGGCGTTGAGGCCGGCCTCCTTGAGATCGATGGTGATCGCGGGGACCCAGGTTGTGGACTGGTACTCGTAGCCGAGTTCGCTCTCGATGCGCTTCTCGAGGTCGCCGAAGTGGCCGGCACCGTAGAAGATGGCGACCGAGCGGACGTCGGGCTCGTCTTCGACGACGGCCTTGAGGTCGCGGACGACAGCGGCGTTGCGGTCTTCGACGATGACCTTCATGAGGTCGGCGAGCGCACCGGGCTGGGCGGCCAGGAGGTCCTCGGCCTGGGTGAGCATGTCGGCGAGCATGATCTTGGTCATGGCGCGGCCGGTGGGGCTGGAGCCGACCATCTTGAGCAGGAACCCGGAGGCCTTGGCGAGGAAGGAATCGCCGGAGAGGGTGCGGAAGAGCATGTCCGCGGCCTTGAGGTTCTCGGGGGCGTCGGCGGGGAGCGGGCCGCTGTCGTCGTCGGCTCCGGCGGGGACATCGGCTCCGCCGAGGGCGTGCTGGATCTCGCCGATGGACATGTCGCTGTTGCGCCAGCGGGGGTGGGAGTAGTCGATGCCGTCGAGCTGGAAGGTGAGGCCGAGGGCGTCGGCGAGGTCGCGCTGGAGGCCCTTGGTTGCTTCGGCGGTGGTGATGACGCGGGGCTCGGTGGCGATCTCGTCGGCGCTCATGTCGGCGGCCGAGTCGCGGCCGCCGGGCTTGCCGTCGGCGCCGAGGCTGACGATGTCGAAGCGTGGGTCGGACCTGATCTGCAGGGGGGCGCCCCAGCCGTCTTGGAGGGCGGCGTGGACGAGGGGCGCCATGGCCGGGGGGACGGTGGTGGCGAGGTCGTCGCCCGAGGTGGGATCGGCGTGCTTGGCGGCGCGGAACTCGGCGGCGAGGACGGCGAGGAAGCGGATGCGGCGCTCGGTGAGGAGGGCGGCTTCGGCATCGCGTTCGGTGGGCTCGGGGATGGCTTCGCGCCCGCCGCCGACGCCTTCGTAGAGGACGGCGTCGTGGATATCCAGGATGGCCTGGACATCGTCGTAGAAGGACTGGTCGGCGATGTGGATGGCGCCGACGAGGTTGACCAGGGGGGCGTGCTCGTCGTTGGGGACGAGTGTGCGCACGGCGACATCGAGGCGGAGGGTGTTCTTGTCCTGCTCGATGACGCGGATGTAGGGTGAGTCGGTCTGTGCGCCGGCGACTCCGGCGAGGGTGAGGAGGGCGAGGGTTGCCCCGATCGTGTGCCGAACGAGTTTCATAACGGCGTACCTCCTACGTGCCCGCTCGGCGGGTGTGCTGTGGGTTGTTCGGCGGAGTGGGGTGGTGGTTGCACGGGATCTGGGGCGTGGGGTGGATTTGGGGGAGAGTTTGTGAGACGGCGCTGTGGAGGATGGAGGGAGCCGAAGGGCGTGCAGGCTGGAAGAGGGCGTTAGGAGGGCGTGCAGGCTGGAAGAGTGCGTTCGAAAGGCGTGCAGGCTGGAAGCCTGCACCACAAGGGGTTTGGCGCTGGTTCAGCGGAGGCGGAGGGTGATGAGTTGGAATGGGCGGACCTCCAGGGTTGTTCGCCGGGCGGCGCGGCCGTGTTCGATGGTGGGGGCCTTTGCGGGGTTGGAGATCGGCCGTTCGAGGAGGTCGGTCGCTTGGACGGTATGGACGTCGGTGTGCCACCGGATGGTGGCGTGGGCGCGGGCACCGTGGGTTTCGACGAGGCGGAGGATGAGGCCGTCGCCGTCCTCGGCGTGCTTGAACGCTGCGGTGGCGAGGTGCGCGGGGCTGGGGCAATCGATCTCGAATGGGGCCCAGGCGTCGGGGGCGGTGGAACTCGGGGCGCGCGGGGTGCTGGGCTCGTGGGCGAACGGCGGGGTGTTGAGGGCTTCGGCCTCGCGGTCGACCCCGGCGGCGCGCCAGTCGCCGGCGTGGGGCATGAGGGCGTAGGTGATTCGTGCTCGCCCCGGTCGGCGGCGGGGTCGGGCCAGGCGGGGGCGCGGAGGAGCGTGAGGCCGAGGATGTTGCCGTCGCAGGAGTGGCCGTACTTGCAGTCGTTGAGGAGGGCGACGCCGAGGCCGGGCTCGGAGAGGTCGGCCCAACGGTGGGCGCAGACCTCGTACTTGGCGCGGTCCCATGGCGTGTTGCGGTGGGTGGGGCGCTCGATGTGGCCGAACTGGATCTCGTAGGTGGCGCGGGTGGATCGGACGGCCACGGGGAAAAGGGCGCGGAGGACGCGGTGGTCTTCGCGCCAGCGCACCTGCGAGTGGATGTCGAGGCGGGGGCTGCCCGCGTCGAGGGTGTAGGTCTGCTCGATCGAGCTGTGCGCTCCGAGGCTCCGGGTGACTCGGATGGCGCAGCGGAGGTCGTGCTCGAGGGCGATCTCGATGGATGAGGGCCGCACCGATCTGGTCGATTGGCTTGGTCTCGGCCTCGGGGTCGATGTCCCACGCGTCCCACATGCGGGGGCGGTCCTCGTAGAGGGCGAGCTGGTTGGCGGGCTGTCCGGTGAGGGCTTCGCGGTCGTTCGCGAGGCAGCGGAGCGAGGCGAGTGTGCCGTCGTCGTTGATGGTGGCCGAGATCAGGCCGTTGGCGAGCGTTCGCGCGTTGGTGATGCGCACGGGTTGGGCGGGTGTGAGGGCGCTGTCGATGGCGCGGGCGCCGAGGGCGGGGACATCGGCGGCCCAATGGAGGCGAGCGCCGGATTCCACGACGCCGGAGCGGGGCGTGCTGCACGGGTTGAGGACGACGGGGCCGCCGAGGGCGGTGGACCAGCGGTCGAGGCCCTCGGCGACGAGGGGCTGCACGATTTCACGGATGCGGGCGTGGTCGCGTTTGGCGTCGTCGTAGACCCACTGGATGGAGGAGCCGGGGAGGATGTCGTGGAACTGGTTGAGGAGGAGGAGTTTCCAGGCGCGATCGAGCGATGCTCGGGATTCGGCGGTGGCGGGGCGCGGCGCTTCATTCGGCGTGGAGGTGGCGAGGAGTTCGGCGAGTCGGAGGAGTTCCTCGGCGCGGCGGTTGGCGCTTTTGAGCCACGCCTGGGTCGTGAACGTGCCGCGGTGGAGGTCGAGGTAGAGCTCGCCGTCCCAGACGGGGGGGCGTTCGTTGCGGGCACGGAGGGCGTCGAAATCGCGGTGGAGGGCTTCGCAGAAGTCGTCGGTGCGGCTGAGGTGGGTGCGGGGGAGGCCGTCGCACTCGGCGGCGAGTTCGGCGTAGTGGATGGAGCGGTCGGTGGGGCCGCCGCCGCCGTCGCCGTAGCCGAAGGGCTGGAGCCATCGTGCGGCGGTCTCGGCGCCGGGCTGGTGCTTGGAGGCGTGGCGTTTCTCTCCCCGGCGGAGTTCGAGGGGGGTGTTGACGGCGTTGTAGTCGGCGCCTGGGGTGAAGTGGGTGAGGATCTCGGTGCCGTCGATGCCGCGCCAGAGGAAGGAGGTGTGGGGGTAGTGGTTGACGGCGTTCCAGGCGAGCTTGTTGGTGATGAAGGTGTCGAGCCCGGCGTGGGCGATGATCTGGGGGAGGCAGGGCGGGAAGCCGAAGGTGTCGGGGAGGTAGACGAAGCGTTGGGCGCCGGCGTCGCCGAACTTCTCGCGCCAGTAGCGTGTGCCGTGGAGGATCTGTCGGACGAGGGACTCGCCGGAGGGGCAGTTGGCGTCGGGCTCGATCCACATCGCGCCGCCGGGTTCCCAGCGGCCGTCGCGCACGCGGGAAGCGATCTGGTCGAAGAGGGCGGGGGCGTCCTGCTCGATGAAGGCGTACTGCTGGGCCTGGGAGCAGAGGAAGCGGAAGTCGGGGAAGCGTTCCATGAGGCGGAGGACGTTGGAGAAGGAGCGGATGCACTTGCGCCGGGTTTCGCGGATGGGCCAGAGCCAGGCGGTGTCGATGTGGGCGTGGCCGGTGGCGTGGCAGATGGTCGCCGAGCCGGGCGCGGGGCTGCGGAGGGTGGCGAGCACGATCTCAAGGGCGGCCGGCGCGGTCTCGGCGACGCGGTGGTCGTCGATGGCGCGGGTGGCTTGGCTCAGGGCGGAGATGAGTTGCTGGGCGCGGGGCGATTCGGCGGGGAGCTCGCGGAGGAGGAGCAGGGCGAAGCGGTAGGCGGTGGCGAGGCGCCAGGCGGGCTCGTGGAAGGTGGCGAGTTCGGCGCGGGTGAGTCGGGCTGGGGTGTCGCTGGTCCAGCGGCGGACGGCGTCGGGCGGGTCCCAGGGGAAGTGGCTGACGCCGAAGGGGTGGTTGCAGGCGGCTTCGACGAGGAGTTCGAGGGGCTGGCCGGGCTGGGATGGGATGGGGGCTGGGATGAGGGCGGCGTCGCGGTTGACGTCGAAGCCCTGGATCGGGATGCCGTCGCACCAGAGCTGGGCCTCGACACCGGTGTCGAAGCGGAGGGCGAGGGCGCCGCTGGTTGGGGCGGGGGCCGCGGGGGTGCGGAGGCGGAACCAGGTGGTGGACCAGACGGGGCCCCAGGACCATCCGAGGGGCACGGGCGCGAATGGGGCGCGGGCGGCCTGCGGGCAGGGGATGGGGTCGGGGGATTGGAAGGCTTCGACGGCGAGGGGGTGGGGGTCGGTGAAGACGGCGGGGTCGAGGACATCGGCGCAGAACTTGGCGAACCGGTCGGACTGGCGGATCGGGTCGGTCTCCATCGGGCGCGAGTGTAGCGGCGGCGCGGCGGCGGCACGGCCGCCGGGGAGTGGCGGGTGTCGGGATGGGTAGCGTTGGCGGTGGGGTCAGCCGGCGGCGCGGAGTCGGCCTTCGCTGTAGTCGATGATGTGCCTGGGGATATCGTCGAGGGGGGCGACGGCGCAGGCGCCGCCTGCTTCGATGGCTTCGCGGGGCATGCCGAAGACGACGCAGGAGTCCTTGTCCTGGGCGAGGGTGTAGGCGCCGGCGTTTCGCATGGAGAGCATGCCTCGGGCGCCGTCGGCGCCCATGCCGGTCATGATGACGCCCATGGCCTTGGCGCCGGCGGCTTCGGCGGTGGACTCGAAGAGGACCTCGACGGAGGGCTTGTGGCGGCAGACGCGGGGCCCGTCGAAGACGCGGACCAGCCACGTGGCGCCGTCGCGGACGACTTTCATCTGCTTCTCGCCGGGAGCGATGAGGGCGACGCCGGTACAGATGCGGTCGCCGTCGACGGCCTCGCGGACGTGGATCGCGCAGAGGCCGTTGAGGCGGTTGGCGAAGGCGTTGGTGAAGCCGGCGGGCATGTGCTGGACGACGGCGATGCCCGGGACGGAGGTTGGGAGTTGGGTGAGGACGGCGCGGAGGGCTTCGGTGCCCCCGGTGGAGGCGCCGATCGCGATCATGCGGCTGCTGGGTCGGGCGTCGGTGGGGTGCGGTGGTCGGCGGGTGTGGGGGACTCGGTGCGGGCTGGCGCCGGGGCGCTCGGCGTGCGGCGGGCGATCTGGACATCCTTGACGCCGCGCATGATCTCGGCGAGGCGAGCGGCGACATCGGCGACGGAGGCGGAGCCGGAGGGCTTGGCGAGGACGTCGAGCGCGCCGGCCTCGAGGCACTGGATGGCCATGTCGGTGCCGCGTGCGGCGATGGAGCTGAGGACGATGGCGGGGACCGGGTGGAACTTCATGAGCTTCTTGAGGAAGCTGAGGCCGTCCATGCGTGGCATCTCGATATCGAGGGTGATGACATCGGGCCGGAGTTCGACGATCTTCTCGCGGGCGATGTAGGGATCTGGCGCGGTGCCGACGACCTCGATGCCGGGCTGGCGGGCGAGGTGTTCGGCGAGGACCTTCCGCACGATGGAAGAATCATCGACGATGAGCACGCGGACGGGGGCGGACATGGAGGGTCTCCTCGCTTCGGTCGGGCTAGGCGGCCTTGGCGCCGGACATGGTGGCGGGCACCCACTGGACCTGGAGGGCGCCGGAGGCGGATTCGAGGGCGCAGAGGGCGCCGGCGGCCTGGTCTGGGGCGCTGCTCAGTTCGGGGAGGCCGAGGCGGTAGTCGCATCGGTCGCCGCCGAGGTCGAGGATGACCGAACCGCCCATGATGTTGGCGAGTTCGCGGATGGCGTCCTGTCCTTCGACGTCGAGGTCGATCTCGTCGGGCTCGCAGCCGAGGAGGCTGGAGGCGAGTTCCTGGAGGAATCCCCCGGAGGCGCAGACGTAGACGTGGCCGGCATCGGGCCCGGAGTAGGCGATGCGTGCGCAGTGTTCGGTGGTGTATCCGTGGGCGGCGATCGTCTTCGGATCGGAAGGATCGGTGACGAGGAAGCAGGTTCGCTCGAGGGCCTCGGTGACCATCTCGCTGAGTCGTTCGGTGGTGATGGCGTTCACTGCTTGACTCCCAGGACCTTGGTGATGAGGCGGCAGAGGTCCTCCGGCTCGAAGGGCTTGTGGAGGGTTTCCTTGACGCCGTACTGCTTCATGCGGTCGAGGCGTTCGCGGTTGGACTCGGTGCTGACGACGACGATGGCGACGTGGCCCAGGTCGTCGCGGCCGTGGACCTGTCGGGCGAATTCTTCGCCGTCCATGACGGGCATGTTGAGGTCGAGCAGGACGAGGTCGACCCAGACGGTCTCGAGGATCTCGAGGGCCTCCTGCCCGTTGCCGGCCTCGTGGATGCGGTCTTCGGGAATGCCGGCGAGCTTGACGACCTTGGTCATGGCGCGCCGGAGGATGGGCGAGTCGTCGACGATAAGCACGTTGCAGTTCACGCGGACTTCTCCTGCACGGCTGGTGCGTTGAGGGACTGCTCGATCTCGCGGACGGCGGTCCAGACCTGGGCGATCTCGATCTCGGCCTCGTGCCTGGTGAGGCCGAGGCGTTGGCGGACATGCGGGGCCACGGTGTAGGCGAGCCCGTCGTGGCCGACGGCGAGGCCGGCCCACAGGCAGACGGCGTCGGCGGCGTGGACGATGTCGGCGAGCATGTCGTGGCCCGGCTGGTCGGGCGGCGGGGGCTCGTGGTGGCGTCGGACGGCGTTGCAGAGGAGGTCGGGGAGTCCCCAGGCGACGACCATGGCGGCGCCGACCTCGGCGTGGTCGAATCCGAGGGCGGCGCGTTCGCATTGGACGAAGGTGCGGTCGGCGGAGCTGTGCGGGGCGAGGAGGCGGATGTAATCATCGCCGAAGAAGGCCTCGATGGCGACCTTGCCGATGTCGCGGAGCAGGCCGGCGACGTAGGCGAGCTCGGCGAGTTCGGGGGCGGCGCGTCGGGCGATGAGTTCGGCGCCGACCGCGCCGCCGACGGCGCTGCGCCACAGGGCGCCGCGCCGGAGCCCGAAGGCCGAGCCGCCGGAGCCGAGGGCCTCGGCGGACTTCTGCTCCATGATCACGTGCATGAGGTTTCGGGAGCCGAGGCGGACGATGCTCTCCCGGAGATCGAAGGTCCGGGCGGCGCCGCCGTAGGCGACGGAGTTGGCGCGGCGGAGCACGGCGGCCGCGAGGACGTCGTCGCTCTTGAGGATGCGCTCGATCTCGCGGCCGTCGGCCTTGCCGGCGGCGATCATGGCGGAGACGCGCATGACGGTGGTGGGCATGGCGGCGAGGCGGTCGCCGGCCTTGAGGATGTCGTTTACGCTGACCACAGGGCGGTCTCCTCTCCCTTGTGCCGGATGGTGACGCGGCCGTCGGCCATGCAGAGGAGCATGGTGCGGCTGATGTTGCCACCGGTCTCGTCGGCGGCGAGCAGGATGTTGTTCTTCCAGAAGAGCTGGCGGAGGACGGTGCGGTTGCGGGAGCCGATTTTGAACTGCCCGTTGTCGTTCATGACCTCGGCGCCCCCGGCGGCGCAGACGACGAGGCGCTCCTTGACGGCGCCGAGCTCGTAGCACTTGCGGAAGAGCAGGGGGATGCCGGTGTCGCCGAACATGGCGGGGTTCGCGGCGGCCTTGGCCTCGTTGCCCCTGCCGGAGGGGAGCATGAAGTGGAGCATGCCTCCGACACGGGAGACGGGGTCGAAGACGGTCACACCGATGCAGGACCCCAGGGCGTGGGTGACGACGGTCGCGGAGGGGTCGTTGGTCACCTGGAGGTCGGCGACGCCGACGGTGATCCGGCTGGGGTCGTTCCCGGGGGAGGCGCTGTTGATTCCGAACGACATTGCTCCTCCAGAGTTACTTCACGTACGTCGATGGCGCGACGCTGCGGAGCGGCACGTTGATGCCGGAGAGGGTTTCCGAGCTGCCGATCGCGAGGATGCCCCCGGGCCGGAGGAGATCGCAGTATCGGTTCACGAGCCGCTCGCGTGTCGGCCGGTCGAAGTAGATCATGACATTGCGGCAGAAGATGACGTCGAAGGGGCCCTTCATGGGCCAGTCTTCCATGAGATTGAGGCGGGCGATGGAGACGAGGGCCCGGGTCTCGGGGGCGACCCGCACCATCCCGGCCTGCTCGCCGGCGCCGCGCTGGAAGTACTTCTTGACGATCGTCTGGTCGAGCGACTCGACCATCCCCGCGGGGTAGACCGCGGCCTGGGCGGCCTGGACGGCGCTGTTGGAGAGGTCGGTGGCGAGGATGCGGAAGTCCCACCGGGCGAGTTCGGGCAGGTGCTCGGCGGCGTGGATCGCGAGGGAATAGGGCTCGCACCCGGTGGAGCACCCCGCGGACCAGAAGCGGATGCGCCGGGAGGGGAGGGTGGTGGCGCCGCGGGCGAGGGGGGTATAGAACTCGCGTTCGAGGTAGTCGAAGTGCTGACGCTCGCGGAAGAAGCTGGTGACGTTGGTGGAGAGGATATCGAAGAAGACGAGGCGGTCCTCCTCGTCGGCGCTCGAGGTGAGGTGCTCGAGGTAGGAATCGACGGAGTCGTAGGGGGATCGCGCGAGGAACTTGGCGAGCCGGTTGCAGACGAGGTCCATCTTGCGTTCGGAGAGGTGCAGCCCCCAGTACTCCTTCGCCAGAGAGGCGATGAACTGGAACTGCTTGGGGGTGATAGCGGGCATCGCCTTCTCTCCGGGCACTGCGGGCGTTGGAGACGGGAAGCCCCGGCGGGCCGGTTGGGGCCCGCCGGGGAGGTGGCGTTCGGCGCGGGTTAGAAGGACTCGAAGGAGTCGTCGTCTAAGGGGATGGCCTGGGCGGCGACGGGGGTCTTGGCCTTGGAGGCGCTGAGCTTCTTGACCGGCTGGGTGGGCCCGCTGGTGGAGCCGGGGCGGCGGGCGGCGGTGGGGGCGGGCCGGGAGGCCTGGTGGGCGCCGGCCCGGACCCGGAAGCGCGAGACGATCTCGCGGAGGCTTCCGACCTGCGCGGCCGTCTGCTCGGCGGTGGCGGCGAGCTCCTCGCTGTTGGCCGCGTTCTGCTGGGTGACGGTGTCAAGCTCGGAGACACCCTTGTTGATCTGGGTGACGCCGTCGGACTGCTCCTGGCTGGCGCTGGCGATCTCGGCGAGGAGCGAGTTGACCTTCTGGGTGCTCTCGACGATCTCGCCGAGCGCCTCGGCGACGCGCTGGGCGATGGAGGCGCCGTTCTCGGCGCGCTTGCTGGACTCCTCGATCATGGCGGAGGTGTTCTTGGCGGCCTCCGCGGACCGCTGGGCGAGGTTGCGGACCTCCTCGGCGACGACGGCGAATCCCTTGCCGGCCTCGCCGGCGCGGGCGGCCTCGACGGCGGCGTTGAGGGCGAGGAGGTTGGTCTGGAACGCGATCTCGTCGATGACGCGGATGATCTTGGAGATCTCGCTGCTGGACTTCATGATCTCGGCCATGGCATCGTTCATGGAGCGCATTTCCTGCGTGCCGCGGTCGGCGGAGGACTGGCACTCCTCGGAGAGGGTGGCGGCCTGCTTGCAGTTGTCCGCGTTCTGCTTGGTCATGCTGGACATCTCTTCGAGGCTGGCGCTGATCTCTTCGAGGTTGGCGGCCTGCTCGGAGGCGGCGCCGGAGAGGGACTGGCTGGCGCTGGAGATCTGCTGTGCCCCCTGGTCGATCTGCTCGGTGCCCCCGCCGACCTCGGTCAGCACGGCGGAGATCTTCTCGATCATGTTGCCGAGCCCGGCGGCGAGCTGGCCCACGGCGTCCTCGCCGGAGAAGGGGATGGAGACGGTGAGGTCGCCGTCGCCGGCCTTCTGGGTGACATCGAGGAGGGCGTCGACCTTCTCGCGGAGTTCCTGGGCCTGCAGCTGCTCGCGCTCCTGGGCCTCCCTGGTCTGGCGCTCCATCTCCTTCTGCTTGGTGATGATGGTCCAGGTGGCCATGCACCCGATGAACTCGCCGCCGCGCCCGTAGACGCCGTCGGCCTGGAGGGAGACATCCTCGCCGCCGATCTTGATCTCGGCCTTGTAGGGGAGGTGCTTCTTGGGATCGGCGAGGAGCTTGCGCTGGTGGGCGGGGTTCTTGTGGAAGACGTCGATGCAGGTCCCGATCATCTTGTCGGCCTTCACCGGCAGGTTGTTCTCGATGGACTTGAGGGTCTGGTAGGAGGTGTCGTTCATGTAGGTGAGGACGAGGTTCTCGTCGCAGAGCATGACGTTGAGGGGCATCTGCCGCATCATCTCGGTCACCTTCTGGGACTCGGCGGCGGCGGCGAGCGAGGCGAGCTTGGCCTCGGTGATGTCGGTGGCGAGCTTGACGACCTTGTATGGCCTGCCGTTCTCTCCGAGGATGGGGTTGTAGGACGCGAGGATCCAGACCTCGGCGCCGTCGCGGCGGACACGGAGGAATTCACCTGCCTGGAACTTGCCGGCTCGGAGGTTGTCCCAGAACGCGCGGTACTCGGCGCTCTTGGCGTATTCGGAGTGGACGAACATGCTGTGGTGCTTGCCGACCACCTCGTTCTCGGCGTAGCCGAGGGTGTCGCAGAAGTTCTTGTTGGCGCTGACGATGGTGCCGTCGAGCTCGAACTCGATCATGGCCTGGGAGGCGCTGAAGCCGCTGATGCGGTTGGTGGATTCGCGGGCCGCCTCGACGGTGGTCTGGAGTCGGCTGATGATCCCGTTGAAGGCCCGGGCGAGGGCGCCGAATTCGTCGGAGCGGTTCTCGTCGAGCCGGGTGTCGGCCGAGTTGCTGCCTCCGGCCTCGATGGTCTGGAGGGCGCCGATGACCTCGCGGATGGCGCGGGTGATGCTGCGTCCGATGACGAACGCTAGGGCCCCGATGAAGCCGACGCCGAGGAGCGTCGTGAAGATCGCGGCGGTCCTAGCGCGGTCGGCGGCGTCGATCGACGCCCGCTCGGAGTCGTCCACGTAGGCGGTCATGAGGTCGGTGACGGCCTCCTGCTTGACGGCGAGGTCGTTGAAGGCGGTCTCGAAGTCGGGCATGGCGGCCCCTGGCGTCGGCCGGGTTCTTGGCGGCGAGGGCGACGATCCGGCCGGCGGCGTTGATGTAGGCATCGAGGGGCTTGCGGACCTCGGCGAGGGCCGAGGAGAGCGAGGGCGGGAGGGGCGCGTTGGTGTTGGCGTCGAGGTGCGAGCGGAAGGCCCCGGCGTGCTCGTCGAGCTCCGACTGGACGGCGCGGGTGTCGTCGGGATTCTGGGCGAGGAGGGCCGAGTAGACATCGCCGCGGATCGTGTCGTGCATCATGTCGCCGAGGAGATGGTTGCGCATCGCCTCCGCGGCCACGGACATGCCCGTCGCGCGATCGATGGTGAAATGGGAGTCGACGAAGCCGATGCCTCCCACGATTGCGGTGAATGCGAGGGCGCTCGCCCCCAACGCGAAGATTCGAGCCTTGATCGTCATATTCATTTGCGGCCTCCCCGATTGGGGTGTGTGGTGTTCACCCTCAGAATGACACGGATATACGCAACGTCGCCACGATGGCGTCATCGACCGCCGGATCACCGGACGGGTCGAGGATGTACTGGATGTCGGGCTTGATGGACGCCCAGGGTGTCAGGGCGATGAGGTAATAGAGCTCGAGCGCGGTCTCGCCGCTCTCGGCGAAGCCCGCCTGGCCGGAGAAGTCCACGTGCGAGCAGTAGAGGCCGGCGGCGTCGTCCGGGCGGGCGGCGCAGATGCCCGAGCAGGTGAGCCCGGCGGCGATGTGGTGGTTGGCCTCGCTGACGTCGGGGTCGGCCCAGCCGTACTGCGCGAAGGCGGTCAGGTCGCGGAGGCCGTCCTCGTGCGCGACGAGCTGCTGCTCGACGAGGGCGTAGAAGCCCTCGGAGCCGCTGTCGGGGTCGCCCGCGAATGTGGTGAAGTCCCCGGTGTGGTGCCAGGCGCCAAGAGCGAAGCGCCCGGCGCCGAGCGCACCCGCCTGGTTCCAGGTGAGTCCGGCTTCGGCGAGGAAGACGTAGTCGTCGGAGTGGTCGTCGCTGAAGAAGTCCTTGGGCCCGCGCCCGCCGGTGTGGACTCCATCGACCGTGGCGGAGCCATCGAACACGCCGGCGCCCAGGTAGAGCTGCTCGGTGGGATACACGAACAGCGTGAGGCCGCAGGCGGGATCGGGGTAGGTGGGCATCGGGAAGATGGTGGGGGAGAACCCGGCGGAGGAGTTGATGAACTCCCCCGCGGCGTCGACGAACGCGAACTCGCTGTTGGCCTCGATCTTCCCGGCCTTGATGCGGAGGCGGTCGTCGAAGAGTCGCTGCTCGTACCAGACTTCGGCGATCTGATCGATGTTGTCCCCGGTCTCGATGTTGGAGAAGCCCTGGAAGTCACCGGCGTCGGCGCTCCCGCCGCGACCGTCGGTGGAGTAGAAGTCGACGAAGACGGAGCCGCCGGCCAGGCCGAAGAGCGTTTCGAGGTCGGCGGTGAGGTTGGCGTCCAGGATGGAGCGGGTGGAGGCGCGGTTGGCGACTCCGCCGTCCCACACGCTCGACCATTCCAGCGTGTAGGAGGCGTCGAGCGTCAGGCCCAACTCCTCGAGGCGGGTCCTTGCGCCTCCCCAGTCGCCGGTGGCGCGGTTCCATTCCCACCAGGGAGACCCCCCGAACCACTCGCGCGCCGTCGCTTCGGTGCTCGGGGCTTCTGTTTCGTCGGCCCGCTCGGGGGAGCGTTCGCCCTTGGCGTGCCCGGGGAGGTTCTGCGGGCCCGCGGCCTCCTCGAGGACGGATTCTTCGACGCTGGCGTACTCGCCGCCGTCCTGGGCGCAGGCGGCCTGCGCGAGCCCGGCGATGGCGGCCGCGACGAGGGCGGGTCTGGCGGCGTGCTTGGGGCGGGGGGATGGGGGTCGTGGGATCATGGCGGGGTTCGGCGGGTTTGCGGGTTGTGCTCGTGGCGTGCTTGGGATCAGGCGGCGGCGGAGGCGAGGAGGGCGGCGGTCTCGGCGCCGGTCATCACGTGGTCGACATCGAGGAGGGCGATGACGTGGTCCTTGACCTTGCCCATGCCGTGGATGCACTCGCTGCTGACGCCGGCGCTGAACTTCGGCGGGGGCTGGATCTGGTCGTCGGCGATGTCGAGGACCTCGCGGACGGCGTCGACGATCGCACCCATGGGGTACATCTCGCCCCCGGGGGTGTCGGCGACCTCGAGGATGACGATGCAGGTCGTCTCGGTGTATTCGGTGGCGCTGAGGCCGATCTTGCCGCGGAGCTCGATCACCGGGATGATGCGGCCGCGGAGGTTGATGACGCCCTTGACGAAGTCGGGCATCTGCGGCAGGGGGGTGATATCGAGGAGGCCGATGATCTCGCGGACTCGGAGGATGGGTACGGCGTACTCCTCCTTGCCGAGGTTGAAGACCAGGAACTTGCTGGTGTTGCCGGATGCGGCGGCGATGGCGGCGTTGTTGTGCTGCGCGGTGTGGCTGGTCATTGGTGTATTCCTCCGCTAGGCTGCGGTCGTGGCCCTTGTGACGACTCCGCGGACGTCGAGGATGAGGGCGACTCTCCCGTCCCCGAGGATGGCGCCGCCGGAGACGCCTCGGATGGGCGCGACACCCCGGCTGAGCGACTTGATGACAACCTGCTGCTGTCCGACAATCTCGTCGACGAGCAGGCAGAACCTGGTTTCGTGGGCTTCGAGGACGAGGAGCAGGCCCTCGTCGAAGCTGCAGACGCCCTCGTTGAGCCCGAGGACCTCGCGGGCCCGGTAGACGGGAAGGAGTTCGCCGCGGACCATGGCCATCTCGCCCTTGCCGACGGCGGTGTGGATCGTGCCTGGGGCGGGGCGGAAGCTCTGCTCGATCGAGAGCGTGGGGATGACATACCGCTGCGTCCCGACGCGGACGACCATGCCGTCGATGATCGCCATGGTGAGCGGGAGCCGCATGCGGAAGACCGACCCCTCGCCGGCGACCGAGTCGATCTCGACCTTGCCGCGGAGCGCCTCGATGTTGCGTCGGACGACGTCCATGCCGACGCCTCGCCCCGAGATGTCGGTGACTTTGTCCGCGGTGGAGAAACCGGGGAGGAAGACGAGGTTGTAGACCTCGGAGTTGGGGATGTCGGCGAGGTCACGGTCGGGGGTGTAGATGCCTTTGGAGATGGCCTTCCTGAGGATCTTGTCTCGGTCGAGGCCCTTGCCATCGTCGGCGATCTCGACGACGATGGAGCCGCCCTGGTGGTAGGCGCGGAGGTAGAGATTGCCCTCGGGGCTCTTGCCGGCGGCGCGGCGGTCCTCGGCCGATTCGATGCCGTGGTCGCACGCGTTGCGGATCATGTGGACGAGCGGGTCGGCGATCTCCTCGACCACGTTGCGGTCGAGCTCGACGTCCTCACCCTCGGTGTGGAAGCGGATGTTCTTTCCGGCCTTGGCGGAGACGTCGCGGACGAGCCTCGCCATCTTCTGGAAGCTCGCCTTGAGGGTGACCAGGCGGAGGGACATCGCGACCTCCTGGAGGTCGCGGATGATCTTGGAGACGTGGCCGAGCGTGCGCTGGGTGCGTTGGTGCTTGATCCCCTGGATGATCTCGTCCTGGTAGACCATCTGGTAGCCGATCACCAGCTCGCCGACCATGTCGACGAGCACGTCCATCCGGGTGGTGTTGACCTTGACGGTCTGTTCGACGCGGGAGGCGCTCTTGGCTGGGGCGGGCGTGCCGGGCGCGGGTTTGGGCTCGGCGGTCGGGTCGGTGGCCTCCCGGGCGGGCGGGACGGTCGGATCGGCGATCTGGCTTGCTGCGGGCTGCGCGGGCGTCTGGGCCGCGGGTTGGGCTGTTGGCTGCGCTGTGGGTTGGGCTGCGGGCTGGGCTGCCGACTGGGCCGGCGGCGCAGCGGGTGTCGTCTGCGGCGCGGCCGCGAAGGGCTCGAGGTCGGGATCGGGGCTCGGGGCTGGGGGCCTGCGCGGACTCGGGCGTGGCGCGGGTCACGGGGACCTCGCCGGTCTCGCAGGCGCGGTCGAGCTGCCCGGTGAGATGCTGGAACACGCTCTGGAGCGGCGGGGTCCCGCCCTGGATGGCGCCGATGAGGTGGCCCAGGACATCGCAGGCCTTGAGGAAGAGGTCCAGATGGTTGGTTGTGAGCGTCAGCGTGCCGCTGCGGGCGCGGTCGAGGAGGGTTTCCGCGACGTGGGTGAGGCGCACGATCGGCGTGAGGTGCATGAAGCCCGCGACGCCCTTGATCGTGTGGAAGGCGCGGAAGACGGTGTTGATGAGCTCGACATTGCCCAGGTCGGACTCGAGGTCGAGCAGCGACTGCTCGGCGTTGGCGATGTGCTCGCGGGCCTCGCCGACGAACTCGGTGGCCGTCTCGTCGATCACCGCCTCGGGCGGGAAGGGCACGGGGCCATCTTCGGCGAGTGCGGGCGGTTCGGCGGGGGATTGGGCCGGCTTGGTCGCGGGGGCGGGGGCCGGCCGGTTCTGGAGCGCCTCGGGGGCGGGCTCGGTGGTGGATGGTGTGATCGATGCCACCTCGGACCCCGGGGTGGGGTCCGCGGGGCCCGGGCCGTCCGGGGCGGGCAGGGCGGCGTCGAGGGCGGCCATGGCGTCGGTGATCTGTGCGAGGACCGATCCGTGGGGCGGGAGCTTCGCGTCGGGCTGTTCGGAAAGCGCGGTGATGCAGACGCGGACCCAGTCGATCACGGCGAGGACTTCGTCGGCGGGAAAGCGCGTGTCGCGCTCGCGGGTGAGATCGATCAGCGACTCGCACTCGTGGCAGACCTTCTGCACGTCGCCGAGCGAGAGGATGCCCGCCTCACCCTTGATCGTGTGGATGATGCGTCGCGCGTCGTCGGGGTGGGATCCCTCGGTCTCACCGGCATCGATCGCGACGACGGCGGACTCGAGGTCTCCGAGCGCGGAGGAACACGAGGCGACCCAGGCGCCGAGCAGCTCGAGATCGACCGGTCCGGAGGCGGCCGGCGCGGGCGCGGCGCCGGAGGGCGGCGGGATCGAGGCGGGGTCGAGGCCCGCGAGTGCGGCGTCGGCGAACTGCTGGGCGTAATCGACGGCTCGGAGGACCTCGGCGAGCGCTGACTCGACATCGCTGACGCTGCGGAGGACGATGTTCTCGATCGTCTCGGCGGCGTGGCGGCAGACGGCGGCGAGCGTGTCCTGGCTGGGTGTCTCGAGCGACGCGGCCAGGTCGGCGAGTTCGTCCTGCACGCGGACCAGCGAGGGGAGGTCGGTCGGGTCGAGGCATACCACGGCCCTGGCGAGGTCTTCGACTCTCATGCTGAGTGACACGGAAGGTTGCCCCAATCTCCGGTTGTCGTGGTGGTCCTGTCGCGCCGACGGGTTGACCCACCGCGGGTCGGATATCGGGTGGCCGGGGGCACCGGTGCAGCGAGAGGGCAGTTTTCAAGAGGGCTGGGTCCGGAAGGGGTAAAACTGCTCGGATCGTGGGATTTCTGCCCCCGGCGGGAGATTCGGTATGAAAGGGGTCGATTTCCGCCGATGCGATCGGCAACTCGCCGGCGGGGTCCCGTCGGCGGGGCTGGTGGCAGCGGCTCGCGTGGGGGAGAGAGGGCCCGGCGAAGGGAGAAAGGCTTCACGATGGACGCGACAGTGATCCGGCGGTTTATCGAGTCGACGCAGAACGTCTTCGGGACGATGCTGCGTTCGACGGTGACCTTCGGCGCACCGGTGCCGACCTCCCAGGCGACCTCCTGCGGGGACGTCTCGGGGATCATCGGGTTCTCGGGCGACGTGGCGGGTGCGGCGGTGATCCGCATGCCGATGGCGACGGCGGCCGGGGTTGTCAAGGCCTTTACGGGGGAGGATGTCTCCTCCGAGAGCGACGACTTTGCGGACGCGATTGGCGAACTTGCCAACATGATCTGCGGCGGGGCGAAGTCGAACATGGAGAGCGGTTCGGTGAGCATCAGCTGCCCGCAGGTGGTGCTCGGGAAGGACCACAAGGTGCAGAAGCCCAGCGATGCGGTGTCGATCACGATCCCGTGCAACTCGCCTCAGGGCACGTTTGCCATTGAGATCTCGATCCGAGCTGTCGGGGCGCACTCGAGCGCCTCGCGGTCCCACCACGCGGCCGCGGGCTGAGGCACGATTCAAATTGCAGGAGTGAAGCCGTGCGTGTGATGCTTGTCGATGATTCGAAGACGATCCGTCGTATCCAGCGGAGTATTCTGGAGCAGATCGGGTACACCGAGATCGACGAGGCCTGTGATGGCCAGGACGCGTTGAGCCGCGTCGTGGCGTTCCAGCCCTCGCTGATCCTGCTCGACTGGAACATGCCGAACATGGACGGACTGACCTTTCTCAAGACGTTCCGCCAGCGGGACAAGGCGACCCCGGTGATCATGGTGACGACCGAGGCCGAGAAGACGCGGGTGATCGAGGCGATCCGCGCCGGCGTGAACAACTACGTCGTGAAGCCGTTTACTCCCGATACGCTGCAGCAGCGCATCAAGGAGACCCTCGCGAAGGTCGGGGCGCCGCAGTAGCGCCCGATCAGCGGAGCACGCCCATGGCCGATGCAAGAGCAGCCGATCAGCCGACGATCGTGATCGAGCCGCAGCGGACAGCCGCGAGGGTGGTGATCCCGATCGGGGCGGATCCGGAGCTTGTGACGGTGTCGATGCTGCTCTCCCTGGCCCGTGAACGCGGGGTCGAGGTGGGCTCGAAGGGCGAGGAGGTGCTTCGCCGCCTTTCGGAGCGGTTCCGGGCCGAGCGGGCGCCGCTCAACGAGGTGTTCGCCGAGGCGACGCCCCCGCGGCACGGGATCGACTCGTCTATCGAGTGGCAGCCCGGCTTCGATCCTTCGCATGCCGGCGAGGCGGCGGGCCCGTCGGATCCCTCGTCGGGTCGGATCGATTTCTATGCGCGGACGAGCTTCATCCGGGTGCACCGCGAGGACCACGTCGCGACGATCCTGCCGGCCACGGAGGGTCTGGACGGCAGGGATGTCTGCGGTCGGACGCTCGCGGCCTCGGCGGGCAAGCCGTTGACCATCGAGGTCGATGCGAGCCTGGCGAGGCTGGACGACGGGCGCGTTATCGCGCAGCTTGACGGCCAGCTCTCTTTCGACGGCCGCCGGATCGTTGTGAATCCGGTGCTGGACGTGCAGGGGACCGTCGACTTCAGTACCGGGAATATCGCGTTCGAGGGCGACGTGGTGATCCGTCACGATATCCGCGACAGGTTCCGGGTGCGGGCGACCAAGAGCGTGACGGTCGAGGGGTTGGTGGACGCCTCGCACATCGAGTGCGGCGGTGATCTCACGGCCCGGCGGGGCGTGGCGGGACGCGCGGAGGGCACGATCGAGGTGGGGGGGAGCGCCCACATCGGGTATCTCGACGAGGTCTCCGGTCACATCGGCAAGGATCTGCTCTGTGCCAGGGAGATCATGCGGTGCCACCTCTTCGTGGGGGGCAACCTCGTGAGCGATCTGGGGGCGATCATCGGCGGGTGCGTGACCGTCGCCGGCGACGTGCGCGTGGCCGATCTGGGCTCGGGCGGCGATACGCCGACGGAGCTGCGGCTCACCAAGGAGCCGGATATCGATTCGCCCGAGGGCAAGGCCGCGGCGGAGGTCAGGGCGCTGCACGCGCAGGTCGCGACCATGGAGAAGGAGCTTGCCACGCTGCGGTCATCGGCGACGGCCCGGACGCCGACGGCGGCGGAGCGGATGACGGAGCTGGAGTTCGAGATCGCGGACATGCAGGCCCGTCTGAAGGCCCTGGGCTTCACCGATCCGGCGGTGGAGGAAGCGGGGCTCGCGGGGCTGTGCACTTCGACGCTGACCGTCTCGAGGATGGTCCACGCGCGGGTCACGCTGCGCCTGGGCCATCACCTGATCGTGTTCAACGATCCGGTGAAGGGACCGATCCGCATCTGGCTCGAGGGCACGCGGGACGCGATGTATCAGCTCGGCGAGGGGACGCCCAGGTCCCTGCGGGACATGCCGGGTGTGATGGACCGGGCCGCGGCCTGAGTTGCTCCTCGTCAACCGACCTGGTGGAGTGGGTGCGGCGTCTCGGCGTCGGCGATGGAGGTCACCGGGACGGTCCCGCCCTCGGTGGGCGGGAGCAGATCGGTAATGAAGGATGTAGAGAGCACCTGCTCGAGCGAGGCGATCGACTCGTCGAGCCGTCGGTGGAGGCGGCACAGGTTCTCGCCGTGGGAGGGGATGCCGAGCGGGCAGGAGATGATCCGTTTGATGGGGTGGACGACGTTGACGACCTCGAGGATGCTGATGCTCGAGGCCGCGCGGGAGAGCTCGAACCCACCCGAGGGTCCCCGGTAGGCGTGCAGCAGACCCGCGTTGGTCAGATCCCGGAGCACGCGGGACATGTAGCGCACCGGCGACCGGGTGCTCTCGGCGATCTGGCGGCCGGTCGCGGGCGCATTGTCATGGAGCGCGAGGTATACGACGGCTCGCAGGGCATATTCGGCGGTGACGGAGAACACGTGGCCTCCCGGTTCCGGGGCGTCGTAGGTGATAATAGCATGCGTATATCCGACATTTCCTCCGGCGGGTGGGGAAATACTCGGGACTTCGGGCGCCGGGCGGTCGCCCGTGGGCGTGGCGTGGCTGGCCCGGGCACGACATGTTTGGCTCGTGATCAGGCGTCGGGGGGCGGCGGTGCGGAGCCACGGCCCGCGGGCCGCGGTTCGAAGAGGTAGTGGGAGACGATCCATTCGGAGCCGGCGTGGAGGCCCCAGAGCTCTTCGCAGGCGATGAAGAAGACGCGCCACCGCCGGAGCCACGCGGTGGCTTCGCGGCCGTAGACGCTCCGGAGGATCTCGAGCGCCTCGGCCCTTCGCGCATCGAGGTTCGACAGCCATGCCCGGGCCGTCCTGGCGTAGTGGACGCCGCCGACGCGCCAGTGGTCGCGCAGCGCGAAGGCGTCGGCGCAGTGGAGGAGCAGGTGGTCGGAGGGCATGGTGCCGCCGGTGAAGAAGTAGCGGCCGATCCAGTCGTCTGCCTCGAACTGATAGGCGAGGTCTCGGTGGGAGAAGATATGGACGAAGAGGCGGCCCTCGGGGCGGAGCCAGCGCGCGATCCGCCCGAGGAGCGTTCGGTAGTTCTTCATGTGCTCGAGCATCTCGACGGTGACGACGCGGTCGAAGCGCTGTTGGGTATCGAACACATTCGCATCGGCGGTGAGGATTCGGGGAGGGCGGAGACCCCGGCGGTCGGCCTCGGCGAGGATGAACTCGCGTTGCCGGCGCGAGTTGGAGATCGCGGTGATCCGGGCCTGGGGGTAGCGTTCGGCCATCCAGAGCGTGAGCGAGCCCCAGCCGCAGCCGAGTTCGAGGATGTCCTGTCCGTCTTCGATCTGGGCTCGTTGGCAGGTGAGATCGAGCATGGCCTCCTCGGCCTGGGCGAGATTCCGGACCGAATCGGGCCAGTGGGCGGCGCTGTATTTGAGTCGGGGCCCGAGGCAGAGGCGGAAGAACTCGGGGGAGTTCGTAGTGTTGCGCGTTGGCGGCGTCGGCATGGATGGCGATGGGGGCGTCGGCGAGTTGGGCGAGGAGCGCCCGGAATCGTTCGTGCCGTGCCTCGATATTGCCGCGGGACTCGTGCCGGATTCTGGCGCGGAGCCTGGCCCGGATGCCGGCGCGGAGGATCGGGTCGGGGATTCGTCCCTGGTCGAGGAGCACCTCGTACCACGGGAGTGCCGGGGGCGCGGGAGCGGACGCGGAGTCGATGACGTGGCTCATGGCTGCCGGCTCTTTCGTGTGGACTTGGGGAACCAGGGGACGAAGGCGCTCGTGGAGCGTTGGTACTCCCGGTACGCCTCGCCGCGCGAGCGCAGGGCGCGGGCCTCGGTGGGCGGGATCCCGGTCAGTTTGAGGATGAAGATCAGCATGAGCGCCGGGGCGGACCAGGCGACCCAGCCGTGCGGGGCGCCGGTCGCGAGCAGGGCGAACGCGATCCACATGACCCACTCGAAGAAATAGTTCGGGTGGCGGGACCATCGCCAGAGCCCGACGGTGCAGACGCGGCCCCTGGCCGAGGGGTCTTGCTTGAACGACCTGAGCTGGTGGTCGGCGAGCAGTTCACCAAGCCAGCCGGCGAGCCAGACCGCGAGCGCGATCCCATCGAGCAGTCGCGGGGCGTGGGGATCGGCGGCGGCGAGGACGAACGGGGGCGACAGGATGACGACGAGCAGCGCTTGGGCCAGGAAGAAGGCCAGCAGGACAGGTTGGATCCGTGTTCCGAACTGCTCGCGCATCATCTGATAGCGGCCGTCTTCCGGCCCCTTGAGGACACGATCGAAGAGCAGATGGGCGGCCAACCGCAGGCCCCATGCCCCGCCCATGGCGCCGACGAGCACGCGTCGCGTGTCGTCGCCTGCGCCGGTCCAGGCGCAGAACACGGCCGCGGACCCGAGGCATGCTGCCCAGCCCACGTCGACGATGCCTGCATCTCGGGTGCGTCTTTGGACGAACCAGAGCGTGAGCATGGCGAGGGCGGCGCCGAGGGCGATCCAGCCGGGTTGTTGCAGCCATGTCAGCTTCATGCGCGGGCCCCGGGTGGCACGCCAAAGGAGGGCGTCGTGGCGATCTGGTGGTTGCGGGGAGGGGCGGCGGCGGGGATCGTCGCGTTGCTGGGGTTAATCGCGGGCTCTGCGGCGGAGATGCCGCTGGCCGCAGGGTTGCGGTGCACGGTCGATACGCGGTGGGGAGTGACGACAATGGTCGATCTGTACGCGGGCCTGGCGGTGGTCGGCGTCTGGATCTCGTGGCGCGAGCGGCGCCTGTGGCGAGCGGTGGTCTGGCTGCTCGCGCTCGGATTGCTGGGGAACCTGGCCACGTTGGCGTATGTGTTCATGGCGTCGCTCCGGATGCGCTCGATCGGTGGGCTGCTGCGTCCGGTGCGCTGAAGAGGCGGCGGAAGGCGAGCAGCCAGAGGGGGATCGCGGCGCCGTACTGCACGGCGAGCCAGCCGAGCCCCTTCCAGGTCGATTCGCCAAAGTCGATGGCGCCGATGCGTGCGGCGACCAGATACGCGAGCGGGCCGGCCACGGCGCCGAGCACGGCGGCGAGAGCCGGTCTGCGCCACATCCATCGGAGAGAGGGGCGGATGGTGGTACCGAAGTTGAGCCAGAGCGCGGCAAAGGTCAGGAGGAACTGCAGCTTGCTCGGCGTGAGCGCGTGGAAGCAGCCGAGGCCGGCCCCGAGCGCATCCGCGGAGGCCCCAAAGACAGTTCCGGCGACGACGGGGAGGCTTCGCGCGCCGGGTCGGGAGACCACCGGAGTTGCGCCGCCGCGCTGGCGACGATGAGGGCCGGCCCCAGCCACCACCACGGTCGGCCGATGCCGACAACGGTGATCGTCCAGAGCGTGTGGAAGGCGAGGATGTTGGCCACGATGAGCGACCAGCGGTTCATGGGAGCCCCGCCGCTGCGGGGCCCGCGGAGGGCAGGCGGCATTCGGGCTTGGTCAGGAGCATCTGCACGTCGCCGACGTGCCGGGCGCGGAAGGCGCCCTCGCAGTAGGCGAGGTAGTACGTCCACATGCGGATGAAGCGGTCGTCGAAGCCCATCCCACGGACGTCGTCGACGCGCTCGGCAAACGCATCTCGCCAGTGTCGGAGCGTGGTGGCGTAGTGGGGGCCGAGGTCTTCGAGGTGCCAGAGTCGGAGATCGGTGCGCCGGCGGAGGGAATCGAGCATGGCGCCGACGGAGGGGAGGCAGCTGCCGGGGAAGATGTACTTCTTGAGAAAGTCCCGACGGCGGGCGGCCTGCTCAAAGTATTGGTCGCGAATGACGATGGACTGGATGAGGGCGGCGCCGTCGGGTTGGAGCAGTCGGGAGCAGGCCGCGAAGTAGGTATCGAAATGCTCGCGCCCGACCGCCTCGACCATCTCGATGCTGACGAGCTTGTTGAACGTTCCGCGGAGGTCGCGGTAGTCCTGGCAAAGGACGGTGACGCGGTCTTGGAGTCCGGCTCTGAGGACGCTTGCGGTCGCGAGGCGGTGCTGTTCCGGGGAGATCGTTGTCGTTGTGACACGGCAGCCGTAGCGGCGTGCGGCGTGGATGGCCAATGCTCCCCAGCCGGTACCGATCTCCAGCAGGTGATCCTCCGGGGAGAGGGCGAGCTTTCGGCAGGCGCGGTCGATCTTCTCGACCTGGGCCTGCTCAAGCGTGTGCGCTCCGTTCTCGAAGACGGCGCACGAATAGGTCATTGTGGGGTCGAGGAACAGCGAGAAGAACTGATTGCCGAGATCGTAGTGCGAGATGATATTGAGGCGGCTGCCGGCGCGTGTGTTGCGTTCGAGGCGGTAGGCGGCGCGGGAGAGCGGGCCGAGGAGCCTTGCCAGCGGGCTCTCGAGGGATCGGGCGGCACTGAGGTTCAGCGTCAGCAGTTCGATGAGTGCGGGGAGGTCGTCGGACTCCCAGAGTCCCTCGATAAAGGCCTCGGCAATCCCGACACTCCCGCCGAACGCCGCGGCGGCGTAGAAGGCGGGGTCGAGGACGCGGACGGTGACCGGCGGGAGGTCGCCGGGTTCCCCGTTCCTGTCGATGGTGGCAGGGGAGGGCACGTTCCCGTGCCCGTCGACGAGCCGGACGCTCCCGTGGCGGATGCTTCCGATGGCGGCATCGATCAGTCGGCGGCCGAGCCATTCGAGCGCGCCGCGGCGTCGCGGGAGTTGGAGCGCGGCCGCGCGGCGGCGGATGGAGCGTCGCTGCAGCGAACCGGGAGTCGACGGGACGGTGGTCATCAGCGGCTCCTCAGCGGTGGGGTGTGCGTGGTGGTGGGGTTGCGGCCGGGATGTGCGAAGACGGCGGCGCCCTTGAGGCGCAGTTTGAGCGCTTCTAAGTAGATCGAGGTGATCACTTGGACCGTCAGGAAGGGGTATCGAACCAGCAGCCCCCTGAGCAGGCGCGGGGTGAGTTCGCGACGGTCCATGCGGAGCGTCGCGTCAAAGGTCCGAACCGCATCGGGTCCGGCACGCCGGAGGGTCATGTGGACGAACAGCGACGGGCCGGGCACGGTGAAAGTCCAGTCGTTGCGGAGGTCCATGGGGAGGAAGGGGGAGACGTGGAAGTCCTTGTCGAACCGCCAGCGGAGCGCGCGGGGGTGATCGCCGGTACGGCGGAGCTCATCGGCGTCGAGCACATAGGCGCGGCGCTCCTTCCAAGGCGTATTGGTGATCTCGGCGACGATGGCTGTGACGCGTTCATCGTTGTCAAAGCAGTAGTAGAACGTCACTGGGTTGAAGATGTGCCCGAAGTACCGGAGGTGCGTGAGCATCCTGATGGGACCCTCGGGCCGTCGTCCGAGTTGTTCGCGGACGCAGTGCCGGACACTCTCCTCAAGGGATAGTCCGTTGCGCGAGAGGTAGTCCTGCCGCCGAAACCTGGCGGGGCAGAATGCTGAGCGGCCCCAGAGACGCGTCATGCTGAGTGCCCCGTCGAGTTCGGAGAGGTCGAGATAGATCATGAAGAGCGGGAAGGTGAAGGCATGGGAGGGCGACTGTCGCCGGTGGCGGACATGGCCGGTGTAGATGGCACTGTGGAGCGTCACAGCGTGGCTCCAAGCGCCGCGCAGACGCGGAGCGCACTGGCGACACCGTCCTCATGGAACCCGCTCCCCCAATAGGCGCCGCAGTAGTGCGTTTGGGCGCGGCCGCTGATCTCTCCCCAGCGGGCGCGGGCTTGCTCGCCGGGGAGCGTGTAGAGCGGGTGGTCGTAGTTGCAGCGGGCGAGGATCCTCGTCGGATCGATTGCTCCCGTCTCGTTGAGGGTGACGCAGAGGGGCGTGGCCGTGTCGAGGCCCTGGAGCAGGCTCATGTTGTAGGTGACGCTGATCGGGCGAGCGGGGTCGGTGCTGAGGCGGGCGTTCCACGCGGCCCAGCACCGGCGCCGGCGGGGCAGGAGGCGGCAGTCGGTGTGGAGCACGGCCTCGTTGGGCTGGTAGGGCATCGCGCCGAGGATGGCGCGTTCAGCCTCCGTCGGATCGGCGAGCATCGCCAGCGATTGGTCTGCGTGCGCAGCGAGGATGGCCACATCGAACCCCTGTTCGTCATGGCCCGTCTGGATCGCAACACCCCGGGGCCGACGGGAGACGGCGGTGACCCGGCAGGCGGTTCGGATGGAGGGGGATGAAGCGAGGAGTAGGGCTTCGACGTAGCGCTGCGACCCGCCGACAATGGTGCGCCAGCGCGGGCGCTCGCGGAGGTCGAGCATGCCGTGGTTGTCGAAGAACCGGAGGAAGAAGTGGGCGGGGAATTGGAGCAGGGCCGATTGCGGGGCTGACCAGATCGCGGCCGCCATGGGGAGCAGGTAGTCGTCGAGAAACCCGCGGCTGAACGCGCCGGAGTCACAGAGATCGCCGATCGTCGTCTGGTCATCGAGACCGGCGAGCATCGCCTTACCGCGGCGTCCGAGCGCGGCGATGCCGCCAACGAGTCGCCACCATCTGGGGCGGAGGAGGTTGGATGGGGCGCCGAGGAGGCCCGCGGCGGAGGACCCGCCGTATTCGAAACCCGCCGCGTCGTCGCGCACGCTGAACGACATCGTGGTGGGTCTGGAGGCGACGCCGAGCCGGTCGAGCAGGCGGCAGAAGTTGGGATAGTTGCGTTGGTTGAAGACAATGAACCCGGTATCGACCGGGATGTCGCGGCCTTCATGCCGCACGACGAGGGTGTTGGTGTGGCCGCCGGGGCGGGGTTCCTGTTCGTAGAGCGTGACATCGTGGTGGGGCGCGAGGAGGTACGCGCACACCAGCCCGCTGACCCCGGCGCCGACCACGGCGATCCTCATGCCGCGTTCCTTGCTCGGTCGGCCTCGGCGCGCTCGTACACGCTCGCGGGGACGGGGCGCAGATCCCAGACCAGCCCGATCCAGGACATCGTGCGGAGGATCCAGTAGGCGGGGTCGAACTCCCACCAGTAGAAGCCTTGCCGGACGGTGCCGGGGTGGTAGTGATGGTTGTTGTGCCAGCCTTCCCCAAGGGTGATGAGCGCGAGGAGCCAGTTATTGCGGCTGTCATCGGGCGTGTTGAAGCGGCGGGTGCCGACCGGGTGGGCCAGCGAGTTGATGGTCAACGTCGCGTGGTAGAGCACGGTGGTGGAAATGCCGAAGCCCCACACGACGAGTTGGCCGGGACCTGTGCCCAGGCCGGGAGCCCACTCGGCCAGGGCCGCCCCCAGAGCGGCGAGCAGCGCGATCAGACCGACCGGGCCGACAAGGTGGTAGCGCTCCAGCCAGCGGAGTTCCGGGGAGGACTTCCAGTCCGGGATTGTCCGCCAGTCGGTCGCGCGGCCCTTCTCGGTGAGGAACCAGAGCGTGTGACTCCAGAGCACCCCGCGCCACCAGGGTGAGTGGGGGTCGGGTTCTTCGTCGGCGTGTCGATGATGCTCGCGGTGATGGGCGGCCCACCAGAGCGGGCCGCGCTGGGCCGAGGATGTGCCGATGAGGGCGAATGCGAACCGCACGGCAGGGTGCGTCCGGAATGTGCGGTGGGAGAAATAGCGGTGGTAGAAGGCGGTGATCGCGAACATGCGCAGCCAGTAGAGCGCGCCGGCGACCACCAGGGCCGTCCAGCTCCAGCCGGTCCAGAGCACGCCGAGGCAGATCGCATGGATGACCAGGATGGGGGCCGCATCGCGGAATCGGATGCGGCGGTGATCCAGGGTGGGCGCTTTGCCCCGTGGGGGCGGGGATGGTTCGGAGGGGGCCGGCTCGGCGCTCTCGGGGTGCATGCGGTCGCTCCAGGACCAGAACATTCCGTGATCGGGCCGGCGCGCAGCGCGACCCGCACGGGGTTCGCGGAGGTGGTCGTGGTGGATTCGCGGGATTCGATGTCGTGCGGGTTTCGAACGCCGGACGGGGTGCCGGAGCCGGCCGACCCGTCGGGGCAAGGGAAGGCCTGGGCCACCCTGGTCGCCAGTGTCAGATCTCGGCGTCGAGTGCCTCGGTCGCGGGCGGCATGTGGGGGCGGAAGGAGGTGTAGCAGATGGCCGCGATGAGCACGATGGCGAGTACGGCGGACGAGCCGACGGTGCCCAGGTTGAGCCCGCCGTGGTCGGTGGGCTTGGTGAGCACATCGCCCATGGTGGCGCCGAACGGGCGTGTGAGGACGAAGGCGGCCCAGAAGAGGGCGACACGGGGGGCGGCCGGGCTGGATCGGGTCACGAAGTACACGGCCGCGATGAGCGCGATGGCGCCCCCGATCAGCGCCGCACCGCCGGCGAAGCCGAGGCCGGAATCATCGGCGAGGAAGTCGCCGAGCGCGGTGCCCAGCGTGTTGGAGAAGAGGATCGCGGTCCAATAGAAGGCCTCGGCACGGAGCGTCCGGACGTTGGTGACCGAGAGCGATCGCTCGGTGAGCCACCAGGTGGTGAGCACGGCGATCAGCAGACCCACGAGGATGAGGCTTCCGGTGAGGTATCCGAGGCCGAGCGTGCGGTCCATGAAGTCGGACATCGTGGTGCCCGCGGTGCTTGTCGCGAGGATCACGCTCCAGTAGAGGAACGGGTGGTATTGGCGGGCGCGGAGCTGGAGGGTAAGCACGACGGCGAAGGCGGCGAAGAGGATGAGCGTGCTGAGGGCGTAGCCCACGTTCAGCGTCATCGAGAGCAGATCGCCGGCGGTCTCGCCGAGGGTGGTCGCACAGATCTTCATGACCCAGAAGGAGAGGGTGATGGCTGGGAGGTTTCCGGCCGGGTTGCGTTGGGAGGTCATGGGCTGGGGTCTCCGGGACGCCACGGCGTTGGCGCGAAGTCGCCGACAGGCGTGCTCCGGCATTGCACGGTCTCCCGGCAGAATAGATCGTCGGGGCGGGGGCCAGGACATGATGGCAAGATGACGGATGGCACCGCCGCAGGGGCGGGACGGGGGCAGGGCGTTTCAGGCCGTGAGCGGATGGATGAGGTGGGTCTGCCAGGCCGCGGGATCGGGTCCTGATTCCGGCCCGACCACATAGCACTCCCAGATGTCGTCGGTTGTTGAGAGCGTCTGGTCGCGGATCCAGCGGTGGAACTCACCCCAGGCAGCCCCGAGGCTTTCGTAGGGGCCTCGGTAGGTGGTGCGGGCGACGCGCATGGCGGGCCAGACTCCGGGCCGGACCCGTCCTGAGGGCTGGATCGGCGCCCTCACCGGGATACCGACCTCGAAATCGAAGCTGTCTGGGGTGATCCGGAAGTGGTGGGCGAAGACGTGGCCGGCGGGGCCAACACCCTGGGCGCGGGCGGCCGCGATCGCCTCGCCGATGGCGGGACCCATCACCTGCTGGATCTGCGAGCGTGGGATGGTGATATGGACGACGGCGGTGGGCTGGGGATCGAGCTGAAGGATCTGCGGGGGGTCGATCATCGCGGGCTCCCTGCTTGGGGTGGGTCGGCGGGTCAGAGGGGCATCGCGCTCGGGTCCATCCAGACCCACTCCCAGATGTGGCCGTCGAGGTCCTGGAAGGACTGGCCGTACATGAAGCCGTGATCTTCGGGCTCCTTGTAGGTCTTGGCGCCTGCGGCGATGGCGAGTTTGACGATCTCCTCGACCCCGTCGCGGCTGTCGCGGGACAGACAGATGAGCACTTCGGTTGCCTTGGTCGCGTCGGAGATCGGGTTGGGCGAGAAGCTCCTGAACTTGTCGTGGGTGAGGAGCATGGCGTAGATGTCTTCTGAAATGACCATGCAGGCGCCCGTGTCATCCGTGAACTGTGGGTTGAAGCTGAAGCCGAGCGCGCGGAAGAACTGCATGGAGCGATTGAGGTCTTCGACCGGCAGATTGACGAAGATCTTGGTGGGCATGGGGGGACTCGTGGGGTTGGGGGGGAATGGGGAATCGGAGAGACGGAGAGACGGAGAGACGCAGAGACGGAGTGCATGGGGGTGGGGGCGGTGGTGACTTACTCGTCGCCGCTGGGGCCGTAGCTCGATGGGACCTTGGCTCCGAGGAGCCGGAGATAGACGCCGAGCTGGCCCCGGTGGTGATAGCAGTGGTTGAGCAGCACGCTGCGGAGGAAGGTGGCCCTCGGCATGGTCATGAGCTCGTGGCCGCCTTGCACAAGCCGCCACGGGCCGTTCATCCGGGCGTCGTCGATCGTGGGCAATGTGGCGCGGACGAAGGCGGCACTCTCGTCAAACGTGGCGAGTACCTCGTCGAGCGACCGGGGTTGGTGGCGCGTGCTGAAATCAGGGGGTGCGGCCTCGTCCACCTGGGCGAGGCGGAGGACGCCCTCGGAGAGGGCGGCGATGTGGTGGGCCAGTTGGCCTGTGGTCATCGACCGTTCGTGGGGACGCCAGAGCAGGGCCTCGCTCGTGGCGGGGACGCGTTCGAGGAATCGGCGCGTCGTGGGCAGTTCTCGCTCGAATTCGGCGAGCAGCACATCGGCGATGGCGTGCATCGGGAGCCTCCTCGGTATGGTGCGGTTTGTGCGGGCGCTGTGCCGAGATGTCAGGGGGTGACGTTGACCATCCAGGCGACGCCGAACTTGTCGGTGCACATCCCGAAACGCGGCGACCAGAAGGTCTTGGCGAGAGGCATCGTGACCCTGCCCCCCGCGGCCAGCGCGTGGAACGCCCGATCGGCTTCGGCCTCGTTGGCGACCGTGAGCGCGCGAGAAGCCGGTGAAGGTCGCGGCCTCCTCGCAACCGTCGGACGCCATGACGCTCGACTCGCCCACGGAGAACTGTGCGTGCATGACCTTGCTTTCGAATCCTGGCGGGAGCACGCCCGCGGGTATGGGCTCGGGGCTCTCGCTGAAGCGCATGAGCGTCTGGACCTTGGCGCCGATGGCCTTGCCATAGAAGGCGAGGGCCTCGTCGCAACGGCCACCGAACGTGAGGCAGGGCTGGATGCTGGTGCTGGCCATGGTGATCTCCGTCATTCGGGGTGGCTGACGCCGGACGCCACGCGCCCGGTCTGGTGATCAGGTGGTTGTGGTATGCACTGTCGGGCGCGGCAGGAGCGATTCGATGTAGCGTCGCAGATGTGCGATGCAGTCTGCGGCGGCGGCGGGGCCGTGCTTGGCCTTGGCGAGAATGAACGCCCCCTGGAGTACGGCTTGGGTGTACAGCCCGAGGCTCTGCGGGTCCCACTCGGCGGCGCGGGCGTAGAGGCGTTTGGCCTCGGCGATGTCCTCGGCGACCTCCGCGGCGTGCGCCGAGATGTAGCAGTCGCATGCTTCGCGGATTGCCGGGTGCGACTGGTAGGTTTCCTGGACGAGGGTGCCGAGCAGGCAGGTAAAGTCGGGCAGCTCACCCCGGAGGATCTCCGTCCGGAAGTCGAGGTATCCAAGCACCCGGTCCAATGGGTCGGGGGCGTCGTGGTACGGGGCCCCGGCGAACAAGGCCGCCGCCCCTTCGGCAAAGTGGGCGGCCGCGCCGAGCGCGAGATCGTCCTTGGATTTGAAGTGGTAGAAGAAGCTGCCCTTGGTCACGCCCGCCTCGTGGCAGATGTCGTCGACCGTGGCGGCGGCATAGCCCTTGGTGCGGATCACTCGGAGCGCCGCGTTGAGGAGTCTGGCCCTGCCGTCGGGATGTTGCGGTTTGGCTGCCATGGGTTCGGCCACGCGGGCAGGACAAACATACCGACTAGTTGGTATAATGTCAAGCATGGGGGCCTGAATCTGTCTTGGTCATGGAAGTGCCTTCCGGTGGGCGGGCAAGCACACCGATCATAGCACGAACCAATAGGCTCGACAACCATTTGTACGGAGAATTTATGGCTTGATGCGACGTGTCGATTCACGCGGGGGGCCATCGTGGCATGCCGGGGGCGGTGGCCGCGTGCGCAGCGGGGGGTGCGGCGGCTGACCTGAAAGCTGGGCGCTGACCCTGTGGCGCGTGAAGACGGCGTCCCGATGCGGGGCTGGACGGGCGCGTCGGTCCGGCGACGATTTCGTGCGACCCGAACTTGGGGGGCGGGGGGCACGCTCGATTACTCGAACGAGAGCGACAGTGCGGCGCCGTGGGGCCGGATGAGCACGCTGTGGCCGTCTGGGCCGGCGCTCACGACGGCATCGTCGCAGCGGAGTGTGTACTCGAAGAGGTTGTGGGCATATCGAATGGCGTGGGTATCGAGGCCGGCGATCGCGGTGGTCTTGTCCGGGTCCCACGACAATTCGAGGGCCCAATCGGTTGATGCGGCTTTGCCCGCCACCTCGATCCCCACGGACTCGGGGGCCAGCTGCAGGCGAATCTCTCCGCCGGTCGAGACAGGTATCGTGACCGAGAGTCCGTCCGCTCCGGTCTCGGCGACCGTTGGCTCGCCACACTCGATGGCTTGGGTCGAGCCGTCTGGGCCGACGCGGACCGCTCGGATCCCCGCCATCCCCCCGCCCCGCGCGCTCCAGTTGAAGCCATCCAGGATGGGGAGCGTGTCGTAGGTGCACGAGTTGGATTTGACCGGCCGGCTGAGGTATCGCTCGGCGTACCGCTCGTCGAAGAGGTGCAGATCACGGATCCGCCAGGCCGCACCCTCCCAGAGGAGATTGATCCGGTAGCGACGGGTCTCGTACCAGACGCTGCGGCGGCCCCCGTCGCGGGGGTCTTCGAGGGCGACGACGGAGGTCGCGGGCGTCGTGTCGAAGGTGTTCCTGAACCAGGCGCCGGACTGACCAAGGGTCTCGACCCGGAGCGCCCCGGCGCGGACCCGATCGGCGAGCCGCTGGTATTGGTCCTCGAGCCCCCGCTGCATGGCCGGCCAGCCGAACGAATTCTCCTGGCCGACCTGGGTGTATGCGAATGCGAGGCATGGGGCGTCGAAGTTGGTGTGGAAGAACCAGCGAACCCATGCGGGATCGCCGCCGGCATGGCCGTAGACGGGCTCGAGGGAGATCACGCCCTGCCGCTCGTCGCCGAGGCCGGTGTCGTACTGATAGATCGGATCGCTGCCGAGCATCCTGAAGATCGGCACGCGGAGCTGCTCGGCGTCGGTCTGGGCGGGCATGTACGCGTTCTGGCGGCTGGGGTAGTAGGCCTGGTTCCAATACCCGCCCCACAGGTTGTAGCCATCGGTGCCGATCTGATCCTTGCAGATGCACGCGGCGACGATGCCGTACTTGTCCGAGAGATAGTTCAGCGTCGGCGCGTCGATCACCCAGCAGCCCACCGATTTGGGGAGGTGCCCGAAGACTTGCTCGAAACGCTCCATGTAGACGTCCATGAGCTTCCGGCGCTCCTCGGGCGGATAGCCGATGGTGAAGCCGACATCGGTGTGCCAATCCCAGGGGAAGCGGCCCCGCCAGGAGAGGCCCGCCGCCTCGACCTGTGGCTGCACCACCTCGAGCCAGGCGCCGACTTCGTCCTCGGGGCCGAGGTCGCTCTTGAGCAGGTCGGTGAATGCGGGATTGGTGAGAGCGTCGTACTGGATGAGGAACGTCGAAGGCAGGCTGTGCGCGTGTCCCAGGCGGATCTGTTCGCGGACGGGTTCGATGAGGTCGACCGGGCCGCGGGGCTCGACGCCTCGGATGAAGTTGATGATGTTGACGATCCGTGGTGCTGGATGCTCGGGGGGCGTTGGTTGCAAGCCCCGCCCCGCGGCCGGGCGGCGGCAAGGGCGCCGAGCAGCGTCCAGAGCCACACCACGAGTAGTGCCGGTGGGCGCCGGGTCGCCCGGGCGCTGGGGCCGGTCGCCCGTCGCCCTCGCGCACAGCGGAGCCCTGCCACAAGCTGGTCGTGTGCTCTCCTCATCGTGCAACATCCTCGCTGGTTGATTGGGGGGCGCCGGGTGGGGCCACGGGAGTGTACTGCGTCCGGGTCGGCGGGCTCGAAGCCGGCGTCGCCGCGCGCCGGCTGGAAGCGCTATGGGCCGGGGGTTGCTTCGAGGGTCAGCGAGGTCGCTCCGGTGATCCCCGTTGCGGTGAACTCGATCACGCCCTCGGGTGAGGACCGCGGCGTGGCGACGAGGTTGCCATCCCGTCGCAGCGAGAACGGAGTGTCTGCCGGGAGCCCGGCGACGGTGTGGTGGACGGTGCGCGGCGATCCGGAGGGTGAGCGCAGCACCCACGCGCGGAGGGTGGTGGAGTTGACGCCCGGCCAGGCGGTGATGGCGGCATCCACCGTCGCATCGCCGGACGGCTCGAGCGTGAAGGAGGCGGGCTGGTCGATGCCCGCGAAGTACCGAACGCGGCCCCCGGAGATGTCGACGCCGAAGGGGGTCGGCGAGGTCAGGGAGGACCCGTCGGCTGTGGCGCTCGCCGAACCCATCGCCAGGTCGATGCTGTATGCCGTGCCGCGGAGGGGGTACATCAGGCGCGTGCCGCTGAGTTCGGCCGTCATATGGGGGTCGAGGAAGAGCCGGTCGTGGCGGGGGCGGATGCCGTAGATGTCGCGGTAGAGGCCGACGATTGCCATGGCGTTGTTGGCGAGGATGTCGTCGCCCGAGCCCTCGGCGTTAGCGCGGAGGCAGCGTTGAAAGGAGAGGCCATCGATCTTGTAGCGGTCGATCACGTTCCGGACGTATCGCACTGCGAGCGAGGGGTCGGTCTGGGCGTAGGCGCGGGTGGCGAGCTCGGCCCAGCCGAGAAAGATGTCTCCGTTCTCATATACCGGGAACTCCTTCTGCCTGATGTAGACATCGTCCGGCTCGAAGGGAAAGAAGCAGAGGGGCCAGTGGAACAACCCCTCCTGCCGCATGAGGCTTTCGATCTGTCCCAGGATGGCGTCGCGGCGGGCGGGGTCGTCGCACAGGCCATAGGCGATCGCGGCGAAGTTGACTGGGGTGACCAGGTTGTCGCCGTGGATGGAGTCGTCCGGCTCGCGCCAGTACACGTACCAGCGGCGGTCTGGATTCCAGAAGCCACCTTCCGACACCGGCCGGTTGAAGGCGTCCCTGAGCTTTCCGGCGGCCTCGCGGTAGCGTTCGGCCTGGCGGGCGTCGCCGATGAGGTCCTCGAGGCCGGCCCACCGTTCCATCGCCTCGAACATTTCGGCGTTGACGAGCGCGTTCTCGTACGAGGCCCACACGATGTCGATCCAGTCGCTGCCGCGTTCCTCCAGGTGCGAGCGCGGCACGACCTCGACCAGGCCGTCGTGGTCGGAATCCCGCCGGAGCATGTAGTCGAGGGCGGCGCGGCACGAATCCCGGTGCGAGCGGAGCCAGTCCGCATCGCCGGAGAGGTCGAACTGCTCTGCGACGCCGATGACGTAGCAGGGCTGCGAGTCGAGGAGGTAGCCCCACTGGGCCTCGTAGTACCCGGTGTCGGGGTCGAAGGTGCCGGGCATGGCGTCGCCGGCGTCGGCGTGCCATCGCGCGAGGACCCGGCCGTCCGGCGAGATCGCGACGCGCTGGATCTCGTCGAGCGTTCGCGCGTAGTTGGCGATGAGGTTGGGGTCGGGGAGCGCGAGGCCGAACTCGGCGAGCCACGGTTCGTGCGTGCAGGTGAAGCTGGACCGCCAGCCGTTGCTCCCGCTGATGCCGCGGTCGATGATGCCGTAGCGGGCGATGGTGTTCAGCAGCTCCCGCACGGCGTGGCCATCGATGCCCCGGAGCGTGCCGAGGTTCGACACCTCGTCGTAGGGGAGGGCGCGGAGCGAGACGTTGTTCGTGATGATCAGGGGGCGGGCGGGTTCGGACAAGATCGGCGTGGGTCGCCAGAGGTCCTGGTGATCCGGCAGGAAACGGGCGAGTCCGTGGGCAGGTTCGGCCGCCGTGTCGGTGGGCCAGAAGCTCGCGGAGAGCACTCCGGTGGGATGGCGGGAGAACCGGGCCGTGATGTCGTGGGCCTGGGGCGATGCCGAGTTGGTGAGGCGGAGGCAGTCCTGGGAGTCCTTATTCCAGAAGGTGACCGAGGCGGTATGGCTGCCATAGGTGGCCACCGGGGTGTCGAGGTACTTGGTCCATACCACGCCGCCGGTGTCGAGGATGCCGCCGGTCCAGGTGTCGATGGCGGCGAAGTCGAAGCCCGGGAAGTAGGTGTCCTCAAGCTCGCCGGCGGCGAGGTAGGTGCGGGTGATGCTCCAGTCGATGTGGTCGTCGGCGGGGGTGAAACGCCACTCCTCGGATACCGGGAAATCCGGGGGGCCGTATCGGATGTCGGCGAGGAGGAGGGACTCCCCGTCACGTTGCACGCGGGGGGAGGCGATGCCGCTGCGCGTCGTGTGCCAGGCGCCGCCGATCTTCACGGCGGTGCAGGCGCCGGTCTGGGGCGCGATGACCTCGCGCCCGAGTACCGTGACCTGATCGACGATGCAGCGTTCGCCAAACTCGAGGTGCAGGGAGATGGTGTGGCCGGCGTCCGTGAGCGTGGCGGCGTGCCCCGCAGGGTCGATCGTGATGTCGGCCCGGGCCGTCGCAGCCAGCCAGAGGATTGCGAAGGGGAGCCTGGCGCGGGGAAGCGGAAAGGCCATGGGTTTCCTCTCGACCCCAGGAGTGGGTGGGCGGGGGACCCTAGGCGTGGCGGTCCTCGCCTGGGGCTTTGGCGCGGCTCGGGCAGGTCGGTGGCCGGGGATCCGGGCGGCAAGGTAGGCCGTCGTCGCCGCGGTTGGGGACCACCGAGAGCATCGATATGCAGGCGTCCACTTGGAAGGTGTGCGACGCGCAGGTGGTCGGGAGGACGGGCGAGCCGCTTTCGCACTGGGACGGGGAGCCTACGAAGCTCGGGGGGCCCCCGGCTGAGGCCCGCAGCGCCGGGCCGGTTCAGCGGCCCGCCGACGCCGAGCCCCGCAATGCGGTGACCTCGATCTCGATCCTCATGCGGGGGTCGGCGAGCCGGGCCTCGAACATCGTCGCGGCGGGCCGGATCGTGCCGAAGCGGTGCTGCAACACGGGCCAGCACTCGGGAAAGCGCGAGGCGTCCGGGAGGATGTAGTGCACGCGCACGACGTCATCGAGGGAGGCGCCGGCCTGGGCAAGGGCCGCCTCGATGTTGGCGAGACACTTGGCGGTCTGGGTTGCGAGGTCGTCACTGATCGTCATGGTGTCGTAGTCGAAGCCGGTTGTGCCGGAGACCATGATCCAGTCGCCTGCGACCACCGCCCGCGAGTATCCGATCTGCGCTTCGAAGGTGGAGCCTGAAGAGATGAGTCGCCGTTCGTACCTGCTCATGCGAGCACCGTAGCAGGCAGGCGGATCCTGCACGCTCGGGGCCTCGCGGCGGTGGGGTGGGGCTCGGACCGAGCAGGGCTTGTCCCCAACCCGGAGATTGGGATCGGTGGGCTGACGGCGGGCGGAGTTCGGGTTCTAGGACTCCAGGGCGTTGCCGGAGCTTCGGGGTATCGATCCCGGTCCCGACCCTACCCGCCGCCGGTGGCCGCCCGCGGCGAGGCCGGTGCCGGGGGCTTGGCACTCGCATCCCTCTCTGGTAGGATGCGGGTGGCTGGAAGATCGCCACCGGATCCGCGGGAAGGGCATAGCCCGGCTTCACGTTTCAGCAAACTCCAGGATTCCTGCACGTTCTTCGTGCCGCCCGATGCGGATCCGGGCGAACTGCATGGAGAATTGCACGTGGAAACCTCGCTTCCTCCCCGTCCCAATCTCGATCACTTACGGCGTCAGGCCAAGTCGCTCCTCGCTGCCCTCGCGGCCGGCAATCGCGAGGCGGCAGAGGCCATGCTCCAGCACCTGCCCGCGGCCCGTGGGATGAGCCCCGAGCAGGTACTCGCCGGACGATTCCGACTTGCGGATGCGCAGTCGGCGGTGGCGCGGAAGACCGGGTTTGCCGGCTGGCCCCAGTTGGCTCGTCACGTGGAGCAGCTCCGCGCACTCGAGGGCGTTTGGGAGTTCGAGCGGCTTGAGGTTGATGGGAGCTTGGTGCCGGCCGCGGCGATCTCTGCATCGCGTCTGCTGATCGACGGCGACCGTTTCCGCAGCGAGTCGCCGGAGGCGGTCTACGAGGGGGTGTTCAACATCGACGTGGAGTCGGACCCGCACGGTATCGACATCGAGTTCGTCGCGGGCCCAGAGGCCGGGAACTGGAATTACGGGATCTTCCGGCTCGATGGGGAGCGGCTCCACCTCTGTTTGGATATGAATGGCGGGGACCGTCCAACGGCCTTCCGGACGTCTCCGGGGACCGGGCATGCGCTCGAGACGCTGCGCCACGCTTCGCGGGCCCGTCCGGACTCGGTCACGGGCGGCACGGCCCCCGCGTCGGCGAGTGGGGCCGACGCCGGAACCGGCGTGGAGGCCGACCACGCCGCGGGCTTCGAGTACCGGCCCTCGGGGACGCTCGATCTCCTTCAGGGTGCATGGGCCGCCGAGAGGGTCGTGCTGGACGGACAGGAGTTGCCGCCGATGATGCTCCGCACCGGGGCGCGGTCGGCGAAAGCGCATGAGGTTCGGATTAGCTTCGGCGGTCGCCTGATGATCCACGCCCAAGTACGGCTCGACGAGGGCGCCGACCCGGTGCAGATCGACTACCTGCACCTCTGCGGTGCGCATACGGGCGGCGTTTCGTTGGGGATCATGCGGTGGGACGGGCCCGTCGCGTGCTTCTGCATGGCGGCCCCCGGCCAGCCTCGGCCGACGGAGTTCGCCTGCCCGGCCGGGAGCGGCCGGACGTTGAGCCACTGGCGGCGGAACGAGTGAACCGCGCGTCGAGGCGTCAGTCGGTGTCATGAGGCTCCGCCGGCCCCTTCCCTCGCCAGTTGCCGAGGAGGAGCGGGCCGTGGTGGCAGATTGAGGACGTCACCCCTCCTCAGTCGCGCTTTCGCACGTTCCGGGCGAGGACGGGAGGCGCGGCGACGCGGACGGACGTGTTCAACGCCACGGCGGCCCGGATGAGCGCTTTGAATGCTCTCGCATCGATCTTGTCGCCCTCGTGGAGGTCGATGGCGCGGCGCGTGCCTCCATCGAGGCTGGAGTTGAACAGACCGGAAGGATCCTCGAGCGAGGCGCCCTTGGCAAAGGTCAGCTTGACCTTGTCCTTGTAGCTCTCGCCGGTGCAGAGGATCCCCGCGTGCGACCACACGGGGACGCCCAGCATCGCGTTCGAGGGCTTTCGCCACTTCATCTCCTCGACCACTTCGGGATCGGCCTGCCGGATGAGCGTGCGGATGCGGGCGAGGATTTCGCCCCGCCAATCACCGGGCCCGGCAATCATGGAATCGGCGGATCGCTCCGCGGCGATCGGCTTGGATGATGCTCTCAGACCCGCTTTCGTAGCCTTTTTCTTTGTCATGGTGGTGGTCCGATGCTCAGGTTGGGGCGGGTGCTCAGGTGGTCGGCAAGCCAGCTGGTTGTACGCCGCACTGGATCATGCGGCGCGGAGCGTGCTCGGCGATGCACGGAGATCTGCTCGTCGCGGGCGGGCAATACTCCGGTCTCCCTCAGCCCTGCTCGCTGGCCACGCGACTGGCCTGCCGCACCCAGTCGGCGAATCGCTTCTCGTTGAGATCGTCTCCGTCGTGGATGTCGAGATACCGCACTGCTTTCTGCTTGGACGCGCCGGGCGGGAGGGGGCGGAGGGATGAGCCGCGGAAGAAGGCTACCTTCACGTACTTGGTGAAGCAATGGAAGCTGAGGAACCAGGCGACACCGCCCTCCCCGTCGTCGACGCCATAGAAGGGCGAGTTCCACTTCACCGCCTTGTGCACGCCGGGAGCGGCACGCACGATGATCTCGTCGAGTCGGCGCCCGACGTCGCGCTTCCAGCCCGGCATGGCCGCGATGTAGGCCTGCACGGGAGCGTCGCCGTCGGCCTTCGCGATCTGGGGGTTGCCGCCCGAGAGCAGGGTCGCCTTGGCACGCTGCCGGGCCGGCGGTTTCGACGCGCCCTTGGGCGGTTTGGGGGTCTTCGCGGTGATTCTCGGTGGGGCCGGCTTGGGCGCGGCGTTTGCCGGTGACTTGGGCGTCTGTTTGGCCATCGGGTTCACCTCGCGTGGGAGCGTTCGACCTCGGCGCGTCGCTCCCTGCGCGCCTTGGTGGCATACGGGAGCGGGAACAGGGACAGGCCGGTGAGCGTGAGCAGACCCAGCGGGAGCAGCGGTGCGGAGGTCACCCGGGCCGGGGGCATCGCGCTCTCCATGGCCAGGGCGGTGAAGTTGGCGATGACCGTCAGGGTGAAAGCGACCGATACCCAGCGGTGGGCCTGCCGGATTCGCGCTTTCCAATTCATGACTGCCGCCACAGCGTTGACTCCACAGCATGCTTGGACCGGCTCAAGTGGTCCGTGCGAGCAGTTCGATGAGCCTGCCGCCCATCATCTTCCAGCCGTAGCGGGCGCCGCCGAAGTTCTGCTTCTGATCCGGCTTGAAGCCCGACTGCACGAGGGAGAGGAGCGTGCCCGCTCCTCCGCTGGTGGGCGTGAGGGTGAATGTCACCACGGTGTCGAGGTCGCCGACGACCCAGCTCCAGCTGAGCCTCCGCTGCGATTCGATCTCGCGGAATCGGCAGCTCACGGCGCCATCCCAGCCGGGCTGCGGCGGCGCTCTGAACATGAAGGCGGCCCCCGGCTCGAGCTTGTGATCGAATACTGGGAGCAGCCATGCTGTGAGCAGCTCCGGGTCGGTGAGGGCCCGCCACACTTTCTGCGGCGGATGGGGCAGATTGAACTCAAAGGAAATCGATTCGGTCTGCGACGGCGGCGTCGTGTCGTTGGGTGGTGGGGGGGTCATTCGTCCATTTCCTCCAGGAGTCGGGCGAGGCGATCGACGTGCTCGGTCCAGAAGGCGCGGTAGTGCGCGATCCAATCGATGAGCGGTTTCATTCCGTCGGGCTCGACGCGGTAGTAGGCGCGGCGCCCCTCGCGTCGGTCGGCCACGAGGCCTGCCTCTTTGAGTGCGGCGAGGTGCTGCGAGACCGCCGGCTGGGAGATCTCAAAGCGCGCTGTGAGGTCCTTCACGGCCGCCTCGCCGCGTGTGAGCGACTCGAAGATCGCCCGGCGGCTGGGGTCCGCGAGCGCCTTGAAGATCCGGTCTTGGGCGAGGGCGGCGTTCATCACGGTGAAAACATAAGGCATTACTTATGGATTGTCAATACGCATTCCCACTTTCGGCGAACCGGCACTCGAGCGACGGACCGCGAGCGACGGCCGGATCGCGGGTACGAATGCGCAAGTCTTGTCACCACAACGGTCAAAGCCCTAAAGACCCTCTGCGAGAGGCTCGGGTTGGGGGGCCCCAGCGTTCCGATTTTGCCAGGACCAATGGCCTCCGGGTTTCGGAACGGGAGCCTTGACAAGAAGATTTGTCAATGCTACCTTGTGGGGCATGCTGGACCTCCGCGTCATCGACGATCCCGCATCGGCCAGCGTGGCCCTGGATCCCATGCGCAGCCGGCTCCTTTCGGAGCTTCGCACGCCGGCATCGGCGGCGACGTTGGCCGGCCGCATGGGACTCCCGCGTCAGAAGGTGAACTATCACCTGCGGACGCTGGAGACGCACGGGCTGGTCCGGGTGGAGAGCGAGCGGCGGTGGGGCGGGCTGACGGAGCGTCGGCTCGTCGCGACGGCCTGCTCGTACGTGGTGTCGCCCGGAGCAATGGGCCCTGTCGCGGCGGATCCTGAGCGGGATGTCGGCGGGCGGGGAATGGACCGGCTCTCGGCGAGCTACCTCGTGGCTTTGGCGGCCCGGGTCGTCCGCGAGGTCGGGCAGTTGCTCCGCAAATCCGAAGAACTCAACAAGCGCCTGGCGACACTCTCGATCGACACCGAGGTGACCTTCCGGTCCGCCGAGGACCGGGCCAGATTCAGCAGTGAGCTGACCAGCGCGGTGGCCGCACTGGTTTCCCGCTACCACGACGGGTCGGCCCCGGGCGGGCGTCGCCACCGCGTGATGATCGGGGCGTATCCCGCGCCCGAGGACACCAAACGAAAGGAAGCGACGTGAGCGTGAAGAAGGAAGCCGGGCGCCGATCGGTGCAGGTCGAGGTCGAGGTCCCGGGGACGCCGGAGGAAGTCTGGCGCGCGATCGCCACGGGGCCGGGGATCTCGTCGTGGTTTGTCCCCACGCGGAGCGAGGAGCGCCAGGGTGGGCAGCTGGTATGCACGTTCGGGCCGGGCATGGACTCGGCGGCGACGATCACCTCGTGGCAGCCGCTCGAGCGCTTCGTTGCCGAGGGCGAGATGGGGGGGCCCGGCTCACCCAAGGTGGCGACCGAGTGGAGCGTCGAGGCCCGCGCGGGCGGCAAGTGCGTGGTCCGCGTTGTCCACAGCCTCTTCGCCAGCACAGACGACTGGGACAATCAGCTCGACGGCCTGGAGCAGGGCTGGCCGGCGTACTTCCGGGTCTTGCGGTTGTACCTCGAGCACTTCAAGGGCATGCCATGCTCTGGGATGCAGTTTGTGGGCTTCTCTTCCGACCCGGAGGCAACGGCATGGGAGCAGGCGGGCGGGGAACTGGGGCTCCTCAAGATCGCCCCGGGGCAGCAGTGGAGCGTTCCCGCCTCGCCCGGCGGCCTCCCTCGCATGGGCGGCGTGGTGGATTCGCTGGGGAAGGGGGTGCACGCCAACACCGTGTTGCTCCGCCTCGACACGCCCGCGCCGGGGACCGCGTACGCCGGCGCTTTTTCCTGCGGCGGGATGGTGATGGTGTGCCTGAGCGTCTATCTCTACGGCGACAAGGCGAAGGCCGCGGCGGAGCGCGATGCGCCGGCGTGGCAGAAGTGGATGGACGATCGATTCCCGATGCCGCAGGGGGGGTGAACTCGGGCGTGTCACCAGCACCGGCCCAGGCTCGACCCTTGTGGGTGGCTTGGACTCCAGCCCATTCGAGCGCATGACCCCTGCCAATAGATACCGAGACTCGCTTCGAAGCAGCACGATGCATCCGCCCCGGCGACCGAGCCCTGGGCCTGGTTGTCGCGGAGCACCCTTTGCCGTAGAGATCCGATCCCGCAGAAACCCGAACCCGCAGAAATCCGGTCCCGCAGCGACCGATCCCAAGGAGTTGCCATGAGCGTCAAGAAGGAACCATCCGGACGACGATCCGTCCAGTTCGAGGTCGAAGTCCCCGGCACGCCGGAGGAGGTCTGGAAGGCCATCGCCACCGGGCCGGGGATCTCGTCCTGGTTCGTGCCCGCCGAGTTCGAGGAACGGGACGGCAAGCCCGTGGCGGTGACGCTGAACTTCGGCCCGGGCATGGAACTCAGTTCCTCCGTGACCACGTGGGAGCCGGGGCGGAAGTGGGCCTCCCAATCTGAGGGCTGGATCCCCGGCTCGCCGCCGATCGCAAACGAGTGGAGCGTTGAAGCTCGCGCCGGGGGCCTCTGCGTCGTCCGCATCGTCCAGAGTCTCTTCGCCAGCACGGACGATTGGGACAACCAACTGGAAGCCGGTGCGCCGCCTGGACCGCCTTCCTGCGGACGCTGCGGCTCTATCTCACGCACTTCCGCGGCCAGGGCTCGACGCCGATGAAGGTGATGGCCTCGTTCGCGGGCCCCGAAGCGGAGGCTTGGGCATCCCTGACAGGGGCGCTCGGGCTCAAAGAAGTGCGCGTCGGACAGCGCTGGAGTTCACCCGCGGGCGCCCCGAAGTTCAGCGGCGTGGTGGAGTACTCCACCGAGAATCCGTATGACGCCCTGCTGCGGGTTGACCAGCCGGGGCCGGGGATCGCCGCCCTCGGCGCTTTCAACTGCGGCGGACCGAGCATGGTCGCGTTGGGCTTCTACCTGTACGGCGATCAGGCGCCCGCGACCGTCGCCCGCGAGACACCGCTCTGGGAAGCGTGGTTTCAGAAGCACTTCCCGGCGGGGTCCGCCGAGGGGGGTGAGGGTTGACCTGCGGGGGCAGTATCCGCAGCTGCGTGGGCCGTGGCGGGCCGCCAATCGTTCATTCCGCGCGTTCTCGCCGGTAATCCAGGCCGTGATCCGGAGCCGTCCATTATGAGCACTCCCGAGCCAAGCACCCAGTCCGCGGCAGAGCGACGAGCGGCAGAAGCCGAGGTGCGTGCGTTGCTCACCAAACTCGCCCCCGCGCACCTTCGCCTCGTCGCCGCGGTGCGACGCTCGCTCCGGAAGCGTTTGCCCACCGCCCACGAGGTGGTGTATGAGTACCGCGACTGCGTCGTGATCAGCCACTCGCCGAGCGAGCGCGGGTACGAGGGCGTCTTTGCCATCCGCGCGAGCGAGGAGGGCGTGAAGTTCTACTTCAACAGCGGAAAGGGACTGCCGGACCCTGAGAGACTGTTGCAGGGGTCTGGCAACCAGGCACGCTGGATCCTCCTGGAGGGCGCGTCCACACTCACTCGTCCGGCGGTCGCCAGCATGATTGAGGAGGCTCTCGCCCGCAATCGCGTGCCGTTCGCGCAAGCAGGCGGCGGGTCGGTGGTCATCCGGTCCGCAGCGGCGAAAAAACCTCCGCGGCGCCGCCAGGGCTGAGGCGGCGTTGCACCGGGAAGCTCCAGGGCTTGGGCCGCGGTTCCGGCGGTGACGTGAGAGGCAGGCTTGACCGGGGACTCCCATGATGAGAGGAGGCGGTTGAACTGCTTCCGAGCCACCGATGGCCTCGGCGACCGCCCGCGCCGTCAAGCCTGTAAGGTCGGCGTGACCTCACTCTCGTTGAGTTTTCCAGGGTACAGCTTGGCTCCCGGAGTCCGGAAATGCGGTCCTCCATGCTACGGTGAGATAGTACCGATCGACGGAGAGACTCCGGCAAATGGGCAGCCACGCGAAAGGAGCCACGGCTTGCGCAAGGTCAACATCATCGAACACATCTCGCTGGACGGCGTGATCCAGGCGCCCGGCGGACCGAAGGAAGACGAGGACGGCGGCTACAAACATGGCGGATGGGCGGTACCGCATTTCGACCCGGTCCTGGGAGAAGCGATCGACGCGGTGCAGGGCACGGGCTTCGATCTGCTCCTCGGGCGCCGGACCTATGACATCTTCGCCGGCTACTGGCCGAAGATCCAGAACAGCCCGATGGCGGACCAACTGAACGCGGCCAGGAAGTATGTCGCGACGCACCGGCCGGAGAGCCTGGAATGGGGGCCGGTGGAGGACCTCGGTGCAGATATCGTCGAGAGCCTCCGGCGCATCAGATCCAAGGATGGCCCCGACCTGATCGTCTGGGGAAGCTCGACACTCACGCCCGTGCTGCTCGAGCATGGACTGGCCGATAGCGTGCTGCTGCTCGTCTTTCCGGTCTTGCTGGGCAAGGGCAAGCGCTTCTTTTCGGATGATGTTGCGCCACGCGAGCTTGCTCTCGTCAGCACGAAGGCCGCGTCCTCGGGAGTGCTGATCAACGCATATCAGCCCGTCGGATCGCTGCGGACCGGATCCTTCGATGACCCGCCCGCTTGAGGCGAGGCCCGCGTCACGGCCGACCAACGGCCGACCGACGGTCGACCAACGACCGACGCGACGTACCGAATTCGCTATCGCACGGCGACCTCGCGTTTGAAGCGTGCGGCCCCTAGTCCCGCTCCCCCGGGGTGCCGGGACAGCACCCGAGGTGTCGGCAAGCACCGGCGGCCTCGGCGAGTTTGCAGGCGACTTCGCGGGCTGAATCGGGGTGGCGGCACACCAGCAGCACTGTTCGTGGAAAGCGTTCGGGAGTGGACGATTGAAGCCTGGCGTCTCTGCAAGCCAGTTCGAGCACCGTTCGCCCGGTGAACACTGCGTGTTCCATTCGCCTTCGTTGCCGAACATCCCTTTCGTCGCCGATTCCGTCGCTACGGCCTGTCCTCGATTCGGGCAGCGCGGCGCCATTGCCTCAGTTGGCCCAGGTGGTGCGGCGGGTGCGCGACGAGCAGCGTGATGGCGATGTGCCCGATGGTCGGCGAATACGGGTGGAACATCTCCGGCGAGGGTCTCGGGAAGTAGTCTGCGTGCTTCTCGGCGACGACCGCAGCGAGGCGCGCGTTCCGGTCTCTGAACTGGCTCAGGAGTTGGGGCTTGGCCGCATAGGCGGCGCGGTCGGGTACGGGCGTGGTGCCATAGCCGAACCGCTCCATCTCGGCGCCGGCCGCCGGCACGCTCGGATCGTCAAACATCAACAGCAGGAGTCCCGCGTACGCGTTGAGATGCGACAATGTCCACGCCGGGTGGTTGAGGAGGGTGGCCGGCTGCTCGGCCATGCGTGATTCCGGTATGTCCTCAACAGCCTCGAGGAGCAACCCGTGGACCAGCGCATGGATACTCAGGATCGCGCCGATCGTGTCGAAGGCGTCGTGAGGGCTCATCGTGCATGGTACCCGATGGCGGCACCGGGCGCTTCCTCGCCCGGCGGGACGGCCGCGACGGGGAGCATGGACGCACGGTGTGCCACGACTCCAACACCAGACTCCCGCAAGTCCTCGGTCTGCGAGGCTTCATGCGCGAGACGGGAATCGCACCCGCCGGTTGCGCCCATGTGGGGCATTCGGTCCGGGGAACCTGGAATCCGGAGCGTGGTATCCGTGAATGTTTGGAAACGAAGACGGCAAGCCGCCGCGGGCCTCCGGGATCGAAGTTTGACGCGCGGTGACGCCCTCCCCCTCTCGTTCATGAGCGTGGCCAAAGGCTCGGGATTTCGCGCCGGGTCGACAGCGGTCGACAGCGGTGCAAGGGGGTCTCCATGAGGTGCCGGGTCCACATGCGGGACGAGAGGGGCCGCGGCCGGAGAGTGCCACAGCAATGGCAGTGACGCCGGTTATCGACACCGGTAGAAGGGGCCGGCTCGCCGGTAGGGGGCGGCGGGAGGAGGGTTCGGGTTGACGTCGTACAACCATGTGGTATAGTAAACCATATGGTAGCAAAAGGAGCATCCCGGTCGGGCCTCGTCTTCACGCCCTGGCCCGCCCCGCCCGCCGCGCGACCACTCCGCACCTCTCTGTCGGGGAGCGCGGTCTGAGCGAGCCCCGCAGGTGGACCTTCCCCGGCGCGGGCCGGGACGTGCGCCTGCTGGAGCGGGCCAGACTCGCCCCCCGCGGTATCGTCGGGAGGCAGCACCTCAGGCGCCAGCACGCCCTTCAGCTCAAGGAAGCGACGCGCCGGGCCGAGCGGTTCCGCCGGCGGTCGCTCCGTTGTCAGTCGCCATGACCACCCCATGAACCCCAGAAGCCTTCAAGCCTCTACGCCCACGGACGCCATCAACGTCCCCAACCGATCCGATTCACGACCCGCCGCGTTGAGACACGCCGAGACCCAGGAGCCAACGAGATGAAACCCGCGGAAGCAAGCCTCCCGTCAGATACCGATGTGCTGGTGACGCGCAGCTTCGATGCCCCCGTCAGCCTGGTGTGGCGGGCCTACATGGAACCGGAGCTGATGCGTCGTTGGTGCGGGGGCCCCCCCGGATGGTCCATGCCTGTCTGCGAGATGGATATGCGCGTCGGTGGAAAGTACCGCTGGCGCTGGCGCAGCGATGAGAACGGTCAGGAGTTCGGATTCACCGGAGAGGTTCTGGAAGTCTCCCCGCACGCACGAATCGTGCATACGCAGACCTTCGATGCCGGGGACCTGGGTGTCTCCATGGGCAGCAAGCCGTCGATCATCACCGTGACTTTCCAGGAAACCAAAGGGATCACAAGGGTCACGACCACGATCCGATACGCCTCGAAGGCGGACCGCGACGCGGCGTTCGCGACCGGCATGACCGACGGGATGGAGATGAGCTACAAACAGCTCGACGCGCTGCTGGCCCAGCCCGCGTAGAGATCCCCGGCGGCCGCGCGCATCGCATGGTGGTCGTGGCCCACCCGATACCACACAAACCCACCAAGGAGTGCAACCGAACATGCGGACCATAGTCCTTCTGCTGATGACGCTCGTGACGGGTGGGGTCTCGGCGCAGCCGGAGCCTACGACGGGCTACGCGCCCGTCAACGGGCTCAATATGTACTACGAGATCCGCGGGAGCGGCGAACCGGTGGTGCTGCTCCACGGCGCGTTCATGACCATCACCAACAACTGGAGCGGGTGGATCGATGAGCTCGCCAAGGCGCGGAAGGTGATCGCCATCGAGATGCAGGGCCACGGGCGCACAGCGGACATCGCACGCGACATGACCTGCGAGAGCTTCGCCGACGATGTGGCGGCCCTGCTCGAATACCTCGAGATTCCACGGGCGGACCTCATCGGCTACAGCATGGGCGGCACCGTGGCGATGCAGTGTGCGATCCGCCACCCGGAGAAGGTGCGGAGAGTAGTCGTCATCTCGTCCACGTTTCGGCGCGACGGCGTGACCGAGGAAGGGCTGGACGCGTTAGCGAATCTCTCGCCTGAACTCTTCAGCGGCTCGCCCATCGAGGTCGAGTACAAGAGACTGAGCCCGACGCCGGACGAGTTTCCGAGATTCGTCACACGGATGCGCTCCCTGATCTCCACCGGAAACGACCTGGACGCCGACAAGCTGAAGGGCACCGCGGCGCCGATGCTCTTTATCTTCGGCGACGCGGACGGCATCCGGCTCGAGCACGTCGCGGAGATGTTCCGGCTGAAGGGCGGCGGGGTCCACGGTGACCTGCGGCCGCGCTCCGCCTCGCGCTTGGCCATCCTGCCCGACACCACCCACGTGACCCTGATGCAGCGCATGCCCGTCATCGTCCCGATGGTGAACGACTTTCTCGATGCCGAGCCATAGCCGCGAAGCTGAGCCGCTCCCAGAGCTTCTCTCTGCGAGGAGCCAAGATGATCCCCAACAAGGAACTTCCGGACGCCGATCCGTCCAGGCCGAGTTTGAGACCCCGCACGTCGGCGGAAGCCCGGTGGGCCAACGCCACCGGACCGAACGTTTCGTCCTGGTTCGTGCCGACCGGAATCGAGATCAGGGGCGGGAAGCCGGTCGTGGTGAGGGCGCCCCGTCTCGGCGCTCAAGGCCGACGTGGAACTGCTGGGATGATGGGACAGATTTCAGATTCGCCCGGAAGCGCGACCGTCCTTCTATGCGAGCGTCCGGCCAATCACCCGCGATGGTGTGCGACCGATGCCCTCCCGAGCAGATGAAAGCATGCCCATCTCTATCGTCGGTCAGGCACTGGCACCCACAGAGTCGGTGGGCGACGTGTGGCGCGAGCTGGCCCGCGACCTCGAAGGCATGGAGCCAAATACGTGGGCAGCAATCGCTCCCATCAGCCAAGTATTCGAGCGTCAGCACCGAGGGCACTCGTACGCACTTCCCCGCACTCCCACTGACGTTCCTGCGGCCCAGAAAGCGACAACGCCCGCAAGTCATTGACTTGCGGGCGTTTGGATCGTGAGTCAGGGTGACAGCACGCCAGTTGAACTCGTTGCCTCCCAGATCAGACTCCGGTGTCCAGAAACACCGAGTCTGATCTCACGGTGAGGCGTGATCGGCTCCGCACGCACCACCCCCGGCAGAGTCTCGATCGGTTGCGTCATCTGACGCGTGTGCACGTGGTCACAGGCCCGCGGCTTCTGAGGAAGTCGCGGCGTCACGCTGAAGCTCTCTCGCGTCGCTCGATGCATCCAAGCCTCGATCATGCCCTTGAGCCTGCGCGGGGAGGGGCGCTACCATCGGCTACCAAGCCAAATCTCGCGCTCACGGGCAAGAACGCCGTCCGCGTGGAGGAGGTTGTCGTGATAAACGCGGTGGAATGTGGCGCATCGAGCAGGGACGCCGGAGAGACCGGCAATGTCGTTGCGCGTGGGGGATACCCCGCGCTCGCCGCACCCTGACCAACAGGAGTTGCACCCAGGCACAAGCAAGCCCAAGTACACACCGAACCCAGAAAGGACCAACCATGAAAGCTCCAACCCAGGCCCGGAGCGAACAGTCCGCTGAATTGAAGCCCAGGCCATCCGATCTGGGCGACAGCCGGGGTGTCCCAATCAAGCATCAGGCCTGGGTCGCAAAGGGCGCGAAGCAGCCGTTCGTGCTCGAGGCCCTCGAATTCGGAGCACTCGGTGATGAAGACGTCGAAGTCGCGGTGGAACATTGCGGGCTGTGCCATTCCGATCTCTCCGTCCTGAACAACGAGTGGGGCGTCTCGCAGTATCCCGCGGTGCTCGGGCACGAGGTGATCGGCCGCGTGACGGGCGCGGGTCCGAATGCCAAGGGAATACAGGTTGGGCAGCGTGTCGGTGTCGGCTGGAACTCGGGCAGTTGCATGCATTGTCGCCAGTGCATGTCGGGAAGCCAACACCTCTGCCCGCAGGTGCAACCGACCATTGTGGGCCACCGCGGCGGGTTTGCCAGCCACGTCCGCACGCACTGGGCCTGGGCGATCCCTCTGCCGGAAGGGCTCAAGCTCCCCGAGGCCGGGCCGCTCCTGTGCGGCGGCATCACGGTCTTTGCCCCGCTGAGTATGCACGCCAAGCCGACAGACCGGGTAGGCATCGTCGGCATCGGCGGGCTGGGGCACATGGCCGTGAAGTTCGCCGCGGCGTACGGGTGCGAGGTCACGGCCTTCACCTCCAGCGAGAGCAAGTTCGATGAGGCGAGGGGTTTCGGGGCGCATCACGTCGTATCCAGCAGAGACTCCGCGGCGATCAACAAGCTCGCGGGCGCCTTCGATCTTCTGATCAGCACGGTCAATGTTCCCCTCGACTGGGATGCGATCATCGGCACGCTCGCGCCCAACGGCCGGTTGCACGTCGTCGGCGCCGTGCTGGAACCGATCCCGGTCGCGGCGTTCTCGCTCATCATGAAGCAGCGAGGCATCTCGGGCTCACCGACCGGCGCACCGGTGGCGATCCAGAGCATGCTCGAGTTCGCCGCCCGGCACGACATTGCGCCGCAGACCGAGCACTTCCCGATGAGCCGGATCAACGAGGCTTTCGCCCGCCTGGAATCCGGCAAGGCGCGCTACCGCATCGTGCTGGACGCGGATTTCTGAGAGGGGCAAACACCCATGAACGGCCTGCCGAAGACCGCCATCGTCACCGGAGCGTCGCGGGGGATCGGCGCCGGCGTCGCAAACGCGATGGCCCGGCAGGGATTCGCGGTCGTCGCCTGCGCCCGGGAGATGACCCGGTCCGCCGAGGTGGTGCCCTCGGACCGCGTAGCCCTGATCGACGGTGATATCGGCCTGCCCGAAACCGCGGCCAGGATCGTCGAGACCGCGCTGTCACGCTTCGGCTCGATCGATGCACTGGTCAACAACGCCGGCATCTTTTTCAATAAGCCCTTCACGGACTACACGCCCGAGGACTTCAGGTCACTGATTGCCACCAACCTCGGGGGCTTTGTCTACGTCACCCAGCTCGCCATTAAGCAGATGCTGACGCAGCAGATGGGCGGGAGCATCATCACGATCACGGCGGCCCTCGCCCGAAACCCGATTCGCGGCGTGGCCGCGGCGGTGCCGATGATCACCAAGGGCGGACTCGAAACCGCGACGCAGCACCTCGCGATGGAGTACGCCAAGGACGGCATCCGCGTCAACGCCGTTGCGCCCGGCGTGGTCGACACGCCTCTTCACCGCGACACACCCAGGCGCGTCATGGAGAGTCTATCGCCGATGGGCCGGCCTTCGACGGTCGAGGACATCTCCGACGCCGTCATGTACCTGACCGGAGCGTCAACGGTCACCGGCCACATCCTCTACGTCGATGGCGGAGCACATTTCGGCCGCTGGTAGACCACAAAGGAGACTCCTTCATGCCCCCAGCCACCCCGAGCCCTTCGGCAGCCGAGGACCGCCTCGCCAAGCTCGGCGTTCATCTCCCCGAACCGCCGACGCCGTTTGGCACCTACGTTCCGGCGGCCCAATCGGGCGATCTTCTCTTTCTGAGCGGGATGCTCGCCACCACGGGCCACACCGCCGCGGTGGTCGGCGTGGTGGGCAAGAGTGTGGACATCGAGGGCGGTCGGAAGGCCGCGCGCACGGCCGCGCTCAACGCGATCGCGCTCATGAGGAAGCATCTGGGCTCGCTGAGCCGCGTGAGCCGCGTGGTCAGGCTCGGTGTCTACGTGGCCGCACACCCGGACTTCACCGACCACGCCAAGGTGGCCGACGCCGCATCGGACCTCTTTCGAGACGTCTTCGGCGCCGAGGGCGTCTCTTCTCGCCTCGTCCTCGGCGTCGCGAGTCTCCCTCTCGGATCGCCGGTGGAGCTGGAAGTCATTGTGGAGGTGAAGAGCGGTTGATTGTTCGCGTATCTGGAAGGCCCTCCAAGGAAAGCATCATGGCGGCGCCCGACGACCTCCGCTCCAAGAAACTGCCCCTCAACAACGGATCAGGCGCGATGCCGGCGCTCGGATTCGGCACGCTCATCCCCGACCCCGCCGCCACCAGGGCCGCGACGAAGGCCGCGCTGGAGACGGGCTTTCGCCTGCTCGACACCGCCGAACGCTACCGAACCGAAACAGAAGTCGGAGAGGCGATGCAGGAGGTGTTCAGGTCGGGCAAGATTCGGCGAGAGGATGTGTTTGTCGTCACCAAGCTCTGGAATACCAACCATCGTCCCGAACGCGTCAAGCCGGCGTTCGAGGCCAGCCTGAGGAAACTCCGGCTCCACTACGTCGACCTGTATCTCATCCATACACCATTTGCCTTTCAGCCCGGAGACGAGCAGGATCCGAGAGATGCGCACGGCGGCGTGATCTATGACAAGTCGGTGACGTTGCTGGACACATGGACAGCCCTCGAAGACCTGGTGCGCGAAGGCAGGTGCAGGGCCATCGGGCTCTCCGACGTCAACCTCGAGCAGACCAAGAGCATCTTCGACGCCGCGACGATCAAGCCCGCAGTGGTTCACGTCGAGTCCCACCCGTACCTCCCGGAATGGGAACTCCTGCGCTATTGCCACGCGCACGGCATCGTGCTGCAGGCCTTCGCGGCGCTGGGTCACGGTATGGACCCCCGTCTGCTCGAAGATCCGGTCATCGTCGCGGTGGCCGGACGCGTCAACAAGACCCCCGCCCAGGTCTTGCTGGCCTGGGCCATCCAGCGCGGGACGGCTCCCCTGACCACCTCGAAGAACCCCCGCCGTATCCGAGAGAACTTCGAGGTCTCGGCCATCCCGGAAGACGCCGTTCGGGAGATTTCCGAAGCGATCAAGCTCCGGGTCAGATTGAACGGGGTGGTGCAGACCGGGATCCCCGGGTTCATCCCCAGCGGCAAGTAACGGGAGGATCGGCCCATGGGCAATCCGGATGAAGTGCTGGCGTGGACGCGGTCCCGGGTGGCGACGAGGCTGGGCATCCAATACCCCATCATCCAAGGGCCCCTCGGCGGTCTGTCGTCTCAGCGCCTGACCGCCGCGGTCTCGAACTTCGGAGGCCTGGGATCTTTCGGGGCTCACGGGCTCAGCCCGGGGCGATCAGGGATGTGGTCGCAGAGCTGCGGTCGATGACGAACAAGCCGTTCGCGATGAACCTCTGGGTCTCGATGGAGGACCCCGGGGCAAGGAGATCGGACGAATCAGCATTCAATCGGAGTCTCGCGGCCATCGCGCCGATCATTCGATCGCTCGGCGGCGAGCCCCCGTCATATACGCCGTACGCCCCGATGCGATTTGCGGATCAGGTACGGGTGCTCATCGATGCGCAGGTGCCCGTGTTCAGCTTCATCTTCGGAATCCCACCGCGGGAGATCCTCGATGAGTGCCGCGCCAAGGGAATCGTGACGATTGGCGCCGCGACGACGCCGGATGAGGCCGTCGAGTTGCAGAAAGCGAACGTGGATGTGATCGCCGCGTCTGGCTTCGAGGCGGGGGGCCATCGCGGGTCGTTCCTCCGCGCGCCGGAGGAGTCGTTGACCGGGACCTTCTCGTTGGTGCCGCAGGTCGCGGACCTCGTGTCCGTGCCGGTCGTGGCCGCGGGCGGCATCGCCGACGCCCGGGGCATTGTCGCGGCGTTCGCCCTCGGGGCCGAAGGCGTGCAGATCGGGACCGCGTTTCTCGCGTGCGAGGAGTCCGGGGCGAGTTCCGCGCACCGCCGGGAACTGCTCAGCGGCCGAGCCGGTCATACCGCCCTGACGAGCGGCTTCACGGGAAGGCTGGCGCGAGGCATCAAGAACCAGCTCCTTGATGCCATGAACGCCCCGGGCACCGCGATCCTGCCCTATCCGCTCCAACGCTTCCTCATGCGGCATGCGTCGGGGCCGGCCGAAAGGGCCGGCCGGGAAGAACTCATCCCAATGTGGGCGGGCCAGAGCGCCAATCTCGCTCGGCACGCGAGCGCCCACGAACTGCTCGAATCGTTGGTGGCGGGCATCCCGGTCTTGAGCGATCGTCTGCTCGCGAGATTTCAAACCCGGCCCGATCATCACGGGATGACAGGATGATTGTGAACCCGTCGGGCAACACCGAGAGGCCCGGCACTCCGCCGAGGCCGTCCGGTCCGCCCAATCGGGGTGACAACTACTCCAGATGCATTGTGGTAGCCCACATCGGCCTCTCGGGCTTGGAAACCAGGATTCCGCCCCGGGGTTGAACTCGTGGACGCCGCGCGGACCAGATGCTCATCGATCCGTGCGCGGGATGACGGTGAACGGCCAGTCAACCAAGCTCTTCAGCGAGCCCGATGAGAAGGCCATCGGGAGCTCGAACATAGCAGAGCCGGCAGGCATCGTGGTACTGGACCACTTGGTCAACGATCTGCGCCCCGTGCTTGCTGAGCCGGGCCACGGTGTCGTCGAGATCTTCCACGGCAAACATGACTCGCAGATAGCCGAGAGCATTCACGGGTGCGGCGCGGTGATCGGAGACAACCGGCGGCGCGAGGAAGCGCGAGAGCTCGAGCTTGCCATGTCCGTCCGGGGTCCGCATCATGGCGATCTCGACGCGCATGTTGCGCAACCCGGTAACACGATCCGCCCAGTCCCCTTCGATCGGCGCTCGACCCTCAAGTTCAAGTCCCAGCTCGGAGAAGAACTCAATCGCGGCGTCGAGATCCTCGACCACGATGCCGACATTGTCCATTCGCTTGATCGTCATGCTGCCTCCGTCAAGCGCCAACGCGTGCTGTCCGACCCGAGCGGAGGCTGCGAGATAGCGCCAGGTACGACGCCCGCGAGGAGCGCGTGCACGCTCATTGTCTTCATGACGAGCCCCTGGCAAAGTGACCTCCGAACGCGTCGAGCAGGCCGCCCCAGCCTTCACGGTGCTGGCGCCCGAGTTGGTCGTCGGGCACGCCCGCGTGATGCAACGTCACGAGCGTCATGTCGCCCTTGGGCTCAAAGGTCATCGTGACAACAGACTCCAAGCCTCGGGTTGCCTCAGAAACCCATGTGTGTGCGATCCGGTGCGGTCGGTCCAAGACCGTGAAGCGCCCATAGTGCGCCCACTCATGGTGGTCGTGATCAACGCTGATGTAGAACAACCCATCCACCCGGGCCGCCTGGAGTATGACTCGCGAGGGGGAGGGACCGGCCCACGGGCCCCCCGGCGTGCTCGGATCGAGCCATGCGTCGTAGACCTCTTCGGGGCTCGCAGGGATCGTGCGAGTGAGGGTCAGTTCGGTTGTCTGTGGTCCCGTGTAGGCCATTCGCTCCCCCTCCTGTTCTTGCTGAAGTGCTCCTCAAGCGAATCCAGCCGGTCGTTCCAGTACGGCGCGTAGCGGTGTGTCCAGCGTGCGACTTCCTGGAGGGGGGCGGCATCCAATGCAAGCCTGTGCTCCTTGCCCACTCGCTCACGCCGCACGAGCCCCGCTCGTTCGAGCACCTTGATGTGTTTCGATACCGCGTTGAGTGACATGGCAAACGGCTCGGCAACATCCGTAACACACGCGGCCCCCCGCGAAAGGCGATCGATGATCGCCCGGCGGGTTGGGTCTGAAACCGCCACCAGGACTTGATGGAGTTGGTCGCTCAGCATGTCAGTCAACCTGTGGGTTGAATGTATCGGCCGTCCACCACAATGTCAAGCCCGCCGAGAAGGACGGGATGGTGGGTTGAGGTGGCACAAGGCGTCAGCAGGGGTTCAACGCCTCGAACAGTCACCCAGGGTGACCCGTCATGGTCGAACGCTTCCATAAACACCAATGGCCCCGGCACTTGCCGAGGCCATCCGGTCCGCCCGATCGGAGTGACAGTACACCAATAGAACTCTTCTTGGAGGGCGTTAGGGTATGGGAGAGGGGAATTCGCCTCTGGGAGGCAGAAACCCGGTTTATTTGCTGTGAAACCATGAAGGCGGGTTAGGGGGCAAGGCCGACAGCGACCGACGCGGGTGCGTCTGCCCGGCTCAACGTGCCCGGGGCGCCGCGGTGTTACGGCTTCCATCGATCCAGACGCAGGTTCTCTGGCTTGATCGAAGCCCCGACACGTTCCATGTCCTCTATCACCCCATTCGGATCTGCATCGACCGTGGCACAGAACTCTTGAAGAGACGTAAAGGACTGCACCACGAGCGAGCGATCCACCCCCAGTAGGTCGTACTTGTCCACATTGCTGAGAACGTAGTCACATAGAAGCATCGCTCGTTTGTGATCGGCTGGGTGCCCGAGCTTTGCCGAGACAGAGGGGGTCCGGTCTTTTACGAGAACCCAGGCGAAGAAAAGCTGCGCTGGTCCTACGGGCAGCTCTCTGTGCGTAAGCATCAGGTCGATAGCGAACTGATCGGCTCTCAGTTCCTGATCCCGAAGGCGCGATAGGTATTGATCCGGACTCTCGCCCGCCTGTTTTGCAGGGTCATGCTCCAGCATGACGTGGCCCACTTCATGGGCCAAGATGAAGCCGAGACACTGCCTTTGGAACCCGAGGATCGCGATCTGTGTCTTTTCCTCCAAAAGCGGAGAAGTCGACACCGCTCACCGCTAGAGAATTCATGGCCTCGCCGTGAACGAGCTCGTGTGCCTCAGATAGAGGCAGTAGGCCATGAACCACGTGGTGTCCCCGATGATCTTGCCGGGCCAGAGTACGCGATCCCGATATCTTGGACGGAGACTAGGCCTCCCCACCGAGACGGTGATCAAACCTGCGTCCGGGCTATTCGGGCTGGCGGTAAAGAACGAGTAGGGCGTGTCATTGTCGACATCGATCTTGACGCGGAGAAGGGCCCTTTGCTTTATACTTCTCCAGGCAGCCACTCTCGGACTTCGGTGAATGCTTCACACCATCGGCTCGTAGCGCCTGAATCCGGCTAGAATTTCTGGCGTTCCGCCGCGCTCGGAGGTAGGGCGGCGGCTCAACGGCGGGGCGGGGGGGCTTCCGTGGGCCACTTGGCTTGTGCTCTGCCCGGCATTGCCGCGCAGCCGAGGACGAAGGCCGAGAGCAGCGGCCATCCCGGAAGACGCTGTTCGGGGAGATTTCCGAAGCGATCAAGCTCCGGGTCAGATTGAACGGGTGGTGCAGACCGGGATCCCCGGGTTCATCCCCAGCGGCAAGTAACGGGAGGATCGGCCCATGGGCAATCCGGATGAAGTGCTGGCGTGGACACGGTCCCGGTGGCGACGAGGCTGGGCATCCAATACCCCTCATCCAAGGCCCCTCGGCGGTCTGTCGTCTCAGCGCCTGACCGCCGCGGTCTCGAACTTCGGAGGCCTGGGATCTTTCGGGGCTCACGGGCTCAGCCCGGGGCGATCAGGGATGTGGTCGCAGAGCTGCGGTCGATGACCGACGTCCGTTCGCGATGAACCTCTGGGTCTCGATGGAGGACCCCGGGGCAAGGAGATCGGACGAATCAGCATTCAATCGGAGTCTCGCGGCCATCGCGCCGATCATTCGATCGCTCGGCGGCGAGCCCCCGTCATATACGCCGTACGCCCCGATGCGATTTGCGGATTCAGGTACGGGTGCTCATCGATGCGGGTGCCCGTGTTCAGCTTCATCTTCGGAATCCCACGGGAGATCCTCGATGAGTGCCGCGCCAAGGGAATCGTGACGATTGGGCGCCGACGACGCCGGATGAAGCCGTCGAGTTGCAGAAAGCGAACGTGGAGTGATCGCCGCGTCTGGCGAGGCGGGGGCCATCGCGGGTCGTTCTCCGGAGGAGTCGTTGACCGGGACCTTCTCGTTGGTGCCGCAGGTCGCGGACCTCGTGTCCGTGCCGGTCGTGGCCGCGGGCGGCATTGCCGACGCCCGGGGCATTGTCGCGGCGTTCGCCCTCGGGGCCGAAGGCGTGCAGATCGGGACCGCGTTCCTCGCGTGCGAGGAGTCCGGGCGAGTTCCGCGCACCGCCGGGAACTGCTCAGCGGCCGAGCCGGTCATACCGCCCGACGAGCGGCTTCACGGGAAGGCTGGCGCGAGGCATCAAGAACCAGCTCCTTGATGCCATGAACGCCCCGGGCACCGCGATCCTGCCCTATCCGCCCAACGCTTCCTCATGCGGCATGCGTCGGGCGGGGCCGAAAGGGCCGGCCGGGAAGAACTCATCCCAATGTGGGCGGGCCAGAGGCCAATCTCGCTCGGCACGCGAGCGTCCACGAACTGCTCGAATCGCTGGTGGCGGGCATCCCGGTCTTGAGCGATCGTCTGCTCACGAGATTTCAAACCCGGCCCGATCATCACGGGATGACAGGATGATTGTGAACCCGTCGGGCAACACCGAGAGGCCCGGCACTCCGCCGAGGCCGTCGGTCCGCCCAATCGGGGTGACAACTACTCCAGATGCATTGTGGTAGCCCGGATCGGCCTCTCGGGGCAAACCAGGATTCCGCCCCGGGGTTGAACTCGTGGATGCCGCGCGGACCAGATGCTCATCGATCCTGCGGGTGACGGTGAACGGCCAGTCAACCAAGCTCTTCAGCGAGCCCGATGAGAAGGCCATCGGGAGCTCGAACATAGCAGAGCCGGCAGGCATCGTGGTACTGGACCACTTGGTCAACGATCTGCGCCCCGTGCTTGCTGAGCCGGGCCACGGTGTCGTCGAGATCTTCCACGGCAAACATGACTCGCAGATAGCCGAGAGCATTCACGGGTGCGGCGCGGTGATCGGAGACAACCGGCGGCGCGAGGAAGCGCGAGAGCTCGAGCTTGCCATGTCCGTCCGGGGTCCGCATCATGGCGATCTCGACGCGCATGTTGCGCAACCCGGTAACACGATCCGCCCAGTCCTTCGATCGGCGCTCGACCCTCAAGTTCAAGTCCCAGCTCGGAGAAGAACTCAATCGCGGCGTCGAGATCCTCGACCACGATGCCGACATTGTCCATTCGCTTGATCGTCATGCTGCCTCCGTCAGCCGCCAACGCGTACTGTCCGACCTGAGCGGAGGCTGCGAGATAGCGCCAGGTACGACGCCCGCGAGGAGCGCGTGCACGCTCATTGTCTCCATGACGAGCCCTGGCAAAGTGACCTCCGAACGCGTCGAGCAGGCCGCCCCAGCCTTCACGGTGCTGGCGCCCGAGTTGACCGTCGGGCACGCCCGCGTGATGCAACGTCACGAGCGTCGCGTCGCCCTTGGGCTCAAAGGTCATCGAGACAACAGACTCCAAGCCTCGGTTGCCTCAGAAACCGTGTGGGTGCGATCCGGTGCGGTCGGTCCAAGACCGTGAAGCGCCATAGCGCCCCCACCATGGTGGTCGTGATCAGATGTAGAACAACCCATCCACCGGGCCGCCTGGAGTATGACTCGCGAGGGAGGCGGCACGGCCCCGGCGTGCTCGGATCGAGCCATGCGTCGTAGACCTCTTCGGGGCTCGCAGGATCGTGCGAGTGAGGGTCAGTTCGGTTGTCTGTGGTCCCGTGTGAGGCCATTCGCTCCCTCCTGTTCTTGCTGAAGTGCTCCTCAAGCGATCCAGCCGGTCGTTCCAGTACGGCGTAGCGGTGTGTCCAGCGTGCGACTTCCTGGAGGGGCGGCATCCAATGCAAGCCTTTGCTCCTTGCCCACTCGCTACGCCGCACGAGCCCCGCTCGTTCGAGCACCTTGATGTGTTCGATACCGCGTTGAGTGACATGGCAAACGGCTCGGCAACATCCGTCACACACGCGGCCCCCGCGAAAGGCGATCGATGATCGCCCGGCGGGTTGGGCCTGAAACCGCCACCAGGACTTGATGGAGTTGGTCGCTCAGCATGTCAATCAACCTGTGGGTTGAATGTATCCGCCGTCCACCACAATGTCAAGCCCGCCGAGAAGGACGGGATGGTGGGTTGAGGTGGCACAAGGCGTCAGCAGGGGTTCAACGCCTCGAACAGTCACCCAGGGTGACCCATCATGGTCGAACGCTTCCATAAACACCAATGGCCCCGGCACTTGCCGAGGCCATCCGGTCCGCCCAATCGGGGTGACAGTACACCAATAGAACTTTTCTTGGAGGGCGTTAGGGTCTGGGAGCCGGGGATACGCCGTTTGTTGAGCGCCAGGGCGGTTTCGGAGGATTGAGGGAACTCGGAGCCGACACCAAAGGGCTTCAGACTGAGTGCGGCGGCCGGGCGGCGTCGCTAGACACGTCAGGGGAAGGTGACGAAGTGACGTTCGCGACAGTCCCGGAAATCAGTGAGTTCCTTGGGTCGGAACGCTGCCCGCAGGGCGTTGAGAATAGCGAAGACGTCGATAATCTCCTGGCTCACTGCACCCGCCACGGGGGACAGGAGACCGCCGCTGGCTAGGGCCATCCCGACCACGCTGAGAGCCATGCCGCCGATGGCGCTCTGAAGCGCAATCCGTCGCATGCGAGCACTGATGTGCATGAACTCATCAACCTTCTCAAGCGAGCTGTCCATGATTACGACACCGGCGGACTCGGTGGTGATGTCGCTGTTCTGCCCGATGCCCACTCCGACTGTGGCGGACATGAGCGCCGGGGCATCGTTGATGCCGTCTCCCACATACAGCGTCCGGGCTTTAAGAGTCTCCGCCCGCACGATCATCACTTTCTCTTCCGGCGTCTTCTGGGGGTAGACCTCGCTGATGCCGATTTGCTCCGCGAGGTATCGCACTTCCGATTCGCGATCTCCCGAAACAATCATGAGGCGGTCGAAGTGGTGCCGGGGCTTCAGGTGTCGGATGAACGAAGCGCCCTCCACTCGGGGCTCATCACGGAATCGGTAGACTGCAGCGTACCGCTCGTCGATCACCACCAAGCACTCGAGCCCGCCTGCATGAGGTGGAATCTGATCGGCTCCCGGCACTGGGGCTTTGGCGAGTGCGCCGCGGCTCGAGATCCGCACCGTGTGCCCTCCGACAGACCCTCGCATGCCTTGGCCGGGCGGTTCGCTGATCTCGGCGACCTCCTGGAGTGGTACACCCGCAGCGGCGGCCGACGCAAGGATGGCATGAGCCAGTGGATGTTTCGAATAGCGTTCGAGGCTGGCGACCAGCCCTAGGACATCGACCGCCACAAGTCCGGACGCGACGACCTGATCGGTGAGACGCGGCCTGCCATATGTGAGCGTGCCCGTCTTGTCGAAGATCGCCGTGCGACATGTCGCAATGGTCTCCAGAACTGCCGGGTTCTTCACGATGATGCCGCGACGGGCGCACAGGGAGATCGCGCCGATGATGGCGACAGGGATCGCAATCAGAAGCGGGCAAGGCGTTGCAACAACGAGCACGGCCAGAAAGCGACCCGACTCTCCGCTGACACCCCACGCGACCAGCGCGATCAGAACGGCGAGCGGCGTGTACCACGCGCCAAGCCGGTCGGCCAAGCGGCGCATCTGCGGCTTGTGCTCCTCGGCCCGGCGCATGACTTCCATAATCTTGGCATAACGGGAGTCCGCCGCGGGGCGCGTCGCGCGGATCGTCAGGGCGGATTCGCCGTTGATCGCGCCGGAGATCACGTCCGCCCCCGGCGTCTTGGACATCTGGAAGGGTTCGCCGGTGAGGAACGACTCGTCCATCACGCCGCGTCCCTCGGTGACGACGCCGTCAACGGGGCAGATGTCGTGCGGGAATACCGAGAGGGTGTCGCCGACGGCGACCTCGCTCAGCGGAATATCAACGACGCCCGCTGCCGTACGTTTGTGCGCGATCGACGGCATGCGGTTCGCCAACGCCCGCAGCACCGAAGACGCGCTCCGCACGGCGTAGCTCTCCAGCGCCTCGCCGCCGGAGAGCATGAGTACCACCAGTGCGCCGGCGAGATATTCGCCCAGAATCGCGGCGGTCACGATCGAAATGCCGGCGAGCAGGTCGGAGCCGAACTCGAGCTTCATCACCTTGCGCAGCAGGCCATACAGCAACGGCACGCCACCAAACCCGAGCACCACCCACAGCGGGATCTGGTACGCCCGAACGTCGCTGTGAACGCCGTAGCGAAAGACCAGGTGCACGGCGATCCCCGCCAGAGCCACGCCCGCGATGACGACCATCCGTCTGCCGGTCCAGAACTTCAGAATCGTCGAAATCGGTCCGGTTGCTATGGGCGTGTCCATCAAGGCTCCATGGGTACGGTGTTCAGAGCCTCACTGCCGAACACCCGTCCCGCAGCCGCAGAAAGTCACCAGCGGCGTGTTGCCCAGTAGGCGTCCGCTTCGGCCTCGAGCTTGTCCAGTCGTGTGTAGTAGTCCGGGAACTCCTTGAGGTGTGCCCAGGCGATCTTGCCCGTGACCGAGGCATCGTCGTTGGTGACATTCGTCTCGGGGTCGTGCGTGCCGTGTTCGAACTCCACCTCAACGCCGCGACGGAACTGGTCTACATCCACCTTGGCCCAGTTGACGCCGAGCGCGGCGCCGATCCGCTTGGCTTCATCGACGCTGACCTTTCGCTTTCCCATCGACGGCTCCGTTCCATTCCGACTTGTTAGGTGAATGAGATCAGCGGCTTGATCATCCCATCCTCTTTGGTCTGCATCATCTTGAACGCCCGCTCGATGTCCTTGAACCGGAACCGGTGCGTGGTCATGGGGAGGGGATCGACGCGACCCGTCTCGATCAGACGCATCAGCCGGCCCATGCGCTCTGATCCACCGGGACACAAGGCCGTTCGGATGGTCTTGTCGCCCATGCCGACGCCCCACTCCAGCCGCGGGATGGGGACCGTGTCGCCATCGCCGTGGTAGCCGATGTTGGAGATGGTGCCGCCGGGGCGAGTGGATTTGATGCATGCGGCAAACGTCGCCGGCGAACCCAGCGCCTCGATCGCCGAATCAACTCCCTTGCCGCCGGTGAGTTTCATGATCGCCTCGACGGCGTCTTCCTGGGTGAAATCGACAACCACATCGCAGCCGAACTTCTTGGACAGCGCGATGCGGCTGGGCATCGATTCAACCCCGATGATGAGCCCCGCGCCGCGCAGACGCGCACCGACGGTCGCCATCAATCCCACGGGTCCCTGCGCGAACACCGCCACGCTGCCACCGATGGGAATGTTCGCATGCTCTGCCCCGACAAAGCCCGTGGAGAGCATGTCGCAGCAATACGCGGCCTGCTCGTCGGTCAGGCCCTCGGGGATGGGAGCCAGGTTCGCCACGGCGTTGTTGACGTGGAAGTACTCCGCCATGCTCCCGTCCTTGGCGTTGGCGAACTTCCACCCGCCGAGCATCCCGCCGCACTGGCTTGTGTAGCCGCGCTGGCAGTCGTCACACGCGTAACACGGCGTGATCGCGTTGACCGCCACCCGCTGGCCAAGCTTGAACAGACCGCTGGCCGCTGCAAGTTCACCAAGCTCGTGGATGACTCCGACGGCCTCGTGTCCGAGCGTCAGACCGTGACGGTCGCCGATGGCGCCGGCCACGGTATGGGTATCGGAAGTGCAGATAAGCGCGGCGGTCGTTCGTATGACGGCGTCGATCGGCCCCGGGCGCGGAATGGCCTTTTCAACCACGCCCACCTTGCCGAGGCCGTGCATGACGAAACACTTCATCGTCTTGGGCATGGAAGGCTCCCCCGTTGACCGAGGACACGCCGAAACGTGCGTCGCACACCGATGACGCGGCTCGCCGTTCAACAGAAGTTTCTAAGCGCAGAATCGGACGGGCTAGGTCCGCGATCAAATCATAGCCGTCCCATCGCCCGGCGCAGGTTGTTCCCCAGTCGACTTGTCAGCCGGTCGTCGGCGAATGCGGTGCCTTCGCGGCCCCTGAAATATGCGCGTAGCCGTCGCATCCGGAAGATCCACTGGATGTCGATTTTCTCTCAGGACTCAAAGTTCAAATCCCGTCACTTACCCCAAAGCCGATCGGCTTTCGGGGTGATTGGGAACGCGATTGAACTCTCACAAGACCTGTCCCCACAACGAGAAAGCCCTTCGATGTGCTCATCGAAGGGCTTCACTCTGAAACAAATCGGGGTGAGAGGATTCGAACCTCCGACCTTCTGACCCCCAGTCAGACGCGCTAACCAAGCTGCGCTACACCCCGGACATGCCGCCCTGATGGGCGGGCTCAAGGATAGACCGCTCGGGCCGGGATGGAAACCGAGCCCCGGGAGTCCGCTGCGGGGCGGGTCCACGGGGCCCGATTTCGGCTCGCCGGGTCGAGGGCCGGGTCGAGGGCGGGCTCGAGGAGTGGCTCGTTCGGGCGGGGCGGCTGCCGGGCCCGGATGTCGGCCTATCGACGACGCCGGCGGGGGAGGAGCGAGGCGGCGAGCACGGGGAGCAGGGTGGCGGGAGCCGGGACGGGCATGATCGCCAGGTCGCCGGCCTCGATGGGGGGCAGGCCGTCGGGCAGCTCGTCGCCGAACGCCTGACCCAGGACGTAGCCCGAGCCGTCGGCGGCGAAGGAATTGAGCTGACTGAAGTAGTGGGGGTAGACGCCGTAGCCGACGGCGGCGTGGTAGCCACGGTCGTCGCGGGACCAGTCGATGGTCATGCCCTGGCTGAAGTTGGTGTCCTGCGGGAGGGCGTACAGCTCGGCCAGGTCGAGGCCGGAGCCCTTGTAGATCTTGTCGCCGTCGAGGTCGTGCACGTAGAGGTCGCCGTGCGAGTCGATCGCGAAGCTCATCGTGTGGTGGGAGGCGGGAAGGCCGGTGAGCGTGCCCACGGCGGTGACCGCGCCGCTGGACAGATCGACGTTGTAGAGCTTGGAGACGTTCCCCTGGGTGTTGATGCCGTACATGTGGCCATCAACCGGGTTGAACGCGAGGTCCTGCAGGCTTTGCGATGAGAGGTGGCCCTGGACGGTCGCGAGGCCCGTCGCGGGGTCGATGCTGTAGAGGCCGCCGGCGGCGCCGCCGGTGCTCTTGTAGAACGAGGCGTACCCCCAAAGATGGCCGCTCGCGTCGAAGTCGAGGCCGCCGAACCCGATCCCGGCGACGCCGGTGGAGCCGATCGTCGTGTATCCGGCGGGGTCGGAGGAGTCAAAGCGGATGAGCGTGTCGGCGCCGTCGAGGGGCCGGGCGATGCCGTTGGTGGCGTAGATGATCGAGGCGTGTGCCGAGGCGGCCAGAGAACAGGTGGCACAGAGAACGCCGCCGAGGGACTGGATTCTTTTCACGGCTGTGGTCTTTCGTGGGCCCGCGTCTGGACGCGGGGAGGTGCGATGAGTGGGGGACGCTGAGGCTGCTTTGATTTCAGGACGCCCGGGTCAGCGCCGGCGGCGCGAGACCAGGCCGAGAGCGCACGCGCCGAGCGTGAGCGCGCCGGGGGCGGGGACGGCGTTGATCTGCAGGTCGTCGTATTGCACGGAAACGCCGGGCACATTGGCGCCGATCACCTCGACGCTGCTGATCGGCGTGGTGCTGTGCCAGCCCTGCCAGCCCCAGACGGTGGGCTCGATCGTCGCGTTCACGGTGTCGATGAGGCCGCCGGCGGCGTCGCGGAAGACGACACTCCCGCCGGGCTGGCTGCCGACGGTGGTGAAGAAGCCGCCGAAGTCGGCGATGGGGTTGTCAAAGGTGAAGATGGTGGAGCCGGCCACCGTGCCGCCGAAGAGGTTGCCGTCGTAGGGCAGCACATCGCCGCCGGGGCCGGACCAGGTGAAGGCGATGACCACGGTGTGGGCGAGCGTGTCGTCCATGCTCGCTTCGCCGCCGAAGATGTCGATCGGTCCGGGATAGCCGCCAGGGGGCAGGACGTTCTCGAAGGTCTCGGTCATCTGTCCCGTGAACTCGCCGATGGGGTCACGCCGGCCTGGGCGGCGGCGGTCATGGCGAGTGCGGCGGCTGGCATGATGGCGTAATGGCGCATTGGGCTCTCCTGCTCCAGAGTGGTTTCGCGTCGGCGGCACTCTGCCGCGTGACACGCAGGTGAGGGTACTTCCGCACGAATGTCCCCGCAATAGTCCTCACAGACAATCGTAAGAAAATTCGCACGATCATTCGCACGGTATTGCAGCGCGGGGGTCGAGGCCGTATTCTCAAATCGCCGGGTACTGCCTCTCCGGCCCGATAACCGTGAGGGCCCATGACGACGACGCCGACAACCCCGACAAACCTCTTGCCTTTCGAGGCCGATGCCGTGGCGGTGGTGCGGGCGGTCCGGGCCGCGTTCTCGGAGATCCTCACGGGAGCGGGGGCCGACCCGCACGATCCCCAGTCGATCGGGCGGGTGGTCGGCCTGAACAAGAACCTCGCCTGGAAGGTCTCGAAGATCGTCCAGGCCGACGACCCTTCGGTCGCTCTGGAGCAGATGCCCGGGGCGGCGGGGCTGAAGATCTTTCTGGACTCGCTCGAGCGCTCGGGGGCCGCACCGGGGCACCTGGCGGGGGCGCGGCGGGCTGTGGACGACTACGAGCGGCTGATCCGGGTGCACTCGGGTGACCGCCAGACGCTCGAGATGATGATGACCGAGTTGAGCCCCTCGGGCCGGCGGGAACGGGATGAACAGCACCGCAAGCTCCTCTTCCAGGGCGGGAGCTATGTGTGGGGGGTGCAGACGCGGGTGAACCTCAAGATCGGGCTTGTGGGGCCGAGTTCGAGGCAGGGGTGCCTCGACTTTGCGTCGGTCAACGGGCTCATCGACTTCCGGCGCATCCGGCCCGACGTGACCTGGACAATGGCCTCCAGACGATCGCGGAACGACGACGGGTCGGAGATGGCGACGGCGGCCTCGGAGCCGATCGACGCCGCATTTTCGGGCCCGGAACACGCGCCGCTGATGGGGGAGTTCTGCTCGCGGCCGCTCCCGGAGTTGCGGCGGCTTGTGGACGGCACGACGACCACGTTTGAGCTTGTTGAGGGCCCCGTGGGCAACACGGGGGCGCTGACGTGTGTGGTTGGGGCGATCCAGCGGTGCATCCCCTACTTCCGCACACCGGAGAACCGGTGGGGCGAGCACTCGGCGCTCTGCGATATCCCCTCCGAGTTGCTCGTGCTCGACGTCTTCCTGCACCGGAGCTTCACATTCGCGATGCACCCGGAGGCGTTCCTCTACAGCGAACTGCGGGCGTCGTATCCCTACGCCTCACCCGGGCGCGAGCGGAATCGGCTGCCGCTGAACGAGCCGATCCAGAGCCTTGGGGCCGGCCCGCTCCCGCTGGCGACGCCGGAAGTGCCGCGGTACAACCAGATGGTGCAGGCGGCCTTCGCGCATGGGCTGGAAGTCGGGGGATTTCTTCGGATTCCGGATGAAGGTAGCCTACCCGGCCTGCCCGACCGCGCTGGTGCTGCGGTACGAGTTGCCCGAGGCGAAGTAGCGGCTGCCAGGGCACGCTAGCATCTGCGCATGGGCACGCTTCTCGTTGTCAATGGACGCGTCATCGACCCCGCATCGGGGCGTGATGAGGTGGTAGATCTCGGGATCGAGGCGGGACGGATCGCCGAGATCGGGCGGGGCTTGTCCCGCGCCGGCGCTCGCGTGATCGACGCGGCCGGTCGGATCGTAACCCCGGGGCTCATCGATCCGCACGTGCATCTCCGCGAGCCGGGGCAGGAGCACAAGGAGACGGTCGCCAGCGGCGCGCGGGCGGCGGTGGCGGGCGGGTTCACCACCATCTGCTGCATGCCCAACACGCGCCCGGCCCTGGATTCCCCGGAGATGGTCCGGTATGTGCTCGACCGGGCGGCGCGGGCGGTGTGCCGGGTCTTCCCGGTCGCGGCGGCGACGAAGGACCGGGCCGGAGCGGAGCCGACCGAATTCCGACTGCTCGCACAGGCGGGCGCCGTCGGGTTCAGCGACGACGGCGATGTCGTGGCCTCCGCGGGCGTGATGCTGCGGGTGATGCGCGAGATCGCGCCGCTGGGGCTGGCGTTCATGCAGCACTGCCAGGAGCCGACGCTGACGCGCGGGGCGGCGATGCACGCGGGCGAGGTGAGCACTCGCCTAGGTCTGATCGGGTGGCCCCGGGTGGCCGAAGAGATCGTGATCGAGCGCGACGTGCGACTGGTGCGCGAGACGGGGTGCCGGTACCACGTGCAGCACATCTCCAGCGGCGGAAGCGTGGAGATCGTGCGGGCGGCGCGGGCGTCGGGGCTGCCCGTGACGGCGGAGGCGAGCCCGCACCACCTCATCCTGACGCATGAGGCGTGCGACGGGTACGACACGAGCGCGAAGATGAACCCGCCGCTGCGGGAGCGGAAGGATGTCGAGGCGATCCGGGCAGGTGTGGCCGACGGCACGATCACGGTGCTGGCGACCGACCACGCGCCACATACGCCGGACGAGAAGAACGCCCCATTCGACGATGCGCCGTTCGGGATCATCGGGCTGGAGACCGCGCTGCCGCTCTACGCCGAGGCGCTGGTCGAGAGCGGGGCGATCGACTGGCCCCGGCTGATCGCGCTGCTCACGCTCGAGCCGGCGCGGCTGTGCAACCTGGACCGGGCCAATCGGGGGCAGGATGGGCTGGGCGAGCTGTTCGTCGGCGGTCCGGCCGACGTGACGGTGATCGACCCGGATCTCGAGTGGACGGTAGCCGAGAGCGATCTCTGCGGGATGTGCGTGAACACGCCGTTCCTGGGGCGGACGGTGCGGGGTCGCGCGGTCGCGACGATTGTCGCGGGCGAAGTGCGGCATGAACTCGTCGCTGCCGGCGCGGGATGAAACCCGCGACGCGGGGGGCGATCAGCAAGGCGATTCACCGCTGAGGGCGCAGAGTTGCGCGGAGCAGAGGCGATGCCGTCTCCCCCACAGAGGAACACAGACGGACACGGACAGGAGAAGAGAGGGCCGGTCGCCTTGCTGCTCACTGTGCCCATCTGCGCTCATTTGTGGTCGTCACTCTTCGGTCTTGACTCCGCGTGACTCTGCGTCTTCAGCGGTGCGCTGTCCTCGACCGGGGGTTCGTGCGGCGGCGCGGGCGAGCGGGTGGAGGGCGGCTCGGACCGCGGCGGCCGCGGCGGGGGAGCCGAGCACGAGGAGCGCAAGGGGTGGGGAGAGCGTCTCGTAGCAGGCGATGACGGGGCGTCCCCACCAGGCGCGCTTGAGCACGCGGTTCCGCCACCGGCGCAGGGCCATGACCTCGGCCTGCTCCCCCCCGCCGTAGGCGGCCGTCGCGATGAAGCACTTGCTGGGCCGGCTCTGGAGCCCGATCTCGACGGCGCGGAGTTCGATGGCATCCTTGGCGTCCTTCAGGTCGCCGCCCATCCGCTCGCGGTAGAGCTTGACCGCCTCGATCTTCTTTCGGGTACGGAGGAGGTTGTCGAGTTGGGCGTCGAAGGGGTTCTGGTCCGGCGCGCTCCCGACCGGGGCGCTCCGGGAGAAGCCGTCGGCGGGGGGTCGGGGCTCGGGGCGCTTCCAGGGGCGAGGGGCGGAGGCCGCGGGGCCGCCGAACTGGAGTTCCTCGACGAAGGCCTTGGCCTCGGCCAGTCCCATCCCCAGGTGCTGTCGGACGAGCTTGATGGCTTCGATCTTCTTGCGGGCGGCGATGAGGTCGAGAATGTCTTGTTCGATGTCGCCCATGGGCGTCTCCCCCGTAGAAAACGGTCGGGCGGCACTCTACCGTCAATCGGACGGACCCGCAGGAATGGTCCGCAGGCAGAAAGGAATTGAGCCATGACTCTCCGCATCGGCATCAACGGCTTCGGACGCATCGGGCGCCTGGTCTACCGCATCGCCGCCCAGGACCCCAATATCGAGGTGGTCGCGGTCAACGACCTGGTGCCGGCGGACAACCTCGGGTACCTGCTCAAGTACGACACGATGCACGGGCGCTTCAAGATCGCCGGGCAGCCGGCGCGGGTGGAGGCGACGGAGAACTCGTTCACGGTCAACGGCAAGACGACGCAGACCAAGGCCGAGCGTGACCCCGCGGCCCTGCCCTGGGGCGACTGGGGCGTGGACTACGTGCTCGAGTCGACGGGCCTGTTCACCAAGCTCGACGACGCCCACAAGCACATCGAGAACAACGGGTGCAAGCGCGTGGTGATCTCGGCCCCGACGAAGACGCCCGAGACGGTGCCGACGCTTTGCTACAAGGTCAACCATGAGCAGTACGACCCGGCCAAGCACAAGGTGATCAGCAACGCGAGCTGCACGACCAACTGCCTCGCCCCCGTGGCCAAGGTGATCAACGACAGCTTCGGCCTCGAGGAAGGCCTGATGACGACGATCCACGCCGCCACGGCGACCCAGCCGACGCAGGACGGGCCCAGCAAGAAGGACTGGCGTGGTGGCCGCAACGCCTACCAGAACATCATCCCCGCCAGCACCGGGGCCGCCAAGGCCGTCGCGTTGTGCATCCCTGCGCTCAAGGGAAAGCTGACCGGCATGGCCTTCCGCGTGCCGACGGCGGATGTCTCCGCGGTCGACCTGACCTTTAAGACGGCCAAGGCGACGAGCCTCGAGGAGATCAACGCCGCGATGAAGAACGCTGCCGAGGGCGCGATGAAGGGCGTCCTGGGGTTCACCACCGAGGAGGTCGTCAGCAGCGACTTCATCGGCGACCCGCACAGCTCGATCTTCGACTCGCTGGCCGGCATCCAGCTCAACGATCGCTTCTTCAAGATCGTGAGCTGGTACGACAACGAGGCGGGCTATTCGCACCGGTGCGTGGACATGCTGCGCATGATGGCGGCCAAGGACGGGATCAAGTAGGAGTCGGGCCGGTTGTGGTGCCGGCCTCCGGCCTGCACAGACTTGGCCTGAAGATCCGACCTGTGCTGGCTGGACGCCTGCACCACAATTACAGCGCTCCGCGGGCCCCGGATCCGGGGCCCGCGTTGTTTGGGGTGCACTCCTCAGGAGCCCGGTCAGTCCCGGCAGGTGGCCCAGGTGTCGAGGAAGCAGAGGACGTCGGCCGAATCGCATCGACCGTTGGCGGTGCAGTCGGCCTCGGGGTCGCAGACGCGCCAGGCCCGGAGGAAGGCGATGAAATCCCGCGTGTCGGCAAAGCCGTCGCCGTCGAAGTCGGCGCGGTTGCCGGGTGGGTCGAGGCGTTCGCCCCAGAACTGGGCCATGGCGCCGAGGGGATTCGGGCATTCGGCGGCGTAGTCGTAGCACTCGATGCCGGGGTCGTGTGTGCCATCGGCGGGCTCGATGTCATCGAACTGGTTCGGCCCCTGCTCGCCGGGCCCATCGGGATCGCCCAGGTTGTTGTGGCTCCCCCAGAGCATCGGCTGCGCGCACGTCGCGGGCAAGGCCCCATCATCAGTGAGATAGGCAATGCCGTAAGAGCCCTTGCCCGAGGAGGGGAGGCTCCAGCGACCGATGAGGGAGATGTCGATGCGGGCGTAGTAGTAGTGCCCCGGGTTGCAGACGAGGTCCCCGAAGTCGATGATCCAGCCGGGGAGGTCGAACGAGTCCGGTTCGCAGATGTCGGCGTCCGAGGTCTCGGTGAAGATCACCATGACACACTGCTCGACGTCGAAACCGGGGCCTGTCCAGTACCACGCGACGTCGGTGCGCCACGCCCCCTCGGCCGGGATGGCGTCCGGCGCGAGGGTCATGTCGTTGGTTGCGAACCCGTTGCAATAGCCGGACCCAAAGTGCCAGCGGGAGGAGCCCAGGCCGCAGGCGCCCCAATCGTCGGGCACGCCGTTCCAGTCGTGGTCGCCGTAGCAGTCGAAGACGCGGTAGTCGCGGCACACGTCGTGGCCCCCGCGCGGGGTGGCGTAGTCCGTCCATGCGCCGACGCGCTCGATGGCGCCCCCGCGGACCGTCGCTGGCGCGATGCGGAGCGGGGTGACCTGTTCCCCCCACTGGACCATGTGGAGGGGCGGGCGTGCGCCCTGGGCGCAGGCGAGTCCGACCGATCCGAGCAGGGTGGCGGCGGCGGCAAGGCGATGATGCATGGCTGGGTCTCCAGGGCGGGCCCGGCGCCTGTGCTCGCCTCAAGGGGATTGCAGGGGCGGCCCGTCCCCCGCATCGGCTGCCGCCCCTGCAATTCCACGATCAGACGGCGCGACGGGGCGCCGACGGGTGCCCAAAGCATCGACCGGCCGCGGGTTGTGCTCGGGCCAAGGATGGCGACTGCACGCCGAATCGATCGGACGCACCACAGGCACCCCATTTCGCACCGGCACAACGAGGGACTCCGCGACCGAGACAGAGTGTCTCTCGCAAGCACTACCGCCGGCCCGGCGCCCCGGTTGCGGGCTCGCCGGCGACATTTTCTGATTCTCGTCGCGGTCACTCCCCGTCGAGCGCGGAGATCGGGAAGAGCGTCGAGTTCTGGTGCTCGCGCGAGGCGATCCTCGAGGCAAGGGCTACCAGTTCGGGGTGGGTTTTCGCCAGATCTGTCGTCTCGTCGGGATCCGTCAAGAGATCGTAAAGCTCCACCTTCTCGGGGTGCTTCGCCAGGTCGGGCCGGATGGACTTCCAACGTCCGGGTTTCCCGTCTTCGCCGGTGAACACGATGGCCTGCTGCTGGGCGCCCTCCGGAGATTCCCAATACATCCAGTCGTGGGGCGGCCGATCGGCGTGGTGCTCAGAACCGGGACGAGGCTGGTCCCGTCGAGGTCCGCGGGGGCCGAGGCTCCCGCGATGGAGGCGAGGGTGGGCAGCCAATCCGGGTGGTACGAGGGTGTGGCGTCCGAGGCGCCCGGTGTGGTGTGACCGGGCCAGCGGACCACGGTCGGCATGCGGATGCCGCCCTCGTAGAGGTTGCCCTTCTGGCCGCGGAGGCCGGCGTGGGAGTCGAAGAACGCGCGATCCACACCGCCGACGTAGGTGGCGCCGTTGTCGCTGGTGAAGACGACGATGGTGTTGTCGGTGAGACCCAGTTCGTCGAGCAGGTCGAGGATGCGCCCGACGTTGTGGTCCATGTAGGAGATGACGCCGGCGTAGGCGGCGTGGGGTCGGGCGTTGGGGAGGTACCCCTGCTCTCCCAGGTAGGAGGTCTGATCCCAGTCCTCCGGGTAGCGGCCGGTCCATTCGGGGAGCGTCTGCAGCGCGACGTGGGGGATGATCGTGGGGTAGTAGCAGAAGAAGGGCCGGTCGGGGTTGTCCCTGTGTTGGGCGCGGATCCAGCCGAGCAGTTCGGTGATGATCTCCTCGGGGGCGTAGTCCTTTCCTCTGAACTGGTCGAAGCCGGCGGGGTCGAGCGAGCCGTCCGCCAGGAGTGGCTTGTCCTTCAGGCGCTGGTGGGCGCTGAAGTAGTGGTTGCCGCCGAGGACATCGACGTCGTGGTTGCGCCAGAGGTGGGTGGGGTAGTAGTTGTGGGCGACGCGCTGGCAGAGGTAGCCGTAGAAGTGGTCGAACCCCTGGAAGCAGGGGTGGCCCTCGGAGCCGGGCCCGCCCAGGCCCCACTTGCCGAAGGCGCCGGTGGCGTAGCCGCGGGCCTTGAGGACCTCGGCGATGGTGACCTCGGAGGCGGGGAGGGGCCACTGGCCCTCGGGGTCTTCGGGTCCCCAGCCGCCGACCTCCTTGTTGCCCCGGATGACGGCGTGTCCGGTGTGCCTGCCGGTGAGGAGGCTGCAGCGTGTGGGGGCGCAGACGGCCGAGCCGGAGTAGTGCCGGGTGAGGCGGAGGCCCTCGGCCGCGAGGCGGTCGATGTTCGGGGTCTGGATCTTCTTCTGCCCGAAGCAGCCCACCTCGCCGTAGCCGAGATCGTCGGCCATGATGAAGACGATGTTGGGGGGCGTCGCCGGTCCGGCCTTCGGGGTCTGAGGAAAAGCCCTGGAATCCGTCACGAGGACGAATGCGATGGCGATCAGGAACGTATGCATCCGGTGCGACATGGGGGCATGGTAACCGCGGAGGCTCGGACGATGGCGGCGGTGGCAACCCAGAGCAACGCGACGACAGCCGGCCAGCACACCATGCAGTGCATGGAGGTGTGGGGGAGCAACCGTGCGGTCTCGAGCGGTGTGGTGATGCCGGGGCTCGACGCGTGGGTCTACAGCCGCCCGAGCGCCGACGACGAGGCGGGCGGCGATGTGCACTACGTCTCGGCGTGCGCGACGGGCCGGGTGATCCGGGGCCCTCATCGCGGACGTGTCCGGCCACGGCGCTTCGGTCTCCCAGATCTCCTCGGACCTGCGATCGCTGATGCGCCGGTACATCAACTTCGTGGACCAGCGGAAGTTCGTGCATTCGCTCAACAACCAGTTCCGCGGCATCGACGAGAGCGGGCACTTCGCCACGGCCGTGGTGGCCACGTGCTGGACGCCCACCGATGAGGTCACGATCACCTGCGCCGGGCATCCCTCGCCGCTGTGCTACCGCGCGGAGACGGGCAAATGGTCGGCGCTGCTCTCACCCGGCGGGGCCGGGGCGGATATCCCCCTGGGGCTCGAGAAGGGCGCGATGTTCCAGGAGACGCGACTGCACTTGGGCGCGGACGACCTCGTGCTGCTCTACACCGACGGCCTGGTCGAGGCCAAGTCGCCGACCGGCGCGCTGCTGGGCGGCAAGGGGCTCCTCGCCCTGCTCGCCTCGCTCGACGCGACGACGCCGGAGCGGCTGCTCGAGGGGCTCGTCGCCGCCGTGTCGGCCTTCCAGGGGGGCGCCGCGCCCGACGATGACCTGACGCTCATGCTGCTGCGTCCGAACGCGCTGAAGCCCAAGGCCTCGCTGATGACCGGCATCATCGCCGGCAAGCGCGTGGCCCGGGGCGTGGTCGATGCGATGCTCGGGCGCGGCCCCACGCCCGTGCCGCAGATGAACCGGCAGAACTTCCTGGGGGCGTTCATCGATCGGTTCAACCGGTCGGCCAAGCCGCCGCCGCCCGGATGAGGGATGGCCCGGCGGTGGCCCTCGCCGCACCTACCATTCCCCATGGACGCCGCCAGAAACGCCCTGAACAACGCCCATCACGCGCTCTCCGCCCTGCTCGCCGACCATGCCGCGGTGACGCGCATCGACACGGTGGCCCGCGCGATCGCGGCCGGCTTCCGCGCCGGCGGCAAGGTGCTCGCCTGCGGCAACGGCGGCTCGGCGTGCGACGCGATGCACTTCTGCGAGGAGTTGACCGGGCGCTTCCGCGATGACCGCGACCCGCTCCCGGCGATCGCGTGCGTCGATGCGGGCCACATCACCTGCACCGCCAACGACTACGGGTTCGACGAGGTCTTCGCCCGGTGGGTGCGTGCCCTGGGCAAGCCGGGGGACGTGCTCATCCTGCTCTCGACGAGCGGGAACTCGGCGAACGTGTGGCGGGCCGCGGAGGCGGCGGGGAAGCTCGGGCTGGTGCGCGTGGCGATGCTCGGCAAGACGGGGGGCCCGCTACGGGGCGTGTGCGAGCACGAGTGGATCGTGCCGGGCGAAACGGCCGACCGGATCCAGGAACTGCACATGCTGATCCTGCACACGCTGATCGAGTGCGTGGAGATGGAGGCTGGCCCGGGGTGGGGTGGGGGGTGGGGGTGGGGGGGCGTGTTCACCGCCGAGGTCGCCGAGAATGCCGAGGAAGGCGGGGAAGGCAGGTTCACCGCTGAGGACGCGGAGTTTCGCAGAGGTAAGGCAGGGGGCGGTGTGGGATGCCCTCGGCTCTGCGAGGGCATGGGCTGGTGTCGG
>JADJMV010000015.1 GCA_016709445.1 Phycisphaerales bacterium
CATCAGCGTTCAAGTGCGTTCAAGTGCGGCCCCGTCCTCCCTCTCCTTTTCCGCCTCTGCGAAACTCAGCGTCCTCTGCGGTGAAAGAGGCTTCCTCACGCAGTCGTGAGATCGAAGAGGCCGGAGACGGAGTCGTGCTGCTCGAGCGACATGATCCACTCGCCGGCCTGCTCGCACTTGGCCTCGCCGATGACGGCCTTGCCGAGGGCCGTGAACTTGACGCCGATCTCCTCGGCCGTCATCGGGTCGCGGGGGTCGCCCTTGGGGACGTCGACGCGCTTGGTGTAGCTCTTGCCGCCCGTCGTCGTGATGGTCACCTGGCTGGGCTGGAACTTGGGGAAGAGGGCCTCGAACTCCTGGTTGGCGACGACCTTGACCTTGTCCATGATCGGGATCAGGCTCTTGTCGAGGACGCGCTCCTCCTTGAACTGGAGGGGGGTGACCATGCCGTCGACCAGCCCCACCGCCATGCAATAGGGCAGGGAGTGGTCGGCGGTCTCCTTCGAGTCCGGCCTGTACTTGTGGGGGTCGCCCAGGATGTCCGCGGCCCGCGCGATCACCTCGACCTTGATCTCGGCGACCTCCGTGGCCTTCAAGCCGTGCTCCTTCACGCACTTCATCATGGCGGTGAGGGGGGCGTGGCTGAGGGCCTCGATGGGGAAGCTCTTCATGCCGCAGTCGAGGATGCGGTAGTGGTGCTTGGCTCCGGTCGGCAGTTGCGCGAGCATGATCTCGGTGTCGAAGCGGGCGGGCTCGCCCTTGTACTGCACGTGGCTGAAGACGTGGTAGAGGCCCTCCTTGCCGTCGAAGATGTGCTCGGGGCCGGAATAGCCGCGGGCGGCGAGGAGGGCGGACTCGGCGCCCATGCGGGCGGCCCAGGGGTCCACGGTGTTCTTCATGTTGGTGAGCTTGCCGGCCGTGACGGCGCCGGGGCTGAAGGTGCGGGCGGCGGAGATGCCGATGGCCTGGACCATCTGGTCGGGGGTGAGGCCCAGCACGCGGCCGCAGGCGATGGGGGCGGCGAAGGCGGTGAGTGTGGCGTGGTGCCAGCCGTACTCGCGGACGCCGGGGAGGCCGAACTCGCAGAGGCGCTGCTCCATCTCGTAGGCGATGACGGTGGCGAGGATGAGGTCCTTGCCGGAGAGGCCCTTGGATTCACAGAGGGCGAGTGGCGCGGCGATGATGTCGGAGGGGTGGCAGGGGTCGGCCTTCCAGTAGATGTCGTTGTAGTCCATGGCCCGGGTCATGTGGGCGTTGAGGAAGCCGGCGTCGACCGGGTTGGTGCGGAAGCCGGAGACGAAGCAGGTGCAGGGGCCATCGCTCGCACGGGGCTTCGTCCCGTGGCGCCCGGACATCTCCTGGTAGTGGGCGAGGAGGATCCTGGCGTCCTCCTGCTGGGAGCCGCCGAGGGCGCAGCCGACCGAGTCGTACCAGAAGAGCTTGGCGGCCTGGATCGCCTCGGGGCTGAGGTGCTCGTAGCGGAGCGAGCAGGCCCACTTGGCGAGCTTGGCGGACAGGAAGTCGGAGGTCTTGTATGCGGACACTTGGGCTCTCCATTTGCACCGCAGAGGACGCTGAGTTGCGCTGAGTCGAGGCAGTTGAACCACGGAGGACACGGAGTTTCACGGAGCGACGCGCTGCATGGATGATACAGGCGATCAAACTTTGACCCCAGCACCGCCCTAAGCACCGCCTTGAACACTGCCTTGATCTCTGTCTTGAACACATGCCTTCCTGCCTCGACTCCGTGAAACTCCGTGTCCTCCGTGGTGAATGACTCCTGCCTTTACTCAGCGCAACTCAGCGTCCTCAGCGGTGGAAGCGTCTCTACAGCTTGGCGGCGATGGCCTGGGCCATCTGCGTGGTGGTGGCGGCCTGGCCGGCGGGGACGCCCTTCATGTCGTAGGTCTGGACCTTGCCCTCCGCGATCACAGCGGCGATGGCCTTGTCGAGGCGGGCCGCCTTGTCCTTCTCCCCGAGCCAGTCGAGCATGAGCTTGGCGGTGAGGAGCATGGCGATGGGGTTGACCTTGTATTGGCCGGCGTACTTGGGGGCGCTGCCGTGGGTCGGCTCGAAGACGGCGTACTTGTCGCCCATGTTGGCGGACGGTGCGAAGCCCAGGCCCCCGACGAGGCCGGCGCAGAGGTCGGAGACGATGTCGCCGAACATGTTCTCGGCCACGAGCACGTCGTAGTCCTGGGGGTTCTTGAACATCCACATGCAGATGGCGTCGATGTTGGCCTCATCGGCGCGGATGCCGGGGTAGTCGGCCGCCACCTTGCGGAAGCAGCGGGTCATGAGGCCGCCGGTCTCGCGGAGGACGTTGGGCTTCTCGATGAGGGTGACGCGCTTGCGCCCGAACTTCTTGGCGAACTCGAAGGCCTGGCGGCAGATGCTCGTGCAGCCCTGGGTGCTGACGATGCGGCTGGAGAAGGCGACATTCTCGAGGCCGACGTCCTTCCACTTTTTCATCTTGGGGTTGGCGCAGAGGGCGGTGTAGACGCTCTCGGGGAGGGGGAAGAACTCGACGCCGCCGTACATGCCCTCGGTGTTCTCGCGGAAGATGACCTGGTCGATCGGGACATCGTGGCCGGAGGGGTTGGTGGAGGCGGTGCCGCGGTAGTTGAGCGGGTTGCCGGGGTAGCTCTTGCAGGGGCGCATGTTGGTGTGGAGGTTGAAGAGCTGGCGGAGCTTGACGATGGGGGAGAAGTACTGCAGGCCCTTGCTCTGGAGGTGGGGCGCGAGCTCGAGCTTGGCCTCGTCCTGGGGCTTGCTGGTGATGGCGCCGAAGAGGGCGCAGGTGGTGGACTTCAGGATCTCGACGGTGCGGTCGGGGAGGGCGTTGCCCTCGCTGGTCCAGAACTCCCAGCCGATGTCGGCGGGGATGTATTCGGCGTCGAGGCCGAGCTTGTCGAGCACCATGCGGGAGGCGTTCATGACGTCGTTGCCGACGCCGTCGCCGGGCATCCATGCGATCTTGTACTTCGCCATTTCGGGCTCCTGGGGGTCTATTACAGGATAGACATCTCTGATTCGGGGGAGGGCCGACTCGGGGGTTGCTCTGGGCCTCGACCGACCGGCCGCCGGGGCGGGCAACGCCCGGGGCGGCTGTCGCTAAACTCCCCGCTCCATGGCACTTGAACACCTGACGGAAGAGCAGATCCGCGACTGGACCATCGAGCAGAAGGACCGGTGGTGGCTGGAGCGGGTCTGGAAGGGGAACATGCCCCAGCTGACGATCCGGTCGGCGATCACGGGGTTCTTCCTGGGAGGGATCCTCAGCGCGACCAACCTGTATATCGGGGCCAAGACCGGGTGGACGCTGGGGGTGGGGCTGACGAGCGTGATCCTGGCGTTCGCGATGTTCAAGGTGCTGTCGCGGATCGGGCTTGGGCGGGACTTCACGCTTCTCGAGAACAACTGCATGCAGTCGATCGCGACGAGCGCCGGCTACATGACGGGGCCGCTGATCTCGGGGCTGGCGGCGTACATGATGGTGACGAACGCCATCATGACGTGGCACCAGATGCTGCTGTTCAACGTGGTGCTGTCGCTGCTGGGCGTGCTGGTGGCGTTCCCGATGAAGAAGCGGTTCATCAACGACGAGCAGGCGCCGTTCCCGGAGGGGGCGGCGTGCGGCGTGGTATTGGACACGCTGTACAGCTCGGCGGCCGCGGTGGGTCTGTTCAAGGCGCGGGTGCTGCTGTTCGTGGGGTTGGGGACGGCGTTCCTGCGCCTGATCAGCGCGGAGGCGAGCCAGACGGCGATCCAGATGAAGCTGCTGGGGCTGAAGACGGTGCGTTTCATCCCCGAGGAGATCGACCACTGGATCTACTGGGCGATCGCCAAGGTGCGGCATGTGACGATCGACCAGGTCCCCCACTTCCGGCTCGGGAGGGTGCCGATCGAGCAGATCGGGCTGGCGCCGGCGGCCGACCTGGCGATGCTGGGCGCGGGCGGGCTGATGGGCATCCGCTCGACGATGAACATGCTGGCGGGCGGGGTGCTGACGTGGGTGATCCTGGTGCCGATGATGATCTCGCGAGGCGACATCACGCCCAAGGCGGGGTCGTGGGAGGCGGGGACGCAGGTGTTCAGCCGTGCGGACATCCTGAACAAGTGGCCCCTGTGGCCGGGCGTGTGCGTGGTGGTGCTGGCCTCGCTGGTGGCGTTTTTCGCCAAGCCGCAGGTGATCGTCGCGGCGTTTAAGGGGCTGCTGGGCAAGCGGCCGGAGCAGACCGAGACGGCCCGGGAGATGGCGAAAATCGAGCTGCCCCTGATCGTGTCGATCATCGGGATCCCGATCATCGGGGCGATCGGCGTGTGGATGGCGCACGAGTGGTTCGGGGTGAAGTGGTACTGGGGGGCGCTCTCGATCCCGCTGATCATCGCGCTGTCGCTGATCGCGGTGAGCTCGACGGCGCTGACGAGCATCACGCCGACGGGCGCGCTCTCGAAGATCACCCAGCTCACGTTCGGTGTGCTCGACAAGGGGCACGCGCCGACAAACCTGATGACGGCGTGCATGACGACCGAGGTGGCCAGCAACGCGGCGAACCTGCTGATGGACATCAAGCCGGGGTACATGCTCGGGGCCAAGCCGCGGCAGCAGGCGATCGGGCACTGCATCGGGATCTTCGCGGGGGCTCTGGCGAGCACGCCGCTGTTCTACCTGCTGTTCCTGAACAAGTATGAGGCCGGGGCGAACGTCGGCGATGTCCTGACCTCGGGCGAGTTCTCCTTCGTGGCGGCCGTGCAGTGGAAGGGGATCTCGGATGTGATCACGGGGGTCATCGGCGGCCACGGGCTGTCGATCCCGGGGTCGGCGGTCTGGGCGATGGTGATCGGTTCGATCTTTGCGGTGGTGGCGGAGGTGGTGCGGATCGCGAGCAAGAACCGGATCCCGATCTCGCCGGTGGCGTTCGGCCTGGGCATCGTGCTGCCGCCGGATTCGATGATGTGGATGGTGCTCGGCTCGCTGATGTTCTATGTGGCCGAGCTGCGGTACAAGCCTCGCACACAGTCGTTCGGGCACAAGTTCTGGGTCGACACGCGGGAGCCGATCTGCGCGGGGCTGATCGCGGGCTGGTCGCTGATGGGCATCCTGGACATCCTGATCGGGATCGCGAACGAGAAGCTGTGGTAGCGGGCTGACCTGACCCGGCGGCTCAGGGGACCCCGACCTCTCGCTGCGGGTCGGGAGCGCGATGATCCACCGTGGGCGGCGCGGCGCGACCGATCATGGCGACGGCGACCCCGGCGAAGATCAGGGCCATGGCGAGGTAGTCGCGCGCCTGCGGGCGCTCCTTGAGGATGAGGAGCGTGAACGCGATGAATACGGTGAAGGTGATCGCTTCCTGGATGATCTTGAGCTGCGGCGCGGAGAAGGGGCCGCCGTGGTCGATGTGGCCGATGCGGTTGGCCGGCACCTGCAGGGCGTATTCAGGCAGAGCGATGCACCAAGACAACAGGATTGCGACGGGCAGCGTCCACGCGGCCTTCTTGAGGTGGCCGTACCACGCGTAGGTCATGAAGCAGTTGGAGCAGATGAGCAGGCCGATGGTGGCGAGAGGGCGGAGCATGTGGGGTTCCTGGGGGGGATTCACCGCTGAGGACGCTGAGTTCCGCTGAGTCGAGGCAAGAGAGATTTGAACCACGGAGGACACGGAGTCACACGGAATCAATGCAGAGAGACATGTGTTCAAGGCGGAAAGGCAGTGGTCAAGGCAAGAAGACGGTGTTCGATGCAGGAAGGCAGTGGTCAAGGCAGGAAGACCGTGTTCGATGCAGGAGAGGGTTTGCGGAGGTCGAGTTCAAGCCGTTGCTTCTTGTCTTTGCTCCGTGAAACTCCGTGTCCTCCGTGTCCTCCGCGGTGAAGTGTTCTCTGTTGGCTCTGCACGACTCTGCGTCTTCGGCGGTGCACTGGATCAGTGGAGCGACGCCTGGGCGATGGGTTCGGCGCCGCCGGCGATGACGAGTTCCTGGGCGACGGTGGAGAGCGGGTCGAATGGGAACGTGCGGTCGTCGCTGGCGATGGTGGAATTGGCGAAGTCGATCGTGATGCCGGGGCCGGGGATCGTGGGTGACCCGGAGCCGAGACTGGCGGCGAGATGATCGACGAGGTCGGGGCATTCGAGGCAGAGGAAGCCGTTGTTGAAGGCGTTGCGCTTGTAGGTCTCGCTGAAGCTGGCGGCGACGACACAGGGGATGCCGCGGAACTTGAGGGGCGGTGGCGGCCTGCTCGCGGCTGGAGCCGGTGCCGAAGTTGCGGCCGCCCACGATGAGGTCGCCGGGCCGGTAGAGCTTGCCGAAGGCGGGGTCGTAGTTCTCGAAGATGACCTCGGCCATCTGCTCGGGGGTCATGTCGTCCTTGTAGGTCCACTTGCCTGCGAAGATGCCGTCGGTGTTCATGTTGTCGGCGGGCATGTAGAGGGCGCGACCGACGACTCGTGACGGGAAGCCTTCGAGGATGTCGGCGGGCGCGCCGGCACCGCCCTTGCGGGGGAAGACCGAGGCGTGGCCGGCGGGCTGGGTCTCGTCGACCGGGAAGGGGGCGGCGATGCGCCCTTCGATGGCGCTGGCCGCGACGACGGCAGGGGAGCCGAGATAGACCTCGGCCTTGGGCGAGCCCATGCGGCCCTTGAAGTTGCGGTTGGTGGCGCTGATGGCGACCTCGCCGTCCTGGACGAGGCCTGTGCCGAGGCCGATGCATGGGCCGCAGCCGGGCGGGAGGGGCTTGGCGCCGGCTTCGACGAGTGCCTGCCAGTGTCCCTGCTGTTCGGCCTTGTCCTGGATGTCGGCGGAGGCGGCGGCGATGTAGAACTCGACGCCTGGGGCGACATGCTTGCCCTTGGCGACGGCCGCGGCCTCGGCGATGTCGGCGAGGCGGGCGTTGACGCAGGAGACGAGGTAGGCCTTCTGGATCTTGACGCCGCGGCGCTGCATCTCGGCGACGGAGGTCATGGTCTTGACGTTGTTTGGTCCGGAGACGTGGGGGGTGATCGTGGCGAGATCGAGTTCGAGGTCGATGGCGTAGTCGGCGCCGGCGTCGGACTCGAGGCGGTCGGACCACCAACGCTCGACGTCGGCGCGGGCGTAGTGGCCTTGAGAACCGTCGCGTCGCGTACCGGGTCGGCGGCCGGCGGCGAAGTAGTCGGCGCGTTCGAGGAGGTATTGCTTGAGGACGGTGTCGAAGGGGAAGACGCCGGCGAGGGCTCCCCACTCGGTGGTCATGTTGGCGATAGAGAGGCGGTGGTCCATGGAGAGGCTGGCGACACCGGGGCCGGTGAACTCGACGGCGTGGTTGAGGACCTCATCGTTGTTGAAGAGGCCGCAGAGGGCGATGATGACGTCCTTGCCGACGACGCCGGGGCGGAGCTTGCCCTTGAGTGTGCACCGGGCGACGGGCGGGACCTGCCACCAGGTCTGTCCGGTGGCCCAGATGCAGGCGGCGTCGGTGCGGACGACGGGGGTGCCGAGTGCGGAGACGCCGCCGTACATGTTGGAGTGGGAGTCGGAGCCGACGACAAGGGCGCCGGGGATGGCGTAGCCCTGCTCGACCATGACCTGGTGGGAGATGCCGGTGCCGGCGGGGTAGAAGTCGACGCCGTGCTGGTCGGCGAACTTCTCGATCTTGGCGTACTTGCCGAGGTTCTCCGGCGTGGTGTTCTGGATGTCGTGGTCGATCGCGAAGACGGGCTGGGAGGCGTCGGAGATGCGGGGAGTCTTGCCGGTGCCCTCGAAGATCGAGGCGAACTTGGGTATGACGGCGCCGGTGTTGTCGTGCGTCATCACGTGCTTGGGGCGGATCCGGATGATCTGGCCCTGGGTGGCGGGCTGGCCGGGCTTGAGGCCGACGGCGTAGCGGGTGGCGATCTTCTCGACAAGAGTGAGCTTCATGGTGGATTGTTGGGGGTTGGGGGTGCGGTTTCCTCCCGCCCGATGCCGGGGCCGCCGGGGCTGTCCCGCGCTATGCTGAGACCGGACTTTCAACAGGGAGAATGCCATGACCATCCAGCTCGGTGACATCGCGCCGGATTTCACGCAGGACTCGACGGAGGGCCCGATCAGTTTCCACAAGTATCTCGGTGACTCTTGGGGCGTGCTGTTCAGCCACCCGGCGGACTTCACGCCGGTCTGCACGACCGAGCTGGGGGCGGTCTCGCGCCTGAAGGGGGAGTTCCAGAAGCGAAACGTGAAGGTGATCGGGCTTTCGGTGGATGGGCTGGAGAGCCACAAGAAGTGGGCGGGCGACATCGCGGAGACGCAGGGGTGCGCCCTCAATTTCCCGCTGCTGGCGGACCACGACAAGAAGGTGTCGAACCTCTACGGGATGATCCATCCGAAGGCCAACGACACGATGACGGTGCGGTCGGTCTTCGTGGTCGGCCCGGACAAGAAGGTGAAGCTCACGCTGACCTATCCGGCGAGCACGGGCCGGAACTTCGACGAGCTGTTGCGGGTGATCGACTCGCTGCAGCTGACGGCCAAGCACAAGGTGGCCACACCGGCGAACTGGGAGCAGGGGCAGGACTGCATCATCGTGCCCTCGGTGAGCAATGAGGACGCCAAGAAGATGTTCCCGGGCGGGTTCAAGGAGATCAAGCCTTATCTGCGGATGGTGAAGCAGCCTGGGTGATGAAGGCGGGTTGCACCGCAGAGGCCGCAGCGTTGCGCTGAGTCAAGGCAGGAGTTGTTCACCACGGAGGACACGGAGTTCCACGGAGTCGAGGCAGGAGAGCAGGTGTTCAAGGCACTGCCCAGCCGCGATGCTCTTCATCCGCTGCTTCACTCCGTGAAACTCCGTGTCCTCCGTGGTTCATCTAGGTTTGCCTCAGCGCAACTCTGCGTCCTCTGCGGCGAAGGAACACCGCCGAGCTTGCGCTCGTGGCTCGTCGAGGCGGGGTCGCTTCGGGTTCGCGGGTCGATGTTCAGTGGCGGTTGAGGACGGCGTGCTCGATCTGCTCGGGGGCCTCGTAGGCGAGGCCGAAGATGGTGCTGTTGAATCCGTCGAGCGAGCATTCTTCCTGGCGGACGAAGCCGGTCTGGGGGAGCTTGCCGAGGCGGTGGAGGTCGACCATCGCGCAGACGCCTGCGGCGGTGGTGAGTTCGATCGCGGGCCAGACGCGGCCGAAGATCTCGACGGCACGGACGGCGCGTTTGAAGTTGACCTGCTGGCGGTAGCCGTCCTTCATGCCGATGCAGTTGATGAAGACGATGACGACGTCCTGGACGGTGCGGGCGATGGCGTGGTCGATGAGGTCCATGGCGAGCTTGCGGTCAAAGACTCGCCCATTGGCGTCGGGCTCGGCATGCTCGACGCCGAGGCGGAGGTCCTGGAGCAGGAACTTCATGAGGTCGCGGTGGCCGGGGTAGCGGATGGTCTTGTAGGCGATATTGGACTCGCTGGCGGTCTTGTGTTCGCCGACCAGCGTGTCGATCAGGGTGCCGACGCCGCCGGAGGTGTAGAAGGCCTCGAAGTCGATGCCCTCGAAGGCAAAGGTCTCGAGGCCCTCGAGGGCGGGGAGCTTGGCGGGCTCGCCGTTGAGCATGACATTGCAGGGCTCGCAGTACTCGTTCACGACGCCGGCGGTGGACCAGGTGACGTTGTAGTGGAGCGCGTTGGTCGGGAACTGCGGGAGCGCGCCGACGCGGAGCGTCAGCTCGTGGATCTCGGAGAAGTGGCGGGCGATCTCGTAGCTGGCGATGGCGATGTAGCCCGGGGCGAGGCCGCACTGGGGGACGAGGGCCACTTTGGGCGCGCCCTTCTTGGCGATGGCGGCCACGCGGTCGGTGGTCTCGACGTCTTCGGTCACGTCGAAGTAGTGGACGCCGAGGGCGTTGGCGTCTTCGGCGATGCCGGCGACGAGATCGAAGGGGAGCATGCAGATGAGGTAGTCGTGGCCTTTGAGGAGCTCACGCACAGCGGCGCGGTCGGTGGCGTCGATCTCGCGGCTGTTGAACTCGACCTTGTGCGGGACGCGGGAGCGGAGGCGGTCGATATTCGCCTGCGCCTCGGCGAGGTTGGCTGCCTCGCGGTCGGCGAGCGTGATGGAGTAGTTGCCCTGGCCGCAGGCGAGCAGGAGTTCCGCGACCGATTTGCCGACCTTGCCGCCGCCGAGAACGAGGACCTTGCGCATCTCCGAGCCTCCTGGCCGGAGCGTGCCTTCTCCGGGAGAGGATTGTAGGTCGGGCGCGGCGGTTTGGCGTCTCGGGCGGGTTATCGGCGGAGGATGCCGAACTCGAAATCCCGCCCCCAACCGCGGGCGAACGCGAGATGGATCCAGAGCATGGCCAGCGGCTCGGCGTAGCGGGCGGCGGCGAGCGGGCCGCACTGGACGACCTCGACGCCGAGCTCCTCGGCGAGTTGGCCGACGACCTGGCAGGCGACCTCGTCGTCGCCGCAGATGAAGGTCGCGGCGCGGCGCCCGTCGAAGACCGGGTCGAGCATGGCGTTGGCGCCGAGCGTGTTGAATGCCTTGACGACCTTGGCGTCGGGCGCGGCGGCTTGGATCTTCTCGGCGGCGGAGGTCTCGTGGCCGAGAGTCAGTCCGGCCAGGTCGGGGCGGAGGGGGTTGGTGGGATCGATCACGATCTTGCCGTCGAGGGGGAGCGAGGCGGCGGTCGACTCGGCGGCCTCCCAGGGGAGGGCGAGGACGACGACCTCGGCGCCGGACGCGGCCTCGGAGGGTGGGCGGGCAGTGGATTCGCCCCCGGCTGCGGCGATGGCGTCGCGGGCGGAGGTCGAGTCGGGGTTGCGGACGCCGAAGACGACGGAGTGGCCGAGTTCCGACCAGCGTTGGCCGAGGGCGGAGCCGACGGAGCCGGAGCCGATGATGGCGATGCGCATGGTGTCCTCCTCAGGATGGGTGGCGCGTGACGCAGAGGATCATTGCGAGGCGTCGCCGGTCTCGTGGGGCGGTTCGGCAACCGCTTGCACAGATTTCATCGATGCGACAATCAGGTCCCTCACGGGCGGATTCAGCACGGCGCGGAGAGACGCGATCGCCACCTGTCGTTTGGCCTTGGAGCCCCCGGTGAGGAGTCTTGCGGGGTCGGGTCGCCGCGCGCCCTGGATGAAATCGAGGCTGACGCTGCCTTGGCGGACGGCGATCATGCAGACGTTGCCGCCGATCGAGCGGAGGGGGCGCTCTCGAGGAAGTCGCAGAGGACGTTGAACTTGATGCCTTCGGTGACGCCGGGGGCGGCGTCGAGGACGAGGGCGCGGAGGGCGAGGATGATCTCGCGAGTCTCGGCGGAGAAGGGGTCGAGGTGGGCGGCGAGGGATTCGGGGTCGAGGCGTGTGGGCATCGGTGTGGCCCGAGTGTTCCTTCTCCCCTCCGGGGCTCTGTGATTCAGGGGGCGCTCCCCAGGGGCTGCGCGGCTGGGCCGCGTGCGCCCCTGGCAACGATCCGGCGCCCCTTCGGGGCGGGTGTCGTGGGTAGTTGAGCACGAGGGCAGGGCCGGCACGGCCGCGGCACACGAGAGACGGGCGCGGGCCGTCGTCAGCGCTTCTTGCCGAGGTGCTTGGCGATGTCGAAATCCACGAAGTCGGCGTGGTGGAAGATGATGCTCTCGATGGAGCGTTCCACCTTGTCGCCCTCGTGGCTGTGCGTCGCGACGATGTGCATGACCTCGGGGGGGATGCCGTGCTTGTAGCAGAGGGCGACACCGCTGAAGGGGTGGCGGAGCATCTCGCCGAAGTGGCCCTTGATCACCTTGCCCGAGGCGTCCTTGTCGAACTCGAGGGGCTTGCCGACATCGGCCAGCAGCGAGCCGGCGATCAGGTGGTCGAGGTTGATCGGGATGCGGTCGCCGAAGACCTCCTTGAGCACGCCGGCGATGGCGATGCACTGCTTGGCGCAGGAGTTGAGGTGCTCGATGTAGCGGAGGTCGATATCGCCGGCGAGGAGCGTGAAGGGGACGGCGCGGAGCTCGGCGACGGTCCAGCCCTTGCCGCCGCAGCCGACCTGGATGGCCTCGGTCCAGACGGCGGCGACCTTCTCGCGGAGGGACGCGTCGGTGATGTCCATGAGATTGGGGAAGAGTTGGGCGATCTGGGTGACTGTGGACATGGTGGGATTCCCCTTTCACCGCTGAGGTCGCTGAGTTGCGCTGAGGGCGGATCGGAGAAGATTGAACACGGAGGTATAGAGACACAGAGAAAGGGCCGAATCGATTTCATACACACCTTTCCATCGTGTCTCTGTGTCTCTGTGCCTCTGTGTTGAACACTGCATTTGCATCACTCAGCGCAACTCAGCGTCCTCAGCGGTCAATCTGCCTTTCCAAGCGCCCGCGGCGGTGGTCCATCGTACGCGTGGTTGACCGGATCTATGCGGCGCATGGGTTTCTCGCGGGTCTGCTCTTCGGCGACGTGGGCGACGAGGCCGGGAGTGCGGGCGATCATGAAGATGCCGTTGTAGACGCGCGGGTCGAGGCCGAGGTCGGCGAGCATGGCGCCGATGGCGCCGTCGACGTTGATGGGGAGGGGCTTGCCGGTGGCGGCGAAGGCCCGCTCGACGGCGCGGGCAGCGGCGATATGGCGGCCGCTCTCCTCGGTGAGGCCGGCCTCGGCGGCGAGGGTGAAGAGGCGGGTGGTGCGGGGGTCCTTGGTGTGGATGCGGTGGCCGAAGCCGGCGATGCGGTCGCCGGTGGACTTGATGTCGGCGACGAGCGCGGCCGCGGCGTCGTCGAGGGATTGGCCGCAGGCTTGGGCGTCGGCGAGGAGCTTGGCGAGGGCTCGGGCGCAGTCCTCGATCGCGCCGCCGTGGTGCTTGTTGATGGACGCGATGCCTGAGGCGACGGACTGGCTGAGTGAGGCGCCGGTGCTCGCGACGGTTCGGGCGGCCAGACACGACGGGGGCGTGGCGCCGTGGTCGATGCTGGCGACGAGGATGGCGTCCATGAGGCGTCCGACCTCGGGGGTGGGCAGGTTGCCGGTGAGGATGAGGTAGACGGCGGCGCCGAAGGAGACGCGGCCCATGAGGTCGGCGATGTCGTAGCCGCGGACGGCGACGCGGTTGGGCTCGATCTTGGTGACGGCGGTGGTCCAAGTGGCGTTCTTCTCGGCGTCGGTCATGAGGCTGCGGCCGCCGAGTTTGCGGAGGACCCCCACTGTCGCGGCGGGGAGATCACCGAAGGCCTCGACGACGGTGGCGCCGGCCTCGCGGAGGGCCTTGACCTTGCCGGCGTGGGTGCCCTTGCCGCCCTCGATGATGGCGCCGGCGTGGCTGAAGCGGGTGCCTTCCTTGGCGGCCTTGCCGCCGATGTAGGCGATGACGGGCTTGGTGACGCGGCCCTCGCGCATGAGGTCGGCGAGGTCTTCTTCCTGGGAAGAGCCGATCTCACCGAAGATGACGATGGCTTCGGTTTGCGGGTCGTCCTGGAATTGGAGGGCGACGTCGGGGATGCGGAGGCCGAGGACGGCGTCGCCGCCGACGTGGCAGATGGTGGAGATGCGGACGCCGGCCTGGCCCAGGTAGTAGCCGGTGGAGCTGGACATGCCGCCGGAGCGGGAGATGATGCCGACGCCGGCGGGGTTTCCGGGCTTGAACCAGGCGCGGGCGGACTCGGCCCGGCCGCCGATCATGCCGACGACGGCGCGCCCGGGGCTGATGACACCGAGGGTGTTGGGGCCGACGAAGCTGGCGCCGCGGGCCTTGGCGGCGTCGGCGATGGCCATGGCGTCCCAGACGGGGACGCGGTCGGCGACGAGGACGACGAGCTTGACGCCGGCCTCGATGGCCTCGATGGCGGCCGGCTTGACGAGGGCCGCGGGGACGAAGAGGACGGAGACGTCGACCTGGCCCAGGGTCGCGACGGCGTCGCCGACGGTGTTGAAGACGGGCAGGCCGAGGACCTGCTCGCCGCCCTTGCCGGGGGTGACGCCGCCGACGATGTTGGTGCCGTACTCGCGCATGAGCTTGGCGCGGGCGCGGCCCTCGCGGCCGGTGATGCCCTGGACGATGACGCGTTTGGATTCGTCGATGAGGATTGCCATGGGGGATTCACCGCTGAGGACGCTGAGTTGCGCTGAGTGGGGAAGAGGAGGATGAGGAGGAGTGGGTCAAGGCAAGGCGCTTGATGCCTTGCTTGAGACTGACTGTATTGAAGTTGAGGAGGAGGCCAACCTCCTTGCCGGAGAGCTTGAGGTACGTGAGCACTTGAGCATCGTGGATCGGGAGCAGCTTCTCGACCGCCTTGAGCTCGATGATCACCAGCTCGTTGACGAGCAAGTCGATCCTGAAGCCCGCACCGAGTTGCAGGCCCTTGTACTTGACGGGGAGTTCGACCTGGCGCCGTACTTCGAGGCCACGCGCGACGAGTTCGTGTTCCAGGCATGCCTCGTACGCGGACTCCAGCAGCCCCGGACCGAGCGCCGCGTGCACTTCGAACGCTGACTGGAGAATGACGTGCGTGAGTTCGGAGTGCGCATACTCGGCGTACTTCCCATTCTGCTCCATGGCTCCTCCTCAGCGAAACTCAGCGTCCTCAGCGGTAGAAGTTCCGAGGCCCGGGATGTCGAGCTCTACGAAGATACCGTCGATGCCCAGGATTCGGCATTCGACTTCGCAGGCGATCAGCTCGCTGTCTTTCTTGGCGAGGTCTTCGGGGGTGACGGTGATGGACGGCTTGCCGTGGTCGTCGCGGAGGAGGCCGGAGGAATTGGCGACGATGGCGGGGGCGGAGGTCTTCCAGGCGGTTGGGTCGATCCAGAGCGTGCCGCCGGCGATGGGGAACTTCGCTGCGTGAGGAACGCCGACGAACGCGGGGCGGCGCGGGGGGCGTGGATGCCAGGGCCTAGCGTGCGACTGCGCGACGAGTTCGGCGAAGCGGGAGGCGATGAAGGCGGGGGTGTCGGTCTTGCGGTAGCCCTCGATGGGCGCCGTGAGGCCCTCGCGGGCGGCGTGGAGGATGGCGACGGCGCGGTCCTCGGTGTTGCCGCCGAGGCGGATGACGGCGGGGATATCGAGGTCGAGCTCCCAGAAGGCTTTGGCGAGGCCGTAGGCCGACCAGAACTGCTCCTGGCTGGCGACGCCGGAGCCCGAGCCGAAATAGCCGCAGAGACCGGGTTGCGTGAGGATGATGCGGGCGGCGCGGTACACCTTGGCGGCCGAGGGGTTGCCGGAGGTGTCGGTGAAGTTGGCGATGGTGAAGCCCTCGTTGACGATGGCGTCCATGCACATCATGGAGCCGCCGCCGCCGGCGCCGTGGAAGCCGGCGAGGCCCTTGGCGCCGGGTGCGGGCTGGGTGGCCATCTGGGCGAAGAAGAAGGTGCCGCGGTGGTCGTCCTGCTCGACCCTGTAGGCGGTGCGTTCGAGGTCGGTGGGCGGGTGGTCGAGTTCGCGGGCGATCTCGATGCCGAACTCGGGGTGGCGGAAGACGGCGTAGTCGTCGATGGTGGCGCGGCAGTCGAGGGCGACGATGCGCCCGTCGGCGAGGATGGCGAGTGGGTTGACCTCGAGCGAGCGGGCGTCGGCGTCGCGGGCGGCGCGAAAGAGCTTGGAGATGGTGTCGAGGAACTTCGCCTTCGAATCGCCGGTGAGTGAGGCGGACTTGGTGAACGACTCCATCGCGGCGGCGTCGGGGCCGGTGTGGACGGAGCAAGGGATGCGGGCGACCTCGCGGGCGCGGTCTTCAACGCCGGAGCCGCCGGAAGCGGCGAGGAGCAGGAGCGGGGCGCGGGCCTTGTCGTCGATGGTGAGGGAGACGAAGAACTCGCGCTGGGGCGGGAGTTGCTCCTCGACGAGCACCTCGCGGACGGGGAAGGCGCCGACGCTCATGCCGAGCATGCGGTGGGCATGGGCGGAGGCCTGGTTGGGGTCGTCGGCGAACGCGACGCCGCCCATGGCCTTGCGCCCGGTGGTGAAGGCCTGGATCTTGACGACGACGGGGCGCCCGAGGTCTTCGGCGGCGTGGGCGGCTTCGTCGGGCGAGGTGGCGACGCGGCCCCGCGGGGTGGCGATGCCGGCGCGGGAGAGGATGCCCTTGGCCTGGTGTTCGTGGAGTCGTGCCATGCCCGGGCGCCCTCCTGGGGTATTGCTTGGAGGGTAGCACTTCCGGACTGAAATGTCGGCAAACAGCCCTGGCGGGGCTATTCCTTGGCGGACTTGGACGCACCGGAGGACTTGGATCCAGATCTGGGCTTGGAGTCGGGCTTGGAATCGGGCTTGGCCCCGGACTCGGACTTGGGCTCAGATTTGGAGGGGGACTTGTCGCCGCTGGCGGGCTTGTCGGATGGCTTGGGGGACGACTTGTCCGCGGAGGAGTCGGAGGACTTGGTGGCGTCGGCGGAGGCACCGCTCTCTTTCTTGGCGGCCTCCTTGTAGGCCTTGGAGCGGTAGTCGGTCTCGTAGAAGCCGGAGCCTTTAAAGATGACGGCGGCGCCGGTGCCGATGAGTCGCTCGAGGGCGTTCTTGCCGCAGGCGGGGCACTTGCGCTTCACGGGATCCTTCATGGACTGGAAGAGCTCGAAGGTGTGCTTGCAGGCCGTGCAGCGGTAGTCGTAGGTTGGCATGGGGCGGATCCGGGTGGTGGAGGGCGGTGGTGAGCAGGGGGCAGGAAGGGCCCTCGCTTGTGGTTGGTGGTCAGCTCGCGGGAGACTCGGGCGGTTCGGTCGCGGCCGGGGCGACGGTGATCTTGGCGGGGCGGATGACGCGGTCTCCGACCTTGTAGCCGACCTGGTAGACGCTGGACACGTGGCCGGGGCGCACACCCCTCGTGGGGACCTGCGAGAGGGCTTCGTGCTGGGCCGGATCAAACTCGGCGTCGAGGGCGGGGTTGATGGTGGAGACGCCGAAGGCGGCCATGGCGCGGTTGAACTCGTCGCGGATCATGCGGACACCGGCGACGATCTGCTCGGCGGCGACCTTGGAGGGGTCGTGGGCGAGGGCCAGGTCGAAGTGGTCGAGGACGGGGATGAGCGAGGCGAGGACGCGCTCGACGCCGGCCTCGCGTGCGGCGCCCATGTCGCTGGTAAAGCGGCGTTGGGCGTTCTGGTAGTCGGCGAGGGCACGCTGGTACTTGCCGCGGAGGTCGTCGCGCTCGGCGATGAGGGCTTCGTAATCCTCGGGGGAGTACTCGGGGGACGCGTCGTCCGGGAGGGATGGATCGTCGATGTCGCGGCTCTCGTCCCCGGCGTGGCGGTGGTTCTTGTGCTTGGTCATGGATTCACCGGAGGTTTGGGGTGGAGGAGTTCATGGAGCCCGAAGTCGATCGGAGAGAGGCGTTGGCGTCGGGTCTCGAAAGTGTTGGGGGCGGACGGGGTCGGTTCGCGTGCTGGTGGTGCGGCTTTGGGGCGGTGCGTCGTGTGCGTGCGGTTGCGGTGCTGCGAGGACTTCCGCGTGCTTACGCACGCGGCTCTGACAGATCATCCTCCGAAGAGGTCCTTCATTTTCTTCCAGAATCCGTGGCTTTCGGGGAGGACGCTGTGGTCTTCGGTGGCCGCGAAGTCGCGGAGGATTTCCTGCTGCTTGGTGGAGAGCTTTTTGGGGATTTCGATCTTGATGAGTGTGACGAGGTCGCCCTTGCGGCCGGAGCGGAGGTTGGGGAGTCCTTCGCCGTCGAGCTTGTAGATCTCGCCGTGTTGGGCGCCGGGGTGGATCTTGAGCGGGCGGCGACCCTCGATGGTGGGGACTTCGACCTCGGCGCCGAGGGCGGCCTGGGTGAAGCTGATGGGGAGTTCGACGAGGAGGTTGTCGCCGTCGCGCTCGAAGAGGGTGTGTTCCTTGACGCGGACGACGACGTGGAGATCGCCCCGGGCGCCCTGGCCGTCGGGCGAGGCGTCTGGGGCGGGCGGCTCGCCCTCGCCGGAAATGCGGACGGCCTGGCCGTCGTGGACGCCGGGGGGGACTTTGACGGTGAGCTTGCGCTTCTTGGGGACGCGCCCCTTGCCCCGGCAGGTCTCGCAGGGATCCTTGACGATCGTGCCGCGCCCGCGGCAGTGCGGGCAGGCGGTGACCATGCGGAACATGCCGCCGAGGCCCTGCTGGGCGACCTTGCCCTGGCCGGCGCAGGTGGGGCAGGTCTGGGGCTTGGTCCCGGGCTTGGCGCCGGTGCCGGTGCACTTCTCGCAGATGTCGAGGCGGGTGAACTCGACGTCGCGCTCGACGCCGTGGGCGACATCGGCGAGGTCGAGGGTGACCTCGGTCTCGAGGTCGTAGCCGCGGGCGGCGCGGGGCCGGCCGGCACGCTGGCCCCCGAAGCCTCCCCGGCCGCCGCCGAAGATCTCCTCGAACATCGAGAAGATGTCGGTGGCGTCCATGCGGGAGAAGTCGTGGGTGGCGGGGCCGCCGCCTCGGCGGAGGCCGTCGTGGCCGAACTGGTCGTAGACCTTTCGCTTGGCGTCGTCGGAGAGGATCTCGTAGGCCTCGGCGGCCTCTTTGAATTTGGACTCGGCCTCGGGGTCGTCGGGGTTGCGGTCGGGGTGGTACTTGAGGGCGAGGCGTCGGTAGGCGCGTTTGATCTCTTCGCCGTCGGCGGTGCGCTCGACGGAGAGGATTTCGTAGTAGTCGCGGGTGGTGGGCATGAATCGAGCCCTCGGGCGTTTCCGCTCGGGGCTCGGGTGTTTGTCGGCGTCCCGCTTTCCTCCGTGCTCTCTCCGGTGGTCTCTCTCTGCTCCGGGAGGGGCGGGGCGCCGGGGTTGGTGTGGGCGTGAACTGGGGCCAGGAAGCCCGGGCTTGCGCCGGGGCCTCTGTTGGGCCTGGCCCAGGCTTGCGCCGGGGCGTCTGTCGGGTCAGGCGACGGCGCCGGTTTCGATCTCGTGGTCTTCCTTGAGTTCGGTGACGAGGACATCGGTGGTGAGCATGAGGCCGGCGACCGAGGCGGCATTGATGAGGGCGGTCTTTGCGACGAGGGCGGGGTCGATGATGCCGTCCTTGACGAGGTCGGTGAACTGGCCGGTGCCGGCGTTGTAGCCGAAGCCGCCCTTGCCCTCGCGGATCTTCTCGACCACGATGTCGCCGTCGATGCCGGCGTTGGCGGCGATCTGGAAGGCGCAGCACTCGACGGCGTGGGTCACGATGTCGAAGCCGAGCTTCTCGTCGCCCTTGGCCTTGCCCTTGGCGGCCTGGATGGCCGGCTGGGTGCGGAGGAGGGCGACACCGCCGCCGGGGACGTAGCCCTCCTTGGCGGCGGCGCGGGTGGCGTGGAGGGCGTCGTCGACGAGGTCCTTGCGGGCCTTCATGTCGGTCTCGGTGGCGCCGCCGACGTTGATGATGGCCACGCCGCCGACGAGCTTGGCGTGGCGCTCCATCAGCTTCTCCTTGTCGTAGTCGCTGGTGGACTTCTCGAACTGGCCCATGATCTGGTCGGCGCGGGACTGGATGTCCTTCTTCTTGCCGGCGCCCTCGATGATGGTGGTGTCGTCCTTGGTGATGACGATCTTCTTGGCGGCGCCGAGCTCCTTGAGCTCGATCGACTCGATCGAGCGGCCCAGATCTTCGCTGAAGAAGGTGCCGCCGGTGAGGACGGCGATATCACCGAGCATGGCCTTGCGGCGGTCGCCGAAGCCGGGGGCCTTGACGGCGGCGATGCGGAGGACGCCGCGGAGGCGGTTGACGACCAGGGGCCGTCAGGGCCTCGTTCTCGATGTCCTCGGCGATGATGAGGAGGGGCTTGCCGCCGGTGGCGATCTTGTTGAGGAGGGGGAGGAGGTCGGGGAGGTTGGCGATCTTCTTCTCGTAGATGAGGATGGAGCAGTCCTCGAGGACGCACTCGGCGGTCTTGGGATCGGTCATGAAGTAGGGGGAGAGGTAGCCCTTGTCGAACTGCATGCCCTCGACGTATTCCAGGGTGGTCTCGGCGCTCTTGCCGTCCTCGACCTCGACGACGCCGTCGGGGCCGACCTTGCTGATCGCCTCGGCGATGAGCTCGCCGACGGAGGCGTCGTGGTTGGCGGAGACGGTGGCGATCTTCTTGTAGTCTTCCTTGCCCTTGCATTTGACGGCCATCGTGTCGATCGCGGCGGCGGCGGCGAGGGCGGCGGCGTTGATGCCGCGCTGGAGCTGGACGGGGTTGGCCCCGGCGGCGACGTGGCGGATGCCCTCGGTGAAGATGGCCTGGGCGAGCACGGTGGCGGCGGTGGTTCCGTCGCCGGCCATGTCGGCGGTCTTCTTGGCCACCTGGTGGACCATCTTGGCGCCCATGCTCTCGAAGGGCTCGGCGAGGGTGACTTCCTTGGCGACGCTGACGCCGTCCTTGGTGACGGTCGGGCCGCCGTAGGACTTCTCGATGACGACGTGGCGCCCGGCGGGGCCCATCGTGCACTTGACGGCCTCGGCGAGGCGGTCGACACCCTTCTTCATCTCGAGGAGGGCGGCGTCTTCGAACATGATCTGCTTGGTTGCCATGGCTTCGTGCTCCTCACGCGATTGTCGTGATATGTGTTCGTGGGTGGCGGCGGGGCGTGGCCCTCGCGGCGTTCGGGTCTACCTGTTCGGGCCTACCAGTTCAGGTCCTTCTCGTATCCGGCGGCGATCATCTCCGCGCCGGCTTCTTCCTTGATGATGTCGCGGATGCGGTCGGGGAGGACGCGCTTCCACTCCCCCACTTCCCCCCTGCGGTAGAAGCTCCGCCGGTCTTCCTTCTTGAAGCCGGGGAGCGTCCTAGTCTCGGCGGACGGGGCCGCCGCGAGGGCGGGGTCGAGTCCGAGGAATCGGTACATTCGGTCGAGTTCGGCGGGCAGATCGGCGTGCATCCGCTCGTAGGAGAGTTCGAGGATCCGGGAGCCCTCCTCACGGAGCGTCGGCATGGCTCGGCGCGAGGCCCGCCAGATCTGGGTCCATTGCCGGGCGTGGCATCGGACCCACGCCTCGTCGCCGAGGAAGCCGTCCAGCGGGTCGAAGTTGTCCGGATCGCTTTGAAATCGGGCGGCGATGCCCTTCCACTTCTCGCGGAAGTCCGGATGGATGCCCAGCTCGCTCTCCACGCGCAGGTGGTGGAACGACCAGCTGACGAGGACGTCCCGCACGTCGCGCGTGATCATGATCTGCGGTGCGCCGCGGATGATGGTCGTCAGCGGGTTGGGCGTCCGGTCACCGAGCCACAAGGCGGCATCCTGCCCGCGGGCGCCGGCATAGATCACGCGCCGGACCATGCTCTCGAAGCCATCGATGGCGGCCTCGCGGAGGTCGGGGCGCGAGCCGAGAAACCAGTAGACGTTGGTGAGATGGTCGACGCCGCCCTTGGCGACCTCGAAGTGGTACTCCCCCTGGACGTGGATGTGTGGGTGCAGGTTGAGGAGGTTTTGCACCCAGTGGGTTCCGCTCTTGAAGCAGCCGCAGAGGAAGAAGAAATGACGCTTCACGCCGTACTCGGAGATGGTGTACCGGTTGTCGACCCATCTGTCGGCGTTGGCGATGCTCCACTCACGGCGGACTTTCGCCCGGATCTCGGCGGGGAGGACCCGGCGCACGACGGGGAACACCGCGGCGCGCAGCCCCTTGGGGCTGGCGTTCCTCGCGTAGCGGAGGAGGTCGGTGAACTGGTCTGCGGTCTGGCCCATGGGGTCCTGTTGGTGCGGTGCTCCGTCGCGGTGATCGCGCAGGCCGGAAGCCTGCACCCCAATCAGCCGATGATGCCGAGGAGCTCGGACTCGCGGAGGATGAGGTGTTTCACGCCCTTGACCTCGACCTCGGTGCCGGCGTACTTGCCGTAGAGCACCCGGTCGCCCTTGGCCACGACGGGCTTGGCGCGTGCGCCGTTGTCGAGACGGCGGCCGGGGCCGATCGCGACCACTTCGCCCTGGACGGGCTTCTCCTTGGCGGATTCGGGGAGGTAGAGGCCCGAGGCGGTCATGGTCTCGGGCTCGACGGGCTTGACGACGATGCGATCTTCGAGGGGCTTGATAGCCATTGGTCAGAACTCCTGAGTACGTTCTGCGGGTTGTTCGGAGCGATTCACTGGTTGGAAGCTCATGGCCGGACGGAAGGGTGGCCAGGCCACATGGTCAGAAGCCCATGCCGCCCATGCCACCCATGCCACCCATGCCACCCATGCCGCCGCCCATGCCACCCATACCACCACCCATGCCGTGGTCGTGGCCATGGCCGCCCTCCTTCTTGGGCTCGGGCTTGCTGGTGAGGTCGCCGTACTCGTCGGTGAGTGCGTTGTAGCCGAAGCTGGCCTTGTCGCTCTCGGCGACCTTGCCGACGACCACGGTGCCCTTGACGCCGGCGTTGTCGGCGATGGTCTGGAGGGGGACGGCGAGGGCCCTGCGGACGACCTCCATGCCGGAGGCGACGTCGTACTTGTGGCGGCCGACATCGTCGGCGGTCTGTCGTCTTGGCCTTGCCGAAGACGGACTTGTATTCCTTCATCGCCTCGAGCGCCTTGCGGGCGCGGATGAAGGAGACGCCGCCGCCGGGGACGATGCCCTCGGCGACCGCGGCGCGGGTCGCGTGGAGGGCGTCCTCGATGCGGGCCTTCTTCTCTTTCAGCTCGGCCTCGGAGGCGGCGCCGACCTTGACCTGGGCGACGCCGCCGGCGAGCTTGGCGAGGCGCTCCTGGAGCTTCTCGCGGTCGTAGTCGCTGGTGGTGGCCTCGATCTCGCGGCGGATCTGCTCGATGCGGCCCTGGATGTCCTTGGTGTCGCCGGCGCCCTCGATGATCGTGGTGTTGTCGGCGTCGACCTCGATCTTCTTGGCCAGGCCGAGCTGGCCGACCTCGACCTTGTCGAGCTGGAGGCCAAGGTCCTTCATGATCGCGGTGGCGCCGGTGAGCACGGCGATGTCCTCGAGCATGGCCTTGCGGCGGTCGCCGTAGCCGGGCGCCTTGACGGCGACGACCTGCAGGGTGCCGCGGAGCTTGTTGATGACGAGCGTGGCCAGGGCCTCTCCGGCGACGTCCTCGGCGATGATCAGGAGGGGCTTCTTGGCCTCCATCACCTTTTCGAGGACGGGGACGAGCTTCTGACGCTCTCGATCTTGTCCTCGTGGATGAGGACGAGGCACTTGTCGATCTCGACCTTCATGGTGTCGACGTTGGTGACGAAGTTGGGGGAGAGGTAGCCGCGGTCGAACTGCATGCCCTCGACGACATCGACCTCGGTCTCGAGGCTCTTGCCCTCTTCGACGGTGATGACGCCGTCCTTGCCGACCTTCTCGAAGGCGTCGGCCATGATCTTGCCGACCTCGACGTCGTTGTTGGCGGAGATGGTGGCGACGTTCTGGATGTCGGCCTTGCCCTTGACGGGGTGGCCATCTCGTCGATGGCCTTGCCGGCGGTCTCGACGGCGAGCTTCATGCCGCGGATCAGGGCATTGGCATCGACGCCGGCGGCGATGTGCTTGAGACCCTCGCGGAAGAGGGCCTCGGCGAGGACGGTGGCGGTGGTGGTGCCGTCGCCGGCCTCGTCGGAGGTCTTGCTGGCGGCCTCCTTGACGAGCAGGGCGCCCATGTTCTCGGCCTTGCTCCGGAGTTCGATTTCCTCGGCGACGGAGACGCCGTCCTTGGTGACGGTCGGGCCGCCCCAGGACTTGTCGAGGACCGCCATGCGGCCCTTCGGCCCGAGGGTGGCCTTCACGGCGCGGGCGAGCTTTTCGACGCCGGCGAGGAGGGCCTGCCGGGCGTCGACGTCGAAGGTGAGTTCTTTGACTGCCATGTCCTGGTGCTCCGTGTCTCTAATTGGTGGGGCGGGGACACCCCGGGGTTGTCGTTGGGTCGGCCGGGCCGGTCGAATCGGCCCCGAGGATCGCGAGGACTCCGTCGGCAACCGCGCTCGCGCGGCGGCCGCTCGAAAGGATGCAGGGGCAACTCGGATGCCAGCGTTGGCGCCCGGTTGCGGCCCGATCCTCCCCCGCGGGATGACCCGATCACGGCTTTCGGAGCGGGACACCTGACAGGCGGAGAGCGGGCTGTCTGGAACGGCTGCCGATCTGGCAGGGCGGCGGGCGCGGCGCGGGGCGACGACGGGGGCACCCGGTCCTGCTGCGGGCGGGCGCGGGGGCGGATAGAATGGACGCTCTGACAGGAGGTCGGACGATGCTCGCGACGGTCGATGTGAAGGCATACCTGCCGCTGGGGATCCTCGTGGCGATGGCGGTCACGTTCGCCGTCGCGGTGGTGGTGCTGACGAAGCTCATCGGCCCGAGCCGGACCGGCCCGACGAAGGGCATGGTGTACGAGTCGGGGATGAATCCGGTCGGGAGCGCCCGCAAGCGTTTCAACGTGCGGTTCTACCTGATCGCGATGGTGTTCCTGCTGTTCGACGTCGAGGTCGTGTTTCTGTACCCCTGGGCGACCACGTTTCCGAACCTGCAGTCGGGCACGCCCGAGAGCTTGGTTTGGCTGGGGCGGATCCTGTTCTTCCTGCTGACGACGGTCGTGGCATACCTGTACGGGTATCGCAAGGGCGTCTTCCGCTTCGATTGATCCATGGCGGGCACGATCGCTGGTGAACCTGGGGGGGATGGCGGCCCGGGTCCGGTGCGCCGCGTCGTCGCGCGTCGTCGGGGCCCGGTGGGGTTCGGGGAGCGCTGCCTTGCGCTGGCGCTGTGTGCGGCGTGCGTGGTGCTGCTGTCGGTGGCGGCTTGGCTCCGCCCCTCACCGGAGGGCCACGGGACCCACGAACAGCTCGGCCTTCCCCCGTGCGCCTGGGCGGAGGCCTTCGGGAAGCCCTGCGCGACGTGCGGGATGACCACGGCATTTGCGTGCGCGGCCCACGGGGATCTGGTAGGCTCCGCACGCGTACAGCCGTTCGGATTCCTGCTGTCGCTGCTGGTGGCGGCGACGGCGTGGGGAGCGGGGCACGTCGCGGCAACCGGATCGAGGCTTGGGGAGTCGGCGGTGCGGCTGCTCACCCCGCGTGTGGCGATTGGCCTTGTGGGGTTGTTGCTGGCGGCGTGGGCGTACAAGATGGTGACATGGCAAGGGTAAACGGGGCGTTGGCATGACAACGGCGAAGGGGCATGGGGCGTGGGAGGTTCGGCGGGGCGGGGGCGCCCGTCGCGCGTTGATGCTGGCTGGGCTCGTCCTTCTGGGGGTTGGGCCGGCGGGATGCTCCTTTTTGGGGATGATGGCGGCATCCGCGGAGCGGCAGGGCTCAAGCAAACATGCCGCGGAGTACACGGGGCTGGCCGGGCACACGTTTGCCGTGGTGGCGTTGGTGGATCGGGCGGTGCAGGTGGAGTTTCCGGGCTTGCTGCCAAGTCTCGTGCAGCGGATCGATCAGAGGATCGCCGAGAACGCGGGCTCGACGGGCCACGTGCCGGGGGATCGGGTGACGGAGTATCTCGCCAACAACCCGCAGTGGGTGGCCTGGCCTCGGGGACGGCTCGCCGAAGAGCTGAATGTGGACCGCATCGTGTTCGTGGAGGTCAACGAATTCAGGACCAACGAACCGGGGAATGAGTATCTGTGGGACGGCGTGGGGTGGGCGACGGTGTCGGTGATCGAGCGCGGCTCGAGCACGACCGACGTGGACGCGTTCCGCAAGGAAATCCGGGTGAAGTTCCCCGATCGGCGTGGGATCGGCCCGGCGGAGGTGGACCGAGTCGGCGTCTCCTCGACGCTGCTGGCCAGGATGGTGGACCGGACCTCGTGGTTGTTCTACGACCACGAGGAACCGAATGCGATCGAGTATTAGTGCCGGATTCGGCGCGAGCGGAGCGACGCCATGGTGGCAAGGCTGGGTGTGGGTCGGATTGGGCTGGCGATTTGTGTCGCGACGGCGGGTCTTGGCGGGCTGCTGCTGGCGGGTTGCAACATCGTCGGCCCCGCGTTCTTGCTCGCGAGCGGGCCGGAGAAGATCCCTCAGGTCTACAAGCTCGATGAGAAGCGCCCGACGGTCATCTTTTTCGATGACCGTGCGGGGATCATCCGGCGGGCGCCGACGCGGACCAGGATCACGACAGCGGCGGAGAAGGCGCTTCTGAAGGCGAAGGTGGTCGATCGACTGCTGGACTCGCGGGCGGCGTCGGCTCTGGTGGCGAACGAGCCCCGGGGGGAGTTGATGCCGATCTCGGAGGTCGGGCGTAGCGTCGGCGCCGAGGTGGTGATCTATGTGGTGCCGGAGGTCTACACGCTCTCGACCGACGGGCAGTCTTACGCCCCCACCGCGACGCTCCGGGTCAAGATCCTGGACGCGGTCGCGGACAAGCGGCTCTGGCCTGAGGAGCGTGAGGGATATGCGCTCATCGTGAAAGAGGACACTCGCCAGGGCACGGCGCCGAAGGACGCATCGGCGATGCGGGAGGCCGAGGACCGCTTCGCGGACCTGGTCGGCCTGAGGCTCGGGCAGATGTTCTACTCCCGGGAGCCGGACACGGCGGCGGATAAGCGGGAGCTGGGTGGAGCGAGCCAGGATTGACGAGTCGCGTACTCCACGTGCTGGAAGCATCGGCCTGCCGCGAGGGACGGTGGGGAGGGTCGGGGTCGGACCAGCCGGTGATCCAGTGCGCCGGATCGTTGGCCGCGGCGGGGGGTGGTGGGCACGCTGTGCTGCTGCTCGGGGATTCGGACGCGGCGCGGCACGCCGCGACGCTGGGTCTGTGGGCGGATGCTTGGTATTCGCCGCCGCTGGGCGAGCCGATGCTGGCGTGGCGGGCGGTGCTGCGGACCTTGCGGTCGCTGGGTCCGTTTGATGCCATTCAGCCCTGGACCGAGGGGGCGTGGCGGGTTTGCCGGCGGGTCTCGAGCAGGCTGACGGGCGGGGTGCCGGATGGGGAGCCTGACTGTCGGCCGACGATGCTGGGTGAGGCTCGTGAAGCGATCCGGGAGGCGCTGGGGGTCGGCGAAGCGGTGCCGCTGGTGGGGCTGTTGGCCGACCCGCCGTGGCTCGCGGATGCGAGGCGGTTCGTCTACATGATCGGGCTGCTGGATGTCGCCGGCATTCCCATCGCGGGGGTCGCCGATCCGCGGACGGCGCACCTGGCGAGGTCGAGACGCTTCCACGCGGAGGCCGGGGTCTCGTGGCGACTGCTGACCCCGGCGGCTCCGCTCACGGCGATGCTGCACGCGTGCGATCTGGCGGTATTGGTCCCGCCGAATCCGCACCGCGCCCTGCACGCGAGCGAGCGTGCGTGGGCTCGATGGTCGATTGCGCGGTCGCACGCCCTCGGCGTCCCGGTCATTGCGGCGTCGGCGTGGCTTGCGGACGTGCCGTCGCCCCGGTCCTGTCTCGAGATGCTCGACGCTGGGGATGGGGCGCTGACGGAGGTGGCACGGCGGCTCGCGACGCTCGCGGAGGACGCCGGAGGGCGGGCCGAACTGGGCGCGGCCCTCCGGGAAGGAACACGCTGGGGGGGCGGGGTTGGGTGCAGTGACCCGGGCGTCGGCACGGGCGCGGCGGGCGCGGCATGAGCGATCGCACGGGTGTGCTCTTCGTGTGCCTGGGCAACATCTGCCGATCGCCGATGGCCGAGGGGATCTTCCTCCACTTGGCGGAGGCTCGCGGTGTGTGGGGGCGGTTCGACGTGGACTCCTGCGGCCTGGGGAGTTGGCACGTTGGGGAGCGGCCGGACGCGCGGGCGCTGGCGACGGCGGCGAGGCATGGCATCGAGCTGCCGAGCATCGCCCGGAAGGTGCACCCCCGCAGCGACTTCGACCGCTTCGACCTGCTGCTGCCGATGGATCTGGAGAACCGGGCCCGCCTGCTGGAGATCGGGGCGCCTCCGTCCCGCGTGCGTCTGGTGCGGAGTTTCGACCCGAGCCTGGTGGGGCGACCGGAAGGGGAGATGCTGGTGCCGGACCCCTACCACGGGGGAGACGAGGGCTTCGAGCGCGTGTTCGAGATGCTGGAGAGGGCGTGCGCGGGGCTGCTGGATCAGCTCTCGATCGCGTCGCGGTAGGGCGCTGCGGACTCGATCAATCGGGCGGCGACGCGATCGATGGAGTCCATGGCTCGCTGGCTTGGGGCGAGGCCCATCCACCCGAACTCAATCTGCTGCAGGTAGTCTTGCAGCGCGGAGTTCGCTCCGGCAAGCGCCAGGTCGGCTGCCTTGGCGGCGTAACTGGAGTACTCGTCGCGGGCCTCTGGATGGCTGTTGATCCCGATGGGGTCCCACTCACCCCAGAGGATTGCATCAACGCCTGCGACCAGGCGGCGGGTCAGCGGTTTGGGCAGCCGATCGATCACAGGTCGAGCATGAGACGCTCGGGGTGCTCGATGGCGTTCTTGATGTTGACCAGGAACGTCACGGCCTCCGAGCCGTCGATGATGCGGTGGTCGTAGCTGAGGGCGAGGTACATCATCGGCCGGATGGCGACCTCTCCGGGGCGGTCGGGGTGCTCGACGGCGCGATTCTTGATCGCGTGCATGCCGAGGATGGCCGACTGGGGCGGGTTGAGGATCGGTGTCGACATCAGGCTGCCGAAGATGCCGCCGTTGGTGATGGTGAAGGTGCCTCCCTGGAGGTCGGCGAGGTCGAGCTTGCCGTCTTTGGCCCGGATGGCGAGGTCCTTGATCGTGGACTCGATCCCGGCGAAGGTGAGGGTTTCGGCGTTTCGGATCACGGGGACGACGAGGCCCTTGGGGCTGGCGACGGCGATGGCGACGTCGCAGTAGTCGTGAGACTCGATGGCGGGCTGGCCGTCGTCGCCGGCGACGATGAAGGCGTTGACCGTCGGGGAGGCGCGCAGGGCGCCGGTGACGGCCTTGACGAAGAAGGACATGAAGCCCAGGCCGATGCCGTGCTTCTTCTCGAAGCTCTCTTTGTATCGCTTGCGCAGCTCCATCACGGCGGTCATGTCACACTCGTTGAACGTGGTGAGCATGGCGGCCGTGTGCTGGGCGTCGACGAGGCGCGCGGCGAGGCGCTGACGGAGCGGCGTCATCTTCTTGCGGGAGGTCGAGCGGGCTCCGGTCGCCGGTGTGGGGGCCGCGGGGGCGGCGAGGCCCGCCGGAGCGCCGTTCTCCGGGTGCGGGGTCTGGAGGTAGGCAAGCACATCCTGCTCGCGGATGCGTCCGCCGGCGCCGGTGCCGACGACGCGTCCCAGGTCGACGTTCTGTTCCTTGGCGATCCGTTCGGCCAGCGGCGTGGCGCGGACATCGTGGGCGGCCGGCGCGGCGAGCGGCGCGGGAGCCGGGCTTGGGCGCTGGGGCGGGACTCGCCGGCTCTGGCCGGGGTGCGGGCTGGGCCGCGGCGGGGGCCCTGGCTTCCTCGGCGGGCTTGCTTGCGGGCTTATCTGCGGGCTTACCGGCTGGCGGGCTGGCCGGCTGGCCGGCGGGCTTGCTCGCGGTTTCGTCGACGGAGCCGACCACGGCGCCGACGGCGACCTCATCGCCCTCGCGGGCGATGCGCTTGAGGAGTCCCGCGGCTGGGGCGGTGATCTCCATGGTGATCTTGTCGGTCTCGAGATCGAGGACAGGCTCGTCGCGTTCGACGAAGTCGCCGTCGGCCTTGCGCCAGGTGGAGATGACGCCGGAGGTCACGCTCTCGCCGACGGTGGGGATGACGATATCGGTAGCCATCGGGCGTGTTCCTCTGCGTCAGGCTTTGGCGGCCGCGGCGACGGCGCTGTTGGAGGCCTCGCTCGCGCTCAGCGGGCCGATGATGGTCTCGAGGAGCGTTTCCTGCTCCTTCTTGTGGACACGTTTGGACCCGACGGCGGGTGTCGGGCTGGACGGGCGGCCGATGTATCGGCCGTTGATGCCGAGTTCGTCCCGGAGGCGGTCGAGCACGAAGAGTCCGGCGCCGGCGTTGCGAGGCTCCTCCTGGCCGAAGATGATCTCGGCCTTTGCGGGGTAGCGCGCGGCGATCTCCTTGAAGAGCTCGGTGTGGAATGGGTAGATCTGCTCGACGCGCACGAGGGCGACGTCGGGCCGGTTGAGTTCGTCACGCCGGACCGCGAGTTCGTGGTAGAACTTGCCGGTGCAGAGCACGATCTGCTTGACGGCGCGCCGGTCTGCACCCGCGACCTCGAACCTGGGGTCGTCGATGAGTTCGTGGAAGTGTCCGGTCTGGAGTTCCTCGATCGTGCCGGTCGGGACCCGGAGGAGGCTCTTGGGGGTGAAGACCACCAGCGGCTTGCGGAAGGCCCGCCCCATCTGGCGGCGGAGCACGTGGAAGATCTGCGGGGCGGTCGAGGGATACACGATTTGGAGGTTATTGCCGGCGCAGAGCTTGAGGAACCGCTCCATGCGGCCGGACGAGTGCTCGGGGCCCGCGCCCTCGTAACCGTGCGGGAGGAGCATCACCAGGCCGGACCATCGCTCCCATTTGGCCTCGGCGGAGGCGAGGAACTGGTCGATGATGACCTGCGCGCCGTTGACGAAGTCGCCGAACTGGGCCTCCCACAGCACGAGCATGTTGGGGTCGGCGAGCGAGTAGCCGTAGTCGAACCCGAGGACCGAGGCCTCGGAGAGCGGGCTGTCGTACACGCAGAGGCGGGCCTGCTGCTTGGCGGGGTCGAACTGGCCGAGGTGCGGATCCCAGACGGGGCGCATCTGGTTGAGCGGCGTGCAGGGCGCGCTGGTATCGAAATCGCGGAGGACGGCATGGCGGTGGCTGAAGGTGCCCCGCCGGCTGTCCTGACCGCTGAGGCGGATCGCGACGCCCTCCAAGCGGCGGCTGCCGAACGCGAGGCTCTCGGCGTCGGCGTAGCTGATGTCCCGGGTCTCGAGCAATGCGGCGCGGGCCTCGAGGAGCCGCTGGAGCTTGGGGTTGACATGGAAGCCCTCGGGCACGCGCCCGAGGCCCGCGCAGATCTCCGCGAGCATGTCGCGTGAGACGCCGGTGGGCACAGGCTCGAACTTGAAGCGGCGGTCCACGCCGACCCACCGGGCACTGCCGGGGTCGATCGTCGGGTCGTAGGGCGATGAGCGGGCTGCCTGCTGGGCCAGTTCGAGCGACTCGTCGAGCTTCTGGCGGATCGCCTTCATGTCGTCCTCATTGAGGACGCCCTCGGCGAGCAGACGCTCGGCGTAGATCTTGAGGACGCTGGGCTTGCGTTTGATCATGTTCGCCATGACCGGCTGGGTGAACGAGGCCTCGTCCTGCTCGTTGTGGCCGTACCGCCGGTAGCACCACATGTCGATGAAGACATCCTTGCGGAACGTGTGGCGGTATTCCATGGCCATCTGCGCCGCGGCGACGACGGCTTCGGGGTCTTCCCCGTTCACGTGCAGCACCGGGGCGTCGACCATCTTGGCGATGTCGGTGCAATAGCGGCTGGACCGGGAGTCCTCCGGCACCGTGGTGAAGCCGATCATGTTGTTGACGACGACATGGATCGTTCCGCCGGTCGTGTAGCCCTCGATCTGCGAGAAATTGACCAGCTCCGCGACGATGCCCTGGCCCGCGATCGCCGCGTCGCCGTGGACGATGAGCGGGATCACGCGCCGGCGCTCGTGGTCGCCCTTGAGTCGTTGCTTGGCGCGGCAACGGCCCTCGACGACGGCGCCGACCGCCTCGAGGTGGCTCGGGTTGCTGGCCAGCGCGAGGTGGATCCTGCGGCCCCCATGCATCTCGCGCTCGCCCGAGTAGCCGCGGTGGTACTTCACGTCGCCGCCGCCGTCGACGAAGTCGGCGTCCCAGTTCTCCTCGAACTCGGTGAAGATCTGGGCGTGGGTCTTCCCGATGATGTTGTTCAGGACGTTGAGCCGGCCGCGGTGGGCCATGCCGATGACGATCTCGTCGGCGCCGTGGGTCGCGGCGGCCTCGACGATGCGGTCGAGCAGCGGGATCAGCGATTCGGCGCCCTCGAGGCTGAACCGCTTGTCGCCCGGGTACCGCTTGGCGATGAAGCGTTCGAACTCCTCGGCGTGGAGGAGCTGTCCGAGGACGTGCGCTTTCTCGCCGCGGGAGAGCGCGATCCTTCCCTGCCCGGTCTCGAAGCGTTCGAGCCACCACCGCCGCTCCTCGACGCGCCGATGTGCATGAACTCGATCGCCGAGGAGCCGCAGTAGGTGGATTCGAGATAGGCGACCAGCGACCCAACCGGGGAGACGTCGGCGTGCAGGCCTCGGACGGCCGTGACATCGGCTTCCAACCCCATGTCCGCGGCCGAGAGGCCGTGAAACTCGGGGGCGAGGGAGGCGTGGGGTTCCGAGGGGCGGCCGAAGGGGTCCAGCTTGGCGGCGACGTGGCCGAATTCCCTGTAGGCCTCGACGAGGGAGTCCACCCCCGACTGGAAATGCGATGCCGAGCCATGGGGGGTGTTCCCCGGGGCCGACGCGGCGCGAGGGGCGGCCCCATTTTGCGCGAATTCGAAGCCACGAAAGAAGGCCGCCATCTCCGGTGGGACGGCGGCCGGATCGGCTTGGAACGCTGAATACATCTGCTCGAGGTACTCGGCGTTCCAGCCGTTGACGGAAGGTGGTACAGGCTTTGGTTGGGTATTCATCGCGGCACTCGGCCCCGAAAGCCCCTCCGCCCGAAGCGCGCAGGGCCATCTGTGCGTTTCAAAGATCCTAGGCGGAACTATCGGCACCCTGTCAACGCTGATCCTCAAATCGTGACGGATCGGGGCGCGGTTTCCCTTGGGGGATGGTTGCTATCCGAATCGACCCCGGACGTAGTCCTCGGTCTCGGTCAGGTGCGGGTTCTGGAAGATCTCGGCGGTCCGGCCATACTCGACCAGCCGCCCGAGATACATGAACGCGGTGAAATCGGACACCCGACTCGCTTGTTGCATGTTGTGGGTCACGATAATGACCGTGTACCGGGTCGAGATCTCGTGGATGAGTTCCTCGATCCGGAGGGTGGCGATGGGGTCGAGCGCGGAGCAGGGCTCGTCGAGTAGGAGCACCTCGGGCTCGGCGACGATGGCCCGGGCGATACAGAGCCTCTGCTGCTGCCCGCCGGAGAGCCCGAGGGCGGAGGTGTGCAGCCGATCCTTGACCTCGGCCCAGAGGGCGGCCCCTCTGAGGGCGCGCTCGCAGGCCTCGACGAGGACGGCCTTGCGGCGCTCCCCGTCGATCCGGAGCGGGTAGATCACGTTCTCAAAGATTGACATCGGGAAGGGGTTGGGCTTCTGGAAGACCATGCCCATGCGTTTGCGGAGGTCGATGACATCCACACCGGGGTCGTAGAGGGACTGCCCGTTGAGGTACATGCCACCCTCGATGCGGACCGAGTCGATCAGATCGTTGAGTCGGTTGACCGAGCGGAGCAGGGTGGACTTGCCGCAGCCGGAGGGGCCGATCAGTGCGGTGACCTGACCCTTGGGGATGTGCATCGATATGGAGTGCAGGGCCTGGGACTGGCCGTACCAGAGCCGGAACTCACGGATATCGAGGATGGGCTCGGTCGAGGCGAGGGTGCTGTGAACCTCTGCCAGGACGGTTTCGCCCCGCTCGATGCGCTGGATGACGGAGGGTGTGGTCGCCCCGTTGGCCGGCATCGGGTTGTTGTGGGGCGGGGCGTTCATGAGCGTCATTCTTGCAGGCCTCCGGTGGCGGGTCAGAAGTGGCCCGATCCAACCTTCCGACGCACCCGGGCTCTGAGCGCGACGGCCGCGAGGTTCAGGGTGAAGATGATCATGATGAGCAGGAGCGTGCTTGTCCAGACAAGCGGCCGTGCGGCCTCGGAGTCTGGGCTTTGGAAACCGAGGTCGTAGATATGGAATCCCAGATGCATGAAGCTGCGTTCGAGGTGGAGGAAGGGTGGTTCGGTGGAGACCGGGAGCTCTGGGGCCCACTTGAGCGCACCGACGAGCATGAGGGGGGCGACCTCTCCGGCGCCGCGGGCCATGGCCAGGATCATCCCCGTGAGGATCCCGGGCGTGGCGGTCGGGAGCACGATGCGCCGGATCGTCTGCCATTTGGAGGCGCCGCACCCGTAGCTGCCCTCGCGGAGCGAGGGTTGGACGGCCGCGATCGCTTCCTCGGTGGAGACGATGACGACGGGCAGGGTGAGCAGGGCAAGGGTGAGGGAGGCCCAGAGCAGGCCGCGTTTGCCGAATGTGGGGTCGGGGAGCTTGGACTCAAAGAGCCCGTGGAAGAAGGGTGAGGTTGCGAGCAGGACGGCGACCATGGCGAGCGCGCCACACCACCCCAGGCCGCCAAGCCAGCGGAGCACCTTGGCGCGGCGCGAGTCGGGGCGTGCGGGCTTTCGCACGCCGAGGGCGCCGAGGACGATCGCGGTGAGCACGACGAAGACGACGGCCGCGAAGACAAACCACCATCGGAAGAGGGGCATCGCGGCGCCGGCGGCTGGGCCGGCATCGATGTAGCCTCCGAGTGCATAGCAGAAGAATCCGAGCCCGAAGACCCCGTAGACGATGCTGGGCACGCCGGCGAGATTATTCACCGCGATGCGGATGATGCTCGTGATGAGCCCCTGCTTGGCGTATTCGCGGAGGTAGAGGGCGGCGAGGACGCCGAGCGGCACGACGATGATGCTGAGGAGGATGGTCAGCAGCACCGTGCCGAAGATCACGGGGAAGACGCCGCCCTCGGTGTTGGCCTCTCGGGGATCGTCGAGGAGAAACTCGCGCCATCGATCGAGATAGATCCCGACCTTTCCCAGGGTCGAGAGCGCATTGGGCTGGATGATGCGGACAACCTGCGAGAGACGCATCGGCTCTTCCGGCGTCGTCTGTCGCTCCGGCGCGAATCGACCCGTGCCGGGTGCGTCGATGTAGACCCTGAGGGCGCTGTTGGCCTCGGTCGCGGCGGCGATCTGGGAGGACACATCTTGGTACTCGCCCTGGAGCCGCTCCTGGGCTTCTGCTGCGCTGGCACGGACTTTGGCGAGGCCCTCGGGGGTCGTGGACTGCGCTCCCGGCGTGCCCAGCCAGGCGGCGAGGAGGCACGAGGCCGCCAGCACGCCGGAGCAGCGGAACACAACCCGGCGCGCGGGCGGGGCATCTCCGCGGCTCTCGCCTGCCGGACGCCGCAGCGACGCGAGGCATGCCGCGGCGGCGCCGATCGCGACGGCAACGAGCAGCCACCGGAGCGGCGCGGCCAAGCCTCTCGGGTGTTCGGAGCGTTGGGCCCGGTCGAACTCGATCTGGGCCTGTGTGAGGCGTTCACGCCACGCGGTGAGCTGCTCGTTGATCGGGCCGATCTTGTGGCGCTGGAGGCGTCGGATGAGGTCCCGGCTTCGGATCGCGTCGGGCAGGAAGCTCTGGATGGCCGTCCACGAGGCCCCGGGACCATCGGCGATGTATTTCCGCGTGATCACGACGGGGCGTGGCTTGCCGTCCGCGCCCGGGCGGATGGCGAGCTGCCTCGTGGTGCGGCCGGCGAGGCCGTCGGCCGGGCTCGGGGGCTCCTCGGCGGGGAGCGCGAGCACGGGTGCGCCGGAATCGTCGAGCGGGGCATCTTCCGTAGCTTGCGAGACCACGGCGCGGGGCACGCCGAGGAACACGCCCCACTCCACACGCTCTACGAGTGTCGCGTCTTTCGGCCTGTCGATGCCGCTGATGTCGGAGAGGTCGACCCAGCGGAACGGCTCCTGCCCGATATCCCGATTGCCGATGCGGTACAGCCGCCGCATCGGGCGGCCGTCGCTTGAGAGCGAACTCTTGGGAGCGGCGCCGTCGCGGACGCGCTGGGCGAGTTCACGGCGGGCATCGGCGGGCGCTTCGAATGCCTCCTCGGCGACCGGCATGCCGAGGAACTGCTCGCCGGAGGTGAGCGTGACGAGATCGATGGGGGCGGGCCAGAATGTGCGGAGCCCGTGCACCGCGATGAGGACGAGGAGGCCGGCGATGGCCGCGAGATTGATCAGCAGGGCGGCGCCCATGAGCCAGACCATGGGTTCGCCCCGCCCGTGCCGGCCTGTGCGTCGGGCGGCGGCGGTGTTCGGTGGGCTGGGCTGTGCGGGCTGGGTTGGCATGAGTCTAGAGGAGGGCGTTTTTCTTGCGGTACTTCTGTCGAACGATCTCGGCCGTCGTGTTGATGACGAACGTCATGAGGAAGAGCACGAGGCCGCAAACGAAGAGGACGCGGTAGAGCGCTTCCCCCTTCGGGGCCTCGGGGAGTTCCACGGCGATGTTGGCGGCGAGGGTGCGGAAGCCCTCGAAAATGTTGAGATCCATCGTGGGCGTGTTCCCGGTCGCCATCAGCACGATCATGGTCTCGCCGACGGCGCGGCCGAGTCCGATCATGGAGGCGGAGAAGATTCCGGATGCGGCGACGGGGAGCACCACTCGGACCGCGGTCTGCCAGCGGGAAGCGCCCGCACCGAGCGAGGCGGCGCGGAGCATGTTGGGCACGGCGGAGAGGGCGTCCTCGCTGATCGTGTAGATGACCGGCACGATGGCAACCCCCATGATCAGTCCGACGACCAGGGTGTTGCGCGGCGAGAACGGGCCCAGGATCGAGTCGCGGGGATCAAGCCCGAGCGCGGTGAGCAACCAGGCGCCGATCGCTGCGAGGGCGATCGTCGCCAGGACGCAGAGCACCGGCGTGGCGATGGCGGCACCGATCTCGGCGGCGTCGCCGGCGGGGGCGAGGGCTCGCCTTGCGGCGATAACGGAGCGGCGGCAGAGCGGCACGGCGAGCGCCACCGCGAGGGGGATGCAGGCGGCGAACCAGCCGGGCCATGGGCCGCCGATCTCGCCGTTGAGCCATCGGCGGACTCCGGGTTCGTCGAGCCCCCTGTCGGCGAGGGAGCGCCGGAACGCGCCGGGATCGTTCTCCACCTCGACCGGCTCGACGACGCCCCCGGCACGGAAGTAGAGCCCGACGCGGCGGAGCCGCCGTTCCTCGTCGGGGCTCATCGTCTCGCGAACGCCGACCCAGGCGGGGACGCGGGAGGCCTCGACGGGCTTGAACGAACCGCCGAGCACCAGCAGGTCCTGGTGGGTGGGCCGGAAGAGCACCCGCTCGACCGGGCCTCCCGCGACATCGCACAGCCCGATCCCGATGAGCAGACAGCACGCGATCAGGAGCAGTTCGACGCGGCGGCCGTACCGGGAGATGACACGGTTGGGCAGCGCGGCCCAGACGCCCGCGCCGGCGAGGATCACGAGCGGGAGTACGACCGAGGCCAGGAGCAGGGCCGGGAGCGCCTGGCGTGCGAAGGGTGCGACGACCATCGCGGCGATGAACCCGAGCACGACGGAGGGAGGGAGGCCATGATCTCGATGGCGGGCTTGACCTTCCGCCGGAGCTTCGGCGCGAGGAACTCACTCGAGTAGATCGCGGCGAAGACCGCGAGCGGGCACGCGAACAGCATCGCCACGACCGTCGCCTTGAGGGTGCCGAAGACCAGCGGGGTCAGGCTGAGTTTGGCCTCTGCGGCGTCGTCTCCGGCGGAGCTTTGGTAGACGAACTGTGCGTCGGGCTGGCCCTCATAGTGCATGGGCGCGAAGAGCGACCGGAGCGTGATCTCCGGGTAGCCCGGCGAATACGCCGCCTGGAGGAGGGTGCCGTCGAGGTGCAAGATCGCGATCGCGTCGTTCTTCGGTGCGATCGCGGTGGCGATCACGGGCGAGGGTGTCGGCGCCGGGACACGGAGGATCGATTTCTCGCTCGAGACGTGACGGAGGGAGGCAGCGCCCAGGCGATCGCCCAGGAGCACGGATCGGTCTCGCCAACTGGTTGCGATCGAGGTGACCGCGCTGCCGGGGCCGGTGAACATGTGGCCCCTGACGAGGCGCTGTTGGTCCGGCGTGCCCGCGGCCGGGTCCGGGGCCGCGAACCATGCCTGCACGCTGCCGGCCTCGTCGGCGACCACGATTGTCCGAGAGCCAAGCAGCATGGTCGCGGCAGTGAGCGTGTGTTCGGAGAGCTGGATCGCCTCGGCGAGGGCGATCGGCTCGTCCTTCGGGTTGGCGGCAGCGTATCGCTGGCAGAGTCCGCTCTTCCAGAGGGCGAAGACGTGCTTTCCATCCCCAGTGACAAAGAGCCAGTCGGGCCTGTGGTCCTGGCCTTCGATCTCGAAAGGGAAGGCACTGACTGAGAGTCGGGGCGGCCCACCGCCAAGGGGCTTGATCACGCGGAGGAGGGAGTAGGAGGCGGGTCCCTCCTCCCGGACGGCCACGACGAACTCGCTGCGGTCGTCGGCGAACGCGCCGATGCGACGAACGGCGCCGGCCCCGACCTTGAGCATGGCGGGCTGCGAGAACTCCAGCGCAGGGGCGGTCTCGCGAACCTGCTCCGCGCCGACGCGCTCGACGACCGGCGTCCACCCGTCCTCGGCGGGGCCTGCCGCGGGCCGACTCCCACCGATCGGGATATCTCGCTCGGAATCGTCGGGGACGCGGAGCCTGGATCGGAAGCGGATGGCGCCGACCTGGATCGAGCCGTCGGGATAGCCCAGCGCGATGCGTCCGTCGCGACTCCAGGGCGAGATCGCCGAAGGGGTCTGATCCTTGGCGGCGAACCGGAACCGGCCGAGGGGCGCGCCGCTGGCGATGTGGAATGCCCTGAGATCGCCGTTCGCGCCGAGCAGAAGGATTGCCTGGTTGTACTCGTCGAGCTGGGCGGCGACGACGTCCGCGGCGTCGGGGATGGTCTGGCTGGTGCGGGCTCCAAGGGCGCCGGCGTTGAACAGCGGCAGGACCACGGAGACGAGGTAGATACAGATGCCCAGAACGGCGATGAGCACCGCGCCGCCGCCGGCCCGGATGACCGCTTCGGCGACGCGGTCGCGCCGGTAGACGCGCCGCGGGGTCTGGCGTGCGATGCGTGAGGGGCTGGGCGGCATCGTCTCCGGTCCGTCTTGTGCCCTAGTCGAAAATGCCCGCCGCTGGCGAATCAGCGGCGGGCCGGATCGTAGTCCGATGCAGTTGGGGCTGCCCCGGCCGGGGCAAGACCTGATCAGAAGTCCGCCTTCATACCGAGGGACTTGTAGTCGTCCCGAACGATGTCGGCGGTCACGGGGATGTAGCCGTCCTTGACGACGGCCTCCTGGCCCTGCTTGGAGAGCACGAGCTTGATGAACTCGGCCCGGAGGGGGTCAAGGCCGGTACGGGCGTCGTAGTTGATGTAGATGTAGAGGAAGCGGGCGATGGGGTACTCGCCGCTGTAGGCGTAGTCAGACTCCGGCGGGAAGGCCTCTTCGCCCTCGGCGAGCCGGACGTGGAGGGGCTTGACATCGGCGGTGCGGTACCCGATACCGGAATACCCCATGCCGAAGCGGTCGGTGGCGACGGCCTGGACGACGGCCGACGAACCGGGCTGCTCCTTGACGGTCGGCTTGTAGTCGTTGTTCTCGAGGGCGACTTCCTTGAAGTAGGCATAGGTGCCGCTCGCGGAGTTGCGTCCGTAGAGATTGATCGGCTTGCCGGCGTAGGCGGGGTCCTTGACGCCGATATCGCCCCAGGTCATGTCGGTGCCGGCGACGGAGAAGATCTTGGCCAGCTGGGGCAAGGAGATCTCGTCGAGCGGGCAGTCCTTGTTCACGTAGACCGCGAGGCAATCGATCGCGGTCCGGATTGGGGTGGGCTTGTAGCCGAACTTGGCCTCGAACTTGTCGACTTCGGAGGACTTCATCTCGCGGCTCATGGGGCCGAACTGGGACTGGCCCTCGATCAGTGCCGGGGGTGCGGTGGACGAGCCCTTGCCCTCGATCTCCGGCTTGACGCTGGGGTAGAACTTGGTGTATTCCTGGGTCCAGTGGGCCATCAGGTTGTTCAGGGTGTCGGAGCCGACACTCTTGAGAGTCCCGAACACGCCCTGGGCGGGGCGGTATTCGGGAAGGACGGGATCGACCTGCGCGAGGGCGGTCGAGGCGACCGCCGCGAGCCCTAGCAATGCACCCAGCAGATTTCGCATGAGAGTCTCCTTCGGGATGCTCAACCCGGCTTTGTCGGGGCCTCGGCGCTCCGTGCGCCGAGTCCCGAGAAGACTAGAAATCTGGGGGATAGAGGCGGGGTTCGGGCCGGGGAAGACGGCGAAGTTCCGGTCAAGATTGCGCAAACACGGCTATCCGCCGATGCGAATCGCCAGTGGTTCGATCGTTGTGGCGGGCTCCCCGTGGCCACTGGGCACGAAGCGACCGGTGAGCATCCCGGTTTCGGCGGGGAGTTGGTCGGTGGTGGCCTGGCGGAGGTCGAGACTGAGGACGTGTGCGGCACCGACCTGGTCACGACGCTTGGTCGCCCGCAGGACTTCCGCGGGGACCTCCCACTCGGCGATCGGCTCGTCGGCAGGATTGCGGAGTTCGAACGTCATCGAGCCGTCGGCCCAGAGCGGGAGGGGGTAGCGATCGTCCCACAGGTACACGATGACGTTCAGGGTGTCCGGGTAGCCGTTGTGGTCCTCGTCAAGGATCGCGTGGAGTGTGATCGTGACGAGGCTGATCCTCGCCTGGCTCGGCGGGCTGGGTGGGCGCTTGTGCGTCTGCTCGGCGACGCATCCCGCGAGCAGCGGGGCCGAGAGCAACGCCAGGAACCAGGGGCGTCGAAACCGCATGAGCATCAGTCCTTCCCGGGCTTGGTCGGAGGGGTCGGCTTCTTCGACTCGATCTTCGGGACCCCGACCCACTGCAGATCGCCGGCATCGTCCTGCGGGGGGGCCGTCCCGTCGTGTACGCGGACGGACGCGGCCGCGTCGTCTTCCTCGGTCGTCAGCGGGGGCTGCTGGGGGGGCTCGAAGGGGGGCAGGTCGGGGGTGGTGGGGCCCATGCTGTCGATGACGCGGGTTGGGTCGGTCAGCCCCTGGATCTCGTGATTGGTCAGGAGGTCGTAGCGGGCGACGGAGGCGCGGCCTCCCGGGATCACGTGCGGGGTGAGGATGACGAGTAGCTCGGTCTTGACGTTCTGATCCTTCTTCGATCGGAAGGGCAGGCCGATGATGGGGAGATCGCCGATGATCGGGACCTTCCAATCCCGCTCTTCCTGGGTGGTTTGGATGAGGCCGCCGATGACCACGGTCTGGCCGTCCATCACGCTCACGGTCGTGTCGACGACGCGCTGGGAAATGATGGGCGTCTGGAAGTCCTGGCTGACCTGGACGGTCCGGCTGGTGAGGCTTGAGATCTGAGGATTGATCTCGAGCTGGACGAAGCCATCGGCGCTGATCGTGGGCGTGACTTCCAGGATGATGCCGACGTCCTTGCGGACGATGTTGGCGGTGACGTTGCCCGAGCCGCTCTGCGTGGTTCCCTCGAGGTACCCGATGTTCTCACCGACCTGGATCCGGGCGGACTCGTTGTTCTTGACGGTGATCTGTGGGCGGCTGAGCACCTCGAGCTTGCCCTGCACCTGGAGGGCCCTGACCATCAGCTCGAAATCGACGGAGGAGACGGAGAGATTCGGTGAGCCCAGGGCGCTGGCGAGGGCCCCACCGGCGGCGAATGAACCCGCCTTGTAGGCGTCGTTGCCGAAGCCGGCGGCCCCGCCGAAGGTCATGTCGACACCCCACTCGTCGTCGTCGTCGAGGGTGACCTCGGCCAAGAGCACCTTGATCATGACCTGGGGGGGCGGGGCGTCGAGCTCGGAGACGATCCGCTCGACGGCGGAGATATACCGCGGCGAGGCGGAGATCAGGAGCTTGTTGCTCTTCTCGTCGCCGACCACCGTGACCTCCTGCTCAAGCTGGCGGCTGAGCGAACCCCCGACCCCGGCGGTCCCGCCGAGTGTCTGCTGGATGCGTTGGGATTCGGTCTCGAAGTAGCTCTGGAGCGTGGTCTCGATCTCCTTGGCCTTTGCGTTGGTGAGGTGGAAGACGAGCTGCTCGCGCTCGTTGGCCTTGATGTTGTCCAGGTCGTCCACGACCTTTTGAACCAGCTCGAGGTACTCCTCGGTGCCCGAGACCAGGAGCGAATTGGTCCGGGCGTCGATGGTGATGGAGAGCTCGCGGCGCTGGTCCGGGACCGCCGTCACGGCGGCCGACGCCATCCCGGACTTGGGCTGCTGTTCGTCCTCCTTGGCGGGCTGCTGGGGCCCTCCGGTCGGGATCAGGACGAGCGTGTCGCCCTGCATCTGGAGGTTGAACAGATCCCGGAGTACCTCCGCCATGGCGCGGGCGTCGGCGTTCTTGAGCCTGTAGGCGTTGATCTTGCGCGAGCCCGCGGTGCTGCTGTCGAGATCTTTCAGGATCGAGGCGACCAGGTCCACGATCGAGCTTGGCGCGGAAACCAGGACCGAGTTGGTGCGAAGGTCCGCCGTGAGGCGGACCTGATCGCGGATGAAATCGTCGACCTCCGCCTCGGTGAACTGGTCCGGCGAGGCGTCGCCGAGCTTCTGCACGATATCGGAGCGCAGGTACCGCAGGCGGGTCGCCTGCCCCTGGCTGATACTGCCGGTGAGCGAGCGCCCGGCGAGCACACCCTCGAGCAGCCGCACAACCTCGACGGCGTTGGCCGATTGCAGCTCGAAGCGTCGGACGTCCTGGACATTGAGGATCTCTGCAGAATCGAAGCGGTCGACGAGCGCACGGATCGCGGCCACGTCGGCCTCGCTGCCTCGGACAATGAGCGCGTTCAGCCGGGACTCCGGAGTGACGCTGAGGGAGTTTGGCCCGCGTCGATCGACCTCGCGGCTGACGTACGCGTTGTCGACGGAGGCCGCGACCTCGACGGCCCGCGCGTTCTTCAGCTGGATGAGGTCGATTTTGCCGCCGCCCGCGACGGCGGAGGCATCACTCGCGATCGCGCCGAGGAGTTCCTTCACGAGCGCGAGGTTCTCGTCGCTGCAGGTGAGGATGAGGAGGTTGTTGGCGGCGTCGGCGACGACGCTGAACGCGTCGGTCGGCGAATCCACGCCGCCGGCGCGCTTGGCGGCGTCGATCCGCTCCCGCATGAGCTGCTGGAGCTTGGGGGCGAGCACCGATACGTCGGCGCCCGGGACGGGGAGCACGTGCAGCCCCACGGTGTAGTTCGCGTCGGCGGCATCGAGGGTCTTAAGCAGGCTTTCCACGATCTCGAAGGAACGCTGGCTCGTCGAGAGGATGAGGGTGTTGGTCCTCGCGTCCGGCGTGACGATCAATTGATCCTCCGGGCGGAGCACGCCGGCGGTCTCACGCTGCCGGAAGACGTCGGCGAGCACGGAGGCGACCCGGTCGGCGGCCGCGTTCTCGAGCGGGAGGAACCGCACGGCGTTGCCCGCCGAGGCGAGCTCGACGTCGAGCGAGCCGACGAGCTCGCGGACAACGGCGATGTTGGCCGGGGTGCCGAGGATGATCAGGCTGTTGGTATCGATCTCCGGCTCGACGACGAGGCTGGAGAGGGGCACGAACAGGTCGGACTCGATCCGGGAGTTCGGGCTGGTCGGGTCGCCGCCCTGGGTGAGCACCCGGAGCCGGGCGACCTGGCGTTGCAGGCCGCTGGCGTCCGGCGTCGACTTGGCCCCGGCGATGACGACCCGTTGGATCAGGTCGGCGACCGTGCGGGCGTCGGCGTGCTTGAGCCCGACGACGGCGGGCTCGACCCAGTTGCCGACGGTATCGGAGTCGAGGTCTTTGACGAGCACTTCAACGAGGGCGAGCGCCTCCTCGCGCCCGCCGACGAGCAGGGTGTTGGTCCGCTCGTCGACCGAGACGGCGATCTCTCCGGCGAGAGCCTGGCCGGTCGCCGTGGGGGGCACGCCGCGGCGCTGCGTCCCGGGGAGGCGACGGAGCGCCTCGCCCTGGCTGAACAGTTGATCGATAATGGTCTTCACCCGGGCGGCCGAGGCGTTCTGGAGCGGGAAGATGCGGACGACCACCGCGTCACCGATGGGCAGGGTGTCGAGGGTGCGGATGAGCTCGGTGAGCACCGCGACATTCGTCGCCGTGGAGGCCACGATCACCGAGTTGGAATCCGTGTCCGGGATGAGGCGGATCGGGACGGCGAGGTCGAGCGAGAGCGGCTCCTTGCCGAAGCCCCTGGTGAGCTGCAGGCGTCGGACCTGTTCGCGGAGCGCGTCGGCGGGGCCGGTCTTGGCGGCCTGGGTGCTCGGATCGAGCATTTTCTGCAGGGTGGTGACGACGGCCTGCGAGGCCGCGAGCTTGAGAGGAACGATGCCCATTTCTTGGGCCGCGTCGAGCGGCTGGGCGTCGAGGAGGGCGATCAGGCGCTCGATGGTGGCGGCGTCCCGATCGTTGGCGATCACGCCGATGGCGGCCCGGCTGGTGATCTCGACGAGCGTCACGGGCTCGCTCACCAGGCCGAATCGGTCGTCGGGCACGGCCTTGGTGACACCCATCTGCTCGAGCATCTGCCGGACGAGGGCGGGCGCATTGTTCCGGATCTCGACGACCCGCATGCCCGGTACGGCGGCGGCGTCGGGCTTGGTCTGGCTCTGGCTTTCGGGCTCGGGCGTGTCCTCCACGTCGAGCTGGGCGACGAAGTCCTTCACCTGGCCGAAGACCCCGGGCGAGGCCGAGACGATCAGCGAGTTGCTCGAACGCTCGACGTCGACGGCGAAGCCCTCTCCCAGCTTCTGTGCAACCGGCGCGAACGCGGTCTGGATGAGCTGCTTGAGGCGTGAGGCCGGCATGTGCTGCACGGGAAGAATGTTGGGCGCGACGCCCTGCGCCCCCTCCTGCTGCAGGGAGCGGGCGAGGGCCCAGATCTGGACGAGGTCGTCCTCGTCGGCACGCACGATCAGGGTGTTGGATGTGTCGTCACCGAACACGCGCGCGGAGCGGGGGCCGGTCTTGCCGCCGTTTTGCGAGCTGAACATCTGGGTGATCGCCTGCGCGACTGCCGAGGCCCGCCCACGCTCGATCGGGATCACCACGGGCTGGGGGAGCTTGACGAACTCGGGGACGTCGAGCTGCTCGATGATGCGCTCGATGCGTTCGAGCTCCTTGCGCCCGGCGGAGATGATGAGCGAATTGGTCTGCACTTCGGCGGCGACGGAGGGCACGCCCTCGGTGTCGACCAGCACGGTGGGCAGGTCATAGTTCTCGAAGCGGGGGTCGCGCTGGCCCTGGCGGGGCTGGTTGGGCTGCTGCCGGGCCCGCTGACGATCGATCTCATCTTGCACGGTCTGGCGGAACCCCTCGTTGAGCGCGCGGGCCACGCTGGCGGCGTCGGCGTGCTTCAACGGGAGCACGACGAGCTGGCGGGAGGTGTCGTACTCCGCGGTATCGAGCTTCTGCAGGAGGGAACGGATGTGCTCCCACTCGCTCTCGTCGGCGCTGATCACCAGCGAGTTGCTCGCCTTGTCGGCCACGATGGAGACATTCCGGGCCGCGAACGTGTTCGCTTCCTGCGCGAACCGTCCGTAGAACACCTTGAGGGCTTCGGCGGTCTGCTCGGCGTCCGCGAACTCGAGCCTGACGAACTCGGTGGTCCGGTTCTCGCCACCCGAGACGTCGATCTGATGGATCATGTCCTCGATCTGGGCGAGCTGGGCCTGCGTCGCGAACACGCTGATCGTGTTGTCGGTGGGCGAATAATCGATCTTCGGATCCGGCTCATCGGCGCCCTTTGGCATGTCTCGCAGCAGCGTCGAGAGCGTAAAGCGGACATCGCTGGCCAGGACGTGCTCGAGCTGGATGCGTCGAAAGACCTGGAGCTGTTGCTCGGGCTCGATGTCGAGCTTGGAGATCTGGTCCTGCACGAGCTTGATGGTGGCGTCCGAGCCGGTCAGGAGCAGGGCGTTGCTGCGCGTGACCGGCGTGATCGTGATCTTGACCGAGCTGGGCAGGGCGGTCCTGAGCGACTGGGCCACGTCGGCGGCCCGAGCGTGCTCGAGTATCACCGAGGCGATGTTCACGTCCTCCGGGCGTGGCGCGGCATCCAACTCGGAGATCAGACCGGCGACCTGCTCGTACCGGGGCGACGGGGCCGAGACGATGACCGAGTTGTTTCCCCGCCTGGGGCGTGACGATCACGCGGTCTTCGGCGCGGCCCGATTGCGGGAACATCGCCCGCACCGCGGTCGCGATGTCAACGGCCGTGCCGTTCTGCAGGTAGACGATGTCGATGCGCCGATCGTCGCCAAGCTCCGGCTTGTCCAGCTCGTCGACCAGCGACTTCACGAGGGCAAGGCTCTCCTGGTCGGCCGTGACCAGCAGCAGGTTGCCGTCCTGCGAGCCGATGATCGAGACCTGCTCGGGGGGCGACCCCTGCGCCTTCGCCCGCTCGCCGAAGAACCTCGAGAGGTTCTGCGCGGCGCGGCCGGCCTCGGCGAACTTCAGCGAGATCGTCTCCGTCACCGCGTTGGGCAGCCCGGTGGCGCCGTCGAGCTGCTGGACGTATGCCAGCGCCTGCTCGACTCTCGCGCCCGGCCCGACCAGGATCACGGCGCGGCGCCTGGCGTCCACCTCCACAGTCACGCTGTCGCTGTCGGCGCGCGGATCCCACCAATACCGGTTGCTGCTGCCCGACTGCATCGCGCTCTGGACCACTCTCGCGATGGTCGCGGGATCGCCCTGGCTGATGGGCACCGCCTTGACGACCCGGTTGGTCTTGTCGGAGAACGGGACATCGAGCGACGCGATGATGCGCTTCATCACGTCGAGGGTCTCGCCCTGGCCCATCACGACGACGGCGTTGAGGCGCTCGTTGAACTCGAGGAGGAGCTTGTCCTCGCTCTGGGAGCCGCCGCCCCCGCCCCCGCCTCGCCGGTTGCCGTACATCCGCTCGTACTGCAGCTCGGAGGAGAGATTGGTGAGCGTGTCCTCCAGGTCGTTGACGCGGGCATTCTCGAGCGGGATGACCTCGAACTGCAGCTTGGCCAGCGAGGTTGACTCGGTATCGAACCGCTGGACCATCTGGCTGATCTGCTCGAAGTCCGCGTCGTTGGCGGCGACGACGAGTGTGCCGCTGCGCCGATCACCGGTGATCGCGACGCCCTGCACACTCACCTTCCTGCCGCTCCGCTGCATTGCCTGCTGACGGTCTCGGAAGAAGCCTGAGAGGGAGGCGGCGACCGCCTCGGCGTCGGCCTTCTGCAGGGCGATCGTGCGGACCGGCAGCCCCGCCATCTCCGAGCTGTCGATCTCGGCGACGATGCGCTTGACTTCGGCGATGTCCTCGGGCGAGGCCCGGACCACAAGCACCCCCGAGCTCGCCTCGGCCGAGATCTGCACCCGCTCGCGCTTCCCCTCGTCCTTGCCGATCACGATCTGGTCGAGGATGCGCTGGGCGGACTGCGGATCGGCCTGGTCCAGCTTGATGATCGCCAATTCCAGCCCGTCGTCGGTCTGCGGCGCATCGGCGTTGGCCAGAAGCTTGTCGATCTCCTCGTGCTGCCTGGCCGACGCGGTCACCAGGATGGAGTTCGTCCGATCGTCGGGCACGAATCGGGCCGCCGTGGTCTCGGAGCGGTTGCCCCCCTGCCTCTGCGCGTCGAAGAGTGTCTGGAAGGTGCGGGAGAGGTCCTGGGCCCGTGCGTTCTTGAGTTCGTAGCGCCGGATCGCCAGCCGGTCGGCGACCGGGCTCTGGTCGAGCAGGCCGACCAGCGAGTCGATCAGGCCGAGGGCCTCGGCGGGCGCCGCCACGAGCACACTCGTTCCGTCGGGGGACGCGGTGATCCGGACCGAGTCGGGATCGACATTGGCCGTGACCTGCCGTCCTTTCTCATTCTCGATCGTCACACCCAGGCCGCGGAGACGCCGGGCCTGGCGGCCACGGGGGCTGGGCGAGAACAGATCGCGGATCGCCGTCGCGGCGCGGTCGGCGGTGATGTTCTCAAGGCGGTAGTTCTTGACGGTGACCGCTGTGGTCGCGTCGAGCCGGGCGATCGAGGCGATGAGCGTGCCGACCGATTTGAAGTCGGTCTCGTTCGCCCAGACGATCAGGGCCGAGCCGGAGGGGTCGGGCTGGACGCCCACACGTCCGGTGAATCCGCCGGGATTCCCCGGCGACGACGTGCCGATCTGACGGACGGTCTGGTCGATGATCTGCGAGATCGCCTGCGCATCGGCGGACTCGGGCAGCGTGACGATCCGAACGCTCGTGGGCTCGGCGGGCATCTGCCGCTCGAGTTCGGCGGCGAGGGCCGCGATGCGGTCGGTCAGACGCGGGGAGCCCACGACAATCATGGAGTTGCTCGCGGGATCCACCGCGATTCGGACGACGGGCTCGTCGTCGGGCGCGGATGCGGGCGGCGCCTCCGGCTGGACCTCGGGCCGGACTTCGGGCTGTGTGGTCCCCGGGCTGTCGATGGGGGCCGAGGCGATCACTGCGGCGGCGAGGACTCCGCCGGGGCCGAGCGGCTCGGAGACCCCGAGAAAGGGCGACGCCCCGCCGGCGTCACTCCCTCGCTTTCCCTTCGCGGGCTTGGCGGGGGCGGGCTCGGCCGGCGCGGGCTCGGCCGCCGGGGCCGGCTCGCCGAGCAGCTCGTCGGTGGAGATGATCTCGACCTTGACTCCGCCCTGCTGCTGGAGCAGGCGCTGGATGGTGGCCGCCATGAGGGAGGCGTCGGCGCGGGAGCGGTCGATGGGGATCATGCGGAGCTGCCGCGACCCCGAGAGCGTGGCGGCGTCGAGGTCCTTGGCGAGCTGCTCGATCAGGAGCATCTGTCCGCTGGTGGCCCGAACGATGAGCGCGTTGCCGCTGGCGTCGGTGCGAACCACCGGCGGCGGGGCCTGCGAGGCGTCGTCGTCGAACATCGCGGTGATGTTGGCGGTCAGGGCCTGGGCGTCGGCGTTCATCAGCGGGATCACGCGGACGAGCCGCTCCCCACCGGCCGGACCGGACGGTGGAACATCGAGCTCGGCCACGATCTGCTCTGCGAGATCGATCACATCCAGCGGCGCGGCGATCACCACGGCGTTGAGCCGCTTCTCCGCAGCCACCCGCACCTGGGGCTTCTCGTCCTGATCGCCGGGCTGCCTGGACCGAAGGAGGTACTGCCAGCGGGCGAATTCCGGCAGCTGGTCGACGGCCGATTCTCGGGCCAAGATCTGCTGGAGTATCGGCGCGAGCGACTCGGCAAGGGCGTTCTTGAGGATGATCGTCCTGACGCCCATCCCGTTCGGTTGGACCGTTTCGTCCATCGCCTTGACCAGCGATTCGGCCTGGTTGAGACGCTCCTCGGAGCCGGCGACCACCACCGTGTTGCTCGTGGGTTCGGCCGTGGCCGTCGCCGGCGGATCACCCGGCTTGGCGCCGGCGGTGAAGGCTGTCTGCAGCGCCGCGGCGACCGACTGGGCAGAGCCCTGCCGGAGCGGGAAAAGACGCACGGCGACCTCACGCCCGCTCGGCCGGTCGAGCGTCGCGACCAGCTCGCGGACGACAGGCGCGAGCGGCCCCGGCGCACTGATCACCAGTCGGTTCGACGCCGCGTCGGCGGTCACCCGGGGGGCCGCGACGGCGATCCCGGCCTGCTCGGCCTTGCGGAGCGGCTCCGGCCAGCGTGAGCGGTCGGCGGCGAGGGCCTCCACGGTCTTGGCGACGGCCTCGGCGTCGGCATGCTCGAGATCGACAACGGTCAGCTCGACATCGGGCATGGCGAAGGCACGCTCATCAAACTCGGTGAGCAGGCGCATGGCCGCGGCCAGCTGATCCTTCGTGCCGATCGCGACCACCGAGCCGGTCTGCGGCTCTGCCGTCAGCTCGAGCGGACGCCGCTCCTGCGGCATGGTTTCCTTCATGATGCGCAGCACCGTCGTGACGAGCTGCTGGGCGCCCGCCTTCGCGGGGGTGAAGGTCGCGACCTGGCGGTCCGATTGCCCGGCGGGCTGGTCGAGCCGCTCGATGATCGTCTTGGCGAGTTCGAGCGTGGCGGATGGTGCGGAGATGATCAGCGAATTCGTTCGCTCTTCGGCCTCGACGTGGATGGTCGGCTTCTTGAAGAGGTTCGGGTTTCGCGAATACCGGAGCTGGTACGCGAGAATGCGCGGATCGGTCTCCTGCTGCTCGACAAGCAGGCTCTGCACCATCGTCACGATCCCGCCGGCGTCCGCGTGCTCGAGCGCAAAGGTCTGCACGCCCATGGTCTCGGGGTCCATCGGGCGGACGTCGAGGGGTTCGATGAGCTCTTCGACCTTCTTGAGGTCGGCGGCCGCGCCCGAGAGGATGATGGCGTTCGACCCGGCCGCCGGGATGATCGTCACCTCGCCACCGCCGGGCAGATCCATCGAGGGGGGAGCGCCGCCCTGAGCGAATTGCCGACCTCGGCCGCGTCGGCGTAGGTGAGGGGCTTGACGTGGATCGTCCGTCGCCCCGCGGCCGCGGCCTCGGTGTCGAGCGACTTGACGAGTTCCTCGGCGACTTGCTGGATCGATTGGGGCGCGGTGATGATCAGGGTGTTGCTCGGCCCGTGGGCGGCGACATCGAGGAGGCTATCGACCTCCTCCGCGGATCGGCCGGCCCGGACCTCCTCGTCCCGGAGTCGGGTCGCCAGCAGATCCTTCAGGAGGACCTGCAGTTGCTCGGCCCTGGCGAACTTGAGGGCGTACATCTTCATAGTCGTGTCGGGCCTGTCGGGCGCCTGCCCCAGGGAGTCGAGCACCTGCTCGATATGGGCAAATACCTCGGTGGGACCGCTGACGACGAGGGTGTGCGTCGTGGGTTCGGTGTTGATCGTGACGGGCGTCCGGCTGCTGGCGCGGAAGGCGCCGCTGGTCGAGAGGTCCTGGAGCGTGCGGGAGACGGCGGCGAGATCGGCCCGTTCGATGCGGTAGGTCCGGACCTCGACGTCGTCGCCGAGATTCTGCTGGTCGAGGCTCTTGACGATCTGTTCGAAGCCCGCGAGACGCTGGGCGGGCGCGTCGACGATCAGGGAGTTCGTCGCGCGGTCGGCCCGGACGAAGACCTCCTTGGGCTGCTTGAGTTGCGGCTGGGGTCGACCGTAGCGATCGACCGGCACGGGAGGCTCGGGGAACATCTCGTCGATGGTCTTGGCCAATTCCTCGGCCCGCGCCCACGAGAGCGGGAAGATCCGGATCTCGCGGCCCTCGGCGTCCAGCGCCTGGGTCTCGTTGAGCTGCTCGACGATCTGCTCGATCTCCGGGAGCACGTCGGGATGCGCGGAGACGATCAGGGTGTTGGTTGCCTCGTCGGCCTGGATATCTACGGGCTTCTTGGTGCGGTCCTCGACGGGGCGGCCGTTGTACGAGGCCTGGAGCACGCGCGCGAGGTTGGTCGCGTCGGTCGCACGGAGCCGGAGGATGCGGAGGGGCGGGCGTTCGCCGGCCTGCTGGGCGTCGACACTCTTGACGAGTTGCTCGATGATGGTCATCTGGCTCGGCTGCGCCGCGACCATCAGCGAATTGGTCGTCTCGATCGCCTCGAAAACCGGCGCCGGCCCGCCCTGCATGGTGATCGACTTGTTGGCGGACACCATCTCCTCGAGGAACTTGACAATATCGTTGACCTTGGCGAGCTTGAGATCGATCAGCCGGACCTCGCGGGCGGACCCGGTCTGCCGCTGAAGCTGGTCGATGATCTGCACGAAGCGGTTCAGGCCGTCGAGATCCCCCACCACTTCCAGCGAGTTGGAGTTGTCATCGACGGAGACCTCGACGGGCTCTGCTTCGGGGACACCGGCGATCTGCGCCTGGTAGATCGCCAGGGCGCGGTCGCGGACGTCGGCCGCGGGAACGTTGGATATCGGCACGATTCGGAGCGACTTCTCGACCGGTACGGCGGAGAGGCTCTTGAGGATCTCCTCGACCTTGGAGAAGGTGGTCTCGTCTCCGGCGACGATGAGCGTGCCGGAGCGGGGCTCGGCCTGGACCATGACCTGGACGGGCTGCTTGCCCGCCTGGGCGGGCGCCGCGAGGGCGCCCTGCCTCGCGAGACCGTTGAGCGTGGATGTGATGGTGTCGAGGTCGCCCTTGATGACACGGAAGGTCCGCAGCTCGGCCTGCGGGGGCACCTCGACCCGGTCGAGCTGCTGGGCGAGTTCCTCGAGGTCGGGGATGCGGGCGGTCGGGGCGTCGAAGATGAGCGAATTGCTGGATGGATCGGCCGAGACGTTGACTTCCTTCTTCTCCCGGAGCCAGGGCATGGGCCGGCCGTAGCGGTCGGCGGGCATGGGGGGCTCGGGGTAGAGCCTGTCCATGGCGGTGGCGACGTCGGTCGCGCGAGCGACCTTGAGCGGGAAGAGCTTGGTGGTGCGCTCCGGCTCGGTCGAGTTCTCCTGGTTGAGCGTCTCGACGGTCGACTTGACGTCCTCGAAGAGTTCGGGGTGCGCCGTCACGATGAGGGTGTTCGTGCCGGCTTCCGCCTGGATACTGACAGGCTTGGCCGTCCGCTCGGTGAGCGGGCGCGCGTTATACCGCTGCTGCAGCAGATTCGCGACGTTCACCGCGTCGGCGGTGCGGAGCTGGAGGATCCGCATCGGCGGGAGGTCCGCGGGGTCGGGCCGGTCGAGGCGCTGCACGAGCTGGGCGACCAGCGCGTGCTGGGCCGTCTCCGCGTTGACCACCAGCGAGTTGGTTCGTTCGAGCACCGAGATCGGGGCTCGGGGATCGCCCTGGAGGGATCGATCGGGTCTGCGCTCGCGAGGAGTTGCCTGAGGGGCTCGAGGATCGAGGCTGCGGTCACGTTCTGCACGTCGATCACCCGCGTGGTCCGCTCGGGTGGGATGAGCTGCTGGACCTGCTGGAAGACGCCATTGAACCGCTGCATCCCGGGGCCATCGGCGAACACGAGAAGGTTGCCCGAGGCCGCATCGACCTGGACATCCACCTCGCCCAGCTCTTCGGGCTTGAGGCCGTGGCTCGTCTCGTCCAGGAGCTTGAGCACCCGCTCCCGGATGTCGGCGGGGTCGCCGTTCGTGACGCGGATCACCCGGAAATCCCGCTTGGCCGGCTCGAGCGCGTCGAGCTGGGTGACGAGCTGCTCGATCACCGCGAACTGTTCCGGCTCGGCGCGGACGACCAGCGAATCCAGGTCGTCCAGGGGCTCGAACGTCGGCGGGGTGTAGGGGGCGCCCCCGTCGGGCGTGAGCAGGGGCTTGACCAGGCGCTGCAGCTTGCTGACCAGTTGGCTGGGCTTCACCGCCTTGAGCTGGTAGGTCCGCGAGAGACTCTGGACCACATCCCGGCTCTCGACATCGTTGAGCCGGCGCTCGAAGCGCGCCAGTGCTTCTGGAGAGCCGACGAGGGTCGCCGTGCGGCTCTCGCCGTCGAGGCTGGCCGACACCGGGTCCTTAGCGCCCTCCGCCGTCAGCTTGTCGAGCTCCATGGCCCGGTCGATCGTCGCCTGCGGATCGGCCGAGTTGATGCGGACGACCCGGGCGTCGGTCTTCGCACTGGCCGGCTTGTCCAGGCTCTTGACGAGCTGCTCGAACGACTCGACGTCGGCGGTCGGGCCCGCCGCGAGGAACCCCGACCCATCAGGGGTTGCGCTGAACCGGATGACCTGCTGCTGGCGCGCGGTGAGCATCCGACGGACGATCGATTCGGCCTGCGCCGGCGTGATGTGCTCGAGATGGATCGAGCGGGCCACCGACTCGGGCTGCGCCGTCCTCGCCTCGCCCGTGCCCGCCGTCGGATCGATCTCCCCGAGGAGCGCCGCCGCCTGGAGCAGCAGCGGCTGCACCCCCACGACCGTGATCTTGTTCACGTCCTCGAGCGGCAAGACGGTGGGCTTCGACTCCGGCGCGACGGAGGCAAAGAGCGTCGTCAGTGTCTGCGAGGCCTGCTGGGGCGTGATGGTTTCGAGTTGAAAGGTCATCATCTGCCGGTCGCCGTCGAGCGCGCCGGCCGGTGCGTCGAGAATCTCCACCAGCTGGGCCACGGTCTCGATGCGGTTCTTCGAGCCCACCGCGACCACGGAGTTGGTCCGGACATCCGGCTGGATGTTCAGGCCCGCGACCGAGACCTCCTCGACCTTGGTCTGCTTGCCGTCGGGATTCACATAGATGGTCTGCTGGCGCTCGCCGACGAGACCCTTGAGGGCCGTCACCACCGCCTCCGCCTTGGCGTGCTCGAGCTTGAAGAGCTTGAACTCCGAGTCGACCGGGCGTACGGAGTCGATCGTGCGGATGATCGCCGCGATACGCTCGCACTGGGCGGCGGTCTCGACGAGGATGAGCATGTTCTGGGCGTCGACGGGCGTAACGCCCCCGTACTCGCCGATGAGCGGCTTGATCTGCTCGGCAACCTGCGAGGCCCGCGTGTTGTCGAGCGGGATCGTCATCGTGACGATCATGTCGGGCGTGATGCCCTGCGGCAGCGCGCCCTGGCTGAGGACGGGCGAAGGACGCCGCACCGCGTCCTTGATCGAGGACAGGTACAGGAAATTGTCCTCGCGGCGCAGCGCGACGCCGTGCATGCGCAGATTGAGGTTCAGAATCGAGAGAGCGTCCTCGAAGCTGTACTCCGTGCCGCCGATGAAGGTCATCGTCCCGCCGGGGACCTCCGTCTCCCTGATGACGGGAGCCCCGTCTCCTTCGAGAAGAAGTCGAGCACCATCGCGAACGGGGTGTCCTTGAATTGGAAATGGATCCGCGGATCGGCCACCGGCTGCGGCGCGGGCTGGGCGTCGGCCGGGGCCGCGGGCTGGGCCTCAGGTTGGGTCGGCGCCGCTCCGCTCTCGATGGGTTGGTCTGCCGGCTGCGTCGCGGCGGGCTGCTCGGGCGGCGGATTCTCCGCCTGCATGGCAAGCGCCGAGGCTGCCCCACCGGCGGCGGCGACGAGTGAGGCGATGACGACGGCCCGGCGATGGGCTCGTGGATGCATGGCAGACTCCTTTCCCATAGCCGGCGCGAGGCGCCGGCCGGCCGTCTCCCGGCCAACGGCTAGTGACCACTATACAGAAGCTAGCCGCGTCGATGTCACTGTACTGGATGTCGTTCTGCTAGGGTTTCGTTCAGGACCAGCCTGTACCGGCTATCCCCAATCTGGAAAACCGCTGAGTCGTCGGACGCCTTCACAAGCGTCGCATCGAGCACTCCCTGGCCCGGGCTGAGCATGACGGCCGCGCCGGTCCTGGTGTTCAGCATCCAGGCGAGCACCCCCGCCGCCGGGCTGCCGCTCAGCCCGGCCAATCGCCATTCGTGGTAGGGCGGCGGTGGTGGCGGAGGCGGGGGCGCCGGGTTGTGCTGCGGGTCGGCGTTCGGAGCCGGCTTCTGGATGGCGACGGCCGTCGGCTCGGGGGGCGCGGGCGCGAAGACGTTTCTGCGAACGATCGCGGAAGTGGCGACGACTTGGGAGGCGGGGGGATCGACGATCGGTGGATCCTGCGTGGTGCTGCCCTCGTTCTCGGAGGGCTTGGCCGGGGCCAGGTCGGGCATGAAGGCCGTGGAGAGGTCGATCCGGATCTCGAACGAGGATGCGGTCGCGTCGCGGGGTTTGAGTGAGAAGCCCCGGACGTTCCAGATCCAGGGCTGTGTTTGGGCGAGGGCGAGCAGACGGGTCACGGCGGCAAAGGTTCCCGATCCGCGGACATCCGCATCCATGATGTAGAGGTCGGACGCCTCGACAAAGTCGGCCTTGGAATAGGCCTTGAACTGCTCCACCTTCGCGTCGACCGCCGGGTTCTTGATCGCCCGCGCGGTCTGGGTCGTCACGACGATGTCGTCGCTGACCAGCCCCGCGTCCCTCGCCATCCGGCTGAGCGCCGAGCGGAATCGGGAGTCGACGACCTCGGCGCTGAAGCCCAGCGTGGAGGACGCAAAGTCGCGCAGGCGTTGTTCGGTTGTCGATTTCTCGTCGAGCGCCGTTCGCCACTGATTCACGCGGTTCTCGTAGTCCATCAGCCTCGACTTGAGTTCCTTCTCGTGGCGGAGAAACACCGAGTAGTACGATCCGAATCCGACCCCGACGAACGCGAGGCCGAGCAACGGGATGAGCATGAGCTTGTGCGCGGTGCGCATCAGTTCCCCTCTCCCTGCGCCTGGGGCGCGGTGGTCGCCGGCGATGGTGCGGCGGAGACGAGCTGGTAGTCAAACCTGTTCGCGACATCCGCGCCGCGAGTGCTCACCTGATAGACCGCGCTCTCCACCAGGGCCGCACGGAGTCTGTCCGCGACGTCACGCGCCGCGACCCCCGAAACGCTGATCTCGACCCGGAGGTTCTTGACCCACTGCGCATCCTTGTCAAAGAGCGACTTGGCCTCCGTCGACCGCGCATCGTTGCTCACGTGGAGGAAGGCGACGGGGGCCTTGGTGGAGCCGTCGATCGAGTCCAGGCGGGCGAGGTCGGCCGACGGCATGGAGCTCGTCAGATACGAAAGGTGCCCCACCCAGTCCACCCTGTCGGAACGCAGCTTCTGGATGTGCTGGAGCCTTGCGTCTGCCCGCAGCTGACGAACATACTTCTCCTGGTACGACTTGGCGCTCTGCAGCGCGGTCGCGACCTGCCCATCGAGAGCCCGGTAGTCCTGATCCCCCCAGAGCCAGCCACCGCCGCCGAAGAGGATGAGGCCGAGCACCGCGGCCAACGCCGCCTGACGGATCGACGCCAGCGCATCCGGGACTTTCCGAGGATTGGCAAAGTCGTAGGTTGGCCGATCGATCGCCGCACCCAGCATGAGCCCGATGAGCGGGGCGACGCTCGCTCGCGTCGAGCTGTCCATATCGGAGGGCAGATCGACCGCGTTGGGAAATCGGACCGTCTGCCATGGCAACTCGAGTTCGGACCCCAAGGCTTTGCCCATCGAGGCGGCGAGCGAGTCGTCGCCGAGGACGGCGACGCACCCGAAATCCGGATTCTCCCCCGCTCCTCGAAATCCGACGCGCGTCCGCTTCGCCTCGAGGGCAATCCGCTCGGTGAAGGTCTTCCACTCCTCGACCCCGGTGGGCGGTGTGACATCGACGGCCCGCGAGAAGACCACCCGGCCCTGCGAGACCACCCCCAACTCCACGCCTTGCGGGGTTACCGACACCCCGAGGATCGGGCCATCCTGCGTATAGGAGAGCTGCGCGAAGAGCGCGGCGGAACCTTCCCCCCGGAGTGCGACCGACTTCAGCGAGAGCTTGGCCGCCTTGCTGAGCGACTTCGACCAAGCGACCTGCTCCCCGGGCAACGCGGCCGCGAGGACCTCCGTCGGTGCTCCCGAATCCTCCCCCGGCACCGCGAGGCGGACAAAGTCGATCGCGGCGCCCTGCAAGGGCATGGTGAGTTGGCGCGCCATCTGGAGCCCGACCATGCCGGCGAGATCGCCCTCGGCTGCCTGGCGCATCGCGGGGAATGTGAGACGCTTGAGCACCACGCTGGCGCGGGGCACGGCGATCAGGCACGACTTCACTCGGCAGCCGGCCCCGCGCAGTGACTCCCCGACCCACTCGCCGAGCGCCTCGACGTTGCCTTCCTCGATCGAAGCCGGCCGGTCCGCGATGTGCCAGCCGCGGATGTGCACATGATCCTTCTGGATGTTCCCCCAGACCGCGCTCAGGCGGTGCCCCTCCATCGAGCAGACCAGATAGGTCCCGCGCAGTTTCATGGCTTCCCTCCCTGACGAGTCGTCCATCTCCCGATGCGCCGATCCGAGGCCTCTCCCGCCTGCGACGCGGCCGCCCCGGCCTGGTTCCCACCCCCCGCATTCGAGTCTGCCGCGCTCGTCGCGCCGCGGTCCGGGGCCTCGTCGATCCCCAGGTCGAGATCTCCGCCCAGATCGATACCCCCAAAATCCTCACCGAAAGACCACGGATCCGGCTCGGCCAGTTCCGGATCGCTTTCGGTCTCAGGCTCGGCCTCAGGGGCGTCCGCGGCGAGAACATCCGAATCCGACGACGAAGCCGCTGGCTCGGCCGCGTCGGCCCAGTCGAGCATGTCCTCGAGTAGCGTGACCTCGCGGAGGTAGGCGACGCGGGGGCGCTTCGACGCGATGTCGATGACCACGTCCACGATCATGTGATGGGCCAGATGGGGCGCGAGGGGCGCGTCGCCCGACCCGGCGTGCAGTTCGTCCAGAGACATCGGCGCGTCGAGCGGGCCGGCCTCGGGATCGGATTCGAATCCGACCTCGATCCGGGCCCGCCACTGGGTCGAGCGTGTCGTGACGTAATCGACCACCGATTCGAATTCGTCCGGGGTCAGCACGTCCTCGGTGACGACCCAAACAGGGCTGCGACGAGACTCCGCATCCAGCGTCTGCCGAACATGTGCGATCTGCGCAGCCTTCTCCCTGGTGAGCCCCGGCAGACAGGTGAGCACTTCTGGCGGGGCCCGATTCAGGTCCACGCGGCCGGGGATGAACTCGTCGTCGCTGGTCGTGAAGAGATCCAGCGTCTTCACCCAGTCCGCCGGCTGGCTCCCGAGGTCCCGGAGCACCCGCACCAAGTCGGCGTCGTGGGCAAACGCCTGGCCTGATTTCATGATGTCTTGCACCACTTTGGCGGCCTCGTCGCCCATCCGTTCTGTAATTGCCGATCTGAGGCGATCGGACCACGGCTGGTTGAGATTGACACGCAACCGGCCGGCGAACTCGTCCTCGCCGCCGAGGCCGAGCTGGACATTCGGATCGAATGCAAAGACCGTGAGCAGATCGCCGAGCGCCGATGATGAGGCGACCCCGCCACCGGGGCCGGCGAGGGCGCTATCCGCCTCCGTCGACCCCGGCGCCTCCGCCGACCCGCCGTAGATCATGCGCGGCTCGATGCCCTCGATCCCGAGCAACTGCTCGACGCTCGAAAATGCCCGGGTTTGCCTCGCGGCCACGATCCGGCCGGCGAGCGTGGCGTCGAGCCCCGGAACCTTGGCGAGCATCTCGGCCGTCGCCGAGTTCAGGTCGAGCTTGGCGTTTTCCGGGGCGATGAGCCCCGGGGCCTCGGGGGTGAGATCGACGAGTCGGATCACGGCCCTCGTGCCATCATCGAGCGTGTACAGATCCCATTCGGGTGTGACCTGAGGCGCCTCCCCATCCAGAATCCCGTCTCTCTGCTCGGCCAGTTCGGCCATGAGACCCTGCACCCCGGACCAGGCGAGCGCGCGGGATTGCGTGCGGGCGGCCTCGCCCCGCGCGGTCGCGGAGGCCGCGTCGGCGGTGGCGAGCACGGAAGCCGCCATGACGACGCCGATGGCGACCAGAAGGAGGACCGCGACGATGGCGCTGCCGGACCGTGTCTGATTCACGTCCCGGCCTCCTTCCAACTCGGCGCATCAGGAACTACCAAGACGCGGACGTGGTCGGGTTCTCTCGGCGTCCACTCGGGCTTCGCGCCCGGGGGCGCGAAATCGACGGGTCCGAGGCCTGCCCCCCCGGGGCCTTCCGCCGGCGTCTCCGGCGGGGTGGGCTCGTCCGCCCCCTCCGGAGGCCCCGCACGGGGTTCCAGCCAGATCGAGACCTCGACGGCGGCGGGGAGGCCACCCGAAGAAAGTGTGTCGAAGTCCGTGCTCCACGCCCGACCGTTCGAGTATCGGAACCGCATGCGTTCGATGGCGGAGGCGACGACCTCCCGCACCGGGTCGGCGCCGTCGACCTCGAGCGTGCAGATACATGACCGGCTCGCTTCGTCGAACTCAAATGTCAGCGAGGTCGCATCGGAGAGAGCGGCAGTGCCGGGGAGTGCGCCGGTGACGCCCCGCGACGTCACAGCGAGCGATGTGGGCCCGCCCCGCACACCGGCACTGCCATCCGGCGCCACCGCGACGGCGGTCAGCAGCGAACTCTCGAGACGATCGAGCAGGACCGCACACTCGCGTTCCTGCGACGCGAGCTTCACGAGCTGATCGCGCCGCGAGGTCGCGGAAAGAAAGAACCCGATCACCGCCGCAGAAAGCACCACCAGGATCGCCAGGGCGGCGAGCACCTCGATCAGGGTCATGCCCGAGCGCACCGGATTGGATCGCTCCGGGTTCACCGGGATCCTCCAGTCGGCGCGAACCGGCCGCCCCGAGCCCCCTCCGTGGTGATCGGGTCCGTCTCGCCGACGCTGTCCTGCCGCTCGGGGAGGAGGTGAACAAGCTGGTGCAGCGAATACGACGCGACCACGCGCTCACTGTCGGGGGCTGGCCGCTTGACCACCGTCACGGTGACCTGCGTCAGGCCGGAGAAAGGCGAGGGCAGCGAGTCGATCTCGACCTCCCACAGCGAGGGGGGTGGCGCCGTATCGGAGAACCCGCCGGCGCCCGGGCCATCGGCCCCGTCCGTCGGAGCGGCATCGGGCTCCCAGGCGGGCACCGGGCCGGCCAGATTCTGCATGGTGCCGAGACCGGCCTCCAGTTTGGCCATCGTCGAACGAGCGAGATCCACGGCCTGCGCATGCGAACGCGTCCGCTCCGCAGCGGCGATGCCCTGCGCGATCGAGCCAAGCACGGTCAACGCGGTGAAGATGAAGATGGTCAGGGCGAGGATCATCTCCAGCAACACCCAGCCCCGGATCCGTCGGGTGTGCATCGTCACCGGTCACCCCCCCGCCCGCCGGAGAGCAGCCGCGGCGGCTGATCGGCCGGCGGCCTGGCGGAGAGTTCGTCCTGCTCTTTGGGGAGGATCCGGACATCGATGCTCGCAGAGATGGCCCCGAATCGCACGACGCGGCGCGAGCCATCTTTCCCCAGCACATAGATCGGGCCGCCCGATCGGCAGGACCCATCCGCGAAGAAGACCGCCAGTTCGCGTCGCTCCGGAGGCTCGGCGGGCGGCGCACCTGCGCCGCCGAGTGGCGCCGGCCGCGCGCCGCCGTTCGCGGCGGTCTCGGAGGCCGGCGGCTCGTCCGCACTGGGCAGGGTGCCGGCAAGATCGACGCCGTCGAAACTCCCGACCTCCCGACGCCCCTCGGGCGCGGGCTCGGGCTCGCGGAGCGCGGCGATCCCCGATGGGCGAGACGAGGCGGGCTCCGTGAAGAGGACCCACTCGCCCTCCACGTCTTCGGCCACCAGCGTGAGCGTCCGGCCCTGATCCATCGCGTCCGCCCTGGCCAGGGCGGCGCTGGATTGGAGGCTGAGCACCGCCTGCCCGACGCGCCCGGCGGTCACACGAGACGCAAGCGAAGGGAGAGCGACCGCGCTGATCGCCACCACGATGGCGACGACGATGATCGTCTCAAGGAGAGTAAACGCCGCTCGCCGCATGCCGGGTGCTCTCCGAGCCCCCCTCCGAACCCCCACCACCCACGCCGTCAACCGCCGCTGCCCGAGGATGACGACGAAGGGGGCGCCATCAGCCTGCTATCGCCACCGTCATCCTCCGATGTCTTCCGCCACGAGGTGACATCGTCGCCCTCGCCGTTCTCGTCCTCGCCGTTCGGCCCGTACGACCACAGGTCATACTCGGACTCGTCGCCGCGCTCGCTCTGCTGGTGGTAGCCCCACGGGTTGCCCCACCGGTCCTTCTCCATGGGCTCCTCGAGATACTTCTGCCACTTGGACTGGTCGGCCTCGGGATCGAGCTTCTCCTTGTCCCAGAGCACCGCCACGCCCTCTTCCTCCGTGGGCCAGCGGTTGAAGTCAAGCCGGAAAAGGCTGAAGGCTCGCTTGATGTTGTTCACATCCGTCTGCGTCAGCGACACGTCGGCTTGTTCCTTCCGTCCGAACAGGCGGAGCGCAACGATCGCCGACAAGGCGAGCACAATCGCGATGACGATCATCACCTCGATGAGCGTGAAGCCCCGGGCGCTCGTCCGGCGGCCCATCCGATTCCAGCGGTTCATGCGGTTCATGGGGAGCGTCCTTTCTGCGATCCCACACCCCGGCCTGGCGCCGGGGCTGTGGCTGACTCCGTTCCGTCGGGGGCCCGATCAGAGCGATCGGCACGGCCCATATTAGCCCACACTAGCATACCGTCCGCCGCCGCTCAAGCACCCCAACGCCCTCAGCCCTGACATACTCCAATCATCGCCCTATCGAATGTCGCTGAGCTGGGTCAGAGGCAGCACCAGCGAGATCGCGACCACGAGTACCACCGCGGCGATCAGTGCGATCAACAGCGGCTCCACCAACCGGATCAGGTTGCTCAGAAGCCGCTCGATGCGTGACTCGACCGTGTCGCTGATGCGGATCAACACCTTGTCGACGTTGCCCGCCTCCTCGCCCACGGCCAGCATCTCGATCACATCCGCCGGGAAGAGCCCCGACGTCCCCAGCGAGGGAGCGAGCTGCGCGCCGGCTCCGACCTGCTCGGCGGCGGCCGCGATCGCGGACTCCAATACCACGTTGCCCGTGGCCGCCTTCGAGGTCGCCATGGCGCCGAGCATCGGGACTCCGTTGTGCAGCATGGTGCCGAGCATGCGGCTGAACCTCGCCACGGCGATCGCGCGGATCAGCGGCCCCACCGCCGGCAATCGGAGGAATACGCCATCGAGCCACCGCTTCACCCCCGGCCGGCGCCTGAGGATTGCGAACGCCACACCCAGCATGACCAGGACGCCGATGACGACCGGGGCGTAGCCACCGACGACCTTTGCGATCGCGAAGACGACCTCGGTGATCGCGGGCAGCTTCTCGATGCGTTTGAACATCGGCTGCACCATCGGGATGAGCACCGTGAAGATCACCACAAGGATGATGCCGCCCAGCGAGACCAGAACGATCGGGTAGATCAGGCTGCCGGCCAGCTTGCCGCGGAGCTCCGCCTGCCGCTCGACGAACTGCCCGAGCCGCATCACGGCGTCCTCGAGGAAGCCGCCCTTCTCTCCCGCACGGATAATCGCGACCTGTGTCGGCTTGAACAGATCGGGGCGCCGGCTCATGGCCTCCGCCAGCGGCTCGCCCTCGGAGACCGCGCCGGCGATCTCGCGGAACACGCCGGCGATACGCTGGTCCTTCTGCCCCGCGAGCACCCGCAACGCCCGCAGCACCGGCACTCCGGCCTGCAGCATGTCTCCAAACTGGATGTACACCTCGGCGAGCCGCCGCGGCGCGAGGCCCCGGCGCCGAGTTCGCAGCCGCTCGGGCCGCGGTGCAATCTTCACGGGCACCAGCGAACGGCCCTCGAGTTCGGTCAGGATGGACTGCTCGCTCGCGCCAGAGAGTACCCCCGCGACCCGCTTGCCCGTGCCGTCTAGTGCTGTGTATTGGAAGAGGGGCATCGTCTTGGACGGCCTAGGCCGGCTTGTCCTGAGCCTCCGGCGCGGGCTGGTCGAGCAACTCCTCGACCTGTTGGATCAGACTCGCGTCGTCGGGCGCCGTCTTCGGATCGAATCGTCGCACGACATGGCCGGTGCGGTCGACCAGGTACTTGGTGAAATTCCAGCTCGGCTCGCCCCCTTGGTCCGCCATGGCCTTGGACAGCTTGTCGTAGAGGGCCTCACGCTCCTCTCCCTTCACGCAGATCTTTGAGAACATCGGGAACGTCACGTCATACTTGCCCGTGCAGAACTCGAGAATCTCCTTGTCCGTCCCCGGCTCCTGGCCGGCAAAGTCGTTGGCGGGGAATCCGAGGATCACCAATCCGCGGTCCTTGTACTTTTCATAGAGCCCCTCGAGGCCCTTGTACTGGGGCGTCAGGCCGCACTTGCTCGCCACATTGACGAACATCACCACCCGGCCTCGGTAGGCCTCCAAGGGCTGGGGCTCGCCCTGGATGTCCACCATCGTGAACCCGAGCACCTCGGTGGGATCGTCGGCGTGCGCATCCACGGGCGGCTCCTGGGTCGCCGGGGTCGGCTGGTGGGGCGGCGTGGCGGAGCCCTGGGCCCACGCCGACGGCGCGGAGACCAGAGCCAGTACGACCAGTGGCAGGGGCAGGTTGTGTCTCATGCCAACATCTTAACCTCACCCCGCACCCCCCGGGGCTATCGTTGTCCGTGCGGGCCGCTCTGGAGCGAACTGTGCGGTTTGCGGCCGGCGCCCGGAGGGGCGAGCGGGGATCCAATGGATTTGCCGGCAGCCCACCCCTGCGGGGAACCGAACGCTTCTTTGAGATTGACGTCGAGGTCGTCGGTGATGTCGACCGGACCAGCGGCTACCTCCTGAACATCAAGGCGATCGACGAGGCGGTGCTCGCCAGCGCGCTCCCAGTCGTGCGGAGGGCCAGCGACCCTACGGGCCCGGGGATGACCGGCGGGGTGCTCGCCGAGTTGATCCAGGCCCTCCGCGGCCGGCTCCCGGTCGAGGTCCGCCGGGTGCGGCTGCGGCTCTCTCCGTACCATACCCTCGAGATGCGCTCCGACACGACCGACAGCCTGACGCTCCGTCTCCAGTTCGACTTCTCCGCCTCGCACCGCCTCCACGTGCCGGGCTGGACCGAGGCGGAGAACCGCGAGTGCTTCGGCAAGTGCAACCACCCCAACGGCCACGGGCACAACTACCGTCTCGAGCCCCGGGTGCGCTTCCCCGCGTCGGGGGCGGGGATCTCCATCGACGCCCTGGAGCGGGTCGTGCAGGACGCGGTGATCGAACGATTCGACCACAAACACCTCAACCTCGACACGGCGGAATTCGCCGACGGGTCGGGGCTGAATCCCTCCGTCGAGAACATCGCGATGGTCTGCTTCCGACTGCTGGAGCGACCGGTCGCCGGGCTCGGCTCGGGCGTCTCGCTTGCCTCCGTGAGAGTCTGGGAGACGGACCGGACCAGCGCCGAATACCCGGCCTAGGCGGTAGGCCCGCGAGCATCGCGATTATTGGACTGCGGGACGGCGCTTCAGGGTGGTGGGGTGCGCCCGTAGAATGAACTCGATATGGGCATGGGTGTTTCCCTCATCGACCGCGGACTGATCAGCCCCGAGCAACTCGAGGAGGCGCTCGCGGAGCAGCGCTCCAGCGGCGATCGGCTGGACCGAGTCCTCGTCAGGCGCGGGCTCGTCACACGAGATCAGGCGCTGGCGGCCCTGGGTGACCAATTTCACATGCCGGTGGTCGATCTCGCCGCGGTCGAGGTCGAGACCAAGGTGCTCGAGTCGCTCCCCAGCAAGCTCGTCTACCGCCAGGGGTGTGTCCCCATCTCGCGGGAGCGGGACCGGCTCGTCATCGCGACCAGCGACCCCTTCGGGATCGATGCCCTCGACGAGTTGCGCCTCGTCACCGGTTGCGCGATCGACCTGGTCCTGGCCGACGAGGACGACCTCCGCAAGTTCATCCGGACGCACTACGGCGTCGGGGGCGACACACTCGACGAGATGTCGGCCGAGGCCGGGCCGACCGCCGTCGCGGACGCCGCCGTAGCCGGCGAGATCGAGCAGGCGCAGGAAGCGTCGGTGATCAAGCTCGTCAACGACCTCCTCGTCGAGGCGATCAGCGAGCGGGCCACCGACGTCCATATCGAGCCCTACGAGCAGGAGCTGCTCGTCCGCTACCGCATCGACGGCGTGCTGCAGCGGGCCAACGTCGCGGCCACGATCAACCGATTCGGTGCGGCCATCGTCAGCCGTCTGAAGATCATGGCCAACCTCAACATCGCGGAGAAGCGCCTTCCCCAGGACGGCCGGATCACCTTCCGGCACCGCAGCGAGCGCGGCGGCATCCACGAGATCGACCTGCGCGTCAGCGTGATCCCGATGCTTTTCGGCGAGGGCGTCGTGCTCCGCCTGCTGAGCAAGACCGCGGTGCTCATGAGCCTGAACGACCTCGGGATGCCCGACCACGTGCTCACGCGGTGGGACGCGATGATCGGCCGGCCCCACGGCATCCTGCTCGTGACCGGCCCAACGGGCTCGGGTAAGTCGACCACGCTGTACGCCTCCCTCAATCGGATCGTGAGCGACGAGATCAAGGTCATCACGGTGGAGGACCCGGTCGAGTACCACGTCTCCGGCGTCAACCAGATCCAGGTCAACAGCCGGGTCGGGCTCACATTTGCCTCCGGGCTCCGCTCCATCCTCCGCCACGACCCCGACGTGGTGATGATCGGCGAAATCCGCGATAAGGAAACCGCCGAGACCGCCGTGCAGGCCTCGCTGACGGGCCACCTGGTCTTCTCGACCCTGCACACCAACGACGCCCCGGGCGCGACCACGCGTTTGCTCGACATGGGCGTCGAGCCATTCCTCGTGGCCTCCTCCGTCGAGGGCATCATGGCCCAGCGTCTCGTGCGGCGGGTCTGCCCCGAGTGTGCCGAGCGATACGTCCCAGACAAGGCCGATCTCCCCGCCGACTTCACCGTCGGCGCCAAGGAATTGCTCGTCCGGGGTGTCGGGTGCCGCGCCTGCCGCAACACCGGCTATCGCGGGCGGCTCGGCGTGTACGAACTCCTCACGATGGACGACGAGCTGCGCGAGATGGTGATGCGCCGAGTCAATGCGCCCCAGATCGCCGCCGCCGCGGCCAAGGGTGGTCACCTCTGCACGCTCAAGCAGGACGGCTACGCCAAGACCCACGCCGGTCAGACCTCGATCACCGAGGTGATGCGGGCGTTGACAGTCTGATCGCCGGCGGACTCAGTGCGACAGCTTGGCAAGCACCGTCGCCGCGCCATCCAGATCCGCCTCGCCGGTCGCGACCACGAGGATGGTTCGGTCTGCGATCCTGATGAACCGCACGAGCACCTGCGGGTCCTCTTGCTGGGGAAGCCTCGCCGCCTCGATCAGCGCGAGCCGGCCGGTTGCCCGCCCCGAGGGCTCTCGGGCCCACGCCAGACGCAGCCCGAAGACGGACTGCATCTGCCCTGCCACGGTCCGGTCGGAGGCGCCGCGCGCCAGCGGAGCCGCGAGGACCGGGCCCTCGACCCCGACCCACGCCCAGACCCGGCCCTCCAACCCCGTGAGCGCCAGATCGGTCATGGAGAGCGCGAACGCCCCCCACTGCTCCCCAAAGTCGATCTGGAGAGGGGACTCCGGCGGCGCCTCACCCCGGTAGGGCGCCTCGGCCACCTCCGCGATCGGCTGGGCGTGCCAGCGCCCCGGCTGTTCGGAGCGGGATTCGTAGAAAAGTACGGCCGCGAGCGGCCCGTCATCCTCGGGCGAGGCCGGAAGAAACGAAAGCCTCGCACGCCGGGCGTTGTCGAGGCTCAGCGCATCGAGGGCCCGGCCACGCATCGACCGGCTAAAGGGCTGAGGAGATTGACCCCGGAACGCATTCAGATCGATGCTGAGTTCCAGCGCCGCATCGGCCGGGACCTCGCCCGGCTCGCGCACACCGAGCACGTCCTTCTCGTCGAGAATCAGATCCCATGTGCCGGTCGGCGGCGCGTCCTTCGCCATGCGCTCTACCCATCGCCGCCACGGACTGTCGGCGGACGCCCCGGCCACCGACCCTTCCACCCATGATGCCGATGCGCCGATCAGCCGAAGCACCCGCGTCTCAAGCGGCGAACGCTCGGTTCCCACGCTGATGCGCCCGACGGGTGGCGGCGCTGAGGCCTCCTCCTGGGCAAACAGGGTGTTCATGGGGACAAGTAAGAGGGCGAGCGCGGCCGCTGCCACGCCCGCCCGCGATGTCCGTGCCGACGACAGGGGTGTCCGAGCCATGACCTCAGCGTATCACGGCCGGAGGGAGCCCCATGCCGGAGGAAGGGCCAACGATGCTGGGCTGGTGACGCCGGAAACCAGCGTGGCGAGACCCGTCGTGGGGTCACCGAGCAGGCGGCCCTCGATCAGACTGGCATAGGTGTCGAACGAACCCACCGGCCCGGACCATCCGTGATCCATCTGCTGGGTGACGAACCCCCCAACGCCAATGGCTGCGGCTGCGAGAGGCAAGGCCGCGGAGGCGACGCCCATGTCGCCCCCGGCGTTCACGAGCAGCGACCGATCGCCCCAACCGCTGGTGACGAGGTCCTCGCCCTCCCAGCGCGTAATCCGGACGGATGCGACGGGATTGGAGCCCAGGAGGTCCCGGTAGAGCGGCAGAATCATGCCCGGGTCGCGGACGCCATGATCGGTTGGGGAACGGACGAGATTCGAGACGCCGGACGCCATCAGGCTGAGGATCGGATATCCCGCACGCAGGGATCTGGGGGTGTCGACGAACGAGATCTGGGTGGCGCCCTTGCCGTGTTCCTTGAAGACCGGCGCGAAGCGCGGGTTGGCCGTGAGGCCGTCATCGCCCTTGCCGATCGCCTGCCGCGCCGCGGCCACGGCGGCCTGGGGAGTGAGGGCCCCGATGAACCAACTGTCGGTCATGGCAAACGAGAACTCGAACGGCACCGGCAGGCCGGGGAATCGCAGGCTGAGCACGTCGATCCCCGCCTCGGGTACCCAGTGCTCGATGGCGACATACATCCCGGGCTTGCCGGCTTCCTCCAGCTTGTCGTTGGCGACGTTGGCGAGCGATCGGAGGGCATCGGTGAAACGGTCGTGGTCCTTGATCGTCATCATCGCGACGGCGGAGAGGAGCGAGCCGCCGCCGGTGGATTCGGCGTTGTAGAGGGCGAACGTACCTCCCAGGCTGTGGAACACGTCCTCGACCAGATCTACTCCGGTCGCGTCCTCGAACTCATCGAGAAAGTTCTGAACGGGCAGGCCCTGCTCGGTCATCTGCTCGACGGCCCGATCGATCGAGGCAAAGCTCGCCTTGCCGATGGATGCGCCGTACGCGTCCGCGGGCACGGCCCGGAGCTCCGCCGCCGTGATCGCCTCGGTCGGGAGCGCGAGGTGCTTCGCGTATTTCGCGGCCCCACGGACGATCATCTTGGACACCGACGCAGAGGGTGTGGCCCCGGCCTGGAACTCGATCCGCATGGCCTCGTCGCCGATCAGGCCCATCTCCGTGAATCGGCCGAGAAACTCGTTGACCATCTCGTTCTGCGTTCCGGCGAAGTTCCTGACGAGCTTGCTGGCCGGGGTCAGCGTCGAGAAATCCACGGAGCCTGTCAGAAAGCTCTTGAAGCCTCGCTCTTCCACAAGGGACATGGGCTGGGCGAATGCTCCATCCGGATCGTTGACCGTCCCGACAACGATCTCGTAGCGCCAACCCGACTCGGCCTTGCGGGGGCCGAAGCTGAGCAGCCCGAAGGGGAGCATCATCTCGCTCATCCCCTTGAAGCGTTTGCTCGGCTCGAGGGGGATCTCGACCCCACGTTCCTCGGTGATCTGGTTGGTGAGGCCGAGGATCGCGTCGCGGATCTCGTCGACCTCGCCTTCATTGGCGCACTGCACGCTCGCGACGAACCCGTACCCGAAGAAGCCGCCGGAGGGGTTGTCACCGTCGTACAGGATGGCGACACGCGCCGGTTTGGCGATCGTCTTCAGGAAGAGCTGGATGAGGCCCGCCGCTTCGGGCGGCATGTTCTCGAGTTCGGCCGGCAGCTCGGCGACCCGATCCGGGAGCATCGCCAGCGCGTCGCGGAGTCCGGCGTCCCGCTGATCGACGAAGAATGAGGACATGCCTGTGTGATCGAATGTCATGAATGGGCGCGTGCCGTCCTGAGCCCAGAGGGGGCTCGCGAGGCCGACGGAGGCCAGCAGGACGGTGGCTCGAATTCGGAAGGACCGGTGCATGACTTCCTCCTCTTGACTCGTTGGATCGCGCCCCAGGGGGCGCAGCGGGCCGCGGTACGCCTCGGGAGGGTCCCCGGGGTCAGGATGATATTCGGAATACGCGACCGGCCGTTTTGGTCCGACCGCCGGGGTACCATCGCCCCCGTGGAGGCCCCCGGCCGCATCCTCCTCATCCGCCCCAGCGCCCTCGGCGACGTCTGCCGCACGGTCCCCGTGCTGGTGAGCCTCCGACGGGCCTATCCCGGCGCACGCATCGACTGGCTCGTCCAGGACACCTTCGCGGACGCCGTCCGTGCCCACCCGGCGTTGACGGGGGTCCTTCCCTTTCCCCGCCGAGCGCTGGGGGAGGCGATGCGGGGCGCCCGCTTCGGTGAAGTTTCCCGGTTTCTCGGCCTGCTTCGGGCCCCCAGCTACGACTTAGTCCTCGACGCCCAGGGGCTGTTCCGCTCCGCATGGTTTGCCTGGGCCACCCGCAGCCCCAGGCGCGTGGGCCACCGGGGCGCGAGAGAGCTTGGATGGCTGTTCTACACGGAATGCGAGCGCGGTTCCGAGGGCCGGCACACCGTGGACCGCATGCTCGCGCTCGTCGCCGCCGCGGGGGTGGAGCCGTGCCGGGAGATGCGCCTGCACACGCCCGCTCCCGAGCGCGAGCAGGCGCTCGCGGACCCCGCGCTCGCCGGGCCCTTCGCCCTCCTCGCCCCGGCGACTCGGTGGCCGGGCAAGCAGTGGCCCGCGGACCGTTTCGCGGCGGTCGCGGAAGGCCTGCTTCGGGAGGGATTGGTTGAACGGGTCGTTCTCGTCGGCACAAAGGGCGAAAGGGAGCAGTGCGGGCCGCTGCTTGCGTTGGCGGCCCGAGAGCCCCGCGTGCTGGACCGGATGGGCGGGACGACCGTGGCGGGGCTGATGGCGATGATCGAACGCAGCGCACTCGTCGTGGCGAACGACTCGGCGGCCGTGCACATGGCCGTGGGATTCGATCGTCCCCTGGTCGCGCTCTACGGGCCAACACGCGTCGGCTTGGTTGGCCCGTACGGGCGCGACGCCGACGTGTTGCAGCACGTCACCGCGGGAGACCGGCTCGACCACAAAGACCACCACGCCGGTCGGCTCCAGATGGAGCGGATCGGCGTGGACGAGGTCCTGGATGCCTGCACGGATCGGCTCAGCCGTGCCGACGCTCGAACTCTTTCATGAACTGGGCGAGCGCCTCGCAGCCCTCGACGGGCATCGCGTTGTAGGTGCTGGCGCGCATGCCCCCGATCGAGCGGTGGCCCTTGAGGTTGTCCATGCCCTCCTTCAGGGCCTCGGCGATGAAGGCCTTGTCGAGTTCGGGCGAGGTCGTGTGGAACGAGATGTTCATCAGCGAGCGGCTGTCCTCGCGGGCGTGGCCCTTGTAGAACCCGGTCGAGTCGATCACGTCGTAGATGATCTTGGCCTTGGATTTGTTGCGCTGCGCGACGGCCGCGAGCCCGCCCTGCTTGAGGATCCACTTGAACACCAGCCCCACGACATAGATGGCGAAGACCGGCGGGGTGTTGGGGCGGGACTCGTTCTCCGCGAAGGCCTTGTAGCTGAGCGTCATCGGGAGCGGCCGGGGCGCCTTCTCGAGCAGCTCCTTCTTGAGGATGACGAGCGTGGTGCCGGCGGGGCCGAGGTTCTTCTGGGCGCCGGCGTAGATGAGGCTGAACTTGCGGATGTCCAGCGGCTCGGAATAGATATCGCTGCACATGTCGCACACGAGCGGCACGCCCGCCGGGGCGGTCGGCACGTAGTGGAACTGCGTGCCCATGATCGTGTTGTTGCTTGTGTAGTGGACGTACGCGGGCTTCTCGGAGTACTTGATCTCCGACTGCTGCGGGATGTGGTCGTAGTTGGTCGCCTTGCCGTCGAAGGCCAGGTGCGGCTTGCCGTAGAACTTGCACTCCTTGGCCGACTTGTCGGCCCAGTAGCCGGTGACCAGGTAGTCGGCCGTCGCCCCGTCGGGGAGCAGGTTGGCCGGGATGAGCGCGTTCTGCATGCTCGCGCCGCCGCTCATGAAGAGGATCTCGTAGTCGTCCGGGATCCCGCCAACCTTGCGGCAGTCCTGGAAGGCCTCGTGCAGCACCCGGTCGTAGGTGTCTGCGCGGTGCGAGTGCTCCATGATGCCGACGCCACTCCCCGCGATGTTCCAGACATCCTCCTGGACCTGCTTGAGCACCTCCTCGGGGAGCACACCCGGGCCGGCGGAGAAGTTGAACACACGATCTGTCGCGGTCGCGGTCATGACGTCACCCTTTCAGCAGCGGAACGGACCGTCGGCCTGGGCAGGCCGCCGTTCACGCGGTTCTCGAATCGCCCCGTGTCTCTGTACACCCGAACGATGCGGACGACATCCTCGGCCACGGCGAGCTGCGCCTGGTCGGTCGAGGCCCCGCAGTGGTGCGTGCCGTACACACCCGGCAGCTTGATCAGGCCGTTGGCGAAGGCCGTGTCGGTCGGCGAGGGCTGCCCCCCCCACACGTCGAGCCCGCAGCGGATCCCCTTGGTCTTCACCGCCTCGGCCAGCGCCGCCTCGTCCACCACGTCACCCCGGGAGGTATTGATGAGGTACGCGCCGGGCTTCATGAAGGCGAAGAACTCGGCGTCGCAGAGCCCGCGGGTCTCCTCCGTGAGCGCGACGTGCACGCTCACCGCGTCGCACCGCGAGACCATCGTCAGCAGCTCCGACCGGCCCGAGCCCCACCACTCGACACCGATGGTCTTGGCCCGCTCCGGCGTGATGTCGCGGGTCCAGGCGTGGCAGATCATGCCGAACGCCGTCGCGCGCTTGACCAGCTCGGTCCCGATGTTCCCGACGCCCACCACGCCCAGGGTCGAGCCCTTGAGCCCGCGGGCCTTGGCGAAGTCCTTCTTGTTCCACCGCCCGGCGCGGAGCTCGGCGGTCTGGTCGGGCAGGCGCCGATCGCAGCACAGCAGCAGGCCCATGGCCAGCTCGGCGACGGCCACGGCGTTCATCCCCGGGCAGTTGCAGACGGCGACGTCGTGGGCCGACGCCGCGTCGCAGTCGATGTTGTCGAAGCCCGAGCCGGCCCGGATCACCAGACGCAGCGGGCTCCCGGCCTCGAAGCTCGGCGCCGTCACCTTGGTCGACCGGACGACGAGGACATCGGGGCGGTGGCGACGCAACGCCCCGGGAATCTCCTCGGCGGTGAGGGCGGGCTCGCTCACCACCTCGCACCCCAGGGCCTCAAGCCCCTCGATCCCCTGACGCTCGAACTTGTCCGCGATGAGCACCTTCATGGACTGCCCCTTCGGCCGAAATCTGTTCCCGGTCCGCCGGGGAGCGCTGCCGCCGCCCCTGGCCTGGGACGCGTACGAAACAGTACAGCGTCCCGGAGCCGTCGGAAACGGCGAAACGGGACGCTGGACAGTAGGTCGCGAGATGAAGGTTCAGCAACCTCCGAGGCTTAGGGCTGGCCGGTATCGATCGGCGAGCCGCCGAAGTCCACGCCCTGCAGGCCGCCCCGAGTGAAGTCGTAGACCGCGGGCCAGACATCGCCGCCGGTGGGATCGCGCGGCGCCGGATACCACCCCTCGCTATTCGGGTCGGGGTTGTACTTGATCAGGTAATCGGCTTTCGTCGGGTTTCGGGGCGTCCAACCACCGTTCGCGTCGCCGGTCCTCGCCACGTTGCCCGAGCCATCGAACATCAGGAGGGGCTCACGGGCTTCGGGGTCGAGGAAGTAGTACTGGCTCTTGCCGAAGTGCCGCGCGAACTCGTCGTACATGTGGACCTTGTTCGACGGGAAGATCACGTCCGCAATCTTGAGGTTCCCGAGCTGGGCACCCCCCGTAATCGCATACTGGTTGAAGTTGCCGTTGAAGTGCTGGATGCGGTTCTGGACCGGTGCGCCGCTCTTGAGCTTGACCGATGAACTCTGGTAGCGGTCGAACGAGGCCACCGAGACGACGTACGACGAACTGTAGGGCCAGCGCTTGTTCGTCGCGTTCGGATCGGGCTGCAACGGCAACCACGCCCCTTGATCAAAGAGCGTCTGCGGATCTTCCTGCCAGTTGATGCGGGCCTTATCCTCCGGGCAAACCACCATTTTCTCGGGGAGGCGCTGCCCCAGGTAGTCGTTTACCACGAGGTGGGTGTAGTAGATGTGGGGAATCCACCCGGTGATCTTCGGGATATCCACCCGATCCGCGCGCCGACGGAGGATGTCGACCGCCTGTGCAGCCGCGGCGTCGGTCGCGAATCCATACGGCCCGTCGAGGTCGCCATAGGTAGTCTGACCAACGGTATCGACGGCCCAGGTGAACGAAAAGATTCGGTCCTGAAAGTCGGCCGAGTAGGTGCCGGCCGCGGTGCCGAACTGGCGGATGTTCGACTGGCACACGATCAACTTGCCGGAGCGCCGAGCCTCTCCCAGTGCCGGCAGCAGGATGCCGATCAGCAGGGCGATGATGGCGATCACCACCAGCAATTCGATCAAGGTAAACCCGATTCGACGATGTGCGTTCGAACCCTTCATGGCGCTCACTCCATGCCGCGACGACTTCTCAAAGCCAGCCGGCAGAACGCCAGCAGCCCGTTCCATAATACCACACTTCGGCCCATACGGTATGGTTTCACCGCATTTTGCGCAGCTGGGACAGAGCCGGATCGCCCTCCAGCGGCCCGTCGTCCCCCCCGCTCGGCCCGCCACCTTCTGGGGATGCTCCCGGGGAAACGGGCGCATGCGGCGCGACCGCTTCTCCGCCTGGCGGGGGCACTGCCGAGTCGGCCGGTCCTCCAGCTTTCCCAGCTTCTCGGGGCGTGGAGATCTCGATCCCCGGGAGGGGGGCTGGCCCCAGATCGGGGGGCTCAACCGGCGCCCCCGGCACCGAACCATGGCGGAACCACCGACCGAACGGCCCGGCGTCCAGATCCAGCGCCGGCGCGATCAGGGCGACAGCCCATGAGGCCGCGAGCAGGAGGCAGCCCACCGCCCAAATGGTCCGCCATCGGCGAGCCGATCGAACCTCTTTAGCCAGCCTGCCCGCACGAGCGTCGGCGTCTGCTCCGAGCGCAGGCGCCTGTGGCGCACCGCTCGCGCGGCTCGGCTCGCTCTCTGTGACTGGAGCAGGCTGCTCCCTCGGGGCCTCCCTCCCCGGAACAAATCGCACGTCACCGAGGCCAAGGGCCTGCCGGTCCGGATCCACCCTGAACGAGGCGCCGCACGCGGCGCAGGAGGCCGCGCCCGGCGCGACGCTGGTGTGACAGCTGTGGCATTCACCCAGCAGGTTGGCGACCCCGGGACACCAGCGGGCGAGGGTCCAGAACTGCAACGTCGTCGGACCCCGGATCACGGTCTCGGGCAGGATCTTTCCCCGCTCGACGAGGTGCACGATCGTTTCGTACGAACAGCCCGGCCGAAAGGGCCCCGCCTCGTCTCGCAGGAACCAGGGCCCCATCGCGTTCTGTGTCGCCTGGCGAGAAAGGGGGTCAAATTGCCCCCGACAGACCTCGCACCGGCCGACCGCTCGACTCCGCGATCCGCAGTAGGGACAGATCGTCACCCGCGGCCGGGGCACCGGCGGGGGATTCGTCGTCGGACTGGCTGACATGGACGTGTGGCCGGCATCGTGCATCTGGCGGGCCTCTCCTGCACCGTCCCCACGAGAAGATACTCCCCCCGCGACGGTCCGGTTGACCTTGAGACGCATTCCTCCTCTGATCCGTTATGCCACACCCCGCGGCCCCCTGTCCCCGGTTGAGCCACTCGCTCGGTCCTCGCGTCGCCTGCTTCGCCGCTCCGCTGCTCTTGCTCGGCGTGTTCACCGCCTGCTCGGGTCCCGGATCCAACCCCGACGCGTTCCGGGGTCTCGATCGGGCGGACGCCTACTCCTCCTCGTCGGGGGGTCGCAAGATCGGCTCGATGGAGGGCAGTCCTCCGGCGACGATTGATGGCGAGGCGGTGACCTGGGAACAGCTGCGACCGTTTCTCGCGGAGGCGGCCGGGTCGGCCGCGCTGGACGAACTGACCCTTGAGCGTCGCTTGCACCGCGAGATGGATCGACGCGGCCTGACGCTCTCGGACGAGGCGGTCGCCCTGGAGCGGAGCCGCGCGATGCAGACCCTCGGCGCGGGAGCGCAGGGCAACGGGGAACTCCTGGTCTCGCAGATCAGAGCGCGGCGGGGGCTCGGCCCGGAGCGGTACGCGTCGCTGCTGCGCCGGAACGCGATGCTGCGCGCGCTCGTGGCCGATCGGGTCGTGGTGCGGCCCGACCAGGTCGAGCTCGCTTGGCGGGTCCAGCACGGGGAGAAGCTGGCGATCCGGCTCCTGGTCACACCGACGGAGCGACAGGCCGCGTCGCTCCGGCAGCAGGTCGTCGAGGGCGATGCGTCGCAACTCGAGGGCCGGTTCATCGAGGTGGCCTCGCGGGCATCCACCGACCCCTCGTCGTCGCGCGGCGGTGAGATCGAGCCGTTCAGTGCCGCCGATCCGGCCTACGAATCGGCGGTCCGGGCGGCGGCCGACCTGCTCCAGGCCGGCCAATTGTCCCCGATCATCGCCATCCGCAACGGCTTTGCAGTGATCTTCCTCCAGAGGCGTGTGCCCGCCGACGGCACGACGCTCGACGAGGCGACCGCCGCACTGACACAGGAACTTCGACTGCGGCAGGAGCGTCTGCTGATGGACGAGTTGGCCGCCCAACTTCTCGCCGAGGCGAAGGTCACCACCGGCGACCCCTCGCTGACGTGGTCCCGCCAAGCGAGCCCAACACGGTGAGGCGCCGACCGTTCGAGGTCCGCTCGTGAGATCGCCGGCGCCGCCATGGTGGGCACGGCTCTTCTCGAAGGCGGGGCATCTGGCGATCTGGCTCGGGCTCTATTTCACCGCGACGTATGTGATCTCCGCAAAGCTGCTGGACCGGCGGCTGCTCCCCGCGGCCCTTCTCGCCACATTCGTCGCCGGAGTGGGGCTCTACCTGCTCGACCGGGTGAAACCGATCGACGCCTGGGTCGATCCGGCCGACCTGGCGGCCCAGCCGGCGAGGATTGACTTCCTGCTCGCGCGACGCCGGGGCGTGCGTCTTGCCGCTTGGGCGTTGCTCGCGATCGGCACCGCGTGTGTCGCCTGGATTCGGGCTTGGGATCTGCTCCTCCCCCCCGTCGGCATCGTCGGCGTGATCGTCTACGGCAGCGTCCGGGGCGACCAGAGCCGACCCAAGGACCGCCTGCTGGTCAAGAACCTCCTGCCCGGCGGAGCGATCCCCGGCCTCGGATTCATCCTGGCCTGGCAATCGCCCGGAGGGCCCGGCGCCCCGCCCACGCTGCTGGAGGCCGCGTGCATGCTCTTCGGCTTGGTGCTGCTCGTCACCACCGACGCGGTGCTGTGCGACTTGGACGACGCCGAGGCCGATCGGGCGCACGGCACACGCACACTCCCGAACACCCTCGGCGTGCGGGCCACCTGGGCGATCGCCATGGCCGGACAACTCGCGGCGGGTGTGCTCTGGGTGGTGGTGGGACGGGCCCCGGGCGCCGTCCGCGCCGCGACGGTGCTCACGGGCGTCAACCTTCTGCTCACGCTCTCGCTCGCCGCGCTCCGGCCGGCGCGGGTGCGAGACCTCGTCGACCTCAAGCTCTCGCTGGTCGCGATGGCGGCGTTGCTCGCCTCGGGCTGAGACGCTATTCAGTGTCGAGTTCGCGGCGCAGGAATCCGGCCACCCGGCCACGGACCTCCGGGTTGCCGCCGAGCGTGAGGTGGTTCGCGCCTTCCACGGTGCACAGCTCCGCCCGCACCCCTGCGCGGGACGCGGCATCCAGAAGCAGCCCCGCGTGCCGGTAGGGCACGATGCCGTCTCTGGTGCCGTGCACGACGAGGAGCGGCCGATCGCCGAGCCGGCCGACCGAGTCGGCGGCGTCCTCGCCGTTGCCGATCAGCAGCCTGCCAAGCAGGCCGGCATGATCCGCCGCCACACCCTTCCAGCTCGAGAAGCCCGCGAATGCCACCACCGCCCTGACCTGAGGCTCGTCCGCCGCCGCGGCCAGCCCAAGCACCGCGCCGAGGCTGTACCCGAAGATCGCGGTGCGGGTGTGGTCGACATCGTTGCGGGCCGCGAGGAAGTCGAGCGCCGCCTCGGTATCGGCGAGCATCTGGTCGCGGCGGAGCGTGCCCCGCGGCCGATCGGATGTGCCGTAGCCGCGATAGTCGAACAGGAAGACGTTGAAGCCCTCGGCCGCGAGGAATCGGCAGTTGCCCAGGTGGGCTGCGATATCGCCGCTATTGCCATGGACATGGAGCACCGTGGGGGCGGGGCCGGCGTCGGGCGTCCGGCCGACGGCGGGAATGAACCATCCGTGCAGGGTGAGTCCGTCGGTGGTCGGGAAACGGACATCCTCGAACCCCGGGGGGATCGGCGAGGCCTGAAACCTCGGGTGATAGAAGGCACTTGCTTCCAGGCACCCGGGGAGGAGCATGGGCGGGAGCAGGAGGCCAAGGACCAGGAGGAGCACGCGGAACATCAGTCTCGCCCCATGTCGCCGGCCCCTTCGACGTTCACCTCGCGTACTCAATGGCTCGAGTCTCCCGGAGGACCGTCACCTTGATCTCGCCGGGGAAGGTCATCTCGTCGCTCACCCGCTTGGCGATGTCGTGGGCGATGAGGAAGGCCTCGTCGTCGCTGACCCGGTCGGCATCGATCATGACGCGGACCTCTCGGCCCGCCTGGATGGCGTAAGCCTCGTTGACGCCCTTGAACGAGAGGGCGATGTCCTGGAGTTCGTTGAGCCGCTGGATGTACTTCTCCATGCTCTCGCGCCGGGCGCCCGGCCGCGCGCTCGAGACGGCGTCGGCCGCCATGACGATCGGCGTGTAGAACGTGGTCGACGGCATGTCCGCGTGGTGCCCGCCGATGGCGTTGAGGACCGCCTCCTCACGCTCTCCGTGCTGGCGGGCGAAGTCCATGCCGATCTTGGGGTGCCCCCCCTCCATCTCGTGGTCCATCGCCTTGCCGATATCGTGGAGAAACCCGCAGCGGCGGGCGAGACGCCCGTCGAGGCCGAGCTGGTCGGCGATGATCTGGCTGAGGAATGCGACCTCGACCGAGTGGCGGAGGACGTTCTGACCGTAGCTGGTGCGGTAGTGGAGCCGACCCATCGCGTCGAGGATCTTGGGGTGCAGCCCCCGGATATTCACCTCGAGCGCGGACTCCTTGCCGAACTTGGTGATCCGCTCGGCGATCTCGCTTCGCGTCTTCTCCACCACCTCCTCGATACGGGTGGGATGCATGCGCCCGTCGGCGACGAGCTTCTCCAGCGACTCAACTGCGATGGCCTGGCGGACCTTGTCGAAGCAGCTCACGACGATCACGCCGGGCGTGTCGTCGACGATGATGTCCACCCCGGTCGCCCGCTCGATCGCGCGGATGTTCCGGCCCTCGCGTCCGATGATGCGGCCCTTCATGTCGTCGGAGGGGATGGCCACCGTGCGGACGGTGGACTCGCTCGTCACCTCGGTCGCGATCCGCTGGATGGCCATGAGCGTGATCTCGGTGGCCTTGGTCTTGGCCTCCTCTTCCGCGTCCTCGATGACCTGCCGAACGACCTTGGCGACCTCGTGCCGGTTCTCTTCTTCGACCCGCTGGAGCAACTGCTCGCGGGCCTGGTCGGGAGAGAGCCGGGCCAACTCGTGGAGCTTCTCCGTCTGCTTGCGGATCAGCGCTTCGACCTCGCGGTCACGCTCCTCGATCGCCTGCTGCCGGGCCTGGAGCTTCTCGTCCCGCCGGCTGAGCTCGGCGTCCCGGGCCGCAATCGCGTCCTCCTTCTTCTGGAGGCCGTCTTCCCGCTTCCCCAAGCGACGGTCGGTCTCCCGGAGTTCCGCCCGGGAGCCCTCGATCTCGGCATCGAGCTTCTCCTTGCGCTGGAGCGCCTCGCGTTCGGCGTCGAGACGGGTCTTCTCCGCGGCGGTCCGGGCCTCGGCCTGCGCCGCCTCCACGATCCTCTTGGCCTCGTCCTTTGCGGCGCTGAGCGACTTGGCCGCCAGCAGGCGGCTGATCCAGAAGCCGACGCCGATCCCGACCGCGAGGGCCAACACCCCGACCAGCGCGACCGTCCCGGCGCTCATCTCCGCCAGCACCAAGACTCCCGGGTTCATGTGCACAGTCCTTTCCGTCTCGCGCCGCGCACGCCCTCGCGCGGCTCGAACACCCAACACCCCGTGACGGATGCCCCCGAAGCGGAACTCGCTGCACCGATCAGCGCCGCCCGTGACCCCGCCCCGGTGGCACCGGGGCAAGGCCTGACGGTTGGGAACCCTCCGCGAGCCCGGCCCGACCGATCCGGGTCAGACTCGCATCATCCCCAGCACCGAACGTCGAACACGAGCGCTCGCCCCCCTGGCGGCCATGTCGTGAAGCGTTCGGAAATCGCATCAAGGGCAGCATCCAAAGCCGCATCGCGGGCGCATGTGCGTCCGAGGCGTGAAACAGCCAAGGCCCGGCCAATCCGGGCGGTCGCATAGTCTACTCAGAATGGCTCGCGCCGGTCGGCGAGGGGCCAATCTCGGCCATAATTGGATTATGTTCGGTCTTCAGGCCGCTTCCGCGAGACCCGCCGACTGGAGCTTGGCGACGACGCCACACACCTGCGAGATCACGAATTCACGGTGCGCCGCGTGGAAGCCGAACTCGAATGCCAAGCCCACGTGCACATTCTGCCCGCTGTCCATGTGGGTATGCGCCACACTGCCGTTCATCGCCACCGGCGCGGGGACGTCGGGCCCCAGATCGACCCGCATCCACAGGAACCGCGCGCGATCGAGGCCCGAGGCCTCGCCCGAGCCACCAGGAGACCCAGGCCCCGCCGGAGAGGTTGACGAGCTTGGCCAGAAACTTGGGACCGACGTCGGGGAGGATCTGTGGCTCGCGCGGCCGGGGCGCATCGGCGTCCTCATGGTTGTGGTTCAGATCCCGGATGTACGCCTCGTTGGCGACCTCCGCAGCCACCACCGAGGAGGGATCCAGCAGCGGCCAGCATTCAACAAGCGGGAGCTCGACGCCGGCGGTGGCGACCCGGAAGTAGCTCCGCCGTTGGCAGCGTTCGACCTTCTCGGGCATCGCCAGCCGCAACCCCGGCCCATCGACGGTGGGCAGCGTGCGCGTGGAGAACATCCACTTATTCTGGCCGATGCTCATCGCCCCGACAATGCCGACTCCCGCCTGGAGTGGGAAGGTGCGCCCGAATGCCGCGGGCTGCTCCACGACGATTTCCGTCTCGGAGAGGTGGAGCACGCGCACGCGCCAGACGAGGTCCGAAGCCGACTGCTCGGCGTTCGGGCGGGCCAGCGCGATCTCGAGCCCGCCGCCGCGCTCGTAGACCTGCCAGAGGCAGTCACGCCATCGGTCTGTGCGAGAACGGTTTGCAGGCATGGTCCGGGTCCTCGTGAGCGGTCGGGGTCCACTGCCGGGATCGTCATCCTCGCCCGTGCCGTTGACCCGCAGCCCCGGTTCGGGCCTCCCCGGAGTCCGTTCGCCCGCGCTTCCGTCACGATCGTCACCGCGAAAGGTCCGAGAAACGCGGCCCCCCATCCCGGCGTTGCCCCTCGCGAAACGTCTCGGCCCACGCGGCGAGCTCTCGGAGAATCGCTCCAGCCTCCGTCTTCTCGTCTTCCGTGAGATCGCGCCCGCCGAACCGCATCACGTAGAACAGATCCGTCAGCCGCCGAAGGTCGGGGACGGACTCCGATCCGCGCTCGCGCAGTTCCCGTACCCAGGACATCGGCGGTTGCCAGGCCGGCTTCCGCGCGCCGACGCGCTCCAAGAGTGTGAGCATCTCCTGGTAGAGCGGCGTCTGAAGCAGGCGGGCCCTCGCCCCTCGGTCGGCAAGGCGGCGCAGGATCGCGGCCGGACGTCGGGAGCGGACCCGACGCCACCTCGCGATCGAGCGGCCCAGGAGCAGCACGATGAACCCCGCGATGGAGGCGACGATGCCGATCCGGATGCCGAGCGGCACCCCGAACGCCAGCGGGACGGACCGGACGCGCTGGAGCAGGTCCTCCACGCGCTTGGTGATCGCGCTGGTCGCCGGGTCGCTCCACCTGAGCAGATCCTCCCTTGAGGAAGTGTCGAAGGACACGACGGAGTTAATCCAGGCGTAGTTAATCGCGTCCAGGACCTGCGCGGCCTTCGTCAGCACGCCCGGCGCGGGGCCGTGCTGGTGGAGCAGATCCGCAGGAGGGGTCGCGTCGTAGGTCTTCCAGATGCCCGGCTCGGGCTGGGCCTCGACCCAAGCGTGGGCGTTGCGTTCACGCACAACGTAGTGATTGGTCGTCGGGTTGTACTCGGCGGCGACGTACCCGGTGACGACCCTCGCGGGGATCCCGACGCTCCTGCATAGGGCAGCCAGCGCGGCGGCGTAGTACTCGCAGTGCCCCTCGCGGCTCTCCGTGAGAAACCAATCGATCGGGTCCTGGCCCGGTGGAGGAGGAGGCGAGGAAAGGCTGTAGCTGTAGTGCGTCCAGAAGAACTGGCGGAAGGCATTGACTGCGCGGGAATCATCCGCGATCGGGCGTCTCGAAGGGTCGGGCTCGACGCCCTCATCGGCGAGGATCCGCGCCGCGACCCCTGCGACCACCGGGCTCGGCCATGCCGCTGGTTCCCTCGAAGCCCGCCGCAAATACGTCGGCTCGAAGACCGAGGAGCGGGCCACATACCGCAGCTTCCCGCCCCCACCGGCCACCATGACCGTGCCGGTGCGTCGGTCGCAGACGTAGCCGGTCGGGTCGAGGAACCGGACCTCGGTCGGTCGCCACATGGTAAAGAGATACGAGTAGTCCCTGGGCGTGCCCAGCAGGGTGACCCCCCATCCCGACCCTCACCCGATCGACAAACCCGACGACACGCCCGACAGAAGGGGTGCCCCACTGCCCGATCTGCTTGAGGCCCGCGCCCCGCGGAACGACGATGAAGACGAGGACCGCGAACAGGAGACCGAGGCACAACGCCACCAGACTGCTGAGCGCAAGCCTTCGCGCGGAAGCCGGGCTGGAGGCCACCCGGACGCGCGGCGCCGATGCCCCCTCCGCCAGCCCGCGCCGGGCCGCGCGGATGGCGCGATGGTGCGACAACCGGAGCTGGAGCTGCATGGCCGCGTAGGCCAGGAGCGGCACATAGAGAAGCGAGAGCGTCGCGATCGCGAGGCCGTTGCTCAACAACATCGAGGCGACACAGAGGAAGATCGAAAGTGCCAGCAGCTGCGCATCATCGCCCGCGTGGCGCCGATCGAACGCCTTGACCACCATCATCCACGTCATGAACTCGGCGAAATCATGGACGGATAGCCCCTCGGCGATCGCCTGCTCGCCCGTACGGAGCAGCACCGCCACCGTCGCCAAGGCCGCCACCCATCGCGGGACCACCAGCCCGATCCGGCCAGAGGTCAGCACCACGCCCAGCGCCCCAACCAGGAGGGCCAGCAGGGGGCTCGCCGCGTCCCTCGATGTCGTCGCGTACGCCAGCACGGCAATCGCTGCCGCGCCGAGCAGACACCTCGCCCTGGGGGCACCGCTGCTCACGCGACCCGCCCCCCGGTCGCCGGCGTGCCAACCCTCCATCGCTCCGGCGAGTCAGCCGCCAACACGATCCCGGCCGAAGCTGGCGCCCGAGCCGCCACCGAGCAAACCGTCATGATCCGATCCCGACGTCCCACGGTCGCGACGCTCGAACCAGCCGGCGCCCCAGGCTCGTCCATCGTGGCGAGTGTGGCAAGGGACCCGGCGAGGCCCGAGGCGGCGTGCTCGCCGCCGTCAGGATGCCGGACCAGCAGGCCGACGGCATATCCCGAATCCGACCCGGCCCGAAGCAATCCGGCCGCCAAAGAAACCGCCCGCTCCAGTTCCTCCGGACTGTCCAGCGGGCTCTGCTCCAGACGCACCCAGAGCCTCCTCGGCGTGGGACTCGCGTGTTGCCGCACCACCAGGTCGCCGTGCTGCGCCGAGGCCCGCCACGCGATGGAGCGGAGCGGGTCGCCGGGCACGTATTCCCGGACGCCGAACACCTCGCCGATCTCGCCCACGCGTCGCGGGGTCGCGCCCACGCGATCCCCGATACTCGAGGGCGGCCGGAGCACCTCGACCCGGACCGGCGACGCCTCAGGGAGCACCAGCGCCTCCCGGCTCTGTGCAAACCGCAGCGCCTTGTTGGCGAGGCCGAAGGGAAAGGCCGAGACGACGACGAATTCCCCGAATTGGACGCGCCCCCGCCGGACGGCGACCGGCTCGGCTTCGGCGACGACCGATTGCCCTGGCCCCACACAAGCCACATACGCCACGGGGAGACTCATGCGCAATCGCCACGGCCACGGCGTCCGCTTCTTTGGGGCACGCGACCGCTCATAGATCGTGAGACCAAAGGCCGGGGCAAAGCGATTGACATTCCGGATGCGATACCGAACGGCCATCGGGCTGCCCGCCGCCGCGTCCGCGACGGGAAGCCGCTCGGCCCGAACCCCCATCAGCCCCACCCCGGAAATCAGCCCCGAAGCAGCAATACCCGCGATCGCAAGACCCAGACACCAGAACAGCATGTTGTTCTGGCTCGAGATCGCTGCCACTGCGAGAAACCCGGTCACCGTGAGATAGATCAACCCCGCGGCCCGGAACCTGTAGGTCCGGCGGACGGGCAGATCCTCGGACCGTTTCACCTCGTGGGCTCCGAGCGTTTGGGCTCGACGATGACCAGCAGCCTGCCACCGCCGGACGGGATGTAGACGCTCCCGCGCCGTGAGCACCTCGTCGCCCGTCGCCACGACCTCGACCCGGCCCGAGCCCACCGCCGGGATCCGGAACGAGAACGAGCCATCGGGCTTGGAGACGCCCTCGCCGAGTGAGGAGGTCCCCCCGCCCCCGGCAAGCACCCGAACTCGGACCCCGCCGAGGCCAGGATCGTCCAGCCGCTCGTCGTTGGAGGGCACCACGGTGACGAGCCCGGCCCGCCCCGGAATCACCCGTCCCGCCAGAGTCTGTGAGGTGCTGCACCCGGTGAGCGTCGCCACGGCGCCGAGCAAGGAGATTGCGGTCATGCAGAGCACTCGGTTCATGTCTTCGCTCCAAACTCCGCCATCGGCGGCAGATCCTGCAGGGAGGCCAGCCCGAACGAATCGAGGAATTGACGAGTTGTGCCGTACAGCATCGGCCGGCCGAGCTCCTCGGCCCGCCCGGCGATCGTGATCAGCCGGTGATCGATCAAAGTCTTGAGCACCTCGCCGCACGCGACCCCGCGGATGCTCTCGATCTCGGCCCGCGTGACGGGCTGACGGTACGCGATGATGGCCAGCGTCTCGACAGACGCTTTCGAGAGTTTCCCCTGGGTCTTTTGCTGCTGGAGCGCCGCGATGTAGGGGGCAAACTCCGGGAGCGTCATCAGCCGCAGGCCCCCAGCGACGTGCTCGATTCGGAAGGTCCGACCCCCAGATTCATACTCGGCGTTCAGACGCCCCACGGCCGCCTCCACCATCTCGGCGGCCTCCTTGCTCAAGCCCCGGGAATCCCCTTGATCGACCGGAGCCAGCCCGACGGCCTGGGCGACTTTGGACGCGGGAACTGCGCGGTCGGCGGAGAGCAGCACCGCCTCGATGGGTCCGAGAAGCGTCTCCAGGGTCCGAGAACCTCCCCGTGCTGCTCGGGTCCCGGGCACATCGTGCTGCGACTCGGTTTCGGTCATAGGCGAATGCTACCGCCGGCGGCCGCGCGGCGTGTCCCACCAGGCTGCCTCAATCGCCCCCCATTGGGCGATCCAAGCCCTCCCCCCGTCAAGCCAGACTCTCCAAGCGCCGAAATACGCATGGACCCTGCTCAGATCGGGAGATGGCCATGCCTCAGCACACCGTCCTGCTCGTGGATGACGAACCCCATATCCCCATGGTGGTCGGCCGCAAGCTGGAGTCCGCGGGTTTCCGCGTGGTGACAGCCGGCGACGGCGAGGAGGGGCTGGCGGTGGCTGAGGAATCAAAGCCCGATCTGATCATCACGGACCTCCAGATGCCATTCATGAACGGGATTGAGTTCGCAACGGCTCTCCGTGCGAGCGGCGCATTCAACCGGGTCCCCATCATCCTGCTCTCGGCCCGGGGCTACATCGCGGGGGATGAGGCCATCGCACGGGCGGGGATCTCGAGGGTGCTGGCCAAGCCATTCAGCGTGCGGCAGATTCTCGATCTGGTGATCGAACTGCTCGGTCCCGCCTCGGAGGCCGCGTGATGGGCGCGGGAACGCATCCGGATGGTCACGGGCTGATCCGCGAACGTCTCGCGATGCTCGGCGTCCCCGTGTGGCGGCTGTCACCGGATGGGGAGGTCACCCAGGCACCGGACCTCGTGGGGGTGCGATCGTCCTGGATCTGCAACCGCACGCTGGTCCGCCGGCTCCAGGGCGCGATCGCGGGGCTCGACAAGAACGCCGGGCCCGCACCGATCCGCCTCTTCGCCGGCTGCACGATCGTGCCGATTCCGCTGCGACTCCGCCGGCGCGTCGCGGAATGGACCGTCCCGATGTTCCTGTCCGAGGAATTGTTCCGGGGTGGTGAGTTCAGCGAGGGTTGCCAGGCAGCTCTGGTCGACGAGGCAGCGGCCCAGCAGGCCCTCCGGCCCCTCGCCACCTTCTCCGACGCGGAAATCCAGCGGCTCGCCCACCTGCTCCCGATGGTCACCTCCGACTGCGACCGGATCCAACGCGACTCGGCCTCGCTCGACGGCTTCAGCTCGATGCTGACGGACGCCTATGAACAGGTCGAACTGCTGCACTCGCTGGCCGAGCGGATGACCGAGCTGGGCAGCCCCCGCCAGTTCCTGCTCGAATCGATCAGCCGCATGCGGATCGCGACCCACTTCGGTTGGGCGGCGCTCTATGTGCGGGGCGATGCCGGCCTCGACGAGCCGGGCCCCGCGCTCATCCTGATGGACGGGGAGCCCTCGTTCGACGCGTCGAAGCTCGAGTCCTTCTTCGAGGGTCACGCCTCGGACCTCAACGAGGCGCCCGGCTCGCTCATCATCGGCGATGAGCGGGCCGCCGAGCTGATGGGTCGGAGAGAGCAGGTGCTGATGCTCCCGGTCCGCCGTGGCGGCCGTCTGGTGGGCCTGCTGGCGACCGGCGACAAGCGGACCGACGACCCGCAGCTGAGCACCTATGACAGCCGAACCATCGACACGGTTGGCGCCTTTCTCCAGAGCTTCGTCTCGATCGCGGCGCTGATGCGGGAGCAGCAGGAGATGTTCGTGGGGTCGGTCCGCGCCATCACGGCCGCGGTGGACGCCAAGGACAGCTACACCCGTGGCCACTCCGACCGCGTCGCGCTGCTGTCGGTCCAGCTTGCCCGGGCCATCGGCCTGAGCGAGCCGGAGGTCGCGAGGATCCACATCGCCGGCATCCTGCACGACGTGGGCAAGATCGGGGTGCCCGAGGCGGTGCTCTGCAAGGCCGGGCGCCTCACAGACGAAGAATTCGATGCGATCAAGCGTCACCCCCGCATCGGATACGAGATCCTCAAGGGCATCTCCGAACTGGCGGACGTCCTCCCCGGTGTCTTGTGGCACCACGAGCGGTTCGACGGGCGGGGGTACCCCGATGGGATCCAGGCGCTGGAGATCCCGCTGGTGGCGCGCCTCATTGCGCTCGCAGACACGTTTGACGCCATGAGCTCCAACCGTTCCTACCGCAGCGCGATGCCCCGCGAGCGGGTGCTCGCCGAGGTCGCGCGGTGTGCCGGTTCGCAGTTCGATCCTGAACTGGCCGCGAAGTTCGTGCAGCTCGACTTCACGGACTACGACCGGATGGTCGCGGAGCACAAGCCCCAGCGAAGTGTTGGCCCGCTCGATCAGGCGGCCTGAGGCGGCCCTCCGACTCGAATCCGGGGTCGCGATCCCGGCCGTTGCCCGCCCGGCCGGGTGCGTGGGTGACCGCAACCCGACACGAGCCGGCCCCTCGCTCGATCAACCACGCCGCTCGAATCCGGGGCTGTGGCGGGTCTGGGACCAGAGCGGAGCACGTCCGTGATGCTCCGCTTCCATCGGCTCCGCCCGCGCCGGCCTCCTCGCGGGGAACGAACTCGCCGAACGCACGGCTCTGTGGTCTCCCGACCCGCCTTGGGTCATCCCACCGCCGCGCCGGTCGGCCGAGGTCCCTGCGTCCAAACGCAAGAAGGGCGCTCGCCGGAGCGAACGCCCTTCGAAGAACCCGCGATGGTCCCGGCCGGGCTAGTAATTGACCCACGGCGTGCCGTTGGAGTCCTTGTCGGAGGCCGCCGCGTTGATCCGCACATCGCCGGTTGTCTCGGTGTACCACCAACCGGCGCCGGCGGTGCCCTGCGTGGCGGTCAGGGTCGAGTTGCCCCGCTGGGGACCGGCCTTCTGCACCGGCACGGCGCGGAGGTACGGCCCGTAGGCGTAGGTGGCGGTCTTCGTGGCGTTGGTGTTGCCGTCGATGTCAGAATACATCGTGAGCTGGGTGTCGGCGGTCGCGAGCGCCGGGAAGGCACCGCTGTGCTCGGCGGCGTACAGCTCGATTGCGCTGCGGAGGATGGCGAGATCGGAGACAGCTCCCGACTCCGAAGCACCTGAGGCGCCGCGACTCATCCGCGGGATCGCGATCGCGCCGATCACACCGAGGATGACGATGACGATGACCAGCTCGATCAGGCTGAAAGCGCGCGAGCGACGAAACCTTGTGGCCAGAGTGCTCATGTTACCCTACCTCCATTGCGTTGGACCGTTGCGGGAACCCTTGCCGAACAGACGCAGTTTCCATCGGCGATCCGACCACGAGAATCCACTCGGAGGGGGCCCGCACCGCGCGCGGATCCTCGGGCAACCCGCACAATCCGCGCGTCCCCACCCGGGGCCGCCTATCGGCCCTGACGTCCTTCGGGCTTCTCGAACGCGATGGTGAATCGGCGTCCATTGCGGACAAATTGAGCCCCATCGCCGGATACAGAAACTAACTGGGCGCCCTGGTAATCCTGGCCGACGCGGACCAGCCTCCCGTCGACGATCACCCCGCCCTTCTCTCCCATGCCGACCAGCGCCGTGAGATGCCACGAATGGGTATCGAAGACGTCCGGAACCTGCAAGGGGTCCAGCTCGGTCGTCGTCGCCAGCTGCTCGAATCGGGCGGACAGGGTGGTGGCCGGGGCGGCCTGCGACGACCCCGGGATGAGCCCGGCGGCCTGCTCGGTGAGGGCCAACCCTTCGGCCTGTGCCGACTGCGGCGCCCCGCCTCCGAGCACGAACCGGTCGACGGCGAGGGCGCCCAGCGCCACTGCGAGCAGCGCGATCGACGCCTTCCTGCTGTTTGTGAGAGCCATACCCCCAAGACACGATACGTGCACGGGCCCGTCAACCGGGCTTGGAAGATTCTCCGCCGGCTTCATCGTTACGAACCGTGTACCACGCAATCTCGAGCATGAACCGCACGAGGGTGCGTTCCTTGTTCTCGGAACTCGGCCCCGCGGTCGAGAGCTGGAACGAGGTGACGGCCATGTCGGGGAACGCCTCCCGCAGGTTGTGCATCTGCCGGACGACCTGCGGGAACTCGCCCTGCCCGGAGAGCTGGAACGGGACGCGATCCACCAGCTGGCCCGGTGTGCGGGCCCCCACCGCGAGCTGGTCGAGCTGGAGTCCCCCCCGCCGCATGACCGACGCGAGTTGCTCCTGCCGGGAGGTCAGCCGGTCCGCCGCGAAGAGTTGCACGTTGTTGGCCGCGAGCCGCCTCTGCGCTGTGTCCAGCGACCCTCGCACCGATTCGAATTGCTTCTGCGCCTCGGCAAGCTGTTGCTGCGCCTGCGCCGCCTGGAGGATCGTGTCTCGGTGGTTGCCCTCGGAGTCGAGCAGGGGCCTGAGGCTGGCCCAGCCGATCGCCCCGGCGACGACGATCGCCAGCGCGAACCCGATCGCGTCGATGTTCCCTTGCGTCATCTCCCGGCTCGCCTGGCCCCGCGTCATCGTCCCCCCCCTTCAGCGAACGCCGAATCGATCGAGAAGTGCAGGGTCTCCGAGCCCCTTTCGCCGGGGATGCGGGTGGTCTCGGCGACGACCACGCGGCTGAATACTCCCGAGGACTGAAGAGACTGGACGAACTTTGTGAGATCCCGCTGCGCGTTGCACGTGCCCTGCAGCGTGAATCGGAATTCGGCGGGCCCGCCCGCCGTCGTCTGCGACGCGGGGAAGAGCTGGCAGTTCTCGACGACGATGGTTCCCTCGGCCTCTCGCCCGAGCAGCGCGAGCACGATCGACCAATCCGGGTGGCGCGAGACCTCATTGACCACCGCCATCTGCCGCTCCACCTCCTGGAGGCGGGCCCGCGACTGCCCGATGGCACCGTTCACGACGTCGATCTGCGCCACAGTCGACTTGATAGTCGCCCGCACCTCACCCACCGAATCGACGCGGTCCGCGCGCAGGATGATGCTCGCCGCGGCCAGCATCAGCACCTCGAGCACAAGCACCGCACCCCACTGGCGGATTCGCCGTCGGCGGGAGCGAGCCGCACGGAGCCCCTTGGGGAACAGGTCCGGGTACGATCCCATCAGCCCCTCCCCCACATCGCGTGGCCGATGGCGGTCATCAGTGCCGGCCCCGCGCCGGGACACGTCACGCGGCCCCAAGCCTTGGGGACGACCACTTCCACCGCCAATCCCGAGATCTCGGCCAAGAACTCGGCAAGCCCCGGCATCCCCGCACCCGCCCCCGCCAAGCGGATCGCGCCGACCGATTCCCCAGGAAACCGATCCGTGGCGTAGGACGCCGAGGTCAGCGCCGCGCCCAGCAGGCTCTCGCTGTGCTGACGAAAGATCTGCGCCGCCCCTGCGGCGAGCACCGGATCGACCTCGCCCTCCGGGAACGGGTAGAGCCCCATGCGGCGCAGCAGCAGCTCGCCGATCTCGGTGCTGATCTCCAGCCGGGACGAGAGCGCCGCTGTAATCGCCCCCGTGCCCGCGCCCTCCAGCCAGCGCTGGTAGATGCACGCGCCCTCCCGAAAGACGAGCATGTCGACGCCGGACGCGCCGACGTCAAGCAGCACGGTCAGTTCATCGCTCGCCGCACACTGCGCGCGGCAGGCCCGGGCTGTGGCTTCCGCGGCGAGATCGATCGCGAGGACTCGCAGGCCCGCGCTCTCGCAGCGTCCGATGAAATCTTCCGCGTCCTGACAGACCACGGCGGAGGCGAGCATCTGGGTTGATTTGATCCGGGGCGAATCGGACGGCATTTCCCAGGCGAACATCTCGAATGCATCCGCCGGGAGGCGGAACATTCGCACCATCTCGGCCTCGCAGATCTGCTCGATCGGTGCGCCACTCGCTCTCGGGGGCAGGTCCAGGACCGCCGTGTGGAGCGCCTCCCGCGGCGCGCCGACCACGACCTGCTCGTCCTCAAACCCCGCGCGATCGAGCACCTGAGCCAGGCGCTGAAACTCATCAGCCGAAGCCGTCCCACCCGCTTGGAGGCGGGGGAACGCGGCACAGGCATGCAGACGCCAGCCACGTCGGCTCCGGGAGACCTGGGCGGCCTTGATCCAGGACGTGCCGACGTCAACGCCGATGGGCGACAGGCTTCCGGGCCGGGGCAGGCTCATCCGGCACCCCCCCCAGTCGCGACGTGGGTTGCGGCGGTGGCGTCGAAGAGCGGGAGGAACATGCTGACTGCCACGGTGCCGATCACCAGTCCGAGCACGATCAGCACCAGCGGCTCGAGGAGTTGGGTCACGGACTTGAGCAGCACGGCGTTGTCCTCGTCCAGGTAGCCCGCCAGGCTCAGCAGCACCTGGCCGACCTGCCCGGAGTCTTCGCCGCTCCGCACCGCCTCGACAAAGGACGCGGTAAACAGCGGGCTCTGGCCGACGACCGAACTGATCGGCGAACCGCGTTTGACCGCCTCCGAGACCTCTCCGAGCAGTGCGGCGTAGCCATGGTGGGTCATCGACTGCTGGGTCAACGCGAGCGCATCGAGCAGCGGTACACGGCTTTCCAGCAGGACGCCGAGCAGCCTCGCGATGCGGGCCATGGCCAATCGCATGATCAATGAAGACAGGGCGGGCACTCGGAGCGCGAGGGAATCGAGCGCCGCCCGGCCCGCGGCGGAGTGGAGCCAGACTACGCCACCGACCAGGACCACGGCCGCGGTGGGGAACTCGTACCACCACGTCGCCCGCAGGTGATTGCTGATGGCCATGAGCACGGCGGTGGAGGCGGGGACGGGGGCGTCGAGGGATTCGAAGAGCACCGCGAACCGGGGCACCACGAACATGAGCATCCCGACGAGCACGACGCACGCGATGCACAGGAGCATCACGGGGTAGGCCAACGCGGCCGTGATGTTCTTGCGTACGACCTCCTTCTGCCGGTTGATGTCCGCCAGCTTCTCGAGCATGAGGCTGAGTCGCCCGCTCGACTCGCCCGCCGAGACGAGGCTCTTTGCGACGGCGTCGAAGTACTTCGGGTGCTTGGCCATCGCGTCGGCCAGCATCGAGCCCTCCTCGACCCGCTTGCGCACATCGGCGACCACCGCGGCGAACGTCGGATCGAGCATCTGCCGTTCGACTGCCCCGAGCGCCTGGACGAGCGGCGTGCCGGTCGACACCAGGATCGCGGTCTGACGTGTGAACTCCGCGAGGCACCTCCAGCGGGGCAGCCGGCGTCCGCCCCCGGACTTGCGCGCCCCACCGGTATCCGCCCCACACTTGACGACGAAGAGTCGCTTCTCGACGAGCATCGCTCGGGCCGCCGGCTCGGTCGGCGCATCGAGCATCCCCTCGTGACGGCGCCCCTCGGCATCGAAGGCGGTGTAGGCGAATTTCACGCGGCCCTCCCAGACTGGGCGGCCGGCGTGTCCTCATCCTGCTCGAGCTTGGTGACCCGGAGCGCCTCCTCGAGACTGGTGCGTCCATCGAGGGCGAGCAGCACGGCCTCGTCACGCAGCGTCTTGAGCCCCTGCCGGCGAGCTTCGGCGCGGATCTCGTGGGTGGCGGAGGCGCCGTGGATCATCCGGCGCATGCGCCCGTCGACCTCGAGCACCTCGTACACCCCCGCCCGCCCCTGGAACCCGCTGTCGTGACAGGACTGGCAACCGGTGCCCTTCTGGAACGCCCGGCCGGTCATGCTCGGGATCCCCGCGTCGTGGAGCACGTCGTCGGTGGGGAAATACTTCGTCCGGCAGCTCGGGCAGATCGTCCTGGCCAGTCGCTGGGCGACGGCGCCGTTCATCGCGCTGGAGAGCAGGTACGACTCCACCCCCATGTCGAGCAATCGGGCGACTGCGCTCGCCGCGTCGTTGGTGTGGAGCGTGGCCAGCACACTGTGGCCGGTCAGCGCCGCCTGGACGGCGACATGGGCGGTCACATCGTCGCGGATCTCGCCGATCATGATCACGTCGGGGTCCTGCCGGAGGGCGCTGCGAAGCACGCGGGCGAACGAGAGCCCGATCGGCTCGTTCACACCGATCTGATTGACGCCGTCAAGCTGGTACTCGACCGGATCCTCGACGGTGATGATGTTCAGCTCGGGGCTGCAGATCAGGTCGAGTGCCGAGTAGAGCGTCGTCGTCTTGCCCGAGCCGGTCGGGCCGGTGACGAGCACCAGCCCGTGGGCCTCGCGGAGCACCCGCTTGAAGACCGCCAGCGGTTCCTGGCGAAACCCGAGGTCCTCCATCCGGACACGCAGGTTGCGCTTGTCCAGGATACGGACGACGAGCTTCTCCCCGAGAAGCGTCGGCATGCTGCTCACGCGGAGGTCGATCTCCCGCCCTCCACCACGATCCGGACCCGCCCCTCCTGCGGCAGGCGCTTCTCGGCGATATCCATCTTCCCAATGACCTTCACGCGCGACACGATGGCCGCGTGCATGCCCGCCGGGGGCTTCATCAGGTCGCGGAGCATCCCATCCACCCGATACCGCACGCGCGTGCCGTTCCGGTCCGGTTCGATGTGGATATCGCTGGCCCCGTGCCGCACGGCGGTCGAGAGCGCGACATTCACGAGGTTGATGATCGGGCTGCCCGCGACCATCCGATCGAGGTCGGTGGTCTCGCCGTCGTCGATGGTCTCGCGGTCGATGACCTCGACATCGGAGTGCTGCAGCTTGGTGAGAAACTCGTGGACGTCGGCGTTGCCGCCCGCGTACTTCCTGAGGTATTCGAGGATGTTGGCCTCGAGCGCGAGCACCGGGCGGATATTGCACCCGGTGGCCGCCCGCAGACGATCGATCGTCGGCGCCGACTGCGGCTCGGCCATGGCGACGGTCAGGGTGCCGCGGACCAGGAACATCGGGATGACCCGGAGCTTCTCGGCCTCCTGGTCCCCGATGAGCCTCACGAGGCCGGGATCGATCAGGCCGTGGCGCAGCGTGCAGCCGTTGACGCCCAGGCAGGAGGCCAGCGCCCGGACCAGCGTCGTGCCGGTGATCACCCCCTGTTCGACGAGCAGCTCGCCGAGCCGACGCCCGGACTCCCGCTGGTCCGCGAGGGCCCGCTGGAGCTGCGTTTCGGTGATCGCACCGGTGCGGAGCAGCGCCTGGCCGACCTGCATTTTCCTGAATTCCGGCCGGCCGTTCACAGGAAGCTCCTCACCGCCGTCGGGATGTCCTCGAAGTGCTCGAACTGCGATGCAACGTCGGTCAGCTCGAGAACCTCCCGAATCGTCTCGTTCACACCGCAGAGCTTCAGCGCCTGGCCCGCGTTGGAGAGCTCGTCCGCCAGGTCCAGCAGGGCCTCGATGCCCGCGCTATCGATGTAGGCCACGGCCGACGCGTCGAGCACCATCCGGCCCAGCGTCGAGGTGATCGTCTCCATACCCTTGTCGCGGAGCGCCTCGGCATCCTTCTGCACGAGCGGGCCACGCGGCTTGAGGACCGTCACCGCACCCTGCCGGTCAGTCTCGATCTGCATGCACAGCCTCCGTCAAGCCGCCTGCACGGAGATCGCCTGGCCACCGGGAGCCAGAACGAGAACGTGCTCCCCACGTTCAACTCCGACTGCGCCACCACGTCACCTCCATGCAGCCTCGCGATGTCTCTCGCCAGCGCGAGCCCCAGTCCCGTTCCCGTCTCCGCCGTGACTCGGGGGTCGCTCCCCCGCACGAACCGGTCGAATACCTTCCCGAGATCGTCCTCGCCGATGCCAATACCTGTATCGACCACCTCCGTGATGAGGCGATCGCCCTCCTCCCGCACCACCACACGGACCGTGCCGCCCCGCGGCGTGTACTTGACCGCGTTGCCCAGCAGGTTGTGCAGCACGAGGCCGATCTTCTCGCGGTCTCCCCGGATCATCGGGAACTTCGGCGGCATGTCGAACGTCAGCGTCAGCTGTTTTTGCTGCGCCGCCTGGGCGTAGTCGCTCTCGAGTTCGGAGAACATCTGGGCGATCCGCACCTCGCCATCGGTGACATTCAGACGGCCCGACTGGATCTCCGCCACCGAGAGCATGTCGCTCACGATCCGGTCCAGGCGACCGGTCTCCTGGGTCAAGACATTGAGTGCGCGGCCTCGCTCCGCCGGATCGAGTTCCTCGTCGGTGAGCTCCTCGACGTAGAGCCGGATGTTGGTCAGCGGAGTGCGGAGCTCGTGCGCGGCCTGCGCCACGAACGCGTGCTGCACGGCCTCGCTGACACGCTGCTGCGTCACATCCTCGATCATCACGAGAACCCGCCGGCCCGTGTCGGCCCCGGATGAGCGGACGCTGAAGCGGAGCACGCCACGCTGCGGATCGGTCGCGTCACCCACATCGAACGATTGCTTCTGTCGTGACGAGGTCTCCGCCGCGTGGCGGACGGCCCCGAGCACTCGCTCATCTTTGATCGCCTGCCGGGCGTCCATCCCGTGCAAAGCCTCGCGCCGCGAGCCGAGCAGGATCGCCGCCGCCCCGTTGACGTACCGAATCACCAACTGCTCATCGACCACGAGAACCCCGTGCCAGAGCAGATCGGAGAAGCTCTCCCCGCCGCGTTCGCTGTTCGCGGGACGCAGCGCGGACGCCATCGCCTGCTTCTCGGCGTGCTCGATCCGCCACTCCAGGAACGCGTTCCAGGCCTCCGCCAGGGGGCCGGCGCCCGACAGCCACAGCGCGCCCGCGGCCCGCTCGCCACGCACGAATGCCAGCAGGGCGTCACGGACCTGCAACAACGCCCGAAGGCGTCGTCGGGCCCAGATCCCGGCGGCGAGGGTGAGGACCAGGAAGACGCCGCTGGAGAGCGCCAACCCCTGTCGATCTGGGAGGGCGACTCCCTGGGAGACCAGCCAACCCGAGGTTGCGTCCGGCAGGCACAGGTAGCCGAGGGCGCCGACTCCGACCACGCCCAGGGCCCCGACGAGGGTCGGGCCCACCACGGTGAGGGCACGAGATTTCCCTTGCCGCACCGGCGGCGGCGGTACTGCCTCGGGCTTCACGGGCTGCGGATGTGAGGATGGCACGGCGGACTCCCGCGATATCGGTTCTCGCGGAAGGTCATCGGTCCGACCCCGGTGCCTTTTGAGGCTCCATCGCGAGTTCGGCCCTTTCGCCCGAGCGGTCGGTCTTTTCGGCGCGACGTCCGTGCTGTACACTCGGCGCGTTCCGCATACAGGAGCCCGTTATGACGAATCCCCGCGTTGGTGCGCTATGCCTCGCTTTGGCCTCCCTGACGGCCGCCGCCGGCGCGGCTCCTGGCGATAGGTCCGATAAGGATTGGCGGAAACTCGCCGATCCTTGGGCTCCCGTCCGGGGTGAGGTGCTTCGCGGCCCGTTCACGGCCGCGCGGGGCGAGGCCGGGGGCTTTCCTGCGTCGAACATCACCCTGCTCTCGTGGGTCCCGCTCAACAACTTCCCGGAGAGTCAGGACTCCGGGAACGACTGCTGGGGATATGTCTCACCATCCGGCCGCGAGTACGCGATCATCGGATTGCACTCGGGCTTCTCGATCCTCGAGGTGACCGACCCGACCGACCCGCACCAGATCGGGTTCGTCCCCGGCAACGGCAGTGTCTGGCGCGACGTGAAGGTCATTGGTTCCTACGCCTACGGGGTGAGCGAGGGCGGCCTGGGGATCCAGGTCATCGACCTCTCGCAGGTCGACGACGGCATCGTGACGCACGTCAAGAACAAGACCCAGAGCGGTCACTCATCGACGCACAACATCGCCGCGAATCCGGACTCGGGGTATCTGTACCTGTGCGGCGCCAACATCGGGAATGGTGGGCTTGTTGCGGTCTCCACGACGGATCCGACAGACCCGACGATCGTCGGCGCTTGGACGACGCGCTACGTCCACGACGTGCAGATTGTCACCTACACGTCCGGCCCATACGCCGGGCGTGAGATCGCATACTGCTGCACGGGGAGCGGCGGTCTGGATGTCGTTGACGTGACGAACAAGAGCAATATGTTCCGTATCGGAGGCCACAAGTACGCCGGCACACACTACTGCCACCAGGCGTGGCTGTCCGAGGACCGGCACTACCTGTTTGTCAACGACGAGATGGACGAGGGCACCTCATTCAGCGTGACCACGACCCACGTGCTGGACGTCAGCGATCCAGCCCACCCGACGCAGGTGACCACGTTCACCTCCGGCGCCGCCAGCACGGATCACAATCTGTATGTGGTTGGCAACCACGCCTTCGAGGCAAACTACATGTCCGGGCTCCGCATCTTCGACATCTCGAATCCCCTCGCCGCGCAGGAGATCGGATACCTCGACACCTCCCCGGACAAGGACCAGCCCGGATACCACGGGGCGTGGAGTTGCTACCCCTACTTCCCCAGCGGCACGATTCTCATCAGCGATATCGAGCGCGGGCTGTTCGTCCTGCGGCTCGGCACCAGCCGGCTGGAGTTCGCGTTCCCCGATGGCCTGCCCGAGTACGTCCGCCCCGGGTTGCCGACGCGGGTCCGGACCACTGTGACGCAGAATGGTGTCGAGCTCGACCCCACCACCGTCACGCTCGTCCGAAAGACGGCGGACGGCGAGGTGCGGACCCCGATGACTCCGGACGGCGAGGGCGGCTACTCGGCCGAACTTCCTGCGGGAGAGTGCTTCGACACCATGGACTATTGGTTCACTGCCCGTGATACGGGCGGACTGTCCTACATCGAGCCCTTCAATGCCCCGATCGACGGCGGTTTCGAGGCGGAAGTGGCCACCGGAACCGACCAGGTCTTTACCGATGACTTCTCTGCCGACCAAGGCTGGCAGGCCGACAACTCCCGGGCCTCCGCCGGCGGATGGGCCCGCGTGCAACCAGTCGCGGGGAACAACATTGAACCCGGAGCCGACGCCGACGGCTCCGGCTTCGCCTTTCTGACCGGGGCCGCCCCCGGAGAGTCGCTCGTTGGCGGCCCGATCACGCTGACTTCACCGGCATTCGATCTGAGCGCTTCACCGCTCGCCGACGTGCACTACGCGGCCTGGTTTGCCGCCGATGGCCCGTTCGTCGGCCGCCTGACTGTCGAGGTCTCGGGCGATGACGGCGCGTCGTGGACGCTCGCCGCGTCGCACGGCAAGGACACGTTTTGGGAATCGAATGTAATCCGGATCGCCGACTACGTCAGCCCGAGCAGCAAGGTGCGGGTCCGGTTCACCGCGAACAACTCGGCGGGCATTTCCGAGGTTGAGGCCGGGGTTGACGCCTTCCGTGTAGTCTCGCCGGTCTGCGAGCCCTGCGTGGCGGATTACAACCACGATGGCGGGGTGAACACTCTCGACTTCATCGCCTATCTCAATGACTTCACCGGTTCGACACACAACGGCGACCCGGACCTGAACGCCGATGGTCAGGTGAACACGCTCGATTTCCTCCTCTTCCTGAACCTCTTCTCCGCAGGCTGCCCGTAAGGTCGCTCGGGAACGCCCCCCGCCTCTGTCCGCCCAGTCCACGGCTTCTTCCCGACGCGCCGGAAGACCAGACCTCGACCGGCCGCAGCGTCGGCGATTGGGATCAGTCGTTCAGATCGTCGGATACCCGGCGCCAGCCTGGCACCACCAAGGGTGGTCGCGCGCCAACCCGGGCCCGAAAGCCAGACAACCGCTGAAGTGGATTGTTTGTGGCAGCGCCCTGCGACGACTGCCGGCAGGCCAGCGTCCTCTCTCCGACGAGAGCCCGACTCTCGGGGCCCATCGTGAGCGAGGATCGACTCGCGGCGGTTCGCCGCGCGATCCCGCGCCGCCCCGAACTCCCTGCCGAAGCAGTCGGACCTCCTTCCCGGCGGTGCGGACCGGGTGTGGCTCTGTTGCTTTGCTTGGAGCCATTACTCGTGCATGGGCTTGTTCTCCGAGACCGCCAGCCCGCCGCCGGGCCGGAGACCCGCGACCAGGGAATGCACTGGCCTTGCAGTGGGCTTTCTGCCGTCCAATCCGCGGCCGCCGCAGGTGATTGAACGCGAATTCCACACTGGAACGGCATATAGTGATATCCTGATACGATTGTCTGTATTGACTGCCGGGTCATGGTGTCGCAACCTGTTTGGCCGGCGTCTGGCGGTGAGGTGTGCGCAGAACGTTCGGGCATCGTGGGTTTGGGAGATTGCGGCCGGGCCGGGGCGTTCGGCACGGCTTCGGGACTGCTTTAGCGGGTGTGCTCTGTCTGGGATGGGCGATCCCCGCGAGCGGACAGGAAGTGGAGGCGAACCGCCGCTGCCTGCAGTGCCACGGCCAGGAGCACATCGGCGAGTTGAATCCCGGAGAGCGGCTTTCGATGGTCGGCACGTGGCTCGGGGAAGACGGCGCCCCCGCGTCGCCCTCCGAGACGCACCGAGCTCTGCGCGGCGACGAGCCGGCCACGCGCCCCCTCCTCTACATTTCGCCCGACGCGCTGCACGGGAGCACGCACGCGGGCCTGGCGTGCGTCGACTGCCACGAGGACGCGGCGCGTCTGCCGCATGAGCCCCGGCTCAATCTCCAGACGTGCGCAACGCAGTGCCACGCCAAGGAAGCGACCGAGTATCCCACCGGAGCGCACGAGGAAGCCCTCCTCCGCGGCGACAAGCTCGCGCCCACCTGCGCCTCCTGCCATGGCGGTCACCAGATCCTGCCGGTCGGGGACCGCCAATCCCCCCAGCACCGGCTGAACAGCATCTTCCTCTGCGCCGACTGCCACGAGCGCCACATGCGTGACACGCCCGGCGGGTACAAACCCCGGTCCCACATCGAGGCCTACCTCCAGAGCGCGCACGGCAAGGCGGTGACCCAGAGCGGCCTCGTGGCGGCTCCGACCTGCGCGGACTGCCACGGCGCGCACGGCGTGCATCCAGTCTCTGATCCCGCGTCACCGGTGCACCGCGACAAGATCCCCCAGACCTGCGGGGCCTGCCACGTGGGAATCCTGAGCGTTTATCAGAAGAGCATCCACGGCGTGAAAGCCGCGGAAGGGGATGCCGACGCGCCGGTCTGCACCGACTGCCATACGTCGCACGAGATCATCCAGCCGGACAAGGTCGCGTTCAAGCTGGCCAGTGGAGACCGGTGCGGGAAGTGTCACGAAGACCGCATCGAGCACTACCGGGAGACATTCCACGGCAAGGCATTGACGCTGGGCCGGGCGAGCGTCGCGGCCTGCTACGACTGCCACGGGCATCACGACATTGTGCCGATCGACGACCCGAAGAGCCGGTTGCATGGCGACAACAAGCTCAAGACCTGCCAGCAATGCCATCCCTCCGCGACGGCCAAGTTCACGGGGTATCTCGCGCACGCCGATCATCTCAATCGCAAGCTCTACCCGGTGCTCTACTGGACCTTCATCGTCATGACGATGATCGTCGTCGGCACGTTTCTCTTCTTCGGCGCCCACACGCTTCTGTGGACGGTCCGGTCGGCCGTGCTCTATATCCGCGACCGGAAGGCGTTCCGCGAGGCCAAACGCCAGGCGCTGCTCGACAAGGAGGCTTTCGTGCGGTTCCGGCCGTTCGAGCGGTTCCTGCACATCCTCGTGATGTCGAGCTTCCTGCTCCTCGTCGCCACGGGCATGCCCCTGAAGTTCTACTACACCCACTGGGCTAAGGAGGTCGTTCGGTACATCGGTGGGTTGGAGGCCGCGGCCCAACTCCACCGCCTCGGCGCCGTCATCACGTTTACCTACTTCACGTTGCACATCAGCAGCATGATGATGGCGGCGTTCAACGGGCGGGCGATGTTCCGCAACCCCAAGACGGGCCGCTTCAGCCCCCGGAGATTCCTCGGAGTGCTCTTCGGGCCCGACCTCCCCTATCCCCACATACAGGACTTGCGTGACTGGTGGGCGCACCAGAAGTGGTTCTTCGGGCGCGGCCCCCGACCGCAATTCGACAAGTGGACCTACTGGGAGAAGTTCGACTACATGGCGGTGTTCTGGGGTGTCGCGGTGATCGGGCTGAGCGGGCTGGTCATGTGGTTCCCAGAGTTCTTTACCCGGTTCCTCCCCGGCTGGATCATCAATGTCGCGTTGATCGTGCACAGCGACGAGGCGCTGCTGGCGGCCGGGTTCATCTTCGCGTTCCACTTCTTCAACGTCCATTTCCGCCTGGAGAAATTCCCGATCGACTCGGTGATCTTCTCGGGACGTATTTCCAAGACCGAGATGCTCCACGAGCGCAGACGCTGGTACGACAGGCTTGTGGCGACCGGCCGCCTGGACGCCATCCGCATGAAGGACGAGTGGTCGCAATGGCGTCGTGTGATCCACCCCGTGGGTTTCCTGGCCTTCGGCCTCGGTCTCGTGCTGCTGGTCCTCATCATCTACGCCATGGGTTCCCGCCTGATCGGCGGAGGCCATTAGCCAAAGAGGGGTCGTCGATGTTCGCGGTGTCAGTCAGATTCGGTGGGTCGGGTTCGCCGGGCTGCTCATCGACGCGGGCCCCTCGGTCCGCAGTGCGGGGGTTGGTTCTCGCCGTCGCGCTCTGCGCGGTCACGGCGGCGGGGCAGCCCGCCCCGGGTGATCCGATGTTGCCGCGGGAACAGACCGAAGACAACCGCTGTCTGCAATGCCACGGCCGGCCCCACATCGCCGAATTACATCCCGACGAACGGCGTTCGATGGTCGGCACTGTGCTCGAGGCGGATCAGTTGCCCGAGTCGACCTCCCCCCCACCGCCCGGCTCCGTGCTTCCTGCCTCACCCGACGAGCCGCCCACGCGTCCGGGGCTCCTCGTGCAGGGCGGAGACTTCTCCGCCGGTCCGCACGCCGGCGTGCGTTGCGTCGAGTGCCACACCGACGCCGCCCAACTCCCGCACGCGGCGGTGCTCATGAAAGCGACCTGCGCGACTTCGTGCCACCCCGGCGCCGTCGAGGCGTACTCGGGCAGCTCACACCGCGAGGCGCTGGACAAGGGCGATGAGCTCGCCCCCACCTGCGCCTCCTGCCACGGGAGCCACGACATCCTCCGCGTCACCGACCGGAAAGCGCCCCAGCACCATCTCAACAACCTCTTCCTCTGCGGAGACTGCCACCAGAAGCACGGGCGGGACGCGGACGGCAAGGATTCCAAGCAACGCATCGACAACTACCTCGAATCGGCCCATGCCAAGGCGGTCACGCAGGCCGGGCTGCTCGGCGCCGCCACATGCGTGGACTGCCACGGGGCCCACGGCGTCCGACCCTCCGACGACAAGCGGTCCTCCGTGAGCCGCGAGCACGTCCCGCAGACGTGCGGCAAATGCCACGAGGGAGTCGCCGAGACGTACGCCACCAGCATCCATGGCAGGAAGCTTGCCGAGGGCGACAAGGACGCCCCGGTCTGTACGGATTGTCACACCGCCCACAGCATCACGCGAGCATCGTCGCCCGAGTTCATGGCCGATGTGATCAGCGAGTGCGGTCAATGCCACGACTCGCCGGACCGGAATGGCGACCGTGTCGGCACCTACTACATGACCTATGGAAAGAGCTATCACGGCCAGGTCACCAGGCTGGGATCGACCCGCGCCGCCCGCTGCAGCGACTGCCACGGCGCGCACGACATCCTCCCCCTCGACGACCCGGCCTCCCGGGTGGGCAGCGCCAACCTTGTGAGCACCTGCGGCCAGTCGGGCTGCCACGCGGGCGCCAACGCCAGCTTCGTCAAGTTCGACCCGCACGCCAACTACCGGGACGGAAAGCACTACCCGATCCTCCACGGCGTGTGGTGGTATTTCATCATCGTCATGAGCAGCGTGTTCACCTTCTTCGGGCTGCACACCGTCCTGTGGTTCGTGCGTTCCATGATCGAGCAAAGGCCCGCCGGCCACAAGCACGCGCACGCGCCGACGGCGATCCGCCGCTTCACCGGCCTCAACCGCGTGAATCATGCCCTGGTGGCGTTGACCTTCTTTGGGCTCACGGCGACCGGCATACCACTGGTGTTTTCGTCGCACCCCTGGGCCCGCGTGCTCGCGTCGTTGTTCGGCGGCATCGAGGCCGCCGGCCTCTGGCACCGGTTCTTTGCAATCCTCCTGATCATCAACTTCACCCTGCACTTCTACGGACTCGGCCGCGCGTTCCTGAGGCGCCGACAGTCCTGGCACCAGTGGCTATTCGGCCCTGCCTCGCTGATCCCTCGGTGGAAGGACGTCACCGATTGCCTCAACATGTTCCGATGGTTCGTCGGGCTTGGCAGCAGGCCCTCCTTCGACCGTTGGACCTACTGGGAGAAATTCGACTACTGGGCCGAGGTATTCGGCTCCATGATCATCGGCGGCACGGGCCTGCTGCTGTGGTTCCCGGAGTTGCTGTCCAAGCTCCTGCCTGGCTGGGCGTTCAACGTCGCGATGATCATCCACGGCTACGAGGCCCTCCTCGCGATCGGCTTCATTTTCACCATCCACTTCTTCAACGCCCACATCCGCCCGGGCACCTTCCCTGTTGACGAGGTCATCTTCACCGGCTCGGTGCCCGAGGAGGAGCTCAAGGAACACCGACCGGAGGAATACCGCCGGCTCGTCGAGAGTGGCCAGCTCGAGTCGCTCCGCGTGCCGGCGCCCAGCCCCTCGCAGCGGCCGAAGCTCATCCTCATCGCGGTCGTTTCGGTCGGCATCGGCGTCACGCTCCTCGCCCTCATCATCCTGGGAGGGCTCGGCATCATCTGAGCCGTCAACATGGCACCCGCACGCCGCAAATCCGCCCCTCGCCCCTCCAAACGCCACCGACGCCGCAGGGTCGTCCTGCTCGTCGGCGCTCCGGCAGCGCTGCTGATCGTCCTCGCGGTCGTGCTGGCCTGGCGTCTGCGCGACCGCCATCCGCCGTTGCCTCCACCCCTTCCCACCCCGGCGGCCGGCGGACCGGTCGAGCCCGCGCCGAGACCGACCCATCTGGTCAACTTCTCCGATGGCTGCGTCTCGGCCGAATGCCACGCCGGGATGGCCACAGCCCCGAAGCTCCACGAGCCGGTGGCCGAACTGGCCTGCGACGCCTGCCACCAGGGGGACAACGGCGGCCACGTCTATCCCCTCGTCGTCGGCCCCGACCGGCTCTGCCTGAAGTGCCATGACACCGGAACAACCGAGCCTGTGCAGCACCGCGCGATGTCGGCCGAGGGGTGCCTGGCCTGCCATGACCCGCATACCTCGGACAATGCACAGTTGCTCAACGCGGGCTCCGTCCGAGAGACGTGCGCCCGCTGCCACCCGACCACCGAGGGATCCACCCGGCACGAGCCCTACGCCGAGGGCAACTGCGGCGCCTGCCACGAGCCCCACGCCTCGGCCGAGCCCGGGCTGCTGCGCGGCGGCGTCGGGAGCCGACACTGCGCGATGTGCCACTCCGCAACGGACGAGGAGATGCGCTCGGCTCTGCACACCCATGCGGGCGTGGAGGGCGAGTGCCTCGCCTGTCACGGACCGCACGCGACCAAGCACAAGGGCCTGCTGGTCGCTGATATCGGTACCACGTGCAAGGGCTGCCACGCCGAGGTGTCGAAGGCCGTGGAGGGGTCGGTCGTCTCGCACGACGCCGTCTTGAAGGGGGACCAGTGCCTCGCCTGCCATCGTCCCCACGATTCCAACCTCGACAAGATGCTCCGCGGCGACGAAAGGACGGTTTGCCTGGGATGTCACAAGGACCAACTCAAAGCTCGTGACGGGCGCACGATCCCGGCAATGGGCGCCCTGCTGACCGCGTCACCGGTCATCCACGGTCCCGTGGCGGCGGGCAACTGCGGGGCTTGCCACAGCATCCACGGCGCGAACCACGAACGCCTGCTCCGACAGCTCAATCCCAGCGTGCTCTACGGGTCGTTCGACATCCAGAACTACGCCCTCTGCTTCGGGTGCCACTCGCAGGAGCTCGTGCTGACCGATTCTGCGGAAGCCACGGGGTTCCGCGAGGGCACGCTGAACCTCCACAGGAAGCACATGACCTACGGCGGCAAGGCACGCAGCTGCGCGAGCTGCCACGCGGTCCACGGGAGTGTCCAGCCGCGGCTGATCGCCGACGCGGCGCCCTACGAGGGCTCGGACTGGCTCGTCCCGATCGATTTCAAGCTCACGCCGGACGGGGGAAGCTGCGCAAGCAGTTGTCACGAGACGCTCACCTACAGCCGGAGCGCACCCACGCCGGAGCTTGAAGCACCACCGGAGGGGGAACCGACCCCCCCGTCGGATCCCGCCGACCAGGAAGGGGGCGCCCCATGAAGCCTCGCACCGTCCGGTTCACCCTCCTCGCCTCGCTGGCCGCCGGCGCGGCGGCTCTCGCCCAGCCCGCGCCGGACCGGCCCGTGCAACCGAACCCGGCGCTCCTGCAGCCGGCAGGTCCTGCCAAGTTGCCACCGCCGACCACCGACATCCCGAGAAACGGCTGTGTGACCGCCGAGTGTCACCCCGGCATCAAGGATCACAAGTACCTCCACGGCCCCGTGCTTGTCAACGCATGCGACGGGTGCCACAAACTGACCGACCCCGCAACCCACCACTACGAGCCTGTCCGCGACCGCAGCGAGTTGTGCCTCTTCTGCCACGTGGTTGAGACCCCCCCCGACTCGATCCTGCACCAGCCCTTCCAGGAGGGCGACTGCCTCTCCTGTCACGACCCCCACGGCAGCCGCGAGACCGCGCTGCTCCGGGGCCAGAAGTATTCGGATGCCTGCGCCAATTGCCATGCCGATGTGACCGGAGCGCACGACACCGTGCACGGACCGGCCTCGGCCGGGGCGTGCGGGGCCTGTCACGAGCCGCACGCGGCGCCCCGTCCCTTCCTTCTCGCGGCCGAGGGGCGGGACCTCTGCCTGCGTTGCCACGTCACCACGGGGCTCGAGATCGACTCGATGCGGGACGTGCACGAGCCGGCGAAGGGTGACTGTCGCGTATGCCATGATCCGCACGCGACCGACAACCCCTCGCTGCTCTCCGAGGAGCCGACCGCGCTGTGCACGGGGTGCCACGAGGACATTGCTCACACGATCGACACCGCCTCGACCAAGCACGCCGCGGTCACGACCGAGCGTTCCTGCCTCAACTGCCATGCCCCACACGCCGCCGACCATGGGGGCCTGCTCAAGCAGGACGTCAACGCGTTGTGCTTCGAGTGCCACAACAAGAAGATTGCCAGGCCGGACGGCTCGATCATCCCGGACATGAAGGCCCTGATCGAAAACGGCCACAGCCTGCACGGCGCGATCGCTCAGGATAGCTGCATCGCCTGCCACGAGATCCACGGCGGGGGACACCGGCGGCTGCTCACCAACGAGTATCCCTCCAGCATCTACTACCCCTTCGACGAGAACGCGTACGCCCTCTGCTTCAGCTGCCACGACCGCGAGCTGGCGCTGGAATCCCGCACCGACGCGGTCACGTCGTTCCGCAACGGCGACGAGAATCTGCACTATGTCCACGTGCATCGGGACCAGAAGGGCCGAACCTGCAGCGTCTGCCACGACGCCCACGCCGCCGACGCCGGCAAGCACATCCGCGCCTTCATCCCGTTCGGACCCTCGGGCTGGAACCTGCCGATCAGGTACGAGCAACTTCCCGACGGAGGCCGGTGTGGTCCCGGGTGCCACCAGCAATTCGAGTATTCCAGAACCAACCCGCTGACCTACCCACCCATCGACGAGGGCAAGTGGCAGGGCGGCGACCTCGTGCCCGGGGTCAAGGCCGAAGAGCCCGGCAAGAAGAAGCCCGGACGCTAACCACCAGCACCACCGCCGGCCCCACCCGCCGGACCATGCAAGAAGGGAAAGTGCGATGAAACTCCGATCTGCATTCCGACCCGTACTCGCCATCGGCGCGATCGCGGCGTGCCTGGCGATCCCGGCACGCGCCGACGGCCTGAGAAATGTCAAAGTCGGCGAAGAGGTCCCGGCCTACCGCCTCCCGACGATCGACGGCGTGCTCGCCGACAGCGAGGCGTCCAAGGGCTCCGTCGTGGTGCTCGTCTATCTCTCCGCGGAGCAGACCAGCTCAGAGATCGCCGCGAGCGAGTCCGCCGCGACGATCAAGCCCTACGAGGCCGACGGTGTTCAATTGCTCCACGTCACCGCGGACGTCGTCCACAAGCCATACTTCGAGAGATTCCGCCAGGACCGGAATCTCACCACGGCCCTCGCCTTCGACGCCGAACGCACGCTGTACGGCAAGCTCGGGCTGATCGTCTTCCCCACGACCATCGTGATCGATCGTGAGGGCAAGCTCGCCCATGTGATCTCCGCCCGCGGGCTCGACTACGCCCACACGCTCGACTGCTATGTTCGCCACACTCTGGGACGGTTGACCGATGCGCAGCTGGCCGAAGCGCTCAAGACCCGCCCCTCGACCGACAGCTCACCCAAGAGCCTCGCCTCGCGGCACCGGGCCGCCGCCCGACTGCTCCGGGAAAAGGGGCTCCTCGATGCCTCCCGCAACGAGCTGGACAAGGCCCGTGAGCAGGACCCCGCGGACGTGGAGATCGCGCTCGACCTGGCCGACCTCGACATCGCTTCTGACCAGCTCGACGAGGCGGAGACGCTCGTCGGCACGGTGCTGGCTTCCCAGCCCGAGCATCGCCGTGCGAAGCAGCTCCAGGGCGTGCTCCTCTACCGGCGCAACGACTTGGTCGGGGCCGAGGCGGTGCTGCTCGAGGCCCTTGACCTGAATCCCGATCCCGCCCGCGTGCACTACTACCTTGGCCGCATCTACGAGCAGCAGGGCGCACCCGAGAAGGCCCTCGAGCACTACCGCGAGGCGCTCCGGCACTTCCTCAAGGAGCCGGACCTCAAGTAAACTGCACGAGGGCCCGGCCTACCCCGGGCGTCCCGCAGGGGAGGAGCCCGATCCATCGCCGGCGTGGGGCGCATCGTCGCGGATGCGCCCCACGCCGGTGTTCTACGATGCGGGCATGACATGCCAGACATTCGCACTCCGGCTCGCCGCGATGACCGCCACACTGGTCCCGTCGTTCGCGCTGGCCCAGACACCCGCCGCCCCCGACAAGGCGACCGCCATGAGCAACAGCCACTACGTCTCGAACCGAGCGCCACTGGAGCCCAGCCGCCTGATCAAGCTGCCGATCGGGTCGATCCGACCGGAGGGATGGCTGCTCCACCAACTCCGCCTGCAGGCCGACGGATTCCACGGCCACCTGCGGGAAATCAGCCCCTGGCTCCGGCGCGAGGGCAACGCCTGGCTCGACCCCAACGGCGTGGGTGACCGGGGATGGGAGGAGGTGCCGTATTGGCTCAAGGGGTATCTCAACTGCGCACTGGTCCTGAACGACAAGTCGATGCTGGACGAGGCGGTGGTCTGGATCGAGGGCGCACTCCAAAGCCAGCAGGCTGACGGATGGTTCGGCCCCGACAAGGGCCGCACGGGTCTGGCGACCAACCTCGAGGGCCGGGACGACCTCTGGCCAAACATGATCATGCTCTTCTGCCTGATCGACTACTACGACGTCTCCCATGACCAGCGCGTCATCGATCTCATGGACAGGTACTTCAAGTACCTCATGGAGGTCCCGGACGAGAAGTTCCTGATCGGATACTGGCCCAAGCTCCGCGGCGGCGACCAGCTCTTCGCCATCCACTGGCTCTACAACCGCACCGGCGAGGCCTGGCTCCTCGACCTGGCCGCAAAGACCCACCGCCTGACGGGGCGCTGGGACGAGGGCGTCATCGACTGGCACAACGTCAACGTGTCGCAGGCCTTCCGCGAGCCGACCCAATGGTGGGCGCAATCGCACGACGAGCGCGACCGCGAGGGCGCCGAGCGGGATTGGCGCGAGGTACGCGAGAAGTACGGCCAGGTGCCCGGCGGCATGTTCGGGGCCGACGAGAACGCCCGCCCGGGCTTCACCGACCCGCGACAGGCGATCGAGACCTGTGGGATCGTCGAGCAGATGCTCAGCGACGAAATCCTGCTCTCCATTACCGGCGACATGGCATGGGCCGATCGCTGCGAGGACGTCGCGTTCAACGCGCTCCCCGCTGCCTTCACCGCCGACATGGGCGCTCTCCGGTACCTGACCGCCCCGAACCAGCCGGTCTCCGATGGGCTCAACCACGCCCCGGGGATCCAGAACAGCGGCCCCATGTTCCTCATGAGCCCCCACCGCCATCGGTGCTGCCAGCACAACGCGGGCCATGGATGGCCCTACTTCGCCGAGCACCTCTGGTACGCCACGCCGGACAACGGGCTCGCCGCGGTCCTCTTCAGCGCCTGCTCCGTGACGGCGTCCGTCGGGCAGAACTCCGAGGTCACCATCACCGAGGAGACCGCCTACCCCTTCGAGGACACGATCCGATTCCGCATCGCCCTCTCCGGACCCGCGACCTTCCCGCTCGACCTCCGCATCCCCGGCTGGTGTGCGAACCCGGACATCCGCATCAACGGCCGCCAAGCGGGCGTCCCGGCGGCGCCCGGCTCGCTCGCCCGGCTCGACCGGACATGGGCCGACGGCGACACCGTGGAACTGCGCCTCCCAATGCAGACCCGCGTGCAGCAGTGGCCGGCCAACCACGGGTCGGTCTCGGTCGAACGGGGTCCACTCACCTATGCGTTGGACATCGGGGAGGATTATGAGCGAATCGACGACGCGGGCGCCCAAGACAAGGCGCTCTCAGATGCCGACGCCGCCGCGCTGAACAAGCGATGGCCCGCCTGGGAGATCCTGCCAACCGGGCCGTGGAACTATGGCTTGGCCCTGGGCGAGGATCCCGCTCGGGCGATCAAGGTTCGTCCCGGGAAGGCATTCGACGCGGCCGAGAGCCCCTGGACTCCGGCATCCACGCCCCTCAGTCTCGAGGCCCCAGCCCGCCTGATCCCCGAGTGGAAGCTCGATCGCTTCGGGCTGGCCGCGCCACTCCAGGATTCCCCCGCGGCGACGGACGCTCCGATCCAGGCCGTACGCCTCATCCCCATGGGTGCTGCCCGGATCCGGATCAGCGCCTTCCCGGTGGTCACCGTCGGGGCGGGGGGGCACGCATGGCAGACGCCGCAGGTGCCTCGCCAGCTCTTCCATGCTTCCGCATCGCAAACCTTTGATGGTGACGAGGTTGGGGCAATCGCCGACGGCGTCTCGCCCGCCAACTCGGCGGATCGCTCCATTCCTCGCCACACCTTCTGGCCGAACCGGGGCACGAAGGAGTGGCTGCAGGCCGGCTTCGATGCACCCCGGCGGGTCGCTTCGGTCTCGGTCTACTGGTTTGATGATTCGGGGTCCGGCCAGTGCCGCGTCCCCGCCTCCTGGCGATTGCTCTATCGCCAGGGAGACCAGTGGAAGCCGGTCGCAACGAGCGACGCCTTCGGCGTTGCGCGTGACGACTGCAACACGGTGACTTTCGAGCCCGTGACGACCGACGCGATGCGGATCGAAGTCCAGCTCCAGCCCGGGTTCAGCGGAGGGGTCCTGGAGTGGTCGATCGAATAGGCGCCGGCGACTGCATACTCACGTCGATCGCTGCGTAGAAGCCGACATCCTCCGGCGCGGTAGGACCGTGCTCGCGCAATTTTCTCAGAGAAAACTCCGTCTCGCGCCCGGGACTGAGCCGACCCGAGGGTAACTTCACAAGTGTCCGTCGAATCTGGAGTTCGGATCAACGGATACTTGTGGGGCTAATGCACGTGACCGTCCAAACATCGCTCTCGTAGTCGGACCACACCGAGTTCATTGTCTGCCGAGCCACCTGGCGTCGCGGAGGGGCGTACGCGCAACCCAAGAGGAGAATCGAATGAAGCCTGAAATGCCTCGTGACGGCCGGAATCTCAGCCGGATCGCCGGCCTTGCAGCCGCGCTGCCGCTGCTCGCGGGCGCTCCCTGCCTGCTCGCCCAGCCGCTCGATTTGACCGAGAATTCCGCGGCAATCCCCGCCGACGCGAGCTCGGAAGACTCCTTCGGGCTGAGCGTCGCGGTGAGCGGCGACCTGGCCGTGATCGGAGCTCCCCGAGCCAACGGTTCGACCCCGGACTCGGGGGCCGCCTATCTCTACCGGAAGATTGCAGGGGTTTGGACGCCCGAGGCCAAGGTCTCGGCCGCCGCTGCAAACTCGCTCGACCGGTTCGGCACCTCGGTCGCCGCGGATGGCGACGTGGTGATTGTCGGAGCGTCGCTGGATGATGCCGGCGCGTTCAACGGGGGCGCGGCCTACATCTACCGGCTGGGGCTCTCGGGCTGGCAGCAGGAGGCGGTGCTGCTCGCGCCCGACGGGGCGTCGAACGACGCGTTCGGGACCTCGGTCTCGGTGAGCGGCGATGTCGCCCTCGTCGGCGCCCCAAACGACGATGACGGCACCTCGAACACGGGCTCGGTCTACGTTTATCGTTTCAACGGGGTGGTCTGGAATTACGAGACGAAGCTCACGGTTGCCGGGGCCGCGGCCGGCGCAGCTGGGCACCTCGATCGCCCTGCATGGGCGCCACGGCGATCGCGGGAGCCCCGTTCCAGAGCAGCACGGGCGTCGCCTATGCGTTCCAGGCGACGGACGCCGGCTCCGGTGTGGTCTGGTCCCGTACCGCGACCATCACGCCCTCTGACCCCGAGGCGTCGGAGCAGTTCGGGTTCTCTGTGGCGTACGACGGCGACTACGCCATGGTCGGTGCGCCTCTTGACGATTTCGAGTTGTCCGGCGGCGGCACCGTGCTCAACTCGGGCTCGGCCTACCTCTTCGCCTATGACGGGGCTGCGTGGACGGAGGAGGCCAAGCTGACTCGCGCCGGCGGCGGGGCCGCATCGGATTACTTCGGGTACTCGGTCTCCATGCATGCGGGGCGCGCGGTCGCCGGCGCCTACCAGGTGGACAGCGGCGCCGGGAGCGACACCGGGGCGGCGTACTCCTTCGTCCTCGATGGATCGTCGTGGGTTGAGGAGGCGATGCTGAGCCCCTCCGACCCGATGCCCGGGAGCTTCTTTGGCTATTCGGTCGCGTCGGGCGACACAACCCTCGTGGGCGCCTGGGGTCAGGTCCCGCCGGGCGGGCTCGGAGCCCGCTACGGAGCCGCGTACCTTTTCGAACTCGGCCCGGTCGGCGACGTCGATACCGATGGCGACGGGCTCACGGACGGTGACGAGAACACCATCTACGGAACCGATCCGCTGCTCGCCGACACGGACGGCGATGGGCTCAGCGACGGCGACGAGGTCCTGACCTTCCTGACCGACCCCCTCCTGGCCGACACCGACGGCGACACACTCGGCGACGGCTATGAGATCAGCCTGCAGGCCTTCGGGAACTGCCCCAGCCCGCTGCTCGCCGACAGCGACGACGACGGGCTGACCGACGACATCGAGCTGGCATTCATCCCCGCGCTCGACCCCTGCGACGCCGACTACGACAACGACGGCCTGAGCGACGGGAACGAGGCACTCGCGGGGACCGACCCGACCGTGCCCGACACCGACGGTGACGGCCTGCTCGACGGCACAGAGGTCGACATGGCCCAGAGCGGTCCGTGCCCGGATCCCCTGGTCGCCGACAGCGATGGGGACGGCCTCGCCGACGGCGCCGAGGTGGACGCCGGGACCGACCTGTGCAACCCCGACACCGACGGCGACGGGGCGAACGATGCGATCGACCCGACTCCGACCGTCCCGGGGGTGAGTTCCGGCCTGATCGAGGACTGGCTCCGCGAGCTCTCCGATGAGGCCCAGGACTTCAACCTGTCGCTCTTCGACGCCCCCAACAACAACGCGGCCCGTGGACGCCGCCTCCTGGTGATCATCCAGCTGGACCTGGCCGCGAAGGCCACCAGCCGCGGGCGTTTCCTGTTCGCGATCCTCGATCTCGAGCTGCTCCGGGCCCGGATCGACGGCGACTCGCATCCCAAGGACTGGATGAACCCCTCGCCCGAGCAGGCTCAACTGCTCCAGGACATCGATCTGGCGATCAGTTGGCTCGAGTACGAACTCGAGTAGGAACACCGCACCGAGCACTCCAAATCAGGACGGGTGGGCCGATTGGCCCGCCCGTCCCTTTTTGTTCAGGCTCACTCGGTGCCGGATGTCAACCTGCGGCATTGCTGTGGAACATGAATCCAACGATCGTGGCGGCGATCGCGACAACCGCGGCCATGAGTGACTCACCGGCAACAATCCCAGAAGCGACCGGGATCGTGTACTTCTCGGCAGAAGGCTTGTGCATCACCGTCCAAATCCAAGCGATGACCGCCCCGATCGCGAAGCCGAGGGCGTTATACCAAGGTACGACCCAGGCCAGGCCAAGTCCCATGGCCGAGGGAACAAAGCGACGAGCCTTCGAGGGCAGCACCGCCTGGATGAGGGGCAGGGCGATGCCCAAGAGACCTCCGACCAAGATTGCGACCTGCGCGGTCTTGGGGATGGAGTGCAACCCCTGGGTCAGGGCGCGGGCGACGGCTTCCCACATCTTTGCGGCCGGCGGATGCATCGCGTCGAAAACCTGAGCGTTCGGAACCATGAGGTACCACGCCGGGACAATGACGAGCGTTCCGAAAAAGATCCCGAAGAATTGGGCAAGGAATTGCTTCCGCGGGTTTGCCCCGAGGAGGTACCCGCTCTTCAGGTCGGTGAGCAGATCCGCCGAGGCGCCACCCGCGGCTGCGGTGGTACCCGCCGACATGAGATTGGGCACGATCTGACCCTTGGCGAGCACCGCATACACCAGCTGCGTGACCTTGCCCATCGCTCCAATCGGGGTCGTGTCTGTCTCGCCCGTCGCACGGCAGCAGACCAGCGCGATCGGGTAGGTCATCACAACCGACACGAGCCCGAGCCACCAGGACATCTTGAATGCGATCGACATCAGGACGACGAGACCGATGGTGATCGGGATCATGCCGATGACCATCCAGGACATGGGAACTTCGAGCTTCTTCATCTCCGCCAGGTCTGCGGTATTGGCACCGGGCGCAGCCGACTTGCCCCGCACAAATGCCCGCGCGATGGTCTTCCATCCCATCGCGACGGCCGTAAGGCTGGAAAAGACCATGATCGAAGTGCCACCCCACAAGGCCCAATTGACGGGATAGAAACCAAATCCGGCGTCCGGATCGTTGAGACGACTCACCTCGCCGCCCTCTTTGATGTACGTGCCAAGTTCCTTGATGGAAGTCGAATAGGTCGGGTTGATACCCCAGCGGTCATCGGAGGCGCGGATGGCATCGATGTACTCTGGATGGCTGTTGACCTGGTCGATGTCGTACTGGAGCATCGCGGGGGCCGCAAGAAAATAGAGCCCCGCCGAGCCCGCCAGCATGGAGAGCGACACGCGCAGGCCGACGATCATCCCCGCCGCGACAAGCAAGAGGCTCGGCTCGAATCCCCAGCCCGTCACTCCGATATTCCGGAATTTCGAGCTCAGCCATGTGGTGTTCGCGTTGAGCAATTCAGGGATCCGAAAGGGGAATTCAGAGAACTTTTTGAGTGTCGCGGTAGAGATCTTGCCAACCCCATGCAAGGCCTCGAGTACTGTCGGGTAGGTGCGGAAGAGCGCCAACGCCATACCGCAGAACAGAGCGACGATGAGCGCATTGGCCTTTTGAGCCGCTTCCGCCCCCTGGGAATAGAGCGAACGGAGGGTCGCCGCGGCCGCAATGCCGCTCGGGAACCGTAGCTGCTCGTGATTGATCATCTGCCGTTTCATGGGCACGGCGATGAAGACGCCGAGCGCTGCCGTCAGGAAGACGAAGGGCACCATCCAATACCAGGGGAAGTGCTCCCGCTGAATCAGCAACAACGCGCCGAAGGCCGTGCCGATCGTCCCGCCCGTCGAGTAGCCCGCCGCCGAGGCGGTCGATTGCATGCAGTTGTTCTCGAGGATCGACATCTTCGAGAGGCGATTGCCGGAGACAGCTCTCGCCCCGTTCCAGATCACGTAGGAGAGGATGCAGGCCGTGATCGCGACCCCGAACGCCCAGCCCAGCTTGATCGTCGTGTACAGGTTCGAGATGGACATTGCCATCCCGATCACGGCCCCCATCAGCACGGCCCGGAGCGTGAGCTGCGGCACGCGCTCCCCCCGGTAGATGTGCGTGTACCAGAAGTGGTCCTTCTCCTCCGGCGTGGCGTCCTCGGGGAGCGGGGGCAGCTCTTCAAAGGTCGGCGCGACCTGGTAGGCCTCGAGGTCAAACTCGGCGCCAATGGGGTCGCTCTGCGGCACGCGGGGCTGCTGAGGACTCGACTCGTTGTTCATGGTCGCTGCTCCGCCGGCTCGTCCGGATGCTCGGTCGATGGGAGGGTCCGAAGCTTCAGGCTACCATAGCGGTTTCCGTCGCCGCAAGGGGCCTTGCAGCCGAGCCGCCCGGCCGAGCCCGGCGAAACGGTCCGGCAAACCCAGGCGCAGGGCCTGCGCATCCCACCCGGCCTGAGCGCCGAAGAGGCCGATAACCCGGCCCCAAGGCTTCACCGGCTGTGCCAACGCCTCGAAGCTGTAGCATGGGCCAGGGGTCTACGCCAAGCCGCGCTCCCCATCCCGGAGCTCCCGACATGCCCACACGCCATCTCAGGCCGCTCGTCCTGCTCGTCCTTTCCGCTCTCGGCGCACTCGCCCCGGCCCAGCCGGCTCCCGCCGGCCCGCCCACTTGGGCCGACGCCGTGCACTGGCGCGCGCTGGGTCCCGCCAACATGAGCGGTCGGATCACCGACTTCGCGGTCTACGAACCCGACCCCACCACGTGGTATGTCGCGACGGCCGGTGGCGGCCTGCTCAAGACCACCAACGACGGCCTCACCTTCGAGCATCAGTTCGAGCACCAGGGCGCCAGCTCCATCGGCGCCGTCGCCGTCGCCGCGACCGATCCGAACATCGTCTGGGTCGGCACCGGCGAGAACAACCCCCGCAACAGCGTCTCCTGGGGAGACGGTGTGTACAAGTCGACCGACGGCGGCAAGACCTGGGAGCACAAGGGGCTCGAGAAGTCCTTCCAGGTCGGGGACGTGCTGATCCATCCGACCGACCCCAACACCGTCTTCGTCGGCACGCTCGGACGTCTCTGGGGCCCGAGCCTCGACCGAGGGCTGTACAAGACCACCGACGGGGGCGAACACTGGGAAAAGATCCTCTTCGTCGACGACAAGACCGGTGTGATCGACCTCGCCATGGACCCGGAGAACCCCGACGTCATCCTCTGCGCCATGTGGGAGCGCGGACGCGACGAGTTCGACACCAACGACCCCGCCACCCGTTACGGGGAGGGGAGCGGCCTCTACCGCACGACTGATGGCGGCGCGACCTGGAACAGGATCGCCGCGGGCCTGCCCACGGTGAAGCTCGGCCGCCTCGGCATCGACTGGTCTCGGTCCGAACCGCACACCGTCTACATGCTCGTCGACTCGGAGAAGATCGGCGAGGGCATCCCCAACGCCGGCTACGCGGGCCTCACCGGCGTCGACGCGGATGCGGGGGCACGCATCCGAACAGTGGTTGACGACGGCCCGGCGGCCAAGGCCGGCCTCAAGCCCGACGACATCGTCGTCGAGGTCGGCGGCGTCAATATCGCCAACTACGACGACCTTCTCTCGGAGATCCGGGTGCACCAGGCGGGCACGACCGCCCCGTTCACGGTGGCCCGCGCGGGCGAGATCGTCCAGCTCGACGTGACCTTCGCCGAGAGTCCCAATCCGGATCAGAAGCCCTTCACCCAGGACCTCGATGGCCAGCGCGCCGACATCATGGATCAGCAGGGCGACGAGGGGTTCCAGAGCGGCGGCCTCTTCAAATCGACCGACGCCGGCGAGACCTGGACCCGCATCAACAGCGTCAACCCGCGGCCGATGTACTTCTCCCTGCTCCGCATCGATCCGCAAGACGCGAAGCACATCTGGGTCGGCGGAGTGGTGATGCAGAAGTCCGAGGATGGTGGCAAGACCTTCAAGCGGCACGAGGAGTCGATCGTCCACGCCGACCAGCACGCGATGTGGATCGACCCGCGCGACGGCCGCCACGTCATCCTCGGGTGCGACGGCGGCATCTATGTCTCCCGCGACCGCGGCGAGCACTGGGACCACCGCAACAACGTCGACATCGGCCAGTTCTACCACGTGGCGATCGACAACCGCCCGCTCTACAACGTCTACGGGGGCCTGCAGGACAATGGGTCCTGGGGCGGCCCAAACCGGACCCGCTCCGACCGGGGTCCCGACAATACCGACTGGTTCCGGATCGGCGGGGGCGACGGCTTCGTCTGCGCCGTAGACCCGGAGGACCCCGACCAGCTCTACGCCGAGAGCCAGAACGGCGGAATGATCCGCTACAACCTGCGCACCGGTGAGCAATCCGGCATCCGCGCCCGTGCCCCGCGTGGCGTCGAGTATCGGTTCAGCTGGAAGACGCCGTTCGCGCTGAGCCATTTCAATTCCCGCGTCTACTACACCGCGGGGAACTTCCTCTTTCGCTCCCTCAATCGGGGCGAGTCGCTCATCCGCATCAGCCCGGAGATCACGCGTACGGGGCGGGGCACCGCGACAGCCCTGTCGGAGTCTCCTCTCGACGAGGGGGTGATCTACGTCGGCTCCGACGACGGATCGCTCTGGGTCACCCGCAACGGCGGGGCCGAATGGTCGAACATCATCTACCCGAGGGAGCCCGACAAGGAACCGGCAAAGCCCGAGCAGCCCGAGGCGGGCGCCGAGGAATCGCCTACTCCGGCGACGGCCGACTCCGCCGCAGGCGCGGCGACCCCTGACGCTGGGGCACCGACAGCCGAGCCTCAGCCCGCGGACACCCAAGCCGATCAGTCCCCGTCGCCAGCCGCGGAGGGCGAAGAGGCTCCGGCCTCGACAGACCAACCAACCCCCGCAACCCAGCCCGGAGCGCCGGAGGGCGAACCGACCGCCGACGCGGCCCAGCCCGATGCAGTCCAGACCGACGCAAACACGCCGACTGCGCCGCCCGCCAGCCAGGATGCAACGCAGGCCCAACCCCCGACGGCCGCCGCGGGCCAACCGGAGGCGCGTCCAGCCCGGGGCGGGCGCGGAGGTGCGGGGTTCTTCCAACGCCTCGATGCCAACGGCGACGGCAAACTCGCCGGCGATGAGATTCCCGAGCGACTCCGCCCGGCGCTGGCCGCCGCGGACAAGGACGGCGATGGCGCGCTCACCGAGGCCGAGTTCGCGGCTGCGATGCCGCAACGTGGACGCCCGGGCGGACCGGCGGGTGGGCCACCCGCCGAAGCCGGGCAGGGCATCAACCCGGCGGGGGACCGCCCACCGGGACAACCCGGGCAGAGCGGCCCCGCGGCCGCCGGTCGGCGCGGTGGCGCCGGCGCTCCGGGGGGTCGGGCGGGGGGTCGATCGGGGGGAGCGACCGATCGCCCGTTCCGGATCGTGCCGCTCGGCGGCGAGCCCGAGCCGGCGCGCGAATCCGGGGCCAGGCCCGACGACCCGATCGCCGGCGAATGGGCACTGAAGACGCAGAGCCCGCGCGGTGAGGGCGAGATGACGCTCTTCATCAAGCGTCTCGAGGGCGATGCCCTCGAGGCATTCGTCAGCTCGCAGTTCATGGACCAATCCACCAAGGATGTGAAGTTCAACGCCGAGGCCGGCACTCTGGGCTTCGCGTTCTCCACCGATTTCGGCAATTCCACCGGCACAGCGACCGTCACCGGCGAGACGATCAATGGCTCCATGTCCTTCGGCGACGGACGCTTCACGTTCGAATTCACAGGGGAACGCGCGAAGGACCAGCAGGCGGCCAAACCCGAGGAGCCAAATCTCCATGACCTGCTGCCCGGCCCGGGTCGAATCAGCTCGCTCGAGGCATCGCGGTATGAGGCCGGCCGCGTCTACATGACGATCGATCGGCACTACAACGACGACGAGCGGCCGTACGTCCTGATATCCGATGACTACGGCATGACATGGAGAACGATCGTCGAGGGTCTGCCGCCCGGGGAGACCGCCAAGGTGATACGTGAAGACATCGCGAACCCCGGCATGCTCTACCTGGGCACCGAGTTCGGACTGTGGGTCTCGTTTGACACGGGTGCTTCGTGGAGCAGGCTCAATGGCAACCTCCCCACTGTCGCCGTGCTCGAGATCGCACAACATGCAACGAACGGGGAGATCGTCCTGGCCACGCACGGCCGCAGTCTTTGGGCCACTGACATCTCCCCGCTGCGTGGCGTCACCGCGCGCGCCCGCTCCGCACCCGCCTATCTGCTTCCGGTCAACGACGTCATCCGCTGGCGCTCCCTGCCCGAGCGCGGGGATGCCGGCGGCAATGGTTGGTATACCGGCGAGAACCCGGAATCCGAGGTGGAGATCTGCTGGCTCGTGGAGGGGCGCCCTCGCGATTTCTCGCTGACGATCTCCGACATCGAGGGCCATGTCGTCCGGTCGTTCGACGAGATCGAGCCCCACGAAGGGGTCAACGCGGTCCGCTGGGACCTCCGACGAACCCCCGCCGGGAATGCTCCGCAGGGCCGATTCCGCCGGGGTCAAGGCGTTCCGGCCGGGTCCTACCGAGTCGATTTGGAGGTCGACGGCCTGCGGACGTCGCGAACCTTCAAGATCGAGGCCGACCCCGACTACCCCGAGGCGGACTCCAGATTCGGCGAGGACGAGACGCCGATCCTCGACCCGGAGGCCTGGGAACGCGGCGAGACCCAGCCCGACGAGGCCGGTGCTCCTGGTGTGGAGGAGCGGCCCGAATTCTGAGGTTCTCTCGCGGACCTACGCAGACCGCGACCCGCGGCGCGGGAGTTCGACAACGCGGCGACCGTCCAGCCTGTGGAACACCGCCAGCACGGGATGCCGGAGCAGCATTCGAGGGCCCGCGTATCGCATGACGCTCCGCACCTCTTCCCGCATTGCTTTGCGGTAGCAGTGCACCGGGCAATTGGCACACGTCGGCTTCTCCGGCGAGAAGACGCACTTGTCGATCCGCTCCATCGCGTAGCGGTACAGCTGGTCGCAATGCTCACAGCGCGTGTCGCGCCGTGCGCCGTGCCGCGCCCGGCAATACATCCCGATCATCATGCCAATGGTTCGGCGCTCTCTGCGGATCCTCGCACTCTCCGACGCCGCGTTTGCTGGCATACTCGATTTCTCCGCGGGGCATGACCCCCTCGGCCCGCATCGCAACTCTAGGGTTCCCGACCCCACCGGCGCGCGCCGGCGACGCGGCTCCCACAACCGCGTCGCCTGGCGCAGGCCTCCACAATGGAGACCGATCCGGGTTCAGCCCGCCAATCGGGCAGGGGGGGTCATGCCGGAGGCGGCTGGCCCCGGAGCGCCCTGGCCACCAAGCTCAGGACGAACAGGACCAGGAAGATCAGGAACAGCACCTTGGCGATCGTGGCCGCCACGCCGGCGATCCCGAAGAATCCCAAAACACCCGCGATCAATGCGATGACAAGGAATGTGATTGCCCAACCAAGCATTACGAGCCTCCCTTCCGGACAGAGTCTGTGGCGTCCTCGACCTTGTCGCCGGCGTCCTCAACGGCATCACCCGCGTCCTCGATCACGTCGTCTGCCTTCTCGCCCGCGTTCTCGAGCGGGCCCTGCTTCTCGCACCCAGCGAAGGGCAGGAGCCCCGCCGCGAGGAGCGCCCCCACTGCGCGTCTGCGTGTCAAGTTCATGGCTGGTCTCCTTCTTCTGTTCCGAGCCTGGTCGCGGCCCTGGTTCTCGCGCTAGTCCGCGGCGTCCTGGACCGCGTCGCCGGTCTTCTCGATGTCCTTGCCCGCTCCCTCCACCGTGTTGCACGCGGTGAGGGCGACGAGGCCCGCGATCAGCAGGGCCCACGCGGCCCCGGTGATGACCGCCCGGGGGCGGTGCGAAGCCGGGCGACCGGGCCCGACCATGGTTGTTGTGGTGCTATCCATGCTTGATGGCTCCTTGCGTGATGCGACGGACTTGGTCGATAGCGCTCGCGCCGATGTCGCCCGCGGCTTCGAGCACGCCCGATGCCGCGGCCGAAGCCGCCCGCTCGGTGCTGACCCCAATCTCTCGAGCCCCCTGGATCGCCCCCTCGATCGCTCCCTGCGCGGCCTGTCCGATGTCGCCGCCGACCTCGGCCGTCCTCGACACGACACGCTTGGAAGCGTCCGCGATCGCGTCGAGAGTCTCAGCGCCCGCATCGTGCGTGGCACGGACCACGCCGATGACGGCTCCCTTCGAGGCCTGTGATATCGAGGCGCCGACTTCCGCGGCCCCATCGATGACGCCGGTGACCGCTTCCAGGCTCGTCGAGCCGACCGCTTCGCCCACGTCTTCCATGCTCGCGAGGGCGGTCGCGATCGAATCCCGGGTGGTCCGCACGACGGTATCGGTCACGTCTCCGACGCCCTCGATCGCGTCGATGATCGAGGACTTGATCGATTCCGAGAGGCTTTCGGTGCGCGGCCTGGTACTCATGGAAGACACTCCGTTTCCTGAGGTTCGGGCAAACACAGGGTTGCCCGCAATGCGCCCCGCCGCCGGGAAGGGCCGCGGGGCGCCAGTCTCCGCAGAGGAGACGGTCCGAACGTGTCCGGCCCGCTCCTCGCGGTCGAGGTCGATGTCAGTGACCGCGTTCAGGCTTGGGGTCGCCCCTTCGAATGCCGTCCGCGTTCCCGAAGCGCTGTGCTTCAAGGCCGTAGTACTCCCACACACGCCGGGCCAATCCGCCTTCATTCAACTCACCGACGCCGCTCTCGCTCAGTTCGGGGGCCTTCTCCAGCCGCGCAATCGGCATGTCGATCGAGAAGGTCTGGTCGGACTCGCAGTCCATCGCGGTCCAGGGTACGGGGTAGCGAGTGTCGCCCACGCCCAGCACCCCGCCGCGCGAAATGACCGCGAACGCGGCCGTCCCGCTCCGCACGTCATAGGCCACCATGTCGACCCCGCCGAACTCCTTGTCCTGCGGCCTGGAGGTCAGCTTCCCGTCGTCGATCTTGCTGGCAAGCGCCAGGGAAGTGTGCGTGCCGTGCCTCGACCACGCCGGGACTCCCCGCTCGTCGCGCAGCTCGAGTTCGTCCCCGTTCAGTTCCATCGATCGGGCAACAAACGTCGAGTCGTCATCGGGTGACGCCTTCACCGCCGTCACCGTGATGCGATCCCCCGAATGCGGGAGCGCGGAGTGCTTCGTGAGGAAGCCCGCGGGAGAGAGCAGCACGGTGCGTTCCCCGTTGCCGTCGCCGGGGTCGAGCACGACCGAACAGAATGCGCCCTCGGGGCTCGAGGTCGCGTCCTGCCGAATATCGGAAATCGTGCCTCCGAACGAGGTCGGGTTTGCCGTGGCGAATCGCTCGGTATACTGGTCGCCCCGCAGCGCCTCCGGCGCCGAGTCGTCGGCCAGATCACCGAACACACCCTCGACCGTCTTCCGCCAACTGGGGTCGCTCAGGGCATCGATGTCATCGGGATCGCAATCGGGCAGCGCGCTCAGCTGATCCGTCGTCGCCTGGATCCGGAACTGCTCCGCCGCCGGCTCCCAACGCAATGCCGCATAGGGGATCGCGACCGTCCGGTCCCTCGTGCCGAGTATCTCGTTCGTATCCACGATCGCGTACAGGATCCGTCCGGTTCCGGTGTCGACGACCAGGTCCACCACGTCCCCGGTGTGGTCGCTCTGCCGCCCGTCGGTGATCGACGCGTCCATGAGCGTCTCGTCCGAGATGAACCAGGGGGAGTCCGCCGATTCGGACTGGGCCCAGAGCGAGGAATTCGCGGCGAGTGTTCCCGCGACCGCGATGATATGGGTGATTCGCATGGTGACGTCTCCTTTTGATCGAGCCTCATACGTCGGACCCGGGCGGCGACGGATGCTCCGTGCCAAGTTCCCGGGTTGTCTCCCCTCTCTACGATTGCCCTATGAGCGGCCCGTGAGATCGGGATGAGAAACCGCTCACGCCCTCATAGCCCCCCGTCGGGCGGCGCACTCGGAGTGGAGCCTGCATGCGGATCCTGCTCGTGGAAGACAATCCAAAGATGGCCGAGGCGATCCAGAGCGGCCTGGCGGCGCACGGGCACGCGGTGACGGTGTGCCACACCGGGCTGGAGGGAGAGGAAGAAGCGGCCCAACGTGAGTACGACGCGATCGTGCTCGACCGGATGCTCCCGGACCGCGACGGCGTCGAGCTGTGCCGCAGCCTCCGGTCGCGGTGCGTGCCAACGCCCATCCTGATGCTGACGGCGATCTCTGGAACTCAGGCGACCGTCGAAGGGCTTGACGCGGGCGCCGACGACTACCTCGCCAAACCCTTCGAATTCGACGAACTGGTCGCGAGGGTCCGAGCCCTGCTGCGAAGGGGTGATGCGAGCGAGTCGCGCCGACTCAAAATGCACGACCTCGAGCTCGACCTCGACACCCGCGAAGCCATGCGGGCGGGCGAGCGCATCAAGCTCACCGGCAAGGAGTTCTCGCTCCTCGAATACATCATGCGGAACCCCGACCGAGTCCTCACGAGACAGGTCATCGCCGAGAAGGTCTGGGCCATCCGCTACGAGCCGTCAAGCAACGTGATCGATGTCGCGATTTCCGGCCTGCGTCGCAAGATCGACAAGGGCTTCGAGACCCCGTTGATCCACACGGTCATCGGAGCCGGATACCGATTCGGGGTGATGCAGTAGGGGCCAAGCCCCGGGGAGAAGACCGCCGCGATGCCGATCCTCAGGCTCTCACTCCGCATGAAGCTCACGCTGTGGTTCCTCGTGATCTTCGTGGTAGTGTTCTGCGGTCTTCTCGTCGCCGCCGGGGTGCTGCACCGGGAAGCGACGCGCCGGGTGCTCGACTCCCAACTCACCATGCTCGCCCGGGGAGTCGCCGAGATGCTCCAGGCGAGCGACCGTGAGGCGCTCGCCGACGGCCTGTCCCGTTTCCAGCCGATCGACCGCGCCTCCGTCGTGCTCGCGGTCCGCAGCGACGACGGAAGGGTTCTGGGCGCTGGATGGCGGGTCGATCCCTCCGCGCTGCCCGAATTGGATGAGCGGCAGAGCATCGGGCAGGTGGTCATACACAAACTCGATGGCCAGCGGGCCCGCGGCCTGCTCGGTCGGGAGGTGACAACACGCATGGTCACCTACCGGTTCATGATGCCCGACGGAGCACCCGCCTTCCTTGACCTCGCCGGCGCGACCGATCTTCGGGAGGAAGAACTCTCCTACTTCCGCGGCGTGTTCCTCGTCGGCGGACTCGGGGCCGTGCTGGCCGCCGGGCTGGCCGCCTGGCTGATCGCCGGCAGGGCCGTTCAGCCGATGAAGCAGCTCGCCCGAGCCGCCGAGCAGGTGGATTCGGAGCACTTCGGCACCCGGATTGAGGTCGAGCGCGACGAGGTGGAAGTCGCCGGGCTCAAGGCGGCGCTCAACGATGCCCTGAACCGGCTCGAGGAGGGCTACCGGGCCCAGGAGCGGTTCGTCAGCAACGTCGCCCACGACCTCAAGACCCCGATCGCCGTCATGCTGACCGAGTCCCAGGTGCTCCGGCCCGGGCTCGTCAGCTCCGGCCGAGTACGAGAGCTACCGCAACAGCGTGATCACGGAGATGCGAACGCTCGGGGGCCTCGTCGAGAGCTTCCTCGCCCTGGCCCGGGCCGATCAGGGCGAGATCCTGGCCCGCATGACCGACGTTTCCGTGTTTGACCTGCTCATCGACGCCGTCGCCGAGTGCGGGAGAGAGGCACGACGCAAGAACATCCACCTCATCCCCACCATCGGTGACCCCGGCCCCGAGATCGACGACCTCGAGCTGCGCGGCGACCCCGACCTGCTGCGAACCATGGTCGTGAATCTCCTGCGGAACGCGATCAGCTTCTCCCCCTCCGGCGAGAACATCGACGTCCGCGCCGCCCTCGACGGCGACTTCGCGGAGATCTCGGTCCGCGACCGTGGCCCCGGCGTGCCCGAGGAGATGCTCGAGCTGATCTTTGATCGGTTCTTCCAGGCGCCCTCCACCGGACCACGACGCTCGGGCTCCGGCCTCGGCCTCGCGATCGCCCGGAGCGTGGCCTCCCTCCACGGCGGCGCGGTCCGCGTCGAGAACTGCCCCGACCGCGGCGCCGCGTTCACCGTGCGCCTGCCGCTCGCCGGACGCGAACCCGAGAAGCCCGCCGACGCCGAGCCCCCGACCACAGACCCCTGCACCGACCCCGAGCCGCCCGACACACCGACCTGAATCGGTGCGAGGCCGCGCGAACCCCCGATCCCAGCCTCCCATCCGCCGCCCGCCGACCCCAAAGCCCCGCTCGACACCCGCACGGGCGAAGCCGTCGGATGGGCCGCGACGACGTTTGTCGAGGCGGCGCCGGCCGACCGGAAAGGTCCCCCATCCGCCTCGCGTCCAGGCTTCGAAACCGCAAGGGGAGGGAATGGGGCACGGCGTTGGGGGTCGTGGTCGTGAAACGCGATCCTTGGTACCCTCTGCCGCGTCGGGGGGCCAAAATCGCCCGCGGCCGCCCGGTGCCGGAAGCCTGAGGCCACCCCCAGCGCCACGCGAGAGGAGCCACATGACGAACCAGACGACGCGCCGTGAATTCCTGAACGACGCCACCGGAATCGCAGCAGCCACGCTGCTCGGGACCCGGGCGTTTGCCATGGCGCACCCCGGCGGAGACGACACGATCCAAGTCGCCCTCGTTGGCTGCGGCGGGCGCGGCAGCGGGGCCGCGATCAACGCTCTCTCGGTCGCGCGGGGCCCCGTCCGGCTCGTGGCCATGGCCGACGTCTTCGAGGATCGCCTCAAGTCCAGCTACGAGGCGCTGACCGGGGAAGTCGATGCCGGGCTCGACGTGCCGCAGGAGCGGCGGTTCATCGGGTTCGATGCGTACAAGCACGCGATGGACTGCCTGCGCCCGGGGGACATCGTAATCCTCGCGACGCCGCCGGCCTTCCGGTGGGTGCACTTCACGTACGCGATCGAGAAGGGGCTCAATGTCTTTATGGAGAAGCCCGTGACGGTCGACGGGCCGAGCACGCGCCGGATGCTCGAGCTGGCCAAGAAGTCGCAGGAGAAGGGGCTGAAGGTCGGCGTGGGGCTGATGAGCCGGCACAGCCGGGCGCTCCAAGAGCTCGCGAAGCGGACCCAGGACGGGCAGCTCGGCGAGATCACCTCGCTGCACGGGTATCGGATGCACGGGAATGTGGCGAGCTTCCGCTCGACGCCGCGCCCCACGAACATCCCGGAGCTGGAGTACCAGATCCGCCGGTTCCACAGCTTCCTGTGGGCGAGCGGCGGGTGCTTCAATGATTTCTACATCCACGTCATCGACCACCTGTGCTGGATGAAGGGGTCGTGGCCGGTGAAGGCGATGGGCATCGGCGGCCGGCATTTCCGCTATGGGGCGAACGGCGTGCCGTGGATCGACCAGAACTTCGACTCCTACGGCATCGAGTACGAGTTCGCCGACGGCACGGTCATGCGCTTCGACGGGCGGACGATGGACGGCGCCGACAACCGGTTCATGAGCTACATGCAGGGGACCAAGGGCGCGGCGATCGTGTCCGCGAACAGCGACTGCGGGCTGCCGTCGAAGATCTTCAGCAAGCGCGACATGAGCCCGGGCAGCCTGGTCTGGACGTCGCAGGTCGCCGAGCGGGAACAGAACCCCTACCAGAACGAGTGGGAGGATCTGATCGGCGCCGTGCGCGACGGCAAGGACTACAACGAGGTCGAGCGCGGCGCTCGCGCGAGCCTGGTGTGCAACATGGGGCGCATGAGCGCCCACACGGGCCGGACGATCACCCTCGACGAGATGCTCAACTGCAAGCACGAGTTCGCGCCCGGCGTGGCGGATCTGGCACCCGGGTCGGAAGCCCCGGTGCGGGCGGATGCGGACGGGCTGTATCCGTGGCCGAAGCCGGGGATGGTGACGGATCGGGAGTATTGAGCGTGCTCCCCGACGCCCGCCGCCGCACCCGCTCGGGGAGCCCGCCCTCGGCGTTGGCCTGGGCGCGCCATGCGATCCGGCGGATCAGGTAGTCCTTGTGGTTAGTCCGCGTGGGCTCGCCGAAGACCTCGGCGTACCTGCGTCGAAGCTCAGTCACGGTCATGCGCGGCAGTTCGCTCACCATCTGGCCGACGTTCAACGCCACGCATCGCCTCCTTTCTCTCGCCGTTAACCGGCGACGCCATCAAGCGGCAATGGGGCGACGAGTTCAAGGCATGTGGCCAAGGATTCCTCCAGATTCTGCGGCGATGCGATAGCGACGCGATGCCGCCCCTGGAGCCGCAGGATGCCGCGGGCAACGATGATCGCGATCTCGTCGATCCGGTCGTCCGGCGTCATGTCCGCGGGCTCTGCGGAATCGAGGCGCAGCGACATCGCGCGCTCCCTTCGGAGATGCTCACCGTGACCGTCCGCGGATGGTCGAGGTGATCAGGGATCGGTCGCCGGGCTTTTAACCGCAGCCCGCTACTGGATACCTACGCGATGGAATTCCGAAGTCGCGCGCGAGGGGGGCGAGGGCAACCCAGGCGTCAAGCTACGCGTGTGGGATACTACCCAAATATTAAACGAACCAATGTTGTGCCGCGTTGTTCCGGCTTTCGGTTTGACATGGGAGAGGTGCTTGCTATGCTCTCCGATCGTCATTCGGAACAACGTGGAACAACGGAGGTGCAAATATGGCCGATCGAACGTCTCGGGCTTCGTTGAGCAAGGGCAGGAGTGGGTGGTGCGTGATTTTCCGCCACCCGGTTGTGCGGACAGCCGACCAGAAGGAAAAGAAGCGCATCCGGCGCGGGCTGGGAACGCGGGATGAGTCTGAGAGGCGACGGCGCTTGGTCGATCAACTGAACCAGATCCTGGCTGATCCGGAGTGGTGGTCGCCCGCCGCTCGCGAGCGGGCTGAACTGAGTTCGCTCCGCAGGTCGTAGGTGCATTCTTCGATGATCTCGCGCCAGAGGCGACCGACGCCTGGGCATCCCGTGACCGGGTGATTCCGTTGCCCTCAGTGGAGCAGGGATACGCCAGACTGCTCATGATCGGCACCACCGGCGCGGGTAAGACCACGATCGTCCGACAGTTGCTCGGCACCGATCCAGACTCAGAACGCTTCCCGTCAACGTCCGCCGCCAAGACGACCATTTGTGACATCGAGATCATTCTCCGCCATGGCACATTTGAGGTAGTCGTGGCTTTCATGCCGAAGGACCAGGTCCGTCAGTACATCGCGGACTGCGTCTCTTCGGCCGCGTCTCGCCATATCCAGCGTGCCGGGCGCGCCGAAGTCGCGCGGCGATTCCTGGAACACACCGATCAACAGTTCCGGCTGAGCTACGTCTTGGGGACTCCGTCGCGCTCGGGCCACGGTGGCGAAGAACTCCTCGACGACGATGACGCGGAGCTCCTTGAAACGCCCGACGAATCCCTGCTTACAGACGAGGAAAGGCAGGCGGCCGCGTCCCGCATCGAGCAGCACCTCGACACGATTGAGACGATCGGTGACTCGATCTCGGCAGAGGTCGAGAAGGTCATTGGAAGCAAGAGCGACGAGTTGACGCCCAAGGACATGGACGCGTTCGAGGAACTCGTGGAGGAGGGAGTTGCTCCGGCACGACGAGTTTCACCAGCTGGTTGACGACATCTTGGACGATGTCGAGCAGCGGTTCGAGTCACTTCAGCATGGTGACATTGAGCACGGCAAGGATGGTTGGCCTCGCCTCTGGCGGTGGTCTTACGCCGACCGTGCGGCGTTCCTCCGCGAGGTCAACCGTTTCTCCAGCAACTACGCGCCAAACTTCGGTCGCCTTCTGACTCCGCTCGTCGAAGGAATCCGTGTCGCCGGCCCATTTGGTCCCAAGTGGGGCGGCGGGACGAGGTCCGCAGATTGTCGTCATGGACGGTCGCGGAATCGGCCATACCGCGGATTCGTCGTCCAGTGTCTCGACCAGCATCACCCGGCGATATGAGCTGGCGGACGCGATCCTTCTCGTGGACAACGCCGCGCAGCCGATGCAGGCCGCCCCGTGCGCTGTGCTCCGTTCCTTGGCCTCCAGCGGTCACGAATCGAAGCTGATCATGTGCTTCACGCACTTCGACGAGGTCAAGGGTGACAACTTGCGCGGCCTTCCCGCGAAGAAGAACCACGTGCTCAGCTCCGTGGACAATGCCATCCACGCGGTTGGCAAGGCGCTCGGGCGTGACGCCGAGCACGCTCTCAGCCGCTTGTTGCCGGATCGAGCGGTCTTCCTAGCAAGCATTCAGAAGCGGCTCGCGGATGGCGCTCGATTCACCCTGGCAGAGCTGCGCCGGATGCTGGCACTCGTCGAGGCGTCCACGACGCCGCCTCCGCCTGTGGAGTACACGCCGGTGTACGACGTGGCCAACCTCGTGCTGTCGATTCAGCGGGCGACGCAAGAGTTCCACGACGCATGGCATGGCGTGCTGGGTATGGGCACTCGTTCGGGCGTTGCGCCCGAGCATTGGACCAGGGTCAAAGCACTCACGCGCCACGTTGGCCTGCTGCACCGGGACGAATACGACACGCTTCGGCCCGTTGCAGACTTGATCAGCTGCTTCAGAACTCGATCAGTCAGTATCTCGCGAGCCCGCTGAAGTGGTCGCCCAGCTTGCCGCCCGACCACGAGGCCGGGAAACGCATTCAGGCCATCGATGGCATCAAAAAGCAGGTTTTCACCCGCCTGCACAGCCTGTCCACGAAGCGGCTACTCGAGGAGCGCTGAGCGGTTGGCACGAGGCCTTCGAGCACCGGGGACTGGGTCCACACGGGTCCGCGCTCGCGACATCGACGACGTATGAGTCTGCCGCGCCGGTCCCCAACGAGATGCCACGCGCGACGCCAACGAGTTCCTCTTCGAGATTCGTGAGCTCGTGGGCGAGTCAATCGAGGCTGGCGGCGGCGAAATCCGAGGTTGGACCCGCGACGAAGGCCAGGTGGAAGCCCCATGAACTCACTATCGGTCTGGACTCCGATGCCGCCGACGAAGGCCCCCGAGAGCAACCCGCCTGTTAAGCCCACGACACCCGTCAACCAGAGAGCGCGAGAGTTCGAGAGGGTTGCCGCCGGTGTGGCGAGAGCAACCGTCGGGGTTGCTCTTGAACCCGAGATTCTGCGTCAAGACGGAG
>JADJMV010000016.1 GCA_016709445.1 Phycisphaerales bacterium
GAAATGCACCACGCCAGATGTCAACGTTAGCATATTGGATGGCAGCGGATCTTCAGCATGTGCATTGCACAGCACAGCCACACGACGGTAAACGGTCATCGGGCTGTTGCACGCCATCTCACGGATGTCGTCGCTTTGGACAGCTTCATCCCACACTAGGTACACCCGAGCGACCTCATTGAACATCTTGCTCCCGAAGCGACGGAGCACGGCTCTTGCCGCTCGTACCAATTGCTGGCGTTCATCGCTGCGCTTCCGACTCGCCACAAAGACGAGCAGCCCAGCGAACCAATGACAACCACGCCCGGGCCGGGCTGCGCTGCCTGGGCAGCCCGCAGCTGATGCTTCGCGTCCTTCATCGCGTCGGCAATCGCGTTTTCGGTCCAATTCTGGTTGTTCTTGCATTCCACCCACCCGATAACCCCTCCGCCAACGCCGCCAACGAAGAGGTCCGGACGCCCCAGTTCTTCGACCGGGGAGACATGGAAGCCCTGAAGGATGTAGTTGCCGGCCGTCCACAGTTCGAGAAGCCTCCGTAGTACTGATCTCTCGCGACATGAGCCGAGAGGGATTCATGCGAAGCTATGACTTCCCGAACAGCCGATGATCCAGAGTGGGCTCCTGGGCCTCAGGCACTCCCCAAACCGCAGCCAGTGCCATCACGTCCAAGAGGCTTGTTCCCAAGTCTCCGAACTTCTTGATTTCGCTGAAGATGTTCGCCGACGCGATGGCGGAAGTCGCTCGCCAGAGTCGTACCGCGGGATGATTGGGGGCCTGAGTTTCGAGCCACGCCCGCCCGAATAGTCTCTCGACCGCGCCTGACCAGCGGGCCAACGTTGCGTACTCCGAGAGCAGCGTACCTGCAGGACTGCTCGCCATCGGCCCCTACGGTATGGGCTGCGGCGAACCCCAGCCCGGTCACGGGCGTCCTGGGGGACAGGAAGGTCGCCAGCCGGGGGCGGGGTAATGGGCGCGGGCTGGCACCGCAAAATCTCCAGCACCACAGCGTCGTCGCCACGAATTCCTCCTCGCCGCCGCGTGCATCGCCGCTCATTCCCATGCGACGACGTGCGCCCGGATGCGCCGCGGAACAGCCGTTGACCAGGCGCAAGAACGTGTCCCACCACGAGTTGCGCCCGCAGTTCGCGTTACAATCACCGGCATGAACCCGAGCCGCCACACGATCGGCCGTACCGCCCCGCCCCCTCGCGGGGACGACGACGCGACGCCCGGCCAAGAACGTGGCACGGGCCAACGTCGCGGCCCTCGCGGGCAACCGGCGAGCACTCGCCGCGACGCCCGCCCGCCTACGCCCAAGGGCAATGCCTCAGCAGGGATCGCCCTGGGGTGGGGGGGGTCTCAAATCTGGGGGGTCGCGCAACAGACCGATGGCCGCCCGTCGCGCAAATGGACGCGGGTTTCGCTATGCCCCCCGGGGGGGGGTGGCCGGACGAGGAGGTTGGCGGAAGATGACCAAGACGCCTGCGCGTGAGCGTGTGGAGGATGGGTGATGGGAGAGCGTGGACCCAGGCCGCTGCCCTCGGAGATCCTGCGTCTGCGGGGCAGCCCGCGGGCGGACATCAATAAGTCGGAGCCCAGGCCGCCGCTGGAGCCGCCGGCGAAGCCGGAATGGCTCAGCGAGGAGGCGGCCAGGGCCTGGGACGAGATGGTGCCCCTGCTCGAGCAGATGAAAGTGCTGTCGAAGATCGACGGGAACGCCCTGGCGCGGTACGTCGAGCTGTGGGTCGAGTGGCGACAGGCCTTGGCGTTCGTCCGCAAGCACGGCTCGACCTACCCGATCAAGGACGGGAACGGGAAGGTCAAGGCCCTGGGGCAATTTCCGCAGGTGGCGTCGGTCCACAAGTTGTCGCTGGCCTTGAGCCGGCTTGAGTGCGAGTTCGGGATGACGCCCTCGGCCCGGACCCGGATCAGCGTGCCGATGCAGCCGGCGCCCCCGGCCGAGCCGAGCCGGCACTTCGCGGCGGGGTAGTGGGCGAGACCCATTCATCCAACATGGATACGCTCGCGGTGGATGGCCAAGCAACGAAACCCAAGGCCGACTCATGCTGCCTCGAATCCCGACCAGACCGCGGTCGTCAGCTTGGGCAGCAACTACAACATCGTCTTCCGCATGCCGACGGAACTGGAAGCCAAGCCGGCGGAGGTGGATCGGGTACTCAGGCGGATCGCCGCGCGAGTGCGCAGATTCACAGAGTATGTCCGAGTAGCGCACCAGAAGGGCAACTCGGGATACATGAATCTCGCCCTGACAACGCGGTCATCGGCGCGTCGCCTCTGGACGGAAATCGAGCTTGGGTTCAATGAGAAGACCTGGGATGACCCCTTCCAGACGCGGCGGGCACTTGAGCGGAGCGTCTCCCCGCACACCGAGCCCTGGCAGCTGGTGGAGTTGAACGGCGATTCGGTGTACTTCGCTGGCGAATACGACCTTGAGAATCCGGCGAACGCCATGCTGCGTGAAGCTGCATTCCCGAAGGGCTCGGGTCTAGACGCACCAAATGTGGACCGCCCTGCCCGCGTGAAGGTCTACATTCGGCCTGACTACCCGGAGCTGGATGCGTGGTCATACAGGTGGTTGATGCTTTCCATCACGGTCCGAGATTGGCTCGACAAGCCATTGCGGGACCAGTCGCTTCTTCCCGAGACGGCTCGCGGAACTCGATGAGTTCGCCGCGTGGCACGAGCGGTACGCGGAGTACATCTCGCTGATTGGAGATGTGAAGACATCAGGCTACCGGCAACTCTCTAGCGAGGCTCTCCGCCTCATGCAAGAGCCTCCCCTTCGGCGGCCGATTCCGACGGCCGCTGCGGCCAAGTCGCTCAACGTACGAAGCGATCTGCTATTGAAACGCCTTCGCACTCGTAAGAAGCGGATCGTGGGGCCGGTGGGGGCATACATGGCCGAGCTCGATGACATACTCGAGTGCTATCCGAAGAACCGGAAGGCATTGGCCGAGTGGGCGGACAAGCAATATCCCGCGGTGCCTCTGGTCCATTAGACACCTGCAGCCACCTCAACACACCCCTATCCACCTAGCACCGTCACGATCGCTCGTAACTCGCCTGATATCAACGTGTTACGCCAGAGCTGCGTCGTGAAGCACTACCTGTAAACCTCCACGCAGACAGCCGCAAGGGGCGGCCTCAAAGTGAAGGAGTCAGGTAATGCAGAACGCGGCAAGTGAAAAGCTCCTCGCAACCATTCCGGAGGCGGCCCGGCGGTGGTCCGTCTCCGAGCGGATGGTCTGGAAGGCGATCGCGGAGGGCACAGTCAAGATCGTGAAGCTCGGCAGGGCGACACGGATTCCTATCTCGGAGGTGGAGCGAGTGGCCCGCGAAGGGCTGTCCACGGGGAGCAGCAAGTAATGCTCCTCGACGACTTCCGCCGCGTCACCAAAGCGTGCCGGTGCCCGGTGTGCGACCACCCCGACTGGTGCATGGTCAGCAAGGACGACCCGCCCTCTCGGGCGATTTGCCAGCGGGTGGAGTCGAAGCACCGGTGGGGCGACGCGGGCTGGCTCCACGTCCTTCACGACGACGGCCGCACCTGGGTCCGCACGCGCAAGATCATCATCCCGGTCCGCCGCCCGCTCGCCGACTTCAGCGTCTACGCCGCCAAGTGCCGGGACCGTGTGCGGCCAGCACAGTTGGAACGCTTCGCCGGAGCCCTCGGCGTCACCACCGAGAGCCTGGAGCGGTTGGGCATCGGGTGGGATGGCAGGAACTGGTCCTTCCCGATGTCCGACGCCGAAGGTTTGGTTCGTGGCATCCGCCTCCGCACTCGGGGTGGGGATAAGTTCGCCGTCACCGGCTCCAAGCAGGGGCTGTTCATCCCCGGCGGACTCGGCAACCGCAACCCGCTGCTGATCACGGAAGGTCCGACCGATACGGCGGCTGCCCTGGATCTCCGGTTCGACGCCGTGGGGCGGCCCAGTGGCCGGGGCGGGACCCACCTCGTCATCGAGTACGTCCGTCGCCACAAGCCGGGCTCGGTCGTCGGGGTGGCCGACACTGACGCCGTCGGCAGGGCGGGGCAAGGATCTGGCCGCGATCATGGCCTGCTACTGCCCTGAGGTCCGGGTCATCGAGCCGTGGGCGAAGGACATGAGGGAGTGGGTGCGGGCAGGCGCCACGGCAGCGGATGTCAATGACGCGATCGAGCAGGCCGAGCCGATCCGGATCCGCATCAAGTGCCGGGGGGGAGCCCGTTGAGCGACCACCCAGAACCCACAATCGAGCTTGAATGCAAGCGGCAGGGCCGATCCGGCAAGTTCGCGGTGATCCTCAGAACGGGAGGTGGCGGCGCCGTCGTCAGGCATCTCACGCTCGCGGACGCGGAAGCACGCAACGGGTTCGTCGATGAGGTGTGCGACAGCCACGAGGGTGTCGACCGGGACGAACTTCTCGAACTCCTGGAGCGCGAGGCCGCCCGGCAGATCGGCGGCGAGGGAGGGGCCTCCAGGGGCGGGTCGCTCTCCGACCGGCTGGTTGCGATGGTCCTGGCCACCGAGGGTGGATCTGTTCCACTGCCCACAGGGCGAGGCTTATGCAACGGTGCCCGTGGGCGACCACCGCGAGACCTGGAAGATCTCCTCCAGGGGGTTCAAGGACTGGATCACGAACCAGTCGCTCATCCAGATAGAGAAGGTGCCGGGGTCGCAGGCCCTTCAGGACGCCCTGTCGGTGCTCGCGGGCAAGGCCAAGTTCCAGGGAACCGAGCGCACCGTCGCCATCCGGATCGCTCGGCACGACGACTGCATCTGGGTCGACCTGTGCGATCGGGAATGGCGTGCTGTCCGGGTGGGTTCCCAGGGTTGGCGCGTCGTGCAGGCCGCCGAGGTGCCCGTCAAGTTCATTCGCCGCAAGGGCATGCTCGCCCTGCCGGAGCCGACCCGGGGCGGCTCGGTCGATGATCTTCGGCCGCTGGTCAACATGCCCGACGACGACGCGTGGACGCTCGCGGTCGGCTGGATGGTCGGGGCGTTCCGGCCCGAAGGCCCCTACGGCGTCCTGAGCATCAGCGGCGAGGCGGGGAGTGCCAAGTCGACCGCGAGCCGGCTCATCCGCAACCTGATCGATCCCAATCTCACGCCCCTCCGGCGCATGCCCAAGAGCGAGCGGGACATCTTCATCTCCGCCGGGAACAGCTGGATCAGTTCGTACAACAACATGTCGGGCGTGAAGCCGGAGCTGTCCGACGCCCTGTGTGCCCTGACCACCGACGGCGGGTTCGCCACCAGGCAGCTCTACGCTGACGACGAGGAGGCAATCTTCAACTGCCGGCGGCCGGCAATCCTCAACGGCATCGACGAGCCGGCCGCCCGGTCGGACCTGCGGGACAGGAGCATCGCCCTCTCGCTTCGGCGGATCGCCGACGAGGCCCGGCGAACGGAGGAGGACGTCAACGCCGAGTACGAGCGGGTCCGGCCCGGGGTGCTGGGCGCGATTCTCGACGCCGTGGCCTGCGCCCTGCGAAACGTCAAGAACGTATCCCTTCCCAGCCTGCCCCGGATGGCCGACCTCACGACGTGGGTGACTGCGGCCGAGGAGGCTCTCGGGTGGGAGCCTCAACGGTTCTACAAGGCGTTCAACGGGAACCGTGCCTCATCCCATGCCGAGGCTGTCGAAGCGTCGCCGATCGGTCCACCGATCATGGCCCTGGTCGAATCCGGTCCGTTCGAGGGGACGGCGACCGACCTTCTCAAGGAACTGAACACCCGCCGCGGGGAGGCCCAGCCGCCGGAGGGCTGGCCGAAGAACTACTCCGGCATGTCGTCGCAACTCAAGCGGCTCTCCCAGGACCTTCGGGGGGTAGGCCTGGAAGTCCACATCCCCGGAAAAGGGCCAGGGCCTGACAAGAAACGCCTCATCCAATTGGACAAGGCGGGGAATCAACGCTCCGCACGCACCGCACGCGCCGCAAACCCCCCGGACGACCCCGCCAACGCGGATCGCGTGCGGCGCGTCGAGGACGAAATGCGGCGCGTCGAGGACATCAGCCCTGAGGGGACGCGCCGCAACGACTGCGGCGGGCTGCAGGCCGGTGCGGATCCAGACACGGATGCGGACAGTGCGGCGCGTGCGGCGCGTTCGGTCCGTACCCAATCCAACAGGGGTGAGGACCCGTGGCGAAGCTGAACCCGAGCCTTACCCCCCCACTTCCTCCGCGTGCGTGGCCACATCGCGGGGCTTGACCTCCGGGAAACAGTCTTCCCCGCCGCCTTCCCTCGCCGAGCAGTCCGACCTCCAGTCGTCACCGGGCCTCGGGGCCTGCGGGGAGGTGGACCGATGGCGAGCGTGACGACACTTCCGGACGGCAAGCGAAGGGTGCAGTTCATCTCCCCCGGCGGCGCCCGCAAGACCGTCCACCTGGGCAAGGTCGAGAAGAGGTACGCCGACGCGGTCTGCACCCGCGTCGAGTCGATCCTGGGGGCCCAGATCCGGGGCGAGCCTCGACCGGGACACCTCGCCTGGCTGGGAAGATCGACGACTGGCTGCACAAGAAGCTCGCGGCCGTGGGGCTCACCAAGGGCCGCCAGTGCCGGACGCTGGGCGAGTGGATGACCCTCTTCATGGAGTCCCGCGCCGACCTCAAGCCCGAGAGCGTGCGGAAGCTGGAGCAGACGCGGAGCAAGCTCGAGGGGTGCTTCGGCAAGGACCGGCCGCTCCAGCACATCTCGGCCGAGGACGCCTCCCGGTGGCGGGACGGCCTGGGGAAGAAGGGCCTGAGCGAGGCGGCGGTGAAGACCCACGTCGGCAACGCCAAGACGATGTTCCGCGAACTGGTCCATCGGGAGGTCCTGCCCAGGTCGCCCTTCGCCCACCTCAAGGGCGGGGTGACAGCGACGAGGAACAGTCGGTACGTGACGCCCGAGGAGACCGAGGCGTTGCTCGCGGCCGCCCCCACGGCCGAGTGGGCGCTGCTCATCGGCCTCGCCCGGCTGGCGGGCCTGCGGACGCCGTCGGAGACCGGCCTGCTGACCTTCAGCGACATCGACTGGGAGGGTGGCCTGATGCGCGTGAGGAGCCCGAAGACCGAACGGCACGCGGGCCACGAGCAGCGTGTCGTCCCGGTCGTGCCCCGCCTCATGGAGATCCTGGAAGCCCGCTACAGCGAGTGCGGCGAGGAGGACGACGCCCACCTCGTGACCATCCGGTCGGCCGGGGGCCGACGCCGGAAGATCGTCAAGATCATCGAGGACGCCGGGGTCGAGCCGTGGGACGACACATGGCAGACCCTGCGGCGGTCCTGCGAGGTGCAGTGGATGAACGAGGGGTACGCCGCGTACCTCGTCTGCCGGTGGCTCGGGCACACGATCACCGTGAGTCAGCGGCACGACACGATCGTCATGCCGGACGAGGTGATTGACCGGGTCACGGGGCGGAGCCGGGACCCCCCGCCCACCCCCGGACGTATGCCCCCAAGAACGACGCCCCGCCCGCGCCGCCCAGGCACCAGAAAAAACAACCACCCAGACCAGGCAAAACAAAAACACCCCAAAAAAACTCCCCGGCCAAGACAATAAAAAAAAAAACACATTGAACGCTTGTCCGCCAAAAACGAATTCCCGGGCGGCAAAAAAACAAAACCCACCAATTCGAAAAACAAACCCCCAAACCCCCCGACAACAACTGTCGTCGCGAGAACCAAAGAAAAAAAACAAAAACCAAAAACCCCAAAACACCCACCACCGATGCCCGAGGGCGGCGCCGGCAGACCGAGGGGCCCCCCCCCCGGCACACCCCCCCCCGAGGCCCCCCCCACCCCCCCCCCCCCCGACCCCCCAAGGGCCCGCCGCGAACCCCAGGCCAGCCCCGCCCCCCACCCCAGACCCGGCAGCCGCCCGACCCCCCCGAGCCCGCCCCCCCCCCCCCCACCCCAGAGCACCCCCCCCCCACCCCCCCCCAACCCCCCCCCCCCCCGGCCCCCCCCCCCCCCCCCCCCCCCCCCCCCCCCCCGCCCCAAACACCCCACCCCCCACAAAAACCCCCCCCACACACCCCGGCCGCACCCACCCCCCCCCCACCCCCCCACACCCCCAACAAAAACCAACCCCCCACAGCCCCAAACCCCACCCTCCGCCTCAGCTCCCGGTGCTGCGGGATGACCCCCGTCCCGTTCGCCCAAAAGTGACGCAAAAAGTGACGCTGCATGCGTCCGCACCGGGGCGCACGGCGCACCGAATCGCGTGATTGTCGGGGTTGGGGACCTCGCGCAACGTCGCCACGTGCAAAGCCTTGCGCCTCGGTGCGCGAGCGTGCGCACACGCCAGAAAATGGAGCCGGGGGGAATTGAACCCCCGTCCCGTGACAGTCAGCAGGACGCCTCTACGCGTGTATCCGTTGGTTTGATCTCGGCTGGGGGACGGGCAGCGGCACCCTTCCCTTTCGCCCAGTCTCGGTGATTTCTCGCCCCGCCGCGCCGAGACGCCGCTTTGGAGCCAGCCCGATGTCTTTCGATCCCTACGCCATCGGGCGTCACATGGAGATCGCGCAACCTAATTAGGCCGCGAGAGCATAACCGCGGTTGGCAGTTATTTGTTGTGCGTGCTTTTTACGAGGCCAGCACGCCCCTCGACGCGCCACGTCAAGCCTTCCCTGCCCGGTCGAATCCGATCGGCCCCGGTTGTCAAAGAGCGGTGATGGTACGCCGCGGCCCCGCCCGAGTTCGGGCCCGGGTCCCGGACGCCCCTCCGAAGCCGCCCTTTCCGCCCTTCCGGGGCCGGCCGCCCGCACGCGGACGAAATTCTGCGAAACCCGCAACCTCGACTTCCTACAGACTGTAGGAGATGATACGCTCGGCTCGGTGGGCGCCGCGACGGCCCCGACAGGAGACCCCATGGCCCGCAAGCCCCGAAAGCCGATCCCCGACGCCGAACTGGAGGTGCTGCAAGCCCTCTGGGATGGCGGCCCGACCACGGTCCGCGACCTCCTCGAGCGGCTCGCCGGAGACGAGCGGGCGTATACGACCATCCAGACCCTGCTCAACCGGCTCGAGCACAAGGGCTATGTCCGCTCGCGCAAGGACGGGCGAGCGCTGGTCTACTTGAGCCCGCCGTGGCGCGCGACGAACTGCTGACGGCGGAGCTGCGCGAGGTCGCCACCCGGGTCACCGGCGGGCGGGCCTCCCCGTTGGTCATGAACCTCGTCGAACACAACGACCTCTCGCGTGATGACATCCGGCAGCTGCGGGAGCTGCTGGACCGCCTCGAATCCAAGCGCCGCAAGGGCTAAGGGGACCCTCCATGCTGCAGTGGATCGCGCAGAACACGCTCGTCGCCATCGGCATCGCGGTCTTGGCCGCAGGCGCCTCGCTCCTGCTGCGTCGTCGCCCCGCGGCGGCGCATGTGCTCTGGATGTGCGTGCTGGTCGCGCTCCTGGCGCCGCCGGTGCCCAAGCTCGCGTGGCTCGACGGTCGAGCCCACGCGCAGCGCCTCGCGCACCGTGTCGAGCGGGAGTGTGCGGATCTCCTGCCGGGCTTGACACCGCCTCAGGCGGGCACAGCACCCAACTCCGGACGAGGGACGGGGCCAATGGTGCAGGATGCCGGCCCGGCGGAAGCCCCGCCGCTCGAGCAACTCCGCCCGATGGGACCGCGTCCAGCACTCGGCCTTGATGCATTGCCCGTCGAGCCCTCGCTCGAGCCGACCGATGGGCTGCGGTCGGCCTCGATCGGCGGAGATCAGAGATGGAGCCCCTTGCTGCACGCCGAAGGGTGGACCAGCGCGACGCCGATCGCCGGTCCCCAACCAGAGCACGCGGTCTCCGCGCCTTCCTTTGGTCGGGGGCGGATCGGGGTCAGCAGCCCGGACCAGACTCTGGAGCAGCCGCTTGGCCAAACACCAGCCCTGGACTCCGAGCCTCGGGGCTGGGAATGGCCGGTGCTGGATTGGCGCGGGATGGGCGTCCGGCTCGCGCTGCTGGCCTGGCTCGCGGGCGCTGTGATCGCGGCGTGGGGCATCGGCCGAGACCTGATGGCGCTTGCGACAGTCTGTCGCGAGGCGGAAGACCCCGATGCCGACCTCGATGCTGCGGTCCGCGCCGCCGCGGCCGGGTTCGGGATCGCGCCGCCCCGGGTGCGAGTGTGCTCGGGCGTTGCGACACCCTTCGTGTGCGGGCTCGTCCGTCCGACGCTCATCTGGCCCGCGTCGGCACCGATCGATACCGGCGCGTCACGCACCGTGTTGTCGCACGAGTTGGCCCATCTCGCGCGGCGTGACCACTGGCTCGCGTGGCTCGAGGCGGCAGCCGCGGTCGCGCTGTGGTGGCACCCGCTTGCGCATCTGGCGCGGGCACAGGCCCGCCGGCTGGCGGAGCGGGCGTGCGACGCGTGGGTGGTCTGGGCGCATCCCGAGGCGCGCCGCGACTACGCCGACGCGCTGCTCGACGCGGCCGAGCGGCTGCAATCCAGGCATCGACCCCTCCCGGCGCTGGGCGCTGTGGATTCGGACAAGAGGACTCTGGCAAGGAGATTGGTCATGATCATGAACGGCAATGTCGTGCGCCACGGCTCGCGCGCACTGGCGATCGGCGCGATCGCCCTGACCGCGGCGCTCAGTCCGACCTGGGCGAGAGCGGACGGACGCATCAACCCCTCGATGACAAGCACGAACGCCGAGATCGACGGGTCGCTGCGACCCTTGGTCGAGGCCGCGGCACAGGCCCGTCGGGGGGCCGCGTTCGCGCAGTCGGAGGAGTGGGATCGCGCGATCGAGGCGTACCAGCGTGCGACGGCGCTGCGGCCCGACGACGCGGGAGCCTGGCACGAACTGGCGATGGCGCTCTACAACGACGGGCGCTACGAGCGGGCGGCGAAGGCATTCCACAAGGGCGCGGAGGTCGCGGCCAGTGCCCCGTCGCGTTGGGACGTGTTCGGCGATGTCGGGGTGCGGGCGACGACTCGGAGCGCCCTGCGTCGGGCCTCGAACCAGATGGCTCTCGCCGCCGCGCAGCAGGCCAGGGCGGCCGAGCAATTGGCCAGGGCGCAAGAGCAGCAGGGCCGGGCCGCCGAGCGTCTGGCGCAGGCGGCGGAGCAGGCCGCGGAAGCGCGGGCGCGGATCGCGGCCGCGAAGCCCGGGGCCGCGGGATCGGGAACTGCGCAGGTCACCGATGCGATCTCGGCGGACCCGGCACGGGAACCTTCGGCCCGCGCAGGGGCCGCGAGGGCCGCCAAGGCTCGGGCCGCGGAGCGGGACGGGGCGAGGCGCACAGACCCGGTCGCGGCTGAGGTGCAGGTGGCGCCTTCGGCGCCCGCCTCGATCACCCCGCCCACGGAGCCATCCGAACCCTTCGAACCGACCGATGCAGATGCGCCGGCCGCCTGGGACTCGCCCGACGCCTTTGGCTCGACGTTCGACAACGCGCTCGCCGGTTTCGATGACCAGTCGTTTGCGTTCGGTCCCGGCGACACGTCGTTCGACGTCTTCGGCGGCGACAATCTCGCCTTCGGCTTTGGCGGCTGGGGTGAAATGAGCGACTGGGCATACAACGAGGCGTGCTGCCTCGCATTGGCGGGCCAATCCGACGCGGCCCTGGATGCCCTCGCGCGGGCCGTCGGACTGGGATACACCGACGCCGACCATGCCGGGTCAGACAGCGACCTTGCGTCGCTCCGCGACAGTGACCGGTTCGCCGAGATCGTGGGGCACATGTCGCTTCTCGAGAAGGGGGCCGACGCTGCGGAGAAGGCGTTTGACGACGAGAACTGGCACGAAGCCGCCGAGGGCTACGCCGAGGCCGCCACGCTCGCCGACCACGACGCCGAGCTGCTCCAGCGGCTCGCGCTGGCCTCGCTCCGCGCCGGCGATGCCGCCGCCGCGAAGGCGGCATGGGCACGGGTGCTCGAGATCCGACCCGACGACACGAAGACTCTCTACAACCTGGGATGCGCCGAGGCGGCGCTGGGGAACAGGGGCAGCGCGATCAAGGCGCTCAACAAGGCCGCGGACGCCGGGTTCAATGATCATGAACTCATCCGCAACGACCACGATCTGGACTCTCTCCGCGATGACGAGCGATTCGAGGCGGTCGTCAAGCGTGTGGTCGGTCGTGCCAAGCTGCAGCGGGAGATGCAGACGGCCATGGAGTTCGAGGAGTGGTCCGACGCGGCCGAGAAGGCGCGGACGCTGCTCGAGCAATCGCCCGACGGCTCGTGGGAGGCGATCTCCGCCCGCTCGACCCTGGGCATGGCCCTCCTCCGCGCCGGGGACTATGAGGGCGCCGAGGCGGCCTTCCGCGACGCGGCCGTCGCGGGCGAGGGGCCGGCCAACGAGGTCTACAACATCGCCTGCTGCCGGGCGCTGGCTGGGGATGAGGATGGGGCGATCGACTATCTGAACGCCGCGGTCGACGCGGGCTATCAGGATGCGGAGCACATGCAGACCGACGAGGACCTCGCGCCCGTGCGCGAGGCCCGGGCCTTCGCACCCGTGGTGCAGCGAGCGTCCGATGCGCAGATCCTCCAGCAGTTCGGCGCCGTCGACTGGGACCACCTGCGTGAGCGCGCCGAGGCGCGCATCGCCCACAACGACGAGGACGGTGGGGCCTATCTCCAACTCGGATGGGCACTGCTCCGGACCGGCAAGGCCGCGGACGCGATCGGCGCCTTCCAGAAGCAAGAAGAGCTGGGCGAGATGCCCGCGATCGCCCGCTACAACATCGCGTGCTGCCACGCGGTGCTCGGGCACACCGACAGGGCGTTCGAAGCGCTCAAGAGCGCTATCGCGGCCGGCTTCGAGCAGGCCGACCTGATGGCGGACGACCCGGACCTGTCGAGTCTGCACGCCGACCCGCGGTTCGAGAAGCTGCTGCAATCGATGCAGCACGGGGCGGACGCGATGCCCGGGGCGGCCCCCACCATGCCCAAGAATGCCAAGAGCCGGATCTAACGGGGCCGGGGCCGGACTCCGGCACGAAGGGCATCGCGGCCAGCGGGCCATTGAGTGGACCTCGGGCCTGAGACCTGGAACACAGAACGAGGCCGCCCGCCAGCGCAAGCGCCGGCGGGCGGCCTCTTCCATCTCGGGGAGTCGCGGCGGTGCATCCGTCCCGACGGATCCAAGTGCGTCGAGGGCGCCTCAGTCTTGGGCGAGGTTTGGGGCGAGGTTGGGGCGAGCTTGTGGGCGAGGTTGTGGGCGTCGGCGACGCCATCGGATGTGGATTCGTCTTCGCCGAGTGCGGGCGCGGGCGCCGCGCCAGGCTCTTCGCCCTCAGCAGCCGCTGCTCCAGTGGTTGAGGAACCCGAGCACGTCGATGGTGTTCACCTCGCCGTCGCGGTTGGTGTCGGCCTCGAGAGACCCGGCGTTCCAGGCGTTGAGGAACCCCAGCACATCGAGCGTGTTCGAGGCCCCGTCGCGGTTGAAATCCGCGACGCAGAAGCACTGCCCGTTTCCACAGAACCGGGTGACCTGGACCACGGCGGAGCGGGCCTGGCCTCCCTGGGCGCCGGGGTCGTCGACGATCCACTGCAGGTAAACCACCGAACCATCGAGCGCGGGGTTCGCCGGGATCGGGTATTCGCCGGTCGCGAAGCCCGCGCCGACGCCCTGCCCCTCCACCGCGAGCGGGCCGATCAGCTCGTCGGCGTTGATCCGGCCATTCTGGGGCGGGCTGTGCGAGACGGCGAGCCACGCCTGGGTGTTGCCGAGGGCGCGATCGAGACCGACCCGGAACCAGCGATTCCCGAGGTAGGGCGGGCGGTTGGCGATCATCGCCGGCACGATACCGCCCGATCCCGCGTTGCCGCCCCCGAGATCGAGCGGGTTGCGGGGCTGCTGCGCGGCGTGCAGCATCGGCGCATCGAAGGGGAATGTCTCGTTGGCCACGCGTGGATCGCGGAGCCCGTTGGCCAGGAAGTCGATCACATCGGCCTGCTGCGGGGGCGGGAACGCGATGGGATTCTGGATGAGCGGATCGAGGTTGTCACCGAAGGGGATGCGCCCGTTGCGGTGCGCGTAGAAGTCGAAGACCTGGCCGAGGTTCTGCAACAGGCCGTTGTGCATGAAGCGCGGGTGCAGCCCGGTATTGCGGAGGCTGACGACCCGCATCTTGCCGCGATCGGCGGTGTCCCCGGTCACCTGTTGGCGGCCGGTGTCCTCGGAGGGCGGGCGGACGCCGATGTTGCGAAACTCGTCGTTGGTGAAAAGCGGCGCGGTGTGGCAGACGGCGCAGTTCGAACCCAGGAACACCGTCATCCCGTTCTGCTGGCGAGGGGTCAGCGCTGCCTGGTCGCCGTCCATGAATCGGTCGAAGGGCGCCTGGTCCGGGACGAGCGTGCGCTCGTAGGTGGCAATCGCGAAGGCGATGCGCCGCGCCGTGATCTCACGGTCGCCGAAGGCGGCCTCGAAGAGATCGGGGTAGGTCGGACTCCCCACGAGCGCGGCCGCGAGATCGGCGGGCAGATTGGCCGCGACGGCGAGCGGCCTCGCCGCGGTCAACCGCGACCGGAGTTCGGGCCAGTTGTAGTCCTCGTGGACCATCTCGGTGGTGTTCATCGCGGGCGCCACGAGTTGGCTCTCGAGGGCTCCGCCGGAGGCGATCGCGATCTCGCCGGTCTCGGGGTCGAGGAACTGCGACGACGCCCGGCCGTCGCGGAACAGTTCGGGCGCGAACATGGCCATGATCGCGCTGGGCGCCGTGCGGTCGGTCACCTGGGGGCGCAGTCCGAAGGGAGCAATCGGCTCGAACTGGTCGTCGCCATCGGCATGCACGACGCCCGGTGAGGCCTGCCGATCGTCGGGCGTGCCCTGCCTTCCGTCCGGTCCGGGATTCAGTGCCTGCCTCGGGTCGATGCCGCCAACGGCTGGTCGATGGCACGAGGCGCAGGCCGTTGTGGAGTCGCTGGAGAGTTGCTCCTCCCAGAAGAGCATCTTGCCCAAGACACGTTTCGATTCGGTGATCGGGTTCTCGCTGGGTTGGGGGACCGGGGGAAAGCTGGTGCGCCCGCCGTCTGCAAGCCGTGCGGCAGCGAGGCTCGCGATGGAGATTGCGGTGAGGAGTCCGAGGACCTTCGCTCGGGCGCTCCGGCCCTGATGTGGAGTCTTGGCGTGCATCGATTCACCCCTTCGCGGCGTGGTGTGGACGCACCGCACAACGCAAGGGGCCGCTGGGCGCTTGCACCCAATCGGTGAGAATCTCCGCGACTTCGGAGAGACCGGCATGGCCGGATGGACCCTACCTCGCCCCAAAAAACGAGACACCGACCGTGAGGCCGGTGTCTCGTGTATTCACAGGCTCGAAATCGCGGCGATTAGCGGCGACGGCGAGTGGCGACGAGGCCGCCGAGGCCGACGAGCGCCAGCGAGGCGGGGGCCGGGACGGTGCCGACGTGGAACGCCATCTCGGGGGTGAGGCGCTGGCCGTCGAACGAGAAGCCGGAAGAATCGTTGGAGTACCAGAACGTGCCGTTGTCGTTCTGCTCGCTGTTCTGGGTGTGACCACCGACCTGGTAGGAGCCGTTGCCGGACTCGCCGACGCAGGTGGCGGCGAACCAGTAGGTGTTGCCCGGGATCAGGCTGCCGGAGGCGTTGGCCTGGTAGTAGTTCAGGCCGCCGGTGGCGCCGATGGCGAGGCTGCCGGTCGAAGCGATGACGTTGCCGGCGTCGGGGCCGAAGCCGCCGGTGTCGCCCCAGACCTCGAAGCGGACGCTGCTGCCGCCGGTGCCCACGTCGTCGAGCCACATGCCCAGATTGGTCACGCCGCCCGCGTCAGCGACGAAGCTGTCCGCGTAGACGTAGGTGCCGTTGGGGCTCAGGGGGTTCCAGTAGTTGCCCAGGTCGGGGTTCTTGGTGATGTCCGCCATCGCGCTCGCCGCACCGGCGCCGATAACGATCGCACAGATCATGCCCTTCTTCATACTCGCTCTCCTTGTCTTACTCCCTCAGAACTCACGGTGGTCGGCGCGACCGCAGCCGCCCCTCACCACCTCAATCCGGCCGGTAAATCACCGGACGGCACAAAGCCCTTCGCCACGGTTGGGCGACGAAAGCCAGATTACCCTGCCACGAGACGAGGTAGCGTACCACCCGAAGTCTCGGGATGGAAGGTGGTAATCGCAGAAAAGCAACCCAACTGGCCCCATAAAAAACGTCATAGAGGACATGAATGGGCGAATTAATCTCCATGTGGGGACATGGGGGATTTGTCCAAACCGGCGCATGGCACCGAAGGTTCCGCTTGAGGACCCGAACGACGGGCTTGCGGCGCGGCCCGCGGATAGCCTCTCTCTATGAGGATCGCGGTGATCATCCCCAGTGCGGGTTTCAGCCGACGCTATGCCGAGGCCGCGGGGTTCGAGGGCCCCCGCAGCAAGCTCGACGAGGACCTCGGCGGGCGTCCGGTGCTCCACCGGACGGTCGAGGCCTTCACCAATTACGACGCCCCGGGCCGGACGATCGGGCCGATCGTGGTGGCGGGGCCTCACGACGAGCAGGCCTTCGCCGAGTTCAAGATGCGGCACGCCGACAAGCTCTCGATGTTGGGAGTCCTGCTCGTGCGCGGGGGGCGGACGCACCGCTGGGAGACCGTGCTTGCCGGGCTCGAGGCCGTTGGGCCCGAGGCCACGCACATCGCGGTCCACGACGCGGCCCGGCCCTGCGTCGGCACGGCCTTGCTCGATCGCGTCTTCGACGCCGCCTCGAGGCACCCGGCCGTCGTGCCGGGCCTCGAGGTGACCGATACGCTCAAGCGGGTCGCACAGGACTCGATTGCGGAAGACGGCTCGGACCCGCTCGCGGCCATCCTGGGTGTCGAGAAAGCGGGGCCCGGACTGCGCGCGGTGCGCGGAACCCTGGATCGCGCCGGGATCGTTGCCGTCCAGACGCCGCAGGTGTTCGAGGCTCCGCTCCTGCGCCGTGCCTACGCGCAAGCCGACCTTTCGAGCACGGACGATGCCGGGCTGGTCGAGCGTTTGGGCGATCCGGTCATCGTCGTGGAGGGCGACGCGGCGAATATCAAGATCACGCGCCCGCTGGACCTGAAGCTCGCCCGGGCCATCCTGGGGCTGCACGGGCCCTCCGAACGACCGATGCACAAGCGGTTCTGAACTATGACGGCGCACCACGCATCCGGCATCCGCGCGAGCGACGCTCTGCTCGATCGGGTGGCGACGATGGCGCTCTCGGGGATCGGGCGCGAGTATCCCAACCAGATCGCCCACGCGATGGCCGGCCCCGGGGACATCGGCTCCCCCCGGGCGCTCCATCCCGCCTTCTTCGGGTGCTACGACTGGCATTCGGCGGTCCACACGCACTGGACGCTGGTGCGTCTGATCCGGCGCCGACCCGGGGCGCCATGGGCGGGCGTGGCGGCGTCGACGCTGGAGCACAGCCTGAGCCCCCACCATCTCGCCGGAGAGTTGGAGTACCTGCGTCCTGCCTGGCGCGCCACATTCGAGCGTCCCTACGGCATGGGCTGGCTGCTCGCGCTGGATGCGGAGCTCCGCCGCTGGGGCGGGGCCGATGCCCCGGCGTGGGTCGAGCCGAGTGTGCATGCCCTCGCGCCGCTGGCCAATCTGTGCGCCGGGCGATTGGCCTCCTGGCTGGAGACGCTGACCCACCCAGTCCGGACGGGCGTCCACAGCCAGAGCGCGTTCGCGGCCTCGCTCTTACTGGACTGGGCGACCTCGGACCGGGACGCGGCGGTGCGAGCCCGCGCCTCGGCGCAGGCGCGTCGGCTCTACGCGGGGGATCGCGCCTGGCGGCTCTCGTTCGAGCCCTCGGGGGAGGACTTCCTCTCGCCCGGGCTCGCGGAAGCGGACCTGCTGCGCCGGATCATGCCGGGCGACGAATTCGCGGCATGGCTCGCGGCGTTCCTGCCCGGGCTTCCGGCGGCGCTCGGCGGATTTGCCCCGGTACGCCCGCTGGATGCCCACGACGGCCGCCTCGCGCACCTCGACGGGCTGAGCCTCAGCCGCGCCTGGATGCTGCGAGGTGTGGCCTCGGCACTGCCGGCGCACGACCGGGCGCGGGTCGCGCTCGACGCCTGCGCCGCGACACACCTGGACTCGGGACTTGCGGGGCTGGCGGCGGGGGACTACGCCCGGACGCACTGGCTCGGGACGTTCGCGATGTATGCTCTCGATACCTGGGAGGCCGGGACTACGCCGCCAACCGCGAGAGATACTCGGTGACAGCCTCCAGCTCGTCGCCGGGGTGCGGCTCCAGTCCGAGTGCGGCGCGGATCGAGACACCGGTCTCGGTGGCGAAGAGGAATCGGTAGGTTGAGAGGGGCTCGCCGAGCGAGTCGTAGGCGTAGGCCGTGCCGAGTCCATCGTCCTCGGCGCGGAGCGTGATGTTGAGGCCGCCGAGCTTGAACTGCTGGGGGCCGGGGCAGGACTCGTGGGCGAGCTGGTCGGCCAGTTGCTCGTCGAGCACATCGACGAGCTGCTGGTGCACGGCGTTGGCGAGCTGCGAGACCTCGATGCGGTTGGCCACATCGGCGAAGAGATCAACGACAGCGCCATACTCGCTGGAGGACCGCTCCACCATCTCGCGGATCTCCATCCCGCCCAGGCCCAGGTGCGTCTCGGCGGTGGTGGACATCGGCACGTCCTGGGCCGGCTTGCCGTCGGCGCCGAGCTCGATGGCGCCGACGTAGTACGCGACGCGGTGGAGCATGCGCATCGGGTCCTGCCGGCCAAGCGGGCCCGGCGGCGTGTGGTGCCACTCGATCGGCTTGACCAGCATCTCCGGGAACTTCCAGCGACGACCGAGCACGGTCATCACATCCACGTGGGTGAATTCATGCTCGGTGCACTCGTGCCGGAAGAACTTCAGCGGCGGGTAGCGACGCAGGTACAGCGTCTCGAATTCCTGGCCCAGGAGCTTGTGTGTCAGCGGGATGCCCGCGTCGAGCATGAGCCCGACCACGAACGCCTCCGGGACCCAGCCGGGCGCAACGGTGCGCGCCACCTCGGCGGCGAGGCATGCACGATAGACGGATTGGCCCCAGACCTCGCGGGAGATCTCCTGCGCGGCGTCGGTGGCCGCGGCCTTGGCGAGATAGAACCCCAAGGCGATCGAGCGGAGACGCTCGAGGCCGAGCAGCACGCAGGCCCGGTCGGTGCTTGTGACGGGCTTGCGCTGGGCGAAGAAGGCCGAGTTGGCCAGCCGGAGCAGCCGCCCCGAGAGGGCCGCGTCGTTGCGGATGATCTTGGCGTAGTCGCTCATCCCCGCGTCGGGATCGCGGGTGAGTTCCAGGATGCGTCCCGCGACCGCCGGCTGGGTTTCCACGCCGGCGCCGGTGAGCTTGCGGTCGAGGTCCTCGTGGAGGCTCGCCAGTTCCGTCGCGGTGAGATCGTTGCGAGTCTTCATCAGCGCCCGATCCCCCTCGCGCCTGAACGGAGCCGCTCTCACGGCCGCACTCGGGTGGCCGTACCCGGTGGAAAGTACCCACCGTCTCCTCTTCGGTGCATCGGTCCGAGCGGACACAAGCTTGAGTTCGGGTTCGCGCTCGCTGCGCTAGGGCTGGAGCCTCGTCGACTCCCAGCGCGTCGCGGGCCCCCCCGGGGCCAACTGGCGGCTCCACGCGGCGCGATCGTGCACGCGGCCGGTGCCCCCGACCCATAACTCGACCCGGTCGGCGGTCAGGCGGTAGCCCCCCCAGAATGGGGGTCGCGGGATCTCCACAGGCTCCCCACGCATCAACGCCCCCACATCAAGCCCCAGTTCGAGGATGGTCGTGCCCACCTGGTCCATCAGGTCTTGGCGCGATGCCACCGGACGACTTTGGCGGCTGGCCCAAGCCCCGACCCGGCTCTCCCAGGCCCGGCTGGCGAAGTAGGCATCGCTCTCGGCGGGGGTGGCGCGGGCGACTCGCCCTTCGATGCGGACCTGCCGTTCCATCGCATCCCAGTGGAAAACCACTGCTGCCCGGCCGGTCGCCTCCATCGCGGCGCCCTTGCGGGACTCATAGTTGGTATAGAAAAGGATCGATCCGGTCTCGGGGTCGATCCCCTTGCAGAGCACCATGCGGACGGAGGGACGCCCGTCGGGATCGACCGTGGCGAGCGCCATGGCGTTGGGGTTTGGGGTCGGGGCCTGGGCCCGAGCATCCTCGAACCAACCCCGAAAGAGCCCGAATGGGTCGCCGGGCAGGGGATCGGGGAGCATGGGGCCCTGGTCAAAGGGATCGAGGTCCGGCATGGGGGAGGGTATCCCGCGAGCGCGCCGGGGCTCCGGCGGCTGGGCATCGGGAGCGCGCGTGGACGAGGTGTCGTTTGGGGCCCCCCCGTAGGATGGGCCGGAGAGACTGCCACCGTGACCACCTTCCGCTCCGAGTCCAAGCCGAACCGCCGCCCCGATCAACCCCGCGTTGACGCGCAGGAGACCTTGGCGCGCCTGATCGAGAGCCAGCCCCCCCACTCGCCCGAGGCGGAGATGTCGCTGCTGGGCTCGCTGATCCTCGACCCGAGGATGGTGGGCGAGGTCGTGAGCATCTCCCCGAGCGAGGAGGTGTTCTACAGCGAGTCGCACCGGCGGATCTACGCCGCCATCCTGGCCCTCTACGACCGGCACGAGGGGTGGGACGCGGTACAGCTGCTTGAACTGCTGCGGGAGCAGGGGCACCTGGAGAGCGCGGGCGGGGTGGACTACCTGCAGCGCCTCGCCGAGAGCGTGCCCTCGGCGGCCAACGCGCCGCACTACGCGCGGCTCGTGGCCTCCAAGCACCGTCTCCGCGCCCTGATCGACGCCTCCTGGCGCATCATCTACGACGCGCACAACGTGGGCCAGCTGGGCCCCGATGGCGTCGCGACGCTGCTCGATCGGGCCGAGGCGGAGATCTTCGAGATCTCACACGACAAGACGATCCGCGATGCCGCCTCCCTGGCCGACATCCTTCAGGAAGAGATCGACAGGCTCGAGGCGATGGAGGGCAAGGGCCTCACCGGCGTGGCGACCGGCTATGCGGACCTCGATCACATGCTCAGCGGCCTGCAGCCGGGCGAGCTGCTCATCCTGGCGGCTCGTCCGTCGATGGGCAAGACCGCCCTGGCCCTGAATCTCGCTGAGCAGGTGGCGTTTGGCGGGGCGACGCCGTGGTCTGGCCCGACGGGGAAGCCCGCCGCGGCGGCGATCTTCTCGCTGGAGATGTCCCGTGGCTCGCTCGCGCAGCGGCTGATTTCGGCACGGTCGGGCATCGATCTCCACCACCTGCGGACGGGGCAGATGGGGATGGAGGAGTGGCGCCGACTGAACGAGGCGTGCGGCGAGCTGCACGAGGCTCCGATCTACATCGACGATACCCCGGCGCTCACCGTGCTCCAGCTCCGCGCTCGGGCGCGGCGGATGGTCTCGCAATACGGGGCGAAGGTGCTGTTCATCGACTATCTGCAGCTGCTTACCGCGCCGAACGCGGCCCGCGAGAGCCGGCAGGTCGAGGTCGCGACGATTTCCCGCGGCATCAAGGCGCTGGCCCGCGAGCTGAGCGTCCCGGTGGTGTGTCTCGCGCAGCTGAACCGCGGGACGGAGCAGCGAGAAGGAAACCGGCCCCGCATGGCCGATCTCCGCGAGTCAGGCTCCATCGAGCAGGACGCCGACGTGGTCATGCTGCTCCACCGGGAGGAGTACTACCACCGGGGCGACGAGGAGTGGATGGCCGACCCGGAGAACGCCGACAAGCTCGGCGTGGCCGAGCTGATCATCGCCAAGCAACGCAACGGCCCGACCGGGGTCGTCAAGATGATCTGGGACAGCAAGACCACCCGCTTCAAGAGCCACGACCCCCACCACCACACGGACTTTGGCGGCGGCTATCAGGCCGAGACGCCCGCGTATGTGCCCCGGGACCAGTACGGGTCCGCAGCCGAGGCGGCGGCGGGCCAGGTTTCGCCAGCACCACCCCAGCCACAGCCCTACCAGGGGTTTAATCCCGGGCAGAAGACGGGGCCGGTCGCCGACTTCCGGGATGGCGGCGGGCCCATGGCCCTCGAGGATGACGAGGCCGACGACGTGCCCTTCTAGGCAAAAGTGGCGCGCCATGCAATTGACCTTTTGTGTCCGGAATCTCTTCCCTACACTGGAGGGGTACGTTCGCACACAAGGAGAGAGACCATGATGTCTCGAACACACGGTGCATTGGCAGCCGCGCTCGCGGCTGGTGTCTTGGGGCTGGTGGGCTGTGCCGGCCAGTCCTCGCAGCTCTCGTTCGACGGCGACCGCGAGGCCGGCCCGGTGACGCGCGGGACGGAGAGCTGGGCCGAGCAGCGGATGCATGAAGGGCTGCGCGGCCTCCGCATTCAGGACGGCCTGGTGACCATCGACGCTCGCGAGGCGGCGAAACTTCAGAAGGGCCTGACGAAGGCGGATGCGGCGCAGGCGCTGTCGCGCGGCGCCTCGCTGTACGCCGAGAACGACTTCCCCGGCGCCGTCGGTGAATTCCGTACGGCGATCCTCGCCGACACCTCACTGGCCGACGGGTATGTCGGGCTCGGGGACGCGTCGATCGGCGAGAAGGAAGACACGCTGGCGCTTGCGGCGTATCGAACGGCAACGAGGCTCGCGCCCAACGATACGGCGATCGGGATGAAGCTCGCCGAGACGCTCAACCGGACCGGCGACCTCGCCGGCTGGACTGCCGAGCTCGAGCGCCTCCTGGCGATCGACCCGGCGCAGGGCGAGGCGCACGCCCGGCTGGCCGTGGCGAAGTACTACGCGGGCGACCGCGAGGGCGCCTTGGCGCAGATTCGCCTGGCCGACCAGTTCGGCGGAAATGTGCCGCCCCAGCTCCGTGACATGCTGAACCACTGACCCCGTCGCCCGCGCATCGCGCGGCGTATCGATCCTGGAGGATTGCATCATGCGCAGCACGAGAACACTCGTCTTGTCGACCCTTGCGGCGGTCGGGGCCGCCTGTGGCGTCTCGCTCGCCCAGCCCGTCATCGGCCCGCAGAAGCGGGTTGACCCCAACAACTCGACCAACGCGGCGGTGAACGAGACGAGCATGTCCACCACCGACGCCGACCCGACCGACATCGTCGGCGGTTGGAACGACTACCGCTCGAACATCAAATCGTTCTTCACGCTCTCGCTCGACGGCGGGGCGACCTGGAACGATTTCGCCGTCCGCCCGCCGGCGGCCAACCAATCCACCGTGGAGGGCGACCCGATGGCGGCCCACGACCATCGGGACGGGACGCTGTACGTCGGGGCCATGTCGTTCGCCGGCAATGGCGGCATCTACATCGCGAGGAAGGACCCCGGCGCGAGCAGCTTCGGGCCGTCCGTCATGGCCCGCGTCTCGGGGAGCGTTGACAAGGGCTGGATGTGCGTCGGCCCCGACCCCACCGACCTGAACAACCCGGCCAAGTCGATCGTCTACATCGCGTACAACCAGGGCATGAGCCGCTCGACCGACAGGGGCGCGACGTGGCAGGGTCCCGTCGCCCTCGCCTCGGGCTCGATCGGGTTCCTCCCGAGGGTGGGCCCCAGCGGCACCTCGTACGTGACCTACTGGGACTTCGGCAACGGGATCTGGCTGAAGAAGAGCACCAACGGCGGGCAGACCTACGGCGCGGCGATCCGCGTCGCGACGCGGCTGGATGTCTGGGGTATCGACGGCACACGCTTCCCCGGAAACTTCCGCGTGCCGCCTCTCACGTCGTTCGCGGTCGATCCCGTGAACGAGAATCTCTACGTGGTCTATCCCGACACCACCCAGGTGGTCGGCGGGAACCGCGACGTCGATCTGTACTTCACCAAGAGCACCAACGGCGGTTCGACGTGGTCGACGCCCAAGGTCATCAACGGCGGGGCGGGCAACCCGCAGGCCGACTCGTTCTTCCCGTGGGTCGAGGTCGACCGCACCGGGCGGATCGGCGTCGTGTTCTACGACACACGCAACGTCGCCCAGAATGACAGCGCTACCAACGCGTGGGTCGACAGCTACTACACCTATTCCGAGGACGCCGGAGCCACCTGGCACGAGTCCCGTCTCTCACCCGCGAGCTGGAACAGCCAGTTCGACGGCAACGGCGGCGGCTTCGTCGGCGACTACCTCGGCATGGGCGTGGCGCAGGGCTCCGCGGGCTCCTACTTCTGGCCGCTCTATCTCGACACCAAGGGCAACCAGCCCCACCAGTATACCAACAAGATCTACCACCCCTGTCTCGGCGACTACAACGCCGACGAGACCGTGAACACCCTGGATGTGCTCGCGTTCCTCAACGACTGGAACGCCCACGCACCGAAGGCCGATGTCAACGGTGATGGCGTGTGGAACACCCTCGACGTGCTCGCGTTCCTCAACGCGTGGAACGCGCCCTGCTCCTGAGCGAGGCGCCTGACGGAGGCGCAGAACATGCTCGCTTGTCATTCGAGCGCCGCCGCGATCCTCGCGGCGGCGCTTGCATTACCAAACGCTCCGGCCCGCCCGGAGCCAGAGTTCCCGAGCCGGGCCGGGACGCGGTCGGTCAACCTGCAGCGGGTCCGGGCGCTGCTCATCGGCGATGCACGAGCCGTGTGGGTCGGTGACAGCTGGTGCGAATTCGGACGCACCGACCGCCTGCCCTTCGGCTCGCTTGCGGTATGGCCAGGCGTGCAGGTGACGGCGGTCGGTACCGGCTTCGTGGGTGGGGGCGGGCTCTGTCAGCGAGAGATCTATACCTCGGGCGATGGCTCACTCACCACGGTGGACGGGGATACTTCCTGGGAGGTTGAGTCCAACGACGGCGAGATCGCCCACTTCGGGCTGCCGATCTCTTTCTTGACGCGTCTGCGGGGCGAGGCCGGACTGATGGTCCCACAGTCTGGCCCCAACGCGCACAATCTCTGCCTCCTCCGCATCAACGAGACGAAATGGGCCCTGACGGACGCCGGGCACTTTGCCGACGCCGACGACCTCGTCCGGGCCAGAGCCTGGTACTACGCGCCGGAATCCCCGGCGGACATGGTCGGGTCGATCGTGCTCAGGGACGCCTTCTCCAACCCCTTGCTCACATTCTCCCCGGCGACGGAGGCCCGCGCCCGCTGGAGCCTCGGTGGAGACCCCGACACAGGAGCACCGACGGCCGCACTCGGATCACAGATGAACGCGGCCTACCGCGATGTGCTCCTGCCAGCCACGCCCGCGAGGGGGCCTCAGCTCGTCGTCGGCGAAGACGCGGCTTGGCCGATTCCCGGCTCCGGCGCCTGGTGGTTCTTCGGCGGCGCGACGTACTACAAGACCAACGCCGACGGGACGCGGCTGCCGGGGCTCTACCACTCCGGGCTCTCGGGTAGCTCCTGGTCCTTCGCGGGACTCGGGGACGACATCCCCAGCAACGGGGGGAAAAACTTCTCGGACGAGCAACTGCGGAACTGGCTCGACGTCACGACTCTCGATCGGGGGCAGACCCCCGTGGTCATCCTTCACGTCGCGACCGAGTTGTGGACCTACGACGAATGGCTGCCCCTGATTCAGCACATACTCGATCGCTTCCGCGACGCGTTCCGGGACATCGGGACGGCGCCGCCGCGGTTCCTTCTCGTCGGCTCGTACATGCACCGCATCGGGGCATCCAGCCTGCCCGAGAGCCGTGCAGCGATCGAGGCGCTCGACGCCGTCTACGGCGACCTCGCCGAGGCCGAGCCCGACTGCGCCTTCTTCTCCCTCTACGACGTGACGGACGGGACATTCCTCACCGACGACGTTCTCGGGGGCGACGGGGCCAACCAGAACGCCCGCGACTGGCTCGACGCCCACGGCTGGTCGACGATCACCTTCGGTGGGAAAACATACAACCTCTCCTCGGCCGAGAACGGGGGTCTGGATGGCGTGCTCGTCGCCGATGGGCTCCACCTGGCCTCCCTGCCCGCCGCCGCGTTCTACGCCAAGCTGCTCGGCGACGCGATCGCCGCCTCCGACTGCCCCGCGGACTTCGACTCCAACGGCATCGTCAATACCCAGGATGTCACCGCGTTCCTCAACGCGTGGATCGCGCACGATCCCCGGGCCGATCGGAACGGCGACGGCTTCGTTGATACGCGCGACGCGCTGGTATTCCTCAACGAATGGGCGGCCGGGTGTTGATGCGCCGACGCGACAACGACCTTTCGGACCAAGGCGACAAGCTGGGCAGGCCGGCCCCGGTCTCCCCATCTTGACATCCGACACACCCAGCCCCATCAACGCACGAACATGAGACGGTTTCTCGCGCGTGGGCCTGTGAACTCCGCATGGGGGCCGCTACGCTCGATGGGCCTGCTCCACGCGGCGCACGGGCCGCGGGACTCTGGCTGGGGGCAGCACTTCGCCTGGTATCTGGCATCCGGAGCGGGACATGGGACACCGACCGAGCAGTCGTTTCATTCACGGGGTTGTGCTCGCGGGCGCGGGGCTCCTGGCTTCCCGAGTCGCCGTCGCCCAGAGCGGCGAGGGAGTCGGCGCGGGCGTGCGCATGGACGAGCCGCGGGTGGCGCATCTCGAACGCGTCAAAGTCCTGCTCCGTGGCGATGTCCGCGCGATCTGGATCGGCGATAGCTGGTGCCACCTCGGACGGGTGGACCGCGTGCCGTTCGGCGCCATCTCCATCTGGCCGGGCCTGCACGTGACGGCGGTCTCCGCGGGGTTCAAGGGCGGCGGCGGGATGTGCCAGGCCGAGAACTACACATCGGGCGATGGGCAGATGACCGACGTCAACGATTTCAACGAGTGGACCGTCGAGTCGGACCAGAACGGGCCGGCGCACTTTGCGCTCCCGCTCGACGACCTCACTGTGTTGCAGGGTCTGCCGGGGCTCATCATCCCCCAGTCCGGGGCGGCCGCCCACAGGCTGTGCCGCCTGCGCCTCAACAATGTGAAGTGGGCGCTCACCAACCACGGGCTGTTTGCGGGGGCGGATGATCTGGTCATGGCGCGGCCGTGGTTCTACAGCCCCGCGTCGCCGGCCAGCCAGGTGGCGAGGATTCGCTTCTCGGGCGGAACTGGGCAGAGTGTCGACTTCTCCCCCCGCACCGACGCGCGGGGCAAATGGGCGGAGGGCTACAACGCCGATGCGGGCACGCCACGGGTCCCCACGCCCTCGCAGATGAACGCGGTCTGTTTCGACGTGCCCATCGACGCCGCGGTGGATCTCGGTCCACAGCTGATTGTGAGCGAGGATTCGGCGTGGCCCATCGCCGGCACCAACAATTGGTGGTGCTTCGGCGGCGCGACATTCTACAAGGTCGATGCCCAGGGCCGCCGCGTGCCGGGCTACTACCACAGCGGCCTCTCGCAGGACGCCTGGTCGATCACCGGGATGGGTGAAGACACCCCGAGCGATGGTTCCAAGCACTTCACCGATGCGCAGCTCCGCAACTGGCTGGACGCCACCACGCTCGACCGCTCGCAGACGCCGGTGATCGTGCTGCACATCGCGACCGAGTACTGGAAGTTCGAAGACCTCCGCCCCAAGATCATGCGGATCATCGACCGGTTCCGCCTGGCGTACGAGCAGATCGGCGGCGAGGCGCCGCGCTTCCTGCTCGTCGGCTCCTACATGCACCACATCCCCACCAAGACCATCGAGCAGAGCCGCGAGGGCATCCTGACCACCAACGCGGTTTACGCCTCCATCGCCGACTCGGAGCCGGACTGCGCGTTCTTCTCGCTCTACCACACGACCGACGGCGTCTTCCTGGGCTCCGACGAGCACGGCGGCCCGGGCACCCAGCAGGCAGCCCGCGACTGGCTCAACGCCAACGGCTGGTCGACGATCTCCTTCGGCGGCAACACGTACAACCTCTCCAGCGCGGAAAACGGCGGCCTCGACGGGATCATCGTGACCGATGGTCTCCATATCCGTTCGATGCCGGGCGCGGCGTTCTACGCCAAGATGCTCGGCGACGCCATCGCCGCCTCCGGCTGCCCCGCCGACTTCAATGCCGACGATACCCTGGACTCCCGCGACGTGGCCGCCTTCCTCAACGCGTGGTCCGACGCCGACGCCTCCGCCGACATGAACGCCGACGGGCGGATCGATACCCTCGACGTCCTGACGTTCCTGAACCTTTGGGCGAAGGGGTGCTGAGGCCGCTCAGGCCATGAGTTCGGGGACGAGCCTGCCGTGGACGTCCGTCAGCCGGAAGTCCCGTCCCTGGAACCGGTAGGTCAGGCGCTCGTGGTCCATGCCGAGCAGGCGCAGGATCGTGGCCTGCAGGTCGTGGACGTGCACATCGCCCGAGACGATGCGCGAGCCCAGCTCGTTGGTTTCGCCGTGCACATACCCCGGCCGGGCCCCGCCCCCGGCCATGAACATGCTGAAGCAGTGCGGGTGATGGTCGCGGCCGAGGAAGGTCGAGCCGTTGCGCTCCTCGTTCATGCAGGTGCGCCCGAACTCCCCCGACCAGACGACGAGGGTCTCGTCGAGCAGCCCCCGCCGCTTCAGATCGGTGATGAGCGCGGCGATGGGCCGGTCGGTCTCGCCGCACTTCTTGGGAAGCTGCGTGATGATGTCGTCGTAGGGCCCGGTGCCGTGGGTGTCCCAACCCCAGTCGAAGAGCTGGACGAACCGCACGCCCCGCTCGACGAGCCGCCGGGCGAGCAGGCAGTTGTTGGCAAACCGCGTCTCGCCGGGCGCGGCGCCGTAGGCCTCGATGGTCTCGGGGCTCTCGCGGGAGATATCCATGACGTCGGGCACCGAGACCTGCATCCGGAAGGCCAGCTCGTATTGGCTGATCCGTGTGGCGGTCTCCGGGGCGCCGCTGCGCTCGGCCTCGAGCTCGTTGAGGCGGCGGAGGGCGTCGAGCGAACCGCGCCGGCTCTCGCGGTCCATCCCGTCGGGGTCGGTCACGTAGAGCACCGGGTCGCCGCTCGTGCGGCACTGCACGCCCTGGAACACCGTCGGCAGGAACCCCGAGCCCCACACGCTCTTGCCCGCGCTGGGCGTCTTGTTTCCGGAGACCAGCACGACGAAACCGGGCAGGTCGCTCGCCTCGGTCCCCAGCCCGTACGTCACCCAGGAACCGAAGCTCGGCCGGCCCAGGAGCGGTGAGCCGGTGTAGAGGAACAACTGCGCCGGCGCGTGGTTGAACTGGTCCGTCCGCATGGAGCGGACGATCGTCAGATCGTCGGCGATCGATGCGAGGTTGGGCATCAGCTCGCTGATCCACGCCCCGCTCTGGCCGTGCCGGGCAAACTTGTACGGCGAGCCGAGCACCTTGGGGTGGCCCTTGATGAAGGCGAACCGCTCACCGGCGAGCAGCTCATCCGGGCAGGGCTGCCCGTTGAGCTTGTTGAGCAGCGGCTTGTAGTCGAACAGGTCCTGCTGCGGCGGGCTGCCCGCCATGTGCAGCCAGATCACCCGCTTGGCCCTCGCCGGGAAGTGCGGCGGCCTCGGGGCAAACGGATCGACCCTGCCCGGCGGCGACGCCGACGCCGCGCCACCCATCAGCGACGCCAGCGCGATCGCCCCCACGCCGATCCGGCACTGCCCGAGGAAATGACGCCGCGTGATCGAACGGAAGTGATCGAGATAGGGGGCGGGGTACGGCTGCATCGCTACTTTCGGGTGAGGAACTCGTCCATGTTCAGCATCACGTTCGCGGCCACGGTCCACGCGGCTGCCTCCGCCGGGTCAACACCGTCGGGGAGGGGGCCGAGCGGCTCGGTCGCCAGCCTGGTGGCGTCCGGCGCCCGGTCCTTGAAATGCTCGTACTGGTCTGCGACCAGCTCGAGGATCACATCGACCTCCTCGCGCCGGGGCTCGCGGGCCAGGCAGAGGCGCAGGCCGCGCCGGGCGCGCTCGCTGGCGATCGGGCCGCCCTCGGCCATCATGCGGCGCGCCAGCGCCTGGGCCGCCTCGACATACACCGGGTCGTTGAGCGTCACAAAGGCCTGGAGGGGGGTGTTGGTCCGCACCCGGCGCGGCGTACACACCTCGCGGCTGGGCGCATCGAAGGTGGTCATCGAGGGGTAGGGGCTTGTGCGTCGCCAGTAGGTATACAGACCCCGTCGGTGGGCGTCCTCCCCCTTGCTCGGCATCCAGCTCTCCCCGCTGTAGACCACCTGCCAGATCCCCTCGGGCTGCGGCGGGTAGACGGGCGGGCCGTACATCTTCGGGCTGAGCAAGCCGCTCACCGCGAGCGCCTGATCGCGCACCAATTCGGCCTCGACACGGAATCGCGGGCCGCGCCCCAGCAGCGTGTTGAAGAGGTCGGCATCGAGCTGTCCGGGCGAGGCATCGGAGTCCTGGCGGTAGGTGGCGCTGGTGACGATGGTGCGGCAGAGCTGCTTCATGCTCCAGCCGTTCTCCATGAACCGCAGCGCGAGCCAGTCCAAGAGTTCTGGGTGGGTCGGGGGCGTGCCCTGCGCACCGAAATCCTCGAGAGTCTCCACGAGCCCCCGCCCGAAGAACTGCTCCCAGTGCCGGTTCACGAACACGCGCGCCGTCAGGGGATTGTCCCGCGCGACGATCCACTCGGCCAGACCCAGCCGGTTCAGCGGCGCTCCGGCGGGGAAGGCGTTCAGCGCCTCCGGCACGCCCGGTGTCACCTCCTCCGCCGGCGAGAGGAAGCTCCCCTTCTCGAGCCGATGCGTGGTGCGCCGCATGTCGGTCGACAGCTCGGCCATCACCGGCACGCTCACCATGGCGCGGACCACCGCGCCCCGCTCGCTCCCGAGGGCCGCGAGCGACTCCTCGAGCGGACGCAATCGCTCCCGGGCCGGTGCGTGGAAGTACCGCACGTAGTGCCGGCGAAGGGCCGCGCTCTGCTCGTCCGAGGGGTGCTCGGCCAGGAGCGCCGCACGCACAGCCTCGGGCAGCCCCGCGCCGCCCCGGCCCCGGAGCAGGCGCTCCCAGTCGGCCATATCAACACGCCACCGCTCGTCGGGCGGCTGGCGTGTCGAGAGGCCCACACCGTCCCAGCGGACCGTGCCGCCGAACTGGCTGAGGGCGAGCCCGTCGATCTCGTCGCCCACCATGAGGCCGATGCTCTCGGGCGCGACCTCCAGCCGCACCCACTGCCCCGGCGCCGGGAGCGGCCCCAGCGCGAGGCGCTCGGGCGTGCCCTCGGCGCCGAAGTTCAATAGATTCTCGCCCCAGTAGGCCCGGTGCGCCCAGCCGGCCCGGACGGTGTGGATCTGCAGCATGATCTCGCGCGAAACATCGGCCGACTCCAGCCACACGCTGGCGACGATCGCGTCCCCCTCATGCACGGCGAGGGGGATCGGCGCGTCCTGGACGAAGCGCTGCGAGAAGCCGGCGCTGGAGCCCACAAGGCTCCGCGTGCCCGTCGCGGCCGGATGCTCATCGTTCCACACCCAACGCCAGCCGAGGCCCCCCTCGTCGATACGGGGTGCTCCCGCGGGCGTGTCATCATCGATCCAGTAGAAGTCGGCCCGCGGGCCGGCCGTTCCCCCCCCGGTCTCCGCGGCCGGCGTCGATTGCGTGTCGTCGAGCGCAACCACCGCCGTCGCCACGACCTCGTCGATCTGCCGCCCCAGGCCCGCGGTCTCCGCGTCGATCGCCGCCAGGCGAGCGGTCTGCTCGAGCGAGCCGAAGGCGTGGGTGGGCGCATCATCCTCCCGGTCGGCATCCTGCGACTGGTCGAAGAACGCGAACATCTTGTAGTACTCGGTCTGCGTCAGCGGGTCGTACTTGTGCGTGTGGCACTCGGCGCAGTTCATCGTCAGACCGGTCCAAACGCTCATCGTCGTGCTGACCCGGTCCTTGACCGCGGCGACGCGGAACTCCTCGTTGTCGGTGCCGCCCTCGTCGTTGGTCATCGTGTTGCGGTGGAAGGCGGTCGCGAGCAGCTCGTCGTCCGTCGGGTTGGGCACGAGGTCGCCGGCGAGTTGGTCGATGGTGAACCGGTCGAAGGGCATGTCCGCGTTCAACGCCCGGATGACCCAGTCGCGGTACGGCCACATCGTGCGGCCCGCATCCTTCTCGTAGCCCTTGGTGTCGGCGTAGCGGGCCAGGTCGAGCCACACGCGCGCCCACCGCTCGCCATAGTGCTCCGAGGCGAGCAGGCGGTCGACCACGCGCTCATAGGCGCCGGGCGCGGTGTCGGCGAGAAAGGCGTCGACCTCCTCCGGCGTCGGCGGCAGGCCGATCAGGTCGAGCGAGACCCGCCGGATCAGCGTGGCCCGGTCCGCCTCGGGCGAATGCTCCAGCCCCTCCGAGTCGAGCCTCGCCAGCACAAACCGATCGATCTCGTTGCGGCACCACGCGGGATCCGAGACCTCCGGCAACGGGTGACGCAGCACCGGTTCGAACGACCAGTGGTTCTTCCACTTGGCCCCCGAATCGATCCACGCCCCGATCGTCGCGATCTGCTCCGGCGTCAGGAACCTGCCCGAGTCCGGCGGGGGCATGCGGTCCTCGGGGTCGTCGGTCGTGATCCGACGCCAGAGCTCGCTCGCCCCACGGTCGCCGGGCGCGATCGGGGCCTTGCCAGACTCCGCCGCCGAAACCAGGCCCGCGGCCGTGTCCAGACGCAACTCGGCCTTGCGCGCGCTGGGGTCCGGACCGTGGCACTTGAAGCAGGTGTTGGACAGGATCGGACGAACATCGCGGGCAAGATCTCCCGATGAGCCCGCGGCCGCCGCCTCGGGACGCGGGCCCCGCGCGCCCACCGCCACGCCCGTGAGCAGCACACCCGCGCCGATCCCTATCCCAAACCTTCGCATCACTCCCGGCTCCATGACCGCAGCTTCAGCGGCCCTAGTGCTTGCTGCACTTCTCGCAGATCTTGCCGGCCGCCCGGGCGGCGACGCAGCAGGGATGATCGCACTCATGGCCCGCGGCCAGGGCTTCCTTGCAGCAGTCCGGGAGCAGGGCGATATCGATCTTGACCTCGGCGCCCCCGCCGCCGCTGACCTCGGGCGCCGGCTCGGGCGCGGGCGGGTTCGCGGGCTCCGCAGCGGCCGAGGCCGGTGCTTCAAAGCTCGCCGGAGGCGGCGCGATACCGGTATCGACGGTCATACCGGGCTTGAGGGCGGCGAGGAGCATGGCGGCCTGGGGCGAGACGCCCGTCTTCCAGACGAAGAGCTTCTCCAGCTTGGGCAGGCGGGCCGCGGCCACCAGTCCCTGGTCGGTCACCTTGGTTGAATAGAGGTTCAGATACTCCAGATCCTGCAGCCTCTCGATCGCGACCAGCCCCGCATCGGTCAGGGCGGTGCGGTCGAGGTGGAGCCGCCGCAGTCGCGTGAACCGAGCGAGTGCTGCCACGCCCTTGTCCGTGATCGCGGTGCCACCGAGATTCAGCGAGACCAGGGTCGGCTCCAGCCCGTCCAGCAGGGCCAGGTCGTCGTCAGTCACCTGGGCCCCGAGCAGGTCAAACCGCACCTCGGCCCAGGGAGCGCTGGCGGAGACGGGCATCGCGACCACACCCCGCTCGCGGAGCTTGGCGAATGCGCTCTCCTGCCGCGCCTTCGCCGCGTCGTCGAAGACGAACGCCGGCTCAGGCGGGGCCTGCTCCGCTCCCTTCGTCGCTTCGGCATCGGCCAGGGTCGGGGCGATGATCGGCACATCCGACCAGACCGCCCCCTCGTCGATCCAGGTCGCGATCATCGCGACCTGATCGGCGGTCAGCGGGTCGCCCTTGCCCTCCGGGGGCATCGCGTCCTCATCGTCCGACGGCAGGGAGATGCGGAAGTGCAGATCGCTGTTGAACGAGTCGCCCGGGATGATCACCTGCTCATCGGCGGCCCGGTCATCAAACACGTACTGCCTCGCGTCAAGCCTTAGGTTGCCCTTCTTCTTGTCGGGTCCGTGGCACTTCACGCAGTGATCAGCGAAGATCGGGGCGATCTGGGTCGCGAAATCCACCGTCAGTGTCTTGCCCGCCGACTGCAGATCGGCGAGCTGCGTCGTGACATCGGGCGAAGTCGGCGCCGGCTCGGGGAAGAGCGCCTCGGTGATGTACCCCTCGCCATAGACGATCGACCCGCCCCAGTGCCCGGCCACACCGACCACACCCGCCGCCAGCACGAGCGCCACGCGGTAGACCGCCGTCATCCCCCGGGCCCTGCCCGTCGCGCCGATGATGGCCGCCACCAGGGCGATACCCGCCAACACCACCGTCGAGATGCCCAGCCACCGGTGCACCTCGATCAGGCCGGCCACGCCACGCCCGTGGGGCTCGAGGTCGGCGTTGATCCAGCCGAACCATGCCGCCGCCCCCGCGCCCAGCGCTCCGACCAAAACGCACGCGATCCCCGCCGCGCTCGGGCGCGTGCGTTGACGACGCACGACAACCGCGAACACCTCGAACATCGCCGCCGCGACCAGCAGGGCAATCGGGAAGTGCACCACCACCGGGTGGAGCCGCCCCAGAAACTTGGGCAGGTTGGCGAGGAGGCTGCCCGAGGGCTCGGCGCTCGCCTCGGCGGCGAGGGCCGGGGCCCCCGCGAGCGCGAGGGTGACCAGGGAGAGAATCGTGCGCTTCATGCTGGGGTGCTCTCTCATGCGAGGATGTCCTTGACGACGACGCCGTGCACGTCCGTGAGACGGAAGTCGCGGCCCTGGAACCGGTAGGTCAGGCGGGTGTGGTCGATCCCCATGCAGTGGAGGATCGTGGCGTTCATGTCGTGGATGTGGACGGGGTTCTCGACCACGTTATACGAGAAATCGTCGGTCGCGCCATAGGTCAGCCCCGGCTTCACACCCCCTCCCGCCATCCAGACGGTAAAGCAGCGTGGGTGGTGGTCGCGCCCGTAGTCGGTCTCGCTGAGGGTTCCCTGCGAGTAGATCGTGCGCCCGAACTCGCCGCCCCAGACGATCAGGGTATCGTCCAGCAGGCCCCGCCGCTTCAGGTCGAGCACGAGCGCCGCCGAGGCCTGGTCGGTGTCGCCGCACTGGAGGCGGATGTCCCGGGGCAGGTCGCCGTGCTGGTCCCAGCCCCGGTGGTAGAGCTGGATGAACCGCACGCCGCGCTCGGCCAGACGCCGCGCCAACAGGCAGTTGGCCGCGTAGGTCCCCGGCTTTCGCGCGTCCTCGCCGTACAACTCGAAGGTGCTCTCCGGCTCGGTGGAAAGGTCGGTCAGGCCGGGCACCGAGGCCTGCATGCGGAACGCCAGTTCGCCCGCGGCGATCCGGGCGTTGACCTCGGGATCGCCCGTCCGCTCGAGCTGGCGGGTGTTGAGGGCGGCGAGGGCGTCGAGCATGCGGCGGCGGCTCGTCCGATCAACGCCGCCGGGGTCGGACAGATAGAGCACGGGGTCGCCCGAGCCGCGGAACTGCACCCCCTGGTGCTCGCTGGGCAGGAACCCTGTGCCCCAGAGCCGCGAGAAAAGAGCCTGGCTCGGGCGCTTGGAGCTGCCCTGGCTGATCAGCACAATGAACGCCGGCAGGTCGTGGTTCTCGGCGCCGAGCCCATAGCTCAGCCACGCGCCCATGCTGGGCCGCCCAGGAATCTGGGACCCGGTCTGGATGAAGGTCATCCCCGGATCGTGATTGATCGCGTCGGTGTGCAGCGTCTTGATGAAGCAGAGTTCGTCGGCGATCGACGCCACGTGCGGCATCAGGTCGCTGACCCACGCCCGGCTCTGCCCGTGCTGGGCAAACTTGAAGATCGAGGGGGCCACGGGGAAGCGGGCCTGGCCCGAGGTCATCGTCGTCAGACGCTGCCCCATCCGGATGCTCTCGGGCAGGTCGGTGTTGAAGTAGTCCCGCATCCCGGGCTTGTAGTCGAACAGATCCAGCTGCGAGGGCGCGCCGGACTGAAACAGATAGATCACCCGCTTGGCCCGCGGAGCAAAGTGCGGCCCGATCGGCGCGCCGGGTGCCCGCGGATCCGTCCCCGCAAACACCGCCCGGGGCCCCATCATCGAGGCGAGCGCCGCCACGCCGATGCCCGACGCGGCGCGCCCGAAAAACTGCCGCCGCGTCTGCAGCCGCAGGCTCTCCCACATCGGATCCCGGCATGCACACCCGCTACCGCTCAAGTCGATCATCCCTTGGTGATGGCCTCGTCGAGGCTCAGGATCGTGGAAGCGACGTTCGTCATGGCCGCGTGCTCGGCCGGATCGAGGGAACCATCCCTCGGCGATTCGCCGACCGAGAGCAGGGCCTCGGCCGCAGACGCGTCGGCGCGATACTCGGCGCACTCCGCCTCGTACAGGTCCCGCAGCACCGCGAGCTCATCGGCGTCCGGCCGGCGCGAGACAACCAGCTCGAACGCCAGTGCCAGCCTCGCGTCCGTGTCGGTCTCGGCCAGCAGCACCCGCTGCGCCATCGCCCGGGCCGACTCGACGAACTGCGGATCATTCAGCAGCACCAGGCTCTGCAGCGGCGTGTCGGTGCGGGCCCGCCGCACCGTGCAAGTCTCGCGGCTGGGCGCATCGAACGCCAGCATGTTCGGCGGCGGGCTGGTGCGCTTCCAGTACGTGTACATGCTCCGCCGGTACTGCTTCTCGCCCGTGTCGGCCATAAACGTGCGCGTGTTGCTGTCGGGATAGGCCACGGCCTTCCAAAGCCCCGGAGGCTGGTAGGGCTTCACGCTCGGTCCCCCGATCTGCTCGACGAGCAGCCCCCCGGCAAAGAGCGCCCCGTCCCGTATCTCCTCGGCCTCCAGACGCACCCTCGGGCCCCGGGCCAGCAGGCGATTCTCGGGGTCGCGGGCGCGAAGCTCGGGCGAGGCCGCCGAGTCCTGCATGTAGGCGGCGCTCGTCACGATGCGCCGCATCAGGGCCTTCACATCCCAGCCGCTCTCCTCGAACTCCACCGCCAGCCAGTCGAGCAGTTCGGGGTGGCTGGGCCACTCGCCCTGCGAGCCGAAGTCTTCCGCCGTCTTCACGATGCCCACACCGAAGACCTGCTGCCAGAACCGGTTCACCGTCACACGCGCTGTCAGCGGGTTGCGACGGTCCACCAGCCACTCCGCCAGCCCCAACCGGTTGTGGGGCTCGTTCTCCGCCAGCGGGGGGAGCGAACTCGGCACGTCGGGCTGCACCACTTCGCGGGGCTGGTCGTACTCACCCCGGTTGAGGCGGTACGTCGGGCGACGCTCCGTGCGCTCCTCCATCACCAGCGAGAAGGGCAGCGACTTGTGCAGCGCCTCGCGCCTGGCCGCCAGGCCCGCCGACTCGTCGTACAGCGCCCGCATCTCCGGCGAGTGCTCGCGCCGGAACGTCCGCCGGAGCAAGTCGGCCTGCCCGGGGCTCGGCTCGCCCGCCAGGGCCGCGGGGAGCAGCTGGAGATACCGCGTCCCCGCCGAGTCGTCGCCGGTGCGGAACGTGAACGCGTACCCGCCGGCGAAGTTCACGACCTTCATCACCAGCAGATTCTCGCCCGGGTCGAGGCCGACCTCGACACTGTCCTGGTCCGGCGTCAACGCTCGCGCGACGTTGTTCTCGTGCACCACTCGCCCATTGAGCCACACCTTGACCGCGTCGTCCGTCCCGAGCAGCAACGTGACGCGCCGAGCCGTCGCGGAGCTGATCGTCCGCGCCAGATAGGTCGCGCACCGCTCGCCCGTCAGCGTGTGCGCTTCGCCGTCGGTCCACTCCGGGCGCGCAGTCCAAATCTCGCCGCCCGCGTGCGCGAGGTCCGACTCGGGACCGAACGCCTCGTCGTAGGGATTCTGCCCGGCCTCCGCGACGAACGGCCCGATCGAATGCCACTCGCCCATCACCGCCGGCGCGATCGCTTCCGTCAGCGCCGGCTCGCCCGAGACCGACAACCGGACCCGCCCGATCGCGTGGGCCGCATACTGCGTCTGGAACCGCAGCCGGACCCGCACCCGCGTCCCACCCTCGAAGCCGAACGGCTCGGCCGCCGAGAACACCGCCGTCGAGGGCTGGCGGCGCTCGTACCCCGCAGTCGCCCAGCCGTTCCGATCGTCCACGACCCCGTCGATCGCGTCCCGCACGAGGAACGCCCCGTCCATCTGCTCGAAGTCGGCGCTGGCGCCGACAAAGTGGATCGCCCGGCGCACCGAAGGATCCGCGACGCTCACCGCCTCCGCCTCGATCTCGCTGAGCACAAAGTTCGCGTTGTCGGCACGCCCGGGGCCGGAGAAGGGCAGCGAGGGATCGGTCAGCGCCTCGAGACGCAGCAGCCGCAGCCCCGTCGCGTCGGTTGTCGCGACGATCTCATAGTCGTCCTTCGCCGGGTTGTTCCCCCCCGCGAGCACCGAGCCGTCCTCGAGCGTCTGCAGCGTCGCCCCGCCCGCCGATGTCGCCTCCTCCGGCTCGAGCACCCTCCACCCGTTTGTCCAGTCGCCGACCAGCCCGGCCCGCCACCGTTCCTGCGCCAGATCGGTCTCGGGCGCCGGTGCGTCGAGCGTGGCTTGGATCTCGGCAATCCTCGCGTCCATCGAGGCCAGCTCGGCCTCCTGCTCGGGCGAGGGAGTCCGGACGATCGGCCCCCAGTCAGCCCGATTGCCGTCGAGCGCCTCCTCGGTCGTGTTGTTGAAGAAGGCGAACAGCTGGTAGTACTCGGTGTGGCTGATCGGATCGAACTTGTGCTCGTGGCAGTGCGCGCAGCCCAGCGTGAGGCCCATCCACACCGTGCCCGTGGTCGCCAACCGATCCGCCACGTTCTTGATCTGGAACTCGTCGGCGATCGCCCCGCCCTCGCTCGTCGACACGTGGTTGCGGTTGAAGCCCGAGGCCAGGACCTGGCTCCTCGTCGCCCCCGGCAGCATGTCGCCCGCGATCTGCTCGATCGTGAACTCGTCGAAGGGCATGTTGTCGTTGAACGCCCGGATCACCCAGTCCCGCCACGGCCACATCTCGCGGGCGTTGTCCAGGTGCAGCCCGTGCGTGTCGCCATACCGGGCCGCGTCCAGCCACGACCTCGCCATGTGTTCCCCATACCGGGGCGACGCCAGCAGCCGGTCCACCACCCGCTCGTACGCCCCCGGAGAGCCGTCGCGGCCGAACGCCTCGACCTCCTCGGGCGTCGGAGGAAGCCCGGTCAGGTCGAAGGTCACGCGCCGAAGCAGCGTCTCGGCCGACGCCGGACGCGACGGCGCCAACCCCTCGGAGTCGAGCCTCGCCAGAATGAACCGGTCGATCTCGTTGCGGCACCACGACTCATCGCTCACGCCCGGCGGCGACTGCTTCACCGGCGGCTCGAACGACCAGTGCTTGCGGTAGACCGCCCCCGCCTCAACCCACGCCCGCAGCGTCTCGATCTGCGCCGGCGTCAGCTGCTTGCCGCTCTCCGCGGGAGGCATCCGCTCCTCAGGGTCGTCGCTCGTGATCCGTCGGACCAACTCACTGGCCGACACGTCACCCGGGACGATCGCCGTTCGCCCCGACTCCAGCGCGCCAATCGCGACGTCGCGGACGTCGAGCCGCAGCCCGGCCTTCCGGCTCTCCGAATCCGGCCCGTGGCACTTGAAGCATGTGTTGGAGAGGATCGGCCGCACGTCCCGGTTGAAGTCCGGGCCCGTCACCACCGCACCCGCCGAGGCCAACGCCGGTTCGCTCGGCGGCGCGGCCCGGCCAGCCAGCGCCCACACCCCCGCGCCCACGGCCACCGCGCCCAACCACGCGGCCGGTGCATAGCCAAACCCCGGCCGCCGATCGGCGGGGCGACGGGTTCCACCATCCTGCATCGCCCCAGTCTAGCGGGAGCCTTCCCTGTCACAACCCGACCCGGACCCTTTCGTGCGCGCCCGCTGGCGATCAACGCTGCTAGGCTGCCCCCAACACATGCCCCCGAACCGGAATCACGGAGTTCGATCATGGTCCACCTCAGGGAAACCCCATTGGCCGCCCTTCTACTCGCCCTCGTCGCCGCGCCAATGACCCTCGCCCAACCCAGCAAGGTCCCGCTCCGAACCCGGTGGGCCGCGGATGTCTCCCCGCTTACCCCACTCCCCGAATACCCCCGGCCCACCCTGGTCCGGTCCGACTGGCTCAGCCTCAACGGTCCCTGGCAGTGGGCCCCCGCGCCCGCGGAGCCCAACGCCGCCCCGCCGGACTCGATGCCCGGCCAGATCCTCGTCCCCTTCCCCATCGAGAGCGCGCTCTCCGGCGTCGCCGAGCACCACGAGCACCTCTGGTACCGCCGCGCCTTCGAGGTCCCCGCCGAGTGGCAGGGCAAGCGCGTCCTCCTCCACTTCGGCGCAGTGGACTGGGAGGCCCAGGTCTGGGTCAACGGCAAGCCGATCGGCTCACACCAGGGCGGCTACGACCCCTTCACCTTCGACATCACCGACGCGCTCGCCGGCTCGGGCCCGCAGACCCTCGTCGTCCGCGTCGACGACCCGACCGACGGGAGCACCCAGCCCCGCGGCAAGCAGGTCCGAAAGCCCGAAGGAATCTGGTACACCCCCACCACCGGCATCTGGCAATCCGTCTGGATCGAGCCCGTTCCCCAGGCCAGCATCGAACGCCTGCACATCGAGCCCGACTACGACCGCCAGACGGTCACCGTCAGCGTCGACGCCCGCGGACAGGCCAAGGACGCCGACGTCTTCGTCGTCGTCACGGTGCCCGATGAAGCCCGCACGCTCAGCGCCAAGGTCGTCAAGCCCGGCGAACCCGCCGAGATCGACCTCTCCACCGCCTTCCGACCCTGGTCGCCCGACAAGCCCGATCTCTACACCGTGCTCGTCGCCCTCGAGAGCCCCGGCGGCGAGTCCGACAACGTCGAGTCCTACTTCGGCGTCCGCAAGATCGAGATCAAGCCCGACGCCCAGGGCATCACCCGCATCCATCTCAACAACAAGCCCACCTTCCTCCTCGGGCCCCTCGATCAGGGCTTCTGGCCCGATGGCCTCTACACCGCCCCGACCGACGAGGCCCTCAAGTACGACCTCGACGTCACCAAGCGCCTCGGCTTCAACGCCGTCCGCAAGCACGTCAAGGTCGAGCCCGAACGCTGGTACTACTGGTGCGACACCATGGGCCTCGCCGTCATCCAGGACATGCCCAGCGGCGACAAGTACATCGGGCCTGACGACCCCGATATCCTCCGCTCGCCCGCCTCGGCACGCCAGTACGAGAAGGAACTCACCGCGATCATCGACGCCAACCGCGAACACCCCAGCGTCGTCATGTGGGTCCCCTTCAACGAGGGTTGGGGCCAGTTCGACACCGCCCGCATCGTCAGCCTCATCCGAAAGCTCGACCCCACACGACTCGTCGATGCCACAACCGGATGGGCAGACCGTGGCGTCGGCGACCTCTACGACGCCCACATCTACCCCGGACCAGGCTCGCCCAAGCCCGAGGCATCCCGCGCCGCCTTCCTCGGCGAATTCGGCGGCCTCGGCCTCCCACTCGAGGGCCACACCTGGCAGGCCAAGGGCAACTGGGGCTACCGCTCATTCGACTCCCGCGACGCGCTCACCGACGCCTACGTCAATCTCATGCACAACATGCGATGGCTCGTCGCCGACCCCGGACTCTCCGGCGCCATCTACACCCAGACCACCGACGTCGAGGTCGAGGTCAACGGCCTCATGACCTACGACCGCGCCATCCTCAAAATGGACGAGCAACGCGTCCGCGAGGCCAACCTCGCCGTCCTCGGCCCCGCGCCCACCGTCCGAGTCATCGCCCCAAGCTCTCGAGACGAGGCCGTGGAATGGCGCTACACCACCACCGAGCCCGCCCCCGGCTGGGAAAAGCCCGGCTTCGACGACTCCGCCTGGACCAACGCCCCAGGGGGCTTCGGACGCGATGGCACACCCGGTGCCGTCAACCGCACCAAGTGGGAATCCGGCGATATCTGGATCCGCCGGCAATTCGTCCTGCCCCGCATCGTGCTCGCCAACCCCAATCTCGTCGTCCACCACGACGAGGGCGCCGAGGTCTATCTCAACGGGGTCCTCGCCGCCAAGCTCGACGGATACTCCACGGAATACTCCTTCGTACCGATCTCCTCCCAAGCCCGTGCCGCCCTCGTCGGCGGCCCCACCGTCATCGCCATCCACTGCCATCAGACCGCCGGGGGCCAATACATCGACGCCGGCCTCGTCGATCTCGCCGATGCTCCGGCCGAGCGGCCCTGACCCCCCTCACGGCATGGAAACGAGGTCCGGCGCTCAGAATGCGCAGTCCGTGCGCCCACACCTCGCCCACGGACCGAAATAGGTGAAGAATGCACGTCGGAGGATCCGACGTCAGATCGGCGGAATCCGCGGCCAGTCCCGCCGCCAAGCCCGCGGCCGACTCATCAGCCCACTCAGCGAAGGGATTCGAGCATGGGTGTCGTCACCAAGTTCCGCAAGTGGCTCGCCCCGCACCAGCAGATCCGCACCTCGCCCCCCCCGCGGACAGTCCCCCCCGTCGCAATCGATCTGCACGAAGACGACCCCGACGCCGACCTCGACAGCTTCGATCTCGGCGCTCCCGAAGCCGGCCCCGGCAGCCTCCACTCGCGCCCACGCCGCTCCCGCCAGGAACTCGTCGCCGAACTCCAACGCAACTATCAGGAGGTCCTCGGCATCGTCCGCAAGGTCGACAGCCACCTCGACCGACAAGCCGAAAGGCACGACCGACTCGCCGAGATCGCCGAGCGGTTCCCCAGGGCCGCCGACGACCTGGCGCAGGCCCGCGTCCGTCAGGAACAGGCCTGCGAGATCATGGACGCCCTGGCCCGCTCGCTCAACGCCCGCGACGACCGGCTCCTCTCCGGCCAGACCGCACAGCTCGAACGCCTCGACGAGGTCCGTGACCTCATGGCCGAGTCCGCCCACGCCAGCCGCCAACTCCTCGGCTCCCTCATCGACTTCCGCGACATCATGAGCGGCCTCGCCGGCGCCACCGAGAGACTCAACGACGCCGTCGCCAGAATCGAACAACGCGACCAGCAACGCTCCGCCGATCTGCTCGCCGCACTGACCTCCACCAAAAAGTGGGCGATCGCCCTCACCATCGTCGTCGCAACATGTGGGCTCGTGGCGATCGCCGTCGCCACAATCCGCTGAAACGACCCCAATTTCGCGGTTCGGGCCCTCCCGCGGCCGATACTCGGGCATGCGAAACCATCGCGCCCCTCGATATCCCCGCGCCCCCTTCGCCCCCGCCCCACCGCTCGCCGCGATCCTCGCCGCGCTGGCCGGTTGCGCCGGCTCCGGCCAGCGTTCGAGCGAACCCCTGATCCCCACCCGCATCCAGCCCGTCGTGCTCGACGGCGATGTCGGCGAATGGGCCCCGGGCCTCGTCGCGACCGCCGACCCCTGGTGGATCTACATGCGCTGGAAGGTCGCCGGCGAGGCCCACACCCTCCAATCCGACTCCGAGAACCTCTCGATCTGGCCCGATACCGATACCAACCCATCCACCGGCGAACGCCCCTCCACCCCGCCCCGCGCCGCGCAGCTCGGTGTGGACCTCCAGATCGAGTTCTCGCCCCCGAAGGCCGATGGCGCCGGGCTCGACCGCGGCGTGCGCGTCACCAAAATCGCCGACGGGCAGCGCCGCACCATCTCCCACGGCGACGTCGGCTTCTCATTCGCCCCGACCTACGCCAGCGAGTGGTATGAAGGCCGCATCTCCCGCCAACGGGCCAGCGACCTTGGACTCCCGGGCCTCGATCGCCCCGGGATCGTCACCGGACTCCTCGTCCTCCGCGACAGCACAGGCAGAATCCTCGGCTCCTCCGAACCCTTCGAAGTCAACACCACGGCCGCCTCACAGACCCCCCCGCTGGCCGACCTCCGCTTGCCCCGGAAGCCCGAGGGCGGCCTGCGTGTCGTCTCCTGGAACGTGCTGAAGGGCAAGCCGATGGAGGACCCCGGCCCCTTCGCCCGCGTGCTCCACGTGCTCGATCCCGACGTCATCCTCTTCCAGGAGTGGACCAGCCCGGCCTCCGAGATCGCCGCGTGGCTCAACGCGTCGCTCCCACTCGACGGCTCGCCCTGGGAGGTCCGTACCACGACCGCGTGGGGCGTCGCTGTAGCGTCGAGGTTCCCGATCGAGCCCTTCGGCCATGAGGAGCTCTACCTCGATGGCGCCGAAGACCCGATCCGGTTCGCCGGCGCCCTGATCGACACACCCGCCGGTCACCTCGCCGCCGCCAGCATCCATCTCAAGTGCTGCGGCTCCTCCGGCAGCCCCGAAGACGAGCAACGCATCAGCGAGGCCGGCGCCATCAACCGTTCGCTCACCGAGGCGCTCGCGATCGAGCCCGTGCCGATGCGCATCATCGCCGGCGACTTCAACCTGGTCGGCTCACGCCCGCCCCTCGACGTCATGCGCAACGGCCTCGACGCCGACGGGTCGGACCTCGAGATCATGGACGCCCGCGACCTGGGCGACGCCGCCTACATGACCTGGCAGGACGATCCCAACGCCTTCAGCCCCGGGCGCCTCGACTACGCCCTCGTCGGCGAGGGCGGGGCCAAAGTCGTCCGAGCCTTCGTGCTCAACGCCCGAATCCTCAGCGACCGCGCCCTCGACGCCGCCGGCCTCGACCGCGCCGACGCCGAAGCAAGCGACCACATGCCGATCGTGGTAGACCTGCGCCCAAAGTAGCCCCCACGCCGCTACCCATCAGAGCCGCGTGCGTAAGACGCAAGCGCGAACCCGCCACACCATCCACCCCAGCCGCCTCGAACCCGCCACCATCCAACCCCACCCCTCCACCCGTCCATCAGAGCCGCGTGCGTAAGCACGCGGAAGCGCCCCTCGAACCCGCCACACCATCCAACCCCACCCTCCGCCCGCCCATCAGAGCCGCGTGCGTAAGCACGCGGAAGCGCCCCTCGAACCCGCCACACCATCCAACCCCACCCTCCGCCCGCCCATCAGAGCCGCGTGCGTAAGCAACCGAAATCGCCCGTCGAACCGCCCACACCGACCAACCCCACCCTCCGCCCGCTCACGCGCGGCTCTGGCGCCCTCCGTTGGAACGAAAATGGGGGATGCCCTAGTGCGGACTGATCTTCGCCATCAGCCGCGAGGGCAGCGCCGTCGAGAGCAGGCCGGCCACCAGCAGCAGCAAACCCGTCGCGACAAAGGCCGTGGTCAGCCCCCGCGACCGGTCAATCCACTGCGCCAGCGGCGGCCCGATCGCCGCGACGCCCCACGCCCCGCCCATCATCAGCCCGGAAGCCAGACCCGTCCGGTGCGGGAGCAGCCGCTGACCCAGCGCGATGGTGACGGGGACCATCCCCGCGAAGCCGACCCCGGCGCAGAAAATCAGCGCGAACGGCGCCCAGGGCGCCCCGACGAAAGGAAACGCGCCGATCGCGACCGCGCCGACCAGGGGCACGACAACCAGCGCCCCCTTCTCGTGGTGACGCCGGAGAAACGCCCCCGCCGCAAGCCCCCCCACCGCCATGCCGAGCTGCATCGCCGCCTGCATCGGCCCGTTGATCATCGAGGCCGCCTCGCGCACGCCGGCATCAAGCGTGGTCTCCGGCACGTGTGCCAGCGCCGACTGCTCGCTCCAGCGGATGAGCAGCTGCACCAGCATCATGTTCACCGTGAAGCGGAGCACATTGCCGACGTAGAGCAGCCCGACGGCGCGCCAACGCGCTCCCGCCTCGCCGGGCGCCCACGACGCCCTCTGCGTGTGCGCGTCGTGATTCCGGTGCGCCACACGCGCCACCGCCCACGTCAGCCCGCACGCCGCCAGCAACCCGGGGATGATCAGCCACACATAGCTCTCGAGCCCGAACCGGCCCGCGAGCCGAGGGCTCGTCAGGTGCCCGCTCACGCTCCCCAGCATCCCCGCGCAGAAGAAGATGGAAACCCCGAGCGAGCGCCGACGCCCCGAGAGCTGCCCCACCGCCGCCGCCGCCACCGGGTGGAACGCCCCGATACCCAGCGTCCCGACGATCTGGATCACCAGCAGATGCTCGAACGTTCGAGCATGCCCCACCAGAGAAATCGCCACCACCGCGATCGCGAACGCAATCGGACCGAGCAGGCGAGTGTCGAACCGATCGCTGAGCCACGCGATCAGCGGCTGGACCAGCCCCGAGCACAGCGACCCCACCGAAAGAATGATCGCGCCCTGCGCATGAGACATCTCGAGACGGCCCTCGAGCACGCTCATGATCGGGATCAGCAGGGCGGAGAAAAAGTCCACCACCGTGTGCGTCGCCGCCGTCGCACCGAACCGCGCAGCCCGCACCGACACCTGGGATGGGCTGGGTATCGGGTCGGCAGTTGTCGAGACGCTCGTCATGCGGGCTGCCCCGGTTTCCTGCCCGGGCTGTGCGACACCAACCCCCGGCCGGTGAAGGGTATTCGCGCCCGACACGCCGAAGATGCACGCCGCCGTACCCAAACCCCGAGCAGAAACCCCAGTCTTCCCCCCCACATGGCCCCCGGCGCGAACACCGCGCCCCGCCGCCTCGTTCTCCTCCTGGGGGGGTGTGCGCTCAGGACCCGCAAAGACCCCTCGAAATCGAACCCGGCCAAAGGAGACCCATCATGCCCGCCAACATCACCCAGGATCAACTGGTCGATGCCCTCAACGAAGACCTCGCCTTCGAACTTAGCTCCATGATCCAGTACCTCACCTACGCCGCCAAGGTCAGCGGACCGTCTCGTCCCGAACTCAAGACCTTCTTCGAGGCCGAGATCCCCGACGAGACCGGGCACGCCCAGTACCTCGCCGGCAAGATCGTCGCCCTCGGCGGCGAGCCCACCACCACCCCCAAGCCCGTCGCCCGCGCCGTCAGCGCCAAGGAAATGCTCCAAGCCATCCTCGCCGCGGAGACCGACGCCCACGATCGCTACGCCAAACGCTCAGCCCAGGCCGAAGCCCTCGGCATGAAGGGTCTCCAAGTCCAGCTCGAAGACATGGCCCGCGACGAGAGCGAGCACCGCGACGAGACCCTCCGAATCCTCCGCCGCTGGGAAGACGACTAACCCCCGCCTCTACGGTGGCGCAGACACGCGGCCTGCGCCGTCAAGTGCCCCATTGTGGTGCCGGCATGCCGCCTGCACAAGCCCCCGAAGGGGGCGCTGTCCCCGGCCCCGAGCGGAGCCCGGGGAACACCCTCTGCGCGCCCGCAGCGCCCCGGAACGGGGCGACGGTCGCACTCCCGCTCACCCCCATCCCCTCGCCCGGGCGGCAACCCCCTCGGATCTCCAACCCCGCGCGCCCTCCCGCGCCCCGGCAATCCCAGATTCTCCCAGTTTTTCTTCCCCTTGCGCGGCAAGAACTTACCCCTCGTGAGCGACCGCTTACAACCTCGTTCGCGCGCACAAACGCGCCCCGACGCCCCCCTGCAGAGGGCAACCGCGCGGCCCGCTCTCGATCGTCCGGTTTCACACCACGCAGAGGTGACGGGGCGGGGAGTCTCCGCTTCGCACACTCCGCGACGGGTGGTTTGGCAACGCCCCCGCGGAGTCCCGAGTACTCACAAACGTGCCTGTCTCGACAAGCCCGATTCGGCAAACCAGGAGCCCCCGCCCCGTTCACCATTCCCAAAGCGTGCCACCAGCCCGCCGCCCCACGCCACGAGCAAACCCGTCACCAGCCCGCAACCCGGCTGACCGGCGCCGACCGACACATGCCCGCTCAGCCCATCCCACCCCGGGGCTGCTCGTCCATCCCCATCGCCTCCCGCGAGGCCGAACGCCGTCGCACCGACTCCTCGCTCTCGAGCGCCCCCTCCGAATGCGCCACCACCGCGCACACCATGCAGTCGCCCGTGACGTTCACGCTCGTGCGGCACATGTCGAGGATCCGGTCCACGCCCAGGATCACCGCGATCCCCTCCAGCGGGATCCCGACGCTCTGCAGCACGATCACCAGCATGATCATGCCCACGCCGGGCACCCCCGCCGTGCCGATCGAGGCCAGCGTCGCGGTGAGCACGATCGTGAGCTGGTCCCCCCATCCCAGGTGCATCCCATACATCTGGGCGATGAACACCGCCGCGACGCCCTGGTAGAGCGCCGTCCCGTCCATGTTCACCGTCGCCCCGATCGGGAGCACGAAGCTGGCGACCTCCTCGTGCACGCCCAGCCGCTCCTGGGCGCACTCCATCGTCACCGGGAGCGTCGCCGACGAGCTCGCCGAACTGAACGCCAGTAGCTGCGCCGGGCTCATCGCGCGGAAGAACCGCCCGTACCGCACCTTCGCCACCGGCACGAAGACCGCCGGGTACACCACGAACATCATCGTCGCCAACCCCGCCACCACCACCAGGGAGTAGACCGCCAGCGCCCCGAGCACGTTCAGCCCCATGTCCGCCACGACCTTGACGATCAGCGCGAACACCGCGAAGGGCGCCAGCATCAGCACCAGGTCCACGATCTTGATGACCACGTCGTTCATCGCATCGCACACCGCGATGACCACGCCCGCCTTCTCCTTCGGGATCAGCGTCAGACAGATCCCCACGAGCAGGGCCGCGAACACCACCTGCAGCATCTCGCCCTTCGCCAGCGCCTCAAAGGGGTTGGTCGGGACGATGTTGAGCACCGTCGACCACACATCCGGCGATTTGGCCGCCGCGATCTTGCCCGTCGCCTCTGCCCCAAACTGCGCCACCAGGCTCTCCCGCGTCTCCTGGTTCACGAACGAACCCGGGCGGAAGACGTTGGCGAAGACCAGACCGATCGTGATCGCCAGCGCCGTCGTGCACAGATAGATGCCGATCGTCTTGAGCCCGATCCGCCCCAGGCGCGAGAGATCGTTCAGGCTGCTCGCCCCCACGATCAGGCTGAACAGCACAATCGGCACCGCGATGAACTTCAGGCCCCGCAGAAACAGATCGCCCACGAAACCGTTGAACTGGCGCCCAAGCCTCGCACACGCCGCCGCCGCCCCGGCGCCGGCATTGGGATATTGCTCCGCGATCTGGTCCCGAGTCAGCGAGGAGAGATCGACCCCCTGCGGCACGTGCGCCCGCCCGGTGGCGATGTAGGACGCTGGCTCGTCCACGCCGAGGGCATGCCAGGTCGCCTCCGTCCACACCTGGTTGATCACCACCCCCACCACCACGCCCAGCACCAGCCCGATCAGAATCTTCCAGTGCAGCGCGAGCCTCGTCTTGCCGGATGTCGCCATGAAGTTCCTCTCGCTCGGCGGGCAACCCGCGGGCCTTCCACCCTACGTTGGCGCGTTCCCGCGCACAACCGGGCCCACCACAGCCCTACCATCGCCCCATGACCTTCTCCGCACGCTCCAGCAGGGCCCAATTCGACGAATACCGCGCCAAGCGGCGCGAGGCCGGCCATCTCGACCGCGTGATCGACGCCGAGCTCACCACCCCGAGCCAGGGCAAGGGCAAGAGCCGCGCGCCCGACGCAACCGCTCCTTCTTCGCCCTCCTCCCGGCTTTCTGGGGCCTCGTCGGACGCGGCCAGCGCGTCCTCGCCTTCAGCCTGACGACGCGGACCATCACCTCCCTGCTCAACCTCATCCCGCCCGCACTCATGGGACTCCTCGTCAACAAGGTCCTGGTCGGAGCCGCCCAGCCCGGCTGGGCCCCCGCCTTCCTGCCCACAGACCCAAAGCGACTCCTCTGGGTCGTCGCCGCGGCCCTCGTCGCCATCGCCGTCACCGAGTCTGTGGTCAACCTCTCCGGACGGTGGATGCTCACCCGCATCACCCGTGTCCTCGCCGCCGACATCAAGCGGCGGGCCTTCACCCACGCCGTCCGACTGCCGCTGCACCGGATCCACCAGCTCAAGAGCGGCGGCCTCACCGCCCTGCTGCGCGAGGACGCCGGCACCGTCGCCGACCTCACCTTCGGCCTCTTCTACAACCCGTGGGGCGCGATCGTTCAGCTCCTCGGCACCCTCTTCGTCCTCGCCGCGATCGACTGGCGCATGCTCGTCGGCGGCATCGCCCTGATGCCCATCGTCTTCTACACCCACCGCACCTGGATCGGCCGGATCCGACCCGTCCGCCGAGACATCAAGGCCGTCATGATGCAGGCCGACAGCCACGCCACCGAGACCTTCGGAGGCATGCGCGTCGTCCGCGCCTTCGGGCGCGAGGCCGCCGAGAGCGCCCGCTACGCCCGCCGAAACAACCTCGTCGCACGCCAGGAGATCTTCGCCTGGTGGATGTCCCGCGGCATCGACGTCGCCTGGCAGGTCTTTATCCCCCTCGCCAGCGCGGGCGTTGTCCTCTATGCCGGTTCCGAGGTCCTCGCCGGCAGGCTCAGCCCGGGCGACGTCGCCATGTTCGTCCTCTACCTCACGATGCTCCTCGGCCCCCTGAGCACGCTCGCCGGCACCTCCGCGGCTGTCCAGACCCAGCTCGCCGCCCTCGACCGGGTGCTCGACCTCCTCGCCGAGCCCGTCGAATTCGAGAACGTGCCCGAGGGCGTCCGCCTCGCCCGCGACCAGGTCCGCGGACGCGTCACGCTCGACAACGTCACCTTTGCCTACCCCAAGCTGCGGAAGAAGGGCGAGCAGGACGCCGCCGAGCAGGCCGGCGAGGCATCCTTCGGCTCCCCGGTCCTGCACGAGGTCTCGCTGGACGTCCAGCCAGGAGAGACCATCGCCCTGGTCGGCCCCTCCGGATCCGGCAAGACCACCTTCTGCAACCTCGTTGCCCGTTTCTACGACCCGCAGCACGGGCGCGTCCTCCTCGATGGGCGCGATGTGCGCGGGATCGATGTCCAGGGCTTCCGCTCGCTCCTGGGCGTCGTCGAGCAGGATGTCTTCCTCTTCGACGGCACCGTCGCCGAGAACATCGGCTACGCCAGGCGCGGCGCCACCACCGGGCAGATTGTCGCCGCCGCCAAGGCCGCCAACGCCGAGGAGTTCATCGCCGACCTCGACCGGGGCTACGAGACCATGATCGGCGAACGCGGCGTCCGCCTCAGCGGCGGTCAGAAGCAGCGCATCGCCATCGCCCGGGCCCTCCTCGCCGATCCGGCCATCCTCATCCTCGATGAGGCCACCAGCAGCCTCGATACCGAGAGCGAGGCCTATATCCAGGAGAGCCTCCGCCACCTCACCCGCGGCCGCACCACCTTCGTGATCGCCCACCGCCTCAGCACCGTCCGCGATGCCGACCGCATCGTCGTCCTCGATCACGGCCGGATCGTCGAGATCGGACCGCACGAGCAACTGCTCGCCGCCGGGGGCCGGTACGCCGCCTTCCTCGCCCGCCAGCTCGAACCCCAGACCATCCCCGGAGGCCCGGCCGACCGTTAGGCGTCCGGAGGGTCCCCCCCGGCATCCCCGGGCGGCGATCGCCTATCCTTGCCAACCGAAACTCAAACCCGACCCACCGAACGGGTCCGACCCCAACGCACTAGAAGGAGATCCCCGATGCGTTCCATGAACCGCGCCTTGGCCCTCGGCCTCACCCTTGCCGCTCTGAGCCTCACCGGATGCAAGAACAACGAGGCCTGCCGCGACTGCAATGACGAGGGCGCCAACGCCCCGGCCGCCACCATGGGCGCCGCCTCCAACACCACCTGCCCCATCAGCGGCGAGCCCGTCAGCGCTGACATCAAGACCGTCTCCTTCCAGGGCAAGACCGTCGGCTTCTGCTGCAACGGCTGCGCCGCCAAGTTCAACGCGCTGACCGACGAGCAGAAGGCCGCGAAGCTCGCGTCCAAGTAACCCGCCAGCCCGATCCGGCATCCGAACACTTCCCGGCTGATCGACGCCGCATCGGCGTATATGCGTAGAAACGCGCCCCGGGGCTTGACTCGTCAGGCCCCGGTCGCCATTTTGGAGTCAGAACCGACGAAGGGGGGTCTGTGCGACACGGTCCCAAAGTCCGGCGTGCTTGTCTCGCGCTTGCTGCGTCCGCAACCGGTGCGGTCGCCCAGAACGAGCCCCTCTTCACCGTCGCCCCCGGCGGCCCCAGCGGGCTCCGCGCCGACATCGTCTACCGCACCATCGGCGGCGTCCCCACGCCCGTTGGCGGCGGGACGGGCATGGGGCTGGGTCGCGCCGGGGACAACCTCCAGGGTCTGTCGCCGGTCTCGATCGCGGCGCTGCTCGCCAGCCAGGACTTCATCATCTCCATCACGGTCGATCCCTTCGCCGCGGGCATCAGCCGATTCCGGATCCCGACCGACAACGTCTTCACGCAGTCGCAGAACCACCAGCAGGCCGGCGATCTGTTCCTGAGCACCGAGGCGTTCAGGCGGGGCGTCGGCGTCCTGCCGCCCCCCTTCAGCATGGGGCTCAACAACAACGCGCTGGGTGTGAACCAGTCCAAGCACTACCCCAACGAGTTCGGCCTCCTCCCCGTCGCCGACCCGGGCGTGATGGTCGTCCCGGGCACCAACCTCGACCAGGTCAACGGCGTGATGCGTCTGAGCGATTTCACGCCGCCACGGCTCTACTTCACGCTCGCGGGGAGCAGCCCGTCGCACGCGTCGCTGCCCGGCCCCGACAGCGGGGCCACGATCTTCTTCGACCCCGACTTTCAGCAGGGGGGCAACGAGCAGGTCTTCGCCGGCCCGAGCCAGCTCGGCCTCGTGCCGCCGGACGAGATCGACGGACTGATCGTGCTCGACGACAACCTCAACGGGTTCTACGACGGCACCGACACCGTCTACTTCACGCTCAGCCCCAATTCCCCGACGCTCGACACGCTCGGCCTCACGCCGGGCGACGTGCTCGCCAGCACGAACGGCGTGATCAGCCTGTTCGCCGAGTTCGACATCCTCGGCCTTGCCCACGACGACAACGTGACCGGCCTGGACCTCCTGCCCCTCTACAAGGACTCGGCGGAGAAGACGATCAACCAGTTCGTGCATTGCCCCTCCGACTTCAACGGCGACGGGGATGTGAACACCATCGACGTGCTGGACTTCCTGAACGCCTGGACCATCCACGATCCCAGCGCGGACTTCAATCACGACGGGGTTGTCAACACCCTCGACGTGCTCGCCTTCCTCAATGCCTGGGTCCGCGGCTGCTGAGGTGAGTCCCGCGTCGAAGATCGACTGCAAGGCTCGGCCCGACCCACCCGGAGCACCTCTTGAGCAGCGACGACGAGATCATCAAACGCGCGGGGACCGGCGATCCGGACGCGATCGCCACCCTGCTCCGCGAGCACGGCCCGATCGTCCGCGAACGCATCGCCCCGAAGATCGGCCGCCAGTGGTCCGGCCTCGTCGAGGTGGACGATGTGATGCAGGTCAGCTACCTGGAGGCTTTCGTCCAGTGTCCACGGCTGACGCTGAGGGACAGGGCCGCCTTCGTCGCCTGGCTCACGCGCGTTGCCGAGAACAACCTCAAGGACGCCATCCGCTCCTTCGACCGGGCCAAGCGGCCCGACCCCCGCAAGCGCGTGACGGGACCGGCGAACGAGGACTCCTACGTCGGGCTCGTCGAGGTGCTCGGCGTCACCTCGACCACCCCGAGCCGCGTCGCCGCGCGGCATGAGGCGGTCTCGGTGATGGACGGCGCGCTGGCGAAGCTGCCGGCCGACTACGCCAGGGTCGTTCGTCTCTACGACCTCGAGTGCCGGCCCATCGAGGAGGTGGCTCGCGAGCTTGGCCGCTCCCCCGGCGCGTGCTACATGCTCCGCGCCCGCGCCCACGACGCCTTGCGCGAGGCGATGGGGACTGCCTCGCAGTTCTTCAGCACCTCCTGAGGCACCGGCCCGCCGGGGAATTGTCGGAAAGTCTGGTACATTGGCGTGAGCCACGACTCGCCCCGACGCTTCCATCCGTGGCGGCCCATGCCCGACGACACCAACCATCCCCAGCCAGCGTCCGACGGCGGAGTTCCGCAGGGTTCCACGCCCCCTTCGGGCGAGGACGACCTGATCGCGGCGGCCCGCCTGGCGGCCCAGGCCCGGTCCGACGGGCTGCCCCCCGAACCGGACCTCCCGGCGCCGGACTACTTCCCCGGCTATGTCGTCAGCCGCGAGATCCACCGGGGCGGGCAGGGCATCGTCTACCAGGCCATCCACAAGGGGACGAAACGGAAGGTCGCGATCAAGGTGATGCGCGAGGGGGCGCTGGCCAGCATCAAGGAGCGGACGCGCTTCGAGCGTGAGGTGGAGATCCTCGCGCAGCTCGATCACCCCAACATCGTGAACGTGCACGACTCGGGGCGGGTCGAGGGCCGATTCTACTACGTGATGGACTACATCTCCGGCGCCACGCTCGACGTGTGGATCAGCCAGAAGGAGATGCCGATCACGGAGATCCTCGAGCTGTTTGCCAAGATCTGCGAGGCGGTCAACGCCGCGCACCTCAAGGGCGTGATCCACCGCGACCTGAAGCCGGCGAACGTCCGCGTCGACGCGAACGGGCAGCCCCACATCGTCGATTTCGGCCTGGCCAAGGTCGCCACCGGTGACCTCTCCGACGACGACCGCCTGATGACCATGACGGGGCAATTCATCGGCTCGCTGCCCTGGGCGAGCCCCGAGCAGGCGCAGGGTATCCCGGGCATGATCGACGTGCGGACCGACGTCTACTCGCTCGGCGTGATGCTCTACCAGATGCTCACGGGGCGGTTCCCGTATCAGGTGATCGGGGCGATGCGTGACGTGCTGGAGAACATCCTGCGATCCGAGCCCGCGCGCCCCAGCACGGTTCGGCGGCAGATCAACGACGAGATCGAGACGATCGTCCTCAAGTGCCTCGCCAAGGACCGGGAGCGTCGCTACCAGAACGCGGGCGACGTCTCGCGCGACATCCTGCACTATCTCCGGGGCGAACCGATCGAGGCCAAGCGCGACAGCGGCTGGTACGTCCTGCGCAAGGCCGCCAAGCGTCACCGGGCTGCGTTCGGCGCGGCGGGGGCGTTCCTTGTGCTCCTGGTCGCGTTCGCCGTGGGGATGAGCGTGCTCTACGGCCAGAAGAACGCCGCGCTCTCGCGGCTGGCGGCGGAAACCCGGGCCAAGTCGGACGCGCTGGATGCCAAGGTCGCCGAGGCGGCGGCGAAGCAGGAGATCATCGATACGCTGGAGCGGTGGTTCACCGCGCCCGATCCTGCGGTGGGCCAGGGCAAGGACGTCACCGTCCGCTCCGTCGTGGACCGTGCCGCGGCGAGCGTCGGCGCAGACCTCGCCGGTCAGCCCCTTGTCGAGGCCGCGATCCGGCGGATCCTCGGCCGGACCTACTACAACCTCGGGCTGTGGCAGGAGGCGGAGCTGCACCTTCGGCGGGCGCTGGAGGTCTACCGATCGACCCGCGGCCCGGACGACGAGGACTCGCTGTATTCGGAGTCGGCGCTCGGTTCGGTGCTGCGTGACCTCGGCAAGCTCGATGAAGCCGAATCGATGCTCCGCGACGCGATGGAACGGTCGAAGCGCGTCTTCGGCGGGGCGGATAAGCGCACGCTCTCGACAATGAATGAGCTGGCGGCGCTCTACAAGCTCAAGCGTGATCTCGATGCCGCCGAGCCGCTGCTGGCGGAAGCGGTCCGTGGCGCCGAGGCCCTCGTGCCCCCCGACCCGGCGATGCTGGCCGTCGTGCGGACCAACCTTGGGCAGCTGCTCCTGGGGCGCGGCAGAGCGGCCGAGGCCGAGCCGATGCTGCGGGGCGCCGTGGAGGCGCTCACACAGGCCAATGGCGCCGACCACCCCAACACGGCACGCGCAAGGCTGCAGCTCGGAATCCTGCTGAAGCAGACCGGCCGGCCCGACGGGGCGCGGGCCGAGTTCGAGGCGGCCGAGCGCATCCTCAGCGCGACCCTGGAGGAGCATCATCCCGATCTGCTCACCGCCCGCTTCCTCCTGGCGGCGCTCCTCGACGAGACAGGGCACACCGACGAGGCGCTCCCGATGTTCGAGAAGGTCGTCGCCGCGGCCGAGGCGACACTCCCGGCGAACCATCCGAGCCTCGCGTGGTACCGGCATCTCTATGGCCGGGCACTCCTCGGGGTCGGGCGGGCCGCCGATGCCCGTCCGTTGCTCGAACAATCGGTCCAGACGCTTGTGGCGGCGAACCACCCCCGCGCCGTCGACGCCGAGCGCACGCTGCTGCGCTGCTGCGAGGCCCAGGGGGACGAGGCACGCGCGGCCGAGCTGCGTGCGGCGATCCCGTCGCCGGGCGGCTGAAGGCGCGCACCGGGACCACAATTGCAGACGGGCCCGGCCCCCCTCTCCCCGGGGAAGCCGAGCCCGCCGTGCGTCCCCCGCGAGGCCGTCAGCAGCCGGACGCCCACATGTTCAAGAACAGGATGAAGTCCTGGGTGTTCACCGTCCCGTCGCCGTTGACATCGGCGCGGGCGTGCTTCGGGGCCCAGTCGTTCAGGTAGGCGATGAAGTCCTGCGTGTTGACGACACCGTCGCCGTTCCAGTCGGAGGGGCAGAGCTGTGCGACGAAGTGTTCGTCGTCGTCGAGGTTGATCCAGCCGACGTTCTCACCCCACGCGTAGCCTCGGAAGCGCCCCGAGCCGAAGTCGAACCGCGCGTGCTGGCCGTATTGCTGGAGCGTCGGTGCGGTATCGAAGTTGATCCAGCCGACATTCTCCCCCCAGGCCAGGCCGCTGAGGATGCCGCCTTGACCGATGTTCACTCCGGCGTCGGAGCCGCTGGTATTGCCGTAGCTCGAGCCGAGTCCGGGCGTGCCGTCGCCGAGGTTGATCCAGCCGACATTTTCCGCCCAGACGAAGCCGGAGAGGAAGGTGTCTTGGATGCGGACACCCTGGGATCCGGCGGGGCTGCCGGCGTCGTGCCAGTTCATCCAGCCGAGGTTCTCGCCCCACGACCACTTGTTGGTGGGCGAGATGTTGCTGTCCTGGGCGAGAGCGGGCGCCGCCGCGAGGGACGCGAGCAGCATGGTGGTTCGCAGATGCATCGTGTGTTTCCTTCTTGCGTGCCGCGGGGCTTGTGGCGGCGGATGATCAGAACGCCAGGTTGGAGAAGGAGTCGGCGGCGCCGGAATCGCCTCCGGAATTGCCGGTGATGACGCCGCTGGTTGGGAGCACGACGATGGTGGCGACCCGGTTGCCGGTGGCGATCTGGAAGTTGGTGGTGTTGAGTGTGCAGCGGTTCCCGACGACGAGATTGGCCGACCCGTCGACCTTGATGCCGTAGTCGTTCGAGGAGCACGTGTTGCCCTCGATCCGGGAGCGGCCGGAGCCGGGTGCGGCATAGAGGCCGGCCCCTGTGCCGAGGACGCCGTTGTTCTCGCAGTGGTTTCCGATGATGTCGCATTCGGTGGTGAAGCTGATGCCGTGCCCGGTGTTGAAGCTCGCGACGCACCGTTCGATACGGGCGTGCGACGAGAGGGTGAAGCCGTTGGCGCCGTTGCTGGAGGCCGAGCACCCCTCGAGGATCGGCTCGGTCCCGACGCAGGCGAAGCCGTCGGAGGCGTTGTCGCTGGCTTGGCTGTCGTGGACGATCGAGTGGGCGCCGGGGTTGATCCCGTACAGATTGTCGTCCGCGACGCAGGCATTGAGGACCCCGTAGGCCGCGGCGTCGATTCCCGCTGCGCCGTTGTGGCAGGCCACGACGCGGTCCACGATCGAGTGGGAGCCGACGTGCAGGCCGTTGGCGGCGTTGTATTGGAGCGTGAGGTCGTGCACCCGGCAGTCGGCTGAGGCAAACAGATAGAGCCCGTCGCCGCCCCAGGCGCGGATGCAGCCGTTCATCACGACGATGGCGTTCCTGCTCGGTCCGGAGATTCCCGAGAGCGAACCGGTGACCCCGAGGAGCGAGAAACCGTTGAGATCGATCGTGACCGAGTCGGCGGCAATCTCGATGCCCGCTTTGCCCGGCACGCCCTGGATGTCTCCGATGAGGTAGTAGGACCCTGGGGCGGTGATGCGGAAGAGCGAGTCGGCGTCGCCCGGCGTGTTTGCGGCGTTGATCGCGGTCCGGGCCTCGACCTGGTCGAGGGGCTTCATCGTGCTCTTCACGGGCCCCGGCGGCGGGTCGATCGGCCCGGCGGCGGCGAGGCTGGCGGCGGCGGTGAGTGTCGCGATCATCATGCTTCGGCACATGGTGGACTCCTTGGCTGGGTGCTTGGCGGGCGCCCCCGGGGCTCAATACTCGAAGTTCGCCCAGGCATTGCTCGAGTTGAACTGGGAGGTCGGGTGCGAGAGGATCTGGGCGATGTGGTTATTGGGGAAGCTTCCGCTCCCCTGGTCGAACATGAGGTAGGCCCAGCCGGCGTGCGCGCCGGTCACGTTGTTCCGCGTGACCAGCGCGTCGGTGGCGCCGCTGTCGAGGGCGATACCCGACCAGCCGCCGGTGACGGTATTGCCATCGATGCGATTGCCCTGTCCGAAGACGTAGATGCCTCCGCCCGGGCCGCCCGAGTCGTTATCCCTCGCCACACAGTCCTCGACGACGCTGCGGGTGTTGGCGAGGAAGCCCCAATCGCCGCTCCTTCGCGAGAGGCAGCCGCGGGCGCGGCTGCCCAAGAGCGAGATACCGAGAGAGCTGCAGTTGCTCGCCACGCAGTCGAGGACCTCTGCCTGAGAAGCGGAGAGTCCGATCTTGCAGTAGGCCGCGACGGACCGCTCGATGACGCCGGCGGGGCCGACATCGATGCCCACGTCGGGCACACCGGTCACTGTGACATCCGACACGCGGCACGCCTCGCCCTCGCCGAGCATGATGCCGCCCTGGGCGAACGAGCCTGTGACCGAGCCGTTGCGGACATCGATGGCCCGGTAGGTCAGGCCGTCATCGGGGATCTCGATCGCGATCTCGGGGATCGCGCCGGCCTTCCGGAGGGCGAAGCCGTTGAGATCGATCCTCACGTTCGACGATCGGATGCTGACCCCGGCGCCACTGGTGATGGCGAGGTCGCCGGTCAGGTAGTAGGAGCCGGGCTGGGTGATCACGTACTGGGCGGAGGCATCGCCCGGGGTATTCGTCGCGTTGATCGCGGTCCGGGGTTCGATCTCATTGAGGGTCTTGTAGGTGCTCTTGACCGGACCCGCGGGGGGATCGATCGGTCCGGCCAGCACGATAGCCCCGCCCGCGATCATCGCGAGCACCGACACCCCGCACACATTCTTGACGCCACGCTTCATCGCAGTTCTCCAGTTCGGAACAGATGTCCCCACCCACAGTGCGACGTCCCCGGGCGGCCTGGCTGGTCCGATCGCCTGTTTTTCAGGGTCGGCCGGTCAGAAAGGCAACGCGGCCCGGGCGCCTCCCGGGCCCGGGCCGCGTCGGCGGGTGCGGAGCAGCTCAGCAGCCGGCGGTGAAGGCGTTCAGGTAGGTCAGCACGTCGATCGTGTTGATGACCCCGTCGCCGTTGAAGTCGGCGGCGGCCTGCTTGGCGTTCCAGGCGTTCAGGAACGCGATGAAGTCCAGCGTGTTGAGGGCGCCGTCGGCGTTGAAATCGGCGGGGCAGGGGTGGACATCGGAGACATTGAGCACGAACTCGCCCTGGAACACGGCGTAGCCCCCGAGCCGGATGAGGTATTCGGCGCCGGCGTTCACGTGTATCACGACCTTGGAGGAGAGGACCCCCTGCGTCCAGTCGTCGTTGCAGGCGATCTCGTTGGAGGCGTCCGCGGGGCAGCCGGTGTGCACGCTGAGCACGGTATCGAAGGACGAGTTGAAGGTGTCGATACTCAATTGGCCGCTCTCGCTCGCCAGGTATCGGAAGAAGACGTCGGGCGCGGTCGAGTCGCCGCCGCAGGAGGCGGAGCCGTCCAGTGCGGCGTTGACGGTGCATCCCGTGTAGGTGCCGGCGACAACGTAGGTGGCGCTCTCGCAGGTGTCGGCGGAGTAGTCGTCGATGCCGAACGCGTACTCGGCCCCGGCGTTCGCCCCGTTGTTCAGGTCGTGGGTCGGGTCCCCGACGAGGAGCTGGCTGGCGTCGAGGGTCACCCTGCGGGCGAACTGGTCGGCGCCGCCGTCGGGGTCGCTGACGCGGGCGATCTGGCGCCAGCCGTCAACCACGGTGTTGCGGAACACGAACGCGGCCTTCTCGCCCGGCGCCGCGACCGCGACCCGGTCTCCCTTGATGGAGACGGAGTTCCCGAAGTTGGCGCCGGCGACATCCGTCGAGGGCCTGAGCGTCCAGACGCGGCTCCAGTAGCTCCCGTTGAAGTGGTAGAGGTAGGCCAGGCCCGCGTTGGCGTTGCCCCCGACGCTGGCGTTGGGCGCGCCGACGACGGCGTAGTCGCCGTCGATGTCGACATCGGTGCCGAAGCGCTGGCCCGCCTGCAGGCCCTGCGGGAAGAGGGTGTCGACAACGCTCCACCCGCCCTGGGTCTTTCGGACGACCATGACGTAGCCGCAGTCGGTGTTGGAGCCGGAGTCGCCCCGGGGTGCGCCCGCGAGGATGTCGGTGCCGTTGGTCGCGACGCTGTAGCCCATCCAGTCGCCGGTTGCGCGCCAGAGGCTTTGCTGCCCGAGGGTCGCGGCGGCACTCCAAACGAGGCTGCCGTCGGCCTCGAGAATGGTGATCCTCCCGGCGTTTGCGTCCCCGTCGGAGGCGGCAAAGGGCGCGCCGATGACGCCGACCGAGCCCTCCATGGCCACATCCTGGCCGAAGGCGTCGGCCGCGTTGCCGAGGAACTCCTTCTGGAACGACCAGGAGTTTCCGAAGCGGCGGTAGACGAGGGCGCGCCCGGCGCCCTGGGCGGCCGCGAGCATCGCGTCACCGGACGCGTCGACGGCCGAGCCGAACAGGCCGGACGCCAGGTTGGAGGGGGGGATGATCTTGGTGGACTCGCTCCAGGTCCCGTTGCCCAGACCGGCGAAGAGGTACACCGCGCCGGCGTCGGCGCCCCGGGCGTTGTCGTCGTAGGGGGCGCCCACGAAGAGGGTCCTGGAGCCCGCGCTGCCGGAGATGGCGGCGTTGTACGCGAACGAGTCGCTCGGGGCGAAGTCCGACGCGTGGATCAGTTGCATTTCGCACTGCGCCGCGGCTTGCATCGCGGCGGCGAGCAGAGCGGCGGTCGAGACCATGGACCTTGTGACAGGATTCATTTTCAGCACTCCTTGTGCGTTGTGCGTGACTCTCGGCGTGGCGCTGCACGCCCGAGAACCGTGCGCCGTCGGCGCCTCGGCTGGCTGGTCCATCCCCCAGATTGGCGGGCCCGCGGCGAAAAACGGGCGCGGCCCGGGCGGATCTGCCCGCCCGGGCCGCGAATCCTGCGATTGTCCGGCTCTGTTCAGCAGCCGGCGGTGAAGGCGTTCAGATAGGTCAGCACGTCGATCGTGTTGATGACCCCGTCGCCGTTGAAGTCGGCGGCGGCCTGCTTGGCGTTCCAGGCGTTCAGGAAGGAGATGAAGTCGATGGTGTTGACCGTCCCGTCGTGGTTGAAATCGGCGGGGCAGGGATCGGGAACGAGGGCCGAGACGTGCAACAGGAAGCCGCCCTTGGCCCCGTTGACGCCGCTGACGCGGACGATGTACTCGTGGCCCTTGGTCACGTAGGCCTGGACAGAGGAAGTTTGCTCGAAGATGCTCCAGTCGTCGTTGCATGCGATGGCGTTCTGGGAGTTGGCGGGGCATCCCTCGTGCACGCTGAGGACCGTGTTGAAGTCGGAGCCGAAGGTGTCGAAGTTGACCTTCCCGGTGGCGGCGGCGTAGTAGCTGAAGAAGATGTCTGGCGAGATCTGGGTTCCGCCGAGGCAGGAGGAGGATCCCTCCACGGTGGCGTTGGTGGTGCACCCCGAGTAGGCGCCCTGACCGATGGGCGTCGCGGCCTGGCAGACATCGCCGCCGTCACGGTCGAGCTCGGTGACATAAGCCGCGCCGTTGTCGCTGAGATTCCCGTCGTCGGCCTGGTAGTCGCCGATCGCGAGCAGCCCGTTGTTGATGGCGACGGTCGCCCCGAACTTGCCCGTGCCGCCATCGGGGTCGGTGATGCGGGACATCTGGGCCCAGTCCCCCGAGGCGTTCTGCTCGAAGGTGTAGACCCACCTCTTCCCGCCGGTGTTGACGGCGATCACGCCCTGGCTCAGGGACACCTGGGAGCCGAATCGGGCGTTGGCGTAGGACGGGTACGCGGTGACCTTCCGGTCGAAGTCCCAGCCCTGGCCGTTGTAGTGGAAGACGTACACGGCGCCGGCCTCGGCGTTGTTGCCGACCGTTGCGCCCGGGGCGCCCACGACGGCGGTGTTGCCATCGATGGCGACCGAGTAGCCCATGTCGTCGCCGGTCTGGTGATCCGGGGCGTAGAGCGCTCCGGAGAGCCCCCAGACGCCGTTGGCCTTGACAAAGGTCTGCGCGAAGCCGCAGTCGTTGGCGTCGAAGGCGTCGCCGTTGGGGATGCCGACAACGATCTTGGATCCGTCCACATCGGCGCTGAAGCCGCACCAGTCTCCGGGGTTGCGCCAGAGGTGGTAGGCCGTGAGGGTGACGGTATAGACCCAGCCGTTGCCGGACCGCTCGTAGACGTACGCGGCCCCGGAGTCGCTGGCGAACGCGTCGTTGTAAGGGGCTCCGATGACGGCGACGTTCCCGTCGATCGCGACGGCAGCGCCGAAGCCGTCCGTCGAGGCGGCACCGGTGAAGACGCCGGTCTGGGACCACTGCGATCCGAATCGGTCGAAGAGGTAGGCCTTCCCCGTGCTCCCGGTGCCCGGGGCGGCGACGATCAGCCGGTTGCCGTCGATCGCGACCTGGCTCCCGAAGTAGTCGCCGGCAACGGTGTCGGCGGCGGTGAGCTTGGCGAACTCCCACCACTGGCCGGGGCTGTCCGTGAAGCAGTAGACCGCGCCGGCGTCGGTGCCCTTGGCGTCCTCGCGCGGGGCGCCCACGATCAGGTTGTTGCTCGCCCCGTTCCAGGTCATCGCGACGCCGGCCCCGAAGAGGTCGGTGCTCTGCTTGTCCGACGCGGTGACCCGGTCAGAGAAGCACTGTCCCCAGGCGTGGCCGGCCAGAATCGCGGCCGCCCCGGCCGCCAGAATCCCCATCCGATGCTTCCGATCCATGTTGCTGCTCCCTTGGTTTGCGGTGAGGTGTGGTGGGGTCCCCCGCTCGCAGTGCGACGATCCCCCTCCCGGCGGCCAGGCCATTCCCACAAGTTCCGCTCGACCCCGTTGCTCCCGCGCCCGGAACCGGCGACAATCTCCGCGACCCCGCAAGGCCACCAGAGACCACCGTGAACCAGAGCCCCGACAACCAACCGACATCGATCCCGACCCCACCCGTGCGTTCGCCGCAGGAGGTCACCCTCCTCCTGAATGCCGCCCGCGCCGGCGACCCGCAGGCCTCCGCCGAACTCCTCCCCCTCGTCTACGAAGAACTCCGGAAGCTCGCGCGCGCCCGGCTCGGCGCCGAGGCCCCGGGCCAGACCCTCCAGCCGACGGCCCTGGTGCACGAGGCGTACATCCGGCTTGTCGGCGACGCCGACCTGCAGTGGAACAGCCGGGGCCACTTCTTCGGGGCCGCGGCGCTGGCGATGCGGCGGATCCTGGTGGAGCGCGCCCGGCACCGCAAGCGGATGAAGCACGGGGGCGGCCGGCGTCGGGTCGAGCTCCGTGACGACGCGATGCTCTCCGAGCCACCGCCGGAAGACCTGCTGGCGCTGGACGAGGCCCTCGACAAGCTCGCGAGCCTAGATGAGCGCAAGTGCCGGGTCGTGATGCTCCGGTACTTCGCGGGGCTCTCGATCGAGGAGACGGCGGCCGCCCTCGAGGTCTCGCCGGCCACCGTGAAATCCGACTGGGCATTCTCCCGCGCCTGGCTGCACCGCGCCCTGGCGGATCAGCCGGCCCCCGACGCCGAGTAGCCCGCCGTCAGCCCTGGGTCCATTGGTTCGTGCTCGTCTGGCTCTTCCCCATGTCACCCGACGAACTGCGCAAGCTTGAAGGGATCTTCTCGGCCGCGATGGAGCTGCCGGCGGCGGCGCGGGACGGCTTCATCGAGGAGCAGTGCGCGGGCAATGCGGAGCTGCGCGCGGAGGTGGCGAGCCTGCTCGCACACGCATCGGGCTCGATCGGGATGCTGGATGTGCCGCCCGTGGCCGCCCCGATCGGCGCGACCTTCAACAACGAGCCGGTCCGGTTCGAGGCCACGCTGCCCTCGGACAAGCGGATCGGGGCGTACCTGGTGCTGAGGTTTCTCGGGGCGGGGGGGATGGGGGTGGTCTATCTCGCCGAGCAGGACCGGCCGCGCCGGACGGTCGCGCTCAAGCTCATCCGGGGGGCGATGGCGTCGCCCTCGCTGCTCCGGCGGTTCGAGCACGAGGCGGAGATCCTGGGGCGGATGCACCACGCGGGGATCGCGCAGATCTTTGAGGCCGGCGTCGCCGAGACGGACCGGGGACCGCAGCCGTTCCTCGCGATGGAATTGGTCGAGGGCCCGCCGATCAACGACTTTGCCGACACGCGGCGGCTGGGGACCCGCGAGCGGCTTGAGTTGATCGCCCGGGTGTGCGACGCGGTGCACCATGCGCACCAGCGGGGCGTGATCCACCGCGACCTCAAGCCCTCCAACATCCTCGTGGATGCGCACTCCCAGCCGAAGATCCTCGACTTCGGGGTGGCCCGGGCGATCGACGCGGACCTGCAGGTGACCACGATGCGGACCAACGTCGGGCAGCTCATCGGCACGCTGCCCTACATGAGCCCCGAGCAGATCGCGGCCGATCCGTCCGAGATCGACAACCGGTCCGATGTGTACGCGTTGGGCGTGCTCACGTTCGAGCTGCTCGCCGGCAGGCTCCCCTACGACCTGCGGAGCCGCTCGATACCCGAGGCGGCCCGGATCATCCGCGACGAATCGCCGACGCGCCTGAGCACCATCGACCGCACCCTCCGGGGCGACATCGAGACGATCGTGCTCAAGGCGATGGCCAAGGAGAAGGAGCGTCGGTATCAGTCGGCCGCGGACCTCGCGGCCGACATCCGGCGCTATCTCGCGGGCGAGCCGATCGCTGCCCGCGAGTCTTCCGCGTCGGAGCTGCTCCGGCGCAGCCTGCGCCGGTACCGCGGCGTGGTCGCGGCGGCGACGATCATCATCCTCTCGCTCGCGGCGGTCGCGACCTACGCCTCAATCCAATCCACGCGCAACCGTGCCCTCGCGCTCAGCGAGCAGGCGGCGAGGCAGGAGGAGTCTCTCGCGCGCAAGCAGGCCGAGGAGCAGCGCCGGCTCGCGACCGAACTCAATGCGCAGCTCCGCGACCAGCTCCGCGCGGGGCTGATCGAGCGGGGACGCGCCGAGGGCGTCGCCCAGAACGGGCCCGGCGCCGAGAGCGTCCTCTGGCCGGAATTCCTGAATGACCCGGGCTCGCGGCCCGCGTACTGGGCGCTGTGGGAATTGTCGGCCCGGTTCCCGTGCCTCTGGACGACGACGATCGAGGAAGGGGCAAACGTGGTGGCCGCCAGCCCGGATCAGCGCCTGCTGGCCGTGGGCACTCTCGACGGGGGCGTGCGTCTGCTTCTGGCGTCGACGGGCAGTCCGCTCGCGGGCAACGGCGTCCAGCCGCCCTCACGGTCGGCGACGGTCGTGGCGATCTGGTTTGTTGACCCCGACACCATCCTCTCGGTCCACACCGATGGCTACGCGCGACGGTGGCGGTTCCAGACCGGCGCGCTCACCAAGGTCTTCGAGGCGAGGGTGAGCCAGGCGCCGATATCGAGTGCGGCCTACGCACCCGACGGATCTCTCCTCGCGGCGACCGGGCCGGGCGGTGTGGTGTCGGTCTGCACGCTGCCGGGCATGGCGGTTTCGCAGACGCTCAAGCACGAGGGTGTGCCCATCGACGCGATCGCGTTCGCGCCCGGCTCGGACGCGCTGGTGGTCGGAGAGCGGACCGGCACGCTCTCGATCTGGCCCCTCGACACCGGGTTGGCCCCGCGGGTTCTGGGCACGCGCATCGAGCTGTACCGGTGGCTGGCGTTCTCGCCGGATGGCGGCACGGTGTTCTCGGCGATGCACACGGGCAGCCTCATTCAGTGGGACCTTTCCGGCGTGATCCCCCCGCGTGTGGGCGGGCTCGGCACGGACGCGAGGTGCGTGGTGACCGACGCGGGGGGCCGGCGGGTCGCGGTGGCCCACAACCTCAATCTGTGCGTCGAAAGCGTCGATGGCGAGCAGTCCCGCATCGTCGGCTACCCGATCGATTCATTCAATAGCGCCGTGTGGCTCGGCGACCGCGTCGCGACGGCCGAGCCGGGCGGCACCGTGCGCCTGTGGGAGGCCCGGCCCTGGCCCGCCATGCAGGTGCTCGGGGAGCATCGGAGCTGGGTGTTCGGCATCGATTTCTCGCCGGCCGGCGACCGAATCGCGACGGCGAGCGGGGATGGCACCGTCGTGGTCTGGTCGTACCCGGGCGCCCAACGCCTCGCCACGGCCAACCTCCCGCCGAGGCAACGCTCGAGGGCGGCCATCTTCAATGCCGACGGCTCCCAGGTCGCCGCGGCGTGCAGCGATGGCCTCGTCCGCCTGATCGACTCGGTCACCGGCGCAGAGGTGAGCCGGCTGGGCCCCCTCGGCGCCGAGGTCTACGGCATCGCGTTCAGCCCGGACTACAAACGCCTGGCGGCGGCTGCCGGCAACACCATCACGCTCTTCGACGTCGCCTCGGGCGCGATTCTGCATCAGGTCACGGGGCTCGCCACCGGCGCTCGCTCGGTGGCATTCTCACCGGACGGCGGGACGCTCTATAGCTCGGGCTCGCCCGACGGCGTCATTATCTGGAACGCCGAGACGCTCGAGCGGGTCGGCCTGCTCCGGACCTCGACGGAGCCCTGGTCGGTCGCGGTGAGCCCTGATGGGCAGATCGTCGCCAGCGGCACCACGGGCGCCACCGTCGAGTTCTTCGACCTCCGCACCGGCACCCGCATGACGGGCCTCGGACGACACCACCTCGTGGCGGCCGGCCTGGCGTTCTCTCGCGATGGCTCGCTCGTCGCCTCGGGCGGGGACGACGGAACCGTCAAGGTCTGGGACCCCACGAGCGCCCGCCTCCTGGTCAGCCTGGAATCAGAGGCCGGGCCGGTCCCGGTGCTCGCGTTCAGCCCGGACGGGCACAGGCTGGCTGCCGGCAGTGCCGCGGGGCTGGCGGAACTCTGGGACCTCACCCACCACGACCGCCACATCGCGGCCAACCTGGAGTCGGCGATCGGGCGTTTCTCGGACGCGAATACGCCGCCGGAGAACCTCGCACGTCTGCGGCGGTGGGCGGCGTCGGTGCTCGACGGGGCGGCGCACGCTCCGGCATCCGATGTGCCCTAGAAAGAAGACCGCCCGCCGAGAAATCCGGCGGGCGTCCGCTCACTGCAAAAACTGGGGATACAGGATTCGAACCTGTACTAACTGAGCCAGAGTCAGTCGTGCTGCCGTTACACCAATCCCCAAACGTTCGCCGGAATGCTAACGCCGGCCCCGGCCGAGGCAAGCCTCGTCTGGAGATTGCCGACCCATCAGGCCCGCTGCAGATTGCCGTTGCCGGGCAGCTCCCGGATCGGCCGGGCCCGGCCGTACCTGGAGACCGGGCGGGCATCGGGCTCGGGCTGCTCCTCGGCCACTTTCTGCGCGGCGGGGGCCTCGGCGGGGCGATGATCGCCATTTGTTTGGGCTATTTCAGAGGGCGGGGGTTCGTCGTCCGGGCCGTGGAGTCGGCGGTGCCGCGCATCGTCGATCGAGCGGTCCATCTTCCCCAGGAGCGACTTCACCCGATCGAATGCGTTGTCCGGCGACTGCATGACAAACCTCCCTGTCGTCGCTCGGGTATCGACCGATACCCCCTGCGACTTGCCGCCTGTCAACCCGAGAACACCAGGGGGACCACAAGCAGTGCCGATCGTGCGGGTTGGCGAGACTGCTCCGACCTACTACGCTGACCCCGACGCCCCACCAAGTCGGGAGAGCCCATGGCCCAGGTCAACCTCCAGCACGTCCGCAAGCTCTACGACAGCGTGGAGGCCGTTCGGGACTTCAGCCTCGACATCGCCGACGGCGAGTTTGTGGTGCTCGTCGGCCCCTCGGGGTGCGGGAAATCCACGACCCTCCGCATGATCGCGGGGTTGGAGGAGATCACCGAGGGCACGATCCGGATCGGCGACCGCGTCGTCAACGATGTTCACCCCAAGGACCGCGACATCGCGATGGTCTTCCAGAACTACGCGCTCTACCCGCATATGACGGTCGAGCAGAACATGGCCTTTGCCCTGAAGCTGCGGAAGACCCCCAAGGCCGAGATCCAGCGACGCGTCGGGGAGGCCGCCCGCATGCTCGGGATCGAGCCGCTCCTGAAGCGCAAGCCCCGCCAGCTCTCGGGCGGCCAGCGCCAGCGCGTGGCCGTCGGGAGGGCGATCGTCCGTGAGCCGAAGGCCTTCCTCTTCGACGAACCGCTCTCCAACCTCGACGCCAAGCTCCGCGTGACGACCCGGGCGGAGCTCAAGGCCCTGCACCAGAGGCTCAAGACCACGACGGTCTATGTGACGCACGACCAGGAAGAGGCCATGACCCTCGGCGACCGGATCGTGGTCATGGCCGACGGGATCACCCAGCAGCAGGGCACGCCCTTCGATGTGTACCAAAACCCGGTCAACCGCTTCGTCGCCTCATTCATCGGCACGCCGCCCATGAACTTCATCGACGGCTCGATCGTCCGCGTCGGGGACGACCTGTACTTCCGGGATCGCGACGGCGCGGTCAATCTCCGGGCCGATCCGGCCCACCGGGCGTGCCTGATGGACGCCGCGGGGAGCCCTGTTGTCCTCGGCGTCCGGCCCCAGGCCCTCGCGCTCGCGAACGCCCCGGAGGAAGGGCGCACGATTGCCGCCACGATCTCCGTGATCGAACTGCTCGGCGACGAGATGGATGTCACCTGCCCGCTCGGGGCCCGCACCCTCATCGCCCGCATCCGGGCCCGGCCCGGATTCCGCCCCGGCGCCCCTATCCAGCTCGGCGTCGACGCGGCCCGCGCACACTACTTCGAGCCCGGTGATTTCGGACCCAGCCTGCTGCACACCGAGACCGCCGCGGCCGTAGCGTAAGCCCATGAAGAAGCGGCACAAAGACGCCCCGGCACCCCACCCCTCGCTGGATGTGGCCTCGCTCGCGCAGGCCAGGGAACTCTTCTGGCAGAACGTGATGCGGGAGATGCTCACCTCGCTCTCGATGCAGCGGGCCCGCCTCGTCTCCCAGCTCGAGGCCGGGCAAGCCGAACGTGCATCGACCGAGGGCGCCGAGGCGCCGATCCCGCAGGGGCTGGAGAGCTTTGACGGTCGGATGGCGATCGTCACCAACCAGGGCGAACGCATCCCGATCGCGGACGTCACGCCGCTCTTCGCCTGCTCGATCGGTGGCACGATGCGCGAGCGGGCACTCTCCGAAGACGTGCAGTGCACCATCTTCCAGGTCCGCACGCCCTCGGGCGAGGTCTACACATTCCCGGTGCATGAGATCCGCGGCTTCCACGCGTTGACCGAAGAGGCCATGCAGTCCCTCCAGCGCGAGGCATCGGAGGCTTCGGGCGACGCCGCGCTCACCGGCACGCCCTTCGGGTTTGCCGCCTTCACGTCACTAGCCCGCGAACTCGAAGACGCCCCCTCCGACGGGGGGGAGCAGGAGGACTCGGCGCCGGTCGACCCCCCGCCGCCCCCATCCCCAGGGGGGCCGGGCCACCGGTAAGCGCGGCGCTGCGGCCGGATTGTGCTTGGAGCCGGCCCCGCCGCGCCCTTATCCTGCGGGGACTGGTCGCCCGCAACAAGGGCAGGAGGAGACGGGCCATGACGGAGAGGTACTTTGTAGCTGCGCTGCTCGCACTCTCGGCCGGCGTGGCGTGCGCCGCGCCGCCGCAGTATCAGAACCTGGTCGCGGCGGACGCGCCGATCCTCTGGTACCAGTGCAACGAGGCATCCGGCCCGGTGCTCAACCATGGGTCGCTCGGGTCGGCTTTCGACGCCAACGCGCTGAACGGCGTGACACGGGCGGTGGCCACATTCTCCGGCGATACGGGCGTCGGATTCGATGCCAATCTTTTGCAGTACCTCGAATCGATCGCGCCCGCGCCGGCCGGCATGACCGGCAACCCCTCGTTCACGGCCGAGGCCGTGGCCTACATCACCGGCGGCCCCAATCTCTTCTGGTCGCCCTTCCTGCACTGGGGCGCGGCCTCGACGGGAAAGAGTGCGTATTTCAGCCTGTGGTACCAGACGAGCAACCGCGCGTTTGCGGGCTTCTATAACGGCGGGCTCCGCACCGTCTGCCAGATCCCCAACGGAAACTGGGCGCACGTTGTATGGGTCCGGGACTCGGGCTCGGGCTCCAACAACGAGTACACCGGGAGCACCCTCTACGTCAACGGGATCCCGGTCGCGCTCGAGCGCGACACCAATCTCCCCGGGTGCGGGATTCCCCAGGTGACCGCCACCACATTCCGCGTGGGCGCCGCGACCGATTTCAACCGGCACTTCTCTGGAGTCGTCGATGAGATCGCGCTCTACGACCGGCTGCTGACCCCCGAGGAAATCCACCAGCACTTCGCCGCGCTGCTCTTTCCCAAACAACTCTGCGGCGCGGACTTCAACCACGACTGCGCCGTCAACACCATCGATGTGCTCTCATTCCTCAACGCCTGGACCGCCCGGGAGCCCTACGCCGACATCAACGGCGACGGGAACGTCAACACGCTCGACGTGCTGGCCTTCCTCAACCTCTGGGCCACCGGCTGCTGACCGCATTCCGGAGGCGGCCAACCACAATCCCGGTGCACATTCTGCGCGCCCTTCGAAACAACGCTTCGATGCCGATCGTTCTATTGTCGCGTGCCTAGCCTTGGGAGGCGGCCAGAGGATCGGTCTTTGTTCAGGTTGTGCGGAGGTTGCATGCGGACGCTCATCGCCATCCCGATCTTCAACGAGGAGCAGTACGTCTGTCGGGTGCTCCGGCGGGTGCTCGCACACGGCCACGACGTCCTCGTCATCGACGACGGTTCCACCGACTCGACCCCCGAGCGGTTGGCCAAAATGCCCGTCAAGGTCATCCGGCACCCCACCAACCTGGGCTACGGGCGCTCCCTCAAGGACGCGTTCGAAGCCGCGGCCTCCGGTGCCTACGACTGGGTCGTGACGATGGACTGCGACGAGCAACACGAGCCCGACGCGATCCCATACTTCCTGGACGCCGCCGGCGAGGGCTCCCACGACATCATCAGCGGCTCGCGCTATCTCGCTCCCGTCCCGGCCGATGACGCCCCCCCCGCTGGAACGCCGGAGCATCAACACCCTGATCACCCGCGAAATCAACGACCGGCTCGGCGATCGCTTCGTCGAGGTCGGAGGCGAGCGGCTCACCGATGCCTTCTGCGGGTTTAAGGCCCACCGCGTCGACTCGATGAAGCGGCTCCGGCTGACGGAGACCGGATACGCGTTTCCGATGCAGTTCTGGGTCCAGGCCGCCGCCGCGGGACTCCGCATCCGAGAGATCCCGGTCCGGCTCATTTACAACGACCCCAACCGCAGCTTCGGCGGCGAACTTGACGATGCGGTGATCCGCCTCGCCCACTACCGCCACGCCTTCCATTGCGAACTCCGGCACTGCGCCTCGCGGCTGCCCGAGTCGGCGTGGTCGGACGTGACCTGCGGCTGTACCGCGCCCGGCGCGTAGGCTCCTCCACCATGCCCCAGGCGGAAACCGCCAGCGACATCGCCCTGACTCTCGTGCCCGAAGGCTCCGGTTGGGCCGCGGCTTTGGCCCGAGCCCGCGCTCGGATTGGCGGGGCTGCCGACCCGGTGGGGCCCGCGACTCGGCGAGCCCTCCGCCTGCCCACCGACCGGGCGATCGTCATGGCGGGCCACCAGCCCGGGTTCTGGCACATGGGGATCCTGGCCAAATGGATGGCGCTCGAGACGCTCGCCGCGCAGACAGGCGCCGCCCAGGCTTGGGTCGTCGTGGACCAGTCGCCGGGTGCCGGCGCCGATTTCGACTATCCCGCGTCCACCGACGGCGTGCTCCGCCGCGCGACACTCCGGCTCGGCAGCGCCGAAGCCCCGCCGGCGGCTCAGCCCGCTGCTCAACCCACGCCGCCGACGGACGCTGCCGGTGCGGGGGTCGCCGGCGCCCTCACCCGGCTCTGCGGGTTGCTCGCCGGTCACGCCGATGAGCCGAGTCTCGCTCGGCAGTTGCATGCCGCCTGCTGCGAGGCTCTCGGCCCCGGTCCGGTCGAGCTGTTCGCCTCCGAGCTGGGCCAGACGGCCGCGTTCGGCTCGCTGGTGCGGGCGATGCGCGACGACCCGATCGCCTGCGTGCGCCTGTACAACGAGGCCGCGGCTGCGCACCCTGCTTCGGGCATCCGCGCGCTGGCGGCCGGATCCGGCGCCGTCGAGCTGCCGCTCTGGGAGAAGACCGCGACACCAGACAGGCCTGGTCCCTGGCGAACGGTGATGAGCGACCGGCTCGCGGATCTCCCCGATGGCCAGCTGGCGCCCCGCGCCTTGCCGATGACGGGCCTGCTGCGGCGTTGGGCCTGCGATCTCTTCATCCACGGCTCGGGCGGCGGCGCGACGGGGCAGGACTCGGGCTACGACCGCGTCACGGAGGCCTGGTTTGGCCGCTGGCTCGGCGTCGACGCCTCGGATCTCGCCCCCTCGGTCGTCGCGACGGCGACCATGCGTCTGGCCTTCGAGGGCTTCGACCCGCCCACCACCGACGAGATCGCGCAGGCGCGGGCGGAGGCGCACCGTGCCGAGCACGATCCTTCGCTGCTGGGTGACGCCGACCTGGGTGAGCGGAAGCGGAGCCTGGCCCAGCGGATGGCCTCGCTCCCCCGCGGAAGCGATGAGCGCGCCGAGGTCTTCCGCCAGATGCAGGCCCTGCGTGCCGGCTCGGCACAGGAGCATGCCGAGAGTCTGCGGGCGCTCCGAGAGCTTGCCGAGGCGCTGAGTGCCCGGGCGGGCGAGGCCGAGGTGGCCGCGGACCGCACCTGGTCGTTCCTGCTCCACGGCCCGGACGCGATCCAGCGCCTGCGCGACGCCGTCCGATCCGCCATGCGGTAGCCGATCATGCCACGCCCGCTCGCCGCCATCTCCGTGCTTCTGATGCTCCTGTTGGGCGCCTGCTCGCGTGAGGCGCCGCCCGCACCCTCGCCCAGCGGCGGCCCGCGGATCGCCGTGCTCTCCCCCGCCCTCGCGGTGACGCTCTGCGACCTCGGGCTCCGCGACCGCATCGTCGGGCGGCACGGCTGGGACATGACGCTCGACCCGGCCATCCCGGTGTGCGGCGAGCAGAATGCCATCAACTACGAGGCGTTGGTCCGGGTCGCGCCCACGCACGTGCTGACCGAGTGGGGCGCTCGCGAGCTGCCGGGGCGGCTGCGCGATCTCGCTGAAGCCCACCACTGGACCACGCACGACTTCCGGCTGCTGACCCTCGCCGACATCGACAGCTCGATCACCACGCTCGAATCGCTCTTCCCCGACGCGGCTGCCTCGCCCCGCGCCGAGCGTCTCCACCGGCTCGCGACCGAGGACCCGCCTCCCCCGCGTTGGTCCGGGCGCGTGCTGCTGCTGATGGGTACATCGCCCATCGCGGCGCTGGGGCCGGGGTCGGCCCACCACGAGTTGCTGCTCCGCGTGGGCGGGCGACCGGCCCTCGAGACCGGCTCGCCCTACATGACCCTGATCGCCGAGGACGTCCTCCGGCTTGCGCCGGACGCGATCATCCTGATCCAGTCCGGCGACGCCGGCACGCTGCGGCCGGAGAGTGACGCCGAAGTCGGCGCGCTCATGGGCGCCACCCTCGCACGCCTCGACATCCCCGCGGTACGGACCCGACGCCTCGCCGTGGTCCGCGATCCGCTCGCCCTCCTCCCCAGCACCGCCCTCGCGGAGATCGCCGACCGGCTGGAGGGCGCGATCGAGGGCTGGGCTTCCGAGTAGGCCGGGCTCCATATCATCCGCCCCATGGCCACCGAAAGCCCCGCCTCCTTCGACCCCATCGAGCTGCTCGGCGAGTGCGTGCGCCGCGCGATCCTCGCCATCGCCCCCGATGCCGACGCCGACCCCATGATCTCCGCGGGCAAACGCGCCGAGCTGGGCGACTTCCAGTCCAACGCCGCCATGCCGCTGGCCAAGCGCCTCGGGACCAACCCCCGCGAGCTGGCCTCGCGCATCGTTGCCGAGCTCGAGCTGGGCGACCTGTGCGAGCCGGTCACCGACAAGGACATCGCCGGACCCGGCTTCATCAACTTCCGCCTCCGCGCCCGCGCGCTCACCACGCTCCTGGCTCGGCTCGATTCGCCCGCGCTGGGGCTCGAGCCGCCGGCCCAGCCCGCAACGGTCGTGGTCGATCTCTGCGGCGTGAACCTCGCCAAGCAGATGCACGTCGGCCACCTGCGGGCGACCGTGATCGGCGACGCGCTCGCCCGCACGTTCGAGCGACTCGGCGAGAACGTGATCCGCCAGAACCACGTCGGCGACTGGGGTCTGCCCATCGCGATGGTGACCGAGAAGCTGCGCGTCGAGTCCGGCGCGGGGCGCCTCGACCTCGACTCGCTCACCCTCGACGACCTCGACCGCCTGTACAAGGTCGCCCAGAAGGAATGCGCCGGCCAGGGCAAGGCCCTCGAGATCGTCGCCAAGTTCGACCTCGGGCCCAAGATCGAGGCCGAGCTCCGGGCCCAGCACGAGGAGGCCATGGAGCACCTCGCCGCCGCGAAGCGCACGCTGGTGGCGCTCCAGGCCCGCGAGCCCACGGTCTACGCCATCTGGCAGAAGCTCTACGCCATCACGATGGGCGCGTGCATCGCCGCCTGCCGTCGCCTGGACACCCGGATCACCGAGGCCGCCAGCGCGGGCGAGAGCAGCTACGGCGAGGAACTGCCCGGTATCGTCGCCGACCTGCAGGCCCGGGGGCTGGCCACCGAGAGCGCGGGCGCGCTCGTCGTCCGCCTCGACAGCCCCGAGGACGGGGCGATCGCCGAGCCCTGCATCATCCGCAAGAGCGACGGCGGCTACCTCTACGCCACGACCGATCTGGCCGCGATCCGACGGCGCGTCCAGAAACTCGGCGCCTCGCGCGTCATCTACACCGTGGACGCCCGCCAGAGCCTCCATTTCCGGCAGGTCTTCGCGGCCGCCCGCAAGGCCGGATACGCGACCCGCCCCGGCGCGTCCGAGCCCTCCATCCTCGAGCACGCCGCCTTCGGCATGGTGCTCGGCGAGGACGGGCGCCCGTTCAAGACGCGCTCGGGCGAGAACGTCAAGCTCAGCGACCTGCTGGATGAGGCGGTCGAGCGGGCGCTCGTGCCCGTGGCCGCAAAGGACGACGAACGGGCCCAGAGCGACACCGAGCCGCCCCTGCCCGAATCCGAGCGGCGGCAGATCGCCGAGGCGGTGGGCATCGCGGCCATCAAGTACGCCGACCTCTCGAGCGAGCGGATCAAGGACTACGTCTTCAGCTTCGACCGCATGCTCGCGTTCGAGGGGAACACGGGGCCCTACCTGCTCTACGCGCTGGTGCGGATCCGGAGTGTGTTCCGCAAGGCGGCGGAGCGCGGCGTCGCGGCGGATGAGTCCTTGCCGATCCTGATCACCGAACCGGCGGAGAAGGCGCTCGCGCTCGAGCTGCTCCGCTACCCGGGCCAGGTCCGCGCCGTCGCCAGCGCGCTCGAGCCCTACAAGCTGTGCGCCTACCTCTATAGCCTGGCCGGCGCATACAGCTCGTTCTACACCGCGTGCCACGTGCTCAACGCCGAGTCCGACGCCGCGCGCAATTCGCGCCTGCGCCTGTGCCGCCTGACGGCGCGCGTGCTCGAAGACGGGCTCGGCGTGCTGGGCCTGCCGACGGTGGAGCGGATGTAGGCCGGCCCGCCCCCCACCGTCCTGCAAGCCCCGGGCGCCACGGCCGCGCGGCGCCTCACCGGCCGCCCATCCACCGACGACGCCGTGAACACCCGCCCGGCGTCCAGCCCGAGATCGGGCGATTCCGCGCCCGGCGCCAGCCGGGCGGGGCATGGACCCTCGACAGCGTCGCGCTCCTCGCGAGGCGGGACCGGTCGGCACGGCACGAAGAAGGCCCGGGGCGAGAGAACCCCGCGCCCCGGGCCCGCGCCCGCTCCGAGCGGGCGAGTCACAGCGGATGGAACCGGCCTAGAAGATCATCTGCATCTGCAGGCGGATCGCGAACTGGTCGTCGGTCGAGGCCGGCGCGAGGCCGATGCCCTCGTTCGACTTCACGACCGAGCCGCTCCCGGCCTGGTCGTCCAGATACCACTGCACGTCCGCGGTGAACTTGGCCGCGTGAGAGCCGGGGATGAAGTAGTAGTTGCCACCGAAGGTCAGCGTGTTGAAATCGTTGCCCGCGGCGTAGGAGCTGTCGGGGAAGATGGCGTCCCAACGGGCGAAGAGCTCGGTCTTCTCACTGACGAAGACGCCGCCCTGCACCAGCGCGCCGAAATCATCGGCCGAGGTCCCGCCATCGGGGTCGATGTTGCGCCCGACGAAGGCGCCGCCGAGGTTCCACCCGCCGCCCTCGTAGCTGGCGTCGAGCGTGTAGGAGAGCATGTCCATGCCGGTCGCGGGCGTGCCGCCGAAGGTGGTGGTGTTGCCCGTGTCGCCGAACGATTCCCAATGCACGGCGGCGCCGACCAGCGCCCCGGTGTCCCCGCCGCGGAACGAGGTGTAGTCGCCGTAGGTCTTCCACGACGCGTCGCCCAGCCGCATCTCGGCACGGGCCGTGATCGCGAAGTCCGCCTCGGACGGCGAGTAGTACGCGGTATTGAGGCTCGAGAAGCCGTCCGACACCGCGCCCATCACGCGGAACCGGTCGCCCTCGTAGCTCAGCTGCACGCCCTGCGAGTAGTCCTGCGTGAAGACCTTGTTGACCAGCGAGCGCTCGGCCGCGAGCTGGTACTTGTCGCTCGTGAGTTCCTCGTGCAGGAAGGGGAGCTTGAACTGGCCCCACCGGACAGCCATCCCGTTCTCGAACTTGTAGCTCCCGTAGGCCTGGTCGAGCGTCATCGTGCCGCCGGAGGTGGCGAACGCGGCCTGGACGTAGAAATCGATGGAGTCGTAGACCGAGCCGTCGAGGATGAGCTTCGTCCGCCGGGTGTTGAAGCCGTTGGTGAAGTCCTCGTCCGGCGCGGTGGTGTCGCGGAAGTTCATGTTGTACCGGAACTGCACGAGCCCGCCCACGTTGAGCCGGAACGCCCCGTCGGGCGAGGCCATGAAGAACTTGCCGTCATGCCCCGCCGTCGCCCCGCCCTGGAAGCTGGCCCGCGCGCCCGCATCCGAGAGCAATTCGCGCTCGAGCGCGGTTCCCGTGTCGCCGCCGAGTGCCCCCGTGGCCAGCAATGGTGCCGCCAGAATCGCCGTGAGATGCGTGGTCTTCAACTGTGTGCTCCCGGGCCGAAAGGGTGAATCCCCGCAGAGGCCGGCCGCTCGCCCCGCGGGGCCAGAGACTATTCAATTCTCGCAAGAAGATCATGACGAGTACGTCAAGATTGCGCGAAGCCCACTCCCCGCGAAGCCGCCCCGGCGAGGCGCAAAAAAGCAACCGGCCGCCCCGAGGGGCGGCCGGCTGAGATCAATCGATGTCTCTGATCAGGCTCGACTCAGAAGACGAGCTGCATCTGAAGCTGGATCGCCCACTGGTTGTCCTGGGTGTCCGGCAGGATGCTGTTGGACTGGCTCGGGGTGCCGAAGCCGGCGACGGTGGAGGCGTCGCCCTGGTTCTCGAGGTTCCACTGGATGTCGCCGGTGAACTTGGCGGCATGGCTGTTCTGGAAGAAGTAGTAGTTGCCGCCGAAGGTCAGGGTGTGGAAGTCGCCGGAGCCCGCGACGCCGGTGTCGGCGAAGATCGCGTCCCAGCGCCCGAACACCTCGAAGTTGTCGGTGGCGAACACGCCGGCCTGAACGACCGCACCGAAGTCGTCGGTGGCGCTCGCTCCGGCGGGATCGATGTTGCGGCCGATGAACGCGCCGAACGCATTCCAGCCGTTGCCCTCGACGCTGACGTCGGCGGTGTACTCGATCAGATCGAAATCGGGGCCGGCGGTGCCACCGAAGGTGGTGGTGTTGCCGGTGTCGCCGTGGGTCTCCCAGTGGACCGCGGCGCCCGCCATACCGGCGTAGCCCTCGGTGCCGCGCCAGCTGGTGAAGTCATCGAACTGGGCCCAGTCGCCGGACCACTTGAACTCGACGCGGCCGGTCAGGCCCCAGTCGGCCTCGCTGGCCGAGTAGTACGGGGTGTTGGCGGTGGCCGCACCGTCATCGATCGCACCGATCAGCTTGAAGCTGTCGGCGGTATAGATGAAGCCGAGGCCCTGGGTGTAGCCCGGGTCGAAGGTGTCGGTGGTCGCGGAGCGGGCGGCGGCGAGCTGGTAGCGCTCGTCAACCATGCGCTCGCGGAGCACCGGCGCCAGGAACTGACCCCAGAGGATCGTGACGCCGTTGTCCAGGGCGTACGTACCGAACGCGTCGGCCAGCTCGAAAGAGCCGGAGCTCGCCGTGTCGAAGTAGCCGCGGACGTAGTAGCCCAGGTTCTGGTTCATCACGTTGCCGCCGAACTCGAGGGCGGTGGTGACCATGTCGAACCCGTTGGTGAAGTCCTCGTCGGCGCCGCTGGTATCACGGTTGTTAAACGTGTACCGGAACTGGGTGTAGCCGCCGATGTTCAGGCGGTTGTTCCCGTCCGCGGAGGCGAGGAAGAACTTCCCGTCATGACCGGCGGTGCCGCCGGCCTGGAAACTGGCGCGAGCGCCAGCATCGGCGAGGAGCTCACGCTCCAGGGCCGAATCACCCGCGGTCTGAGCGGCGGCAACGCCAGCGCTCATCGCCGCACCAGCAAGCAGAGCAAGCATCCTGGTCCGATTCATTTCTGTGACTCCTTCTCGCAGGACTTGGGGAGCCGCTCCTAGTAGCTGGCGTCCCGTTTCCATGTACGTTGCGACCTGCTCCGACCATCCCTCGCCGACACCAACGCGATGCGGCGGATCTTCCCACAATTTCGCCCGAAACAACGGGCCTCTGACTCACTCGGGCTCCGCCCGTGTTCGATAGTCCCCCGCACGTTCAGGAGGACCCCAGTTGAGCAAGGACTAACTTGTAGCACTGCTCTCCAAGCTTGTCCAGTCCCCGCCCGGGCCCACGCGTTGGCCCGCAGCAGCGGTGTGCTTGCCGTTATCGGCGGCCCTCCGCCCCCGACGCTAGTATTTACTTGCAAACTCCCCCGCTTCCCCCTCTAAACCCCTGTCTCCCAAGCAGATAATTTCTCCGTGCCAATCAAAAACCAAACAAAGACGGCCCGGGGCCGTCTTCGCGCAATCCAAGCGCCCCGCCGACAGCGTTTTCCGGGCCCTCCGCTACCCTTTCTTCCGCCCCGCAACCGCGAGAGCCCCATGACCACCACCAGAAAAGTGCTCATCGTCGAGGACGAACGCGACCTCGCCGAACTCGTTGCCCTCAACCTCGAACGCGCCGGATTCGACACCACCCTCGCCCACGACGGACGCGAAGCCCTCGCCGCCGCCGCCCGCAGCCGGCCCGACCTCATCCTGCTCGACGTCATGCTCCCCGAACTCTCCGGCACCGAGGTCGCCAAACGCCTGCGCCTGGACCCCTCGACCGCCGACGTCCCCATCATCATGCTCACCGCCAAGGCCGAGGAGGCCGACGAGGTCATCGGCCTCGCCTCCGGAGCCGACGACTATGTGACCAAACCCTTCAGCCTCCGAGTCCTCCTGGCCCGCATCGAGACCGTCCTCCGACGCGCCGATCCCGACCGTGATCAACGCAGCACCCTCAACGCCGGACCCATCGAGCTTCGGACCGACACCCACCGCGTCCTCGTCTCCGGGACCGAGGTCCATCTCACGCTCACCGAGTTCCGACTCCTCGCCACCCTCATCGAGGGCGCCGGCGCCGTGCTCGGGCGCAAGGAACTCATGCGGCGCGCGATCGGGCCCGGCGTCCGCGTCACCCCCCGAACCATCGATGTCCACATGACCGCCCTCCGGAAGAAGCTCGGCGATGCTGGGCGGCTCATCGAGACCGTCCGCGGCGTCGGATACCGCCTCGACGCCGCCGCCACCGCCGATGCCGCCGCCGATGCCGCCGAAGGCTGAACCCCGCGCGCCGGCGCCACCAACAATCCACCCGATGCCCCTCCGACCCAAAGCCCGAGCCGGTCTCCTCGCGCTGGTGGTCGCGCTCGGGGCACTCTGGCTCTCCATCGTGCCCGCCCTCCCCGCGCCCGCCGCCATCCTCGCCGGCTCGCTCGCTCTCCTCGTCGCCGGTGGCCTCTTTCTCGCCGACGCCCGCGACGCCGAACGGGCCAGCGAGGCCGAACGCCGGCGCCTCGCGCTCGAGGCCGACGCCCGCCGCGCCGAGCGTGACACCGAACGCGAGGCCCTCCGAGCCATACTCGACGCCGTCGAGCAGCCCGTCGTGGCACTCGACGCCGCCGGATTTCTTACCGTTGCCAACCGGTCCGCCGCCGCGCTCCTCGCTCCAGGCTCCTCGCGACCCCTCACCGGAGCCCCGCTCGACCAGATCTTGCCCGACGAGCCGATCCTCGCGATCGTCCGCGCGGCCGCCGACCAGGGCCTCACGCGCGGACAGGTTCGCCTGCTTACCGCGTCCGGACCGCGGATCCTCGAGGTGCAGGCCGAGGCGTACCCCGGAGGCCCGCGGGGACCCGCCATCGTGCTCTCCCTCCGCGACGTCACCGAGCAGGCGACCGCACTCCAGCTCAAGACGGACTTCGTCGCCAACGCATCGCACGAGCTGCGGACGCCCCTCACGTCGATCAAGGCCGCCGCAGAAACACTCGACCAGATCGGCGACGAGTCGCCCGAGATCCGCCGGCGCCTCATTTCCCTCATCGGCTCCAACGCCGAACGACTCGAGGAGCTCGCCCGCGACCTGCTCGACCTCTCCAGCCTCGAATCCCCCGGGGCCGATTGCCTCCCGGAGCACGTCGATCTGTTCGAGATCGCCGAGCAACTCCGGGAGATGTTTCACCCCATCGCCGAGCAACGGAGGATCTCGATCCGGCTGGAGCTCGACGAGCGGCTCCACGAACTCTGGACCGACCCCCGGCTTGTGCGCCTCGTCCTCCGCAACCTCCTCGACAACGCGATCAAGTTTGCCTACGACGACACCAGTGTCCTCGTCCGCGGCACCGTCGTCGAGGCCGGGGCCGCCCAACGCCTCGACACCCGCATCGATGTCATCGACCGCGGCATCGGCATCCCCATTGCGCTCCAGCAGCGCATTTTCGAGCGCTTCTTCCAGGCCGACGCGGCCCGCTCGGGGTCCAAGTCGCGCGGCACCGGCCTGGGCCTCGCGATCGTCAAGCACGCGCTCCGGGCCCTCGGTGGCTCCATCCAGGTCGCCTCGGTCTGGCAGCAGGGCACGACCATGACCGTCCTGCTCCCGGCGTCCGTCGAGCTGGCTACCACCGAATCGGGCTGACCTCCACCCCGCGCAGCTGCCCCAATCGGGTCGAGACCCGCTCGAGCACCGCGCGCTCCCGCGCCGGATCCCCGAACCGCCCCACCGAGCAGGAAAGACGCAGCAAGACCGGGTCGCCCTCGTCCGCCGGACTCAGCCGCTCCACCACCAGCACCCCCGGCTCATCCCGTGCCGACCGCAGGCGGTACACGCGATGCCCCGCGTCCGGCGATTCCGTGGCCACCAGCACCAGCTCCGAGACGCTCAGCGACACCGCCACAGCGGCCGAAATGTCGTCCCAGTCACCGGAAGCCTCCTTCTGCTGGGCATCGGCCCGGAGGGCCATCGACCCCGGCGGAACACCCTCAGGGGCCCCTCCCCCCGAGACACACCCGGACCCAGCCACCGACATCCAACCGCCGGCAAGGCCTAACACAATGCAATAGAACAACTTACGCGGCGGTCTCTCACCCCCCCCACTCGGGCTAAACTCTTCGGACGCGGCCAGGGGACCGACGTCGGTCCCGAGGTGTCCTCGGACGATCGGCGTCGGGCGATGGAGTAGTTCTCGCTTGGATATCACGGTGCAAGTTCCTCCAGGTGCCGCCGGCCTCGCCGTCGTCGGGTCCGGCGAAAGGCACCTCAAGATGATCCGCGAGACACTCGGCGTCAACATCGCCGCGCGAGAGGGGACAATCCGCATCCAGGGAGAGCCCGCGGGGGTGACCGCCGCCAAGGGGGTCCTCGAGACTCTCGCCCGGGGCCCCAAGGACCGGGGTATGCCCTCGCGCCAGCAGGTACTCGACATCATCGCCGAGCACGCCTCCCAGGCCGCGCGGCTCGCCCAGGGGGCGCCCAACGGCCTGGGACCCGAGGCCCTGATGCCCTGGGACGGCCGGATCGAGGTCTACGTCCGGGGCCGGCCCGTCCGACCCCAGACGTTGAACCAACAGCTCTACCTCGACGCCATCCGCGACCACGATCTCACTATCGCCATCGGCCCGGCGGGCACCGGGAAGACCTACCTCGCCGTCGCCGCCGCCGTCCATCTCCTCAAGACCGGGCGCGTCAGCCGGCTCATCCTCGCGCGACCCGCCGTCGAGGCCGGCGAGAAGCTCGGATTCCTCCCCGGTGGCCTCGAAGCCAAGGTGAACCCCTTCCTCAGGCCCCTCTTCGATGCCCTCCACGACATGATGGACTACGGCCAGATCCGACGCTTCATCGAGAGCGACATCATCGAGGTCGTCCCCCTCGCCTACATGCGGGGCCGAACGCTCAACAACGCCATGATCATCTGCGACGAGGCCCAGAACACGACCCGGGGCCAGATGAAGATGTTCCTGACGCGCATGGGGCATGGCTCCAAGATGGTCGTCACCGGCGATGTCACGCAGATCGATCTGCCCGACCCGCTCGACAGCGGCCTGATCGACGCCGCCCGCCGCCTCCGCCGAGTCCCGGGGGTTGCCACGGTCACCCTCCAGTCCGTCGATGTGGTCCGCCACAGCCTCGTCCAGAGGATCATCGAGGCCTACGGCGAGACCGATCGTGAGGCCCAGCAGCAGGACCTCCTCCAGCGGGTGCTGGAGCAGACCGATGAAACCCCCATCGGGGAAGACACCCCAGAGGGCTCCCGGTACACGAATGGCTAAGGAGAACGGCAAGACCACGATCCGAACCGCCCCCAAGCGGCCCGCCAAGCGCGGCCGCGTGGCTTTGGCCATCGAGCGGCGCCTGTGGGAGCGCGCCCTGGATACCTGCCGGAGCCGGGCCGTGGGTTGGGGGCTGATCGTGACGCTGGTCTTTGGGGTCGCCTCCGGCCTGCTGGCCGCCTGGACGCGTGACCAGGTCCTCGTCAGCGAGGGGCAGGTCGCGACCGACACCCGCACAGTCCGGGTGAGCTTCCGCGTGGTCAACCACGAGCAGACCGACTCGGCCCGCGAGCAGGCGCGCCAGCAGGCCACCCGGGTGTTCGCCGCCGACGAGTCGCTGCTCCGCGAACTCCGTGCAAGCCTCGAGAATCTCCCGCGAACGCTCGCCAGCGTCCAGAGCCTTGAGCAGGTGGATCCGAGCATCCGCGCCCAATTCGGCCTCAGCCCCGAGGGCCTGCTGGCCATCCAGGCCCAGACGGCCGAGGGGGAACCGCTCCCCGAGTACCTCGCCCGCATCAGCCGCTTCTGGGATGGCTACCGGCGCACTCCCGTGCTGGACGCCCAGACGTGGCAGAAGACCAGCCAGGGCCTCAGCCCGATGCTCGAGCTTCGGGCTGCGGGCGACACCCCCATCGCCACGGTCCATCGCGACACGGCCCTGAACGCCGAGGACCCCGACCCGCTCCGGACGCGCCTCACCCAGCTCTGCGTCCAGGCCGGAATCGACGACCCCGTCCGGCAGGTAATCATCTCCCGGCTGAGCATCAACGCCAAACCGACCTACCGCCTCGACGCCGCGGCCACGAGCGCCCTCCAGGCCAAGGCCGCCGACGCCGTCAAGGACATCGTCAACGAATGGCCCGTCGGCGCCGTGATCTTCACCCGTGGCGACGTGCTCACCGCGGCCCAGGTCGACATGTGGCAGGCGGAACTGTCCCACTTCCGCGCCGAGGCCGAGCGTTGGCGTGTCTGGGTACGCCGGCTCAGCGTCGTCGCCGCCTCGACCGCCATCGCCACCGGCGCCGCCCTCTACGCCTTCCTCTTCTGCCCCCGCCTGCGCAAGAAGGTCTCGCGGATGGTGTGGATCGCCACACTCCTGTTCGGCTCGCTCGCGATCGCCTGCGCCGCCAGCGTCGCGGCGCCCTGGGCCCTCACGGTCACCGCCGTCGCCCCCACGGTCTTTGTGGCCGCCATCCTCGTGATCGCGTACGACCAGCGCGTGAGCCTGGCCTATTCCTGCCTCCACGCCCTCCTCGTGTGCGTCGCCCTCGACCAGACCATCGGCCTCTTCGGCCTCATCATGACGGGCGTCGGCGTCGTCGTCTGGCGGCTCCGCGAGATCCGCTCCCGCGACACCATCATCCGGATGGGGCTCACCACCGGCCTCGCCCTGGGCGTCGCCACCATCCTCGTGCTCTCGATCGACCGGCCCGTCAACCTCGCCGCCGTCCGCCAGACCGTCCGCGACGCGTTCCTTGCGGCGTTCGGCGGCGTGGGCGTCGGCGCCGTCGTCCTCTTCATCCTCCCCCTCGTCGAACGGGCCTTCGACATCACCACGGGCATGACCCTGATCGAGCTGCGCGATCCCAAGCAGCCCCTCCTCCGTGAACTCCAGCAGCGGGCCCCCGGCACGTACAACCACTCGCTCAACGTCGCCACGATCGCCGAGGCCGCCGCCGCCGCCATCGGCGCCGACACGCTGCTCACCTACGCCGGGGCGCTCTACCACGACATCGGGAAAATGAACAAGCCCGAATACTTCGTCGAGAACCAGTGGGGCGGCATCAACAAGCACGACAAGCTCAGCCCCGCCATGAGCCTGCTCGTCATCGTCGGCCACGTCAAGGACGGCATGGAGATGGCCCGCGAATACGGCCTCGCCCGCAGCCTCCAACACTTCATCGAGGGCCACCACGGCACCACCCTCGTCGAGTTCTTCTACCACCGCGCCAAGAAGCAGGCCGAGACCGCCGACCAGGGCGAGACGCCTCGCGAGCTCGAATACCGCTACCCCGGCCCCCGCCCCCGATCCAAGGAAGTGGCGATCCTCATGATCGCCGACGCCGTCGAGAGCGCCAGCCGCACACTCAGCGAGCCCACCCCATCGCGCATCGACCAGCTCGTCCGCTCCATCGCCAACAAGCGGCTCCTCGACGGCCAGTTCGACGAGTGCGACCTGACGCTCAAGGACCTCCACGCCATCGTGGAGAGTGTCAGCAAGACCGTCGTCTCCAGCTACCACGGACGCGTCGTCTATCCGGCGGGCAAGGAACAGCCGGCCTCCACGGGCCCCAAGACCGCCGTCGGGCTGTAAGCTCCGCGAGGGGCGAGAGGCCCCAGGGAGCCCCGCCCATGGCCGAGCCCTCGTTCTTCCATCGCGGCTTCGTGCTCGACGGCCGGGGCGGCGCCCACCCCATCGACGCCCCGGGCACGGCCGACTGGGCCCCGGCGCAGGGCGTCCTCTGGGTGGTCCTCGACCGCCACAGCCCCGAGACGCGCCCGTGGCTCCGCAAGGTCGCCGACCTCCGCCCGCTCATCGTCGACTCCATCCTCGCCCACGAGCCCCGCCCCCGCTGCCTCGCCCAGGCCGACGGCCTCCTCGTCACGCTCCGCGGCGTCAACCTCAACCAGCACGACCGGCCCGAGGACATGGTCGCGCTCCGCGGATGGTTCGACCCCCACCGAGCCATCCTGCTCCGCGGGCGCAAGGTCTTCGCCGTCGACGATGTCGCCGCCACCTTCGACCAGCACGCCGGCCCCACCCGCAGCGCCGAGCTGCTCGTCCGACTCGTCGACGCCCTCAGCGACCACATCGCGCAGACCGCCGACGACCTCGGCCTCCAGGCCGACCAGATCGAGGCCGACACCCACGCGCCGCACGAGCCCGCCAACCTCCGCGAACGCATCGGCGACCTCCGCACCCGCTGCATGAACATGCGCCGCCACATCGTTCCCCAACGCGACATGGCCGGACGGATGGCCAGCGAGCCGAGCGAGCTGCTCACCCCCGACGACCGCGCCCGCCTCCGCGAAGACGCCGAGCAGCTCGCCCGCGTCGTCGACGATCTGGATCTCATCCGCGAGCGATTGCTGATCGCCCAGGAGCAGGCCGACGCCCGCGTCGCGGAGCGCCTCGCCCGGAATACCTACCTCCTCAGCATCGTCGCCGCCATCTTCCTCCCCGTCGGCTTCCTCACCGCCCTCGCCGGCGTCAGCGTGGCCGGCATCCCCGGGCAGCAGGACCCCCTCGCCTTCTGGGTCCTTTGCGGTATCCTCGCCCTTGTGCTCGTGCTCGAGGTCGTCCTGCTCCGACGCATGAAGTGGATGTAGGCGCTCCCGGCCGTCCGAACCAGCCCGTTCCCCCGCGCCCACCAAGGAGCACCGGTGCCCGACGACGCCAACAGCAGCCCGCCCGAGTCCGGCGTGCACTTCGCCTACCTGCTCGACGGCCAGGGCGGCGGGCGCCCCCTCGACGCCGCGGCCGCCCGGGCCTGGACCCCCGACCAGGGCGTGCTCTGGATCCTCCTCGATCGCTCGAACCCCGGGGCCGAGTCCTGGCTCCGCGACGTCGCGCGCCTGCCCGAACTCGTCCGCGAGGGGCTGCTCGCCGAGGACACCCGCCCCCGCGCCGTCAACACCCCCGAGGGCACGCTCGCCATCCTCCGAGGCGTCAACTGCAACCCCGGCGCCGAGCCCGACGACATGGTCAGCATCCGCCTCTGGCTCGACCCCACCCGCGTCATAAGCCTCCGCGGCCGACGCGTGTTCGCGATCGACGACCTCGTCAACAACCTGGGCCGGGGCGTCGGACCCCGCTCGCCCGGCAGCATCCTCGCACTCCTCGCCGACGCCCTCTCCGACCGCATGCGCGATGTCGTCGGCAACCAGGAGGAACTCGTCGACGGCATCGAGGACGACCTGATCGGGGGCAGCGCCAAGGAACTCCGCCTGCGCCTCGCCGTGCCGCGTCGGCAGACCATGACCATCCGACGCTACCTCTCCCCCCAGCGAGACATGCTCTCGCGGCTCACCACCGAGACCAGCACCCTCTTCGGCGAGCGCGACCGCGTGCGCCTGCGCGAGGTCGCCGACGAACTCACCCGCCAGGTCGAGGAGCTCGACCTGCTCCGCGAACGCTCCACGATGATCCAGGAGCAGATCCTCGCGCAGGCCAGCGAGCAGATGAACCGCACGATGTACATCCTCTCCCTCGTGGCCGCGATCTTCCTCCCCCTCGGGCTGATCACGGGCCTGCTCGGGATCAACGTCGGCGGCCTGCCCGGCCAGCGCGATCCCCACGCGTTCTGGTTCGTCTGCGGCGCGCTCGGCGTCCTCGCGGTGGTGCAGTGGATGATCTTCAAGAAGCACCGGCTGCTCTAGCGGCTCACGCGTACCCGAGGTCCCCAAGCCCGCCGAGCACCGGCCCGAACCTCCGGGCAAACTCGGCGTCGAGACCCGGACCCACGGCCTCGAGGCTCGCGCCCCGCCGCGCCCGGTCCATGAAATAGATCCCCTTCCGCACCGTCTTGGCCGAACCCCCGAAGAACGTGTTCTTGCCCGCGCTCGAGGTCTTCTCGCGAACCTCGAGCGCCCGCATCCGGTCGAAGCTCGACGCCGCGACCGCCCGAGCGATCGCCTCCCCCCCCGCGCCCGCGCCGACAAAGCCCAGCATCCGCGCCAGCTCTTCCGCCGGCCGATCGAGCATGTCCTCGTACCGCACCACCAGCAACCCCAGGCCGCTGGCCATCCACGACCTCGTGTTCTCTTCCCAGCTCGCGAACCCCTGGCTCGTCCACACCGGGTCGCCGCCGCTCTTGATGAACGCCCGCGCGTAGTCCGCGCCGGTCAGCACCGCGTCCCTCCCCGTCCGCCGGTCCTTGACCTTCGTCTCCAGCACCCGGTGAAAGTTCAGGCTGCTCATCAGCACATCCCGCGGATGCCGCACCAGCAGGATCACCCCCGCCGCCGCGCCCGCGTGCGGGTGCGACGACGACCATGGGAAGTGCGTCTTCACGATCACCCGCCCCTCCCCCGGCGGATGCGCCTCCAGGCTCCGCTCCACCTCGCCGTCCACGTGCAGGTCCGGCAGCCGCATCGCGATCTCACGCGTCGAGGGCTCAACCCCCGCCGATCCATACAGCGCGTGGTACAGCAACACGCGCGCCCACGTGTTCCCCGACCGCGGATACGACGCCAGAAAGACGACCTGCATGACCCAGCATAAGACCCGAACGCAGCGAGCGCAAAGCGGGACGCAAAGGCCGCGAAGCGATCCAGGATCCGACCCAATACCCGCCCCACTCCCCCTCCGCACACGCCGCCGCATCCCCTCCGCATTCGGCCTTCCCCGCCCCCGTGATACACTCCCCCCCGGGGACAACAGGAGGCCTCATGCCCGACCACACCAGCCCATCCCGTCGCGACTTCCTCAAGACCGCGGCCGCCGGTCTCGCCGCAGGCAGCGTCCTCGCCCCGTCCGCCCTCGCCCGCACAGGAGCACCGGAGTTGGAGAAGCGCAAGCTCGGCAAGACCGACATGGAAGTCACCGTCCTCGGCTTCGGGGCCGCGGAGATCGGCTACGGCGGCACCGCCCAGGACATCGTGGACAAGCTCCTCAACTCCGCCCTCGACCAGGGACTCGACACCATCGATACCGCCGAGTGCTACGCCGAGTCCGAGGTCCAGATCGGCAACGCCGTCGCCAACCGACGCAAGGACTACTACCTCTTCACCAAGGTCGGCCACTGGGCCCCCGACGGACTCGACGGCTGGTCGGCCAAGGGCGTCACCGCCTCGATCGAACGCAGCCTCAAGCGCCTCAAGACCGACTACGTCGATCTCGTCCACCTCCACTCCTGCGGCCTCGACGTCCTCAAGAAGGGCGAAGCGATCGAAGCGCTCGAGAAGGCCAAGCAGGCCGGCAAGACCCGATACATGGGCTACAGCGGCGACTCCCAGGCCGCCCTCTACGCCGTCAAGACCGGCAAGTTCGACACCCTCATGACCTCCATGAGCTTCGTGGACCAGGAGTCGATCGACCTCACGCTCCCGCTCTGCCGCGAGCAGGACATGGGCGTGGTCGTCAAGCGCGGCATCGGCAACGCCGTCTGGCGCTACGAGACCCAGCCCACGAACGGCTACGTCGTCGAGTACTGGAAACGCATGAAGGAACTCGATTACGACTTCTGCCGCGCCGACCAGCGCGATGTCGAAGGCCCCGACGGCCCCGCCGGCATCGCCCTGCGCTTCTGCCTCAGCCTCCCCGGCGTCCACACCACGGTCGTCGGCACCACCAACCCCAAACGCTTCGCCGAAAACGCCGCACTCCTGCAGGGCGGCCCACTCCCCGCCGAGCGCATCGAGGCCATCCGCAAGCGCTGGAAGGAAGTGGCCAAGCCCGAGTGGGTGGGACAGATCTGAGCGGGAGACAAACGCAGAGCACGCAGAGTGATGCGCAGAGCGCAGCCGCGAGCCCCGGCCCCGATCTCGCCGCGCGACTGTTGCGCCGTCTTCGCGCGTCCTACCTCCCGTGCCGCTCGCGCATCTCCCGCCGAAAGTCCTCGCTCTTCCCCGGCGCGATCGTCGCCCACTTCCACCCCTCGCTGCCCGCCAGCACCCGCGACACCAGCATGATCTGCCCCGTGTGATACGCGCAGTGCGCGATCGCCCGCGTCACCGCCAGCGGCACCGTGTGCGGCTGCGACCGGATCGTCACCGTCCGACCCATGTCCTCCTCGCGCAGCCCCTCCACCGCCGCGATCGCCACCCCACCCCCGCTCCCACACCGCCATCAACTCCGCGCGCGTCTCGTGCCCCACCACAAACTCCGAGTCCCGATCCCGCCAGTCCTTCTCACCGTCGCTGGTCAGGAAATCCGTAAACCGGCTCCGCAGCGACCCCGCCAGATGCTTCATGAGCACCGACACCGGGTTCGTCCCCGGCGCCATCGCCGCGTGCAGCATCGCGTCCGGCACCTGCCCCGCCGCGTGCTCCGCCCACCCCTTCTGCTTCTCGAACTCGGCCACCCAAGCCCCCCGCACCGCATCAAAGTCGTTCGTCATACCCCCAGCCTATCCCCACACTTCCCCCCCAGTCCCTCCGTCCCTCTGTCCCTCCGTCCCTCTGTCCCTTTGTCCCTCTGTCCCTCTGTCCCTCTGTCCCTCCGTCCCTCTCCCCCTTCCCCCCACTCCGTCTCTCCATCTCTTCGTCTCTCCGTCTCTTTCCTTTACACTCCCCCCATGCCAACCCGCCGAACCCTCCTCCTCTCCGCCCCCGCCGCCTACACCGCCGCGGCCCTCGCCTTCCCCTCCCCAAGGCCCGCGCCCGCGAGCGTCTCCTCGAGCTCCAACGCACCCCCGGCGATCCCGAGGCCATCGCCCGCGACGAGGACTTCTGGCGCTTCGCCCAGCAGGCCTTCACCGTCGACCGCTCCATGGTCAACTTCAATAACGGCGGCGTCAGCCCCGCCCCGCGCTGGGTGCAGGAGGCGATGCGCGACCACTGGGACCTCGCCAACAAGAGCCCGGCCTACTACCTCTGGCAAGTCCAGGAGCCCCGCAAGGAGGTCGTCCGAGAGCGCCTCGCCCACACCTGGGCCGTCAGCCCCGAAGAGATCGCGATCACGCGCAACGCCTCCGAGAGCCTGCAGATCTGCCAGCTCGGCCTCGACCTCAAGCCCGGCGACGAGGTCCTCTGCAACACGCAGGACTATCCGCGCATGATCAACACCTTCAAGCAGCGCGAGCGCCGCGACGGCATCGTCCTCCGCCAGTGCTCCATCCCCGTCCCCGTCGAGGACCCCTCCGCGCTCCTGGCCCTCTACCTCGCCAACATCACCAAGAACACCAAGCTCATCCTCGTCAGCCACATGATCAACCTCACCGGCCAGATGATGCCCGTCAAGGAGATCTGCACCCTCGCCCGAACGATGAACATCCCCGTCATCGTCGACGGCGCCCACTCCTTCGCCCACGCCGACTTCAAGCTCACCGACCTCAAGTGCGACTACTTCGGCACCAGCCTCCACAAGTGGCTCTTCGCCCCCCACGGCACCGGCCTGCTCTACGTCAAGCGCGACAAGATCCCCGGACTCTGGCCCATGATGGCCGCCGCCGACACCCAGGACTCCGACATCCGCAAGTTCGAAGAGACCGGCACCCACCCCGCGGCCCCCATCCTCGCCATCGCCGAGGCCCTCACCTTCCACGAGTCCCTCGGCGCCGCCCGCAAGCAGGCCCGCATGATCTACCTCCGCGAGCGCTGGATGAGCCGCCTCGAGTCCAACCCCCGCGTCCGCTTCCACACCAGCCGCAAGCCCGGCTTCGCCGTCGGCATCGGCAACGTCCAGATCGAAGGCCTCGAAACCGGCGCGCTCGCCGCCTGGCTCTGGGAGAAGCACAGGATCTTCGTCGTGGGCATCAAGCACCCCGAGTTCGAGGGCCTCCGCGTCTCCCCCAGCGTCTACTCCACGCTCGAAGAAGTCGACCGCTTCAGCGCCGCCATCGAAGAGGCCATGCGCAACGGCATCGCCTGACCCCCCCATCTCCCCCGAATGTGCCACCAGTCTCCCGCCGCCGCGGCGGGACTGGCCCCCAGTCCCCCCGCAGAGGGGGGGGCCCAGTCTTCGGGCCAGGGGAGGGCCCCTCTCCCATCCCGTGCCACCAGTCTCCCGCCGCCGCGGACGGTGCAGCTCCCCCCCCAAATCCCCCCCCCCCGCGGGAAAGGCCAGTCTTCGAGGCCAGGGGGAGGTGCGTCCCTCCCCCATCCCGTGCCACCAGTCTCCCGCCGCCGCGGCGGGAGACTGGTGCAGCTCCACCCACCCGCGCACGCACAAGGGGCGCCCGGGTGCCATGCACCCGCGCGCCCCTTGCTTTGCCAAGCACCGCAGACCGGCGCTACTTCGGCGTTGAAGCGCTCACACTGCTCGCAACGTTCGCCTCGTGCGTGACCTTGACCTTGTTGCCGACCTTCAGCGCCTCCTCCTTGGTCGAGCTCGCGCCGTTGAGCATGTAGAGCGTCTTCTCGTTCACGGTGATCTTGATCGGCGTCGGGCTCGCGGTCGTCCGGACCGAGAACGTGCCGTTATCGAGATCCACCGACGAGATCACGCCCTCCACGTTCTCCGGCTCCACGATCGAGTGCGAGAGCGGCGCCACGGATTGGGTCATCACACCGGCAATCGCCGCGCCGGCAGTCAGAGAACAGCACGCCAGAATCGCAGGAAAGTACTTCATCTTCAGCTCCATTTTCTTGTCATGGTCAGTTCAGGACGATCGGCCGCGACGCTCCAACGCCGCGCCCGGCACGTCCGGGGGCGCCCGCGTTGCCCGGGTCTGAGTCGCGCCGCATCGAAGGCAATCGTTGTCCGTCTGGACTGCTCATTGCGATGTGGTCCCGTGCGGACCCGCGTGTGAGCCGCAACATGTTGACTGCCCTTCCGAAGCGGCGCGTCATGCCCAGTATTCCCGCACAACGCTTCTCGACGCCCTCGCGGCGTGTCACCCGATATACGCGATCGTGCGCCGGCCAGTTCTCGACGCCGCGCGCACCCGCACCCCAATTCACTCCCGGACGCGCACCAAGGCCCCCAGACGATCGCAAACGAACTCTCACGCCCGAATGCACACACACATCGCGCGGTCGCACGCACAAACGCCCCACCACCGGACGCCGCACATGCTTCGCCACCCGTGGCCACAACCCGCCCTATTCGAACAGCCCCATCTGGCCACATGCCGCCGGGCGCCGAAACGCCGCGGAAGAAAGCTCCACACGCGTATCGCCATCCCCAACGCCTCCGCCCCATCAAACGCCACAGGCGAAGCGCAGCGAGGTGCCCGGCCAACAGGGTCTCCACGCCCGAATCGCAAGCCAGGGCCCCAAACCGCCAACAGCCCCACCAGCCCCCGCCCACGCCGACACGACCATCCCGCACCAGCGAAACCAACTCCCCACTGGGAGCCAGGCGGGGGGGGGGGCGGTCTCTCCTTCCTACGTGTGGCTGGGGCCGGGGGGTTCGGACCCCGCCCTCTTCGCCCTCCTCCTCTGGTGGGCCATCCGCGCCCGCCGCGCCTGGAAGCCCTCCTGGGCCTGCCCAGCCTGCGGCTACGATCTCCGCAACCTCTCGACGCCCAACTGCCCCGAATGCGGCCGCCCTCAGCACGAAGACGCAACCACAACCTGACCGGCGCATCGCGAGGCCAACCACCCCAAGCGGGAGCACGCCATGCCCTCACTCACCCGCGTCGCCCTGGCCCTGCTCCTCACCTCCACCGCCCTTGCCCAGCCCGACCCCGGCGCACCACCCCAAGCCATCGACGCATGGCGCGCCCGACGTTTCGGCATGTTCATCCACTGGGGACCCGTCGCCCTCACCGGGCGCGAGATCGGCTGGTCCCGCGGCCGGCCCACCCCCATCGACGAATACGACCACCTCTACCAGCGCTTCAACCCCACCTCCTTCGACGCCGCCGCCTGGGCCGCCCTCGCCGACGACGCCGGCGCACGCTACCTCGTCCTCACCACCAAACACCACGACGGCTTCTGCCTCTGGCCCTCCGACTCCACCGACTACGACATCGCAAGCTCCCCCTTCCACCGCGACCCCGTCGCCGAACTCGCGGCCGCCTGCCGCGCCCAAGGCCTCGCCTTCGGAGCCTACTACTCCGTCCCCGACTGGCACCACCCCGACTACCCCAAGGGCAGCCCCCACGGCGAGACCGACAAGCCCGACCCCCATCCCGACCGCTACGCCGATTATCTCCGCGACCAGGTCACCGAACTCGCCACCCGCTACGGCCACCTCTGCACACTCTGGTTCGACATGCCCCGCGAGTTCGGCCCCGACCAGGGCCTCCCCACCGTCGCGATGCTCCGCAAGCTCCAGCCCGACATCGTGATCAACGACCGCGCCTTCACACCCGACAGCACGACCACCACCGTCGGCGACTACGCCACCCCCGAGCAGCGCATCGGCGGGTTCGACCGCTCACGCCCCTGGGAGTCCTGCATCACCATGGGGCGCAGCAAGGGCGCCGACCAACCGCCCTCAACGTCGGCCCCAGCCCCGCCAGGCCGACACCTCCGCTCGGCGCTGGGTCCACGCCCACGAGCACGCCATCTACGACCCCGGGCGCCCTTCAAGCCCGGCCCTGGCCTCCACCTGCCGCGAAAGCACGGTCAACCTCTTCACCTTCCGCTGGCCCGAGACGGCGCTCCGCCTCCCCCATCGAGCCCCGCGTGTCCACGCCCGGCCGCGACGTCGCGCTCGATCAGAGCGACGACGGGCTCTCGCTGACCCTCCCGCCGCCCGACCGCGACCCCGTCGCCACCCTCATCGCGCTCACGCTCGACTCCAACGCCCTCGCCATCCCACCGATCGATGTCCCCGGCCGCCCTCGGGCTCGCTCGCCTTTGCAAAGCAGGCAACGGCCTCGAACACCTTCCAGCGCAGCGATTACTACGCCCCATCCCGGGGGGGGGGGGGGGGGCGGGGGGGACGACCTCGGGCAGCCCGCGGAGATCGCCTCGATCATGATCGACGAGCCCGCCGAGTACCAGCGCATCCGCGCCTTCACCATCGAGTGCGAGCAGGGGGCGGGGGGACCACCGGGGGCTGACCTCGGCCCCCGCGGGGCCTCAGCGCGGGGGAACCCCGTCCGCGGGACGACCACCCGACGCCAAAGCACAAGCGGCGGCCTCCCCCACCGACGCGGGGGAGGCCGCCGACGTCCCGACCCACTCACGCCCACGAGACGCGAGCCGATACAGGAACTTCCGATCCGGCCGCGCGACGCCCCGGGCCAAGTCGGGACGCCAGCGCCGGCATCAGCAGCCGGCCGTCCAGCCGTTCAAGAAGCAGATCACGTCGCGCGTATCCACCAGGCCGTTCCCGTCGCAGTCCGACGAGGCGTCGTTCGCCGACCACGCATTGAGGAACGCGATCACGTCGCGGGTATCGACCAGACCGTCGCCATTGAAGTCCGCAAAGCACCCGCCCGCCTTGACCAGCGAGATGTCGTCGTAATACACCGTCTCCGTGTGCGGCGCGTACAGATCGAGGTTGGCGATCTCCACCGCACCGTCCAGCAGTGTGTCCCATTCGCCGCTCGAGACCAGGTCGCCGCCGTAGTAGGTCTCGACGTAGTTGTTGTCCAGGTCGATCTCGCACCGGATCTCGACCCACTCGTCAAAGATCGCCGTCAGATAGTTGCTCCCCGAACCGTAGAAATCCTGCATGTCGTCGTGCACGTCCCCGTTGAGCGGATCGACCGCGAGCTGCACCGCCCAGTCGTACGGCCCGAAATCCGCGTAGACATTCTGTAGCAGCATGTAGGTCACCGAATCCAGCGTGGAAGGCACGTACTGGTACGCCGTGAACGTCCACTGACCACTGGTGTACCCGGCAAGGGGGTGGATCGCATCGGTGTTGTTGCTGCACGCGATCGAGTGCGCCACGCTGTGCGCCTGCTCGCTCGACACCGTCCCCGCCACCGCGCTGTCCCCATCCCAGCCCGACCAACCACCCACGCCGTAGAGCGACGAGCCGTCCGAGTACGAATCAAAGTTCTCACTCCACTGCGCCGACGCAGAACCAGCCGCCACCAGAAGGACCGCTGCGCCCGCAAGAATCTTGCAACTCATCATGGAAACGCTCCTTACCCAGAAAGGCTGCACCGTGGGCCCGGGGTTCTTCCCACAGCCACGACCGAACACCGAGCTTTCCGGCAACACAACCCCGCTCAGAAAGAGCGGCGGAACCCCTTCGAGAAACCCGAACCGCAACGACACACAATTAGCGGACCATGGCCGGAGATGCAAGGAGAAACTCGCACTTTCTGCATCATCCACCCCGACGAAGCCCGCGCGCCGACGACACCAATGCCAACTTCCCGGCACGCTGCGCACGCCCAACCGACCAGCCCAACCGAACGACGCGCCGCCGCCACGGGTCTCAACGGCGCAATCTCCCCGCGGCCCGCTCAGCCGGCAGAACGCACGAGCGCATCATCGCATGGATCGGGGAGATCAAGCGAACCGGAAACGGCGATTCGTGAGCATCCGATCGCGCAAGGCTCGACCGCGTATGGCGCGGGCTGATCAGCAGCAGCGCCGCGTTGCCGTGGCGCCGCGACGAGACCGCGCCAGTCAGTCGCCCCGTGCGCGCAGCCCTGGAGCGCGGCGCCATGGTCTCCCGCGTGTCAGTCGTCCCCAACCCGCTCTGAAGAGCGGGGCCCAGCCCCGCATGCGGCGTGGTCGTGGCGACGAGGCCGGTTCCGGTCCGGGCGTGGCGACGAGGAACTCCACGCGGATCGGAGTGCTCCCGGTGCGGCCGCGCCCGTCGAGACTCTCAGGCCGCCGTCCCGAGTGCGGCGCAAAGACAAACCCGCCGCCACACCGTTGGAGCCAGCCCACATCCCCCTACGCCCCACTGCGCGGCCTTCGCGTGCAATCCCCCCGCGTCCCGCCTCAGGCCCCCCTCAGCACATCGTCATCCCGCCATCGACCGCGATCACCTGCCCCGTCAGGAATCCCGCCTCGTCGCTGGTCACGTACGCGACCGCCGCGGCAATATCCCCCGCCTCACCCAGCCGCTTGATCGCCATCGCGTCCTTCACCTTGTCGGTGATCTCTTCTCCAAGGTTCGCCGTCATGTCCGTCTGGATGAACCCCGGTGCCACCACGTTGCACGTGATCCCCTTGCCGCCGAGCTCCCGCGCGATCGTCTTGCTCAGCCCCAGCAGGCCGCTCTTCGCGGCCGCGTAGTTCGCCTGCCCCGCGTTCCCCACCAGCCCGCTCGTCGAGGCGATATTCACGATCCGCCCGAACCGCTGCTTCATCATCGACCGCGCCGCCGCCCGGATCGCAACGAAGGCGCTCGTCAGGTTCACCGCGATCACCTCGTCCCATTCCTCGTCGCTCATCCGCAGCGAGAGATTGTCCCGCGTGATCCCCGCGTTGTTCACGAGAATGTCCAGCCGGCCCCGCTCCTTCGCGATCCCCTCGATCGCCGCCCCCCACGCCGCGCGCTCCCCCACATCGACCGCGCACACGCTCGCCTCGCCCCCCCCGTCCTCGATCGCGCTCTTGACCTCCGCCAGCGGCGCCGCCGACCGCGACACCAGCACCACATGCCGCCCGTCCTTGGCCAAGCGAAGCGCAATCGCCCGCCCAATCCCCCGGCTCGCCCCAGTCACCACCGCAACACGAGTCTCGCTCACAACCCCACCTCCACACCAACCGCCGCCACCAAGCACCCGCGCACCGTCCCTCGCCCTACACCAGACGCACCCCGCGATGTGCTATCTGGCCCGGCGGCCGCTCACCCACCGCCCGGGATCGTCACCGGCCCCGCAGGCGTGTTCTTCTTCCGCTGCCCGGGCTCGGCAGACTCCTCCGCAGGAGGGGGCCCGCCCTCGTCCCCGCCGCCGGCGTCGCGTCCGCCGCCGCCCAGCGCCTCGAGGATCGCCCGCAGCTTCTCCCGCACGTCCGGCGGGAGCTTCTCACCGAACTGGTCAAGGAACGCCTGCAGCCGTTGCGGATCAGGATTTGTTGGATCCAGCCCGAACTGGGCCAACTGCGCCAGCACGGCCGGATCGACCCCCGCAAAGGCCGAGACGCCGCCCGCCCCGCCGTCCTCGAGCGCTGTCGGCGACAGCCCGTCCCACGCCGCCGCCCGCGCCCGCTCCTCGCCCGACGCCGGCTTCGCCGTGAACACCCAGTTGTCGAACAGCTTCTTGCCCGACCACACGAGCACGTACGCCCCGTCGGGGTCCTGCACCGCCAACGCCAACTCCGTCCGCTCCGGGGCCTCGCTCAGACGCGACCCCGAGTCGATCGAGACCACACGCACCGCCTCGATCTTGTCCGTCGCATCGAGCCACTGCTCGTTGGTCACCAGTTGATCCAGGATCGGCTGGTCCCGCTTGTCCAAGAGCTTCCGCAGCCCGTCGCTGTCACCCTTGGCAAAGGCGTCCGCCAGGTGCACCGCCGCCTCGGCCAGGCTCCGGTCCACCGGCGCCTGCGACGGTGCAAACTCGACCCGCGCATCCACCCCCATGGATTGCACAAGCGACGCCACGTCCAGCGGCTCGGGGTCCGGTTGCCGAATCACCGGTGGCGGCGGGGGCGGAGGCGGAGGCGGGGCCTTCTTGCACCCCCCCAAAGAGAGCAGGGCCATCGCCCCCAGCACCAGGCCCGCACTCCCCAACAGCCACGACCCATGCGTCGGCTGCGCTCGGCCCATCTCACCCTGCGATCGGTTCGTCATAGCTCTGCACCTTCGTCGCGCGGTCAATCCGCCGCATCAGCCCCGAGAGCGTCTTCCCCGGCGCGACCTCCACGAAGTCGCCCGCCGCGTTCGCCACCAGCCACTGGCAGCACTCCGACCACCGCACCGGGCTGGTCAGCTGCTCCACCAGCCGCTGCCGGATGGCATCCACCATACTACCGCCACCCCCCGCCGCATGAGGCTGCCCAGTCACGTTCGAAAGCACCGGGCACCTCGGCTCGGTGATCGCCGCGGCCGCCAGGGCCTCCCCCAGCCGCTCCGCCGCCGGCGCCATGATCGGGGAATGGAAGGCACCCGCCACCACCAAAGGCGTCGCCCGCAACCCCGCAGCCTCCGCCGCCCCCAGCGAGCGCTCGCACGCCCCGCGGCTGCCACTGATGACCACCTGACCCGGCGCGTTGAAATTCGCGCACACCAGCACCTCGCCCCCCGACGCCGCGTCGCACACCCCCTGCGCCGACGCCTCGTCCGCGCCGATCAACGCCACCATCCCGCTCGGCACCGCCTCCGCGGCCTCCTGCATCGCGCGCCCCCGCAGCGCCACCAGCCGCAGACCCTCCTCGAATCCAATCGCCCCCGCCGCGCACAGCGCCGTGTACTCGCCCAGGCTCAACCCCGCCGACGCCATCGGCGACTCCCAGTCGTCGTGCCACACCTTCTGCGCCGAGGCGAACATCGCCCCGCCAACCGTGTAGATCGCCGGCTGCGAAACATCCGTCCGGTTCAGCAGGTCCGCCGGCCCCTCAAAGCAGATCTTTGAGAGCTTCGGCATCCCCGCCGTCGCCGGCGATGCCCGCCAGAAGTCCGACATCACCCGGTCGGCCGCCTCGAACACCTCCCGAGCCTCGGGCGATGAATCGAACCACGCCTTTCCCATCCCCACCGCCTGCGCACCTTGACCCGGACAAAGAACGACTTTCTGCTTCATGCCCATATCCTAGTTTGTCTGGCCCAACCGCAACCTCCCCCCCCCTCCCCCGGTAGGAACGGCGGACCCGCAACCCGTCGCGGAAAACGGAGGGCAAAGAAATGAAGTGGCACGTTGATCGGGCCGGCGCGCGCTGGCACGCGGTGATTTTGTTCGCCCTTTCGAGCGTCGCAGGCGCGCAGTGCGACCAGCCCTGGTTCGAGCCACGAGCCCTGTACCGCTCCACGCCAGTCGCGGCCATCGACGCCGATGGCGCGGGCCTGCTCGAAATCGTCGCCAGAGACAACGCCGGATTGGCGGTCTGGACCCTCGATCAGGGCCCGATCCCCCAGCGCTCTCCGATCTTCGACGGGGGTGTCGACGAGGCGCTCGCCGCCGACTTCGACGGCGATGGCGACACCGATATCGCAGCGATCACCGACTCTCGGCAGATGGTGAGGGTCTTCACGCACGAGGCCGGGGCCTGGACCGAGACCGCGACGATCGCGATCCAGGCCGACGGCATGGTCGCCCTCGACCACCTCGGCGACGGAGACACCGACCTCCTCGTGATCGACCACACCGGCGAGGCGCACATCCTCGTGAACCCAGGCAATGGTGCGCTGAGCGATCTCGGGGTGGTCATCTCGGGCAGCATCCACGATGCGCAGGCCGCGCGCATCAATGCCGACGCGCTGGACGATCTCTACCTCTCCTTCGGCAGCACCGCGGACGACAGCGCCGTATACCTCCAGCAGGGCGACGGCACATTCATCCCCGGCCCGCCCCCAGGAGTGCGGCCGGACCTCCTCGCCGACATGAACCACGACGGCGTCGTCGACATCCTCGTCAACGCCAACGGTGTGCTGGAATGGCGCCCCGCTCTCGGCGACGGCTCCTTCGCGAACGCGACGACGCTGATCGCCGCGGACCTCGACCCGGGGTTTGCCGGCGATCTCGACGGCGATGGAGACACCGACATCCTCGGGACGAATGCAGACAACCAGGCCGTCGTCTACCGCAACCTTGGGTCCAACGCATTCGAGCCCGTCGGGCAGGTCCTGCCCGCCTCCGGTTCCTACGTCGCAATGTTCGCCGCCGATATCGATGGCGACGGCGCGCTCGATCTCTTCACGAGCGAGTCGAGCGACGCGATCGTCCTCCGAGGCAACGGCAACTGCTCCTTCCTCGTCCCCCCGGCCGCCGACCTGCCGGCGCCCCTCTCCGTCCGACGCATGACCACCGGAGACCTCGATCACGACGGCGATACCGACGCGGTGCTGCTCACCGCCCCACCGGGCGGGGAAGCGGGCGTGGCGATCTACCTCAACGACGGTTCCGGCAATTTCTCGCTCCTGCGAACCGAATCCGGCGCCGACGGCGCCGACGGATATGAACCGCCCGTGCTCGCCGACCTCGACCACGACGGCGACACCGACATCGCGTTCTGGGTCGATGGGCGCGTCGTAATGCTCGAGAACACCCCCGACGGGCAGTTCTCCGCACGCCACGAGGTGGCCGCGGGCCAGACCTTCCTCGGCGCCCCGCTCCTCTCGGCCGACCTCGATCGCAACGGCCTGCCCGACCTCATCTACCCGCCCAGCAGCGTCGGAGAGCACGCCACGGTGCTGCTCAACCAGGGCGGGTGGGACTTCGTAGGTCAGGCACTCGATACCGACCCCTACCCGGTGCCGCGCGCCCTGCTCGATCTCACCGGCGACGGCATCGAGGACCTCGTCGCCACCAACAGCGGCATCACCGGCGGGGAGTTGGGTGTCCTGCCGGGCCACGGCGACGCCACCTTCGGCGCGCCCATCGTCTCCGATCTCATCAACCAGCGCGACGCCTTCTTCTTTCCCGGCGATTTCAACGGCGACGGTCGCACCGACCTCCTCTCGATTCCATCCTCCGGGCCCAGCATTGCGCTCCTTTCCGGGGACGGGGCGGGAGGCTTCACCGATCTCGGGGAGGTCGCGAGATACAGCTCGCCGCGCGGCATCGGCGTCGCCGACTTCAACGAGGACGGCTTCGACGACTTCGTCGCGGGCAGCCAGACCACCGGCTCGGTCGATCTCACCCTCTCCGACGGCGACGGCACATTCAGCGAACCCATCACCCTGGCCGTCGACAGCTCGCTTACAGCGGCCACCGCACAACTCGACGGCCGGGGCGGCATCGACATCCTGATTGCCCACAACCGCGATACCGCCAGCGGGACCCTGACCACACTCCTCAACCAGTGCGGCCCCTACCCGTGCCCGGTGGACCTCAACCACGACGGTCGGGCGGATACCCTCGACTTCGTCAGGTTCCTGAACCTCTGGGCGGGCGACTCATCGGCCGCCGATTGGGACCAGAACGGTCGCATCGATACCCGCGATCTCGTCGCGTTCCTCAACGAATGGGTGGGCGGCTGCGCCTGACCCCAAGCCCGAGAGAGCCGGCGGGCCCGCGATCCCGCCGGCCCGCACCCCGAGGCCCCCGCGCCGGCCCGACGTCCGTGGCCTCTACTCGTCGATCGGCAGCTTCACCGCGGCGTTCTCCCGATACACGATCATCTGCGTCTTGCCGCCCCGTTCGAAATAGAGCCGCAGCTCCTTCACCACATCCCGTGCCGGGTCGTACCCGACGAGCCCACTCACCGCGCGGGTGATCAGTGCATCGTCCCGCACCTCGCCGCGGAGGCCGGCCATCGCATCGCTCCAGTTCTGACCGGCGCCATACCACGCCGCCCATACCCTCATGCCATCCAGCTCGATCGGGGCTGCGGTCGTACCGATCATGCCCTCGATCGCGCCCGGCGCGCCGATGACCAGCTCCGCGCCATCCGCCGCCGCGCATTCCAGGTCCCGCTCCCCGACCCGCAGCGCCACGGTGAGCCGCTTCGCCTCGCCGGGCGCAGGGTCCTCGACGCCCAGCGCGCCGGGCGACGCCCACAGGCCGCACAGCCCGTCCTCGGCGCCCATCCGGTCCCGCAGCGACTCGGTCACGTCCGCTACACGCCCGCCCGCGCCGTACTCGCCGGAGACCAGCGTGATGTCTCCCCGGCCGAAGAGCTTCGCATCGGCGGGGCTCACGATCCCGAACCCGTCCGCCCCGGGCCCAAGCGACGACCCCCGCCGCGCCGGTGCGAACGGCGGCGCCTTGCTCTTGATCCAGGCCTCCTCGACCCGCGGCGTGGCCGGCGCCGGCGGCGCCACCGGCAGCGAGAGCCCCTCAACCGGGCGCACGCCGCCGAAGGGCACGGCGAGGGCCGCACCGGCATTCGGGAGCACCGCGATGCGACGCTCCCCCCCCTCGACGTAGTAGAGGCGCACCTGTTTGACGCGACCCGGTGCAACATCCTGAGGCGCGAGTTCGTCCGCCTTCGCGAACTCCGCGGCCCCCCTTGCCTCGAAAGGCCGGAAGCGGTCGAGCGCGTCGAGCCAACGCGACTCCGTCCCGTACCACACCGCGAGCAGCTGCACGCCGCCGAGCTGGACGGGCGGGCCCGACGCCCCGATGAGCATGTCACCCTCGGTCGGCGCGCCCAGCCGGACCCAATCCCCATCCTGCTCCGTCAGCGTGAAGGTCTGCCCACCCGCGTCCAGTGTCATCGCGAGCGTCTTGATCACGCCGGGGGCCGGATCGGGTATGCCAAAGTGCAGCGGGTCCACCCGGCACTCGTGCGTATCGCCCGCGGCGACCGCCCCGATGTGATCGGTCACATCCACCCACGACTCCCCCGCGCCGTAGACCGCCCGCACCAGGCTCGCGGACGACGCGTCGAACACCTCGCCAGCCCACGGCGCGGTGAACAGCGCGCTGCTGGCGATCTCCCCCGACTCGAGGCTCTCCCGGACGTCCCCCGGCAGCTTGTCCCAGAGCCCCGGCGGGAGCTTCCCGAGGACCTCCGGCGGGAGCCTCCGCAGCGCCTTGGGCGACATGGCCGCGAGTTGCTCGGCTGTCGCGCTGTTGGGATCGAGCCATGTCGGCGCGTTCCCCACCACGCTCCCGTCGCCGAACACCGTGCCGTCGGCCAACGCCACGGCGACCAGCACGACATCAACACGGTCGCCGCTCTGCGCGAGCACGGGAATGTTCGGCATCCACTCCCGGCTCTTGCCCGGCTTGAGCATGTAGCCGTCGCTGAAGAGCCTCACCCCGGCCGCCGCGGCCGCACCCGAAACGGAGACGAAGGCCTGGGTGATAGGCTGGTCGGTCTTGTTGACGATCTTGCATTTGCCCTTCAGGCTCGATTGGCCGGCGCCGCGCGCGTCGTAGAGCGTCGGAGAGTTGAAGCTGAAGCTGGCCGCCTTGCTCACGGGCGGGTTGCCGTTCGTGCCGGGCCCCGTGCGTCCCGAGTCGCACCCCCAGAGCCCGACCACCACCGCGAGCACCCCCACCACCCAATTCCGACCCATATTGCGCCGGCCCATCACAACCTCCCCAAGGCGCACCCCGCGCCCGGCCGCCCCCTCAAACCAACAGCCTACCACACGCCCCCCGCCGCGCCCTCTGTCCCTCTGTCCCTCTGTCCCTCCACTTCGTCTCTTCGTCTCTCAGTCTCTTCGTCTCTCTCCTACATCTGCCACAAACTGCTCGCCCACGTCAGCCCCGCGCCGAAGGCCAGGAACATCACCTTCTGACCCGGCTTCACGCGCCCCGCGCGGGCCTGCTGGTCCAGGATCAGCGGCACGCTGGCGCCGACGGTGTTGCCGTAGCTGGCGATGTTGACGTGCAGCTTTTCCTCCGGCAGGCCGAACCGCTCGCGGGCCGCGCCCAGGATCCTCGCGTTGCTCTGGTGGCAGATGTAGTGGTCGACCTGCTCGGGCCCGATCCCCGCCTGCTCCAGCGTCTGCTCGATCAGCTTCGGGAAGGTGCTCACGGCGAACTTGAAGACCGCCGTGCCGTTCATCACGATCCGCCCGATCCTCCGCTCGTCGTAGGCCGCGGCGTCGTAGAAGTCGCCCCGGCAGGAGGGGATAAAGAGGTGCTTGGCCCCGCCGCCGTCGGAGTGCATGGCCTGGGCGATGAGGCCTTTGGTGGTGTCGTCGGTGGCCCGCAGGATGCACGCCCCGGCGCCGTCGCCGAAGAGCACGGCCTCGGCGCGTCCGAGCGTGGAGAAGTCGCAGTGGCGCGTCACCGTGTCGGCCCCGATGACGGCGGCGCAGCGGTATTGGCCCGAGGCGAGGAACGCGTGCGCGACGTTCATGCCGTAGACGAAGCCCGAGCAGGCGGCGTTGAGGTCCATGGCGGCGATCTGGCCCGTCGCCAGCCGATCGGCCACGATGCAGGCCACGCTCGGGGTGGGCATATCTGGCGTCATCGTCCCGCAGATGATCATGTCGAGGTCGGCCGGCGCGAGCCCGGCGCTCTCGAGGGCGAGGCGCACCGAGTCGGTCGCCATGGAGGCGGTCGTCTCGCCGGCCTCGTCATCGCGGATGTGCCGCTCGTGGATGCCGGTCCGCTGGACGATCCACTCGTCGGAGGTGTCCATGAGTTTTTCGAGGTCGGCGTTCGAGACGGTCCGCCGGGGCACGGCCGAACCGGTCCCCACGATGCACACTCCGGAGAGTTGGGTGTGCCTCGGGGAGCCTGCGGGCGCTGGGGCGCTCATTCCGCCTCTCGCTCTGGGGGGAACATGCTCGAGAGGCTCTGCACGCGGGACGCGATCGCCTCGTTGACATGGCGATTGACGTACTCGCGGCAGTTCCGCACGGCGGCGCGGATCGTCCTCGCCTCGCTCGAGCCGTGGGCGATGAAGCAGGACCCGTTGACCCCGAGCAGCGGCGCACCGCCGTATTCGTGGTAGTCGTTCTTGGCGTAGATCTGCTTGACCACCGGCTCGAACTGCAGGGCCAGGCCCGGATCGGCCTGGAAGATCTCCTGGGCGATGGCGGCGAAGAGGCTCTTGGCCATCCCCTCGGCCATCTTCAGGAGCGTGTTGCCGACGAACCCGTCGGTGACGATGACATCGGCGACGCCGTCGAAGAAGTCCCGGCCCTCGATGAACCCGATGAAGTGGAGGTCCGGGGTCTCGCGGAGCAAGTCGCGGGCCTGACGCACCTCGTCGGAGCCCTTGCCCTCCTCGGTGCCGATATTCATCAGCGCGACCCGCGGGCGTTCGATCCCCAGGACGCACTTGGCGTAGGTGTCGGCCATGACGCCGTACTGCCAGAGGTGGGCGTGGGTGGGCTCGGGGTTGGCCCCCGCGTCGCAGAGGACGACCGGCCCGTGGAAGGCGGGGATGGTGACGGCGATGCCCGGGCGGTGGATGCCGGGGAGCCGCTTCATGTGCATGATGGCCGCGGTGACGCAGGCGCCGGTGTTGCCGGCGCTGAGCACGGCGTCGACCGGGTTGTCGTGCTTGCGGCTGCCGAGGAGGGCCATGCGGACGATGGAGCTGTCTTTTTTGGCCCGCACGGCCTTGGCCGGCGAGTCTTCCATCGTGATGACCTGGGTGGCGTGCTCGATGATCAGGCGCGGGTCGGCGCAGCCGAACTCGGTCAGGAGTTCTTGGATGATCTCCCGGTCGCCGATGAGTATGAGTTGGTCGTCGGGCGCGAGATGGGGGATGGCCTCGACGCACCCCTTGAGGATGGCATCGGGCGCGTGATCGCCGCCCATCACGTCCACGGCCAGCCGCATGGGCTCAATCCCTCGGGACGCCGATGCCCAGCTTCGCGACGGTGATCTTCAGGCCCGGACGGACGTAGCCCGACTCCTTGCAGGCGCGGTGCGGGAGCTTGGGCATCCCGCTCAGGGGGCACATGCCGGAGGCGTGGGGCTTCAGGGCGTCGTGCGAGCGGCGGCGGCGGGAGCGGCCGTAGCTTTGTCTTTGTGGAGGGAGCATGCGTGCCGCGTCCTTTCCGGAGACTCTGAACACCCCGGCCCGAGGGGTCTGACGGGAACAATCTGGGGCCTCAACAGTCGGCCGCAACGGTAGCGCGGCAGGGGGGGGCAGTCAACGATTTCCGGTCTGGGCGGGGTGGACGCCGCCCGGGATGTGTGTAGGATGATGCCGGAGTCGGTGGGCGAGTGTGTTTGGCCTCTGTCCAGTGATTCTGCCGGGGCGTTCCGCCCTAGGCCTCCCTAGCTCAATTGGCAGAGCAGCTGACTCTTAATCAGCGGGTTGATGGTTCGAGTCCATCGGGGGGCATTCTCTGCGCTGGTGGGGATGGGCCGCGGGGTCGGGGGCTGGTTTGCGCGGCGGATTCGGCGGGGACTGGGGAGGCGAACGGAAATCAGGGTGGGCTTTTGGTGGTGGCGCGGGGTGGGCGCGGCTGGGGTTGGGGTGCGCGCGGGTGGGGTGGGTCGATAGGAGTGTGCGGGGGGTTGGTGGTTGTGGGAGCGGGGGTGGGTTGGGGCGCGGTGGGTGGTTGGGACCCGCTCGCTGGCGCTCGGGGGGTGTGGGTGCGCTCGGGGGCGGGAGTGGGCGTTGGGGTGGGATTGGGGGGCGGGGGCTGGTGGGAGGTCGGAGCCCGGGCTGGCGCCGGGGCCTCTGTTGGGGGCTGCTTTGGGGTGGCGGCGCGGCGGAAGAGGGTGTTGGCGGCCTTGCGGGCGGGGTCGGGGTGGGCTTCGCCGGTGACGAAGGCCTCGACGAGGTGGCGGAGGACGAAGGTGGCGTCGGCGAGGCCGGCGCTCGCGATGAGGCGGGGCGCGGCGTTCGTTGGTAGCCTCGATCAGGTCGAGGCGGGCGAGGAAGAGGGGGAGTTCACGATCTCGAGGAGTTGGGAGAGGGTGAGGGAGTGGCGGGCCGCGAGGCCTTCGAGGGGGAGGGCGGCGGAGTGGAAGTCGGCGAGGAGGGCGTCGAGGGCGGAGAGGGGGAGGCAGTGGCCGAAGGGCCAGGGGGCCGCGGGGCCGGAGGGGGGAGGGGGTGCGTGGGAGATTGGGTGCGCGGGTGAGGTGGCGCCGGGGGTGAGGTAGGGGGTGATGCGGTTGGGGTGGGAGGTGGGGAGTTCGTTGTGGGGGGTGTTGTCGTTGGAGTGGTCGTGGGCGTGGTGGCGGCCGTTCTGGTGGGCGTGGTGATGGGGTGCGCCGTTGGTGGAGCCGTTGGTGTGGGTGTGCATCAGGGTTGTCCTCCACCCATATCGTGACGCGGGGGGAGGGGATGCTCAAGGGGAGAGGGCGGTAGGTCACCGATATGACGGCGCGGGAGCGGGGGTCGGGGCGAGATTCTCGGTTGTAGCGGCCGGACTCAGGGGCGGTGGACGCGGGCGGATTGAGCTTTACGATCCCGGTCAGGCCGTCTGGCTGGTGGCCCGAAGCAGTCGTGCGGGGATGGAGCTCTGCAGTCGCCACACGATGCTCATGGGCTTGGAGCCCTCGTGTGAGACGTATTCCGCGGACCCGAGGAAGGCGTAGGGGGCAGCCCGGCCACCTGGCAGCATCCGATGCTCTCGCACGAAGAGAAGCGGAGTGTACCCCAATCGACGGTGGTGCACGTAGCGCTGGCCGGTCTCTGAGCTGGCACCAGTGGTGCTTTGCGACTGCCAATGGAAGTGGCTGTCGCTGATCGCGTAGTCCTCGTACATCGTGGTCGGCGAGTAGGCCTCCTCGGTCTTGTGGAGGGTGACAAAGAAGGCGTCGATGCGGGACTGGGCGAGGTGGAGCACGCCCTCGCGGAAGTCGGGCCGACGATCCATTGACCAGTGGCCAAGGGCCCCGAGGATCTCGTCTCTGGTGTACATGCAGTGGACCGCGAGCGGCTTGGCCATTGGCGCGCTTGCATCGATCGGGACGCGCGGCTGTACGCGAGGTTGTGCCGGAGCACGGCGATGAGGTCGCGCGTGGCCGCGGGGTTGCGGCGCAGGCGGCCTTCGGCCTGCGACAGATCCATCGTTGCTCCGTCGGCACCCCACAGGGACAGATGGAGCATGGTGAGACGTCGCATTTCCTCGGGATTGGCCTGGCGTGTTTGATCGGGTCGTCCGAGCCTGTCCAGCAGAAAGCGGATCTGGTGCGAGTCGTCTGTATGAGTCAGCCGGCGCAGCCCCTTCGCTAACTGGCTTTCATCGGGATCCTGCACCGGTTCGGCGAGCTTTGCATCTGCGAGCAAGCGGGACCACAGGCCCCGCTTGAGCAGTTCGGGCAGCGACGTATCGAGGTACTCCAATGCTTCGTGTATTGCCGGGGGGCGCCCGAGGTGTCGGCCGAGTTCGCGGAGGTCGTTGACCATTCGCGGCCGGTGCAGGCTCACGGACTGGCGGACGTTCTCGAGCACCCTCTGTTGCGCGACGCGTTCCAGCTTGACGACGCATCCTGCGGGCAGGTGGGGGAGGCCCGCTTCGATTTCCTTGTCGAGCCTGCCGGCGGGGTCGGTGCTGAAGGCACGGAATCGTGAGGCGAAGCGGAACTGGCGGTTCTGAGCCCCGATGAAGTCGAGGACGGTCAGGCAGTCCTTCTCTTCATGGAGTCGGAGGCCGCGGCCCAGTTGCTGGAGGTATACCGTGAGGCTCTCGGTGGGACGCAGGAACAGCACGGCGTCGATCTCGGGGATATCGATTCCTTCGTTGTAGAGATCGACGACGAAGATGAAGTTGACTTCTCGGCCGATGAGTCGCTGCCTGGCTGCAAGCCGTTCCTGGCTGCCGCTCTCGGCCGAGAGGGCGATCGCAGGAACCCCGTGGTCCTGGAAGAAACGGGCCATGAAGTTGGCGTGGGCGATACTCACGCAGAAGCCGATTGCCCTCGCTCGCATGGGGTCCAGCAGAAGTTCGTGTACTTTGTCGAGGACCAACTTCGCGCGGACATCGTTGCCGGTATACACACCGTCGAGGTCGACAACACGGTAGCCTCCCCGTTCCCAGCGCAGCCCATCAAGGTCTACGCAATCGGCTACTCCGAAGTAGTGGAACGGGCACAGCAGGCGGCGCTGGATCGCGTCCGGCAAGCGGATCTCGCCGGTCGCCTCGCCACCAAACCAATCTCGCACGTCGCGTCCATCGAGACGCTCGGGGGTCGCGGTGAGACCCAGCAGGACCAGAGCCTGGGTCCAGTCCAGCAGGCGGCGGTAGCTGGGCGCGGCCGCGTGGTGGAACTCGTCGACGACCACGTACTCGTAGCGGGCACGGTCCATCGCCCAGAGTTCGCGGCTGTTGAAGGCCTGAATCGAGCAAAACAGATGATCGGTCTGGCTCGGGTGGGTTCCGCCCACCAGCAGATCTCCGAAGTTCTGATCTCGGAGGACGGCGCGGAAGGCTGCGAGCGCCTGCTTGAGGATCTCTTCGCGGTGCGCGACGAACAGGAGCGGGGGGCGCGGGTGCTTGGCTCGGCTGTACCGGCGGTAGTCAAAGGCCGCGATCATCGTCTTGCCCGTCCCGGTCGCGGCTACGACGAGGTGCTGCCGTTTATTCTGGATCTCGCGCTCTGCCTGGATCGCGTCGAGAATCTCGACTTGGAACGGGTAGGGGTGGCAGTCGATGCCGATCCAAGGCTGGGAGTTTGGATCGACCGCGTTACGCTCCCGGCTGATCGCGTCTCTGAGTCGGGACTCGTTGCTGCTGCTGTAGGCTTCGAATTCATCGTCGCCCCAGTAGGTCTCGAATGTGGCCGTCAGGCGTCGCCACAGGTGGGGCAGCTCGTATTGGCTGATCTTGGTTGTCCACTCGAGTCCATCGGAGAGCGCGGCCCGTGAGACGTTGGCAGAGCCGACGTAGGCGCTGCCGAAGCCGGTCCTCCGATGGATCAGGTATGCCTTTGCGTGGAGGCGGGTGCGGGCCGTGTCGTACGACACCTTGACCTTTGTGTTGGGGAGCCTGCTGAGCGCTTCGATGGCTCTCGCATCCGTGGCGCCCATGTAGCTCGTGGAGATCACCCGGAGACGGGGGCCATCAGGGTGCGCGGACTGGGTGAGCATGCGCAGCGAATCGAGGAGCAGGCGGAGTCCGCTCCACTTGATGAAGGAGCACAGGATGTCCACGCGATCGGCAGCCAGGATTTCCTTGTTGAGTTGTGACGCCAACGACGGGTCGAGGCGCGTGCCCGTGAGCAGGGCGGAGCGGGCGAGCGGGGTGTCGGGGCGGTTGATGGTGCGATCATCGCCGAAGGCGTGGATTACGATTAGTCGACGAAG
>JADJMV010000017.1 GCA_016709445.1 Phycisphaerales bacterium
CGAGCGCACGCATCACGTCGCGCGTAATGTTTCATCCTTCGGCGGACGACCGATTTGCGGAATCACCGATGCCCACAGCACCTCCGGGCGCGAAGCTGCAAACAAATCGTGGGTCGAGATCCCGGCAGCGGAAGCACGGGATGGTGGCAGGCGGATGGCGATGTCGGAGGCGAGAGGCCGCTCACGCAGCGCGGTGGTACGAACGAAGGATCCCACCGAGGCGCTCGCGGCACTCGACCCGATCGACGGGCCGCGGCTCAGCCGCGCCATCGATGAGCCGGTTGCCGAGGCCCTGATGATTGCGATCCAGGTGGTACAACCCCACGACACACTGACCACACCAGATGCGTTCGGACCATCTGGTACCCCTGGCATCCGTGGCACGGCGTCGAGGTGCATGCCGAGTTCCGGCGTGGCGCCCGGGGGGAGCCCGTGGCGTACTGCGTTCGCGTGGATCGTCCAGGCGCGGTCAGCCTCGACGTCCCCGCGTGGATGCTGGACCGCGTGGCCTGTGCGGCTCTCGCGCTGGAGCCGACGGCCCGCGTGAGGGTGGCCGCGTACAGGGAACTCCGCAGCATACTGGCAGAGGCGGGCTGCAACGCGGGCGGGGATGGCGTGCAATCCCTTGATCTTGATCAAGGAGAGGCCCATGCCAGCAGCCCCATCGTGAGCGTTCGATGAACCGCATCTTGCGGCCATCGCGAGCGTCGTGACAATCCGATGCATGAGACGATCCGAAGCGACGTGGGCGAGGTGGAGGACGTTGGTCGAGGAGGCCGCCAGCGGGCTGCCGGCGACGCGGTTCTGCCGCGAGCGGTGGATCTCGCTCTCACGATGTTCGTGTGTGGAAGCGGAAGCGGCGGACGCGGGTGGCGGCCGGGGAGCGCGTCCGCGGGCGCGGGAGCGCCGGCGTTCGTCGAGGCGATCGTGCAGGGGCGTGCCGGCCCGTGGTCATGCCGTGAGCGCCCAGCCAACCGCACCGGTCATGTCGGCGGGGGAAGGAATGAGGGGGGGAGGGGCGCGGCGGGACTTCGCGCAGACCGGGGGGCGGACGGATTGGCGCTTGTGGTGTGCGCGCGGTGTGCGGGCGGCGTCCGCGCTCGAGATTGCGGGGGCATGCTGGGCCTGGGCCGGGTCCGGGTCGGGCCCGGGTCGGGTCGGGATCAGTCGGGAGCGCGGGCGGCGGCGGAGAGGATGTCGTCGTGGAGGCTCTGCCAGCCGTGCTGGAATTCGAGGGTCAGGATCGGGCGGAGGACGGGGCAGGGCCAGGCGAGGCCGCGGGCGCGGAGCTTGGTCCAGTCTTTCTCGGTGCAGACGAGGGCCTCGGCGTGCTCGGCGGCGTGGAGCAGGCGCCGGAGCGTGCCGGGGCCGAACCGGTCGTGGTCGCGGAGGACGATGGACTCGGCGGAGACCGCCCCGGCGCGGGAGAGCCCGGCCAAGAACGCCTGTGGGCGGCCTATGGCGCAGGCCGCGACGATCCGGCGGCCCCGCAGCCACGCCACCTCTCTCTCTCCGGCTTCGGCCCCTCGGTCGAAGACCCGGAGCGAGGTCCACTCGTGACAGGCGACGGCGCAGGGGGGCGGAGCGCCGCGTTCGGCGAGTTGACGCCCGAGCGCGTCGATGAGCGCGGGCTCGACGAGTTCGGCGTGGGTCAGGACGGTGTGGGTGGCGCGGCGCAGGCTCTCGATCGGTTCGCGGAGCCTTCCGGCGGGGAAGAGCGCCGCTCCGAACGGGTCGATCGAGGCGTCGATGAGGACGATGTCCATCGCGCGGGCGATCCGCCGGTGCTGGAAGCCGTCGTCGAGGACGATGCAGTCCACGCGCTCGCCCCGCTCGGAGGCGAAGAGCTTGATCAGGCCCTCGGCGCGGTCGGGCTGGGCGACGATGGGCAGGTCGTCGAGGTTGGCGCGGTAGAGTTCGGCCTCGTCGGAGAGGCCTCCGGCGTTGCGCCGCGAGCCGTAGCCCCGCATCGCGATGCACGGGTCGTGCCCGGCCAGCCGCAGGGAGCGGACGATGCGCTCGACCATCGGCGTCTTTCCGGTGCCCCCGAGCGAGAGGTTGCCGACGCTGATGACGGGCCGATCGAAGGTGATGACGCCGCGCCCGGCGTCGAACGCGCGGTTGCGCCTCTTGATCACGCGTGCGTAGACCCGGCCAGCAGCATGCCCGCGGGCCCGGGCACGAGGCGGCGCTCAGTCCGCGGGACCGGGGCCGTCGGCATCGCGGAGCTTGAGTCGACCGCCGTCATCGAGGCCCGCCTCGCCCGCCCCGGTCCGGGGCGTCTGCTCGCCCATGGCGCGGGCGATCTGCCGGTGGAGTTCCGCCGCGGCCTTCCGGATCCGGCGGTGCTGGAGCCGTCCCAGCCTCAGATTATTGAGCGCATCGAGCGCCGCGAGTCCGAGGACCAGGGCCAGGAGCGCGACGGTGAGGGCCCAGGAGAGTGTAAAGAGCCTGGCGTCGTCCGGGCGGACGTATCCGAAGGCATAGGCGAGGGCGCAGGAGGTGATCATCATGACGACACCGCAGGCGGTTCGGAGTCGTCTGCGGCTCGCGGGCATGCCCTTGGCCGCGTGGAGCGCGGTGAGATGTCCGGCGATGACGAGGAGCGCGACGGCCCCCATGGGGACCACCACGATCGGGGGGAGTACGCTGGCTCCCCCCGTGTTCACACGGCGGCCCCGGTATCGACTCCGAGCCGGGTCAGCATGGGGAGGAGCCGGCCCATGGGCAGCCCGACGATGGTGGTGTCGTCGCCCTCGAACTCGATGGGCCAGCCTTCGTGGAGGCGTTCGTGGAGGTTGTAGCCTCCCGCCTTGCCGCGCCAGCCGCCGCTGGCGACGTAGCGATCGATGACCTCGTCGGAGAGATCTCCGACGTGGACCGTCGCCTTGTCCACGAGCATGTGGCGATCGCCGGTCCGGGGATCGATGATGGCAACACCGGTGAGGACATGATGGGTGCCGTTGCGCAGGCGTCGGATGATCTCGCCGGCCTCGCCGGGCGACCTGGGCTGGCCGACCAGATCGCCGGCCTTGAGCACGAGGGTGTCGGCACCGAGCGAGACCCACCGGAGCCCCGGCTCGGATGCGGGGAGGCACAGCAGGCCCGCGGAGGCCTTGAGGAATGCCAGCGATGCGACCCACTGGGGCGGGGTCACCTCCCCGGGGGTCAGCCGGCTGTCGTCAACCCCGGGATCGGCCCACTCGAAGGGGACACCCGCCTGCTCGAGGAGCATGCGCCGGCGGGGGGAGGAACTGGACAGGAACACCCGGGTCATGAGCGGCCTCGTCTGCAGGCGGGGAGTCTATACGGTGGGCGGTCGGTCGCACCGAGGCCCCGGAACGCTACCCTTTCATCGAATGCGGGCGCACCTTGTGCAACTCGATATCGCGTGGGAGGAGCCGGAAGTCAACTTTCGGCAGGTCGAGACCCTCCTCGACAGGGCCGATATCCGCTCGGGCGACCTGGTCCTGCTGCCCGAGATGTTCGACACGGGGTTCAGCCTGGCCACCGAGAAGACGGCCGATAAAGCGGGGCGCACGCTGGCCTTCCTCGCGGAGTTCGCGGCCGACCTGGGCTGCTGGGTGCAGGGCGGACGCACCGTGCATGACTGCCACTGCACCAAGGCGTCGAATCGGATGAGCGTGCTCCGACCGGACGGCTCCCTCGCGTGCGAGTATTCGAAGATCCACCCGTTCAGCTTCGGGCGCGAGCCCGAACGATTCGAGGGGGGCGAGCGGGTGGAGTCGTGGGAGTGGGCGTGCGGGGATGAGTCGCTCACGGTGTGCCCGGCGATCTGCTACGACCTGCGGTTCCCCGAGCTCTTCCGCATCGGGGCGTCGCGGGGCGCCGAGGTCTTTGCGCTGGGGGCCTGCTGGCCGGCGCCCCGCCGACAACACTGGCGAGCGCTGGCGATCGCCCGCGCCATCGAGAACCAGGCGTACGTGCTGGCGGTGAATCGCGCGGGGGATGACCCGTTCCTGCACTACGCCGGCGGATCGATCGTGGTGGATCCCCAGGGCGAGATCGTGGGTGAGCTTGCCGAGGGCGAGGGCGTGCTGAGCGCCGAGCTGGACCCCGCCGGTGTCCGAGCGTGGCGGGAGCAGTTCCCGGCGCTGCGCGACCTGCGCCTGCGGAGCATCCGGTGAACGCCATGAACAACCTCGAGGCGACGAGGGAGTTCTTCCGGAACGTCCACGTCCCCTGCGTGTCCTGTGGCTACGACCTCTGCGGTGTCGGCGGAGGTGTCTGCCCGGAGTGCGGCTGGCGGATCGACGTGTCGAGGTATCTGGGCGAACCAAAGGACCAACGCACGCCGGCCGACCCGGACGGTCCGAGGGCCGGGCGGGGCTCGGAGCCGATGACAGCCAAGGACTGGCTCTGGGCCGGACCTGTCCTGGCCGGCCTCGTGGCCTGGCTTGTCATCAATCTGGTGCGATAGCCCGGGCTCGGCCCGCGACGCCCGCTTCGAATAGGGGCACGGGCTCAGGCCCCGAGCTTGGATGCCAGATTGCTGACGGTCTGCCTGAGGCCCTCGACGGCGCTCGTGAGTTCCTTGCTGACCGACTCCCACGAATCGGCGCCGGCGGCCTTGAGCGCGGTGACCTGATCGCCCACAGCCTTGAACTGCTGCTTGGCTGTGTCCATCAGCGGCTGGGCGAGGGCCTTGACCTGCGGCACGGCCGCGTCGAGCTTGGTCTGCAGTTCCTGGAGCTTCGGCTCGAGCTGCGTCAGCTCGTCTTCGGCGGCGGCGACGGCCTTGGCCTTCATCTCGGCGGCCTTCGCGGCGAGGTCTGCCTTGGCCTTCGCGGCGGCCTCCTCGGCGGCCTTCTTCGACTGGTCGAGGGCGTCCTCGGCGGACTTCTGCACATCCTGGCCGGCGTTCTTGAGCGCGTCACCAACGCCCCCGGTCTGGCCGGACTTGGTTCCGGGATTCGACGGCGTGTTGTCTTCCTTGGAGCACCCGCCGAGCAGGCCACAGCAGGAGATCAGTACGAGCGCGGTATGAATCTTGGACATAGCTCACCCCTTTCGCAGAGTCGGATCATAGGGGGCTTAGCCGCCAGACACGCGATCGACCTCTTCGAGGCTTGTGAGCCCCTCGGCCGCGAGCTTCCAGCCGGACTGTGTCAGCGTCGTGAAGAGCCCCGCCTCGATGACTTTGCGCATGCCGTGGATGGACTGGTCGGTCAGGATGACATCGCGGAGATCATCGTTGAACTCGAGGAGCTCGAAGAGGGCTTGCCGGCCTCTGAAGCCGGTTTTGAGACACGCCTGGCAGCCCACCGGTGCGTAGACCTCCGACTTGCCACCGAGGAATCTGCCGATCCGTGTGGCTTGGCCCGGTGAGACCGACACGACGCGCTTGCATTGCTCGCAGAGCACGCGCACGAGTCGCTGGGCGAGGATCAGCTCGAGCGCGTTGGCCACCAGATAGGGCTCGACCTTGAGATCCAGCAGCCGATAGACCGCGGAGATGGTGTCCTTGGCGTGGAGCGTGCTGAAGACCAGGTGGCCCGTCATCGCGGCCTGCATGGCGGTGCGGGCGGTCTCGTCATCGCGGACCTCGCCGAGCAGGATCACATCAGGGTCCTGGCGCAGGCACGATCGCAGGAGCGAGTAAAAGGTATTGCCTCGCTTCTCGTTGATCGGGATCTGCGTGCAGCCGTCGATCTGGTATTCGACGGGGTCCTCGATGGTGATGACGTTCTTCTTCTCGCGGTCCACGGCGCGGAGGCAGTTGTAGAGCGTCGTCGTCTTGCCCGAGCCGGTGGGGCCGCAGACGAGGAGCATGCCCTGGCTCTGGCCGCAGGTCTTGCGGACGCGTTCCTCCATGTAGTTCGCCAGACCGAGCTCGCCGATGGAGTGCGGGATCCCCCGCTCGTCGAGGACGCGCACGACGAGCTTGGACCCCTGCATGGTCGGGGTGAAGCTCGCGCGGTATTCCACCCGGCGGTCGGGGAACCTCGCGGAGAAGTGGCCGTCGAGGACCGCGTCGGAGGCCGCGGACTGGAGCTGGCAGGCCGTCCGGATGAGCCCTCCCACCAGCTCACCGACGCGCTTGGGCAGGTCGGCGATCCAGACCATCTGGCCGTCCACGCGCATGCGCACCTGGACGACCTCGGCCTTGGGCTCGATGTGGATGTCGGTGGCGCGGCTCTTGGAGGCGGTCTGCAACAGCACCCGGACGGCCGTCGCTCCGTCGCCCGAGCCGGCGAGCACCTCGGAGGGCGAGCCGTCCGCGAACACCATCCGGACCTCCGGCGGCGGCGCATCGCGGGGCGGGAGCCCCACCAGCACCCGGGAGAGTTCGCCTGCCCAGTCGGGCTCGGGCTTCGCCGCGCGATGGGTTCCCGCAGCGGTCTCCTCGTTCGGATCGCCGGCGTCCCCGATCGCCTCCTCGATCATGAACTCGGTCTTGCCGATCGTGATCACGTCGCCCGGCACCACGGGAGACTCCTGGACGCCGAACCCGTTGATCTTGATGCCGTTGCGGCTGCCCAGATCGCGGACGCGGTAGCCCCCCGCCCCGTCGCTCTCCACGACGCAGTGCTTGCGGCTGGCCTTCTCGTCCGAAATGGGGATGGTGTTGGACGGGTGGCGGCCGATCGTGATCGGGTCGGGCCCGAGCCGGAAGGGGCGGGCGTCGGATTCGGTCTGCCGGAGGCGAAGTCTGCTCATGGGGCTCCCCAGGGTCCATCGTATCGGCCCGCGGCCGGCCCCGCGTAGACTCCCGGACCATGATTGACCTCCGCCAACTCCGAGAGAATCCCGAGGTCTACCGCGAGGGCGCTCGCAAGAAGCGCATCACCGTGGACATCGACCGCCTCCTCGCCCTCGACGGCCGCAGACGCGAACTCGGGACGCAGATCGAGCAGATGCGCGCCGAGCAGAACCGGCTGGCCAAGGAGTCGGGCCCGATGATCGGCAAGCTCACCGGGCTGCTCAAACAGGCCGCGGGCTCGGACCGCGACCGGCTGCTCGAACAGATCGAGCAGCTCAAGGCCAAGCCGAGCATGCTCAAGACCGAGGCGGCCTCGCTGGAGGAGCAGCTCCGCGCGATCGAGCCGTCCGTTCAGGAGCTGCTCCTGCAGGTCCCGCTCCCCCCCGATGCCGACGTTCCCGTGGGCAAGAGCAGCGAGGACAACGTCGAGATCAGCCGCTGGAGCCCGGCGTGGTTCGACCCGTCGAAGAGCTTCGAGGCCAACAAGGGGTTCGCGCCGCGGGGCCACATGGAACTGATCGAGCGCCTGGGGCTGGCGGACTTCGGGCGCGGGGTCAAGCTCGCCGGCTCGCGGAGCTACGTGCTCCTGGGCGAGGGGGCGAGGCTCCACAACGCGATCCTCCGCTACGCGATGGACTTCATCCACACCAAGGGGTTCACGCCGGTGACCGTGCCGGTGCTGGTGCGCGAGGAGGCGATGGTCGGCACCGGGTTCTTCCCGGCCGGGCGCGAGCAGGCATACCACATCAACGAGGGCGCGCGGCAGTCGCCCGACGACCCCGAGGCCGCGGACCCCAGCCGCGACCTGTTTCTGACGGGCACCGGCGAGGTCTCGCTCATGGGCATGCGCATGGGCGAGATCATCGACGAGGCGGAATTGCCGCTCAAGCTTTGCACGGTGAGCACGTGCTTCCGGCGCGAGGCGGGGGCGGCGGGCAAGGACACGGCGGGGCTGTACCGCATCCACCAGTTCGACAAGGTCGAGCAGGTGGTCATCTGCCGGGCCGACGAGGCCGAGAGCCGGCGCTGGCACCGCGAGATGATCGGGATCGTCGAGGACCTGCTCAAGAGCCTGGAGATCCCCCACCGCCTGCTGCAGTGCTGCACGGGCGACCTCGGCCCCAAGAACGCGGACATGGTGGACATCGAGAGCTGGATGCCCAGCCGCGGGGCGTACGGCGAGACCCACTCGGCGAGCCGGCTGTACGACTTCCAGTGTCGGCGGCTGAACATGCGGTACCGCGCGGGCGGCGAGGCGGGGAAAGGGCAGACGGTGTTCTGTCACTCGCTGAACAACACGGTGGCGGCGAGCCCGCGGATATTGATCCCGATCCTGGAGCTGTATCAGAACGCGGATGGGTCGGTGACGGTGCCGGGGGCACTGCGCCCGTATTTGGGTGGGGGGGAGCGGATCGGATAGATCGTTCACCGCTGAGGACGCTGAGTTGCGCAGAGTCGAGCCGACCAGATTGTCACCGGCAGACGGCCGCTCGTCTGCGGAGCGGACTCTCCAACTCTGCGGAACTCTGCGCCCTCTGCGGTGAAACACCGACCTGCCATGCGGCGCCGGAACCGCGGTATGATGGGAGCGTGGAGAGCACCGGGGGCTGCCTGAAGGCCCGGGCAACCCACATCGCCGGCTGCTCCGGGGGTGGGAGGTGGAGTTGCTGGTCCAGCGACGACATCGAGGCCGCGCGGCTCGCCGCAATGTCGCCCAACAGTATGAGCAACGGTGCGCGGCATGCGGTTATTCGCTTCGAGGTATCGATGCGAGGCGGTGTCCCGAATGCGGTTGGACCGCAGGCCAGGCTCGACGAACGTCCGGACTGCGAGTGCTGCAGATCGTGGCGCTATGGTTCACAGCGAGCATGCTATTTGCAACCGGGAGCCAGTACTATCTGTTGCTCCGATTGTGTGGATACCCTCGACACCCGGACATATTCCGGAATCTATACATCATCCTGGTGGCGTGCTGCATGCAGTGCGTGATCGCTACGATCGCCACAGTTGCGTGTCGCCAGGGTCGTACGCAACATTCTTCCATGATCGCACTCACGACCATGAGCACCCTTGCGTCCGTTGCTATATCGGTGTGGATCTGGGTGTTTGTGGGCCGCACGTTTTGATGGCGGGTGGCGCTACTTTCGGGGCGATTGGGCTTGCTCGGAGTGGTGGAATCCCCAGCCCGGGTGCCACTACTCGCCGCAACTCGATCCTCTCCTCTTCTCCCCATCCTCCGCGGCGCAGGAGTGCGGACGTTTCCGACAGCTCGGCATCACTGCGCGGCGGGAGCAGAGGGAGATGGAGTAGGGGAGGGAGGCCGCAAGGGAGGAAAGGGAAAAGGGAGAGGGTGGAGTGAGGGAGGGGAGAGAGACCGGGGGGGGGGGGGGTACGGGGGGGGAGCAGTGGGGCGGTTGGGGCGAAGGAGGAGGAGGAGAGCGGGTGATGGCACCCGGGCCCTCGGGCGGCCCTACGCTCCCATGAGCACCCACGCATCGGAGACGCGCCATGCAATACACCCACCTCGGCCGCACCGGCCTGAAGGTCAGCCCCCTCTGCCTCGGCACCATGAACTTCGGGTGGAAGACGGAGAGCCCCGAGAGCTTCGCCATCATGGATCGGGCGCTCGACCTCGGCATCAACTTCTTCGACACGGCCGACATGTACGGCTGGGGCGGGGAGCGGGGCGATACCGAGCGGATCATCGGCCACTGGTGGAAGGGGGACGGCGCCAAGCGCGACCGCGTCGTCATCGCGACCAAGGTCTACCACGCGATGCCCGACAAGCACCCCGAGCCCAACCGCGGCACCATGGGACTCTCGGCCCGCAAGATCATCCGCCACTGCGAGGACTCGCTCAAGCGCCTCCAGACCGACTTCATCGACCTCTACCAGATGCACCACGTGGACCGCGCCTGCCCGTGGGATGAGATCTGGGAGGCCATGGAGACGCTGATCCGCCAGGGCAAGGTCATCTACGTCGGCTCCTCCAATTTCGCGGCGTGGGACATCGCGACCGCCAACCAGGTCGCCTCGCGCCATCGGCTCGTCGGGCTGGTCAGCGAGCAGTCGCTCTACAACCTCAAGGACCGGATGGTCGAGCTGGAGGTCGTGCCCTGCTGCAGGCACTACGGCCTCGGCATCATCCCCTGGAGCCCGCTCGCCGGGGGGCTGCTGGGGGGCGTCCTCGGCAAAATCGACGGGGCCCGGCGCGTGGACGACAAGATGCGCGAGCGGGTCGAGAAGATGCGGGGGCAGCTCGAGCGTTGGGAGTCGCTGTGCAAGGAACTGGGCGAACAGCCCGCCGATGTCGCACTGGCGTGGCTCCTGCACAACCCCGTGGTCACGGCCCCGATCATCGGCCCCCGCACCATGGCCCAGCTCGAGGGCAGCCTCCGGGCGACCGAGATCAGGCTCGACGCGGCCACGATCTCGAAACTCGACGAGATCTGGCCCGGCCCCGGGGGCGAGGCCCCTGTCGCCTACGCTTGGTGATGGTTCGGAGGACTGAACGCGAAGATCGCGAAGGGCTCGAAGAGAGGAACGGAATCGATACACAGGCCTTTCCTTCGCGGTCTTCGGGGCCTTCGAGTTCAGACGCCTGCTTCTCTGCATCACCTCTGCGTTCTGCCTTGAGACCCGCGATGCGACACATCTCCCTCATCACGACCGGCGGCACGATCGAGAAGACGTACGACGAGCGCACCGGATCGCTCGAGAACCGGAAGACGATCGTCGGGCGGATGCTCCGCAGGCTCCGGCTCGAGGACACCAACATCAGCGTGGTGGAACTCATGAGCAAGGACAGCCTGCTCATGGACGACACCGACCGCCGACGGATCGTCGAGGCCGTCCACATGCTCGGGGGTTCGGCCGACCCGGCCACCCCCACCACCGGCATCGTGGTGCTGCACGGGACGGACACGCTCCAGAACACCGGCGAGGCCATTCTCGCGGCCATCCCCGAGCCCCGGATCCCCATCGTCCTGACCGGCGCCCTCCGCCCCTACGAGATGGCCCGCACCGATGCGCTCCAGAACCTGACCGAATCGATCTTCGCCGCGGGCGTGCTCGCGCCCGGCGTCTACTGCGTGGCGCACGGGCGGGCGTTGCCCTTCCCCGGCGTCGTCAAGGACAGGGCACGCTCGACGTTTGTGAGGGGCAGAGACGGAGAGACTTAGAGACGGAGAGACTTAGAGACGAAGAGACGAAGAGACGAAGAGACGAAGAGACGAAGAGACGGAGCGCAGGGCACCGCGGGGCGGGTCTCCCCCACTTCGTCTCTTCGTCTCTCAACGTCTTCGTCTCTTCGGGTTCAGCCCACGATGCCGGTGATCTTCACCCGCGTATAGCGCTGGCGGTGGCCGGTCTTGCGGCGGTAGCCGGTCTTGGGCTTGAACTTGTGGATGTTGAGCTTCTCGCCCAGCACGGACGGCTCGACCACCTCGGCCGAGACGGTCGCGCCCGCGACGTACGGCGTGCCGACCTTCGCTGCGCCGCCCTCGGGGCCGACGATCAGGACCTTGTCGAAAGTGATCGCCTCGCCGGTTGCGCCCTCGCCGCCCTTGTAGAGATCGATGAGGATCTCCTCGCCCTGGGTGACCTTGCGCTGCCCGCCCGACTCTTCGATGATCGCGTACATGGGTCCAGATCCTTTCGGCCTCGCCGGAGCGGAGCGGGCCAGACACCCGGCTTGCGGGGCCCGACCGGCGGAGGGCGAGAAGTCTAGGCCCCCTCCTGCGATTCGCCACCCCCGGAGGCCAATCCGCCCGCACCGCTCCCCTTCGCCCGGCGGGACGCCCCCAGCGGCGAACGCTTCGGCTCGCCATCGCGGCGGGGATATGTTCGGGGGGTTGGCCCCACCTTCTCAAAGACGAGCACGCGTCCTGTCGGCGTGTCTACCCGTCCGGCGAGCACGGCCCCCAGTGTTCCGGGGGCGCCGCCCGCCTCGGCCAACTCCTCGTCGGCCTTCTGACCCTTGATGAGCAGCACCAAGCCCCCCACCCGGGCGAAGGGCACGGTCAGCTCGGCCACCACGGCGAGCCGCCCGACGGCCCGGGCGGTCACCGCGTCGAACGCCTCGCGAAAGCCCCCGGCCCGCGAGCCGTCCGGCCCCCGGTCGCCCCGGTTCTGACCCTCGCGCTCCGCTCGGCCCTGGACGATCTCCACATTCGCCAGCCCCAAGGCCGCGGCCACCTCGCGGAGGAAATCGGCCTTCTTGCCCGTCGCCTCGAGAAGGGTGAAGCGCAGGCCGGGACAGACGATCGCCAGAGGGATCGCCGGCACGCCGCCGCCGGAGCCGACATCCAGGACTCGGGAGCCCTCGGGCAGCTCGGTGAGCATGGGGAGCAGCGTCAGGGCGTCGAGGATGTGGCGGATCCAGGCCTCGCCGGGGTCGGCGATGGCGGTGAGGTTGAACCGGGTGTTGGCCTCGAGCAGGAGCGCCAGGAAGACGCCCAGCCGATCGACATCGCCCGGCTCGAACTCGATGCCGAGGGTGGAGGCGGCGCCGAGGAATTCGGGGGTCGGAGCACAGCGCGGCGGGGGCGAGGGTGCGGCGGCGGTCTGCCGTTCCTGGAGGTTTGGAGGTGTTGGTGGATTGGGCGGTGTGGGGGCGCCGCGCTTCCGTCCGCGTGCTGACGCACGCGGCTCGGGTTTGCGATGTGGTCCGATCGGGGGTTTGGAGGTGTTGGTGGATTGGGCGGCGTGGGCTCGCCGGCGCTTCCGTCCGCGTGCTGACGCACGCGGCTCTGATGGTTATTTCTTTCGGGCATATGGCTCCTGGCCCAGAGGGTAGCGCGGGGCGGGGTTGTAGGGGGTCAGCTCCCGGCGCATGGCGATATTGAAGAGCAGGCCGTTCATCAGCCAGCACGTCAGCATGCTCGAGCCCCCGTAGCTGACGAAGGGGAGCGTCACCCCGATGATCGGGAGCAGGCCGATGTTCATGCCCACGTTGACCACGACATGAGCCGCGATGAAGCCGGCGAGCCCCACGGCGGTGATGCGGCCCATCCGGTCCTTGCACGCCGCGGCCACGACCAACGCGCCGGCGAACCAGATGAGGAAGAGCCCGATGACGGCCAGGGAGCCGAGCACGCCGAAGCGCGTCGCGACCACGGAGAAGATCATGTCGTTGTGGGCCTCGGGCAGGCGGTTGAAGCGGACGAGTGCCCGGGCCTTGTCGTCGGACTGGCCGGTGATGCCGCCGGCGCCGATCAGGCGCTGGGCCGTGAAGCTCTGGAAGTTGATGTCCTGCTCGCGCGAGCGGTCGCCCTGGATCTGCTGGAGCAGCGCCTCGAAGCGGGATTTCTGGTGCGGGAGGAGAAAGGGCCAGGCGAGCGGCGCCGAGAGCGAGGCGAGCAGGACGATCAGCGCGAGCTGCCGCAGGTGCGCCCCGGCCGTGACGAGCATCCCGAAGAGGGAGGGCACAAAGAGGCTCGCCGTGCCCAGGTCGGGCTGGAGCGTGATGAGGCCGATGGGGATCAGGGTGAGCAGGCCGGGCGGGATGAGCGAGAGGATCGATTCGGGCGGGTCGCGTTGGCGCAGGTAGAGCGCCATGAAGAGCACGTAGGCGATCTTCGCGGGCTCGCTGGGCTGGAAGTTGAACATGGGGAGCGTGATCCAGGCCCTCGCCCCGTTGATCGGGGAGACCAGCCACCGCGGCACGCCCGGCACCAGGAGGAACATGAGGAGCCCGAGGGAGAGAAAGGCGAGTGGCCACGCGATCGTCGCGAAGAGCTTGTAGTGCGGGAGCGCGATCACCACCGCCCCGAGCAGCCCGACGATCAGGAACACCACCTGCTTCCACGCCAGGGCCGAGAGGTCGAAGGCGCCGGAAGATGTCGGGTTGGTCGCCACGTCGATCGTGTAGACGCCGATGAGGCTGAGCCCCAGCCCGGCGAGCAGCACCACCCAGCCGGCGTGGACGATCCGGATCGTCGAGCGCAGTGAGCGCACCGGCGAAGAACTGCCCTTGATCAGGTGCGCCAGGCCCACGGCTAGAGGTACCCCTCGTCGATCAGGGCGTGGATGATCTGGTTGGCCAGGGGCCCGGAGACGCGCCCGCCCGAGCCGGCGTACTCCATGATCACGCTGATGGCGAACTTGGGCCGGTCGCCCTCGCGTCCGACCAGCACCGTCACCCATGCGTGGTCGCCCTCGCGCACCGCGATGGGCTGGCCCGGGCCATCGCCGTCGGGGTCGGGCCCCATGATGGGCGGGGCGGTGGCCGTGCCCGTCTTGCCCCACACGTGCACGCCCTTGGCGTTGAAGATCGGCTCGCGCTTGCCGTCGATGGTCAGACCGTTGGCGGTGCCGTTCTCGCGGTTGTTGACCACGCCATCGAGGCCCTTCAGCGCGGCGTCGATCGCGCGGCGGTCGAAACTCGTCTCGCGGATCTCGGGGGCGGTCCCGTCGTCGATAACCCGAGGGGCGATGTAGACGCCCATGCGGGCGAGCGTCGCGTAGGCCGTGGCGGCGTGGAGCGGCGTCCAGGAGACGGGGCCCTGGCCGATCCCCATCTGCGTGGCGTCGAATTCGCCGAGTTCGGAGCCATCGTTGTTCTTGCCGATACTGCCCGTGAACTCGGCCCCGATGCCGAGGTTCCAGGGCTTGCCCAGGCCGTACTCGTGCAGCGTGTCGGCGATCACCCGCGGCCCCATCCGACGACCCATCGTGTAGAAGAAGATGTTGCACGAGGCCGTCAGCGCGTCCACCGCGTCGAGATCGTGCCCGAACCGCGCGGAGTGGTTCGAGAAGCCGTATTGCTCGCGGTAGATCCAGCATCGCAGGATCTTGTCGTTGTTGGGCAGCAGGTGGCCCGTGCACTGGATCCGCTCCCCGAGCCGGTAGTTCCCGTTCGTCACCGCGCCGGTCAGGATCAGGGCCTTGAGGATCGAGCCGGGGGGATAGGGGGCGGCGATCGCGCGGTTGATCAGCGGCCGATTGATCTCGTCGTTGGCGAGGTCCTCGGGGTGCTCCCGCACGTCCTGACGCGAGAACTCCGGTGTCGAGACCATCGCCAGCACCTCGCCGGAATCCACGTCCACCACCACGGCCGCGCCGTTCAGCGGCGTCCCGACCGGCATCTGGAGGTCGTGCCCCTGCCAGGGCAGCACCTGGGCGAACCCGAAGGCCGGGTCGAGGATCGCCTGCACGCGGGCCTGGAGCGCGATGTCGATCGTGAGCCGGACGTCGGCCGGCCTCGGGCTGCACCAGGCGCTGCTCGCCGGTGTCGAGCCGGTCGATCTGCAGGCCGCGCAGGCCGCGGAGCTGGGCCTCGTGCGAGGCCTCCACGCCGGACCGGGCCGCCGGATCCCCCGCGAGGTATCGGCCGCGGTCGCGGGTCTTGCCGTCGAGCGTCTGCACGACTGCCCGGCTCGACAGCTCGGGATCGGCCTCGAGCTGCGCCTGCCGGCGGTCGACATCGGTATCGATCGCAGGGTCGCCCATCCAGCCCAGGATGTGGGCCGCCACGCCGCGGAGGTCGAGGCTCATCGGCTCGTCGCTCTTGAGTGGGCCGGGCAAGCTCGACCGGTCGAGTGTCTGGCTGAGGGTGTCGTAGGGATACTCGCGCTGCTCGCTCCGACGCACCACCAGACCGGGGATCAGGGGCACCAGCTCCTCGTCCGAGCCAGGCTGATCGTCCGGGCGCTCGGGCGTGAGGCCCTCGGGGTCGAGCCGAGCCTGGACCGGCTGGAGGGCAAAGAGCCCGAAGGCCACCTCGTCGCCCACGTCGCCGATGACGTGGGGCTGCCGCTGCTCGGCGAGGTCGTCGCCCGCCCGCTCGCGGAGCTGCGCAAGCAACTCCGGCGTGAACTGTCTCCCGAGCTTGGCCTGCTCGATGATCTGCTGTCGCAGCCGCCGGTCGGTAATGTCAGCCGCAAGCTTGGCCACACGGTCGAGTATGGACTGCCGCCGCTGGTCCAATTCCGTCTTATCGACGCCGATGGCGCGGGCCACCCTTGCCATGGCGGACTCGACATGCGCTTGGTACAGCGGGAGGAACCGCGCCGCCACCTCGTCCCGCTGCACGTCGCTCAGGAGCGACCACGCCGCGGCATAGACCCGCCGGGCATGCTCGCGAGCCCTGCGGGCGGCCCAATCGCCAGAGAGCACGTCGAAGTCGATCGCGACCTCATAGCTCGGCCGATTCTGCGCCAGCACCCGGCCCTGGCGGTCGAGGATGCGGCCGCGGACCGTCGGGATCCACCGTTCGCGGTACAGGCGCCGCTCCGCCTCGGCCAGGCTCTGATCGGCCCGGCCGACCCCGAGACGGAAAAGCTGGGCGGACATCGCCACCCCCGAGACGGCAAAGGCCGCCATCAGCAGGAGCAGACGCCTGCGGAACGCCGCTCTGGGGGTCAGTATCCGTGCCATCGCCTCGCCGGGCCCTCCGTGTGCCCACCCGATCCTATGGATCGGCGGATCGGGGCCGCGGCGTTGTGAAAGGGATCGGATGATTCGGGCGGCACCGCCCCCGGGCAGCGCGGCCAGACCGGCCGGCACGTCGCTCCCAGCCGCCCGGGGAGCGGCTGGGAATCAGCGTGGCAACCCGCCCCAGCGGCCGGGCTGGTGGCCACGCCCGACAGGCTGGGCGCCACGTCTTCAGACGGCGGAGGGGATGCGGGAACTCGCCGAACGGCTCATTGAGACAATGTCCAAACGTAGAGCTCGACAAGATCGAGCGCGCACTGGTCAACTTCCTCGTCGGTCATGCGGAGCGCGGCGTCGGGATCCATCGTGCCCCGGGATCCGGAATACTTGGCGAAGGTCAGGAGCAGCCTTCGGAGCGCGCCTGGGCGCGATGGCTCCGGAGGCAGGAATTCATCGGAGAGGAACTCCGAGTGCGCCGCCTCGCAGGCCCGCTGAAGTCGGTTGCGTTGGCTGGGCTCGCGGCCGACCAGAACGAGCACCGGGGCCGCGAGCATCCGCTGCATGCGGCGGGCATCAAATTGCGACATACGCACACCTCCATCTCCAACACACTGCGCAAGCCCCGAATCTCTCAGACCAGGGGGTCCGGACACCGGGCTGGCTCGCCGAAGCAACGATGCGGCTTCGTTCTGGCCTGACTCGCTTTCCCAGCCACGGCTCGCACGGCGGCGGCGCATTCGAGCAGCGCAGCAATTGGTCCATCGAAAGGGCCGTCATTGGATCGACCCGCGCACGAACTCGTCCCCGCGCCGATCACCTTGTTCGGTCATACGCGATCTATGCTAGCGAGAACACTTCGGCCCGCCAATCCGGAGTCTCCGCGGCGGCGCCACGCAAGGACGGGTGCCCAGCACCGCATCCTCGCCGCGTGCAATTCCGCCGATTCTTGCCTTGATATCCGGAAGGCCACTCGCCACCGCATCGGCCCGCAGCCGATGGTCGAAGCGGCGAAGTGCTGATGCCACCATAAAGGCGTCGCCCCCGGACGGCGGGGGACAGGAGCCATCCAGGGGCAACACCAAGTCCGAGATGTACCAGTCGTCCCGTCGCCGACGCCAAACTGATGTTCCCGTTCCCTGCCCAGGCTCTTATCCGGGGGTCAGCGGCGCTCTCGGCGTTGAAACCTCTTCTCCTGCCTTGCTTCAGCGATTTCGCGCATCCCCAGCGGTAACCCGCCTTACGCCTTCCCCTTCTCCCGCGTCAGCTGGGCGAACGCGTTGTGGCTGTGGATCGACTCGAAGTTCTCCGAGCTGATCGAGTACCAGCTGATCCGGTCGTCATCGTCCAGACGCACCGCCAGGTCGCGGACGATGTCCTCCACGAACTTGGGGTTCTCGTACGCCTTTTCCGTCACCCACTTCTCGTCCGGCCGCTTGAGCACCGCGAACACAGGCACGCTGGCCGCGGCCTCGAGGTGTTCGACAAGGTCCTCGATCCACATCATCGCACTCGTTCGTACGGACGCCTCGATGCGGCAGCGCTGGTTGTGCGCCCCATACTCGCTGATCTCCTTCGAGCAGGGGCAAAGGCTCGCGGCCGGCGCGGCGACGGTCATCACGAAGTCGGTCTCGCCGTTGGCGGTGCATGCGAAGCGGACCTGGTAGTCCATCAACCCCTTCTGCCCGGTCACCGGGGCGGCCTTATTCATGAAGTAGGTGAATTCGGCCTCGAAGTGGGCCTCCTTGGCCTCGAGCCGCTCGCAGATGGCCTTGGTGATCTGCGGGATCCGTTCCGGGCAGACCGGTTCGCCGGTGTGCTCATTGAGCACCTCGAGGAACCGGCTCATGTGCGTGCCCTTCTGGTAATGCGGGAGGGACACATACATGTTGATCTTGGCGACCGTGGTCTGCTCGCCCCCGTCTCGGGTATGCAGGCGCATCGGATAGGTCACGTCCTTCACGCCGACGCGGTCGATCGCGACATGTCGGGAGTCGGGCAGCGCCTGAACGTCCGGCATCGGATCATCGGCGTGTCGTGGAGTTGTCAAGGGAACCCCCTTGGTGATGGTGTCCAGCATGAGGCCGCCTCCCGGGGACAAACCCGAACAGCCCGACGTCCCGTCCTGACGGTGTTCGCCGCCCGGCGGTCACGGATGCTCGCCTGCCCCCGGAAGTTGGAGTCCCAAAAGCCTAGCGCGCCGCCGAGCCGGATGCCTCCGGCAGGGTCTGCCGGAACATCGAGACGAACCAGGCCTCCCCGATCGGTATTCCGAGGAAGGCCCCAGCCGCCCAGTCCAGCGTCACCGGCCCCGCCACCCCCAGCAGCTTGCCGCTGTAGCAGAGCGCGACGATGTCCTTGCCCTGGATAAACATCGTCGCCAGTGGCCCCGCCACCGCCAGCACCGCAATCCCCACAAAGAAGGCCGCCATCGGTGGTTGCTCCTTGAGGGATTCCCCTGCCAGGCGCCCCACCGGCACCGCCAAGACCCCGGTCATGGCGGCCGCGAAAATCACCTGTCCCTTGAGCATGTCTTGGGCCACGAGCCAGCACATGACCCCGCCGACGACGACAGTGACCCCCATGGCCCCCCAGCCCGCCGGCCGGACCATCGCGCGGGCCAGCGATCCCGAGAGCGACATGCTTTCGCCCAACAGCCCCCGGGGGCCTTTGGGTGCGCCGGTGAGCCAAGCGCCGAGATTGGGCGAACCATCGGGCAAGGGGTGTGCGGCGGCGTGGAGCCCGCGCCCCAGACCCGCCCGCCAGATGATGGCCGCCACCGGGGCCGCCAGCAGGCAGAAGGCTCCGCCCTCGATCGCGAGCATGCTCAGCGGCGCGGGCGACTGGGCCCGCCGGATGATCGCATCGATGGTGGTGGTCTGCGAGGCGGCCCAGGCGAAGACGATGCCCGCGGCGTTGAGCCCGCTGCGGCAGCCGTTGACCCGCGCGGCGAAGAAGCCCACCGCGCCGGCAAAGACGAGCGTGACCAGCCCGGCCATCGCGCCCATGACCGGGTTGGTGCAGGTCAGGAGCGTGGTGTCTCCCGAGCCGTCCGAGGCTCGGAGCGAGCCGACGAGGTGCCCGGCGATGGGCCCGAGCACGAACAGGGCGAGCATCCAGGGCAACTGCTTGATGACGGCTTTGATCATGAGAGGTCAGATCATTGCAGGGCTGGGGGCCCAACGCAAACCGGAGCCCGGCCAATGGGCTCAGCTGGGGGGTGGCCGACTACCGGGTCAGCGCCAGAATCCTCGCAATTCGCTTCTCCATGGGCGGGTGCGAGGTGAACAGGCTGTCGATGCTCTGGCCGGCCGCCCGGGCCTTCTTGAGCGGGTTGGCGATGAACATGTGGGCCGTGCCGCGATTGGCCACCTCGACGAGCGGCTCGCGGTCGCCCGCGATCCGGGCCAACGCCCGGGCCAGGGCCTCGGGGTCGCGGGTGAGTTCGACCGCGCCGGCGTCCGCGAGATACTCCCGCTCGCGGCTGTAGGCCATCTGGATGATCCTGGCGAAGATCGGCGCGATGATCATCAACACGATCGCCACAACGAAGATGACGACGACGACAACCCCGCCGCCATCCTTCCCGCTGCTCCGTCGGCCCGAGCCGCCCCGGCCACCGGAATACCAGATGATGCGCCGGAACGCGTCACACGCAAAGACGATCAGGCCGACCATCGTGGCCATGAGCATGGCGAAGCGGATATCCAGGTGTCGCACGTGCGACATCTCGTGGGCGACCACCGCCTGCAGCTCGTCGCGGGGGAGCATCGCCCGCAGCCCCTTGGTCACGGCGACCACGGCGTGCTCGGGGTCGCGCCCCGTCGCGAAGGCGTTGAGCGCGGTGTCGTCGATCAGGTAGACCCGCGGCATGGGCAGACCGGCCGCGATGCGCATCTCGTCGACCACGTTGTACAGCTCGGGGTCGTCCCGCTGCCCGACTTGGCGGGCGCCCATCATGCGGAGAATCGCGTCCGACCCGCTGAACCAGCTCCACATCGCGCCCAGCCCGCCGACGATGACCGCCGCGACGAGGCCCAGGACGACCGAGGGGAGCAGGTCTTCCGGCCGGGCAGCCCCGCGCCCATAGGCGGCGGCGACCGCGCCGAGCGCCGCGCCGACCAGCCCGCCCAGCATCAGCATCATCACGATCAGGACAACGCTCTGCCGCTTGTTCTTGCGGATCAGGTCCCGGAACGTGATGGTGCCCGGATAGGCGTGGATCTCGCGGGCGATGCGCGCGGAGCGCTCCCGTGCCGGGTCGCTCCCCAGATCGCCCGTGGGAGCGGGCCTGCCATCCCTGGCCGGCTCGCGCGGCACGCGCCCGCCCGGGTTTCGCTCAATCCCTCCCACGGCCCACCCCCGACGCGTTCGGCGTGCTCATCGACATCGCTCAGGAGAAAGAGACCTTGGGCGCCTCGCGCTGGGCCGCGTCGCCCAGCTCGAAATACTCCCGCTTGGCGAAGTTGAACATGGCGGCGATGAGGTTGGTGGGGAAGCTGAGGCGCTTCTGCTCGTACTGGCCGACACAGTCGTTGAAGTGCTGGCGTGAGAATCCGATCTTGTTCTCGGTGCTGGCGAGTTCTTCCTGGAGCTGGCGGAAGTTGGCGTCGGCCTTGAGCTGCGGATAGGCCTCGGAGAGCGCGAAGAGCCGGCCGAGGGTCTGGCTGATCATGTTCTCGGCGTCGGCCTTCTGCGCAGCGTGGGCCGAGTCGCTGGTGATCGCTACCGCCTGCTGGCGGGCCTGAATCACGGCCTCGAGCGTCCCCTTCTCGTGCGAGGCGTAGCCCTTCACCGTCTCGACGAGGTTGGGGATGAGGTCGTACCGTCGCTTGAGCTGCACGTCGATCTGGGCCCAGCCGTTGTCGCAATCGACCTTGGACCGAACCAGCCCGTTGTACATCCCCATGATGATCACGAGCAGGACGACGAAGACGCCCAACGCGACCAGACCGATGATCAGACCAGTGCCCATCTTGAACCCTCCCACTGCGTGCGGAACGAGAGCATAACCTCCCCGCTCCGGGCCCGTCCGACCGGGCCCGGGGAACCCTGTACCATGATTCGGAGTGCCGACCTCCAGATTTCGACCCGCAGTCCGCGAACCGACCCCCCGCGGCCACGACGCCACCCGCCGAGCAGTCCATGACCAGACCGCCCCGCACCACCCCGCCCGCCACCGCCTTTGACCAGCTCACCGCGAGCCTGCTCTGGCCCCGGCTGCTCCGTGCTCCGTCGCTGGCTGCACGCCCGCAGCGCATCGTGATCGCGCTCTTTCTCGTCCTGGTCGTCGCGGTCATTGGGCGCGCCTCGACGCTCTGGAGCGGGCCGGACAAGGCGCCCTTCCTCGACGCGGTGCTCGGCGCGGGCGCCAACGCGGCGTTCCGCATCTGGAACGGGCTCATCGCCCTGAACACACGCGCGATCGCCGACGGTTTCGTCGGGCTGTTCCACGACGTGCCGCTCCTGGCCCTCACCGAGTACCCCGTCTCCAGCTTCGTGCTCGGCCTGCCCTCGCTGCTGGCTTTCGCCGCCCTCGGCGGGTCGCTCTGCCGCTCGGTGGCCTGCGAGTTCTCCCAGGAGATCGTGCACCCCTGGCCCCGCGCCCTCGCGTTCGGCATCGCCCGCTGGCCCACCATGCTCGGCGCGCTGCTCCTGCCCTGGGGCCTGAGCGCGGGCGTCGCCCTGGTGCTCGCCATCGCCGGATGGGTCTTCTTCGGCGCGTTGCCCGCGCTCGAGGTCGTCGGAGGCGCGCTCTTCGTGGCCGCCCTGGTGCTCTCGACACTCGCGGTGCTGCTGCTCGTCCTCGGAACGCTGGGCCTGCCCCTGCTGCTCCCCGCGGCCGCGTGCGAAGGGGCCGACGCGATCGATGCGGCCCAGCGCGTGATCGCCTACGCCTGCGCCCGCCCCCTGCGCCTTCTGCTGTATCTCAGCGTGGGGACGGCCGTCGGCATCCTCGCGATCGGCCTGCTGGCGGCGCTGGCGACCGGCATCGAGCAATTCGCCCGCGCGACGCTGGCCTCCTGGGCCGGCGCCGAGGGCGCCCGCGTCCTCACCGGCGCCTTCCCCCCGGCATACACCCTCGACGCCGCGGGAAACCCCCGCGAACTCGGCTCCATCGGGGCGGCCGCGGAGTGGCTCACGGGCCTCTGGTCGAGCGTGCTCTCGCTGATCGTCGCGGCCTATGCCGTGAGCTATGTCTGCACCTCGGGCACGCTGATCTATCTCTTCATGCGCGAGGTCTGCGACGGTCAGCACCACGCCGAGCTGTGGACGCCGGGCGTCAGCGGAGTGGCCGAGGCCCGGATGGAGCCCACCGACCCCGCGGCCCGGGAGCCCGACGCGGAAGATTCCGCCTCCGACCTCGAATAGCCCGCCTCGTGTGGCCGAGCCCTGTCAGCCCCGCTCCCGGGGACTATCGGGGATTCCGCATCGCCGATACGGCACTGGCAGATGGAAGACCGCTTCCCCCAGCTCACACGACCTGGGAACCCTCGGCCGCCGTCCGCTCCTGATAGAGACCTCCCAGCCGGATCGTCATTGGACCGACCGCACCATCCCCGATCGTGCGCCCGTCGACCTTCGTGACGGCCGCGAGTTCGCCCATGGTGCCCGTGCAGAACACCTCTTCGGCCCGATAGATCTCGGTCATCGAGATATCCCGCTCGCCGTGGGGGATGGCCTGGGACCGGCAGATCTGGAGCACGGTCTCGCGGGTGATCCCCTCGGGGCAGGCGACCAGCCGGCTCGTCTCGACGACTCCGCCCGTGACCATGAAGACGTGCGTCGCGTTGGTCTCGGCGAGAAACCCGCGCTGGTCGAGCATGACCGCGTCGTCGGCCCCCGCCACGTTCGCCTCGATCTTGGCGAGGATCGACTGGATGAGGTTGCAGTGGTGGATCTTGGGGTCGAGGCAGTCGGGCGGGAATCGCCGGATGCTGCTCGTGATGAGGCTGAGCCCCGTCCGCCCGTACACGGGCGCCTTGTGCTCGGCCAGCACGATCAGGGTGGGCCCCGCCTGGTTCAGGCGCGGGTCCATGCCGCTGGTGATCTTGACGCCCCGGGTCAGCGTGAGGCGGATGTGGACGCCATCGGTCATCTTGTTGGCGGCCAGGGTCTTGCGGATCTCGTCGATGATCCGCTCGTGGCTCGGGATCTCGGCGAAGGCCAGCGCCTTGGCGCTGGATCGCAGCCGATCGAGGTGCTCGACGAGCTTGAAGATGCGCCCGCCATACAGCCGGAGCCCCTCCCACACCGCGTCGCCCCCCTGCACGGCCGAGTCGAACGGGCTGATCCCCGCCTTGTCCCGGTGGATCAGCACGCCGTTGATGTTGACGAGCAGGTCGCGGTTCTTCTCGTTGAAGGTCTGGAGCATGCGGGGAGCGTACCCGCAGCCGCCCCGCCGGTCATCCGGACGCTCACCCCGCCAAGCGCTCCGCGCGGAGCGGCGTCCCGAACCCCTCGACGGACAGCAACGTCGCGCGCTCGCCCTCCATGCCGAACCGGATCACCACGTGCCGCGCCCCCGCCGGTGAAAACGCGTGACCCCCCAGCGGCATCATGTTCCGCGGCGGCAGCCCCGGGCGCTCGATCGTCGCCACCGACCGCCTCTCGTTCCACCCGATCCGAAATCGATCCAGTTCCCCGGGGCCCCAGGTGTACTCACCCAGATAGGGCTCCACCGCCCCGCGCTCTGTCTCGAACAGGTTCGTCGGCCCGATCCCCACAGACGACAGATACTCCAGCACGCGCTGCGCCTCCCCAGCCTCCGCGTGCGCGTACAGCGAGATGCTGTGCGGCCCCTCGAGCCCCCGCGCCCCCGGCACGCCCTCGATCACCGCCCGCACCGCATCCACCCGGTCGAGCGTGGCGAGCGTGAACAGGTCCGGGCGCGCCCCGTGCCCGATCAGGATCTCGAGGATCTCCTTGTTCCCAGTGTGCGAGGCCGCCCCGATCGCCGTCTCCCAGTCGCCGAAGCCCCAGTCCCACGCCGCACGGGTCAGCCCCACATCCCCCGCCAGCATCTCGCGCACGCGGTCCGGACGCGCGTGCGATGCGCCCACAAACTCCTGCGCCCTCGCGGAATCGGTCGTCGGGTACACGTCCGAGACATCCGCCCGACGGCCGACCAGCAGCCGGCGCGCCCACCGCCGTCCCTCCCATCGCCGTCGCCGCGGCGCCCGAGGCCAGGAACCCCCTGCGCGTCATCTCAAGCATGGCGAGGTCTCCTTTGGCGGCTTCACCCGCCACAGAGCGACCCGCCAACGCGCCCGGAGTTCCCCCCGATCACCGATTCAATCGGCGCCGGCGCCGCGCCGGAGCGCTCAGAACCACAGCCAACGCATCGCCGCCCGCAGCGAGACCTCGTCCAGAGGATCCCACCGCGTGCGGCTGATCAGCGGCGGCTCGAGGCCCAGACGATTCGCGGGCGCATCCGGCCGCTCCAAGCGGGCCAGGATCCACCGCACCGCGCGACGGAGCTGCGCATCCTCGGAATCCGCGTGCTCCCGCAGGAGCGGCGCCACCCCCGGCCCGAGCCGGTACAGCGCCGGTGCCGCCAGCTTCGCATCCCCCTCGATCCGGTTGTCCGCCAGGTGCGAGATCAGGATCGGCGCCGCCGTACCCAGCATGCGCTCGTCCCCGGCCCACGCCACGATCGCCGCCGCGATCAGGCGCCGGTGCGGGTCCGCATCCCGCATCGCCCGCTCCAGCAGCTCAGCCGCCTCGGGCTCGTGCCATAGAAGGAACTCCGCCGCCCCGCCGCACGTCCCCCAGCGCAGGTACGTGTCCAGCTCCGCCGGGCGTGACCCGATGTCCGCGATGCACGCCTCCAGCAGCGCCGGCGAGGGATCGCCCACGCACCGCTCGCGCAGGATCGACGACGCCAGCACCCGCCCCTGCGCGTCCCCACAGGTCAGCATCGCCTCCAGCGCCGGGCGCGAGGCGGGCCAGAGCGAGTCAAGCAGTACCTGGGCGCGGTCCGCGTTCCGGCGGTGCTCATCGTCGCGCAGCCCTTCGGCCAGGCGCGAGGCCAGCAGCGACGCCACCATCCCATGCACGCTCCCCGCCGTCACGCGCTCGTTCAGCTCCACACGGACTGCCCGGCGAACCCGGTCTCGCTGCGGCCCATCCATCGTGACCAGGACGAGCGTCGGCAAGCCCGCCACCCACCGGCCCCGTTGCCCCCAGGGCACCGCGATCCCGGTCCAGAACAGCCCCACCAGCACCGCCCCGATCACCCCGATCCGTACCCGCCGCCCGCAACGCAGCAGCCGGCGCGGGTGCCGCGCCCGCCCGCACTCGGGGCACCGCACGCTCTCCGCCCCCTGCGGCACGCCCGTCAGGTCGTACCCGCACCGGTAGCGCAGGAGCGCCCGCCGGGGATCGACCCGACCCCACACCGACGGTGCGTAGCCCGGGCAGATCCTGCGCTCACCCCGCGCCCGCGTCAGCCACGCACGCACGATCAGCACAACGCCCGCCACGCCAGAGACCAGCGTCAGCCACCGGATCGCCTCTTCGAGCATGCGCGGCCTCCTTGCCTCGCATGACGCCGCATTCCCTCGCGGCGGAGCCCCCGCACCGACCCGCCGGGCGCCCCCGCGCCCGAGCTAGTGAAGCCGGTGCTCGTAGAGCCGAGCATACAGAGGCTCGCACGCCGCGAGAACAGGCAAAAGCGCTTCCGGCACACTTTCATGCTTCGGCGTGTGTGTGCCGAAGCCCGTGCTCTTCTCGACGCTCGCATACCAGTACGGCGCCCACACCCCGTCCGTCTCCCGCCGCCCCGGAGGCCACGCCAGCATGCCCTCCTCGAACGGGATCCCGACCGCCTCGCAGAGCTTGGTCAACACCCCCCGCGGGTCCTCCAGGATGTCCCGCGAGTCCACCACCGGCGGCACGCGCCCCGTCCGCGCCCACTCGGCCTCGAACAGCTCCACCTGCTGGGGCAGCCCCAGGGCCTCGGCCGTCGGCTTCTCCACCACCTTGATGAAGCTCGTGATTACCTCCCGCGGCTCGCGGATCAGGAAGCAGTTGGTCAGCCCCGCGATCCACCCACGGTCCATGCCCGGCAGCAGGTGCTGGCCCATGTGCTTCTGGTACCACACCCGCTTGCCGCCGGGGATAGGCCCCGTCAGCCGCGACGCCACCAGCCGCCAGTCGGTCTCGTCGGCGGCGATCACCTCGTCGCGCCCCGGATGGTCGACCCCGGTCGCGAGCAGGTAGTGGGCGTAGAGCGGCTCATCGACGACGACGGTCTCAGACCGGTTTCCGAACGAGCGCATCATCGCCGTCGAGATGTTGCGGGGGCCGGACCACATGGCGAGACGGAGCGATGGCGATCGGGACATGGCGAGAGCGTACCCCCAGCCGGCTCCCCACGGCAAACACTCGCCTCCCCTGATGTCCGTGGTATCGATTCGACGCGGCATGGCACACGAGCTCGGGCGCGGCGCCAACGCGACTACCGGTCGGGAGTACTCCCCGACGCCTCGAAAGCCGATTCGTCGAACGTGACTCCGAACGTGTCCATACCCTGCGCTCGCTTCAAGGCATCGGGGTAGCGGTCGCCCTGTTCCGGCGTGTTCTTCGCCACGGCCTGCACCGCCACCGCCGCGAGCGTGCGCACTCGCTCGTCCGGATCATCCAGCAGTTCCACGCCGAGGTCCATGATGGTGTCGAGATTCGCGTCGGGACGCGACGCCAAGTCCAGGAGCGCCCAGATCGAGGCCGCCCGCACGATCGCTTCGCGGTCCACACACCCCTTGCCCAGAAGATTGAACGCCGCCGACGATGCTTCCCACGACACCGCGAGCGGGGCCGCGAGCAGCGCTCGGTGCTTTCGCTCCCCAAGCAACTGCTCTCCCACTATGGGCACCCAGAGTTCGGTGGGGATCTCGGAACCCGCCACCGCGCGCTCCGCCGCGACCGCCACGGCGATCTCGGTATCTCGGAGCATCTCCATGAGACGCTCCCCGACGGCCGGCGCGTCAGGTACCGCGTAGCGCACCATCGAGGCCGCGGTGGCGCGGTCCGCCGGGTCTGGGCTTCGACTTAACGCCACCCACCGCTCGAGCGCGACTGAATCTTGGCCGATGAAGCCGGAAAGCGTTATCCCCGCAAGGCGCGATGTGCGCCGGTCCGGATCAGACAGAAGCCCCACAAGCTGGTCCCAAACCTCCAGAGCGTGCTCGCCCTGCACAACCCGGGACAACTGGATTCCGACCCATCTGAGGCTGAAGTCGCCGCTCCCAAGCAGCCCCTCTATCGTCTCCATCGGGATGTCGATTTGACGCACTTCGCCAGCGGGATCCCACGAGGTAGCGTAGAGCAGCTCGATCAACGCGTGCCCGACATTCTCACTGTCCTTGGCGGTCCATCCGCGGGCTTTCGCAGTCACCAACTGCTCGGCAACCGTCTGAATCAGGGGTGATGCTGCTGCCGCGGGCCGGGCGCCCGCCACGCGGAGGAACAACGCCAGCCGGCGAGGGTCATGGACGCGACCGGCACGATGGGCCGCCCGCGCGCCGGCCCATCGGACCTGCCAACCGGCAGCACCCTCATTCGCCAACCGACCCAAAAGCGTGTCCGGCTTATTGCCTCGGTCGAGCCATCCAATCGGCCACCAGTCCATGCCCGCGATCAGCACCGTGGTGGGCACAAGGCCGAGCGGGCCCACACGCAGCGCCCGCGGCACAGTCTGACCGCACACCCCCAAACCGACCAGCGCGGCTCCGAGCCACACCGTCCTCCACTTCCGCCGCGCCCGATAGAGCCTGCGCTCATTCGCCGCATCATGCCCGCATTCGGGGCACACGAGCCCCACGGCACTCGGCGCACCCTCGAGCGGACGCGTCGCCCTCATGTCATACCAGCACTCAGGACACCGGCGCCGACCCTTGGACCGATCACCCCGCACACCCCAGGCAGCAAGCACGGCCCCGAACGCGGCCACCCCCCAGAAGACCGCGCCGAGCGGGTGCACGCCCAATCCTCGGTCGTAGCCGGTGCCCTCCCAGCCTCGGACCCACACCGCGATCGGCGCCAGCGCAACACCCGCCGCCAAAGCGAGCCCACCCACGGCCAGCACCCGGAAGTCACGAGCCCGCCGCTCCAACTCCTCCTCGTTCTTTCCCTCGAAGGCACACGCCGGACACCGCCGCCCCACAACCCCCCGCATGTCCGCGAGACACTCCGGGCATGCCCGCGATCCCGGCACCCGCCGCCCCCGCAGGCCTCGCACGAGCACGCTCAACCCCCACAGCCCGACGAACGCGCTCAGGAAGAACAGGATGATGTTGGCCGGAGGAAGTCCCATTGCTTGAAGGTACTGCCAGATGCCGTCACCGGTTGCGGCCGCTTCCCCCACGCCCCCACGCCCAACCGCCCAACCGGCCGACCGCCTAGCCGCCCGGCTCCACAATCGCCGGTGTCTCCGGCGCGGGCGCCGCCGCGGCCAGTTCGTCCAGCACGCGATCGACCTCGACCCTCGCCAGCCCCCCGACCCCATCGTGCACCAACCGCAGCGCCTCGATCAAGTGCGGGACGCGGTCCGGGCTATTCGAGGCGGCTCGTCGGATCGAGTCGTGGGCGCGGCCCCAATCGGCCTCGCGCCCGGCGTCGTCGAGATCGATCTCGAACGCGGGCACCACGAACGCCGCCCGCTCCGATGCCGGGGCGTCACCGGCCAGGACCGTTCCCACGAGCCTTGCGCGCACGGCGCGCCGCAGCCCGGGCGCCTTGGAAAGTCGTTCGAGCACCGCGCCGGGATCCGCAGACCTCGCCAAAAGCAGCACAGCGGCAAACCCCGCATCCCGATCGCCCGGCTCCTCCATCGCCGCTTCGAACAAGCGATCCTCAACCGATCGCAGATCCGGCCGCGAGGCAAGCACCCCGCCGAGCAGCGAGATCGCGGTCAACCGCACGCCGCGGTCTTCCGCCCGCGAGACCTCGAGCAGCCTGTCTACCGCCGAATCGTCGTACTCGGCGATCTGCGCGAGCAGCGCTCCGCCCTCGATCCCGCGGTCTCTGGGGTGGCTGCGCACATACCGGTAGACAGGCTCGACCGCGCTGGTCGGAGGTCGCTCGAGGCACGCGAGCAGTCGTAGAGCGATGGCCGAGCGTGTCGGGCGCTCGGCGTCGATCATCCCGATGAGACGTTCCGCCGAAGCGACCAGTCGCTCCCTGAATTCCCCGCCGGCCCCCGGCTCAAGGCTCCGACCCGGAAGATGGATGAACCGGGAGCACCGGCTCCACACGCCGGCAAGTTCCGCCTCGTCCCGATCGAACCCGCCCCCAATCGCCAAGCGCACACACCCGCGCAAGGCCGCGAGCACGTTGTCCGGCCCTGCGTCGTCCAACACCGCGAGCGCGCCGTCCCACCTCTCCAGCGAGCCCGGCGCCGACGCCACCCGCCGCGCCCGCGCCGCCGCCCAGGATTCCTGCCAATGCCAGGCCTCGACATCCCCCAGGCGATCCGCCAGCGTGGAGCGGGACGCGGCCCCCGGGCTGGGCGGATACCAGGCCGCCGGCAGCCAGCCCATCCCCGCGATGAGCACCGTCGTCGGCACCAAGCCGATCGGACCGGCCCGCAACGCCCGCGGCACGGCCTGACCACCAAGCCCCATGGCGATGAACGCAGCGCCGAGCCGCACCGCCCGCGAGAAACGGCGCGTGCGGTACAGGTCGCGCTCGCCGCGAGGTGCATGGCCGCATTCGGGGCAGCGCAGGCTCGCGCCCCGAGCTTCGTGGAGCGTCGAGCGCATGTCGTACCAGCATCGGGGGCACCGCCTCCGCCCTCGCGAACGATCGCCCCGGAGCCCCCAGCCGATCAGCACGAATCCGAAGCATCCGAACCCAAGAAAGAGCGCCCCGAGGGGGTGCATCACGGGTCCGGCAACCACCCCACCGCCCTCCCAATTCCGCACCCAGATCGCCACGGGCAGCAGGGCCACGCCCAGGAACGCCCCGGCGCCACCCACCGCCAGCACCCGCCAGTCCCTTGCTCGCACCCGCAATGCAGCCTCGGTCGCCGCCTCGAATGCGCAGGCCCCGCACCTCCGCCCCGCCGTGGTCCCCATGTCAGCCCCGCACGCCGGACAAGTGCGCCCACCCCCGGCGCGGTGCATCCAAACCCCCCTCGCGAGCACGCTCAATCCCCACAGCCCGACGAAAGCGCTCAGGAAGAACAGCACCAGATTCGCGCTGGGCAGGCCCACGACACCAGCCTACCCGCCGACGCCCTCCGCCGAAACCGCCCCGGCCGCGAGCAACTCGGGGCCGCCCATCGCCCGGTCCTCCTCCATGCCCGCGATGAGGGGCCGGTCGAACGACCCCATCGCCGGACGCACGCTGAGCGGCTGGGCCGGGATCGGCATCGCCTCGAACTTCGGCACGCGCAGGAGAAGCAAGAGCGGGACCGTGAGCAGGCGCATCGACGACGAGACCACGAAAAGGATGTGGTACGACGACGTGCCGTCGCCGAGGAAGTGCAGCAGCGTCGCTCCCACGCACGAACCGCTCACGATCGCCACCGTGTTCCCGAAGTTGAACAGGCTCAGCACGCTCGTCCGCTCGGCCGCGGGGATGGTCTCAAAGAGCAGCAGGAACGTCGCGATCTCGTAGCACGCCCAGGCGGCGCCCGTGCAGAACTGGATGACCATGAGGTACCAGAAGTTCCCCGAGACCGCCCATAACGCGGCCGAAGGGATCAGCCCGATCCCGCCCAGCAGCAGCACGATCCGCGGCCCCCGCGCGTGGGCGAGGCGACCCAGGCTCGGCAGCACCACCATCCGCGCGAAGTACGAGGTCGCGATCAGCACCATGTATTCCAGGTAGCTGAGCTTGAGGCGCACCAGCATGAAGGGCGTGAAGAAAGGCCCCGAGATCTGCACCATCACCTGCACCGCCAGCATGTAGCCGATCAGACGCACGTCGTGCCCGGTTCGCCAGCGCGAGAGGAATTGCCTGGGCGAGACCGTGCGGAAGTCCGGCGGGATGGGCTCGGGCTCGCGCTGGCCCGCCAGGCACCGGCAGGCGATCAGCCGGGCCGTCCCCGCGACCCCGAAGAGCAGCGCGAAGACCGCCACCGCTTCCACGGTCCCCGCCTCGCCCTTGGCGCTGTTCAGCGCCAGCCCGGCGCCGACCAGCCCGATGACCGTCCCCACCTGCGTGACCCGCGTGCGCTGCGCGAAATACCTCGCGCGGATGCGGGGGGGAACCAGCGTCGTCACCCAGGTGTTCCACGCGGGGCCCTGCGCGTAGTTGACCGTCCAATACACGCTGACCACCAGGTAGAGCAGCCACGCCGGCATGGAGCCCCGCCACGCCCCGATCGCCAGGGGCGCGAACGAGAGCGCCTGCACGATCGCGCACAGCAGCACCCACCGCCGCAGAGACCCCAGCATCCGCACCGCCCACGGCGTGACGAGCTGGAGCGTCCCCCCCACCACCAGCGGCACCGAGGCGATCAGGCCCGCGAGAATCTCGCCGATCCCCAGCGCCACGGCAAAGGCCCCGATGTACGCCTCGCCGCACCCCACCATAATGCAATACAGAAACCCGTCGGCCGTCATGAACCGAAGGTCACGCCGAGCGGATTGTGCGATCGCGCTTCCCTGCATCGGGCGGGTCCATCCCTCGGAACCGTATATCGGTCAGCCCGGCGGCGAGCCCGACTCGGGATCGAATCCCGTGCGAATCCAGCCCAGGACACCGAGTTCCCCGGTGCTACTTCTTGGCCCACCAGCGGCGGACCGCCACCGGGAGCGTCTCGAACCGCGTCTCCCCCGACTCGAGCATCTTCAGAATGTATGGCACGCACATGCTGCACCCGCTCCCACACCCCGTGCGGTCGGTCAGCTCATCGAGCCCCGCGCCCGTGCGGTCCGCGAGTTCCTTCAACTCCTCGAAGGTCACCCCACGGCATACGCATCGGTCAACCATGCCCAAGTCACCGCCCTCCCGCGTCGAAGTCGAACAGGCTGTTCCCGTCCTCCTCGCCGAACCACCCGATACGCACACCCACTCGGGGCGGATCATAGAGTCCGCTCCGCCATGTGAAGCTCATGGGCCTGCAATCGACGTGCCCGTCAAGCCAGGCAACGCTCGCCCGCCCCGCCCCGGGGCCCCCGCCCTGCCCCGGACCATGCCGAAAGTGGATGGATGGGTCCATTCTCCACCCCTCTCCATAGAGAGGGTGCCGGCGCGGCTCCGCGAAGCTGTACTCCACGACGCTATCGCCCGAGCCAGAGTCCGGAAACGCCGCGTCCGTGAACGCGATCGCCCCGTCCGGCTGTGCAAATCTGGAGAATCTGGCCCCGACCCGATCGTCGCGCACCCGCCAAAGCCCCGGGCCAGCCGAAGCCAGCTCGACACCCAGAAATGCGTTGTTGTAGCCATACCCACCCGCCGCCCGCTCGAACCCTCGCCCGCTCGACTCCAGGCCGGAGAGCGTCCCGGAAAAAGTCGGGCAGACTCGCACGCCCATCGCCCTCCGCTCCTGGCCCGACGCCCCCGGGGCTTCGAGGTACTCCGTCAACGCCCCGCCCTCGGGCCGGAATGCCTCGGCCACCTTGCCGCGGCTGCCGTGCCACCGCAATAGGTTGGCTCGAAAGTCGCTCGCACCGGGCGGTGCGTGCTCGTCGGCATCTCCCGCGTAGAGCACCACCGCGTTGATCAGGCCCCGCTCGTTCGAGCCGCACAGCGCCGTCCGTCCCGCCTCCCGCGCTCCACCCAGCGAGGGCAGCAGCAGACCGACCAGCATCGCGATGATCGCGATGACCACCAGCAGCTCGACGAGCGTGAAGCCTAGGTGCCGACCCGGTTGATGGCGGTTCGTCCTCATGGCCTCCGCACGCTCCGCACGTCGTGCCGGTCGCCCGCGCCCTCGCTCCGCAGCGCCCGCACTTCAGCCACGCCGCACACCTCCGCGCTGCGCTCGCCGAAGGGCCCCAGCACCACATTCGTCGCGTTGGTGATCCGCACGAAGTCGATCCCGCGGAGCTGCGCCGGCGCTCCCGTACCCGCGTCGATCGCCCAGGCGATGTCGAACGCGTCACCCCCACCGCTCCCCGCATCGACGCCGACCGTCAACGGGTCGTCCGGCACGGTGTAGAACCGCTCGGGCGGGAGGCCCGGAGCATCGACCACGCCGTCGCCGTCGAGATCCCCCAGCACCAGCGTCGGCGAGCAGTCCGCGTATCCCCAAACACCCTCTGTCGTGGCGAAGGGCCCGTTCGGGTTCTCGACGAGGATCGCATCCTCGAAGGGGTGCGCCGGCAGCCGGAACGCCCACGTCTGCCACACCCCGTGCTCGCCCGGCGGCACCCACCACGAGTACGCGGGCGGATACAGCGGGTCCGACGCGTCGTCATCCCAGGTCTGCGACCGCCACGCCGTCGGAGGATCCGGCAGGTGCGAGCCCGGTATCAGGAACCACGCGTCGTCGGCCAGCCCATTCCCGTTCGCGTCGAGGCTCACCTCGACCACCCCCGGCTCGGCCCACCGCCGGTTCGCGTTCCCGCCCGACCAGAACGCGTTCCCGAACACGATGAAATCGAGCCCCAGCGGGTGCTTGGGGTCGTCCATCACCCGGTGGTCAAACCCCAGCACGATGAGCCCGCCAAAGCCGCCGAGCGTCACGAGCTTCGTCTCGTCGCCGTCGCCCGTGCCGGCTCCGACCGGCGCACCGAGCGCCGCCGTCGGGTCGTCGAACCCCGCCTCCTGCACGAACTGCCCCGGCGCGGGCCGGTACTCGAGCACCCGTGTCGCAAACGCCGACTGCGCGACGCACCGCCCGGCTCCCAACGCGCCGAGCGTGAGCGCGGCGCACACCAATGCACCGCGCCTCATCGCCGCCTCCTCCACGCCATCAACCCCGCGGCCCCCAAGACCATCACCCCCGAGGGCGTCGGCGCCGTCGCGTACCAGGTCGTCCCATCCGTCACGTAGAACTCGCCCGTCACCCCGTTGGAGGCCGCACCGAAATACCCGAAGCCATCCCCACGCGGATCGAGCCGCTTGAGTTGCAGCGGGTCCCCCTCATCAATCGGCCCGTGCCCCGCCAGCGCGTTCGCGATCGCGTTCGACGCAATGACGCCGAAATACCCCGCATCGAACTCGCCGAAGTCCCCGCCGCCGACGGCCAGATTCCCGAACGCGTCGAACTCCAGCGAGCCCGCGCTCAGCACATCCCCCACCAGCGTCCCGCCCGCTTCAAAGTCGGCCCCCACCGCCCATTCCGCCGGCGCGAACGCCTTGATCCATCCCGTGTCCGACCCCTGCCCGTCGGCGAAGCCGTTGCCCGTGAACAACCGCCCCGCGCCGTCGAACGCCACGCCCGCCGACGACCCCGAGATCCCCGACACGACGATCTCGTTGAGCGGCGAGCCGGTGTCGCTGGCCGTATCCAGCATCGACACATACGCCGCCGAGCCGAGATCGCCCGCGCTGATCGCCAATTCCCGATCGTCGTACCAGGCCGCGTCGTAGTGCGACACCGCGAAGTAGTCCGCCAGCACGCCGCTCGTGAGCTGCGTCGGCGACCCCTTCGTCCCCAGGGCCGACACGTCGAAGACCGCCACCGGCTTGCCGAACCCCGCGCCGACCGCGATCCGCGACCCGCTCGGACTCACGACCAGAAACGACGGATCCGTCGATCCGCCCGTCTTGCCGGCGTCGAGCACCGCCACCTCGTCAAACGCCCCAGTCCCCACGCCCGACTCGAGGAACACGCTATTCCCCGTCACCATCACCAGTCGCCCATCCGCGAGCGCCGCCCCCGCCACACCGAACGAACCGCCCCCGACCGGGGGCGTCGAGAACGCCCGGTACGACAGGCCGTACTGCTCGAACGCTCCCGCCGACGCCGGCGCAGCCACAGCACCAACCCCCGCGCCCACCGCGCACGCCAAAAGCACATTCCGCATCGCACAAACCCTCGTCCTCACCCCGTATCGCGCGGGATGGCTCCCTGCCTCTGGGAGTCCTCGCGGGATTCGTCGGGAGGACGGTGTCGCCGGAAGCAAGCGACCCGCCGAGCCCGACGCCCCTGAAACGCGAGGGCGTACAGACCACAGGCCCCGGCAACAGCCGCGGCCCGGCTTCGGCAGGTCTTCCGGCTCGGGGCCCGCGGGTTCGGCCTTCCCGCCGTCGGCGTGTGCCCGACGACAGTGACCCTTCCGAGCAGCCCGCCCATCAGCCGCGATCGCGGCCAGAGCAAAGCCACCCGGCAAACCCGCGGTCGATGCCCCTCACGGCGGCGCGACCGCGGCGGACTGGACCCCATCACCCGTTCCGCACCCGCGGAAAAGGCGACCAGGTCTTCACCGCACTTCCCTTTCAGCCCCGGCCCGGGCGCAGCCGCCCAACACCGAGGCACCGACAGCAGCCACAGCGTACGCCGGCATCGCAACCTGTCAACCCGCCCCCGCTTCCGAGGAGCCCAGGCCCGGGGCACGCTCAGCCCCGCACCGCAGGCTCTCCGAGCATGTCGAGACTGAAACCCTCGAACCCGCGGGCGCGGCCCCGAGGCGGGCCCCCCGCCGCGCACTCCTCTCCAGGCGACTGACCCCGGAGCCCCGACCCAAGCCCGCCGGCGTCAACCGCCAAGAGCTGCGCCGCCCATCCCCGCCATGCCTCCGATTCGCCCTGCAGCGCGATTTCCCGCAGATTCGAAAGCACCTCAGAATCCTGTCTCGAGGCCCGCCCGTGCCGAAGTTGGCACCGCGTCATCGCCTCGAGACTCGGCATGTGTTCCGGATACACCTCGAGCGCGGAGCGGTATTCGCCGATCGCTTCATCAACTCTGCCCGCCCGCTCCAGGGTCATCGCCAGATTCAGTCGGGGATCCGGCAATCCCGGAAGCAGCCTGCGTGCAAACTCGAATTCCGATGCAGCCCCCGCGAGGTCGCCCCGCCCGAGCAGGAGCACGCCTAGATCGTTGTGGGCCGGCCCAAAGAAGACGTCCGCCGTCAGCGCCTCCCGCAGGAGCCGCTCCGCCCTCGCCTCGTCCTGCTCCATCGCACGCAACGCCTCCTGTGTCAGACGCTGCGCTTCGAGTGGGTTCCTGGCGGCGTCACTCTGCGGCAGGTACGGCCCCCTTGCCGGGCTGTGGCAACCCGTTCCGACACTCAGCGTCGCCACAAGCACCCCGAATACCGCGAGAATCCTTGTCATTGTTCTGTCCCCTGCGCCGAGTTCTCGCTGGGTCGAGGCGCAGACGGCACATAGACCGCGCCCGCGATGATTGTCGCCCGATACCGGCCGCCCTCCCGGGCCGCGCCAAGCTCCACACCCGTGACAATCCACAAGGCCTGATCGTGACGCCAGCGGCCGAGAAACGCGCCGAGTTCCGAGAGCGAGACCGGTTCCAGCACGATTCGCAGGGTCTGCACGCGCCGCCCAACGCCAGGCCCGCCGTCGCCGCCGATCGCCTGGTCCCCAACGGGGCTGACCGATTGGACCTGCACCTCTCGCAGCCCCGCAGCCTCAAGAACGCTGTTCACTCGCCTGAAGACGTCCTGACGGGGTTGCTCCCCATCGGCCACCGTCTGCCCGGGTTCGGAGGCCGATCACACGCTCCCCGTCGGCACGGACCCGGGCCACTTGGGCCTGGGCGGCCCGGGCCCGGCCCGCGGCCGCACCAAGGTGATGCGCACCCGTAGCCACGAGGAGGAGCGAGGCCGCCAGGGCGATGGCCAGCGTCACCAGCGCGGCCCGGCGGGTCATGGCTCCGGCTCCAGGCGGACGCGGACGGTCAGGCCGTCCCGGTCCCGCTGCACGTCGGGCTGGCCCAGCCGCCAGCCGGCCGGAGGCCGCAGCTCGCGCTCCAGCCTCTCGGCATCCGCCTGCTCGGGCAGGCGGACGGTGAGCGTGATCGACCCGGGGGCGGCGCTCAGAGCGTCGGTCCGGGCCTGCAGGTCGGCGGGCCACGAGGCGAGGAGCCCGGCCAGCGTCGGCGTGATCTCGCGGGGTCCCGCGGCGGGCGTGCCCGGGCGGGTTCGGTCGAGGGCGCGCAGCTCGGCAGTGAGTCTGGCCGAGGGGGGCAGGGCGCTGGTCGAGGGTGGCAGGACCTGGCTATAAAGCGAGCCGGTGGCCTCGGTGGCCCGAAGCGCGGCTTCGTCCCATCGGCTCGCGCGCCGCGCCTGCCCCGCCAGCAGAGCAAGGCTGCTTCCGAATATGGCGCACGCGATCAGCAGCACCGTGCGGCGCCTCGCGCGGCGCACCCCCGGGGGCTCGTACTCCCCGACGAGCAGGTTGATCGCTTCGGCATCGACGCCCGTGAGCGCCCCGACACAGGCGGGCAACTCGCGTGGCCCGAACACCAGGGCTGGTTCGGACCCCTCAAGGGCCGCGCGGTCCACCGCACACGCCAGCACGCGCCCGTCGTCCAGATCCAGGTAGACCGCATGCACGGTCTCGATCGGGACCGGGAGCACCGATTCGAGGAGGTAACCCAGCCCGCGCCGCCGCGCGCCCGAGGCGCGGGGCAGGGACAAGGCCTCAAGCACCCCCCAGTAGAACCGTTCCGGCGCCAGGCGCACCTCCTTCATTTCCCGCCTCCGCTCATCCCCGTTCCGACCCCGCGGAGCCCCGGCGGCAGATCACTCACCGCACGCTCGGGCTCGCGCAGCGCCAAGCGGCTCGTGCGCCCCGCGGACTCGATCTCGACTCCCTTCGCGTCCACCAGGGTGATCGTCACCGCCCCGATCCGCTCGCCCGAGGCCACGATGTGCAGCCGGTCGGTGTCGGGGTCGTACAGCGCCGCCCGGATGAGGGGCGAGCCATTCTCGGCGGTGTCGTGCACGATCCCGATGAGCTGCAGGCGCGGCGGGGGCGCGGGCTTCGGCGCCGCCGCCACCGGTGGGGCGGCCTCGGGCGCCGGCCGCGGGTTCCAGATCCGGGCCGCGAACGCCGATCGGTCGAATCCCATCGCGCCCTGCTCCTCGTGCTCCACCGGCGCGGGCGGCGCGAGCGAGGTGTCGAATGTCGGAGCCGCGGGGAGCGGCCACAGCGCCCAAGTGAGCGACGCAGCCACGGCAATCCCCCCGAGCCCCAGCGCGGCACGCCTCGCGTTGCCTCCAAGCCCGGATGGGGTCACTCGGTGATCGCAAGGCGCTGCACCCTCTCCCAGTTGCTCCCGCGGTCCGCATACAGGCACCACCACCCGTAGCGGAGGCGACCCACCCGACAATCGATGCGGAACGCCCAGCACGTGCTCATCGCCACGGGCAGCGGAACCTCTCCGCCGAGCCCGTGCGACCTCTGCGGCGCCCGGACGGCGCCCGGCGAGGCCACCCGCCCCGCGGCTCTTGCCTCGATGATTGCCTCGAGCCCCCCCAGGGCCCGGGCGGCATACACCGCCTTGAGCAGCCGCATCGGCGCGGTGTTGACATTCACGGCGGGCTGCTGGCCCCGACGGACCGGGTTGTGCGTCGCCACCAGTTCGCCGATCGAGAGCATCGAAGCTCCGCCGGCGGATGGGAAAGCCGGGCGTCCCTCTGCGCCCAGACTCAAGCGCGGGAACAGATCGAGACCCGGGCTGTTCGTGAACTCCCCACCGGCGCCCTCCACGCGGGCAGAGACCTCTGCGGGGAACCCAGCCCCATGCCACCCGGCAGGCGCCATCCCGCACTCATCGAAGGCCGCGATCGTCACGCGGCAGGCCTCTCCATCCACCGCCATCTGGTCGTCCAGCACCATGAACCGCGGACTCGCCGCATCGGGCGGCAGCACGAGGCGCCCTGCGTGCCGGTGCAGCCAATCCAGGATCGGCACCTCCGAGGCGTCGAGGAGGGTGTCGGCGATGCGCTCCTCTCCGGCCCACTGAGCGCGCAGCCTCGCGCCGGCCGAGGCCCGCGCCAACCCCGCAGCCGCCGTGACGGCGAGCACGAGCGTCGCCAGCACCAGAAGCAGGGCCACGCCGCGGCGCACGGGAGATACGCGACTCATCGCACCTCCTCGCGGGCCAGTCGCCAGCGCCGTTCGACCGGCGCACCCGACCGCGCCACGAGACGGAGCGTCAGGAGCACGCGGCCGTCCTCCAGGTCCTCCTTCCGCGCCTCGAACGCCTCGACGCCATCGAGCAGCGGGCGTGACTCCGCGACCATCCCCGACCCGTCCAGCCAGTGGGCACGCAGGCCGCCATCGCGGGTCTCCAGCCGCAGGGCGCAAGAGACCACCGGCCGGCCCGCGGCATCCGCCACCACACGCCGACCCCGGAGCAGGATCGAGCCCGCCCCGATCTCCACACGACGATCGCGGCCCTCCGCCAGCCCGGTGTCCTCCGTCCGAAGCACCTCGTCCACAAGCGAGAGTGTCCGCTCGGCACCGACCCCCCACGCACCATCTCCCATCGCGGCCGCCCGGGTCATGGCCGTGGTCCACCCGACGCAGGCGATCGTGAGCCCCGAGAGCAGGGCCAGGGCCAGCAAAAGTTCAACCATGGTCATCGCGCGCCGGTTCATGGAACACGCTCCGGCGGTGCGATGGGGACGCGGAGCCAGCGCGGGACGTCGCGTCCCTCAATCCGGAACACCGCCCAAGCGTGGGAACTCCGCCGCTCGTCCTCGTTCGCGACCACCTGCGAGGCCAACCGCACCTCGGCCTCGAACGCCTCGCCCCGCACCGTCCACCCGAGATGGAGCCCTGTCGGCTGTTCGAGCAGGTCCCGGATCAGGCTCGGCCGCTGCCGCAGCAACTCCTCCACGGCGCCCTCGACATCGTCGGCCGGCTGCGACAGGGCAGCCGCCCTCGCCGCCACGAGATCCCGCCGCGCCCCCCGCGACCAGAGGAAGGCACGCGCCCACGATCACCGCGAGCAGCGCCGCCGCGACGACCACCTCGATGAGGGTGAGCCCGCGCCTCATCGCCCCTCCCCCCTGGCGGCAAAGGCGTAGCCGGTGAGCCCGGCGACGAGCGTCTCGGTCCTGCGGCCGCCGAGCCGGAGCGACAGGACGTAGTCCGCCCCGCGTCCGCGGGAGTCGATGCAGACCTCTGGAAGCACACCCCGCGACTCGGGCGCAAGGAGCGCGGCCTCGACCGACGCGGGGAGTCCCCGCTCCAGCACCGGCGCCGGGTCCGTCCCCACGCGCACACGCACGCTCCCGCCCGCAACCGCCAGCACCACCGGCTCGCCCCCGCCGCTCAGCACCCTCGCCCGCGCGTCCAGATCGAGCACCATCGACCGGGCCTCGCGCAGCCTTGACTCGCCCGTCGCCGGCGCGATCCCCACCGCCAGAGTGGCCACGGCGAGCGCCATCAGCGCCACCACCGCCAGACACTCCACCAACGTGAACGCGCGCGGCCTCACTTCGTGCCCCTCAGACGCACCGAACTCAGGTCAGCGTTCTCCCCCTCGCCACCGGGCTGCCCATCGGCCCCGTAACTCACGACCTCGTAGGGGTGACCCTCCGGGCCCGGCGCGATGTAGACGTAGGCCCGCTCCCAAGGGTCGAGCAGACTGTCCGCGGCCAGGTAGTACGCGCTGGTCGGGGCCGCCTCGGCGAGCACACGCAGCCCGGCGTCGAGATCAGGCCAGGCGGCTCTGGTCCATGTAGTAAACCTCGAGCCGCCCCACGATCTGCCCGATCCCCGTCTTGGCCAGCTCGTGCTTGCCCTTGCCGAAAGCCCCGCTGAACCCAACCGCCAGCGTCGCGGCCAGCAGGCCGAGGATCACCACCACCGCCAACACCTCGACCAGCGTCATACCGCGACGAGCGGAGTTTGAACGCCAAGGGCGCGAAGAGCGCGAAAGAACCGGAGAACGCCCGGCAAAGAATGCACGCTGTGCAAATCGAGATGTCTGATCGTCCCGCATCGTTCCGCCTGCCTTCCTTCGCGCTCTTCGCGTTCAAACGATTCTCTGGAGCCTGAGGATCGGCAGCACCGCGCCCATCACCACGAACCCGATCAGTGTCGCCAGCGTCAGGATCACCGCAGGCTCCAGCAGGCTCGCCAGCCGATCGATCGCCCGCGTCGCCGACCGGTGCGTCCGCGCCGCCAGGCGACCCAGGATCTCCGGCAACTCCCCCGCGCTCTCGCCGATCGCGATCAACCCGCGGCACTCGTCGTCGAACCACGCGGGGTCCGCCAGCGAGTCCGCAAAGCTCGCGCCCCGCTCCAGCTCCCCCGCGGCCCGCTCCAAACCACTCGCCAGCGAGCCGCCCAACCAGCCCGAGACCGTCGGCGCCGTGATCTTGAGCGACTCAACCAGCGGCACGCCCGTCCGCACCAGCTCCGCCAGGTTGGTCCACGCCCTGGCCAGCAGCGCCCGCCGCGCAAACCCCGGCACGAGCCGACGCAGCAACCCCGGGACCCGCCACCCGCTCCGACGCAACCTCGCGCCCGCCGCGACGGCCCCCGCGCCCGCCGCGCCCGCCAACGGCACGCCGACCAGCCCATACCGCACAATGCCCCGCCCCACCGCGATGATCGCAATCGTCAGCCGCGGCGGCTCGATCCCCGCGTCCCGCAGAATGCCCACCAGGTCCGGCAGCGTCTTGATGCTCAGGAACACCACCACCCCGACGCCCACGCAGCACACCACCGCCGGATAGGTCAGCGCCCCGACGATCTTCGCCGAGAGCGCCCCCGACCGCTCGTGCCGCTCCGCAAGCGCCCGCAGCACGCCGGGCAACTCCCCCGACGCCCTGGCCGCGCGGGCCATCGCCACCTCCGCCGGCTCGAACCACCACGAGTGCCGCTCCATCGCCTCGTCCAGCGCCGCCCCGTCCCGCAACTCCTCGCGCACCTCGACGAGCATCGTCCGCAGCGCCGAACCCTTACGACCCCCACCACCCCCACCACTCCCCGCCAGCGTCGTCACCGCATCAACCACCGGCAGCCCCGCCTCGAGCATGGTGGCCAGGCTGTCGTACAGCTCCGCCTTGGGCCCGACCCGCCTCATCCGCGCATGCCGCCGCAGCGAGGCGACCAGCGGCGCGAGCCAGCGCCCAAGCCCTCCCCGATCGAACGCGATCCGCCGCGCCGGCCGCGCATCGATCACCTGCAACCCGATCCGCCGCAGCGACGCCCGCAGCGCCGCGGGAGACTCCGCCGCCAGCTCGCCGTCGACCCGCCCCGCCCGGCCCCCGCCCATCGGGATCGCCCTATATCGGTACACCCTCACGCCAGCCCCCCCACCACACGTGCAAGCTCGGCCCTCGTCGTCCGCCCCGCCTCGACCAGCGCCTCGCCCTCCTCCTCCAGCCCCCGGACACCACCGCGGCGGACATGCACGCGGATCGCGCCCGCGGACGACCCCCCCGAGATGAGTTCGCGCACCGCGTCGTCGATCGTGATCAGCTCGAAGATCGCCGTCCGCCCGCTATAGCCCGATCCGAAGCACGCCCCACACCCCTCGCCCCCGCACGCCCCATGCCGCAGCCGCAGCAGCCGCTGCGCCAGCACCGCCGAGACCGACGAGGCGACCAGGTAGGGCTCGACCCCCAGGTCCAGCAACCGCGTCACCGCCGTCGCGGCGTCGTTGGTGTGCAGCGTCGAAAACACGAGGTGCCCGGTGAGGCTCGCCTGGATCGCGATCCGCGCCGTCTCGGCGTCCCGGATCTCGCCCACCATGATCACGTCCGGGTCCTGCCGCAGGATGTGCCGCAGCCCGCCCGCAAACGTGATCCCCTTCTTCGAGTTCACCTGCGCCTGACTGATCGCCAGCCCCGCCGTCGCCAGCTCATACTCGATCGGGTCCTCGATCGTCATGATGTTCAGGTCGCCCCCGTCGAGCAACGCCCGCGCGGCCCCGCTCCCCTCAGTGCCCGCCCGCCGCGCCTCCCCCCGCGTCGCCAGCCACCGCAGCGTCGTGTACAGCGTCGTCGTCTTCCCGCTCCCCGTCGGGCCGGTGACCAGCACGATCCCGCTCGACCTCCCCGCGCACGCCAGAAACCCCCGCTCCACCCCCGCCGCCATCCCCAGCCCCGCGAAGTCCTCGAGTCCCGGCCCGTGCCCCACGTCCAGCAGCCGCAGCACCGCCCGCTCCCCATAGCTGGTCGGCAGCGTGCTGATCCGCAGATCGACCGAACGCCCCGAGCCCAGAGTCACCGTCGCCCGCCCGTCCTGCGGCACGCGCCGCTCGGCGATATCCATCCGCCCCATCACCTTGATCCGGCTCACGATCGGCGCCGTCAGCCGCACCGGCAGCTCCCCCACCGTCTGCAGCACCCCGTCCAGCCGATACCGCACCAGCGTCCGGTCCGCCAGCGGCTGCACATGCACATCGCTCGCCCCCCCCGAAACCGCTTCAAAGAGCAGCCCATCCACCAGCCGCACCACCGGCCCCTTGCCCTCCGTCGAGAGCAGGTCCCGGTCGGCCAGCTGCAGCAGCCGCTCGACATCCTCCGCCGCCGCGCCCCCGCCCTCGTCCCCACCCCGCGGCCGGCCGACCGACCCATACGCCCCGTCGATCCGGCGGGCCAGTTCCTCATCCTCCAGCACCACCGGCGCGACCCGCGTCCCCAGCCGCACCCCGACATTGAAGACCGCGCACGCGTCCGACCGCCCGCTCACCAGCAGCCGCTCAATCCCGGCCCCATCTCCAAGCCCCGCGCTCAGCACCAGGTGCTGCCGGGCAAAGTCCCGCGGGATCAGCCGCAGGAACGCCTCGCTCGGCGGGGCGAGGTCCGCGCTCGCTGGGCTCGCGCTCCCCGTCATCGGATCAGCCTCGGCCGTGGCTCCGGCCACCCGTCGTCGATCCCGACGCCCGCCCGGCCCTCGTCGCTCAAATACTTGAGGTCCTCGAATCCCCGGTCCCGCAGGATCGTCGGCCGGATGAAGACGTAGAACCGCGACCGGCTGCTCGTCTTGCTCCGGTTCTTGAACGCCTCCCCCACCACCGGGATCTCGCTGAGCAGCGGGATCCCCGTCTCCGCGGCCCCCTCCGTCCGCAGCTCAATCCCACCCACCGCGATCGTGAACCCATCGGGGATCGTCGCGACGCTGTTGATCGAGTTCTGCTGCCTCGGCGGCGGGATCGTCGCGTCCGCGGCCGCCCCCACGAACGCGCTGAGCGAGATCTGGTACTCCAGCCGCAGATGATCGCCCTCGGCAATCTGCGGCGTCACGCTCACCTCTCTGCCCGCCGGCGACGACCCGCCATAAGAGGTCGTCGCGACGGTGTCAGGCGTTGACCGTGGTATACGGCTGCTCCAGCACCGAGTTGATGCTCGCCTGTTCGTTGCTCGCGACGAGCACCTGGGGCATCGAGAGCGACCGCCCGTGGTTCAGGCTCTTGAGCGCGCGCAGCACCACGCTGAAGTCCCCGGGGTTGAGCACGATCCCGCTGAATCCGGCGCCGCGATCCCCGATCGACGATGACGCCGACCCCGTCGAACTGAGCCCGAAGAGCGAACTGAGCTTGGCGATTGTGTCGTTCGGGCCATTGATGAGCTTCTCAATCTCGACTCCCAAGTCCAGGGAGTCGCTCTCGGAGAGGCTGATGATCAAGACTTCGAGCAGGACCTGCGGGCGGCGGACGTCGAGGTCGTGGAGGAGCTGCTCGATACGATCCAGTTCCCCTCCCGAGCCCGTGGCCAGAATGGCGTTCACGCCCGGGTCGACGACCAGCCTCGGACCGACTTGCGCTGCCGTGGTCCCCCGATGCCCCGACTCCGCCGCTTCGGGCACGCCTGACCGAGTCTCGCCCGGCGCACCACGGCTCTCAAGGGCAATGCCGAGCAAAGCCGCCCCGCCGCCAGCCGTGGGGCCGCTTTCACCAGCAATCTGACCGGAGGAGATCAGACCCTGAAGCACCCCGAGCACCTCTTCGGCATCCCGGTTCTGCAATCGGAACATCCGGGACACCCGAGGTGCCCCCTGCTGGGCGGTGAGTACCTGTTCAAGCAGGGATGCGGTCCTCTGCTGCTGGTAGGCCGTCCCGACCACGAGAATCGTCCCGGTCGCCGGATCGCCCAAGATGAGGAAGCCTGAGCCGGCCCAGTCTCCCCCGACAAGGCGTTCCAGCGAGGTGGCTACTTCGAGCGGTTGAGCATCTCCCAAGGCGAAGCTCATCGTCCGGAGAGCTTCGCTCTCCTCAAGCGAGGCAATGAGCTCGGCCCACCGAGCCCACTCCGCTTCCGGCGCGATCAGGAGTACCGATTGCTCGGCAGCCCCCGCCACGAGCTCGCCCCGAAGTCGCTCCGCCCCGGCTGCGGCCCGACTCGCTTCGAGCTTGTCCACCATTTCCAGCAACTGGGCGGCGCTCAAGCGATGCAGCCGGAATTCCTTGGGCACGGGCGTGGGCCCCGCGGCCTCCAGTGCCCGGATCGCATCGAGCAGCGTCGGGAGGCGAACTGAGAGGTCGCCGAGGAGGACGGCGTGTAAGTCCGGCAGTGGTATCACCATACCGCCTCGCGCCGATAGCAGCGGCTTAATGGCCGCAGCGACATCCTCCGCCCGGCGGACGCGGAGGACCACGCGGAGTACCCGGAATCCCGGCTGTACACGGGCCGGGTTGGCAGGTCCGGGCCCCGGTGCGTCGTGCTCATCGACGGCCTCTGCATCCTCGACCATCGCCAATCCCGCGGCCCCGCTGAGAGGTACGACGCTCATCGCGCTATTGCCGACTACTTTGACCGTTGTTAGTTCCCGAGCGGCGAGGAGGCGGTTCGTGAGTTCCCACAACTCCGTGTCAGACAAGCCCTTGTTGAGTCGGAGGGCGACGCTCCCACCAACTTTCGCATCGTAGTCGATGCTCAGATCGAGGCGAGAGGCAGCGAGGGTTCACGAGCCGAGCCAAGTCAACGGTCGATGCCGGCTGTATCCCCGGGCGCGCATCTTGCGGCTGCGCGCCGACCTGGGGTGTTGCGGCGCCGATCGTCGCGCCGGCGATGCTCGCAAAGCATGTCTTCAAGCGTTGTCCCATGAGTCCAGTGTAACAAACGCCCACGTGGAGCACATCATGCTTTCCATCATCGTGGCTGTCGATACCCGCGTGGGCACGCCATGCCTCCGATCAGCGATCCCCGCAGCATGCTCGCCTCCATAGACATGTGGCACCGGACTGACCGAGCACACGGGAAACCCCGCAATCTGAGTTCCAATCGTGATGTTGTCGCCGGAGGCCCTTGCACGCTCGGATTGCTTCCGGTATGCCATGTCCTGTTTCCATCTTCGGGGACACCGCGCAAGCGGCCGGGAAGAGGAGCTCCACGATGCCACATGGCCCATCCTGTCACACAATTCTGTGGTCCGCTATCGTTGCGTGCCTGTCTGGCACTCGCACGGTGCTTTTCGCCCAGTCGTGCGAAGAGTCCGACAACGCGGTCGTTGTCCCCGTGGTTACGGATCCGCACGACGGCTCCGATCCGTGCGCATCGAGGTCGCACGTCGTGCAGACGACTGATGGAGAAGGCCACGACCATTACGCCTGGACGACCGACGGGCCCGGCGCGGTGATCCCATCACCCGGCTGGCAGTCGCTATTCTTTCCTTATAACGCAGGCGGTTACTACCCCTGCGGCGGGGACGCATCCGTCTTCAGCTATCCCTCGCTCCCATGGCACTATCCGCAGACCGAGACGGTTGTCCCATTCGGCTTCCGGCTCAATCGTGCCCCGATGGCCTCTCCGGCACCGGGCGACTTCCTCCCGGTGGGGCACGACCTCGCGGAGCACTCGACGTGCCTCCTCCCGCCCGGCGGGTCGGCCATCTCAACCGACTGGCAAGGAAGCTTCCGCCCGACGCTCGACCGAAAGGTCGACCTCGTGACGGGCCTGCCCCTTGTGCAGGTGACGGATCTGGAGCTTCCCTTCGGCGGCGCGACGTTTCGGCTGACGCGCACGAGGTCCGGAATGCGCCCTGACGCTCTCCCGCCCCCCGGAATGCTCTCCCAACGCGTCTCAGCCCCGGACGCGTGGTGGGATTGGGCGGGGATGGGGTGGATGCTGAGCGAGAATCCCCTCCTCGTGATCGACTCGGCCCTCCCCGACGTGACGGGCGACCAGCCCTACACGAGCTGGTTCATCGTGGATGCCCACCACTCGATCCCCTTCCAGTTGATCGAGGCGACCGGCGTGTACGAGGCCCCGCCGCGGTTCAGGTCCCGAATGACGCATGACGGCGAATGGGGCGTCGTGGCGACGAAGGCCGACGGGAAGCACATTTATGGGTGGGTTGATCGCCCCAAGCAATACGACATTTTCCTCTATGACGGCGCGTTGCACTACACGTTTGTCGCGCTTTGGGAAGACGTCCCGCCGAACCTCTGGGACTCCAGCATCCTCGGCGGGGGTGGTGGCATTGTGGAGAGCTCATTTCACGACCGCCCGTTGCTCCCCGATGCGCTGAATGATCCGCAGCACAGCCCGTGGACGTCGGATGTCAACCCCGGCATAGGCCTGCCCTACTACGGACTTTGCACCAAAGTCGAGGATCAGTACGGCCACCGCGTGGACATCGAGTATTGCTCGGTGCTCGGTGCGCAAATGGACGATTCGAGCACTGCGGACTGCGTCGAGTGCATGCGCCGGACAGTCCAGAAGGGTCAGATCCGCGACATCAAGCTCTCGACTCGGGGCGAGGTCCAGTGGACGCTGCTCTATGCACACCGCATGTTTGCCGGCCTGCAGCTCGGAGCCGACGGATTCTACGACAACATCGATTTGAGGTATCAGTGGGACGGGAACGGCCAGCAGCCCAATGGGTACGAGGGCTTCGGCTGGGTCCCATCCCAGTATTCCGACGATCCGGACGATCCCACGCCCGGACGGTACCAGCCGCAATACTTCGATCTACACGGCCACGTCGCCCTTGATCGCATTCTCGTCTACAAGGGCGAGCTGTCCGGCGCATTGCTCGATGCCGTCGAGCCATTCCTGACCATCCCCCACACGGACACGGGCTCGCTCGACGACTCCGGGATGGACCCCCTCGTTGAATATGCCGAGCACAAGGACGCGGGCGACCCAGAGTTGGGGACCGATTGGGCGTTCAAGCTCCGGTACTACTACGACATCAACACGAACACCGGGCGCCCGCTGTCGCCCCCGCTCCTCATCCGCGAGGAGACCTTGACCGCGCACGGTGCGGGTGCGCCGACCAGTGCCAACCGTGTCTACCAGTACGATCTCAACGAAGCGCTGCTTTGCTCGCACTGGTCGCAGCTCTATGCGGACGGGGGCAATCTCTGGGACGCAGAAGAACTCTATCCCATACCTTGGCTTCGTTTCATCTTCGACGATGAGGGCCTAAATCGGTTGGCCGAGGACTGGGATAAGCCCGGCACCTGGCAGAGTGGGAGCATCCCGGGCAACTTTGACCTCACCTTGCTCGGCCGAAATCGGCGGAGCGACAATCCCGGCGCCCTCAACGACGACGAGAGTGGGGCCTTCGCCAGAACCCTCAGCCGGTACGCCTCCGTCGAGTATGGATCGTTCGATTCCGAGAGCTGGCCGGCCGCGGGCGGCCCGGAGGCCCCCGACATCGAGAAGCTGACCACCTCCCCGGGGCAACAGCTCTTCGAGGACCGGACCCGCCTTTCGGGTGATAACATCGGCGGCCTCGTCCACGATCTCGCGTACACCGACGAGACTGGAGCCCGCCGCTACTTCCGGATCAACCGCGTATGCCACGTGCCGCCGGCCATCGCGGGGGGCGGCTTCGATCCGGGGTTTTGGCTCGACCAGTGGCCCGCGACAGATGCGCAGCGTACTTCGCGCACCCCTACTACTGGCAACCCTATGCCCCAGACGACTCGACGCCCGCTGGATTGGTGAACCACATCGGCCTGGACGAAGCCCGCTGGATTGCTGTGGTCGACGCGTACTCGGACGACGAGTCGATGCGAAATCTGAACGAGGCCTACGACTCGAGCGACTACTCCGTCCGGGCGGGCCAGTCGAGCCGGCGACTCGTGGAGATGAACCCTGCCGGCTACATCCTCCGCGACCTGCATTGGGACTTCACCCGCGACGGCGCGCAGCTCACGGGAACGGGTCTCGGCGAGCAGTTCATCTATAAGACCGCTGCGACCTACTTTCAGGACGAGGGCCACCCGCTGCCAGACGTGCCCGATCCGAACGAGGACGGCTACGTTGAGGACCCATGGGTCGCCGCCCGCGACGAGCTGTTCCTCGTGCAGCACCGCTCTGTCGGCTGGTCTGCCGGCTGGCTCAATGACGTGGGCGATCAGATCGACGAGCATCTCACGGGGCTTGTGCACTTCTACCAATACGACTACAACGACACCGCGGCCCTGACCTTCGAACAGTGGCCGGCGCAGTCCCGCATGTACCTCGCGGCCGAGGGTGTCCAGCAGGGCAGCGATGCGGCGCCCATGGATCGGGCGTATACCCGCCAGACCATCCGAGATCCAGAGTCGGTCAGGCCCATGGATGTCCTCGCCGAGGTCGAGTTCACCTCATGGGACTCCTCCTCGCAGTTGCTCCAGCCCGCGGACATCCCCATCTCCCCAAGCGGAGAGCCGCTGAATCAAGGCGTCGTGATCCGCCAGTTCCGCACACAGTGGGGCGAGGGTGACGCCGACACTCCCGAATCAGAGCGACCCGTCGACGGCCGGCTCGTCATCGGCCCGCCCCGCCAGCAGCACCCCGGATCCGGTTGGTACTATCCCGTTGAGGCGGAGTTCTACGAGGACGGCAGCACTCTTTGGGCCGCGTCGGGCCTCGTCCTCGATCCCACCAGCCCCAACTCAGCCGAGCCCGATGAGTACGAGTCACTCATCTTCACATACTACCAGCGCGACCCCGGGACCGGATCGAGCCGCTTCACGGTCGTCGACGCCGAGGCGCACGCCACGATCACATCAACCTCCGGCGCCGAGGTGACCCGGCTCGAGTCCGCGGATTGGCCGAGCTTTGACGGAGAGACGCCGTGGCAACGCATTGCCAATGGTCCCGCGTACAACTCGGTCACGGAGTTCGTCTACAGCGACGACCTCGGCCTTGTCGACATCTACATGCCGAACCAGCGTCGATGGTCGAAGCGGGTCTACATCATCGATCACTCGATCACGCGAGATGATGGAGAGTGGGATGGCGACGAGGCGTTCTTTCCGCTCCGCATCGCGCGAGACTGTATCTTCAACGATCTCTACGTGGGCTCGAACGGCAACCTCGTTGATGGCCCGTTCTACACCGGCTCACCCGGCGAGGTCAACGACTTCGCAGGCGAGACACCGCGGGGGAGCCTTCGGAAGCGACGAAAGGTGAACTTCGACGGCGCAAACGAGGGCCTTCTGGCGATTCCTGCGCAGGTCCAGACCGACGGGCCGAACCCCGATTTCACTCTGTATTGGAAGGTCACGATGGCGCTCGACGCCAACGGCCGCCCGCAGCAGGCCACGCTCCTCGAGCCCGATGTGAGTGGCGCTCTGTTCGCCGTCGGCTCCAAGATGTACAACGATCTCGGCGAGGTCGTTCGCGAGCAGGAAATCGACGGCTCAATCATGCGCGAGACTCGGAACCAGCTCGGGTTCCCCCTGCGCACGTATGTCGGCACGCGCGACACGGCGTGGGTGGACGTCGAGGGAGGAACTGAGCCCACCCCCGAGACCTATAACATGATCCTGACCGGCCGGACAGAGTACGGCTCGGGCGTCAACGACGCCTGGCTGCCAACGGTCGTTCGCCAGTATCGGTCCAGTCCCGAGTGGGCGGCTCGATCACCACGGCGCCCCGCCCGCGAACGACCCCGACGGATATGCGACCCTCACCTCCTACGACTGGCGCATGCGCCCGGTCCGGACCGACTCCTTCGACAAAGGCGACCCGGCGACGGCCCCGCGGTTGTCCACAACGCTGACCTACCTCGACCACGCGGACCGACCCCGCCTCATCGTGACCTACGGGGCCGGGTCGATCGATATCGATGGGCTCGACCCCAGCGAACTCACGACCGCAGAATCGATCCCCGATCCCGAGGAGTTCTTCATCCGAGAGGTCAAACCCATCTCCATGGTGGGTATGGAGTACGGCCCCGACGGCACACTGACGGTCCGCAAGACCTACGACATGGGGTGGGCGTATGACGCCGAGGAGGCGCCGCCCTATCTCGCCGAGTACGAGTACGCGGGTCAGGGCGGCCAGATCGTTTACTCCCAGCAGCCGGGCCAGCCGCTCACCCGTAACGTCCTCGACAGCTTCGGGCGAGTCTCGCAGGCCGTCTCCATCCTGCCCGATCTCAACGGCGGACAGCCCGTCCGCCAACTCGCTCGGACCGACTACACCTACGACCTCGACGGCAATGTCGCCGAGACCACACAATGGACCCGCGTGCTCGAGACCGGCGACGTACTCGACCCATCCAACGCCGTCCGATCGCGCTCCCTGAGTTGGTATGACCGACAGAAGCGGCTCACGGCGTCGGCAGATCTGGGCACCGAAGACTCCGACAACGAATGGGTCAGCGCCGATCCCGCATACACGTACGACCGAGACCTCGCCCCCACCTGGGACGCAGGCACCGGCCAGACCGATCGCGCTGGGCTCCCCGCCTCCGCCCAACTCTGGATCTACATCTACGACGAATACGGCAACCAGACCCACGTGATCGATCCGATGGGGCTGGTCACCGCTTTCGAGTTCAGCCCCACCGGCCGGATGACCCGAAAGATCGAGAATGCCGGGGCCCAGATCGAGGCCGACAAGCGCATTACCGACTACGGCCACGAGTGGGGTCGCCTCACCACGCTCGCCATGACCCGGACCGCCGACAATGGTGGCACACCCGGCGAAACCCAGACCTCCCGCGTCGTCTACGTCGACGACGACACCGACGGCCCCTGCAATGCGGAGGGCGGCTGCGACGACAGCCGAAAGGGCGCCGAGGTCGTCGACGACGATTTCGAGGTTGTCTCCCTCAACAACGCCGCCGTGAAATGGCTCCAACTCCTCGGTGATCAGGAGGCCAACGGAGACCCCGCACACCCCGACCTCACCCTGCGCTACACCTTCGGCGCCCAGGTCGCCGAGCGCATCGACGCCCGCGGCCTCTCCTTCCGCGACCACGACAACGCCCTCGGACTCATCGATTCGATCGAAGTCGGCCACTACGACTCGGATGGCAACCAGGAGACCGACGACTACGAGGCCTCCCTCTGGATCGCCGGCTACCCCGCCTCCATGGACGCCCCCAACGGCGAATCGCCGGCCGACCGCGTCGGGTATCTCGACTACACCTACGACCAAGCGGGCCGCCTCGTCGGCGTGGATACCTACGACGTCGAGGGCGGCACGCCCATCACCCACAATCAGTACGACTACGACCCCGCGGGGCGCGGCGATCTCGTCGCCGACTGGCAGGCCCAGGGCGCCGCGATCAACCAAAGCACGCCGCACACCACCTACGCCTGGGACCTCGCCCCCACCGACCCCGACTCACCACCCACGCAGCCGGGCCACCACCGCCTCGCCACCATGGGCTACCCCACCCACGACGGTTCCGCGGCCCGGACGATCACACTCTCCTACGGCGATGCCATGGACCCCTACGGCGCCCTCTCCCGCGTCGGCGCGATCAGCGACAGTTTCGCCTCCGTCCCCTTCATCGCCGAGTTCGAATACGCGGGCGTCGGCCGCCGATGGAAGACGACCCTCGCCGGCGGTGAGATCGCCCAGAGCTTCCGCATCAGCAGCGAGACGGGGCTCGCCGGGCTCGACATGTTCGGGCGCACGCGGCAGCTCACCTTCACCAACACCGGCGCGGAGATCCTGTACCAGGCCAAATACGCCTACGACCTCAACGGCAACCGCACCGCGGCCGAGATCACCCAGGCCCCAGACTCCCAGGGCAATCCGCAGGCGAACACCCGGTCGCAGGTCAACGCCTACGACGGCCTGAACCGCCTCGTCGGCACCGATCTCGGCCACCTCATCCAGAACGCCGGGGACTACTCCATCGACCCCGCCACGCTTGTCCGAACGGACAACTGGAACCTCGACCTCCTCGGCAACTGGTCCGGCGGCAGCCTGGCCGGGGCCGCGGCACCGGGGCGCGAGAGCTGGGGCAACCTCGACGCCTACGGCACCGACTACGAACTGCCCAACGCCGATCCCACATCCGACACCTGGTCGCTCACCCACCAGGTCGATGCCTTCAACCAGCTCACCCACACCGAAGTGACCGATCTGGACACCTCTGGCACCATCGAACAGCACGACCCCGTCTACGACGCCGCGGGCAATCTCCAATTCGACGGCAACTACTACTTCCAATACGACGCCTGGAACAGGCTGGTCCAGGTCAACGACGCCTCCGTCGTCGGAGGCCAGATCGAACTCGGCAACCTCCTCAAGCACTTCATGTACGACGGCCTGGGGCGCCTCGTCCGCACGCAGACGCCCATCACCCCAGGGAGCACCAACCTCCGCACCGAGCGGTTCTACTACGACGGCATCCGGCGAATCCAGGAACTAGTCACCAACCCCACAGTCACTCTTGGCGGCGCGCAAGGCAACTCCGAACTCGAGACCCTCGCCAGCCAGTCCATCACCCCCGGCACGAACCCCGACCAGCAGACCGCGCCCTCCGCCTATGAGCAGGGCCAGCTCCTTCTCGGTGGTGGCGGCGGCGGCGCAGTCCTCGGCACCGTCCAGCGCGAATACGTCTGGGGCCCCGGCGATAACGGCTTCGACGAGCTCCTCGTCCAGTACGACCAGAGCGGCGATGAGGCGTGGGCGATACAGGACGCCGGCGGCGACCTCGTCGCCATGTGCGACCTCAACGGCGACGATGGCCAGGGCAACAGCGGGTTCGCCCGCGTCGTCGGCCAGTGGACCTTCGACGCCTACGGCGAGGTGCTCACGGCCGAGTACCTCGAGAGCTTCGCGTCTCCCCACCTCGGCCACAAGGGCCTCTTCCTCGCCCGCCTCGACGGAACGACGGGGAGTCCGCGGCTGGTCCCCTTCGGGCACAGCCTGTACCACATGCGGAACCGGACGTATGCGCCGGGGTTGGGGAGGTTCCTGCAGAGGGATCCGAACGCGACGGCGATGGCGCTGGTCGAGGCGACCGCGATGCACGGGCGGGGGCTCGGCGCCCTGGGCCTCGCGTTCGACATGGAGGGGCTCTGCGGCGATGGGGGCAATCTGTACGAGTACCTGGGATCAAGTCCATGGGAGCGTAGTGACATTCTCGGCCTGTCGTGGGATCCGTTTGATATGGTGGACGAGTACCTTGCCGAAGATGCTGGCAGCAAGGCCGCGTTCATCGACAGGGCTATCGGGTTTTGGCACACTGCAGCCTACCTTGGTGCGTACATCGCGAGTTGGCTTCCGTTCCCACCAGCGATGATACTGGGTGAAATCGCGATGGCCGCCATGGGTGAGCCGGATACCGCACTATGGAATGCGGTGAAGGGTGCCGAACAGGAGTTGATGGCTCTCGCGGACATGCTCGGGGGCATCCACATTTTCGCCGTGGAAACAGCGGCATACTATTCCGATCGGTTTGGCTCGCGGTCGGTGGGAACCGCCGTGCCTGGCGGCCTGACGAGCCAGGGCAACCAGCTTGCGATGTTCACCGGTATGCAGCTGGTGGCTCTTGGTGGGGTCGCGCTCGCCGGACTTCCGACCACGGATGTGTACGTGACCTATCGCGGCAATAACATTGTGTACGTAGGAAATAGTAGAGATGTCGCGGCTCGCTTTGCTCAGCACAATACGCCGACTCGAAAGTACCCGAATGGGCGTGGGTTCACGCGCTACAGTCGAATCACATCGCAGAAAGTGTCTGTCCTTCAGGCTCTGGCGATCGAGACGGCAGTCATTGAGCGTCACCGCGCGACAGGCCGCTTGGCCTTGGAGAACAAGATCCGCAGCATGAGCCCACGAAGGGCGATCTTTGGCTTGGCGATGAACTGGGCCGGCGCCTGGATCAGACAGAACGCTCCGCATTTGTGGTGAACAATGACGAGAATACCGACAATGAATATGGTCGTGCTGCAGCCGACCCGCACCAAGCCGAAGGCCGGTGACCTGTTTGTGTGCAACTTGCGAGGTGAACGGTGGGTCGCGGGCCGGGTCGTCCACCTTGGTTGCATGATGGTGTCCGATAGGCCGGGCTATGAAGCATTGCTGTACTTCTACCGTATTGATGTGCCGGCCGTTGACACGCTTCGACCCCCGATCAAGCCGAATCTCCTGATCCCTCCAATTGGCGCTGGCTTTCACGGGTGGAGAGACGGCTTCTTCAAGACGATCTGGCATGCTCCTCTGTCCGCAGGAGAGAGGTTAGCAAGGCATGTGTTCGTGGATAGTAACTTTGCAAGTGCTCCGGACGAACCGAATGCTCGCTTCGTGAACGAGTACCGACAACCATGCGAACGGCCAGGACCAAACGAGCTTTGGGAGCGTTCGGGGGCATACCTTCCGAAAGGCATCGACGACTTGCTGAGCGATGCCCTCGGCATTAGACGAGCTCCGGAGGAGTCACCGGGTAAAGGTGGGCCCGGAGCAGGCGACCGCGAGTGCATCGTCTATGTGCCTGACGCCGACGGGTCCATGGACCTGCTGGATCTTGAAGCGCAACTGGAGGTGGCACTCCTTGACGCGGGCGCGGGTGAGTGGGAAGGGCATGGCTACGATGTTGAGCGCCGTTGTTGGGATATCCGATTCAATGGCCCGGACCCTGGCAAGATCGGCAGGGTGCTCCTGCCGATGCTGAAATCGCTCACGCTCCCCTCCGGGTCCTTCTTGATCATCGGCGGCGATGAGCCGAAGCGGGTGGACTTGTAGCCCGACAGGAATGAGCCCAATACGTGGGGGTGGCTAGCTAGTCTGATAGATCGCTGGCGCTTTGACGAGCGAACACGCGGTCCAGTCACCGATCATGCAATCTCCGCAACCGAACCGGCGGCAGCACAGCTCGCTGGGGTATATGACCCCCGCTGCGTTCGCGGCCGCGTGCAGGCAGGCTCCTCCGCTCGGTCTCGGTCGCCATGGCGACTTCGCCCTCGCTCCCTCGCCCGCCTGCACGCGGGAGGGAGTCGAAGTACACTCGGTTGCTCTCACTCAATCTGGTACATGAATCCCAGGCAGGTCACAGGCTGCTCCAGGTCAACGAGGCGTCGGTGGACGGGCAGGGCCAGGTCGTCATGGGCGACCTGCTCAAGCACTTCATGTTCGACGGCCTGGGACGTCTGGTCCGAACCCAGACGCCGGTAACGTGCTCCCCAAAGCCTGCTCCAGGTCCCGCAAGACTCCTGTGATACGGACCCTGCCTGGTTCTCGTGCACGTTCGAGACATGCTCGCTTGTCGAGGGTGTGGCATGATCGGCCTCCGCACCCGCGCGGAGGCCCCGCATGCACATCACCGAACGCCGGTAGGGCGACCTCGCGAGGCTGCGCAGGCTCGCGGCCGACGAGCGTGACGCCGAGCAGAAGGGCCGCTTGCTGGCCGCTGCGCACGCCATGGCCGTACGCGAGACCGGGGACATCCGGGAGGCCCTCGCCCGCAGCCGCGGATGTGCTGCGCCAACGGGGCCTACCACGGCTACGACCGCCTGCTCGAGGCGGGCGTCGAGGCGTGGCAGACGCTCACGCCCAAGTGATTCCGCTCGATCTGCCGACGCGGCTATCTCACGCACAGGAACGACGCGTGATCCGTCTGAGATGGCCCGTCCGTGCGGGGCGCGGGGCAAGGCCGCGAGCGGACAGCGCGGGCGAGGTGGTGGTATGCTCTGGCGGAGGATGTGGCCACAGACATGTGTAGGGATGGGGTGCGTATGCGTGGCAGCGCGGGGGGGCGCCGTGTGGCGGGGGGCGGCCGGGGGCGTCCGGGCTGATGGGCCGGCGCACCATGCGGCGAGAAGCGGAGAGCTCATGCGGTGCCTCTACTCGGTGTACTTCGAATGCTCCAGAACGCACACGAAACTAGCCCTGAAAGCTCTTGTTGCGAGGTTCGATGGACTGTCTCTGGATCCCGTCACGCAGGCGGTCTACGCCCACGCTGAGCAACCCGCGAGAACCCTGTTCGAGGCCGCCCGTGCACTCGGATACAAGTGCTCATTCAACGTGTCGCCAGAATACGAGATCGAAGACTCGCTCGCGGGCGAGTTGGGGCTGCTGAGCGCGGACTCGCGCGACCGCGGCGGGCGGCTGCCGCCGGATGCCTTTGATTTCTCCACCGCCTGCGTGGGTTGCGGGCTGGGCGCCGCCCAGGTGAAACCCATCGTGCTGTCGGCGAAATCGATTCAGTATCGGGGGTCGTTCAACCATGGGATCGATGGCGCGCATCGGTTCATCATGAGGGCGGACATCGGCCACGCCATTGTCGAGGCGACGGGCCAGCCGTGGTGCATGCGTCATCCCGTGACGCGGTCCGGCGAGGTCGTCGAAGACTGGCTCGAACCCGTCCCGTGCGCGACGATGCCCCCGCTGAGTCGGAAGTCTCTCGGCGTCCAATTCGGGACGTCGACTTCAGGGACCTCCCTCGGTGAGGATCCCGAGGTCATCGAGCCTTGTCCTGTCTGCGGCCGGAGCATGTGGGAGTATGACATGCAGTATGCCCCCAGACTGATGTATCCCCGCGCCGCCATCGAGGCCGCCCAGCAGCACGCGGTCGTCGCGATGTATGAGCCCTTCGGTATGTTTCCCGGCTTTGATCTGCGAAGGAGGACCTTCAGTGATCTCGGCGGGCTGCCGTGGCTCCTGTTCAACCACAAGGCGGTCGAGGTCCTTGTCCGGTTTATGGGGGAGTATGGCAAGGGCAGGGGCGCATTCATCGAACCGGTGTTCTCGGAGTAGGCGTCCGCTGTGTTGAATCGCCCGCCGACACGGATGCGGCCTACGCGTCCTTCTTGCGCACGAGACTCTCGCCTCGCAAGGCGCCAAAGAACGCCGCCGCGACTGTTCCAGCGATTCACGTTCGGGCGCATCTGTGCGCCAGACCCCGCTTTCAGAGCTTGATGCTGATCGTTTGTGACGCGTGCGAAAGGGCCCACTCCGGTTCCTTAGCGGCCGCTCTACGGGGCAGACAGCCAGCCACGCCTGGCGCCGTTCGGGCACGGCCGGCACCACCTGCGGAACCGGACATATGCGCCGGGGTTGGCGAGGTTCCTGCAGCGGGATCCGAATAAGACCGCGTGGGCGCTGGTCGCCGCCACTGACATGCACGGGCGGGGTGTCGATTCGCTCGGTGTCGCGTTCGGCCTTGAAGGCCTGTACGGCGATGGGAGCAACCTTTATGAGTACCTCGGCACCATCCCTTGGAATCGGTCGGACCCGCTCGGCCTCTCCCGGGATCCATTCAGCATCGTGGATGATTATCTCACAGAGGACGCGGGCAGCAAGGCTGCGTTTCTAGACAAGGCGATCGGGTACTGGCACACAGCCGCGTACATGGCGGCGTACATCGCGAGTTGGTCGAAGTTCCCCCTAGGGGTGCTAATCGGCGATGCCGCCATGGATGCGATGGGCGAACCCGATACGGCGCTCTGGCTCGGCTTCAAGGCCGCCGAGCAGGAAGTCGCGGAATTCATGTACTTGATCGGTGGGATTCGCCTTGCCGCGATCGAGACCGCGGTATCATATGCGGACCAGTTTGGGTCCAAGAGTATTGGCATCAGCCTGACAGGCGGCCTGAGCCACCAAGGATCGCAGGTTGTGCAAGCCGGTGGTTGGCCGGGGATGTTCGGGTCCCCAGCGGTGACTCCTGGCAACACATTTGTTTACATGGGCAGAGCCAACGAGATGATTGTCTATGTTGGTCAGAGTCGAGACGTCCCGAGACGTGCGGCCCAACACGGCGGCAAGCATGGCACGATCAGCACAGTGAATAAGCAGGGAGTGCACCCACTTCAGGCAAGCGCGATCGAGACAGCCGTCATCGAGGAGGGGCGGGCACGAGGTGTGCCAATGCATAATAAGATCCGCAGCATAACTCCCCGCAAAGCGTGGTTTGGGCTTGCGATGAGCTGGGCGCGCAACTGGATGTCAAGCAATCCGATCAAGAGGTGAAAAATGGTCAGACACCTTCCGACCAACATGATTGTGCTGAAGCCCTCTAGAACTAAGCCCAAGTCTGGTGACTTATTTGTGTGTAATATGCGCGGCGAGAAATGGGTTGCTGGAAGAGTAATCCACAACCAGTGCAGGATGATGAGCGGCACCGGGAACGAGTTTCTTGTCTATTTCTATCGTATGACAGTGTCAGACCCGACGGCGCTTCGTCCGCCCTTCACTCCTGACCTACTCATCCCGCCGGTGGTCACCAATGCGCTGGGATGGCGGGTCGGCCTGTTTCATACGCTCGGCAACTATCCATTGCAGGCGGGAGAGACCCTGGGGCGTCACTATTTCAAGGAAGGCTCTGGGGCGTGGGGGGACCCAGAGGCAGACTACTATGATGAGTTTCATGAGCCATCTCCTTCTCCCGGCCCGCACGACCAGTGGACAACTATTGGACTAAGCGGATATGCAGGTGTCGACATCGAGTTGAGCAAAGCGCTGGATATTGAGCCTGCATGGGACCCTCTGGCCGAAGTGGACAATTCCCAAAGCGACCTCTTCCTCGAAGGCGCTTCGGTCATCGTCTACCTGGCTGTCCCCGATGTGAACGATGAGAGCGGATTGGCGGAAATCGAAGCGAGTCTGGGTGAGGCCCTCGACCGGACGGGCGCCGGGGAAGTAGAAGGCCACGGCGTTGATCTCGCAACAGGGCGAGCGGAGATCCGGTTCGTCGGTCGCAGTCCGGCGAGGATCCGAGACGCGCTATTGCCTACACTGCATTCGCTGATGTTGCCGCCGGGGTGCAGCATGGTCGTTGGCGGCAAGCGGCCCAAACGCATCGAACTGTAGGTCCATACTCCTCCATGATGTACCTCTGGAGGCCTCTCCCGGTCGTCGGCTCGTGAACGATCCTCGGGCCGCGGCCTGGGCCCATGTTCTGTTGACCTGCCCCCCAAAGCCTGATCCCGGTGCCGCAAGACTCCTGTGTGGTTCCCGCTCGGCACACCGAGACTCTCGATGGAGCGGGTGAGGCAGATCTCAGGCGGGATCGTGGCGCGGCGGCGCAGGGCCGATCAGCAGTCCAGCATCCCGGCGAGCGGAACGGGCGGCGAAGATCTGTTTCCCGGCGGCGGGCGGTCCCGTGCTGCCGCCCCGCCCCCGATCACCCCGGCCCCGCCGGCTTGACCACCACCGTGATCGCGTTCTCCGGCTTGCAGTATTTCGCGAAGACCGACCGTACCTCTTCGGTCGTCATCGCCTCGTAGGCGGCGGTTTCGTTGAGGATGTCGTCGAGCTTGCGGCCGTGGAAGGTCATGAGTTGGAGGCGCCTCGCCCAGAACGCGGGGTCCTGCACGTCTTCGTCGAACGTGTTGACGAACTGCTTCTTGGCGACGTCCAGCTCTTCCTCGCTCGGGCCGCTCTTGGCAAACGCCTCGTACATCGAATCCAGCTTGGCCACCAGGGGGCCTGCCTTCGCGGGCTCCGTCGGCGCGGCCGCGGAGAAGACGCCGAAGCCCGGGTACGTCGTTCCCGCTCTCGAGCCGGCCCCGATGCTGTACACGAGCTGCGCATCCTCGCGGACCTCCTTGATCATCCGCGTCGAGAGGATTCTCGCGGCCAGCGACATCGCCCGCGCATCCGCCAGGTCGGCCTCGTCCGCCCCGTAGAACGCCGACATCACGAAGGCCTGCGCCGTCGGCGTGTCGATCGTCTCCTCGACCGTGCGCGGGCGCGGGGGCAGCGAGCCCAGATACCTCGCGACCAATCCCATCACCTGCTCGCGGTCCACATCGCCGACGATCACGACCTCGATCGGCGATTCCTTGATGAGCCTGTCGAGCCACGCCTGGGCCGCGGGGAGCGTGAGGGCATCGATCTGCTCGACCGTCACCGGCTGCACCTTCGCGGCATCGTCGGGATAGAGCGCCGCCCCGGCGAGCCGTCCGCCCAGGGCCATCGGGTTCTTCAGCGATTCGAGCAGCCGCTCGCGCGAGCTGGTCTTGTAGTTGTCGAACGAGGCCTGCTCGATCTTCGGCTCGGTCAGGAGCAGGTGCGCGAGCTGGAAGCCCGTCTCGAACTCTTCGGGGCTGCCCGAGATCGAGAGCGAGATCGAGTCGGTGCTGCCTCCGCCGCCACCGCCGCGGCGTCCGCCCCCGAACCCGCCGCCGCCCACGTTCACCTTCTTGCCCGTCATGATGGCCCGGATGTCCGACGAGGTGAGGTGCTGCGTCGCCGGCTGGGCCCACGCCAGCGTCGCGGCCGACGTGATCCCGCGGTTCTCCGCCGTCTCGAGCATCTCCCCGCCGACGAGATCGATCCGAACCGAGGCCTGATGCTCCCGCTCGTCCATGAACCGGTAGTGCACGCGCACGTTGTTGGCCAGCCATCCCGACCACACGTGGCTCGACTCGTGCTCGCTCATCTCCGCCACCTTGCCGGGGTTGGGAAGTTCGGTCATGAGCGTGGTCGCGACGGCCGTCTCCACCTCGGGCGTCGGCTTCACGGCCAGGGCCGCCAGCCCGGCCTGGAGCAGCTCCGATTCGCTGGGCACCGAGCCGCTGCTCGGGAGCACGGCGACGAAGGCCACGGCTCGCGGGTCAAACTCCTGGGCGAAGCGCTTCGAAACCTCCTCGATCGTGATGGTGGGCAGGAGTTGGTTGAGCAGGTCCAGGCGCTGCCGGGGCGACATCGAGGGCTCGCCCGCCGAGACCGCCCCGTTCAGGCGGCTGATCAGGGCCGAGGCGGGCATTGTGGCCTCGGTCTCGACCGCCCGCTCCGCCCCCGACACGATCTCCTTCTTGGCGTCGCCGATCTCCCGCTCGGAGAAGCCGAAGTCGCGGGCCCGCTGCATCTCGAGCGCGATCTCGCCGAGCGTCTCCTTCCACTTGCCCGGCTTGGCCCGGCCGGAGATCTCGGCGGTGTAGACCGCGCCCGAGTCGGTGCCCGAAGAGACGCGTGCGCCCAGATAGCTCGTTCCACCGGCGGCGACCTTGTTGCCCAGACGCCTGTTGAGCGCCCGCTCGGCGATCGTCTCGACGAGGTCGGCCCGGAAAAGCGGGACCGTCGTCACCGGCGGACGCGCGGGCTCCAGCCGCATGATCCGCACATCCTCGGTGCGCACCTCGGGGTCGCTCGTCACGATCGCGAAGCTCTTGTCGCACGCCCGCACGTGGATGTCCTGCGGCGTCGGGCGGGGGCGTTTGGGCAGGTCGCCAAACTTCTGCTCGATCACCTTCACGACCTCGGCCGGGTCGGTATCGGCGACGACCATCAGCGTGGCGTTCGAGGCGCAGTAGTACTTGCCGTAGTAGTCCTGGAAGTCCGGCTGCTTCACCGAATCGATTGTCTCCTCTTTCCCGATGGTGATGCGCTCTCCATAGAGCGAGCCCGGCGCCATGTGCTCGACCACGTAGAAGCTCGTGCGCTGGCGCCCGGAGAGCCCGCGCCGACGCTCTTCCTGGATGATCTGCCGCTCGGCGTCGATCTCGCTCGGGAGCAGTGAGAGCCCTCCCACCACGTCGGAGAAGAAGGTCAGGCCCTGGCCGAGCGTCCGGGGCTCGGCATCGGGCAGCGAGAGCTGGAATGTCGTCTGGTCAAAGTTCGTGAACGCGTTCTGGTCGCGCCCGAACGTCATGCCCAGCGACTGGAAGAACGGCACGAGCGAGCCGGGCGCGAAGTTCTTCGAGCCGTTGAACGCCATGTGCTCGAGGTAGTGCGCGATGCCGCGCTGCGGGTCGGTCTCGTTGAGCGAGCCGGTGTGCATGTGGATCCACGCCACGGCCCGCCCGGGCGGCACCGCGTGCTCGAGCACGATGTACCGCAGCCCGTTGTCGAGCTCGCCCGTCACCAGCGCGGGATCCATGGGCAGATCCTGAGCCAGAGCCCGAGCGGGAACGAGGGCGGGGACCAGAGCGAACACAACTGCGAGAGCGGCGGCCAAGACGCGCGGCATGGGAAACCTCCGTGGGGGCCAAGGGGCCCGCACGCCAGCTTACCGGCGGAAGGCCCGGCCGCACAATCGACATTCCTCGTCGAGCCCGGCGGATGCGCCCACGTGGGGCTCCCGGCCGGGCTGTCCCCCCCCACCGCACGGGAGTCTCCGGCATGGGGCAACGCCGGCGAGCGGAGGCCGGCCTGGTGCGACGGGTCGGAGCGCGCGGCAACCGGCTGGTTCCAGGCGACAGGTGCTGGGGCGCGGTTGGCGGATGCGTCGAGGGTTCGGGCGTCTCCGCCGCGAGGGTTGGAGCGCCCCGCCGGCCCGCGGTGCGCCCTTGCTCCTGCGTTGCGGTGCTGGTCCACCTCGCGCTCGACGCGGACAACCTCGACTCGCTCCCGCGTGGGTTCAGGATCGCGACGGCACCACGCCCGCATCCGATCGGTGCCCGGGCCGCGGAGCACCTCCCGCGGTGTCGCCGGCGATCCCTGCGCGCATGGGTCCAGGCCGGGGGCGCCTACGGGCCCACACCCTGGGTTCCCGCGAGCGAACGCTCGACTCGCTGCCAGAGTTCCGTGCAGTCCCGCCGCTCCGGTTCGGGGAGCTGCGCAACTTGGTCCGGGTCGCGGAGCGGCGCCAGGTCGGCGTCGCTGAGCCACCTCCCCAGGACGTCGCGGGCGTAGGCGGCGGCGCCCTGGTCGGCGCTCCCGAGGTCCCCCTCCCAACCTGTCAGGTCGGCCCGCAACCAGTCGCGGGCAAGGGCCCGCCACCGCGCTCGCTCTTCGGGCGATGACCGTTCCGCGTCGGCTCCTTGGCCGGCGCCCGCCAGGGCCGCCTGGCAGGCGGCGTGGTAGCGGCGCGACGCGCGGAATTCCTCGCCGAACCAGGGGTCTGCTTCGAACACCGCGGCGCTGAGCCTGGTGGCGCCGGCATGGCGATTCTCCGAGACGCACGCCCCGAGCATGGCGAGCCGCTCGTCGTTGTCGGTCGGCTCGTACTCACCCCGCCGGAAGGCGTCGAGGTTGGGGAGCATGAGCGCCTCGGCCTCGCGGCGCAGGATGTGGTCGATCCGCACCTCGCCGAGGTCCGCGTGCCGCAGCCGCCAGTCGAAGTCGCAGATGGCCAGGGCCAGCGTGTGTCTCGCGTCCTCCAGGCGTCCCTCGCGGTAGAGCGCCATGGCGAGAACGAGCTGCGGCGCCGGCACGAGCACGGAGGACGCCGGGCCCTGGAGAATCCGGACGGCGGCCGCGAACTCACCCGCTCGGTATTCCGCGACCGCCTTGGCGAACTGGAAGAAGGGGGGGGTCCACGGCGCGGACTCGGCTGGGTCGGCGCGGATGGCCCGGTCGATCATCTCCATCGCCCGCCGGACCTGCTCGGGCGGCGCGGGTCCCAGCACGCACGCGCGGCCGGCCCGCTCGCACTCGAACGGCGCCTGGCTGGCGCCGAAGTGCTCCAGCAGTCCTCGGCATGCGTCGCGGTATTGGTCGAGGTGTCCGAGGAAGAGGCAAAGCTCCGCGTATCCGTCCCACTCGGCGTGGTCGCTCGGCGCCTCGGCGATCCGGGTCTGCCAGTCGGCGAGCGCGTCCTCGAAGCGTCCGAGCCGGAGCAGCACCGTCCGCAGAGCCTGGTGCACCTCCGGGTCGGCCGGGGTCAGCTCGAGCGCGGCGCGGTATTCCGCGGCCGCCTCGTCCAGACGGCCTTGCGCCGAGAGCACGCCCGCCAGGTTCAGATGGGCCCAAGTATGCGCGGGCTCGCTGGCGATGGCCCTCCGGTAGTGGAAGATCGCGCCGTCGGGCTGGCCGATGTGCTCGAGGCAGACTCCCATGTTGTAGTGCACCCAGGAGGCGTTCGGTCGCAGGGCAAGGGCCGCGCGGCAGAACCCGAGCCCCGCCACCGGGTCCTCGGGGCCGACGAGGTGGCCGAGCTCGAAGTTGACCCAGAAGTCGTCGGGGCGCAGCTGCTGGACCCGGGTGAGAAATGCCGTCGGGTCGCCCCCGAGGCGGCGCCAACGGGTGCCCATGGCCACGAGGAGCGTGACGGGTTGCTCATCGACGTGGACGGTCGCGGCGAGCCGCTTGAGCCCGTCGACGTCGGCCCACTCGGCCTGGTCTCGCGCACGGTCGCGCCAGGGATCGGGGTCCATGGCCTTGGCGACGCGGAGGATCCAGTCGCGTGGGGTGGCCGGGGCGCAGGCCGCCCAGTCGTCGAGCGCGGCGATCAGCGCCTCGCGGACCGGCGACCCCGCGAGCCGCGCCGCAACCTGGGTGGGATCCTCGTGGAACTCTCCGAGGCCCCGCTCGCGGAAGATCGCCTCGTATTGCCGGTTCGAGAGGTCGTAGTCGATTCCTCCGCCCTGCACGAACTTGCCGCGGCTCATGCGGATGTCGTCGAGTCTCTCGACCAGGTCGAGGTCCGCGCGGGCTTGGCGGATCCGGGGGAGGAGTTCGTCCGAGCCAAACTCGAGCCCCGGGCCCAGGATCGCCCGGGCCTCCTCGAAGCGGCCTTCCCGCTCGAGGCCCCGCACCTGATCGAGGCGGTCGGACCAGCGGGCCGCCTCGGCGCGCCGCTCGGCCGCGAAGCGTGACTCGCGCGCCACGCCCGCGCCGGCAACGACGAGGAGTGTGAAGACCGCGCCGATGAGCGCCGCGCCGGTCGGATTCCGCCGAGCCCAGCGTGCCGCCCGCCCGGCGCGTCCGATCGGGCGGGCGGCGATGGGCTGGCCTCTGAGGAAACGCCGGGCGTCGCGGGCGAGATCGCCGGCGGCGGCGTATCGGCGCTGCGGGACTTTCTGGAGGCACTTCAGACAGATGGTTTCGAGGTCCCGCGGCACGCGGGTGTTGAGGCGCGAGGGTGGGGCGGGATCCTCGTTGATCACTTGCCGCTGGGTCTCGGCTGGGGAGTCGGCACGGAAGGGCGGTCGCCCCGTGAGCATCTCGTAGAGCACGGCGCCGAGGGCGTAGACATCGACAGAGGGGCAGAAGGCCTCGGAGCGGCCCGCGGCCTGCTCGGGCGCCATGTAGCTCGGCGTGCCCACGCCGGCGTTGCTGAGCGTGGGCGAGGGGTCGCGTTCGAACCGGCGTGCGAGGCTGAAATCGCCGATCTTGGGCGTGCCATCGGCGGTGAGCAGGATGTTGGCGGGCTTGAGGTCTCGGTGCACGACGCCGCTGTCGTGGGCGGACTGCACCGCGTCGGCGAGCGTGGCGATCATCTCGGCGGCGGCGCGGGCGGGTGTCGGCACGCCGCCGAGCTTCTTGGCGAGCGTGCCCCCCTCGAGAAACTCCATGGTGAAGAACGGCAGACCGTCGAGGTCGCCGACGTCGTAGACCTGGACGATGTGGGCGTGGCGCAGGCTGGCGACCGCCTCCGCCTCGCGCAGCAGACAGGCGAGTTCGTCGGGCGTGGCGTGTGGCCCGAGCAGGAGCATCTTGATGGCGACCGGCCGGTTGAGCTTGAGCTGGCGGGCCTTGTAGACCACGCCCATGCCCCCGGTCCCGAGAATGGACTCGACGAGGTAGCCCCCGATCTCGGGCAATTGCGTGCCGGCCCGCGGGATGCGGGCGGCGCGGACCCGGGAGCGCCCCACGGGGAGACGGGGCGTGGGGAACAGCTCTTCCACGGCGGCCTCGACGGCGCGGGCCCGGCGCCACCGCTCGTCCACCTCGGGGAGCAGATCCGGGGCGTCGGCGCAGGCTTCCTCCGGCGTGCCGCCGGAATTCATCAATTCTTCAAGCAGCATCCGGATCTGGGCTTCGTCCGCCATCGGTTCGAGCTCTCTCTTCTGGCGCCGCTCAGCCCGCGTTCGGCTCGGCGGGGCGCAGGTCTCCGAGCTGATCGGAGAGGAGCAGCATCGCGCGGTTCAGGCGGCGCTGCACCGTCTTTGGCGAGACCCCGACAATCTCGGCGGCCTCGGCGTGCGTCGTCCCTTGGATCCGGACCAGCTCGAATACCTCGCGTTCCTCCTCGGGCAACCGATCGATCGCGTCGAGCATTCGCGCCGCGTTCGGGCTCAACACCGAACCCGAGGTCGCGGGGCTGGGGAGCATCTCCTCCCGCAGCTCTGCGGCGCGCGACCTCTCATCTAGGCGTCGGGCCAGGTCATTGAGTTCCCACCGCATGTGCCGGTTGGCCAGGGCGAAGAACTGCCGCGGCGTCTGGGGCCGGACTTCGCGCATGGCCTTGATCAGGCGTTCCACGACGGCGCTGAGCATCTCCTCGGACTGGAGGTTCAGCGGCGGGCGCATGAGGCGCGGGTACTTTCGGGCAAGCATCGTTGCGCAGAGCAGGTGGAGGCGGTCCACCGAACGCTCCAGGAGCGCCCGCACGATGGGATCGGGGGGGGCATCGCCCTCCAGCTGGCCCAGGAACCGCTGGACGGCGATGGTGGTGTGGTCCTCGCCCATGAGGGCACATGATATGGGACAAGCCTCGACGATGGCGCGGGTTGTGATTCCGGATCGCGATGGACCAAATGAGGCGCTCCATCGGGCGAGGTCTTCAATCGCCCTCGCGCCGTCCGGAATAGCCCGCGTCCCGCCAACGCGGACACCGATGTCCGTCGAATTGGCGAGGAATCATTCGAGACGACTCTCCCGGTCGGGCCGCGCGGCCGAGGCACCCGACTTGTTGCTCCCTCGGTGTCCAGCCTCCACGCCTAAAGGGGTGGGTCGTGCACGACGAGGTCTCACACTTCGTGTGGCGGGGCCCGAGAGGAGCATGAGCGATGAAGATCAAGAGGCGGGGCTCGGCGGCGTGGCAGGGCGGTATCAAAGACGGGAGGGGCACGATCTCGACCGAGAGCGGGGCGCTGGAGCGTTACCCCTATGGCTTCGCCAGCCGGTTCGAGGGTCAGCGCGGGAGCAACCCCGAGGAACTGATCGGGGCGGCCCACGCGAGCTGCTTCACGATGGGCGCTCTCGCTGATCCTGGGCGAGGCCGGGCTGAAGCCCGAGCAGCTCGAGACCTCGGCCGAGGTCACGCTCGAGCAGGTCGATGGCGGGTTTGCGATCACCGCGGTCCGCCTGGAGCTTCGGGCTCGTATCCCCGGGGTCGAGCCCGAGAAGTTCCAGCAATTCGCGGGGCTGGCGAAGGCCAACTGCCCCGTCTCAAAGCTGCTCCGGGCCGATGTCGCCCTGCAGGCGACGCTGCTCGATTGAACGGGCGCCGACGCCCGCCGCCCCCCCAACTTCACCTGTGAGGAAACGACGATGCCGACAATCACCACACGCGACAAGACGCAGATCTACTTCAAGGACTGGGGGTCCGGACAGCCCGTGGTCTTCAGCCATGGCTGGCCGCTCACGGCCGACGCCTGGGAGGACCAGATGCTGTTCCTCGCGGAGCGGGGCTACCGCTGCATCGCCCACGACCGTCGGGGCCACGGCCGGTCGGGCCAGCCGTGGATCGGCAACGAGATGGACACCTACGCGGATGACCTTGCCGAGCTGGTCCGCGCGCTCGAGCTGACCGACGCGGTCCACGTCGGGCACTCGACCGGCGGCGGCGAGGTGGCCCGGTATGTCGGGCGGCACGGGACGGGGCGGGTGGCCAAGACGGTGCTGATCGGCGCGGTGCCACCGCTCATGCTCCGCACGGCGGGCAACCCGGGGGGCCTCCCGATGGAGGTCTTCGACGGCATCCGCGCCGCCTCGCTGGCGGACCGATCGCAGCTCTACAAGGACCTGGCCGCGGGCCCCTTCTTCGGCTTCAACCGCCCGGGGGCCAAGCCCTCGCAGGGGATGATCGATTCGTTCTGGATGCAGGGGATGATGGGCGGTCACAAGAACACGTTCGACTGCATCCGGGCGTTCTCGGAGACGGACTTCACGGAGGATCTCAGGAAGTTCGACGTCCCCACGCTGATTCTGCACGGTGATCAGGACCAGGTGGTTCCGATCGGGGCTTCGGCGCTGATGTCGGCCAAGCTCGTCCGGGGCGCAACGCTCAAGGTCTATCCCGGCGGCGACCACGGCCTGCCCCAGACCCACAAGGACCAGATCAATCGCGACCTGCTGGAATTCCTCGGCGCCTGAGCGGTGGGAAGACTTGGCGGAGCGGCGTTTGGAGGGTCATATGAGGAACGAATCTCGTCCGATCATTCCGGTGCGCCTCCGGAGCGGGCCGCCCTCCGAGCGCGGCGCGCGCTCGGGGCGCGCCGCGGGCCTCGGCGGGCTCGTGGGGCTCGGCCTGCTCTTGGCGTGCACGGGCCTGCAGGCCTGCAACCGGCACGAGAACACGTACGCGCCGCCCCAGCCTCCGGAGGTGACGGTGGCCCACCCGGTGCACCGGCCGGTGACCCGGTACCTGGAGTACACCGGCACGACAGAGGCGTACCAAACGGTGGATCTCCGGGCCCGCGTGCCCGGGTTCCTGGACAGGGTGGACTTCCAGGCGGGCGCCCAGGTGAGCGAGGGGGACGTGCTGTTCAACATCGACCCCCGCGTGTACGAGGCGGCGGTGGCGCGTGCGGCGGCGGATCTCGAGACGCGTGAGGCGGCGCTGCGGCTGGCGGAACTCACGCTCACACGGACGACGGAGGCGATCAAGGGCGGCGCGGCCTCGACGCAGGAACTGGACCGCGCCGTGGCGGAACGCGACCAGGCGAAGGCCCAGGTCGCGTTGGCGGAAGCGGCGCTGCAGAGCGCGAGGCTCGACCTGGAGTTCTGCGAGGTCAAGGCCCCGATCGCGGGGTCGGCTCCGGCGGGCAGGCAACGCTGCTGGCGACGATCGTGAGCGCCCACCCGTTGTACGTGACCGTTGATGTGAGCGAGAGCGATGCGATGATGGTCCGCGAGCTCCGCCGGACGACTGCGCCCGGGGCCGAGCCGGGCGAGGTGAAGCCGGGGGAGTGGCGGCGGGTCGACCTGGCGACCTCGGAGGATCCCCGCTTCGATGTGCAGGGACGGATCGACTACGTCGATCCTGCGATCAACCCGGAAACGGGGACGATCCGCGTGCGTTGCCGTTTCGAGAACACCGACGACCGCCTGCTGCCGGGCATGTTCGTGCGCCTGCGGGCGCATGTCGACACGACGGAGTCGATGCTCGCGCCGGACATCGCTCTGCTGAGCGACCAGAGCGGGCGGTACGCGCTGGTCGTGAACGACAAGGACGTGGTGGAGCTGAAGCGGGTGCGCATCGGGACGCTGGACGGACCGATGCGGGTGGTGCTCGAGGGGCTCGCGGACACGGATCGGGTGGTCGTGCGCGGGCTGCAGCGGGCCCGGCCGGGGATGACGGTGAGGCCCACGCTCACGGAGCTGGAGGCGGGCGCCGCGCCCGCCGACGCGGGGGCGTCGCATGGTTAGCCTGTTCTTCATCCGGCGCCCGATCGTTGCGTGTGTGCTCGCGATGCTGATCATGCTGATGGGGGCGGTGGCGTTCCCGACGCTGCCGGTGGCGCAGTATCCCCAGATCGCTCCGCCGGTGGTCCGGGTGACAACCGTATTCCCCGGCGCGAGCGCGCAGGTCATCGCCGACACGGTGGCCGCTCCGATCGAGCAGCAGGTCAACGGCGTCGACGGCATGATCTACATGGAGAGCAGTTCGGCCGGTGACGGCTCCTACACGCTCAACGTGAGTTTCGCGGTGGGGACCGACGTGGACATCGCGTCGGTGCTGGTGCAGAACCGCGTGGCGATCGCGCTGCCGCAGCTGCCCGAGGAGGTCCGGCGCCAGGGCGTGACGACCAACAAGGTCTCCTCCAGCATCGTGTCGGTCTTCTCGCTGACACCGCGGGACCCGGCCCGCACGGCCGAATTCAGCGACCTCTTGCTGGCGAACTACCTCCAGATCAACGTCAACGACCAGATCAAGCGCATCCCCGGGGTGGGGGACACGCTCATCCGCCCCGGCAAGAGCTACGGGATGCGGATCTGGCTCGACCCGGACAAGCTCAAGGCGCGCGAGCTCTCGACGATGGACGTCGCCAACGCGCTCCGGGAGCAGAACGTCCAGGTGGCGGCCGGCGTGATCGGTCAGCCGCCGACGACGGCGGCGGGCCAGGGGTTCCAGTACACCGTCTCCACGCTGGGCCGGCTGCAGATACCGGAGCAGTTCGAGAACATCATCCTGAAGGCCGACGGCAACCGGGTTGTGTATCTCAAGGACGTCGCGCGCGTGGAGCTGGGGGCCAAGGCCTACGACACACTCGGGCGGGTGGACGGAGTTCCCTCGGCGCTCATGGTCGTCTACCAGTCGCCTGGGGGGAACGCCGTCGAGGTGGCGAGGAATCTGCGTGAGCGGCTGGACGCGCTCGCGCCCGACCTGCCGGAGGGCCTCGAGTTCCGGGTGATCTACGACACGTCGAACTTCGTGGTCTCGGCGATCGACGAGGTCTACCGGACCATCTTCGAGGCGACGGGCCTGGTGGTGCTGGTCGTCCTTGTCTTCCTTGGGAGTGTCCGTTCGACGCTGATCCCGATCGCGGCGATCCCGGTCTCGCTGATCGGCACGTTTTTCGCCATGAAGCTGTTCGGGTTCAGCCTCAACCTGCCCACGCTCTTCGGGCTGATCCTGGCCATCGGCATCGTGGTCGACGACGCGATCGTCGTTGTGGAGAATGTCGAGCGGAATCTGCGCGAGCACCACCTCCCGCCGAAGGAGGCGGCCTCCCGGGCGATGATCGAGGTATTCGGGCCGGTGGTCGGGATCTCGCTGGTGCTGATGGCGGTGTTCCTGCCCACGGCCGCGCTGCCCGGGATCAGCGGGCAGCTCTACCGCCAGTTCGCGCTGACGATCGCCGCGAGCACATTCTTCAGCGCGGTGTGCGCCCTCACGCTGAGCCCGGCGCTCTCCGGGGTGATCCTGCGGGCCCACCGTCCGGGCAGGCGGGCCAACATCCTCAAGCGCGGCTTCGACGGGGCGTTCGACCTCACGGCCCGGGCCTACGCGCGGCTGGTCCGCCTTCTGGTGCACCCGGCCGTCATCGGGGTCTCGCTGCTGGTGTTCCTCGGGTTGTACGGCGCCGTCGGCTGGACCGTCGTGACCGTGCCGACGGGGTTCGTGCCCGAGGAGGACAAGGGGCTGATCGTCACCGAGGTGTGGATGCCCGACAGCGCCAGCCAGGCGCGCACGCTCGCCGTGATCAAGCAGGTGGAGCAGATCCTGCTCTCGACCGAGGGCGTGGACCACGTCGGTGCGTTCCAGGGATTCTCGCTGATCGCGGGCAACGGCTCGAACTACGGCGTGCTCTTCTCCGGGCTCAGGCCGTGGTCCGAGCGAGTGCCGAAGGGGCGCGATCTGCAGACGATGCTGGCCGAGCTCCGGGCCAAGTACGCCGGAATCCAGGACGGTTTCCTGATCGCCTTCTCGCTCCCGGCGATCGAGGGGATCGGCAACGCCTCGGGCTTCGACCTGCGGCTGGAGGACCGGGGCGGGGTGGGGCGCGAGCGGATGCAGCAGTTTGTCCAGGAGCTGGGCGCGGACGCCAACTCGCAGTCGAAACTCCGCGGGGTGGCGAGCTCCTACCGGGCCGCGGTGCCGCAGCTCTACGCCAACATCGACCGAGAGAAGGCCAAGAAGCTCGGGCTCTCGCTGCAGGACGTGTTCAGCACGCTGAGCGTGAACCTGGGCTCGGCGTATGTGAACGACTTCAACAAGTTCGGTCGCACCTGGCAGGTTGACGTGCAGGCCGACTCGGCGTTCCGCATGCGGGCAGATCAGATCAAGCTCCTGCAGGTGCGGAACGCGGCGGGCGACATGATCCCGCTGGGATCGATCCTCAAGGTCGACGAGTCGATGGGGCCGGACCGTGTGATCCGCTACAACCTCTACCCCGCGGCCTCGGTGAACGGCTCCAGCGCGCGCGGCGTCAGCAGCGGCGAGGCGATGTCGGTCGTCGAAGACATGATGCGCCAGAAGCAGCCGGCGGGGATCGGGTACGAATGGACGGCGCTCTCTTTCCAGGAGCGGCAGGCGGCGGGGACCGCCGGGCTCGTGTTCGCCCTCGCGCTCGCGGTCGTGTACCTGATTCTCGCGGCGCTCTACGAGAGCTGGTTCATGCCGCTGGCCGTGGTGCTCTCCATCCCTCTGGCTGTGCTGGGCGCGATGCTCGGGCTCATGTACCGAGGCATGGACAACAACATCTACACGCAGGTGGGCCTGGTGCTGCTGGTGGGCCTGGGCGCGAAGAACGCCATCCTCATCGTCGAGTTCGCCAAGGCAAACCGGGAGCGGGGCGCGGGCATCGTCGATTCGGTCGTCGAGGCGGCCCGGTTGAGGCTGCGCCCGATCCTGATGACGGCGCTCGCCTTCATCCTCGGCGTGTTCCCGCTGGTCCACGCCACCGGCGCGGGGGCCGCGAGCCGGCAGGCGATCGGCACGGCCGTCTTTTACGGCATGATCGGCAACACGTTCCTTGGCCTGATCTTTACACCGGTGCTCTACGTCGTCGTCTCGGCGATCTCCGAGCGTCTCCCCGGAGTCCGCCGGCCCGCCGCGGACCAGGGCGGGCGCCCTCCACGGGGCGGCCCGTCGTCCGGCGATGCCTCCGCCCCGGCCTAACGCGAATTCCACCGTCACGATTGGACCCGGCGCGGGCCCGAGCGGTCGCGGTATCGGCCCGCGCCGGTGCGGGTGGCGGCACGGGCGTCGCGCGGGTGTCCACCCCGCACGCTCAGTGAGGTGACGAGGAGACCGCACCCGCCACAACCAAGAGGAGCGCGACAGCCATGGCCAACAGCGACCGACCCAATCTCAGCGAGAAGGGCCTGCTCACGCCGGACAACTGCGTCGTGACGATGATCGACCTGCAGCCGCAGATGCTCTTTGGAGTCTCCAACTTCGATCGCCAGACGGTGATCAACAACAACCTCCTGCTCGCCAAGGCCGCGCGGGTCTTCGGCGTGCCGGTCGTGCTCTCCACGGTCGAGAGCGCGGCGTTCAGCGGCAGCACCTGGCCACAGCTGCTGGCGGCTCTGGGCAACCCCAGGCCGATCGAACGTTCGACGATGAACTCGTGGGACGACAGCAACTTCGTCGGCGCGGTGAGGCAGAGCGGGCGCAAGAAGATCGTGCTCGCCGGGCTGTGGACCGAGACGTGCGTCGCGCTCCCCACCGTGCAGGCTATCCACGATGGCTACGAGGTGTATGTCGTCGAGGATTGCTGCGGCGACGTGAGCGCATTGTCCCACGACAACGCCATGCGCCGCGTCGTGCAGGCCGGCGCCAAGCCGGTGACCGCGATGTCGGTCATGCTCGAGTGGCAGCGGGACTGGGCCCACCGCGGCACCTACGACGCCGTCATGGACCTCGCGAAGAACCACTGCGGCGCCTACGGCGTCGGCGTCGAGTACGCCTACACCATGGTCCACAAGGCCCCCCCGACCAGATTCTCGGAGTACACGGTCCCCGGCGCGTCGCACTAGCCCTCGGCCGCGCCCGCCCCCCGACGACATCCTGGAGCCCCGATGACGACCGACGCCCTTGCCTATCCCGGCCTCACGCTCCTCTCGCTGGTGTTCTACGCCAACGCGCTGGGCGTGATCGACCAGTCCCGGGCCCGCGAGGAGCTCATCGGGGCCGGCGCCCCCGCGTCGCTCGCGGGGCCCGCGGTCGCCGGTGGCCGCGTGCTCCAGCTTCTCGCCGCGACGGGCCTCTTCGTCCCGGCGTTGCGTGTCGGCGCCGCGCTGGCTCTCGCGGCGTTCCTCGTGCCCGCGACGCTGGCGGCGCACGCGTTCTGGCGGGGCCCGCGAGAGGCCCGCCCCGCCCAGCTGGCCAACCTGCTCAAGAACGCGTCGTTGATCGGCGGGCTGCTCCTCGTGGCCCTCTGGAGACCGGTGCCGTGAACCCCGAGATTCCTGAAACCCTCGACTTCCTTCGCGCGCCGCCGGGCGAGCCCGATCCGGCGGTCACGGTCGTGCGCGAGATCCATGTCCAGCCCGTACACCGGACCGAGTTCGAGCGCCTCATGGGGGTGCTGATCGGAGAGGCGATGCGGCAGCCCGGCTACCTCGGGGCGTCGATTGTGCGGCCGCACTCGCACGGCGAGTGCTACCGGTTCATCTACAAGTTCGATCGCCGATCCAGCCTGAGGGCCTGGCACGATTCGGAGACCCGGGCTCGGCTCTTCGCCCCCGTCGCAGAACTCATCGATCACAACCGGTTCGATGAGTACCCGGGGCTGGAGACCTGGTTCGATCTTCCCCCCGCGGCCACTCCTCCGAAATGGAAGACGACGACGCTCAGCTGGCTGGCGATCTACCCGGCCGTTGTGGGCCTCTCGTATCTGCTCAAGGCCCTGGGGTTCGCGGCCCCACTGCCGATCCAGGCGCTCGTGCTCACGCTCCTCGTCGTCCCGCTCGTTGCGTACGTGCTCGCCCCGTGGCTGGGCCGGCGGTTCCGCCGATGGCTCGACTCGGGCACACTCCCGCCGAGACCGTCGGCGCCGCCCGCCGGTCCCTGACCGCTCCCCGATGCCGCGCGACCCGGCGACACCCCGCCGATTCAAGGAGGAACCCCCGATGCCCAAGCCCGAACACTCCGACCCCGCCAGCCTGATCCTCCACAACGGCGCCATCTGCACGCTCGACGCTCGCAGGCCCGAAGCACGGGCCCTCGCGGTGCGGGACGGGCGCGTTGTGGCCACCGGGGACGATGCGGAGATCCTCGCGATGCGGGGCCCCGCCACGCGTGTGATCGACGCCCACTCTCGGCGGGTGATCCCGGGCCTCAATGACTCGCACCTCCACGTGATCCGGGGCGGGCTGAACTACAACATGGAATTGCGGTGGGACGGCGTCTGGTCGCTCGCCGACGCGCTCGAGATGCTCCGGCTGCAGGCCCTCCGCACCCCCGCCCCGCAGTGGGTCCGCGTGGTTGGGGGTTGGAGCGAGTTCCAGTTTGCCGAGCGCCGCATGCCGACACTGGAAGAGATCAACGCCGCCTCGCCCGACGTGCCGGTCTTCATCCTCAACCTGTACGCCAGTGCCATGCTCAACCGGGCCGCCCTGCGCTCCCTGGGATACGACCGCGACACACCCGCCTTTGATCGGGGCGAGGTCGTCCGCGATGCCAAGGGCAACCCGACCGGGATGCTGCTCGCCAGGCCCAGCGCCATGATCCTCTACCAGACCCTCGCGATGGGCCCCAGGCTGAGCCTCGACGACCAGATCAACTCCACCCGCCACTTCCTGCGCGAGTTGAACCGGCTGGGACTGACCAGCATCATCGACGCCGGCGGCGGCGCCCAGAACTACCCCGATGACTACAAGGTCATCCAGACGCTCCGAGAGCGCGACCAGATGACGCTCCGTATCGGCTACGACCTGTTCGCCCAGAAGGCCGGGCAAGAACTCGACGACTTCCGCTCCTGGACCAGAACGCTCAGGCCGGGCCAGGGAGACCAGATGCTCCGGCTGGTCGGCGCGGGCGAGAACCTGACCTGGGCGGCCGCGGACTTCGAGATCTTCACCCAGCCGAGGCCCGACCTCGCCCCGACGTTGGAGGCCCAGCTCGAGCCGATCGTGCGTCTGCTCGCCGAGGCCCGATGGCCCTTCCGCATCCACGCCACGTACGACGAATCGATCGGCCGCTTCCTCGACGTGTTCGAGCGGGTCGATCGGGACACGCCGCTCCAGCAGCCGGGCAGCCCGCTGCACTGGTTCATCGACCACGCCGAGACGATCAGCGACCGCAACATCGATCGCATCGCGCGGATGGGCGGCGGCATCGCCGTGCAGCACCGCATGATGTTCCAGGGTGAGTACTTCCTGGAGCGGTACGGCGCGGAAAGCATCAAGCGCACCCCGCCCCTCCGGCGCATCCTCGACACCGGCCTTCCCATGGGCGGCGGCACCGACGCCACCCGCGTGGCGAGCTACAACCCGTGGGTCTCGCTGCAGTGGATGGTGACCGGACGCACGCTGGGCGGGTTGCAGATGTATGGCGAGGACAATCTGCTCAC
>JADJMV010000018.1 GCA_016709445.1 Phycisphaerales bacterium
ATTCCTCTTGCTTCTCCCCATGCTCTGCGGCGAAGTGGCGCGTCCCCGAACCGGCAGGGCGGCACCGACCAGTGGCAGGGTGGCACGGCGCGGTCGGCTGGCGGCACCGGCGATCTTGAGCTAGGCCGCTGTCGGCTCTTCTGATGGTGAATGCACTTCCGGCCCAGCGCTATCCAACACCGTGACCACCCGCCGACAGGCCCAGCATCCCCGATCCCGGGCCCCTTTCCCCAGGCATCCACCCTTGTGGTGCGGGCTTCCAGCCTGCACGGCGGGTTGAACTCGTGCAGGCTGGAAGCCCGCACCACAAGGGTGTGGCGCGCCGCACTGCATCAGCCTTCCCACCTCGCCGCGGGGGGGCGTTCCGACCGGCGACGGGGCATCACTCGCGGCCTCTGACCTGCCCGCCCTCTCTCCCGCGCGGTGAGGCTTCGCCGCTGATCGGTACACTCCCTCGGACCAAATCCCGGAGACCGATCATGCTCGGATTCGGCCGCAGGAAGCCCAGGCCCCTCGCGCTGGAGGAACAACTCGAGACCCTCGCGGCCCACGGCATCCGCCTCTTGCCCGGGCGGACCATCGACGAACTCGTCGCCTCCTGGCCCCGCGAGCAATACGAGTCCGAGCCGTTCTCCCTTCTTCTCTTCATGCTCGGCGTTGAGGTGGAGGAGGCTCCCGAGGGGGGCTTCTTCTCCGACGACCTGTATTGCTTTGACGCCGAGTGCATTGAGGATCGTGGCGACTACGCCCGCCAGATCGAGCGCATCAGCCAGATCGCCAAGGGCGGGCTCCCCGTCGAGAAGGTCAGTGACTTCGTGGACCTCGAGGCCCGGACCATCTGGGTCGAGTTCGAGCTTGATGGGCGCAGGCACCGCTACGAGCCCGAGGTTTGCGACGACTGGTTCGACCCAAAGGTCCTGATCTGGCTCGCCTCCCTGGCCGTGGCCCGCGGCGGTGAGCGCCGGCTGATGCACCTCGACACCGGTGACCAGAGGTTCCTCATCGGCTTCGCGACGCCACCGCAATTCAAGGGCCTGCGACGGGCCACCGGACAGGACTTTCGGTGGGTCGTGTGAAGCGGCCTCCAGACAGGCAGACGGCGAGTGCGATTGGGTACACAGGCCCCCGGGGTCGGGCCTCGGCGGGATCAGGCCAGTTGGTGCTTGCCGGGTGATGGGCGGGTGGTACCGGCAATCCCCACCTGTGCCACCGGCAGCTCGCCCGCCAGTGCCGCGAGCACCCGTTCCCCTCACACGGGCGGGCAAGCCGCCCGTGGCACAGGGGATTGATCCAACAACCCCCGCGGCCCCACCCGCCGGTTCCCCTGTCCCCCCGCTCCCGCCCCGGGCCCGCACGGCCGTGGCACACAAGCCCGCACAATCTCCGCCCAGGACGCGTGCGAGCTCGCGCACCGCACCCTGCTGAACCCGGTACGCTGGCCTCTGCGTTGCACCACCGCACCTGCCCGAATGTGCACTGGCCCGAATGCGCACTGGCCCGAAAGCGCACCGGCCGGAAAGCCCCCGCATGACCTATCCACCCCCCGCCCGCCGCGTGACCGACCCCGCCGCGGCGTTGGAGCTGATGGCGGCACACCCCTTCGCGCACCTCTTCACCTCGCACAACGGGCTCCGAGCGACGCGCATCCCCTTGGTGACGGATTCGGCGGACGGCCGCGCGGTCGCCCTGCGTGGTCACCTGAACAGGCAGAACCCGCAGGCCCAAGCGCTCGACGGGGCCCCGGTGCTTGTCGCGTTCTCGGGGCACGCGACCTATGTCTCGCCCCACTGGCGGGCCGACAAGGGGCGCGGCGGCACGTATGACTACGAGGAGGTCATCGTCCGCGGCACGGCGCGCAGGGTGGAGGGCCTGGAGTCCTTCCGGCGGATGATCGACGACCTCTCGTCGCTGATCGAGCCGCAGTACGCGGAGGTCGGCGACTACCCCGTGTGGCAGACCTCGATGGCGGTCCCCGGCTATATCGAGCGGTTGGTCGATCATGTGACGCAGTTCGTGATCGACATCGAGGAGCTGGAGACGATCTCGAAGCTGCACCAGCATTTTCCGGAGGAGGATCGGCGGTCGGTCGCGGACCACCTCTCGCGGTGCCGCCGCGACGCATCCCGGGCTCTCGCCGAGAAGATCCGGCGACTGCCCTGACCAATGGGGCGGCGGGGCAGCGGCGGGGCGGCGGCGGGCGGCACGGGCGAATCTCTACGTGTGGCCCGGCATCCCGGATTGCGGGGCCACTCTCCCCGGGGCATCCACGCTTGTGGTGCGGGCTTCCAGCTTGAACGGCGGGTCGAACTTGTGCAGGCTGGAAGCCTGCACCACAAGCGCGGAGCGAGCCGCTTTCAACGGCCGCGCGAGCACGCGACAGACTCATCCGCACTGCATCAACCACCCAACCCGCCCCCCACCCTTCGCGAACAGATACAGCGTGCCCACATCCCCGAGCATCAAGAAGCCCTGGTCGCACGGCTGCGTGCCCCACGGCGGCGTCGGCACGTTCGGAAACGGGTACTCATCCTCCGCCGGGTCGATCGAGTGGATGCTCGCGAAGTACCGCCCGAGGCCCTTCGCCTCGGCCTTGCCCTGCTGCCATGCCGGCAGACCCCCGATCTTGCTCGACCGGTACGTGCCGTGTACTTCCAGCTCGCGCTCTCGGTGGCGGACCATCGCAGCCCCGGCGTGGTCGGTCGATCGATGGAGCTCGAAATACGTCGGCGTCCACGGGCTGCCGCGGGGAGGGAGTTCGTTGGCGCCCATGAGGTCGGCGCTTCGTATCCCGAGAGGCTGCCATTCGAAGTGCAGGCGCGAACCGCTCGATTCGCTCCAGATCAGGTCGTCATCATCCTCGCAGAAGATGAGCAGCACATCCCCCGGCAGCTGCCGGCGCCGGAACGCCGAGAGCGCGCCCGTCGAGTCGGCGAGGCACAACTGGGCGAGGAAGAGGTGCGGCCGGCCGGACGCGTCCGTCGGCCAGGGGGCGCGGGGTCGGTACGGCACGCCGCCGACCTTTGAGACTTCAGGGCGCTGCGGTTCTCCGAGCGCCGGGAGCAGCACATCCACATTAACACCCCGCCACAGCGCGTCGGGTCCGCCCGCTGCGTCGCGGAATTGCTCGGTCAATGCCAGGTCGCGTGGCGAGCAGATATCCGAGGGCATCTCATAGCGGAAGTCCATCGCCCCCTCGGCATCGAGCCGGGCCCACTTCGCCGCGAGCGGATTGCGAGCGATCCAACGGGCGATGTCAACGGGTGGGTGGATCACACTTCGAGCATACTGCGGACGGGGCGGTGGTAGGCCCCGGTCGTGCGGCCCGGGTCAGCCTCCTGTGTGGACGCCGGCGGTGCAATCGACCTTGACCTCGATCTGGTCGCTGGCGGTGTCGAACTGCTCGGGTGAAGCGCCGAGAACGAACGGGCCTTCGAGGGTGGCGTCGAAGCGGATGGTGGGGGGGATGTTGTTCCCGTAGACATCGCGCAGGCTGACCGTTGCCGTGCCGGTCCAGCTATTGTCGCCGCAGCGCGTCACGCCGTTGGGGAACCACGGCTGCTGCACGCCGTTCATAATGACCTGGCCGTTGGCCGAGAGGCTCACACAGGACGAGCCGCTGCCGGAGACGGTCCAGTCGATCCGTACGAGCGGGAGGCCCAGGTTGGCGCAGACGGTGTGGGGGGAGACGCCGAAGGTCTTGAACTTCGGGGGCGGGGGCTTGGAGACGTGGGGGGATGTCTGGCTCGCGAGGAGCCCGCCGAGACCGATGGCCAGAACGGCCGCCACGGCGCCGAAGCGAGTCGAACGAAGTTTCATCTCATACCTCCTTGGATCGTTGATTTGCACGGACCGCGCCCGCGTGGACACCCCACGCGATGGCGACGGCCGCGCCGAAACCGAGACAGGCTGCGGCGATGTCGCCACCGTCCGCGGCGGAATTCAGCGGCGTTGACGAGCCGAGCAGCCGGGCGCCGGCCCGCATCAGCCCGTCCCGCCATGGATTCGACCCGCTTGAAAGGAACTCCCACGCGCAATCGATCAGCGCCCATGCCGCCCCCCAGCGCAGGGCGGCGCGGCGCCCGCCCCCGAGCAGGCCCGAGGAGAGGAACGCCATGCCGAGGACATGGGCGAAGGTGGGCAGGGAGCCGCCGACCACCCGGCCCAGATCGATCGGGGCGTGGAGCGTGGGGTGCCAGCGGAAGAAGAGTCGCGGCGGGTTCGCGCGTCCCGCGGCGTAGTACGCGAGTCCGGCGAGGAGGACGCTCCCGGCGACGAGCAGGTGCGCGGGCGCTCGGGTCCGACGAAGCCCGCCGAATCCTCATCGGATCGAGCGTCTCGCGACAGACCAAGCACGCGGCCTGGGGCACCCATGGAGAACTCCGGGATGGTCATCCCAAATTACCCAGTCTCGCAGCATTGTCAATTGCCGCGTGTGGAAGAGATTGGAGCCGGGCCCGGTGCAGCGGGTGGGATTCCGCACGCTCGCGGCCCGGCAGGGAAGGGCACTGAGGCATCGCGGGACCGATCGGGGTCTCGCGAAGCACCGCCGGTGCTTTGGTTGCGGCTCGGCGGACTCCCATGCGGGTGAAGCCCCGGGAGGTGTCGTCGGAGGGTGTGGATTCGGGAGTAACTAATCTGTAAATAACACGCGACATTCCGTCGGTCCCGCGCGGCTGGATTGGGCTGGTGTCCCTGGCAGGGTCTTGACGGCTGCCAAGTCGGTCGACGTTTTGGCCGGGCGCAGGGCGAGCCTTGGCGCAGCGGGCGTGCCGCCTGCGCATTGGGCTCAGCCGACCGATGCTCGTCGGGGCTGAATGACGCGGGGGCGCTGCGGGGCGGGTCAAACCGGTGCGGGTGGGATGCGCGCGCCGCGACCGGGACGGGGAGGCGGTGCTCCCGGCGTTTGGGGTGGCATCGGGTTCGGGCGGCGAGGCATTGCATCGCGCGCCGGTCGGTCAGGGCGGGCCGGGGATGGAGGACGAGTCTGGGCCGCCGCGGCCCCCGCTGGGGCTGGAGGCATCGCGGTCGGCGGCCCTGCGGTAGAGGCGGGCCTTGCGCGGCGGCTTGCGATCTGGCTGGTCGTACACGAGGGTGTACCCAGAGCCGGCGGCGGCCAGGGTTCTGTCTTCGGGCGAGTTCGCGTGCACGAGCACGGCGTCGATCTTGTCGTCTTGGAGCGACTGCAACCAAGCGGGGCCGGCGCCACTGGTCTCTGGAGTCTGGTGTGGTCCCCATTTCGTCAGGAGCCCGATCGATCGGAACTCCACCGCGTAGGTGTATCCGGGGTCGTAGAGCATCCCCGGAAACGTGTGGGTGGCGTAGACCAGTCGCTCGCCCGGCTTCATAGCTTTGTGGACGGCGGTGTGGGTCTCGGGGAATGTCGATCCATCCCAGTAGGCGAACTGGTAATACCAGGCCCGGTTGCGCTCCGGGTCGGCCAGGGAGACCCCCCAGCGGACCTGCTGGCCCACCTCTCGGGCCACTGCGCGGAGGTAGTCGGCGCCGTTGATCACGAGGAATACGCCGAAGACGATGGCGAGCAGGCCCCGTTTGCGGGTGCATGCCAGGCGGCTGAGCATGCACATCAGCACCACATAGCACAACGGGATCAGATGCAGGCTGTATCGCAGGGTCGATGACGCGGGGAGGGCGAAGGCGTATCCGGTCGCGACGAGCAGCAGCAGGTTCGTCAGGGTTGGTCTACGGGCGGTGCGCACCACGAGCCACAGGCACGCGGGAATGATCGCGATGGCGAACAGCAACCCGAACACCCCGTTGGCGTCCTGCGAGGTTGTTTGGAAGAGCTTGAAGAGGGCTGCGCCCCAGCGATCGAGTGCATTGCCCTTTGCCGTGATCATCAGCATCTGCTGGTCGAAGGGACCGTCAAAGACCACCCGGCCGCCGAGGGAGAAACGGAGCGGCCAGATGGGCGATCCGTACACCATCCAGCATCGGATGTATTGCGCGCCGGCGGCCGCACCGGCGAGGGCCATGACGGAGACCGCGGTGGCCAGCGAGACGCCCGATCGGGAGGGGGCGGGCGAGCGCTTCGGGATCGCCATCCAGAGGAGGCGCGTTCCGGCGACGAGGCCACAGCCCAGGGCAACCGTCGCCTTTGCGGAGGCGCCCAGGCCGAAGGCGAGGGCGCACGCGGCCAGGTCAAACTTCGACCAGTTTCGGCGCCGGGGGGGCACCGCGAAGGCGACGCCAGCGATAAAGAGCGCCGCGGGAGCGAGATCGTTGTAGAGCAGTCCGGTGAGGTAGAGCGGCATTTGTGTGGTCACGGCGAGGAGCGCGCACAGCACCGAGTGCTGCAATCGCAGGCTCAGCCGTCGGGCCAGGACGAATGTCGCCACGCCGAAGACGCAGAGGAAGTACCAATTGACGAGGTTGAAGCCGACACTGGAGCGGGTGCAGAGCATCGTCCAGGAATACAGCAGCTCGACCGTGCGGGGGTATGAGTCGGCGAAGTGGGGCCAGGGATAGGGGATGCGGCCGATGCGACCGTCTTGCACCGGTTGCATCACGACATAGAGCCGATACATCGCGCCATCGTGTTCGTCGGCCGCGTTCCAGCCGGCGTACAGAAACGCGATGCCGACCGGGAGGGCCGCCACCAGGCCCACGATGCGGGTGGGCACATCGCTCGCGCGCCATATGCGGGCGGCCCGGCGGCTCAGCCGGCGCAGCGAGCCCCGGACGTGGAAGCGAACGGCAGCGAGCGTGCCGATGCCGAGCATGGCCAGGTGGCCCCAGGGCAGCAGGGCGTGGAGCGGCGACTCCATCGGCAGGATTGAGAAGGCGAGGAGTTCGAGGATGAGTATCAGCGGCGTCAGGACGAGCGAGGCGAGCAGCACCTCGGATACCGAAACCCGGGGGGCCCACCGCGAGAGCGCCACGAAGACGAGCATGGCGAGTGGCGCCACAAGCAGGCCCGTGAGCATCGACATGGACAATGAGTAGAGCATTGTCGCGTGCTTCCGCCCACCGGGTGTGCGGCGGACCCGATCCTGGGTGCGCCATACTTCGTCGCGACGCTCGGTTGGCGGTGTCGATGGTTCCTCGATTGGGCCCGAACCATGGTAGCGAGATCGAGTCGCGGGCGCGGCGCATCGGTCGGGTGGTGAGGAGCCGCGGGCGAACGGCCGCGGATTGAGCGTGGTGTCAAGGGCTGGCGGGCCGTGGGGGAGCGGCGAGGACCACGCGCTGGATCTGCCCGCGCGTGCCGCTCACCGGGGCGCCCGGCCCGGTCTGCTGGGATCACCCTTTGCACCGCGGCCCTGGCCCGTTAGGCTGGGCCTGTCGCCCCGCGCGGCCAGGAGCCAGCCCGATGACCACGTGCCGAGATGTCGACTCCCGCGTTCCCACATTTCTGGCATTCGTCTTCGCCGCGACGGTCGCGACGGCCCAACCCCAATGGGAGGTGCTCTGGGCCGACGAGTTCGACGGCGCCCAGATCGACCCGAGCCGCTGGGAATACATGCTCGGCGATGGCACGGCCTACGGCCTCCCCGCCGGCTGGGGCAATAACGAACTCGAGTACTACACCAGCCGGCCCGAGAATTCGTTCATCTCCGCCGGCATCCTGCACATCGTCGCCCGCGACGAGCGATACATGGGCCACGACTACACCTCCGCCCGCCTCCGCACCCGCGGCCTCGAAGACATCCAATATGGCCGCATCGAGGCCCGCATGCGGGTGCCCAGGGGCCAGGGCCTGTGGCCCGCATTCTGGATGCTCCCCACCGACTCGCCGTACGGCGGCTGGGCCGCCAGCGGCGAGATCGACATCATCGAGACCATCAACATCCCGCTCCAGGCGCATGGCACGCTGCATTTCGGGGGTCAGTGGCCCAACAACACCAGCAACGGCGGCTCGGTCTCGCTCGGCGTCGATCTCTCGCAGGCGTTCCACACCTACGCGATCGAGTGGCGGCCGGACAGCATCACCTGGTTCATCGATGGCACGGCGTATCACACCGTCACCTCGAATCAGTGGTGGAGCGAGAACGGCGGGGCCAACAACCGGGCCCCCTTTGACACGGCGTTCCACATGTTGCTCAATGTCGCCGTGGGCGGCAACTGGCCCGGCCCGCCCGATGGCTCGACCCAATTCCCCCAGGAGTTGCTTGTCGATTGGGTCCGTGTGAGCAAGCCGCTGCAGACACCGTATGGCGGCGACGCGCACCCCATCCCCGGGCGCATCGAGGCCGAGGAGTTTGACGAGGGCTGGCCCGAGCAGGCCTACTGGGACTCCGACCCCGGCAACAACGGCGGCGCCTTCCGGCCCGACAGCGATGTCGATATCGAGGCCTGCAACGAGGGCGGGTACAACATCGGCTGGATCCGGCAAGGCGAGTGGCTCGAGTACACCGTCGAGGTCACGAGCCCCGGCGTCTACCGCCTCAGCGCCCGCGTCGCCTCGCCCGGCGGGGGGCGCTTCGCCCTGTTCGTCGACGGCGCCGATCGCACCGGAGAACTCGCGGTGCCGCCAACGGGTGGTTGGCAGGCCTGGACCACCGTCACCTCCGCCGACTTCGCCCTCACCCGCGGCGAGCACATCCTCCGGTTCGCCAACCTCGGCGACTCGGCGCAGTCGTTCAATCTCAATTGGATCGAGCTCCGGACCCACCGCCCTGCGCCGAAGCTCACGCTGCCCCACTAGCTGCGTTTCGGAATCTCTGCGCGGGCGTGACCGGTCTCACGCCGCACCGAGACCGTGCCACGTGCCATCCTCTGCGGGCCAACCGGCGTCCTCTCCGACGGCCGCCTCCCCCTCTGTGCCCCGGCGCTTTCGCTCAAGCCTCGGAATTTGCACAACCCGGGAACCCAGCCCCTCCCTCGCGCATTGTGGAATCGATGACCCAGGCCGCCTGCTCCATCCCGACCACCCCCGACCCCGGCGGCCAGCCCCTCGCCCCCTGCCCCGATGCAGCCCTCGCCGCCCGCGCCGCCGGCGACCCCGAACTCTTCGCAACCCTCTACCGCCGCCACTTCGAGCCTGTCGCCGGCTATCTGCTCCGGCGCACCGGCAACCAGGCCCTCGCCGAAGATCTCGCCGCCGACACCTTCCTCGCCGCCTGGAAGGCCCTTCCGACTTACCAGGACTCCGGCATCCCCTTCCGCGCCTGGCTCCTCCGCATCGCCACCAACCGCGCCAACGCCGTCGCCCGGCGCGAGCGCGTCCGACGCCGCGTCCTGGCCTTCCTTGCGCCGCCGGACCACCACAACCCGCCCGCCGACGACACCGAGCACCTCTACACCGCCCTCGCCCGCCTCAGCGCCGAGCACCAGACCGTCATCTCCCTCGTCCACCTCGAGGGCCTGAGCCTCGAGCAGACCGCCCGCACGCTCGGCCTTGCCGAGGGCACCGTCAAGTCACGCCTGCACCGTGCGCGCGAGGCGCTCAAGCACGAACTGGCCCGAACCGGAGGCCGCCCATGAACCACGACATGCACACCACGACCGACGCCGCAGACACCCGAATGAACGAACTGCTCGCCCGGGCGCGCCGGCGCGCCTGGACGGGACCGGACCATGCACCCAGGGTCGAGGAACACCTGAAAGGCATCACTATGAAAGAACAGTCCAAGCCCACGCTCACCCGCAACGCCATGATCCTGATCGGTGTCGGCGTCGTCGCCACCGGCAGCCTCGCGGCCGCCGTGACCCGCTCCGTTCTCGGCCACCACGCCACCATCGTGGCCGGCGATGGCCAGCAGTACGACGTCGAGCTGAGCGAAACCGCCGACGGGGCCTCGGGCTCCTTCGTCACCGACGACGGCGCCGTCTACGACATCGATATGACCGAGCAGGGCGGCCAGAAGAATGTGACCGTGGATATCAACTCTCCCACCGGCGGCACCTCGACCGTGATCCTGGACAACGGCGCCTCGCCCCGGATCACGACGCTCCCCGGCCAGACCGCCCGGATCGAGATCACCGAGAACAAGGCCGACGGGCAGAAGCGCAACGACGCCGAGTCGGACGGTGGCGACAACTAGCCCGCGCACCACAGACGCAATCAGACTTCGGCGTGACGCGGGTGATTCGACCCTCCCGCACTCACGCGGTCCGGCCCGGGGGGATCTGTCCCTCCGGGCCGGCCTGCGCTCCATGTGCACCACGCGAACTCGGCGGGTGGCGGCGGAGGCGTGATCGGCCCTCCGGTCTCCATGCCTGCGGACGGCCCCGGAGTCGGTCGCATTCCCGCGTGAACCCGGCACTCCAGGTCCCGGCGGCGCTCCTCGTGGGCTGGTTCAGGGAGCGGCAGCAGCGGGAGCCGACGCTGGCAGGAGAAGGTCACGAACCGCACGCCGCCGGGGATCTCGCGCCGCTGCATCCGCTTGCGGTGGGGTGGGTGCATGGCCGCGGGATATCTGACGGCGGGGAGGAAGCACCGGTCGGGGCCACCGCGCCGCTCGCTGGGAGGGGCGGTGATGGGCGACAACGCCCGCCGCTCGAAGAAGGCCTGGAACTGGCCGCACAAGAAGCGGCCGAAGACGCCCGGCCCGCCGAAGATGCGTCCCGCAACCCCCGACGAACGCAGCCGTGACGCCACGTTCCGCATCGCCGGACCGTGACAAGCTCACGGCGTTGGGTGCCACCCAACGCCGTGATCTATGCCTCCTCGGATTGTACTCGAACTCACTGCGCCGGCCGTCCTTGGTCGGCTGCGGCATGGCGTGTGTCTGCATTTCCGGCGGCGTGCATCGCGCTTTCCGCGCCCACCGGTGCGACGTCTCGGCCTGGTCCAGGGCGTTGGGTCCTGTCCAGCGTTCTGCAGTACCATGCCGCGGGGTCGGGCGTCGGTGCGTCGATCCACGACTGCCGAGGGCGGCAACAAGCGGCGGGCCGAGCGCGATGGGTGATCTGCTGACGAACGTTCTCGCTGGCCTGCTCGTCGCGGCGATCGGGGCGCTTCGCGTGGTATTGGAACCGCCGGCGGGCCCGGCGTGTGCCCGACCCGACAGGCTGGACCGTGCGGCAGATCAGCGCGGGAGACGATGCGCTGATCGAGGCGGCGCGGGCCGTGTGGCGGCGGGCGGGCATCCCCGAAGCGGAACTGGATCCCGTGGTTGACGTGAGGGAGTGGATGAACGAGCACCGTCTCCGGATGCAGGAGGCCGCCCGGAGCGGGAAGGCCGAGCGCTTCCGGGAGTACTTCCTGGTGAGCACGCGTGGAGAGATGGTGGGGGCGGCGCTCTGGGCCACCTACTACACCGGGCCACGGCTGTTGTTTGTCTCGTACCTCGGTCAGGATGTCACGAAACTCGGCTCGGCTGGGCGGCCGGTGGAGGCGATCTATCGCCGTCTCCGGCGCGATCTCGAGGGGGGAGAGCTGTCCGGCGTGGTCGGGATCGCGTTCGAGATCGATACGCCCACGACACCGCGCGCGGCGGCCCGACGGCGTCTGTTCTTTCGGGAATGCCGGAGGCATGGGCTGACCGTCGGGACGCTCGCCGTCCCCTATGTGCAACCACCGCTCGAGCTGGAGGGGCGGTCCGACGCCGTGCCGATGTCGCTTTGCTTCATCCCGCGGCCGTGCCCGCCCGAGTGGGCAAGCCGCGGGCGGCTGCCGATCGATGCCGCGCGGAATGTCCTCGATTTCGTCTTCGACGACGTGTATGGCGACGCCTACAACGACCAGCCGGATCTGCACGACTGGACACCCGAGCAGACCGCCCGGCACACCGCGCACCTCAGGGAGACCAAGATGCGGGTCTGCCCCACGGCCTACGCCCGGACAAGCGAGAATCCCGTGATCGACCGGCTCTCGAACGAGGAGTCGATCGGGTGGGAGTTGGGGCCGGCGTAGGTCTGCGAGGTTGGCGGGAGTTTCGGGCTTGTCGGAACACGGCGAGCACCGGGCATGCACCGCCGACCCCGGCGATGACCTGATCGGTCATGTCGTTCGGATCGTTGGGTGGCACGGACGCGCCGCCCGCGACACGAGCGGCAGCTCGCCAGTCCCGCCCGCCGCCCATTCGAACGATCGGACCGGCGTCATCTCCTTCCGGGTCCGCGCCGGCCCGTGGGGGTCGCATTGATTTGCTACGCACGTTGTCGGGAGCTCGGGGGGCGGCGGTCAGGGCCGCGTGGTGTGGACTGCCGGAGTGGAGGCTCGCGAATCGAGGGAGAGGGGCTTTGCTCTGCTTCGCTCACGCACCGCGGGCGGCCGGGGGGTGTGGGAGCGTGGCGATCGGCGCAGGGTGGGAGCTTCGGGCTGATGTGCTTGACCGGCGCGGGTGGTGCTCGCCCCGCGGCGCCGAGGATTCCATTGGGCCACGTGCTCTGTGCGCCGGGAGCGCACGAGCGATCGGTCTGCGGATATGTTTCTCGCCATCCGGCCGCACGAGGGAATCCAGCCATGCACGCCCCGCCCGCTCATGTCGCCCCGACCGCCCGCCTGCTGTTGCTCTCGCTGCTGCTCCCTCTGGCCGCCTGCTCCGTGGCGGATCGGCGGGTCGAGGGGGAGCGCCTGATGCAGGTCAGCCGCGACTGGTCCGATGCCGCGCAGGCCCGTGATGTCGAGGCGACGCTCTCGTACTGGTCCGACGACGCGATCGTGATCCCGCCGGGCGAGGCGCCGCTCAAGGGGAAGGCCGCGATCCGTGAGTACGTGCTGGGTGCGTTCGATACCCCCGGGTTCAGCATCCGGTGGGAGCCGGTGGAGGTGTGCATCGCGGGGAGCGGTGAACTCGGCTACCTCACGGAGCACAGCGTGACCACAGTTTCTGATGGTGTCGGTGGCGTCAGCACCTTCCGCGGGCGCGATGTGACCATCTGGCGCAAGGACGGCGGCGGGCGATGGCGTTGCATCGTCGACACCTGGAACGAGGCGCCGCCCGAGCCGTGATCGCGGCTCGGGGCATCGGGATCGCGGGGCGGGGCCGGCCGCGGGCCTCCATTTGGGGGACGCGGGGGCCAAGGAAACTCCGCTCCGGTGTATCGCCGCTTCGCGCCGCGCCCGAGGACGACGAACTCGCGAAGGCCGGGCGCCGTCCGGCGGGCGCGTGGCGATGGCGTCGCTTCTGACCGGGGAGAGGCGGAGCGAGCCCCATCCGGGGGCCATCAATTCCAGTTCACGCAGCCCATCGCGATGACGAACGCTCCCTCGGTCATCGCGGCCCCCCCGACTGGCCAGCCGATCAAGCCCGCGGCTGCGGCGCCGAGTGCTGCCACTGCGAGGAGGGTGCCGACGGGCACCAGCATCCCCGGCCACCGGAGCAGGCGGCCCCAGTCGAAGGGCTGGTCGTAATAGGCTCGGCGCCGGCCGCACTCGGGGCATCGCATGCGGATGGAGAGCCCTGTCCGGTCGTATTCGCAATGCTTGCATCGCACCGGCATGCGGCAGGATACACCGAGCGGGGGGCTCTGTGCCGAGCGTCTCGGGGGATGGACGGGTGGTGTGGTTCGGGGGCCCACGGGGACCGGGGCATACGATCCGGGCTCATGAACTCGACTACGCAGCTTCTCGAGCCTGAGATCCGGGAGCTCATCAACGAGCGCAAGTTCGTGGAGCTGCGGAGTGCGCTGCGCGGGATGGACCCGGCGGATGTCGGGGAGTTGTTGGGCGAGTTGGAGGCCACGGAGGCGGCCATCGTCTTCCGCCTGCTGCACCGCGAGGAGGGAGCGGAGGCGTTCGCGCACCTGGAGCCCGAGCGTCAGGAGGAGTTGATCGAGCACCTGGGTGACGAGCGGGCGCTCCGCGTGCTCGAGGAGATGCCGCCGGACGACCGTGTGGCGTTGCTCGACGAGCTGCCCGCCGAGGCCGCGGCCAGGCTCATCACGAAGCTGAGCCCCGAGAACCGCCGGGTGACTCAGCAGATCCTCAATTATCCGGACGAGACTGTCGGTCGCCTGATGACCCCGGACTATGTCCGGGTGCGGCCGGAGTGGAAGGTTTCCCAGGCGATCGACCACATCCGCCAGCATGGGATGGATGCCGAAACGATCAACTGGGTGTTCGTGATCGGCGACCGGCTGAAGCTGCTGGACGAACTCCCGATCCGCCGGCTGCTGCTGGCGGCACCCGACGACACGGTGGAATCGCTGTGCGACGGCCGGCTGGTGAGCCTCAACGCGACAGATGATCGCGAGGAGGCGGTGCGGGTGATGGGCCGCTACGACCGGACCGCGCTGCCGGTGGTCGATGCCGGGGGCCACCTGCTGGGCATCGTGACATTTGACGATGTCGCCGATGTGGCCGAAGAGGAGGCGACGGAGGACATCCAGCAGTTGGGTGGCGTTGCGGCGCTCGACCAGTCTTATATGGAGACGGGCGCGGGAGAGATGTTCAAGAAGCGGGGCGGCTGGCTGGCGGCGCTCTTCATCGGGCAGACGGTGACTGTCGCGGTGCTCTCGGTCTTTGAGAAGCAGATCCACGCGATCACCGCGCTGGCGTTGTTCATCCCGCTGGTGATCTCGTGCGGCGGCAACTCGGGCTCGCAGGCGGCGACGCTGGTGACGCGCGCGCTGGCGCTCGACGAGGTTGAGCCCGGGGACTGGTTCCGGATCGTCCGGCGCGAGCTGGTGAGCGGGGTGCTGCTCGGCGCCACGCTCGGGATGCTCGGGGTGGTCACGGTGCTGATCTGGAACAGCTATCGGCATGCGATCACGACGGGGCAGGAGGCCGAGACGGTCGGGCACGACGCGCCGGTGGTCCTGATCGCGCTGGTGATCTCGGCGTCCGTTGCGGGGGTGGTCACCTGGGGCACCATGGTGGGCTCCCTGCTGCCGCTCGCGCTCAAAAAGCTCCGGCTGGATCCGGCGGTGGCCTCCACACCGCTGGTTGCGACGCTGATGGACACCTCGGGGATGCTGATCTACTTTGGCATCGCGGTGCTGATCTTCAGGCAGATCCTCCACTAGCCCGCCCGGGCGGCCGATCCGAGTGGTGGGCCCGGCCGGCGTCGCCGGCGGGCGGGACTCCGGGGTTGGGTCCGGGTCTACCCTTCCGATCACCCTATGACGGAGAAGGTTCGAGATGACGACCGCGACGACAAACCCCGCGCCCCTCGAGTTTCATTGGGAGCCCCAGCCGGAGGCCCAGAGGCTGGTCGATGAGTTGCTCGAGTCGTTCCTCAAGGCGTGTCCGGAGGGTGCGAGACTCGCCGAGCGGATGAAGTCGGAGACCGGGACCCGGTTCAAGGACTGGGTTGATTTCATCGAGGTGCAGGGCGGGATGGCGCTGCGGCAGCGTCTGTCATCGGTGGGCTTCAGCCACGAGCCGATGCCGGGGGCGCCGGAGCATTTCACGCACCGGGGCGCGATCTTCCCGTCGATCCTGGTTTCGGCGGACGGGCCGATCCGGGTGGGCATCAAGGTCGACTCGCTGAGTGACGTGTGCGCCGCGAACGCGGTGGACAACACGCGCCGGGCGGGCGGCGAGCCGGGCAGCCGGTTCCGGTGGGGGCAGATCTTTGTTTCGCCGGGCGCCGAGTTGTGGGCCGTCGAGCGGCACGGCTACCGAGGGTTCGCGCCGGTCGAGGATCCGCTCGCGGTTCGGCTGGAGGCGCAGCGGCAGTACGACCGCCTGCGCCGGCGGCAGCGCCAGTTCGAGACCGACGACGAGGGCTTCGCGAGGCTCGACGAGCTTCTCGACGAGTCGATCGCCATGATCGGCGTGGACTGGGCGTGTGATCTGTTCTTCGCGGCGGAGCGCGAGTATTGGATGCGCCGCAACCGCGCGGCCCGCGCCCAGAAGAGTCGGCAGGATGTGCTGGGTCTCGGCTGGGCCAACCACGACCACCACACTTTCCGCTGCTCCCGGCGCAACTACACGCGGGTGATCGCGGTGCTCGAGAAGCTGGGCTTCCGGCTCCGCGAGCGGTTCTACGCGGGTCGGGAGGCCGGCTGGGGGGCGCAGGTACTCGAGCAGCCTGTCACGGGCATCACCATCTTCGCCGATGTCGATATGGAGGCCGAGGAGCTTTCCGGCGACTTCGCCCACACGCCGCTCGCCGAGCGGGAGGAACTCGGCACGATCGGGCTCTGGATCGCGCTCCATGGCGAGAGCCTCTTGCAGGCCGGGATGCACCACCTCGAGTGCCAGTTTGACTGGCACGCTCTGCGCGAGCAGCTGCTCCGCGAGGGCGTCAACACCATGCAGCCGTTTACGACCTTCAGCTATCTGCGACAGGCGTTCACGGAGGGCGAGTGGTGGCGCGTCGAGGAATCGCGCCTGGCCCGCCTTGTCGAGCGGGGGCAGCTCACGCCCGATCAGGCGGCGTTTATCCGGGAGGGCGGCGCGATCGGCTCGCACCTGGAGAATCTGGAACGCAACGACGGCTTCAAGGGGTTCAATCAGCAGGGTGTCAGCGACATCATCGAGCGGACGGACGCGAGGAAGCACCTGCACCCGACGGGGGCGTGAAAGGAATCGACAGGGGGCCGGTGATCGTGGTCAGAGTCCGTGTGTGGCGAGCCAGTTGCGGAGCGCGAGCATGCAGGCCTCGGGCTGGTCGAGATTGGCGAGGTGGGAGGCATTCTTGATGACGACGACCTCGGCGCGCGGGGTCAGGCTCGCGTAGTACCTGGTCGAGTCGGGGGTGGCCTCGTCGTACTGGCCGCAGATATACAGGGTGGGCGCGTGGATCTGGGAGAGGTAGGGCGTGAGATCCAGGTCCTTGAGCGAGCCGGTGATGGTGAACTCGCTGGGACCCTCCATCGTGAGGTAGACCTGTTCGCCCATCCCCTCGAATGCGCGGTTGAGCGCGTCGGGCCAGGGGTCGAGGCGGCAGACGTGGCGCATGTAGTACTCGTGCATCGCGGCCTTGTAGGCGTCGGTATCGGTCTGGCCCGCGCGTTCGGCGTCGAGGATCGTGGCCGCCATCTCGGGCGGGAGTTCCGCGATGAGTCGGCGGGAATCCTCGATCCATCGGGGGATGCTGAGGGCGGGCCCGGCGAGGATGAGGCCGCGGACGCCGGAGGGGCGGGCGCCGGCGAGTCCCTTGTCGTAGTCGACGGCGAGGATGGTGCCCCAGGAGTGGCCGTAGAGGATGACCTCCTTGAGGCCGAGGGCCTTGCGGACCTGGTCCAGCTCTCGGGCGAAGCGGGCCTCGGTCCAGAGCGAGGTGTCATCGGGGCGATCGGAGCGCCCGCACCCGAGCTGGTCGTAGAAGATGACGGGGCGGTCTTCACCGAGCCGCTCGAGGTTCTGGAGGTAGTCGTGCGGGATGCCGGGCCCTCCGTGGAGCACGAGCAGGGGTGTGCCAGTTCCCGAGCCGGTGATCTGGTACCAGACGCGCCCGCCCTCGACGTCGATCATGCCGGTCGCGGGCATGGCGAGGGCGGCGGTGGCGGAGGGGCTCGGACGCTGGGTGGCGCAGCCGCCGAGCAAGGGGAGGAGGCCGGCGAGGACGAGGGCAGCAATCAGGCGCATGGCGATCCTCCGGTGCGGATGGACAGGACGCCAGGATACCTTCACCCGCGCCGGGGATCGACTGCCCGGGTCGCGAGCCAGAGCCTTCCCCCAATGCGCCGAGCGACGGCCCGCCGGTTGTCCACCTTTGGCGCCCCAGGATTGGAAGCGGCTTCTCCGCTCCGCTCCCCCACGCTGTCCGCGATCAGGGAGACGGCCAGGATCGCGCCGCCGAGCATCAGGAGGAATATCAGGCACCCCACCGAGCCGGGTCGAGAACCCACGAAGCGCAGGACGGATCAGGGCGTCTGGCTCCGAATCGCTTCGTCCAGCACCCGCCCGTCGCACCCCGAGGGGAACTCGACGCCGAGCAGCAGGCTCACCGTCGGCGCGATGTCCGACGGCGCGGCTTGATTGCAATAGACACCGGCGCGGAGCACCGGCGGGTAGCACAGGATCACGGGCACATGCGTGTCGTAGGCGTAGGGGGTGCCGTGCGTTGTCGCGTGCCCCGCAGAGGGCGGGTTCTCGAGGCAATCCTGCCGGGGGATGATGATGAGGTCCGGCGAGAGGCGCGGGTGCACGCCCTTGGCCAGGTGCCGGGCCAGGTCGGTGTCCCCGACCGCGCCCTCGAGGATCTGCGTCTTGCCGTAGCAGGCGTAGACGCCGGGGAGCGCGCTGGCATTGACCGCATCGCACGCCGCCTGCTCGATCTCGCGCCGCGAACGGGCCGCGCCCCGGCCGATCGCCTCCGCGATGGAGTTGGGATTGAGATAGACCGAGCCGTCGAGGTACGCGCCGGACTTGGCGAGGTTCTTCCCCTCCGGGTCCTCGGGGGCCGTGGCGAACCACGAGCCCCCCGTCGCCTTGCCAAACCGGCCCGTCAAGGCGTCGGCGATGGTCGAGAGCACGTCGGCGATCTGGAGTCGTTCGGCCGAGAAGTCCAGCGGCTGCCCCGCCACCTCCTCGGGAATCGGCGAAACGCCGTGGTCGGCGGTGAGCACGAAGAGCACGCTGTCCATCCCGCCGGGGACGTGGGTGCTCAGGTAGTTGAGGAATCCCGACAACCCGCGGTCGGTCGCGAGGGTCATCTCCAGCACCTCGGGCGAGTAGGGCCCGAAGGCGTGCCCGATGTAGTCGTTGGGCGAGAGGTTGATCGAGAGCAGGTCCGGCGTCTCGTCCTGGCCCATCTGCTCGGCCTCGATCGCCCGTTCGGCACTCGCGAACACGAAGTCGTTCGCGGCCGGCGTGAAGCAGAACGCGTGGAAGTTTGCCGCCGTCGGTTCGGATCCGATGTGGTGCGGGAAGGCGTCACCGAAGCCCTTGGGCACATCGGTCCCCACGTGCGCCGGGGGCGATGCGCGGTCGCCCAGCGTCTCTGCGGAGCTGATCGCCTCCCAGTCCGTTCCCAGTGCCCGGGCAGGAATTGCGTCCTTGTTCAGGCGATCGACCCAGTCGGGCAGTTGTCCGTCGCGGCAGAAGGCCGTGCTGCTGATCCACCGGCCCCCGGCCGTGTCGAACCACATCGAGAGGTCGGGCGCATGCCCCCCGAGCAGGATCGCCGCCCGGTCCTTGATCGCCAGGCTCACGGCCCTGGCCCGCCCCGCGGTCGCGAGCTTCAACTCATCGCCGACCGTGGTGGCCTGCAGATTGCCCGGTCCCATGGGCCTGGCCCTGCTCCCGGGCCCGGCTCCCACCACCTCGAACCGAGGATCATCGACGCAGTACACGGAGTGTCGCTCGCGGGTGTCCCACCATTCGTTGCCCACGATGCCCGACTTGTAGGGGTGCGCTCCGGTCAGGATGACCGCGTGTCCCGGGCCCGTGAAGAGCGGGTAGTGCTCGTACTTCGCGCTCGCGAAGTACGCCCCGCGGGTCATGAGATACGAGAACCCTCCCAGCGTCTCTCCATCTTTCGCGGGCAGGAACAAGTCATGGAATCGGTACAGGTAATCGCCGCGGAACTGGTCGATAGAGAGGACCACCGTGAGGCGCGGGGGCGGGCCCAAGGGCCACGGGGCGGGTTCGACGGGCTGAGCGAGGGCGGGCAGGGGTGACAGCACCGCGAGAGGCGCGACCCCCACGCATGCGAGCAACACCGATCGGCACTTGGACATGAAACCCTCCGCGGGAACCCGCGTAGACGCCGCGAGTTCTCGAATTCCCCCTCAGCCGGAGCGTAGCGAGCGGGCTCAGTCTCCAGCGGCCAGGTCCCACCACCGCGCGTTAGGGTTGCGCGACGATTCCCGCCCCACCCGCCGCCAATCTGTCTCTTCGTCGCTTCATCTCTTCGTCTCTCCCCCCTACCCCACCCGCTCCTGCTTCAGTTCCCGGCTCATCAGCCGCCCGATCGCCTGGATGGGATCAACTCCCCCGAAGAGCACCGCGTGGACGGCCTCGGTGATGGGCATCTCCACCCGATATTTCTTCGCCAGATCCATCACGCTCCGGGTCGTCGCCACGCCCTCGACGACGAAGGGCGACTCGGCGAGGTATTCCTCGAGCCTTCGCCCCTTGCCCAGCGCCTCGCCGCAGGAGCGGTTGCGCCCCTCGGGGCTGAAGCAACTGGTCGCCAAGTCCCCCACCCCCGCGATGCCGAAAAAGGTCTCGGAGCTCGCGCCCATTGCCGAGCCGAGGCGCGCGATCTCGGCGAGGCCCCTGGCCAGCAGGGCGCTCTTGGCGTTGTATCCCGCCTGCAGGCCGTCGAGAACCCCGGCCGCGATCGCGATCACGTTCTTGGTCGCCCCCGCCAGCTCCACCCCGAGGACATCCGGATTGGTGTAGACCCGCAGATAGCTCGTCGAGAAGCTCTGCTGCACCCGCTCGGCGAAGACCGGTTCGTCCCCCGCCGCGATCATGGTGGCGGGAAGCCCGCGGGAAAGCTCTGCGGCGATTGTGGGCCCGCTCAAGACCGCGAGCGGCCGCGGGCGCGAATCCGGGTCGTCGCGCAGGGCATCGGCGACGATCTGGGTGGGGCGGAGCAGCGTGTCGTTCTCGATCCCCTTGGCCACACTTACCACGCCGGCCCCGACCGGCACATGGGGCCGGAGGCGTTTCCAGGAATCCCGGGTGAACTGCACCGGGATCGCCGAGACGATGAGTTCGGCGCCGTCGAGCGCCTCGGCGTCGTCGAAACACACCTTGACGCTCCCGGGCAGGACAAACCCCTGGAGCCGGTGACTCCTCCGGGTCTGCGCCAGAGCTCCCGCCTCATCCAGGTTGTGCCCCCACATCCGAACGAGCGGTGTCGGACCGCGCTTGGAGGCGTCCGGCCCGGCGAGCAGCGAGGCACACACCAAGCCCATCTGGCCAAGACCGAGGATGCAGACGATCGGAGGGTGTTGGGGCTCTGCCATGAGTGAGGTCTCCAGCGCGCCGGCGAACCGCGGGACGGGGCCTGCCGTAAGGTAGTCGCCCGGGGGTGGGCAGGGCGCCATACCATGCCCACCCTTGGGTCCGGTCCCAGTTCACAGGGACTCGCCCAGGACCGCCGAAGGGGCGTTCGCCCCGCATTTGAGCCCCGCACCCCAGGGAGCCCACGCCGATGGCATCCGTCGCGCACCACCACCACGGCCACGACCACTCCCACGACCATCACGACCACGACGAGAGCCGCATCGTCGCATGCTCGCACGGCGACACGAGCGAGACCTGGATCGTGGCCTACTTCGTCGGCGGCATCCTCCTGCTCGCGACCCGCGCGGCCGACTGGCTCGGGGCCACCGATATCCACGTCGCCCAGATCCCGGCGGTCCTCGCTGCCGTGCTCCTCGCCTCGCCCCTCGTCTGGCAGGCTTGGAAGGAAGTCAAGCGGAACGCCGCCAGCAGTTCGACGCTGGCCGCCATCGCCATCATCGCGGCCATCGCGGTCGGTAAGTACGAGACCGCCGGCTGGCTGGCCTTCATCCTCCTCGTCGCCGACGCGGTGCTCAACCGCACCGCATTCGGCGCACGTCGGGCGATCGAGGAGCTCATCGCCCTGACCCCCGACATCGCCCGCATCCTCGTTGATGGCCAGGAGCGCGAGGTCAGCCTCGGCGAGGTCAAGGTCGGCGACGTGGTCCGCGTCCGCCCGGGCGAGAATCTGCCGGTCGACGGCGTGGTCGTCACCGGCCGCTCCACCATCAACCAGGCCTCGCTCACGGGCGAGGCTGCGCCGGTCGAGGTCGAGGGCGGCGACGAGGTCTACGCCGGCACGACGAACCTCACCGGCTCGCTCGACCTGCGGGCCACGCTCGTCGGCGAGGACACGACCATCGGCAAAGTGAGCCACCTCATCCGCGAGGCCGAGGAAACCCGCTCCCCCCGCCAGGCCCTGATCGAACAAGTCGCCCGCTTCTTCGTGCCCGTCGCCCTCTCCGTGGCGGGGGTCGTCTGGTTCGTCATGAGCCAGAACCCCGACAAGCAGGCGGACGCCACCCTCACCGCGATCACCGTCCTCATCGTCTGCTGCCCGGCCTCGCTCCTGCTCTCCAGCCCCAGCGCGACGGTCGCGGCCTTCGCCTCGGCCGCCCGGTTGGGCATCCTTATTAAGGAAGTGAACTACCTCGAGGCCGCCGCCTCGGTGGATGCCGTGGTGATGGACAAGACCGGCACCATCACGACCGGACGGTTCGAGGTCTCACGCCTGGCCCCCTCGAACGGGGTCGAGGGCGCCGAGCTGCTCCGCGCCGCCGCCAACGGCGAGCAGCACTCCAACCACCCCCTGGCCCAGTCGATCCTCCGCACGGCCCGCCAGGCGAAGATTGACGCGGACGGCACCAACGAATACGAGGAGATCCACGGACGCGGCGTCCGAGCCCGCACCAGCATGGGAGAACTCTGCGTCGGCCGCGCAAGCTGGCTCCGAGAGATCTCGCCGCAATCGGGCGCGGAGATCGCGGCCGTCGAGCAGAAGATCGAGGGTATGACCGGCGTCCACGTGCTTCGGGACGGCAAGTACCTTGGGGCGGTGGGACTGGAAGACAAGGTGAAGTCCGGCGTGGCGGGCATCATCAGCCACCTCCGCGACCTGGGCGTCCGGACGATCGCCATCTTTACCGGTGACCGCCTGAGCGTGGCCCGGCGCGTCGGACAGGCCGTCGGCGTCGACGCGATCGAGGCCGAGTGCCTGCCGGAGGAAAAGCACGAGCAGATCCGGCAGCTCAGCGCCCAGGGCTACCGCATCATGATGGTCGGTGACGGCATCAACGACGGCCCCTCCCTCGCGGCGGCCGATGTCGGTGTCGCCATGGGCCTCTCCGGCTCCGACATCGCAACCAATTCCGCCGGCGTCGCCCTCATGACCGACGACCTCAACCGCATCCCCTTCCTGATCGAACTCGCCCGTAAGGCGCGCGTCATCATCGGCCAGAACATCGCCGCCTCCATCGTCATCGTGCTCATTGGCCTCGTCATCGCCGCCACCGGCATGCTCGAGGTCTGGCAGGCCGGCCTCTACCACTTCGCCGGCGAGATCTTCGTGCTCGCCAACAGCTTCCGGCTCTTCCGCTATGGCGAGAACTTCACCGACGCGGAAGAGGCTTCGAAGAAGCCGCAGTTTGTCCGTCGCGAGGCCAGCATCCGCGGCCTCGGGACCCAGGGGGCCTGAATCAGGCCCGTCGGGTCCTGCGGGCGGGGCGCGTAGAATGGGTACTTGCCGGTGATACCACCGGCAATGACTCTGATTTCGGCTCGGAGGCGGTCGTCGGCCCGATGGTTCGCCAAGCGCCGAAAGCCTCTAAGGCCGATAAGGGGGAACAGAGATTTGTGCGGGTGGCCGCGCGCCTGTCGCGCGCTGGAGGCCCGCGCCGGACTGGGAGAATCGGATGGCCCCCATGCATGCCCCACCCCCCGGCTCGGCGGACGTGGGCGTCGTCGGTCTCGCCGTGATGGGCCAGAACCTGGCCCTGAATATCGCCGATCACGGCTTCGCGACGGCGGTCTACAACCGGACGACCAGCGTGACGGAGCAGATGATCGCCGAGCACCCCACCGGCTCGTTCGGGCCGGGGCTGCGGGGGCGCGGGCCGGGCTCGCTCGTCCCCGCCGCCGAGCTGGCTGACTTCGTCAAGAGCCTGAAACGTCCGCGTGTGGCGGTCATCCTGGTCAAGGCCGGCAAGGCGACCGACGCGGTGATCGACGGCCTCGCCGAGCACATGGAGGCGGGCGACGTGATCGTCGACGGCGGGAACGCCCACTGGGCCGACACCGACCGGCGGGAGAAGGCGCTCAAGGCCAAGGGGCTGCTCTTCGTCGGCTCCGGCGTTTCCGGCGGAGAACTGGGCGCGAGGTTTGGGCCCAGCCTGATGCCCGGCGGCGATCGGGACGCCTGGAAGGCGCTCGAACCGGTCTGGACCGCCATCGCCGCCAAGGTTGATCCTTCGACGGGCAAGCCCATCGAGGGCGCTTCCGCCGGCAAACCCGTGGATGCTCCCAACGCCGAGCCGTGCACGGCCTACATGGGCCCAGGGGCCGCGGGCCACTTCGTCAAGATGGTCCACAACGGCATCGAATACGCCGACATGCAGCTCATCGCCGAGGCCTACAGCCTGCTCTCGGGCGTGCTCGCCATGGAGCCGGCCAGGATGTCCGAGACCTTCGCCGAGTGGAACACCGGCGAGCTCGACTCCTTCCTGATCGAGATCACCGCGGACATCCTGGGGCAGGCCGACCCGGTCACCGGGCGCCCGTTCGTCGATGTGGTGCTGGATGCCGCCGGGCAGAAGGGCACCGGCAAGTGGACGAGCGAGGCGGCGCTCGACCTCGGCGTCGCGGCACCGACCATCGCCGAGGCCGTTTTCGCGAGGGCGATCAGCGCCGCCAAGAGTGAGCGTGTCGCGGCGTCGAAGGTGCTGCGGGGTCCCATCGGGGCCGAGTTCAAGGGCGACAAGCGCCGGTTCGTCGAGTCGATCCGCAGGGCACTCTTCTGTTCCAAGGTGTGCGCCTACGCCCAGGGATTCTCGCTCATGGGGGAGGCCTCACGCCAATGGGGCTGGGACCTGCAGTTCTCCGCCATCGCCAGGATCTGGCGCGGCGGGTGCATCATCCGCGCGCGGCTGCTCCACCAGATCATGGAGGCCTTTTCGCGGGACAACTCCCTCCCCAACCTGCTCATGGACCACCACCTCGGCGGGCAGGTCGGCGAGTGGCAGGCCTCCTGGCGAGAGGTCGTGGCCAACGCCGCGGCCATGGGGGTCTCCGCGCCCGCCTTCTCCAGCGCCCTGGCCTACTACGACTCCCTGCGGGCCGAACGCCTGAGCGCCAACCTCATCCAGGCCCAGCGCGACTACTTCGGGGCCCATACGTACGAGCGGGTCGACCAGCCCCGCGGCAAGTTCTTCCACCTCGACTGGCCCGATCCCAAGCGTCCGCAGCTGGAGGCGTAGCTATGACGCAGCCTGGTGATCTCGGCGTCGCCAAGCCGCCGGTGGGAGTCCGTGAGACGATCGCGGAACTCAAGCCGATGCGGCCGCTGGAGGTGCTCCCCCCGGGCTCGCTCCGCACGGCCCGCCTGCACCTGCGCCCGCTCTGCGCGGGAGATCGGGGCGCATTCGTGCGGGCGATCCGTGAGAACCGCGACCACCTCGATCGCTTCAGCGCCCTGCACATGCCGGGCGAGAATGACGACGAGCTGTTCGACCGCCAGCTCGGCCTCACGGTCGAGGGTGATCTGACCGGTCGGGCATGGCGTCGCATGCTCGTGACGGAGGAGGGGGTGCTCCTCGGTGCATGCAATCTGAACGCGATCCGGCGCGGGCTTGCCTTCGAGGGGGACGTGAACTGGTGGCTCGTCGCCGAGGCTCAGGGTCGCGGCTTCGCCACCGAGGCCCTTCGGGCCCTGCTCACCCACGCGTTCGGTGACCTGCCGGAGGGTCTGGGGCTCCACCGCGTGCTCGCGGGAATCCAGGCCGAGAATGAGGCGAGCCGACGCCTGGCCACCCGCGTTGGATTCCGCCCCGCCGGCCCGGAGCGGACCTTCCTCCATGCGGGGGGAAAGTGGGACCTGCACGAGATGTGGGAGGCCTTCCCCGACACGTTCCGCCCCGAGTGACCTCGCACCCGTCCCGCCATTCACGCGGCTCAGGTCCGCAGGCCCCAGCCCTCACGCGGACGGGTGGCCTCCTCACCCCGGATGGTCATCCTCGCCCCCGCCGAGCGGAGCTGATCGAGCTGCCGGGCGCCGATGCGGGCCCGGATCGTCACCACGCCGTCGCCGTACGTCCGATCGACCACCTCCGCGCGGTTCTCGATCGTGTGAATGGTGCGGCTGTCGCCGAGCGGGATCGTGATATCGAGTTCGCGGATCTCTCCTCGGGCCGCCTGGCGGACCAGATCCGCGAGGGCGATGCCACCCCCGAGCAGGCCGCCGTCCTCACCGGGCAGAGCACTGATGGGGATGGCGTTCTCATGCTTTCCGAGCCAGACCAGCAACTCGGCGTTGTCGCGCAGGCGGTCGACCTTGTTGAGCAGGAGGATCCGCTCGGGCTCGGGCGCGGGCTCGGCCCCATCCTTGAGACGTCGCTCCGACTCCCGCACCTCGCGGAAGAGATCGTCGAGGGTCTCGTGGACCGTCTTCAGGTGCTGCTCGGCGGCCGCGTCGGCCACGTCGAGGACGATGAGCAGCAGGTCGGCGTGGGTCGCCTCCTCGAGGGTGGCGCGGAAGCTGGCGATGAGGTTGTGGGGCAGATCTCGCACAAATCCGACGGTGTCGGAGAGCATGACCTTGAGCCCGCCGCCGAGGTCCCAGTCCCTGGTTCGGGTCATGAGCGTGGCGAACAGCCGGTCGTCGGCGTACGCGCCGCCGGCCGTCAGCGTGTTGAACAGCGTGCTCTTGCCCGCGTTGGTGTATCCGACGATTCCGACGGTGTAGTGGTCCATCCGCCGGGCGCGGACCTCGCGGCGCTTGCGCGCCTGGATGCCCCTCAGCTCGGCCTGCAACGCCAGCTTGCGCTTCTGGACGAGGCGGCGGTCGATCTCCAGCTGCTGCTCGCCGGGGCCGCGGGTGCCTACCCCGCCAGGCGAGCCGCCCACGATGCGCTCCAGGTGGTCCCACATGGCGCGCAGGCGCGGGTAGGTGTACTCGAGCTGCGCCAGTTCCACCTGGAGTTTGGCCTCGTGCGTGGTCGCGCGGCTTGCGAAGATGTCGAGGATCAGTTCCGATCGATCGAGCACCTTCCGCTCGGTGATCTCCTCGATCTTCGAGATCTGCCGCGGCGACAGGTCGTGATCAAAGATGATCACCGAAGCCTCCAGGCGGTCGCACAGGCCCTTGAGTTCTTCGACCTTGCCGCCGCCCATGTATGTCCCGGCGACCGGGCGATCGAGACGCTGGGTCATCTCGCCGACGACCACCGCCCCCGCCTGCTCGGCGAGGGCCCGCAGTTCGCCGAAGGGGTCGGCGGGGTCGTAGCGGCTGTCGGGCAGGCGCAGCGCCGCCACCACGGCCCGCTCCGCCTTCACATCAATGGTTTCACGCTCGCGTTTGGTCGTCATAGGGGTGCGGAAGTCTACGGCCCCTGCACGAAGAAACCGTTGAAGTCCCCGAGGGGCCGATCCGGAGCGACCGGCCGACCGTACCATTGCCAGACGGGAGGCCGCGGGCACCGCGCGCCCACCCGGCCCGAGACCCGGCCCGAGACCCAGCCCAGACGAGGAACCCCATGAAGCGTTCTCGCACCTTTTTCCAGATCGGTCTCCTCGGCATCCTCGGCGTCGCCGTCCTCGGCTCGACGCTCCGCATCGCCCAGAAGGGTGACGGATACGCCTTCTTCGACCCCCTCGTCGAGGTGCACCACCTGCTGAGCACCCGCGCCTACCGCGAGCCCGACGAGAAGGCGCTGCAGAACGCCGCCATCGCCGGCATGGTGGAGGCCGTCAACGACCCGTACACCGTCTACGTGCCACCCGCCGAATCGTCCGAGTTCGAGAAGGAACTCATCGGCGAGTACGTCGGCATCGGGGCCCAGGTGAATATCCAGGAGGGCTACCTCACCATCGTGACCCCCCTCGATGGCTCCCCGGCCCTCAAGGCCGGCGTCCGCGCCGGCGACAAGTTCGTCGAGATCGAGGGTGAGTCCACGCTCGGCAAGAGTGTCGACGACTGCATCAAGCTGCTCATGGGCGAGCCAGGCGTGCCCGTCCACGTGACGGTCGAGCGCGACGGGCAGAAACTCCCGATCACGATCACCCGCGAACGCATCAACACGGTGCAGGTCAAGGGCATCCACCGCAAGGGCGAGAACGACTGGCAGTTCATGCTCGACCCCGACCGCAAGATCGGTTACATCTGGCTGACCCAGTTCACGCCCGGCTGCGCCGACGAGATCAAGGAGGCGCTCCATTCGGTGGGCGCCGACAGCGGCCAGCTCAAGGGGCTGATCTTCGACCTCCGCTGGAACCCCGGCGGCGTGCTCAGCGAGGCCATCCAGCTGGTGGACATGTTTGTCTCCGACGGCGTGATCGTCAGCACGCGCTCGCGCACCGGCGAGGAGGATGTCGACCGCGCCCATGCCGCGGGCACGCTCCCGGACTTCCCCGTGCTCATCATGCTCAACGAGTTCAGCGCCTCGGCCAGCGAGGTCTTCTCGGGCGCGCTCGTGGACCACAACCGCGCCGTCGTCCTCGGCACCCGCTCGGTCGGCAAGGGGTGCGTCCAGAGCGTCATCCAGATCCCCAGCGCGCCCGGCGCCGTGCTGAAGGTGACCGACCGGAACTACTACCTGCCCAGCGGGCACAGCCTCCAGCGGGAGGACGATTCGACCGACTGGGGTGTTGACCCAACCCCCGGCTTCTACATCTCGATGACCGACGAGCAGACCCGCGAGGTCATCCGCCGCCGCCAGCAGGAGGACATTATCCATGAGGGCGCCACGGGCGCCGACGGATCATCTTTCGCCGACCCTGACTGGGTCGAGTCCGAGATGAAGGACGCCCAGCTCGCCGGCGCCATCCGCGCCATGGATGCGAAGGTCGATCAGGGCGAGTGGGCCAAGCCCGGCAGCGACCAGCCCGTGCTCCACCTCGCCTCCGCCGCCGAGCTCAAGCGTCTCGTCCAGGGACGCGACCAGCTCTACCGTGAGCTCGAGCGCATCGAGCGCCGGGTGGCCGCCATCGAGGACCACACCGACGTCTCCGAGCAGGACGTCCAGCCCGACCTCTGGCCCGACGACACCAAGATCGACGGCGGCTCCCTCGAGGTCCGCGACGCCGACGGCAAGGTCGTCGCCCAACTCAAGATTACCAACGCCGACATGGAACGCTGGCTCATCGGGGCCGGGGTGAAGAAGGAAGACTCCGCGGCGCCCGCCGACGGCAACTAACGCGACCGCGATGCTCATCCTCGGTCTCGAATCCTCGTGCGACGAAACCGCCGCCGCCGTCGTCGAGTGCGGGCGCGCCGTGCGATCCTCGGTCGTCGCCTCGCAGCATGCCCTGCACGAGGAATACGCCGGCGTCGTGCCCGAGATCGCCAGCCGCGCCCATGTCGAAGCCGTGCTGCCCGTCATCCGCCGTGCCCTGCACGAGGCCGGAGCCAGACTCCACGACGTCGGCGCGATCGCCGTCGGGCACCGGCCCGGACTGGTGGGCTCGCTGCTCATCGGTATCAGCGCCGCCAAGGCCCTCGCGTGGTCCCTCGGGGTGCCGCTCATCGGCGTCGATCATGTCCACGCCCACCTCTACGCCGGCCTGCTCGCCGGGCGCGCGCCGTCCGCCGCTCGGGCCGAATCGCCCGCCTCCTTGCCCGGCGCCCCGCCCGCCCCCGCGCTCGGTCTCGTCGTCTCTGGCGGGCATACCTCGCTCTACCTCGTGCGGTCCGCCATCGACCTCACCCGCCTCGGGGCAACCATCGACGATGCGCTCGGCGAGGCGTTTGACAAGGCCGCGACCATTCTCGGCCTGCCCCACCCCGGAGGGCCGAACCTCGATCGCCTCGCCGCTTCGCCCGGCGCCGACGATCGCGCTCACCGCTTTCCGATTGCGCGCCTCTCCCCCGATTCGCTGGATCTCTCGTTCTCGGGACTCAAGACCGCGCTGCTCTATGCCGTCCGGGGTCAGCCGGGACGGGGCGAGCACGGCCCCCAGGGATATGAACGGACCGAAGCCGAGCTCTCGCCCGAGCGCCGACGCGACCTCGCCGCCAGCTTCCAGCGCGCCGCCATCGATGCGGTGCTACTCAAGCTCGCCAGGGCGCTCGATCGCTTCGAAGATCTGGCCGGCGCGCCGTGCGCTTCGCTCGTGACCGGAGGGGGCGTCACGGCCAATTCCCTCCTCCGCCGAGAGCTCGCCCGCGTCGCCGTAGAGCGCCGCCTCCCGCTCATCCTCCCGCCCCACGAACTGTGCGTTGACAACGCCGCCATGATCGCCGGGCTCGGCTACGAGTTGCTCCGCGCCGGGCGGGTCGCCGACCTCTCCCTCGCCCCGGTCCCCACCACGGCCTGCTAGACCGCGTGCTAGGCTGGAGCCGGAGGAAGCCCATGCCCGGAGCGATCATGTCCCCGCCGACCCTTGCGTGCATCCTGCTCACCGCGGCGGCGCGCGGCCAGGTCGAGACCGCTGTGCCCGCTCCGCCACCGGCCCCGAGCCCGGCCGCGGCGACACCAGACGAGCCCCTCGAGACGCTCTACGAACACCGTGAGCTCCGGGGATTCGGCATCCGGATCCGCCGCGAGTTCGTCGCGCGCGACCCCGACCTCCTCGCGCGCGTGCTTACTCGACTGGACGCCGACCTCGAGGAGATCAACCACCTGCTGCCGCCGCCCGCGCTCGACGCTCTGCGCGGCACAACGATCTGGGTGGAACTCCAGGGGGCCAGGGTCGAGGGCATGTCCGGGCGAGGGCTGTGCTGCCATTGGTCCGCCGACTGGCTCGCCTCCGTCGGCCTGCCCCGCGAGAAGGCCGGCGGGGTCGAGATCGTCAACCCGCACGACTATCTGGACTGGCGCACCACACAGCCCTACATGCTCCTGCATGAGCTGTCCCACGCCTACCACCGCCTCATCGGGCCCGACCTGCCCGAGATCCTCGATGCCTACCACCACGCCATCGACTCGGGTCTCTATGAGCACGTCGAACGCAACAGCGTCCCGGCCGGCGAGACCGTCCGCGCCTACGCCGCGACCAACCACCACGAGTATTTCGCCGAACTCAGCGAGGCCTACTTCGCCCTGAACGACTTCGAGCCGTACACCCGCACGCAGCTCGAGGCCCTCGACCCGCAGGGGCTCGAGATGGTCGCCGGACTCTGGAACCTCGCTCCCGAGGAGATCGCCGCCCGAGTGGCCGCGGCGGACGCCACGCGTGACTAACGACCCCTTCTCCGACCCACAGTGGCGAGAGAGCCGGCACCCTGCGGGCCTCCCCGACGCCGAACTGCTCGCCCAGAGCGAGCTGGGCCGCGGGCGGACCGGCGGGCCCGGGGGCCAGCACCGAAACCGTGTCGCGACGCATGTCACGCTCACCCACCTGGAGACCGGCGTATTGGCCCAGGCCGGTGAGCGGCGCAGCGCCGAGGAGAACAAGGCCGCCGCGCTGCGCCGCCTCCGCTACGCCCTCGCCGTCGAGCACCGCACGCCGGTCGCCCCCGGGGAGGCGCGGACGCTGCTCTGGTCGACCCGGTGCACCGGTGCTGGGCGAATCGTCTGCGCCGAACGACACCACGACCACCCCACGCTCATCGCCGAAGCTCTGGACGTGCTCGCCGCCTGCGCGTGGGATGCCGCGCGGGCCGCCACGCGCCTGTGTTGCACCCAGACCCAATTGGTCCGCCTCCTCGGCGAGCATCCCCCGGCCCTCGAGCGCCTCAACCGGGAGCGCAGGGAGCGCGGCTCCCGCCCGCTCTCTCCCCGGGCCTGAGGGCCCACCAGACCAGGCAGCCCGCTGGGCCGGGCCCCACGGGGGCAGCCGCCACAGCACGCATGGGCTCCCCCCGATTCTGTGGGCTCCGGCCGGCCTCGGCGGATTCACGGGCCAGCGCGAGCGGACAAGCAGCCCTTCGCGGAGCGAGCGGCCCGACGCCCTGGGCCGCGCGATCACGGACCGTTCATCCCGCCGGCGAATCCGCCGCCGATCCGCCACGCTCCGGCACGCCGAGGGCGCGCGCGAGCGGATCAAGATGCGCACCGAACCGCTTCCAGCGGCCGATCGACGAGGAGTAGATGGGCCGGCGGACCTGATCGGCGCTCTCGGTGATGACATCGCGTCTGGTCTCGTAGAACCGCAGACACTGCTCGTCCCACTCCAGCCCGGTGAACTCGACCACGCGACGCGCGGCCCCATCGAGGTCCGCGACGAGCTCCTCGTAGACGACCTCCATCATCGGCAGCGACGTCACCCGGCGCCAGTGCTCCATGATGCGCTCGTACGCACGGTAGTACCGCCCCAGGTGCACGAGGTCGCCCGCGAAGGGCTGGTTGTTTGCCCCGCCGAAGAGGTGCGTGTAGCACGACAGACAGGTATCGCGCGGATCGCGCCGGCAATGGATGACCCGCGCCTGCGGGAAGAGCAGCTCGATCATGCCCAGGTGGAGGAAGTTCTGCGGCAGCTTGTCGGTGAAGCGCTCCGCGCGGGGCGAGGGCTCGGTCATCAGCCTCTGGACCTTCTGGCTCTCCCGGTCCAGGGTCGGCTGGCGCAGCGCGTCGAGCTGCGCCGCGATCGACGGCCGCTCCACGGTCGGCATCAAGAGGTCCCGGGCCGCCATCGCGACGAAGTTCAGCTCCCCCCCGCCGTACGCCCCAGGGTGCGACGCGATGATCTGCTCGACCAGCGACGTCCCCGAGCGAGGCATCCCCACGATGAACACCAGTTGCCCGGCCTTCCGGTTGCGCGCCCGCGGCAGCGACGCGAGACGCTCTGCCGACCAACTCGCCATCGTGTCCGTGATGGCCGCGTCGTGCAACTCGGGATGAAACACCGTGCCGCGGAACTCATTCGCCCGCGCGTAGTGTCGCCACGCCCCTCATAGTCCGCGGACTTCTCGAGCAGTTCCCCGAGCTGCATGTGCGGCCACGCCATCTGCTGGCCCGTCCCCCCCGACGACACCGCCCGCTCAAGCACCTCCCGCGCCTCGGGCAGCCGCTTCGCCGACGAGAGCAGCCTGGCCAGCGTGGCCAGATACTGAGGATTCGTCGCGCCGGCCTGGTACGCCGGCATCATCAGACCAATCCCCTCCTCGAGCCGACCACGGACGTAGAGCAGATCCCCTTTGGTCTCGACCGCCGAAAGGTTGGTCGGATCGATCGCCAGCCCCCGGTCGGCGGCGGCGAGCGCGTCGTCGAGCCGGTGCGCCGCCCGCAGCGCGATCGCCTGCACCGCAAAGAACTCCGGCACCGTGTCGCGCAGCCGGATCGCTTCCCGGATGGCCCGGAGGCACGCCGGTATGTCCAGCGTTGCGAGCTGAGCGCACGCCAGGAGGTAGTGCGGCCCGGCGTCCTTCGGGTCGTCCTTGATCAGCTCTCGGTAGATCTGGATCGCACCCGCATGGTTCGCCCCAACCTCCAGGCGCTGGGCGACCTGGACTCTCCGGAGCTTCTCCTGCTGCGGCATCGGCATGGCCCAAGGTTATGCGCATACCGCTGAGAATGACGGGCGAGGGTACCTCTCGAGCGGGTCCGGCGCCCGCCGGCGCTGCTTGGACCCCAACCCCCCCCTCGTACTCGGCGTGACTCGCGACAGCAAATCGAGCCCCCCGGAGTGCCAGCGCGGACCTGGTATCCTCGGCCGTCTCGATGCCGACACGCCCCCGCAACCGTCCCCGTCGGGGAACACGCCGATGCCGCCAGGATTGAGCTCCGTCATCCAGTGCTCCCGCCGCCGATTCAACGGCATCGCGGCCGCGAGCCTCATGTCCGGGCTATGGCGGAGCGCTCCCCGCGAAGACGGCGAGGTCTTCCTGCGAGATCAGGCGAGGCGCGTCATCGAGTCGGCGCGACTCAGTGCCGACGCTCCGAACAACCGGACCGGCCACGACCTCCACGTTCCGGGCGGGAATATGGGCTACCCCGCCTTCTGGATCCGCGACGCCGCGATGATGCTCGGGGCCGATTTCATCGGTGCGGCCGAACTCTCGGGCTGGATCAGGCTGATCTGCTCGACCATACCCGAGCCGGTTGACTACAACGTGCGTGAGGGGGTCGTGGTCCCGGCGTGGAGCGTTCCCGATCACATCACCTTCGAAGGGAAGGCATGCTTCTACCCCGGCAGCTACGAGACCGGCGACCGGCAGGGCGGCGCGCCCTGGGGCAAGTACCCGCCCCTCGACGATGCCTTCTACTTCCTCCAGATGATCGTGCGGCACTGGCGCCTGACCGGTAGCACCACGCCGGCCGGCCCGACCCTAACGACCTCGGCCCGCGAGCGCCCGCTCGCCGAGATCTGCGACCACGTCTACGACGCCGTGCCGTGCGACGCGGAAACCAAGCTCGTTGTCGCCGGCGATGTCGACACGGAGAACGCCAAGGACTGGGGCTTCTGTGACTCGATCTTGAAGAGTGGCAAGCTGCTCTTCCCCTCGCTCCTGAAACTCGACGCCGCCCGTGGCCTGAGCGAGCTCTTTGGGGCCGCGGGCGACCCCGACCGCGCAGCGAGGTACCGGCAGGACGCCGAGACGCTCGCCGCCGCGATCAAGCCCGCCTTTCTGACGTCCGCCGCCGAGGCCGACGAGGGGTGGCTCCACTCCGCGACCGGCGTCGGGAACCAGCCCGACGTCTGGGGCAGCGCGTTCGCCGTCCACTCCGGCGCCATCAGCGGTGACGACGCGGCCAGAATCTCCCACGCGCTCGGAAGGGCCTACCGCGAACGCACCGCCGTCCGCGGCGGCTTCGTCCGCCACCTGCTCACCACCGATCCGACCAACGCGGGGGGCTGGGAGCGGTCGGTCTCTCCGCTCGGCGAATACCAGAATGGCGGCTACTGGGGCACGCCCGTCGGCTGGTACATCAGCGCACTCCACAAGACCGACGAGGACCTCGCCCGCGCCCTGGCCCGAGACTATCTCACAACGCTCAGAGGCCACCTGCGCCCGGATGGCACGGCCGAGGCCTGGGAATGGGTCAACGAAGAGCGAGCCCGCACCGCCAACTCCCTCTACGTCGCGACCGTCGCGCTTCCCTACCTCGCCTTGCAAGACGCCGGACTCCTCGGCCTCCTCCGACCTCTCTAACCGCCGCCAACACCGGAGCCACCCGATCGACCCTCTGACCCCCTGTCCCCACTCCGTCTCTTCGTCTCTTCATCTCTTCGTCTCTTCGCTTCACTGTCTCCCCCTCAAGCCCACACCACGATCTCTCCCTCCCCCTTCCGCCCGATATCCGGCACCACGCAGTCCGCCGCCGGGTACCCAACCGGGATCAGCAGGAAAGGGCGCTCGTGCGCCGGACGCCCCAGCACCTCCGAGAGGAACCCCATCGGGCTCGGCGTGTGCGTGAGCGTCGCGAGCCCCGCGTGATGGGCTGCGGCCAGCAGCATGCCCGTTGCGATCCCCACGCTCTCGTTGACGTAGTACACCTGCCCGCCCTCATCGGTCTTCATGAGCTTGAAGACCACGATGAGCCACGGCGCGATCTCGAGGAACTCCTTGTGCTCGTCGGTGCCGAGGGGCGCGAGATCTTCGAGCCATTCCGGCGGGGCGCGGCGCGTGTAGAACTCCCGCTCCTCTTCTTCGGCCGCGAGGCGAATGCGGCGTTTGATCTCCGGATCCCGCACGGCGACGAACCGCCACGGCTGCTTGTTGGCCCCGCTCGGGGCGGTGCCCGCAGCCAGGAGCACGCGCCGGATCGTCTCCTCACTCACCGGCCGATCGGCAAACATCCGGACGGTTCGCCGCCTGCGCATGATGTCGTAGAACCTCCCCGCGGCCTCTTCCGCGGGCATACCGGGGTCGTATCGCTCGAGGGGGATGTGGGCGGGTGGGCGATTCATGGGGTCCTTTCGGCACGGAGTCTGCAAGATAATCGCCCGGGCCCATCGCCGCGTCCCTGCGAGGCGAAAGATGATCCGGCCGACTTCCGCCTCGCCGACCCCAGCATCGGACGGCGGGAACTCGGTGGAGGAATGCCATGGAAATCAGACGCAGCGGTGGGCAACCATCCAGCAGAGGGCCTTCGGAGTACTTCATCGGTCAGGTGCGCATCGATCCCCTGCTCTCGCCGCCCGAGCCGTCGCGGGTTTCGGGCGCGAGCGTCACCTTTGAGCCCGGCGCCCGGACTGCCTGGCACACGCATCCGCTCGGTCAGACGCTTGTCGTGACCGCCGGATCCGGCTGGGCGCAGCGGTGGGGGGGGCCGGTCGAGGAGATCCGGCAGGGCGACGTGGTCTGGTTCCCGCCGGGCGAGAAGCACTGGCACGGCGCGACGCCGACGACCGCGATGACCCACATCGCCATCCAGGAGCGGCTCGATGGGAAGGCGGTCGAGTGGATGGAGTATGTGACCGAGCGCCAGTATCAGCGATGAGGCGGGCGTGGCGAGCCCGGCGCGCCAGAGGAGTTTCAGCATGGAGCAGCGCACTCTCGGCGCGAGCGGGCTTGAGGTCTCGTCGATCGGTCTCGGTTGCATGGGTATGAGCCATGCCTACGGACCTCCGAAGGACAAGCCGGAGATGATCTCGCTGCTGCGGGCGGCCGTGGAACGCGGCGTCACATTCTTCGATACCGCCGAGGTCTACGGCCCCTACGCCAACGAAGCGCTTGTCGGCGAGGCGCTCGAGCCCTTCAAGGGTTCCGTCGTCGTGGCCACCAAGTTTGGCTTCGATCTCGCCCCGAATCCCGACGCCCGCGCCCTCTCGGCCGAGCCCCGCCTCGACAGCCGGCCCGAGCACATCCGCGAGGCGGTCGACGGTTCGCTGCAGCGACTGCGCGTGGACGCCATCGACCTGCTCTACCAGCACCGCGTGGACCCCGTGGTCCCGATCGAGGATGTCGCGGGCGCGGTGGCGGAGTTGATCCGGCGTGGCAAGGTCCGCCACTTCGGGCTCTCCGAGGCGGCGCCGGCGACCATCCGACGAGCCCACGCCGTGCAGCCCGTCGCGGCCCTGCAGAGCGAGTACTCGCTCTGGACGCGAGGGCCAGAGTCCGAGCTGTTGCAGACGCTGGAAGAATTGGGCATCGGCCTCGTCCCCTACAGCCCGCTCGGACGGGGATTCCTGACCGGCGCCATGGACGAGCACACCGACATCCAGGCCGACGACTTCCGCCACTCGCTCCCACGCTTTACGCCCGAGGCGCGGAAGGCCAACAGGGCCCTCGTCGATCTGATCGCCGCCATCGCGGCGCGGAACCGGGCCACGCCGGCACAGATCGCGATCGCCTGGCTGCTCGCCCAACGCCCCTGGATCGTGCCGATCCCGGGCACCACCAAGCTCGAACGCCTCGACGAGAACCTCGGCGCCGCCACGATCAAACTCCCCCCGGCCGACCTGGTGGACCTGAACGCGGCGGCCACGGCGATCCGGGTGCAGGGGGCGAGGTATCCCGATCGGCTGGAGCGGATCACCGGACGTTGACCACCCCCGGGGGATGGGCGCCGGGCGTCCAAGATCTTGGAGTGAGGCGCGATACAGACGATCGCCCGCGGTGTCTTGGTCTTCGGGGCCTGCTGAGGCCCGATCCTGCCGACCTGAGGGAGCCAAACGTGCCGACCTTGACCCATCCCATCCGACGTTTCGCCGCCGCGCTGTGCGTGCTCGCCGGCCAGGCCGCGGCCCAGACCGCGGCCCAGACCGCGGCCCAGCCTGGGGCCCAGACCGCGTCCCAGACCGCCCGCCCGCAACCAAGCCTCGATTTCACGGCCCAGGAGTCGGCCGCCTTTCTGACCTCTCTCGCCCCGACGAACGCGGCGCTGCTCTACTACCAGATCTTCATGCAGAAGGACCAGGAGCTGATCGAGAGCTACGTCTACTTCGACGACGACCCGGACAACGACGCCGGGGTCAAGCTGCCGCGCGAGGATGCAGAAAGGCTCTACGCGGCTTCCCAGGACTATTTCGGGCGGCTCCAGCACGCCTCGCAGCTTCCCGAGTGCGACTTCGGCGTGCAGTACGAGAATGGTTGGGAGGCGTTGCTCCCGCACCTCGGCGATATGCGGAACAGCACGCGGGTCCTCGCGGCCGATGCATGGCGGCACGTCCAGGCGAAGGAGGGCGACCTCGCGGTCGATCGCGTCGAGACCATGTACAGCATGAGCCGGCAGGTGACCGAGGACCGCATCCTCATCTGCTCGCTCGTCGGCGTGGCGATGGCCTCCAAAGCCCACACCGCCACACGGATGCTCATCGATTCCGGCACGCTGACCGGGCAGGGTCGGGACCGGCTGATCGCGGCGCTCGAGCGCTTCGGCGAGGAGGATCCCTTCCACACCCGGCAGTGCGTGACGATGGAGGCCGCGATCTCGATCGGCTGGCTCGCGAAGAAGTTCCCCGAGGGCCACGCCGGATCGCTGCTCGAGTATGGCGCAGACCCGGATCCGGCCCTGGCGGCCCGCCTCGCCGCGATGGACGGGCCCACGCTGATCCGCGACGCCGAGCGGATGCGTGACTACTACAAGCGGGGCTTGGCCGTCTGGGACGACGCCGACGCCCCTCAGAAGCTCGACGCCCTGGCCACGGCGGTCCAGGCGGGCGGCTTCGGCGACGTGGCGAGGGTGTTTGGGGCCTCGCTCGGTCAGGTCCGCAAGTCCAGCACCCGCGCCGAGACCGAACTCGCCGACACGCTCGAGGCCCTCCGCGCGTACAAGCCCCCCGAGCCGGCGAAGGCAACCGACGCCAACTCCCGGCGGTAGAGACACCCATGCCCGCGGACGATCGCACCCTGCTCCGCAAGACCCACGGCGGTCACGAGCCATCCGCCCGCGAGCTGTGGCAACGCCACGCCGGGTGGATGCTCGCGTATGCCGGCTCGCTGCTCCCCCGCGGGAGCGGGGCCGAAGATGTCGTGCAGAACGCGTTCTGCCGCCTCCTCGAACTCGACCGGCGCACGGTCCGCCAGGTGCGGGAAGTTCGGCCGTGGCTGGCCCAACTGGTCCGTCGACTCGCCCTCAACCAACTCCGCTCCGCCCGTCGGGCCGGCGAGCGCGATCGCCGTGCCCTGCCCCCCAGCCCGATCCTGACCGGCCCTCATGCGCACCCCGAACTGGGCGCCGCCCTCACGGCGCTGCCCCGGCGGCTCAGGGAGGTGGTCCATCTTCGCCACGTCGCCGGGCTGACCACGGACCAGACGGCCCTCGCGCTCGGGATCCCCCGCGGCACCGTCGCCAGCCGCCACCATGCCGCCATGGAGTCGCTCCGAGCCTTGCTCGAGCCCGCTCAATCTGGGACAATCACGACGGGAATCCCAACGGGAGGGTCGGTGCATGCCCACGCCGTCTGACCACGAACTCACCCAAGGTCTGTCCCGGGCGACCCCTGCCGGAGGCCCCCCCCCGGTCTTCCTTGCCCGAGTCCGCGCCCGCCGCCGAGCCGTCCGGACCCGCCGCGTCCTGGGTGTCGCGGGGATTGCCGCCTGCGGCCTCGTGATTGCCGCGATCTCCCGTGTGCCGAGTTCGAGCCGGCCCGGCCCGCTCCCGATCGTGAGTCACGACCCCTCCACGGAGCCCGCGGCGGGCGCCTCCCATCGCGACGCCAGCCTGGCGAGCATGCGTCGCGCCTGGAACGAGGACGGATCGCAGTGGCTGGCTTCGCTCGGTGCCTCGCCGAGCGAGACGCAGCCGCCGCTTCGGCTGAGCGATAGCCGCCGACTGCTCGCCGGCGACCTCTGATCCCCATCAAGGCGGGTCTGCCCGGATGCCGATATCGGGTGGGTGAAGCCCAATCGGTCAACCCGGTGGTGCTGCGCGCTCGCGGGCGCTCTGATGGCCGGCGCTGGATTCGCCCAGGCCCCCGATCCCCCGACGCAGGCCGCCTCGCCGGCGGCATCTCCCCCCGTGGGCCCGATCCACGTACAGCCCGAGGAAGGCGAGGCCGGGCCGGAACCTATCCGGCCCAGGGCCGCGGCGCGGATCGTCCGTGCCTTCGACTTTGAGGAACAGCTCACCAACCCGCTCGACATCCCCAAGGGCTGGATCCGGGCGCAGCACGACGCGCTCGTGCCGCGGATCCGGCCGGACTACCCGATCTGGAACCGCGCCCGGCTCGATTACAAGGTGGCGGCGCACGGCGAGGGCTCGGTGCGGCTCCCCGTGCGTGGCGGCAACGCGAGCCTGCGCCTGGAGCCTGGCGTGGTCCCGATCTTCCCGCTCGGGCAGTACGAGATCACGGCCCTCGTCCGCACGACCAACCTCTCGGCGGCGCGTCCGCGTCTGGTGGTTCGGGCGCTGGACTCCCACAGCGAGCCGATCGAGGGAAGCGAGCGCGCCGCGATCCTGATGGATGCCAGCGAGGGCTGGCACCCGCTCGGCGTCATCCTCCCGGGCCTCTTCGCCGACGCCGCGTTCCTCCAGATCGATTTGGAGGTCGTCCAGCCGGCCACCTTCGAGAAGCCGACGCTCGCGGAACATCAGGTCTGGGAGTCCGATTTCGACGGCATGGCCTGGTTCGATGATGTGACGGTCATGCAGATGCCCCAGCTGTCCATGCATGCGCAAAGCCCGCTGGGGATCGTCGCGCGTCCGCTCGCTCCGGAACTGACGGTCGAGATCCGCGACCTCGCGGCCGAGGACATGACCGCGACGATCCGCCTCTACGATGCAAAGCGGCATCTGGTGGACGCGACGAGCCGGACCATCAACGTCGGTCGCTCGAAGTGGACATGGGCGCCCGCGGTGGACCAGCTCGGCTGGTACCGTGCCGTCGTCAACATCGTCTCGGGCGGGCGGGTCATCGCGTCGAGCGTGTGCGACCTGGCGTGGGTCGATGCGGCCGATCACGCCGGACCTCAGTACGGGACCGGGCCGGCCTTCTCCGGGCTGTCCACCTCGGCCAAGGGGGCCGCGTGGCGCCCCTTCATGGTCGAACTCACCCGCCTCCCCCCCGGCTCGCCCGCGCAGCTCGCCAGCGCCGCCGACGCTCTCCGTATCGACGCGATCTCGCTGCCCGTGTGGGAGGCGCCCCTGCAAGCCGAAACGCTCCGGCCCCGGGTTGAGGCGATCCGTCAAGACCTCGCGGCCCTCCGAGCCGAGTGGATCGACGGCGAACTCGCCCTCGCCGTGCTGCCCGAATCGCTGGTCGCGTCGACGGGTGCGAGGCCGGACCAGGTCGTCCCCATGCTCGCCACCGACGAGGTGAACTGGGGCCCCTTCCTCCTGGAAGCTCTCGACAAGCTCGGAGATACCAACTCTCGGTGGATGCTCGGCGTCAGTGGTTCGACCGCGCTCGAGGGCATCGGCCCGATCGACGCGCCGCTGGCGTCGGCCCGGAAGGCGCTCGGCAAGTTTGTTCCCGGGGTCGAGATCGGGATCGGCTGGCGCGCCGACATGGATCCGGCCGCCGGACTCACCTCCCGCGCGGACCGAGTCATGGTCGAGCTTCCGAGCTGGATGGGGGGCGCACCGCTCGAGGCGGTCCTGCTGCCCTGGCAGGACGGCCACGGGCCCGTCCCGACGTTTGTGCTCGAGCCGCTCCCGCTCGATCAGTTCACCGAGCGTGCCGCGGCTGCGGATCTGGCGCGGCGCACGGTCGAGCTCTGGCGCACCGCCACCGCCGACGGGAGGCGGGATTTCCGGGTGGGGATCCGAGATCCCTGGACGCTCGAGGAGGGAGAGGAAGTCCGCGCACAGCCCTCTCCGGCCTCCGGAGTGTGGAGGGCGCTGTCCGACCGCCTTGCCGGCCGGGTGTTTGCAGCGGACTGGCGCATCGGCAAGGGCATGCGGTGCATGCTGTTCGTGCCCGATGAGGCGCACCCCGAGCGCGGCGGCATGCTGGCGGCCTGGAACGAGACCGCCCCCTCCGACCGCGCGGAGTTCATCGCGACGCTCGCGGACGGCCCCGTGCGCGTCGCGGACATCTTTGGCAACGAGCGGCTGCTCGAGGCAACCAGCTCGGAGGATGGAGCGCGTCGAGAGCACCGGGTCGCCCTCTCGGAGGAGCCGATCTTCATCGAGGACATCGACACTTCGCTCGTCGAGTTCCTGGCCTCTGTCCAGCTTGATCCTCCCCTCATCCAATCGCTCTCGGGCGAGCACGAGCACAACATCCTCCTGCGCAATCCGTGGGGAACGCCCGTCAATGGGCGCGTCATCGTGACCGAGCCCGGCGGGTTCGTCAGCGGATCGCAGGCGCGCGACCGGACGTGGCAGATCTCTCCACGATCTATGGACTTCGACATCCCCTCGGGTGACTCCGAGAGCCTGCCGATCCTGCTCTCATTCTCCAGGTCTATCGAGGCCGGGCAGAAGGACTTCGTGTTCGATATCCACGTCGTCGGCGAGCGAGACTATGGCTGGGTCCGCGCGAGGGCGTTCGCCGAACTCACCTGGAACGACGTCGCGATGGAGTTGAGCGTTCGTCCCGCGGCTGCCGGCCCGGACGCCGATCTCATCGTGGAAGCCACCATTACCAATACCGGCGAACAGGTCCGATCCTTCGACGCCGTCGCATACGCATCGGGCATGTCCCGCGTGCGATCCAGCGTGGGTTCGCTCAAGCCGGGCGAGACGATCGTCCGCCGATTCCCGTTCGTGGACGCCTACGATGCCCTCGGCGGGGGGCGAGTGATGGTGTCGCTCAGCGAGCCCGATGGGCCCGGGCGTCTCACTCGCTCGGTTGAGATCCCCCGCAGGTAGCGGCCCACGGCCCCCCGGCCCGCGGCCGTGGTCACCGTATCTCGCGTAGGCCCGCCCCGAGTCGGCGCAATGCGCTACGCTCGGGCATGGACCTGCCGCTGAACGAAAGACGATTCGGGGACTTCCTCGAGCAGCTCTCCTCGAAGACGCCCACGCCCGGGGGCGGGGCCGTCGCCTCGGCTGTCGGCGCGCTCGGCGCCGCGCTGGCCAATATGGTCCTCGCCTATAGCGTCGGACGGAAAAACCTCGCGACGCACACCCCCAAGCTCGAGGATGCGGCCGCCCGGCTCCGGCGCGCCCGCACGCTCCTGCTCGAACTGGCCGCCGAGGACGAGCGCGTGTACGGGCTCGTCAACGAACTGTCCAGGCTCGAACAGGACCACCCCCGACGCGCCGACCTTCCGGAAGCCTGCGGGGCCGCGGCGCAGGTGCCGCTCACCTGTGTCGCCACCTGCCTCAATGTCCTGGGCATCCTCGACGAGCTGCCGCCGATCACGAACACGAACCTCCGGAGCGACCTGGCGATCGCCGCGGTCCTCGCCGAGGCGGCCGCGCGGAGCGCGGCCTGGAATGTCGAGGTCAACCTGCCCTTGATTGCGGACCCGGCGGTGCGGGAGGGGCTCCGCGAGCAATGCGCCTCCATGCTGGAGAACACCGTCGCCACCGCTCGGCGTGTCGAGCGTGCCTGCCGCGCATAGGCTCTCCCCGGCGCAACGCCGCAGGGAGACTCCGCTTGCCACGTCTCGAGATCGAGTGCACGCACGATCTGCGCATCCTGACGGAGATGCTCCGCGAGGTGAGCCTCGTCCGCGATCCCGTCACGCTGCTCAGCCAGTTCGGGCGCCACTTCTGGAAAGTGCGTCCTCTCGAGTTGATGATCTCGCTCTCGCAGCGAGGCCTGCCGGAAGGTCAGTACAAGATCACGCGTGAGATCAGGCCCTCGCTCGTCGACCCAGAGCACGAGCCCGCCAACCCCTGGCGGGACTGGGCCCGAATGCCCGCGCTCTCCGGCGGGTTCCTCGGCGAGGTGCTCTCGCGCCCCGAGCCCCAGGTGTGGCACAACCTGCGGTTGATGGCCGACCCGGTCGTCGGCGACCGCCTCGCCGATATCGGGAGTTGTCTGGCCAGCCCCATCTTCGACGACGGGAAGCCCCTCAACTGGAACCTCTATTTCCACCGCGACCCGGTCTTCTACACCCCGGACCATCTCGCCGATCACTTCCTCACCACCAACCTCGTCGGCACCGCCACGCGCAACCTCCTCGCGGTCAACCGGGCCGACGAGCTCAACCGCAAGCTGACCGCGCAGCTCGAAGCCGTCGCCCGCGTCCAGCAGGCGCTCCTCCCCACGAGCATCCCCGCCATCCCGGGCCTCAAGATCGTCACCAGCTACCTCACCAGCGACGAGGCCGGGGGCGACTACTACGACTTCTTCCCCATCCCCGGCGGCCGTTGGGGCATCCTCATCGCCGATGTCTCCGGCCATGGCGCCGCCGCGGCCACGGTCATGGCCATGCTCCATGCCATCCTGCACGGCTACGAGGGTCCGGAGTTTGCACCCGATGCGGTCATGAAGTACGCCAACCGCCGTCTGGCCGCCAGCCGCATCGAGTCCACGTTTGTCACGGCTTTCTTCGGCGTCTACGACCCCCTCACGGGGAGGCTGCAATACGCCCGTGCCGGCCATAACCCGCCGCGACTGAAGAAAGGCGACACCGGTGAGGTGCTCGCGATCGACGGGGCGCCGGGCCTCCCGCTCGGCATCATCGACGAATACGATGGACTCAATGGCACCATCGTCCTCGGCCCGCTCGACACCCTCGTGCTCTATACCGACGGGATCACCGAGGCCTTCAGCCCCCAGCGAGAACAGTTCGGAGTCCAGGGGCTCGACGAGGCACTGCTCGGCTGCTCGGGAGATCCCGAGTGCGTCGTGGATTCCGTCCACAAGGCCCTCTTCCGGCACACCGGGTCGCTCTCCCGCGATGACGACCAGACGATCGTCGCCATCCGGAGACTCACCTGAAGGCCCGTCGATCGCGCCCGGTGCGCCCGCTCGCCTCTGACTCGGGCCGGGTGACCCGCGCCGGACCAATCCGCCAGCTTCCCCGACCGGCAAGCCATCCATGAATCCCAGCGGCGACAACCCAGGCCCAAACTCCGAATGGTTCGACCGCCCCGATCCCGATACGGGCGAGACCGGTCTCCGATTTGCCTGCACCATGTGCGGCCACTGCTGCTCGGGGCCGCCCGGCTTCGTCCTCTTCACCGAAGCAGAGGGACGGGCCATCGCCGACGAACTCGGCATCTCCTACCAACGCTTCTACGACGAATACACCGAGGACACGCCCCGGGGCCGCTCGATCAAGGAACGCCCCGGCCCACGCGGCTTCGATTGTGTCCTGCTCGACCGCGAGCGTGTCCCGGGCAAGGCGGTGTGCGGCGTGTACAAGTCCCGTCCCGCTCAGTGCCGCTCGTGGCCCTTCTGGCGGGGGCTTCTGCTCTCCCGCGACACCTGGATCCGCGCCAAGAGTACCTGCCCCGGTCTCGATACCGGCCGGCTGCACACACCGGTGGAGATCCGCATCATCCGAGATGGGCACGACGCGTAGCCGACGCCGAGAGCCCCCTGCGTCCACCCGGTTTCCTCACTCCCCACTTCGTCACTTCGTCTCTGCGTCTCTTCGTCTCTTCGTCTCTTCGTCTCTGCATCTCTGCATCTCTGCATCTCTCCCCACCCCTAATCCAGCCCGATCGGCATCTGATTCGGCCCACCCACCAGCACCGTGATCATGTCGCCGCCGATTCCGGTCGCCCGAGCCACGCGTTCCCCATCCAGCAGCACGACGATCTCCGCCACCCGCAGCGGTCGGGGCAGGCGCCCCTCCGCCGACTCCACCCAGACGCGCACATGGTTGTTGTCGCGCTCCGCGGCGTAGCGCGAGAGTAAGTACTCCCCCTCGCGATAGGCGAAGCCCTCGCCGGCGTCCTCGAAGAGTGACCCCTCGGCGCGGCCGGTGGAATCGAGATTCACGATGAGCGTGATCGGATCCAGCGGGCGCTCGTCGGTATGCTGCATGATCGGGCCCAGGGGCAAGATCGCGCCGGGGCGCAGGAACAGTTGCGGGAGGTTGGCATCGATCGCGGCCGCGGGCTCGAAGCGGCGCCACAACCCCGAGGGCATCGCCGAACGGCACTTGTTGTCCGGCGCGGCGCTCGCCCGGACGAGGACGTCGCGCCCGAGCAGGAACGAGTCGTCCGCATCCCGCAGGGCGGGGTCGGCCGGATCGGCAAAGAAGAGCGGACGCATCGGCGGCACACCGGACTGCTCCGCCTCGCGGAAGAGCGTGTAGTAGTAGGGGAGCAGCCGGTACCGCCGCTCCAGGGCCAGCCGGCAGGCGTGCTCGCACGCCGGACCGAAGCTCCACGGCTCGTGCCGGTTGGTGCTCTTGTCCGAGTGCGCTCGCGCGAAGGGCAGCAGTGCCCCGATGCCCATCCACCTCGCGAAGAGCTCGGCGTCGGCGTTCTCCGCGAACCCGCCGATATCGCAGCCGGCGAAGGGCTGCGCGCTCAGACCCAGATTGAGCATCATCGGGATCGTCCAGGAGAGGTGCTCCCACGTACTCGCCGAATCCCCCGTCCAGCAGCACGCGTAGCGGTGGCCGCCGAGGTAGTTGGAGCGGCTGAGCACGAACGGGCGCCGTCCGGGTCGCTCGCGCAGAAGTCCCTCGAACGTCGCCCGCGCCATCTGCATGCCGTACGCGTTGTGGTACCGCGCGTGCGTGTCCGGCCCGCCCAGATCCGGGTCGGCGCGGTGGGTGCAGTCGAGCGGGATCGACCGCCCCGGCCCGTCAAAGACCGAGGGCTCGTTCATGTCATTCCACACCCCGTCGGCCCCGATCCGGACGAACCGCGCCGTCAGGTCGCCCCACCAGCGCCGAGCCCCGGCGTTCAGGAAGTCGGGGAAGGCACACCGCCCGGGCCACACGTCGCCCTCGAAGGGCGTCCCATCCGGGCGCATCACGAAGTGCCCGTGCTCCAGCCCTTCCGAATAGGCCGGGTACTCCGCGTCGATCTTGACGCCGGGGTCGAGGATCCACGCCGTCCGGAACCCCCGCAGACGGAGCTGCGCGATCATCTTCTCGGCGTCGGGGAAACGGTGCTCGTCGATCGTAAACGTGCGCGCCCCGTCCGCATAGTCGATGTCCAGCCACAGCGTGTCGCACGGGATCCATCGGGCGCGGAAGTCCTCGGCGATCCCCAGCAGCTCGTGCTCCGCGCCGTACGAGTAGCGGCACTGGTGGAAACCCAACGCCCAGCGCGGCGGGAGCGGCGTCGTCCCGATCAGCAACGCCAACTCCGCCATCACGCCGCCCGGCGAATCGGCCTCGATCACGTAGACCGCCGGCGCCGCTCCCTCGGTCGCCGCCTGCACGTGATCCTCCAGCAGAATCTCACACCGGCGTGTGGTGTCGAACAGCACCCCGAACGCCGTCCCATCGTCGCGCAGCGCGAGCACCCAGGGGTGCGACTGGTACAGCGAGGGCGTCTGCAGGTCGTACCCGAAGGAGTCGGTGTTCCAGAGCACCGCTACCCGCGAGTTGCGGCGGAGTCCCCCGGCCGCCTCGCCGCACCCGTAGAAGTGCGTCCCCTTCGGACAGCGGACCCGCACCAGCGCCCGGCCGCCCGCTTCCCTGGCAAACTCGGGTTGCACCCCGACGGGGCCCTCGACCGGGATGTCCTCCAGTGGCCCCACAATCGCCACGGAGGGTGGCGGCGGCGGACTGCCCGGAGCCAGAAACCGGACCGTCCGGGCGCCGACCCGTATCGGTGCGGGGTCCCGGGCCCACTCGCTGGCGGGCGTCGCTTCCTTGCGGCTGCTCTTGTCTTGCAAGATTCGGCTCTCTCGGTGTGAATGAACCGCGCCATGCTATCGACCAGTTCCCCCCGGTGGGCCCAGTCCCGCGCGACACAAACCTCTATGAGCCAAGGCTTCCCAGTGCACCGCAGACCGATCAATCGGCCCGGGCCCCGCCCGCAAGCCCGATCTCTCGCAGCACACGTTCCCGGAGGCCCGGCGGCAGGTGGTCGGTGCCGGCCGCACGGCAAAGGTCCGCCACGAGGTCCATGCTCTGGAAGACCGCCCGGCACCGCTCGCAGGTGATCCCATCCAGCATCGGGAAGGGTGCCCCGCGGTCCAGAGCGTCCTGCTTGGCGTTGAGCAGGTCGATGCAGACCCGCTCCTCGTAGGCCGGCGGCGGGGCATCGCGGGTCGGCACGGCCGCCGTGAGCGCCCGGTAGAGCGCCAGCCTGGCGCGGTGGAGGCGCGTCTTCACGGTTGCCTCCTTCATGTCCAGAACCTCGGCCGTCTCCGCCACGCTCAGGCCCGCAATCTCTTTGAGCACGAGCGGGATGCGGTAGTCGTCCGAGAGCGCCGCGATCTCCACCTCCAGAGCCTCGAGCGCCTCGCGCCGAACGATTCTGTACAGCGGCGTGTCCTCGTCGGTCAGCGCGGCCGGCACAGGTCCGGTGGCGGGCAGGTCCGACTCGAGCGGCACGGAGTGTGCACCCTGACGGGCCTGGGTGCGATGGAATCGCTTGCACGCCCGACTCGCGATCCGATAGAGCCAGGTCGTCGCAGAAGACTCCCCGCGGAAGCCGGGCCACGACCGGTATGCCCCCAAGAACGTCTCCTGGACCACGTCCGCCGCATCCTGTGCATTCCCGCAGAACCGCAGCGCCAGTGCGTACACCCTGGTCCCATGTGAATCCATGAGCCGAGCGATCGCTTGGTCGGGCGAGGATCCGGGGGAGAGCTCGTCGGGCTCTGGAGAACGCATATCCAGCGAGTGTATGCGGTTACGACCGAGCCGCATCCCGGCGAAGCCGGCCGCAAGGAGACAACCTCGCCGTGGTGCGATGATCCCGATCGCCGCGCGCCATCCGCGGGACGTGCCGGGTCGATCCTGTCTCGAGGCGGGAGTTCGGGGCCGGACCGCGCCCGTCGATCCGGTCGATACCGGCTTGTTCGGCCGCCCGGGCCCGCGCGGCTCGGCCACCGCTGCGAGGCGGCCGCGAGAGCCCGGAAGTCCGGAGCGTGCGCGCTTGGCCCGAGAGCGCGGGGGGGGCGCCCGCCCGCTCGTCCCTAGACTCTTGGCGTTCCGGCTCGCGAGCACGGGGCCCCGCGAGCCCGCGGGCGCCCAATGAGGTCCCCGCGAGCGCAACCCGGAGGCGTCGGCCATGTTTCTGAGAATGATCTACGACGACCGGCTCGCCCAGGCGGCATACGTCATCGGCTGCCAGCGAACCGGCGAGGCGGTCGTCATCGACCCCGAACGCGACGTCGATCGTTACATCGCCCTCGCCGCCGCCAACGGTCTCAAGATCACCGCCGTCACCGAGACCCACATCCACGCCGACTTCCTCTCGGGATCACGAGAACTCGCGCGTCGAACCGGCGCGACCGTCTACCTCTCGGACGAGGGCGGGCCGGACTGGACCTACCGCTGGCCCGCCGCGGGCGGCGTCGAGGTCCGCCTGCTCAAGAGCGGCGACACCTTCAAGGTTGGCAACATCCAGCTCCAGGCCGTCCATACCCCCGGCCACACCCCCGAACATCTCATGTTCATGGTGACCGATCTCGGCGCCGGCGCCACCGAGCCGATCGGCATCGCAACCGGTGATTTCGTTTTCGTCGGCGATCTTGGCCGGCCCGACCTGCTCGAGACCGCCGCCGGACAGGCCGGCGTCAAGGAGGGATTCGCCCGGACCCTGAACCAGAGCGCCGTGAAGTTCCTCGACCTGCCCGACTACCTCCAGGTCTGGCCCGCCCACGGCGCGGGCAGTGCCTGCGGCAAGGCGCTCGGCGCCGTCCCCAGCTCCACCGTCGGCTACGAGAAGCGCTTCAACGCCTCGCTGCGCCACGCCGGCCACGAGCGCGAGTTCGTCCAGTTCATCCTGGATGGACAGCCGGCGCCGCCGCTCTACTTCGCGCGCATGAAGGCCGAGAATCGCGACGGAGTCCCGCCCCTGCCCGAGCTGCCCCACCCCGGCCGACTCGACGCCGGTGCGGTCGACGGCCGCACCGTCGCCATCCTCGACACCCGCCCCTGGCCCGCCTTCCGCGACGGGCACCTCCCCGGCTCGCTGTGGGCTCCCGTGAGCACGCAGCTCCCGATGGTCGCCGGGAGCTACATCGAACCCGAGCAGCAGATTGTCCTGGTCTGCGAGCCCGCGCAGGTCGAGGCCCTCGTCCGTGACCTCGTCCGCATCGGCCTCGACCGTGTCATCGGCTACGTCAGTGCCGCCGATATCGCGGGGAATCCCTCGCTCGAGTCCACCCCGGAGATCGACGCCGCGCAGCTCAAGCAACGCCTGGGCAGGCACGGCGGGGCAGATAGTGGTACCTTCATCCTCGATGCTCGCAACGAACACGAGCACGCAGAGGGAGCCATCGATGGCGCGCTCAACATCGCCCACACCAGGCTCGGGCCGAGGGTCGCCGAACTCCCGACGGATCGAACCATCGTCTGCCACTGTCGAAGCGGTGTCCGCTCCGCGGCCGCGACGGCATTCCTCCGGCGGCAGGGCCTCGACGTGATCAATCTTGCCGGAGGGTTCCTCGCGTGGGAAAGCGCCGGCGGCCGAGTCGCCCGCGCCTGATCCGCTTCCCGCGCCGCGGCGCCCATCGTCGGAGGGTGTGTGGTCTACGCCGTCGCCGGAGCCCTGGTCATCGGCATCAGCCTCGGGCTCCTCGGCTCGGGCGGATCCATCCTCACCGTCCCCGTCCTGGTCTATCTGCTCCACACCCCCGACAAGCTCGCGATCGCAGAGAGCCTCGCGATCGTCGGCGGTATCGCGGCTGTCGGTGTCGTCCAGCACGCCTTCCGGCGCCACACGCAGTGGCGCTACGTCCTCTGGTTCGGCATCCCCGGCATGGCGGGAGCCTATCTGGGCGCACTCGCAGCCAAGCACGTGCCCGGCGCGCTCCAACTGGCCCTCTTCGCGATCGTCATGCTCGGCGCCTCGTGGGCCATGCTCCGCGGCGGAGCCCGGAAGGCCGCGCCGAATGACGCGCCGGCCGAGGGCGGCCAAGCGCCCAGGGCCGCCCGCCTTGCCGAGGTCGTCGCTATGGGCGCCGGCGTCGGTGCCATGACCGGGTTCGTCGGGGTCGGGGGCGGCTTTCTTATCGTGCCCGCGCTCGCCCTCCTGGTGCGACTGCCCATGCGGGAGGCCGTAGGCACGAGTCTTGCCATCATCGCCCTCAACTCCGCGGCCGGCTTCCTTAAGCACTCCCGCGTGCTCCCCGAACTCGGCCTCCAGATCGACTGGGGCCTCATCGCTACGTTCATCGTGATCGGCGGCGCGGGGAGCATCGCCGGCGGGTTTCTCGCCTCGCGCGTGCACCAGCAGAAGCTGCGGCGGATCTTCGCCGTCTTCCTCGTCCTCATGGGGGCTTTCATCCTGATCCGCGAGGCCCCGCGCGTCCTGGCCGGTCCGACGCCCGCGCCCGTGTCGGACGATGGGGGCAAAGGGCTAGCCCTCGGAAGCCTTCGATCGATGGGTCAGGATCGTGACCGCTTCCGGACGCTTCGGGCCGGGCGGGAAGTCGCACCGCTTGTCGAGGTTCAGCGGCACGATCTGATCGACCAACAGGTCCGAAATCGTCGTGCCCCCGAGGCGCTGTTCGGCGTCGCGGACCAATTCCGCAAGAACGCTGTGCAGGGGGCAAAGCCCCCCAGCGTGCTCGGTCAGCGCCAGCGGGCACGAGTTGATCCGCGGGAGCGGTTCCAGCGCCTCGACCACGTCGAGCATGGTCAGCTTGTTCGGGGCGAGTGCCAGGGCGAAGCCCCCGGTCGGTCCCCGTTGGCTGGAGACGATCCCCGCCCGCGCCAACGTGTTGAGCACCTTGGACATGTAGCCCTCGGGCACCACCGTCGCGGCGGCGATGGCCTGGCTCGTGGCGTTGTCCCCCTCGGCCTTGGCGAGGTAGATGACGGCACGAAGAGCGTATTCGGTGGTTCTCGAGAGCATGCTTCCAGCCCGGGCTCCGTCGGGATCGGACGCCCATCGGTAAATGTGCGGTTGACAGGATTGTATTTGCAGAGAAAGATATCTGCAAGTCCGATTGAGGGATCCGCGGAGAGTTTTTGCCGCCCATCGTGATCGACGAAGCGTGCAGGCGAAGAAAGGGGTTTGTTCGGATGAGCCAGACACAGGCGGCCGGCGGTACCGGCGCGATGCAGGAATTCACCTACGACGACGCGATCGTCCGGAAGTTCTTGCTCGCGACCCTGCTCTGGGGCGTGGTCGGCATGCTCGTGGGGCTTCTGATCGCCGTCGAGATGGTGCTCCCCGACCTGAGCATGGGGATCCCTTTCCTCTCCTTTGGGCGGCTCCGGCCCCTCCACACCAACGCGGTGATCTTCGCCTTCGCCGGCAACGCCGTCTTCACCGCCGTCTACTACTCCACACAGCGGCTCTGCAAGGCCCGCATGTGGAGCGACACGCTCAGCAAGCTCCATTTCTGGGGCTGGCAGCTCATCATCGTCTCAGCCGCCATCACCCTGCCGCTGGGCATCACCCAGGGCAAGGAATACGCCGAGCTCGAGTGGCCCATCGACCTGGCGATCGCCGTGGTCTGGCTCGGCTTCTTCGGCACCAACTTCTTCATGACGCTCGTCAAGCGTCGTGAGCGGCACATGTACGTCGCGCTGTGGTTCTACATCGCCACCATCGTCACCGTGACGATGCTCCACGTCTTCAACAATCTCTGGATCCCCGTGGGCCTCGTCCACCTCATCAAGACCGGGCAGATGCCCTCGCCCGAACTGGTCATGAAGAGCTACCCGATCTACGCCGGCGTCCAGGACGCCTTCATGCAGTGGTGGTACGGCCACAACGCCGTGGCCTTCTTCCTCACCACGCCCTTCCTCGGGCTCATGTACTACTTCCTGCCCAAGGCCGCCGACCGTCCGGTTTACTCCTACCGCCTCTCGATCGTGCACTTCTGGTCGCTCGTCTTCATCTACATCTGGGCCGGCCCGCACCACCTGCACTACACCGCCCTCCCGGCCTGGGCCAGCTCGCTGGGCATGGTCTTCAGCGTCATGCTCTGGATGCCCAGCTGGGGCGGCATGATCAACGGTCTGCTCACGCTCCGCGGCGCCTGGCACAAGGTCGCCGCCGACCCCGTCCTCAAGTTCTTCGTCATCGGCGTCACCTTCTACGGCATGTCCACCTTCGAAGGCCCGATGCTCAGCGTCAAGACGGTCAATTCGCTCAGCCACTACACCGACTGGACGATCGCCCACGTGCACTCGGGCACCCTGGGCTGGAACGGGTTCATGACCTTCGGCATGATCTATTGGCTCGCGCCGCGCCTCTTCCAGACGCAACTCTTCAGCAAGAAGCTCGTCGCCTTGTCGTGCTCGGCGGGTACAACATCCTCCGCACCTGGGCCGCGCGGCCCAAGGCCTACGACGTCCCCGTCGTCCGCGCCCCGGCCCTCACCAAGGCCTATACCCCCGGCGCCGACGAGCACGCCGAGTCCCGCGTCCACGCCGTCGTCTCTGGCGGCCACGCCATGGACCGCTTCATCCAGGCCGCGTGGCACCGCCGGTGGGAACGCCTCCCCATCAAGTTCACCATGTGGGTGATCGTCGCGGTCGTGACCGCCTCGCTCTTCGAGATCATCCCGCTCTATGTCATCAAGAGCAACATCCCCACCATCGCCAGCGTCAAGCCCTATACCCCCCTGGAGCTCGCCGGGCGGGACGTCTACGTCGCCGAGGGCTGCTACAACTGCCACTCGCAGATGATCCGCCCGATCTACGCCGAGACCAAGCGCTACGGCGAATTCAGCAAGCCCGGCGAGTTCGTCTACGACCATCCCTTCCAGTGGGGCAGCCGGCGCATCGGCCCCGACCTCGCCCGCGAGGGCAAGGTCCAGGCCAGCGGCCTCTGGCACCTCAACCACTTCTTCGATCCACGCTCCATCAACCAGCAATCCATCATGCCCCTCTACCGCACCCTCCTGGCCTCCTCCACCAACTTTGGGGATATCCAGGGACGCGTTGACGCCATGGCCATGCTCGGCGTTCCTTACGGCGACGCCATCAACGCCGCCCCCGACATGGCCCGCGAACAGGCCCGTGCCGTCGCCGCCGCCACGCTCCAGGAGGCCGGTGGATACACCCAGATCCGGCCCGATATCTGGGACGTCGTCAACGGCGGTGTGCCCGCCAGCGAGCAGGAGGCCGTCGAGATCCTCAGCCAGAAGAAGGTCATCGCTGTCATCGCCTATCTGCAGCGGATGGGCACCGACCTGGGCAAGTCCGCCGATGCCGCGCCCGCCCCGACAGCCCTGAATGCCGGAGCCGGCCAATGACCCTCGGCGAACTCACCATCAACGATCTGTCCATCTACGCCGAAGTGGCGATGGTGATCTTTCTTGTCATCTTCCTCGCCGTCGCCGCCTGGGCGGTACGCAAGCCGAAGAACCAGCTGAACACGTGGGCCCGCCTGCCCCTCGATGAAACCGCCCCGGCCCGCCCGGACACCAAGAACTGACCGAAGGGAATACGGATGTCCTCGACACACCAAGACGACAACCTGATGGCCCACGACTACGACGGGATCCGCGAGTACGACAACCCCACGCCGGGGTGGTGGCACGCGATCTTCATCGTCTGCGTCCTCTTCGCCGGGGCCTACCTGCTCTTCTTCCACCTCAGTCCCTACGGCTGGACGATCTTCGACCAGCAGGACGCGACCGCCAAGCGGATCAATGACAAGGCTCAGGCCATCCTCAAGGCCACCTACGGCTCGCTCACCCCGGACCAGGACAACCTTGTCAGGCTCAGCGGCAACACCAACGCCCTCGCCGCGGGCAAGGCCATCTTCGAGGGCCGCTGCGCCGCCTGCCACATGCCCGACGGCCGGGGCCTCGTCGGTCCCAATCTCACCGATGACTTCGCCAAGAACTACAAGATGCCCGGCGACATCTACAAAGTCGTCTCCGGAGGCGTCCCCGGCACCGCGATGGTGGCATGGGAACCCCTGCTCGGGCGCGACGACGTCGTCCTCGCCGCGTCCTACGTCATCTCGCTCCGCGGCGCCCACCCCGCCAACCCCAAGGCCCCGGAGGGCGAGCCGCTCCCCGAGTGGCCCAAGCCCGCCGGAGAGTAAGGGCGACTCCGTCGTGGGCGGAGCGCCAGCAAAGGAACCGGTGCCATGTCCACGACCACCGAGCCGCACGAGACCGATCTGAGCGTCCTCTCGACGCTGAACGCCGACGGATCGCGGCGTTGGATCAAGCCCAAGCCCTCCCGCGGCCGCTTCTGGAAGCGCCGACGCGTCCTCGCGTATGCCCTCATCGCCCTCTTCACGCTGATCCCCTATATCAAGATCGGCGGGCGGCCCATGGTCCAGCTCGATATCGGCCGGCGCGTCTTCTCCCTCTTCGGCTCGGTCTTCTTCCCCACCGACACCGTGATTCTCGCGCTCCTTGTCGTCAGCTTCTTCGTCTTCATTTTCCTTCTCACCGCCCTCTTCGGGCGCGTTTGGTGCGGGTGGGGCTGCCCCCAGACCGTCTACATGGAATTCCTCTTCCGTCCCATCGAGCGGCTCTTTGAGGGCGAGCCCGGCAAAAAAGTCCGCAAGGGCGCCTGGCGAAAGCCCGCCAAGTGGGCCACCTACCTCGTCCTCTGCATCTACCTCGCGCACACCTTCCTCGCCTACTTCGTCGGCGTTGATCAGCTCAGGCTGTGGATCACCCGCTCCCCATTCGACCACCCGGCGCCATTCCTCGTCATGGCGGTCACCACCGGCCTCATGATGTTCGATTTCTGCTTCTTCCGCGAGCAGACCTGCCTCGTCGCCTGCCCCTATGGAAGGCTCCAATCCGTCCTCCTCGACCGAAACAGCCTCATCGTCACCTACGACCCGACCCGCGGAGAGCCCGCGGCCAAAAAGCCGCAGGCCCGCCGCGGACGTCTCCCTTGCTGTCGTCGAGGCCCCCAAGCAGGGCGACTGCATCGACTGCCACAAGTGCGTCACCACCTGCCCGACGGGCATCGACATCCGCAACGGACTCCAGATGGAGTGTGTCCACTGCACCCAGTGCATCGACGCCTGCGACGATGTGATGGACAAGATCGGCCGGCCCCGCGGGCTGATCCGCTATAGCGCCCAGGCCCGCATCGAGGGCGAGAAGCAGCACTTCCTCCGCCCACGTGTCGTCATCTACCCACTCATCCTCGCCGCGCTCCTCACCGGACTCATCACGGTCCTCGGGAGTATCAAGGACGCCGAGATCACGGTGGTCAGGGCCCGGGGCGGGCTCCCGTATTTCCGCGTCGAGGAGGCCGCCGGCGACCAGATCGGCACACGCCTCAGCGTCCGCGTCCGGAACCGGACCGACAAGCCCGTCGACTACGACTTCGCCCTCCCCGATATCCCGGGGGCGACCGTCAGCCGGGGCGACGGGCCCGTCCACGTCGAGGCATACGGCCTGGCCACCGCCGAGATGGTCCTGCTCCTGCCGCCCCGGGCCTACAACGAGCACGGAAGGCGCGAAGTCCGCCTCGCCGTCACCGGCTCCGATGGGTTCGCCACGCAGGTGCCCTATGGTCTCATCGGCCCGGCGTGGCTCGAAGGCCGCGACGAAGGTGAGCATGGCGACGAGCGGCGCGATCACGAGGTCGTGCCCGGCAAGCAGCACACCCCGGAACCGGATTCCTGATCCATGAGCCAGAGCAGACCCCTTATTCCCCCGCACGTCTTCTGGCCTGGCATGGTCTTCGCCCTGATCGGCCTGAGCCTCACGATGGTGACCATCACCGTCGTTGCCGCCGTGCGCGACCCCTCCTTTGCCGTCGAGAAGGACTATTACGAGAAGGGCCTCCACTGGGATCAACACCTCGCCGAGCAGCAGCAGATGGACCTGCTCGGCTGGACCGTGCGGCCCGCCCTCGGGGCGGCAGACGCCGAGGGCCGCCGCGTGATCTCCCTCCGACTCTCCGGCCCCCACGGCGACCCCATCGAGGGCGCCACGGTCAAGCTCTCCTACTTCCACAACGCGACCGCTTCGGAAGTGGTCGAGGCCAGCCTCGCGCCCGCGGCCGAGCCCGGCCTCTACCAGACCGATCCGGCGCCCATGCGCCCCGGCTTCTGGACCCTGAAGCTCGACATCCGCAGCGGGGACGACCATTGGGCGCGGGAACAGACCCTCGAGGCTCGCGCGGAGTAACCATGGGCGCACTCATCGCGACCGTGTTCGCCGCCAGCCTCCTCGGCAGCGCCCACTGCGCCGGCATGTGCGGCGCATTCGTCGCCTTCGCCGTCGGCATCGACGATCCGCAGGCCGCACGCAAGCGCGCCCGCCTGCACGCCGCCTACAACCTCGGACGCCTCCTGACCTACACCGTGCTCGGCGCCGTGGCCGGCGCCCTCGGCGGCGCCCTCGATCTGGCCGGCTCCATGGCCGGCCTCTCCCGCGTCGCCGCCGCGCTCGCCGGCGCCATGCTCATCGTCTTCGGCGCCACCCACCTCCTCCGCGCCATGGGCCTCCGTATCGCCCAGTTCCGCCCGCCGCGATTCATGCAGCAGGCCCTCCGTGCCGCCAACCGCGCCGCCATGACCCTCCCCCCCGTCCGCCGGGCGGTGGTGATCGGGCTGATGACCACCCTGCTCCCCTGCGGCTGGCTCTACGCCTTCGTCGCCGCCGCCGCGGGGACAGGGAGCGCCCCGCTCGGCGCCCTGACCATGGGCGCCTTCTGGCTCGGCACGCTCCCGATGATGGTGGCCGTCGGCGTCGGGGTCCGCGCCCTTGCCGGGCCCCTCGCCTCGCGCCTGCCATTCCTCATGCCGCTGCTCGTGATGGCCGCCGGGCTCTTCACGATCTTCTCCCGCGTCTCCGTCTCCGTCGACGCGCTCCGCAGCGCGGCCGCCAAGGTCGAGACCACGAGCCTCGAATCGCTCTCCTCGAGCGTCAAGGGGCTCGACGCCGAGAGCATGCCCTGCTGCTCGGGCGAGCCGCCGGTCGTTGAGCCCGCCGCCCCACCGGTCGGCGATGCCGCCAGCGCCTGCCCCTGCGAGCACTGCGCGCAACCCGACGCCGCATGCGACGAGCCCTGCGGCTGCTGCGACGCGGAGAGCCCCGCCGATGACCGGTGAGGCGATCGCCAGTTCGTCCGCCAGCGCGCGCGCCGCGCGCACCGCCTGCTCCCACTGTGGCCTCCCCGTCCCGGCCGGCCTCGTCGAGCCCGACACGACCGAACAGTTCTGCTGCGGCGCCTGCCGCGCCGTCTGGGAAGCCATCCACGGGTGCGGCCTCGAACGCTACTACGAACTCCGCGACCGCCAGGGCGCGCAGGGCCAGAAGGCCCAGACCACCGGACGCGCCTACGAGGAGTTCGACGACCCGACCTTCCGCGATCTCTACTGCAAAGACCTCGGCAACGGTGCCTTCACCGCCGAACTCTTCCTCGAGGGCGTCCATTGTGTCGCCTGCGTCTGGCTCGTCGAGAAGCTCCCCGAACTCGAGAAGGGTCTGCTGGAGTGCCGACTCGATCTGGGCCGCTCGCTCGTCCGAGCCACCTGGGACTCCAACACCATCGGCCTCTCCGGCGTCGCCCGCGCCCTCGACCGCCTCGGCTACGTGCCCCACCCCGCCAAGGGCGCCGGCGCCCGGGACGCCCGCCGACGCGAAGACCGCGCCTTCCTCTCCCGCCTCGCCGTGGCCGGCGCCCTGGCCGGCAATGTCATGCTCATGTCCTGGGCCCTCTACGCCGGCATCTTCGGCGGCATCGAGCGCGAGTTCGAGCAGCTCTTCCGCTGGACCAGCATGGTCCTCACCGCCGCCGCACTCGCCTGGCCCGGACGCACCTTCTTCAAGGGCGCCCTCGCCGCGCTCCGTACCCGCACACGCAACCTCGACCTGCCCATCGCCCTCGGACTCACCGCAGGTATGGTCACCAGCGTCGTCAATACCATCCTCGGACCCCCCCGCGAGGTCTATTTCGATACGATCGCCGTGCTGGTCTTCCTCCTCCTCTGCGGCCGCTGGGTCCAGCACCGCCAGCAGCGCACCGCCACCGACGCCGTCGAGCTGCTCTACTCGCTCACCCCCGCCCGCGCCCGCATCTGGGAGGCCGGCGCGACCCGCGAGGCCCCGATCGACGCCGTCACACCCGGCACGATCGTCGAGGTCCGCGCCGACGAGTCCTTCCCCGTCGACGGCCTCGTCGTCGAGGGGCAGAGCAGCGTGGATCAATCCATCCTCTCGGGCGAAGTCGCGCCCCGTGCGTGTCGGGGTCGGGCAGCGCGTGAGCGCGGGGAGTGTGAACCTCTCCGAGCGCGTACTCGTCAAGGTCGAGGCCGCGGGCTCGGAGACGCGAGTCGGGCGTCTGATGCGTCTTGTCGAAGAAAGCGCACTCCGCCGCGCCCCGATCGTCAAGGTCGCCGACCGTGTCGCTGGCTGGTTCGTCGGAGCGGTGATCCTCCTCTCGCTCGCGACGCTGGTGCTCTGGCTCTTCCTCCGCCCGGCCGAGGCGGTTGACCATGCCCTCGCCCTGCTCATCGTCACCTGCCCCTGCGCCCTGGGCATCGCCACCCCGCTCGCCGTTACGGCCGCGATCGGCCGAGCCGCCCAGCGCGGCATCATGATCAAGGGTGGGGAGGTGCTCGAGCGCCTGAACCGTCCGGGCGTGCTCCTTCTCGACAAGACCGGCACGATCACCGAGGGCCGGCAGCAGCTCATCGAGTGGAGCGGCGACGAAGGCGTCAAGCCCGCCGTCGCCGCGCTCGAGGCCCGCTCCTCTCACCCCGTCGCCCGCGCCCTCGCCACCGCTCTCGGACGGCACAAGCTCGATGTCGGCGAGGTCGAGCAGCGCCAGGGCCTCGGCATCCGTGCCCGCGTCGCCGGACACGACCTCGCCGTCGGCTCGCCGGCCTTCGTCACCGAGGCCCTCGCCGCCACGAGCGCGCCCTGGGCCGCCGAGGCCATCGCCGCCGCCGCCGACCGGGGCCTCTCGCCCATCGTCGTCGCGCAGGACGGGGCCATCGTGGCCGTCGCCGCCCTCGGCGACGCGATCCGTCCCGACGCCGCCGAGGCGATCCGACGACTCCAACGCGACGGATGGCGCGTTCGCATCCTCTCCGGCGACGACCCCCGCGTCGTCCGCGCCGTCGCCGCCCAGCTCGGCCTCGCCCCCGAAGACGCCGCCGGCGGCGCCAGCCCCGAGGAGAAGCTCGCGGCCGTCGAGCGCGAGGGGGGAACGGTCGTCATGGTCGGAGACGGAGTGAACGACGCCGCCGCCCTCGCCCGCGCCGCCGTCGGGGTCGCCGTCAGCGGCGGCGCCGAGGCCAGCCTCGCGGCCGCCGATGTCTACATGCTCCACCCCGGCCTCATGGGGATCGTGGAACTCTGCGAGGGTTCGCGCCGGGCGGTCCGCGCGATCCATCGCGGCCTCGCCGTCTCCCTCGTCTACAACGCCCTGGCCGCCTCGCTCGCCGTGTCGGGACACATCAACGCCCTCTTCGCCGCCATCCTCATGCCGCTCTCCGGGCTCACGGTCCTCGCCATCTCCCTGCGCTCCCGCACCTTCGGAGACCACGCGTGTCGGTGATGTACATCGTCCTGCCCCTCGCCCTCGTCTTTGCCGGTTTCGCCGTCTGGGCCTTCATCTGGGCCGTGCGGCAGGGGCAGCTCGACGATCTCCAAACCCCGGCCGCTCGGATGCTCCTCGATGAGGACGAAGCCCCACGCACTCCTCCTCCTAATGAGACTCTGTCTCAGGGCCGCGAAGAACATCCCGATGCCGAAGCGCACGACGGCCGCAAGACCTAACCTTGCAATGCGATGGCAAGTCTCTCGGCAGCGAATACGAGCCTGGACGGCGCCTCAGCTCCCGGGCGCACCGATTTCGTGCTCTGGCGCCCCTGGGTCCAGCTGTGGCTCTCCGTCGCCGCGGGCGCGGCACTGCTCCTCGGCGTTCTGCTTGTCGTCGGGCTCGGCAACCCCTTCGGTGAGTGGTGCTACTACGCCAGCCTCGCCATCGGCCTGGTCTACGGCCTTCACGCCGCCACGATCGCCCTCGCGGAGAAGCGCGTCGATATCGATGTCTTGATGGTCGTTGGCGCCGTCATGGCCGCCGCCGTCCACCACGCCGAGGAGGGCGCCCTCCTCCTCGTGCTCTTCACCTTCGCCGGCGCCCTCGAAGAGCTGGCCATGGCCCGCACCCAGCGCGAGATCCGCGCCCTCCATGGCATCATGCCCGACCGCGCCATCGCCCTCCGCGGCGGCGAGTGGACCGACGTCACGCCCGAGAGCCTGGCCGTCGGCGAGGAGATCCGCATCCGCCCCGGCGACCGTGTCCCCGTCGACGCGCTCATCCTCGAGGGCGTCTCCAGCGTGGACGAGTCCACCCTCACCGGCGAGAGTGTTCCCCGCGCCGTCGAGCCCGGCGCGGCGGTCTATGCCGGCACCATCAACGGCGAGGCGGTCCTCCGCGCCCGCGTTGCCAAGCTCGCCAGCGAATCCAGCGTCCAGCGCGTCCTGGCGATGGTCACCGAGGCCCGCGAACAGCGCGAGCCGCTCCAACGCACCATCGACCGCGTCGGACAGCCCTACACCCTCCTCGTCCTCGGCCTCAGCTCCGCCGTCTTCCTCGTCTGGCGATTCGCCCTCGGAGTGCCCGCTGCCGATGCCGTCTACACCGCCATCACGCTGCTGATTGTCGCCTCGCCCTGCGCCCTGGTCATCGCCACGCCGACCGCCACGCTCTCCGCCATCGCACGCGGCGCCCGTGCCGGTGTCCTCTTCAAGGGCGGCGAGTCCATCGACCGGCTCAGCCGCACCCGCGCCGTCTGCTTTGACAAGACCGGCACCCTCACCAAGGGACGCCCGATCTACCGCGAGATCCGGCCCCGCGACGGCGGCGACGCCGCACCGCTCCTCGCCCTGGCCGCCCAGCTCGAACGAGACTCCACCCACCCCACCGCGAAGGCCATCCTCCAGGCCGGCGAGGCCGCCGGTGCGCTCCCGAGCATCGATCAGGTCCGCTCGATCGCCGGGCGCGGCATGGCCGGCCAGCACGGGGGCGTCGAGGCCCGCGTCGGCAACCTCGCGTTCGTTGGCGAGATCGTGGACGCTCCGGCGCGCGCGTGGCTCGAGGCCACGCTTCGGGCCGTCCGCGAGCAGGGCCAGCTCGGCGTCGCCATCGCGACGGGCGCCGGCGCCTGCGCCGTGCTCGTCCTGCGAGACGAGATCCGAGTCGGAGCCGCCGAGCTGGTTCGCCAGCTCCACGCCCTCGACGTTCGGCCCGTCCGCATGCTCACCGGCGACGACGAAGTCGTCGCCAAACGCGTCGCCGAAGAGCTCGGCCTCGACGCCTACGACGCCTCCCTGCTCCCCGAGCAGAAGGTTGCCGCGGTCGAAGCCATGAAGCGGGAGCACGCCGGGCGATCCACACGCTCGGGCATCGCCGTCATCGGCGACGGTGTCAACGACGCCCCCGCCCTCGCCGCCGCCGACGTCTCCATCGCCGTTGGCTCCATCGGCTCCGACGCCGCCCTTGAGTCCGCCGACATCGTCCTGCTCAGCGACGACCTGACCCGCGTCCCCTGGGCCCTCCGCCTCGCCCGCGCCACGCGCAAGACCGTCGCCGTCAACCTCGTCTTCGCTCTCTCGGTGATCGTCGTGATGGGCCTCGTCGTCGTGATCGGGTCCCGCACCGGCCTCAAGGTCCCGATGGCGGTGGGGGTCCTCGCCCACGAGGGCGGCACCGTCGCCGTCGTCCTCAACTCGATCCGGCTTCTGTGGTTCGCGTCGGCCCCCGCAGGCCGCTGAGGCTCTCGACCACGCCCGCATCGATCGACCGCACGTGCAGGTCCCGCTGCGGGAACGCGATCTCCAGCCCCGCCTCGCGGAACGCCCGGTCGATGCGGAAGTGCAGCTCGCTCTTGGCCGTGATCAGGTTTTCCAGGCTGTCGATGAACACCCGCAGCTCGAAGTTCAGCGTGTTGTCGCCGAAGCCCAGGAATAGTGCCCGCGCCGGCGGGTCCTCGAGCGCGTGCGGCGTCTCCTTCGCCAGTTGCAGCAACAGCCTCTGCGCCTGCTCGGTATCCGAGCCATACGCGATCCCCACGGGAACCACCACCCGGCACACCGGGTCCGACAGCGTCCAGTTGGTGATCTGGTCCGTGATGAACGTCTTGTTCGGGATCACCAGCTCCTTGCGGTCCCAATCGGTGATGGTCGTCGCCCGCATCCGGATCTTGGTCACGGTCCCGCTCGAGCCGCCCACCGTCACCGTGTCCCCCAGCCGGATCGGCTGCTCGAACAGGATGATCAGCCCCGAGACGAAGTTCGCGAAGATCTCCTGCAGACCGAACGCGAGCCCGAAGGTGAGGGCCGCCGCCAGCCACTGCGCCTTCTCCCAAGGCACGCTCAGCGCCTGCGAGATCACCACGATCCCCACGATCACGATCAGGTACCGCGCCACGGTGTAGATCGCGTACCGCCCCGCCGCCCCCAGCGGGAGGCGCTGCAGCACCGTGATCTCCAGCAGACCCGGCACGTTCTTCGACGCCGACACCGTCAGCATGACCAGGAGCACCGCCAGCCCGAGGTCCGCCAGCGTCACGCTCGGCGCCCTCACCCCCGCGCTCTCGCCGCCGGAAGCACCGCCCTGCCCCACCGACATCAGCGGCGACGAGGGCAACCCCGCCGAGGGGGCCGACCCGCCGGCCCCGCCCCCCGCGCCATTGCCCATGCCATTGCCCGCGCCATTCCCAACTGCGCCGTTCGGGGCCGGGGCGTCGGTCGGCAGCCCGGGCGTCAGCGTCGAGATCGCCCCGGTATCCGGGTTCACGTACGCCAAGTGCGGCAGGATCTGCACACGCTCAAACCAGCGCAGCGCCGGGAGCACATCCGACCACACCCCGTAGAGCCCCAGAATCAGCACCACCGTCACCAGCGCCTGGAGCACCTTCCGTGTCTGCAGGCTCAACGCCGTGAGGTCCAGCTCCGAAGAGGTGTCGATCTCCGGCGCGGCCTCCTTGGCTTCGCCGCCCTCCGCCGCCGCCGCCGCCGCCGCCGCCCGCGCCTTGGCCGCCTGGATCGCCAGCTTCCGGCGTGCGAGCTGGAAGTAACGAAGCACCAGGGCGTTGGCCACGATCACGACCAGCACGAACACGAAGGTGTCCGCCAGCCGCCGCTGGATCTGCAGCGCCGTCGACGCGTAGCCCGCCGCCGTTGCCAACGCCAGCAGCACCGGCAACGCCGTCAGCACCGGGAACCACGCCCACTTGGTCTTCTCGATCAGGCCGCCGCGACGCTTCTTGAGGTACTCGGAGATCAGCGGCCGCTTCGGCGAGAACACGCGGTGGTAGAACACCGCCACCGCCAGCATCCCCGCGACGAACGCGATCCGTCCGATCCCGTCGCTTTGGCCGGTCTCCGTGCTCCGGTAGTTGTACGCCTGCACCACCAGACCCACCACCACGGCCAGCGGCGTAAACCAGTGCAGATTGCGCCGCAGATGCGCCTGGCCCGCCTCCGGCCAGCGGAAATGCTCCGCTCCCACCGCGCCCGGTCGCGAGAACTCCCGCAGCAGGTTCAAACCGAACAGCACGTACGCCGCACGCGCCACGCCCGTCGCCACCGCCGCCGGTCCCGTCGTCGGCGCCGCGGCATGCTCCAGCCAGCGGGAGATCAGCCACAGCGCCAAGGGGATCGGCGCCGCCGCCGCCACAGCCACCGCGAGCTTCCACACGGCCCCGGCCATGTTCAGCTGGGTCACGTGGCCCGTCTTCGGCAACGCCAGCGCCGAACGCCGCGCCAGCCTCCAGTGACCCACCCAGGCCAGGAACAGCAGAAACCCAGCCGCCGCCGGCGCCAGAGTCAAGCGCAGAAACGACGGTGTGTCGGCCGTCCCCGCCGCGGCCTCGCGGCGAGCGAGCGCCGGATACATGGCATCCGTCGCCGCGGCGCTCGCCGCGACCCACTCCTTCGCCGAGAGCGCCCACGCCGCCTCCTCCACCAGCTCCCCCGGCGAAGGCGCCAGCGAGCCCGACACGCTCCGCACCCAGAACACCCGCTCGTTGATGAACGCCCTCGCCTTGTCTGACCGGTCCACCGCCTGGGTGTACGCGCTCACCAGAGCGTCGAGCGTGTCGGCATACGGCTGGTACACCCCCAGCGCCTGGTTCACCAGCGTCTTGCGCTGGCTGAGCAGGCTCGTCGCCAGCTCGATCACCCCCGGATCCGCGCCGGCGCCCAGATCCCCGCGGATCTCGCCCAGCGCCCGCTCCACATCGCTCGTCTCCCGCTCCAGTTCCTCCAGCTCCACGAGCGTCAGCTGCGTCCGCAGCGACTGATCGCGGTACTCCTCCAGCTGCGCGTGCAATTGCCGCGAAGCGCCCAGGGCGTTGATGCGGTTGAGCTGGCGGCGGAGGAACTGCCCCTGGCTGCTGTCGAGGCGACCCGTCTCCACCCGGCGCTCGACCGCCGACTGCAGCTTCGTCAGGTCGTCCAGCTTCTTGGTCCGGTCCGCCAGATCGGCCGTCGCCCGGGGCAACTCCGCCGGCGCCGTGCCCGGCCCCTTCAGGAGCTTGGCCAGCTTGCGGATGTCGTCGGCGATCGGCTGCAGCGCCGGGATCGCGTCCGCCTGCGCCAGCTGCTTCTCGCTCGCCTGGTCCGCCGCGTGCTTGGCCTCGCGGGTTCGCAGCTCGCTCACCACAGCCTGCCACGCGTTGAACCGCTGCTCCAACGCCGCGACCTTGCGTGCCGCCCGGTCGCGCCGCGCGGGAAGCAGGTCACGCCGAACCTCATAGCTCGCGCTCTCGGCCTGCAACTCCGCGAGCCGCGCCTGCGAAGCCGCCAGCTCGGCACGCGTCCGGAGCCGCTGGGCACTCACCAGCGTCGCATCCTGCTCCGGCGTCGGCGCGATGGCCAACTGCTGGTGCAACGAGTCGATCCTGCCCGTCAGCGCCGCGATCTCGTTGGGGATCTCCTTGAGCCGGTCGTTCCGCCGCGGAAACTCCGCCAGGATCCGCTCCTGCTCCTCCCGCGCCGCCTTCAGGTCCGCCTCCGCCTGCTTGAGTTCCTTGTCCAGGTCCGCCGCCGTCGCGCCGTCCGGATAGGTCGGGGTGAACACCTCCGCCGGCTTGTTCAATTCCGCCTGCACCTGCGCCATCGTCTCCGGCGCCGACGACGCCTTGGCAGCAAAGTCCGCCGCGCTCGCCAGCGAGGCCGCCGCCGCGCTCGCCGAGTCCCGCGCCGCCCGCAGCGCCTTGATCGGCTCGGTCGCCGAGTCGGTCGCCACCGCGGGGTCGTCCCCCGCCGCCCGGAGCGCGTCCTGGATCTCCGCCATCAGGGCCGCGACCGAATCGGTCGTCGGCGCCGCGTCCTGCCCCAGCACCGGGGCTCCCCCCAAGACCAGAGCCAACGCCCCCGCAACAGCCAACCAGATTCGGCGGATTCCTGAAGCCATGGCCGCTGATGCTAGCGTCCGCCCATTCCGGACCATCATCGCCGAATCAATCGATTGATTGACTCTGGCCTGCACCCGCATACCCTCCAGTCCGTGGCACGCGCCGAAGAAAACACCAGGGATCGCCTCCTCGACGCCGCGGAGAACCTCTTCGGCGAGCGCTCCTTCGCCGCCGTCGGCATCCGGGAGATCGCCGACCACGCGGGCGTCAACCTCTCCGGCATCAAGTACCACTTCGGCTCCAAGTGGGGGCTCTACCTCGAGACGGTCCGGCGCTCCATGGAACGCCGCGGCTCCTCCGCCGCCTGGTCCCTGCTCGAGGACGCCCCCCCCAGCCCGCAGCACGCCGCCCTCCTCCTCCGAGACTTCATCGGCGCCTTCCTCCGCGTCATCCTCGGGCCCGAGGATTCCGGCTCCTGCGCCTGCCTTGTCATGCACGCGGCACTCGAGCCCGGCGAGGGCACCGACCTGATCGTTCAGGAGTTCGTGCGCCCGCACCACGAGCGCCTCTGCGCCCTCGTCGCCGTCCTCTGCCCGGCCGCCGACGCCTCCGAACGCTCACGCTACGCCCAGTGCGTGATGGCCCAACTCATCCACCAGCGGCTCTTCCGCGCCTTCATCGAACGCATCCACCCCGCCCCCGACCGGGGCGAGGCCGAAATCGAACGCATCGCCGACGAGATCACCGCCTTCTCCCTCCGGGGGATGGGCTGCCCGCTCGAGACACTCGCCCCGCTCCACGATGCCGCGGCGACAGGAGATACCGAATGACCGCCCCGCGTTGGGCCCTCGCCGCCATCCTCGGCGCGCTCGGCCTCGCCCCGCCCGCCCTTGCCCAGGGCCCCTCCCCCGTCCGCACCGCCACCGTCAGCCGGCGTGACGTCGTCGAACGACGCATGGTCACCGGCGAGCTCCAGAGCCTCCGCCAGGCCGAGGTCGCCAGCCAGGAGGCCGGCGTCGTCGTCAGCATCGGCGTCGACATCGGCGACGCCGTCGAGGCCGGCCAGGAACTCGCCACCCTCGACGACGAGCGCCTCCAGCTGGAGAAGCAGCGCGCCACCGCCGAGCGGGCCAGCGCCGCCAGCACCATCGCCGAGGCCCGCGCCCTCCGCGACCGCTGGCAGGCCGAGATCGCCTCGCTCGACGAGGCCACGCAGCGCGGCGCCAGCAACACCCGCGAGCGGCGCGACGCCGAGTCCGAGTTCCGGCAGGCCGACGCCCGCCTCGAGAAGGCCGAACGCGACGTCGATGTGTACGACGCCCGCCTCGCCCTCCTCGAGCGGCGCCTCAAGGACATGCACATCCGCGCCCCATTCGCCGGCGTGATCTCCCGCAAGCTCACCGAGAAGGGCGAATGGCTCGCCGAGGGCGACTCCGTCTGCGAGGTCCTCGCCATCAACGAGCTGCAGGTCGCCCTCGATGTCCCCCAGCGATACCTCACCTCCCTCACCGAATCGCCCCTCTCCGGCGACGACATCGTCATCAAGCTCGACGCCTCCGACACGGTCCTCCCGCTCGAAAACGTCCGCGTCGTCCCCAAGATCGACGAGCGGTCCCGCACCTTCTCCCTCGTCGCCCTCGTGCCCAACCGGCAGAACACCCTGGCCGCCGGCGTCAGCGTCGTCGGCTGGGTCCCCACCGGCGCCGTCGCCCCCCACCTGGTCGTCCCCACCGACGCCGTGATGCGCAACGATATGGGCGCCTTCGTCTACACCGCCAAGGTCATGGGCGAAGGCCCGCCCAAGGCCGTCCCCACCAGCGTCGAGGTGCTCTTCGAGATGCCCGGCGAGGTCGTCCTCCGCGACGGCGGGCTCGCCGAGGGTGACCAGGTCGTCGTCGAGGGCAACGAACGACTCTACCCCATGGCCCCCTCGCCCCCACCAACCCCACCGCGCCCACCACACCCGCCCCGGCCGCCGGAGCAGGAGAAGGCTGATGGATTTCATCAAGCTCATGGTCCGCCAGCCGGTGACGGTCACCGTCGGCGTCATCCTCACGATGATCGCGGGCATCCTCGCGGTGCGCGCCATCCCCGTCCAGCTCACGCCCAACGTCGAGGACACCGTCATCAGTGTTTCGACCTTCTGGGAGGGCGCCAGCCCCTTCGAGGTCGAGCAGGAGATCATCGACAAGCAGGAGGAGAAGCTCCAGGGCATCACCGGCCTCCGCCAGATGACCAGCTCCAGCCAGCAGGCCACCGGCTCCATCCGCCTCGAATTCCAGGTCGGAATCTCCAAGGACGAAGCGCTCCGCGAGGTCTCCGACAAGCTCCGCGAGGTCTCCAACTATCCGGAGAACGTCGACGAGCCCATCGTCGAAGCCTCCGACAAGATGAACAAGGACTACATCGCCTGGATCGTCCTTGGCACCACCGACCCCGACTTCGACATCCGCACCCTCCAGGACTTCACCGAGGACCGGGTCAAGCCCGCCATCGAGCGCATGCCCGGCGTCAGCGAGGTCAACGTCCTCGGCGGGCGCGAACGCGAGGTCCAGATCCGATTCGATCCCGCCCGCCTCTCCCAGCGGGGCGTCACGGCCTCCCAATTCGTCGCCGCCATCCGGGGCACCAACAAGAACATCTCCGCCGGCCAGCTCGCCGACGGCAAGAGCGACGTCCGCGTCCGCACCCTCGGCCAGTACGAGACCGCCGACCAGGTCGAGCGGACCGTCGTCGCCAACCAGGACGGCGTCCCCGTCCTCGTCCGCGACGTCGCCGATGTCGCCATCACGTACAAGGAGCCCACGAGCTTCGTCCGCTCCAAGGGCCGTCCCGTCCTCGCCATCAACGTCCAGCGGGAGACCGACTCGAACGTCATGGCGGTCATGGAGGGTGTCAAGAGCGCCATCAACGACATGAGCAAGCCCGGCGGGCTCCTCGAGGTGCAGGCCCGCAAGCTCGGCGTCAACGGCGGGTTCTATCTCGAGCAGGTCTTCGATCAGACCACCTATATCGACGAGGCCATCGAGCTCGTCAAGAGCAACATCTGGATCGGCGGCGCGCTCGCCATCGGCATCCTTACCCTCTTCCTCCGATCCGTCCGCCCCGTCATCATCATCGCCCTGGCCATCCCGATCTCCGTCGTCGGCGCCTTCGTCGTGATGATCGCCCTCGGGCGCTCCATCAACGTCATCAGCCTCGCCGGTATGGCCTTCGCCGTCGGCATGGTCGTCGACAACGCCATCGTCGTCCTGGAGAATACCTTCAGACACCTCGAGATGGGCAAGAAGCCCATGGCCGCCGCCTACGACGGCGCCAAGGAGGTCTGGGGCGCCGTCCTCGCCTCCACACTCACCACCGTCGCCGTCTTCATCCCCATCCTGCTCATCCAGGAAGAGGCCGGACAGCTCTTCCGCGATATCGCCCTCGCCATCTGCGCCGCCGTCACCCTCAGCCTCGTTGTCTCCGTCACCGTCATCCCCTGCGCCGCCGCCCGCGTCCTCAAGCCCCGCAAGCACCACGGCCTCCTCCGGAAGCTCGACGACACCGTCTTCGCCCCCTTCGCCTCGCTCAACAACGCCATCGGCAACTTCATCTACTGGGCCTGCGGCGGATGGTTCGTCCGCATCACCGTCGTCCTCATCCTCACCGTCGGCTCGCTCATCGGGAGCTGGTTCCTCCTCCCGCCCTCCGACTACCTCCCCAGCGGCAACCGCAACCTCGTCTTCGGCGCCATCATCCCGCCCCCGGGCTACAACGTCGACCAGCAGATCGACCTCGGCAAGCGCGTCGAGAAGTCGCTCCGACCCTACTGGGAGGCCGCCTCACTCCCCGCCGGATCGCCCGAGGCCGCGAAGGCCGCCGCCGCGCTGCCCGGCATCCCCAGCAACCCCTTCGCACCCCCCGGCCCCGAAAACCCGAGCATCATCCCGCCGCCCCTCGACAACTACTTCTTCGTCGGCTTCGGCCCCACCATGTTCCACGGCGGTGTCAGCGCCGACGGCCGGCGCGTCGTCGACATGCAGGCCCTCTTCACCTACGCCACCAGGCAGCAGGTCCTCCCCGGCGTCCTCGCCTTCGCCCGCCAGGCGCCCCTCTTCCGAGTCGGCGGCCGCAACAGCAACGCCGTCAAGATCGATATCAAGGGCGACGACCTCGGCGAGGTCACCAACTCCGCCACCGCCGTCCTCATGCAGCTCATCCAGCAATACGGCCCCTACTCCACCCAGCCCGACCCGTCGAACTTCAATCTCCCCGGCCCCGAACTCCAGGTCATCCCCGACCGCGTCCGCCTCGCCGACGTCGGCATGACCCCCGCCGAACTGGGCCTGGCCGTCCAGGCCGCCGGAGACGGCGCCATCATCGGCGAATACCGAATCGGCGGCGAGACCATCGACCTCAAGGTCCTCGCCGACACCGCCGTCGACCAGACTTCCCTCGCCGGCATCGAGGACCTTCCCATCGCCACCCCGAGCGGCCACGTGGTCCCCCTCGCCAGCCTCGCCGAGATCCGACGCGTCCCCAGCCCCGTCCAGATCAACCGCGTCAACCGCCAGCGCGCCGTCAGCCTCGAGTTCACCGCACCCGAAGGCATGCCCCTCGAGGTCGCCGTCGCCGCCGTGGACAAGATCGTCGCCGACCAGCGCGCCGCCGGCGCCATCCCGCCCGATATCCAGACCAGCTACCAGGGCTCGGCCAGCAAGCTCAAGGCCGTCCGCGCCGCGCTCCTCGGCGATGGCACCCTCATCGGACTCATCTCCAGCTCCCTCTTCCTCGCCCTGCTCGTCACCTACCTCCTCATGTGCGTGCTCTTCCAGAGCTTCGTCCGACCACTCGTCATCATGTTCGCCGTGCCCCCCGCCACCTTCGGCGGCTTCCTCGGCCTCTGGATCATCCACAAGGTCGGCGAGGCCAACCGCTACGTCCCCACCCAGAACCTCGACATCCTCACCATGCTCGGCGTCATCCTCCTGATCGGCGTCGTCGTCAACAACGCCATCCTCATCGTCCACCAGGCCCTCAACTTCATGCGCGGCATCGGCGAGAGCGAGGACGACAAGATCGAGGCCATGTCCCCCCGCAGGGCCATCGCCGAAAGCGTCCGCACCCGCGTCCGACCCATCATGATGTCCTCACTCACCAGCGTCCTCGGCATGCTCCCCCTCGTCGTCATGCCCGGCTCCGGCTCCGAGCTCTACCGCGGCCTCGGCTCCGTCGTCACCGGAGGCCTCCTCCTCTCCACCATCTTCACCCTCTTCCTCGTCCCCCTCCTCTTCAGCCTCGCCAACGACATCCAGGCCGCCCTCGCCAAGCTCTTCGCCAAGCAACCCCAATCCCTCTCCGCCGGCCTCCCCGCCGGCGCGGTCCGCGACCACCGCGCCTGATCCTCCGCCGCGTGCCACCAGTCTCCCGCCGCCGCGGCGGGAGACTGGTGCAGCACCCCCCGTGTGCCACGGCCGTCCCGCCCGTGCAGACCAACCGACGGCATCACCCTCAGCGGCGATCCCTCTCCCCCTAGCAACCCGCCACCCACGCATTGAGGAAGGCCACGAAGTCCCGAGTGTCCGTCCGCGCATCCCCATCCCAATCCCCAAGCGACCAGCCCCCCGCCCACGCGTTGAGGAACACGAGGAAGTCCGAGGTGTCCACGTCCCCATCGCCGTCCAGATCCACCCGGCATCCATCCGACGCGTCGAACAGATACACCGAGCCCGAGTCCTGGCCCGCGTCGTCATCCCGATACGCGCCCACCATCGCCACCGAACCCCACAACCCCACCGCCTCGCCGAAGTTGTCCTGGTACGCCCCGTCGTGCGGCGTGAGTTTCGCCAGCTGCGCACCGCTCGCGATGTCGAACAGGTACGCCGAGCCCGAGTACGGGTTGAACACGTTGTCCCTGTACGCCCCCGCCAGAACCGTCGAGCCGTACGCCGAGACCGCATGCCCGAGGTCGCGCCCGCCGCTCGCATCGGCGCCCGTCAGCTTGGCGACCTGCTGCCCGCTCCCCGTGTCGAACAGATACACCGCGCCCGACCTCGTGCCATGCTGGCTGTCGCCGGGTGTTCCGATGACCGCCGTCGTCCCCGACAACGCCACCGACAGACCGAAGTTGTCCGAGAGCCCCCCCGACGGCGGCACGAGCTTCGCTACCTGCCGCATCGCCGGGACGTCAAACAGATACGCCACCCCCGAATCGGTGTCGTAGAGGTTCGTCAGCGGCGCCCCGATCAATGCCAGCGAGCCCTGCAGCGCGATCGAATACCCGAAGTTGTCGTCCGGCAGCCCGTCATCCGCGAGCAGCTTCCCGATCTGCACGCCGCTCGGAACCTCGAACACATACACCGAGCCCGACCACTCCCCATGGTCCCCGTCGTGGCGAGCACCGACCAGCAGCCTCCCGCCCGCCGCCGCGACCGCGCCGCCGAACCGGTCGTCCTTTGCCCCATCCCCCGCAACCAGCTTCGCGACCTGCCGGCCCGACGCCATCTCGAAGATGTAGACCGACCCCGAGTCGACGCCCCGATCGTCATCAAGCTCCGCACCGATGAACGCGTAACCCCCCGACATCGCAACCGAGACGCCGAACCGGTCCCCCGCCGCGCCGTCGCTCGGCGTCCACTTGCCCAGCGCCTCGCCCGTCCCGAGATCGACCACATACGCCGAGCCGGAGTCCTCGCCATGCTCGTCGTCGAGCGGCGCGCCGATCAGCGCGATCGATCCCACAACCGCGACAGAAGACCCGAACCGATCGAGCTCCCCGACCTCGCCCGGCACGATCTTCGCCAGTTCGTCACCAAGATCCGCCCTCGCGATGCCGCCCGAAAACGCCAGGCATGCCGCCACAACCGGCGACCAATCGACAGCAGCACATCGCATCACGGCACTCCTCTCCCGCCCGCGCTCATCCCCCGAGCCCCGATGCTACCGAACCTCGCCGACCCAAACAAGACCGAACCCACGCCGGAACTTCACCGTGCCACCAGTCTCCCGCCGCCGCGGCGGGAGACTGGTGCAGCACCCCCCGTGTGCCGCGGCCGTCCCGCCCGTGCAGACCAACCAATCGCAACGATCGACGCCCCAACCATCGCGCGTCCCCACGTGCGCTCCCGCCCCCATCGATGCCGGTTCGTTTGCCAGCTCACCGCATCACGTTGTACTTGAAGATGCACCGCAGCGCGCTCAACCCGTCGCGCCACGTGATCTTCTTCCCCTCCGCGTACGTCCGCCCGGAGTAGCTCACCGGCACCTCGTACACCCGCACCGCGCGCGAGCCCCCCTCCCCACGCACCCGCATCCACGCCAGCTTCGCCACCAGCTCAGGCTCCACGCCGAACCGCGGCTCCTCGATCTTCAGCTGCTCGAGCACCTCGCGCCGGAACGCCTTGAAGCAGCACTCCACATCCGTCAGGTTCAGGTTCGTCAGCATGTTGCTGCACATCGTGATCACCCGGTTCGCGACCGAGTGCCAGTAGTACAGCACGCGGTGCGTCTGACCCAGAAACCGCGAGCCGATCACCGCGTCCGCACGCCCGTCCAGGATCGGACGCAGCACCGCCTCGTGCTCCGCCGGGTCGTACTCCAGGTCCGCGTCCTGGATGATCGCCACATCCGCCCCCAGCTCGAGCGCCCGCGCAAAGCCCGTCGAGATCGCCGCGCCCTTCCCCCGGTTCCGCTCGTGCACCGCAAACGCAAACCCCCCGCGCGACCCCAGCTCCCGCACCAGGTCGCCCGACCCATCCCGCGACCCGTCATCCACCAGCACCACCACCCGCCGGCACCGCTCCTCGGTCCCCGTACCGCCCCCCGACAGCCGCGGCGGCGCCGTCGCCTCCAGCCGCGCCACCAGCAGCGGCAGCGTCTCGCGCTCGTTGAAGACCGGGATCACCACCGCCAGCAGCATCGCCCCACGATACGGCCCCGCCGCCCCCCGCGTCACGCGCCCCCCGCGCCCATCTCGAGCAGGATCCTTCTCTGGGGCGAACTCAGCCCAAGTCCCGCGATCGCCTCGGGTCCGAGATACCGCCACCCCTCCGGCGCCCGCCGCGGCGCCCGACCCCGATACACCACAAAGTGGCAGTCCCTGTGCGTTGTCTTGAACGCAAACGACCCCACCTCCCGCACGCGTCCCACCCCCAGCAGCTTCCCCACCTCCGCCCCCGTCGAGGCCCGGTCCATCCGCTCCACCGTCGGCGCCTCGTGCAGCCCTGCCCACAGGCCGTCATCCCCCCGGCGCGTCACCGCCAGCCGACCCTCTCCATCCGCCACCAGCACGCTCGCGAAGTAGACCGCCCGCCGCACGGGGCGTTTCTTCCTCGCCGGGATCCGCCCGGTGCTCCCCCGCGCCCGCGCCACGCACCAGCCCGCGACCGGGCAGTCCCCGCACTTCGGCCCCCGCGCCGGGCACACCACCGCCCCAAGCTCAATCAGCGCCTCGTTCACCACCGCCGCCCCCCGGGCCGGCCGGAGCCGCGCCCCCGCCTCCACCAGAGCCCCCGCGCGCGCCCACGCCAGCCGCACCGCCCGCGGGTCCGCCGTCGCGAGCACCCGTCCCTCCAGGCGCAGCACCACCCGCATCACGTTCGCGTCCACCGCCGGGGTCTGCTCGCCAAACGCCAGGGATGCCACCGCCCCCGCCGTGTAGCGCCCCAGCCCCGGCAGCGACGCCAGCTCGGCCGCCCCGCGCGGGAACCGTCCCCCATGCTCACCCACGATCGCCCGCGCCGCGCCGTGCAGCAGCCGCGCACGCCGGTAGTACCCCAGCCCCGACCACGCCGCCAGCACCTCCCCCTCGTCCGCCCGCGCCAACGCCTCGACGGTCGGGAAGCGCGCCAGGAACTCGTCGAACCGCTCCGCCACGCGCGATGCCTGCGTCTGCTGCAGCATCAGCTCGCTCACCAGCACCCGATAGGGATCCCGCGTCCCGCACGATCGCCACGGCAGCTCGCGCGCCGAAGCGCCGAACCAGGCCACCAAGGCGCGGGTGATGTCACGGTCTCGCTCGAACGTCACGCCGGAAACCATCGTAGAGCAAGCACCGACCCCGCACCCGCGGTAGACTCTTCACCGGGCACAAACGGCAGGGGGTGGCGACACTGGGAACCTGGTCGCGCATAGTGGAAATGCTGGATAGGGTCGCGTCCTATTCGCTGCCCTCGGTCCTCTTTGAACTCGCCGTCATCTGGGTCCTCGTCTATCTCCTCATCCGATTCGTCCAGGGCACCCGCGCCGCCGGCGCCCTCAAGGGTGCACTCCTCCTCCTCGTCATCGCCACCCTGGCCGTCCAGATCATCGGCGGCCGCGACGCCTTCCCACGCCTCGCCTACCTCTACGAACGCGCCCTCGCCGTCGTCGCCATCGGCCTCGTCGTCATCTTCCAGCCCGAACTCCGCCGCGCCCTCGTCCGACTCGGCGAGACCTCCCTCCTCAGGGGCGGCTCCGCCGGCGTCGCCGCCATCGTCGAGCCCATCGCCGAGGCCGCCGCATACCTCTCCAAGTCCCGATTCGGCGCCCTCATGGTCGTCGAGCGTCAGGTCGGCCTCCGCGGCCTCGTCGAGGGCGGCACCGTCCTCGACGCCGACCTCAACTCCAGACTCCTCCAGACCATCTTCTTCCCCGGCTCCGCCCTCCACGACCTCGCCGTCATCATCAAGGGCCGGGTCATCCACGCCGCCGGCGTCCAACTCCCACTCGCCGACCCCGCCGATGTCCCCGACCGCACCCTCGGCTCCCGACACCGCGCCGCCGTCGGTGTCACCAAGGAATGCGACGCCGTCGTCATCGTCGTGAGCGAAGAGACCGGGGCCATCCGCCTCGCCGAGCGGGGTCGGCTCTCCAACCCGCTCACGCTCGACGAACTCCGCTCCGAACTCTCCAAGCGTCTCGGCGAGACCCTCGCCACCGTCCCCGACGCCCAGACCGCCGCCGAATCCCAGTCCGCCGACCTCACCGCCGACAAGCCGGCCAGGAAGGGGGAATAGCGTGGCCAGATTCCGCACCTTCCTGCTCGTCACCTTCGTCACCATCCTCATCTGGGCCTTCGCCGAGGGCGAGAGCCTCCAGACCAAGCGCACCGTCGCCGAGATCGAGTTCCCTCCCGTCTCCGGCGGCACCTACGCCGTCCGGCTCCCCGACGACCCCAACTGGCGAGGACGCGTCGAACTCCTCGTCGAAGGATCCACCGCCAGCCTCGACAGCCTCGACACCGTCCTCCGACGCCCCCTCAAACTCGCCCCAGGCATGGAGGGCGTGCCCCGCGATTCCGGCGAGCATGTCCTCGACATCCGGCAGGTCCTCCGAAACCACCCCGATTTCCGCACCCGCGGCGTCTCCGTCGTCGCCGCCGAGCCCCCGACCGTCCGGGTCACCGTCGACGAACTCCGCTCCGTCGATATCCCCGTCCGTGTCGATGTCCCCGCCGGTGAGATCCAGGGCTCCGCCGAGCCCGACCCCGCCCGCATCTCCGTCCGACTCCCCGCCCGCATCGCCGACCAGCTCACCCCCGCGGCTGCGCTCGTCGCCCGCGTCCGCTCCGAGGACCTCGCCAAGCTCACCGTCGGCCAGCAAACCGTCCTCCGCGACGTCCGCCTCGAGCCCGGCCCCGAGCTCGCCGGCGTCCAACCCCTCGAGATGGCCCGCACCCTCGTTAATGTCTCCCTCGCCGTCCGCTCCAAGACCGAGACCACCGTCCTCTCCACCGTCCAGGTCGACGTCCGCCTGCCCCCCGGCGAGCTCGGCCGCTGGGATATCCAGGTCCCCACCGAAGAGCAGTCCCTCCGCGACGTCAAGGTCACCGGCCCCAGCGAGCTCATCGAGCGGATCAAGGACACCTCCCCCGCCGGCCTCAAGATCCGGGCCTTCATCCGACTCTCCTATGAAGACCTCGAGGCCGGGATCTCCTCCAAGCGGGCCGAGTTCGCAGATCTGCCCGGCCCCCTCACCTTCGAGGTCGAGGACCGGGACGTCCGCCTCACCATCAAGCACCGCGACGCCACCCCCGCCGATTCCAGAACCGGGGGTTCCCCCGCCCCTGCCAACTGACCCCAAGACCAACCCAACGGCCGATTTCCCCACCCCCTTCCGCGCCGGATCGCCCCCCAAGAAGAGACATCGCCGGGCTCCGCGGCTACCGTATTGGCCCCTCCAACGGAGCGGGCGGGCGGTGATTGTCGATCCCGCCCGGGAGCGGGCTTTCCAGCCATCAGAGACCGGGCCGGCCGACCGGGACCGGAGCCAAAACCGAGGGCGCCACCGTGAAGATCAAGACCGACGAAATCGCGAGCGTGATCAAGCAGGAGATCCAGCAGTTCGCCGCGGAGCTCGAGGTGTCCGAGGTCGGGCGCGTGGTCGAAGTCGGTGACGGCATCGCCCGCATCTACGGTCTCGCCAAGGCCATGGCCGGCGAGCTTGTCGAGTTCCAGTCCGAGCACGGCGCCGTCATGGGCCAGGTCATGAACCTGGAAGAGGACACCGTCGGCTGCGTCATCTACGGCAACTATCTCCACGTCAAGGAGGGCGACATCGTCCGCTCCACCGGACGCCTCCTCGAGGTCCCCGTCGGCGAGGCCCTGCTCGGGCGCGTCGTCAACCCCCTCGGCGAGCCCATCGACGACGGCGCCGCCATCGAGGCCACCCAATCCGCCAAGGTCGACATCATCGCCCCCGGCATCGCCGAACGCCAGCCCGTCCACGAGCCACTCCAGACCGGTATCAAGGCCATCGACGCCATGATCCCCATCGGGCGCGGCCAGCGCGAGCTCATCATCGGCGACCGCAAGACCGGCAAGACCGCCGTCGCCGTCGACGCGATCATCAACCAGAAGCAGTACTGGGGCACCAAGGACGCCGTCGTCTGCATCTACGTCGCCGTCGGCCAGAAAGAATCCACCGTCGCCGGCGTCGTCGAGACCCTCAAGAAGAACGGCGCGATGGACTACACCATCGTCGTCAACGCCGGAAGCTCCGACCCCGCCCCCATGCAGTACATCGCGCCCTACACCGGCTGCGCCATGGGCGAGTACTTCATGTGGACCGGCAAGCAGGCCGGGCAGACGCTCTCCAGCGGCAAGCCCATGCCCAAGCACGCCCTCTGCATCTACGACGACCTCTCCAAGCAGGCCGTCGCCTACCGCCAGCTCTCGCTGCTCCTCCGACGCCCCCCGGGCCGCGAGGCATACCCCGGCGACGTGTTCTATCTCCACTCCCGCCTCCTCGAGCGTGCCACCAAGCTCTCCGACGAGAACGGCGCCGGCTCCCTCACCGCCCTCCCCGTCATCGAGACCCAGGAAGGCGACGTCTCGGCCTACATCCCCACCAACGTGATCTCCATCACCGACGGCCAGATCTACCTCGAGCCCGAGCTCTTCTTCGCCGGCACCCGCCCCGCCATCAACGTCGGTATCTCCGTCAGCCGCGTCGGCGGCAACGCCCAGGTCAAGGCCATCAAGAAGCTCGCCGGCTCCCTCCGACTCGACCTCGCCGCCGCACGCGAACTCGAGGCCTTCGCCCAGCTCGGCACCGAGCTCGACCCCGCCACCCAGCGCCAGCTCGACCGCGGCCGCCGCATGAGCGAGCTGCTCAAGCAGGGCCAGTACACCCCCTTCCACGTCACCGACCAGGTCATCTCGATCTACGCCGGCACCAAGGGCTTCCTCGACGACGTCGCCGTCAAAGACGTCCCCGCCTTCGAGAAGGGCCTCCTCGCCTACTTCCAGACCTCCGGCAAGCCCGTCTGGGACGAACTCAACAGCAAGCTCGCCCTCAGCGACGATCTCGAAAAGAAACTCGCCGACGCGATCCGCACCTTCAAGACCGGCTGGAAGAAGTAGCCCGACACACGCACCCTCTGGTGCGGCCTTCCCGTCTGCACAAACAGCACCATCCACCGCCGCGGCCGCATGGCCGCGGCCGTGTTTTTGAGAGGGACACACGCCCACAAACTCATGCCGAGCACGAGTGGGGGGGCGGGATGTGCCGGCGCCGCCCGCCGAACCGCTCGCGCCAACCCGCTTCGCAGACCAGCCCGTCCGACGCAGTTTCTTTTCTGCTCTGCCTCACTCCTTCTCATCTCCAGGGTTTGGTGCCCCCCTCCCTTCCGTTACACTCGACGCTCCCGCCACCTTGGAGAGACGCCCCATGTTCATCTCGCGATGCGTCCAAGCTGTGTCTTGGCTCGGAATCCTCATCCTAACGGTTCCCTGCCTCGGCCAGAACAATCCCCCCGACGCTCCCGTGATCAAGGAACCCGCGGTGGACGGGCAGATCGTCAACCCCGCCGATGTCCACATGGAGACCGGGCCCTTCTCCGACCCCGACCCCGGCGACCAGCACCGCTGCAGCGACTGGGAAATCTGGACCATCGACCCCATGGAACGCGTCTGGATCACCGCCTGCATCGGCGGCGTCGAGCGCGTGCACACCCACCTCGGCGACGGCGTCTTCGAGAACTCCCACGCAGGCCGCAGCGAGCTCCTGCCCGAGACCACCTACCTCCTCCGGGTCCGCCACCGCGACGACAGCGGCCAGGCCAACGACTGGAGCCCCTGGTCCGACCGCCTCTTCGAAACCGGCGCCGCCTCCACCGTGTTCCCGCTCGAGCTCCTCGACGTCGCCGAGAGCCCCGCCCCCCTGTGGAACGACACCACCGGCGCCCCGCTCGCCCTGCCCCCGGGTTCCCCTCCCGGCAGCCTCTCCCTCGAAGATCACACCGGCGATCAACTCCTGGAACTCCGCGGCCTCGACGGCGATTCCAACCAGATCATCAACCCCCCGCCCCTCGCCGACCACGCCCACCCGCGCCTCGTGCTCCGCGCCGGCTCCGCGCCCCTGACCGTGCCCGAGTCGGACCTCACCATCACCGACGACCACGGCAACGACATCACCATCTACCTCCCCCCCGCGGCCCTGGAGCCCGGTGAGGTCGCGGTGTTCTGGATCTCCACCAACGGCAGCACCTACGTCGGCGACCTCTTGCAGGACGAGCCCGATTTCGCGGTGCTCGCCCGCGGCGCGCCCGTGCCCTGGACCGTCGCCCAGCCCGGCTTCAAGGTCGAGGTCGTCGCCACCGGCTTCCAGCTCCCCGTCAACATCGCCTTCATCCCCAACCCCGGCCCCGCCGACAACGACCCGCTCTACTACGTCACCGCGCTCTACGGCAACACCAAAGTCGTCCTCCGCAACGGCGCCGTCGGCGACTACGCGACCGGCCTCCTCAACTTCAACCCCACCGGCAACTTCCCCGGCTCCGGCGAGCAGGGACTGACCGGCATCGTCGTGGACCCCACCAACGGTGATGTCTTCGCCGCCATGCTCTACAGCACCAACCCCGACAACGACAACGCCCCGCACTACCCCAAGGTCGTCCGCTTCACGAGCAACGACGGCGGCCACACCGCCGCCACCCAGTTCACCCTCCTCGACATGGCCGGCGAGACCCAGGGCCAGTCCCACCAGATCTCCAACCTCAGCTTCGGCCCCGACGGCGACCTCTACGTGCACATGGGCGACGGCTTCGACGCCTCCCGCGCCCAGAACCTCAGCTCCTTCCGCGGCAAAATCCTGCGGATGGAGAAGAACGGTTGGGCCCCCGCCGACAACCCCTTCTACAACGCCGGCGACGGGATCAACTCCCGCGACTACGTCTTTGCCTACGGAGTCCGCAACCCCTTCGGCGGCGCCTGGCGCGAGTCCGACGGCTCCCACTACACCGTCGAGAACGGGCCCAGCGTCGACCGGTTCTCCAAAACCGTCCGCGGCCGCAACTACCTCTGGGCCGACTCCGACGACTCCATGCAACTACGCCATCTTCAACTGGGCCCCCGCCCACGCGCCCGTCAACATCGCCTTCATCCAGCCCTCCACCTTCAACGGCAGCGGCTTCCCGCCCGACCGCTTCGACCACGCCTTCGTCACCGAGTCCGGCCCCACCTGGGCCGGCGGCTACCAGGACCTCGGCAAGCGCATCACCGAGTGGATCCTCGACCAGGACGGCAACCTCGTCGAGGGCGAGCGCGACCTCATCGTCTACAACGGCTCGGGCAAGGCCAGCGCGGTCGCCCTGGCCGCGGGGCCCGACGGCCTCTACTTCAGCGACCTCTACAAGGACCAGGACTACGGGACCCCCATCGACCGCGGGGCCAACATCCTCCGCATCCGCTACGTCGGCACCGCCGATTTCGTCGCCGATGTCCGCGCCGGCGACCGCCCCCTCACCGTGCACTTCACCGATACCTCCGACGTCCCCGACCCCAGCGAGTGGCTCTGGTCCTTCGGCGACGGCGGCAGCAGCACCGAGCAGAACCCCGCCCACACCTACACGCTCGACGGCGTCTACACCGTGCGACTCGTCGTCAAGGGCTCGGGCGGGGCGACCGTGGAGCAGAAGAACGGCTACATCAAGGTCGGCCAGTTCCCGACGGTCGCCATGATCGGCGGCTCGCTCCCCCCCTCGCCCTCCGACCAGGCCGTGGCCGACTTCCTCTCCGGGCTGGGCTACCAGGTCACCAGCTTCGATGACGACCGCGGCGCGCGCCCGTCCGCCGCCGAGATCGCCGAACAGTTCGACGCCGTCGTGATCTCCTCCACCATCACCTCCTCCAATATCGCCGGCGACTTCCGCGACGAGGACATCCCGCTCGTCTTCTGGGAAAACGCGCTCCTGCAGACCGACCGCGAGCCGCTGGCCGACAACCACGCGGTCCAGGGCGGCGCGCAGGCGATCAACATCCTCGACAACGCGCACCCCATCACCAAGGGCCTCGATACCGGCGATCTCACCGTCTTCGCCTCGCCATCCAATATGAGCGTCGGCCTCGGCAATATCGCCCCCGGCGCGCAGGTGCTCGCGTCGCGATCCGGCGCTCCCGGAGACGCCGCCATCATCGCGGCCGACGCCGGCGCCCTCCTCCTCGGAGGCCACACCGCCCCCGCCCGCCGCGCCTTCCTCTTCCTGGAGGATGCCAACTGGCTCGCGACCACCGACGCGGGCAAGACCATCCTGGAGCAGACGCTGGCCTGGGCCGCCGGCTTCGTCCGCACCTGCCCCGGCGACTTCAACGGCGACGGCACGGTCGATACCCGCGATGTGATCGCCTTCCTCGGCGTGTGGGCCGCCGACGACCCCTCCGCCGATTTC
>JADJMV010000019.1 GCA_016709445.1 Phycisphaerales bacterium
CCGCTGTTTGCCCGTAGGCATAAAACAAAGCCGCTTCTGAATCAACTGCCCCTCTCAAAGGATTGCCTGGCCTTCCGGGTTCACCAAGTGCGACGGGTCGTCGCATCGGCGCCCTGGGGCGCGAAGGCAGCAGCGAAAGCGTGACGCCAGCAGTGACATCGAGGTGAAATGAAATCGAATGAAACAGATCTGTGGCAACCGTGAAGGCCGCGCTACATCAAAATCGGCAGGCCACGATAACGAACAAACGAGCGGCTACCAGGTCGGCCTGGGCGCGTAACTACTGCGTTGAGGTTGGGATCATTGCCGTACACGAGGCTGCACGTAATGATAGATAGGTTCGACCTAATGTCCCACGATAATTCAAAATGTTCTCCGTCTGGTTGAGCAGAGTCATCGCCTTCGGAATCGACCGGATCCGCCGTCCTTGATTGCATTGCGAATGCGATCGATGAGAACGCTATATGGAGAAATTATCTACCCGCCGCTGTCACGGCCAGGCATATCGTACTGTCGTCCGCCGCATCCCCCAGATCCGTCGCCGCCTGCAGCGTCGGGAGCTTCGCGGCCGCGTCCACATTCGAGCCCTCGAGCCGCATCACCAGCGGCGCCTTGAAGCCGATCTGCGTGGCCGCGTTGAGGAACGTCGTCATTCCCGCGTCTCCATCTGGAGCAGCCCTCGCAGCGGCGCGACCAGCGGCGGCAGGTCGTCGCGGATCGTCTGCCAGAGGATCGCGGGCTCGATCTCGTGGTAGATGTGCACGATGAAGTTGCGGGTGCTCCGCATGTCCTTCCAGGGCAGGTGGGGGCTCGATCGCTCGAGTTCGTCGGGGATGTGCCGCGCGGCCTCACCGATGATGGTCAGGGTCGCGGTGACGGCGCGTTGGGTCTTGAGGTCGGCGGCGAACGCGGCCTCGTCCATCCCTGCCACGAACGACTCGATCTCCGCGATCGCCTCGAGCATGTCCCGCACACGCTGTGGCCAGTCTCTAGGCGACAAGCACGGCCTCCCGGAGCACGGTGTCGCGCATGCGGGGGCGGAGGCCGCCCTCGGTGGCGATGTCCACGGGGCAGCCGAGCAGCTCCTCCAGGGCGGCTTGGACCCGGACGAGCGTGAAGAGCGAGACGCGGGCGCCCGGCACAAACGTCACGAGGATGTCGATGTCGCTGCCCGGGCGGGCCTCTCTCCGGGCCAGGGATCCGAAGATGGCGAGGGAGCGGACGGCGTGCTCCCGCCGGAGGTCGGGCAGGGCGGCGCGGAGGGCGGCGATGGCGTCGTCGAGGCGGAGCATCCGCGGCGATTGTAAGGGAGACGGGGCCGGTGCGCGTGCGCTCGGGTCGCGTTCCTTCGCCCCATCCGGGGCTCTGGGCCCCGGGGTGGGCGACCGCACCCCGAGTTCCGGTCGACCGCGGCGACCTCCGCCCAGGGCTCCACACCGACGCCCCCTCTCGGAGGCTGCGACCCGCGGAGCGGGATTACCCCACCGCCCCGCACACCTTCCTCGCCGCATCCCCCAGATCCGTCGCCGCCTGCAGCGTCGGCAGCTTCGCGGCCGCGTCCTTCAGGATCTTCCGCCCCGCGTCCACGTTCGAGCCCTCGAGCCGCACCACCAGCGGCACCTTGAAGCCGATCTGCGTGGCCGCGTTCACGATGCCCGAGGCGATCACGGCGCAGTCCATGATGCCGCCGAAGATGTTGACCATGATGCCCTTGACCCGCGAGTCGCTCAGGATGATCCGGAACGCCTCCGTCACAGCCTCCTCGCTCGCGGAGCCGCCCACATCGAGGAAGTTCGCCGGCTCACCGCCCTCGAGCTTGATCACATCCATCGTCGCCATCGCCAGCCCCGCGCCGTTCACCAGGCACCCGATATTGCCGTCGAGCGAGATATAGGTCAGGCCAAACTTGTGGGCCCGCAGCTCGGCGGGATTCTCCTCGGTGGGGTCGAAGAGGGCCAGGATGTCCTGATGGCGGAAGGTGCCGTTGTCGTCGAAGTTGAACTTCGCGTCGATCGCCAGCACCTGGCCCTCGGGGTGGGCCGCCGTCGCGGGCGTGAGCACCAGCGGGTTGATCTCGGCGATCGTGCAGTCCTTATCCACAAACGCCTGCGCCAGCCCCATCATCGTCTTCACGGCCTGGCCGACCTGCTTGCCCTTGAAGCCGAGCTTGTACGCGACAGTCCGGGCCTGATGCTGCTGGAGCCCCGTCAGCGGGTGCAGCGGGGTCTTGACGATGGCCTCGGGGTTGTTGTGCGCCACGGTCTCGATCTCGACGCCGCCCTCGCTCGAGGCGATCAGCACATTGCGCCGGCTCTTGCGGTCCGTCGTGATCGCGAGGTAGTACTCGTGGGCGATATCCACGCCCGCCGCGATGAGCAGCTTCTTGACCTCGAGCCCCTCCGGCCCGGTCTGGACGCTCACCATCTTGTGGGTGAGCATGAACCGCGCCGCCTCCTCGGCCTCCTGGGCCGATCGCACCAGCTTCACAAACCCCGCCTTGCCCCGGCCGCCCGCGTGCACCTGGGCCTTCACGACCGCGAGCCCCCCCTCGCCCAGCCCGGCCTCCGCCACAGCCTTCTTGTAGGCGGGCCCCGCCTGCTCGATCGAGGTGATCACCTCGCCGGGGGGCACCGGGATGCCGTAGGAGCGGAGGATGTCGCGGGCCTGGTACTCATGCACTTTCATGGCGGTCTCCGGCTTGGAAGCGTCTTCGGGGGCATGGTAGGGCCACGTGAGCCGCGCCGGGCGCGGCGGCCGCGCATCAACCAGGGCCCGCCGGTGCGAGGCTACCGGGCGCCGACACGGGCACGACCGCCGAGTCCGGCAGCCGCGACGACGACCCCGGGCCGCCCCTCCGCCGCGCCGCCGGGGCGACCCGCCACCCCCGCCGCCGACCGCAGCAGCCCCTCGACGCCACCCGCCCAGGCATCCCAGTTCAGCGTGGCGCGGGCGCGCGCGAGGGCGCTGCGCGACCACCGCTCGTACAGCCCCGGGTCGCCCGCGATCGCATCGATCGCGTCCGCATAGTCGCGCGCCCCCGCCGCGACCGGGAGCACACGCCCCGTCTCGCCGTCGCGCACGACGCTGGGGAGGCCGCCCGCATCGGAGACGATGCTCGGAACACCGAAGTGCGCCGCCTCGCAGGGCGCGATGCCGAACGCCTCGCCCATCGAGGGCAGAAGCAGCAGGTGCGTATCGGCAAGCATCGCCCGGGCCCGGGCGCGATCCGACGAAAGCCCCAGGCTGAGGCGCCCGAGCGGCTCGACCACCGGCGATCGCGCCGCCGCCCGGGTCAGCGGCCCGATCACACGGAGCGTCGCGCGTCGTCCCCGCTCGCGGAGCAACTCCGCGGCCCGGACACAGAGGTCAAGACGCTTGCGGACGGGGTCGGCGCCGATGAAGGCAAGGTGGACCGCCCCCGTCGGCGCGCACCGAGGACCGACGACCGGCACATCGGGCAGGATGTTGGCCCCCATCGGGATCTCCGCGGCCCGGTCCGGCGCGAGCCCGTAGTGCTCGACCGCAGAACGCAGCGCAGCGGAGCTGGCGTAGCCCGCGCCGGCACTCCGCTCCAAAGCGCAGCGCTCAAGCACCCCGCAGGCCAGGTGGTACGCGCGAGAACGACGGGCATACGCGGGATAGGTCGTGTTGATCAGCTCGGGTGTCGCGTCGGAGAAGTAGACCACGGGCAGCGAGGTCTCCAGAAACGCGAGACTCGTCGAAATGCAACAACCGAAGAGCACGTCCGCCTCGAGCCCCTCGAGCCGGCACGCGAGGTCTTCGGCACGCAACCGGGCCCGCGCGAGGATGCGCTCCCGCGTCCGGCGCGGTGCGAGCCGTTCGCGCGCATCGCGCAACGCCCAAACAGCCGACCGAGCGCAGCGCCGGAGCGGCGCGGGCAGCGCGGGACGCACGCGGGACGACGCGGCAGACTCGACATGCAACAGCCGGTGGCCGCGGCGCTCGAGCGCGCCCGCCATACTCGCCGGCATCCCCGAGAGCAGCGCCGGGTCGAGCGCGCGTCCCGGCCAGACCATGACCACACGAAGCGGTGCCTCCACCGAATGCAGCGCAGCGGCTCCGGACATGGGCTGATGGTTGGGGCCCGGCCCCCAGAGGGCCACCGATCTGCATGAATCTGTTGCCCATCCTGCTAACAGGCCAACCTTGGCCAGCGTCTCTCCTGGGTGGCCAACGGGCGCCGGGCGCCAGCCCGAACAGACGGAAACACAAGGAGCATCCAATGCGAAGCAGAGCAGTGATCTGGAGCGTCGTCCTGACCGCAGGAATGTCCGTCGGGGCCCTCGGCGGCGCGGCGAGCGTGCCGACACTCGGGCCACCGGCGATCTGCACGCCCATCCAGTGCGATGGGCAGGGCATGCCCTGGGACAACGCCGACAGCTCGCCCCCCAAGCACTATTCCTCCAAGCAGGCGGTTGCGGACGCGATCAAGATCCTCGACGGAAGCACCGACCCGCTGATGCACATGGAGACCATCCGCCGGGCGACGATCTGCCTCACCCAAGACAAGGCCCGGGCCCAAGAGTTGCTCGCGCGCCTCCTCGCACGCACGGCCGAAGTCGAAGCGGACGACGCACCGGCCGCCGCTCGAGAGCTGGCCTGGCTCGACGCCGGCTACTTCGCCGGAGCCGCCTGGCAGATCGGACTGGACATGGGCTGGCGGCCGGGAGAACGCAACGGCGTGCCGGGGCTCGCATGGCTCGACCGGGCGATCGAGGTGAGCGGCGGCGACAGCGCAGCCCACTACGCGGCCGCGATCGTGGGCCACCCGGCCATGAACGAGAGCAAGCGCGGCGAATACGACCGCCACCTGCTCGCGGCCTTCGAAGGCTCAAAGCCGGGCACGAGGCTCCGGGCCAACGTCGAGGACCACATGCGGAACTGGGGAGAGACGGCCGAGACGCTCCGATCACGTTTGTGAACCAGGCACGACGGAGTAAGGTGGTGCGGTTGCCCATGGAGCCCGTCAGCATGGTGATCAGTCCCGCGGCGGACCAGGCCCCGCCAGAGAGCCGGGACACCGCGCCGACAGACGACCCAGCCACCGACGCGGCGCTGGTGGCCCTCGCGCAGCGGGGCGACCGCGCGGCCTTTGCCCTGCTCTACCGCCGGCATGGACCGATGGTGCACGCCGTGGTGCTCACCCGTGTGGACCTCTCCGAGGCCGAAGACATCACCCAGGAGGTGTTCCTGCTCGCCTGGCGCAAGCTCGGCGGCCTGCACGAGGGGTCCAGCGTCGGCGCATGGCTGGCCTCGATCGCGCGGAGCCGAGCCGCGGACTGGCGTCGCTCCCGGGGGCGACGACGGAGACACGAAACGCTGGCCTCCCGCGCCGAGAGCACGCCCGACGCCGGGGCCGGGGCCGTCCTCGAAGCGGTCCGGACGCTCCCGCAGCGATACCGCGAGGCGCTCCTGATGCGTCTGCTCGCCGGATTGACCGGCGCCCAGATCGCCGAGCGATTGGGCCTGACCCCCGGCTCGGTGCGCGTGCACCTGCACCGCGCCATGACCATGGCGCGAGCGAGGCTCTCGGAGGAGCGGCGATGAAAGCGGCAGAACGCGATTGGCTCTGCGACGGCGTGGGAGAGCCCGACGGCGACGAGCGGCGGATCACCGACGCACTCGCCGGAACACGATGGCGCGGCGACGAGGCCGCGCTCCTCCGGGCGCTCGAAGAAGACGCGCCCATCGGCCACACGCATGCCCCATGGACGCGCCGCGCCGCGATCGCGATCGCCGCCTCGGCCACGCTGGCGGCCGCCGCGTGGCTCGTCCCCGGGCGCGGGCCGGCAACACCCTGGACGCTCGACGCACGAGGCGCCCTGCGGCGAGGCCAGTGGATCACGACCGGGGCCGACGGCTCCGCCGAACTCTCCTCCCCGATCGGCAGAGTGACCGTGGGACCCGACTCGCGCCTGCGCCTGGTGCGCGCCGACAAGCGCGAGCAGCGGCTCGAACTCGCCGAGGGCTCCATCGAGGCGTTCATCTTCGCCCCGCCCCGGCTCTTCCTGGTCGACACCCCCACCGCAACCGCCGTGGACATGGGCTGTGCCTACAAGCCCGAGGTCGCGCCCGACGGGAGCGGCCTCCTCCGAGTCACCGGCGGCTGGGTCGAACTCCAAGCGTCCCCCGTCGCGACCCGCGTGCCCGCCGGCGCCGTGTGCCGGTTTGGCCCGGGGGGCCAGCTCGGGCTGCCCCGCTTCGAGGACGCCCCGCCCGAGTTCGGCGCCGCCCTCGACCGCTTTGAAGCCGGCGACCCCGACGCCCTCGACACCCTCCTCGCCCGGGCCAGGCCCCGCGACTCCCTCACCCTCTGGCACCTCCTCGGGCGCACCGAGGGCGAAGCCCGCCGGCGCGTCGGCGCCACCCTCGCCAACCTCGCCCCGACAGACGCCGACGTCGTCTCCGGCGCCGTTGCGCTGGAGCCCCTCGCGCTGGAATCCTGGTGGGAGCGGCTCCACCTGAGCTGGTGAAGCCAGCGCTCCGAGCCCTTTGATGCCGGCAGGCCCCGGGGTAGACTGGCGCCATGGCACCCAGGCGCGGCCTCAGGCGGGCGCGCGGCTTCACCCTCGTGGAGCTGCTCGTCGTCATCGCGATCATCGCCCTGCTCATCGGCATCCTGCTCCCGGCCCTCGCCCAGGCCCGGCGCGTCGGACGCGACGCCGCGTGCCTCTCAAACCTCCGGCAACTGGGCATCGCCTGGACGATGTACATGGACCAGTTCGACCGCTTCCCCTGGGGCAGCGACCCCGATTACGACAAGAAACTGCGCTGGGGCTGGGGCGGCGTCCACTGGTACGGCTTCAAGAACGGCGAGGCCCAGTCCCCGGTCGACTACGTCGCAACGCACCGACCCGTGAACCCCTACGTCGGCGAGGACGAGGTCAGCGAGTCGTTCGCCAAGATCTTCCGCTGCCCCGCGGACAAGGGCGTCGCCTACTTCGACCACCCCGAGGAGCCGATCCCCTGGGTCGAATTCGGCGCCGACAACCGATCCGGAGAGGGCTCCGAGACCGTCTTCGGCATGATGGGCAACAGCTACGAGGCCAACCGCGCCATGTACGAACGACTCATCAACAAGGTGCCGCAATACGGGCCCTGGTGGGGCCCCGACCGCGTCAAAGTCACCCCGTCGAGCTTCGTCCTCATCGGAGATTCCGGCTGCATGACCGTCGCGCGGTACGAGCGCACCTTCGAGTGGGTGGTCTATGGATGGTGGCACGGCCAGGGGAAGGGGCAGATGGCCTACCTCGACGGATCGGCCCGGCGGGGCAGCGTGGTCGGGGACGTGAACTTCACCATGGAGTTCGAGCCCTGACCCGCCGGCCCGTACCCCCAGCGAAAGCCTTGGGGTGTGTCCCGCGAACCCCGCCGCCCTCGCTCCCGGCGGAGTTGGCCGCCAGAGGGCGCGCGACCTATCCTTGGAGCCCTTCACCGGGGGCTCCGGCGCAGGGTCCATCCCGGCCGGGGTGACTGTCAATACCCCCGCCCCACCCTGTCCCGGGGCATTTCGAGACAGACAAGGCAGAGAGCAAACGAAAGGCGCGTTCATGGCCACCACAGGCACGATCACGCAGGTCATCGGTTCGACGTTCGACGCGCAGTTCCCCGAGGACCAGCTCCCGGACATCTACAACGCCGTCACGGTCGACGCCACCACCCACTACGGCACGATCAGCCTCACCGGCGAGGTGCAGCAGCACCTCGGCGGCGGCCGCGTCCGCGCCGTGGCCCTGGGCTCCACCGACGGACTGACCCGCGGCATGACCTGCCAGGACAGCGGCCAGCCGGTGACCGTGCCCGTCGGCGAGAAGGTCCTCGGCCGAGTCTTCAACCTCCTGGGCAACCCCATCGACAAGCGCGGACCGGTCGAGACGGGCAAACGCTCGCCGATCCACCGCGATCCCCCCGAGTTCAGCCAGCTCAACCCCAACACCGAGATTCTCGTGACGGGCATCAAGGTCATCGACCTGCTCTGCCCCTTCGTCCGAGGCGGCAAGATCGGACTCTTCGGCGGTGCCGGCGTCGGCAAGACCGTCATCATCCAGGAGATGATCGCCCGCGTCGCCCGCGAGTTCGGCGGCTACTCCGTGTTCTGCGGCGTCGGCGAGCGTACCCGCGAGGGCAACGACCTCTGGCGCGAAATGCAGGAGGCCGAGTACACCGACGAGAACGGCAAGACCGCCCACGTGCTCGACAAGGTGGCCATGGTGTTCGGCCAGATGAACGAGCCGCCCGGTGCCCGTCTCCGCGTCGCCCTCTCCGGCCTCACCATGGCCGAAGACTTCCGCGACGAATCCGGCAAGGAGACCATGATCTTCGTGGACAACATCTTCCGATTCACGCAGGCCGGCTCCGAGGTGTCCGCGCTGCTCGGACGCATGCCCAGCGCCGTGGGTTACCAGCCCACCCTCTCCACCGAGATGGGCCAGCTCCAGGAACGCATCACCTCCACCAGCAAGGGCGCCATCACCTCCGTCCAGGCCATCTACGTCCCCGCAGACGACCTCACCGACCCCGCCCCCGCCACGGCCTTCGCCCACCTCGACGCCTTCGTCACCCTCGCCCGCGGCATCGCCGAGAAGGGCATCTACCCCGCCGTCGACCCCCTCGCCTCCAACTCCCGAATCCTCGACCCCGGCATCATCGGCGAGCACCACTACTCCGTCGCCCAGCGCGTCCAGCGCATCCTGCAGCGGTACAAGGACCTCCAGGACATCATCGCCATCCTCGGCGTCGACGAACTGAGCGAAGAGGACAAGCTGATCGTCGGCCGCGCCCGCAAGATCGAGCGATTCCTCAGCCAGCCCTTCTTCGTCGCCGAGCAGTTCACCGGCTTCGCGGGCATCTACACCTCGCTCGAGCAGACGATCGACAGCTTCGAGCGACTCGTCAACGGCGAGGGCGACGACCTGCCCGAGGGCGCCTTCATGTACGTCGGCACCCTCGAGGACGCCCGCCGCAAGGCCGAGAAGATGGCCGCCGGCAACTAAGCCCCGCCCGAACAACCCAAGGAACCCAAGAGCGAGAGCCCCGCGGCTCTCGCTCTTTGTAGTTGTACCCCCGCCCCGCATGCCCGCCCAACCCCCCACCCCCCATTCGAGCAGTCGCCGAACCACGGAACCCCGGGCGGGAACCATCCGTTCCCATCGCCGCCCGCCGAGGCCCGCAAGGCCACTTGCCGCCCTTCACCCGCGCGCGTTCAGCGCCTCTCCACCGCGAGCCGCCCGGGCGTCCTCGCCCGGAGCCGCCTGTACCCGATCACGAGGCAAATCGCCGCAAGCAGCGCGAGTACGGGGATGTACCAAGGCCGTTTCGTCGCTCGCACCCCAGACAGCCGATCCATCTTCGCCATCGCCTCCTTCTCGTTGTACAACAGCTTGCCGCTCGAGTCGTAGACGTTCCCGGATGACAACTCGATACGATGCACGCCCAGTGCGTCCGCATCGAACGCCACGTCACGCTCGGCGGAGGGGCCATTCACGACCAATCGCGTCACCCGCCCGACCTCGGTCCGGTTCGTTGCACTCCCGGCCCTGCTGATCTCGTATGTGCGTCGCATTTCTGCCGGCGCCGCATCCACACCCTGATCACCATCCGCGTACCCCCTGAACTCGACCCGCGTAAACCCTCCCCCGAGCGGCTCGACCTCCAACGATCTGAGGTGAAGACCCTCGTCAACGGTCGGGGGAGGCTTGGGGGCGACGCCCCCTCGGTTGTCGGGTCCGCCCGCGCGGCGACTCCAGCCCGCGAGAGGCCAGGGTTGATCCAGTGGTGAGCCGGCCCGGGGCTTGAGATACCAGGGGCGACTCCCATAGCGTGGCAGCCTACATCATCGCAACACTGGCCGTCGGACGAAGGTAGGTGGTTGGCGTGCCCCGTGTGCCGACGAACCAGGAATGCCATTCTGAGGACGAGCGAATGCAGTCGATCTTCGAGTCCTTCACAGCCCCTGCACGATCTCGCCAGTTCAAGGAATGCACCTCGCCACGGGCTGTTCCGCCTCTTGGCCATGGGGCTCTCCGACCCGAGTCCCACACAGTCCAGCACCTCCCAAGCTCCCTGGTCTACCAGTCTTCGTAGGGTCGCCAACGGTGGTCCGAACATTCAGTGACCGGAATCGGGGCACGATTGCATCTGGATCATGACATATGCCGTGGGTGGATGCGAGGGCGGAACGCCGACGCGCGTCCCGCCCCTGAGATTCCCGGCACCGAGACGACCCTGTCGTGATCGTGCCGAATTGCCTCTCGACGTCTCCCGGTCCACAGAGCACTCGGCCTGAGCCCATGGTGGAGAAGTGACAATTGCCCTCATACTACTCGGTGCTGTCGTACCACGTCTCCACAGAGCAGACGAGCCCGACTCCTCCGATCCCGTCGCCCGCGAGTGCGACAATCGCGGCTGCCGGCGCGAGTGCAAGAGCAAACATGGCGAGGGCCGAGCAAAGGCGTGAGCCTGGGAGCGTCGATCGCCTTGCATTCCTGGGACCGGGATGTACACTGGGCCCAAAATACCCAGGGGCGTCGGGGCGTGTCAAGTTCTCTGACGCAAGTCGGTTGTCCATATAAGCGGAAACCACGATCCATGACTTGGCGTCGAGCAGGTCCGCCGCGTTTTCGCTCGTCGAACTTCTCGTCGTTGTCGCAGTCATGGCGGTATTGATCGGCCTGCTGCTCCCGACGTTGAGCAGGTCTCGCCAAGGGGGGGGGGGGGGGGGGGGGGGGGGGAGATGGGCTGGGGTCCGGGGGGGTGGCCTGCGGCCGGTCCCTGCTGTTCCCCATTCCTGGGCCGGTTGGGGGGGGCACCGCAGCGGGGACCACCGACGGGGGGCGCAGTCGAGCATGGCGTTCTGGATCGAGCCAAAGTCGCTCTCGGAAGACGCGGAATGGAGTTCACGTCCGACCCGCCACGCTCGGCGATGTCACCTTCCTCCGACAGGCCTTTCGAATTCTGGGTTCTGGTCGCGCGGAGCGCGCAAGGATGATCAATCAGTGGGGGCAGACACCCTACGGAGATACCTCGGGCCACAGTCGATGGCGCGGTCATCCGCATGCCCCGGGTCCTCGGCCTGCCGGCCAAACGCTCCTGGCCATTCGACGCGACGATCCTCGGTGTTCATGGACGCGATATCGCCAGGTGATCTACCTGGGCCGCCGGGGGGGGGGGGGGGGGGGGGGGGGGGGGGGGGGGGGGGGGGGGGGGGGGGGGGGGGGCCCCCCCGCCCCCCCCCCCCTGCGTGCACGGGGGGCAGGCTGGGCCTGCCCACCCGAGGAGCCGGCCATGCCTGGAAACGTGAATCTCCGAACGACGCAGACCCTCATCGGCGCCCTCATCATGGGCATCCTGACATTCGCCCTCGTGGTCGTCGTGACCACACCCATCGGCGGCGCGCCCCGGACCCGCACCCACCCCCGCAAGCCCGCAACCCGCCGCCCGCCAGGCGCTCGTCACCCCGCTCCTCACCGCGGCGGTGGCCATCGGCCTCACCGCAGTCCTCATCCCCCCGCTGCTCGCGCCGCGCCTGATCGGCGCCGCCCGGGCCGGCTGGGAGCGGTCATCCCGCGATGATCTCGCGCGCTCGGCGGTGCCCGCCCAGTTCCAGGTGCTCGCCATCGTCCGCGGCGCCCTGGCCGAAGGCCTCGGGCTCCTCTGCACCGTCGCCGTCATGCTCACCGGGCAGGTCGCCTTCTTCGCCGGCACCGGACTCGCCCTCATCCTCATGATGGCCACCTTCCCCACGGCCGATCGGTGGCGAGAATTCCACCGGCGGGTCACCGGCGAAGAACTCCCGCTCGAGCCCTGAACGACACCCAACCCGCCAACCGATATGCTCCGCCGACATGAACACCATCGACACCAAGACGGTCAGCGATCGGCGGCCGCTCACATTCCCAGACTTCAACGCCGTGCGGCGCGACCTTGACGCGCTCGAGGCCGCGAGGACGCGGGGAACCGTCGAGGCCAGCGGCAACTGGACGGCCGGGCAGATCTTCGCCCACCTCGCAGCGTTCATGGAATACCCCTTCGACGGCTACCCCGACGAACTCCAGCACCCCCCCTTCTTCGTCCGCGCCATGCTCCGCGTCTTCCGAAAGAAGTTTCTCGAGAGCGGCATGCCGGCCGGGGTCCGGATCCCGCGCCTCGCGGCCGGGACCACCGGCGCCGACCCCATGGAATTCGAAGACGGACTGGCCCGCCTCCGCAAGGCCATGGACCGCATGGAACGCAACGCCCCCTTCGCCGCCAACCCCGCCTTCGGCTCTCTCAGCCACCAGCAGTGGATCCAGCTCAATTGCCGCCACGCCGAACTCCACCTCAGCTTCCTCCACCCGCCGCCCTGAGTCGGGCCGTCGGGCGCGAGCGCCAATAATCCGCCCATGCCCTTCCTGCGAGCCCGCGGCGAATACCTCGTCTCCGATGACCCCTCCCTGCTCGACCTCGAGGTCTGGCACAGGTTCCTCTCCACGAGCTATTGGTCCCCCGGCATCCCGCCCGAGACCTTCCGACGCGCCGCCACCAACTCCCTGTGCATCGGGCTCTACGAACGCGATGCCGACGCCACGCGGATGATCGGCGGCGGACGCATCATCACCGACCGAGCGACGTACGCCTACCTCGCGGATGTCTTCGTGCTCGAGGAGCGGAGGGGCCGCGGCCTCGGCGTCTGGCTCATCGAGAGCATCATCGAGCACCCCGACCTGCAGGGGCTGCGCCGGTTCTGCCTCATGACGCGGGACGCCCACGGCCTCTACACCAAGTTCGGCTTCGCGCCGATGCGAGACCCGACGCGGTACCTCGAGCGGCACGACCCCGAGGTCTATGCCCGCGCAGCCGTCGGGCAGCCCGGCCAAAGGAACCAGCCATGAGCGCATCGATGACCTACGGACGTGTCGGCGCCGCGCCCGACGATATGGACGCGATCGTCCGCGCGACCGGATTGGCCTTCGGCGCCCAGCCCAAGGGCGTGCGCGAGTGGCTCCAATTCGCGGGCGTCGACAACCTCCGCGCCCTCCGAAATGAAGCCCGCGTCGCCGCATCGCTCCTCACCGTGCCCATGGGGCACTACTTCGGTGGGCGGAGCGTGCCCGTGCAGGGCATCGCGGCCGTCGCGGTGCCCCCGGAATCCCGTGGTGGAGGGCTCGGGCTGCACCTCATGAGGGAGCAGATCCGCGAGGCGGCCCGCGACGGCGTACCCCTCTCCAGCCTCTACGCCTCGACCCAAGCGCTCTACCGGCAGGTCGGCTATGAACAAGCCGGGCTGCTCTTCCGCACGCACATCCCGCTGCGGACGATCGGAGTGCGCGACCGATCGATGCCGGTCCGCCAGCTCACCGACGCAGACACCGAGCCCGTCCGCGCCTGCTACTCGGCATTCGCCCGCAAGTTCAACGGCATGCTCGATCGCGGCGCATACGTCTGGAGCCGGGTCAGCAAATCGCGCGACGATGAGTTCACGGGCTTCGGCGTCTTCGCACCCGAAAGCCCCGCCGCAATGGAGGGCTATCTCTTCCTGCACCAGCACCGCAAGCCCGACTCCGGTCGCCACGACCTCGCCCTCTCCGACCTCGCCTTCACGACGCCCCGAGCCGGGCGACGCCTGCTCGGCCTGCTCGCCGACTTCGCCACCGTCGGCGACGACGCCGTGCTCTACGGCCCGCCACTCCACCCAATCTGCACACTCATGCCCCAGCAGCTCCACCCCTCCCGGTTCGTCGACGTCTGGATGATCCGAATCAACCTCGTCCGCCAGGCCATCGAGGCGAGAGGCTACTCGCCCGGCCTCGCCGCAGAGATCACACTCGACATCCAGGACGAACTCGTGCCCGAAAATGCCGGAACCTGGACCATCCGGGTCCGACACGGCCGGGCCGCCATCGAACGCGGCAGCTCCGGGGGAACCCCGCGGCTGCGCTGCGGCATCGGGCCGCTCGCGCCCATCTACTCCGGGCTCTACACCGCCTCGCAGGCCGCCGCGCTTGGACTCCTCGAAGGCGACACCGCCGCGCTCGACGCCGCCGATGCCATTTTTTGCGGGCCCACACCCTGGATGACCGACCGGTTCTGACTAGGCTAGCCCTATGGAAGGGCCACAGATCGAAGCCGAAGCCCTGGCCATAGAACTCGCGGATCTCCTCGATGCCGGGCGCGGCTTCCGGGCGGTCGCGCGGTGCCGCGAGGTCTTCGCCTCCGGCGTGGAAGACCACCGAATACTCCGACTGCTCGCCTCCACCCTGATGGAGGAGTGTGAGCCCGCCGACGCCGCACTCGCCCTGGCCCGATTGGCCCAGCTCGCGCCCTCCGACGCCCAGACCTGGATCGATCTCTCCGAAGCGCGGCAGAGGGCCGGAGACCTCACAGGCGCGGAGGCCGCCGCCGACGCCGTCCTCGCATCCGACCCGCAACACCCGATCGGCGCAGCGCTGCGCGCCGAAGCGCTCTACCTCCAGGGACGCTACCGCGAGGCCTTCGAATTCCTCGCGCCGATGGCCCGCGCCCCGGGCGCACACCTCGCGATCCTCCCGATATTCGGACGCCTGTGCAAGGTCGAGAAGAAGCCCTGGCAGGGCATCTCCCCGCTCGAACAGGCCCTCGCCGCGCCCCACGACGCGCCGCGCATCGCCCTCGTCGAGGCCAACTTCGTCCTCGCCGATCTCTACAACAGCGCCCGACGGTACGAGCAGGCGTGGGAGGTCGTCACCCGGGCGAACGCCCTCAAAGGCGCCGAGTTCGACCCCGAGGCATTCGAGTCCCGCATCGACGCGGCCATCGCCGCATGGAATCCGTCCAGCGTCTGCGAACTGCCAGAGGCCGACGCCGGCGCCGTCCAACCGATCCTCATCGTCGGCATGCCCCGCTCGGGAACCACGCTCGTCGAGCAGATCCTCGCCAACCATCCCCGCGTCGCCGGGGGCGGCGAACTCGCGACGATCACCCGGCTGGTGATCAACCTCTCCCGAGGGCATGCGGGCCAACCGCCGCTCCTCGAGGGCCCGGACGCGCTCACGCCCGAATGGGTCCAGCTGGCCAGCCGCCGATACGCCGACGCCCTTGCCGCCGTGGCCGAAGCCGACCCCGGCGAGATCACCCGCGTCACCGACAAGATGCCCATCAATGCCCTGCACCTCGGGCTCGTGCAGGCCATCGCGCCCAGATCCAAGGTGCTCTGGGTGCGACGCAACGCCCTCGACACCAGCATCTCCTGCTACTTCCAGAACTTCGGCGGCGCCAACTCGTATGCCTACGACCTCGAGCACCTCGGCCGCTTCCACCGCGCGCTCGAGCGCCTCGTGCTCCACCTCGAGGATGTCCTCCGCCTCGACATCCTCCACGTACCCTACGAAAGCCTCGTCGGCGACCTCCCGGGATGGACCCGGCGAATACTCGATTTCGTCGGCCTCCCCTGGGAAGAAAGCTGTCTCCGATTCCACGAGAGCACCAACGCAGCGCTCACACTCAGCAACGCGCAGGTCCGCGTGCCCCTCTTCACCAGCTCGATCGGCCGATGGAAGCCCTACGCCCAATACCTCGAACCGCTCGCCGATGCGCTGCACATCCCGCACGACCAGCTCTCGGACCTGTAACCCATGAACGCACCGCTCGACGACCGGGCCCTGGCCTCCGAACTGCAGTCCCTGCTCAACCAGGGACGCGAGGACGACGCCCTCGCCCTCTGCCGCGATGCGCTCGAAGCGAGCCCGAGTGACGCCCGGATCCTCGGCCTCGCCGGCCCCTTCTTCGCCGCCGTCGGCCGCTTCGACGAAGCCCGGAACGCCATGAACGCCCTGCTCCGCGCCCAGCCCCGCGACCCACGCCTGCTGATGCAGTACGCCTCCGTGTGCAAGCAGGCGGGCGATCTGGCCGGAGCCTCGCAAGCAGCGGGCCGACTCCTCGAAGCCGCCCCCGACCAGCCCGGCGCAATCGCCCTCAAGGCCGACCTGCTCTACCTGCAGGGACGCTACCGAGAGGCCTTCGAGTTCCTCGCGCCCAAGGCACGCGCCGCAGGCGCGCACCCGGGGCTGGCCGTGACCTTCGCCCGCGTGTGCCGCGTCGAGAAGAAGTCCTGGGAAGGCATCTCGGCGCTCGAGCGAGCCCTGGCGACACCAAACCTGCCGCCGCCCCTCGCCGCCGATGCCGGGTTCCAACTCGCCAAACTCTACGACAGCGTCGATCGCCTCGATCAGGCGTGGCACGCCCTCGAGCGCGCCAACGCGGCCAAGAGCGCTCGCTTCAACCCCGACGAATTCGACCAGCGCGCCGACGCCATGCTCGCGCACTGGACGACCGAAGCCGTCGCGGCGCTCCCCGAGATCGAACGCGTCGACCTGCCCATCCTGATCGTCGGCATGCCCCGCTCGGGAACGACACTGGCCGAGCAGATCCTCGCAAGCCACCCCGGCGTCGCCGCCGGTGGCGAGCTCGCCGAGCTTTCCCGCGGTCATCCGGCTCACCGGCGGCGCCAAGGCCGACCCCCCACTGCTCGAGTCACCCGGATCGTTGTCCCGGGAGCGGGCGGTGCTCGAGCACAAGCGGTACCTGGATCGGCTCGGCGCCCTGGCCGCCGAGCGCGGGCCGGGGACCATCCGTGTGACCGACAAGATGCCGCTCAACGCCCTGCACCTCGGGCTCGTCCGGGGCGTCGCCCCCGGCGCCCGCATCATCTGGTGCCGCCGCGACCCCACGGACACCTGCATCTCCTGCTACTTCCAGCACTTCGCCGGCAGCAACCCCTTCGCCTACGACCTGAACCACCTCGGGCGCTTCCACAACACGCTCGAACGCATCATGCGCCACTGGCAGGCGACGCTCGGCCTCGAGATCCTCGAGCTTCCCTACGAGGCCCTCGTCGCCGACCAGGAGCGATGGACCCGCGAGATCCTCGACTTCTGCGGCCTCCCGTGGGACGAGCGCTGCCTGCGCTACTACGAGAGTGAACGCGTCGCCCTGACCCTCAGCAACGACCAGGTCCGCCGACCGGTCTACAACAGCTCGATCGCCCGCTGGAAGCGGTACGAGGCGCACCTCGCCCCGCTCCGCGCCGCCCTCGGCGCCGCCCTGGGCGCCGACTGACGGCCCCCGCCCCAAACCAGCGGCGGGTATTCTCCCGCCATGAAAGCCACCCTCCTCGCGATCGCCGCCGGGCTCTGCTGGGGCGTCGGCGAACTCTTCACCAAGAGCGTGCTGCACACCCACAAGGTCGGCCCCATCACCGCCATCGCCGTGCGTTCCACCGTGGCGATCCCCATCCTCTGGATCGCCTGGTTCATCGCCGTCAAGGTGGCCAAGACCGAGCCCGCCGACTGGTACCGCGCCGACACGCCCACGCTCCTCAAGCTCGTCTGCGGCTCCGGCATCCTCGCCGGCGCGGCCGCCATGATCTGCTTCTACGCCGCCCTCAATTTCGGCGAGATCTCCCGCATCAAACCCATCGCATTCGCCCTCGCCCCCGCCGTCGCCAGCGTGCTCGCGTTCGCATTCCTCGGCGAGACGATCAGTGTGCGCAAGGTGATCGGGATCGCGGCGATTCTCGGGGGCGTGGTCCTGCTGACGGGACGATGAGCCTCGTGCGAGTGCCCCCGGGGAATGGCGCGTCTCCTTCCGGCTCGTCAGTCCACCACGACTCTCCGAGCCGTAAAACGCGACGAGCACCTCCCGCCACTCCTCCAGGCTCGTCACCCGGATGAACTCGCGCCGAACCTCTTCCGCCCGCGGATGATGCTCCGCGAAGCGGATCCCGAACTTGCGCATCACGCGCCCGGTGTAGACCTCCGGCTGGCGCATCCCGGCGTTGACCGAGAGGGCCAGCGCGAAGTGCTCCTCCAGCACGGCCCGCTGCTCTTCGATCGTCGGCCGCCGGACCTCGCGCCCCTCGAGCAGATCGCGCGCCTGCCGAAAGATCCACGGATTGCCGATGCACCCCCGAGCCACGCTCGCCCCGGTCACGCCCGTGTACTCGACCATCCGGAAGATGTCGCCGGCGTCCCAGATGTCGCCCGAGCCGAAGACAGGGCGGTCGGGGTCGGCGCGCCGCGCGCGCTCGACGACGCCGCGCAGCACGTCCCACCGGCTCGGGCCGATGTACTTCTGCTCCACCGTCCGTGCGTGCACCGTCGCCCACGCGTAGCCCATCGTGTACGCCGCGTCGAAGATCCGCCAGAAGTTGTCCACCATCTCCGGCGTGTCGTCGAAGCTGCGCCGGATCTTCAGCGTGCAGAGCACCTCGGGCGGCACGGCCTCGCGCACCGCCCGGAGGATCTCGATCGCGCCCTCGGGCTCCGCCAGCCAGTGCCCGCCGCGGGCCTTGGACGAGATCTTCTTGACCGGGCAGGCCAGGTTCACGTCGATCGCGGCGAAGGAGTCCGATTCGTAGCCGCCGGCCGGGGGGGCCCCGGAAGAACCGCGACGGTCCCCCGGGAGCCCTTCCCCCAGCCCGGCGTGCCCCATGGTCCGTGCCGACTCGACGCTCCCCATCATCCGTACGGGCCCCGCGCCCGGATCCGGGCCGAGGTCGGCCGTCAGATCGATGCGCCCCAACTGCTGGCCCCCCGGCAGACGCAGGTGTGCCGGCGGATCGGCCCCGGGGGCCGTCGCCCCGGCGTAGGCCAGCCGGCGGTAGTCCCGCTCGTGTCGGCGCCCCTGCTCCACCATCTTCAGGGCCCCCGCGGCCATTTCTGTCGGGTCCGACCCCATGATCTGGCCCGCGAGCGGCCGGTCTTCCTCGCCCCCCGGCACGTTGTCGTGCAGTTCGCCCAGGTCGGCCTTGGCGAACCCGCGGCCGCCGGCCAGCAAGGTCCGGTCCAAAAGCGCCTCGGTCACGCAATACGGGCACCCGTGCCTCCGGGCGATGATCCGCATCGCGGCGTCGGAGTATCCTGCCAGCCCGGCCTGGAAGAATGGGGCGTCGAATCCGGGCACCAGAGCCCGGACGCACGGGTGCATGCCGCCGGCCCCGTGCTCGCGCACCAGGCGCTCGGCGACCCGGCGCGGGTCGATCTCGGCGGCCCCCGGGGCGATCGCCGGCGAGGCGGGGGTGGCGTTGTTGCTCGTGCAGCCCATGCGGAGGACGATAGGAATGAACGCGGAGACCCGGAGACGGCCCGAAGACGCGGAGACCGACACGATGGCACGACAGGCGAGACGCTCCCGGGCGGCAACCCTCTGGATCGGGGCGCGTCTGCTCCTGTGCGCCCTGACCGCGCTGCCCGGGTGCAGCGCGATCCCGACGGGCCTGGCGAGCGACCCGGTCGGGGCGTACGACCGACCCTACCCGCGCGAGCTGGTCCAGACGGAGGTGCTCGATATCCAGGTGATCCGGAACCCCGAGACCGTGCTCACCATGACCAATACCACCGCCCGCACGTTCGGACCCTCGACGGTGTGGATCAACTCGCGGTACAGCCTGCCCATCGAGGGCTTCCGGCCTGGGCAGACGGTGAGGATGGATCTCTATGACTTCCGCGACGAGTTCGGCGAGAAGTTCCGCGCCGGCGGGTTCTTCGCGACGAAGCAGCCCGACAAGGTCACGCACGCGCAGCTCGAGACGCTCGTGGACGGCGAGAGCCGGATGCTCGGGCTGGTCGTGGTGGGACAGAACGACACGGGGACATAAGCGCCGGGCGGCGCGTGGTGAGCGCGGGGATGGGGCCGTTCCTACGATCGCCCCATGGCCAACATCCTCGTCGTCGGACCGCACCCGGATGATCAGGAACTCGGCATGGGGGGCACGATCGCGTGCCTGGCCGAGCAGGGGCACGATGTGCTCCTGCTCGACATGACCGACGGCGAACCGACGCCCTACGGCAACCCGGCGACGCGGGCGAAGGAAGCGCAGGCGGCGCTCGCGGCCCTCTCGCCCGACCCGACCGAGTTCCCCGGCGCCCGGCCGGTCCGGCGCGTGCAGCTCGGCCTGCGGAACCGATACGTCGAGCACACGATCGAGGCGCGGCACATGGTCGCGGGCGTGATCCGGGCGCACCGGGCGGAGATCCTGTTCGTTCCCTATTTCGAGGACGCCCACCCGGACCACCGGGCCGTGACGCGGATCGTCGAGGACGCGCGGTTCGACGCCAAGCTCACCGGCCTCGAGATGCCGACGCCCGAGGGGCTCACCCCCGGCGCCCCCTGCCACCCGCGCTGGCTCTTCCATTACTACTGCACCCACCTGCGGATCACGCCGCAGCCGACGTTCGTCTTCGATGTCAGCGGGTGCGAGGCGAAGAAGGAGGCCGCGATCCGGGCGTACCACTCGCAGTTCGGGGTCAACGAGAAGAACCGCCCGGTGGTGGACTGGGTGATGAGCGCGACGCGGTTCTTCGGGTCGCGGATCGGCACGGCGGCTGGTGAGCCGTTCTTTGCGAGGGAGCCGGTGGGGATGACCGGCCTCGCCTCGTTGCCGCTGTAGCTGCCTGCACCCGCGCGACTGTGCCACCTCTCGGCCGGGCTCCTGGCGCCGTCTGGCGGGGGGGGGGGGGGGGGGGGGCGGGGGGGCCCCCCGCCGGGCGGGGCCCGGGGGGCCAGCTTGCTCCGGGACTCCAGCCTTTGCTCCACAAACGAGCGGCTCGTCCAGAACCTTGTAGCCATCGGACCGCCTAACAATCGAAGAGGGGGGGATGCGGGGGGCGGGGCCCGGGGGGGGGGGGGCGTCCAGACTGGGCCGATGAAGCTGGAAACCGGGATCTGGTCTATACCGCACGACTGCACCAAAGCTGATCCACGGTGCCGCGGCAGAGTGATCGTGAGACGAACACCTCGACGGGGACGGGTTCCATCCGCTTCGGGCGTGGATCATGTGCTTCTGCACGATGAGGCATCGCCATTCCGGCGGGCCGCCGCCCCTGGTCGCCCCCGCGCCTGGCCGCCCTTCCGCACTCGGGACAGAGGAGCCCGAAAACGCCATTCATGTCGTACCAGCACCTCGGGCAGCGCCGGCGGCCGCGGGAGCGGTCCCACAAGAGGGCCCAGACCAGCAGCGCCAGGCCCAAGGCGCCCGTCAGTCCTCCGCTCGTCCACCATGCCCAGTCGTTCCAGTTCATCGGTCCGATCTCCGGGCTCGGTCCCGGCCTGTCGGCCAGTGTTGCATAGCTCGCAATGCCCCGATTGGTTCAGACGCCGCCCTCGGTTGAGCCGCCATTGCCTTGTGCTTCGTTGTCGGCCGCCTTCTCGGGCTCGGGGGGAGCGGGGGCTTCGTCGGCCTTCGGGGTTTCGGGCTCGGGGGCTTTCTCGGCGGGCTTTCCTTCGCCGAGGTAGCGGATGAGGAAGTCCTCGTATTTGCGGAAGCGGCCGAGGGTCTTGACGTCGCCGCCGAGGCCGTGGTGGCCGGTGGGGTCGAGGAAGAGTTCGACGTTGACCTCCTTGTCGGCCTTGAGCAGCTCGCGGTAGACGCGGACGGTGTCCTGGTAGAGGACGTTGTCGTCCTCCATGCCGTGGATGAGGAGGAGGTGGCCCTTGAGGTTCTTGGCCAGGGGCAGGAGCGAGTACTTCTCGAGGACGGGCTTGCCGACCTCGCCGGGGCCGATGGTGCCGGTGGAGTACCACGAGTTGTAGTTCTGCCACTCGGTGGGCCCGGCGCCGGCGATGCCCACGGCGAAGGCATCGGGCTCGCTGTACATCACCATCTGGGTCTGGAAGCCGCCGAAGGACCAGCCGTGGAGGCCCATCTTGGCCTTGTCGACGCCGGCGTGCTCGACGAGCCAGTTGGCGCCGTCGACCAGGTCCTCGGTCTGGGGCTTGCCGACCTGCTCGAAGTTGGCCTTCTCGAAGACCGCGCCGTAGCCGGAGGCGCCGCGCGGGTCGATGGTCGCGGTGACCCACCCGTGGACCTCGGTCATGTAGCGGGCGAAGCCGTAGCTCGAGGTGTTGAACGAGCCGCGGGTGGCCATCTTCTGCTCGCCGAGCGGGCCGCCGTAGACGTAGATGAGGAGCGGGCGCTTGTCCTCCGGCGTCCAGTCCTTGGGCTTGAACATGTGGCCGTGGATAGTCTGGCCGTGGCGGTTCTCGTAGGTGAAGTACTCGGGGCTCACGGCCGTGAGCTTGTGGGCCTCTTCGGGGTGGGAGTCGGTGAGCACGGTGGTCACGGGGGCCTGGCCGGTGGTGATCGCTTGCAGTTCGTTCAGCGCGCCGAAGTCGACGCGGTTGGCGAGCAGGTGCGTGCCGTCGTTGCTGACGGCGACGGAGCTGTAGACGCCCTCGTCGGTCGAGAGCTTGGTCATGGCTCCGGTCTCGGTGTCGATCGAGAAGACCTGCTCCTGGTCGGGGTCTCCGGCGGTTGCGGTCGCGAAGAGCTTGGTGTGGTCTTCGGAGAGGTCGAAGGGATAGACCTCGAACTGGCCCTGGGTGAGCTGGGTGAGCTGCTGGTAGCGGGGGTCGAGGAGGTGGAGCTGGCGGAAGCCGGAGAGCTCGGTGAGGAAGACCATGCGGCGGCTGTCGGGGAGGTATTGGGGCTGGACCATGCCCGGGGTGTTGGGGCCGCCGAAGTGGAGGAATTCGTAGACGACCTTGGCGTTCTCGATCTTGAACTCGGGCTTCTCCTCCTCGGCCTTCTTGTCGGCGGCCTTGTCGCCCTCTTGCTTGTCACCCTTCTCGCCGGATTTGTCTCCGGTTTGGTCCCCGGACTGGTCGTCATCGCCGCCTTGGGTCTTGTCGGCGTCTCCGGCCTTGGCCTCGCCGGGTTCGGCTGCCTTGTCGTCCTTCTTCGCGTCTTTCTTGTCCGCCTTCTTCTCGTCGACGAAGCCGGCCTCGAGGATCTTGATGAGGTCGGTCTTCTGCTCGAAGGCCGCGAAGGCGACGCGGCTGGAGTCGGGGGCCCACTCGGGGACGCGCAGGATGTCCCGCGGTCCGCTGATGCGCTTGGTGAAGACGCGCTCGAGGGTGCCCTCTTCCTTCTCGTGCCCGGTGAGGTCGTAGAGATAGACCGAGGAATAGGCCTCGGGCCATGGGTCGTCGGACACGTGGCGTGTGACCTGCTCGGCGCGGGCGAAGCGGTCGCGGTAGTTGACGATCGTGACCTGATGCCCGGCCCCCCAGAAGTCGTCGCCGCGGTTGGCGAGGAAGACCAGACGCTTCTGGTCGGGGCTGAGCTTGTAGCCGACCATCTTCTCGCCGTCCTTGAGTTCGGGATCGAGCTGGACGATGCGGTGGTCGCCGAAGGTGACGCGGAGCAGGGCCCCGTCGCGGAGGTAGGTGTAGCCGGAGCTGTCGGGCAGGTACTGCACGTCTGACTCGCTCTCGCGCGTGCGCGTCAGGCGGGTCAGCTCGCCCCGGTAGGGCTCGACGGGCTTGATCTCGGGCTTCTTCTTGCCCTGCTTGGCGTCCCCGGCGTCTTCGGGCTTGGCATCATCGGGAGGGCCGCCGACATCGGCGTCGGTCGCCTGGGTGCTCTCGTCGTTGGACTCGCCGGCGTTGGCATCATCGGCCTTGCCGTCCTCGGGCTTGGCGTCCTCGGCCTTGCCCTCGGGCGCCGGCTCCTCGCTCGCCTCGACCTTGGGCCGCTCGATCGGGGCCTCCCAGGCGGCCTCGTCGATCACGAGCCGGTAGACATCGCCGCCGGTGATCAGGAGCATCTCGCTCGCGACGGGGGACCACTCGAAGCCTTGCACGCCGCCGTAGCGGGGGGCGCGCTTGTCGGGGCGCTTGCCGTCCTTCTCGTCGTTGATCTCCGCATCGTCGTCGAGGACCACGTCGCCCAGGGTCAGTCGCTCGCCGGTCGCCCCCAGCACGCCCCGCGGCCCGACCTCGGGCTTCTTCTCGCCCTTGGCGTTCTCTTTGGCATCGGGCTTGGTCCCGGGCTCGGTCTCGGGCTTGGGCGCGAGCTTGAGGCCGAGCTTGAGCGCCGGCTCTTCGAGCACGAGTTCGCCGATCAGCCCATCGGCATCACGGGTGAGCGAGAGCGAGCCCTTGACGCCGAGCTTCTCGTCGGCGACCTCGGCCTTGAGCGCCCGGGTGCCGGCGTCGAAGGAGCCTTTCGAGAGGGGCAGGCGCACCAGCCACACGCGCACCTCACCTGTGATCACGCCGTCGTCGGCGCGGTCGAGCGTGAGTTCGCAGGGGCCGGGGGGGATGGCGGCACCCTGCTCGGCGCCGCCGTCGGTGCCCCCCTCACCCGACCCCGCCCCCGAGGGCGCATCGTCGTTCCACCCCAGCCGGTCCGCCTGCTCGCGCGCGAGCCTCTCCAGCGTGATCCCGGCTTTCTTGGCCTTCTTCTCGCGGTCGTCGCGCACCTCGCGCGTGTCGGCCTGGAACTCGGCGAGCCTGCCAACGCTGGTCATGCGCCGGACCTGGCCGGTCTTGGTGTCGTAAATGTAGAGGTCGAAGCCGTGGCGGCGCTCGGTCCAGGCGTGGTAAAGGAAGGCGCCGAAGCGGCCATCGGCGCTGAAGGCGGTGGAGCGGGCGGAGGGACCGAAGTAGCTCTTGTCGGGGAAGAGGCGCTCGAGGGTCAGCTTCTCGTCGGCGTCCTTCTTGTCACCGGACTGCTTGTCGGGGGGTGTGGCATCACCCTTGACTCCGTCCTGGGGTCCTCGCGGCGCGGGCGCGGGTTCCGATGCTCGCGCGCTGTCGAGGACACGTCCCGGCGCACCCGCGCCGAGGACCAGACACACCACGCCCGCCGCGAGCAGGCCCACCGTCGTACGGATGATCATGACAGGCTCCCATCCGGCCTCCCAGCGGGCCGGACCCCGAGCATAGTGGATCGTGGGTGTGGGCCAAGGGCTTGGGGTCGGGCGAACTCGGAAAGGGGCCGAAACCGCGCAAGTCTGTCCAGGCACAGGGGATAGCGTGGGTCATGGGCCGGGCGGCGTGGCGGCGGGGGCGCGGGGGGTTGGGAGTCGGCGCGGTGCGAGGGGCATTGGGGCTCGGGGTGGGCGCGAGCGGGGAATGGGGTAGGACGCGGGCCGGGCGCGTCGGCCGCGGGTAGGGCTGGAGTGCGGGGGGCGGGGGGTTGTGCCTGGGTCGGTGGCGGGGGGCTCTGGCGGTGGTGGCGAAGTGGCCGGTGCATCGGGCGTTGCGGGTGCGGGGGGTGGTTGGGCCTCGCTCGCACGCGCTCGGGGCTCGTTGGTGGGGTTGGCGGCGTCGGGATTGGAGGATGCCGGAGCCCGGACTGGCGCCGGGGCCGCACTTGGGGGCTTGGCTGGGGGCTTGGCGAGACGGGTGAGGGCGTTGGCGGCTTTGCGGGCGGGCTCGGGGTGTGCGTCTCCGGTGATGAAGCGGACGGCGAGTTCGCGGAGGACGAAGGCCGCGTCGGTGAGGCCCGCATTGGCGATGGCGCGGGCGCGGCGTTCGTTTGCGGCCTCGATGAGATCGAGGTGGGCGAGGAACTCGGGGGAGTTCACGATCTGGAGGAGTTGGGTGAGGGTGAGGGAGTGGCGGGCCGCGAGGCCGGGGAGGGGGAGGGCGGCGGAGTGGTAGTCGGTAAGGAGTGTGTCGAGGGAGGGGGGCGGGGGATGCGTGGGTGATGGGGTGAGAGGGTGAGGGGGTGGGTTCGGTGCGGGATCGGGGAGGGGCGCGTGGTGGGCGTGGTTGTTGGTGATGAAGCTGTCGGTCGCGCTGCAGGTGGTCATGGGCTTGTCCTCCGCCTCTATCGTGACGCGCGGGCGGGGGAAGCTCAAGGCCGGAGGGCGAGAGGTCGCGCATTGAGCGCACAGGGGTGGATGTTGGGTGCAGATTCGCGCACAGAATGGGTTGTGCGCTCCGGGGCGTCCGTTCGCTCAAGGGAATACCGGCGATCTTGGGCGGCCCATCCTGACCTGCGCTGCGCGGCAGGTCGGGCGCCGGGAGGAGTTGGGTGACGGCTGGCGAGGCGAACTTCGGCTGGCGGAGCATCGACCTCCCAGGGCGAGAGGGAGGCAGGGGCCTCGGCGCGGCACCTACCTCGGCGCAGCATTCCAGCCGTAGGGGATGTAGCGGCTTTCGAATGAGCCATCGGGGAAGAGGTCGAGCACGGCGTATCCCTCGCGGCACTCGTAGTGGGCCCCCTTCCACCAGTTGCCGCAGACCGCGCCGTTGCAGAGGTAGGTGACGCCGCCGAACTCCACACGGTCGAGGCGGTGGGTGTGGCCGCTGAGGGCGAGCTTGACGTTTGGATGGTCGGCGAAGAGCTTTCGGATGGGCGCGGAGTCGGTGTGCATGATGCCGCCGGAGCAGCGGTAGGTGTTGGTGTCCTTCTCGGGCGCGCCGAGCATGCCGGTCACGGTGAGGATGGGGATGTGGGAGAGGACGAGGACCGGCGTGGCCGCGGGTGTGGCGCGGAGATCGGAGGCGAGCCAGTCGAGCTGCTCTTCTCCCAGCGCGCCGAGGTAGCCGTTGGGGTCTTTGGGGTCGATGGCGATGGAATCGAGGCAGACGAAGTGCCAGCCGCCAGCGTCGAAGCTGTGGTAGCTGCGGCCCATGCCGAGCTGGTCGAGGGCCCACGCCTTGCCCCACTTGGCCTCGGCGCCGGTGGTCTTGCTCTTGCCTTTGTTCCAGCCCCACACGTCGTGGTTGCCGATGCAGTGGCCGACGGGCAGCGAGCTGCCATTCTGGAACACCTTGGCGTGCAGCTCCCACTGCAGTTTCGTGCGGGCCTCGTCCTGGCCGAAGGAGTCCATGACGTGGTCGCCGCCGGTGAGGAGGAGTTGGGGCGGCTCGTCGAGCGACTGGATGTGGGCGAGGGCGGCGGCGAGGCCGTCGGCGGCGCGGAGTTCGGGCTGGATGTGGATATCGGTGAGGTGGGCGACCCGGAAGGGCTTGGGGCGTGCCGCGGCGGCGGCGCCCGGGCGTTGGTCGGCGCGGGCGCGGGGTGCGATGCTCAGCGCGGCGATGCCGGCGAGGGCGGCCTTGAGTGCTTCGCGACGCTCGATGGGCGTGGTCATGGTCGGCCTCCCGTGGTGGTGCTGGTTCATAGGCCGGGCGCTGGACGGCGGTGGTTCATCGGTGGCCAACTTTGCCAAACCCGAGCGCGAGGCCACGCTCGCGATGTGGCTTCATCCGAGGGCTCCGCGGTCGGGCACCGGCCTGCACTACGAAGACTTGGGTCGGGCGTCGGGGGGCGTTGGATTGCGTTTGCTGGCGCGCATCGGATGCCCCTGCCCCGGCTGGCATTGGCGTGGCGAACCGCCCCCTCCGCGGGACGGAGGGGGATCGCCAGGGCGGCTTGGAGCGCGGGAAAGAGCCACCTCGGAGACTCGAACTCCGGACCTGAGCTTTACGAAAGCTCCGCTCTACCAACTGAGCTAAGGTGGCACGCGGCCGGGATGGCCCGACCGGGACGGTAGTATCTGCCCCCCCGCGCGGGGAGTCCAGCCGGGGCGGTCTGCGGGCCGCCGCCAGCCCCCAAACGCGGCCCCGGGGGTGGGCCCGCGGCGGGATTCGGCGGCGAGGCGTCGCGTTCAGATGTGCACCTTGCGGTTGTAGATGTACCACTCGAGCATCAGGACGAGCAGGGCCGCGAGGATGCACCAGGGCCACAGGCGGAACATGGCCTTGGCTTCGTCGGCCTTCTCCGGCGTGATGGCCTGGCCGGAGAGTCGGAGCATTGGCGCGGCCGCGACGTCGGACTCGGCGGGGTCGAGCAGGTTGGCGGCGTAGGTGCGGCTGACGCGCCCGCCCTCCTTGGAATCGCCCGCGGCGGCCTGTCCGGTCCATGTGGCGGCGTAGAGGCCGGCCTTGCGGATGGGTCCGTAGGCGATGCGTCCGTCGGAGGAGGGCTGGAGCGAGACTCGGTCGGAGGAGCCGGGGAGCTGGAGGCGGGCGTCGGCGGCGCCGATGGGGAGGCGGTCGGTGAGCACACTCCCGGGCTTGAGGCCCCCGGCCGACTCGCCGAAGATGCCGCCCTCCTGGCCCAGGTCGTTGACGGCGCCCCCCATGAAGACGACGAAGGAGACATCGAATGGCCAGGTGCTCTCGAGCACGTTGAAGGGCACGATGATGGCGCGGGTCTGCGCATCGGACCACTCGAGGATGGCGGGGCCCTGATCGGTTTCGGCGAGGACGGTGGCGCCGGAGCCCTCGGGCACGACGACCTTGGGGAGCTTGGCGATGACGAGGTTGTCGAGCAGGAGCAGGCGCATGAGGGGGTGGTCGCGGCGCCAATCGAGGATCTGGGCCGGCTTGGGCTCGGCGCCCGCCTCAATGCCGAGGGGCCAGGGCAGGTCGCCGAGCACGAGGTAGCGCCCGGGGGGCAGGCCCGGGTGGCCGTCGATGGTGGGGAGCCAGCCGTCGAAGACGACGACATCGAACTGCGACATCTCGCCGCTCGCGGCGGCCGCCTGGTATTGCTCGGGCGTGAACTGCACGAGCTTCGAGAGGGGGAGGCCCTCGAATGCGGTGATGAGGAAGAGGTTGCCCGGGCTGACGAGGGCGACGGCGAGTTGGCGGGCGGGGGGCACAACCATCCAGGCGCGGTTGTCGACGCGGAGGAGGTCGCGCTCGGGCGAGGTCGGGGTGATCTGCGCGGCGAAGATGCCGCCCTCGGTCTGATCGAATTCGAAGGTGACGCCGGCGACGCCGGGGGTCCAGGGCAGGAAGTCGGCGAGGGTCTTGCCCGGGCTGGGCTGGGACTCGTCGGGCTGCGCTTCTTCTCCCTGGGGTGGGGCGCCGGCGTTCTCGGCGTTAGAGCCGACGGGCGGTGTCGCGGCGGGGATGGTGACGGTTTTGACGCGCGTGACGATGTCGTTGATGAGCAGCTCGAGCTCGACCTGCTGGGGGGTGTGGTCGGTGTTTTGGAGGCCGACATAGAGCGAGACCTGCACGGGCGAGTCGAAGGCCCGCTCGGCGCGCATGGCGGTGATGGCGGCGTTGGCGGCGTCGGTCTGGCCGACCTGGACGAAGGTCACCGCGTCTTCGGCGCCGGTGATGGCCTCTTCGGCGTCGGGGAGGCGGCCGTCGGAATAGAGGTGGATCTGTGCGCCGCCCGATTTGACGCCCTCGAGCTTGATCGTGTCGCCGGTGGTCTTGTCGTTGAGGATGCGGTCGGGCAGGTGGGCGCGGGCGAGGCGCATCGCCTCGACGAGGGAGGACGGGGCGTCGCTGGGCTCGATGGCGTCGATCGCGGCTTTGAGCTGGGCCTTGTCGCTGGTGAACTGCTGGCGGACCTCGGCGGTGGTGTCGAAGGCGATGACCATCGCCTCGTCGACGGGGCCGGTGCCGATGACGCTGGGCTCGCGGAGCGAATCCACGAGCTGCTCGGCGGCCTGCTTGGCCTTCGCGAGCCGATCGACCGAGCCGGGCTTGGTCGGGTCGCCGTCGGTTGCCTCCATGCTCGCGGAGCGGTCGATCAGGATGACGCGCTTCTGGCCCTCGGAGGCCTCGGCGTGCATCTGGGGCTGGCCGAGGGCGACGAGGACGCCGGCGAGCACGATGAGCTGGAGGAGTAGGAGGATGTTTTTGCGGAGGCGCTGGAAGGGGGCGTTGGCCTGGATGTCCTGGATCGTCTTCTTCCAGAGGAGGGTCGTCGAGATCTCGACATCGCGGCGGCGGAGCTTGAGAAAGTAGAGGATGACCAGCGCGGGGACCGCGATGGCGGCGGCGATGCCGGCGATGGCGGGGGTGAGCCAGGTCATGCGTCGGCCCCTCCCTTGTGGTGCAGGCTTCCGGCCTGCACGCGGACTTCCGATCGGGCAGGCCGGAAGCCTGCACCACAACACTGCTTCATCGCAGCACCCCTCTCCGGCGCAGGTAGTCCAGCAGCAGCACGTCGATGGGCGTGTCGGACTTGACGGTGAGGAGGGTCATGTCGCGCCGGCCGCAGAAGGCGCGGAGCTGGTCGCAGTAGGCGGCGAGGTTGGCCTTGTAGCGCTTGAGGAGGCCGGCGGAGACGGTGACCTCGGCGAAGTCGCCGTCTTCGACGTCTCGCAGGCGGAGGTCGCCGGTGATGTCGGGTTCCAGTTCCTGTGGGCTGAGCACCTGGAGGCAGAAGACGTCGTAGCCGCGGCCCATGAGCAGGCGGAGGCCGTCCTCGTAGCCCTCCTTGATGAAGAAGTCGCTGAGCACCACCATCACGCCCTTGCCGCGCCGGGAGAGTGCGATGCGCTTGCAGGCCTCGGTGAAGCTCGAGCCGCCGTCGGGGCGGAGGGAGCAGATCCAGGAGGCGAGTTCGGTGGTGCGCCGGCGGCCGCGGAGATCACGGACGGCGCTCAAGACGCCGGTGGGCGCGGGCCCCTGGGCGTCGGCGCCGGTGACGGTGAGGGGCGGCGTGCCGATCGCGGTCATCGCGACGCGGTTGAGATTGACCAGGCCGATATAGCCGAGGCTCATGGCGACCTGCTGCATGAAGAGGAACTTGTTGGGCTGGCCGCAGTCGTGGCTGGCGGAGCAGTCGAGGACGACGTGGAGGCAGAGGTCCTCCTCTTCGAGGAAGAGTTTGAGGAAGAGGCGGTCGAGGCGGCCGAAGATGTTCCAGTCGATGTGGCGGAGGTCGTCGCCGGAGACATAGGGCCTGTGGTCGGCGAACTCGACGGATTCGCCCCGCTTCTTGCTGCGGCGCTCCCCTTGAGCTTGCCGGCGAAGATTTTCTTGCTGGTGATGTCGAGCTGGGACACGCGCGATGAGGCGGCTGTCGAGCAGCTCGTCGAGGGAGGCGGGGCGTTTGGGATTCTCTGTTCTCAGCATGATGCACTCACCGCAGAGGGCGCAGAGTCTCGCAGAGGATGAAGCATGGTGGCTCCACCGCTCTTGAACTCATCCACTTGAAGTCATCCACTTGTCTTGCCTCTGCGTCACTCTGCGTCCTCTGCGGTGAAACTGTCTTCAGGCCTTGGCCGCGGCGGGCATCTGGACCCCCACCGGCTCGGTGGGGACGAGGTCGAGGATCTGGGTGACGATGTCGTCGGGGTCGACGCGGTCGGCCTCGGCCTCGAAGTTGAGGATGAGGCGGTGGCGGAGGCACTGGTGGGCGAGCGCCTTGATGTCGGCGTGGCTGGCGTGGTAGCGCCCGTCGGTGACGGCGCGGACCTTGGCGCCGAGGAGCAGGGCCTGGGCGGCGCGGGGGCTGGCGCCGCACCGGATGTAGCGGTTGGTCGGTCCGCCCTCGCCGCCGGCGGCGTACTTGCCTTCGGGGTGCGTCGCGAGCACCAGGCGCGAGGCGTACTCCTTGACGTGCGGGGCGACGATGACGCCCCGGACGAGCTGCTGGGCCTCGAGGATTTTCGGGCCGTCGAGGATGCGTCCCGGCTCGGGCGTGTCCTGCCCGGTGGTGCGGTCGAGGATGGTCATGAGGTCCTCGAGCTGGGAATAGCCGACGACGAGCTTGAAGAGGAACCGGTCGAGCTGGGCCTCGGGGAAGCGGGTAGGTGCCCTCCTGCTCGATGGGGTTCTGCGTCGCGAGCACGAGGAAGGGGAGGGCGAGCTTGTAGGTATGGCCCGAGACGGTGACGCTGCGCTCCTGCATGGCCTCGAGCAGGGCGGACTGGGTCTTGGGCGTGGCGCGGTTGATCTCGTCGGCGAGGACCACCTGCGCGAAGATGGGGCCCCGCTGGAACTCGAACTGCCGGCGCCCGGTGTCGGGGCTTTCGGTCACGATGTTGGTGCCGATCACGTCGGCGGGCATGAGGTCGGGCGTGAACTGGATGCGGCTGAAGGGCAGGTGCAGCGTCTGCGCGAGGGTGCGCACCAGCAGGGTCTTGCCCAGACCGGGCACTCCTTCGAGCAGGACATTGCCGCCGGCGAAGAGCGCGGTGAGCACGCCGTCCACCACGTGGCCGTGCCCCACCACCGCCTTGCCGATCTCGGCCTTGAGCTGGCGGTAGGTCTCCCGGAAGGCCTCGCACTTGGCCTTCACCTCGGCCGGGGTCTGCTCGTGGGCTGGGTTGATCGCCATCTCGAACTCCTGCGTGTGGTGGATGCGCCGTCGGGACGGGCGTTGAGCGGCTTTGTCGGTTCGTTTCGCGTGCTGGCGATTCTTTCGGTTCGTTCCGCGTGCTGGCGCACGCGGCTCTGGGGGGTGATTTCGGGGTGAATCTCGCGGTTCGTTCCGCGTGCTGACGCACGCGGCTCTGTTAGTCGTCCTTCATTTCGTCTTGCGCCCGGCGTTTGGCCTTGAGGAGGCGCGACATGCCTTCTTCTTCCTCGCCTGTCTTCTTCTGTTCGGTTGCTCGGCGCTTCTGCTGCTCGGGTGTCTCCGCCTCGCCGCCGAGCGCGACCTTGGAGCTGGGTGCGGCCCTTGCCTGCTCGTCGGTGGCCTCGAATTTCCGCTTCGCGACCGTCGGGGCGAGGGGCTGGGCGTGCCCGCCGCTTCGGGAGACGTCGCGGTCCTGCGCCTCGGCGCCGGGCCCGGTCCGGAGCCGCTCCTGGGCCTTGGCCCGCGCGGCCTGGAGCCCTTCGAGCTGCATCCCGGTCTTGTCGCGGCCGCGGTGCATGCCCCGGCGCGCTGCGTGGTAGGCCTTGACGACATCGAGCCGGACGCGCCGTACCGCGACATCGGCGAGGAAGAGCCCGATCCCGGCGATCGCGACGGCGAGCCAGATGGCCCGGGTCGAGACGGGCATCTTGAGGCCGTCGCGGTTCCAGAGATCGGCGGCGCGGGCGTCGTTGCCGAGCACGCGCCCTCCGGTGCGTTCGGCGACCTGCTGGAGGAGCGCGGCGTTGTCCTGGAGCGCCCGGAACTCGTCGGCGAAGGGCTTGATGACGGCGGCCTGGACGCTCCCCTCGACGGCGGGCCCGCCCTCGGCTGCGGGGGGGGCGGCGTAGCGCATGCCCATCACGTAGGTGCCCGACTCGGGGGTGTCGATGAGCGCTTCGAATCGGCCGGGCCCCACCTGGCGGAGCGTGATGGGCGCGCCCTGGCCGTCGGGGGTTGCCATGCGCCCCTGGAATGTCGCGGTCGGGAGTCGGTGTCCCTCCTCGTCCACGGCCTCGACGACCACCAGGGTCTGATCGCCGCGCGGCTCGGTGGTGACGCGGACGTTGGGCGAGCCGCTGGGGCGCATCGCCCACCGCACCATCTGCTCCCAGAACTGCTTGTACTGGCCCCACGCCGGCCACGACTTGGCCCAGCGCGTCGTCGCGTCGCTCGTGAAGGTGACCGAACGCCCCAGGCCGTACTGCCATTGCGCCCCGACCGGGTCGTCCTCTTTGCCGCGCAGGGTGACCTGGCTGAGACCCTCGCGGTCGGCGGCCACGACATAGCCCGAGATCGGCGGGACCGCGCCGATGCCGCGGAGCGTGTCGACGCCCGCGACCATCGTCGGCTGGAACGCGTCGCCCTCCCAGATGAGCGTGCGCTTGACCGTCTGGGCTTCTTTGATGAAGATCTGGGGGAGCGTGGCGAGCGCGTTGTTGGCGACTTCGTAGTACGTCCCGTTTGTGTACCTGGCCATGCGTTGGAGCGTCTGGACATCACCGGCCGAGTGCGGATTCACACCGACGGCGGAGATGGTGACGTTGGCCGCCCGGTAGCGATCAAGCACGGGCTTGCCCAGGTTGGGGTCCCCGTCGGAGATCACGATGACGTGGCGTTGCCCCGCGTCCACCGACATCAGCCCCTGGAGCGCCAGATCGAGCGAAGGGTCGAAGTCGGGCATATCGCCGAAGACGAGGCGGGTGATCGCGGCCTGGGCGGCGGACCCGTCGCCCTTGAGTTGCATCGGGAGCGTCCAATCGACACCGGACTGCCAGCCGTATTCGACGATGCCAACGTAGTCGAGGCGTGAGAGGCTGTTGACGGCCGCCTCGCAGATCTTCTTGCCCCAGTAGGTGCCCTGCGGGACCTCGACGGAGTGGATGACGAGGGCGAGGGCGCCCCGGGGCATCTGCCGCTTCTGGGGTGGATCGAGCCGGATGGGCAGGGCATCTTCGAGTGGGGAGCCGATCCAGCCGCCGGCGCCGAAGGCCTTGTCGCCGCCGATCATGACGAGCCCGCCGCCGGTGTCGTGGACGTACTGGCGGAGCACCTCCTGGGCCTGGAAGCTGTAGGGGTAGGCGTCCTGATTGACCATGATCACGACGTCGTAGGTGTTGAGGTTGGTCAGGTTGATGTCGAATCGTCCGGGGTCGACGACCTCGCAGCGGATACCGGACTCGAGCAGCGCCCTGACGAGCTCGGCGGATTCGTCGGGCCCACCATCCATGGAGCGGAGGACCAGTGCGCGGCCCTCTCCGGAGACGAAGGTCACGCTCGAGCCGGTGTTGTTCTCGACGATCGCGTCGATCAGCATGCCGCTGGCGGCGCGGTCGGCCTCGAAGGTGGCCTTGAATTCGTGGGCCCCGCGCCCGCTGACCGGCACGGGGACGCTCAGGACGTTGGTGCCCTGGTTGAGCGAGACGGCGACACCCATCGAGTCGGTGGTGGGGTCGAGGTCGATCGGGGCGCCGTTCTCCTGGATGCTCAGCCGGCCGCTCGCGGGGCGCGTGGCGGTGATCACCACGCGGATGTTCATCGTCTCACCCTCGCGCGCCGTTCCGGGGGTGACGACGCGGTCGATGATGACCTCGTTGTCGTAGCGGTATCGGAGGGGGAACACGTCGATGGGCACGCCGGCGGCCCGGGCCGCCTCGGCCGCTTGGAGCAGGCTGCCGGCCGTCTCGAGTCCGTCGCTGAAGAGCGCGACTCTCGCGGCGGCGTCTTTGGGGGTGGTGGCGAGCGCGAGCTGGATGCCGGCCGCCAGGTTGGTGCCGTCGAGCCCGCCCACATACTGCCGGTCCACGCCGGTGACCGCCTTGGAGGGAAGACTCTGGACGATGGCGTCCTTGGCGACGGTGATGGTGCCGAGACGGTCATCGGGCTTCTTGCTCTCCGTGGCCGCCTCGCTGAGGTACTGCTCGGTCGCCTGCTGCAGTTGGGTGGGCACGCTGCGGCTGGCGTCGATCACGGCGCTGACCGCGACATCCTTGCTCTCCTTGCGGAGCTGGGGCTCGGCGATCGCCCCCGCGAGGAGGATGATCACGAGCACGCGGATGGCGAGGGCGACCGCGCGTGTGCTGCGCCCCAGGCCGGCCAGGCTGCGGCGTGCGATCCAGAGCGAGAGGGCCACGAGCACCGGGATCAGGATGAGCCAGATCGGCTGGAGAAACTCGATCGGCCCCAGATTCAGGGAGGCGAGGCCGAGCGAGGCCGGGTTGAGCGGGCCGAGCGTCGGCATGCCTAGCCACGCCCCCCTTCGACACCCGGGAGCTTGGCGACGAGGATGCGGTTGTTCCCCGAGTCGAGCAGGTAGGTCTCGCGCCCGATCACCGCCGACGCCCACGGCGTCGCAACCTCGCCCTCACCGCGTCCGGCGTGACCAAAGGTTCGGAGGCTCGCGCCCGTGACCGGGTCGACCTGCTGGACCCGAGAGCCCCCGAATTCGGTCACCAGCACCGTCGAATCGTCCAGCAAGAGCAGGCCGTAGGGAAACTCGAACTTCACCGGCGCATCCGGCGCCGGGGTCGGCGAGCCGATCCAGCCGAGCAGCTCGCCGTCGAGGGTGAATCGTCCGAGCCGGTGGTTGCAGGCGTCGGTCACGATCAGCTCGCGCCGCGCCGTGTCGATCGCCATCGACTGTGGGCGGGCAAACTCGATGGCCTTGGGGTCCAGGCCCTCGCCGGGCCCGCCGATCGCGAAGAGGAACCTCTCTTCGGCATCGAACACGCTGATGCGGTCGTTGCCGCCGTATTCGCTCACGTAGATCCGCTCGATCTTTGATCCGTCGTCGCTCATCAGCACCGCGACGTCGGTGGGGTAGATGAACTGCCCGGGCTCCTGACCGAAGGCGCCGAACTGCGAGAGCAACTCCGGCTCGATCTCTGCCGGACGCTCGGGCAGCGCGGTCGGGATCGCGTAGACCATCACGCGGTGGTAGTGCGTGTCGGCGACATACAGGGCCGGGATGAGGGCGCCGTCGGGTCCCGGGGCCTCCGCCACGGTGATCCCCGTCGGCTTACCGAGGTCGAACTCGGGCATCCGCCACCACGCGCCCGCTCGGCCCGTGGCGGGATCGATCTGCTGCACCCGGGCTGCCTTGTCCACCACCCACAGGTATTCGCCATCGGAGTCGATGGCACGCGGGTAGGCGAACTGCCCGGGGAATGTTCCGGGTTCGCCAAGCACCCGCTCGGTCGGGATCTCGGCCTCGGACTTGGCCTCGCCGCCGCACCCGACCAGTCCGAGCGGCCACACCACGGCGCACGCCACGAGGGGCAGCACGGCACGCCGGCGGGGGGCTCGAGCGGTTTGGTCGGGCATCTGGTTCCCAGCTTACCGGTGCGATCCCCGTTTGGTTCGGCCACGCCCCGCGCGCGCCGCCACCATCCCCGCGGCTGAGGCCGCCATACCTATACCAAGCAGCAGCACCGACGCTGCGGAGAGTTCGGTCATCCGCTCGTAGTGGAGCCATTGGAGCACCCGCTGGGCCAGGTGCTCGATTCCCGGAGGCTGGACCTGGATCGAGGCCTCGATCTCGTGGAGGCTCAGGCACCCGGCGGCCAGGGCGACGGCGAGTGCCGGGCCGAGGTGGCCCACGGCCGCGGACTTTGCCCAACCCGCCAGCCCCACCGCGCCGTCGAGCCGACGCATGTCCCCGACTGCCCGCGCTTCGGCGGCGGAGAGCCAGGTGCCGACCAGCAGGGGCAGGAATGCAAACCGCGCGAGGTGGGCGATGACCACCGGGACTGGGGTGTCGGCGAACGCCCGCGGCAGGGCGGGTAGGCGCACGAATTGCGCGATCGCGGAACCGACGAGCACGCCGGGCACGAGCGCCCAGACGAGCGAGAGCGTCAGCCAGGTTCGGGCGTGGCGGGCCCCCCGCGGGCCGGAGGTGGCGTGCGCGGCTGCCAAGCAGAGGATGCCGGAGAGCAGGGCGACCGAGGCGGCGACGGCTCCGCTGGAGAGGATGGCATCGTGCGCATCGTGCAGGAATCTGGTCAGGCCGCGGAACGATCCCATCGACCAGGCGAAGGCGAGGAAGGGCACGGCGAGCGCGAGGATCCAGGGGCCCGAGGCGACGGCCCAGTCGGTCCAGCGGGGCCTGACGATTCTGGAATCCTCGCCCCCCAGGGCTGCCAAGCGCTCGCCTGCGCGGGCGAGCGGCGAGGCGAGGACCCACCCGGCGGCGACGGCCGCGAGGATGAGGGGCCACGCGGCGATCCAGGCGCGCCATGGCTCGGTGGGGTGCTGATCGAGCACTTCCCAGGAGTGGACGGCGATCGTGGGGATCAGCGCGACCTGGAGCGGGACGGCCGAGCCGAGCATGAGGAGGAAGACGAGCAGCCAGGCGGCGCCGATGCTGTGCCGCACGGCCCGGACGGTGGCGGCGGTGCGGCGGATCCTGGACCGCGCGTCCATCTTGAAGGACTCGAGCACCTCGGGGCCGAGGGATCGAACGCCGACGGCGATGGTGATGGCGGCGAGGGGCCAGGCCCACAGGGCGAGCCCCCAGATCGCGAGCCCCCGCCCGACGACGACGGGCAGCATCGGCCAGCCGTGTTCGGGGGCGGCGCCGATCCACTTGCCCAGCGGCGTGGTTGGGGCGCGGAGGACGGACCAGCCGGCGTAGGCGAGGTACATCGGGAGCAGCATCGGGCCCGCGGCGGCGAAGGAGGCCCCGGCGCGGGCGCGGGAGATCACGCCCCCGACGGGCCAGGCGAACAAGACCGCCAGGGCCGCGATGCCGGCGGCGCTGCCGAGGCTGACGAGCACGAGGTGCCAGCTTGGGAGATCGATGCCGGTTCGGAATCCCGTCGTGGCCATGCCCCGGACGGCCCCGATGATGGCAAGGGCGGCGGGGGCGATGACGCCGATCCCGATGACAGCCCAGACGATGGCGGCACCCGCTCCAACTCGGCCGTGGCTGGTGTTGGGGGGAGTCGTCATGGCGTCTGGAGCGTCTCGGTGATTCTGCCGGGTACGGGAGTTGGGCGCGAGATCGGGGTGGATCCGTCCCGGTTCGCCACCATGCGGCCGGACGAGTATCATGCCCTCTTGATCTGCCCGGAGGCGTCTGGAGCCTACCGGGGATCCTCCGAGCCGGTTTCGTCCGCTGGGCGGGTGCGGCCGGGAACGAACGCGTTCTCCCCCTGATCCCCAGTTGCGGGGTGGTGCATGATCGACATCCGGAAACTCAAGGAACTGGTGCGGCTGATGGTCGAGAACGACCTGGCCGAACTCGACCTGCGCGACCAGCAGGAGACCGTCACGATCAAGCGGGGCGGGCAGGGACAGCCGCTCGTGGTCGCTCCGATCAGCGCGGCGGCGGCCCCGGCCCGGGGCGCGGCGGGCGGCGAGGAGGAGGCCGAGGTCGGCGGCGGGGCGGCGGACGAGGCCGGTCTGTTCGCGATCGAGTCTCCCATGGTCGGGACCTTCTATTCGGCGCCCAACCCGGACACCGAGGCATTCGTCAGCGTCGGCAAGTCGATTTCGCCCGACTCGGTCGTTTGCCTGGTCGAGGCCATGAAGGTCTTCAACGAGATCAAGGCGGAGTGCACCGGCGTGGTCGAGCGGGTTTTGGTCAGTAACGGCGATGCCGTCGAGTTCGGCCAGAAGCTCTTCCTCGTCCGCCCTGCCTGACCTGCCCATCGCACCGGCGCCTGACCGCTCGGGACTCCACCCCTCATGTTCAAACGCATCCTCATTGCCAACCGAGGTGAGATCGCCCTGCGGATCCTTCGTGCCTGCCACGAGATGGGGATCGAGGCGGTCTGCGTCTATTCGAAGGCCGACGCGGAGGCCCCGTACCTGCGGCTGGCGGATCGGGCGATCTGCATCGGGGACGCGCCGAGCAAGGACAGCTATCTCAATATCAGCCGCCTGATCTCAGCCGCGGAGATCGCGGACGTGGACGCGATCCACCCGGGGTATGGCTTCCTGGCGGAGCGGGCGGATTTTTCGGCGATCTGTCGGGACTGCAAGATCACCTTCATCGGTCCGAGCCCCGAGGCGATGGGCAAGCTGGGCGACAAGGTGGAGTGCAAGCGGACGGCCCGCGCGGCGAAGGTGCCGGTTTTCCCGGGGTCCGAGGGGGCGATCGAGGACGAGGAGGAGGCGGTCCGCGTTGCCGAAGAGATCGGCTATCCGGTGATCATCAAGGCATCGGCCGGCGGCGGCGGGCGGGGTATGCGCGTCTGCCGCAACGAGGCCACGCTGCGCTCGAACATCAAGGCGGCGCAGCAGGAGGCCCTGGCGGCCTTCGGCAACGGGGCGATCTTCATCGAGAAGTTTCTCGAGCACGCCCGCCATATCGAGATCCAGACGCTCGGCGACCGCCACGGGCACGCGGTGCACCTTTGGGAGCGCGACTGCTCTGTGCAGCGGCGGCACCAGAAGATCATCGAGGAATCGCCCGCGCCGGGCGTGGACCGCAAGAAGGTGGCGCAGGTGGGCGAGGCGGCCGCGAGGCTGATCAAGAGCGCCGACTACTGCGGGGCCGCGACGGTCGAGTTCTTGATGGACGAGAAGCAGAATTTCTACATGCTCGAGGTGAACACGCGGGTGCAGGTCGAGCACCCCGTGACCGAGATGGTCACGGGGATCGATATCGTGAAGATGTCGATCTTGGTGGCGGCGGGCGAAACGATCCCCTTCAAGCAGAAGGATGTCGAGGTCAGGGGCCACGCGATCGAGTGCCGCATCAACGCGGAGGATCCGGAGCGTGGCTTCATGCCTTCGGCCGGACGGATCGAGACATGGCAGCCCCCCGGCGGGCTTGGCGTGCGGATCGACTCGCACGTCGTGCAGGGGTATCGGGTGCCGCCGAACTACGACTCGATGGTCGGCAAGCTCATCTGCCACGCCGACACGCGGGAGCTGTGCATCGCCCGGATGGCCCGCGCGCTGCGCGAGTTCGCCGTGGGGCCGATCAAGACCACGATCCCGCTGCAGCTCCGGCTGATGGAGAACTCCGACTTCCGCCAGGGCGGGATCGACATCCACTTCCTGGAGCGGCTGCTGAAGTGAGCCGGGCTGCGCGGCCGCGGCTGGTGCGGGTTGTGGTGCAGACTGTGGAGCGGGCTTCCGGCGTGCATACCTCGCCCGCTCCGATCCGCTCGGTGCTGGCGGGATGCCTGCACCACCACTGTGGCGTTACGAGCCCGGGAGGTACTTTTCCATCCAGTCGTCCTGGCGGAGCACGGCCTCGCGTCCGTGGCGGGCGTGGGCCTCGCTGCGCCGCTGGGCCAGGCGGAAGAGGCGGCCGACGCCCGGGGTCTCGGAGATCTCCTCGCCTTTGGCGATGCGCCCGACGGCGCGGGCGAGACCCTTGGCTTGCTGGCGCACCAGTTCGTCTTCGAGCGAGACGAAGGTCTGCGACGAGCCCGGATCGCCCTGGCGGCCGGCGCGTCCGATGAACTGCCGGTCGACCCGCTTGGCGCCGTGCATCTCGGTCAGGATGACGTGCAGCCCGCCCGCCTCGCGGGCCGCGTGGTCGAGCAGGATGTCGGTGCCCCGGCCGGCCATGTTGGTCGCGACGGTGATCGCGGGCTCCTGGCCTGCGCGGCGACCGTGTCCCGCGCCGAGGATCAGCTCGGCCTCTTCCTTGTCGTGGAGGGCGTTGAGGACGGTGTGGCCGAGCCCGCGGTTCGAGAGCTTCTCGGCGAGGAACTCGCTGGCCGCGATGGAGCGCGTGCCCACGAGCACGGGGCGGCCGGCCTTCTGGAGCTCCACGATCGAGTCGACGATCGCGTTCCACTTGGCCTCGGATGTCCGGAACGCCCGCAGTGGCCACTGCTCGCGGATGAGCGGCCGGTTGGTCGGGATGACCACGACCGGGCGGCTGTAGACCTTCTCCATCTCGCCGGTCGCGTCGGCGGCGGTGCCGGTCATGCCGCAGAGGAAGGGGTAGGACCGGAAGAACCGCTGGAAGCTCATCCGCGCCAGCGTTTCCCGGTCGGCGGTGACGGTCACGCTCTCCTTGGCCTCGACCGCCTGGTGCAGGCCGTGCTCCCAGGAGCGGTCGGGGAGGAATCGCCCGGTGTATTCGTCGACAATGACGACACGCCCGTCGACGATGTGGTACTGCTGGCCGTGGCGGTAGCAGCATCGCGCGACGAGCGCCTGGCGCACGAGCTCTTCGGCGCGTCGGGTGGCGCGCCAGAGGGGCTCGCCCCCGGCGGCGAGGTCGTCGAACATCTGCTCGAGTCGGTGCTCTCCGCGGCGTTTGAGGTCGGCGCGGCGCTTGACGTGGTCGATCTTGAAGTCGGGTCCCTCGTCGAGCTTGTTGGCGAGGGCCGCGGCGGTGCGGTAGACCTCGGACATCTCGTCTTCCTGGCGTGAGCGGGCGATGATGAGCGGGACGACGCCCTCGTCGATGAGCACGGCGTCGGCCTCGTCGACGAGGCAGGCTTGGAGGCCCGGCACCAGCGGCCCCGAGCCGGTCTGCGTGAGTTGCTGGCGGCCCGCCCAGGCGCTGACCATCTGGCCCATGCGGATCTGGTCACGGAGATAGTCGGCGGTGATCTGCTTTGGTGTGCCGTAGACGATCTGGCGTGCGTAGACGTCGAACCGGGCGGCGGAGTCCATCTCCTGCTGGATGGCGCCGACCTGGAGCAGGCAGCGGTTGTAGATCGGGGCGCGGCTCTCGGCGTCGCGTTTGGCGAGGTAGTCGTTGACGGTGAGCACGTGGAGGTGCTTGTGCTTCCAGGCGATGAGCGGGGCGGCGACCGATCCGGTGAGGGTCTTGCCCTCGCCGGTGAGCATCTCGACAATGCGTCCGTGGTAGAGCCCGAGGGCCGCCATGAGCTGCACGAGGAATGGTTCCTCGCCGGTGACGCGGCGCGCGACCTCGCGGGTGAGGGCCAGGGCCCGGCGTACGAGCGCATCGTCCTCTCGCCCCCGCACGAACCGGTCGCGCACCTCGCGGATCTGCTCGTCGAGGGAGGCCTCGGGCAGCGCGCGGATGGAGGGGGCGAGGGTATCGACGAGCCGGGCCTGCGCCATGAGCCACGAGGGCCGGGCCCGCAGGTTTTTCGCGAGCACGACGCCCTTGTTCGCCAGCGCATCGAGCCCCTTGGGCACCTCCGGTCGCCGTCGCCGGCTCCGGACCGCCTCGTGGAGTGCGTGGTATCTGGTGAGGGCCTGGGACATGGCGGGGGGGGGGCGGAAAGGGACAGAGGGACAGAGGGACAAAGGGACGGAGGGACAAAGGGACAAAGGGAGAGGTGGACGGGGGACAGGGGGGGGGGCGGGGTCGATTCGATTGGGTTGGGGTTCTGGGCAGATGTTCCTTGGCTCAGCCTAGATATTCACCTTCCCCTGCACCATCTTGTGCAGGCGGTCGAGCCACTGCTCGAGGAGGGGCTTGGCGGGGAGTGTGAACCTCAGGCTGACGCGTTCGCCCGGCATGCCGAGCCAGCGGTGGGCGGAGAGGTCGGAGGCGGTGTCGGCGAGGCGGAGATACATCTTGAACTGCGGGTTCTTGGCGATGAGCCCGTCCTTCTGGCTCTGGCTGGTCTGCACCTGTCCGCCGCCCTGGGCGCTGAACGACGCGTGCGGCAGGTTCTTCTGCCCCGCCTCCTCCATGCGTTCGACCTCGGCCGGGAGCGCATCCTGGACGCGCGAGAACAGCCTGGCCTCGGCCGTGAAGCCGTCGAGGCCCAGTGACATGGGCCACGCGGCCTCGCGCTGGTCGAGCAGCGCGGTGATCCGGAGGTCGGCGGGGTCCACGACCTGGCAGGCCATATCGCCCTGCTGGACATACTTGCCGACGATGTCGGCCGGGTCCTTTCCGACGAGACGCCCGTCGCGGGGGGCGCGGACGACCAGCTCGTCCAGCCGCTCGCTGTAGTAGCTCTCCTGATCGTGGAGGGCCACGATGCGTTCGCGGGCGATCTGCGCCTGCGCGGCCTGGGCCTTGCCCATGGCCCGCTGCTCGAGGGCCTGGGCCTCGTGGATCTGGGCGCGGATCTGCTCGAGCTTGGAGACGATCTGGTCGTTCGAGCAGGTCAGGATCGGATCGCCCTTGCGCACGATGTCGCCGCTGCGGACGTGTGCCGCCTCGACGAACCCGGCGGTGCCGAAGAAGACGCCCGTATCCTGCTCGCTCTCGATCACACCGGTGGCGCGCCGGTGGTCATCGAAGGGGACCAGGCCGATCAGCCCGAGCCCGAGTGCGATGGACACGAGGCTGGTGGCCACGACGCGCCCGCGGCAATCGGCGATGTTGGAGCCGGTGGCAAGCCAGTGGATGAACTTGCCGACGGGCAGGATGAACCACATGCCGGCGGTCCAGACCGCGAGCACGAGCCCCAGGGCGAACAAGCGCCCCATGACGCTGAGGGTGATCGAAACGAAGAGGAAGACGCGGTAGATCATCGCGCCGGCGCCGTAGGCGATCAGGATGCCGGCCTCGGCTCGCGAGGAGGTGGGCGGGGTCTCGTTCTTGAGGCGGAAGACGTGGACCTTCCAGAGATACTGGAGCATCTTCATCGAGCGCTGCATGAGGTTGGGCACCTCGAGCAGGTCGGAGAGGATGAAGTAGCCGTCGAACCGCATCAGCGGGTTGGCGTTGAAGATCACGGTGCTGACGCTCGCGGTGAACATCGCGTTGTAGGCGACCTGGCGCGCGAGCGAGCCGTCCGGCGTGCTCTTCCAGACGAGGGCGGCGATGCCGGCGACGAAGAGCTCGAAGATCATGCCGCCGGCGCCCACGGCCATCCGCTTCCACTTGCTGGGGAGGGCCCAGGCGGTCGAGGCGTCGACGTAGGGGGCGGGGAAGAGCACGAGGAGCATGAACCCGAACTCGGGCACCTGCCCCCCGAACCGCTTGCAGATGACGCCGTGCCCGGTCTCGTGGATGGCCTTGGTGACGATGAAGACCACGATCAGCCAGCCCCAGTTGGCCGGCGCCATGGCCGAATCGACGCCGTTCTTGAGCGCCTCCCATTCCGGGATGACCTGCATGAAGCAGAAGGTGACGAAGGCGAGCCAGGCCAGGAAGCCCCATCGGTTCAGGAGCGGGCGTAGGATCGGCTCGATCCAGGCGAGGTAGCGGTCCGGGTTGAACACCCGGATCTTGAAGTACATGATGCCGATGGCCTGCTGGGCGGCCTTGGCCTTGGTGCGTTCGCGCCCTCGCCGGAGCAACTGCTCGGTCTCGGGGGCCACGTCGGCCGAGAGCAGGTTCGAGTTGTAGAGCTGGCTGATGAGCTGGATGGCCTCGCCCTGGGTGGGGGCCGCGTCGCCGTGCCGCTCGAGGACGATCTTCCAGATCTCCTCGACGGTCCGCAGCCCGTCGAAGAGCCCGACAAACTCGTGGGCGATGGGATTGAGGCGGTAGAACTGGTTGCTCGAGGGGTCGCGGACGACGTGCCAGCGGCGGCCGCGATAGAACTGGCGCGTGATCTGCACGTGCGGGCGCAGGCGCGCCTTCATCGTGCGGACGCGGTGCCAGAATGGGGAGAATGTGGGGCGTTCGGCCAAGGTCTGTCCTCAAGGGGCCGCATGGCCGTTGCGCCGTGGGGCCAAGCCGTCGTTCGGAATGCGTCCGGCGCTACCACTTCGTCCGGCGCTTCGGGCGGTTCGTCACCACCACAGCCACAGCCTCAGGGTGTCGCGGATGCGGCGGGTGCCGATGTCCAGCAGGCTGCGCTTGCCGGTGTTGAATTTGGCGAGTCCTTCCATGCCCGGCCTCATCCAGCCGGCGGCCTTGGTCAGCTTGGCGCGGACCTCGAAGGCGTTCCGGCGGTCCTCGTCGGGGTTGGCCTGCGGGACGATCCGCTCGACGGCGAAGGGGAATCGCTGACCGGGGAAGGCCTTGGTCGCCAGGTCGCCCGTGGTCGGGTGGTCGGGGTCGCTGGAGATGAGGGCCACATCCTTGTCGCTGACCCTGGCCACCATCACCATCCTGTCGACCGGCGCGACCATGAACAGGGCCTGCCCCAGCTTCACCGACGCGCCGATCATTTCCTTGAGGTCGCCCTCGATGATCGTGCCGGAGATGGGCGAGCGGATGACGGCCTTCTCGATCAGGAGGTCGAAGAGATCGATCTTGGATTGGTACTGCTCGATCTGGGCCGAGGTCTGGGAGTATTCATCGAGCTTGCCCGCAGTCAGGGCGGCGTCGGCCTTCTTGGTCGCCTCGGCGAGCTGGTTGACGGCCTCGAGCCGCTGGAGCTTCAGCTCGGTCGTGTCGAGCTCGGCGAGGACCTGCCCCGCCTCCACGGGCTCGCCGGACTCGATGCCCTCGGGCACGCTCGCGATGATCCCGTCGAAGGGCACGCTGATCGTCCGCTGCTCCTCGGCGCGCAGGGTCACCGGCGCCTCGATGCGGTACTCGACGTGCACCAGCGTGACCGCCAACGCCACGGCCACGACGGCGACGCCCGCGAGCTTCCACACCGTGTGCTTGGTGCCGACCAGCCATGCGCCGGCCTCGAGCGTCGCGTCCCAGCTGCGCAGGGCGACATTCCGGTCGTCGCTCCGCCGCAGGGCGAGGACGGGCGCGATGAGGTCCATCGTGCTCTGGAGCAACTCGAGCATTGCCAGGTCGATCCGGCCTTCGCCGGTCGACTCGACGGTGACGACGCCGACCACATCCTCATCGACCCGGAGCGGGAGGGAGGCGATCTTCAGCTTGGCATCGGCGGTTGCCAGCTCGCGGTGGGCGTGGGTGATCGCCTGCGCCAGCAGCACGTCGGCGTCCTCGCCCGGCTGGGACGCCCGCTCCGGAGGCTGGGGGTAGAGCACCGGCTGGTCCTGGTCGAAGCACTCATCCATCGCGGCCTCGAGCTTCTGCACCATCGCCATGCGGCGATCGATAAGCTCGGTGTCGCTGATGGCGACGGTCTTGACCGTGGCGCCCTCGCCCTTGCGCCCGATCCCCTTGGCCCAACCCAACGCCACGCGGTCGGCCCCGAGCTGGCGTGAGAGGTCGTTGACCAATTGGAGGCCCGCACCCTTGAAGTTCGGGGCGGTATTGATCGAGGCGATCAGGCGCGTCGCCAGGTCGAGGGCGATGCTGGAGGCCCGCGTGCGCCGGAGCAACTGGTTGGCGGCGTGGCCATGCGTGTAGCCGCACATCAGCTCCACGAGAGCGGCCGTCGTCTGCAGCGCCTGCTGCGAGCGTTGGTCGAGGAGCAGCGTCACGACGTGGCGGACGCCGGCGGGGGACTCGGTCCCGGCCGAGAGCGGGGCCGCGATGAGGTATCCCTTGTGGCTCGACTCGTAGAAGGGGGTTTCGTCCTCGAGCCCGAAGACCGCAACCTTGGCGCCGATGGCGGCTTCACGCACCGCGGCCTTGCATTCCCGGGCCCGATCAACCTGCGTGTCGGCCACCGGCTGGCCCGATCGCTCCTGGTCGGGCAGCATGGGCCAGACCGCCAGAGCCCTCGGCTCGACCTCCGCGCCGGCGTCGTCGTCGGTGACGCCGGCGGCGAAGAGGACGGCTTGCCTCGCCCCGGCCGCCTGGGCGAGCACGGCGAGCAGCCGCATGAGAAAGGCGCGGTCGTCCGGCGCGGGGTTGGTGAGTTCCGCGACGACACGCTGCCACCCCGGCGCCCGGAGCTTGGAAAGGTCGATCACCGCTGCGCCTCCGCCGTCTTCACTGGCTTGGACGGGTCCACGATCTGGTCGCTCCACTCGGCGGAGGGCTCGCTGAACCGCACCCAGCAGTTCACACCCGGGACCACTCCGACCTTGTTGGCCATCTCCACGCGGATGCGGCGTGTGCCGCTCGAGGCGTCGGCCGTCGGCGCAACCTCGATGACCTTTCCAGTAAAGACGCGCCTGGCCACATCTTCCTGCAGCAGAATCCAGGCCGGCGAGCCCACCTCGAGGCCGGCCGAGATCGCCAGCGCGGTGGGCGCCGGCACGTCGATCCAGATCGGGTCGACAGCCACGACGCGGACGACCGGCTCACCCTCGCGAACCGACTGCCCCTGGTCGACCTGCACCACGTCGACCACCCCGTCGAAGGGGGCCCGGAGGCTCAACTTCTGGACCCGCGCCTCGGCCTTGGAGGCCTGCAAGTCGCTGAGCACCTGGTTGAGCACGGCGAGGTCGACGTCGATCCTGGCCGTCTCCATGGCCACCCTGGCCCGGTCCTTCTCGAGTTCGCTCCCCGCGCCACGGTCGGAGGCGTCCATTTGCCGCTGGTATTCGACCTCCGCGAGCTGCGCCTGGGCCTTGGCCCGCTCGACCGGCAGGGTGGTCTCCGCCCGAGCCCGCTGGAACTTGGCCTCGGCCACGTCCTCGCTGTCGTCGCCCCGAACCAGCAGGTCCCCCGCCTTCACCCGCTGCCCGCCCTTGGCGAGCACTTGCTCGACGCTTGTCGAGAGTGTGAAGCCCATGACGGCATCCTGACTCGGCTTGGCAATCGCCTTCTCGCCCCCAAAGGAGACCCACCAGCCCGGCGAGTTCGACTCCGGCTGCGCTCCTCGCGCCGGCCCCAGGCCCGTGAGAGCCCCCAGCCCGGCCCCGAGGAGGACGAGCACGCCGATCGACCGCCCCACGTGACGCATGGTCCGTTCCTTCATATCCAAAGTATAGAAAGCCGTTCGGACACCCCCGCTCGGGTGGCGTCCTCCCCGCCGGGCCCCCCACCGGGTGCCATTCGGGGCCGGCCGCGGGTCTCCCGCGTGCGGGGGCGGGTCGCTCGCCGGCGAGCAACCATACGCACCCCTCGACCCCGGGTTGCGGCCACCTCCCTATCGTTGCCGGTGGTCCTCGTGTCCGGCGCACCCGCCGGACCGACCACAGGCCAACCGAAGGCCTCACAACGAGGAGACTCCCGTGAGCACCGCCACCGCCTCCACGCTCGCCCTCCGGGGCGGCACGCCCGTCTCGGCCACCCCCGTCCCCTTCATGAAGCCCCAACTCCACGAGGAGGACATCCAGGCGGCCATCGTGGTTCTCCGGTCTGGCATGCTCCGGGCCTCCAAGAAGTGTGCCGAACTCGAGGAGCGGTTTGCCGCACTCACCGACGCCCGCCACGGCCTGACCTGCGCCAATGGCACCACGGCGCTGCAGCTCGCGTACGGGGCCCTCTTTGAGCCGGGCGACGAGATCCTCGTGCCGGCCTGGACATACATCGCGACGGTGAGCATGGTGGTGGCCGCGGGATGCGTGCCGGTGTTTGTGGACTGCCTGGAGGACACCTTCCAGATGGATCCGGCGGACGCGGCGCGGAAGGTCACGGCGAAGACGCGGGGGATCGCGGCGACCCACCTCTATGGCTGCCCGGTCGATATCGATGCGTTCGAGGCATTGGCCAAGAAGCACAAGCTCCGCGTGGTGTACGACGCGGCGCAGAGCCACCTGGCCCGGTTTGGTGGCAGTGGGATCGGCGCGTACGGCGACATCGTGACCTACTCGTTCTACGCCACCAAGAACCTGGGCACCGGCGAGGGCGGCCTGGTCACGTGCAACGATGACACGCTCAACCGCGACCTGGGGCTGCTCCGCTCGCACGGCGAGACCGACAAGTATCTCCACGAGCGGATCGGGTTCAACTACCGGATGAACGACATCACCGGCGCGATCGGCTGCTCGAGGCTCGACCGGCTCGAGGCGGAGACCAAGGCCCGGCAGGCCGCGGCCGCCCGCTTCGACGAGATCGTCGGCGCGATCGACGGTCTCACGCCCCCGGCCGTGACCCCGAAGGGCGAGGCGGTGTGGCACCTCTACACGGTGAAGTTCGACACGGATCGATTCACCTGCACCCGCGACGAGTTCTGCGACGCGCTCAAGGCCGAGGGCGTGCCGACGGCGGTGCACTACCCCCGGGCGACGGTCGACCAGCCGGCGCTCTCGAAGTGGAACAGGCACAACACCCCGATCGCCAGCTCGCTCTCGGCGCGGGTGTTCAGCTTGCCGATGCACCACGGGCTCACGGAGGAGCACTTCCGCACGATCGCCGATGCGCTCGAGAAGGTGGCTGGGGCGTACCGGGCCTGAGCCGGGGTGTTGGACGGGACGCTCAGCGGGGCGGGCGTTGGAGGGCGGGCTTGCGGGCCTTGCGCCGGATCCAGTTCATCGCCAGCATCACCCGCTCACGCCTCGCGATCGCCAGTTCCAGCCGACGCTTGCCGGGAAACTCGACGAGGATCAGCCCGGCCACGATGGTGAGGAGCCCCTGCCCGGGCAACGCCAGCAGGGCCACGCCGAGGACCAACAGCGCCGCGCCGAGCACGTTCTTGGCGATGCGGAACGTCCATCGCAGCGCCGGATGGGCCCGGACGAACCTCGCGGGGGGTCGTCGCCGGGCGGCGAAGTAGTCCTCGGGCAGCCCGGCGATCACGAGGGGGAAGGCCAGCACCGCGACGGCCGCCGTACACACCGAGGCCGCCACGATCATCCACGCCAGGGTCTGGTGCGCCCCGAGCCATGTCGCGAGGCCTTCGAGCATGGCAGAGCGTAGTGGGCGGCGGGGGGCGGCGGTTCAGGGCTTCGGCGCCGCGATCAGCAGCTTCGCGCCGGGCCCCGCCGACCAGACCACGCCGTCCGAATCGGCGCAGAGCGTGGCGGGGGTGAGGCAGGTCGTGCCGGCGCGAAATCGGCGGACGGCGTCGCGGCCTCGGTGGCACTCGCACTCGCCGGCGAGCACCATGGCGATCGCGGGTCGGTCTGGCGTGCACTCGAAGTGCTCGCCCGGACGGATTTCGGCGACGGAGAAGTAGTCCGTTTCGAGGCGCATGCCTGCGTCGGCGCCCGCGCGCTGCGCCGGCGTCGCCGGGGCGAAGTCGATACAGGCCAGGGCTGCCTCGACGTGGAGCTCTCGCCCGGCGCGCCCGTACTCTGTCGCCCAGTCGTAGACGCGGAAGGTCGTATCGCTGGGTGTCTGCACCTCGGCGACGAGCACGCCGGCGCCCAGGGCATGGACCGTGCCGCTCGGCAGGTTGTGGCACTCCCCCACCACCGCGGGCACGGCCTCGAGTAACTCGACGACACCCTCACCCTGGCCGGCGCGGAGGGCCCGCTCGAAATCCGCCCTGGTCACGCCGCGACGGACACCCTTGAAGATCACGCTCCCGGGCGCGGCGTCGAGCACGGACCAGCACTCGGTCTTGAGGTGCGCCCCCGGGTGTGTCGCGGCATACTCCGGCGAGGGGTGCACCTGCACGCTCAGGTGTTCCCGGGCGTCGAGGTACTTGACGAGCAGGGGGAATCCGCCCGCTGCGCTCAGCGGCACGTCGCCGAGCAGACTCGGCCCCCAGAGCCCGATCGCGTCATGGAGCGTCTTCCCGGCGAGTGGTCCATTGGCGATCACCGAGCGGGCTTCGCCCCCGCCACCCCCACCGGCGCTGGTCGAGCCCAGGTCGGCGATCTCCCAGCTCTCCCCGACGATCGCGCCCGCAGGCAGGTGTTTGCCGAGGTTGGCAAGGCGGCGTCCGCCCCAGACCTTTTCCTTGAGGATCGGCTCGAACGTCAGGACATAGGGCTCAGTCATGGGACAGGTATAGGAGCCGGCCGATTCGCAAGGCGGAGACCCCGCGAAGGCTCAGGGCTCCCCCCGCCATTCGCCCAGGGACATCCCGGCGATCCGGGCGTGGAAGGCGACGTGCTGCCCGACGACGCCCTGGATATCGCTCACGAACCTGCGCCGGCCGATTTTCACTTCCTGGCAGAGGATGTAGAAGTCGTCCCCGGGCTCGACGTGGTGGCGGAAGGCGCACTCGTCGATGCGGAGGAAGGCCGGGAGTTGGGGCGAGCCCATGCGGATATTGAAAAGGTAGAGGGCGAGCTGCGCGCCCGTTTCGACCATCAGAACACCCGGGAACATGGCTCGGGACGGGAAGTGCCCCGGGACCCAGAACTCGTCGTCCCGCACGCGCCGGTGCCCGACGGCCTGATTCCTCGCCTCGTTCACCCAAACGATCGCCTCCAGGAGCTGCATGGCCCCCCGGTGGGGAATCCACGCCTGCACCCCGGTGCGGTCGAGCAGGCGTTGGTTCAGGTCGACCGAGTCCAGGCTGAAAAGCAGCCCGTTGCGACCGTCATCCGCCCCGCTCTCCATCGATGTCACCGATTCAGCCGGCACTCCCGCCATCGCGAAGCTCCAGGATCTTCTGGCGCACGTCCTGAGCGATCTTCTTGATTTCCTGCATCGTCTGCCGGGCCCGCGTGCCCGCGGCCTTGTTCCCGCCCTCAGCCTTGCGGATGTCTTCCTCAGCCTCCGCCACCAGCTGCTTCAGTTGCTCGTAGCATTCCATTGGGTCCATCCATTCCTTGCCGCGCCGCAGACCGGTCCGCCACGCGAAAGTTCGTGGTCCCGTGGGCCTCGTGACCCGACAGGCGGTAGGGAAGCCTGCTCCCCACCAGCCGCAGAGCATATCGCCCCCGCGCCCTCCCGGCGTGGGTCGGAGCCTCTCTGCACCGCCAGAAGGCCATATTCATACGATCATTTCCCGAAAATATGGAGATATCTGTCGAGGATGTCCAGCGCACCCTGGGCGTAGGCCCGGGATCCCTCGGTCTCCCACCATGCCGGGGCGCACCCGGCCATCAGGACCCGGCGGGCCGCGGCGAGGGTCCCGTGGTCGCCATTGTGCTCAAGGCCAAGGTCTCTGCGGCGCCGGGCGAGCTCGGCGACCGGCTTGGTCTTGCCCAAGACCTCGGGATGGGCCCAGAACTGCCGCTCCACGTACACGGCATCCTCCACCCAGTGGCCGGGGTGGACGAACGCCAGATCGAGGAGGACGCACCGGCCACTGCTGCCATCGCCGTCGGCGCGACGCATCGCGTTGCCTGGATGCAGGTCGCCGTGGCACCAGGTATCCCGGGGCCGGTCGTCCCATGTGCCCAAGACACGCTTCAGGCACCGTTCGAGCCGGTGCAGGTGCTCGCGCCAACGTTGAATCTCGGGCATGGTCACATAGTCGAGCGCCTCGCGGGAGCGCGCGATCAGCTCGCGCCAGTCCCGGACCTCGCCGCGGCCTTCGACGGGGCGGACTGTTCCTGCGGCCCGGTGGAACTCCGCCGCGGTATGCAGCAGCTCCTGCACGGTGGCCTCGCAGATCTCCTGGTTGAGTGCGGGGCCATTGAGCCGTTCGATGACAAGCCATCCGAGGTCGTATCCGCCGATCATCTCTCCCGCGGCGACGACGCGCGGGACCGGTAATCCGCAGCTTTGCGCATCGCCCCAGGCCTCGTGCTCGACGGCCCCGAGACGCACTGTCCACGAGTATTCCCTCGGGCCGACGGGGAGTTTCACAATGACGTCGGCCGCGGCGCCGTCCGCGAATGTCCACCGGGCGAATCCGGTGGCTGCACCGCCGCGCTGCCAGGACGACTGGAACCACTGGATTGGGCCCAACCGCTCCCCGCACGCCTCGTGGAGCAGCGGCTCCAACCCGACGGCGAGGTCGTGGGTGTCGCCCGTGGGGATCGGGCGCTGCACCCCGCTGGGCGTCGCGGCCACCCCGACTCGGGGGGCCGCTGGCGCCTGCTCCGGCGTGGACTCCGGCGTGTTCAACACGCCGAGAGTACCCGAAAACGCGCCGCAACTCCAGCCCCACCATAATGCCCTCCGCCGCCTGCCCTCCACAACATGGGAGACTCCTCTTGCCCGCGGGCTTCGACATCCTGGTGCTCACCGCCTCCAACGAGGGTCAGGCTGCGGCCTATCGCTCGGAGCTGCGCTCGAGGGGGTTGGAGGGGCAATCGCTGGTGGTTCCCGACCCGCACTCGCGGCGGGTGGGCTCTGGCATCTCGACGCTCGTCGCGCTGGCCGAGATCGACGCCCTCTTGCGCGCCCGCGGGGGGACGCCGGGGAGCGCATTCGAGGGGCAGCGTGTGCTGATCATCCACTGCGGCGGCGATTCTCGCCGGCTGCCCGCATACGCCGCACACGGCAAGATCTTTGCGCCACTCCCGATCGAGACGCCAGACGGTCGTGCCCCGGCGCTCCTGGACCTCATCCTGGCGGACATGGGACAGATCCAATTGCCCGGGCGCGGCCGCGTTGTGATCGCGACGGGCGATGTGTTTCTGGACCTCGGAGCCCATCCCCTCGGACTCGAGCGCGCGGGCATCACCGGAGTCGCGTGGGCGAGCACCCCGGATCGCGGCTCGCGCCACGGCGTCTACATCTGTGACGAGGCGGGGGAACTCACCGGGTTCGTCCACAAGCCTTCGCGTGCGTGCGCGGAGCAGGCGGGGGCGGTCCGACCGGATGGGACGGTGCTGGTCGATACGGGCGTGGTCGCCCTGGATCCCCCGGCGGTCGAGCATTGGCTCCGCTGCGCGGGCCTACGGGTCGATGGCTCGCTGGGGCCCGGACCACTCCTCGACGCCTCGCAGGGGATTGGACGCGCCCTGGATCTGTATGGCGACATGCTGCCCGCGATGGCGCGCCGCGAGCGGCTGAACGGTACGGACTGGCGGGCGGGGCTGGGGTTCCGAGCGGCTGTCGTGCCCACGTGCGCGTTCCTCCATATCGGGTCGTCGCGGGAATTGCTCGATGGGCTGACGGCCGACCCGCCCGCGGACCGGCGCTTCTGCCGTCGCGCACGGGCGCGGGTGCCGGCGGGCGTGCCAGTTCCATCCTCCGCGTGCGTGCATAATGCCGTGCTGGAAAGCGAGGCGGTTTCTCTGGGGCCGCGCGTCGTGATCGAGTCGTGCCATCTGCGCGGGCCGGTGCGGCTCGAAGGGTCCAACATCCTCGTGGGGTTGTCGGCAGGGGCTGAGGCCCCGGTCGAGCTGCCGCGCGGCTGGGGCCTGGTGTGCCTCCCGGTGGAGTCCGGTGGGGCCGGGGACTGGGTCGGACTCGTGTTTGGTGATGGCGACGACTTCAAGGGCTCCGGCGAGCGCGGCGGGACCTTTGGAAACCGCCCGCTCCTGGACTGGCTCGCGGCTGCGGGGCTGTGCCCCGAAGACCTCTGGCCCGGTCTGCGCCCGGAGGACTGCACGCTCTGGACCGCGAATCTGTGGGTCCCTGGCGCCGTGGGGGACATCCTGGAGTCTGTCGGGTGGATGGTGCGTGGGGCGCGGGCTCCGGCGGCGTGGCGTGCCCGCCGGCGCTGGAATGCCGGGGAGGTCATGGCTGCCGTGGACCACGGACGTCTGCTGGAAGCGCGGGGTAGAGTGCTCGACTGTGTCTGAGCATCCGTTGATCTCCCGAGCCCTGCAAGACCGGTGGTTTCACGCGGCCGATCTCGCCGAGGCCCTGATGGGGCCCGTGGAGGCCACGGGCGCCGTGGCTGCCATCGCGGGCCGGGTGGCGGGGGCGCCGGACCCGCTAGAACGCGCTCGGCTTGCGAAGCTTGCTGCCATGGTGTGCGCGCGACATCCCGCGGCTTCGGGCGCCTGGACCCAGTCCGTGCCGCCCGAGCAGGCGGCGTTTGACGCGATCGCCGAGGCGGTCAGACGTCAGATCGACCTGCCCCGCGAGCCGGCGCGGGCTCGGCTGGTCCCGGGTCAGATGGTGATCGCAACCTCACCGGTTCGGATCGACCTGGCAGGCGGGTGGTCGGACACACCCCCGATCTGCAACGAACTCGGGGGGACCGTGCTGAATACGGCCGTCACGCTGAGCGGCCGGCAGCCACTCCAGGCCGTCGCGCAGCTCTCGCAGGAGCCGGTGATCCGGATCACGAGCATTGATTTGGGGCGTTCCGTGGAGCTCACCCACACCAAGCAGCTCCTCCGGCACGACGACCCTCGGGATTGGTCGGCCCTGCCCAAGGCGGCTCTGGTGCTCGCCGGTCTCGCTCCGAGCGATCCGGACATCGACCTGCGCGGGTGGCTCGAGGGTGTCGGCGGCGGGATCCGGCTGACCGTCTTCGCGGCGCTGCCGAAGGGCTCGGGGCTGGGCACGAGTTCCATTCTCGGTGCGACGGTGCTGGCGGCCCTGAGTCGGCTCACGGGGGAGGTGGCCCCGCGCGAGATGCTCACCACGCGCACGAGCATGCTCGAACAACTCATGCGCACCGGAGGCGGATGGCAGGACCAGCTCGGCGGGATCGTCCCCGGCTTCAAGCTGCTCCGGACCGCGCCGGGGTTTGATCAGAGTCCTGCGGTGGAGGAGATCCGGGTGCCGGCGCCGCACGCCGCGGAGTTGTCGTCGCGGCTGATCCTCTACTACACCGGCCTGCAGCGTCTCGCGGCCGACATCCTGCAGAAGGTCGTGGGGCGTTACCTCGCCCGAGAGCCCGAGTGCTTGGCGATCGTCCGTGACCTCAAGGCGGGGGCGGAACGCATGGCCGCCGAGCTGGGCGCCGGCGACATCGATGCCTTTGCGTCGAGCCTCCTCGACTACTGGCGGCTGAAGCAGCGGTTCGATCCGGGGTCCACGACTCCGGCGATCGAGGCGCTGTTCGACACGGTCCGGGATCGGTGTGCGGGGTATGAGCTGCCCGGGGCGGGTGGGGGCGGGTTCCTGCTGCTGGTCGCCCGGGACACGGCTGCGGCGGCCCAGATCCGCGAGTGCCTGGGCGCCCACCAGCCGAACCCGACCGCCCGGCTCTACGAGGCGTCGATCGACAGCCAGGGTCTGTGTGTGACGGTGGTCTAGGGGGACCCGGTCGGCTGGGCTCGCCCGTCTACGATTGCCCCATGCCTGTCCCCCGCGTTGCCATCATCGGCCGACCCAATGTCGGCAAGAGTTCGCTGCTGAACCTGCTCGCCCGCGACAAGGTGGCGATCGTGGACGACATGCCGGGGGTGACGCGCGACCGGGTGTCGATCGTCATCGATCTCGAGGGCCCGGGCGGCGCCGGGCCGCTCAAGCCCGTCGAAATCACCGACACGGGTGGGTACGGGATCTACACGGCGGAGGGCGAGCGGTACGACGAGGTGGGCGCCGATCTCGGGCTGCTCCGCCACGACATCGAGCAGCAGATCGCCGGTGCGGTGGCTACGGCGGATGTGATCCTCTTCACGGTGGATGCCCAGGCGGGGATGACCCGCGATGACGAGCAGATTGCCCAGATGCTCCGGACCGGACGGTTCGGACCCGGCCGCGGGGGCGTGGACCCGACCCACGACGCGCCGGAGCACCAGGAGATCCGCGTCGTGGCGACGAAGGTGGACGGTCCGAAGTGGGAGGCTCATGCGCACGAGTTCAGCGCGTTGGGGTTCGGCCAGCCGCTGATGGTCAGTTCGCGGAGCAACTACTTCCGGCGTGACTTCCTCGATGCGCTGTACGAGATGATGCCCCTGGCCCCGATCAGCGACCGCCCGCACGCCGACCTGCGTGTCGCGGTCATCGGGAAGCGGAACGTCGGGAAGAGCTCGCTGGTGAACGCCCTGGCGGGCGAGCCGCGGGTGATCGTCTCGGAGATCGCGGGCACGACGCGCGACGCCGTCGATGTCTATGTCGAGTTCGACGGGCGGAGCGTGATGCTGATCGACACGGCGGGTCTGCGGAAGAAGAAGAGCTTCCAGGGCGCCGTCGAGTGGTACGCGTACGACCGCGCCAAGCGGGCGGTGGAGCGGGCCGACGTGATCGTGCTGCTGCTCGACGCGACGACGGAGATCAGCCAGGTGGACGAGCAGCTCGCGATGCTTGCCCAGAAGGCGCACAAGCCGGTCGTCATCGCCGTCAACAAGTGGGACCTGGTCGAGGGACGGAAGAACGACAAGGGCAAGCTGATCGACGTGGAGGACTACGAGGAGTATCTGCGCCGCGAGCTCAAGGGGCTGACCTTCGCCCCGATCGCCCTCATGAGCGCCGCCACGGGCCTCAACCTGCGGGGCGTGCTCGAGGTGGCGTTCGACCTGCACGAGCAGGCCAGCACGCGCGTCACGACCGGGCAGCTCAACCGGCTGGTCCGCGGGCTGCTCGAGACCCGGGCGCCCTCCAACCGCGTGGGGCTGCGAGCCAAGGTGCTCTACGTTGCGCAGGTCAAGACCAACCCCCCCACGATTGCGCTGGTCGTCAACGACCCCAAGATCTTCACGCTCAACTACGAGCGGTTCCTCCTGAACCGGTTCCGCGAGGAACTCCCCTTCCCGAAGTGCCCATCCGGCTGGTGATCCGGGCCCGGCGTCGCGACGAACCGCTCCACCGAACGGAGGAGGTCGAGGCCGCGAACGCCGAAGAGGTCGGGTGGAGCGATGCGGAGCTGGCGAGCCTGCCGGACGAGGCGGACAACTACTTCGACGAGTAGCGCTCGGCGGAGCGAGATTCGGGCACGCCCGATCGGACCATCGGGCGGCCCGGAGTGGGCTCAGGATTCTCCGTTCGCCGAGTCGTCTCGCACCTTGCCCAGGGCTCCGGGCAGCTCGATCCCCGCCTGCCTGGCCAATTCGTGCACGGGCGGGAGCGAACCGATGAGGCCGCTGAGGAAGTCGGCCGTCGTGCCGCGGGCGCCCTTGCCATCGAGCAGCGGGTTGCCCCGGCCCGAGTCCCACACGGTGATCTTGTCGATCTTGAGGTTCTGGATGGCCTTGACCTGCTCGGCGACGAGCTCGGGGAGCTTCTCGATGAGCAGGAGCGTGGGCGCGACCTGCGGGTTCTCTGCGCACGCGCTGACGAGCTGCCGGTAGCCCTCGGCCTTGGCCTCGAGCACCTTCTGGATGCCCTCGGCCTCGGCCTTGTACCTGGCGAGGATCGCGTCGGCCTGGCCCCGCGCCTCGCGCCGCAGCTTCTCGGCCTCGGCCTCGGCGGCGATCTCGATGCGCTTCTTCTCGATCTCCTGCGGCGCCAGCTCCGTCTTGGCCAGGTGCGCAAGTTCCTGCTCGCGCTCGGCGATCATGATGGCCTCGATCGCCTTGGCCGACGCCACATCGGCCCGGCGCTTCGCCTCCGCGCGGATCTCGGCGAGCTTGGCGTTGCTCTCGGCGATCTGGGCGTTGGACGTGTTCTCGCCGTCGACGGCGAGCGACTCGGCCTGGGCGACGCGGATGCGCTGCTCCTGCTCGGCCTTCTTCCGGGCTGCGACGGTCTCGGCGGTACGCTCGGCGGCCGCGATCTCCTGGTTGCGCTTGGCCTCCACCTCGCCGGTGACCGCCTCGGCCTCGTAGGCCGAGATGGCCACGCGCTTCTTCTGCTCGGCCTGCTTCTGGCCCTGGTCAGAGAGGGCCCGCTCTTCGGCCACGCGCACGTTCCGCTCGCGGACGGCCTGGGCCTCGCCGATGGCGCCCTCGCGTTCCTGCTGGGCGACCTCGACCTTGGCGCGGTTGATCGCCTCGGCGGCGGCCCGCTGGCCGATCGCGACGATGTAGCCGCTCTCGTCGGTGATGTCTCGGATATTCACGTTGATGAGTTCGAGCCCGATCTTGTTGATCTCCTGGGCCACGTTCTCGTTGATGAGCTTCATGAACTTCTCGCGGTCCTTGTTGATCTCCTCGATCGTCAGGGTCGCGATGACCAGGCGCAACTGACCGAGGATGATGTCTTGCGCCTGCTCGCGGATCGCCTGGGGCGGCAGGCCGAGCAGACGCTCGGCGGCGTTGTTCATGAGGACAGGGTCGGTCGAGATGCCGACGGTGAAGGTCGCGGGGACATTCACGCGGATGTTGTTCAGGGAGAGCGCGCCCTCGAGCGGGATGTCGATGACCAGCGGCTCGAGGCTCAGGAAGGCGTAGTCCTGGACAACCGGCCAGACCATGACGCCGCCGCCGTGGTAGCAGCGGGCCGACTGCTTGCCCGTCTTGCCGTAGACCACGAGGATGCGGTTGGAGGGGCATCGCTTGAACCGGCTGAGCCAGAAGGCGACGACGGCGAAGAACAGGAAGAGGGCGATCAGCCCGAAGATCAGGGCGACCAGCCCGCCGTTGAACGGGCCGTCGTTCTGGGCCAGTGCGATGTGCTGGAACACGCTCAGACTCTGCATACCCCTACCCCCTTGCCCTTCAGGCGATGGTTTCGATGCGGACGGTATTGCCCGCGGTGTCGACCTCGACGACCTTGACCGGCGTGCCCGAGGTCAGCGGTGCGCCCCCGGCCTGCACGGCGTCGAACTCTCTGAGCCGCTCCTGGACGACGAGTTTGACGCGCCCGCGCCCCACGCCACCGGCGGGCACCTGCACGCACACCTCGCCGGTCAGACCAAGCGTGGCCCCCAGGTCGATGTTGCCGGTGGATTGGAGCTTGAGCATGAGCTTGCTTGTCGTGATGATGAGCCACCACGTGCCCATCCCCGCCAGGCCCGCGAAGATGCACGAGTTGCTGATGCTCATGTCGAGCATCCGGTAGCACGCCAGCCCCACCCAGCCCGCGCCCATCAAGAACGCGGAGATGGTCTCCATGCTGACGAACTGGATCTCGCCGGTGACGTCGTGAGAGTGGAGATCGCCCGACGGCCCATCGATATCGGTCTCGAAGTCCGACCCCGCGTGCGTGAGCGCGAGGCGGAGGAGAAAGTAGACCGTGGACAGCACCGCCGGCACCGTGAACCACGACGCGTGATCGCCGAAGAACAGGTCCAACATGACAAGACCCCTTCCCGATCCGGCGTGAACCCCACGCCGCCGCGGACACCCGGCAATATACCGGATCCGCTGAACCGACAGGTACTTGGGAAACCGCCGGGGTTGGTTGCAGTCCCCGGAATTGCTCCCCGCCCCCGGTCGCCAATAATCCCGCGTTGTTGCAGCCGAGTCCCCGTCCGATGGCGGGGAGCGGGGGAACCAACGCCGCGGACCGAGAGGCGCGGCAGGGGCGAAGGAATCACGGGATTCCAGGCCACTTTCAGGGCCCAGCCCGTCAGCTCACCCCGTAGGCATGTGAAAGGGCACGACGTCGGGCCCTCCTGCGGCCGCGTGTTCGCGGCACCCGGGCTCCCGCTCGTGCGACTGGGGTGTGGCGCCGACGCGTCCAGGACCGCGTCGGGTGGCCGCGCGCTCAGCTGGAGCCGAGCATGGCGCCGCGGGAGAACCGACCGACCGATTCTGAGACACTCTCCGAGGAACTCAACACTGCACGACCGGGAGACCGCGCGTGGCGCCGCCCGCTCGTGGCGGCGGGGCGCGTCGCTTCGTGGGCGGTCATGGCGCCGCCGCGAGCGAGCCTGCGGGTCTGGTCTCGCCTTCGCCCCGCGCAGCAGCTCGTGCTCGGGTTCGGCGCGTACTCGGCGATCGGGACGGCGCTGCTGAGCCTGCCGTGGTCGCAGCACGGGCGTGCGCCGGTGATCGACCACGCCTTCAACGCGGTGAGCGCGATCTCGACCACCGGGCTGACAACGATCAGCGTGCCGGACCGCTACACCTTCGCCGGCCAGCTCGTCCTGCTGATGATGTTCCAGATCGGGGGCGTCGGGTTCATGACGCTCTCCTCGCTCCTGATCCTCGCCCGTGGGCGGCGTCTGTCGGACCAGCGGCTCGGGGTGCTCAAGACGGGCTTTTCCGTCCCCCGCTACTTCGTGATGCAGCACTTCCTCGTCCACGTGGTCGTGTTCACCGCGCTGTGCGAGGCGTCCGGAGCGCTCCTGCTCTGGTGGCGCTTCGCGGCGCTCGGCGTCGAGCACCCGCTCTGGTCGGCGGTGTTCCACTCCGTCTCGGCGTTCGCCACCGCGGGCTTCAGCCTCAACAACGACAGCATGGCGGCCTTCGCGGGCGACTGGCCGGTCAACCTCGTCGTCGGCGTGCTCTGCTACCTGGGCGCCATCGGGTTTATCGTCGCCCAGGACGCCTGGTACAGCATCCGCCTCCGGGAGCGGATGCTCACGTTCACCTCAAGAGTGATCCTCACCACAACGGCGGCCGTGTTCGTCGTCGGGACGCTCCTCCTCTTCTTCCTCGAACCCAGCGTGCACGGGCTGCCCATGGGCCGGCGACTGCTCGCCAGCGCGTTCCAGGTCATGACCGCCTCCTCGACCGCGGGGTTCAACACGATCCCGATCGGATCGATGTCCGCCTCCGGCCTGGTGGTCGTGGTGATCGCGATGCTGATCGGCGCCTCGCCGAGCGGCACCGGCGGCGGCATCAAGACCACGAGCGTCTCGGCGATCCTCGGCAATCTCTGCAGCGTCATGAGGGGCCGGACCGAGATCGTCTGGCTCGGGCACGAGATCCCGCTCGTCCGGGTGCTCTATGCGTTCGCCGCCAGCTCGCTCTACCTGCTCGGACTGTGCGTGGGCGTGCTCGTGCTCTGCTGCACCGAGCGGCAGCCCTTTATCGATCTGGTCTTCGAGAGCGCGAGCGCCATCGGCACTGTCGGCCTCTCGATGGGCATCACCGGAGGGCTTTCGGTGGCGGGCAAGCTGACCGTGATCGCCCTCATGTTTGCCGGGCGATGCGGGCCTCTGACGATCGGGCTGGCGCTCCTGCGCCCGGACCGCGGGGAGGGCCGACCCCGAGGGGACGACCTGGCGGTGTGAGGTGTCCGCGGGGCTCGCCCGAACGGCTCACCCGGCCCGCATCACCCCGTCGAGCACGATGGCGCAGGCGACGAACGTCGCCACGAAGAGGCCCGCGGCCGTGGCGGTGGCGATGCCGACGCGCCGCGACGAGAGGAATCCCAACGCCCCGATGCTGCCCACCAACACAAGGACGCCCGCCAGGAGGCTGTAGACGACGAGCCGGGTGAGGCCGACAAACCCGGGCACCTGCTCGGGGATCATGACCGTCGCGGCCCGGTGCATGCCGGGCAGGATGAGCGCGTCCAGGATCGTCCCGAAGAGAAAGAGCAGCGTCGCGCCGGCCTGGGCGACGAGGAGGGTCGATCGCAGGCGGCCACGCCCACGCTCCGCGAGCAGGAACAGGAGCCCGCTCATGGCGATGGCGGCGAGCAGCGTGCCCACGAGCAGCAGCTGGCTCATCTCCTCACGCTTGAACTCCAGCAGATCGAGCCACTGCTCGTTCATGGCGACGGCTCCAGAGACTGGCCGCCATCATACCGGAAGGAAGAGGAGCCCCATCCCCCGTTGCTCCCCGCCCCTCTGTCCCTTTGTCCCCCTGTCCCTCTGTCCCTCTGTCCCTTTGTCCCTCTGTCCCTTCGTCCCTCTGTCCCTCTCCCGTCACCCTTCCGCCTACGCCGCCAGCCCGTAGTCGTCGGCCCCGTCCTCGTGCTCGTCGTGGGCGTCGAGGCCCCACTTCTCCTTGGGGAGGTGGCGGTGGTGCACCTGGATGACCCGGGCGAGCTGCTGGGCGAAGAGGCTGGCCATGGCGGCCAGCATGCCGCCGTGCTCCTCGCTGAACCCGGTGTGGCGGTCGCGGAAGAGCGTGACGACGGCGAGGCATTCGTCGTCGTGATGGCAGGCGATGCAGGCGACGGCGTGTCCGTCAAGCCAGTCCGCCTGTTCGCCGAGGCGTTCGACGAGTGCGTGTTCGGTGCGCATCAGGACGACGCCCTCGTCGTGCTCGAAGCGCTCCGGGATCACACCCGCGAGATGGTCGAGGAGCACCTCGGCCGTGTCGCGCGGGCAGTCGTAGTTTACATAGGCCCCGAGCGTATAGTCGCCCGTGGTGTTGGGCAGGAAGACCGCGGCGTTGGTCGGCCCCAGCTTGGCGAGGACGAACTCCAGCACGGTGCGGAGCAGGCTCTCGAGGTCAAGCTCCTGGCGGATGAGGCTGTTAAACTCGGCGGCGAATCCGACATTGGCCATCTGTTCGGTCAGCTTCTGGTAGGCGACGGCGAGATCGTCGCACATGGCGCCGACCTGGCTGCTCATCTCCTCCCGCGCGGCGTTCACATCGCGGCACACGCGGCGCAGTCGCTCGACGCGCTGCTGCTGCGTCCGGATCTGACGCGCCCGGGTGACGGCCTGCTCGATGCGCGTGGTCAGGACCGCGCCCTCCATCGAGCCGACCAGGTAGTCGAGCACTCCCGCTTGCATCGCCTGCACGGCATCGTCGAGGTCGGCCTTCTTGGCGAGCATGACCACGCCGAGTCCGCCGTCGAGCTCGTGGAGCCCGCGGACCAGCTCGAGCCCGCGCCCACCGCTCATCGCGGCCTGCACCATGGCTACGTCGAAGCGATCGGTCGCCACAGCCGCGAGCGCATCCGCCGGATCAGCAACCTGTTCGACGCTCATGCCGCGGCCGGTCAGCCGGGCGGTGATCGATTCACGCTCGACCCGCGAGGCGCTGATGACGAGGACTCGCGGCGTCGGGTCGCCGGAGGGCCAGACGTTCTGGGCCGGCTCCCCCGGCGTGCATGTGCGCGGCTTGCGCCGTCCGTGCTCACCGGGTTGCTTCTGGCCGCCGCTGCTCATGCCGCCAATCCCGCCTCTCGGTTCGGCTCTGGCCTCCAGCCTTCCAGGCTGATGATGGCCGCCGTGCCTCCGTGCTCACCCGGCTCCAGCCGGATCGATCCGCCGTGCAGCTCCACCAGGCGTCGCGCCAGGGGGAGCCCGAGTCCTCTCCCGCGTCCCGCCGGCCGCTCGCTGAAGAACGGGTCGAAGGCGTGACGCTGGGCCTTGGACGACAGGCCCGGCCCGTCGTCCTCAACCCGCACCACAAGTCGGTCATCGGCGGGCTCGATTTGAACGTGAACGCGCACAATCCCGTCGGGCGCCCAATCTCGGGCGTTCCGGATCAGCTCCGCCATCGCGCGCGCCAAGCGATCCACGTCGATATTCGCCACGAGCCCACCGGGTGGGAGGTCCAGGCAGACCCTGCCGGACGGTCCGAGAGCGATCCGGGCCGCCAGATCGACCACCGTTTCCATGGGGGACGGCGCCCGCGTCAGGTCACCCGGGCGGGATATCTGGTGCAGCGCGGTGACGAGGTCCGACAGGTCGGTGGCGGCGGCGGCGATCTTGGAGGCCGTCGCACGGTCGGGCCCATCGGCGAGGTGGTCGACCAGGATCTGGGCGCGCCCGCGGATCACGGTGAGAGGGTTGTTCATCTCGTGCGCAGCACCCGCGGTCATCTCGCCCAGCTTGGCCATCGCCTCCGACTCGGTCAGCCTCGCCTGCGCGTCGGCGAGCGCGCGGTTCGAATCCGCGAGTCCCTCGGCCAGGCGTTCGCTGGATCGCCGGCTGGCCCCCGCGCTCATCGCGGCCGACCATGTGGCGCGCAGCGGCGCGAGGTGCCGCTCCTCCGGCGATTCCTCCGGCGCGGGCGCATCGGTGATGAGCACGCAGCCCGGCACCGCATCGCCCTCGCAGGCGGACATCACGCGGAGCGGCGCCGCCTCCGCGTCGAGACCAAGTGCCTCGCACGCCCAGCGTGCCAGCGCGGACCGCACGCCGGGCCGGTCGGCCCAGCTCGCCGAGTGGGAGAGGTCGACATCGGCCAGGCCCTCCGGCGGCTCGGCGCTGATCATCCGCGTGAGCTCCCCGTGGGGGTCGAAGAGGCAGAGCAGCCATTCGCCATCGCGACCGAGGATCGAGCCCCAACGGCCCTGACCCAGCAGCCGGCTGGCCGAACGGACCATCGCCCCCAGGGCCAGGATGGGGTCGTCGCTACCGCCGCCCGACCGCCAGAACTCGACCACGCTGGCAAGCACCTCGGCGACGCGCTTCCCCTCGCGCGCCCGCTCGTCGAGTTCCCGCGTGATCCGGGCCAGCGAGCGGTTGGCCTCCGTGATCGAATGGAGGAGCAGCTCGGGCGGGGCGTGCTCGTCGAGCCCGAGCACGCGGCTGCGCTCGCTCACGATGCTGTGCAGCTTGCGGGTGGTCTCCTCGACACTGCGACGGCTCAATCCGGCGGCTTCGGCCACCGAGGCGGCAGGGTCGATCGGGCCGTAGTCGCCGCTCACGCCCAGGTGCAGCTCGCGGCACAGCGCACGGGCCACGGCAACCACCCGAACCAGATCAACGGCCACACCCTCGGGCAGCGCCCCGAGCGGGTGGTCGTAGAGCCACATCACGTCACGCACGGCCGGGGGCAGGCCCCAACGTTCGGCGATCCGCTTGGCCGCGGCGTGGTGGTCGATGCCGAAGATCTCGCGCTCGATCGGGGCGCTATTGCGCCGGCGCCGCTCGGCCAGGTCGAGCACCCGTCCATAGGCGCGGGGCAGGAGCATGTCGAGGATGGGCTTGCCGAGGCCGTGGAGCAGACCCGCGACGAAGGCCTCTTCGGGCTTGACGTGCAGCTTGCGGTTCTCGCTGGCGAGCAGCTCGGCGGCCGAGGCGACGCCCACGGAGTACATCCAGAAGCCGATCCGGTCGAACATCCGCGCCGGGCCCGGCGCGGCGCTGGCCGCGTGCTCGGCGAGCAACTCGTCGCGATGGGCGGCCTCGGCACTCACGAGTTCGTAGACGCTGATGCTCAGAACGGCGGCCCGCACGGCGTCGAAGCCCAGCATCACAAGGGCGCGCTTGACCGTGGTGATGCGGTCGCCGAGCCCGAGCGCGGCCCGGCGGCAGAGCCCGATGATCTTGGTCGTGAGAGCCGGGTCGCTCTCGATGAGTCTCGTGAGTTCGGGGAAGTTCGCGTCCTTGCTCGAACCGATCGCGAGGACACGGGTCGCGACGGGCGTGAGCGTGGGAAGGCCGTCCACCGACTGGAGGATGAGTTCGACCTGGTGCGCGGCGTTGTTCTGGTTCGTGCCGGTCGCCACCCGATCTCCCCCCGCCGCCTAGTGGGCAGCGCCGTTGCTCGACGCCCCTTCCTCCATCCCCAGGAGCCCGGTCATCCGCGTGATGATCTCGCGGATATCAAAGGGCTTCTTGACAAAGTCGTCGGCGCCGGCGCGGCGGAGGTCGTCGATCTCGGCCTGATTCACCACACCGCTGACGCAGATCACCTTGGTGTGCTGGGTGTGCGGCATCTCGCGGACGCGCTGGCAGACGATGTTGCCGTTGATGTCGGGCAGCATGTAGTCGAGGATGATCAGGTGAGGCCGGAAGCTCTCGGTGAGCAGGCCGGCGTCGTAGCCGGTGCCCGCCGTCCGGACCTCGAAGCGACCGTCGCGCCCGAGCAGGTCCTCGAACAGTTCGAGGATCGCCGGGTCATCGTCCACGATCAGCACGCGCCGCGTGGCTCCCTCGAGCAGCTCGGTCGGGATGCCGTTGGCGCGCATGAACTTGATCAGTTCATCGCGCGGGATGCGCCGGAACTTCGATCCGGGGACGCGGAAGCCGCCCAACCGCCCGGCGTCGAAGCACCGGATGATGGTTTGCTGGCTGACCTTGCACACCTCGGCGGCTTCGCCGGTCGTGAAGATCTTCTTTTCCGCCCAGGGGTTGGTCTCGCCCGCCATGGCGATGCCCTCACAATGGTACGACCCCGGCCGCGCGACCTTCCCTGGTCGTCGGGCGCGACACGCGCGCGTCCTCGGCCTGCCACCGCGTCATCGACGCATGCGGCCCCCCACTTCACCAGAGTTCCAGACCCGCACGATCGCGAGACTCCACCCGGACTACGTCCCCGGGGTTATGCCGCGGAACCGCGCGTCACCCCCCGCGGGGGCCGTGCAACTCACGCCATTTGCGGACCGCCTCCGGCTCGCGCCCGTACAGCGGGGCCAGGGCCGCCGGATCGACCGCTTCCAGCCGCGAAGCCAACTCCAGCACCGCCACCGGATCAAAGCGGGGCTCGACGATCCGGAGCCCCAGTTCCACCGCCCGCCGCCGGATCGCCTCGGGCAGGAACCGGTCGGCGACAAGCCCCTGCAGGCCGAGGGCCCCCAGTCCATCCGCGTCCACCTCGGCAGGGTCGCCCGCGGGCCCCTCCGAAGATCCAAAGCCGGTCACCACAGTCGTCGCACCCTTGCTCGCCAGCGCAACCCCAAAGGGACGCGGCAGATCGGCCGGGACACGTCGCGCAAGCGCCCACGCGCTCGGCACGCCGACACACAGGGCGCCGGCGACCTCCGCGATCAGCTTCGCGGCCACAACCGCGATGCGAATCCCGGTATAGCCGCCGGGACCGATCGAGACGGCCACCAGGTCGATCTCGCAGCGGTCCGGGCCGGGGTCAAGCCGCGACCAGAGCCGATCGATCGCGGGCAATAGGTCGTCGTCGTGCCGGTCACGGGAACGCAGCGGCTCGACGCCGAGCACGTCCGGCTCGCCGTGCCCCACCCGCCCGAGCGCCACGGCGGGCCCGGCGTCCGCCTTGGCGGCCGATGGGTTGCTCGTCTCGATGGCCAGCGTGAGGCGCGTGTTCGGCACGCGGCACGATAGGGGATCAGGGCTTCAGCGGGCGGCGCGGGCGCCCGAGGCGCCGGGCCGACCCTCGGCGCGGATGCGCCGACCAATCTCGCGGAGTGCCCGAGCGTCCGAGTCGTGCACCGATCCGTCGCCAAGCAGGCCGGCGCTGAGGAGCAGGTTCGATCGGTCGGAGGCCGCTTCCTGGTACAGGCCCCACACGGCGTCACCATCGAGCCGGGTCGCGTCCGTCACCTTGCGATACCCCCAGGAACCCGTCTGGAGAGACTCCCGAACCTCGTGGCGCTTCGATCGGTTCGACTCCAGCGCCCGCTGGGCGAGAGCGGTGCGGGAAGGATCGTCGAAGGCATGCTGCACCGCGACCGGGAGGCTCGCCGCGCCGCGAGCCGTGGCGGTGAAATCCTCCGTGCCCGTCACGCCTTGGTCGAAGGCGATCAGGCACTGGGGCTGCAGGCGTCGGACCATCGCGTACATCTCGCGGATGGGGAACAGCTCGGGCTTGGCGAAGTACCCCATCGGCGGATCGAGCCAGACGCCCGCGATCGGGCCGTAACTGGTGAGCAGCTCCGCGATCTGTGCGGCCGCGAACTCGGTGTAGCGATGGAAGTCCGCGTCCCGTGTCCATTTCGAGTCGGGATCGCCGGCGCGGGCCCTGGCGAGCGGCGAGACCTCCCGGGAGTAGAAGTACGGGTGTCGCCAGTCGAGGGCGTATGCGTAGTACAGGCCGAGCCCCAGCCCGCGCTTCTGGCACGCCGTCGAGAGTTCCGCGACCAGATCGCGGCGCGCGGAGCTCGTGGTGCTGGTGAAGTCGGAGAACTGGGAGTCGAACAGGCAGAACCCGTCGAAGTGCCTCGCCGTGAACACGATGTACCTGGCGCCGGCATCGACAGCGGCGTCGGCGAGCTGCTCGGCGTCGAAGCGATCCGGGAAGAAGTGGTCGGCCAGGCTGGCGTAGTCCCGGACCGGGATCCGCTCGGTGAGCATGACCGACTCGCCCCGCCCCAGCATCGAATACAACCCAAGCTGCACCATGAGGCCGAGGCCGGCCTCCGCGAACCAGGCCCGCCCGGCGCCCGCGGCATCGAGCTGGTGCAGGTCGGCGAACGCCGCGAGGTATCCGGGGGCGGCATCCTCCCCGTCGTCGGGAGCACGGGAGGCTCCCAGCGCCGCGGTGGACCCGACCAGCCACGCCGCGGCCTGGAGGAAGGCCCTCCGGCTCAATCGCTCCGCAGGATCAGTCGTCGGAATCCTGACGTCGTCGTTTCTTCTCGCCATGCTCACGCTTACCCCGCAGCCTGCGTTCGACAGCGCCGCGCCCGGGCTTGGTGGCGATGCGGGGCTTGGGCTTGGCGAGGGCTCGGACGAGGAGCTCTCTCAGCCGCTCCAGGCATGCCTCCCGGTTGCGACGCTGCGACCGAAACTCATCGGCCTGGATCACCAGCTCGCCGTCTTCCCCGACGAGCCATCCCTTCCCGAGCCGGGCGACCCTCGCCCGGACCGGAGCCGACACCGGGAGATCGGCTAAAGAGAGGCGGAGGATTGCCTTGGTTGCGCGCTTGTTGACGTTCTGTCCACCGGGGCCCGAGGCGGAGGCATACGAGAACCGCAGGGCCGCTTCGGCCATCCGAACCCCCGGGGCGATCTCCACTCCGTGCGCTTGATCGGGACGTTGCTCTTCCAAGGGAGGTACCCTACCGCGCCGCTCTGCCCCGACCACCCATTCCATAAGGAACCCGCCGTGCGATCTATGCCGCTCGCTTCCCTCGTGCTCCTCGTCGCGGCCGCGGGCGCAGCCGCCCAGGACAACCCCGAATCGCCCATTGCCCCCGCGTCCGACCCCTGGACGCTGAAGTTCGAGCCCGCCGCCTGGTATCTGGCCGTGAACGGCAACATCCGCCTGCCCGGCGCCACCGGGGCTGGAAACGGCGAAACCTATACCGCCGGCGACCTCAATCTGGACAGTCCTCGGCTGAGCCCATTCGGAGAGCTGCAGATCCGCCGGGGCGATTGGCGGATCAGCATCGAGGGGCTGGGCTTCTCGACCGACGACCGCGGGGCCGTGATGGGAGGCGGGGGCCAGATCGGGGGGGCGACCTTCGCCACCGGCGACACACTCCGCTCCTCTATGGATCTGGTGACGTTCTCGGTGGACGGGGCCTACGCGTTCCACCGGTTCGAAGGCGGCGAGCTGGCTGGGGGCGGATCGAAAGTGCGATCGACGCTCCTGGCACTCGGCGGTGTGCGTGCGCTCGATGTGAGTATTGATACACAGGTACTTTCATCTGGCAGCGTCTCCGGCACCGCCGGGGGCGATGCGATGCAGGCGCACCCCTACGGCGGGCTCCGATGGGAGTTGGACCTGTGGGAGAAGTTCACCGTTGATCTGGTCGGGGCGGTCGGCGGCCTCGACATGGGGGACAACGAATCTTGGTCGGCGGACATCTGGGTGGGGTTTCAGTGGAATCCCACGCCATATCTTGGGGCCCAGGTGGGCTACCGCCAACTCCTGATGGGCGTCGAGCGGGGGGCCGCACCGGGGGAATTCGCCTGGCAGGGCGGGATCGCGGGTGTCTACGCTGGGGTGACGCTCCGCTTCTGACCTGGGGATACAACTCGCGGTCTGTCCACGACTTGCCAACACATTGGCGTCGGGCTTGACCGAGAGCGAGGTCCATGCGAGACTCGGGGTCTGCGTGCCACCGATGGCGCACTCGCCCCGACTCGTGGGGGGTTGCGTCTGAGGGTGGCGGGGTGTCGGGGGTGGCGGGCGCCGGGAGTGGGCGGTCCGCCGAGCGAAGGCAGGGGGGCGGGCGATGGACAAGAGCGACCCGAGCACCATCTCCAAGACGATTACCAAGAAAGAACTGGCCGAGCGGATCGCCGACCGGACGGGTCACAAACGGGCAGTGGTTCGGGACATCCTTCAGGAGGTGCTCGAGGAGATCGTGCGGGAGTTGGCCCTGGGGCACCGCATCGAGTTCCGGGATTTCGGCGTGTTCGAGATCAAGGCCCGTGCGGCGCGAACCGCACAGAATCCGCGGACGCTGGAGCGGGTGGTGGTTCCGGAGCGGCGGAGCGTGCGGTTCAAGCCCGGCAAGAAGCTGCGGGTCGATGTGGAGTCGGACCGCGCGTCGTCGATCACCGAGCCCAAGCTGGGCACACCCCCCAAGGACCCTACCGACATCGGGGAGCGGGCCAAGCAGGACGGCAGGGCCGGGCGGGATAGCAACGGCAAGGCAACCTGAGGGGGGGCGGCCGGCTTTAGTCCAGGTGCGCCGGCGCCGGCGTCATGGGTTGGCTGAGGCTGAGCATGCGCTCGAGGGCCAGGAGCGCCGGGGCGCGAACCTCGTGGTGCACTCGGATCACGTTGACAGCCTTGGGCTCGGCCGGGCGGATCTCGCCATCCTTGACCGGCTGACCACACAGATGGTCGAGGATCCACAGCAGGTGGGGCTGGTCGATCCGATACATCGTGGTACAGAGACACTGGCAGTCGGAGAGCATCCGGACATGGATGCCCCGCGGGGCGACCTCTTCGGCGAGCCGGTTCACGAGGTGGACCTCGGTGCCGACGGCCCAGTGGGCCCCGGGTTCGGACCGGCGGACCTTGTCGAGGATGTACTCCGTGGAGCCCGAATCGTCAGCGAGATCGACGACCTCCTTCGCGCATTCGGGGTGCACGATGATCTGGACCGGCTCGAGGCCCTGGCGGGTCCGATCGAGGTTCTCCGCCCGGATCTGGCGGCAGTGTTCGGGCCGGAAGAGCTTGTGGACCGAGCAGTGGCCCGCCCAGAGGATGACCTTCGACGCGAGCACCTGCTCGGCCGTGGCGCCGCCGAGGGGCTCGCCGCGCTGCGTCCGCTTGGGGTCATAGACGCACGATTCGGTCCCGACATCGATGCCGTGCGCGGCCGCGGTATTGCGCCCGAGGTGCTGATCGGGAAGGAAGAGGATCTTGACATCATCGCCGCGGTCTGGCTCGGTCCCGCCCGCCATGGCCCAGCGGAAGACCGATGCGGCGTTGGAGCTGGTGCAGCAGGCGCCGCCGTGGGCGCCGACGAAGGCCTTGATGGCGGCGGTCGAATTGACATAGGTAATCGGAACGATCCGTCCGGACCAGCCCTGTTGGGTGAGGGCGCCGTGGATCGCGTTCCATGCGTCAACCGTGTCGTCGTAGTCGGCCATGTCGGCCATGGAGCAGCCGGCCGAGAGGTCCGGCAGGATCACCGCAACCGACTCGGGCGTGAGCATGTCGGCGGTCTCGGCCATGAAGTGCACGCCGCAGAAGACGACGTGCTTGACCGGCCGGTCTCTGGCGACCTTCGCGGCCAATTGGCTGAGCTTGAGGCTATCGCCGGTAAAGTCGGCGTGACGAACGACCTCGTCGGTCTGGTAGTGGTGCCCGAGGATGACGAGCGCCTCGCCGAGTTCTCGCCGGCGTTCGGCGATGCGTTCGGCGGCCTCGTCCGCGGGCATCCTGGTGTAGTAGTCGTCCAGCGACGGCTGCCAGAGCATAGTGGCCTCCCTATACAACTATAGGGTTGGCCGGCCCGCGGTTCGCGGGTTGCCCACGTTCACGCCGGGTACGCCGCCGCGCCAGCTCACGCCGCCTGCGCGACGGTCAGTTCGCGATCGAAGCAAACGCCCACCTGCTGGCAGAGACCCTCGTTCCCGGCGAGCCGGACGACCGTCGCGCCGAGCATGGCCTGGCGATCGACGATGCCCCTGTTGGTCCAGTCGATGACGACGTCGACCCTGTCGCCGAGGTTCAGGCGGCGGTGGTGAGAGAGTTCCAGGAGGGCCCCGCCGGAGCTGAGGTCACAGGTGCGGGCCGCCATGAACTGCAGGGTCGGCTCGTGGAGCAGCTTGCAGGCCCGATCAAAGGTCCGCCGCTCGTATTGCCGACGCTCGATGCATACCTCGTCGCTGATCCCACCCATGCCCGGCTCCTTCCGATCTTGTCTTGGCGGCCCCACGGGGGCCTCGACAGCGGGGATATCGGTCGGCCGGGACGGGGACTTTCCTGGAAGGCCTCGGGTGACTCCGGATCGGAGCCGGGCACCCCGATGGGCCCCGCCTGCGCGGGCCGGGAGCCGGCCGAGCGCATCGCTATTGTTGCGGGCATGGAAGTCTCGGTGATCATCCCGACATTCGGGCGGCCACGCCAGATCGTCGAGTGCGTACGTCGCCTGGCGAGCCAAACGCTGGACGCCTGCGAGGTGCTCGTGGGGATCGACGGGGGCCGGGACGCCCCGGACGAATCGGGGGCGATCGAGTCGGCGCTGCGGGGCGTGTGGCGGCGCGGTGAGGGTCTGCAGATCGAGCGTTGCCCGAAGGTCGGGCTGGCGGCCGTCCGCAATGCGCTGCTGCCTCGGGCGCGTGGACGCATCATGGTCTCGCTGAACGACGACGTGCTCCCCGAGCCTGATCTGCTGGCTCAGCACGCCGGCGCGCACACCGCCGGCGCCCCCCCCGTCGTCGTTGTCGGGCACTCGCCCTGGCTGGTGCAGGCCCCGGACCGTCTGTTCGACCGGCTGATCCGAGAGACCAGCATGGTCTTTTTCTATGACCAGATGGAGGCGAGATTGGCCTCGGGTGAGGTGGGACCGGATCACGATTGGGGGTTCCGCCACTGCTGGGGGTTGAACTTCTCGCCGCTTCGGCTGGTGCGTGAGGTCGGCGGATTCACGGTGTATCCCGCGACGTACGGATACGAGGACAACGAGATGGCGTTCCGCTTGCACGCACGGTTCGGGACGCCTGTGGTGTACCGGCCGCGGGCGGTCGCGGGGCACGATCATCGGATGGAGCCCGAGGGCTACCTTGCGCGGGAGTACAAGCTGGGATACGCGGCGTTGGGATTCGCGCGGGCCTCTCCGGAATGTTCGGCGGCAATGTTCGGGCGTGACGTCGCGAGTGAGGCCGAACTCGCGTATTCGCGTGCGTTCGTCGAGCGCGAGCGGGGTCTGGCGGCGCGGGTGCGGGCGGTGTTCTGCGAGCTGGCGCAGCTGCCCTCCGATGCGGTCCCCGGGCGCGAGCACCCCGCCGGAGCGGCGGTGATCCAGGCCCTCTATCAGCAGCACCTGCTGCTGAAGCGCTGGGAGTGGAGGCGGGGGTTGGTGGACGGGGCGGAGGTTTCTGGATAGAGCGTGTGGACCCGCGCCCCGGTTCTCGCGGCGCAGCGGGCGGCCATCCCCCGCTGGTGCAGCCAGGAGCTGATCAGAATGTCCTCCGCGCCGTGGGCGCCGGCCTCTTCGGGTGCGGTGATGGGGATACCCCACAGGCTCGCCCCTTGGCGTGCGGCATCGTCGTCGAGGAATGCCACGATCGTGGCGGGCGAGCGCTCGAAGACCTCGCGGAGTTCGAGGGTGTGACGACCGACACCGTACACGGCGATGGAGCGGCCGGCGAGTCCCGCCAGCGCGGCGCTGAGTCGCTCGGGTGCGTCGTGGGGCACGGTGCCCGAACCCCCGCCGCCGGGCCCGGTGAACGCGGCGGGGAGGTGCGATGGCCACGCGCGCGGCGCGGACCGGGCGATCCGGTCGATGACGGCCCCGTACCGAGCAGCGCAGCGATCGACAGCGAACCGCCCGAGGATGAGGGCGTGCCCTTCGACACGGATGTCCACGAGCGAGGCATCACCGGCGCCGATCGCCCGCTCGACGGCATCGGCGAGGGCGAGCCCCGTGGTCTCGTCGCCGGCGTCGGGGCCCGCGTCGGCGAGAAAGCCGGTGCGTCCGTCGGCGATGAGTTGGTCGGTGCCGGAATCGCTGGGGGTGAGGACCGGGATGCAGCCGCGGGCCATCGCCTCGAGGAGCGCGACACTCAGCCCCTCGTAGCGGGAGGGCAGGAGGAAGAGGTCGGCGCCCCCCAGCGCGCTGGCGATGCCGGGGGGCGAGGCGGCGGGGAACCGACGGATCGTGGGGCGCGTCAACGCCATTTCGTCGATTGCCTGAGCGGCCGGGCCATCGCCGATCAGCGCGAGTTCGTGCGGCGTGCCGCGTCGGGCAAGTTCATCGGTGAGGGCGACGAGGGCGAGGACTCTCTTCTGCTCGTGGTCCATGCGCCCGCAGTAGAGCAGGCGGATGGGCCGGTCCTGCAGGGGCTCGCGCGGCGCGGGCGTCTCGGGCGTCTCGACGCCGTAGCCGATGCCGAACACCTCGGTCGACCGGCTGGGGAGGCGGGATCGGAGGCGCTCGGTGAGGCGGTCGCTGACCCCGACGAAGGCCGACACAACCGGCGCGTAGTGCGTGCAGACGAGGTCGTTGTATGGCGTGTCCGAGTGGTTGACAGCGAGAACGCGGAGGAGGCCCGGGTTCTCGAAGGAGAGTGCCGCAAACACGCCGAAGGAATCGCCGAGGATCGATGGCGCGCAGATCACGGGATGCGCCTGGGGCCCGTGCGGCTAGGATGCCGAGCGCGAGCCGGTACACGGGAAGATACTCCGAGAGATCGCCCTCGCACGCGTCCATGGGGCCCAGGCCCCTGGCGTCGAGCACCTCGACGTCGGGTTCGATCTCGAGTTCCACGGGCAGTTGGCCGGGCGGCTCGTCGTGGACAACCAGGGCGCAGGCCCGCCCGCTGCGGGCGAGCGCATTGACCAGGCGCACCGCCCACATCGTCACGCCGCTGGCGTTGAGTCCGTGCGGGAGGCTGATGAGCAGGGGGGCGCTCATGTTCGTCGGGCGCGGGGGGCTTCGGGCGCGGAAGGGTGGGACATAGCCGAGAGATCGGGGATCCGGCCCCGCCCGCGTCAGAATTGCGCTACGCGGCGATTCTCCCGGTACGGGCCCCGCATACAGCGAGCCAGGGCGCAACGACGCGACGACCACCCCACCGGGCCAGCGCGTCGAGCATCGGGCCGGGACTGAGCGAGCCGATGACGAGGACCTCGGCCCGGTCGGCCGTCGTCCACTCGACGCCGGAACATTCGCCGACTTCGGAGAGGGCCTGCTCGACGGCCCAGCAGTTCTTCCCCGGCTCGATGATCGCGGCCGAGCGGAATGGCCGCTCGCGATGGGCGGCGCCGAGCGCGGCGCGGGCGTGGGCGAGACCGGTGAATCGGTCCCAGATCTCCCTGGGCATGGGCCGGCGGGGCTGCGCCTGCAGCGTCCGCCGCGCGAGCGCGAGGCCCCGCATGTAGCCCCCCAGGGCTCGCTCCTTCTCGGCAACGGCGCGATAGCGGCGACGCTGCTCGCGGAGCATCCGGCGGCGATCGCCCTCGGGGGCGTACCGCTGCATCACCCACGCGTTGTTGCGTGTGAGACGTTCCAGAATGAGTTCCATGTCGCGTCCGGTCTCGACCTTGTGGTGATGGACGACAAACGAAGGATCGAAGGCGACGCGGTGGCCACTGAGGAGCAGGCGGGCGGCGAGGTCATACTCCTCGACGTAATACCCGAAGGAGGGGTCGTACCCGCCGACGGCGTCGAAGGCCGCACGCCGGATCGCGACACCGCACCCGACGAACACTTCCGGCAAACCTCCCGACTCGCGGGCGTTGTGCCGGGGCAGCAAGATGTCGGCGGAGACCGCGGCGACATCGGGCGGGAGACTGGCGAGCCGGTTGATGGTGACGGCGAAGGGCTCTGCGGCCTCGACGGGGTGCGAGTCGTCGTCGAGCATGATGAGCCAACGGGAGTTGGGCGAGGCGGCTCGGGCGGCGGCGTTGCGGGCCGCGGCGCCGGCGTTGTGCTCGAGACGGACAACCCGGGTGCGGAGACCATTGGCCAGCAACGGGGGAACACGAAGGGCTTGCTCGGAGGCGTTGTCGGCGATGAGCACCTCGCCGCCCCCGGGGACGGTGAGCGCTCCCAAGGCCTCAAGCGTCCCCGCGAGCCGTTCGGGGCGATTGCGGGTTGGTAGGACGAACGCGATCACGAGGCCTGCCTCGCCCCGGGCGCGAAGGGCTTGAGTTCCGCGCCGGTATAGGCCAGTCGAGCGCCGGCGATCCGCAGCACGGCGCGGCGCAGGCTGATGGGGTCGACGGCGGGGTTGCCGAGGCGCTGGGCGTGGGCCGCGGC
>JADJMV010000020.1 GCA_016709445.1 Phycisphaerales bacterium
GGCATCTCGGCCCCGACTCCCATCCCGATCACGGTCACGCCGGCGATGTCGGCGACGATCCCCGCGGCCGCCGAGATGGTCTCGGCGTGGCCGGGCATCACCCAGATCACGTCGCCGTTGTTGGCCGTGCACAGGGCGAAGGCGGCGTCGAGGGTGGCCAGGGCCTGGCTGGGCATGAGCCCGGCGTTGGAGTCCGAGCCGCTGGCCGAGTGCACGAAGAAGTGCGTCCCGGTGCCGCGGGCGAGCTGGCGGAAGTAGACCTCGTTGGCCCCCGGCTGGGTCGTCGCGACGAACCCCGGGATCAAGTTGCTGCCGGCCATGGTGCGCTCCTCTGGTCTCGTAACCCCGGGCCCGGGCCCCGGGTCTCAAGCCGGCGTTTGCGCCGGATCAGGCGATCGAGTTGGTGCTCAGGTTCAGGCCCCGCTGCTTGCCGAGGCGGGTATAGACCACGACGCCCTCGTCGGTCCCGGTCCCGAAGGCCAGGCTGGCCGAGACGCCGATCAGCTCGACCCCAGTGGCGATCCCCGCCTGGGCCAGCTCGGCTGCGGTGACCTCGGCGAAGATGTAGTCGCCGACCGCGTCGGGCTCGCTCGAGACGGTGACGGTCTTCACGGTCACGTCGGTGCCCGAGCCGTCCGCGACGGTGTTGCCCAGGATCGCGAAGGTGAGGGCGCTGGTGCCGATCGTCCTGAAGAAGGCGATCATGATCGATTCGGAGTCGCGCATGCTCACCCAGCCGATGTCGGTCGCGCTGGTCCCGTTGGGGTCGAAGTCGTAGATGGTCTGCTGCACCATCGAGCGCAGGACCTGGAAATCGGTGGCTACCGCCATGGTTCACCTCGTCAGTTCGGGGGCCGGGCCCCGGTCGTCCTCAGCCGTCCTCAGTCACTCCGGGATCAGCGGGCCTGCAGGGTCACGAAGGGGCTCCGCGTGTTGGAGCCGTTCTTGGGGGTGAGGGCCGCGCCCCACCAGGGCCGGCCGTCGTTGCGCTTCCAGAACTTGAAGGCCCCCTCGTGCTCGACGAAGCGCACGTGCATGCTCTCGGCCTGCTGCATGGGCTGGTACTCGCCCTCGAGGTACTCCCCGAAGTTGCAACAGGCGATGTCGCCCAGGTCGCCGATCGAACTCATGTGGTCGCTGTAGAAGATCGGCCGGCCCAGGAGGGTGTCGGGGCGGTCGTCGACCACGCTGGTCTGGTAGACCGGCCAGCCGCCGGTGTTGGTCGAGATGAACATCGTCGCCAGCTGGGGGTAGGCGTCGGGGTTGGCCATCCAGACCGCGTTGCCGTATCCCCAGACGCGGCTGCGCATCTTGAGGATGTTCTGCACCACCAGGGTGTCGGCCACCTGGCCCGATTCCTTGTTGACCGTCACGAGGCAGGGGCTGTTGATGAAGCCCAGGAACTGGCCGGCGCCGGTGCCCCGGATCACCTCCTGCAGGTGGCGGCTGGCGAAGGCGTCGGAGTAGCTGCCCTGGATCATCGCCATCCAGGAGCGGGGGCTGTCGCTGAGCAGCTCCTGGGTGGCGTAGCTCACGCCCATCAGGCTCTCGGCCTTGAGCTCGACCTCGCCGAGCTGGGCCCGGGCCGCGGTCACCGTGCCGGTCTCGCTGCGGCGGTAGACGATGATCCCGCCCGCGACGCTGGTGGCGTGGGTCGTGTCCACGCGCTTCCAGAGCCCGAGCTTGGGGGTGTCCATGGGGATCATGCGGGTGCGGCCCTCGCTGGGGTCGCCCTCGAAGCGGATCATCAGGCCCTGGTCGCTGAAGCCCTTGGGCACCATGAAGCCGCCGTAGGGGTCGCTGGCGCCCGAGTGCTCGTCGCTGCCGGCGGTCTGGCGGTAGGTTTCCCACCCGCCGCCCGAGGCGGATCGCCACAGGCCGCGGATGCGGGGGTCGACCTTGCGGCCCATCCCCGCGTCGAGCACGGCCCCGAAGTAGGCGGCCTGGCTCGGGAAGCCCCGCTTGGGGTCATCCTCGTAGCGTTCCTTCACGCCGCCCTGTCCGGGGGCGTCGGGGCTGGTCTTGCGGACGATCCCCGCGGCGACGGGGCTGCCGGGCTCCTCCTCGTCGAAGCCCTCGAGGCGCTGGATGCGGGCGGAGAGGTCCTCCTGCTTTGCCCCCAGCTCGTCGAAGGACTTCTGCTCGGCCTCGGTGAGGTCGCGGTCCTCGGCCTCGGCCTTGTCCACGATGGCCTTACGCTGGTCGAACACCTGCCCGCGACGCTGCTTCAGCTCGGCGACCTTGCCCATCGCATGCTCCCGGCCCCTCATGGGCCGTGCAGGCGGATCGAGCTCAAGGTCGTCCTGGAAATGCCAAGGGCCGCGCCGCCTGCGTTGAATCGGGGCGCCATGCCCCGTTCTTCGCTGGAGGCCCGGCCCGGCGTCAAAGCGTCCGAGTGGGTCTCGTCCTCGCCTGCTCTCCGTCCCCGACGCGTTGCGACCGGGGTCCGGCGGGCGGTGTTCCAGGGTTGTCCGGGCAAACGCTACCGCATCGCGGGGGGCCAGTCAAGTGCCCGCTCCGTTTCGGGGCGGGCGCCCCAGCTCGAGCCGGGCCCGGGCGAGGCTCATCCGCCGCCGCGCCGGCTCGGGCTTCTTCCCCGCCGCGCCGATCATCGAGAGCAGGGCCGCGGCGGCCTGGTCGGCGGTCTCGACGGCGTCGATCAGGCCCAGCTTCACGGCCTCGGCCGCCAGGTGCACGCGGCCGTCGGCGAGGGCCCGCACGCGCTCGAGGGTCATCGAGCGGCCATTGGCCACGCCGCGGAGGAAGAGCTCGTTGAGCCCCTCGACGACCTTCTTCACCTCGGCCCGGAAGGCGTCGCTGAGGGGCACGCCCTGCACCCCCTGGCCCTTGACCCCCCCCTCGTCGAGGCCGCCGGCGGCGATCACCTCGACCGAGACTCCCTCGGCCGCGTAGGCCTTCGACCAGTCCTCGACCACGGCGTAGGTGCCGATCGAGCCGACCAGGTCGGCGGGGCCCGCCGTCACGCGCCGCGTCTGCGTGCCCACCCAGAGGGCGGCGCTCGCCATGGTGCCGGCCACGTGGGTCGCCGTCGGCTTGGCCCGCGCGAGGGCGGCCAGGTCGTCGGCGAGCTCGAGGGTGCCGTCGGCGGTGCCGCCGGGCGAATCGATCAGGGCGAGCACTCCCCGCACGCTCTCGTCGCGCATGGCCGAGCGGACGACCTTGCGGGCCCGCAGCGTGTTGACCCCGCCGAACTTCGAGTCGAACTTCTGCATGGGCCCGTCGAGAATGAGGACGCCCAGCCCCTGGCCGTCGACGCTCCACATCTCGCGGACCTTCTGGAGTTCCTGCTCGGCCGGGCTCAAACCGTCTCCCCAGTCCGAGCGGGGGGTGGGGCGGGGCACGCCCGCGCCCGCGAGGATCGCGGCCGAGACGGCGCGGGCGTACCCCGGCTCGACCGCCCAGACGCCCATATGGCTCGAGAGGCAGGCGCTGGTCCATTCGCTGCGGATGGGTCCGGTGATCATGTTGAAGACCTCACAAGCTCGTCCGTCACATCGATTCCGTCGCGGAACAGCCGGACCGCGCCGAACCTCCGCTCGATCGGGATGTCGCCCTCGCTGTCGATGAGATCCGTGAGCATGACGTCAATCCATCCCTCGACCGGTTCTGCCCGCAGCACAAAGTCGACGGGTACGCCGTCCAAATGCACAGCGAGAGGAAGGAGCTTCGGCGTTTCCTCGACCCCGAAGATCATGGCTTCGCCTTCCCGAGCGCCCGCCGGGCGAGCCGCTCAAACTCTCGGGCCGTCAGCACCTGGGCCGGCGTCCCCTGCTGCACCGTCGGCGGCCGGCTCTCGGCCGGGCCCGCCGCGCGGCCCTGGAGCACGCGGAGCGCCGCCGCCGTCAGGTTCACGCGCCGATCCTGCATGGTTCACCCCTCCTGGATCGATTGCCAGCCCCGCCGCCAGGCCGACGAGTCCTCGCCGCCGGCGGGGTAGGGGTCGGCCGAGATCGGGCGGACCGCCGCGGCGGCGTTGGCGCCCTTGACGTAGCTGCCCGCCATCGGGTGGCGTTCGATCCGCCCCGCGGGCCCGTGCACGATCAGGTCGTCGGGCAGCGCGATCTCGCGGCGGCCGTTCACGATCACCCTCCGCACCACCCGCTCCGCCGCCGCCCGCTGCTCCTCGGCCAAGCGGGCCAGCTCCTCGGAGTGTGGAGTGTGGGGGGAGTGGTTTCTTCCTGCATGGAAACCTCCTGCTCGAAGTCGTACACAGTCTCCTGGAGCGACTTTTTGAGGGTCTGGAACGTGTCCGCGATCGTCTTGTTGCGATTCTCTCGATCACGCTTTACCTGTCCTCCGTGCCTCTTTGCGTCTTCCCCGCTCCCCCAATTCCCCACTCCCCACCACCTCACCCTGGGCCACCAGGGCGAGCCGGCCCGGCCACGCCGCCCATGCCCCCCGCGCTGTAGTACCCCCGGTTGCCAGCCCCGCCACGATCGCCGAAGCGCAAGCGGCCAGGGCCCCGCGCATCCGCTCCAGGGCGCTCTTCCGCTCCCGCACCAGGAACTCCGGGCCACCGAGCAATTCGAGCAGGGTCTCGGCCGCGGCCTCGAGGTTGGCGGCGAGGTCCGCGCCCAGCCCCTCGGCCTGGCCCTCGGCCCAGGCGGCGAAGGCCGCGGGCTCGAGCCTGCTCTTGCGCTCGGCGGCGTTCCGCAGCTTCGCGAGGCTCCGCTCGGCGCCGGCCGCGAAGAGCCGCGCGGTCGCCTTCAGTGCCGCGGTCCTGTGGGCCTGGCCCGAGTTGGGGCCCGAATTGGGGTCCTGGTTGGGGTCCGGGTGGGCAGAGGGGCCAGGGGCGTCATTCACCCCGGCTCCCCCCGCGCCGGCCCCGGAGGAGGGTGCTGCATGTTGGTCGTTCGTCGGCTCCCCATCGCCCCCACCGCCCGCGCCTCCGCCCTCCGCATCCCCGAGGTCGTCGCCGACCACGTCGCCCCCCACCACGTCGCCCTGGGGGTCCTCGATCGTCTCCCCGCTCACGAGGGGCCCGCTGGCCGCCACCACGGGCAGCCATGGCTCCTCGGGGCTGCCGGAGGCGACGGGCAGGTTCACGTCGGCCAGCAGCCGCTTGCCGTCGGTCAGGTTGAAGATGACATCACCGATCGTCCCGTCGGCGATCAGCTGCTTGACCACCTGCCGCTTGAAGTCGAGGTCGGCCGCGGCCGCGTCCGGACCCGCCTTGGAGGCGTTGGGGGGCGGCTCGCCGTTGAGCACGCGCTCGGCCGTGGTCTGGTTGAGGGGCACGAAGGCCTGGTCCCCGGCGGGGCCGATCCCGTCGAGGTTCTGGAGCGCTCGCACCTCGTTGATCGTCATCCAGCCGTTGGCGATCGCGGTCTTGTAATACTCGCCGCGGGCGGCCAGGTCGGCCCGCTTCAGGCTGTCGAGGTTGTGCTCGAAGTAGAACACGCGCCGCTCGCGCTCGAAGAGGAGCTTGCGGTTCCCCTCCTTGTCGAGCCTGGTCGTCCAGGTCTGCACCGTGTCGCCGACATAGTCCAGGCTCAGCTGCTCGATGTTGGCCTTGGGCACCCCGTCGAGGAGGTTGAGCTTGTACATGGGCACCCGGAACCAGTTGCAGACCTCGGGCACCGTGAAGCGCATGGTCTCGACAAACTGGGCGCTCTCGGGCGGCACCGCCAGGGGGTGGAACTGCACGCCCTCCTCGAGCAGGGCGGTCTTGTGGGCCTTGCCCGGCCCCTGGTAGCGGTCGGCCCAGAGCTGCTTGAGGGTCTTCCTCGCCTCGGGGTTGAGCTTCGCGGGGTGCTCCAGCCAGCCGCCGAGCACGGTGCCATTGCCGAAGAAGGCGGCGCCGAAGCGGCGGACGGCCAGCGCGTGGCCGATGGTCTCGGCGGCCAGGCGGGCCACGCTCAGGCCGCCGAAGTTCTTGAGCTGGAAGACGTTCTCGGCGGGCAGCGTCGCCTCGACGGTCCCGGCCTGGGCCCCCATCAGGGGCCGGAAGTTCTGGGCACTGTCGCGGCGGATGTCGTAGACCAGGGCCCCCGAGTCGGTCCTCCGCTCGGTCACGCGGCTGGGGTGGATCAGCTCCATCCCGGTCGGCATGCCCCGCCCGTCGCGGATGATCTCGGCCTCCGCGTGGCCCCACCCGGCGGCCCAGTAGACGAGCGTCTCGCGGAACGTAAAGTCGCTGACTTCTCCGTCGGGCCCGCCCGGCTCGTCGTGGACGAGCCAATAGCGGGGGTCGGTGTCGGCGCGGCGGCGGCCCCCCTGGCCGCGTTCGTAGAGGTGCCAGCCCACTTTGGCGACGTCCTCGGCCAGGATCTTGAGGCAGGCGTAGTAGGTCGAGAGGCTGAGGGAGCGCTCCGGGCCGACCAATTCGCCGGCGGAGGTGATGAGCGACTGGCCCCCGGTCCAGAACTCGGGCCGGTCCCAGGGGTCGGCCGAGCTGTCGTCGGCCACGCTCTCGGCGCGGGGATTCAGTCCGAGGATCGCACCGAGCACGCTCATCCTGAGCTACTCCCAGGCCGTCATTGGCGCCGGATCATAACACCGGTTGGCCCCATGACGTATCCCTACGAGCCCCGAGCGCCAGCGAGCGGGGCCACGGCCATTTCACCGCAGAGGACGCGGAGTTGCGCAGAGGGAAGACAGCGAGGCCGCGGTTCAAGGCATCGCGGTCTCGACCCCCTGCCCCTCCGCCCTCCGGCCCCGGCTACTTTGGGGCGGCACGTCGGTCCCGGCCCCGGAGCGACTTTCTGGAAGACCGGCTTCGCGTCGATCACCTCGAGCCTGGTCTCTTCGAACCACTGGCCTGCCATGTACTCGCCGTCCACTTTCGTCGGCGGCTGCACCAGCGCCAGGTTGAATCCGGTAATGTACTGCGTGCAAGCCGTCACCACGCCCTGAAACCCGGTGATTCTGTCCTTGACAATAATTCCCATCTTCATCGCACGCTCCTTGCTTTGCTGCCTTCGTCTTCCTCCGCCCCTTCGCGTTCACTCTTCCCCGCCTTCTTCTTCGCCGCCGGCTTCGCAACCCCCCCCTCCAGCCACTTCGGGAAATCCTTCCAGGCGACCGGGATATCGAGCTGGGCCCCGCCGGCGAGGCTCAGCCTGGTCGAGTACTCGAAGTGCGGGCTCGGCTCCGCGACGGCGATCGCCGCGGTGTTGATCAGCAGCTCGCCCCCGCCCGCCAGCTCCACCTTGCGCATGGTCATCGCCTGACCCTCCTTGGCCTCACCGCCTGCTCGAGCCCCACCAGCATGATCGCGCCCCAGGCGATCATCGCCCACCCCGCCCCCGCCACCAGGTACACCCCGCCGGCGAGCACCGCCATCGCGACCAGCCATACGCCGAGCAGGCGGAGGTTCATCGGCCGTCCCTGTTGTTCGCCGCCAGCGCCACGCAGTGTGTGACCGTGCGTACGTGGTACTTCCACTCGTATGCGAAGCAATCGTCTAGGTCCCCTTGGACGAGCCGCCGGCCAGGGGTCTCCGGCATGTCGGGGATCTCCAGTATGCGTTCTCCGAACACGAGGCAGATGCAGCCGAACTCCCCAAGCGACGGCATGTCATCGAAGCACGCGATCGGAATTCCGATGAGCGTCGGTGAGCCATTGTAATTCATCAAGCCGATCAAGTTTCGCAGCACGAACGGTCCGCAGACCCACACACATTGCCACAGGTTCCGGTCCTCGCTTGACATCGCTCCGAGCATCTTCGCGATGTTGTTGCTGATGACCGTGTCGGTCACTTGGTGCGGATGACAGCTCACAACCTCGCATCCGCCATCGGCGATGGACTTCACCGCAACGTCGGCATAGATACGGTAGCGATGTTGCATCATGGCGTTTGCTTCCGCGGCCAGCGCTTTGCGTCTCCGCTTTATCTCCCGCGACGTTTCATTCATTCGGCGGGTCTCCGCGCAGCCGCCGCCCGGCGCCGAGCACGTAGACCGTGCCCACGGCGCGGTACTCGGGCGGGTCCTGGTCGCTCGAATACCCGCCCCAGACCGCGCCACCCTCCGGCATGGGAGAAGGCTCGAAGAGGGCGACGTCCCCCCTCTCCCCCATCGGCCGGAAGGGGTACCACCAGACCGGTCGGCCCATGAGCCGGAGCTGGGCCCTGGCGTAGGGGCGGACGTCCTCACCGAAGGGCGGTATGGGCTCGACGTGCATCATCGTCAGGGCGTGGCCGTTGCATACCAGCATCCAGATCGCCTCGCAGCTCACGGCCCACACGCAGCGATCGTACCGATCCCCGGCCCGCTTCTTGAGCTTCAGCAGGTTCTCGGCCACGACGATATCGGCGAGCTGCCCCGACTCGCGCGGCTGGGTGATCGTGTCCGGCGCCTCCAGCGCCTCGGCCACCACCCGGGCCAGGATCTTCGATCCGGGGATCCACTCGATGCACCGCCGCGACACCCGCTCGTTCCAGGTCTGTGCTTGGTCAGGCAAGGCTTGGGACTCCTTCGCCCAGATCCTACCGCCGCTCCCCCGCCCCCGCGAGCCCCGGCGAGCGGGGCCCTCCTACGAGCCCCCCTACGAGCCCCGAGCGCGAGCGAGCGGGGCAATGGTTCCAGGCACGCGCGGCTTCTTCGACCTCCGGCGCCGTGGAGAGCAGGTGAGTTCAAGGCCGAGAGACCGCGCAACGGCTTCGGCCTGCGTCAGCGTGAGGTCGCCGGTCCCGGCGAGCCATCGCATCACGGTCGTGCGGGGCACCGCCTTGCGGTTGGCGTCGGGCGGGGTCGGGGTCTGGTCTCGGGCGGCAACCGCCCTTTCGGCGGTCGGGAGGCGGCCCCAGCCGGGCGACCGGGGCCGCAGGATCATGTGGGGCCCTTCGTAGACCAGGCCGCCGTGCCACTCGCCGCCCATCCATTCGCCGCCGTACCACTCGCCGTCGTTCCACTCGCCGTCGTGCCACACGCCGCCCTTCCACTTGCCGTCGTTCCACACGCCGCCCATCCACTCGCGCCCATCCACACGCCGCCCTTCCACTGCCGTCGTTCCCACGCCGCCCTTCCTCGCCGTCCTTCCACTCGCCGCCGTACCACTCGCCGTAGCGCCATACGCCGTCGCGCCAGGTGCCTTTGAACCACTCGCCGCCCATCCACTCGCCGCCGTACCACTCGCCGTCGTTCCACTCGCCGCCGTACCACTCGCCGTCGTTCCACTCGCCGTCGTGCCACACGCCGCCCTTCCACTTGCCGTCGTTCCACACGCCGCCCATCCACTCGCCGCCCTTCCACTCGCCGCCATCCATTCGCCGCCCTTCCACTCGCCGCCCATCCATTCGCCGCCCTTCCACACGACGACTCTGTCGATAATCTCGACATTCTCGTCCGACACCGCCGCGTCTCGCAACCACTGTGGCGCCGCATCTCCGAGCTCTTTGACCGTTGCCATCGTTTCACTCCTGCCCTTCCGGGCCTCCTGCCGTTCCGGGCCTCCTGCCGTTCCCATCTCGGCGATCGGGCAAACCGCAGCCCCGCGGTTGGGCGGGGCCGCAGGGTCATGCGAACGCGGCGTTCACCATCTCGCGGAACTTCGCTCGCTGGGCGTCCTTGGCGGCTTCCCTGGCGGCGGTCCAGGCGGCGTCCCTGGCGTCCCCGGCGGCGTCCCTGGCGGCGGACCAGGCGCCGGTCCTGGCGACGGCCCTGGCGGCCCCGGCGGCGGACCAGGCGGCGGCCCTGGCGGCGTCGGCGGCGGCCCCGGCGGCGGCCCTGGCGGCGGCCAAGGCGACTTCCCCGGCGGCGGACCAGGCGGCGGTCCTGGCGGCGTCCCTGGCGGCGGCCCGAATCGCCTCGTCGCCAGTCTCCAGGTAGTCCCTCACCACCTTTGGTGAGTCCCAGAGGTCGATCACCTGGAGGGCACACCATCGCGCGAACTCTCGCAGTAGCGGACCGGCGTCGATTCGAGCGATGATCTTGCGGCGGCGACATACCAGTTTGTCGTCGCCCTCGACGATATCTCCGTCCACCTCGACGAGGCAGAGTGTGGAGCCTGGTGCGAACGTGAGTGCATCGAACGGATCGACGCTCGCGTGGAGACCGGATTCGCACAGGAACAGCGGGCCGCTGTGCTCCAGCCACTCACCATCTGGCGGGATGTTGCGGCCGTCCCTAAGATTGTTTCCGACGAAGTGATACGCGAGCATGTGTCTACTCCTGCCCTTCCGGGCCTCCCGCCGTGCCCATCTCGGCGATCGGGCAAACCGCAGCCCCGCGGTTGGGCGGGGCCGCAGGAAACGTCAGGCGAGACGGTCCCACTGCTCGTCGGTCAGGTAGTCCTCTGGCTTGCCGTAGATACAGCCGCCTCGCGCCGAAGCATCGTCGGCGAAAGCGAAGTTGGCGAACGCTCCCGCGTCCTCTCGGCTCAAACCAGCCGCAATGAGACCGTCGATCGCCGTCGCCAGATGCCATTCGGACTCCAGGCAGATGGCGGTGAGATTCACCGTGCCGTCTATCTTCCACTCATGAGTGCTGATGAACTTTGCCATCGTCCTACTCCTGCCCTCGCGGGCCTCCCCAACCTGCAATCCGGTTGGCCGATCTGACTCCCTTACTGTACCGTATCGGCACAGCGGGGTCGAGGACATATCCCCTTTTTTATTCCCGCTCCCTTCGCCCCTTCGCGTTCGTTCCCTGTCCCCCCCCCCCTCACATCAGGAAATCCGCCGCCGGCGCCGTCGCGTACCCGCTCGGCCCCTCGTCGGGCTTGCTGAGCAGCACCCCCGTCCCCATGATCCCCGCCACGATGGGGTCGATCCGGCCCCGGCTCTTGCGCTTGTTGGGGGCGATGTTCTCGCGGGGGTCCATCACCACCGCCACGTTGCCCATGCACCATCGCATCATCGGGATCCCCCCGTGGACGATCAGGCGGCTGAGCACCAGCTCCTCGACCTTCTTCATGAAGGGCGACATCGTCACCCACCCCTGCCGCACCTTCTCGCACTTGATCCCCTCGGCCTCGAGCTGCTCGACGAGCTGCAGCGCCCCCCAGGGGTCGAAGGCCACGCACGCTACCTCGAAGAGCCCGCTCCACTCCTCGAGCTTGGCCTTCATGAATTCGTCCCTTACCACCCGCCCCGGCACCAGCGTCAGCCATCCCGCGGCGGCCCACTCGCGGTAGGGGGCGCGGTCCTTCCTGGCCTTCTCGTCGATCCCCTCCTCGGGCGTGAAGCAGTGGGGCAGCCAGGCGATGTCGTCGCCCACCTGGAAGCAGGCGACCAGGGCGGTCAGGTCCTTTCGGCTCGAGAGGTCCATGCCGATCACGCAGCGGCGGCCGCGGAGGTCGCCGGGGACGAGCGGCTTGTCGCAGCGGTCCCATAGGTCGACGCTCATCCAACCATCCTTTTGGGAGACATCCCGGTTCAGGTTGTAGCGCAGGAAGACGCTCTCGCGGGCGGGGCTCAGCACCGCCTTGCGGTGCTCGTCCTCGAGGTAGGCCTCGGTCACCGACACCCCGAAGTTGGGGTTGCAGGCCCGCCAGACATCGGTGTCGTGCCAGTCGGCCTCCTCGGGGGCCCCGAAGATCACGACCAGCTGGCGGGGGTCCTCGATCTTCCCATCCGCGATGTCCGCGGCCTGCTGGTCGATCTCGGCGTAGAGGGGGTTCTCGCCGGGCACGCCGGCGGTGGTGATCACGATGTGGATCGGCTGGCGGCTCAGCTTGTTGGCGTTGCTGAGCGTGTCCCAGAGCTTGCGGTCGGTGAGCTCATGGGCCTCGTCGGTGATGAGCCCGTGCCAGTTGAGCCCGTCCTTGAAGGCGCCGTCGCTGGTCAGGCGCTGGAAGCCCTGCATGGTCTCCTCGCGGACGATGCTCTTGGAGTAGACCTGGAGGATGGCCGAGAGCTCGGCCGAGAGCTTGACCATCTTGCGGGCCTCGCCGTGCACGATGTCGGCCTGCTCGTCGGAGTTGGCGAAGCAGTAGACGTCGGCGCCGGGCTGGCCGTCGCCGAAGGCCAGGAGGAGGCCCAGGCCGGCGGCGAGCGGGCTCTTGCCGTTGCCCTTGGGGAGCTTCCAGTAGGTGCGGCGGTAGAGCCGCGGCCACTCCTCGCGCTGGCAACCCGGGGTCCTGAGCTTCCAGCCGAAGAGGGGCCGGATCAGGAGGTCGCGCTGCCAGGGCTCGAGCAGGAAGGGCCGCCCCGCCCACAGGTCCTTGGAGTGCTTGAGGTACTCGGCGAAGAACTCGCAGGCGCAATCGGCCGCCTCCGCGTCGAACCAGGCGGTCCTGGTCGATGGCGTCGGGCTGGTCTTGAGGCACACCAGCCCGCCCGGCGTGACGCCATACGCCGGCTTCCCCGCCGGCCGGGCCCTGGCGCTCCTCTTCGGCTTCTCTTTGGCTGGGACTGCCGGCACGTTCGGACTCTACCCGCTCTTCCTCCGCTCACTCTTCCCGGCCTTCGCCACCCTTGCCTTCCTCACCCCTTCCCGTTCGCCTCCTCCGCCTTCCTCCGTGCTACTCCGTGCGCTCCGTGGTGAGCCGCCTTCCTTCGCCCCCTTCGCCCCTTCGCGTTCCTCTGGGTTCTTCCCGACGA
>JADJMV010000021.1 GCA_016709445.1 Phycisphaerales bacterium
CGGGGCGTGCCGAGCGTCGTCACGCCCCAAGCCGTCCTCGAGGTCGACCCGGGATTCGCAGGCCATGAGACGTTCATCGTCGGGCCGCGGACGGCCGGATTCCCGCGCGGTATTTCCCCGCCGCGACCGACTCGCAGTGGAACGACTGGAAGTGGCAGCTCCGCAATCGGCTCCGCGATCAGTCGGAACTGGAGCGGACGATGTCCCTGTCGTTCGACGAACGCCACACGGTCGCGGAACTCGGGGGGCGACTTTGCCCGTCGGGATCACGCCGTACTACGCCTCGCTGATCGATCGGGGACTCGTCCGACCCCATTCGGCGGACGATGGTCCCCGTCGGGGACGAATTCATCCACGACCGGAGCGAACTCGAAGACCCTCGCCGAAGACGCCGACATGCCCGTTCTCGGGCTTGGTCCATCGCTACCCGGACCGCGTCCTGTTTCTGGTCACCAGCTTCTGTGCCACCTACTGCCGCTACTGCACCCGCCTCGCGGTTGGTCAGCAAGACCGGCGAGTACCACTTCAACACCGCGCAGTTCGAGCGGGCACTCGAATACCTCCGGGCGACCCCCTCCGTCAGGGATGTCCTGATCTCCGGCGGCGACCCGCTGACCATGCAGGACGAGCGGCTGGAATGGCTCCTGAGCCGCCTCCGTGCCATTGAGCACATCGAATTCATCCGCATCGGCTCGAAGATCCCGGTCGTTCTGCCCTGACGCATCACGCCGCCCTCTTCTGCCATGCTGCGCAAGTACCACCCGCTCTGGATGAGCGTCCACTTCATGCATCCCAGCGAAGTGACCCCGGAGGTCGCGCAGTCCTGCGGCCGCCTGGTCAGACGCGGGGATCCCCTCGGCAGCCAGACCGTGCTGACGGCAGGTGTCAACGACGATCCCGAGGTCATGAAGGCCCTGATGCACAACCTGCTCAAGATCCGGGTGCGACCGTACTACATCTATCAGTGCGACCCGATCCCGGGCTCGCGTCACTTCCGCACGCCGGTCGAGACGGGCCTGAAGATCATCGAGGCGCTCCGCGGCCACACAACGGGCTACGCCGTGCCGACGTTTGTGATCGATGCGCCCGGCGGCGGCGGCAAAGGTCCCGCTCTCAGCCCGGGCGTATGTCGTCGGTCGGGGGAGGGCGACGACATCATCATCCGCAACTACGCGGGCCAGACGTTCCGCTATCCGGACCCGCTCCCTCGCGGCCGGCGCGGGTGCAGGAGTGACGCCGTGGCATCCCAACAGGCTGAGCACCCCTGCTGCGACCTGCGCAAGCTCAGCGCACGTGCTGCCAGATTTGGCCGAGATCCTCGTGACCGCTGGCGACCACGCCCGCATCGCACGGCATACCGGGCTCGCCGATTTCACATCGCGGAAGGCCCCCGCGAGACCGGCGTACGCCCAGGACGATCCGACGATCCGAGTGGAAGCGGTGGACGATCGCCCCCGATGGCACGGCACCGTCCCTGTGCCGCCGGCCAGACCGAGGTGCACATTTCTCGGATCGAGCGGATGCACCCTGCCAGAGGAGGTCCGCCCGCTCGTGTGCCGGCTGTCACCTGGTCGTACCGACGCGGAATGACCGGACTGGACGACGAGTACTGCCCCAAGGAAGCTCTTCTTCCCCGCACGGTCCGGGTGCAACGATGCTCACGGTCCTCCGCATGGATCCGGCCGCGGGTGAGCGATGGCGGCAGATGCTCCACCGTGAACTCCAGACCGAGAGGAATGTGATGCGCGTCGGGCTGACCTACGACCTGCGTGACGAGTACGTGGCCCGGGGCTGGAGCCACGACGAGGGCCGCCGAGTTCGACTCGGCCGACACGATCGACGCCCTCGTCGCCGCGATCGGTCGGCTTGGACCCGAGGCCGACCGGATCAGCTCGGCGGACGCCCTCGCCCGCCGCCTCCTCGATGGCGAACGATGGGACCTGGTCTTCAATATCGCCGAGAGCTTCCGGGGTCGGACGGGAGGCTTTGGTGCCCGCCCTGCTCGACTACTACGCGGTCCCCTACACCTTCGCCGACCCGCTCGTCTGTGCGGCTCACGCTCGACAAGGCCATGTGCAAGCGGGCCCTGCGGGATAAGTGGAATCCCGACTCCCGACTTTGAAGTCGTGAAGGTCCTGGGCGATCTCAGGCCGTCGGCCTAGCCTTTCCGGTCTTCGCCAAGCCGGCCCAGGAGGGGTCGAGCAGGGGATTTCCAGCGCATCGCTCTGCCGAACTCGGAGCAACTCCTGCCGATCGTCGCCGCACGTCCTCGACCAGTTCAGCCAGCCCGTTTTGGTCGAGCGATACCTCCCGGGCCGGGAGGTGACCGTCAGCATCGTCGGCACAGGCGACCAGGCCCGGGTGCTCGGGGTCATGGAAATCACCCTGCGAGAGACTGTCGCCGAAAGGGTGTACTCCTACGACGTCAAGCAGGACTGGGAGGACGTGTGCATCCTCACGCTCGCCGCCGACGAGTTCGCCCGTGCATGCGAGGAGTCGCCGGCTGCAGGCGTACCGGGGCCTCGGTCTCCAAGACGCCGGACGGGTCGATATCCGGGCCGACGAGCATGGCCGTCCCATGGTCATCGGCTGAACCCCTTCCCCGGGCTCAATCCCGTCAATTCGGATCTCCCCATCACCTGCCGGCTCGCCGGCTTCGGGTACGACCAGCTCATCGCGCCATTCTGGACTCAGCGACTGGGCGACAGACGCGGGGGCAAGGCCGCTCGGGCGGGAACATCGTGTCCTGATCATCCACGATGCGATCGCACCGGACGCCCGGGCCGACGAGAAGGACCTGCTCGATGAGGTGGAACTCGTCGCGTGCAGCCTTCGGAATCAGGGGCACGAGCCCGAGATCCTGGCCGTCGGGCTTGATCTCGCGCCCCTTGATGATGCGCTACGACGAGGCCCGCGGTGCGTGTTTAACCTCATGGAGTCGTTCGGGCCGCTCTGCCCGAATGATCGACGTCGGCCCCGCCCTCGTCGAAGCTCGCGGCATCCCCTATACGGGCTGTTCGGCGGAGACCATCGCGATCACCTCGAACAAGCCGCTGGCAAACGCCTGCTTCGGGCCGCCGGGGTCGACACACACCGGCCTGGCGACCGTGGCCGAACTGCGCTCTGAAGGGTCGCTCGGGCCCGGCGACTGGATTGTCAAGAGCCGATGGGAGCACGCCTCCGTCGGCCTCGACGAGGACTGCGTTGCCGCCGCACCCACTGCCGGCCAGTTGGCGTCCATGATCCGCGAGGGTTCGGGGCCTCGGGAGGCGGGGGCTTCGCCGAGCGTTACATCGAGGTCGGGAGTTCAACGTGGGCCTCTGGAGGGCCCCAACGGCGTCGAAGTGCTCCCCATTGCCGAGATCGTGTTTGAGGACTACGACGCCGGGAGGCCCGCGTCGTGGGCTTTCGGGCCAAGTGGGAGCCCGACTCGTTCGAGTACGCCCACACGATCCGCAGGTTCGACCTGTCCCCGGCGGACGGTCCACTGCTCCGGCGCCTTGGCGAGGTCGCGCTCCAGTGCTGGGATGTGTTCGAACTCCGGGGGTATGCGCGCGTCGATTTCCGCGTCGACCCATCCGGAAGGCCCTGGGTGCTCGAAGTCAATGCCAATCCCTGCATCGCTCCGGACGCTGGCTTCATGGAGTCCGCGAAGCGGGCGGGCCTGCGCCCGGAGGAGGTTCTCGCCCGGATCCTCGAGGCCGCCGTGCGACCGCCCACTCCGGGACCGGCCGCCGCTCCGGCGTCCGGGCGCGTGGCCACGCATCCGGTGCATTGCCTGGAGTTGGCGCTCCGGGAAAGCCCCCGCGACACTGACGAGGATGCCATCCGGGAGATGGCGGCCGCGACCGGGTTCTTCCGGCCCGACGAAGTCGAGGTCGCCGGCGAGTTGATCCGCGATCGGACGGAGCGGGGGCCCGGGTCCGACTACCGGTTCCTGCTCGCCGACGATGCGCAGGGCCGCCTCATCGGCTACACCTGCTACGGCCAGATCCCGTGCACGATCGGGAGCTACGACCTCTCCTGGATCGTCGTCGCCCCGGAGTTCCAGGGCAGGGGCCTCGGCCGGCATCTGCTCCGGGAGACCGAGGCGAGGATCCGCGATCTTGGTGGGGGCCGCGTCTACATCGAGACCTCCTCACTCGAGAAGTACGCCCCGACGCAGCATTTCTACCGGAATTGCGGGTACGTGCTCGAGGCCAGGCACAGAGACTTCTACCAGCCGCGGGACGACAAGCTCGTCTTCGTGCGGTCCCTCGAATCCCGCGGGTCATGAGCGGACGAACCGCTCGGCGGGCACGGCCGCGGAGCGGGTCGGTGGACGCGCGGCGAGCCCATGGACGCTCCGCTCGGTTTCTCCTACCATCGCCACGACGACAGCTTTGGCCGTCCTAAATGGGGTGCGTTCCTCGGCGGGCTCAGGCCGTCGCGGGCGCCCCTGGCTCGGGCTCGCCGACAGGCGGGTTCCCGGTCGGCGCGACAGGGCTTGGCCGGTTTGCGGAGAACACCAAAATGGCCGGAAAGACCTGGATGCGGGGAACGCGCGAGACCGGTGTCAGCCGCGGGCCCGCGCCAAGCGAGGCGCTCAAGGGATGAGCGTTCTCCAACGCACATGCAGGCTGATCGGAGTAGAGCGGCGAGGCTGGCTGTTGTTGGCCTCGCTGGTTCCGCTCTTTCTGGTCCTGGGCGCCTACCTGCTGATCCAGAGCGTCATGACGCAGGACATAGGAATCGGGATCTACCGAGTCGCGGACAACGCGCTCTACGCCGACACGATCAGACGCCTGCAACTCGGGCTGACGCATTTCGACCTGCGGTACGCATTCAGCGGCTCCAACTACGCGTACAGCTCGCTCTACTTCCTGGTGCTCGCCGGCGCGAGCTTTCCGGCCGGTGTGCTCGGGATCGAGCCCCTCTTTCTGTATTCCATGCACCTGGTCAACCCCGCGCTGTTTGTCGGGTCGATGGCGGTCCTCTTCGCCGTCATGCGGCGCGTGTGGCCGGAGGCCTGGGAGGGCGCGGGGGCCTGGTTCTGGCCGATCGCCCTGGCGCTGTGTCTGAGCATGCGCACCCTGCACATGATGTTTGTGCACCTGCACCCGGAGCTCCTCCAGGCCTTCCTGCTCTTCGCCGTCGTCTGGGCACTCTCCCGGCACCACGCGAAGCCCGGCTACGTGTGGTCGATCGCCGCGGGGCTCATCTTCGGCCTCATGGTCGCGGCCAAGATCTCCTCGGTCATCTTCCTGGTGGGGCCCGGGGCATACTTCGCCTGGCGTTCGCTGCACGACCGCCGCTTCGTCGTGAATGCCGCGGAGTTCTCGGTGCTCGGCATCGTCGCCGGGATCGTCGCGCTGCTGCTCGTTGATGCCCTCGCCTGGGCCGACACATCGACGGGGTTCTCCCGCTTCTTCAGCGAGTACAAGTTCTTTTCGCAGACGCTCGGCGTGAGCGCGATCGCCGAATACGACAAATCGGCGGCTCTGGGCTCTCGGGGGCGGGTCGCGCTCGCCTGGCTCTCCGAGCCCTACAACCACGGGCTGCTCCCGATCGTGGCCTACTACCCGCTTCTGCTCGCCACCGCGTGGTGGGCCGTGCGGTACGAGGCGCGCCGCTCGGAGCGATTCCCCCTCGCCTCGATCGCGGTCTGCCTGCACGCCGTGGCGTGCGCGTTCTATCTCGCGATGGTCACGCGCGTGACCTCGTATTACCTGCTCCCCACCATGCTGCTCCTCGTGCCCGTCGGCCTCCGGTGCGTCTGGGGCCTGTGCTCTCGGAGCGTTGCCGCCCGCGCCGTCGTCGCGGCTTCGGCCGTTGCCTGTGTCGTCCTGGGGTTGGTGGGGATTGGTGGGTACCTCCGGACCGACCTGCTCGACCGGGAGCGGGACTTCGCGGCGATGCGTTCGGCCCTCGGGCCTGTGGAGCGGCTGATCCGCGAGCGCCCAGATCCCACTGGGCTGGGTGATGTTCGACCGGCGGCTCCCGCTCCGGTTGGGCATGGGAGAAATCGGGTTCTCACCCGCGGACAAGGACGACCCCAGGTACACCCCCTTTGCGGTGCACCGCCTTGCGGGCTTTTCTCCGGGCGAGGGCTCCAAGGCGCCGCCCCGGCAGGACACCGTCATTCTGTCGAAGGCCTCGCTCCCGGTGCTCGAACATATGACCGTCGAACTCGAGGCCGCGGGCATGCGACCGATCTATGAAGACGCCGCCGTGAGGGTGCTCAGCGCCTTCCCGCCCGCGTCGGCGATCGATCTGGCGCCCGGTTCCGCCCCGCTGGCGGAGGGTTCTGAGGATGGTCCCGTCGCCGACCTGCGCTGGAAGGCGCGCGCCTGGCGGGGCTGGACGCACCAGTTCGACGCGCCGCTGGATCTGACCGGCGCCGGATCGGTCGTGATCGACCTGACCGTCGAGGGGCCCGTGGACGACGGCGTGCTCCGGATCATCATGTGGGGATCCCGCCTGGCCCGGGAGGAGGGCGGGCCCGTCGTCAATCAGTGGCACGCGATGATCCACCCCGCGCCGGAGCCGGGCCGGCAGACGGTCAGGATCCCGATCGCGGAATTTGCCATGATCGGGCAACCACCCCAGTGGGGCTATGTGACCGGGTTGGCTCTCGGCGGAATCCGCCCGCCCGGAGCCCGCGTCGTCGTGCACAGTATTCGGGTAGAATCCGCGGCGGGGCGGTGACGAGCACCAATGCGGGCCAAGATGGAGCTCGACCATGAGCACGACGCCGGCAACCGGACTCGCTCCACGCCCTGCTCTCGGAGCGGCGTGCGAGGCTCCAGCTGGGATTCCTCCTCTACCGCTACCGCTATCTGCTCACCTTCATCGCCATCGGGTTTGTGTCGATCGTCGTCGAGATCATCCTCGCCGAGCGGGTCGTCTCGGCCGATCTGCCATGGTTCGCCCGGGCGGCCATCGCCTTTGTCTTCGGCCTCCTCCTGAGCTTCTCGCTCAATGCCACCCTCAATTTCCGGGTGCCGCACAAGTACATGATGCGGACCTTCGCGCTTTCGCGGCGGTCTCGGCCTCTCCTTCCTGCTCAACGCGGGCGTCATCGCCCTGATCAAGCCGTCGGACCGGCCGGTTCGAACGACACGGCATACGCGGTGCTGCGGCTCGGCTCGGCGGGCGTGTTGTTCGCGATGTCCTATTCCCTGCACCGGCGCTATACCTTCCGGACCGCCAAGAACTATGGGATGGCGGTTTACGCGGCCGAGACCGAGGACGTCGCAGAGATCCACCGGCGTGTCGGGCCCCATCTGGATCACCTGCACATCGATCTTGTGGACCAGACCCGGCGCTCCGACGCGCCCCGGGTTGATCTTGCAAAGATCGACGATGCTCGCGCCTGCTGGCCGCACGTCCCGGTCTGCATCCACCTGATGACCAAGTGCCCTCGCCGGTGGGCGGGCCAGGTCTGGAGCAAGGTGGATTGGCTCATCGCCGATGTCGACTCCGAGGACGATCTCGACGACTTTTTCTGGGAGTGCCGGCTGCGCGGCAAGCGGGTGGGCGTCGCGTGGCGTCTGGGCACGGCCGGTGCCGACCTCGCGCGATGGCTGCCCCACGTCGATTTCGTGCTCGTCCTGGGCATCGCCGAGCCCGGGCGCTCGGACAGACACTCGATCCCGAGGCGGGAGTGCGTGGCCTGCGTGCTCGACGACCTCAGAAGCAGGTACGGGTTCGACCTGATCTTCGACGGTGGAGTGACGACCCAGAACGTCCGCGAGATTCCCGCCAAGTACATCGTGGCCGCCTCCGCGGTGCTGAACGCCGCAGACCCCGTCATGGCGACGTACCGGATGATGACCGGGTCGCACTACGAGAGGGACGGGGCGGTGTGAGCGACCTCAAGGCTGTGATCCGGGCGTGCCTGTGGCGGGCCGTGAACCGCACGAGCGACATCATCTCCGCCACGCTGACGGGCTCGTTCGTCGAGTCCGAGGGCCTCGAGGGCGTGAGTGACATCGATTTCGTGGTCCTGCTGGATCATCTGGACCGGGCCTGCTTCGGGCGGGTCATCGGCACGTTTGAGGCCGAGCTGGCCCCGGCGCTCGCCGGTATGGGCTGGGCACTGCGGATCAACCCCACGCTCGGCCCCCTCAAGTTCAACGACGAGCGAACGGCGGTGCTCCACCTCATGCTCTATTCCCGCGAGCGGCACGTGGAGCACGCGATCCAAAGCCCCTTCACGGTCCTCGACTGGCAGCGCTCCGCCGAGCACCGCGGCGCGAGCATGGCCCAGGTCTACCCCGTGTTCGGGCTCCAACCCGCCACTTTTCCGGAGCCCGGGCGTATCGCGACTACCTCCGCGACCTCCTCGACGGACAGATCTCCTACCGGGAACTCGTCTGTGACGACGACGGGTACAGGAGGAGAAGCGCGGCAAGCCGATGACCGATCGCGATCGCGTCGAATTCGCCTTCCACATCATGCGGTTCCTGATGCAGAATCTCGTCAAGCTCATCTCCCGGGCCAACGAGGCATTGCCCGACGCCGCGCTCGTCGAGCGGTTTCTCGGTGCCTTCCCCGAGGATGCCGCCGAGGTCCGGGCCCTCTGGGTGATGCTCGCATCGGCCAAGCGATCGCGATCCTTCGGCGCGGCGCCGCCCGACCTCCTGGACCGCATCGCCCGCTTCACGACCGCGTTCGAAGGGCAGTTTCGCAAGGAATTCGAGACCGGGGCGGGGATACACCTGGCGTTCCGGCATGCGCCGACCGAGGCAAACGCGGCCGCCGACGGGGAGGTCCGGTTCCTCGGCGCTCCGACCCTCCCATCCGCGGGGTCGGGCCGATGGAGCTCGAGCCGCTCGCCCGGGCGGCGCAGGCCCTGGCCCCAAACCGCCTCTTCGTGTCCCCGTTGCTTCGGTGCAGGCAGTCGCTCGCGCTCGTCGCCGGCGGCCTCTGCGCGGCCGAGCCGATCGCCGACCCTCGCCTCTCCGAGTTCGATTACGGCGACCTGGAGGGAGCACCCTCGCAGGCGCGCGGCATCCATCCGGAGCTTTTCGAGGCGTGGGCGCGCGGAGAGGATCCGTCCTTCCCGGGCGGCGGCGAGTCGAACGCTCAGGTGCTCGGGCGGGCGATGTCGTTCGCCGGGCAGTCCTGGGCCGCCGGCGATCGATCGCTGACCTGCACGCACAACGGCGTGCTGCGCCTGCTCGTTTCCGGGGTGCTCGGCGTGCCGATCGCCGAAGCGCACCGCCTCCGTGTGCCCTTCCTCACGCCCATCCGATTCGTCCGCACTCCGCGCTTCGGCCTGTTCCTCGATCTGGATCCGGAGGTCGAGCGCGTCCCTGTTCCGGGCCTGGGACAGCCCCGCCGCGGAGCGGTCCATACGCCCGGAGCCCGCCGGCGCGCCAGGCTCGGAGGTGGTGCGGTGATGCAGATCGTGGTCCCCATGGCCGGCGCCGGGAAGCGGCTTTGCTGACGCGGGATACACGCTCCCCAAGCCGCTGATCCCCATCTCCGGCCTGCCCATGGTGGTCCGGGCGGTGCGCGACCTTCCCGGCGCGGACCGGTGCGTGTTTGTCGTCCAGCGGGAGCACGTGGACTGCTTCCAGATCGACGAAGTGCTCGCCCGGTACCTGCCGACGGCGAGGGTGGTTGTCGCTCCCGGGCTCACCGAAGGACAGGCCTGCAGCGTCGCCCTCGCCGAGGGTGAGCTGGACCCCGAGGGGCAGGTCATCGTCGGGGCGTGCGACAACACGCACGTCTACAGCCGCGACCGGCTCGCGGGGCTCATGGGTCGAACCGATCTGGATTGTCTCGTCTGGACCTACCGGGGCGAGCCGCGCGTCGCGGCCAACCCGCGGCAGTACGGCTGGGTCAGGTCGCGGCAAGCGGTGGTGGAGGCTGTCTCGTGCAAGGCGCCCATCTCCGACAACCCGCTCGGGGACCATGTGGTCAGCGGGTTCTTCTGGTTCAGAACGGCGGGGATGATGCTGGACGGGATCGCGGCGCTGGTGCGGGACAACCAGCGAGTGAACAACGAGTTCTATATGGACAGTGTCCCGAACGTGCTGCTGCGGGAGGGTCGTCGCGTCGAGGTGTTCGAGGTCGAGAAGTACATCGGCTGGGGCACGCCGGCGGACGTCAGAGACTACCAACTCTGGGAGGAGTACTTTGCGGGCCTCAAGCGCTTGACCAGGCCTCCGGATGGTCGGAGCGGCGTGAGTCGCTCAAGCAATTCCGGCGGTTCCTCGTCATCGGCGCCTCGAGCGTCGCTGTGGACCTCTCCGTCTACGCCGCCCTGACAAGACTGCTCGGCATCGGCACGGTCCCCGCCAAGGGCATGTCCTACTGCGCGGGCATGGCGATCGGGTTTGTCGGGAACAAGCTCTCGACGTTCGAGTCGGCCGGGCGGAGCATGGTCGAGCCGATCACGTACGTCGCGCTCTACGCCCTTTCCCTCGGTGTCAACATCGTCTGTAACGAGGGTGTGCTCCGGCTCGGCCACGCGTTCGATATGCTCCCGGAGGACCGGCTCCGGCTGGTGGCTGTGCTGTTCGCCACCGGTGTCACGACCGTGCTGAATTTCCTGGGCATGCGTCTGGTCACCTTCCGCCGAGGGATCGCCGCCCGGCGCGCCCGCGCCTCTCTCCACCAGCCCCCGTCCGAGGAGATCGCGCCGTGATCTACATCCAGCACCGTGTCAATTCCGTGGCGCAGCTGGACGGGGTGCCGACTCACCACGGCGTCGAGATCGACCTGCGGGACCGGGGTGACCGTCTGATCCTTGTCCATGACCCCTTCAGCGACGGTGAGGATTTCTCCGACTACCTCGCGCGCTATCGGCACGGGCTGATGGTGCTCAATATCAAATCGGCGCATCGAGCACCGGGTGCTTGAACTCATCGATGGGCGTGTCAGGGACTACTTGTTCCTGGATAGCTCGCTCCCGATGATCCGCCTCATGTCCGATCGAGGAGAGCGGAACATCGCGGCCCGATTCTCCGAGATCGAGCCTGTCGAGGCGGCGCTCGCCCTCGCCGGACGCGTCCGCTGGGTCTGGGTCGATTGCTTCACGCGGATGCCCTTCACCGACCGGACCTACGCAGCGCTCAGGGAGAATTTCAAGCTCTGCGCGGTGTCTCCGGAACTCCAGGGCCGCCCGGTCGAGTCGATCGCGGAGTATGCCCGGGCCCTCGCCCCCTATCCGGTTGACGCCGTCTGCACCAAACGCACGGACCTCTGGAAAGCCGCCCTCGGGGAGGCCTGAGCCCGCACGGAGCACCGATGCCGACCCCGCGCCTCTCCATCGTGATCCCCTGCTACAACGAGAGGGAAAACCTCCCGCGGATGCTCGAGCGCCTCCGGGCAGTGCTGGGCGATCGCGCGATGTCGAGGTGGTCTTGGTCGATAACGGCTCGACCGATGGCTCGGCGGACGTGCTCCGCACCGAAACCGCCCGGCCCGAGAACCGCTTTGCCTCGATCTGCACTGTCGAACGGAACCGGGGCTACGGGTTCGGAATCCTCGCGGGACTGCGTTCGGCCTCCGGCAGAGTACCTCTCGCGTGGACCCACGCCGACATGCAGACCGACCCCAACGACGTGCTGCTGGGTTTGGCGCGGGGGTCTCACGATCCTCGAGCAGCCCGTCCGCTTCGCCCGCCGCGCCGTCGGCGAGGCCAAGGGCGGCGGGACGTTGCGCGGCAAGTGGAGGCTCATCGTGCGGACCTGGAAGTACATCCTTCTCCTGCGAGCGCGGCTGGCGACGGAGCCACCCCGGCGCGTGGGGAGCTGACACCGTGGAGCCGCCCGCCGCCCCGCTCCACGCCGTCTTCCTCGAGCCGGCCGCTCCGCTCGCGGAAGTCCTGTTGGCCTGCAAGGCGAGAGTCGCTGCGCGGTATCCCACCGCCGCGTACGTCTCGCACCCGCCGCATCTGACCACCTTCGTGCACCGGGGCGGCGCCGAGGCCCCGCTTCTCGCCGCCCTCAGGACCGTGGCGGCCACCCAAGCGCCGATCCTCCTCACATGCCGTCGGTGGATCCTGTTCGAGCGCGACACGCTCGCCGGCGGGGGAACGACCGTGGCGATTGCCGCCGAGCCGACGGCCGAGCGCTGCGGGCCTGGCAGCGGGCGGTGGTGGACGCCCTCGTGGCCGCGGCCCCGCCGGTTCCGACGCCCGGCCCGGCGTTCGCTGGCGCGCTGGGCGAGAGCCAGGCCAGATACGGCTGGCCCTTCGTCGGTGAGCACTGGATTCCGCACTTCACCGTGGCGTCAGTTCCGGCCGAGCGATCCGACCCCCTGGTCGGAGCCTGTCTCGCCCTGCCGCTCGATTTCCGCTTTGCCGCGGACTCGGCGGCGCTGTGCGGGATCCGGGGCGACGCGCACGTCGTCGTCGCCCGCGTGGCCCTCGGCAGTGGGTAACCCCGACCCTGCGCCGGGTGTGGTGCGGGGTGGCTCGGGGGCTCCGACAAGGTATACTTCACCACCCGGGGCTCATGGCCCGGGGGCCGCGGGCAGCGACCGGGTGGTCAGGCCCACGGCTTGGAGCTTCCGGGCGATTGGCGCAGTTGGCTAGCGCGCTTCCGTGACAAGGAAGAGGTCACTGGTTCGAGTCCAGTATCGCCCATTCGAACGCCGTTCCGGGGCTGCTCCCCGGGGCGGCCCGACCCGCCGCCTTAGCTCAGTTGGTAGAGCAACGGTTTTGTAAACCGTAGGTCCCCGGTTCGAGTCCGGGCGGCGGCTCTGTCGAGTCCGAGAACACCCACCGGCGGAGAACCCGCCGCGAAGTTGTCTCCCGGAACGGACGCGTGTACCTTTACCGACCGATCCGGAGCCCCACCGGGCTGCCTCCGGTCGATGACAAGTCAGCAGGGCGTGTACCCAAGTGGCCAACGGGGGCAGACTGTAAATCTGCTGGCAATAGCCTACGTAGGTTCGAATCCTCCGCGCCCATTTCCCTCTTCCTGCTGCTCTGTGGCCCCCAATCCCTTGCGCTGCAACGGGTTGGGCGGCGGTCGCGTGGGTCTGGTCGCCAGTCTCCCGGCGTCCGGGGTTGTCCACGGGAATCCGCATGGTGTGTCCCGTTTGTGACCCGCGGGCATCCTCGTCGGCGGGGCGGCCGTGGGTTCCGGTCGCGGCCTCGCGTCGGTCATCCTCCTGCCAGAGATCGGGCAGGCTGTCGAGGGCGTGCTGCTCCTGCTCAGGCATCAGGTGCCCGTAGGTGTCGAGCGTCAGGACGATCGTGCTGTGCCGCATGTGGGCCTGGATTGCCTTGGGCGCGACGCCCGCCTGCGCCATCCATGCCCCGCCCGTGTGCCTGAGGGCGTGGAAATGAGAGCCCCGCCTCGTCCCGGTAGGGGATCTCGGCGGGCTCGAGGTCGGACCGCAGCATGGCGGCCGTGTGGTCGCTGGAGAGGGCTGGGAACACGCGGGCGCCCGGGGCCTTGTGCCGGACATGCTCGCGGAGGCGGTCGGCCAGATCCCGGGGGAGGCGGATTCGGGTGGTCTTGGCGTTCTTCGCCTGACTGGCCCGGACGATCAGCGCCGGCACGGTCGCGTCGAGCAGCATCTGGCCGACCGTGAGTTGGGCGAGTTCGTTGGCTCTGAGGGCCGTCATTACCGCCGTCTCGTAGGCGAGCGCCCGCTCGGGCCCCGTCATGCCGAACCGCTCGGGCGCGGCGATGGTGGCCCGGAGCAGCCGCCCCATCTGGTCGTGGTCGATCACGCGGCGCTGCCGGGTCCGCTTGGCCTGGACCTTCGACCGCTCGATGCCCTTGACCGGAGCGAGGGGCGACCGGGCGATGAACCGCGGTTGGTGCCAGTTGGCGAATCCCTTGCAGGCCCGGAGGTAGGCGTTCCGGCTCGCGGGCGAAAGCTCGTAGCCGTGTCCCATCGCGAAGGTGCCGATGACCTGCTCGACCTTGTGCGGCTCAACGTCCGGCCAGTAGAGCGCCCCGGTCCCGTCGATCACCCGGGGCACCTGCGCGCTCGATCTGGCGGACGTGCTCGGGGTCCCGCTCGGTCGTGCGGAGGTGCTCGGCGTAGTCGCGGACGAGGGTGTCGAGCGGCTTGGCGCCGTCGCTGAGCAGGCCCCATTCGACCAGACGGGCCTTGCGGCCCGAGTCCGAGCGCGTCGATCGCCGCGGAGGTCTTGGCTCGAGTTGCATGTGGTCCCGCTTGTGCGAGACGAGGGAGGCGATGTCGTCGGCGAGGCTCGGAGGCCCCGCAGGTTCCGGTATCCGGGGAGCTGTCGGATGAGCCCGTCGTGGTCCCGGCCCCGCACGGTGAAGGTCTTGCGGTTCGCGTCCTTCTTGAAGGCCTGCCAGCTCATCGCCTCGCTCCCTTTCGCAGGGGCCCGGATCGTGAACCCGAGGACCCCGAGGATCTTCTCGAGGTTCTCGCTGCTGATGTTTGTGGTGGTGGGGCGGAGGAACCGGTAGCAGGTGGGCTCGGGTATCCCCGTCGCCTGGCTGAGATCGAAGCCCGACCACCCGTCCCGCTCGGCGATCTCCCTCGCCTGCTCCAGCAGCGTTTTGCTCTTGCTCATGCCAGGAGCATAGCGGCGGGGATTACGCGGTGCAAGTCATTGACAAGTGTTATTTGTGATACTACGCTGGTGGTCATGGACGGACCCATGCGGACACCAGAGGACGGGCCTGCCCCGGGTTCGATTGGGCCCTGGGCGAGGCTGCCGGGGCGATACGCTGGTGGCTGGACGCACAGCTCGAGAGCTTCGGACCGATCGGAGTTCGTCCTCGACGAAGTCGAACGGCTCCGGCCTGGCTCGGTGATGTGCGCCCGTCGCAGTTGGTCGATCGGCTGCTGGCTGAGGCGGAGCAGGTCCGCGGGCATCTGTTCAACATCGACACCTGGCGGAAACTTGGCAGAACTCCGCCGATCCGTTCAAACTGTCCCGAGATGATGCTACCGGGTGTCTCCGATCGCTCGCCGAGCGGCTCGAAGAGGCGGTCGGGAGGGCGTCCCACAGAACAATGATCCTGCGGACCTGGCTGCGCTGCTGAGTACTCGCTCGATCGAGACGAGCAGATCGTACTGAGCGCCGTAATCCAACGCCTGCGCCGCGAGCATTTGCGAATGAAGCCGACCGATCTCGCTGACTACCTCGACGACAACGTTCGTAGAGCGAACAAGCTGTCGCCGAAGACCACCAAGCGGATTCGAGACAAGCTCATCGAGCGAGAGTTACTTGAGACTACCGCGGACGGCTGCATCATCCCGACGGCCAAGGGCCTCGTGACGTACACCCCGCTCGACCAGACCTGATCTTCCCGCTGATTTCCCGCGGATTTCCCGCCGCCGTGTCTGGCTCGCCGCCAACATGTCGGGCGATGGACGAGGCACGAACCGCAAACCTCCAGCCGCTGACCGAAACCGCGTTTGATCTCGGTCTCCCGGTGGCGTGGCTGGAAGAGCGCGCCGAGGCGAGGTGAGATTCCCAGCGTTAGACTGAACGGGGCGATCTGGTTCAATCTTGAGGCGGCGCGGCTCGCTGTTCTCGGTGGCCGCGGGCGCACGCATGACGGGCTCGCCCCGCGCGTCGAGCTGTGGACCGTGGGACGGATCCGGGCTGAGATCGGCCGCCCGTTCACCGCGGAGATCCTCGCCGAGTGCGAGGCCCGCAAGTTCCCTCACTTCATCGTCAACGGCCGGCCCGCCGTGAATCAGCTCCAGCTGGCGAGGTGGACGGAGCCGCCGGATTTGGGGAGGGGAGCCCTCGCCGAGTCGAGCCGACCTCTCCGCTGCTCGTCACTCCAGCCGAGGCGGCCCGCCTGGTCGGGCTTTGCAGCGAAGTTCTACGTCGAACTCGACACCGGGCGGATCGGGCCGGCGCGATCCGGTTCGGCAAGTCGGCTCGTTTCAGCCGCAGGAGAGCTCGAGGCCTGGGCCCGGGCAGGGGTGTCCGAATCGGGAGCGATGGGCACGACTCAAAGCGCCCTCGCCGGGGCGCTACCACTAGAACGGAGCATTCACCCAATGGTCGCACGGCATGAGCGGATAATCAACGTCGAAATCTCGAAGCTCATCATCGACCCCGCCCTCCAGTTTCGGGCCGGCGTCGACGCCGGCGTCGTCGCGGACTACGCGGCGAGGCTCCAGGACGGGCAGGACCCTCCGCCCGTCCTCGTGGTCGATGTCGGAGGTGAGCTGCTTCTGGCCGGAGGATGGCATCGCCTGGCGGCCGCTCGGCTGGCCGAGCGGAAGACCATCATGGCAAGCGTTCGGAATGGCACTCGGTCCGACGCGCTCCGCCTGGCGATCGAGGACAACGCCGGGCACGGTCTGCAACTGAGCCGGGCCGACAGGGCGCCGGGCGCTCGAGCGTGCCCTGGCGGACCCCGAACTCGGCCAGATCGGGCCCACCGACCTCGCAAAGCTCGTGGGGCTGACCCGCCAGAGCGTGAACCGCATCAGGCGGGAACTGGAACAAAGTTCCACTCTCGAGCCCGCGTCAGACGTCCGGTACGCCGAGCCCGATCCTGAGGGACAGTTTCCCTGGGAGTTGCCCGGAGCCGTGGTCGGTCCTGCAGATCAGGCAACGGACTGGGCCTATGCCGCCGTGGCCCGGCACTCGGCGGCGGGTTCTACGTCGCGTACTGGACCGATGCCGAGGACCTGGTCGTCGAGGGGGGCAAGCGGCATCGCCGCGGAGCAGCGCAGGATTTCCTGCCGGAGAAGTTCTTCACCGGCGAGGCGTTGGCGGTCGTCTTCCCGATCGAACGCATGCCCGTCTTCGATGCCGAGCCCGGGTGCATCCAGGATGGGTGCTGGGCGTGGAATCTCTGGCTGTTCCCGACGAAGGCGGAGCACCCGCGCGAGGCTCTCGGACTGACCGCGTGAGGAGCCGATGAGCAAGCCGGCAGACAACCCAGTTTTCACCCATCCCGGTGCCGGCCCGCTCGAAGCGCCCTGTCATCCACGAATGGCAGAAGCTTCGGCTCAAGGATGAGGATCTCGCCTCGCACTTCACGGATAAGCGCGGCAACGTGGGCGTGCTGCTCGGCGAGCCATCGGACTGGATCGTGGACGTGGACATCGACAACCTCGAGGCTCTCGCGATCGCTGAGGGCGTGCTGCCGCCGACCAGGGCGACATGGGGCCGGGAGTCCAAGCCGCGGTCCCATCGGCTCTACAGGCCTCCTCGCCCGCTGAAACGAAGAAGTGGCAGTCGAAGCCGCTCGGAATGATTGTCGAGATGCGTTCCACCGGATGCCAGACGATCGCCCCGGGGTCGGTGCATCCCAGCGGCGAGCCTGTCCGGTGGGACGACGACGGCGAGCCCGCGACCGTCGATCCTGAGTCGCTGATCGCCGATCTGGAGGAGCTCGTTCGCCGTGTGAAGATGGGCAAGGAGGCGTACAGAGGACATGTCTCTGCTGTCTCTGCTGTCTCTGTACGCTCTCCTCCCCATGCTGTCTCTGTACGGAGACAGGAGGTCGATCGGGACAGGCTGATCGGCGAACTGGCGATTACCGGGCCCGGTCAGTACGAAACGCAATCTTGGCGGGTTGCAAGGTACCTTGCGCTCAACTGTGGGCTGGCGCCTCGAGGCACGGCCGCATGTTCGCGAAGTGGGCCCGGGCAGTGGAGCCGTTCGCCCGCCGCACAACCGAGGAGGACTGGACCGTGGATGATGTGGTCGAGGATGTCGCACGGAAGATGGTTCTCGCCGAGGTCCCGCTCGACGTGGACCTGGCGGCCGAGGCGTTCAGAGACGGCAGGGCGAGCCTCCTCCCGCCGAGGCACTCGAGGCGTTCGATGACCCCAGCCGGCACCGTCGCAGGCGTGTCGCTGCCTGGCACAGATGCGGAGGGCGAGACTTCTCACTCAGCTGCTCCCAGGTGGCTCCCTTGGGCTGTGGGGCGAGTGTGATGACCCAGCCGATGGGGCCGAAGGCGTCGCCGAGCCTCACCTTGTGCTCAACGGCCTCGAACGCGAGGGCTCATCGTGGTGCACCAATCGCGCGCCCGGCCAAGCGGGGCAAGCCGGCATCGAAGAAGCCGATACACCGGTCGGTGTTAGGTCGCCAGCGGTGGCGGACGTCGGCCAGCACTCGCGATGCCCCGGCGGAGGTCCTCGAGTCGCGAGCAGGCCGGTGCGCCCATGCCCAGCAGACTCTCAATCCGCTGCGTCCCCGCTGCGTCTCCGCGTATCAGCGTGGAATCGCCGCTTTCCGCGGATGCGGGGGCAGAATCGGGGCAACACCCTCGCTCACACGCGGACGCGAGGGGGCATGGGGGATTTCCACGAAGGCCTGGTAATCAGATGACCCCCTCACACCGCCAAAAGTCCTCGTGGCCTGAAATGACATGGACACCCCGCCCATTTGGGGTAAGATGATCGGATCGGTAGCCTCGGCTACATTGGCGCAAGGCACGACCATGCCCACGCAGCGAACCTCAGTCAGAACTTCTGACCCGCCTTCGACGGTATCTCCGTCTCGAGGGCGATGGGCGGGCGCGGCCCACGGCACTTGATCCACTCCCGAAGCCTGCCGACCCGGACGAGGTTCGGCGTGTGGCGGGTGCGTCGCGCCTGCTCGAGCTTCATGGCCTTCGCGCGCTTCCCGAGGTGGTGACCGAGCCTGGAATCGGTGCCGAGGAGGGCGGCCGCGATGCCTGAGCGCCGATCAGTATCGAGGAGTTCGACCGTCTCGGCGAGAGGCCGCGAAGTCCGGCTCCGGCCCGTTTCAGACCAAGTGTAGGCTGCTCGACGCCCTGGCGTCCACACGCACCGGGGCGCGCTACGAGACCATCCGCCGCGTCGGCCTGACCAACTTGCGGTGCTTCCGGACCGTTGTCCACCGCGCCCACGGGGTGAGGAGACGATCATGCCACGAGGTTTCGACCCGATCGAGCACGGCATTCTCGCGGCTCAAGCCCGAGACCGGACGCTGGAGCGGAGCGTCGCTGATCTACTCGACTGTTGGATCGGGTGGCTTCGTGCGATCTTGAGGGCGAGACTCCGGCCGATGGGGACGTTCGGCGGTTCGTCGATCTGACCCAGGAGGGTCTCCCGCCCGGCGTGGACGTGTTCGCGCCGGGGTCGGCAAAGCGGCTCAGCGGTGGACGAGGCGAAGCTCCTCGCGAGCGCGGCACAGATCCTCTCGACCCGCCGCGCTGGCGGAGGTGCGAAGTTGCTCTCGGTGGGAGGGTCGCCCACCGGAGATCCGTGAAGTCAATCGATGCGGTGAAGCGCGACTTTGGAGGCTGGCGAGCCGATCCGGCCGGATGCGGAACCTCTTCCGGGCCGCTGGAGAGTTCGCTGTCTGCGGAGGCCAAGCGGGCCGGTTTGCGGTCCCGTTTGGAGCAGATGCTGCGGCAGAGCTGGCTGCACCGGCTGGCGAGCTACGACGAGACCAACCCGGACCCCGCGCGTGTCTGGGCTGCGCGCCTGATCTGCCGAGGTCAGCATGAGCGGAGGAGTACCGATGTCCACGAGCACCGCGATCACCGACACGACCACCTACCCGGCGTTCGCCAGCAAGGCGGCATTCCTCGCCGAGCTGGTGACGCTCTCGACCGGCAGGGCCAGTCACAGCTCCCCAACGAGCGTTTCACCGAGACGATCTGGCGACTGAGCAACACGGACACCAGCGGATGGGCGGACCCAACGGCGCGACACGATGATTGACAAACCCAGCAAGCGAACCCGCGGCCCGGGCCGCCGATCTCCGAGAAGAACGTCGAGCCCTCGATCGGCACATCAACGCGCGCTGGAAGGCGCATGCCGCGGGTGAGATCGACCTGAGCGCGGCCGAACTGGGCGATCCGGAAGCGGCTGAAGGATCTGCCCACTCGCCACGCGCGCCTGACGGTCTCCTCGAAGAGGCTCGCCGGCGGATGGTGCGGTTCAAGGGGAGCGTGACTCCGAGAACAACCCGCTCCGGCCGCGCGGATGGACGGAGGGCGTAGGTCGTGACCGTGTCGAGGGGGCCGTGGACGATGCCGAGTCAGCACCGGAAGATCCGCCGCCCCTCGAAGAGCGCGAACTCCTCGGCACCGCGGGCTGTGCGCCGTGCTAGGCATCGACCGGAACACCTCATTGCGTGGAGATCAGGCGGGGTCATCCCGGCGCCCGTGGATCTGCCGATGCGGGATTGCCGTGGCGGCCGCCGGGGCTGGCGGATGGATCGACGCCGGCCTGCCGCCCCGCTCGTCGTGGGACTGGCACCCGGGGTGGTGCTGGACCTCGGAGCGGTACGTCGAGCTCCTGGCCGGGCAGGTCGCCAGCGATGACCGACCAACTCGCGGAGGCGAGGGCGGACCCCTGGCGGCGGGGAGCGGATGGTCAGAGTCGGGCAGGAGTGAGCGAATGTTCGCATTT
>JADJMV010000022.1 GCA_016709445.1 Phycisphaerales bacterium
GGGGCGAACGAAGTCACGTTGTTGATCAGCAGATTGTCGTTGCTCCCGGCCCGGACGACGCTGAACCCCTCGGGGCCGGGCACCTCACCGAGCGCCTCGCGCCCGCCAAAGCCGAAGAACGAGTCGCCCCCGTGCGTCGCGGAATTCTCGGCGATGACGTTCTCTGAGCACTGCTCGAAAAACAGGATCCCCGCCGAATCCTGCCCGCGGTTGTACACCCCGTGGGAGTACCCGCGCACACAGAAATCGAACGCGTTCCGACTGGACGTTCTTACTCGAACGCCACATCGCCAGGCCCCATCCCGAGGAAGAGCAGTCGTTGTCGAACACCTTCGAATCGGTCACCCGGTCGATGATGATCCCATTCTGCCGGCGCCGGGCAAAGCAGTCGTGAATGCTCGCCCCAGCCGCCCGCTCCACATAGATCCCAGCGCCGTAGCGTTCCATCCACTGATGCTGGTCGTTCTCGTGGGGCCAGAGCCAGTCCGAGCCGTCCTCGGCCTGCGGCGTCGACTTGAGGTGCATGGCGTACCCGCCGGAGACGTCCGCGATCTAGATCGTCAGCCCGTCACAATCGCTGGCCCAGATTGCCACCTTGAACCGGTGCAATCGCGCGCCCCGAATCGTCACATTCTTGTGCCCTTCGACGCGTATCCCGATGCCGGTCAACGCGTCCCACGGAGTCTCCTCAGACGCGCCGAAAAGTTCGGCCTCGTCCGGCGCAAACTCCACGGTCACGCCGTCGGCCGCGATCTGGATCACGCCGTTGCCGTCCGTATCCGAGATGACCGTCCCCTTCGGGATGTGGACGACGCACGATTCGGTGATTTGGGTGTTGTCGCCAGTAATGGTGACGGCGGGCTGTGCGATCGCGGCGGCAGCGAGGCTCGCGCCGAGGCACAGCGCCGTCTTGGTCGGGTGCTTCATGCCCCGATCGTAGCGTCTGATGCAGCGCCGGCCCGGTCACCGGCCGCCGAACTCTGCGTCAGCCGTTCGAGGTTGGCCCGACGGAGGGATTGGCCTGCTCGAGTGGCTGGCCCTGTGCCACACGCCGGGCATCGCCGACCGGGAGGCTCTGGGCCTGCTGCTCGGGGATCTCGCGGGGTCGAGAGCCGTTCTTGCTCGACTCCTGGTCGATCTCCTCCTCGATCCCCTTCAGGCCACGCTTGAACTCGACAATCCCCTTGCCGAGGCTCCGGCCCACCTCGGGGAGGCGCTTGCCGAACAGCAGGAGCCCGATCGCGAGGATGATGAGCAACTCGGAGTTGCCCGGCATGTTGAACAGAGCAAGCGTCTGCAAGTCCATATCTTCTCCGATCCCGCAGCCCCGGCGGTCCATCAATCCAAGGGGCGAGTGGGGGTTGAGTCAAACCGGCGCCCACCCTTCGCCAGGTTTTGCGATCCCGTCCCGCCTTCCAACTCCGGGCCAGGCCCCGGCTTGCCCTGGGTCATCCGCTCGGCCGCTCACGACTCGTTGGGGATTCGCCGCCCCCATTACCGAGCACCGCCTCGGCCACATTCAACAACAGCATCGCCACGGTCATCGGCCCCACGCCGCCAGGAACAGGGCTCAGCCACCCGGCCACCTGCCGTACCTCTTCGAACGCGACATCACCCACCGTTCTCTTTGTCCCGTCCGGGCCCTGCACCCGGTTCACGCCGACGTCGACGACCACAGCACCCGGCTTGACCATGCCGGCACGGATCAGCCCCGGCACACCGGCCGCCGCAACCAGCACATCCGCCGACCGACACAGGCGATCGAGGTCTTCCGTCCACTTGTTGCAGCTCACGACGGTGGCATCCTGACGCATCAACAAGACCGCGATCGGCTTCCCCACCACATTGCTGGCCCCCACCACCACCGCGAGCTTGCCCCGCAGATCGACGCCGGTGGACTCGATCATCTTCACGGTCGCCAACGCAGTGCAGGGGGCGAGGCTGGAGTGGCCGTACACGATGTTGCCGATATTGGCGGGGTTGACACCCTCGACATCCTTCTCCGGGGCGATCAGCCGCTGCACACGGTAGGGATCAATCCCCTCCGGCAGCGGCATATGGAGCATGATGGCGGAGACGCCCTCGTCGTGGTTCAGCAACAGCACCCGTCCGGCGATCTCGTCGAAACCCGAGCCGCCGGGGAGGATGTGGAGGCGGTACTCGATGCCGAGCGCCTCGCAGGTCTTCCGCTGGTTCTCGGCGTAGACGCGGGAGGCGCTGTCGCCAGAATCCACCAGGACGGCATCCAGCCTCGCGGTGCGACCCAACCGCCGGGCTTCCGTGAGGCGGAGGGCGATCCGCTCGCGGTGCGCCGCCGCCAGGGCCTTGCCATCGATCAGCGTCGCCGTCATGGCCCCAGCATAGCCCGGGAGGGGTCCGGCGGGGCGATCTGGCGGGGCCGGCTCCGCACGCCGCCGGTACCATGCGTCCATGAGCGCCCCCAAGGGGACATCCAGCCGCTCGGCAGCGCCGGCCCGGGTCGCCGAACTCCGCGGCCTGCTTCTCCGCGCCAATCGCGCGTACTACGTCGACGCATCCCCCATCATGCCCGACGCCGAATTCGACCGGCTGCTCGCCGAACTCTCCGCACTCGAAGCGGAGCACCCAGAACTGGACGATGCGGACAGCCCGACACACCGCGTGGGCGGGGAGCCGATCAAGGGCTTCGCCACCAAGGCCCATAGTCGGCCCATGCTCTCCATCGACAACACCTACTCGGAGGACGATCTCCGCGCCTGGCACGGACGCCTCCTCAAGAGCCTCGGCATGGGGGACGGGCTCTTTGCCGGCGGCGATCCTCCGATGCTGCTGGCCGATGCGAAGATCGATGGCGTCGCCGTCGCCCTGCGCTACGAGCGAGGGCGTTTGGTCCAGGCGCTGACGCGAGGCGATGGCGTCACCGGGGACGACATCACCGAGAACGTGCGGGCGATCCGCGCCATCCCCTTGACGCTGGCCGCCAGGCCCAGCGGCGCCCCCGCCACCCCCGAGGTCTTGGAGGCCCGCGGCGAGATCTACATGCCGCTGGCCGAGTTCGAGCGGATTAACGCCGAGCGGGACGCGGCGGACCTCGAGCCCTTCATGAACCCCCGCAACGCGACGGCCGGGACCCTCAAACAGCTCGACCCGAAGGTCGTCGCCCAACGCCGCCTGGGATTCGTCGCGCACGGACGAGGAGAGATCGACGGCCCCCACGCCGAGGGTTTTGCTGGCTCCCACTCGGCATTTCTCCGCGAACTCAAGGAGCTCGGGATCCCCGTGAGTCCCGCGCTGTCTCACAGCACCGACATCGGCGCCATCGTGCTCGCGATCCAGGGCTTCGCAACAACGCGGCACGATTGCCCCTATGCGACCGACGGTATGGTGGTGCGGGTGGACGACTGGTTGCTCCAGGATCAACTCGGGGTGACGAGCAAAAGCCCCCGGTGGGTGATTGCCTACAAGTACCCGGCGGAGCGGAAGACCACGGTGCTCCTGCGCGTCGATCACCAGGTCGGCAAGACCGGCAAGGTCACACCGAGGGCGGTGATGGAACCGGTCGTGCTGGCAGGGACCACCGTGCAGCACGCCACGCTCCACAACTACGGACAGGTGCGGAAGAAGGACATCCGGCTGGGAGACACCATCGAGGTCGAGAAGGCTGGCGAGATCATCCCGTATGTCGTGAGCGTGGTGGAGGCCAAGCGGCCGAAGGGCGCCCAGCCGATCCAGCCGCCGTCCGCATGCCCGATTTGCCACGGGCCGGTCGAGATCGAGCCGCCCGAAGCCGACACCGCCCAGGGTGGAGACCCGGAACTCGAGACCGCGCGCCGGTGCGTCAATCCCGAGTGCCCGGCACAGATCCGCGAGAAACTCATCTGGTTCGCCGGGCGCAAGCAGATGGACATCGACGGGCTGGGTGAACGCACCATCGACGCCATCGCGGCCGGTGGAATCCCGCTCGCCTCGTTCGCGGATGTCTTCCGCCTCGGACAACACCGAGAGGCCCTGCTCGGGCTCGAGAGAATGGGAGAGAAGAGCGTTGACAACCTGCTGCAGGGGATCGAGCAGGCCAGAACACGCCCCCTCGGAAGGGTGCTCGGTGCACTCGGTATCCGCCACGTCGGCGCCTCGAACGCGAAACTCTTGGCAAAGCGATTCCGTAGCCTCCAGGACCTTCTCGAAGCCGAGGAGGCGGTGCTGAACCAGATCGAGGGGTTCGGCCCGATCCGTGCGCGCACGGTGCACGAGTACCTGCACAGCCAAGCCGGCACACAAACATTTCGGGAACTGGAGCAGGTTGGGCTGACGTTCCCCAATCCAGATTACCGCGACCAAAACGTCGCCCAGTGCTCCGCTTTCACCGGGCGAAAGATCGTGCTCACGGGCTCGCTGGAGTCCTTCGAGCGCAATGATCTGGCCGAGATTCTCGAAGGACTCGGCGCGAAGGTCACCGGCTCGGTCTCCAAGCACACCGATCTCCTCATCGCGGGCGCCGCCGCCGGATCGAAACTGACCAAGGCCCAGGAGCTGGGAATCGAGATTTGGGACGAGGCGAAGCTCCTAGAAGCCCTCCCGCCGGAGCACCGCCCCCAACCCCCAGCCGCGTGAAGCCGGCACGACCGCCATGCACAACATCGAGTACAAAGCCGAACTCCGAGATACCTCCGTCGCCCGCGCCGCGTGCCGAGCCGTCGGGGCGAGCCACATCATCACGCTCAACCAGACCGACACCTACTTCCGTGTGCCCTCAGGCCGACTCAAACGCCGCGAGTGCGACGGCGAGCCGACGGAGTGGATCTTCTACGACCGCAAGGACGAATCCCGCCCCAGGCTCTCCTGCTTCACGATCTACTCGGACGCCCAGGCCCGCGAACGCTTCGGCGTCGCGCCGCTGCCCGAACTAGTAGTCGTGCGCAAGAAACGGGACCTCTATCTGCTCGACAACATCCGGATCCACCTCGACGAGGTCGAGGGGCTCGGGACGTTCCTCGAATTCGAGGCCCTGGTCTCGCCGGGCTTTCCAGTGGCCAAGTGCCACGCCAGCGTCGACCGGTTGCGAGCCGCCTTCGGTCCGGCGCTGGGAGAACCGCTGAGCGCGAGCTACTCGGATCTGCTTCTCCAGGAGCGCGACGCCCCCGCCGGCCGCGGAGCTTCTGGCGCGTAGCCGACTCCCCGGCTCCCCCGCATCCTGCGGGAGGGAGGGGCACCCGACCGATAGACGGAGTCATGTGCGGCCTCTTTGGCATCGCCTCCGCCGGCCCTCTGACGATGAACGATCGTCAGGTGGGTCGGCTGCGCGATCTGATGGCCCACCGCGGTCCGGACGACGCAGGGCTCTGGCGAGGCGGAAGCCGGGGCCAGGTGGTTCTCGCCCACCGCCGGCTCGCGGTCCTCGACCCCACCACGGCCGGCCGCCAGCCGATGCACACCCCCGATGGCCGATTTGTGCTGGTCTACAACGGCGAGCTCTACAACGAGCCCGAGTTGCGGACAATCCTCGAAGCCGAGGGCTGCCGCCTCACCTCCGGATGCGACAGCGAGACCCTGCTGTGGTGGCTCGCCACCCGAGGGCCGGAAGGACTGCGTGATCTGCGTGGGATGTACGCCCTCGCGATATACGACGTCATCGAGAACCGGCTCATTCTCGCCCGCGATCCGCTCGGCATCAAGCCCCTGTATTGGTGGCGAGGGCCGGACTCGCCATCCGGCCAACCCATCGTGGTGTTCTCCAGCGAAGTCCGGCCGATTCTCGAACACCCCGCCGTCACGCCCCGTCCAGATCTCGAGGCTGTGAGCGGGTATCTCACGACGATACGGCCGGTGCTCGGCGACCGGACGCTCTTCGAAGGCGTCCGAAGCCTCCCACCGGGCCGGGTGACCATGCTCCGGCTGGACTCTCGCGATCTGGCGATGGTTCACCAGGACCTCGGCGTGCCGAGCCGGCCCACACCGGCCGAGCAGAGCGATCGCTTCTCAGAGGTCCGCCGAGTGGTCCGCCAATCGGTCCAGGCCCACCTCCGGGCCGATGTGCCCACATGTTGTCTGCTCAGCGGTGGCCTCGACAGCGCGATCGTGACCACTATCGCCTCACAGCAACACGCCACCCTCCGCACCTACTGCGCCGGGGCAACTTCCTCCGAAGGCGACGCCAGAACCGACGACTTCGCCTTTGCCCGCGGCCTCGCTTCACGCCTCGGAACCCAGCACGCCGAGGCGACGATCGATGAAGCCATGTTCGGTGAACGCTGGCGTGAGATGGTCGCTCGACAGGGCGTCCCCCTCTCGACCCCCAACGAGGTGGCAATCAACGAGGTCGCCCGCCGTCTCCGCGCCGACGGCAATGTCGTGACGCTCTCCGGGGAAGGCGCCGATGAGCTCTTCGGCGGGTATGACCAGTCGATGTGTCCGGCCGCGGAACACGTCGCGGCCGGGAACCGCGACCCGTGGCTGTTCCAGCTCGGTGTCGGCTCCTGGTGCCCAGTCGAACTCAAGCCGCGCGTGCTCAATTCGACAGCCTGGGCCGCGGCGGGCCACGACGAGTGGGTCCGAGACCACTTTCGGACGGAATACATGGCTCTCGCCCGGGGTGACGATCCCGCGAGCGAGTTGGCCGACCACCTCCGCTTCCAGCGGCGCGTGAATCTTGCGGGTCTCCTGCTGCGCCTGGACTCAGCCACGATGCTCGAATCTGTGGAGGGCCGCACGCCATTCGCAGACGGATGGGTGGCGGCCCTCGCCGAGTCCCTCCCGATCGAGGACCGTTTCATCCCGCCGGACCGAACCAAGATCGCACTGAGGGAAGCATTCTCCGGACTCCTCCCGCCCGAGATCCTCGCAAGACCGAAAGCGAGCTTCCCCCTACCCTTCGCGTCGTGGATGCGGCGTATCGGCCCGACGATCCTTGCCTCCGACTGGCTCCGAACCCTTTTCCGTCCCGAAGCCCTGGAGCTGATCTCGGCCCGACCCGAGGAACATTGGCGGCTGGCGTGGCCGGCCGCCAACCTCGCCATCTGGTCCGCGTCCTGGTGGCCGAGCAGCCTCCCGACGCGGTCGCCGACGACAGCGGCCCTCCCCTGAGTTGCCCGACGCCCGACATGGGACTGTCAAGGGCGTCCCCCGCTAGGGTGCCGCATCCACGACCGGAGATGGTGGCCCATCGCCCATCGCCAGGCTCCAAAATCCCACGTCAATCCACCGCCCGTGCTTGAACCCCACGCCCGGGAACGTGCCGACATGTCGCATCCCGAATGCCTCATGCAGCCTCACACTGGCCGGATTGGGCAGCGCGATCCCCGCGATGAGGACGCGGTAACCCTGGGCCTCGAGCATGGGGAAGAGCAGGTCGTAGAGCGCTCGCCCCACCCCCCGCCCCTGCGCCCCCGGGCAGACGTAAACCCCAACCTCGACCGCCCAGTCGTACGCCTGGCGGTCCCGGTATCGACCCGCCTTCGCATACCCGAGAACGCCCTGAGCCCCATCGACGGCGACAAGCAGGGGCATTCTCCGGGCCTGGGCAAGCCAGCCCTTCATCTCGCCCAGCGTGTGCTCGGAAGTACCAAAATGGGCAACACCCTCACGAATCTCTCGGTTGACAATCGCGAGGATGCCATGGAGATCGTGTGGTTCCGCCCGACGAACGATCATGGTGTGGACTGTATCCCCGCGGGGTTGACCGGAGTCGCCCGACCCGCGATGCTGTGCGGATGCTCAAAGTCCCCATGCTGTTCTGCCTGGTGCTCGGGCTCGGCCTCTCCGCCCTGTCGGGGTGCGCTGCTTCGACGCCCACGCGTCGCGCGGCGGTTTCCCTGCCCGACCGCCCGCGGCAAGCGGTGCGGATCTTCGACCACGAGGGCAACCCGACCGACTGGGAATCGATGCTCGCCGGAGTCTCCGGCGCCGATGTCATTGTCATCGGAGAAACCCACAGCCATCCGCTCGGGCTCGAAGCCGCCGCATGTCTCTGGGACGATCTGCTGGCCCAACGCAGCGCACCCGCGCTCCTGCTGGAGTTCTTCGAACGCGATCAGCAGGTGGCGCTCGACGACTATCTGACCGGAGTCACCGATGAAGCGGCATTCCGGAAGGCCGCCGGTAGAAACGACGGCAACTACCCGCCCGGCCACCGACGGATGGTCGAGGCCGCCAAGGCCGCGGGGCGCCCGGTCATCGCCGCGAACGCTCCCCGGCGGTATGTCAGGAAGACCAAGGCCGACGGCTACGACGACCTCCTCAAGCTCGGACCCGAGCAGCGGAGGCTCTTCGTCGTGCCCGATTCCCTGCTCAGCGGCCGGTATCGGGACGACTTCTTCAAACTGATGAGCGGCAGCGACCACGGCATGGGGGGCGAGGGCGGTGAGATGCCCCCGGAAATGATCGAGAAGATGTACCGTTCCCAGCAAATGTGGGACGCCACCATGGCCGACTCGATCGACCGGGCGAGCCTGCTCGGAAACAGGCCCGCCGTGCTCGTGGTGGGCCGCTTCCACGCCGACCAAGACGGGGGCACCATCCAGTTGTTGCAGCGGGCGAGACCGGACCTGACTGTCCGCTCTCTCAGCATGGTCGCCTCCGATGCCCAGGAGATCGCGGAAGAGGACAGAGGAAGGGCCGACTACGTGCTCTATGTCGGCCCCGGGGACGACGAGGGCATGTAGCCGCCCTGCCGGCGCCGCCGCCAGGGCAAGGACTGATAGGATGGGGCCATGAAGCCAAGCCGTCGTGCGTTCACGCTGATCGAATTGCTGGTCGTCATCGCGATCATCGCCCTCCTCATCGGCATTCTGCTCCCCGCCCTCGGGTCCGCGCGCAAGGCAGCCAAAACAACCATCTGCGGATCGCGGCTCCAGCAGTTGGGCATCGGCGTCCAGATGTACCTGAACGACTTCGACGAACGCCTCCCCCAGTACATGGTGCCGGGCTTCGATGGCGATTTGACCGTGGTCGGCGCGCTCTTCGGTGGGAAGAAGGGCCAGCTCCCCTTCCTGGGCATCGACGAGGTCGGCGCGGAACGCCGACCGCTCAACCGGTACGTAATTAATTTCGATGTCCCGCCGGATAGCGCAGACACAAACATCGAACTCGAGCCATTCCAATCCCCGCTCGACAAGGGCGCGGAGAACATCCCCTTCCCGGGCTTTGAAAGGACCGATTCGTTCTACGACCTGCTCGGCGCCAGCTTCACACTCAACGACCACGCCCTCGATCAGAATCCCTACGGCGACGACTACCCCACCCTGGTGCCCCGGGGCGGTGGGAGGATGCCCCCAGTCCATGACACCACGAAGACGTGGGTCATCGCCGACCACCCGATCTACAACTACGACGACGGCGGAGATCGAGCCAGCCACTGGTACGACGAGAAGCTCGTCGAGGCCAGCGTCGGCTTCGTAGACGGGCACGTCGGCCAGAAACTACACGTGCCTGAGGGCGAGGTCCAGACGACTCCGGACTACACGTTCCTTCCCCAGCCCAACTGGCTGGATCGATTCAGGTAGCCCCAGCCACCCTCCCTCCCCCTACTGCTTCGGAGCCGGGAGGTGGCTCTCTTTGCTCCCGCCGCTCGGGCTCGTTCCCATGTTGAATGTAACTCTCTGGTCGGCCCGTCCCGGTGCGGCCGGCGTGACGAACCATCCCCACATCGCGGGCGCGCCATAGGAACGCACCGTCGTCGGCGGATGGAAATGGAAGGCGATCGGCGCGACGTGGTCGAGCTCGTCGTGCGTCCCGAAGTACTTCAGGGGCCGGCTGAGGTAGTCGTTCGGGAGCTTGCTCTGCTGGCGGCGCATCGCCACGATGTCCACGGGCACCCAGGCAAAGGTCTGGTTCGCCTCGTCATAAAGCGCGAACTCCACCCACACGCGGAGTTCGCCCCCGCCCTTCTGCTTCTTCAGGTAGATCTGCTTCTGGCCGCCCTGGTCGTCGTAGCCGATCACCAGCCGTGACGGAAGACCCGCCGCCCGATAGATCGCGACCAGCAGGCAGGGGAGGTCGAGTTCCGTCCCTCGCTTCTCGATCGCCGCCGCCGAAGCGCCCGGCGTGTCAAATCCCTCAAGCTGACCCGTCCGATCGAAGGTGAGCCCCTCGCCATTGACCTGCACGTGCTCGAGCACCTTGCCCGCCAGGAACTTCGCCAAGACAACCGGCTTGACCGCGTGGGGGTCCTTGCCCCCCGTCCATTCCTGCAGCAGCGCCGCGATCGGCGCCGGGTTGTAGGCGGCCCCCTGGATGTCAAAGTCCACGAACATCTGGGGCTGAAACGTCGACGCCGCGTCCGGAGGCCACTCGCCCTTCGGCCAATCCAGCTTGCTCGCCCCGGCCTCGTCAAAGACGGTGCGATAGCAAACCTGCGACGTGCTGACCTGAAACTCCATCTCCCGAGTGGAGTACGAGCCGCTGGGTGAGGGCGGCACCTGCCACTGTCCCCGCCAGGTCCCGCTCGGGAGCGGTTCGCCCCCGATGGTCCGTGTGACAATGGCGACCTCATCGGAGATCGACTTGTCGGAGATCTCGACATGGCCGTCAACCGCCGGAACCTCCTTGTCCGGCGGGCCCCAAACCTCGAGCACCGATGACGCCGTTTCCGGCAGAACCGGGTACACAAGAGTTGCCGAGTCGAACTCCCAGGTATCGTGCTTGGGCACCTGGGCCCCGTCCTGCGATTCGAGCCACTGCGACGCCCCGATAAAGATGTTGGTCGTCAGCGTCCAGCGCCGCGGGCTCGTGCGCTTGATGAAGGGGCTGGGCTTCAGCACCGGGGCCGCAGGCTGACCCGCGGCGGGCTGACCTGGTTGGCCCGGTTGGCCCGGCTGGGTCGGTGGGGTCTGAGGCTGCCCGCCGCGCCCCGGGCGACGAGACTGCGCGGAAGCCGGGCCGCACAGGCCGGCGATCGCGAGGGCTGCAACGCCGACGAGCAGCGCGCGGGTTCGGCTTCGAGAGAATCGCATGGCAGTGCTCCTGTCTCCGATGGATCGCTCGTCCCGGCAGGTTGTACCCCTGGCCGGGCTTGCGGTTCCAAGCCGGTGCCCCCGATATTCCGGTCCTGAATGATACCACGCCGACTAGGATCCCTCATTCGGGGATTCGAACCGCCCTCCCCGGTGCGCCGGGGCAGCAAAGGGGAGTTTGCTATGCCTGTTTCCGCCGCTGGAACTCGGACCGAGAAGGACTCCATGGGCGCCATGCCGGTGCCCGCCGACGTGCTCTACGGCGCATCGACCCAGCGGGCGGTGCTCAACTTTCCGGTTTCCGGACGCCCCGTGCCGGAGGAGGTGATCCACGCTTTCGCCATGCTGAAGGCCGCCGCAGCCGCGGTCAACAGGGAACTCGGCAAACTCGATGCCGAGCGGGCCGAGGCCATCGTGGCCGCATGCGGCGAGGTCGCCGCCGGATTGGGAACCCGGGGCGGCATCGCTCGGCACTTCCCCGTCGATATCTACCAGACGGGGTCGGGCACCAGCACCAACATGAACGCCAACGAGGTGATCGCCAACCTCGTCTGTATCGCGCGCGGCGCCGCGATCGGGTCGTCGAAGGACGCCGCATATCTCGAGAAGGGCGGCGTCCACCCGAACGACCACGTGAACATGGGGCAGTCCTCGAACGACACCTTCCCCACGGCGATGAACGTCGCGATCGCGGTCGCTCTGAAAGCCCAATTGCTCCCGGCGCTCCGCGGCATGGCCGACGAGCTGGAGGCCAAGGCTGGGCGGTGGGACAAAATCGTCAAGATCGGACGCACCCATGTGCAGGACGCGACACCCATCCGCCTCGGCCAGGAATTCAGCGGCTACGCCGCGCAGATCCGGAAGGCCGAGCGCCGCGTCAATGACGCCATCGAGGCACTGACGGAACTGGCCCTCGGTGGGACCGCCGTCGGGACCGGGATCAACACGCACCGCGAATTCGGCAGCCGGGTCGCCGCCAAGCTGGCCGAGAAGACGGGGATCGCCTTCCAGGAAGCCGCGAACCATTTCGAAGCCCAGCACTCCCGCGACTGCATCGTGGAGGCCTCCGGCGCACTCAAGACCATCGCCGTCAGCTGCTCCAAGATCGCCAGCGATATCCGCCTCATGGGCTGCGGCCCCCGCTGCGGGATCGGCGAACTCAAACTCCCGGCCGTCCAGCCGGGATCCTCGATCATGCCGGGCAAGGTCAACCCCGTGATCTGCGAGTCGATGATGATGGTGTGCTGCCAGGTGATCGGCAACGACGCCGCAACGACGATCGCAGGAATGGGTGGAGTCGGTGGCCTGCTCGACCTGGCCGTCGCCATGCCCGTCATGGCCGCCAACGTGATCGACAGCGTGAAGCTGCTCACGGGCGCATGCCGTATGTTCACCGAGAGCCTCCTCAAGGACCTCGAGCCCGACGAGGAGCGGTGCAAGGCCCTCATCGAGGGCAGCCTCGCCATGTGCACGAGCCTCGCCCCCGTCGTCGGGTATGACAAGGCCGCCTCCATCGCGAAGGAGGCCTACGCCCAGGGCAAGACGGTCCGCCAACTCGCCCTCGAGCAAGGTGTCCTGCCCAAAGCGGATCTCGACCGCCTGCTGGAGCCCTTCAGCATGACAGAGCCCGAATCCTGAGCAGAATCGGCGGACGGGCCGTTCGAGCCCGCCCGCCGGAGTGCGTCCGTGCGTCGTGCCTACTTGTCGGTGTCGACCGAGGCGGTCGCCTGATTCGTACGCAGATCCTGGAGGAGCGGTGAGTCGTCAAAGTTTGCCGCCGCAGCCGATCGTTCGCCCTCGCGCAGAGGGTGCAATCGCATGGTGAGCAGCGAGGCCCAGTCCCCACCCTTGTCCTTGGATTGGTACTCGATTGTCCAAGCGCCGCCGCTGCCCCGCGACATGCGGGCGCGGACGTCGTCATGGTGGCCCTTGGAGGATCCGAGGAATTCGTAGCAGTCCGAGGGCGACGACCCACCGGAATCGTCGGGGCTCTGCGCCACGCAACTCGCATGCAGACGCACCGCCTGGTCCGCAATCAGGGCGCGAGCCGATGCATCGCTGAATGCAAAGACGATCGCGCCGTCGACCGGCTTCCCGAAGGCGAAGCCCTCGTAGTAGAACTCCGCGATACTGGCCGACTCGCTGAATCTGGCCGACATGCTCGCCAGCGACGTCGAGAGCGATCCATCCGCAGCCCGAACCTCGATCTGGCCCTCCCACTCGCCCGCCATCGACCTGGCGACCGCGTCCCAGTCGGGGGCGCCCGAGGCCGAACTCGACGAAGACTGTGCGCTGCACACCCCCGCCGACAAAACGAGAATCCCCGCCGCCATCCATCCCCCCGCACACCTCATGTTCCGCATAGAACCCTCCTCCGCCGGATGGCGGCCAGGTCGTGAGTTCCGCCGACGCGACACGACGCCGCCCATGCAGACATGGCAAAGCCGCTCGGCATCGGCACGCCGACCCACCAGAGGTTGCAGGAGTTCCCCCCTATGGCCGCGACCACCCGCATATGCCGCGAGGTCGCGAGGTCCGAAAGCCAAGACGGCCCCCGGGCACGGAGCCGGCGGCCGCCCTGGCGACAAGGAAACTGCTTCGCTCAGCAGCCGGAACTCCACGCGTTCAAGAAGCCAAGCACGTCCAGAGTGTTCACGCTCCCGTCCCCGTTGTAGTCCGCGGAACCCTTGCGGGCCGACCAAGCGTTGAGAAACGCAAGCACGTCGAGCGTGTTCGACAACCCGTCACAATTGAAATCGGCCTCGCACACGGCCAGATCCGCGACCCCCGAGATCATGCCGCCACAATCCGAACCGACCTTGGCCCGAATCTGAAGCGGCACGAGCGGTGACGGCGCATCGTCACCCACCGCCGAGCCCGAGAGCGTCACCGTCGCGGTCGCGACGCCGTTGGCCACGATCTGGCCGCCGCCGAGGCTGTTCAGACCCTCGACCAGCGTGGTCCAGGAGGTCCCATCCAAACTGGCCTGCCACGCATAGGTCATCGAGCCTCCGCCGGACGCCGCGATGGAGAAGCTCACCGGGCCCGACGGGCAAGAGACGGCGTCCCGGGGCTGGGCATCGATCGAGACGCACGAGCCCACCGGGACCCCGCATCGAAGATCCTCGATGAACCAGCCCGTCCCGTCGTAGGTCAGGGCACCGTAGGCGAGGCGTACGACGCCATCACTATCCACACGCACGCTCGTCCCCGTCGCGCCGCGGATCTCGGACGGGCCCGCCTCATCAACAGGGGCGAGAGTCCAGACGCCGCCGGATCGGGTCGCACAGTCCACCGAGTCCTCCCGTCGAAACCCGACCACGGGCGAGCCATCGGCGTCCAGCGTCAGCGAGATCGACGAAGCGGAAACCCCCGGGGCGATGGACTCAAACTTCCAGACGCCCGCCATTCGCGTCGCGTATTCAAGGCCCGATTCCGTGCTATACACCACCCGCGGCGCATCGTCCGCCCCGAGAACCATCTTGACCTGGTACCCGTCCGCGCCAATCAACTCGTCCTGCCAGGCCCCACCCACGAGTCGCGCCACATGGATCGGGCCGCTCCCGTCCGCGCCGGGAATGATGTATGCAACCACCGGCACGCCGGTACTCTCCAGGTCGAGGTAGTCGCCGCCCAACTGCGACGTGGAGTAGGCGCCGAGAGCGACGACGTCGCCGCTATCGTGCACCCAAGCCGATCCGTTCCAGCGGGTGTAGTGCAGCGCACCATCGCCGTCGGGGTCGGCCTCGACGTAGGTCACGTGCGGCCGATTCGCCGAATCCAAGACAACCGCGATGCTGACCGGCTGCACCAGCCCGTTGTCGACCCGGAACGGCGAGATCGTCCACTGCGACGCCGAGCCACTCGCCCACTTGATCCCCGCCCACGACTGCCAGAACACGTGGTACTTCCCGTCGGAGCCGCGAACCATCTGGCCCCAAGCACCTCCCGCGTTCGACGAGATGGTGGTGCGCTTCCAGATACCAGCGTCCTTCCACGCGAACCGAAGGGCGTACTGATCAGCGCCGTCGCGCTCGCAGTAGTACGAAATGGCCAACCCCCCACCGTCGGACGCCATGGAACACCAGCTCCCGACCTTGCCGCCCCGAGCGGTGCCGGCGTCATCGACGATATCCTGACCCAACACGGCGGACGCCATTCCCAGCGTCGCGGCAGCGGCGCACAATCCCAAACGCATCGCAAGAACCTCCTCTGGCCCGCGAGCACTCGCAGGCCCTCCCAAACAACCCGGAAGAGGGGCGACGCTCCGCCCCTTGGTGGTGGGTTGGCCTAGCAGCCCGTACTCCACGCGTTCAGGAACGCCAGAACGTCGAGGGTATTGACCGCTCCATCGTGGTTGAAATCACCCGCCTCCGCCTGGGTCGACCAAGCGTTCAGGAAGCCCAGCACATCCAGCGTGTTCACGCCCCCGTCGCAGTTGAAGTCCGCGAAGCAGACCGAGAGCAATGCACCCACGCTGCTCGCCGACCCGCACCCGTTCGAGATCGTGCATCGGTACCGGACCGCGTGCACAGGCGCCAGACGCAGACCGTTCCCCGAGTCCGCGGAGATCGTGAGCGTGTCCGTATCGCTGCCCAGCACGATCGCCCCAACGCCCGGCCCGCCGCCATCCCAGGAGCCGGTGGAGCCGTCGCTCAACGCGACGAACTCGTTCGATCCGGGGCTGGTCTCCCGCTCCCACTGATACGCCAGGGGGCCCGTCCCCGAGCCCGACGCCAGGAACTCCGCCGAGCCCGCAGCGCACGTCCCCACGCCGACGGGGTCCTGCACCACGCCCGCCCCCGTGCACGGGCTCGTGCCGATCAGGCTGAACGTTGTGTCGTGCGAGTAGTTGAAGAACATGTGGTACCCGCGGATATATCGGAAGTTGGAGCCGTCTCCACCGACGCCCCACGCGAGGCCCCAGTCGGGGTAGGTCGTCTGCGAACCCTCGATCTGGATCCAATACTTGATGCCGGGCTCAGCCACGAAACCCGGGCTGATGTTCATCGTGTACTCGTACATCGCGATGCCATTGAAGGTACCGACGTACGACTCCCCGGCGAGCCCTCGGACGGAATACTCCACCGGGTGCGCAAGAACGTCGGGCTCGCCGCCGTACGAGTTCGACGGCCAGAATCCGATCACAAAGCCGGTCACGTGGCCATACGGCGCGCCGAGTTGATAGCCCCCCCGCCACTTTACCTGTGTCACCGTGCCCCCGCTCGCGAGGGTGAACGCATCCCAGGTGTACTGATCCGAATCGCTGTCATCCGGCTCGACCCAGGAAGATGGAGCAAGCCCCGCCGGCGAATACGGGGTATGCAGATACAGCACATCCGCCGGGGAATGGGACGCAATCGCGGCGAACACCACGGCCAGCACAAATCGTTTCACGAGAACCTCCTGCATGTTCCACCAAATGGCTTGCGGATCTCCCACCCGGCGGGGGGCGTCGCCACCCCGACCAACTCCACCCATGAACGAACATCGGATGGACCGACCGCTCGGTCAGGCTATTTCGGACCAAAAGGACTGTAGCAACCCCCGTGCCACCGCTCGCACCGCCTTGGGGACTTCCGCCCATGTCTGAATCCGGGATGCCGGCCACAAATGGGCTCAGGCCTGGCCAAGGGAAGCCAGCCATCCGCAGGGTTCAGCGCCGGGCCCTGGATGCCCACGGGATGCCCACGGGATGACCCGTGTCGCCGTGCCCCGCATGGCCCACAGGACCGGCCCGGCAACCCCGTGGCTTGGGTCCCCCCGACGCAACCCACCTGCACCGCCGTCGCGCTGACCGGATCTGCGTGGACCGCACGCCGTGTCCTTCAACGCCTCCACCCCGAGCACCAGGTCCGGGCTCACGCCGACACACCCTGCCAAGCAACCGCCCCACTCGGTCTCAGTCAATCACGCAGGCCGCAACTCCAATCGGCCCTCAGATCTTCCGGCTCTGACGGGCTGTCGCGCCCGGCTGATCCGCGCCGCGGCCGGCGATCACCTCGACGCGCCACGCTCCATGCGCCCCCCGACGCCGCCGCGCCCGCTCAAGCCCCCCAACGAGCCACAAAGAGCCCGTCGCGCAAACAACCAGCCGAGCGATCACGCAACGCCATCCAACAAAAAAAGCCGCTCCAGGCGGCTCAGGGC
>JADJMV010000023.1 GCA_016709445.1 Phycisphaerales bacterium
GCCGTCGTCACAAACAGTTGGTCCTGTTCGGTGATCAGGTGCTGGCACTCGTCGCACACGATGGCTACGGGACGGGTGCTGGCGGCCCGTCTCGCGCGCCGGCTCAGGTGCGCTGCACCATGTGCTTGACGACGATCTGAATTAGCCTTCCCGTCTGGTAGTGGACCAGATTGGATAATCGAGCACGACGACCTTGCCCTCTGCGAGCATTGTGGGAAAGAAATTGACCTCGGACGCCGGCGCGGAAAGGGAGTCCCGCGCGGCGCCGCGGCTGAGCGCGTCGGTGGCGGCGGTGAGCGTGCTCTCGACGGTGCTCCGCGTCCGGGCGTTGAGCTCCGCCCACTCCTCCATGAAGAAGATCGTCGCCAGCTCGAAGTCGGCCTGCTGGGAGGGTGTCTTGGGTGATTGCTCGGCCGCCCGCAAGCACGCGAAGAAGAACGACCGCTCACGCCACTCCTCGCTCTGCGGCTCGGACCGGCTCTTGGGTGCCGAGACGATCAGCCGGTAGAGGCTGGGCATGCTCGGCTCCCGCCCCGACTGGATGAGCACCAGCATCGCGTAGCGGCACAGCCGCTCGGCGGCCTGCCGGAAGTACTCGGAGTTCTCTGACCCGCCCCCGCGGAGCGCCCCCTGGACGCTCGCCGAGCTGGGCCACGGTCGTCAGGAGCCGCGGTGAGGGTTGTCGGCCATGCCTGACGGTCCCCTCCTATGCTCCATCTCCGAGGCCAGGAAGCTGCACTGTTTAGCGGGGGGACTCCGGCAGAGTAGATCAGGAGATCCCGCTCCTGCCCACATCCCGGGCGTACCCTCGTAGGTCGCGCGGTCCTCGCGCTTCACGCAGCAGAAGAGCGCGCATAGCCGGTCATGAGCATGTTGCGGCAAGCAGCGAAAGCGAGCCCGAGGACTTGCCGCTGCCCGTCGCCCCCATGATGCAGGCCCCCTGGAATGAGTCGCGTATGGTCCAGGGTGCGCCCTTCTCCCAGCAGAAGAGCGGGGTCTCCAGGTCCCATTGCTGACGACGCTGCGTCGTGCGGCCGAACATCTGCATCCTCCCGTTGCCCGATCCCGTGCGGCCCGCGCGAAGGTCTCTACCGAAAGGCCCTGCGTCTTGGCCTTGCGGGCGCCGGCAAGAAGCCTCTCCAAGCACCGCACCAGCTCGTCGAGGTTGAGAACACCGCCGTGCAGGGTGATGGTCCGCCCCGCGCCGCCTGGGAGCATGACCCGGTGACGCTTCGGGCAGCGCGTCGGGCCCCCGGCGCGGCTGTGCTGATGCTCCGGGCCAGGTCGTCGCGGGTCAGGCGTTTGACGGCAAGTTCGTCGGCCTGCCGGGACTGCTCCGCCGGATCGGTCACCCGGGAGAGCTGGTAGGCGGCGTCTGCAGCGATCACACCCCGGGCAACCGCTCGCGGATCGCCGGAGAAGTTCAGAAGCGCCAGGGATTTCGTGACGGCAGCGCTCGACAGCCCCAGCCTCTTGCCCACCTGTTCGGCGGTGAGCGAGCCCTTTCCACGAGCAAGCCGATTCCCTGGGCCTCTCCAGGGGATCGAGGTCCTCACGCTGCAGGTTGCAGACCAGGCGGGTCGGCCGCCTCGGCAGCATCGAGTTCGTCCGTGGCGACCAAGACGGGGATCTCTTTCCATCCGAGCGAGCGGCTGGCCCGGAGACGCCGCTCACCGTCGACCAGGATCAGGCGGTCGCCGTTCCTTCGGCAGAGCGGGGGTTGCTGGAGCCCGGATGCCGCGATGCTCGCCGCCAGGTCCCGCAGAGCCTCGGGGTCGAACCGCGCGCGGGGCTGGGGCTCAAGCGTGATCAGATCGATCGGGACACGCTGGAGGACGGGATCAGGCATGACTGGATCTCCCAAGTGGCCGGGTCGGTGCGGACCGGGACTTCAGCGGGACCTGCGGTCGCTTGGGATCCGTCTCCCCGCACTGATGGCACGAATCGAGCAGGATCACGCCCAGATCATCCAACTGGCCGGGGCCGATCAGGGGTCGGGGATCAGGTCGATCGGGCTGATGCAGTAGAGCAGGCAGGCGGTGATGATCGAACTTGCGCATGGGTGGGCTCCTGCGGTGCGCGGGCGGCGAATGGAGTGGGAATCGTTTCGGAGGCCCGCTGCTCCGTTATTGTCGCTCCGGTGTGCGTCGCTGCAGCCGCGGAGCAACTCGACCGCCCGAGGCAGGGCGTCAGCGTTTCGGAGGCGCCGACGGCGACCGACCTGGGAGGAGGCGTCGCGCATCGGGCCGAACTCGTGGACAAGCGCACGGATCTCGCCGTCGCTGAGCTGGTCGAGCAAACCTCCATTACCCCGACACCCATCGATTCGTTCGGCCCGTTCAAACGCGTTGCATGCCGAATTGATCGGAGTGATCGCCCATGCGGCCGCTCCGAGATTCGGATCGCCTCCTTGTCCCATCGGGGTGGTCCTCGTGCTTTGCCGGACGATGATGACCAACGAGATCTCTGTCATGCGTACTCCTTCCGTCAACGCGCCACGCGCCCCTGGCGCGAGACCGCCCCGTCCGACTCCTTGCCCGTTCTGGGGCAAGCGTTGCCCGCTTCTGAGCCTCTCGCCCGCCATGCGGCAACGCTTTTGGCCTTGCCATCCGACGCGAACTGTGGCAGTCTCGGCCCAAACAATCACACACGGATGCCGCGTGACACAGCCCGAAGAATGGAGTGAGATGGATCAGATCAGCGTGCGGAAGAGTCTCCGCGACGTCATCGAGGCCATGCCGGGCGAGTACGCCGGCTTCGCAACCGCGCTCAAGCAGTTTGGTGCGCTGGTGCGAGCCGAGTCGGCACGGGCATACACCGAACTCCTGAATCTCCACCTCGCCACTGCACCCAAGGACACGCTCGGTGAAGCTCGGCATCTCATCGAGGCCATCGACAACGACCTCGCCGAGCTGGGTTTGGCCATCAAGGCGCCCGGCACCGGCGCGGTGTCTCGCCTCACTCTTGCGACCACGCCCCCCGTCCGCCCGGGCGAGAGTTGGTTCGCGCTCGAGCCTCTCCAACCTGTCCGGGGCCTGGGCGCCCAACGACTCAGCCGTCCCTTGCCGACCCTCCACGTCGTGCCGCAACCGCCCCGAGACACCTCGCCCCACCGTGCATCGGGCCGATAGCACGAAGGAGGCCGGGCCGCTTCCGCGGCCCGGCCCCGTGCACTCGATCAGCCGCCCTGCAGCTGCCCCCTGAGCGCGGCCATCGCCCGCGAGAGTCGGCAACGGTCGCTGGAGGAGTTTGGCCCGGTGCCACACGCCGGCCGTTCCAGGCCGTACCGCTCCCGGATCAATCGTTGATCCTCCGGGCTCAACTCCGAGAGCGCCCAGGTGACACGCGACCAGAGTTCACGCGTGATGGCGGCCTCGTCCGGTCCCGCGCCCCCACCCACGAGATCGTCGGTCAGCGCGGCGGCTCGACGGCGCCGGGCGCGGCGGGCGAGCTTCAGCCGCACCCTGCGGGCGACACCCCCGCGCCGGCTTCGCTGGCGTGCCGCGCGACGCTCGGTACAGTCCGTCCCGCCATGGTCCAGAGGACAAGGGCGCTCGCCCAGGATCATCCACGTCTCTCCTCCTCGCGCGACGTGCCGCTCGAGGTCTCGGATGAACTCCGCGGACGAGAGCGCCCGCTCCAACGCGTCGGGCTGGTGGTCCCCACCCACCCCGCCCGGGCTCCGCCCGTCGTTCCCCGCGCTCTCGAAATCCCGCCGCTCGTCCAATTCCTTGCCAGTGCCGTTCGTCATGGCCGGCTCCCGCATGCCCTCGTTCCGAGGGGTAGTGCCGACCCGCACCACAGAGCGTGCTCTGCCGATGCGGGCCTGCATGGGGCCAATGGACAGCGATCGCGACCCGGTGGTCCCTGGGCGGCATGACACAAGTAAACTCGCAGAAGGCTTTAGGCGCGTTGAATATTGTTTTTGGCCAACAGGGGTCGTCTGAGCGTGTCCGACGGCGGACAGCCCCAGACCCGCGTGCGGTCTATCCAGACACCCTCGGACTCACGAGAGACAGCCCCGCTGTCCCCGCATGTCCAGAGTCCTCCGCCTCCCCGCGCATTGGCCTCCGCGCGCCAGCCGCCGCCTATTCGTCCGATCGACGCCCGTCGCGGTGCTTCCGCGGGTCGATCACCGTCCCAGGACGAATCCCATATTCCTCGAGGCTCCCCAGGATGCGCTCGTACCGCTTGCAGAACCGGACGCCCCCGGACCCGAACTCACCCTCGTCATCCTCGGTGAAGTCGGACACATCCTGCTGCCCGGTGACCAGGAGGTGGAGGTTCATCAGGTGCCGCCGGTATTCCAGGTCCCGCCATCGCTTCTTGACCTCCTCCAGCCGGGGGAGACCCTCAGCACCCTCACCGATCGCGAGCGCGGAGACTACCCATAAGGAATGCGTCTCCTTCGACGGAGTCCCGCCCCTCCGCTCGACGCACCAAGCCCACAGACTCGCGACCCTCGGCTCCTTTTCCGGGGACCACTTCCCCTTCTCCGACAGGTAGGCCTTGCACGCCTCGAGCCTCGCCCACAGCTCGGTCCCGAGCCGGGCCTTGAGCTCGATCAGCACCGCGGCCTTCGACGCCACGTCCTCCATCCTCGCCTGGGACCCAGCAATTGGTTCGCGGGTGCGTCCG
>JADJMV010000024.1 GCA_016709445.1 Phycisphaerales bacterium
TGTTGCCATGGCCTGTGCTCGGTGGGGCGCGATCGTTCTGCTTGGGCTGTCCTGCAGACTGCACCAGTCAGCTCCGCAAAGCCTCCGCTGACTGGTGGCACAGATCGGGTTGCACAGATCGGGTGGCGCCGACTGGTGGCACAGATCGGGTGGGGCTGGCTGGTTGGCTCAGTCTTGGGTGGAGCGGGCGGGCGCGGGAATTGGGGCTGGAGTGGGGCTGGAGTGGGGCAGGGGAGGATTCGGGATCGCGTGCGCGAACAGAGGGCGTACGGGGGAAGAGGAGGGCGACAAGGCAGCCCATGAGGAGGGCGGCACGTGGGGCGGGGGCGGGGGACTGTCGGAACTCTGCTGAGTTTGGGGTGGGGGCTTGGGTTGGCCGCACTTCGGGACCGTGAAGTCCGTATCATGCAGCGAGGCCTCGGAGCCGCCGCCGCGATCGTCGCGGGCGCCGGCGGGGGGCTCCCCGCTCGGATCGGCCCTGAAGGTCCCGCCGCGGTCGTTTCTCAGGGTTGGAACGTCACATGACCCTCTTCGACGCGGGCACGGACAGCCCCGAAGCCGCTGCGCTCTCTCCGGTCCAATTTCGTGTGGAGTCCCCGGTGGAGGTTGTGGTTGGGGCAGCCGCGGGGGTTTTGGACGAGGGCGGTGGGGAGGCGGGGGCGGGCGATCGGCCTGAGGCCGACCACCCGGTGTCGCAGATTCAACGGATCGTGACGCTGATCGTGATGCTGGTTCCGCTCGCGGGGCTGGTGGCGGCGATGGCGTTCGCGTGGGGGTGGGGGCTCGGGTGGGTGGAGTTGGCGCTGCTGGTGGGGATGTATGTGCTGACGGGTTTGGGCGTGACGATCGGCTACCACCGGTTGTTTACGCATCGGTCGTTTGAGACCGGGCCGGTGCTCACGGCGATCTTCGGAGTGCTGGGTTCGATGTCGGTGGAGGGGCCGGTGCTGCGCTGGGTTGCGTTTCACAGGCGGCACCACCAGCACAGCGACAAGCCGGGCGACCCGCACTCGCCGCACAACCACGGCGAGGGTGTCGTGGCGACGCTGCGGGGCTTCTGCAGCGCCCACATGGGCTGGATGATGCGGACGTCGGACGCTGACCTTGCCCGCTATGTCGCGGACCTGCGGAAGAGCAGGCTGGTCCGCGTTGTGAGTGCTGTTCCCGCTGTGGGTGCTCCTGAGCATGCTCCTGCCCGCGCTGATCGGCGGGCTTGTCACGCTCTCGTGGTCGGGGGCTGCGCTGGGCTTTCTCTGGGGGGGGTTGGTGCGCATCCTGCTGGTGCACCACATCACGTGGAGCGTGAACTCGGTTTGCCATCTCTGGGGTACGCGGCCTTTCCGCAGCCACGACGAGAGCCGGAACAACCCGATCGTGGGCGTGCTCGCGTTCGGCGAGGGTTGGCACAACAACCACCACGCCTTTCCTACCTCGGCCCGCCACGGGCTGCGCTGGTGGGAGTTTGATCTGAGCTACATCATCATCTGGGCGCTGGCGCGGCTCGGGCTGGTGTGGAATGTCCGTGTTCCCGCGCCCGAGCGTCTGCTGGCCAAGCGGGCGTAGGCGGCGGCATCCAAACCCCAAACTGTGCTTTCCGCGGCCTCAGGACGCGCGCCCGCTCATCCGGGGTCGACGCCTCGCCGATGCATCCGGTTGCACCCGGCGGATCGGGGGTGCGTGCGGGCGGCGCGGTCTTCTACCATGCAGCTGTGGGGGTGGGGGCCGAGCCGCTTGGGGTGCACCGGAAAGGACTGTTCCTTGCGTATCGATCGCAACATCGCGTATCTGGCCCTGGAGATCGGCATCGACGAGCGCCTGCCGACGTATGCGGGCGGGCTGGGCATTTTGGCGGGCGACACGCTCCGGGCGGGGGCCGACCTGGGCCTGCCCATGGTGGCGGCGACGCTGCTGTACCGGGATGGGTACTTTGCGCAGCGGATCGGGGCGGACAAGCTGCAGCAGGAGCCGGACGAGCAGTGGAGCCCCGAGTCGGTGCTGCGGCCGATGACGCCGCGGATCGGCGTGCCGGTGGATGGTCGGATGGTGATGCTTCGCGCGTTCCGGTACGACGCGGTGGGGGTGGGGGGGCATGTCGTTCCGGTGTACTTCCTGGACAGCGACCTGCCGGAGAATGACGAGGCGGCGCGTGGGCTGACGCGGCGTCTGTACGCGGGCGACCCGGACCACCGCATTCGCCAGGAGACGCTGCTTGGGGTGGGCGGGCCGCGGATGTTGCGGGCGATCGGGCACGATGCGCATGTATCACATGAACGAGGGGCACGCTTGTCTGGCGCGGCTGGAGGTGATTTCGACGCATGTCTCGCGGCTGGCGGAGGCGGCGGCGGGTCCGGAGCGGGGCTGGAGCGTGACGTGCTGGAGGCGGTGCGGCGGCAGTTCAGCTTTACGACGCACACGCCGATCCCGGCGGGGCATGACCGATTCCCGGTGGAGCGGGTGCGGGCGATCTTTGGCGACCATCCGGCGCTGCACCGGGCGGATCTCTACTCGGACGACGGTGGGTACACGCTGAACACCTCGCGTCTGGCGCTGAACCTCAGCGGGTTTGCCAACGCGGTGGCGCAGCGGCACGGTGAGGTGACGCGGGACATGTTCCCGGGGTATCGGATCCGGGCGATCACGAACGGGGTGCACGCGGCGACATGGACGGGGCCGCACCTGGCGGGGCTTTTCGACGAGCACCTGCCGGAGTGGCGGCGTCGGAACGCGGACCTGAGGCTGGCGCAGCGCATCCCCGCCGAATCGCTGCGGCATGCGCATGTGCGGGCCAAGCGGGAGATGCTCGACGCGATCCGCGAGGGCACGGGGCGCGCGCTCGACCCGGATGTGTTCACCATCGTCTTTGCCCGGCGGATGACGGACTACAAGCGTCCCGGTCTCATCTTCACCCGGCTCGAGCGTCTCCGCCAGATTGCGCGCGACGCGGGGCGGATGCAGATCGTGTTTGCCGGCAAGGCGCATCCGCACGACCACCGGGGCAAGGAGATCATCCAGCAGATCCACGAGGCGGCGGGGGCGCTGGGCGACGAGGTCCCGGTCGTGTTCATCCCGGGCTACGAGATCTCGCTGGCCCGGAAGCTGACGGCGGGGGCCGACCTGTGGCTGAACAACCCGCGGCCGCCGCTCGAGGCCTCGGGGACGAGCGGGATGAAGGCGGCGCCAACGGTGTGCCGAGCCTCTCGACGCTGGACGGCTGGTGGGCGGAGGGGGTGCGTCGAGGGCGTGACCGGCTGGGCGATCGGCGTGCTCAGCGATGATTGCCGCAGCGGGCCGGTGCACGAGCTGGACGCGAGGCACACCGACAGCCTGTATCAGAAGCTCGAGGGGGCGGTGCTGCCGACCTATTACAAGGACAGGGCGCGCTGGACGGAGATCATGCGGAGCTCGATCGCGATCAACGGGTCGTACTTCACGACGGAGCGGATGATGCGGGAGTATGCGCTCGGCGCGTATGTCTGAGCCCGGGGCTAGGCCGGGAGGACCACGGTCTCTGCCAGGGCCCCGGCGCGCTCGGCGATCTGGATCGCGTTGAGCGCCGCGCCCTTGCGGAGCTGGTCGCCGCAGGCGAGCAGGCACCACCGGGCGGAGCGGCCGGCCTCGTCGGGCGATTCGCCGGGGTCAGGCCGGACGCGGCCGACGAGGACGGGTCGCCCGCTGGCTTTGCGGGGTGTGGGGAAGGCGTTGCCGGCACGGTCGTCCACGATCTCTATCCCCTCGCCGCGGGCCAGGGCGTCGCGGACTTCGGCCTCGGTCGCGGGGCGTGAGAGCGTGACGGTGATCGCCTCGGTGTGGGCCCGGAGCACGGGCACGCGGACGCAGGTGGGCGTCACGCGGATGCGGGGGGCGCGCCACATCTTGCGGGTCTCCTCGATGACCTTCCGCTCTTCGCCGTTCACGCCGCTGGCGGGCTCGACCGCCGAATCGTGGCTGAAGACGTTGAACGCGCAGGGCTCGGCGAAGACGCGGGTGGGGCGGGCATCGGCCGCGGGGGCGAGGAACTCGGCGCGGGTCTGCTCGATCAGCTCCTCCATGCCGGCGAGCCCGGCGCCGGAGACCGCCTGGTAGGTGGCGACGTCGATCGCGTCGATGCCGAACGCCCGTCGGAGCGGCTCGAGGGGCCGTCAGCAGGATGATGGTGGTGCAGTTGGGATTGGCGACGAGCCGGTGCGCCGATCTCGGGGGCGTTGACCTCGGGGGCGACGAGGGGACGGCCGGGTCCATGCGGAACGCGGAGGAGTTGTCGACGACGAAGGCCCCGGCCGCGAGGGCGTGGGGGCAAACTGCCGCGCGGTGGGCGCGTCGGCGGCGAAGATCGCGGCGGTGCAACCGGCGAAGGATTCAGGTTCGAAGGGGGGCGACCTGGACCTCGGACGCGCCGAAGGGCAGCGAGAGGCCGGCCGAGCGGGTGCTGGCCAGTGCGCGGACGCGCTCGGGCGCGAGGCCGCGCTCGGCGAGGATTGCGAGCACCTCGCGCCCGACGGCCCCGGTGGCGCCGACGACGGCGATCGTCCCCTGGGGCTCCCGGCTTGGGCGCTCGCCGCTAGGCGGCATGGATCGCCTCCTCTTCGGCGGCGACAAAGGTCGCGCCGAAGGGTCCGACGCGGGATACCTCGACGGCCCCGACTGCGCCGACTCTCGAAGGTGAGCCCGTGGTCCTTGGCCCAGCGGACCGCCTTGTGCTGCACGATGGTGCCGTCGAGGGCGAGGGCTCCGTCCCAGGAGAGGGTCGCGCAGCGGCGGGGCTCGGGGCCGGGTCTGGCCGGGTCCCACTCGAAGAGGCCGTCCACATCCTTGACCAGCCGGCAGGAGGCCCCGGCTGCTGGGCGATGTAGAGGGCGGTGAGGTCGGGCCGCCTCGTCCGAGGAGCGTGGTGCGGTTGTGCTCGTCGCCCTGACGAAGCCCGGCACGACGATCGCGCGGGTGGGTGAGGCGTTCGCGGATCGCGGCGATATCGAGGAGACTGGCGAAGAGTCGAGGACTTCGCCGACGGTTCGGAGGCCGACGCCGGCGGCGTCGAGGGTTTCAACGGTGACGCCCAGCGTGTCGAAAGCGCGAGGCCCAGGAGCGCCCGTGCTGGTCAACTCGCCGGTGGCCAGGAGAAGGGCCGTCGCGGCCTCGTGCGGCCTGGGTCCGTATTGGCGGGCCTGGCCCAGCAGCTTGTCGGTCGTCCCCTCGAGGGCCGAGACCACGGCGACCACGCGCCAGCCGTCGCGGACGAACCGCGAGACCTCCTCGGCGGCGGCTCTTACGTGCAGCTCGTCGAGGAGCACCGAGCCGCCGAACTTCAGGACGATGATCTTCTCGCTCACCGCCACCTCCACTTCGGGCTTGGCGCACGCGCTCCCGCCGCAACAGCCCGCCGAGGCCTTCGGCTTTGCCGGGACCTCGTGGGCCAGCGCGATCGCGTGCTCGAGGTCGGCGATGATGTCGGGAGCGTCTTCGATACCTACGCTCACGCGGATGAGCCCGTCGGTGATGCCCACCTTGAGCCGGTGCTCGCGGGGCACATCGGCGTGCGTCATGGTGACGGGGTGGGTCAGGAGCGTCTCGACGCTGCCCAGGTGCTCGACGAGCGAGCAGAGCCGGCGCTGTTGAGCACCTTGACGGCGGCGTCGGCGCCGCCCACGACCTCGAAGCTGAGGAGCCCGCCGCAGGCCGCCGAGGTGCTGCCTGCTCGGCCAGCTCGCGCTGCGGGAAGTCGTCGAGGCCGGTAGTTTGACCCGGCCGCGCGGGTTACGCGAGGGCCTTGGCGACGGCCAGGCGTTGGCGGAGGCTGCTTGAGGCGCGCGGGAGCGTCTTCACGCCGCGGACGGTCAGCCATGCCTGGAAGGCCGCCTGGATTCCGCCGGTGCACTTGCGGATGAACCGCACGCGCGCCAGCAGCTCCGCGTCGCGGCTGACGACGGAGCCGCCCACCGCCGTGGAGTGTCCTCGATGTGCTTGGTCGTCGAGTAGACGCAGACGTCGACGCCCAGATCGAGGGCGCTGGATCACGGGCGTGAGGAAGGTGTTGTCGACGGCGACCTTGACGCCCGCGGCCTTGCCGATCTTCGCCACGGCTTCGACGTCGGTCAGCTTCATCGTGGGGTTGGCCGGGCTCTCGATGAAGATGAGCTTGGTGTTGGGGCGGAGGGCCTTGCGGACGTTTTCGGGGTCGGAGGAGTCCACGAAGGCGCGCCCTCGGATGCCAGCCCGCTGAGCACCTGCTCCACGAGCCGGACGGTGCCGCCGTAGAGGGCGTCGCCGAGGACGACGTGGTCCCCGGCCTTGAGCAGGCTGGAGGAAGAGGGCGATTCGCGGCGGCGAGGCCCGTGCCGAAGCAGACGTGGAGCCGCGCCCTCGAGGGCCCGGAGCTGGGCTTCGAGTGCGGAGATGGGTGGGGTTGAGACGCGTGAATACGCGTACCCCTTGCTTACCCCGACGGCCTCGTTGACGAAGGTGGTGGACTGGACGAGCGGCTGGACGAGGGCCCCGGTCTGCGGATCGGGAGAGAGGCCGCCGTGGATCGCCGTGGTGTCGCCTGCGATGGTGTAGTCGCAACATTACGCCGTGAAACTCTCACGGCATCAATCGCAGGCCAGATTCGCGGGTCGGCGACGGACGTCGTCGCCATTTTGCTGGCTCGGCGTGCCGACCCGGCCGCATCGTTCCCCACGCTGGGGCTGGCCTCGGCACCGTGGCAGGTTTTTCCGACTTTGTCCGGCGAAACATGCTCGGTTGCCGCCCGGGCGATTGGCAAGCCCGGGACTCTGGATGCTTGGGACGAGGGATAGCAGTCGCCGCGGCTCGGCCAAGCGATTTCTTTCAGCCTCGGGCGGGGGCAATGAAAGACCCTACCATCGACCGGATGCACTCCAACCGCTCGCGCCGGACGTCCGAATAGTCCGGGAGCAGATCCGGCTGGTATCGCTTGATTTGGAACGGCCGATCCGGTGAACTCCCGGAAAGGGAGTGAGATGAGACCTGGCGGTGTCGCCACCTATCGATGGTCTGGCACGCTGGTTGCGGCGACGCATGCCGCGGCCCAGTCGCATTGGGCCCGTTTCGACGGGTCCGTGCAGACCTCGCCGGGATTGCGATTCAACTTCGGCCGTCCTGCCGGTCTATAGCGGAGGGTCAGCTCGTGGGCGTCGATCAGCCCGCGCTGGGCCCAGCCCACGCTCTTCCGCGGCGTTGCCGGAGTCTGGAGACCATCAAGACCGGGATTTCCGACGCTCCCGATCGCGTCCGGCTACGCGACCGACGGCACGACCCCGGTGGTTCATCATCCGCAACGCGACGCAAACGCAGCTGACGATCCACGGGGTGAGGGGTCCGTCGAGCAGGGGTACCAGGCCGGCGACTGGATCGGCATCTACCGCTGCGCTAACGGACCAGACGAAGCAGGATCACGCGAACCTGCCGGTCGGGCAGACGGGTGTCAACGGCGGACCGCCGACCGGCCCGACATCGCCTTCTCCCCAGCGCCGGGTGCGTCTTCAACGACTCCCATCGTGCTCAACTGCGAGGTGCTCCAGCTCGAGCGCCCTACTTCCACAGCCGACGCATCGCCCCTTGCCTATACCACCGTGGAGCGGCTCTCGCAGCCTGATTCGTGGATCATCGCCGCGGTGAGTGAGTCGACGATCAACGCGGACAACTCCCGTGGGCAGCGCGTGAAATTTCTCCCCTTCGTCACGGGGCCCACCCGCTGACGGCGGTCTGACCGACTATCGCATGCCCGCCCAAGTCCGGCGGCACCTGCCACGCGACGCGCGTTTCAGCCGCGTGGGGGCAGTGGAGCAGCGAATCGATCCGGATCGCCTGGAACGACAACGCCCTTTACCGGGCAGCACTGGCACTGCGGCGGCCATCCGACATCCCGATGGGCGGCAGACGGTCGTCGTCTCCATCGGCGACGCCATCGAGGAGAACCAACTCCTCGCGACCACGATCGGACCTGGTGAGCCCTGGACAGTGGGCTTCGCCGTCGATGGGCGCGGATCCGACGCCCGCTCGGTGGTCTACGAGCGGTCCGATTCGTGACTCCCACGGCGGTGGTCCGGGGCGGGCAGGGCTTCGAGCCCGCACTCCGGCACAACCAGCATCGCGATGCGCCGCCGACGCGGCCGGTTCGCTGGTCTGCGGCTGCGACGGAAACCGACGCTTCCTCCTGCGGCTCGAGTACGACCTCGACGCCGCAGCGACCGACCTGACCACGCTCTTTCATGCCGACGGTCACGAGCTGGCCCAGCGACGGCGTGACCGACTTTACGTTGCACGGTGTTCCTGGGGTTCTACCTCGCCCGAATCGACGCGGCGGGAAGCGCGAGCGATTGGGACGCCCAGGAACGCGAGACGAGGGTGCTCTTCCTCGCCCGACGGATGGCGCTGGGGGCCAGCGGTCGCTCATACCTCGACGCAAGCTGCCCCGCCATCTTCGTGGACGACACGATCTTACCCGGTCCGGCGGCTACGGAGAGCGTCGGCTCGTGCGCCGTCTCGCGATGCCCACGCGCGCGATGTCCGTCCCCTCGCTCAGGCGTCCTCAAGGCGCGAACCTACGCGCGCCCAGATCCCCCCTTCCCAGCTCCAATGTCGACCCTGGCGTCACGATCCAGCGTCTCGTCGGTTCCGGCCGGATCTTCCGGCGGGTGTCCCCCCGCCGCCTTGCTCTCCCACCAACGTGTTCCTGATCGACAACGAATCGACCGAGGGGCGGCTGGGGACGTGGAGGTCGGTCTCCGATCTG
>JADJMV010000025.1 GCA_016709445.1 Phycisphaerales bacterium
TCGGGTGGGGCTGGCTGGTTGGCTCAGTCTGGGTGGAGCGGACGGGTGCGGGATTGGGGCCGGATTGGGGCTGGATTGGGCGGGAGGGGCGGGGAGGATCCGGGATCGCGTGAACAGAGGGCGTACGAGGGAAGAGGAGGGCGACAAGGCAGCCCATGAGGAGGGCGGCACGTGGGGCGGGGGACTGTCGGAACTCTGCTGAGTTTGGGGTGGGGGCTTGGGTTGGTCGCACTTCGGGACCGTGAAGTCCGTATCATGCAGCGAGGCCTCGGAGCCGCCGCCGCGATCGTCGCGGGCGCCGGCGGGGGCTCCCGCTCGGATCGGCCCTGAAGGTCCCGCCGCGGTCGTTCTCAGGGTTGGAACGTCACATGACCCTCTTCGACGCGGGCACGGACAGCCCCGAAGCCGCTGCGCTCTCTCCGGTCCAATTTCGTGTGGAGTCCCCGGTGGAGGTTGTGGTTGGGGCAGCCGCGGGGGTTTTGGACGAGGGCGGTGGGGAGGCGGGGGCGGGCGATCGGCCCGAGGCCGACCACCCGGTGTCGCAGATTCAACGGATCGTGACGCTGATCGTGATGCTGGTTCCGCTCGCGGGGCTGGTGGCGGCGATGGCGTTCGCGTGGGGGTGGGGGCTCGGGTGGGTGGAGTTGGCGCTGCTGGTGGGGTATGTATGTGCTGACGGGTTTGGCGTGACGATCGGCTACCACCGGTTGTTTACGCATCGGTCGTTTGAGACCGGGCCGGTGCTCACGGCGATTTTCGGAGTGCTGGGTTCGATGTCGGTGGAGGGGCCGGTGCTGCGCTGGGTTGCGTTTCACAGGCGGCACCACCAGCACAGCGACAAGCCGGGCGACCCGCACTCGCCGCACAACCACGGCGAGGGTGTCGTGGCGACGCTGCGGGGCTTCTGCAGCGCCCACATGGGCTGGATGATGCGGACGTCGGACGCTGATCTTGCCCGCTATGTCGCGGACCTGCGGAAGAGCGGGCTTGTCCGCGTTGTGAGCGCTGTTCCCGCTGTGGGTGCTCCTGAGCATGCTCCTGCCCGCGCTGATCGGCGGGCTTGTCACGCTCTCGTGGTCGGGGGCCGCGCTGGGCTTTCTCTGGGGGGTTGGTGCGCATCCTGCTGGTGCACCACATCACGTGGAGCGTGAACTCGGTTTGCCATCTCTGGGGTACGCGGCCTTTCCGCAGCCACGACGAGAGCCGGAACAACCCGATCGTGGGCGTGCTCGCGTTTGGCGAGGGTTGGCACAACAACCACCACGCCTTTCCTACCTCGCCCGCCACGGGCTGCGCTGGTGGGAGTTTGATCTGAGCTAATCATCATCTGGAGCGCGCGGCTCGGGCTGGTGTGGAATGTCCGTGTTCCCCGCCCGAGCGTCTGCTGGCCAAGCGGGCGTAGGCGGCGGCATCCAAACCCCAAACTGTGCTTTCCGCGGCCTCAGGCGCGCCCGCTCATCCGGGGTCGACGCCTCGCCGATGCATCCGGTTGCACCCGGCGGATCGGGGGTGCGTGCGGGCGGCGCGGTCTTCTACCATGCAGCTGTGGGGGTGGGGGCCGAGCCGCTTGGGGTGCACCGGAAAGGACTGTTCCTTGCGTATCGATCGCAACATCGCGTATCTGGCCCTGGAGATCGGCATCGACGAGCGCCTGCCGACGTATGCGGGCGGGCTGGGCATTTTGGCGGGCGACACGCTCCGGGCGGGGGCCGACCTGGGCCTGCCCATGGTGGCGGCGACGCTGCTGTACCGGGATGGGTACTTTGCCCAGCGGATCGGGGCGGACAAGCTGCAGCAGGAGCCGGACGAGCAGTGGAGCCCCGAGTCGGTGCTGCGGCCGATGACGCCGCGGATCGGCGTGCCGGTGGATGGTCGGATGGTGATGCTTCGCGCGTTCCGGTACGACGCGGTGGGGGTGGGGGGGCATGTCGTTCCGGTGTACTTCCTGGACAGCGACCTGCCGGAGAATGACGAGGCGGCGCGTGGGCTGACGCGGCGTCTGTACGCGGGCGACCCGGACCACCGCATTCGCCAGGAGACGCTGCTTGGGGTGGGCGGGCCGCGGATGTTGCGGGCGATCGGGCACGATGTGCGCATGTATCACATGAACGAGGGGCACGCTTGTCTGGCGGCGCTGGAGGTGATTTCGACGCATGTCTCGCGGCTGGCGGAGGCGGCGGCGGGTCCGGAGCGGGGGCTGGAGCGTGACGTGCTGGAGGCGGTGCTGCGGCAGTTCAGCTTTACGACGCACACGCCGATCCCGGCGGGACACGACCGATTCCCGGTGGAGCGGGTGCGGGCGATCTTTGGCGACCATCCGGCGCTGCACCGGGCGGATCTCTACTCGGACGACGGTGGGTACACGCTGAACACCTCGCGTCTGGCGCTGAACCTCAGCGGGTTTGCCAACGCGGTGGCGCAGCGGCACGGTGAGGTGACGCGGGACATGTTCCCGGGGTATCGGATCCGGGCGATCACGAACGGTGTGCACGCGGCGACGTGGACGGGGCCGCACCTGGCGGGGCTTTTCGACGAGCACCTGCCGGAGTGGCGGCGTCGGAACGCGGACCTGAGGCTGGCGCAGCGCATCCCCGCCGAATCGCTGCGGCATGCGCATGTGCGGGCCAAGCGGGAGATGCTCGACGCGATCCGCGAGGCCACGGGCGCGCGCTCGACCCGGATGTGTTCACCATCGTCTTTGCCCGGCGGATGACGGACTACAAGCGTCCCGGTCTCATCTTCACCCGGCTCGAGCGTCTCCGTCAGATTGCGCGCGACGCGGGGCGGATGCAGATCGTGTTTGCCGGCAAGGCGCATCCGCACGACCACCGGGGCAAGGAGATCATCCAGCAGATCCACGAGGCGGCGGGGGCGCTGGGCGACGAGGTCCCGGTCGTGTTCATCCCGGGCTACGAGATCTCGCTGGCCCGGAAGCTGACGGCGGGGGCCGACCTGTGGCTGAACAACCCGCGGCCGCCGCTCGAGGCCTCGGGGACGAGCGGGATGAAGGCGGCGCTCAACGGTGTGCCGAGCCTCTCGACGCTGGACGGCTGGTGGGCGGAGGGGTGCGTCGAGGGCGTGACCGGCTGGGCGATCGGCGTGCTCAGCGATGATTGCCGCAGCGGGCCGGTGCACGAGCTGGACGCGCGGCACACCGACAGCCTGTATCAGAAGCTCGAGGGGGCGGTGCTGCCGACCTATTACAAGGACAGGGCGCGCTGGACGGAGATCATGCGGAGCTCGATCGCGATCAACGGGTCGTACTTCACGACGGAGCGGATGATGCGGGAGTATCTCGGCGCGTATGTCTGAGCCCGGGGCTAGGCCGGAGGACCACGGTCTCTGCCAGGGCCCCGGCGCGCTCGGCGATCTGGATTGCGTTGAGCGCTGCGCCCTTGCGGAGCTGATCGCCGCAGGCGAGCAGGCACCACCGGGCGGAGCGGCCGGCCTCGTCGGGCGATTCGCCGGGGTCGGGCCGGACGCGGCCGACGAGGACGGGGTCGCGCCCGCTGGCTTTGCGGGGTGTGGGGAAGGCGTTGCCGGCACGGTCGTCCACGATCTCTATCCCCTCGCCGCGGGCCAGGGCGTCGCGGACTTCGGCCTCGGTCGCGGGGCGTGAGAGCGTGACGGTGATCGCCTCGGTGTGGGCCCGGAGCACGGGCACGCGGACGCAGGTGGGCGTCACGCGGATGCGGGGGGCGCCACATCTTGCGGGTCTCCTCGATGACCTTCCGCTCTTCGCCGTTCACACCGCTGGCGGGCTCGACCGCCGAATCGTGGCTGAAGACGTTGAACGCGCAGGGCTCGGCGAAGACGCGGGTGGGGCGGGCATCGGCCGCGGGGGCGAGGAACTCGGCGCGGGTCTGCTCGATCAGCTCCTCCATGCCGGCGAGCCCGGCGCCGGAGACCGCCTGGTAGGTGGCGACGTCGATCGCGTCGATGCCGAACGCCCGTCGGAGCGGCTCGAGGGCCGTCAGCAGGATGATGGTGGTGCAGTTGGGATTGGCGACGAGCCGGTGCGCCGATCTCGGGGGCGTTGACCTCGGGGGCGACGAGGGGGACGGCCGGGTCCATGCGGAATGCGGAGGAGTTGTCGACGACGAAGGCCCCGGCCGCGAGGGCGTGGGGGGCAAACTGCCGCGCGGTGGGCGCGTCGGCGGCGAAGATCGCGGCGGTGCAACCGGCGAAGGATTCGGGTTCGAGGGGGGCGACCTGGACCTCGGACGCGCCGAAGGGCAGCGAGAGGCCGGCCGAGCGGGTGCTGGCCAGTGCGCGGACGCGCTCGGGCGCGAGGCCGCGCTCGGCGAGGATTGCGAGCACCTCGCGCCCGACGGCCCCGGTGGCGCCGACGACGGCGATCGTCCCCTGGGGCTCCCGGCTTGGGCGCTCGCCGCTAGGCGGCATGGATCGCCTCCTCTTCGGCGGCGACAAAGGTCGCGCCGAAGGGTCCGACGCGGGATACCTCGACGGCCCCGACTGCGCCGACCTCGAAGGTGAGCCCGTGGTCCTTGGCCCAGCGGACCGCCTTGTGCTGCACGATGGTGCCGTCGAGGGCGAGGGCTCCGTCCCAGGAGAGGCTCGCGTAGCGGCGGGGCTCGGGGCCGGGTCTGGCCGGGTCCCACTCGAAGAGGCCGTCCACATCCTTGACCAGCCGGCAGGAGGCCCCGAGCTGCTGGGCGATGTAGAGGGCGGTGAGGTCGGAGCCGCCTCGTCCGAGGAGCGTGGTGCGGTTGTGCTCGTCGCGCCCGACGAAGCCCGGCACGACGATCGCGCGGGCGTGGGTGAGGCGTTCGCGGATCGCGGCGACATCGAGGGAGACTGGCGAAGAGTCGAGGACTTCGCCGACGGTTCGGAGGCCGACGCCGGCGGCGTCGAGGGTTTCAACGGTGACGCCCAGCGTGTCGAGCGCGAGGCCCAGGAGCGCCGTGCTGGTCAGCTCGCCGGTGGCCAGGAGCAGGGCCGTCGCGGCCTCGTGCGGCCTGGGTCCGTATTGGCGGGCCTGGCCGAGCAGCTTGTCGGTGGTCCCCTCGAGGGCCGAGACCACGGCGACCACGCGCCATCCGTCGCGGACGAACCGCGAGACCTCCTCGGCGGCGGCTCTCACGTGCAGCTCGTCGAGGAGCACCGAGCCGCCGAACTTCAGGACGATAATCTTCTCGCTCACACCGCCACCTCCACTTCGGGCTTGGCGCACGCGCCCCCGCCGCAACAGCCCGCCGAGGCCTTCGGCTTTGCCGGGACCTCGTGGGCCAGCGCGATCGCGTGCTCGAGGTCGGCGATGATGTCGGGGGCGTCTTCGATGCCCACGCTCACGCGGATGAGCCCGTCGGTGATGCCCACCTTGAGCCGGTGCTCGCGGGGCACATCGGCGTGCGTCATGGTGACGGGGTGGGTCAGGAGCGTCTCGACGCTGCCCAGGTGCTCGACGAGCGAGCAGAGCTTGGCGCTGTTGAGCACCTTGACGGCGGCGTCGGCGCCGCCCACGACCTCGAAGCTGAGGAGCCCGCCGTGCAGGCCGCCGAGGTGCTGCCGCTCGGCCAGCTCGCGCTGCGGGAAGTCGTCGAGGCCGGGGTAGTTGACCCGGGCCACGTGCGGGTTGGCGCGGAGGGCCTTGGCGACGGCCAGGGCGTTGGCGGAGTGCTGCTTGAGGCGCAGCGGGAGCGTCTTCACGCCGCGGACGGTCAGCCATGCCTGGAAGGCCGCCTGGATCCCGCCGGTGCACTTGCGGATGAACCGCACGCGCTCCAGCAGCTCCGCGTCGCGGCTGACGACGGAGCCGCCCACCGCCGTGGAGTGTCCCTCGATGTGCTTGGTCGTCGAGTAGACGCAGACGTCGACGCCCAGATCGAGGGGGCGCTGGATCACGGGCGTGAGGAAGGTGTTGTCGACGGCGACCTTGACGCCCGCGGCCTTGCCGATCTTCGCCACGGCTTCGACGTCGGTCAGCTTCATCGTGGGGTTGGCCGGGCTCTCGATGAAGATGAGCTTGGTGTTGGGGCGGAGGGCCTTGCGGACGTTTTCGGGGTCGGAGGAGTCCACGAAGGCGCCCTGGATCCCCAGCCCGCTGAGCACCTGCTCCACGAGCCGGACGGTGCCGCCGTAGATGGCGTCGCCGAGGACGACGTGGTCCCCGGCCTTGAGCAGGCTGAGGAAGAGGGCGGTCTCGGCGGCGAGGCCCGTGCCGAAGCAGACGGCGGGGAGCGCGCCCTCGAGGGCCCCGAGCTGGGCTTCGAGTGCGGAGACGGTGGGGTTGGAGACGCGTGAATACGCGTACCCCTTGCTTACCCCGACGGCCTCGTTGACGAAGGTGGTGGACTGGACGAGCGGCTGGACGAGGGCCCCGGTCTGCGGATCGGGAGAGAGGCCGCCGTGGATCGCCGTGGTGCTCGCGCCTGCGATGGTGTAGTCGCTACACATGCCGTGAAACTCCTCACGGCATCAATCGCAGGCCAGATTCGCGTGGGTCGGCGACGGACGTCGTCGCCATTTTGCTGGGCTCGGCGTGTGCCGACCCGGCCGCATCGTTCCCCACGCTGGGGCTGGCCTCGGCACCGCGGCAGGCTTTTCCGGACTTTGTCCGGCCAAACATGCTCGGTTGCCGCCCGGGCGATTGGCAAGCCCGGGACTCTTGATGCTTGGGACGAGGATAGCAGTCGCCGCGGCTCGGTCAAGCATTTCTTTCGGGCTCGAGCCGGGGCACAAAGACCCTACCATCGACCGGATGCACTCAACCGCTCGCGCCGGACGTCCGAATAGTCCGGGAGCAGATCCGGCTGGCATCGCTTGATTTGGAACGGCCGATCCGGTGAACTCCCGGAAAGGAGTGGAGAGATGAGACCTGGGCGGGGGTGTCGCTACCTATCGATGGTCTGCGCGCTGGTCGCGGCGACGCAGGCCGCGGCCCAGTCGCAGTGGGCCCGTTTCGACGGGTCTGCGCAGACCTCGCCGGGACTGCGATTCAACTTCGGCCGTCCCGTGCCGGTCTACGGCGCGGAGGGTCAGCTCGTGGGCGTCGATCAGCCGCGCTGGGCCCAGCCCACGCTCTTCTGCGGCGTTGCCGAGTCTGAGACCATCAAGACCGGGATTTCGACGCTCCCGATCGCGTCCGGCTACGCGACCGACGGCACGACCCCGGTTTTCATCATCCGCAACGCGACGCAAACGCAGCTCACGATCCACGTGGGTGAGGGGTCCGTCGAGCAGGGGTACCAGGCCGGCGACTGGAACGGCATCTACCGGCTGCGCTACCGCGACCAGACGAAGCAGGATCACGCGAACCTGCTGGTCGGGCAGACGGGTGTCAACGGCGGGACCGCCGACCGGCCCGACATCGCCTTCTCCCCCAGCGGCGCCGGGTGCGTCTTCAACGGCCTCATCGTGCTCAACTGCGAGGTGCTCCAGCTCGAGGCGCCCTACTTCCACAGCCGACGCATCGCCCTTGCCTATACCACCGTGGAGCGGCTCTCGCAGCCCGATCCGTGGATCATCGCCGCGGTGAGTGAGCCGACGATCAACGCGGACAACTCCCGGGGCAGCGCGTGGTCTTTCTCCCCCTTCGTCACGGGGCCCAACTCGCTGACGGCGGTCTGGACCGACTACCGCATGCCCGCCAAGTCCGGCGGCACCTGCTACGCCACGCGTTTCAGCCGCGTGGGGGGGCAGTGGAGCAGCGAATCGATCCGGATCGCCCGGAACGACAACGCCCTTACCGGGCAGCACTGGCACTGCGGCGGGCTCATCCGCCATCCCGATGGGCGGCAGACGGTCGTCGTCTCCATCGGCGACGCCATCGAGGAGAACCAACTCCTCGCGACCACGATCGGACCCGGTGAGCCCTGGAGCGCGGGCTTCGCCGTCGATGGGAGCGGGATCGACGCCCGCTCGGTGGTCTACGAGCGGTCCGATTCGTGGACTCCCACGGCGGTGGTCTGGGGCGGGCAGGGCTTCGAGCCCGCACTCCGGCACAACCAGTGCATCGTGATGCGCGCCGCCGACGCGGCCGGTTCGGCGCTGGTCTGCGGCTGCGACGAAACCGACGCTTCCCTCCTGCGGCTCGAGTACGACCCCGACGCGCAGCGACCGACCTGGACCACGCTCTTCATGCCGACGGTCACGAGCTGGCCCAGCGACGGCGTGACCGACTTTACGTTGCACGGTGTTCCCGGGGGGCCCTACCTCGCCCGAATCGACGCGGCGGGCGCGAGCGATTGGGACGCCCAGGAACGCGAGACCAGGGTGCTCTTCTCGCCCGACGGATGGCGCTGGGGCCAGTGCGCGGTCGCCTATACCTCGACGCAGCGCCCCGCCATCTTCGTGGACGACACGATCTACCTTGGTTCGGCGGCTACGGAGAGCGTCGGCCTGCGCCGTCTCGCGATGCCCACGTGGCGCGATGTCCGTCCCCTCGCGGTCGGCGCCTCGGGCGCGAACCTGCTGCGCGCCCAGATCCCCCTTCCCAGCTCCAATGTCGACCCCGGCGTCACGATCCAGCGTCTGTCGGTTCCGGCCGATCTTCCGGCGGGTGTCCCCCCGCCGCCTTGCGCTCCCACCAACGTGTTCCTGATCGACAACGAATCGACCGAGGGGCGGCTGGGGACGTGGAGGCCGGTCTCCGATCTGCTCAATGTCGATCCGCCCAAGTCTTCCGTGCTGGTGCGGGCATGGCTCTACGCCCTCGGCCCGCAGTCTCCCGGCGACCCCGCGACCACGGCCCAGCTCGCGGCGCGGATCGCCAATTCGAACAGCGTCTATCTCAACGAGTGGGTCGGCCGCAGCGACTTTGACAGCGGCGCCTGGGCGCCACTCAACATCTGGCTCCCGGCGTACGACTTCCCTGCGGGTGAGAGCTGGCTGCCCGTGGTCGAGCTCCGTGCCGAGTTGAAGGCGTTTGTCAACACCCGATTCCGGTTCCTCATCGCGTGGGAAGGGTTCTACCAGGACGCCCCGACGGTCCGCAGCGTCGGCCTTCCGCCCGAGCAGCCCGCCACCGAAGAAACCGCGGTGCTCGACGGGCTCGATCTGCCGGGCGACTGGACCACCTTCGCCGTTGGGATGGTCCCGTGGGATCAGTGGGACAACCGCGTCGGGGGCTCGAGCACGGGCGGCTTCAAGACCCGCTCGACCTACCGGCTCAACCTGTTCTCGATCCAGAACGAGGATGCCTCCGCTTCGGTCGAGGTCAAGGCCAACCCCGTGATCCAGGAGACGCAGTTCTTCTACAACCAGACCGACGGCGGCGGCAACGGCGCGGTCGATCCGAACAGCACCTTCTGGCTGCGCGGCAGCCCGGTCATGTGCATGGTCCGGAGCACCGGCGGCAAGCTCACTCTGGACTATTCCGTGGGGGGCGCCATGCCCCGAAGGCTCGCGGTCAACGGCGGCCTCACCCCCAGCCGGGTGCGGCTCGGGCCCGAGCCGATGCTCTGGCGGTCGTTCGAGGCGATCCCCAAGGCGCTCCCGGACGCCGACGTTCTCCGGGCCTTCACGTCGATGAGCCTGCGCTGCCCGGCGGACTTCGACGAGAACGATACGGTCAATACCGGCGACGTGATCGCGTTCCTGAACGCCTGGGTGACGATGGATCCCCGCGCCGACACCAACCACGACGGCGCGATCAACACCGCGGATGTGATCGCGTTCCTCAACGCCTTCGCCGCCAAGTGCTGAGCGACCGTTACGAGCCGGCCGGGGTCGCCGCTTCCGCCGGGCCGGGTCCCGCCGGCTCGGCTTCGGGCGTCGGCGTGTTCGCGGGGGCCGGCCAACCGGCGTGGCCCGCGCGCTCCGCCATCGTCCCTTGAGGGTCGGGCGGCTCCACGCCGACCTTGTCGGCCCCGAGCAGGGTGCCGGTCGCGAAGGCGAGGTCGACCTGGGCCACCTGGTAGTCCACGAGGGCGTTGACCTCGGCCAGCTGCGCCTGGGCGAGTCGGGAGGCCGCGTCGAGCACGTTGGTCGAGGTCGAGCCTCCCACGCCGAATTGCCGCTCCTCGGCCTGGTATGCCCGTGTGTTGAGTATCACGCTCTGGCGCGCCGCGATGATCCGCTGCCATCCCGAGTCGATCTGATCGATCGCGTCGAGCACTTCGCGCCGGATCGATTGTTCTCTGGCGTCCCGCGAGCCGAGCCGCTGGAGGCGCGTGAGGAGCGAGCGACGGACCACGGCCTCGCGCTGTTCGTTGCCCATCGGGATCTCGCCGCGGAGCCCGATCGACCAGTCCTCGAAATGGTTGTCTTCCAGCGTCCGCATGGAGTCGCTCAGCGAGCCCCCGAGGCCGTTGACCCGGTAGGTGTAGTCGAGCGCGATGAGGGGCAGCGCCTGGTTGCGGGACCAGTCGGCCGTCACCAGGTCGGCGGCGAGGCGCAGCTCCAGCTCGAGCATCTCCATGCGGTTCGCGACGGCGGAGCGCATCAGCTCGTCGGCGTCGAACTCGTACTCCACCGGGTCGGGGGCGATGCCGTCACGAGCTGCGAGCCCGAATCGACCCCCAGGCCGGGCTCGTTCACGATCCGCTTGAGCTCCCGCTGCTGCTGCAGCACCCCGCTCTGGGCGCTGATGATGCCGTCGAGCTGCTCGGCGACGCCGGCCTGGGCCCGCAGGACCTCGATCTCCGCCACGTCACCGGCGTTGTACCGGCGCTGGGCGCGCTGGAGCTGGGCCTGGGCGAGGTCGAGCTGTTGGAGGCGGACATCGAGCGCCGACCGCGCGCCGTAGAGCCGCCAGTAGGCCCGGTCCACTCCGGCGAGCTGCCGGATCACCTCCGCCTTGGTCTGCACCTCGGAGACCTGGCGGTCGTACGAGGCGATCACGATGCCGTAGGTCGAGGCTCGCCGCCCCGCGTCCCGCATCAGCGGCTGGCTCAGGGAGAACTGCAGATCGCTGGTGTACGCCGGGTTGAGCGTGCTGAACGAGTTATTGGACTCGTTGCGTGTGACCGGGAGCGTCACCTCCGCCGTCCCGCCCGTTCGGAGGGGGATGCGCACCCCCGGCTCGATCCGCTGGAACTTCTGCTGCGCGCTGTCGAGCGTGGAAGAGGTCGGCGTATCGGTCTCCGCCCAGGTCGTCCCGAGCGTGAACACGGACTCGAACTGCCCCTCCTGCTCCGCGAGCCGCTCGGCGGCGATCGCCGGGTTCAGCAGCGTGACCTGGAGCTCGAGGTTGTGCTCGAGGGCTGAGGCGCGACACTCTTCGATCGACAGCTCGACGCGCTCCTGGCCCTCGAACCGGGCGCGCGCCGTCGCCGGGTCGGGGGCGGGTGGTGCGGGCTTGGGGGAGGCGTACCGCGATATCCCGGCCGGCTCGATGGTCCGCAGTCGATCGAGCGAGACGGTCGGCGCGTAGTCCGAATCGCTCGGGAACAGCGGGTTGGCGCACCCCGCCAGCCCGGCGAGCCCGGCCAAGCCCGCCGCGACCACCCCGGCGCACCGCGCGCCCGTCTCCCTCGATTGCATTCTGCGCACCGCTCGGCCCTCTGTGGTGAACGACCCCGCACTACTCGTGCCGCAACGCCTCGATGGGATCAAGACGCGAAGCCTTGATCGCCGGGAACATCCCGAAGATCACCCCCGTCCCCGCGCTGAAGCCCACCGCCAGCAGGACCGCCCACGCCGGCACGCTCGCGTCCTTCAGCGGGCTGTCGGGGATTGCCTTGATCGCCATGATCAATCCCTGTCCCACGCCCAGCCCGATCGCCCCGCCCGCCAGGCAGAGCGTCACGGCCTCCACCAGGAACTGGATCATCACGACCATCGGGCGGGCGCCGATCGCCTTGCGCAGGCCGATCTCCCGCGTCCGCTCGCTGACGCTCACGAGCATGATGTTCATGATCCCGATGCCGCCGACGAGCAGGCTGATTCCCACGATACCGCCCGCTCCCGCCGTGATCCCCGCGGCCATGGCGTTGAACTGATCGATGAATTGCTGGAGCACCTCGATCTGGTAGGTCGGCTCGTCGCCGCCCCGCAGATTCCGCATCTTGCTGAGCACGAATCCGATCTCGGCCTTCGCGTCGCCCACCTTGTCGGGGCTGGCCAGCGACCCCCAGGCGTCGTTGATCCACCCGTCGGGGTTCAGCACCTGCGCGGTCCCGAAGGGCACGAAGACTTCTGTCGAGGTGTCGCCGCCGCCGAAGAGCGCCAGCTGGACCGTCTCGACGACGCCCACCACCTTGAACCGCCGCCCGGCGAGGAGGATGAACTCGCCGACCGGTTCCCGCGGCAGGTCCAGCTCTTCGATGGCCTTGTCGTTGATCAGGCACACGAAGAGGCGCTCGCTGTCATCGATCGCGGTGAACGGTCGCCCCTGGATCACCTGCCGGCCGACGATGTCGTGCCATGTCGGCCAGATCCCCACCGTCTGCGCGGCCGCGACCTTTCGGTCGCCGTATTCCACCGCGTAGGAGCCCCACCACTCCGGTGTGATGCTCGTGATCGATTCGCACCGGTCTCGGATGGCTTTGACCTCGTCGATCTTGAGCTGCACATCCCGCCATCGTCCCGAGTGCCACTGCGAGCGGGGCAGGGTGCCGTCGATGTAGACGCGCTTGGCGCCCAGCTTCTCGAATTCCTGCAGGACGGTCGCCCGCAGGCCCTGCAGGGCCGCGATGACGGCCACCACGCTCGCGACGCCGATGATCACGCCCAGGGTCGTCAGCAGCGAGCGCACCTTGTTCGCCCAGATCTGGCCCAGCGCAAGCCCGAACGTCTGGATGGCGATGCGGACCAGGATCATGCCGGTGCTCCCTCCGCCAGGCCTTCTTTGAGGGCCGCCTCGGCCGCGGCCGCCGCGGCTCCGGCGAGCCAGCGCCGGTGGATCGGGTCTTCCGCCGTCGGGTGGTCGCTCAGCACGCGTCCGTCCCGCAGCCGCACGATCCGGTCGGCGTTGGCCGCGACTTCTTCCTCGTGGGTGACGATCACGATCGTCTGCCCCTCGCGGTGGAGCTGGCGGAACAGCTCGATGATCTCGTGGGTGGTCACGCTGTCGAGGTTGCCCGTCGGCTCGTCGGCGAGCAGGATGGAGGGCTCGTTGACCAGGGCTCTCGCGACGGCGACGCGCTGGCGTTGTCCGCCGGAGAGCTGGTTGGGCTTGTGGCTCATCCGGTCGGCCAGCCCGACCCTGTCGAGCGCCGCCTTGGCCCGCTTGCGTGCGCTCCTCCAGTGGCGGCGGGAGTAGATCATCGGGAGCATGACGTTTTTGAGCGCGGTCGCCCGGTTGAGCAGCTCGAAGCTCTGGAAGATGAAGCCGATTTCCTCGTTGCGGATCCGCGCCAGCTGCGCCGCCCCCATGCGGTGGGTCGGTTTGCCGTTCAGCTCGTAGACGCCGCGGGAGGGTCGGTCCAGGCATCCGAGCACGTTCATCAGGGTGCTCTTGCCCGAGCCCGAGGCCCCCATGATGGCGACGAACTCGTTCTTCCCGATATCCAGATCGACGCCGCGCAGCGCGTGCACCCGCTCGACGCCGAGCTTGTAGACCTTGCTCAATTCGCGGATCCGGATGGTCATTGCGAGGAACCCGGGGTTGTCGTCGCCCCCGTGTCGGCCCCGCCGGCGTCCGGTTGGGCATCGGTCGCCGAGGCGGCCGTCGCCGTCGGGCTCGCCTCGTCCTTGGTTTCCTCGGCGACGGCCTGATCCTGCTTCATGTCGACCAGCGCCTTGAAGGGACCCGTGATCACGCCCTCGCCCTCGCCCAGGCCCGCGAGGATGACCGTCTCGGCCAGGTCGCTGGGCCCGACCTGCACGGGCACCGGCGTGGTCTTGCCGTTCTTGATGACGTACACGACGGAGGCGAAGGTCTTCCGGCGATCGATCATGGCTCCGGCGGAATCCACGACCGACTTGGGGAGTTCGTCGATCCGTCGGTCCAGCACCGCCTGGCTGGGCACGACCAGCACGTCGTCGAGGCGCTGGACCGCGATCTCCGCCGTGGCGCTCAGGCCCGAGAGGAGGGGCCGGTCCGCCTCCTCCTTGAGCACGATCTCCGCCTCGTAGTAATAGGTCCCGTCGGTCCAGCGCTTCCGCTCCAGGCCAACCCGCTCCACGCGGCCCTCGAAGGGCTGGTCGCGGTAGGCGTTCACGTAGACGGTTGCCTCCTGGTCGGCCCGCACCTGCGCGATGTTGGATTCGTCCACACGGGCCTCGAGCAGCATGTCCGAGAGGTCGGCGATCTCGAGGATGATCGAGCCCGCGTTGTTCAGCGTGCCCACGACGACCAGCTCGCCCACCTCGGCGTTCAGCGTGGTGATGACGCCGTCGATCGGGCTCGTGATGACCGCGTTGTCCAGGTCGCGCTCGGCCTCGATGATCTGGGCCCGCGCGATCTCGACCTCCGCCCGGGTCATCTCCGTGGTCGCGACCGCCTGGTTGTACCGGTTCTCCGCCTGCTCGTAGTCCGTCTTGGCCACGTCGCCCGTGTCGAAGAGTTCCTTGGTCCGGCCGAAGCCGCTCTCTGCGACGGCCATGTCCGCCTCGGCGCCCCGCAGGCGCGCTTCCTGGGATTTCAGCCTCGCCTTGGCCGCCTCCAGGCGCGCCGTGAGGTCCTGGGCGTCCAGACGCACGACCACATCCCGGGCTTGACGCGGCCACCCTCGTCCACGGGCAGCGCGATGATCCGCGCTGACACCTGGGCGCTGATCTCGACCTTCCGCCGGGGATCCACCACGCCGGGTGCGCTGATCGTCCGCGTGATCGTGTTCCGCCGCACCGGCTCGACGCGCACGGTCGTCGAGGGCGCCTTGTGCTGGAACTTCTCACGCAGCTTCGCGCCCGCATCCGTCTGCGTCAGCGCATATCCGCCCCCAGCGAGGAGCCCGGCGGCGACCACGAGACCCCCAACCACAATCACAGCCTTGCCCACGCCCAACCCCTTCCACACGCAGGGCCCGCCACGGCCCGACGAACCCGCAGCCCCTCAGGGGCATTCTTCCGCCCCGCCCCCCTCTCCGTTTCATCCGGACGCGATTTGGTCGTGAATCGGTGGATTCGGCGGCAGCTCGCGTCCCGGTCCCGGGCGGCAGGGGCAGGTGCTTTACCCGGGCTGGTCTTGCCCCACCCAGGCCGCCAACTCGGTCAGCCAGCGCCGGCGAGACTCTGTCTCCAGTCTTGCGTGCCGGGTGATCGCCGCGAGGAAGGGGTCGGTGTGGTCGTTGGCCTCGTCCCATGCTCCGATCCGCGCTTCGACCCGGTCGAGGGCCGCGAGCGCGTTGGCCACCCAGGCCGCGCGCTCGGGCGCCCCGAGCAGACGCAAGAACCGGGCTCTGGTGCGGAGGGGGTCGAGTGTCACGGTCTCCACGAGTTCCCCCATGGGCGGGCCGATCCACAGCCGGAGTTGCGACTCCCCCCGTGGCGTGATCCGGTACTCACGCCGGCGGCGCTGGCCCTGGCTCAACGCTTCCCCAGCGACGAATCCGCCCTCTTCCAAGCGGCGCAGCGCGGGATAGATCGCACCGGTGCTGGCACTCCACTGCCGGCTGGGGCTCTCCCGCATGCGGCGGCGGATCCCGTAGGCCGACACCGGGCCGAACTGCCAGACCAGTCCCAGCACGAAGCACTCCAGCTCGCTCCGATCAGATCCCAAACTCATCCGCGATCCTCCGCACCGGTGACGGAAACCGATGGTCAGCGCATCCGAATAATAGTACGATTCGTATCATTGATTCGCCGAGTCGACGCTCGCACCGGAGGCCACCATGCTCGACCTCTTCCTGACCGCTCTGCTCGCCATCGTCCCGGGCGATGCTCTGCCCCCGGCCCCCAGCGGTCTCTCCGCGCCCTTCCACGGCGAGCTTCCGCCGGAGCCCCTTCCCGACTCGGCGGCGGGTCGGGCCGCCGCGGCATTCATACGCGCCGTCAACGAGGGCACGCCGGAGGCGGTGCGGGCGTTTGAAGAACCATATCGATCCTCGGCCCAGCAGCGTGTCGTCACCCTGGACGAGCGGGTCAGCCGCTTCGCCCAGATCCACGCGGACCTGGCCCCCCTCACGGTCCGCCGTGTGGTGGATCGGCCGGAAGGTCCCCTGACGGTGATGGCCTTGGCCGGCAACGGCTCGACTGTGTCGATGGATTTCGTTCCGGCCGCGGGCGAGCCCGGGCGGGTCGATGGGGTCAGACTTGCGATCGGCGGCCCCGACGTGGCCCCCAACGCGCTGACGGCCCAGCAGGTGGCCGATGCGGTCCGCGCTGCCGCCCGCGCGCTCGAGGAGGGGTACGTCTTCCCCGAGACCGGCGCGAAGATGGCGACGACCGTGCTGTCCAAGCTCGATCAGGGCGGGTACGACGCGTTGACCGACGACGTCGCTCTCGCTGCCGCGCTCACGACCGATCTGCGCGCGGTCAGCCACGATCTGCACCTCGGCGTTCAGGTTGCGCCCCCGCGCCCGGCGGCTGAGGAACATGACCCCGGGGCGGAACTGCGACAGATGGCCTCGGACAATTTCGGGTTCCGCGAGGTCCAGGTCCTGCCCGGCAATATCGGCTACCTCCGCTTCGACTTCTTTATCGAGGGCGAGGATGCCGAGGAGACAGCCGCCGGGGCGATGTCATTCCTCCGCAACTGCGACGCGATCATCTTCGACCTCCGCACCAACGGCGGCGGCTCGCCCGAGATGATCCGCTTCCTGACCAGCTACCTGTTCGAGACGCCGACCCACCTCAACGACATGATCGACCGCGACGGCAACACCGTCGAGGAATACTGGACGCTTGCGGAGGTGCCCGGGGGGCGCCCCCGCGCCGGCTTGCCGGTCTATGTCCTCACGAGCGGGCGCAGCTTCTCCGGGGCCGAGGAGTTCTGCTACAACCTCAAGAACCTCAAGCGGGCCACCCTGGTCGGCGAGCGGACGGGCGGGGGCGCCCATCCGGTGCGCGGCGAGGGTATCGGCGGCCGCCTGCTGCTCCGCGTCCCTTTCATGCGGGCGAACAACCCCATCACCAAGACCAACTGGGAGGGTGTCGGCGTCGAGCCCGATGTGCCGGTTTCTGCCGACGGGGCCCTCGAGCGCGCCCTTGAACTCGCCCGCGGCGCGGCCGCGTCTGTCGAGCACCACTCCCGCTGATCCTCCACGGAGATACGCCACCCATGCCCCGCATCCCCGCGATCCTGCTGGCGACGATCCTGGCCGTGCTCGGGCTGGGCACGCCCCACACGGCCCTCGCCCAGACGCCCGTTGCGGCGATCTATTCCGACTCGACGACGATCCCGGACACCGCCGCCTGCAAGCGGGCCCTCGAGATCGCCGACCTCATCAACACGTTTGATGAGACGAGGGCGCGGGCGTATCTGGCCGACAGCCTTGCGCCGGCCTTCCTCGCGCAGATCCCTCTCGCCGACCAAATCGAGACCTTCTCTCGCGTCGCGCACCTGAGCAAGAAGCTCGAGGTGTACGGCGTTCGCACCTACGACCCGCCCGAGCCTGAGACGCACGCCGTGCTGATCGTCCGCAACACGATGTTGGAAGCCTGGCGAGCGATCGTTGTCGATGTGGAGTCCGAGGCGCCCCACCGCATCGCCGGGCTCCAGTTTGCGATGGCTCGGCCCCCGAGCAACCTGCCTGCGCAGAGTCGGCTCACCGATCCGCAGATTGTCGAACAGCTCGACGCCTACATCAACCGGCTTGTTGGCGATGGCTCCTTCAGCGGCACGGTCCTGCTCGCCAAAGACGGCCAGGTGCTCTACACCCGGGCCGCGGGCCTGGCCAACCGCGACTTCGACGTCTCCGTCACGCTGGACACTCGGTTCAATCTCGGCTCCATGAACAAGATGATGACGGCCGTCGCCATCATGCAGCTCGTCGAGGCCGGCAAGCTCGGCCTCGACGACCCGATCTCAAGTTCCTGAGCGAAGACTGGATCCCCCGGGTCGACAAGTCCACGGTGCGGATCAAGCACCTCCTCACGCACACGAGCGGGTTGGGCAGCTACTTTACCGAGGAGTGGGACCGCTCCAGCCGCGGGCTGTACCACACCGTCGACGACTGGAAGCCGATCGTCGCCCACGAGACCCTCGCCTTCGAGCCCGGCACGAGTTGGCAGTACAGCAACACGGGCATGCTCCTCGCCGGTGCGATCATCGAGAGCGTCACGGGGGGGAGCTACTACGACTACATCCGCGAGCATGTCACCGGTCCTGCCGGCATGACGGACTCGGGCTTCTTCGAGACCGACCACGTGAACCGCAACCTCGCCGTCGGCTATGAGCCCATCGAGGGCTCCGACCCGTTGGAGTACCGCAACAACCTCTACCTGCACGTGGTCCGGGGTGGTCCGGCCGGTGGCGGGTATTCGACGGTCCACGACCTGTTCCGCTTCGGCCAGGCGCTGCGTGCTCACAAGCTGGTCGGTCAGGATTCGCTCGACCAGCTCTGGCGCACCTATCCCGAGCTTGGGTCCGCGACCTACGGCCTCGGTTTCGGCGTCCTGCAGACCCCCGCGGGGCGCGTCGTCGGCCACTCCGGCGGCTTCCCCGGCATCAGTGCCAGCCTCAACATGTACCTGGACGAGGGCTACACCATCGCGGTGCTCGCCAACCTCGGCGACGTCGCGAGCATGGTCGATGAAAGGGCCCGGATGCTCATTGCGCAAGGCCGCTGAGGCTGCGCTGCTCAATCGCTTCTCCGCAACGGCGGCCGCCGGGACCGAACCCCCTGGCGGCCGCTGTGCATTTGAGGGGTTGCCCGTGGGGGGTTGCCGGTGTGCTGGGGGGGCGGCCTTGAGTATGCTCCGCCCATGCCAGAACCCCACGAGCAGCGCATGGGCAAGGGTCGCCTCGAGGCCTTCAGCGACGGCGTGCTCGCCATCATCATCACGATCATGGTCTTGGAGCTGAAAGTCCCCGGATCGACCGACCTGGGTGCGCTCGTCCACCTCCTGCCCCACCTGCTCGCGTACCTGCTCAGCTTCATTTACCTCGGCATCTACTGGAACAACCACCACCACATGTTCCAGGTCACGCGCCGTGTCACCGGGGGCATCCTGTGGGCCAACCTCCACCTGCTCTTCTGGCTCAGCCTCATCCCCTTCGCCACGGGTTGGCTCGCGATGGGCTGGATGGGGCCGCGGCACGAGGCGTGCCTCCCGGCCGCGGTCTACGGTGCGGTCCTGCTCCTCTCCGCCCTCGCGTACACCTTGCTTCAAACCAGCATCATCCGCGACCAGGCGGACGACGCGGCGCTGGCCCGCGCGGTTGGCCGCGACCGCAAGGGCAAGATCTCGCTCGTGGGCTACGCCGCCGCCATCCCCCTGGCCTTCCTCAACCCCTGGATCGCCGTCGCGCTCTTCGTCCTCGTTGCGGGCCTGTGGGTGATCCCGGACCGCCGCATCGAACGCGCGGTCTGATCGGCCGCGGCGCCGTTCCAGATTGGCGTTCGGGCCAAGCACGCCCTGCTCACGAGTCGACCCCGATGGGCCTCTCCACGAGCGATGCGTGCTCGGCGGTGCGGCCCCGCGCCCCGCGCCGCTGTGGGCCCGGTGATCGCTGCGGTATTCGACTCAATGCGCCTGTGCCGCGAGTTCAAGCCCCCGCTTGAGCAGAGCGTTCACCTCCCGCGCGTGGCTCAGGTTCACCAGGTGCCCGGCCTGCCCCACGACCTCCGCCCCCTCCCGCGGCGGCGTGATGATCCGGTCCTGTCCCCCGTGGATCCGGAGCACCGGGCACGTTGGCATCGGTCCAGCCTGCCATTCGACTACGGCGCGTGACGCCCAGCGGATGAACCGCGTGCTGGTCCCGCGCAGCATGTCCAGGAACAGCCCCCGATGCCTCGGCCCGGTCGAACTGAAGACAAGCGCTCCGACTGGGGCCAGGCGGCGACCCGCGTGGATCGCGGCGTCGGGCAGCGGCCGCGAGAGGGACTCGGCGAGTCGGAGCCATCTCCGCACCTCGCTCCCTGATCGCGCGCTCCCGATCAGCACGACCGCCTGTGCGGGCAGATGCCGCGCCATCTCCAGGGCGACCATTCCGCCCATCGAGGCGCCGCCGAGCACATACGCCCCGTCGGGCTCGTCGAACGCCGCGGCCATCCGGCGCGCGTACTCCGCGAGCGGCTCGCCCGGGGCCGGCTCGATCCACCGGGGCACGACGAGGTCTGGGAATGCGCGACGCTGCGGGCCGAACAGCCGGGCATCGGCCCCGAGGCCGGGAAGAAGCACAAGGCTGGCGCGTGCGCCACTCACGCGCCAAGCCTATGTGCTGTTCGGTCCTGTCGCGGCGTTCCCAGTATCGGCGTCGGGCAAATGCCGGGACGCGTCCGGCAGGATCCGCGTCCGGCGATTGATCTCAGGCAGGAGAGGGTCTAATGCTGGCCGCCGGCCCCCATCCCGTCGAGGTTGCATCCCTGGCAGCTCGGTGGCGACTTCTTGGGCTTCTCGCCCTTGATCGCGGCCCGGAGCACTTGCTGCAGCGTGGCGTCGTCGTTCGAGGCCGGGTTCTCGACAGCCCCGGAGTAGAGGATGTCGCCTGTCGCCGAGATGACGACAAGGCTCGGGGCCTGGGTCACGTGGTAGAGGCGGGCGGTCGCGGCCCCGGGGTCGAGGAGGACGGGGTACTGGAGTTCCCAATCGTGGGCGGCCTTTCTGTTGATCTCGGCCGCGTCCTGGCCCTCCGGCGGAGCGCTGGAGTAGACGGCCGCCCACCGGACGCCGGCGGGTTGGAACTCCTCGTAGAGCCCCTGTATTGCGGTGCTGCTATGCACCTCCTCGACCCGATCGCAATCGGGGTCGAACCACTCGAGCACGACGACATGGTCTTCTCTCTCTCCACGCAGCGAGGCGAGTGTCACCGAGTTCCCGTCGAGATCCTGCAGGGCGAATTCGGGCGCCCGATCGGCGGCGCTCCCGAGTGTGACGGTCTGGATGGGCGGGAGGACCGCCGTGACCATCTGCTCGGCCCACACCGCCGTGGCGCCCAACGCGCCCATGAAGCCCAGATACGAAGCCGTCAGCATCCAACCGGTCTTCCGTCGCATGTTGCGCACTCCCGTCGCCCGGGTCCCTTGCCTCCGCACCGGGCGTCCCCGCTCCTGGCGGGGATGGTCGTTCCCATGTGGCGACGCGCCGTTCTGCATGGGTTCTGTCGGTTGTTCGCTACGACATGGATTTCGGCTCGGTTTTGCGGACCGCTGCAGTTTCGCGAGAATGCATGTTACCTGTTGTGCCAGTGTGAGTTACGCGCGCGGCCATGCGTAGCCAAGGTGTAGCCACACGGCCGGATTTGGCCGCGCATGTGGCGGATATTGGCGCGAGGCGCAAGCTGCGCATTGCAGATACCGGGCTGCAATATCGCATTCATGCGCAGATGAGAGAACGCGAAGGCACGAAGGAAAGGCACGACGGAAAGGTGCAAAGCGAGCGGGGGAAGACGGAGAGGAGTGGTGTGGGGCACAACTTGGCACCGCGCGGCGCCTCGCCCTTTTCTTCGCGCCTTTGCGTTCTTCTTCGTGCGTTCGCGTGCTTCGCCGGGGTTTCGCGTTCCCGCCTTACCTGCTCAGTGCCTCGCCGAGGAATTCGGTCACCAGCCCGATCGCGATCCGCTCCTGCACGCCGGTGTCGCGGTGCCGCACGGTGACGGTCTGGTCCTTGAGCGTGTCGCCGTCGATCGTGAAGCAGTAGGGGCACCCCGCCTCGTCCATGCGGGCGTACCGCTTGCCGATCGACTGCTTCGCGTCGGTCTCGATGAAACCAGCCCGGCCGAACCGCTTGAAGAGATCCGCGTGCAGCTTCTCGGCGACCTCGGGCATCCCGTCCTTATTGACGAGCGGGAAGACGGCTGCCTTGATGGGGGCGACGCGGGGGTGGAACTTCATGATCTCGGGGCTCGGGCGGGTCTCGTCCCGCGTGTAGGCCTCGCACATCAGGGCGAGGGCGCCGCGGTCGAGCCCCGCGGCCGGCTCGATGCAGTGCGGCATGTACCGCTCGCCCTTCTTCGCCCCGTTCGGGAGCAGCTCGCCCCGGTCGGTGTCGAAGTACTCGAGCTTCGCGCCGGAGTGCTTGGCGTGCTGGGTGAGGTCGTAGTTGCCGCGGTGGGCGATGCCCTCGAGCTCGCCGAAGCCGGGGGCGGTGAAGGGGAAGCGGTACTCGACGTCGCTCGTGCCTGTCGAGTAGTGGGAGAGTTCGTCCTTCTCGTGCTCGCGCAGGATCAGGTTCTCGCCGGCCAGGCCGATCGACTGCCACCACTCCATGCGGAAGTCGCGCCAGAACTTGTACCACTCGAAGGAGTCGTCGGGGTGGCAGAAGAACTCCAGCTCGGCCTGCTCGAACTCGCGTGAGCGGAAGGTGAAGTTTCGGGGCGTGACCTCGTTGCGGAAGCTCCGTCCGGTGTTGCCGATGCCGAAGGGGATCTTGACGCGCGTCGTATCCACAACGTTCTTGAACTGCACGAAGATACCCTGCGCCGTCTCTGGACGCAGATAGACCTTGTCGTCCTCGGTCGCCGTGGCACCGGTGTAAGTGAAGAACATCAGGTTGAACTGTCGCGGCTCAGTCAGCGATCCAGGTTTGCCCGTGAATGGCGAAGGAACCTGGTCGCCTGGTCTTGCCTCAGCCTTCGAGGCCAACTTCCAGGCGCAAGCCCGAACTCGTTGACCTGATCCCGGCACACGAACATCGGGAGAATCGCATTTGGATCGCCCTATGACCTGGCTGGAACACATGGAACCGGCTTCCTGACCTTGGCTTCTTGTCAGCGAAGACGGCGGCGGCCTCGCCGGGGCCGCCTGCTAATAGAGTATGCGGGCGGAACCTCGATCTTCAGCGCTTCTGCCTTGATCTCGGCAGTCCAGGGGATTCAGCTCTGACGAGTCGGGACGTCTCCGAGACCCCAAGAGGTGATCCGCCCGAAACCGCCCCTTCGTCTCCTTGTCATCCACCATCGGATCGTTGAACCCGCCGACGTGCCCGCTCGCCTCCCACACCTTCGGGTTCTGGATGATGCACGTCTCCAGCGGCACGCACCGCACCCGCTCCCCGTCCGGGCCCTTGCGGCCCCAGCAGGGGTTCATGATCATGTCCTCCCACCACGCGTCCCGCAGGTTCTTCTTGAGCTGCGCCCCCAGCGGGCCATAGTCCCAGAAGCCGTTGATGCCCCCGTAGATCTCGCTGGCCTGATACACGAACCCGCGCCGCTTGCACAGGGACATGATGTCATCCATCGACTTGTGGCTCGCGTCAGTCATCCGAGGGGCTCCTTCCGGCAAAGAGCCAATGGTAGGGCCCCCCGCGCACGAGTCCGGGTGCGGCCGCCTATCCGGTACCATGCGGCTATGCCCCTTGCGACGCTCGCCCTCCTCGCCGGCCTCACCTCGACAGCCCTCGCCCAGACGGCCCGCACCCTGCTTGTCGGTCCCGGGCGCGACTACCCCGTGCCCTCAGCGGCGGCGGCCGTCGCCCAGGCCGGCGACACCATCCTGATCGACCCCGGCGACTACCACGCCGACGTCTGCGCCTGGCGCGCCGACGATCTCACGATCCGCGCCGCCGAGCCCGGATCCCCGGTCCGGCTCTTCGCCGACGGTCGGGCGTTCGAGGCCAAGGCTATCTGGGTCGTGAAGGGCGCTCGCACCTCCGTCTCCGGCGTCGAATTCGTCGGATGCCAGGTCCCCGACAACAACGGCGCCGGTATCCGCCTCGAAGGCCCCGGCCTTACGCTGGACGCCTGCACCTTCCGCCAGAACCAGACCGGCCTGCTCACCGGCGCCAGCGAGCAGAGCGACGTCGTCATTGAGCGCTGCGAGTTCGTCGGCAATGGCGCGGGCGACGGCCTTAGCCACAACATCTACATCGGCCACATCCGTTCGTGCACCATCCGCGCCTGCTGGTCCCATGATGCCCGCGTCGGCCACACCTTCAAGAGCCGCGCCGAATCCAACACCATCCTCTACTGTCGCTTCGACGATTCCCCTACCGGCACCTCCAGCTACCTCATCGATCTGCCCAACGGGGGCCGCGCCCTCGTCATGGGCAACCTCCTTCTCCAGGGCCCAGATGCCTCCAACGGCACCATCGTCTCCTACGGGCGCGAGGGCCTGACCAACGCCGACAACCGGCTTTTCCTCGTCAGCAACACCATCACCTCCGACCGCTTCTGCCAGGCCGCCATCCGTACTCAGGAGGGTCTCGCCAGCGCCCTCATCGCCAACAACATCGTGGTCCACGCCACGACGATCGTGGCCGGTCCGGGAACGCTCCTGGCCAACCTCGAAGCCCCGACGCTCGAGGACGCGGGCCTCGATCCGGCGACACTCCACCCGCGCCCCGGCTCTCCCGCCATCAACGCGGGCGCCGACCTGTCGGGCTATGGCCCGGACCTCGCGCCCGGCCTCGCCTATCTCCACCCGCTCGCCACCGAACCGCGCCAGCCGCGCCAGCCCATCGACGCCGGGGCGTACGAGCTCGGCCCTTTGACCGCGTCGCCCAAGCCCTGAGCCGCCTTGCAGTACCCTCCCGACATGCCGGCCACCGCCCGCCGCCATCCCGATCTCCGCCCCACCCTCCGCGGCCTCGCCTGGACGAGCCCGTTCCTCCTCGGGACGCTGCTCTTTCTTGTCGTGCCGGCCGCGATGAGCTTCTCGTTCAGCCTCACCGACTACTCGCTCATCGAGCCCCCCCTCTCCGTGGGCCTCGGCAACTACCGTGAGATGCTCGGCGACCCGCTCTTCTGGCGCGTGGTCCGCAACACGGCCTTCTTCGCGCTCGGCTCGGTGCTGCTCGGCACGCCCATGGCGATCGCCCTGGCCGCCCTCGTCGAGACCCGGGCCCGCGGCTCGGCCCTCGTCCGCGCGGTCATCTTCTTCCCCACGCTCGTCCCGATCGTCGCGGCCTCGATCGGCTGGATGTGGCTCTATGCCGGCGAGCACGGGCTCATCAATCGGCTGCTCGGCCGCGTGGGGATCCACGACGCCCCGGATTGGCTCAACGACACCCGCACCGCGATGCCCGCGCTCATCGTGATGAGCCTCTGGTTCATCGGCTCTCCCGTTGTGATCTACGGCGCGGCGATGCGCGATGTGCCGCGCACGCTGTTCGAGGCCGCCGACCTTGACGGCATGGGCCCCCTGACGCGCTTCCGCAACGTCACGCTCCCGATGATCTCCCCCGCCGTCCTCTTCAACGTGGTGGTCTCGGTCATCTGGGCGTTGCAGGTCTTCGCCGTCCCCGCCATCATGACCAAGGGCGGCCCGAACGAGGCCACGAACGTCTACGCCCTCTACGTCTACCGCACCGCCTTCGACTACGGGCGCATGGGCTACGCCAGCGCCCTGGCCTGGGTCCAGCTCCTGCTCACCCTCGTGCTCGCGCTCATCGTCGTGCTTGGCTCAAGGAGATTCGTGTTCTACCGCAACTGATCGCCCATGCCCCGCCGCCGCCCCAACCCGCTCGTGCGTCTCGCGATCTCTTCCGCGCTCGCCCTTGCTGCGCTCCTCTTCGCGACCCCGCTCCTCTGGATGGCCGCCACGGCGATCCGCCCGGCCGACCAGACGCTCGACCCCAAGGTCGGCCTGCTCCCGCGCATGGAGAGCCCGGACCACCGCACGCTCTCGCCCGTCTCGCCCGGGTACTGGTCCGGCGTCGCCGGCGCGGCCTCGGACAACCTCCGCGCCGTCCTGAGTTCGCCCACCGCCGACTTCCCTCTCTACATCCAGAACTCTCTCCGCGTCGCGCTGCTGAGCGTCGTCGGCATGGTGCTCTCCTCCTCCATCGTTGCCTATGGCCTGGCCCGACTGCGGTGGCGCGGTCGTACCGCCGTCTTCATCCTCGTTCTCGCCACCATGATGATGCCCTTCACCGTCATCATGGCGCCGCAATACCTGCTCTTCCGCAACCTCGGCTGGATCGGCACGTTCCGGCCGCTGTGGGTTCCGGCCTGGTTCGGGGGCGCCTTCAGCATCTTCCTGCTGCGGCAGTTTTTCCTCGGCATCCCCCGCGAGCTGGACGAGGCCGCGCGGATCGACGGGTGCGGCCACTGGCGCACGTTCTGGTTGATCATCCTGCCGCTGAGCAAGCCCGCGCTTGCCGTCGTCGCCCTGTTCCAGTTTCTGGGCAGTTGGAATGACTTCGCCGGCCCGCTTGTGTTCCTCAACCACGAGCGCATGTACACCGTCGCGCTGGGTCTGCAGATGTACCAGAACCAGCACGGCGGCGTGCCCTGGAACCTCGTTATGACCGCCAGTCTGGTCGCGACGATCCCGGTGCTGGTGGTGTTCCTCCTCGCGCAACGCTCGATCGTCGAGGGCGTCGCGACGCAGGGGCTCAAGGACTGAACGCCCCGAGCCGGGCCATCAGAGCCGCGTGCGTGAGCACGCGGAGCGAGTCGCCAGCCTCACCCACCGATTCATACCCGCCAGGTGCACCCGCACGTGCCTCGCGCTGTCACACCCCACCGCGGGGTTACCCCCGCGGCTCTGGTAGTGTGGGTGGGCGGAGCACCACCGAGTCTGCCGGGCGCCTGCCTCCGATTCAGTACGCCATGCCTGCCCGCCGGGGCTCGCATGGTGGTTGGGCTCACACGCCGACGGCGGGGTTACCCCCGCGGCTCGGGTTGGTGGGAGTGGGCGGAACGAGTCGCCAGCCTCACCCACCGATTCATCCCCGCCAGGTGCTCCCGCACGTGCCTCGCGCTGTCGCACCCCACCGCGGGGTTACCCCCGCGGCTCTGTTTGGCGTGGGTGCGCGGAGCGAGTTGCCAGCCCCACCCACCGATTCATACCCGCCAGGTGCACCCGCACGTGCCTCGCGCTGTCGCACCCCACCGCGGGGTTACCCCCGCGGCTCTGGTTGGCGTGGGTGGGCTGGATGGGTCGTCACTTGCCGAGCGAGGCCGCCAACCGCTCCGCCAGCGCGTTGATCGCCACACGTCCTTCCCACTGTTGCCCCGTTTGCAGGTTCTTCACGCTCGCCTCGCCCGGGCTCTCGACGATGACTGCGAACCGCGCGTCCCAGCCCGAGGCCTCCTTCAGCAGCTTCCCGATGTTCTTCGTGGCCTTGTACGAGTGCCGCACGTGCAGCCCCAGATCCCCGCGCCGCAGCACCGCCACCACACGCCGAACCTGGGCGTCTGCCTCGTCTGTTCCGTTGCTCAGCACGAACACCTGCGGCCGCTGCCCCACCAGCCCCATCAGCTCCTCGTCGCTCGGCATCAGCCCCTTGTCCTGCAAGAGCAGGCTGAGCACCACATCGCCCATCGCGAATCCCACCGCCGGCGTCCGCGGCCCGCCGAACAGCTCGACGAGGTTGTCGTACCGCCCGCCGCCGGCTACCGCCCGCTCACCGTCGGCGATCACTTCGAACACTGTGCCGGTGTAGTAGGCAAGACCGCGCGCAATCGAGAGATCCGGCGTGCACCACGACAGCAGCCCCATCTCGTCCAGCGATGCGAACAACCGCATGAGCGACGCGGAGTCGAACCCCGCATCGGCGCGTCCGCCCGCTTTCAGCGCAGACTCGAGCCCCTCGCGACGCGCATCAAACGCTGCGACATCCAGCAGCCCCGAGGCCGCCTCCGCGAACGCCTCGCCGCCCAGCTTCGCCCGTCGGTCCAGCAGGGTGAACACTTCCGCGTGCTTCTCGCCCGGCACTCGCATGTCGTCGAGGAGTCCATCCACCACGGTGCGGCTGCCGACGCGCACTTGCACGTCCGCCGGCGTCAGCCCCGTCGACTCCAGATACGCCACGCAGCAGGCAATCACCTCCGCATCCGTCCGCGCCTTTGACTCGGCGACCTCCGCCCGCCCCTCCGCGTCCTCCGCGTGCCACTTCTCCGGCGCGATATCCAACCCCAGCACATCGCAGTTCCACTGCAGGAACTCCCGCAGCCGCCCGCGCTGGGGCCGCTCGGCCCGGAAGAATGGGCCCGCCATGAACCACTTGCAGGGCTTGGGCAGGCCCGCGGCCCTGGCGGCGTACATCCGAGCGAGCGTCGGCGTGAACTCGGGACGCAGCGCAAAGGGCCCGCGTCCCGTCGCCTTCACCTGCTCGACCTCGTCGGGGCTTTTGCCGCTGAAGGCCTGGAACAGTTCGCCGAGGATGCCCTCGCCGCTCTTGACGGCGTAGAGGTCGGATTCCTCGAAGGTCGGGCCGTCGACCTCCTCGAACCCATGCCGGACCGAGACCTCCCGCCAGCGCTCCAGCAGCCACCGCCGCCTCGCGGCCTCCGCGGGGTACAGGTCGCGCGTCCCGCGCGGGCCCTGGATCTGCTTGCCGGCCGACTTCGACTCCGAACGGGGGCTCTGGCTCATGCCCGGAGGGTAGGGGCGCAACGAAAACGCCGGCCCGGGCGGGTGGCCCGGGCCGGCGAGTGTTCCACGAAGGATCTCTCCCTCCTCCGTGAGAGCGAAGTCCTGTCAAACCATTTCAGCCACGCGCCCTAGCGCCGGCGACGCAGCCCCGCGAAGCCCGCCATGCCCAGCACCAGCACGCTCGGTGCGCCGGGCACCACCACGGCGCCGATGGACCCGCCGAGGTAGCTCCCGACTGTGACGACGTTGGTGAACGAGCCATCACCCATGCTGAAGTAGCCGATGTCGTAGTCGTTCGTGCCCAGGTCCGCGATGGCCGCGTAGAGGCGACCGTTGAACATGGACAGGTCGTTGTTGCCATAGTCGAAGCCGACATCGCCCACGAGCGAAGCGCTCCCGCCGAGCGAGTAGGACCAGAGCTTGTCGGAGTCCGGGTCGGTCACGAAGAAGAGCCCGGAGGCGTTGTCGTACGCCAGGCCGCCCGCGCCTTTGTCCGTCAGCGAGATCCCCGTGTCCCATGTGTTCGCGACGGCGAAGCCGGCGTCAAACTCGTGGATGAGGATCGTCCCCGCCGGGCCGGAGTTCCGGACGCCGTACATCTTGCCGTTGGCGAACGCGATGTCCGATACGGCGTTGGCCAGGTCGATGGTGCCCAGGCTCACCAGCGAGGGCGAACCGGCGAACGCGTTGTCGATCCGGTAGACCACCTGGTCCTCGTTGACCCGCTGGGGGCTGCTTACCCCGATCACATCGCCCGCACTCGCCCCGCCGATGCTCGCGCCATTCTCGAGCAGCGACATCCCGCGGATCTCGTCGGGGCCCCCGAACGCCGCGTCGAGGCCCGAGTTGGTCCCCCGATACAGCGTCTCGTTGTCCGAAGAGAAGAACGTGATGGGCTGGGCCTGCGCCAGTCCAGCCGACGCAACGACAATGATGGCACCGATACCGCACGATGACCGCATGATGACTCCCTCCTGCATTCCCCTATTGGGGACGAACCTGGGTTTCTCAACCCCCCTATCCGGGAGTATACCCAGGGTCCACGGCCGAAGCACTCGAGAAAACACCCACGAGATTCCGCGTGGTTCGAGGAGAATGCCCAAGAGATTGTGCGCAAGGACTTGCCACACAAAGTGATGCGCAAGTTCAGCTGCCCGCGCCCAGCAGCATCTCGAGTATTCCTCGCCATTCGCCATAGCGGTATGCCAACTGGTGCCGCTCATGGATCGAACGGATCTCCCGCAGCATGCGCTCGCTCAAGTCCTGCTGCCAATCCCCTGCCGTTGGGTCGCAGTAGTACACCCGGCACCCGAGGGGGCGGAGCGAGTGCACCGAGCAGAGCAGGCCCTTCTGGAACGGACACCCCCCGGCCTCGCGAGCCTGCCGGATGTCCTCCGCTCCCACCGGGCGCTCGAGGCGCATCACCAGGTATGCCGCTTCGAGCCCTGTGACGTAGAGTCGGTGCCCCCAGGCCTCGAAGTGGCAGCATCGCCCCGACGCGTCGCACCGGGGTTGCCGCGCCGCGACCTCGCGCGAGATCCGCTCGTAGACCAGCTCCAATTCACCGGAAACCTGGGCATCCCCGGCTGCGGCCATCCACGCCGCTGCCAGGCTCCTCGGCTCAGACTCCGCGTCCCAATCCGGCATCTTCCTCCCCTATCGACGATCCGCGGCACGGATGACCCAGTCCGGGGGGATCGTGGTCATAGAGCGACGACGCGGTACCGGACAGACGCGCACGGACGGCCACGCATGGGAGGGCAGAACGCCGGGTCTCTCGCCTCGATCCTCTTCGCCCCGTCGCCCAACTCCGGGGATTTGCGCCCCTGGGCGGTGCATCTGCCGGATGGCGCTCGTCAGTCGGGGTTCACGATGGAATCCGGCCCCTTCCCGGCCGTCTTCTCGTAGTACCCGTTCCCCTTCCGCTCGTACTTCGTGAATCCCATGCGGTCCAGGTTCTTGTCGCTCAGACGGCCCTTGGCGCCCATATCCGACCACTTGCCCGCGATGATCGGGGCCTGCGGCACGCGACGCACCGGCGCCCCCGTCTCGGGATGCTTCGAAAGGGCATCTTCCTTCATCGATTGCACCACTTCGAAGTACTCGCCCGTCCCTTCACCCTTCGCGTCCAGCACCTCATATACGTACGTCGGCATCGCGATACCTCCCGTCCCCGAAGGGTAGACCCCAGGCCCCACGGGCTCGGTCCTCGTCGCAGGCCCCAGCCCTCTCACGCCCCGGCGCCAACAAAAAGAAGCCCGCTCTTGCGAGCGGGCTCCGGCGAAGAAGGCAGCAACGTGCTGCATTCAAATTGGGGGGTCAGCCGTTGGGGTCGATCTCTTCAAGCATGCGGCTGACGGCGCCATCGACGCGCTCCGGCGTGTCGTACGTGCCCGCGTCGATCTCGGCGCGAACACGGTCGATCAGGTCCTGCCGGACAGGAGGTTCCTGATTGAGCCGGGCGAGCGATTGGGCCAGATCCGAGACTTCCACCCGGTCGACGCCCCGCCGCGTCGTCCGGGGTTCAGCTCGCTGGCCCGGCGCCGCCGGGTCTGTACTGCGGAGCCTTGGCACCCCCGATGCCGAAGCTCCCCCACCGATTGGTCCGATCTCGGACATCCACACACCTCCCGAACCCGGACGCGAACTCGCGTCCGACAAGCCTCGTCGGCCGCGTCGCCGCGGCCTGTGTTCTCTCTCTTCCATCCTCTCTCGCTATCGGAGGTCCATCCCCCGCCGCTTCAATACAGACCTCGATGTTGGAAATGTGCGTAAGTTTGTGCACCACAAATGTTTGTACGCAATAACTTGGAGGCGGACGCGCCAACAATTTTGGGCTGCTCCAAACGACTTTTGTCCGAGACCGGAACCATTCTCAAGCCCGACCGGAGCGCCATTTCGGCCGACCCAACCCTAGTGTTGAGCCCGGAGGTGGTGTGCATGAGGCTGATCGGCTTGGGAAGGCTGTGCTGGGCGACGGTGGCGGTGCTCTACCTCTCTGGAACCTCCGCCTCGGCCCAGTTCGGCGGCGGAAACTCGAAGAAAAAGGAAGCCGACTCCAAGCAGGAGAGCGACCTCGGCAAGTTCCGTGATGAGGCCGCCGACGTCCTGGCGCCCCTCGCCCAGGGCGCCGGCGCTCCGGAAATCTCGAAAGAGCAGTGGACCATCGTCATCGTCGCCTTCTCCGGCAAGGACCAGGAGATGCATGCCAAGGAAGGGCTCGCGCGCATCGCCACTGAGGCCGGTATCACCGGGGCCTACCTCGAGAAGCGGGACCAGGCCACCGTGATCGCCTATGGCGGATATCCCGCGCCCGACGACCGCACTGCCCAGGCCGACCTTGAGCGCATCAAGGGCATGACGGTCAACGGCAAGCAGCCCTTCGCGGCGGCGCTCCTGACGCCCCCGTCTCCGGAGCACCTCGCCGGCAGTCTCCCCGAACTCGACCTCCGCAACGCCAAGAAGCTTTTCGGCAAGGACAAGGCCCTGTACACGCTGCAGGTCGCCCTCTACGGGCGCCCCGACCGCACCCCCGCGAGCCGGGAGGAGATCGCCGAGTTCCGCAAGGCTGCCGAGCAGGCGGCCGTGCTGCTTCGGCGCGATGGCGAATTGGCGTTCTACTACCACGCCCCCGAGCGGAGCATGGTGACGGTGGGTGTGTTTGGGGAGGAGGACTACGACCCGCTGCACCGGCCGGGGATCGAGGGCTGGGAACTGCAGCAGGCCCGGGACGCCCACCCGCTCAACCTCGTCAATGGTCAGGGGCTGCGCGAGCGCATTCCCGGGGTCCAGGGGACAGGGCCAGAGGCATTCCGGCTCCAGCCGAGCCAGTTGGTCGGTGTGCCGGACTCCTGACCATCCTCCGCTACCAGCCCTGGGGACGCAACATGTCGCGATCCGAGATCTCACCCCAGCCCTGGAGCCAGAGCGGGTCGATTTCGACCAGCCTCCACTGGCCTGCGTCGAGCCGCCAGGTCAGCATGCAGACGAAACGTGTGGGCGGCAGGTCGCCGACCGGGGTTACGACGACATCGGCCCGCGAGCGGGCGACCTCCCCGCTCGGCCCGACCTCGGCCTGCACGTCCGAGACACGGTGGCCCGCCACGGCGTAGGTCCCGCCCTGGGCGAGGCTTTCGTGCACCCATCCCAGGATCCGGGGCTTGTCCCAGCCCGAGCGCGAGCCGCGCACGAAGAGCCGGACATCCTCCCCGAGCCACTCGGACAGCGCGGGGTCGTCGGCGCGAGCGACCGCGTCGACGAGCGCCTCGGTTGCCCGGATCACTTGTTCTCTCGGGGTGCGGATCGCGAAGGACACACCGACGACGACGAGGCCGAGGCAGGCGAAGCCCGCGGCGGCGATCAGCCCCTGCCGGGCCCGGCCGAGGCGGTTCGCGACCGCCCAGGCGGCCAGGGCCAGCGCGATGGCCGCGATGGAGAGCGGGATCGGGCTCTCCAGCATCAGGTGGGAGAGGGTCGGCGGTTGGGGGAGCGAGGGGAGGGTGGGCGGGGGCTGGAGGATGTCCAGCTGGGCCCAGGCTTTGGCGTCCGTCATGACCGAAATGGACCATACCAGGGGCTGGCGGCGATCAAGCATTGTGCAGCCCCTCCGGAGCAACGGCCGATCCTCAACCGAGACGCCGCATCAGCGTGCCTGCCACGCCGCGCCGGCGTTGTGTGGTTGTACGCAGCGGAAGTCTGACGGATCGGAGCGCACCCATGGCGGAGCACTTGGGAACCGGCGGCGGAGACGAGCGGCCCGGGGTGAGTCTCGAGGGCTTCCTCCATCTCGGGGCCGGGCTCGAGGGATTGCTTGCCCCGGGCGTCGACGTCGCCCCGGGGGGCGAGATCCTCGAGCGAAACCTCCGCGCCCTCGAGCGAGCCTCGGGCGAAACGGTCGGCCTCCTGCGGGCGACGCCGCCACGCCAGGATGTCCAGCTCGAGACCGCCCCCGACGGCGCCATCACCGGGAGTCTGGGCCAGGGCGCGGCGCGACGCCAGCTCGCCAGCGCTCGCCGGCCGCGAGAAGAGGCCGCCCGGTTCGCCGCCGGGATCGATCCGCAGGAGGCCGGTGTCATCGTGGTGCTGGGCTTTGGCCTGGGGCACCATGTCGCCGCGCTGGCCGATCGCATGGGCCGCGCCGGCATCATTCTGGTATTCGAGCCCGATACTGCCTTGCTCCGCGCGGCTCTCGCGGCGGTGGACCATAGCGAGGTCTTTGCTCGATCGAACGTCGCGGTTCTGACCCGGGCCGAGGATGCCGCGGCCATCTCGGCAGCGCTCCGCGGCGCCGAGGCGGTGGTCTCGCTGGGCGTGAGGGTGATCGAGCACGCGCCGAGCACCCCGCGACTCGGGGGCCAGGGGACGCGGTTCGGCGAGACCTTTACCTCGTGCGTCCGCGCGGTCCGCACCAACCTGGTCACCACGCTCATGCAGACCGAGACCTCGCTCCGGAACGGTCTGATGAACCTGGATTGGTACGCGAGCGTGCCGGGGGTTGGCGAGCTCACCGGCTGCGCCGCCGGGCGCCCGGCGGTGGTCGTGAGCGCCGGGCCCAGCCTGCGTCGGAACGTGGAGCTGCTGCTCCGCCCCGGCGTGCGGGACCGCGTCGTGATCATCGCGACGCAGACCGTGCTGCGCCCGCTGCTCGAGCTGGGCATCCGGCCTCACTTCGTCACGGCGCTCGATTATCACGAGATCAGCGCCAGGTTCTACGAGGGGTTGACAGCCCGTGACGTCGAGGGCGTGACGCTCGTCGCCGAGCCCAAGGCGAATCCGGCGATTCTCGAGTCGTTCCCGGGGGCGATCCGCTGCCCGCACGACAAGCAGATGAGCAAGACGCTCGGCGCCGGGTTCGCGCACGATGGCGTCTCGATTGAGCCCGGCGGCACGGTTGCGCACATGGCCTACACGCTCGCGAGGCACCTCGGCTGCGATCCGGTGATCCTGATCGGCCAGGACCTCGGCTTCACCGACGGCCAGTATTACGCCCCCGGCGCGGCGATCCACGATGTGTGGGCCGGTGAGCTGAGCCCATGCAACACCCTGGAGATGATGGAGTGGCAGCGCGTCGTGCGCAACCGCGCCCACCTCCACCGCGCCACCGATCATCTGGGCCGTCCGGTCTATACCGACGAGCAGATGTCGGCGTACGCCGTGCAGTTCGAACGCATGTTCGCCGCCGATGTCCGGGCCGGGCGCCGGGTGATCGATGCCACGGAGGGCGGCCTCGCCAAGCGTCATGCCGAGGTCATGCCTCTCGCGGAGGCGCTCGAGCGGTTCTCGCCGCGGTCGGCGCCGCTGCTCGAGCTTCCGAGCACGGCACCCGCCGACCAGGCGCGCCGCCTCGGGGCTCCGCGTGTGGCGGCGAGGCTCGGGCAGGTCCGGCGCGATATCCGCGACATCGAGGATCTGAGCCGGACATCCGCCGGCCTTCTCGAAACGATGCTGGAGCATCACGCCGACCAGCGTCGGGTCAATCAGCTCATCGAGAAGGTGCACGGGTACGGCGAGCGGGCGATGGGCCTTGCGCCCGCCTTCGAGCTGGTCCAGCACCTCAACCAGACCGGCCAGCTCAAGCGGTTCAAGGCCGACCGCGCCCTCCACTTCGAGGGCGAACTCACGCCCATCGAGCGGCAGCGCCGCCAGATCGAGCGGGACATCGTCAACGTGCGATGGCTCGCCGAGAGCGCGGGCCAGCTCGGCAAGCTCTTCGACGCCAGCGCGGACGCGATGCGCGGTGAGGCGGCCAAGCTCACGCGGGACCCCGAGGAACAGGGCCTTTCCGAGATCGTCGTCGAGGCCGCCCCGAGCCGCGTCGCCGCGATCCTCGCCGTCGACGCCGAGCGCGGGGGTCTGGGCACGGCTCGCCGGCTCGCCCGCGAGCTTTCCTGTGGGCTCAATCCCCTGCAGCTCACCCTCCTCCGGCTGGCGCGGAGCACCGGCCTCGACGAGATCGTCCTCCTCTCGGAAGATCCCGATTCGACGCGCCGCATCGCCGGGGCGGCGCCCGAGAGCGTCCCCTTCCCCGTGCGTTTCGAGCGCACCGGCGCTCATCCGCTGGGCGAGCGCCGGCGGGGGGTCGCTCGCGCGAGAGCGCTCGCGCCCGACGCGTGGCGCGGCGGCCTCTGCGGCATGACCGTCTTCGACGAGGCCTTCGATCCGGTGACCACACTCGCCGTCATGGACCGGCTGGGCATCGACGGCGCGGTCGTTCTGGGGCCCGACTGGGTCCTCGTCGAACCCGAACTCACCTCGACCCTGATCGAACGCTTCCGGGAAGACCCCGCCCACCGTCGGCTCTGCTTCTCGCAGGCAGCGCCGGGGCTTGCTCCGTGCGTCATCGCCAGGAGCCTGGTTTCCGAACTGGCTGCCAGCGCCGCCACCGCGGGGGGCTTCGCCAGCATCGGGGGCCTTCTCGGCTACATCCCGATGTCGCCGATCCTTGATCCGGTCGCCAAGCCCGGCTGCGTCCGTGTCGGGCCCGACCTCCGCGATGTCGGCCTGCGGGTGATCGCTGATTCTCCCTGGCGCGTCGAGGTCATCGAGCGAGCCCTCCGCGAGTGTGCCCTTCCGCCGACGGAAGTCGGGGCGACGGCCATCGCTCCGAGGATCCGGGCCGCGGCCGAGGTGCTCGCGACCCGTGGTCCCGCGCAGCTCACGCTCGAGCTCTGCGCCGGGCGTCGCACTGGCGGCGAACTGGCGCAGATGCTTGCTGGCGGACGCGGGGCCGCGGACCGGCCGATGCTCTCGGCGAGCGATGCGGTCCGGATCATCGAGGAACTCGCCTCGATGCGCCCTGACGCGACCCTGACGCTCGGGGGCGCCGGCGACCCGATGATGCACCCGCGCTGGCGAGACATCGTCGCGGCCGCGGCCGGCGCCGGGCTGGCGGGCGTGCATGTCCGAACCGATCTGCAGTGTCCGCCCGAAGAGGCCGCGAGCCTGCTGGAGTGCGGTGCGGGCGTCGTGAGCATCGACCTGCTGGCCGAGTCTGCCTCGACGTACCGGCGGCTGGCCGGTCTCGCCTCCTTCGAGCGGGCGCGGGATGGGCTGGTCGCGCTGCTCAAGGCGCGCACCGCGGTGGTGGGCGGCCGGATGCCGGATGTCTGGATCGTGCCTCGGATCACCAGGTGCGACGCGGTGTATGAAGAGCTCGAGTCATTCTACGACCGCTGGCTGACGGTGGCGCAGGCGTGCATCATCGACCCGCTCCCGGCGTCGATCGAGGGTGATCGCATCGCCCCGCTGCCGGAGCCACGCCTCGGGGCGTGGCATCGTTCACTCACGGAACTGATCGTGCTCAGCGATGGAGGGGCGATCTCCAGGCCCGGACGCGTCTTCGGGCGTAGTGCGGCCAACGCGATCGAGGGTGGGCTTCCGGGCGCATGGCGGCAGGTGCTCGGCGTGCGGCGGCAGCGTCGCGAGGCGGCGGAGGCCATCGGGCGCGAGGAGCGCCGCGCGGTCGCGGCGTGAGCGGCATGGGGTCTGAAGCCAGCCAATTCACCGCGGTCGTCGTCGCCCGGGCCGGGAGCAAGGGCGTGCCGGGCAAAAACACTGCGCGGGTCGCCGGCCGGCCCTGCGTCGCGTGGACGATCGGGCACGCGCTGGAATCCGGCCTGACGGTGGTTGTCTCGAGCGATTCCGAGGAGGTGCTCGCGATCGCGGGGCGCATGGGCGCGCTGCCCCATGTCCGGTCCGACGCGCTCGCGAGCGACACGGCGCGCGTGGACGACGCCCTGCGCGAGGCGGTGCGCTGGTACGAGGCCGGGCACGGGAGCGTCGGCGCGGCCGCGTTGCTCTACGGCAACGTCCCCGTGCGCCCGCCCGGCCTGCTCGGGCGCGCCGCGGCCCTGTGGCGCGAGAGCGGGTGCGATTCCGTGCAGAGCTACGCGCCCGTGGGCAAGTACCATCCGTGGTGGCAGGCACGGGTCGGTGCGGACGGGCGCGTGACGCCGTTCGAGGGCGACCGGCTCTTCCATGGCGTCTATAGACGCCAGGATCTGCCGCCCTCGTACGTGCCCGACGGCGGCGTGGTGGTCGTCTCGCGCCGTGCGCTCATGCTCGAGATCCCCGGGCTCGACCCGGCGCACCCGCACGCGTTTCTCGGGCTGGATCATCGGGCGGTGGTGAACGAGTCGGGGGCGGTGGTCGATATCGACACGGCGGCGGATCTGGCGGTGGCGACCGAGTTGCTGAGAGCGAGCGGCGCAGAGGGAACGGCGTGATGCGGATTCGGGATCGGCAGATCGGGCAGGATGCGCCGCCGTACGTGATCGCCGAGATCGGCGTGAATCACGACGGGTCGGTGGAGCGCGCGATCGAGCTGGTGGAGGCGGCCGACTCCGCCGGGGCGGATGCCGTCAAGCTGCAGCTGTTCCGGACGGATCTCCTGATGAGCGGCGCCTCCAAGCTCGCGGCCTACCAGGCGGCGGCGGGGGAGACGGATCCCATCGAGATGCTGCGAAGGCTGGAGCTGTCGGCGGCGCAGATGCGCCCGGTGATGGAGCGGGCGCACGACCTCGGCCTGCACGCGATCGTGACGGTGTTCAGCGTGGATCTGGTCGCGGAGGCCGAGCGGGTGGTCGATGCTTGCGGCGGCTGGGACGCGTACAAGAGCGCGAGCCCCGACATCATCAACCGGCCTCTTCTGGAGGCGATGGCGGCGACGGGCCGGCCCCTGATCGTGAGCACCGGCGCCAGCACGATGGAGGAGGTCCGTCGCGCGGTGGGGTGGCTGGGGAGCGCCCGGGATCGACTGGCGCTCCTGCAGTGCGTGAGCAGCTATCCCGTCCCGGAGGGGCAGGATGGTCTGGGCGGGATCGGGGCGCTGCGCGAGGCGTTCCCCGACATCCCGGTCGGCTACAGCGACCACACGGATCGTGTGGAGACATCCGGCTTGGCGGTCGCGTGCGGCGCGAGTCTGCTGGAGAAGCACCTGACCTACGACAAGACCGCCGACGGTCCCGATCACCTTGCGAGTGCGACACGGGAAGAGCTGTGCGAGTATGTGCGGTGCGCGCGTCTCGGTGCGGACCCCGGGAGCGTGGTCTTCCACGCGCCGCGGGATGTCGTCGAGCGCCCGTGCGCGGCACGGTCCCGGTGGTGGCTCCGAAGGAGAAGCGGGTCCTCGGGTGCGAGCGGGATGTGCGGGACGTCTCCAGGCAATCGCTCGTGACGCGGCGGGCGCTCACGCCGGGGGAGGTGATTTGCGAGGGGGACCTGACGATCAAGCGTCCCGGAACGGGGATCGAGCCGTGGCGGATTGGCGAAGTGCTTGGTCGTCGCGTGGGCCGCGCGATCCAAGCGGACGTTCCCATCATCGAGCTCGATCTGCAGGAGCAGAGCTGATCGACTCGGGCTCGTGCCCTAGAGGACGATGAGCGGGTCTCGGTCGCGGGTGCTGATCACCGGCTCGATGCCCGGGAGTTCCTTGACGAGTCGGTCGCTGAGGCGGACGAGGTAGCCCCGCTCGGTATTGGTGTGTCCGGCGAGCAGAACGTGCATCCCCTCGTGGACTGCGGCGACCACGTTGTGGTGGCGCATCTCGCCGGTGATGAAGGCCTCGCATCCCTCGGAGGCGGCGAGGGCCGCGAGCGATTCGCCGGCGCCGGGGATGACGCCGATGCGCCGGATGGGCTCGTCGGTTTCCTTGGCGAGGGCGAGCTGGACGCGGGCGGTGCCGAGGAACTTGCGGAGACGGGCGCCGAGTTCGCGCATGGTGGCGGGCTGGTCGAGGACCAGGCGCCGGCCTGCGCCGATGCGTCGGCGCGGCTGGGGGGCGAGGTCGTAGACGTCGACGACGGGCTCTTCGTAGGGGTGGAAGCGTCGGAGGGTCTGCAGGGCGAGGGCGAGGGCCCGCTTGGGGCAGACCATCTCGATGCGGCACTCGCTGACGACCTCGAGCTTGCCCGCCTCGCCGATCGTGGGGTTGGCGCCCTCGCCGCCGAGGAAGGTGCCGGTGCCGGCGGCGCTGAAGGAGCAGACGCTGTACTCGCCGACATGGCCCGCGCCGGCGGATGCGAGGGCGTTGCGGATATTCTCGAGATCGCGTTCGGGCACGAAGGTGACGATCTTGACGCGGGGGCTCGAGTGGTGCTCCTCGTGGGCGAAGAGGGCGCGGTAGTCGCCGGCGATGCGTCCGGGCTCGGCGCCGCTGAGTCCTTCGCAGAGCCAGTCGGTGACGCCGCCCGGCGCGGCGTCGAGGGCGGTGTGTGGCGAGTAGATGGCGATGCCGGCGCGGGCGGCCTTGAGGATGATGCGCTCCTTCGGCGTCGCGTCGGTGATGGAGCGGAGTTCCGTGAAGATCGGCGGGTGGTAGCTCACGACCGCGCTGGCCCCCAGCTCGACCGCCTCGTCGATCACGCGCTCGGTGAGGTCGATGGTCAGCAGCACCGGGCTGTCGAGCGGGCTGGCGAGCGCGCCGACGTGGAGGCCGACACGGTCCCACCCCTCGGCGTACTCGGGGGGGGCGATCCGCTCCATAGCCGCGACGCGATCGTGGACGAGCATGGGACGAACCTCCTTGGGGGTGATAAGGTCCAGGGCATGCCGGCGATTGTCCTGAGGGCCTGCGCAAAGCTGAATCTGGCTCTTGCCCTCGGGGGGCCGGAGCCGGCGGGCTCGGCGCGGGCGGGCTGGCATCCAATCTGCACCTGGATGCACGCGATCGATCTGGCCGACGACGTCCTGATCGAACCACTGGGTCCGGAGGGGGTCTCGACCTGGAGTGCGGCGTGGGCGCCGGATGCGCCGCGCGTCGGGTTGATCGATTGGGGGCCCGAGCGGGACCTGGCGTGGCGGGCGCTGCGGGCGCTCGAGTCGCAGGTGGGGCGGCGCCTCCCGACGCGCATCGCGCTGCGGAAGCGCATCCCGGCGGGTGGTGGTCTGGGTGGCGGCTCTTCGGATGCGGCGGCGGCGCTGCTCGGGATCGATCGGGCCTGGGGCTTGGGGCTGGGTGAGGACCGGCTTCGGGCGCTGGGCCTGCGGCTGGGGAGCGACGTGCCCTTCTTCATCGAATCCAATCGGCCCCCTCTTCCGGCGATCGTGAGCGGCTTCGGAGAGACGATCGAGCGGACGCGCCGGGTGGCGGCGGAGGCGGTGCTGGTCATCCCGCCCTTCGGGTGTCCGACGGGCGCGGTGTACCGGGCGTTCGACGCGGCGTTGGCTTCCGGTTCTGGGGATGGCCGGATGCGTGGGCGAGAGGTGCGGGCCCTGGCCGACGCCGCCGGGATCGGCCGGTTGTTCAACGACCTGGAGGCGCCGGCGTTCGCGGTGCGGCCCGGGCTGGCCGAGATGCGGGCGCGGGCGAGCGCGGCGCTGGGGCGCGAGGTCTGGGTGACCGGGAGCGGGAGCACGCTCTTTACGCTGTATGGGCCCGGCGGGAGCGGGTCGGCGGAGTCGAGATTGCGGGCGGCTTTGCCAGGAGCGGCGGTGGTTTCGTGTCGATTGGTCTAGGCCGCTCGCGCGGGCCGGGTTGGCGGATCGGGCTGGCGGGCCGGGTTGGCGGGTGGGGGGCGGGTACACTCGGGAGCGACGGCGAGCGCAAGCACGGAAGGAACGAAGCGATGGCGATGGAGCGACCGATCATCGGGATTGACCTGGGCGGGACGAATATGCAGGTCGGCGTGGTGCGTCATGACGCCCGGAAGTCGGGTGCGTCCAAGGCGATCCTGGGCAGTGCGCGGAAGAAGACGAAGGCCGAGGACGGGCTCGACTCGGTGATCAATCGGATCACCGAGGCGGTGAACGAGGCGTGTCAGGCGGCGGGTGTGGCGTTGCAGGATCTGGGCGGGCTGGGGATCGGTGCGCCGGGCGCGGTGGACCCGGGCAAGGGGATCGTGCTCGAGGCGGTGAACCTGCGCTGGAACGACGTGAAGCTCGCGAAGATCCTGTCGGAGCGGTTGGGCCTGCCGGTGGTGGTGGATAACGACGTGAATGTCGCGGTGTACGGCGAGTGGGTGCTCGGGGCGGCGCGGGGATCGGGGAGCGTGCTCGGCGTGTGGGTGGGGACGGGCATCGGGGGGGGGCTCATCCTCAATGGGCAGCTCTACTACGGGCACCACATGACGGCTGGTGAGATCGGCCACATGCTGATCTTCCCCAACAACCCGCCCGGATCGCGATCGCTGGAGCACAACTGCTCGCGGACGGCGGTGGTGGAGCGGATCGTTCGCCTGATCCAGTCGAACCAGCCCTCGATGCTGAGTGAGATCACGGGCGAGAAGTACGAGAAGATCAAGTCGAAGGCTCTGGCACAGGCGTACGAGGCCGGGGACGAATTGACGCGGCGCGTGGTGGACGATGCGGCGCGGCTGGTGGGAGATCAGGTGGGGAGCGTTGTGACGCTGCTGAGTCTGGAGCGGGTGGTGCTCGGGGGCGGGCTGACCGAGGCGATCGGGGAGCCCTTCGTCAAGGGTGTGCGGGAGGCGACCCGCGCCGTCGCGTTCCCGGATGTGTGCAAGAAGGTCGAGGTTGTTGCGAGCGAGCTGCTCGATAATGCCGGGCTGTTGGGGGCGGCGATGATCGCGGTGGATCGGCTGGGGTGAGCCCGGCGGGCGCGCGGCGCGCTTCGGTCGGCGCGGAAGCGGGCGAGAAGAGCGAGGAGCGCCGCCCTTGCCCGCGCCGCTGACGCTGCGCCGGACAGCGACGGGGGCGTTGGTGAAGGCGGCCGTATTCCAGAGCGGCGCATCGGCGGCAGAGGATCGGCCCGTCAGCGCCGCGAGGGTGACCTCGCGGAGGGGGGTGGGGGAGATCGGGGGTCGCCGGTCCTCGGACGCTCGTTCCGCGTGCTCACGCACGCGGCTCTGGTGGGGTGTGGAGTGCTTGGGACCGGGGGCTTGTTGGATGGTCGTTCCGCGTGCTCACGCACGCGGCTCTGATTAGATGGTGGGGATCGTGAACGGATCTCGATACGTGCGGGCGAGGAGGGGGTTGGCTTCGGCGGCGCCCTCGCCGGTGAAGCGTTCGGTGGGGGCGTCGAAGGTGAGGGCGCGGGCGCCGGTGCGGTAGGAGATGTTGGCCAGGTGCGGGAGCACGCACGAGGTGTAGCCGGACTCGATCTCGGAGCCGAGGAGCTTGGGGTCGTTGGCGCGGAGAGCGCCGATGAAGTTGGCGAAGGGGTTGCCCGAGTCGAAGCCCGCGGCCGGTGTGGGCTCGTCGGCGAAGGCGCCGGGGTTGTCGGAGCTGGGGCCGGGCTCGTTCTTGCGCCCGAGGAAGGTCTTCCAGGCGCCGCCGTTGACGTGCATCCAGCCCTCGGCGCCGTAAAAGAGGTTGCCGATGGTGATGCCGTTCTCGTCGTTGGTGTAGAGGCCGCGGACTTCGAAGACGAGCTGGCGCCCATCGGGGTAGTCGAAGGTGGCGAGTTGGGTGTTGGGGGTCTCCTGGTCGGAGTCGAACTTGAAGTAGCCGCCGGTGGAGTGGACGCGCGAGGGGTGCGTCGGGTCGCCGAGTCCCCAGCGGGCGACGTCGAACTGGTGGGGGCCCTGGTTGCCGATGTCGCCCGAGCCGTAGGCCCAGAGCCAGTGCCACTCGTAGTGGAAGTGGTTGGGGTTGAAGGGGCGGGTCGGGGCGGGGCCGAGCCAGAGGTCGTAGTGGACGCCCTGTGGGGTGGGTTCGTCGGCCTTCTTGCCGATGGAGTCGCGGGGTTTGTAGCAGAGGCCGCGGGCCTGGTAGACCTCGCCGATGCCGCCGGCATGGAGGCATCGCATGGCGGCGCGGACGCCGGGGATGGATCGGTTCTGGAAGCCGACGGCGACGATGCGGTTCCACTTGCGTGCGGCCTTGACCATGAGCCGGCCTTCGGCGATGGCATGGCAGCAGGGCTTCTCGACGTAGACATGCTTGCCGGCCTGGCAGGCCCAGATGGTGGCGAGGGCGTGCCAGTGGTCGGGGGTGGCGATACTGATGGCATCGATCTCGGGGTCGTCGAGGACGCGTCGGAGGTCGGTCTCGGTGCCGGGGGCGATGCCCTGGATCTGCTCGAGCCTGGCGACGCGCTCGGCGAACAGTCGCTCGTCGGGGTCGCAGAGGGTCTTGATGCGGACGTTCTCGAGCTTGCCGAACGACTGGAGGTGCTCGTAGCCCCGCGAGCGGATGCCGACGACGGCCATGTTGATCTGGTCGGCCCGGGAGCGCCTGGGCCTGGCGCGGGCGAGGGTGGCCGGGGCGAAGGCCGCGGCGGCGAGCCCGGCGGAGGTGGTGAGGAACTGGCGGCGGGTGTGGGGCATGGGGACCTCCTGGGGGGAGGGTACAGGAAGAGGGGTTGGCGAGACAGAGAGACGAAGAGACGCAGAGACGGAGAGACGGAGTGGGGGTGGGGGGGTACTGGGGGAAGGTTGGGGTGATGTTGGGAGGAAAAGGTGGGGGAAGGCGTTGTGAGCCTTGACGGCTGGGGCTGGGGGCGAGAGACTGTCGCCCCGGGCCAGTGCGGGCGGATCCGGCTGGGCTGCGGGGGCGTATGGCGCGGCGGGGTGTCCCGGCGGTGGGGTCGGGGGCTCGTCGTGTGGATACGCGTCGGGTCGTGCGGCGCCGGCCGCGCGAGATGGGCAGGATTCTGCGTCGGGCGGGGAGCGATCCGTCCTGGCGTACAACTAGAGCAGTGGAGTGTGAGGTATGGCAGGTCGAGGTGGCGCGGGTGTCGGCATCGTCGTAACGATCTCCATCCTCAGCATTCTGAGTCTGGGGCTGTTCGTCAGCACGATCATCTTCTATGGGAACCTCAACAAGGTCACCGGCGAGCGGGACAGCGCCAAGCAGGGCCTGAGTGAGTACATCAACGCCCAGGAGCGGCAGGACCCGAGGATCTCGGCGATCGCGGACAAGGCGCGGGCTGAGAAGCAGACCGTGGTGGGCTACCTGGCCGATTCGTTGGGCCAGGCGACCAGCACGATCAGCGGGAGCAAGTCTGGCGCGTACACGGACGTGATGGACCGCTTGGACAAGGTGCAGTTCCCCGGCGTGGCCCGGGCGACGGGTTGGGGCGGGCAGGGTGACGCGCCGAGCGTGAAGACGATCGTCGCGGGGAAGTCGTTCGAGCAGGTCCTGAGCCAGGCCGACACCTACATCGCATCGCTGCAGGGCCAGATCGACTCGGCCCGGAAGGCCAAGGAGATCGCCGAGAACGATCTGAAGAACGAGATGGAGCGCAGCAAGGCGCGTGACGAGGCCCACCGCGCGACCCTGGCGGCGATCAACGACGAACTCCAGCGCTACCGCAACGAGGTGGAGTCGTACCGGACCGGGACCGAGCAGCAGCGGACGGACATGGGGGCGCGGGTCGACCGCATCCGCCAGGAGGCCTCGACGCGCGAGACGCAGCTCCTCGACCGCGTGACCGGGCTGGAGGAGAGCAATCAGCGACTCCAGAACCAGCTCGAGGTGCTGCGAGGCGATCGCAAGAAGGACCTGTTCCAGGGCCGTCCCGAAGAGTCGCTGGTGGACGGGCGTGTGGTGGCGGTCGACGCGGCTGCGGGCACGGCCACGATCAACCTGGGGCGGCAGGACAAGATCCGCGTTGGTCTGACGTTCGCGGTCTACGAGGAGCCCTCGGCGATCCGCCCGGACGAGCAGGGCAACTACCCCAGAGGGAAGGCGTCTCTCGAGGTGATCCGGATCGATGAGACCTCGGCGGTGTGCCGCGTGGTGACCGAGCGTGCGGGCAACCCGGTGGTGAAGGGCGACGTGCTGGCGAACGCGGTCTACGACCCGAAGAAGGAGTACAAGTTCCTGGTCATCGGGAACTTCGACGCCAACCGTGACGGCGTGGCGACCGACGGGGAGCGCCAGAACCTGGTGGCGACGATCCGCGAATGGGGCGGCTCGGTCTCGGACGAACTGACGGGCGATGTAGACTTCCTGATCATGGGGGAGCGTCCGACGCTGCCGCCGGAGCCCCCGATCAATGCCCCGATCGCCGTGGTCGAGCAATACGTGCGGGCACAGCAGACGATCGCGCGGTACGACGAGCTGTTCCGGCAGGCCGCGTCGACCTCGCTCCCGGTGCTCAATGAGAACCGTTTGCGGACGCTGATCGGCGGGTATTGATCCCCGATTGAGGAGCGAAGCCTGTGGGGGCGAAGCTGCCCGCGGTGTTGCACACCCCGGCCTACTGGGGCATCCGCGGGATGCTCTCGCTGCCCCTGGTGGCCGGTCCGCGCGTCTCGCTGGAGACGGCGCGGGGTTTGGGCCGAGCGTTCGCGGGGATGCCGTTCAACCGGAAGCGTGTGGCCCGGGCGGCCGAGCACCTGCGGTTCGCGTGCCCTGAGTTTGACGAGGCGGAACGGCTGGAGCACGCGGTCCGTTCCTACGAACACCTTTTCATGCTGGGCATCGAGATCTCGTTTGCGCCGCGCCTGATGAGTGAGGACGCGTGGATCCGCCACGTAGAACTCGATTCGATCGCGAGCGGCCTGCGAACCATTCTGCGCGGCGGGCCGACGGTGCTGATCACGGGGCACTGCGGCAATTGGGAGCTGCTGGGCTACACGATGGCTCTGCTCGGATTCCCGATGCACGCGGTCTACCGGCCCCTGGACAACCAGCCGCTGGACCACTGGGTGCGGCAGACCCGGGGGCGCCGGGGGCTCGTCCTGCTGGACAAGTTCGGCGCGCTGCGGCAGATCCCGGGACTGATGGCGGCCGGAGCGCCGGTCGGCTTCGTGGCCGATCAGAACGCCGGAGACCGGGGGCTTTTCGTCCCCTTCTTCGGCCGGTTGGCCTCCACCTACAAATCCATCGGCATGGTGGCGTACCACCACCGGGCGTCGGTGGTCGTCGGGCAGGCGCGGCGGCTGGGGTGGAATGGACGCGAGGATGGGCCGGTGCGTGACGGCTTCGCCGCCCCGCACTCGGGGGACGGCGTTCGATACCGGGTTGAGATCGAGGATGTGATCCACCCCGAGGATTGGGAGCATCGGCCCGACCCCTTCTACTACTTGGCTGCCCGCTACCGGAGGGCAATCGAGCGGATGATCCTCCGGGCCCCGGAACAGTACTTGTGGATGCACCGCATCTGGAAGAGCCGGCCCCGGCACGAGCGGCTGAACCGGCCCTTCCCCGACAGTCTGCGGCGCAAGCTGGCGGAACTGCCCTGGATGGGGGACTCGGAGGTGGAGGCCGTGGTCGAGCAGAGCGAGCGCGACCGGGCGTTTTTGGCCCAGCACGGGCTGACCCGGCTTCCCTAGCTTGCCCGGCCCATCCGGGCTGGGTTCAATGCCGCAGGGACTTTGAGGGGCGGACGGCGGGGCCACCCCGCGGGAGAGTCGTCATGTCGGAGAGCAACGGCCGTCTCGAGAACATCCGCGTGCTGATCGTGGACGACGATCAGGATGTGCTGGAGTCGATGGAAGCGGCCTTCCGGGCCGAGGGCGCATTGACGCAGGCGGTGGGCGACGGGAACGAGGCGGTGGACATCTGCCACGACGATCCGCCGGATCTGGTGATCCTGGACATGATGCTCCCGGGGCGCTCCGGATTCCTCGCGCTCGAGAAGATCAAGGGGAAGACCGACTCCCCGCTGGTGATCATGGTGACGGCCAACGAGGGCAAGCGGCACCAGGCCTACGCGGAGAGCCTCGGGGTGGATCGCTACCTGCTCAAGCCCGTCCCGCTGGGCAAGCTGCTCGAGGAGTCGGCGGCCCTGTTGAAGGCCCGGGACACGAAGTAAGGGGGTCCCGCGGTGGCAAAGAAGAGCCGGATGATGGTGCTCTGCCGAAAGGTCGAGCCGGGTGAGGAAGGCGAGCCACTGGGCTCGCTCGCGGATATCCGTGCGCTTCTGGGCGAGTTCAATACCGCCCCGGACGGCGGTTCGAGCGCCTCGCTGGGTCTTGAGCGGCTGCACGGTCCGGGATTCGTGGTCGATCTCCCAACCAGCATCGACCGGCCGATGCAGGTCATGGCCTCGATCAACGACGACGAGACGGCGTGGCCGGTTTTGAGCCGGATCTGTCGCCGGCTGGGGTGGTCGATGTTGGATGGGGAGACGGGGCGGACGTTTCTCTGAAGCGATCGGTGTTTGGGCTCTCGGGGGGTCCAGCCCTCGGCGCCACGGGCGCACGGGTGTAGAGTGCCGCCATGATCGGAGATGGTTGGGACGGCGAGCCCTCGGTGCGTCCGGGGGCATACGAGGGCGGGGGCGCAACGGCGCCGCGGCGCGTGGCGGTGGTCACGGGCTCGCGGGCCGACTTCGGGCTCCTGCGCTCCGTGATGGCCGCGGTCGAGAACCATCCGAGGCTCGACCTGATGGTGATCGCGTCTGGATCGCACCTGATCCCGCCTGCCGAGACGTTCCGCGATGTGAAAAGGGCGTTTGCGGTGGCCGACTCGGTGCCGATGCAGCGGTCCGGGCCGGCGACGCGGATGGACGACGCCGAGTCGACGGGGCGGGGCATCGCGAGGTTCGCGCGATCGTTTGCGGGGCTCAAGCCCGACTGGGTGGTGGTGTTGGGCGACCGGATCGAGGCGTTTGCGGCTGCCGCGGCCGCGAGCATCGGCGGGCTGGCGGTTGCCCACCTGCACGGGGGAGATCGGGCCGAGGGGATCGCCGACGAGGCGATGCGTCAGGCCATCACCAAGCTGGCGCATCTGCACCTGCCGGCCACGGAGCAGAGCGCCGAGCGGCTCCGCCGCATGGGGGAGCGCCCGGAGCATGTCGTCGTCGTTGGCTCACCCGCTGTCGATGATCTGGCGGGATTCGTCCCGCTGGCTGACGCGGACTGGGACGGGCTCGGGCAGCCGCGGGCGGTCGTGCTGCTGCACCCGATCGGCCGGCACGCAGAGGAGGAGGAGGCCGCGGCGGGAGCCGTGCTTGAGGGGGCCGCCTCGGTGGGGCCGGTGCTGGCCCTCGCTCCGAACCATGACCCGGGGCGTGCGGGCATCGAGCGTGCGATCGCGTTGGCGGCGGAGCGGGGCGCGGTGACGCAGAGCGGACATCTCGAGCGAAGCCGCTTCGTGGGTCTGCTGCGGCGGCTCTCCTCGAATAGAGGGGTGCTGGTGGGCAATAGCTCGGCGGGACTGATCGAGGCGGCGTGTCTCGGGGTCCCGGCGGTGAACGTGGGATCGCGGCAGGCAGGCCGCGAACGGGCCGGGAACGTCCTGGATGTCGAGCGTGAATCGGCCGACGCGGTTGCGGCGGCGGTTCGCCGTGCCGTGGCGATGAACCTGGCGGGCATGCCGCACCCCTACGGAGATGGCCGGGCTGGCGAGCGGGCCGCGGCGGCCCTGGCGGCCGTCGACCCGCACGGCGCGCGCTTGTTGCGCAAACACTGCGCATATTGAGGGTTCTTTGTGGGCTCGGCCGGCGGCGGTGTGCGGGGGCGGGGCATCCGGCCTGCGGTGTCGGTGGGGGCCGGGGCATCAATTTCCAGCTTGGTGGGGGTGGGAGGAAAGTCCGAATCGGTTGCGGTCGATGTGCGTGTCCGGGTCCTAGCGCAGGGAGAATCCGGACATGGACACGAACACGCAGAACAGGGATCAGCTGGTGTCGTCGGCGATCCGCGAGATCAGCCACATCGCCACGCTGCCCGAGGTGACGCTGAAGATCATCGAGCTCGTCGAGGATCCCAAGAGCACCGCGACGGACCTGCACAAGGTGATCGCGGGTGATCCGGCCCTGTCGAGCCGCATCCTCAAGGTGGTGAACTCCTCGTTCTATGGCCTCCCGGGGCAGATCGCGTCGATCAATCGCGCGATCGTGCTGTTGGGGCTGAACGCGGTCAAGAACATCGCGATCGCGGCGAGCCTCGCGAAGCTGTTCCGCGGCGGCGATGTGACGGCGAGATTCAGCGCCAAGTCGCTCTGGGACCACTCGAACGCCTGCGCAGCGACGTGCAAGATCATTACCGATGTGCTCAAGATCGGGCTCTCCGACGAGGCGTTCCTCGCCGGACTGATGCACGATATCGGCGTGATGGTCGAGATGCAGTACGATCGGCAGAAGCTCATCCAGGTCGTCGAGTCGATCGGGGTGAACTCGCAGGGCGTGCCGCTCATCGACATGCTCGAGGCCGAGGAGCAGGCGTTCGGCGCCAACCACCAGCACTTCGGCTCGGCCCTGTGCGAGAAGTGGAAATTCCCGCGGTGCCTCTCGCTCGTGACGGGGCATCACCATAACCCGCTCGGCGCCGATCCCGCGGCCAACACGCTCCCGTGCGTGGTCTATCTGGCCGATCGGATCGTCGGCACAGCCGGGAATTCTCCGTACCGCATGGATCTGATCTCCACCGAGATCGAGCGCGGGGTGCTCGATGTGCTGAAGCTCACGGACGAGCAGGTGCAGAACATCCGGAAGCGGTTCGAGGAATCGGCCAAGGACGTCAGCTCCCTGCTCGCGGCATAGAACGACCCACAGAAGGGGGGATCGCCCTCCTTCAATCTCCCTCCGGGCGGACGCATGGGAACGTGCGGCCGCCTTTGTTCGTTGGCCGGGAAGGGGCGCACAGCCGCGGCGCGGAAGTGGCTGCGTCGGGGCGTGACGGCGTGGTCGCTAGGTGTGGAGTTCGGCTTGCCAGAGGTGGAGGCGTTCGTAGCTGGTGAGGTCGTACTTGAGGGGCGTGAGGGTGATGGCGCCGGCGAGGAGTTCGTGGACATCGCTCCCGGGGTCGGTCTGGCGGAAGTCGAGGCCCGAGCGGTTGGCCCAGTAGTAGACATCGCCGGCGGGGCTGACGCGCCGTTCGTAGCCGTCGTTCAGGCCGTGGGTGTTCATGGGGCAGACGCGGATGGGGCGGGGGTCGTGCCGCGCGGGATCGTCGTGGTGGCAGGGGGGGATGTTGATCGAGAGGCATGTGTGGGGCGCGAGCGGGCCGTGGGCGAGGACAGCCTCGACGGCACGTCGGGCGTGGAGCGCGCCGCAGTCGAAGTCGGGCTCGCCGTCCCCCAACTGCAGGCTGAGGGCGATGGCGGGGACGCCGAGGAATGCCGCCTCGAGGGCGGCGGCGACCGTGCCGGAGTAGATGACATTGATGCCGCAGTTGGCCCCGGCGTTCATGCCGGAGATGACGAGATCGGGGCGTGAGCCCTCGCCGAAGTGTTCGGGCCAGAGGCAGGTCAGGGCGAGTTTGACGCAGTCGGCGGGCCGGGCGTCGACGGCGAGCCCGCGCATGCGTTCGTCCACCGTAACGGGACGGACCATGAGGGGTTCGTGGAAGGTGACCCCGTGGCTGGTGGCCGACTGGACGGTGAGGGGGGCGACGGGGAAGAGGGCGGCGAGGGGCCGGCCGTGGGGTCGGAATGCCCCGGCGTCGCCGCCCCCCGCCAGGGCGTGGTGGAGGGCGACGATGCCGGGTGCACGGATGCCGTCGTCATTCGTCAGAAGGATGCGCATGGGCGAGTGTACGCCCCGGGACGGCGGTCTTTCGGCTCAGAAGCAGCCGAGCGCACTCCAGTTTCGCAGGCGGAGAAAGAGGAGGAGGTCTTTGGTGGTGACCATGTCGTCGTTGTCGAGGTCGCCGTCGTAGATAGCGAGCTTGGGGTCGCGCGGGCCGCCGGAGTGCCGGCTCCAGCACTTGAAGAAGTCGAGGAAGTCGGCGCAGGTGACGCTGTGGTCACCGTTGAAATCGGCGAGGTCGTTGTGCGTGATGAAGCTCTGGTACAGCAGGTCGACTCCGTCGACAGTGTCGCCGTCGAAAAGGCGTTGGATCAGTGGCACGGCATCGGTGGCGGTGGCCCAGGGGATGTAGCCGCGGTCGCGGGCGTCGGCCATGGTGGCGATGGTGTAGGGGGGGCCGTCTCCGGCGCCGTCGGGGTTTCCGAAGAGGACGATCAGCTCGGTGGTGTCGGGGTTGATGACCTGGTCATCGTGGCTTCCGCCGGTGAGCCATCCCTTGCCGGGTGGGAGTCCGTCGTCGTCCCCCATCAGGAACTGGAGGTGGGCGAACCACGCGGCGTGCTCGGCCATGTAGGTATCGACGTAGCCGTTGGCATCGGTGGGTATGGCCTCCCCGAGGAGTTCGACCCCGGCGTAGTCGGGGTCCTGCGCGGCATCGAGCAGGCGCTGCGGTCCCTTGTAGTCGCCGACGTCGCGGTTCGCGTGGTTGGAGCAGTTGTCGAGCCAGATCGAGTCGCAGCCGAGTTCGACCCAGGGGATGAGGTTCTGGTAGGTCTCCTGCATGCTCGCCAGGTTGGTGGGGTCGAAGAAGCGGGGGTTGTAGGTAAAGCCGTAGAGGTCGTCGTCGTCGTCGCACTTCCAGTAGCCGTTCCCGTTGATCGAGTCGAGGCACGGGGTGCAGACCCCACCGCTCTGCCAGGCGCCGACGACGACGCCAAGCTCGAAGCTGGCGTCCGCGGCGCGGGCATCGGCGAGCCAATCGCTGAACTCGTTGGCAAGGAGCTGCTTCTGCGAGTTCATCAGGAACTGGTACTGGGCTTGCTGGACCTTCTGATAGCCGGGGCTGCCACCGGGCTTGTAGAGCACGACGCGCCGGAAGCCGTTGTCCCACGCGAGGTCGAGCTGCCGCTCGAAGCCTGTCCAGTTGGCGGATTGCCACCAGGGGATCTGGTCGAGCGGGTTGTTGCAGTCACGGTTGCCGGAGGCGCTCATCTGGATGAAGAAGCCGGGGCGTCGATCGGGAACGAGCGGAGGCGGGACGAAGGTGGAGTAGCTATTGGTCCCGCCCGATTCATTGAGGTAGAACGCGTCGTCGGCGTTGGGCGGCGCGCAATCGAATGGGACGGCGTCCTCGCACTGGGCGCTGGCGGTCGGTGCGAGAGCGAGCACGAGGAGCAGGGAGGGCACTGCGGTGGGATACACATGGTGCTTCACGCGATTCTCCGGCGTTGCTGGCGTTTCCGCGGCTGGCGACAATCCGGACCATCCGGGCCGCCGAGTGGTGAGCGTGCGCGAGAGTCACATCCCTTGGGTCGAGCGGGGTGTGAGTGCATCGGGTTGTGGTGGTGGTGCGTGCCTCGATCACATCCGTATCGCGGCGCGGCCGCGGCGCTCAGCGGATGTTGGTTGCACTGAGCACGACGCGATGGTAACGAAATGATGTGGATTGAAAAGCGCGAATCTATCGGAGAAAGCACGCAATTATTGGGCGAGCCGTCCCGCGCAACGCAGGCGGCGCGAGCGATGCTGATCTGTAGAAGTCCGCACACACTGGCCTGAGAACGCTGATGAAATCGCTGGTAATGGCCAGTATCTGTGCGTGTAGCGCAGCAAAGAGGCCAGACGCGGCCCCGCGTGGCGGCGTCTGGCCCTGATGCACGGCGTGTGCGATTCTTCGGAGGTTGCTATCGGCGGCGACGGAATGCACCCGCGATGCCGCCGAGCGCGAGCGTGGCGCTGACGCCCGGCGTGGGCACGTAGTCGATCTCGATCCGCGAACCATCGAGGATCGTGCCATCAAAGTCGAACCCGGGGGTCTCGCCGCCCCAGCGCGCGGCGACGAAGTGGCCGTTCAGCTCGGTCGTCTCGAGGAAGTAGTGGAACGTGCCCGAGCCCGACCAGCCGAGGTCGTCGCCGAGGAGGCCGATGAAATTCGTGTTGCCGTCGAAGGGGTCGATGGGGAGCGTGATGTCGGTCCAGAAGTTGGCGGCATCGGAACCGGCGAAGCTCTCCACATCGAGGTAGATGCGCGCGCTGGTGATTTCCTTGCCGACGATCGGGTCGTCACCCGAGGTGAAGGCCGAGAACGAATTGCCGACCTGGGCGAAGTTGAACGTGATCGTGTCGGCGTGGGCGGCGCCCGCCAAGAGCGTGAGCAGGGCGATGGGCGCGGCGATCGCGCGGGGACGGTTCGAGCGGTGCATAGGGGTCCTTTCTCTCTGGGGGACGCGGGGCCTCTGTCCAGCCCCGGCCCAATCCCGCGGCCCTCCCCGGCCTTGCGGCCGGTCTCCACGGGGTGGGCCGACTATACGCCAGCTCGAGAGAGGGGTTCCCATGGGGAGGAGGAGGGGTGGAATGGCGTATGCTCCGGCGGCACGGCCCCACGGAGCGGGGCATTCGACTGGGAGGGCACACGGATGCGAAGACCATTCCACAACATCCTCGAGGCGATCGGCGATACGCCGCTGGTCCGGCTGAACAAGGTTGTGGCCCCCGGCTCGGCCGAGGTGTGGGTCAAGTGCGAGTTCTTGAACCCCGCGGGGAGCATCAAGGACCGGATGGCCCTCTATATCGTGGAGGAGGCCGAGCGCCGGGGGTGGCTCAAGCCGGGCGGCACCATCGTGGAGAACACGTCGGGCAACACCGGCCTGGGCCTGGCGATGGCGGCCGCGGTGAAGGGGTACAAGTGCATCTTCACCATGCCCGACAAGATGAGCCTCGAGAAGGTGAACATGCTCAAGGGGTTCGGGGCGCAGGTGGTGATCACGCCGACGGATGTGCCTGGTGACAGCCCGGAGCACTACGTGCAGACGGCCAAGCGGCTGGCGAAGGAGACGCCGGGCGGGTTCTACGTGAACCAGTACCACACCGAGCTGAACATCGACGCCCACTTCCGGAGCACGGGGCCGGAGATCTGGGAGCAGACGGGGGGCGAGTTCGACGCGTTCGTGGCGGGCGTCGGGACGGGCGGCACGATCTCCGGCGTCGGGCGCTACATCAAGAAGATGAACGCCGAGCAGGGCAAGTCGATCCGCGTCGTCGGGGTGGACCCGATCGGGAGCGTGCACTACAGCCTGTTCTACACGGGCATCCCGGGCGAGGCGAGCGTGTACAAGGTCGAGGGGATCGGCGACGACATCGTGTGCGACGCGTTCGATCTCAAGGCGGTCGACGAGATCCGGCAGGTGGACGACCGCCAGTGCTTCACGATGGCCCGGAGGCTGACGCGCGAGGAGGGGCTCTTCTGCGGCGGCTCGTCGGGCGGGATCGCCCACGTCGCGGCCTCGCTGGCCAAGGAGATGGGGCCGGGCAAAAAGGTCGTGTGTGTGCTGCCCGACCACGGCTCGCGGTACATCAGCAAGTACCTCTCGGACTCGTGGATGCAGGACTATGGGTTTATGGAGCCGGACCGGCAGCTCGGGCTGGTGGAGGACGTGCTCCACGTCGAGCACCCGCCGGTGGTCACGGCCACGCCTGAGACGCCCCTGCGGGAGATCGTGCACATCTTCCGCAAGCATGGGGTGAGCCAGGTGCCGCTGGTGAACGGGAGCGGCAAGCCGGAGCAGATCGTGCACGAGGTGGATCTGCTGCGGGCGCTGCAGTCGGGCGAGATCTCGATGGACGCGCCGGCGAGCAAGGTCGCGGCCAGGGTGGGTGGGCTCATCTACCCCAAGGCGAGGGTGGAAGAGCTGTACGCGATCTTCGCCAAGGACCAGGTGGCGATCGTGGTCGATGGGCCGCGGATCGTGGGGATTGTGTCGCAGATCGACCTGATCGACTATCTGTCGCGGAAGACTGGATCGTGAAGGCAATTCACCGCAGAGGACGCCGAGTTCCGGTGAGTGAAAGGCAGGGGCCGCGTTCTTTGCTTCGAGTCTGCGCAACTCTGCGTCCTCTGCGGTAAGAAGAAGGAATCGTGCATGAGTGCTGAGACATCCCGATTCGCCACCCGCGCGATCCATGCCGGGCAGCAGCCCGACCCCGCGACGGGGGCGATCATGACGCCGATCTACCAGACGGCGACATACGCCCAGAAGTCGCCCGGCAAGTTCGTCGAGGACTTCGACTACTCGCGCTCGAGCAACCCGACGCGGAAGGCGCTGGAGGCCAACCTCGCCTCGCTCGAGGGCGGGAAGTTCGGGCTGTGCTTCGGCTCGGGGTGCGGGGCGATGGATTGCGTGCTGCACCAGCTGAGCCCGGGCGACGAGGTCATCCTGTGCGATGACGTCTACGGGGGGACGAACCGGCTCTTCAACCGGGTGTACGACCGGCACGGGATCAAGGTGGTGCTGGTGGATCTGACGGACCTGGCGGGCACGGAGAAGGCGTTCACGGCGAAGACGAGGCTCGTCTGGCTCGAGACGCCGACGAACCCGATGCTCAAGGTGATCGATATCGCGGCGATCTCGCGCCTGTGCAAGGCCCGGGGCGCCTGGCTGGCGGTGGACAACACCTTCGCGACGCCGGTGCTGCAGAACCCGCTGGCGCTGGGGGCCGACATCGTCTGCCACAGCTCGACCAAGTACATCGGCGGGCACTCGGACGTGGTGGGCGGGGCGCTGATCACCAAGGACGAGGCCATCCACGAGAAGCTCAAGTTTGTGCAGAACTCGGTGGGGGCGGTGCCGGGGCCGATGGACTGCTTCCTCTTGCTGCGCTCGACCAAGACCATCCACGTCCGCGTCGAGCGGCACTGCGAGAACGCGATGAAGATCGCGCGGCACCTGGAGGCGCACAAGCGCTTCACGCGCGTGATCTATCCCGGCCTGGAGAGCCACCCCCAGCACGCGGTCGCGAAGAAGCAGATGTGCAAGTTCGGCGGGATGATCACGGCCGAGATGGACGGCGGGCTGGAGGATGCGCGGCGGTTCCTCGAGCGGCTCAAGATCTTCTCGATCGCCGAGAGCCTGGGCGGCGTCGAGAGCCTGATCGAGAGCCCGGCGATCATGACGCACGCGAGCGTGCCGCCGGAGCAGCGGGCCAAGCTCGGGATCACCGACGGCCTGGTGCGATTCAGCGTGGGGATCGAGGATGTGGAGGACTTGATCGGGGATATGGAGCAGGCGCTGGGGTGAGGGGGGACTCACCACGGAGGACGCGGAGTTTCACGGAGGAAGGCAGAGAAGTGAACCGGCCAACGCGGGGCGTGAAACGCGGCACCCTGACCGAATCGTCGCTCCAAACCTACGGTGCACCGTACGCGCGAGCCTGTTCATCGATCTGTCTTTGGAAGGCATTCAGTGTGAGTCCAAGGACGATCATTGAGCCGACCAACAGAACGACGAGGCTGACTGACAGGCGTATGGTGTAGCGCAGCGGGCCGTACGCCAGCCATCGACGTCGGACGATGGCGATCGTCAGGATGCTCGCTCCCATGAGCATGCAAGTTCCAACGGCCGCGCCAACCGCCCAAAGACCGTCTCGGGTTTGGGTCGGAAGGGTTCCGGGCCCTAGTTGCGCCACAAGGGTTCCTGCGAAGAGCAGCACTGCGCACCTCGGCAATGGGCTCCACCCGAGAAAGCCAAGAGCGAGTGGCAATGATCGGCGCCGCGGAGATCCGGCGCCCCACTTGCCGAGCCGCCATGCCGAATCGATGAACAGTCCGCATTCGGGGCACGGTCGATCGGCCAGGACCTTGACGTCGTAGCCGCAGCGGGGGCAGAGGATCTTGCGCTCGCGGTGTTCCTTCTCGCGGCGATCGCGGACCGTGACGCGGTCTCGGTTCCACTTGTCGCGCATCCACCGGACCATGGTGGATGGTACCGGGAGTCGTGTTGTGTTCCGTATTGTGGTGCAGGCTTCCAGCCTGCACGGCTCCCGGGAGCTGCGCTCAACCGGAAGCCCGCACGCGATCTCGAATCCGTGCAGGCTGGAAGCCCGCACCACAACCCGCACCACAAGGGGAAGGCGGGCTCCCCTGCCACCGAGGGATTTGTTCGGGAACGGTGCGAATAATCCCGGCATGCAGCCGCGGGCCATACTCCACGTCGACATGGACGCGTTCTTCGCGTCGGTGGAGCAGCGGGACAACCCCGAGCTGCGGGGCAAGCCGGTGTTGGTGGGGGGTACGAGCCAGCGGGGGGTGGTGGCGGCCGCGAGCTACGAGGCCAGGGTGTTCGGGTGCCGCAGCGCGATGCCCTCCGCCGTCGCCAAGCGCCTGTGCCCGCAGGCGATCTTCGTGAAGGGGCGGCACGAGCGGTATCGGGAGGTGTCGGACCAGGTCTTCGAGATCTTCGAGGGCTTCACGCCGCTGGTCGAGCCACTCTCGATCGACGAGGCGTTTCTGGATGTGACGGGCTCGCGCCATCTGCTCGGGAGCGAGGTCGAGATCGCGGCCGCCATCCGGGCGCGGGTCCGGGAGAAGACGGGTCTGACGGCGTCGGTGGGCGTGGCGGCCAACAAGTTCCTCGCCAAGCTCGCCAGCGACATGCACAAGCCCGACGGGCTGACGGTGATCGAGCCGGGGCGGGTGCACGAGATCCTTGATCCCCTGCCGATCGGGCGGATGTGGGGCGTGGGCCCCGCCGCCGAGAAACGCCTGCACCGACTGGGGGTGCGGACGTTCGCGCAGCTCCGGGCGCTCGAGCCCTCGACGCTCGCGGGCGCGCTGGGCTCGTGGGGCGAGCGGGCGGGGCGGCTGGCGCGGGGCGAGGACGACCGGCCCGTGGTCCCCGACCACGAGGCCAAGAGCGTCGGGCACGAGACGACGTTCTTTGAGAACCTGGCCGACCCCGACGATGTGCGCGCGGTGCTCCTGCATCTCACCGAGGACACAGCGCGGCGGCTGCGACGCAAGGGCCGGCGGGCGCGGACCGTGACGTGCAAGATCCGGTACGGCGATTTCGAGACGATCACGCGCTCGCGCTCGCTCGAGGCGGCCACGAGCACGACGAGCGAGCTCTGGACGGCGGCACGGGGGATCTTCGATGCGTGGGCGGGCGCGAGCTTTCAGCCGGTGCGCCTCATCGGTGTCTCGACCAGCGGGCTCTCTGAGGGGGAGGGGGCGCAGCTCTCGCTGTTCGCGGAGCCGGAGGTCGAGCGGCAACGGGCGTTGGACGCCGCGAGCGACGCGGTCAGCGCGAAGTTTGGGAAGGGCGCGATCCGCCGGGCGCGGGCGATCGACCGGGGCGAGTAGCGCCGCGCCGGGGTGCATCCGGCCGGCCATCGGGGGCGAAGCCGGACCCGAGGGAACGTGCGTGGCGGCGGCAATTCATGAGTAGTGTATCGACATATCGCGAATTAGCACCGGACCGAGCGGTTTGCCCGCCGCGAGCGAAATCGAGTGGAGTGCGTGGATCTCCGCCAGAAAAAGACACGGAGCGGGCTATCCTCTTCTCCCTCAAACGGCGGGTCGTTCTGTTCCGCTGTCGGTTTCATGACAACCGAAGCTTCGAGGCAGCGCCTGGATCGGGTTCCAGTGCGAAGGAGGCGGTCGATGGGCTTCATGAAGGAATTCCGTGAGTTTGCCCTCAAGGGCAACGTGGTGGACATGGCGGTGGGCATCGTCATCGGCGCCGCCTTCAGCGGCATCGTCAAGACGCTCGTCGATAAGGTCATGATGCCGCCGCTCGGGTTGCTGATGGGAGGCATGGACTTCGCGGACAAGAAGCTCGTGCTGAAGGATGCCGTCGAGGCATCTGGGTCGGTCGCGGCGAAGCCCGAAGTCGCGATCTTTTACGGCGAGTTCATCAACTCGGTGATCAACTTTGCGATTGTTGCATTCGCGTTGTTCATCGTAATCAAGGCGATGAACACCGCGAAGAAGCGGTTCGAACGGCAGCAGGCCGCCGCGCCGTCGGCGCCCCCGGCCCCGTCCCAGGACGTCGTGTTGCTGACCGAGATTCGGGACCTGTTGAAGACCCGCGGCTAAGAGCCCGCTGTTCGGGGGCGTTGTTGGAAGAATGCACCGCTTCGGGAGTCTCGGGCCACACGGGGGCGGTATTATTGGGCGACGCCGTTCCTGCGCTGTGGGGCGGCGATCCGGCCCCGCATTCTGGCGACGGCCATGCAGTAGCGCACCCAGGGATGGGGGCGCATGGAGGAGGAAGGGAGAACTCATCACGAGTCTTCCGGCCTCGGACGGATCGAGAGAGAGCAACCTAGCCCGGTTCGGCCGGGATCGTCCTCATTGATGCCACTGATTGGAGTGCACACATGAACGTTCGAAATTGGATGAAGCACACGGTGAGCGTCGCGGCGCTCGCCACGTTGATGGCGACCGGGGCGTGTAGCTCCGATGGTGGCCACACGACGGGCAATGACTACCGCACCGGCGTCTGGCAGTACGGGAGCGTGGAAGGCTACCGCTCCGCTCCGGCCCCGCCCCCGTCGCGGAGAAGCCCGCGGAGAAGCCGGCCGAGAGGCCCGCGCCGCGTCAGGCCACCGGCCCCTGCGCCCCCTCTGTCGGCGCGGATCAGACCGTGTCGAGCCAGGCGTTCCCGACCGGCGAACTCGCGTCCAGCGCGATCGCGGTCTACACGATCATGCCCAAGGAAGTCCGCCGCGGCCAGCCCTACGACTACCAGCTCGTGGTCTGCAACCTCACCAATGGTGAGCTGCAGAACGTGGTGGTGACCAGCGAGAACACCAACAACCTCGAGATGGTCAGCTCCGATCCGGCCGCCAGCAAGGGCGCCGACGGCAGCGCCCAGTGGGTGCTCGGCGCCCTGGCCCCCCGCGACAGCGAGACCATCACCGTGACCGGCAAGGCCGGCGCGACCGGCGTCAGCTCCAACTGCGTCGCCGTTTCGTACAACAACTTCCTCTGCGCCGAGACCAAGGTCGTCGAGCCGGCCCTCGCCCTCAAGAAGACCGCGACCCCCGAGGTCATGCTCTGTGACCCGATCCAGATCACCTACGTGGTCACCAACTCCGGCACCGGCTCCTGCAGCGATGTGAAGGTCACCGACAAGCTGCCCGACGGCCTGACGACGGCCGACGGACAGTCCAACGTCGCCTTCAACGCCGGCACCCTCGCCGCCGGGCAGTCCAAGGAGTTCAAGGTCAACGCCAAGGCCACCAAGACCGGCCGCTTCAGCTCCGCGGCCTCGGCCACCAGCTCCTGCGGCGCCGACGCGAACGCCGCGGCCGTCACGACCATCGTCCGCCAGCCCAAGCTCGCCATCAAGGCTCAGTGCAGCGAGCGGGTCTTCCTCGGGCGCAACGTCACCTTCACCTTCGACCTCACCAACTCGGGTGACGCCGCCTGCAACAGCACCGTGATCTCGGCGCCCGTGCCGAGCGGCTCGACCTTTGTCAGCGCCGACAACGGTGGCCAGCTGACCGGCAACACCGTCGTCTGGAACGTCGGCACCGTGACCGCCGAGGGCGGCAAGCGGACCGTGAGCATGACCGTCGCCCCGCAGGGCATCGGCACGCTCCGCGGCGCCGCCACCGCCGAGTGCGCCTGCGCCGCGCAGGTTGCCGACGGATGCGAGACCAAGGTCGAGGGCATCCCGGCCATCCTGCTCGAGGTGGTCGATACCACCGACCCGATCCCCGTCGGTGAGGATGTCACCTACGTCATCACCGTGACCAACCAGGGCTCGGCCACCGGCACCGGCATCCGCATCGTCTGCGAGCTGCCCGCCGAGGAGACCTTCACCTCCGCCGGCGGCGCCACCTCCGGCAGCCTCAGCGGCCGGACCGTGACCTTCGCCCCGCTCGCCGCCCTGCCGCCCAAGGCCCGGGCCGAGTTCCGCATCACCGTCAAGGCGAACGCCGCGGGCGACGTCCGCTTCAAGACCTCGATGACCTCCGACCAGTTCAAGAACCCGGTCGAGGAGACCGAGTCGACGAACCTCTACAAGTAATCACCCGGCGTTCCGACGCCGCGGGTTGATCAAATGCGACGCGGGCCCGGAGCAATCCGGGCCCGCGCTCTTTTTCCGCTCCCCGGGGGACGCCGGATCACAGACCCAGGCGCGCGCAGGCATCGGACGCGCCGATCCCGACCACGCGGAGCAGTTTCTCCGGCGAGGTGTGCCCCGAGGCCACCTCGACGTCCCGCGGTCTCAGCCCCAGCGCCCCCGCCACCAGGGCGCAGATCGCCCGGTTCGCCTTGCCCCCTTCGGGCGGAGCGCTCACACGGATCTTGAGGCGATCGCCCAGCACGCCCGCGATCGCGTCGCGGCTGGCGCCGGGCACCGCCTTGACGCGGAGGACCACCGCGCCCTGGCCGTCGACGGAGATGGGGGATTCGTCGGGCATCGCGCCTCGCGCGTTCAGGCGGTCCCGAGCTTCTTCAGCCGCCGCTTCGGGTGGATCGCCGTGCTCACCCCCGCCGCGAGGCCCTTGCGGAGCATGCCGATCCCGCAGCGCTCGAATGCGCCGTCGAGATTCGCGGCGCTGTACTCGGTGCCGATGAAGTTCCGGCCGTGCTCGCGGGCCACGACGGCCGTCGTGCCGCTCCCGATGAATGGGTCGAGCACCGTGTCGCCCGGGTCGGAGCAGGCGAGGATGACGCGCTCGAGATACACCTCGGGGAGTTGATTGTCGTGATAGTGGCGGCGCTCTTTGTTGTTGCCCTGGACGCGCCCCCAGTAGGGGCCGTACCACACGTCCATCGGCACGCGGAGCCCGGGCGGCATGCCGTCCCGTTTGCTCTCGGTGCGGGCGTCGCCATAGATGGCGCGGCGGTCGCTCGTCTCGAGGATCTCGTCGGGGTTCCACACCCGCCGATCGGGGTCGCGGCAGAAGTAGAGCGCGTGCACCTTGCTGTTGATGAACCGCTTGGTGGTGTTCTGGCCGAAGCGGTAGTGCCAGACGCACCAGTTGACCATGTGCAGCCGGTGCCGCTCCTTCAGATAGACCACGATCTCCGCCGCCCAAGTGTCCGGGATGTTCACCCAGATCGCCCCGTCGTCGGTCAGCGCGGCGATGCACAGGTCAAGCCATCGCATGGTGAACGACTTGGCCTCCGCGCCCGCCGGCCGGAAGGTCTCCCCGACGTCGCAGTACTCCTTGTCGGGCATCGAGTCCTTCCACTCGTCGTACGCCCGGTTCCAGTTGAAGGGAGGATCGGCGAAGACCAGTCGGACACGCCGATCGGAGACCTCAGGGATCGAGGGGAGCACCTCGCGGCAATCGCCGAGGTACATGCGCACGCCCCCCTTGCCCGCGCCCGGCGCCATCGACCGCTCGCCCCCGGGCTTGGCCCGCTTCGGGGCCCGGGTCGGCTCCGACGCCGCCTGGGCGCGCCGAGCCCCGGACGCCTCCTTGGACTTGCTCGAAGCACCCGCCGCACGCCCCGCCCCGCCTGGCTTCGTGGCCTTCTTCGCGTTCACTTTCCTGGCCTTGGGCATAGGGGTCTCGGCTCGGCGATCCGGGTTCTTGGGAGAGCAGCATAGCGCGGGGCTTGCCTCCGCGCAAGCCCCGCAAATTCACATCGTCGCTCAGCGGGAGGAAGCGCCGAGCGGGTTCTCTCTCGGCGTGGGGTCGCCGTGCGAGGCGACAATCTCCCGCGTCCGGCGCCAGAGCGATCGGGCGATCGCGCGGGCGTCCCGTGGATCGAGTGCCTCCGCCGCCGCCGCGATGCACCGCGCGCGCATCGTCAAGGGGATCACCACACCACACCCCATCGGCTCGAGCATGGCGCTGGCGAGCATGCGCGCAACCACCGCGTGGTCGCCCACGCGGCAGGGCCGCAGGTCGGCACAGTCAATCACGGCCAGGTGGGCGCCCGTCTCGTGGAGGCTGGTGACAATGAGGTTCGACGGCTTGGCGTCCCGGTTGAAACGGCCCTCCCGGGACATGCGTGCCGCGAGGCGTCCGACAGCGCCGGCGAGGTGGCGCCGTTCGCGGGGTCCGAGGTCTCCCGAGGCGAGGAGGTCGAGCACGCTGCGCCCCGGGAGGTACTGGAGGACGAGGCACTCGAAGGCGCCGCCCCCGTCAGTCTCCTCGGCGTGGAGCACCGCGAGCGGCTCGCCCGTCGAGAAGCCGTGCTCTCGGAGCCACCGCGCGTTACGCCAATGCCGCCAAGCCGGAGTGGCGTGCAGCAGACACCCGAGCCGCTGCCGCACCGAGCCCACCCGCAGGCACTTGACCACGCACTCCCGCCCCGCCAGCGTGGTCCGCCAGACCGAACCCCCGCCGTGCGACTTGAGGAGGGTGGCGTCGGTGTCGGCCGCCCAGTCACCCGGGGTGCTGGCGGCCACGATCCTGAGGTTGTGTCGGGGCGGGCGGGGCACCACCGACATCGTATCAGCGGGGGTCGGTTTGACAGGAGGGGCCGGGGGCCGGACGATCCGCGGTCATGTCCCTCTCGGTCGTCATCATCTGCAAGAACAACGAGGCCACCATCGGCCGGACTCTGGCGAGCGTCGCGGGGCTGGCCGCCGAGATCGTTGCGCTGGATTCGGGATCCACGGATTCCACGATCACGCAGCTCGAGCGCGAGGGCGCGAGGGTGGAACGGGTGCAGTGGAAGGGCCACATCGCGACCAAGCAGGCCGCGCTCGAGGCGGCCGCTTGCGACTGGATCCTCTCGATCGACTCCGACGAGAGCGTCGAGGCCGACCTCGCGGCTTCGATCCGGCATTTCATCGGCGAGGACGATCCGAGGGTGGCGGGCGCGAGGGTGAACCGCAAGGTGTGGTACGCCGGCCGACCCCTCAACTTCACCTGGCAGCCGGAGTGGCGTTTGCGTCTGGTGCGCCGGGTCGACGTAGCCGCGGGGCTCGCCTCGTGGGGCGGGGTCAATCCGCACGACAAGCTCGACGTGCAATACCGCGGGGAGCGACGGCCGCTCGATCCGGCCCGGGCCGGGCGCCCGCCGCAGATCCTGGATCTTGCCGGCACGCTGCGGCACGATTCGTTCAGCGACATGCGCGATCACCTGGCCAACAACCTGCGGCACGCGGAGGTCAGCGCGCGGAGCCTGGCCGATCTCGGCGCCCGCGGCAGCGCGTGGAAGCTGGCGACCAGCCCGGTCGGCGCGTTCCTGAAGCAGATCGTGCTCAAGGGCGCATGGAGGGACGGCTGGCGGGGGTGGGCCGCCGCGGGGAGCACGGCCGCGAACACGATGATGAAGCACATCCTGCTCATCGAGCAGACCAAGCTGCGCCGCGGGGATCACGACGCGGCGGAGTGAGCCCGGCGCCCGCCCTCAGCCGGGCGGCTTGGGCTTGAAGATCTGGTCGGCGACCTGCCTCAGCTGCTCCTCACGCGGCACGCTCGCGTCCGATGCGATGATCCCGGCGAAGAGCTTCGCGGTTTCTTCGGTGGTGTTGACGTGCGGGAAGGGCCCGCCCGGCTCGGCCACGCCGAGGAACCGGCACAGTGGCCCCCACCCCTCACGCACCTCGTAGACCAGCAGCCGCTCGGCCGGGATCGCCGCCCGCACCTCGGCGACGTGGCGCTCGAAACACGCGATCATGTGCTCCCGGTCGTCGAGCCGCTCGTCGAACAGCCGCCAGATGTTCCGCCGATTGAGCTCGCCGAAGGGCGAGCCCGCGATGTGCTTGGTCAGCATCGGCGACATGATCGTGGCGTGCACCGAATCAAACCATCTCCCCGGGTCCCGCGAGGTGAGGATCACCTTCGCGTCGGGGTACGCCGCGGCGAGTTCGCGGTAGTAGGTGCAGGAAGGGAAGTCGACGGTCGCCCGGTAGCCCCGGAAGATGGACCCCCAGTCGGGCCGACCCTCGGCGGCGCGAAGCCAGTGATCGATGCGAGCCGGGTCCTGAACCACCTCGCTCATGTGATAGCAGGGCCCGAACCCGATCTGCTCGAGTGCGAGCTTCAGCGAGGCCGTGCCGGTGCGCCCAAACCCGGCGCCGATGATCTGGAGTGTCATGTCTTCGGGGGCTCCTGCTCTGGCGATGTCTCTCGTCCCGGGCATGCGGCGAGGCGCTGCTCCGGTTTGGGCCGTCCGGCCCGGTCCTGACAGCGAGGCGGCGGACTAGTCGCCGAGCGACTTGGCCATGCCCCGGGCGATCAGTTCGGCGAGCAGCGCGTTGCCGGCATCGCTGGGGTGGATCCCGTCGGTGGTCAGCAGCCCGTTCGAGGCAGGGGCGAGCGTGCCGTCCGGGCCGAGGGGTGCGTTGGCGGCGCGGAGATACTGCATCGATACGGCGCGGTTGTCCACCAGCACCGCCCCGGCATCCTTCGCCGCCGCACGGACGAGGTCCGCGTAGGTATCGACCTTCGCATCGCGCTCATTGCCGCCGTCGGGGCGCTCGCCGTTGAGCCACGGTGTCAGCAGCACCACGCGGGCGCCGTGGCTCTGGGCGCTCTTCACGATCGTGCGCAACGCTTCGTCGAACTGGGCCTCTGTCGTGCCGCGCCAATTCACGTCGTTGATGCCGATGAAGATCACGACCAGGTCGGGCCTGTCCTCCGCGAGCACGGCGTCGAAGGGCGCCTGCGGCCCGTTGCTCTCTCCCCCGACATGCCCGCCGACGTGCGAGCTGGTGTTCAGCCCGTCGCGCAGCTCACGGGCGCCGCCCCCGTTGATCCCGCGGTTGGTGACAGCGACCTCCCGAGGTCCGCCCGATTCGCGGAGCACCCCTTCGATCGTGCTCACGAAGCCGTTCTGCCACGTGATGGAGTCGCCGAAGAACGCGACACGGAGCGAGCCCCTGCCCCGCACCGCCGCGCGGAGCTCGTCCAGGCCGTGCACCGAGGCGACCCGCGCCAGCCGGCCCTTCCGCTCGGCGTACGAGAGATCAAAGGGCAAGCCCACAAAGAGGTCCCGCGGCCGCGCCGCCTTGCGCTGCGCGAAGAGCCAGGTCGGCAGCTTGTCCGCCTGGTACGCCGGGCCCCACGAGCCGTGCCCGAAACCCGTGACCTCGTCGTACTTGACGATCGCCCCCGCGGCCTTGGCGGCCTCGACCATCATCCGGGTCCGTGCCACCGGCACAACCGGATCGCCCGCATCGTGCCACGCCCAGATCGGCAGGCCCTTATACGCCGATGCGGCCGTGGGATCTCCCCCGCCGCAGATCGGCGCCGCGGCCGCAAACCAATCCGCGTGCCGCGCCGCCAGATCCCACGTCCCAAACCCGCCCATCGAGAGCCCCGTCAAATAGAGCCTCGTCGTATCGATCGGCTCGTCGGCCACCAGGACGCGGATCGCGGTGATGACCGCCTGCATCGCCGGCGTCGGCTCCGGCGCGATCTGGTCGCCCTCGCCACGGTTCCAGTGCGAGTCCGACCAGCTCTGCCCCTCCGGGCACTGCATCGCCAGCAGGTAGCACGGAAACTCCTCACGCCACCCGGCCATGGCCTCAGGCAGGTACGCGAGTTGCTTGAGATTGTCGTCGCCGCGCTCTCCCGCGCCGTGGAGAAAGATCACCAGAGGCCAGCCCGCCTCTGGCGCGGCCGCGCCGTCCGGCGGCGCAAGCAACCGGTAGGAATAGCTCGCGCCGCCCTCAATCTGCACGCTCCCGGCACGGAAGTCATCCGGGCCGCCCCCCGGACGCGGCGTGGCCGCGGGGGAGGTGAGGGCGAACATCGAAAGCACGCAGACGAGAGCGGTCGGCCATCCGAGCATGCCTGGGGCCTCCTCCTGAGGGGGATCGAGATCTGGGAGCATGCTACCTATCTCAAGCCTTACGGATTGTCAGACACCTGGGCGTGCTAGAGTTCAGCAGAGTCTGTTGGGGGCGTCCGCCCCCGTCCTATACCGATCGAGTCCCAAACGCAGCTGCTGCCGCGCCGGACAGGTCGGATGGCAAGCCAGCGTTGCCGGTCGTTCCCGGCCCCGCTGGCCAGCCATCCGGCTTATGCGCGACAGCCCGCTGCGGGGGACGGAAAGACTGCGCATGACGACCGACGAGACGGCCACGAATCACCCAGAGTCGGGGGGCGACGCCCCGGATCAGCACGGCGAGGGCGATGCCCCCAAGAAGAAGCGGCGCCGTCGGCGCCGCCGCAAGCCTGCCGGCGAGGGTGCGCCCGCCGCCGAGGGCCAGTCGACCCCGACCCCAACCTCCGCCGCCGAACCGGCGAGCCTCGAGGTCAAGCCCGAGCGCGGGCCCGATGAGCCCCGCAAGAAGCGCAGGCGCCGCCGCCGCCGCGAGGGCGGCGAGGCCGCCCCCGTCGAAACCGAGCACACCGACGACCACCCCGCCCGCGACAACCGGGTCCGTCGGGCCGCCGGCGACACCTCCAACGTCGAAGTCTTCGAGCAGTCGAAGACCTTCCGCGACCTGGGCCTCAACGACGACATCCTCAGCGGCCTCGACGAGGCCGGCTTCCAGCGCCCGACCTACATCCAGGCCTCCCTCCTGCCCCCGGCCCTGGCGGGGCGCGACGTGCTGGGTCAGGCCAAGACCGGCACCGGCAAGACCGCCGCGTTCGGACTCCCACTGCTCCAGCTCTGCGAGCCCGGGCTGGCGATGCAGGCCATCGTGCTGGCGCCGACACGCGAGCTGGCCATCCAGATCACCGACGAGATCAACAGCCTCGGACGGCACTCAAAGATCCGAGCGATCACCATCTACGGCGGGCAGAGAATCACCACCCAGGTCGACAAGCTCCGGCGCAACCCGGAGATCATCGTCGGCACGCCCGGACGCGTGCTCGACATGGTCGACCGCGGCCATCTGAACTTCAAGAACGTCCGCTTCGCCGTCCTCGACGAGGTCGATCGGATGTTCGACATCGGCTTCCGCGACGACATCCGGCGCATCCTGCGCCAGTGCCCGACCGACCGCCAGACGATCGTCGTCAGCGCGACCTTCAATCCGGAGATCGAAGACCTCGCCCGCCGCTACATGCGCGACCCCGAGAAGATCGTCACCAGCGCCGGCTCGCTGACGGCGAGCATGGTCGAGCAGCACTACCTGACGGTCGAGCCCTGGGATAAGAAGCGCCTGCTCGCCCACCTGCTCGAGCACGAGGAGCCCGGGCTCACGCTCGTCTTCTGCCGGCTCAAGCGGACGGTGGACGACCTGGTCCGCTACCTCGACAAGAAAGGCATCGAGGCCCACGCGATGCACGGCGACATGAGCCAGTCGCAGCGCACCGCGACGATGCGCCGGTTCAAGGACGGGGCCCTGGCGGTGCTGATCGCCTCCGACCTCGCCAGCCGCGGCATCGACGTCGACGGCATCAGCCACGTGGTGAACTTCGACCTCCCCGACGACCCCGACCTCTACGTCCACCGTATCGGGCGCACCGCCCGGGCCGGCATGCGGGGCGTGGCCTGGAGCTTCGTCACCACCGCCCAGGGCAAGCTGCTCACCCAGATCGAGCACCTGGTGAACGCCGAGATCCCCAAGCTCCACTACCCCGACTTCGAGGCCAAGGCGAGGCCCGAGGGCTACCGCGACGAGCCCACCGGCGGACGCCCGCCCCTTGATATCCCCGACAACGGCCCCGCCAGAAACAGGTACGAATCCATCTCGCCCGAGGACGTCGTCGGCGCGACCGACGCGGCCGCGATGGCCGAGAAGTTCCCCGGCGGGGTCGTGCCCACGAAGCTCCCGCCCAAACTCATGCACGGACGCGTCCGAACACGGCGCGGATAAGTGACCGAACCGATCCCCGGCGCATAGCATTTCTGCGACGCAATCACCGAATTCTCCGCGCGGCATCCCCCGCGCTAACCATGGATGCACGAGCCATGCCGCACATCATCGCCGAGCCCTGCATTGGCACCAAGGACACGTCCTGCGTGGACGTCTGCCCGGTCGATTGCATCCATCCGACCAAGGACGAGGCCGAGTTTGAGGCCGCGACCCAGCTCTACATCGACCCCGATACCTGCATCGACTGCGGCCTGTGCGTCGACGAATGCCCCGTCAAGGCGATCCTCCCCGAGGAAGACCTGCCCGAGGAATGGAAACCCTACGTCCAGGTCAATCTCGACTACTACAGCAAGAAGTAGCCGACGCTCCCATCCGACCACCACCCAACGCCAGAGCGCCCAGCGCTCCGGCATTGCGTGCGTGCAATCGCCGTTCAGGCCGAGGCCAGCGCCCCGATCCCCGGCTCACGCCGCTTCGACTTGGTGATGCACATCTGGTAGCCGATCAGGATCAGGATCGCCCCGAAGAACTCGCCGATGTAGAGGGCCTCGACGATCCCCGCCTTGGCCATGCTCCCGCCGATGCCCGGCAGCAACGCCCCTACGGCAATCCAGATCGTCCCCGCGGCCCGCCGCCTGAGCGCAGCGCCCCCCACCCTCAAGAACCGCACCGCGGAGTACATCGCCCCGCCGATCAGGAATATCGCGGCGTAGGTATTGATGAAGGGCGTCAGCAGACGAACCCAGTGCCACTCGAGAACCGCCCCGCTCGGCTTGGCCGGATCGATGAGCCCCGCGTTGATCGGCGTCAGGAATACCGCGACCGTCGCGAAGATCACGAACGCCAGAGAGATCGCCGTCAGGATGTGGGCGGTCCGGCGCTTCGCGATCAGGTACAGGCTGCCCGTCGCGAGGGGATACCCCCCGAGGATCGCCCCCGCCCAATACCACCAGCGGTTCAGCTCCGGGGTGTTGCCGTGCAGCGTGATCGCCGACTCGATCGCCGTGCCCAGCCCGTAGCACGCCATGCCGAATGCCCACCACATCAGGTGCGGCGGCCAGTTCCGCGTGCTGGCGCGAATCAGCAGCATCACCACGAACGCGCCGGAGAGCAGCGTCGTGAGGATCGGGATGTAGTGGACCAGGGACGTTTCGGCGCCGGGCATGGCAGGGTCCTTTCCGTCTGAGGACTATATTGAAGATATACATATCTGGATCTCTAGACAAGCCCTTCGGGCAAGAATCCTGAGCGCAAACGGGGCCGGGCTGCACTCCCGGCGGTACAACCCGGCAATGGGCACGGGCGACTGGATCATCACGCTCTCCGGCGGCCTGGTGGCCACCGGGGGTGCGGCCCTGCTCGCCTGGGCGGTGCTCTGGGACGGCCTACGGACGCGGCGTGCCCGCAGAGCCGGCGGGCTGCGCCGTTGCCCTCGCTGCTGGTACGACATGGCTGGCGTGGCGGCCCTGAAGTGCACGGAGTGCGGGAGGGTCGTCCGGAGCGAGCGAGCGTTCCGCCACGCGAGGCGGCGCGGGCGGTGGGCGACGCTCGCGGGCACGATGCTGGCCGTAGGAGCCGCTTTGGGTGCGCTGCCCCACGGGCGCGATTCGGTGTGGAGCCGCTGGTTGCCCGACACTGCCGTCGTGCTCGCGGTCCCGTGGGCCGACGACGGCTGGGCGCTGGAGGAGATGGCCCGACGCCTCCGCGTTGGCGCGTCGCTTCCCTTCCCCGAGGTCCCCAACCGATTGAGCGCCGCGTCCTGGGTGCTCCTCACGGAGTCCTGCCTCCGCGTCGTGAAATCGAGTCCCGAGCGGTCGGAACTCGCCTGGCGCGTCCTCGCGGTCGGGCCCTGCTCGACCCGGGCGACCAAAGCGGCGATCGAGGTCCTGCAACGGGCCGGCGTGCCAGGGCCCGAGAGCGCGTACTTGGCGGCGCATGTGCCGAGCCTCAGCGACGCGGACCTTCAGACCACTCTGAAAGTGGTCGGTACAACCAAGTCGAGCCAGCCGGGTGTCGGTACCGACACCGACAGGCTTGTGGCGGCCATCTTGGACCGCGAAGAGGGGGGTTCGTGGTCCTTGGGGTCCCGCCTGCTCGAGCACTCCCTCGCGCGAAAGCGCGACGGGTATACCGACATCGAGTCATCGGTGGAGAAGGTGGATCTGAACCCGGACGCGATCGTCGCCGCCATGGGCCGCTGCTCCTACCTCCAGGTCGCAGCGCTCAGACGTCGCCTCGGCCTGCCGCCTCGGCCCGACTCGGAAGCGAGCCGAGACCCCGGGCTTTCCGCATTCAGCCTAGACCTGGCTTCGATCCTCATCGACGACGACGAACGGCCCGATGCCCTTGTCCGCATTACGGATGGCCGATTCGAAACGCAGTTGCTGGCCTTCGTTCGGCGGGGTGGTGGGTGGCGGTGCGTCGGCACGATCGACGACGCAGCCTACGGTGACACACCCTCTTGGCCCGAGAGCGAGGAGAGCGCCGGGCGCCGCTGGCTCCGGTCCGACAGTGGGGCTCGCACAGCGGAACTCAAGGGCGCAGCATGGTCGTCGTGGTACCGCGTCGGGCGCGGCGGACTCGAACTTGCGCAGCATGTGGTTATCGCCGCGGGTGAGATCGGCACGATCGTCCAAAGATCGCTCCGCGTCGATCGGCCGCGCCTCCTTCGCGTTGACGGACGCGACGTGGTGGGGTGCGAGGTTCGGGGCGGCGTCGTGCTCAGTCTCTGGGATCGACCGGGCGCTCGCCTCGACATGCCGCTCTGGCAGGGTGCGGGCCGTTGCGACTTCCCGCTGATGGCCGGCGAGGGGTCCCTTGGGCGCCTCCTCCCCGGCGCGCCATGGCAGGGTCGATTGCCGGACTGGGTGCTCGATCGCGACGATGCTGCGGTGCTCGCCGGCTGCCGCGACGGCCTCGTGCGCCTGGCCCGCGAGAATCCCCGCCAGCAAGAGGCCATCCTTGGCTACCTGCGTTCCAACTCCGACGATCCCCAGTACGCGGCGCTCTACCAATTCGTGGAGCGGGAGTCGTCCGGACCATGAGCGTGCAGGATTGGACCATCACAATTGGCGGCGTGTTGCTCGCGGCCGCGAGCCTTATCCTGCTCGCCTGGGCGGTGCTCTGGGACGGCCTCCGGACGCGGCGTGCCCGCAGGGCCGGCGGGCTGCGCCGTTGCCCTCGCTGCTGGTACGACATGGCGGGTGTCGCGGGCCTCCGCTGTCCCGAGTGTGGCAGGTCGGCCCGGCGCGAGCGCTCTCTCGTCCGTCCCCGAAGGCGGTGGCGGTGGGTCATAGGCGCGGTGCCCCTGCTGGCCGCCGGCCTCGGGATTGGGATCTCTCCGTGGGGCAAGGGCGGAGCGTGGCATCGGTGGGTGCCCGACGGGGTCGTGATCCGGCTCATCCCCCGCACCACGGCCGACGGCTGGGCGCTCAACGAGATTCTGCGCCGGCTCGGCAGCGACGGACAGACTCCGGTGATTGACGATCCGGGACGCCTCTCCGCCGCGGAATGGCGACTGCTCACGCGGAAATGCCTGGACGCCCTGCGCGCGGATCCGCCTCCCCCAAGTCCCTCGTCCTACTTGGCCGCGGCCTGCAGCTCGCCGGAGCCCGAGACGGCGTTTGACGATCTTCTATCCTGGATCACCGGCGGCACTCAGGCCCAACGGCGGGACGCCTGCATCTTCCTTCCGCGGATCCGGTTCTTCCTCGACGTCGCCCAGCTTGCGCAAGCGGATCGGGCTTGGGGCGCCATGCCGGAAGATTCGTCGGAGTTCTACCGAACCGTGCAGGCCAACGACCGGGCGCGATTCGCCGCGCACCTCGCGAGTCGCCAGGATCCCGAGCGAGCACGACGCCTCGCCGCGATCAGATCGATCCCGACGACCCCCGAGAGCATGATCGAGGCGGTAGACGGGCGCAGCATCAGCGAGTGGGTCGCGATGGAGCGCCGCCTCGGCGTTCGGTGCGGCATGCTGGTGGACACCGATGACGCAAGCTCCTCCGCGATCGAGGTCGAGCGCATCGATCTGTGCATCGACGACAATGAGTCGCGGGACTGCATCCTGCTCATCTCCAACCGCGATTGGGAGGACCACGGCAGCCGGGCGCACTACGACGCGCTCGTTCTGCTGCAGGCCGCCGAGGGCTGGCGGTTCCTGGCGCGGATCGGCCTCTCCAATTGCCTCGACGATCCGCCTGGTTTCCGGAGCGTCCGCAGCGCGGACGGGAAGCGATGGCTCGTGGTGCGTCATGATCGTGGGTCGAGCAATGACGGGACATACTGCATCAAGCAGGACGCCTGGTACCGCGTGAAGGGCGACCGGCTCCTGCTCGAGCAGGCGGTGATGCCGCGGGCGTTCTCCTCCTCACGCTTCCACCAGACGCTCGAACCCTGCGAGCCCAAGGTCATCAGGCGGGGCGGGCGGTATCTTGCCTCCTACGACATCGAGAGCATGATCACTCTCGCCGTCCCCGGCGCGGATGGCCCCGAGCGCCTGACCCCCATCGCCGAGGATCGCGGCACGTTCGAGTATCCCCTCGGCGTGCCCGACACGAGGCTGGGCCAGTTCGTCCCTCCCGGGCCCTGGGCCGGCCGCGACTGCTGGTGGGCCATCCTGGATGATCCCCAGATCCTCAGCGTCTGCAAGCCCCGACTCCTTGCCATCGCGCACTCCGACGACCCTGCGGAGCGGAGCGCACTCCGCGCGGTCATCGACAACTACCTCTCTTTCCTCTCACCCACGCCGGAGATCGCCGAGATCCAGGCCGCGCTCGACGAACCTTGAGCCCCCGTGTCGCCAAGCCCCGAGCGCATGCTCGGGTATCGTTCCCCGGACCCTTCGGTGATCGGACGATCCACCCCCGAGCTTGCGCTCGGGGCTCGTAGACGCCCGCCCCGCGGTACCATGTCACACGCTCAGGAGACCCGCCGCATGCGCCAGCCCCGCCTCTCCGCCCCGCTCCTCTGGCTCCTGCTCTTCACCGCCGGCTGTGCCGCCGCGGCCTCGATTGACTCCGATGGAGCCCGAAGCGCAAGCGAGGGTCAAGGAGCCCGTGGCGCGAGCCAGGGCCCGCCGCCGGCCGCAGCTCGGCGCGCGCCGGATGCCGATGGGAACACCACCACCGCTGCATGGCATGCTCCCTCCGCGATCTCCGTGTCCTCCGTGGTGAAAGACGAGGCTTCCGCGCAGCCGCAACGCACCCTCACCCGCCTCGACCTCCGCGACTTCGCCTGGCGATCCATCGGCCCGGCCAACATGGGCGGGCGCGTCGCCGATATCGCGCTGGCCCCAGGCGACGCCAAGACCTTCTACGTCGGTTACGCGACCGGCGGCCTCTTCAAGACCACCAACCGCGGCACCACGCTCTCCCCCCTCTTCGACAAGGAGGTCACCACCTCCATCGGCGCCATCGCCATCGCCGACGCCCCCGCCGACTGGCCCGGCTGGGCCGCGGAAGACGCCAAGCTCACCGACGCCGAGCGCGCCAAGCGCGACAAGGACCGTGCCGAGCAGAAAGCCAGGGACCCCGATGCCTTCGCCAAGGCCGAGTCCGACAAGGGGAAGGCCAAGATCGTCTGGGTCGGCACCGGCGAGGGCAACAACCGCAACAGCTCGTCCTGGGGCTACGGCGTCTACCGCTCGACCGACGGCGGCGCCACCTTCGAGCACATGGGCCTGGAGGCCACGCACAACATCCCCCAGATCGCCGTCGATCCCCGCGATCCCGACGTCTGCTACGTCGCCGCCATGGGACACCTCTGGGATGCCAACGCCGAGCGGGGCCTCTACAAGACCTCCGACGGCGGCAAGACCTGGCGCGCCATCCTCCAGGTCGACGACACGACCGGCTGCTGCGATGTGCTCCTCGACCCCGCCAACCCCGACACCCTCTACGCCGCCATGTACACGCGCCTCCGCACCGCGTGGAGCTACCAGAGCGGCAGCGAGGTCGGCGGCATCTTCAAATCCACCGATGCCGGCGCGACCTGGACCAAGCTCGGGAACGGACTGCCCGACCGCACCGAGCGCATCGGGCTCGCCGTCCACAAGGCCGACCCGCGCATCCTCGTCGCCGTCGTCGCCAGCGACGAGGGCGGCTGGGGCCACGAGCCATTCGACGATTTCAGCCGCGAGGGAGGCGTGTTCCGCTCCGAGGATGCCGGCGCGACCTGGACGCGCATGAGCGCCGTCGCTCCACGCGCGTTCTACTTCTCCCGCATCGCGATCGACCCCGTCGACCCCAGCATCGTCTACCTGCCCGGCTGGAATCTGCTCACCAGCCACGACGGCGGACGATCCTTCGCCCCGCCCAAGAACACCCACCCCCACGTCGATATCCACGCCTTCGCCATCGACCCCGACGACCCGACCCACCTCTTCATGGGCTCCGATGGCGGGCTCTACCAGTCCTTCGACCGGGCCGAGACGTGGCAATTCCTCAACACCATCCCCGTCGGCCAGTTCTACAACCTCGCGGCCGATCTCTCCGAGCCCTACCGCGTCGCCGGGGGCCTCCAGGACAACGGCACCTGGATCGGACCCAGCCGCGGCATGTGGGCCACCGGCCCCGACAACGGCATGGGCGCCTCCAACGCCGCCATCACCAACGGCGACTGGCGCTTCATTACCGGCGGCGACGGCTTCCACGCCGCCTTCGAGCTGGCCAGCCCCAAGGGCACGCACGACTACTTCTATTCCGAGGCCCAGGGCGCCGAACTCATCCGGACTGATCTGGAGACCGGACGCGCGCTGGCCCTCAAGCCCTCGCCCAAGGAGGGCGAGCCCCGCTTCCGCTTCAACTGGAACTCCCCCTTCCTCCTCTCACCCCACGACCCGACCGTGCTCTACCTCGGGGGCAACTGCGTCTTCAAGCTCACGCAGCGCGGCGAGCGCTGGGCGAAGATCAGCCCCGACCTCTCCACCCGCGATATCGACAAGGTCGACGCCGTCGGCTCCGAGGCCGAGACGCACGGCACGGTGGTCTCGCTCGCCGAGTCGCCGCTCGCGCAGGGAACGCTCTGGGCCGGCACCGACGACGGCCTCATCCATCTCACCACCGACGACGGAGCCCACTGGCGCAACGTCACCCCCGACGCCGTCGCCGGGCGCTATATCGCCGGGCTCGAGCCCTCGCACCACGACGCCTCCGCCGCCTACGCCGCCGTCGACGGCCACCGCTCGGGCGACTACAGCCCCACGATCCTCATGACCACCGACGCGGGCGCGACCTGGAGCGACATCACCGGCGATCTGCCCGCCGCCCCCGAGGGCGGATGCGTGAAGGTGGTCCGCGAAGACCCCGAGAATCCCGAGGTCCTCTACTGCGGCACGGAGCGCGGCGTGTTCGTCACCCTCGACCGCGGCCGCCACTGGCTCAACCTCGCGGGCGTCGCCGGCGACAAGGACGATCGGGGCCCCTCGCTCCCCCATGTGCCCGTCGACGACATCCTCCTGCACCCCCGCACGCACGATCTCATCCTCGGCACCCACGGGCGCTCGATCTGGATCTGGGACGACGCGGCCTTCTTCTCCGCCTGCACCCCCGAGGTCCTCGCCTCCGACCTCCACGCCTTCGAGGCCACCCCCGCCCGGCCCTGGCTCACGCTCTGGAACGAGGGCATCTACGGCGACAACTTCTTCACCGCGCGCCCAACCCGCCCATGGGGCCCGCGCTCACCTACTACGTCGCCGCCGACCACTACGACGATGCGAGCATCGAGGTCACCGACGCCGACGGCAAGACCGTGACGACGCTCACCGGCTCCGGTCGCGCCGGCATCCACCGCGTCACCTGGAACCTCCAGCCCGATCCCAAGACCCACGTCCTCGACGCGACCAAGGCCCCGACCTTCGTCCCAGCCGGGAACTACACCTTCACGGTGAAGATCGGCGACGACCTCAAGTCGGAGGCGACCATCGAAGTGCTTGCCGAGCAGGCCCCCTGAAAGAGGCCCAGGCGCCAGCCTGGGCTCAGCCTCCCGCCCCACCAACAGAGGCCCAGGCGCTAGCCTGGGCTCAGCCTCTCGCCCCACCAACAGAGGCCCAGGCGCCAGCCTGGGCTCCCCCGCGCCCGCGCCTCTCGCGCCGGGACGCTTCCGCCCCTCACCACCAGTGCTGCATGCTCCCCACCACCAGCACCCCGATCACCGCCAGCACCACCAGCCCCAGCTTCGGATTCGTGAAGAGCAGCCGCACCACGAACCCGATCATCCCGCCGCGCCGGATGAACCCGGCCTTCCGCAGCATGATCTTCTCGCGCTGGTCCTCGCGCCGCGCCTTGGCCTTGGTCAATTCCACCTGGGCCATGCCCAGCCGCTCGTGCGGATTCCCTGTCCGCCCGGTCACTTTCGTGTAGAGCTTCGGGTCGATCACCATGTCCGATCCCCCTTCAGGGCGCCTGTCCACCCGAGCGGCAGCCTAGCAGAGCGAACCCGCCGCGCCCAGACCCGTGTAGAATGCATCGAGAGCCACGCACTCCGGGAGGGTGCCCCAGCATGCGAGCCGATATCCGCTACAACAACGTGATCGACGGCAAGGAGTTCAAGGCCGCCCAGGCGGCCGCGGACCGGGCGGCCTTTCTGCCCGCCAACGAGATCGATCCCGAGACCTTCTACGTCACCCAGCTCTACGACCGCTACAGCGCCGAGGACCACGACGTCTGGGCCACGCTCGTACGCCGGCGCATGGAAACCCTCGAAGGGCAGGCCTCCGAAGTGTTCCTCTCTGGGGTGCGACAGCTCGGGCTCGACAAGGACCACGTCCCCAAAGTCGAATATGTCAACTCCCGCCTCGCCCAGCTCACCGGCTGGCAGAGCCGCGGCGTGCCAGGCTATCTCCCCGCCAAGGCCTTCTTCGCCTGCCTCGCCAGGCGCCAGTTCCCGACCACGATCGTCATCCGCCCCAAGGAGAAGCTGGAGTACCTGCCCGAGCCGGACATCTTCCACGACGTCTTCGGCCACGTGCCCCTCCACGCCGACCCCGTCTTCGCCGAGTTTCTCCAGACCTACGGCAAGGCCGCCCTGCTCTGCGAAGATCCCGACGATGTGGAGCGGCTCGGCCGGCTCTTCTGGTTCACCGTCGAGTTCGGCCTCATCCGCGAGCGCGGCCGGGTCAAGCTCTACGGCTCGGGACTCATCTCCAGCCTCGGCGAGAGCTTCCACGCCCTGGAGAGTGCGGATGTCGACCGCCGCCCCTTCGACATGGACCGCGTCTGCGACACGCCGTTCGAGATCGATCACTACCAGCCCGTCCTCTATGTCCTCGAGAGCTTCGAGCAGCTCCGCGACTCGATGAACGAGTACGCCGAGCGGGTCTTGGCGGGCAGCCACGCAGCCGCGGTGTAGGCACAGGAGCCCGCGTCACGGGGCGAGCCAGATAGTTTTCTTTGATTCCCGTGACCCAGGCTTGCTCTCCCCCCCCGTGTGGTAGTATCTTCTCTATGGGTCTGGGACACCCCTACAGAGCGTTTACGATCATCGAGCTGGTGGTCTCGATTGGGGTAATCCTGGTCTTGGTTGGCCTTATGTTGCCGGCCCTCGGCGCCTCCCGAGCACGGGCTCGAGCAATGCGCACGGCTATCGCCGTGCGCAGCAGTGCGCAAGCGATCGACGCCTATGCGGCCGACACTGATGGTGTCTACCCGATAGCCGACCGATCTGTGCAATTGTCGATGCTCGACTGGGACTCGCCGATTGTCTCCCTCGGGTACATCGCTGCCGAAGCGCAGATTGATCCGGAAGGGACGCTCGAGAGAGGTCACCATCGTTTCGCCCTCTCCGGAGCCCTGGTGCATCCCGGGAGGTGGATGGAACCCGGCACCGTCCGCCCGCTCGAGCTGGCCGAAACCACGCCGGTCCGCCAGTCACAGGTCGCGTTCCCTTCGTCGAAGGGCATGCTCGTGCAGTGGGTCGAATCGAAGCAAGGTGAGGACCGATTCTGGACCTGGGACCCATATGATCGCCCGCTCGCTCCGGTCGCGTTCTGTGATGGGAGCGTCTCTGAGCATCGATGCACCGACTTCGTGCTTGCTCACGAGTTCTTCGAGTATTGGGTCGGTCAACCGGTTCTCGCGACATGGTCTGGATCGAACGGGATGGACCGCCTTCGTTGACGCCATTCTCATATATGAAGGGAGCAGAACATGGATCAGCAATTCCGGGCCGTTGCTTCCGGGCTCGCTCTGGGCGCACTCGCTGTGTTCGCCCTTGCGGAGGACTGCTATTTCCCCAAGAAGACCGGGTGTGGCAGCGGCGACGATTTCTGCACCCCCGGCTCAACCGTGTGCGAACAGACTTGGACCAAGACTGTCGACACCGGATGCGGGTATCCTGGGCCCCTCGGGGACCTTGGGCCGGCCCGTTGCGGCGATCTGGAGACCGTGGTTATCCAGGACTGTGACGAGAGCAACCCTTCAGGGTTCGAACCGGTGGGCTGCGCCGATCAGGGTCACTGTTGCCACCGACGGCTACGACAACTGGGACATCAACCCCCACGTCTTCATCAGGAAGCCGGTGGGTTCGACAGACTGCTGCGAGATTACTTCGGGTAGCTGACTGCATTGGACGACCGAGGAGTTGGCGGATGCCGATCCAGCGATCAATGGTCATGCCGTGTGTTTGGCTTGCGATCCTCGCGAGCCGGCTTGTTGCGCAGGAGCGTACGGAAGAGGACGTGCGGGCGATTTCACGCGAGGTACTCCAGGAGAGAGTGATCGCGGCCATGCCGCAGACCGGCGGGGCGCACGGTGTGTTCGTGGACAAGAACGGCTTCTGGACCTGCGTGGGATACGAGTTCGGGACCGGAAACTGGTACTTCGCTCGGTCCGATCCCGCTCAACAACGGCTATGGGGCCGAGATTCGAGGGGGTACTACAGCAGTGACCCCCTCGGTGGAGCACTGGTCCCGGAGGCTGGGTGGCGGGAAGAGCGGTCCTACCGCATGGACAACTACTTCCCTCAGATTGGCCTTCTCACGCTGCTCCGCGACGATTCCGTCGAAGTGGAGGTCAAGCGATCCGACGATACGGGCGGGTGGGTCGTCACGATCCAGCTCCCCCGCGCCCTTCGGTTCCCGACGACCGAAGAGCTTCCAGATGCCGAGGTCAAGCGATGGAGCACTGGTGGATCGGTGCTCCGCCCGGCGGTGTATCAGGTCGATCAAGACCTCGCCGTCCGGGCGTATACCTATCCGGCGACCCCGAGCATCGAAGCACCGAGGCTCCGTACACTCGAATACGATGTCGCGCCGGAGTCGCCCGGAGGATTCCAGGTGGTGTCCCAATGGGGCGGGTTCCGGCTTGCCGAGCTTTCGCTCGTGCCGGCGTCTGCCCGGAGTTTCGACCGAACCGCGGTGTTCGCTGAGATGCGCGACCGGCGTGAGGCGGATCGGGTTCGAGATCGGGTGCCAGTCGTCACGGCCGAGTATGCAGATGAGCATCCGGAACTTCGGCCGGCGCCGATCGAGGGAGGGGGCGGTTCGTCCTGGGTGATCGGGGGAGCAGCCGCAGGTGCGGGACTCCTGGCGATCCTGCTGGGCGTCGTGGCTTGGCTGAGAAACCGGCAATCATGATGCGCTCTCGCAGCGGCACTCCAATCGGCGCGAGGTCGATAGTACTTGTGGCCTTTCCCCTTTGGCTAGCCGCCGCATCTATCGTCAAGCTCGGCGCGATCGAAGAATTCCGTCGTGCGCTTGAAGCCCACGCGGTGATCCCGAGATCCGTCCTTTCTATGGCGGCGTGGGCGATCCCCCTCGCCGAGTTGTCCGCCGCCGCGGGCACATTGTGGCTCCTGCTCACCGGCAGGCACATCCGCCGGGCAGCGATCCCCCTCCTCGCGGCCTTCGGTGTGCTCACGCTCTACGCAATAGTGCTCTCGGTGAGCCCTCCGGCCAGGCCCGCGGGTTGCGGGTGCGGGCTTTCGTCGACGCCAATCAACAACTGGTGGCCCCTGGCGATCCGCAACGGCGCCTGCACGGCGGTGATCGCCGCGTGTTGGGCCTGGCCCTCTGGGAGGATGGCTCGGGCCTGATCTCGAGCCTCGGCGAGAGCTTCCACGCCCTGGAGAGTGCGGATGTCGACCGCCGCCCCTTCGACATGGACCGCGTCTGCGACACGCCGTTCGAGATCGATCACTACCAGCCCGTCCTCTATGTGCTCGAGAGCTTCGAGCAGCTCCGCGATGCGATGAACGAGCACGCCGAGCGGGTGCTGGGGCGGGCGGCCCTGGCCGGAGTCTGACGCCGGCCGGGCGGAACCAGCCGGGTTGGAGCAGGTGTTGGGCCTCCGGGTGTTGTCCCAGCCCCTCCAGGCCGAAATACTTCGGCGCGGCGATTCCTCGGCAAGGGTCGGCCGCGGGGCGCTCGGGAGGCCCCCGCGGGCGAAGGGCCGGGCGAGCACACGCGCGCGATCGCACCCGGGCGGGTCCACCGCCCTCGCCACGCCGGGTTCCGCCACATGACAAGACTCGCCACCCCCCCCGCCGGCGACGGCGTGTCCTCCACTGACAAGGCCCCCATGCCCGAACCCTGGACCATCGACAACGCGCTCACCACCTACGGCATCCCGTCCTGGGGCGCCGGCTACTTCGGCATCAACGAGCTGGGCCACCTCACCGTCTACCCCGAGAAGGACAAGGCCCGCCAGATCGACCTCTACGAGGTCGTCGAGGGGCTGCTCGAGCGAGAGATCGGCACCCCCGTCATCATCCGCTGCGCCGACGTCCTCCGACACCGGCTCCGCGAGATCCGCAACTCCTTCGACGCCGCCATCAAGGACCACGGCTACACCGGCGCCTACTCCTGCGTCTACCCCATCAAGGTCAACCAGCAGCGCCAGCTCTGCGAGGAGCTCCGCGACGCGGCCGCCGAGCTCGGCTTCGGGTTTGAGGCCGGCAGCAAGCCCGAGCTGCTGGCCGTGCTCGGCCTCACCGAGAACCAGCCGCAGATGCCCATCGTCTGCAACGGGTTCAAGGACTCCGAGTTCATCGAGACCGTGATCCTGGCCACCAAGCTCGGGCGGCACATCATCCCCGTCGTGGAACGCTTCAGCGACCTCGAGCTGATCGTCAAGCACGCCGAGCAATACCAGATCCGCCCCCGCATCGGCGTCCGCATCAAGCCCAGCGCCAAGGGTGTGGGCCGGTGGGAGAGTTCCGCGGGCATGCGCTCGAAGTTCGGGCTCACCGTCACCGAGTTGCTGCGGGCCGTGGCCTTCCTCAAGCAGCACGGCATGGCCGACTGCCTGAACATGATCCACTTCCACATCGGCAGCCAGGTGGGCGACATCCGGCGGATCAAGGCCGCGGTGAACGAGCTGGCCCATATCTACTGCGAGCTCAAGAAGCTCGGCGCCGGCCTCGACACGATCGACGTCGGCGGCGGCATGGGCATCGACTACGACGGCAGCCTCTCGACCAGCCCCGCGAGCGTGAACTACACGGTGGCCGAGTACGCCGCGGACATCGTCTACCGCATTAAGAGCGCCTGCGACACGGCCGAGATCCCGCACCCGCGGATCCTGTCCGAGTCCGGCCGCGCGATGGTCAGCCAGTGCTCCATGCTGCTCTTCGACGTGCTCGGCTCCAGCCGCTTCCCGACCGACGCGAATGTCGAAACCGTCAAGTCGCTCATGGACGACGAGGAGGAGCGCCCGCAGCCGGTGCTCGAGCTGATCGACGCCTTCGAGGCCCTCGACCGCCCCCGCGTCAACCTCGCCGAGGTCTACCACGACGCCGTCCAGGCCATGGACGAGGCCATGAGCCTCTTCAACCTGGGCTATCTCAGCCTGCCCATGCGATCCGCCTCCGAGCGGCTCTACTGGACCATCGGCAAGCGCGTGCTCGACCTGGCCCGCTCCAAGGGCGACCTGCCCGACGAACTCTCCGACCTGCCCCGCATGCTCAGCGACATCTACTACGCCAACCTCTCCATCTTCCAGAGCCTGCCCGACCACTGGGCCATCGACCAGCTCTTCCCCATCTGCCCCATCCACAAGCTCGGCGAGGAGCCCACCCGGCGCGGCATCCTCGCCGACATCACCTGCGACTCCGACGGACAGATCGACAAGTTCATCGACAAGAAGGAATTGAGCAAGCCCATCCTCGAGCTGCACGAGCTCAAGGCCGGCGAGACCTACTACCTCGGCGTCTTCCTGCTCGGCGCCTACCAGGAGGTGCTCGGCGACCTGCACAACCTCTACGGCGACACCCACGTCGTCCACGTCTCCTTCGACGATTCCGAGGGCGCCGGCGACTGGAACATCGACGAGGTCGTCGAGGGCGACACGGTCAAGGAAGTGCTGGCCTACGTCCAGTACGACGCCGAAGACCTCATCAAGGCCATGCGCCGCGAGGTCGAACGGGCCGTCAAGAACCGCACGCTGAGCGTCACCGAGGGCAAGAACCTGCTGAAGTTCTACAGCTCGGGCATGGAGGGGTACACCTACCTCGAGTGACTCGGGGCCCCGGGCCACTGGCGCGGATGCCCCCCGGCCCATCGCGCCCTCATCGCGACAATTCGCCGCCGCAATGCAACCTCCGCCAGCTCCGGATGCCGAGCGCCGAGCCCGGCCAGCGCGAGCGCCTTGGTAGCCTCCGACAGCTCCGCGGCCTTGAGGAGCCGCTGCTCCGGCGTCATCGCCCGCGGCACCTCCAGAGAGCGAGTGTCGTTGCGACGGGGTTCGGGATCCACGCCCCGAGCATATGACTCCCACGCCCCCGCCCCCTACAATCCACGGTTCCGCCGGCCCGCCACCCCCGGGCCGACCGTACCGAACACGCCGCCAGGGGGGCCAGGCACCATCCGAAGAAGGGGAGATCCTCCCATGACGCCGACCCACCAGTGGACCAAGGCCGAGTTGCTCGCCAGCCCCATCCAGCACATCGACATCACCAGCTTCGACGCCCGCCCCGTCATCGCCAGCTACCGCGAGATGGCCTACTCGGCCCGCACCCTCGCCCGCGCCTCCGACATCTACTCCCAGATGCTCGGCGACAAGGACTGCGCCGTCATCCTCACCCTCGCCGGCTCGCTCGTCTCCGCCGGCCTCAAGAAGGTGCTGATGACCCTCGTCGAGAACAACATGGTCGACGCCATCGTCTCGACCGGCGCGAACATCGTCGACCAGGACTTCTTCGAGGGCCTCGGCTTCAAGCACTACATCGCCCCCGGCTCGCCCGAGGCCCCGCCCGTCGACGACACCACCCTCCGCAACCTCATGATCGACCGCATCTACGACACCTACATCGATGAGGACGAGCTGCGCGAGTGCGACGATACCACCCAGAAAGTGTTCGACGCCCTCCCTGCCGGCGCCTACTCCTCGCGCGAGCTGATCGAGGCCCTCGGCAAGCACCTCGACGAGAATCACCCCAAGGCCGAGTCGCTCGTGCTCACCTGCTACCGCAAGGGCGTGCCGATCTTCTGCCCGGCCTTCAGCGATTGCTCCGCGGGCTTCGGCCTCGTGCTCCACCGCGTCTCCCGCGCCGAGACCGGACGCGAGCCCGTCACCGTCGACTCGGCCAAGGACTTCCACGAACTCACCGGCCTCAAGCTCGCCAACCCCGAGACCGGCCTGCTCATGCTCGGCGGCGGCGTGCCCAAGAACTTCGCCCAGGACATCGTCGTCGCGGCCGAGCTGCTCGACGACCGCGCCGGAGGCCAGGCCCGCGGCAACATCGCCATGCACAAGTACGCCATCCAGATGACCGTCGCCGACAGCCGCGACGGGGCGCTCTCGGGCTCCACACTCCGCGAGGCGTGCAGCTGGGGCAAGGTGGATGTCGTCCACGAGCAGATGGTCTACGGCGAACTCAGCGCGCTGCTGCCCGTCCTCGCCTCCGACGCCTACCACCGCGCCCGAGTGGAAGGGCCGCCCCGAGCGCCGCTTCGCCGATCTGCTCAACAAGCAGGGCGCGGCCGTCTGATCCGCCCGGCGCGAGCGATCGAGATCGGGCCGGAGGGCGCCGCGCGCACCGGCGTGCCCGGAGATCGAGCTACTCTGGCGGCCGTGGTCCTCGCGACGGCGTTCGATAGCGCGGCCCTGGGGCCCTACGCGATCGCCCTCTGGGATCGAGTTGGCGCCCCCGGAGATGGCCATGGCAGGGGCGACCTCGAACGAGTCCCCAGATGGGCGTGGCGCGGCGACGCGTTCGTTGGGCTCCCCGTCGGTTCACTGTGCCGCGAGTGCGGCAGCCCGTTGCCGCCGGATCCCTGAGCGGGCGCCTCCGTCGCACCGAGCAGATCGCCGCAACTGGGGCTCCGTCTCCCCATATCGTTTGACCGTGGCCCGCCGCATGCTCCTTGCCGTGGCCCTTGGCCTCGCGACGACACTCGCCGTCGCGGTGGGGTTCGCGTCGCGGTCGGTCTACGGCACGTGGACTCCCATCTACGGCGGGCGGCTGCGGAACCCCGTCGGGGGCGAGGGCCGGGGCGAGTTCCGTGCCAACCTGTTCGGCGCTCGGGGCGTCGTCGTGATCGAGGCGTTCGCGCGGGAGTACGAGCCCGACCTCAGCAGCATGCCGCCGCCCGAAACGCTGATCCCCGACTGGGCGGAGGGAGCGGTGGCGCCCTGGATCGGGGGCTTCGAGCCGTGGCCCGAGCCGGAGCAGACCGAGCGTCGCGCGGCCCGCGCCTCGGGCTGGCCCATGGTCGCGCTGTGGCACGAGTACGACTGGCGTTACGACACGGCGCTGCCCGCCAAGGGGGCGTACACCACGCCCGGCGGGCTCCTGCTGGAGCCCAGCGTGGGCAACCCCGGCGCCTGGCCGATCGACTACCCCCGCGCGATCCCCCTGCGCCCCATCTGGCGCGGGTTGCTCATCGACTGGTCGCTCTTTGCCAGTGCATGGCTCGCGATGCTCACGCTCGTGCCGTTCGTCCGGCATCGCCTGAGGCGGAAGCCCGGCAACTGCAGGGGCTGCGGGTACGACCTGTCGGGGCTCGAAGCCGGAACGCACTGCCCCGAGTGCGGCTCTACGCCGCGTCGCGCCCGAGTTCGCCGGGCCTGAAGCGTTCCTGCCAGCGTTGGGGGCGGACGCCGGAGGGGGCCTCTGGCGATTCGGTCCAGTCTTCGGCGTTGCGGAAGCTGATCTCGCTGGGCGTGGTCTTGCGGTAGCCGAGCAGACGGATGACCTCGAGGACATCGCTCCAGCTGGGGTACCACACGTTGTTGGCCTTCTTGAAGGCGTCGATCGCGACCAGGAACAGGAACTGCTCCTTGGTCATCTCGCCCTCCTCGGCGGCCTTGACGAAGTCGCTGAGGCGGCGACCGGGGCCGCGGCGGCGCTCGAATCCGGTGGCCTCGGGCTGTCCGTCGCGCCGGTCGCGCCCGGACCTGCGGTCCTTGCTCACGCCCGGGGGCAGGGGCTCATCGAGCCCATCGAAGAGGTCGAGGGGGTCCCGGTCGGCGGCCATGCGTTCCTCCCCGCCGACCGTCGCTCAACGGCCGGCGTTACAGATCATCATCGTCATCGTCGAGGTCGTCCTCGAATTCCTCCTCCAACTCCTCGTCGTCGCCGAACTCGTCAAACTCCTCGTCCTCGTCGTCGTCAAACTCCTCAAATTCGTCAAACTCTTCCTCGTCCTCCTCGGCGACGAGGATGCCCCCGACGTCGAGCCAGTCCGGGGCCTGGGTCCAATGCACTGTCTCGCACGATTCCAGCACCTGCTGTCCGAGTTCCATGGTTCACCTTCCTGCCCGGTCCATGCCTACCGGTGTTCGCAATCCCCGGGATCCGCCTCCCTGGTCGATCGGCATCCCGGCTGCCGACCGCCCCACCCCGAATTCGCGGTACACTACAGAGCCGCCGGGCTCTGTCAATGGGGCGCGGAGCATATGCCAGCACACCCACGGCGACCCACCCCGGGGAGCCCTTCCTCCGGCCCCTTCGACCGACCATGAGCAGCGTCCGTCCCGAGCCGATCGAACAGCCAGCGTTTGACCCCCTGGGCGGGGTCTTGGCCGTGCTCTTCCCGGGTGCCGGGCACTGGTACCAGGGGGAGGTCCAGCGGGCCCTGATCATCGCAGGTGGTGTCCTGGGGCTGTTCGTGGGTGGGCTCCTGATCGGCGGGATCGACGTGGTGGATTCCCGCCAGGACCGGCTCTGGTTCCTGGGCGAGGTGATGGTCGGGCCGGTGGCGCTGGGGGTGGACTACTACCACCAGCACGCTCTCAAGGGGCGTGATCCGAACACGGGGCAGGTCCGTGGCGCCCTCCCCAACGAGATCCGGGACCCCAACGGGGTGCTCTTACCCGCCCCCCCCGGGTCTCTCCCGCCGATGACCAAGAGCCTTGGAAAGATGAACGAGATCGGCACCCTGTACTGCACCATGGCCGGGTTCCTCAACCTGATCGTGATCATCGATGCCGCCTTCCCCTCCCCCCGACGGAAGGGGAAGGCCTGATGCTGCCCGCGTGGCCCATCTCTCTTGTGGTGGCGTGGCGGCCCTTCCTCGATCCGCTGAACCTCCACGCCTGGTGGTGGATGCTGCTGGTGCCGCTCTCGTTCGGCATCGCCGTCACCTATCGGGCCACGCGCGTCGCCACCTTCGAGGGCTTCTGGCTCAAGGCCGTGATCCTTACGGTCCAGATCGTCCTCTCGATGTTCCTTCTGGGGATCGCGTCGTATCTCTTCATCCAGGTGGCGGTGCCGTATTTGATGCCGATGCCGGGTTGATGGGAGGGCGGAACGACGGAGCGAGGGCGTGGGGTTTGGTTGGTTTGGGGGCTTCATAGATAGCGTCGGCATTTGGCTTCGAACCGACAGTCCAGGTTCTGGACCAGGTATCGCAGGGCGTCGGGGGCGTGGTCGAAGCCGTCCTTGACGGGCTGGAGGCTCTCGGGGTGGTCCGGCGGGTAGTGGTAGCGCTGGAGGCACTCGATCAGGCGGGCGCAGCGGGCGTGCACGAACAGTCGCGGGTCCGAGGCGGCCGGCCGCAGGCGGGCCCGGACCAATTCCACGCCGACATGGATGGGGCGGGCCCGGTGCTGGACGAGGAGACCCGCGCCGCGGAGCACGCCGATATCGGTGACTCCGGTCTGGCCGTTGGAGCCCATGCCGGCGGGGTCCACGCCGACCCACGCGGGCGGGCCGGTGAGGCCGTCCACGCCGGGTCCTTCGCTCAAGGCGCGGGCGTGGTCGGCCAGCCGGGTCTCGGACTTCACGCGCTCGGCGACCACCCAGAGGGCCTCGGCGCGATCGAGGATGGCCCAGAGCACCACGGTCGGGGCACGGAAGCCGAAGTCCATGCCTGCGACGAGCGTGCCCTCGGGGGCGCGCCATTCGGGGCCGGCGCCGACGATGTGGACGGCGGGATCGAACTCGGGGTAGACGGCGTCGCTGCGCCGTGGGCGGAGGCTCAGCATCTCGGACTCCCACGAGGCTTGGGACACGCGGGCCTTCATGCGCACGGCGTCGTGGATCCGGATGTGCCCGGGCGCGACGCGGCGCTTGGCCCGGCCGGAGCACTCGGGGTGGAGCGTGCACCCCTCGCACTGGTGCTCGGGGCCGCAGTGCTCGAGCACATCGACCAGGCCCCAGCGGAAGAGCGTGCGTGCGCCCTCGCGTGCCTCCTCCACGACGGTCTGCATGAGCCCGTAGGGGCGGTGCATGGTGCTGAGGCACTCGATAGAGCCTCGGACCTCGGCCGCCCGCCCGCCGGCGAGATGGAGGTGCGCCGAGCGGGTGGTGAGTTGGGCGGCCTCCCAGACCTCGGGGTCGAAGAGCTCGACCTCGTCGCAGCGGAGCTTCTGCACGCGGGTGCCGCGGACACTGGTCTGGCTTTGGGCGAGGACCTCCGCGATTGAGCCGTTGCGGAGGCGGACGCGGTGTTCGGTGATGCGTCCGTCGAGCATGGGCTCGAGGGCCTCGTGCTGGAAGAACCGGCGGAGGTGGGCGAGCATGCGCTTGGATTGCTCGAGCGAGCCGCCGAGGATGCGGATCTCGATCCCGGGCTTGAAGACCAGATCGAGCATGGTGGCCAGGGCGCCGAGGAAGGTCTTGCCCCCGCCCCGGTTGGCCCAGACGACGGCGTCGAGCGCGGGGCCGGCCGGTGTGGGATGGGGCGGGTCGAGCAGGTGGCCGGCCTCGAAAAACGCGTGCTCGATGTAGGCGAAGGGCGCGGCATGGCCGGGCGTGATGGGCGTGCGCGGGATGGAGAGGTCAAGCGTGGAGCGGAGCCAGTCATGGAGTTGGTCGGCGGTGGCGGGAAAGTCGGTTTCGTTCTCGAGCATGGCGCTCCCCGGGAGTGGTCGGCGGGGGAGTGCCGGGTGGGTTGGTCGCGGTCCTGAATGGTTGGTGATGAGGAGTGAACACCGACGCGCAGGGGCACAGAGGGGAGACCGAAGCAGCGTGTCCGCGGCCGAAGACCGCTGAATACGCCGAGACACCGGCGGGGCTGAGAGGTAGCTGTGCGCATCGGTATTGGTTGGTGGTCACACGCGATTCGGCGTTGTGTCATTGCACCGAGGTGTTGCTTTCCCCCGTTCACACGAGGCCGAGCGCCCGCTTGAGCGCGAAGACCCGGTCGCCGTCGAGCCGGCGGAGGGCGCGGAGGATACTGGAGCGCTCGCGCCCGGAGACGAAGAAGGTGATCGGGTGGGGGCGCTCGCGCAGATCGGGCTCCGGCGCGGGATCTGAGGCGAGCGGGAACGGCGGTGCGGGCTTGGTCGGGTTCGGCATGGTCAGTCTCCGTGGGTGTAGGCGAGGGGTCGGTTCGCGGCTGCCGTGGCGGCCGCGCGGATGAGGTGGGTTGGTTCCAGACCCAGCCAGCTCCGGGTTGCGCCGGAGGCGTTGGCCCATGCGCGGGCCTCGGCGAGGAGCCAGGGAGCGCGGGCAATCGCGGGCTCTGCGCGGGCCGGATCGAGCCACTCCCATGGCTCGATGTGGGCGCAGGCGTGGGCGTCGAGCAGTCGGGCGTCGCGGAGGGTCGGGGGCAGGCGGTAGGCGGTCATGCCGGCGCGTTCGAAGCAGGCGCAGGCGCGGCCCATGGCGGCCACAGCCTCGGTGCGCCGGGTGCGGGGGGCACGCAGATAGTCGCGCACGAGCAGGGTCGCCAGACCCAGCCCGCGCCAGCGCGGATCGATCACGAGGCGCGAGAGGCACCGGACCTCGCGGTTGAGGCGCGCGGCGTCGCGCCGCCCGTCACCCGTGGCGTAATGCCCGGGCCAGGCGATCGCGCGCCAGGCGCCGTTGAGCGTGGGCATGCTCACGACCAGCACGCCGACGGCTCGGCCGCGCGCATCGCGGAGGGTGCGGATGGCGGGCCGGCCCCCAGGCCCCCGGGCGATGGTCGCCGGGCGTCCGGCGCGGTAGTGGTGGCTCGCGAGGCCGTCATAGTCGGCGATGGAGCCGGTGGTGAGTTCGAGGTCGAGGCGGTCGAGGATGGCGGCGTTCACGGCTGCACCCCCGCCGCGCCGTCGCGTGATGGTGTCTGCAACTCGATTACCAGGTCGGGCGCGAGCCAGGGGGCGAGGTCGTCGTGGGCCGTGGCGACGATCACCCGCGCTTGGCGGCTGGAGTCGAGCCAGCGTCGGAGGGTCGAGCCCAGGCTCCGGGCGGTCTCGCGATCGAGCGTCGCGGCAAACTCGTCGAGGGCAAGCCAGGGAGAGGGCTCCCGGGCGGCCTGCGACATCGCAAGCGCCAGGGCCAGCCGCGCCCTCTGGCCCTCGGAGAGCTGGCCGGGCAGACGCGCCCAGAGGGGCGCCTCGCTCAGCCCGGCGGCCCCGAGCACGCGGAGGGCAGCGTCGAGAGAGCCTTGGAGCAGCTCCACGATCGGCGTGTGCGCCGGGGCTTCCGCGAGGAGGCGTGCGGGCTCGATCGCGCGCCCGCGCGGTGGTGGGGTGGTCGCGGCGCGCAGCAGCGTGGACTTGCCGCTCCCGCTCGGGCCCGTGACGAGGGCGAGGTGGCCCCGGGGCAGATCGCGCAGGAGCGCAAGGTGGCGCGGGTCGGGTGTGGGCTGGGCTTGGGGCTCGTGCCGAGCGCCCAGGCCGAAAGGGGCGAGGGCGCGGAGCAGGCGCTCGGTGGGCGGCGCGGCGCAGGGGAGGATCGTCGGCCCCGGCCCCCGGGGGGCGCGGGCAGGGGTGGGGGGAGAGCGCGTCATCGAGAGTCTCCGGGCACGTGGGCCGCGCAGAGTGCGAGCACGGCGTGGAAGTTGCGCCGGACGGTGTGGACGCTGAGGCCGAGTTCCAAGGAGGCCTCACGGAGCGTGAGGCCGTGGAGGATGCATGCCGTGGCGACGCGATCCATGGGCGGGGGCCACGCCCCGCGGTGTTTGGCGACGAAGGCGAACTCGGGGGTGTGCATGCGACGGAGGATGCGTCGGAGCCGGCGCTGGAGGCTCTTGGCCTCGATCCGGGGGCCTTCGGGCCGGCGCCAGACCCTGGCGAGCTGGGTCACCGTGCGTCCATCGCGGAACACCCCCTCGACGAGCAGTCGCTCCTCCTTCGAGAGCAGGGCCGCTCGTTCGACAAGGGTGTCGGCCCGTGAGCGCAGCACGCGCTTGCGGAGATCCACGTTCCACGGCTGGGGCGTGGGGGCGTGGGTCGTACTGGTCGTGGAAATCATGGTGTCCCTCCAGATCCTCTGGATTCGATCAAACGAATGCCGTACAATGTGTTCTCAAATCGTTGAACATTGCTCGTATGTTCGCAGGGTTCAAGACGTTTTGCAAGGATTTTGTATGGTAGATCCGCGATCGAGCGCACAGAAGTGGAGGTCGGGCCCACATTCCGGGCGGGAGCCCCCTTCCGGATCGATTCCGGCGCCGTCACCGGCGCCGGCACGGGGGGATCCCAGGGGGCTGGGTGAGGCCGTGCGGAGCGCCAGAGGGGCCCGCCGCTTGAGTCTGGACCAGTTGGCCGATCTGGTTGGGTGTTCGAAGAGCTATCTCTCCGCCATCGAGAACGGGCGTTGCGGCCCGCCTGGAGCGGGCGTCTTGGAGCGTCTGGAGCATGCCCTGGGGCTTCAGTCCCACACCCTGTCGCGCCTTGCGGAGCTGCAGGCGACGCCGACGGGGATCCGGCGGGAGCTGGACGAGCTGCGCCATCGCCAGGCGGCGGCCGGGAAGCTGGCGGACCTGCTGAGGGGGATCGGGGGCGGGCCGGGCGTGGGGGGGCCATCGCTGGACGTGGCGTACCGCTCGGGCGAGCTTCGACGGCTGATCGACCGGATGAGTCCGCCGGGGGAGGCGGGGCCCGACCTGGTGGCGCTGCCGGTCGAGGTGCCGGTGATCAATAAGGTGGCCGCGGGGTATCCGCGCGACTTCACCGACCTGGGCTACCCCGTCGGCATCGCCGACGAGTACATCCGCTGTCCGGACCTTGCCGACCCCGACGCCTTCGCGGCCCGCGTCGTCGGCGACTCGATGACGCCGCAGTATGTGGAGGGTGACATCGTGATCTTCTCGCCCGCGCGGGATGTCAGGAACGGTTCGGACTGCTTCGCGCGGATGTGGCCCGACGACGAGACGACGTTCAAGCGGGTGTTCTTCGAGAGCGGCCCGGCCGGCGAGGAGCTGATCCGCCTCCAGCCGCTGAACCCGGCGTACCCGGCGCGGGTGCTGCCGCGCGAGGGGGTGGTGGGGCTGTTCGCGGCGGTGAGTGTGATGCGGAGGATTGGATAGGGGTGGGAGGCGGCCCGGGGCGCCACGGGTCGAGGCCGCCCGCGGTCGCCGGCGATGCCGGGCCCGCCGGCGTGTCCTCTCGGCGGACCGGCTGCGATGCGACCTGCGGCGCCCGGCATGGCTGGCGGCATGACCCCCCTGCGAAACCCCCGGCCTGCCGGGTGCGTAACGGGGGTGGAGCCCCCGAATGCTGGTGCAGCCTTGGCCCGAACCCGGCCGGGCATCGTCGGGCCCGCTGTGCTAGCATGGGGGGCTCAGTCCGACCCCTGGGAGGAACGCCCGATGGCGAAGATGTTTTACACGCTTGAGGAGGCCGCGGAGAAGCTCGGGAAGAGCGCCGGGGATGTTCAGAAGATGGCCGCGAGCGGCCAGCTTCAGGAGTTCCGGGACCGCGACCGGCTGATGTTCAAGAAGGAGCAGGTCGATCTGCTTGTGGGCGGGCACGATGAAGATGCGCTGCACCTGGGCGACGAGCTGGAGCCGCTGAGCCTTTCCTCTTCGGGATCGGGGAGCGGTATGGGGCTCGACTCCGGTCACAAGGAAGCGACGGGGATCAGCATCTTCGACCCGGACGATACCGAGCACGCGGACCCATCGGCACAGACGCAGGTGACCAGTTCGGGTCTCGACGCGGGCTTCGAGCTCGACTCGGCCAGCTCGGGCTCTGGCCTGCTGGACCTGACGAAGGAGGCCGACGACACCTCGCTCGGGGCCGATCTGCTCGAGGACGTGTATGGGCAAGACACGATGGGCGCGACCTCGCCGACGGGCGAGAGCGGCATCACAGATTCGCCGGCCGCCCTGTTCGAGGGCGCCGAGAGCGAGACCGAGACGGCGGGCGCTGGTTCGGGCGCGGTGACGATGGTGCCGATGCTCGCGGAGGCGTACGACGGGACGTGGTCGGGTATCGGGGGCGGGCTGGCGCTGGGCATGACCATCGCCCTGGCGTTTGCGATAGCCGTGGTGCTCTTCGCGATGACCGGTTCCCTCGAGCCGGTTCGGAGCATCGTCACCGGCCAGTTCTGGGCCGTTGTCGGCGGGATGGCGGGCGTGTGCGTGATCTTCGCGGTGATCGGGATGGTCGTCGGCAAGAAGAGCTGACCGATCGGAATGCGTAGGAGACCTTTCGGGCCGCTCGGATTGCCGGGCGGCCCGTTCTCGTCTGTGGGGTCGCTCGTTACTCGACTTGGGCGCCGCGGAGCGAGTAGGCCCCGGCGGGTACGCCGAGCCCCGCGAGGAGCGGGCAGCGGGCGTAGAGGGCACTGGCGCGGGATTCGTGCCGCAGGGTGCAGGTCAGGATGCCCTCGGCGTCGAGATGCTCGAAGGCTCCCTCGCGGAGCCACCGCGCGGGGGTCACGGCGGGATCACGGAGGGGCCGGCGCTCTCCGGAGGGTGTGATCGCGTCGATGAGGACGGCGACATTGCCCTCTTCGGCGGTGCGGGAGAGTCGGACGGCGACGCCGCAGACGGTCGGCTCGGGGAGGCCGGTGGCGCGGGCGAGGGCTGCGCCGGCGCGGGTTGAGAGGTCCCAGACGAGTTCGATGGATCGCGCGGCCGCCACGACGGGCACGCAGACGGGTTGTCGTGCGGAGGTGCGCGTCACGGGGCATCGGCCTTGTTCAGGATGTCGGCGGCGGCCTGGAGGCCCTCGCCGGCGGGGCTGATAAATCGGTGCCCGAAGGTCTGGACGACCTCGAAGAAGAGGAGCAGGGCATCGAGCCGGGCGTTGTGGTCGGCGCCAACGGCGCCAAGGCCGCCGGTCATGTCGCGGATCTCGAAGAGCGAGGCGAGGAGGGGGTCGACCTCGCGCTTCATGCGCTCGCGGACGATGGCGCGGAACATGGTCCAGACGTCCTGCTCGGCGGCGAAGTACTCCTTGCGGTCGCCGCGCTTGTGGGTGCGGTTGATGACGCCCCAATCGAGGAGTGCGCGCAGGCTCATGGAGGCCGAGCCCCGGGAGATCTGGAGGCGGTCCATGACGTCGTCGGTGCAGAGCGCGTCGCCGCTGATGAAGAGGAGGGCGTGGACCTCGGCCATTGTGCGGCTGATTCCCCAGGCCGAGCCCATCTGGCCCCAGGTGGCGACGAAGCGGTCCTGGGCTTCGTGGAGGGCGTCGGGCTTGGGGCGGGCGGGGGTCATCGGGGAAGTATGCGCCCCCAGGGGTGGGGAATCAATGGTTGTTTCAGGAATGATTGAAAGAGAGACGAAGAGACGAAGAGACGGAGAGACGGAGAGACGGAGTGGGGGGGTGCGCTAGAGGAGCAGGTCGGCGATCCCGAGGAGGCCGAGGAGGCAACTCACGACCCCGTTGAGGGTGAAGAAGGCGAGGTCGAGGCCGGCGAGGCCGCGGCGGATGAGGACGACATGCTCGGTGATGAGGAGGGTGATCGTGAGGGCGATCGCGGCTCCGAAGAGGGCCCCGAAGCGTGGCTCGGCACGCCAGGCGAGGATCAGCCAGGCGGCGGCAAGCACGTGGAGGGCTCGGCTCACCATGGCGGCACCGCGGGGGCCGAGGGCGGCGGGGATGCTCGAGAGACCGGAGCGGCGATCGAAGTCGAGGTCGTGGAGGGCGTAGATCACGTCCGAAGCCGGCGACCCAGCAGAGGACCATGGCGGCGAGCCACCAGAGGGCGGGGGTGTCGGCGAGGGCGTGCGGGCGGACGGCGATGGCGGCGCAGAGGGGTGAGGCGGCGAGGGCTCCCCCGAGGAAGAGGTGGCAGAGGGCGGTGAAGCGCTTGGTGAAGGAGTAGAAGGCGATCCATACGAGGACGGGGAGGGCGAGGATGGCCGGCCACCAGTTGGCAAAGAGGAGGCCGAAGAGGCCGGCGAGGAGGAGGAAGGCCGCGGCGCAGACGAGCATGGCCTGGGCGGCCTGACCGGGGGCGAGTCGGCCGGAGGGGAGGGCGCGTCGGGCGGTCCTGGGGTTTCGTGCGTCGATGCGGCGGTCGGCGAATCGGTTGACGAGCATGGCCCAGGTCCGGGCGAAGAACATGCAGGCGACGACGATCGCGGCCTTGGCGCCGAGTGTGGCTGGTGATTCGGTTTCGGATCGGGAGAGAAAGACGGCGAGGAGTGCGAAGGGGAGGGCAAAGACGGAGTGCGCAATCTTGATGTCGCCCGCGACGGCCCGGGCTATATGGAGAGCGCTTCGGGGGGGCGGCGGTGTGGTCGGGGCTGGAGCGGTCTCGGCGGGCACGCTGCAGGGTATGACCGGCAAAAAGCAAAGGGGTCTCGGCTCCCCTCGCGGCGCCGAGACCCCTCCACCGGAGACCAAGATGTTGCTTGCTACCGCCTGCTTATACGGATTCGCGCGTGGCGATGTTCCGCGGCGGGGGACCATCCGAGTAAAAATGCCCCGGGGCGAGCCCCGGGGCATGGGTTGGGACATGGTCGTGGCCGGTCGTTATGAGCAGCCGACGTTCCAGAGATTGAGGAAGGCGAGGACGTCCTGGGTGTTGATGTCGCCGTCGCCGTTGATGTCGGCGGCAGAGTCGGAGGTGTTCCAGGCGTTGAGGAAGGCGAGGACGTCCTGGGTGTTGACATTGCCGTCGCCATTGAAGTCGGCGATGCAGTCGTTGGGCGGGGTGAATTCGTCGCCGATCCGGATGTCGTCGATGTACCAATCGTCGGTGGCATCGGCGCCGAGGGCGCGGAAGCGGATCTGGAAGCCGTTGTGGTAGGCGTCGAAGATCAGGTAGTTCTGATGGAACTCGAACCGGGCCTGGTCGTTGCCGTCGGAGGTGATGGTCTCGAAGGGGACCCAGGCGCCCGAGTCGTTGTAGTACTCGGCGACGAGCTGCTTGCCCGCCTCGACGCCCTTGTGCTGGGTGAAGAAGCTGAAGAACGTGGGGAAGTCGGCGCCGAGCATCAGGAAGTTGGTGCTGCTGATCGAATCGAGCCCGTCGAGGTTGAGCGAGTATGGCGCGCTCGGCTCGTTGGTCGCGGCTTCGCTGATCTCGGCCCCGCTGCTGGTGGGCCAGGTGTCGGAGTCGAGCCCGAGGGCGGCGAACTCCTCAAGGAATGGGGGCTCGATGCCGGTGCTCCCGCCGGCGAGGACGAGCGAGTTTGTAGGAATTGATGCGTCCGTAGCCGAATGTGTTGTCGACGCCGGCGGAGCCGAGGTCGTCGCATCCGGCCTTGATGATGGCCTCGACTTCGTCAGGGGTGAGGGCCGGGTTGGCCGACCAGACCAGGCCGATGAGGCCGGCGGTGAGCGGGGCAGCGAAGCTGGTGCCGCTGACCGAGGCGTAGCCGCTGCTGGTGGTGGTGGTGTAGACGTTGTTCCCGGGGGCCATGAGGTCGACGCTGGGTCCGTAGGCGCTGAAGCTGGCCTTGTTGTCGGTGCCCGTGGTGGCGCCCACCACGATGACGTCGTCGGCGTCGCGGCTGCCCCAGTTGAGGTTGGCGCCGTCGTTGCCCGCGGCCCAGGTGAGCAGGCCGCCGAGGGCCTTGATCTGGGTCGCGGTCGATCGGACGCTGGCGGAGTTGACGCCGGAGTAGGAGACGTTGGCGACCTTGTCGCCGGCCTGGATGGAGGTGAGGGCGGCATGGACAAGTGTGCTCAGATTGGCCGAGCCGCCCGAGCTGTTGGAGACGCGGAGCATGCGGTGGCTGAGGTTCCATCCCACGCCGGAGACGCCCGTGCCGTTGTTGCCGTTGGCGGCGGCGCAGCCGGTGGTCTCTGTGCCGTGGCTGGCGACGGGGCCGATCTGGCCGCCCTGGCTCTCCCAGAGCTTGTTGACGGCGTTGTAGCCCTCCTTGCGGTTGAGGAGCAGGTCGGGGTGGTTGGTCTGGACGCCGGTGTCGCAGATCCCGACGGTCACGGCGGGTGTGCCGGTGTGGAGGTCCCAGGCGGCGCAGGAATTCATCTTGCTGGCGCCGTGGTGCCACTGGCTATTGAAGCGTGAGTCGTTGGGACAGACGACGGGGAAGAGGAGCCAGTCGGGCTCGGCAAACTCGAACAGCCCTGTCGCCATGAGCTTGTCGATGAGTTGGTTCTCGTTCATGCCCTGCGGGACCACGATCACATGGTGGTCGACAAGCGGCTCGTACCAGGACTCCTCGTACTGCGCCAGCAGGGCGATGGCCTGCCGCGTGGAGGACTCGGCCTGTTGGGCCGAGAGGCCCCGGGCGCTGAGGGCCCCCCGCCTGGAGCGGTCGGACGATGATGCGTCCGGAGAACTCCATGGAGCCCGCGACCTGATGAAAGTTGGCGGGCGTCGGGGCTGCGTCGGGGGATACCGAGCGCGAGGGCTCGCCGGCCAGAGCGCCGGCGCACGCCAAAGCAACAATGCAACTGAGCTTCTTCACGAGGCTTCTCCTCCATCGTGGGCGCAAGATGTGGGTTCCGGCGACGGAGGCATCCCCCCGACGCACGGGCCCACCCTACTGGGTGAGTCGGTCTGTCGCGAGCCGATACGCGGGCTTTTTCGGCGGGATTCGATGGTTTTGCCCTTTCGGGGCTGGGGCCCGGGGCTCCGGCCTCGAACAAGACCCTCGCAGAGCCCCAACATCGGCGGTTCGGGGCGAAAGAAAAGCCCCGGGCCGGGCCCGGGGCTGGAGTGTCGTGGGGGTCGTGAGGCTCAGCAGCCGGCGTTCCAGAGATTGAGGAAGGCGAGGACGTCCTGGGTGTTGACGTTGCCATCGCCGTTGATGTCGGCGGAGATATCGCCGGCGGCCCAGGCGTTGAGGAAGGCGAGGACGTCCTGGGTGTTGACGTTGCCGTCGTCGTTGAAGTCGGCGATGCAGTCGTTCGGCGGCGTGTACTCGTCACCGAGCCGGATGTCGTCGATGTACCAGTCGTCGGTGGCATCGGCGCCGACGGCACGGAAGCGGATCGTGAAGCCGTCGCTGTACGCGTCGAAGATCAGCGCGTTCTGGTGAAACTCGAACTTGGTTTGATCGTTGCCGTCCGAGGTGATGGTCTCGAAGGTCGAATAGCCGCCGAAGTCGTTGGTGTATTCGACGATGAGCTGCTTGCCGGATTCGACGCCCTTGTGCTCGACGTAGAAGCTGAGATAGGAGGGGAAGGGCGCGTTGGCCATCAGGAAGTTGAACGTCTCGGCCGAGTCGGTACCGTCAAGGTTGAGCGAGTACGGATCGCTCGGCTCGTTGGTGGCGTCGGTGGTGACGGCGGCGCCGGAGATATTCTGCCATGTCGTGCTGGTGTTGAGCGTCGAGTTGGCGAAGGGCTCGTAGAAGGGGAGCGCGTTGCCGGGGAAGTCGCCGACGCCGATGTCGTCGATGTACCAGTCGTCGGTGCCGTCGGCGCCCTGCGCGCGGAACCGGAGGGCGAAGTCCGGGCCCCAGGCGAAGACATCGACGGGGTAGACGTGGAAGTCAAAGGAGGACTGATCGACACCGTCGGAGGTGATGGTGTCGAAGGTCTGCCAGACGCCGTTGATGTCGAGGTACTCGGCGACGAGGGTCTTCCCGGCCTCGACGCCCTTGTGCTCGGAGTGGAACGAGAAGTAGGGCACCTCGAAGACACCGGTGAGATCGATCGATCCGGTCGTGATCGAGTCGGTCCCGTCGAGATTGAGCGAGTAGGGCTCGCTCGGCTCGCCGTCGGCGTTGGAGTTCACGACACCGCCGGAATTGCTCACCCAGATGTCGGTGTTGATGGTTGTGCTGGCCCAATCCTCGAAGAAGGGGAAGGAGATGCCGCTCTGATCGAGGCACGGGCGGGCGGCGGCGTAGTTGGTGATCTTCGTGGCCGAGGCGGCGCCGAAGCGGGCGGGGTTCCCGAGCCCGTCGCACCCGCCGAGCCCGGAGCACATGATGTGGCAATCGCCGTTGCCGTCGCAGTGCTGGGCGCTGAAGTTGTGGCCGATCTCGTGGGCGGAGAGGCCGCCGCGGGCATTCTGGCCGCTTGTGTAGCGGGACTGCACGCACCCGTAGCCGTTGTTGGTGCAGACGGCTGAGAGGTAGGCAATGCCGATCACCGAGCCGTCGAGGTTGACGCCGGTGAACATGTGGGCGAGGTCGCGGTGCACGCCGCCCTTGTTGGCGTTCCACCAGGAGCGGAACTGGCTCAGGCGCGTGCCGGGGTCGGTGGAGGTGTACGGGTCGCTGGAGGTGGTCCAGATGTTGTAGTGGGGGATCTGGAAGGTGACATTGCACTGTCCCTCGTAGACGGCGGAGACGCGGGCGATGACCAGGTCGATGTCGGCGATGGTGTTGGCTTCGCTCGAGCCGTTATAGACCGAGTAGAACTCGTAGTCGGCCTCGCACGCGAGCTCGCAGACCTCGAAGGCGCGCGTTCCGCCGCCGCTTCCGGCGGGCTCGGCGGCTTCGATGGCGCCCTGGGCCGCGTCGTCGACGCCGCAGCGCCACGGGCCGTTCGGGGCCGCGTCGTCGTCCCGCGACACCACGACCAGGGAGGGGTCGGCGCCCGGGAGGACGTCGTAGAGCGGTTGGATGGTCCAGATGACCGGCTCCTCGACCCCGGGGAGCACGACGGTCAGGTGGAGCCCGCCGCCGAGGCGCGAGCCCGCTGCCCTGGCGCCCTCGACACCCTTGACGAATCCTCGGACGGTGAGCGGCTGGGGCAGGGGGATGGGTGCGGTCACGCCCCCGTCGAGCCCGATCGTGGCGGTCGCGTCCGCGGTGCGGAACGAGGCCGGCTCGACCCACACGTCGTAGGTGAGGCCGTCGAGCACCAGATCGGTGCCGAACGCCACGTTATCGGCGGGGACGGTCAACCGCTGGACCGTGAAGTCCAGGAGCTCGAGCTTGGACGCCACGCTCTGGCGCGTGCCCTGGTCGACCTGCTGTACCTGCGCGAGGACGGGCAACGCCGTGAGCCCGAACATCGCGACTGCTCCGAGGAGTCGTGTGCGCATCTTCTTCCTCCTGTACCTGGGGACCCTTCAGGCCTGAGCGTACACGAAACCGCTCGGAAGCCCAAGCGCCGGCTCCGGATCCATCGAATCGGCGATGGCGCGAAAGCGCGGCTTCCGGCGGCACGGCGCGGGGCTGCACACCCTGACAACACCCTCGTGAAATCCTACTGCCCGGCCCAATTGCGGAGAAACTCGACCACATCGCGCGAGTCGACGGCGCCGTCGCCGGTGATGTCGGCGCCGGGGTCATGGGCGCTCCAGTCGGAGAGGAAGGCCGTCAGATCGCGTGAGTCGACCACACCGTCGTCGTTCCAGTCGGCGACCGGCCCGGTGATCGTCAGGGTGCGCACGGGCATGAGCGCGACGGTCTCGCCGGCCTGGGCGATCGTGACCTCGAGCCGGTCGGTACCCCGTGCGTCGTCGCCGAGCGCGGCGGCGCTCACGACGATTGTGTAGGTGCCGTCGCCGTGATCGGTCGCGTCGCCGAGGGTCGTGAGCCCGGCCGAGCCCGCGGCGTGTCGAGCGCCGACGGCGAGGCCCGGCCCGACCGGCTCCGATCGCCAATCGAGAGGCTCGATGCGGAGCGTGGTCTCGGCGCCGACGGGGAGCCTGTCGGTCCCGAGATCGGCGGTGGATCGCACGGCGTCGGCGACCCCGATCAGTGAGACGCGCCACGCGTCGTACAGGTCGTGCAGCTGCGCGACCGGATCGGGATCGTCCTTGGATTGGTTCGCGACGTTGAACTCCATGTAGTACCGCGCGGTGGCGCACCCGACCCCGTTGTTGAAGTAGCCCTCCCCGTCGCCCGGATCGATGCCGGCGACGCCCATGATCCCGTTGATCTGCCGCATGTTGCTGGCGAGGTCCGGCCGGCCGTCCCCGGTAAAGTCGCCGATCGCCAGGTCGTTCGCCCCGCCGGCGAGCGCGTAGATCCGGTCGAGCAGGGGGTCGGCGCCGGGCCGGCCGAGCATGAGAGTCAGGCCGGCGTTGATGTCGTTGGAGAGGGCGAGGTCGTCGAGGCCGTCGCCGTCGATATCCGCCGACTCTATCGCGGTGTACTGCAGGCCGGTTCCGAGCAGCGCCGAACCGAACACGCCTTGGGCCGTTTGGCGGAACACGCTGATCGATCGCCCGTCGCGGTTGGCCGTGGCGAGGTCGGTGCGTCCGTCGCCGTCGAAGTCACCGGCCGCGACGCCCACGGGCCGGGCGTCGGTGCCAAGCGTTCGGTCCAGAGTGAAGCCGCCGGCGCCGTTGTTGGCGAGGATGGCGAGGAGGTTGTCGTCTTGGAGCGTGCACGCCAGGTCGGGGGCGCCGTCGGCATCGATCCGGGCGCTGATCACGGGGCCGGGGTTGGCGCCCACCGCGATCGACTGGGCTGGGGCGATCGCGCCCGCGCCGTTGTTCAGGAGGATCGTGACGGTGCCCGCTGTGGCGTTGCTGATCGCGGCGTCGGGCCAGGAGTCGCCGTTGAAGTCGCCGGTGCTCACCCAGGTCGCGCCGGGCTCGACGACGATGAGCGATGGGAAGCTGAAGGATCCGTCACCGAGGCCGTAGAGCAGGCCCGCGCGGCCGTTCGTCGGATCGCCATAGAGCAGATCGAGATGGCCGTCACGATCGAAATCCGCGGTGGCCAGGCCGCTGACAAGTCCCGCCGCCGTTGCCGGCAGGGAGGGCGCGAAGGTGACGTAGTGATCCATGAGCTGGGTGCCGAGCATGACGCCGATCAGGGAGTCGTTGCGGCTCGCGGCCGCGAGGTCGAGCCGGCCGTCCTCGTTGAAGTCGCCGGTGGCAAGGCCGTATGTGGAGCGCCCGACCCGATAGACCGAATTGCATCCGAATCCATCACCGGCCCGGGCGATGAGCATGTAGGAGATGTGAGCGCTCTTGCCGGTCTCGGGATCCCAGCCCTCGGGGGGGGAGCCGCAGCTGTCCGGGTTATTGTTGTTGCAGGAGCAGCGTCCATCGCCGCCGAAGGATCGGGCCTCCTCCATGGCGAGCATCATGGTCTCGGCCAGGTCGAGCCCGCTGGCGAGTGAGGAGACGATGACCTGCTCGGTCTCGGCGACGACGGGATTGCCGGTGAGGACATTGCCCTGCACGGCGTAGACGACGTCGCCGACGCGTCCGGTCGCACCGCCGGCCCACTGGCCGTCGCGAGTGCCGGTAAAGGTGGCGACCCCCCCCATCGCATCGGCGATGCCGTACTGACGGGACTGGTGCGAGACGTCGAAGGCCTCGAGCAGCGCAAGGATCTCCTGCGGATCGACGCCCTCGAGGAGGCGGTCGCGCATGAACACGCGGTTGAAGCCGTTCTGGTCGACCGAGCTCTGGGCCGTGGCGGCCCCGACGCCCGGGATGAGCACGGGCGTATTGGCTCGAAGATCAAAGCCGGTGAGGCACGTGGCCGATCCGACCGCGATCTCGCCGGTGCGGGTGTCGATGATGACGATGGACCATGTCGCCGAGGCGGTGGTGGCGATACCGGCGACGACCGCAAGGGCACAGGCTGCGCGACGCATTGGGTGATCTCTCGCTTCTGGGGGGCTGCTCACTTCGGGACCCCGAACTCAAGCTATCGGCGACAGAGCACGGCTCCAAGCCCCGCGGCCTGAGGTTCGGCCAGAACTGGGAGTTGGATGGGGGCGGGGGGCAAAAAAGCAGCCCGGCGGCCCTTCGGCCGCCGAGCGTTGCTCTGCATCAGAATGTCGTGCGATTAGCGACGACGGCGGGTGGCGACGAGGCCGCCGAGGCCGAGAGCCGCGAGGGCGCCCGGCGTGGGGACCGCGGTGTAGGTGCGGAAGGTGTAGTCGAAGTCGGGGAAAGAGCCGAAGCCGGAGTTGGCACAGGTCTGGCCGAAGGCGTAGGGGTTGACCGTCGAGCCGTAGATGCCCTCGGTGTTCTGCGCGCTGGTGAAGACCAGGTAGTAGGTGACATTCTGGGCGATTGGCTGGGGGGACCAGAACACATCGACCCACTGCCCCTCGGTGCCGACGGCGGAGCCCTGGGCCATCAGGTTGCCGCCCTGATTGGGCAGGTTGTCGAACAGGCTGATCGTAATGGTTTCCGAGGACCCACCGCCGAAGTCCATGAGTTGGATATCGGCGCCGCTGACGTTGCTGGCGCTCTGGGTCTGGAAGGACTGGGCGAGGTCGCCCTGGCCGAACGACGCCATGTACGCGTCGTTTTGGGGCTGGTTCTGGTCGATCACATCGGCTGCAGCGGCGCCGGCCAAGCCAGCCACCGCCACAAGGGCAACAAGAGTCTTCATGCTCATCTCTCCGCGCTCTGCACTCGCTCCATAGGCCCCCACACCGGAAGCCCGAGGCCCCGATGGTACTTGAGTTGACTCGGAAAGTGTACGGAAAAGTGCGTAGACGGAGAGGTTTGTGGTACGTCTGGCGCGAACGAGGCCCGCGAATCCGTCAAGTCGTTATCGGACGAAGTTGCTATCGATCGAGCCGCCTTCGAACGTCCGAAGCGGTCCGGTTGTCCCCGCTCGCCTCCAGGGCCGCGGCGTACCGGGATCCGACCTGATACCAGCTGGTCTGGACGAGGAAAATCTTCGCCATGCGTTGGGGTTGCCGGAGACGGCGGAAGGCCTGCTCGTAGAGCTTGACGACTTCCTGGCCCCGGCCCTCATCGCTCAGAAGCCGGGCGGCGAGATCCAGCGATTCGATCGCCGGCGGGCCGACCTCCGGGAATGCGTCGAAGACCGCCTTGGCTGCGCCCACGGCCTCGGGTTTGCGGCCCTGCTCAACCAGGGTTCGTACCTGCTCGAGCCGGGCCCGGGCCGCGAGATCGGGGCGGGAGGCGAAGCGCCCCGCGGCCCAGTCCCAGAGGTGGGCCCGTGCGGCGGGGTCGGCGACGGCGGCGAAGACGGGGGTGAGGATCTCCATGGCGAAGTCGGGGCTGCTGTTGCCCGCGAGGCGATCGACTGCCTGGGTCCACCGTTCCTTTTGTTCGAGGGTCGCGGTGGGGCTGGCGACGATGTTTCGGGCGAGGATCCAGCCGTCCAGATTGCCTGCATCGCGGCGCAGCGCGGCCTCGAGGAGGTTGAGTTGTCGCGCGGTGAGGTCGGGCGTGACTGATCCGTCGCCGCCGCGGGCCCACGCGAGCGAGGCGGCGCGGCGTGCGGCGTCGGCGAGGGCGATCGACTCGCGGCGTTGCTCGGGGGTGAGGGACGCCGAGTAGGCCTCGATGCTCAGGTATGCGTCGGGGACGGAATCACCGGTTTGCGGGTCCACGACCTTGCCCTGGGTGTCCTCGAATTCCTTGTACCGGCCGGCGGAGAAGTTCCAGCGCAGGGCGCGTCGGCCCGACTGCTCGACAAAGCCGACCCAGGCGTGGGAGGCATCGCCGGACCTTCCCCGCACGTAGCAGGCGGGGACGCCGACGGCCTTGCCCACCGTTTCGGCGAAATAGGCCTGATCGGCGCAGACGCCCCCATTCTGGCGGATCGATTCGAGTGTGTATGCGCCGGAGGCCGTGACCCGCTTCTGGGCGTCGGTCTCGCGGAACGCCCGAGTGTCGTAGCTGATCTCCTTGTATCGGTTGCCGATGTTCTTGTCGCGGGCGTACCGCTGCCTCGCCCAGTCCAGTTCGGCGACCGAGCCGGTGGCGCTGGCCAGGTAGGTGAGCAGCGGGGCGGGGGTTTCCCGGAGCGAGATCTGCATGGCGCGCTCGTTCCCGGCGTAGTACCCGAACAGCTCGACCGGGTCGATCGGGGAGACGGTGTTCTCATTGATGCGACGATCGCCGGGGCGGTCGTACACCGCGGCGATGGCGGCGGCGAGGGGGGCGAGCTCGGCGACGCGCTCGCCGTGGGCATCGATGAGGCGTTGGAGTACTCCGTAGGCGGCCGGGATGTCGTCCCGGTCGCCGAGCAGGAAGACGACCTCGGCGGCGAGGTCCTCGTGGGCCTTGAAGAGGGCGGTGATCGCCTTCCTCGGGGCGGGCTCGAGGGCGGCCAGTTGGGCGCCGAGCCGGGCGGCGAGATCGGCGCGGGCGAGGCCGTCCGGTTTTGAGACATTGATATCCATAATCAATGCGTCGAAGGCGGCCTGGCCGGGGGAGGGTGGTGGCTCGAGGATGGAGTAGGGGGTGATTGGGGCGGTCTCGAGCCAGATCCAGGTGGGTGGGAGGGGTTCGGGGGCGTCGTGCTGGGGTTGTTCCCGGCTCGTGGACGGAGGTTTGGTGGAAGGCGCGGCCTTGGATTGGCCGAGGGCGGTGCCGGCGAGGATGGGAAAGAGAGCCAAGAAGCAGGTGCAGGCGGGTTTGCGGCGCATGGAGGCCTCCGTGGAAGAGGTATGGGGAAGGGTACGGCGGGGTTGCCCGAAAGGGGCCCTCGGGGCGGTTTGACCGGCCATGGGCCCGGGGTACTATCGTTGCTCGCCCATCACGGGAGGGCGTTGCCGCTGTAGCTCAGTGGTAGAGCGCACCCTTGGTAAGGGTGAGGTCGTGGGTTCAAGTCCCACTAGCGGCTCTTGGGGCGTTCCGTCCGCGCGAGCGGCTGGGCGTATGGTGGCCGGTGTCTCGCATCCGAATCCAGGATGACGGGGCGGCGGTGGGATAGAGTTTGGCTGGTTGGTTCCGGCGTGTGGCCGGGGCCAATCGGGACGTCGGCCTGCTCGCGTCGTCGCGATCGGTGCCGAGTGGGCACGATGGATTTGTAGAACTGGGCCGCATCGGCCCGAACGGGGCCGAGCGAACCTTTCGGCAACCGATGACTAGGTTGGAGGTTACTTGCCATGGCGAAGGGCGTTTTCGAGAGAACCAAGCCGCACGTCAACGTCGGGACGATCGGTCATATCGACCACGGCAAGTCGACCTTGACGGCGGCGCTCGTGGCTCGTGCGGCGGCGAAGGGCCGCGGCGAGATGAAGAGCTACGCGGAAATCACCAAGGGCGGCACGGTGCGTGACGCCAACAAGACGGTGACGATCCATTCGTCGCATGTCGAGTACGAGACGGATGGCCGGCACTACGCGCACGTGGACTGCCCGGGCCACGCCGACTTCATCAAGAACATGATCACCGGCGCCGCCCAGATGGACGGGGCGATCCTGGTGGTCGCGGCGGACTCGGGGCCGATGCCCCAGACCCGCGAGCACGTGCTGCTCGCCCGTCAGGTCGGCGTGCCGCACATCGTGGTCTTCCTGAACAAGGTGGACCTCGTGGACGATCCCGAGCTGCTCGACCTGGTCGAGATGGAGGTCCGCGACCTCCTGAACAAGTACAGCTTCCCCGGCGACGACACCCCCATCATCAAGGGGCAGTCCAAGGCGGCGCTGGAGAACCCCAAGGACGACGCGATCTGCAAGCCCATCGACGAGCTGTTCGATGCGTTGGACAGCTACATCCCCGAGCCGCCCCGCGAGGTGGACAAGCCCTTCCTGATGTCCGTCGAGGACGTCTTCAGCATCAAGGGGCGCGGCACGGTGGCGACCGGGCGTATCGAGCGCGGCGTCATGAAGGTCGGCGACGCGGCCGAGATCGTCGGTCTGGCCGATGAGAACAAGCTGACGACGGTGACCGGCGTCGAGATGTTCAACAAGACCCTGGACCAGGGCCAGGCCGGCGACAACGTCGGCGTGCTGCTCCGTGGTGTTGAAAAGAACCAGATCGAGCGCGGGCAGGTCGTCTGCAAGCCGGGCTCGATCAAGCCCCACTCGAAGTTCAAGGGCCAGGTCTACGTGCTGACCAAGGAGGAGGGTGGCCGTCACACGCCGTTCTTCGCCGGTTACAAGCCCCAGTTCTACTTCCGCACCACCGACGTGACCGGCCAGGTCCTGCAGCTGACCGGCGAGGGCGGCAAGGTGGTCGAGATGTGCATGCCCGGCGATAACGTGACCATGGAGGTCAATCTCGCCGACAAGCCCGTCGCCATGGAGACCGGCCTCCGCTTCGCGGTTCGCGAGGGCGGTCGCACCATCGGCTCGGGCACCGTGACCGAGATCCTCGCCTGATCGACGCCGCTCCGGCGGCGTCCCTGGGGTAGGGTCGGGGGCCCCGGGCTGTGCCCGGAGCCCACGCAGACGATTGCACCGGCCCGGTGGGGAGCACCCATCGGGCCGTCTTTTCGAGAAGCACGCATCGCCCGCTCCAAGGGCGCGAAACAGGACGCTGATCATGGCGAAGAAAAAGGCACAGGCCCGTGAGTATGTCTGGCTCCAGTGCACCGAGTGCGGTGACCTGAACTACCGGACCGAGATCAACGTCAAGGGCGGTATCGCGGAGAAGATCAAGGGCGGGCTCAAGAAGTACTGCCCCCGCCTGCGGCGGCACACGATGCACAAGATCAAGCGGAAGTAGGGATGGGGCCAAACGGCGGGAACGCCGGATGGCCAAACGTATGGATCGACGCCGGGGATCCCTTTGGCCTCTGGGCCGACTGGACCCTTGGGTTTGAAACGCCGGTAGCTCAACTAGGTAGAGCAGCGGATTCCAAATCCGCAGGTTAGGGGTTCGATTCCCTTCCGGCGTGTTTCGGCGGCCGACGGCCGCGGGTGAGATCGAGTGCGGGCCGGGGCACCGACCCGAGACAAGATTCGAGGATCGCATGGCGCTTGGTATCTACAAGGCGGGGCAGGGATACTGGGTCCGCGTGCTGACAGCGGTGGGCGCGGGCCTGCTGGCGCTGGCGACGGCGGCGTGGATGTGGGGTGAGACCGGGGCGCTCAACCTGCCGAATTCCGCGTGGGACGTGAGCCTGACGAACGCGAGCGGGGCGCTGACGCCCGGCCAGACTGCGAAGATCTTCCAGCGGTCCGAGGACGAGAAGGCCGAGGAGATCGAGCTCGGCACGATGGAGGTCGGGACGTACGCCGCGAGCCAGTTCGGGGCGCAGACCAGGCTGGTGAAGCCGGCGCTGGGTGACGGCAAGGTGCCGAGCGACATGGACCTCGTGCGGGCCGACAACTTTACGGCCGATGTCGGTCAGGCGGCCGTGCGTCCGATCCCGATCGTCGACCCGCTCTACGTCCAGGGCGCCCTGGCGGGCGTCGTGATGCTCGGGGGCGCGCTCGTGATTTTCTGGCTCGTGGGGACGAAGCCGTCGACCTGCGAGTTCCTGATCCAGACCGACGGCGAGATGAAGAAGGTCAACTGGTCCACGAGGCGCGAGGTCTTGGGATCGACGTGGGTCGTCATCGGCGCGTCGGTCATGATCGCGGCCATTCTGTACGTGGTGGACCTGGCGTTCCAGTGGTTCTTCGTCTCGATCGACGTCCTCCAGCGCTAACGGCCCGGGGACGACCGCTCGACCACTTTCACCCGGGCTGCGGCGCCCGGCGGAGACTCCACACATGGCTGACGCGAACAACACCACCGCCGGGAACCCGCTGGACGGGAAGCCCAACGAGAAGGCGGATCTGATCTCGCAGGACGAGCCCATCCGCCGCGATGGGATGAACTGGTTCGTCCTCCGCGTGGCCTCGAACAAGGAGTCGAGTGTCCGCGAGACGCTCCTCCGCAAGGTGCAGATCGAGCACATGGAGCACCTCGTCGGGCGCATCCTGGTGCCGACGGAAAAGACGAAGACCATCAAGGCCGGCAAGCAGCGCATCACGGAGACCAAGCTCTACCCGGGCTACGTCTTCGTCGAGATGCGGCTGGAGGACGACGGCCGCATCCCGCAGGACGTCTTCTTCCTGATCAAGGAAACCACCGGCGTGGGTGATTTCGTCGGAACGGCGGGTCGTCCGACCCCGATGAAGGACCACGAGATCGAGAAGATGCTCCGCGACAGCCGCAAGCCCGAGGAGGAGCCCGTCGTCAAGCTCTCCTTCGAGAAGGGCGAGCACGTCAAGATCATGGAGGGCCCGTTCGAGGGCTACGAGGGCACCGTCGACGATCTCAACCCCGAGAAGGGCGAGATCACCGTCCTCGTCACGATCTTCGGTCGCCAGGCGCCCATCAATCTTGAAGAGTGGCAGGTCGCCAAGGCCGATCAGGCCTAGAGCGAGGGAACCCACCGGGTCGGTCACGCATAGGCTTTGCGTCCGCGGGCGATTTCGCGCCCGCGGCCGGGAAGTGAGGGACCGATGGCGGGCGAGACAGCAAACCCGGCTCTCCGTACGGCTCGAAAGGGCCGTCTGTGGCGTCGGCTCCGGTGGGTGCTGCTGGCGGCCGTCGCGGGCGTCATCCTCCTCGTCGCGCTGGGCCCGACGATCGCCGCCCCGATCGCTCGGCCGATCGTCGAGCGCGCGGTCAACGATCAGATCAAGGGCCACGCGAAGATCACCACGCTCGGGCTCTCGTGGTTTGGTGCACAGCGGGCCTCGCTGACGCTCGATGATCCCGAGGGGGCCCGCGTCGCCGATGTGGCCGTCCGTGCCGACCGCGGCCTGGTGGGGCTGGCGCTCGGCTCCCGCAAGCTCGGCATGGTCTATATCAGCGGCCGGGCCTCGATCGTCCGCGATGCCGAAGGGCAGACCAACCTGCAGCGCGCTATCGAGGGCCGCTTCCCCAAGGCCGCGCCGGCGCCTTCGGGCGGGCCGGGCGAGCCGGTGCAGCTGCCGGGCTCGCTCTCCGCGTCGGTGGTGCTCGACGGTCTCGAGGTGACCTACACCGACGCGTCCATCGCGTCGCAGACCGGCGGGGAACTGGGCGCGGTGCGCCTCGGCTCGCTCCGGGGTTCGCTCGATTTCGCCGTGGGCTCTCCGGCGAGCCTGACGATCAAGGGTCCCATCGCGACCGGCCCCGACGCCGCGTCGCTCAAGGACTCGGGCTCGCTCGATCTCGCCGTCAAGCTGACCGACCTGACAGACTCCTCGGGCCGTCTGACGGTGGACGCCGCGTCGGCCGATGTCTCGCTGCGGCTGCTCGCGCCGGCGCTCGAGGCCGTGCTCCGCGCGGTGTACGCCGACCACACCGTTTCGACGGCCGGGGAGACGCGGGTGACGGTGCGGACCGCCGAACTGGCTGCGCTCCTCCCGCAGATCCGCGATGCCCTGGCGGCGCAGCCCGGCGTCTCCGTCAGCGCGCTCCCGGATTGCACCGTGTCCGTCGAGTCGATGACGCTCCCGCTGGGCTCCGACCTGCGCTCGGCCTCGGTGGCGGTCCGCGTTCTGACGAGCGAGATCGCCGGGCAAGTGGAACTCCCCGTCGGGGGCCAGCCGGAGCGCTCCCCATTCCGCATCGAGCCTCTCGATCTCCGACTGGACGCCCCCTCCCTCGGCGGCGAGGTGACCCTCAAGGGCGGGACTCATGCGACAATCGGCGGCGAATCGGCGGGTGATCTCTCCGTCGATCTGGCCGTCTCGTCGCTGCTCGATGCGAGCGGCGCCGTCCGCAAGGGCATGCCGGGCGCCATCGCCGGCGGCCTGCGCGTCAAGAACTTCTCCACCCTGATCCTCCAGCCCTTGCTCTCGGCGATTAACACGACACTCGGCGAGGGCCAGCGGCTGAACCTCCCGAGCGATGTCGGTCCGACCATCGATCTTGCGCTCAACGCCACAACCAGAAAGGATGCGGCCGGCGCCTACGACGTGAGCCTCTCGCTCGGCGCCGATCGCGCAATGGTCACGGGCGAGGTCGCGGTTGAGGGCCAGCGGATCAGCTCGCGCGAGGGTGGGGTGCGGGCGAGCTTCAAGTCGCTGGCGCCGATTCTCGATCGCTTCCTGGCGTCCAAGGGAGTGCGTGTGGACACCGGCGCCGACCTTGTGGTAGAGGCGCAGGATTTCGCCGTCGATTTGGCGAAGCTCTCCGGGACCCCGGATCTGCGAGGGATGCGGGGCACATTCGGAATGACGGTCGGTGAGACCGCCGGCCAGATGCAGGTGCGGGGCCAGGACCAGCCCGTCGCCTTCGCGCTCGACCGACTCGCGTTCAAGGTCGAGGCGGCGGACATCGCCGGTGGCGTCCATCTCACGAGCGACGCGTCGGCGCGGGTCGACGGCCAGCCGCTGGCCTCGTTCCGGGCCGATATGACCTTCGCGGATCTCCTCTCCCCGGTCGGCGCTCCGGCCGGCCAATTGCCGACGGTCCGCGGCGAGGCACGGATAGAGGGCGTCCGCATGGCGACGCTGGACCGGCTGGTGGCGCCGGTTATCGCGCCGCTCGGTCTTACGCTCGCGAAGGAGGTGGGTGACCGTGCCGACCTCGTGATCCTCGCGGCCTCGAACCCGGGGGCGGGCGAGCGCTCCACCAACGTCGATCTCACCTTGCATGCGTCAACCATCGACATCGTCGCGCCCCTGACGCTGGCCCCGGACCGGGTGCGGAGCCGGGAGACGGTGATGCTGATCGATCGCGGGGCCGGCGCGACGGTGGGCCGCTTCCTCGCCGGCCGCGGGCCCGCGGAATTCCAGACCATCGGCACCGTCCGCCTTGCGTTGGCCGACATCGACGTGCCCATCGATCCAGGGTTCAAGATCCGACCGGACCGCGTGCGTGCGGCCGTGACCGCGACGTTCAACGACTTCGTGATGAGCCTTGACCTGAGCGAGCCCGGGGACAAGACCCGGCTCCCGGCCCAGCGGATCGTGATCGACAGGCTCGTCGCGTCGGCGTCGGCCGCGCCGGGCGCCGCACCGACGATTTCGGTCGAAGGTCAGTTCCTGCACGACGATCAGCCCTTTGCGCTGGCGCTCACCTCGACGCTCGGGGGTCTTTTCCTGGCCCAGCCCAAGGACCCCGCCGATCCGTTCTCCGTGCTCTCGCCCTCCACCGTGAGGCCGGAGGCGAGCCTGAAGCTCACCGGGGTCCCCGCGTCGCTCGCCCGCATCGTGCCGCCGTCCATGGCGATGGTGGGCGACAAGCCGCTCGATGTGGCCCTCGTGTGGCGCGACATCCTGGGCAAGACCTTTGACCTGACCGCGACGACCTCGCCGAGTCCGAACCTCGCGACCGACACGCGATTCGGCGTCGAGCTCCGCGGGACCGGCATCAACACCACGATCCACGGCCGGCTCGACCCCACCCACGTTCGTCTCTTCAAGGCCGAGGGGTGGGTTGGGGTGACGCCGCGGCTCGCGTCGCACCTCGCGACGCTCTTCGCCCCCGATGCCCCGGTGTTGCCGGCGCTTTCGACGCCGGCCCGCCTCGGCTTTGCGCTGCAGGACGAGTTCGAGGTCCCGCTCCTGGCCGGTTTCCGGCCCGACCCGGCTTCGATTGTCACCGCGCTCGCTGCTCGCGCGACGGTGGACCTCCCGCTCGCGGCGACCACGCTCCCCGCTGCCGAGGGCGCCGAGGCGATGGTCATCCCGCCGCTCACGGTCAGCGGCCTGACGATCGACGCCGCGGTGCCGGGGAGCGCGCTCGGGGCTTCCGGGGGGAACGCGACGGCAAAGCTCGCGGGCAAGCTGCTGGCGGCGGACGGCTCCGGTCTCGCCGATCTCGCGGGCTCTGCTTCCGCGTCGCTCAAGGCGGGCAAGCCCGCCGGGGCCATGCCCGTGAGTCTGGCTCTGACCAACATCTCGGCGGCCTGGATCGACACCCTGCTGAAGAAACCGTCCCTCGTCGCGGGCTCCGTGGGCGACCGGTTCAGCGTTTCGCTCGATGCCGATCCCGACCGGTACCTGCGACGCGACCCCTCGGCGCCGGTGGTCTCGGTCAATATCCAGGGGCCGCGGTTCAAGACCGATACCCCGATCGCTGTCGCCGTGAATAAGGAGGCGGCGTTCATCAAAGACGCCTTCACCGCGACGTGGACCATGGGGCCGCGCTGGGCCAACACCTACATGCTCGGAGCCACATCCGGCAGCGAGTCGGATGGGACGAAGCCCTCGCTCGCGTTCACGGAGCAGACCCCTGTGCAGCTCAGGGTCAGCCGCTTGGCGATCGCCATGGCCGAGGGCGCCGGGCCGCTCAAGCCCGGGGTCTTCCTGGTGGACGCCGTGGCGAGGGTGCCCGATTTGGCGGCGAAGCTCAGCGACGGGCGGCCGCTGCGGTTCGGCGATCTGGAGTTCAGGGTGGGCCGCGGGCCGACGCCCGACCAGCTCGGCTTCGCGTTGCTCCTCCCGCGCATGAAGATCGCGGACCAGCCGGAGTCCAAACCCTCGAAGAGCCAGATTACAGGCCGTCTGGCGTCGTTTACCGACGAGGCGGGCCATCCCGCTTTCGCCGGGGCCCGGCTCGACCTCGCCGGCGGGCTCGCGCCGCTCCCGACCGACGTGATCGACGGCCTGGCGCGACAGAATGGACTCCTGACCGCGGCTCTCGGTCCGACGGTCGATTTCAGCATCGACGCGAAGGGCTTCTCCAAGCAGGGGGGGACGCTGCGCGCGACGGCCGTGACGCCGCTGGCGAAGGCCGACATCTCGGGGCGCGTCGACCAAGGGCTCTTCATCCTCGATCCCAAGCTCAGCTCGGTCGAGATCAGCCAGATCACACAGGAATTCACGAAGCGCGTCGTCCAGAAGGCCGTGCCCGTCCTGAGTTCTCTCGAGAAGACCGCCGCCGACGAGCCGGCCCGGGTCATCTTCGAGACGCCGATCGCCGTGCCGCTCGACGGCAACATGGACCGGCTCAACGGTGTGCTCACCTTCGACATCGGGACGGCCCGGTTCGCGACGGGTGATATCTTCCAGAAGGTCCTCGCTTTCGCCCAGCAGAAGACGGCCGGCGAGGTCGGTCGGCGCCTGCCGCCGCTGAAGGTCACGATGGCGAACGGCCTGGTCAGCTACGACACCTTCGCGCTCCCCTTCGGCGAGTTCAGGCTCGAGACCCAGGGCTACATCAACCTGAGTTCCAAGGCCCGCCAGATCCGGGAAGGTGCGGCGAACGATCCGAAGAACCAGCTCCCCTCCGGTGAGCTCGAGGTCATGACCTTTATCCCGGCGGGCGCCTTCGCCGCCGAGGCGGTGCCGGCGCTCTCCAGCCTGCCGCTGCCGATCATCGGCCAGATGGCGCGTCTGCCGATCCGCACGCACGGGCTGATCGCCAGCCCCAAGAACGATGTCGCGACGGATCTGGTGGGCAAGGAGGCGCTCAACGAGTTGATCGCCCCCGGTAAGCTGCTCGACGACGGGGCCAAGGGCATCCTCGACAGGCTGCTCGGAGGGGGGAAGGACAAGTAGCCTGCGCCGGCCCCCTCGCCCTACGCCCGGGCCAGCACGTGCCAGAGCAGCGCGTTCTGGACCCACATGCGGTTCTCCGCCTGGTCGAAGACGATGGAGCGCGGCGAATCGATCACATCGTCGGTGACTTCCTCGCCACGATGGGCGGGCAGGCAGTGCATGAACAGGGGCCACTGGCCAGTGGGCGCCAGCTTCTGCATCAGTTCCTCGTTGACCTGGTACTGCTCGAAGACCCCGTCCCGGATGGCCTTCTGGTGGTCCTGCCCCATGCTCACCCAGCAGTCGGTGTAGAGCGCGTGGTGGCCCGCGGCGGCGTCGGGCGAATGGCTGAGCGTGATCCTCGCACCGGTGGTCTTCGCGTCGGAGAGGGCGTCGCGCACCACGGAGAACTGCGGCTCGAAGCCCTTGGGCGTGATGGCGGTGAAGTCGACGCCGAGCTTGGCGCAGAGCAGCATGAGCGAGTGGCACACGTTGTTGCCGTCGCCCATATAGGCCAGGCGCGCGCCCTCGAACGAGCCCAGGTGCTCGCGGAGCGTGAAGAGATCGGCCAGGGCCTGGCAGGGATGCTCGAGATCGCAGAGCGCGTTGATCACGGGCACCGACGCGTGCTCGGCCATCTCGGCGAGCACACGGTGCTCGTAGACACGGGCAACGATGCAGTCGACCCATCGCTCCAGGTTCTTGGCGTAATCCTTCGGGCTCTCCCGCTCGCCGATCCGCTGCTTGGAGTGGTCGTAGTACATCACGTACGCGCCGAGCTTCTGCGGGCCGACCTCGAACGTGACGCGCGTCCGCAGCGAGGGCTTCTCGAACAGGCCGATGATCGATCGTCCGGCGAGGGAGCCGGCGAACGGGGTGAGATCCTGCTTCATCGCGCCGGCGGTTGCGAAGATTGCCCCGACTTCGGGCACGCTCAGTTGGCTGATCGAGAGCAGGTCCCTCCCCGAGAGCATCGGGCGAGGTGCGGGCGCGGACTTGTTCTCGACGATGGCGGCGGAATGGGGCATGGTGCGGAGTTCCTCGTGAAGCGGTGGGTGAGTCGTGCAGAAACAGGAAGGCCCGGCCCGGAGGGCGCGGGGAGGTTCACGGAGCCGGACTATGTGCCCGAGCCCACCGGCCTTCGTCGTCGGGAGACGACGCGCGTCCCCGCACGGCCCCCGCTCGCCAGCGGCGCGAGACGCTCGGGTGCGTCCCAGGAGGCGATGATCGTGGGGACGCCCGAGGCCTCGGCGGCGCCGGCGGCTGCGCGGGCCTTGGGGATCATGCCGCCCGAGATCACGCCGCTGGCGATGAGCGACTCGATCCCGTCGGTGTCGATCTCCTCGATGAGCCGCTTGTCGCCATCGAGGATGCCGGGGACGTCGGTGAGGAGCACGAGCGCTCCCGCGCAAAGGATCTGCGCGACGCCAAGGGCTGCGTCGTCGGCGTTGACGTTGAGGGGTCGGCCCATGTGGTCGAGGCCGATGCTCGAGAGCACCGGGGTCACGCCCGCCCCGAGGAGCGTGCGCCACAGCGCGCCGTCGGCGCCGCCGCGGGGCGCCACGCGACCGACCCGGCCCAGGTCGATCCCGTCGGGCGCGTGCTTCTCGCAGCGGCAGGCCCCGCCATCGGAGAGTCCGAGACCGGCGCTGGGCGCCCCGCGGGCCTCGAGCAGTCCGACGAGTTGCGTGTTGACCACGCCTCGCAGCACCGCAACCACTTCGGCGATCTCGGACTCGGGGGTGACACGCAGTCCGGCCCGGCGTTCGCTCGTCAGGCCGAGCCGCGCCAGGTGGGCGTCGACGGCGCCGCCCCCGCCATGGACGAGGACGAGGCCCCCCGGGGCGCTCTTGGCGAGTGTTGCCAGGGCGTCCCACAGCGCGGGGCGAGACGAGGCCTCGTCGAGCGCGCGGCCGCCGAGCTTGACGACGATGGGCGCGTCGCTCATGCCCGCACCTCGCTCGCGGGCGCAAGACCCGTCTGTTCGGGCAGCCCGAAGCGGACGTTCATGCATTGGACGGCCTGGCCGCTGGCGCCCTTGATCAGGTTGTCGATCGCGCTGACGACGATCAGGTGACCGCCCCGCTCGGCGAGGGCGATATCGCAGTAGTTCGTTCCCCGCACGCCGTTGACGCTGGGCCAGGAACCGGCGGGGAGCAGGCGGACGAACGGGGCGTCGGCGTAGGTCGAGGTGAGTACCTCGCGCGTCCGCGTTTCAGTCCAGCCCGGGGCCAGCTCGAGGTGCAGCGTGCTGACGATCCCGCGGTCGTACGGGCCGAGGTGGGGCGTGAAGATGACCTCCGTGCCCGCGTGGGCGGTGATCTCGGGGCCGTGTCGGTGATTCCACACGCCGTAGGGTTGCACGCTGACCTCGCAGAAGACGTTCCGCTCGTTCGGCGTCCGCCCCGCGCCCGAAACGCCGCTGATGCAGTCGGCGACGACGCGTGTTCCGGCGGAGATCGCCCCGGCCCCGGCGAGCGGAGCGACCGGCAGGATCACGCTCGTCGGGTAGCACCCCGGCACCGCGACGAGCCCCGCCGTGCGGAGATCGGCGCGGTGCAATTCCACCAGCCCGTACACCGCCGAGCGCAGCAGCGCCGGGCGGGGATGGGTGAACTTGTAGTAGCTTTCGTAGGCCGCGGGATCGGGGAGCCGGAACGCGGCAGACAGGTCGAAAGTGGTGGGGGGCCCGCCGGGGGCGGCGTCGATGAGGTCGCAGGCGAGTGCGGCGCTGGCCTCGTGGGGTGTGCACAGGAAGACCGCATCGGGCGACCCCCCGAGGATCGTCCCCGCCTCGGCGGCCTGGATGGGCAGGTCGCACTCGCCGCGGAAGCGCGGGTGCAGCTCGCTGAAGGTGCGTGCCGCGCCCTCCCTTGCCGAGCCGTACATGCCGACGATCTCGGTCTCCGGGTGGCGCAGGAGGATGGCCGCGAGCTCTGCGCCCGTGTAGCCGCTCGCTCCGACCACGGCGCAGCGGATCATCGGGCCACCCCGTTCCCGAACTCGAGTTGGGCGAGGTTGGCGAGTTCGCGGGCGAGTTCCTTGGCCCGGTGGACGGATGTCGCTGCCACGAAGATCGTGTCGTCCCCCGCGAGGCACCCCACCACGCCAGGCGCACCGGAGCGGTCGAGTTCGAGCGCGACGATCTGCGCGTGGCCCGGGCCGGTCTTCAGCACGATCAGATTGCCGGCGATCTCGATGCCCGTCACAAAGCCGGTCATCGCCCGGGCCAGCGTGGTGATCGATCGGGTCGAATCGCCGATGCGTGCGCCGGTGGTCTGGGGGAGTTGGTACCCGCGCGGCGTCTTGACGGCGCCCAGTTCGCGGAGGTCCCGAGAAAGGGTGGCCTGCGTCACCTCGACGCCGCGCCCCGCGAGCGCCTGGCGCAGGTCTTCCTGGCTCTCCACGGGCTGGCGCTGGAGGACCTCGATGATGAGCTGCTGGCGGCGGGAGCGTCCGGGCATGATGCATGATTATACATTCATGCAATATCAAATCAAGCCGGGGCGACCCTGCGGGCGCAGACGCCTGTACCATGCGGCATGCCGAGGGCGTTGCACATCCACCGTGCCGGCGCGGGCCGCACGATTGTGCTGGTCCATGGGTACCCGCTGGATGGGACGATGTGGGACGGGGCGTCGGAGGGACTGTCGCGGGATTTCCGAGTGCTGGCGCCGGATCTGCGGGGGTTCGGGCGGTCCCCGGTATCGCGGGATACCACGATGGCGACCTATGCCGACGACCTGGCCTCGATGCTGGACGATGCGGGCGTGGAGCGGGCAGCCTTGCTCGCCGGTCTGTCTTTCGGCGGCTACGTCGTGATGGAATTCCTCCGCCGCCATCCCGGGCGCGCCGAATCGATCGGTCTGTGCGACACGCGGGAGGTTTTCCGACACCGCCCAGGCCGCGGCGGATCGGCGGGCCCAGGCGGATCGGCTCGACGCCGGCGAACCGGTCTCGATCGTGGTCGAGTCGATCGCGCCGCTCCTGGCGGATCCCGCGGCGCCCCCGGCATTTCTCTCGCACTGGCGGGGGGTGATGGGCCGCCAGAGTCCGGCGGGCATCGCGGCCGCCTTGCGGGCGATGGCCGGCCGGCCCGATTCGACGGACACGCTTCGGGCGTGGCGAGGACGCGCCCTGGTTGTGGTCGGCGAGCACGACGCGATCACGCCCGTCGAGACCCACGAGCGGATGGCTGGGTTGCTCGGTGCCGCGGAGTTGCGGGTGATCTCGGGTGCGGGGCATCTCGCCCCGACGGAGCGGCCGGAAGTCTTCGTCTCGATGGTCAGGGGCTTTCTGGGCGTCTGAAACGCGGATGTCCGCGTCGCCAATGATCCATCACGATTGTCTCGGGAGGGTTTGGGATGCAGGACGAGCAAGTGACGGGCGTCGAACCCGTGCGGACGATCGAAGTCGACGGGGCTGTGGAGCGGTGGCCGACCACGGTCGGGATCCTGGGGATCGTGTTCTCCTCGCTTTGCGCGCTGGGATTCGCGTGCGGGCTGGCGGGGCAGAAGTTGCAGTCCTTCGCGCTCAACAACCTGCCGCCCGACAAGCAGGAGGAGGCGCGGGCCCAGGTCGAAACGCGGCTGCAGCTCACGATGCCCTTCCCGGTCGTGCAGTACGGGATTCAGCTGGTCGTTGTCCTGATCGCGGTGCTGCTCTTGGTGGGCTCGATCCAGATCTTGAGGCGTTCCCGAGCCGGGGCCAAGACGCTCGTGCTCTATGCGTGGCTCGACCTGGCGATGAGCTTCGTCGGGGCGGCCTTTGGCCTCTTCGTGGTGACAGGCGCACTCGCGGCGATCAAGCAGGATCCGTCGCTGGTGGCTGCGCTCGGCGGCCCGATGTTCGCGAAGCTCATGCTGCCGCTGGTCGTGGTGATGTTCCTGCTCAAGTGCGTGTGGCCGGCGTTCCTGGTGATCTGGTTCGGGCGCGACCGCATCCGGGCATCCATGGATCGCTGGGACGAGGGCTTCGTGGACGATCTCCCGGAGGGGCGGGCCGATCCTGGCCAATAGCCTCGCGCCCCGGCCAGACCCGACCACCCGCCGATCGTGACGCGGACAAAGTCCGCGCCGCGCGATCCGCGGGCCGTTCTCGGACGAACACTGGCTTGGACCCCGGGCGCGGCCGATCTAGACTGGGCCGGGTGAAGGAGGAGAGGCGATGGTGTTCGGAACTCGGCGTTCGGTGTTCGGTGCGGCGGTTGTCGCGCTCTCGGCCGGTCTGGCGATCGCCGGTGGCTCGGGCGAGAACGTGATCATCATCGCCGACCCATTGAACCCCGAGTCGATGTACGCCGCGAACTACTACAAGGCGGCGCGGCATCTCCCGGATGCCAACATCCTCTGCTTCTCACCGGGTGCGACGAGCTATCAGTCGTTCGTGCAGTTTAACCTTGCCGCTCTCCAGGCCCTGATCGAACAGCGTGGGCTCGCCGACCAGGCCGACTACATCCTGCTCATGCCCGGGTCCCCGTTCTACATCAACGCCCCGGGCCTGGTCAACGACGGCTGCTCGCCGGTGAACCGTTTCTCGATCAGTGGGGCGTACACGACCGCGTTCATCTCCGATGATGTGCTCGGCGGGGTGGCATCGACGTTTCCGAACCGCTACGCGCGCAATGTTTTCAACCCGCAGCCGTTCGATTCCCAGACGCGATGGTTGAACGGCTCGCCGAGCAACGACCCCACCGCCGATCGCTACTACCTGGGTGCGATGCTCGGGTATACGGGGGAGCGGGGCAACACCCTGGCCGAGATCCTCGCCAACGTCGACCGGTCCGTCGCGGCCGACTACACACGCCCCGTGGGCACGTTCTACTTCTGTCAGACCGACGACAACGCCCGGTCCTCACCCCGCCACAACTCGTTCGACTCCGTGGTCAATGAGATCGTCAGCCTCGGCGGGAGCGCCAGTCACGAGATGCGGCAACTCCCCCGGAACGACCACGACATCCTCAGCATCCTGACCGGGTATGCGACGCTCGATATCCAGGGCGCGAATATGACACTCCTGGCGGGCTCGTACTGCGATCATCTCACGAGCTATGGCGCGACCTTTGACGTGGCGAGCCAGACAAAGATCTCCGAGTGGATTACCAAAGGGGCCACGGCCTCCATGGGTGCGGTCGAGGAGCCCTGCAATTACCCCGGAAAGTTCACCCATGCACGCTCTATGGCCTACTACTACCAGGGCGCGTCCATGGGCGAGTCGATCTTTCGCGCGCTCGGCTTCACACCCTTCCAGGGGCTCGTCTATGGAGATCCGCTGTGCCGGCTCTTTGACTACCCCGTCGGCGTGACCGTCGACAACCCTCCGCCCGGGCCCGTATCGGGGAATGTCGCTCTCACCGCCGTCGGGAGCACCGAAAAGCCCTTCAACTTCGTGCTCGACTACGAGGTCCTGGTCGACAACCACCGCGTCGCCGCAGATTTCCAGATGCCGCTGACGTTCGATTCGGCGACGCTCGGGGACGGATGGCACGACCTGCGGGTCGTGGGCTACGACACCTCCAGTGTCCGCTCCATGGGCGTCTGGCAGGGGGCTCTCGTGGTTCGGAACAAGGGGCGCTCGGCCGAGCTCACCCCCCACGCTATTGCCGGCGATCACGCGACCGACTTCGTCTTTGATGCCTCCGGACTCGGTGGCGGGATCGGCGGCTCCCCCGTCGAGATCCGCCTCGTGAGCGGCGGGCGCGTGTTGGCGGCCGCCGCGGGCTGCGATGCGACCCTCCATACCCGTGGCCTCCAACTCGGCGCCGGCGTCAGCCACGTGCAGGCCGAAGCGCTCTTCGCCGACGGTATGCGGGTCCGATCGGCCCCCGTTGCGGTTACGGTCGCCTACGACAACGGCGTGCCGGCGCCGGCGGCGCCGGGCGTCTTCACCTCGTCGGCGTGGCTCGGCGCCGCGACAACCCTCGTGGAGTTGCCCTACACCCACGCCAACGGCGCAGACACGCCAACGTTTGCGATCGTCGACCCCCCCGCGCACGCCACGATTGTTCCGGGCCCTGCCGGGCCATACCGCCTGATCAAACCCGATGCCGGCGCGTCCGGACACGATGTGATGACCTACCGGGTGACCAACTCCAGCGGCCAGTCGGCGCTCGGGCGGGTCGTCTTGGTCTACGACGCCCACCCGCTGGATGTCACCGGCGACGGGGCCTTCGACATCGACGACCTCTACGCGATCAACCAGCTCCCGGTCGATGTCAACCTCGACGGCGTCGCCAACGGTGCGGATATCCGGTATCTCCAGGCGGTGCTCCGCTGCGGGGAGCAGCGTGAGGTAATCCGATAACCATTCTGGATCTCCGCACAACGTAGTGGGTTTCCCTCTATTTGTCAGTGGATTTGCCTACACCCGGCTCCGGCCCGGGCCGATGTTCCCTCGTCGAAATGTGTCCCGCTGGGGGTGTGAGGAGAGATCCGTGCGGCGGTTCCTGTGCCCGGCCAGAGTCGTGGCCTATGCCGTCCTTGTCGGGGGAATCCTCCTGACGGAGGCGGTGACGCACCTGCTGAGATTCCATCGTCCGGAAGCGGGCATGGCGTGGCTCGCATCGCTCCCGCGGGGCGTCCGCGCCACGGGCTGGCTGGCCGCCTGCGGTCTGGCGGCCTCCATCGGCATGGTTGCGACCTCGAGGCGCCGCGCCGCGGAGACGGCACGCCGCGAGGCCGACCTGCGCGCCGATGCGCTCGTGGTGCGACGCCAGCGGGCCGAGGTCCGTGCCCGCAGTGCCGCGATCGTGGACCAGCTCCGGCGCACGAGCCACAACATCCGCTCGCCGCTCATGAACATCCTGGGATCGATCGACATGCTGCTCGCGCAGGCGATGCCGTTCGACGCGGCCTCCCATCTGCGGGTGGTTCGGTCGAACGCCCAGCACATCCTCACACTCGCCAACGAGTTGCTCGAGCTGGCGGCGTCGGCGTCGGTGCCCCTCGGGGAGCGGGACATCGATCCCAACGCGATGCTCGCAGAGATCGCCGGCGCTTTCCGCGACCGGGCGCTCGCGTCGGGGATCACGCTCGCGCTCACCTGGGAGACGGTGGCGCCGCCGAGGCTGCGGATCGACCCCACCCGCTGCCGCGAGATCCTCACCAACCTGATCGACAACGCGCTCCGTCACACCGATGCCGGCGGCGTCCGTGTGGTCGCGGGCTACGACCCGGCTCCGGGCATTCTGCGGGTCTGCATCGCCGACACGGGCTGCGGCATGACCCCGGAGCGTGTCGCGACACTTTTCGATCCTGGCGCGCGCGCCGAGGCGACGCCGGGCCGCGCCGGCGTCGGTCTGGTGATCACGCGACACCTGGTCGAGGCGATGGGCGGGACAATCGAGGTGGCCTCGGAGTTTGGCGCGGGGAGCGTGTTCACGGTGAGCGTTCCTGCCGCGCAGGCCACGGCGCCGACGGCACGATCGGTCCGGGGCTGGGGCGTGGTGCTCGTGGTCGACGACGCCCCGGAGGTGCTCTCGTTCATGCTCTCGGCGTTGCGAGCTCAGGGGCTCTCCGTGGCGACGGCGGGGACGGCCGAGGCCGCGCTCCACACGATCGATGCGGATCCGGGTATCGGCACCGTGCTGATCGATCTGAGTGTGGCGGACGCCCCGGCCCTCCTCCGGCGCCTGCGGGAGAGCGCACCTCCCCGAAGGGTGGTCGCCTTCTCGGGCGACGTCACACCCGGCGCGGAGGGTCGGGCCGTCGCCGAGGGCTTCGACGGCTTCCTGCCCAAGCCCTTTACCGACGCCAAACTGGCGGAGGCGCTTGCCCGGATGCCCGAGCGTCGCGCCCACGCCGCCTAGCGCCCCCGGTCCGCGCGACCACGATATAAAGCACCCATGGACGCCCCGGGTCAACGCCTCAAGCTCGTGCCGCTCCGCGGCCCGGCCCTCGCCGAGCTGAGGTTCGACCCCGGCGCCGACGTGGTCCTGGGGCGGAGCGCGACGAGCGACGTCCAGCTCGCCGACCCGGCCGTCTCGCGTCGCCACGCCCGCCTGGTCAGTCAGGCCGGAGCCTGGTTCATCACCGATCTGGCCAGCCGTGCGGGTGTGCTGCTCAACGCACAGCTGCTCGCGCCGGATACCCCAACACCGCTCTCCGACCTCGATCTCGTCGCGATCGGCCCCTGGACCTTCCGCGTCCACGTCGGCGTTGCGTCCGCGGCGATGCGCACGATCGCGATGGGGCCGGACCGCCTCGACCCGGGGGAGCGTGTCGAGTCGGTCCCAGAGCGCGAGCTGCGCTCGATCGCCCGACGGCGGCTCGATCTGCTCATCGAGTGCGCCGCCAGCATCAACGCCGCGACCAGCGAGCGTGCCCTGGCGCGCGCCGTCGTCGACGCCGCGAGGGAGGGGACGGGATTCCCGCGGGCCGCGTTGTTCCGCGTGGCGGGCGACGGGGTGGCCGTTCTCGCCTCGGGGGGCGAGGCCGAGGTCCGCGCCGACTCTTTCTCTCGCACATTGATCACGATGGCCTCCTCGGGCCAGATCGCCCGGCTGAGCCACGATGTGCCGATGACCCATGGCGAGTCCATCGCCCGCCTGGGCATCCAGGCGGCGGTCTGCGCACCGCTGATGATCGGCACCGCCGTCGACGCCTTCCTCTACCTCGACGACCGGCGCCGCCGCGCCGACATGCCCGGCGGGGAGGCCAGGCCGGATACGCGCACCGAAGTCCGCGCCGATGCGGCCGCGTTTTGTCAGGCCCTCTGCCGCATCGGCGGGCTCGCCCTCGCCAATCTACGCCGGGCGGCGCTCGAACGCCTGAACGCCGACATCATGCGCGATGTCGGCGCCGCGGCCGAGGCCCAGCGGCTGCTCATGCCCCAGCCTGACGGCGTATGCCGCGGAGTGGCCTACAGCGTCCGCATGCGCCCCGGACGGTTCGTCGCCGGAGATCTCTTCAATCTGCTCCCGCTGAGCGGATCCCGCGTCGGGGTCTACCTCGGCGACGTCGCGGGCAAGGGCGTCGGCGCGGCCATTCTAATGGCAACCACCCAAGCGTTGCTCAACGCGGCCCTCCGCGAGTGCGAGGGACCCGCCGACGCGCTGGGGCGGGTCGGCGGCGAACTCGCCCACCTCCTGCCCGGGGGCCGGTTTATCTCCCTCTGGGTCGGCATCCTCGACCCGGCCACGGGGCGCATCCGATTTGTCGACGCCGGCCACGGACACTGGCTGGTCCGCTCGGGGCCCGCCGGCGAGCCGGAGCGGCTCCCGGTCCGTGGCGGGCTGCCGCTGGGCATCGATCCCGAGCGTCCCTACGAGGATGAGCAGCTCACGCTCCCCCCGGGCTCCCGCCTCATTCTCCATTCCGACGGCGTTCACGAGCAGCGATCACGCGATGGTGAGGAGTTCGGCGTCGATCGGATCGTCCAGATCCTTCGGGCGTGCGGCTCCTCCCGCGAAGAGGCCGAAGGTCTCTTCCGCGCCGTCCGCGAGTTCGCCCCCGGCGACGCCCTCGACGACGATGTCACGATCGCGAGTATCGAGTTGCCCGGTGGGCGGGGATTGTGAGGAGAGCGCGAGGGCGTGGAGAGCGCGCGAGGAACCAGCGGAGCCTGGAAGATGTGCGCACGATCACCCCTGGGATTCCTCCGCTCCCTCCGCATCCAGTCGCGCCTTGGCGTGCTCGAGATTAGGGCCTGGGCGGGACGCCGATGTCCTCGTTCCAGAGTTCGGGATTCTCGCGGATGAACCGCTCCATCAGGGCGGCGCACCGCGGGTCGTCGAGCACGACCACCTCGATGCCCTCGGCCCGCAGCCAGTCCTCCCGCCCCCGGAAGGTCCGATGCTCCCCGATCACGACCCGCGGGATTCGGTGCAGCACCGCCGTCCCCGCGCACATGGCGCAGGGAGAGAGCGTGGTGGCCATGGTGAGCGTGTGCCAATCGCGCCGCCGTCCGGCCGCCCGAATACAGGACATCTCGCCGTGGGCGGTCGGATCATCCGCCTGCACCCGCATATTGTGCCCGGCCGCGACGACACGCCCCGAAGCATCGAGCAGCGACGCCCCGATGGGGATCCCTCCCTCGCGCATGGACTTCTCCGCCTGCTCCAGCGCGGCGTTGAGGGCAAGACGGTCGAGTTCCAGCGTGGTCGCCATGCGGCCTCCCTTCCTGGCCGGGCGCCGGCCGCGGCCTGTTCATGCTACCGAGGGGCTGGGGTTCGGCCCAGGACGGAGGCGGAACCCGAATGTGCACCCGGGGGGCGAGCCCGGACGATAAGCCCCAGCAGGCGCCAGGGCGGCCGTGCGCGCGGATCGCGGGCGGGCGCGTCGCATTCCGAGGGACCCGTGCATGAAGGTCTACGTGGGCATGTCGCCCGGCTACACCGACGCCTCGCACGTGTTTCCCTTCGCCAAGACGCTGCTGACCTACCTCGACCGAGCCGGGATCGAGCACACCGACCGGCCCGGGACGGGCGAGGACGTCGCGGTGTGTGTCCAGTGGACGCCCCCGCCGGACGTGGTCGAGGAGATGCGCCGGCGCGGCGTGGTCATCGTGCACCGCCTCGACGGGCGGGCCAAGGCCCTCGTCAAGGTCTACGAGCGGGACGACCAGAACCGTTGCATCAATGCCCTGGCGCACTGGACGGTCTTCCAGTCCCGGTACGTCCGCGAGCACACGACCCGGCCCTGTGAGACCATCTTTGGCCTCGAGCCGCCCGTCTGTCAGACCCCCCAGCGGGGCTCGATCATCTACAACGGTGTCGATCGTGGCGTGTTCTGCGAGCAGGGTCCGCGCGAGGCGCTCGAGGGCGATCTGCGGATTCTGCATGTCGCATTCACTCACGGTATCCGCAAGGGCGTCGCCGACCTGGTCCGGATCGCCGAGTTGCTCCGCAACAATCCCAAGATCCGATTCTACACGATCGGACGCCAGGACCTGGACATGGCCCACGGGCACCTGCTCGCCGGCCTGCCCAATGTCACCCATCTCGGTGTCATCGTCGACCGCGATCGCCTCGCGCGGATCATGAGGTCCTGCCACGTCCTCTTCTTCCCCTCCCGTGGCGACTATTGCCCCAACACCGTGCTCGAGGCCATGTCCTGCGGCCTGCCGGTGTGGTACCACGAGTCCGGCGGCACGCCCGAGCTGGTCCGTACCGACGAGATTGTCGCCGGCGTTCCGATGATGCCGGAGAACCCGATCTATCCCCTCCACGTGCTCCGCGAGCACCAGCGCGAGTTCTCGCGCCGGGCGGTCGAGATGGTACGGAGCCGCTTCACGATGGAGCACATGGGGCTCGCCTATGTCGAGCTGTTCGCCCAGCTGCTCGAATCGCGGACCGCCGCCAAAGCCAGCCCGTCCACGGCGACCGGGCCCTGCATCGCCTGAGGAACGACATGGGCACCGCCGACCTCCCGCTTGCCGACGCCCCGCCCCGTGTACTGCTCTTCATCGGCAGCCCCCGCACGGGCTCGACCATGCTCGGCCAACTGCTCAACCTGCATCCCAACTGCCTGATCGCCAACGAGGCCCGCTTTCTCACGCAGCTTCTCGGCGGCAGGGGGGGCTTCGACGACTTGCTCGGCCAGGTCAGGGCGAGGGCGTGGGCGCAGTTCAGGTCGGGACTCGAGCACGACGCCCACTTCGCGGAATCCCTCCATCGCTACCAGCCCCGCTGGGTCGGCACGGCGCCCCTCGCAGACCACCCCGCGTGTGCGAAGGGCGCGATCCGCGTCGTCGGTGACAAGAAGGCCGGCGGGAACACGCAGGCGATCATCGCCCATCCTGAGGAAGCCGGGGCGTTGATGGGGCAGCATCCCGAGATCGCGTTGCTGCAGATCATGCGGCACCCGGTCGAGGCCGCGCGTTCGTATATGCGCTCTCACGGTGTCGCGAGATTCGACGAGGCGCTCGCCACGATCGTGCACCTCACGGTGCACGCCGGTCGCTGGGGCCGCCGGTTCGATGATCGTTACCACTGCCTTCGCTATGAGAGCCTCTGTGCCGACCCGGCGGCCCATCTCCGGTCGCTGCTCACCTGGCTCGGCCAGCCCTGCGAGCCGGGGTGGCTCGACGAGATCGTCTCGATTGTCGATGCCGCTCGGCCCGTGGAGTGCACGGTTGGCGAACGCTCCGCGCTCCGCAAGGCCGCGGAGAGCGTCGGAGACGATGGCCTCCTCGCCGCCTATCTGTGAATCGCTCCCGCATCAGCGATCGGCGTGCGGACTCCCGCGGCCCTGAGCATCGCCGCGGCGCGGGCGGGGTACGCGAACCGTTCCGCCAGTGCCCGGGCGTGCCCGCGACGGAGGGCGGCGTGCTCGGCGGTCTCGCCCAGCGAGGCCTCGATAGCGACCGCCAGCTCGTTGCCGTCGTCGGGCCGGAACCACCGCACCGCCGGCGCGTCCACCCAGTCCCGAAGCCCCGGGATCTCCGACGCGACCACCGGCGGCCCCGCGGCCAAATACTCGCCGAGCTTCACCGGGCTCGTCCAAGCCGCAGAAGGATGCTCGCCGCTCGGCGGGAGCAGCAGGCAGTCGGCGTGCCACAGCCAGCGAGGCACCGCGGCGTGGGGGCATGACCCGTGCAGTCGCACGTTCCCAAGCGAAGCGCTGGCCGCTCGCGTCCGCTCGATGTCCTCGGGCAGGCCGCCGACCAGGTGAAACACCACCCGCGGAAGGAGGGCCGCCGCACCGAGGATCGTGGGTATGCCCTTGTACTCGTAGAGGTGTCCGGCATACACCGCGTGCGGCTCGTTCGCGGCGCGGGCGAAGGGCGGGTCCTCGAGCCGCGCCGGCGGCAGGAACAGCCCGAGGTCCACGCCATCGGGCACGATGTGCAGACGGTCGGCGTCGGCCCCGATCGACAGGTAATAGGCCGCCAGTCGCGGCGAGATCGTCGCGATCGCCCGCAGCGGGCGTTCGCTCCGCGACGTCGCCTTGCACGCGCGGCGTAGCAGCGGGCTCTCGTCGCCCACGTAGGCATGCGTCTCCAGCACCGTGCGAAATCCGGCTTCGACGCACGCCAGGGCGCCCTCAAAGTGCCTGGCGTAGACCACCTCGGCGCCGAATGCTCCGGCCTCGGCCGCGCACCACTCGGCGAACGCTTGCGACGGAGCCCCGCCCGCGTGCTCGGGCGCGAAGCGCCACGCGAGCGAGGGCTCGGCGTAAAGATCGCCAGCGTCCGGCGCATCCGGACCCGGCGCGCGGCACAGCACCAGCGTCTCGTGCCCGAGTCGCGCAAAGCCACCCGCGGTCTTCACCACATTGATCGCATGAGCCCTGGGGCTCCCCGGCCGGATCTCGCTGATCACCGCCACCCGCATCAGATCCGCTCCTCGGCCCACGCCCCGAGCATGCACAACACGAACGCCCGCCCCTCCCGATTCGGCGCATCGGGCGCGACGAAGCCCTCCCAACCCGGCCCGAGCACGCCGTCGCGCACGAGGCGCGTCGTACCGAGCCAAGGCAGCATGCCGCTGAAGAGGTCCGGCTGGCCCAGGCGCAGACTGAAGCCCTGCTTGTCGCGCGTCAGCACCCTGCCCGGCACGCGCCCGGCGAGATAGCGTCGCACCGGCGGCTTGGCGGTCGACGCGTCCGTCTCGCCGGCCTCGACAGGCCGAGCCAAAGCCCACTCCAGCACCCGGCGATCGAGGAAGGGCGCCCGCAACTCCAGCCCGTGCCCCATCGTCGCCCGGTCGAGCTTCGGAAGGATCGAGCCGGCGCAGAACCCCGCCAGGTCGAGCAGCTGCGCCCGGCGCGGCCAGGGCGCCCGCGCCCGATCGTGCGGCGCGAGCCACTCCGCGTAGACCGTCTCGTCGTACCCGCCCCCGAGCGGAGCCAGCATCGCGGCCGCCTCGGCGGGATGGAACCGCGGCATCACCGACTGCAGGTACGCGTGCAGGAACGAGCGATCCGCGAGCGAGCGCATCGCCCGCTGCCGCACCGCGCCCGTCGCGTCGGCCGACGCGACGAGGCGCTCCGTCTCCGCACCAATGCCCGCCCCCCACACCCCCCGCGGCTCGGCGCGGTGCCAGAGGTAGCCGGCGAACGCCTCATCCCCGCCATCCCCGGCGAGGACGGCCTTGCCGCCGCGGCGGGCCGCGCTCGCGACCCGCGTCATCGTGAGCAACGCGCCGAACCCCTGCGGTTCGTCGAAGACGCCCGCGGCCTCGCGCAGCAGGCCCGGCGCGTCGCCCGCCTCGAGCGCGACGCTCCGGTGGCGCAGCCCCAGCAGAGCCGCCGTCTCGCCAGCCGAAGGCGCCTCGTCGGCGGCCCCGGGCAGCGCGATCGTCGTGCAGTCGACGGCCGCGCCCTGCCTCGCGAGCGCGAGCGCCACCGCACTGGAGTCGAGCCCGCCCGAGAGGAGCAGCCCCAGGGGCACGTCGGCGAGCGTGTGCTCGCGCACGATCTGCTCCCAGAGCGGATCGAAGGGTTCCGATGCCGGCCCGGCCTCGTGCGGCGGCGCCCAGTGGCGGAACGAGCGCGGCTCGCCGCCCGGAGACCATGTCCATCCCTCGCCGGGGCCGAGCTTCCGCACACCGCGGCGGACCGTCCATGGCGCGGGGCAGTACCCGAGGCAGAGCACGTGCCCGAGGCCGATCGGGTCCAGCGCGGGCCGTTCGGGAAGCACGGCGCACAGCGCGTCGAGATCGGAAGCGACGAAGACGCCGTCCGCCGTGCTCGCCCAGAGCAGCGGCTTCATGCCGGCATGGTCAACGGCTGCGACGGCCCGGCGGGCGGGCGCGTCCCACAGGACCAGCGCGAACATGCCGCGGAGCCGGTCCAGCATGCCCCTCGCACCCCACGCCCGATACCCGTGGAGCAGCACCTCCGTATCGCTGCGCGAGACAAAGCGGTGTCCGAGGCTCTCCAACTGCTCCCGAAGATCCGGCGCGTTGTAGATCTCGCCGTTGTAGGTCACGACAACCTGCCCGTCTTCCGACGCCATCGGTTGGGCGCCGGCCGGCGACAGGTCGAGGATGGCGAGGCGCGTGTGGCCGAGTGCCGCGTGACCAGAGGGGCAGACGGATGTTCCCTCGCCGTCCGGCCCCCGCCGGCGCAGGTGGGCCATGGCTGCTTCCCAGCCGGTCGGAAGGGCCTCGGCGGGCGTTGGCGGCCCTGGCCTGTTTCGGAGATGGGCAAGGATTCCGCACATGGCTTGCGACCGGCACTCACGAGCGCTGCGGAGCGCGATAGCAATCGAAGAAGGGGTCGAGGCGCGAAGCGATCACGTCGTCGAGCCAGCGGATGTCGTCGGGCGTCATGGCGTCCCGGTAGGCGCCGGCACGCCCCTGCCGCGTCTTCAGCCCGCGCGGGTCCTTTGCCGAAGGAAGACCGTGCCAGGCCAGCTCGCCCGACAGCTCCATGCGGCGCATGCTGTCGAACGATCCGAACTCGACGGCGGCCGCGATGATCTCGGGTTCCGCGGGCAACCCCAGGAACGCGCAGAGCCTCGCGAGCTCGCCCGATGTGTCGCGCTTGAAGTCCTCGTATCGCGCGAGGTGGAATCCGGCGGGGGTATCGCGGTTGGCGGCCCACGCGTTCATCCAGTGCAGAATCGGGAGGAGTCCATACCGCGCCGCCTTGGATCCGGGCGGTGTTGACGCAGGATCATGGCGAAGAAACTCGGCGAGCGAGCCGGAGAATCGGGCGTGTTGGTACCGCTCGTAGTAGTAGGAGGACACCACGACATCGCGCGGATCGCGCACGAGGAGGCAGACCATGCGGGCTCGGTACATGTCGCGAGAGAATCCGAGCCCGCGGGAGACCCGGTCCTTGTCGTGCCCATGCGAGAACTCGATCCGCAGGTCTCCCGGGCCCGCGGCCGCGGGCTTGTCAGGGCCGGCGAGGAACGATCGCACGTCGGCGCCGGTGGCCGTGGCGCGGACGCTGGCCACCATCAACTCCACCCACGTCCGACCCGACTTGGGGAATGAGACCACCTCCGCCCTCTGCCCGGCGCGAAGCGGTGGGGCTGCCGGGCTCTGCAGGGGGACCGCCGTCTCCATCTACACCTCCTCGCGGCGGGCCGGGCCTCCGCCGACGGTGGGCTCAATTGCCGTCGCGGCGCAGGACCGCCCATAGCGTCCCGCGTTTGAAGTTCGGCGATCCCAGCACGTCCTCGCCCTTCCCATTGAGCCAATAGCAGCACCCATCGTGCGAGCTGTCGAGCTGCTCCACTCCCAACCCGTTCCGCGCCGCCCCCGCCCGCACGAATGCCTCCGCCTCCTCGAAGCCGAAAAACCAGCGGTGACGGTCGCCGGGGTTCTCCGGAGGCAGGCCGTAGTACTTCATCCGACCGCCCGAGCCCGCGAACACCTCGGTCAGGAAGTTCCGGGCCGGGTTCGGGAGCGAGATGATCACGCGCGACCGAGCAACACGGCAGCACTCGTCGAACATCGCGTGGGCCGCCTCGAGATGCTCGAGCACGTCGGTCGCTACCACCGTGTCGAACGAGCGGTCGGCGAAGGGAAGCACGCCGCGTTCCAGATCGATCGTCACGTCGGCCAAGCCCGCGAAGTCCACGCCGGTGTAGAGCTCGGGCCGCCGCACGTGTCCGCGAAGCAGCCCTGCCCCGCAGCCGACATCGAGCACCGAGCCACCCAGCACCGACGCATACTTCCGCCCGATATACACCGCCTTCGACTCGCGGTCCGTGTACTCACCCTCAATGGAGTAGTGGGGAGTGCGGGATGCCGGGCGATCGCCGACCGATGCCGCGGCATTCCCATTCCCCCCACTTCGTCTCTTCGTCTCTTCGTCTCTCCGTCTCTCCCCCTCCGCCACCACCCAATACTCTCCCCACCTCGCCACCAGCTCCCGCACCTCCAGCCCCGCCTCCGCAAGCTCCGCTCGGAGGCTCGCCTCCGTGTACTCCGTCTCGTGCGTGTCGTCGCAGCGGGAGTCCACGCCGAGCGAGTGCTTCCACGCCGTCTGCCAGTTGCGATCGAGCGCCGGCACGCGGATCAGGATCGCCCGCGGCCGGTACCACCGGACGTACTTCGCCAGCAGCTCCGCCCGGTCCGGAGGTGCTCGAGCACGTTCGACAGCACCACCACGTCGAAGTGATCGGAGCCATCTGCGCCTGGCGGAGCGCCTGGTCGGTCGCGTGTGATGTCCCCCTGGACGATGCGGACGCGATCGGCCAGCCCTTGCCGCTCGACCATCGCCCGCGCTTGCGCCAGGTTTGCCTCCGACCACTCCATACCCGTCACGTGCGCCCCAGTCCGTTGGGCGATCGAACGGGCCACCTCCGCATACCCACAGCCCAGATCGAGCACCCGGTCGCCCGGCCGTACACGCTCGACGAAGAAGTCGTGGTACTTCATCAGCTCGTGCTTGGGGTGGACGCCGCCTGCCGTCTCGATCGCCCCGCGATCGACCACGTGGTAGATCGGCGTCTCCACCGAGGCGCAGAACCGCGCCCGCCGATCGGGTGGCAGGCGTCGCGAATACCCGTGCAGGCTCCGCGCCCAAGCCGCGGCGGCCGCATCAGCGTCCGCCTCCAGCAACTCCGGTCCCCAACGCACCACGCCCGGCGAACCGGCCGCGCCCTCGCCCGCGCGGGCGATCGCTCGCGAGTGGACCCCGGCCTCGAGTGCCGCGACCCGATCGAGCCGGAGCGCTTCGGCCCCCGCGGCGCCCTCGCGCCCGAGCGTCGCCGCGAGGTCCGCGTCCCGCAGCACCCGGGCAATCGCTCTGGCGAGCGATGCAGGTGTCGCGCGGGCCACGAGCCCCGTACTCCCCGTTTCCACGACATCGGCGAGGCCCGGTGCGTCGGCGACCACCACCGCCGCGCCGCACGCCATCGCTTCGAGCACGGTCTTGGGGTGGCCCTCGTAGCTGGAAGCCTGGGCGTACACCGCGCAGCGGCGCATCCGGTCCAACAGTTGGGTGTGCGGCAGCCTCGGCACGAAGTCGACCTCGACGCCCCGGGCGCCCGCGAGCCCGCGGAGCGGCTGCTCCAACTCCCCCGCGCCCACGATTGTCAATCTCGCACGTCCGGCCCCGAGCCCTGCGAGCAGGGCAGCCGCCTCGATCAAAAGATCAACGCGCTTCTGCGGCACGAGCCGCCCGGCGAAGAGGATTGTCCCGGCCTCGCGCCGCACTCCCGAATCTGAATGGGCCTCATCGGGCACGTAGTTGGGGACCAATGCCGTGCGATCCGCCGACAGCCCGTAGCGCCAGCGGAGATCATCGAGCATCCGATCCGTGGTGCCAATCACCATGTCGGCCGCACGGCAGAGTTCCGACTCAGCGGCCGCGACTTCGGCCGCCCGGGCGGACTCCGCGCCCGCCTCCCACGCCACGAACCGCGACCAGGGATATCCACCGCGAGCCACAAGCCCCACTCGGAGCCCCGCCTCGCGAAGCCCGCGGGCGATCGCGACCGCGCCGTCGCCGGCATCCATCTGGTTGGTCTTGACGACAACCGATCGGATACCACCCAACTCCGCACGCACGCGCCCAGGGAGGCCGGCCAGGAAGGCTGTCCGTTCCTGGCCCTGCTCGTTGCACACCAGACCCGGCGTGGACGCGTCCGGCCCGCCGAGCCGCCCCACGAGCGCGGCGTCACCCGCCCCGCCCTCACTGACGACGATCAACCGCCCGTAGCGCGAGCCCAGACGCCGGGAGAGGGCGGCCTCGCGCCCGAGGATGCCCGCATCCTCCCAGTTGCGCAGCGATACCCCGGCGCTGAGCACCAGGACAAGCGCATCGGCAATCGTCCCCTCGCGAGGCGGGGTTGCAGCGCACATCTGAAATGAAGAGTTCGGCCATCGGATCTGCCGATCTGCAATAACTGCCGATCGCGAGCGAGCCCACGGGCCCGCGGCCTCGCCCGATCGGCGCGTGAGAAGGGGTTCCGTGTGTCTCTGGTCACCGTCATCATCCCGATGCACAACGACCAGCGGACCATCGCGGCCGCCCTGGGCTCCGTCCTCGCCCAGTCCATCAGCCACTGGCAGATCGTCGTCGCCGACGACGGCTCCACCGATGAGAGCCACGCCATCGTCGCCGAGATCGCCCGACGGGATTCCCGCGTCGGACTGGTCCGCCAGTCCAATCAGGGTGCTGCGGCCGCCCGGAATCTGGGGCTCCGGTACGCCATGGGGCGTACATCCATTTCCTGGATGCCGATGACTGGCTCCTGCCCCGGGGGCTCGAGTTGCTGGTGCAGGCGGCGGAGTGG